>NZ_AP029251.1:355000-3806097 GCF_055391795.1 Leeuwenhoekiella obamensis | reverse complement strand
TTTTCACAACCCACAACCTTTTTCTTAGAAAAAATTTAAGGTTTAAAAGAACTCTATTTTAACACTACTTTTAAGAACTTCCATCACCACCAGTTGTTGTAATGGGAGCGCAAAGATACATCGGTTTTTGACTTCACCAAGTGTTATTTTCAGTATTTTGAAATTAATTCACAAACCGCTTTAAAACAATCTATTACAATCATAAATTCTTCAAGAAAATCTTAAGTTCTTCAGCTTCTAAAAGGAATTTAGATTCGTTAAGAAATCACACATATTCTCGTGAAATGTGCACTTTCAAGCTATACAATCTCACATAACACTAAATCGCTTTAAGCTATTCTTAACAAAACCGAATTTACGTTTAGAATACAGCAAAGGCAAATGTCCACTTTTGGCGAAAGCCAAATAAACAAAACACATTTTCTTCTCGGCATAAAGAATCTTTTAAAAGGCTGCGCATTTCTATTAATGTTTTGAGCAATATAATGACGTGATTCTTCTAGCTAGACCATATTACTTGTAAAAACCTTCTTATATATTGAGTGAAAAATTTTCACAACGCGGGATTTGCTCCATCTATATAGACACATTTTGTGGCAGCATATAAAAAGATGTAGCTTTAGGCTAAAATAAAATCTATGAAAAATCTTTTGCTTGCTTCTACCTCTACCCTATTTGGAGAAGAATACCTGCATTACTTACTTCCACACCTTAAGAATTTCTATGCGGGAGTTGACACTGTTACCTTCATACCGTATGCGATGCCAGGCGGGATTAGCTATGATGACTATACTGCAAAAGCTAAGCAGGCTTTCGCCAAGATCAATATCAAAGTAGTAGGCATTCATGAAAATGATGATCCTGCAGCAAGTTTAGCAGCGGCCCAAGGTATTTTTACTGGCGGTGGCAATACATTCCTTTTGGTGAAAACCATATACCAACACAATTTAATGGAAGCGCTACGCGAAAAGATCTTTAATGGTACTCCGTATTTAGGTACAAGTGCAGGTAGTAATCTTGCCGGTGTGACGATGCAAAACACAAACGATATGCCTATCGTTTATCCACCAAGCTTTAAAACACTGGGCGCAATTCCCTTTAATATCAATGCGCATTATCAAGATCCTTTAAAAGACAGCGAGCACATGGGCGAAACCAGAGAAACGCGTATTAAGGAATATCACGTTCATAACACCGTACCGGTTGTTGGGCTGCGCGAAGGGAGTTGGCTTCTGGTTAATGACGACAAGATCATGTTGCAAGGTGAACATTCTGCCAGGATCTTTACTCAAAATAGATCGCCTTATGAATTAGCAGCTGGCGTAGAAGTCAATATTGATTAAACGCAACCCAACATCTTGTTAAGATATTCTATAAGGAAAGCCGTAAAACTGGGTTTACCCCTACTTTTACTATTTTACAAAAAGAACCATATATCTTAAATAGTATGGAATATACAATTCAACACAAAGAAAACGACAACCGCGGGATATTTCTCATGGAGAGTGAAGAGGGTGTGATCTCTCAACTCACCTATTCTATCAATGATAAAAACACCATCACCATAGATCATACAGAGACTAAACGCGAACTAGAAGGACAAGGTCTTGCCGCTAAACTTGTGGCGCACACGGTAGATTTTGCAAGGGCTAATAATATTAAAGTTATCCCGCTTTGCCCGTATGCAGAGATCAAGTTTGATCAACACCCAGAATACGCGGACGTTAGAGCTTAAAAACAAGATGATCTTTATCTGGCTTTCGCCAAAAGTCATCAAACATTCTTTAGTCTATACATATTAAGGACAAGATGCACAACAACACACCAACTGGAAAAACCCCTAAACAAGACCCAGTTTACACCGTTAAAACTATTACCGCACAAGAAACTTACCCAGTAAGACATCCTGTTTTGCGTGCGGGTAAACCTATAGAAACTTGTGTTTTTACCGGCGATGATGCTGCAGATACTTTTCATTTGGGGCTTTTTTCAGGAGAGCAACTCATAGGTGTTTCTACATTTATGAAAAATGAACATCCAGATTTTACAGGCAACCAACTGCAATTACGCGGCATGGCAGTGCTAACTAACTTTCAAAAAAAAGGTCTTGGTGCGATATTGGCAGACCATGCTTTGGCTATAGCCAAAGAAAAAAAATACGAAACCTTATGGTGTAACGCACGCGAGATCGCTGTACCGTTTTACAAAAGACAAGGATTTGCCATTCATGGCGAAGAGTTTGACATCCCAGGAATAGGACCGCATTTTGTAATGCATAGAAAAATAAACGCATGAAAAGACGTTCTTTTATAAAAACCACAGCCCTATCTGCCACAGCTTTGAGCCTTGCGCCAGCATTAAGTTTAGGTCAAGAACAAATCTCAAGTGCAGAACTCATAGGAAAAGGAAATCCTGAATTTGTAGAAAAGTATGGCTACCGCTTAAGACCAGAAGCTGCTGAGGCTTTTGACAATATGCGAGCAGCAGCCGCAAAGGATGGTATCAACTTTCAAGTAGTGAGCAGTTATCGCAGTTATGCACATCAAAACCGCATCTGGGAACGCAAATACAAAGCTTTCACTGCAGAAGGTGACACACCACAACAGGTCATTGATCGTATTATTGAGTACAGCACCATCCCAGGAACTTCGCGTCATCACTGGGGTACAGACGTTGATATTGTAGATGCTAACGGTAAAAATAGTGGCGATCTGCTTGTACCTTCAAAATTCCACGGCACAGGACCGTATTGCAAATTCAAAGCGTGGATGGAAGCGCATAGCGAAGAATATGACTTCTATCTTGTGTACACAGACAACTATCACCGCAAGGGTTTTAAATATGAACCATGGCATTATAGTTATGCTCCGCTTTCGCGAAAATACCTCACAGACTACAAAAAACTAGACGTTGCCGAAGTGCTACAAGAGCAAAAACTTATGGGCAGCGATCACTTTACTCCTGCCTTTATTGAAAAATATCGCAGTGAAAATATTCTAGACATAAATCCAGATCTACTAACCTAACCTTTTAAAACTATGAGACTACGCGGCAATTCTAAAATAAGACTGCTCATCGGTGCGGCGATCGTGATCTTTGGTGTTATAAAATACTATGGCAGCCGTGAAGAGAATCCGTATACAGGAAAAACACAGGCCATCGGCATGACTGCAGAACAGGAAATAGCCATAGGTTTACAAAACGCGCCGCAGATGATTCAAGAATATGGCGGTATGTATTCTGATGATGATATGCAAACCTTAGTAGATCAAGTAGGTCGTAAGTTAGTTCAATACACAGTAGCTAGCGAAACAGAATATGAATACGACTTTCATCTTCTGGCAGACCCTAATACCATTAATGCATTTGCATTACCCGGCGGACAGATATTTATCACCTATGCACTTTTCTCAAAATTGGATAACGAAGATCAATTGGCCGGAGTGCTGGGGCACGAGATAGGTCATGTGATCGGCAGGCATTCGGCAGAGCGTATTGCAGAGACTGAGCTTTGGCAAACGATCTCAAGTGGTGCCGAAGTAGGCGCAGGTGCTGGTAGAGAGGTTGGTGTCTTTGCACAAAGCACTTTACTCAAAAATGGCCGTGGTGACGAACTAGAAAGTGATGACCTTGGCGTACGCTTCATGCTCAAGGCAGGTTACAATCCTGAAGAGATGATCAGGGTGATGCAGATCCTTAAGGCTGCTGCAGGAAATAGCAATGTGCCAGAATTTCAAAGTACGCATCCAGATCCTGACAATCGCATTGAACATATTAAAGAATCTATCGAGAAATACCGTGAAGCTGCTTAGCACTTTATAAGCGTCATACCTACTATTAATCGCGGTGATCATTATACTTTTCGCGAAAGCGATTGTATCTTTACAACACTAAATAATTGACATGAATAATAAAGTAATTCTTATGATTCTTGACGGTTGGGGTTTTGCTCCAGATAAAACCGTCTCTGCACCAGATCTTGCAAATACACCTTTTATTGACTCTCTTTTTGAGAAATACCCTAACGCACAACTGCGCACTGACGGCGAAAACGTAGGTCTTCCTGATGGACAAATGGGTAACAGCGAAGTAGGTCACATGAACCTGGGCGCTGGTCGCATCGTGTATCAAAACCTTGCCAAGATCAATAAAGCGATCAAAGAAGATACTTTAAAAAGTATGCCGGCTATCACTGCTGCCTTTGACTATGCCAAGAAAAACGGCAAAGCGGTTCACCTGCTTGGTCTACTTTCAGATGGTGGTGTGCATGCGCATGTTACTCACGCAAAAGGCTTGATCTCTGCTGCAGAAGAAGCTGGCGTAGAAGATGTTTTTGTGCATGGCTTTAGCGACGGTCGTGATGTAGACCCTAAATCGGGTGCTGGATTTATTGAAGATATTGAGGCTTACGCCAAAGATCATGGTGCGAAGTTAGCTTCTGTTACTGGTCGTTACTACGCGATGGACCGTGACAACCGTTGGGAACGTGTAAAATTAGCCTATGATGCTATCGTAAAAGGCGAAGGCGCTAAAACTGAAGATCCCGTTGCTGCTATTAAGCAAAGTTATGAAGATGGTGTAACAGATGAATTCTTGAAACCTATCATCGTTACAGAGAATGACGCTCCCGTAGCTACGGTAAAAGAAGGTGATGTTGTGTTGTTCTTTAACTTTAGAACAGACCGTGGTAGAGAGTTGACTAAGATGTTATCTCAGGAAAATTTCCCAGAGCAAGACACTAAGAAGCTTGATCTTCATTATGTAACCATGACCACTTATGATGAGACATTTAAAAATGTACACGTGGTTTATGAAGAAGAAAATATTGTGAATACACTGGGCGAGGTAGTTAGCGCTGCTGGTCGCAAACAGATACGTATCGCAGAAACTGAAAAATATCCACACGTAACTTTCTTCTTTTCTGGAGGGCGTGAAGAACCTTTTGAAGGTGAAAAGAGAATCATCGCTAAGTCGCCTAATGTAGCTACTTATGATCTTCAACCAGAAATGAGCGCTTATGAAGTGCGTGATAAGATCGTTGCAGAACTTAAAACAGAAGAAGCCGACTTTGTTTGTCTAAACTTCGCTAACCCTGATATGGTAGGACACACCGGTGTTGTTGAAGCCGCTATCAAAGCCTGTGAGACTGTAGATGCCTGCGCAAATGATGTGATCACCACAGGTCTTGAACATGGTTATAGCACTATCGTGATCGCAGATCATGGTAACTGTGAGACTATGAAGAATGAAGACGGCACGCCTAACACAGCACACACTACTAATCCTGTGCCTATCATCCTTGTTGACCCAGACCGTAAGCAAGTAGAAAACGGAATTCTAGGAGACATCGCACCAACGATCTTAAAGATCTTAGGCGTTGATCAACCTAAGGAAATGGATCAAAATCCATTAGTATAATAAAAAACAGAACTATGAAATATGTATATCTCTTTCTGGCGATGAGCATTGCTCTAGTGAGCTGCAAAAGTCAGTCTACGGTAAATACAGCATCAGACAAGCCATTTGCTCAAACTAATGAAGATGGTATTCTTGTAGGTCAGGTAGAGCGCCGAGACCTTGAAGACAATCCTGTGTTTGAAGAATGGTACAAACCTATGTTCGCGTCTTATCGTGTAGATGAGAGTAAGATAGATGAGATCAAGAAAAACCTTAAGGGTGTGGATATCCAACTCTTTATGGGGACTTGGTGTGGCGATAGTAAAAGAGAGACTCCTCGTTTCTTTAAGATACTTGATGCTGCAGACTATACTAAGAAAGTAGACCTCATCACCGTTACTCGTGCTAAAAACACGCCAAACGGTCTTGAAGAAGGACTTAATATCACAAACGTGCCTACCATTATCTTTAAAAAGAACGGCAAAGAACTGGGTCGCATTGTAGAATATCCTATCATCAGCCTAGAAAGCGATATGCTTAAGATCTTAACGGGTCAGGAGTATAAACACGCTTACGCGGAATAACCTCCCAACTGGTTCATACAAATAACGCCCGTCTTTCTTAAGACGGGCGTTTGTGTTTTTATGCTTTTCGCTGCAGCGAAATATCAATACCGCTCCTGAAATTCTCTAGGCGACAATTCGGTTTTTTTCTTGAATACCCTGTTGAAGTAAGAACGACTCTCAAAACCACACTCCATAAACACTTCTTTGATCTTGCGACGTGGATCCATAAGCAATCTGGTAGCAAGACGTATGCGCTCATCATTGATAAAATCTACCGGCGACATTCCCATCTCGTTCTTAAAAGTGCGGTAAAAATGCGACGGACTCATACATGCCTTTTGGCTAAGATCGTCTACAGATAGCGCACTGCTAAGATTCTCGCGTATATAGCGCACCGCATGTTTGATCCTATTGTCTGAAACCTTTCCTGCGGTAGGACTGCTCAAGATCTTACGGTTGTTTGCCTGCAATATCCTGATGATAAGTTCGCGCAACATATTATCTACAAAGTAATCCTTAGAGGCGTGATTTTCTGTAAAAAGAAAAAGTAGTCGCTTTAAGATCTGATAGATACCAGGATCGTGTGTGAAGTGAAAGTTATAGTCCATCATCGTCCACTCTTGTCTATCTGCCTTGGGCAGCGACTCGTTCATAAAAGTGATGGTCTGCTTTATCAACTGCTCATCTATCGCCATCGCAAGGCATTGCGTAGGTGTAGATTCTTTCGCCTCAGGAAAATCAATACACATCAACTCGTTAGACGGTAATATGAGCGACTCACCCGGCAGGAAGTTAAAAGACTCATGATCTCTTAAATGCATGATCTTTTTACCCGTAAGCATACTGGCAAGCACCGGTTGATCAAAGGCCAACTGCACGCTCTCAGCCGTAGTATGGGTTTCAAAAACGTGCAGCGCCGCCTTATCTAAAGTATAGGAGGTCTTGTTTTCAACCAGGTTTTCAAGCTTGCGCCCTTTATAATACGATTCAGAAAGAAGCATAGAACTTTATTATTCCTTTTAAATATACAATTATATTTTAATGATAAAGTTAATTATGCATCTAACTGCTATTAAATTAACACCTTACGCTAGGATTGTTCATGTAGTTGATAGTATTGTTCAATACTATCACTCCTACTCTATATACTTTTAAGATAACGTTTTCGCTGTAGCGAAAACAACCAGAAAATAACCGTTTAATAATTCTTAAACCTTCATATCATGAGCGATGTTAAGACCACAGAAAAGCAGGCTATTGAAAAGCCAAAGTTTAAAAACCAATATGAGAACTTCATAGGTGGTAAATGGGTAGCGCCTACAAAAGGAGAATATTTTGACAACATATCTCCTGTAGACGGCCAGAGCTTTACTAAGATACCACGATCTACCAGTGAGGATGTAGAAAAAGCACTAGATGCCGCATGGGAAGCTGCAAAGACATGGAACAAAACCTCAGCTACTGAGCGTAGTAATATGCTCCTTAAGATCGCAGACCGTATGGAGGCTAATCTTGAAGTTCTTGCACGTGCAGAAACTTGGGACAACGGTAAAGCCATTAGAGAAACTAGAGCTGCAGATATGCCACTGGCTATAGATCACTTTAGATATTTTGCTGGTGTGATACGTGCTGAAGAAGGTAGCGCTAGTGAACTAGACGCAAACACCGTAAGCCTTAATATTAATGAGCCTCTAGGAGTTGTGGGGCAGATCATCCCGTGGAACTTCCCTATACTTATGGCAGCATGGAAGCTTGCTCCTGCTCTTGCAGCAGGTAACTGCGTGGTGCTTAAACCTGCAGAGCAAACGCCTGTGGGTATCCTTATCCTTCTAGAGCTTATTGAAGATATCCTCCCTGCTGGTGTACTTAATGTTATCAATGGCTTTGGGGTAGAAGCAGGTAAACCGTTAGCTTCTAGTTCACGTATTAACAAAGTGGCATTTACAGGTGAGACCACTACTGGCCAACTCATCATGCAATATGCCTCAAAGAATATCATCCCAGTTACCCTTGAGCTAGGCGGTAAATCTCCAAACGTGTTTTTCCCTAGCGTGATGGATGCAGATGATGAGTTCCTGAATAAAGCAATAGAAGGTGCGGTGATGTTTGCTCTTAATCAAGGGGAAGTATGTACTTGTCCTTCGCGCATGCTTGTGCATGAAAGCATCTATGACAAGTTCATGGAAAAAGTAATAGAGCGTACTAACGCTATTAAACTTGGGCATCCACTTGACCCTAACACAATGATGGGAGCACAGGCTTCTAACGATCAATACGAGAAGATCTTAAATTATATAGAGATAGGTAAGGATGAAGGTTGTAAAGTACTTGCTGGTGGTAAGGCTGCATACAATGAAGGTCTTGATGGCGGTTATTACATTCAGCCTACCATCTTAGAGGGTAATAACAAGATGCGTGTATTTCAGGAAGAGATCTTTGGTCCCGTGGTGTGTGTAACCAAGTTCAAAGACTTTGATGATGCGCTAGAGATCGCTAACGATACTTTGTATGGTCTGGGTGCTGGCGTATGGACGCGCGATATGCACGAAGCCTACAAGATGTCTCGTGAGATCAAAGCCGGTAGAGTGTGGGTAAACAATTATCACAATTATCCTGCGCATGCGCCCTTTGGTGGATACAAGAAATCTGGTATAGGCCGTGAGAACCACAAGATGATGCTAGATCATTATAGACAAACAAAGAACATGCTTATCTCTTATGATAAGAATGCACTAGGATTCTTTTAAAAAACAATACCACAAATGACACCCCGTATAACTGTTACTGAAACTGCTGCAAAGATCATAGACCAGTTAATAGAACGTCATGGCAAATTGATGTTTCACCAGAGCGGCGGATGCTGCGATGGCTCATCCCCCATGTGTTTTCCCATAGGTGACCTTTTGATCAACGAAACCGATGTTTTGCTTGGGGAAATATGTGACTGTGCGTTCTACATGTCTAAAGATCAGTTTGAGTACTGGAAACATACAGCACTCACTGTAGACGTGACAACCGGTCGTGGCAGCAGTTTCTCTTTAGAGATACCCCTGGGCGTCAGATTTGTGATCAAATCCAGAATATTTACAAAAGAAGAATTGCAAGACTTAGCGCCCATACGCTATGCTGAGTAATTCTTAAGATGTGTTAGATTGTTTTAAAAACCCGCTACAGTAGCGGGTTTTTTGTTTTTCTTCTTTTGGCTTTAAGCCAAAAAACCTCCCATAAGCCACTTACTAAAACGTTAAAACTTTGTTATTGCCTGTTGATTATTAATACGCTAAATTGATGCGTTTTATACTAGTAACCCACCCAATGAAAAAATACTTAGTACTCCTGGCGTTTATCGCGTCTGTAAACGCGTTCGCCCAGCTGGGGACTAAACACTGGATCTCGCCCATACACTCTCGCGCTCCTGAAGAGGTAGAAGATCATTATGTGTATCTCTCTACTCCTATTGTCAATCCATTTACTGTGGTTATCACAGATGGTGCAGGTAACGCATTAGACAATTCGCCGATAACGATATCGAGAGGTAATCCTGCCCGAGTGTATGTGGGTAATGGTCAACCTTCTGTGATGTTCGTATCTCAAGCCGAGGTCTTAACACCTCAGCAAAACAAGGGTCTTATACTTGAAGGTTCACAACCCTTTTATGTGAGTTTTAGGGTGCGCTCACAAAAGCAGGCCGGTTATCTTACTTCAAAGAGTAGCCTATCGCTGGGAACAGACTTTAGACTAGGGAGTATTCCTAATGGTGGGGAGAATTATATGCGTAATTTTTATGCAAGTGTTATGGCTACTGAGGATAATACCACTGTTCAATTTAGCGATTATAATACCGGCGTCACCTTTGCAAATGGGGACACTTCAGATCAACTAAGCGTTACCCTTAATGCAGGTGAAACCTACACTGTTTCTGGCTACGCTGATGTTGCGGCAAACAGGGATGGCTTTATCGGTGCGCATGTAACTGCAGACAAACCTGTAACGGTTAACACAGGTAATGCCATGGGTGGCATGTCTCCTAACGGTCAGGATTTTGCTATAGATCAGATCGTACCTAGCAGCCTCATCGGGCAAGATTATGTAGCTATTGAAGGTGGCGGGAATAGTACTAATGAGCGCCCACTAGTAGTAGCGCATCAAGACAATACTGCTATATACCTTAATGGTAACCCTACTCCTGTAGCTACTCTTACCGCTGGTGATCATTATTTAATTCCTAATAGTTACTATCAAGGCAGCAATCAGCGCACCATGTATATCAATACTTCTGTGCCTGCTTATGTTTACCAACCCATTGCGGGCAACGGAAGTAATACCACACCGGGTATGAACTTCTTACCACCTGTAAATTGCCTTTTACTTACTGAGGTGGATCTTATTGCAGACATTGACAAAATAGGTAATACAGACTATGAGGGTAAAGTACTTGCCATCACCCGTAAAGGTGCGACAGTTACAACTTCGCCGGGGGCTAACTCTGTTTCAATAAGTGCTATCCCGGGTTTTCCTGACTGGGAAGTACGCGTCATCAGTGGTCTTAGTGGTAATGTTAAGGTGAGTTCAACGGCACCATTATCTGTTGGGCTTTTTGGATATAACGGAGAAGCAGGCTTCGGGGGATATTATACTGGCTTTGGTTTTGAAGGTCAAAAGGCAGAGGTTAAGGTCTGTGAGAATGAAGGCCCTGTAAACATCCTAGAAGAAATACCAGGCTCTCCTCTTTCTGGTGGTACATGGACACCAGCTTTTGCTAGCGGCACAGATATGTTTGAGTCTGGTGTAGATGCTGATGGTGAGTATGAATATTTTATAGACAACGCCTGCTCTCCGCTACGCATTAAAGTGAATATTGAGACGACTCCTGCTCCAGTAATAGGAACCATTAATCCTTTAGAAGTTTGTGATGCTAATGGTGATGGTATTGAGATCTTTGATCTTAGCATCGCCGCGGCAGAAGCACTTAACGGAGCTAACCCTGATGACCATGTGGTAACCTTTCATATCACGGAGCAGGATGCTGATCAAAACACTAATCCGCTTGATCTGCAGTTTGAAAGCAATGAACCTGAGAACACCCTGTATGTCCGTATGGTGAATAAAGCCAATTACAACTGCTATGAGACCGCCTCTTTTCAGATCATTATTAATAGACCCACCGCAGATGCAGGTGCAGACCTCAGCATGACCTGTAACGATAGCAGTCTGTTTCTTGATGGCAGCAACTCGGTAGGCAATGCAGCACTATCGTATAGTTGGACAACCACAGACGGCAGCATCCTTGCGGGTGCAGACACTGCCACGCCAGAGATCAGTTTACCAGGAACCTATACGCTCACAGTAACAGACAGCGCTAACGGCTGTACGGCTTCCGATGATGTGGTGGTTACGTCAAACTTTGTAGATGTTGATCTTAGCGATCTTGATGATTATACCCTTTGTGATGCAGGTTTAGACGGCGATGATTCTGATGGTTTCACTAGCTTTGATCTGGATGCCTATAGAGCTATGCTTTCGCAAAAAGTACAAACCAACAATCCCTCTATTGTTCCAGTGATCACCCTTTTCGCCTCTGAGCAAGATGCCATTGCGCACAATGCGCCACTCACAGGAGATTATACGAATACTTCCAATCCACAGACTATTTATGTACTGGCAGAAACTCCTAATGTGGCTTGCGCCAAAATCACTACCGTACAACTCATTGTGAATCCTTTGCCTGCTATTGACGAACTCACACTTACCCAATGTGATCTTGATCTAGAGTCGGCAGCAACTGCACAAGACGGTATCGCCACCTTTGACCTTGAGGAATTGTTACCAGAGATAATTGCTGTGGATGCTGACCTTAGTGTACAGTTCTATGCCACTGCCGCAGATCTTAATACTGGTAATGCCATCGCAAACCCTACGTCCTATCGCAATACTACTCCTATTAATGAAGATATTTTTGCGCGTCTCACCACTGCCGCAAGCTGTGACAAAGATATAACTGTGCATCTTAATGTTGCGGCTTCACCTATGGTGAACACGCATACCATTTATTCATGTGCTATTGAGGGCGAGGCACAACCTGTTGGGACTTTTGACCTGCAAGCATTGGCAAATGACAGGTATGCCGGAATGGACGCTAGCTTCTACGATACTACAGATGATGCGTATACTGAAGATAACGCTTTATCCCTACCTACTATCACTACCGGCACTACGACTATTTATGCCAGGATAGAGAACAATAATCAGTGTGCATTTGTTGAAACGATATCGCTTATTGTTACTGAGCCTTACCCTATTGATCTGCAAGATGCTTATTACTTATGTGAGAGTGAAACCGGTATCGAACTAACCGCAAACTCAAACGCTTCCTACTACGCCTGGTATCGCGTGGCAGACAATAATGCTCTGGAAGCATTATCTGGTGATCCATCCTATTTCTTTACCGTAGCCGGAAACTACAAACTTGTACAGACCACTTATTTTGCCGCTTCTAATACCAGTTGCGAGGTAGAACAAGATTTTAGCATCATTATTTCTGGTCCACCCGCTATTGAGGAGATCAAAGTATCAGACCTATCTACTAACAATACTGTGACTGTGATCGCTAGTGGTAATGGTACTTTTGAATACTCACTAGACGGTGGCTTCTTTCAGGATGAACCGGTGTTTGAGAATGTACCGCCAGGATTGTATGATCTTATCGTGAGCGATAAAGATGGTTGTGGTACAGTGACTAGGCAGGTTTCTGTTTTGGGCTTCCCGGAATTCTTCACGCCTAATGGCGATGGCTTTAACGACACTTGGAATCTTAAAGGCGCTACCGCCGCCGAAAGCAAAACCCAACTTTATATTTTTGACCGTTATGGTAAGTTGCTTAAGCAAATGAATGTCCTCTCAGCAGGATGGAATGGTACCTTTAACGGCAAAGTACTACCCTCAGAAGATTACTGGTTTAGGGCAGAGTTTGAAGACGGGCGTAGTTTCAGTGGGCATTTTACATTAAAGCGGTAAATACAATCGTTTTGCCATACGGCATAAAAAGACTAAATTCATGATGATAATCAACCATTTATACATCATCTCATGAAGAAGCTTCTTATCCCACTGGTATTACTGTGTACACTTTTTGGCTACAGCCAAAAACAACAACTCTTTAACGGCAAGAACCTAGATGGGTGGACGATCTACGGTACTGAAAAATGGTATGTAGAAGATGGCTTGCTTATCTGTGAGAGTGGTGAAGATGCGGCTTATGGCTACCTGGGCACTGATGCGCATTATAAGAACTTTATTCTCACCCTTAAATTCAAACAGGAAGCAGATGGTAACAGCGGCGTGTTCATACGCTCTACTGTAGATGGCACTAAAGTAAGCGGCTGGCAGGTAGAAGTAGCTCCCCCGGGTCATGACACCGGCGGTATTTATGAATCCTACGGACGCGGCTGGCTTATAAAACCCGATCCTGAGAAAGATAAATACCTCAACATGGGTGCGTGGAATACCATGAAGATCAAAGTAGATGGCGACACAGTTACATCTTGGCTTAACGGTCATGAGATGGTTACTCTTACAGATGCCAAAATAGGCAAAGGCGAAGGCGGCATCGCCCTACAGATCCACGACGGCGGCAGTATAAAAGTGAAGTGGAAGGATATTGAGCTAGAGGTTTTGGATTAGGGTTTTTTGGCTTACGCCAAAAGGGGAATTATTAGTATTTCTATTCTTATTGTTATTATTATTTATACGCTTGTCCCCTTGAGGCGGTGCATTGAGCCTGTCGAAATGGGACTTGAGGGGGTGTTTGCGTGCAGCTATTCAAAACTGCGAGCGTAGCTCATTAGGGGTGTTAACGCATCAGTGAGAAAACACCCCCCGTAGCCCCCCTCAAGGGGGGAATACTTCTAATCATATTCTAAACTCAATCTCATGATTAGAGCTTAATTCAAAAATCTAAAGCACTCTTATTAATCTATGGATTGTCCCCTAGAGGGGACTTGAGGGGTGTTAGCGTGCGAGTAAGCCTCCTCCCCTAACAATAAGAATTAGAATATTAATACAAATAGCAATAAGAATAGGTGTGTTCTGCGCATGAATAAGCAGAACTTCTCTTTATGTCTATTCTTTTTTGCATCGCCCAAAAAAGAAATCGACTTTAGGAGATTCACGAACACTTATGCCATATACACGCGTGAGCTAAACAAAAAAGTCTAGGCTTATTTTAAATTTCTTGAATTGCTGAAAAAGCTTTTTATCATGCGCATGGAAAACCGTTTCACTAGTTCCATGCTCCACAACCAGCCCTGCAAAGCTTTTCCGCAATTGCTACAAAATTTAAAAGTAGGCCGGTTTCTTTAATTAGAGTTCTCATTAACAATTCAATTAGTACAAAAGGAGTGTTGCGCACGAGTAAATCTCCACCCTGAATAATAAAAATAGTAATAGCAATAAGAATACAAATAGGTATAAGAATAGCCATAGCAATAAAACTCCCTCCTATCCCTTGATTTTTCCTGCAACTGCCTTAGGTTTGTTCTTTAAACTTTACTATCCTATAAATTCCCTTATATAACAATTCTAGAATGAAGATCACTAAAGGTATTACAGCGCTACTTTTGCTTTGTGTAGCTCTTGCTTTGCATGGATGCATCAATGTTAATAAAAATACTGACGCAGAGATATTTAAGTATTTAAATCACTGGCTAGATGCAGCACCTAAGGATCGCACTCCGCTAACTGACTTATATTTTGCCAAAGCACCACTTACCAGAAGTCAGGCGGAACAGGCGGCTGCACTCCTACTTGCTGACAAACAATCTAGAATGCGTACTCAGTATGAAAAGCAGTGGGACGATCGCCAGCTGAAAGTTGATAACCATACCATGCCTTTTTACTACAATATCTTTGGCGAGGAACCTGCAGATGGACGCAGTCTGTTTATCTCCATGCATGGCGGTGGTGGCACAACCGCGGCGATGAATGATCAGCAGTATGAGAACCAGAAGCACTTATATGATGCTACTATGGAAGGTCTTGAGGGTGTGTACCTTTCGCCACGAGCGCCAACCAATACCTGGGATCTATGGCATCAAGACCATATTGATGACTTTATGAATATCATCATACAAATGGCGGTTATCAAACTTAATGTAAACCCTAATAAGGTATATGTTATGGGATATTCTGCTGGTGGTGATGGTGTGTATCAACTCGCTCCTAGAATGGCAGATCGCTGGGCGGCGGCTTCTATGATGGCCGGTCACCCTAATGACGCCTCGCCGCTAAGCCTGCGCAACACGCCTTTTGTGATTCGTGTGGGTGCGCTAGACGATGCGTATGATAGAAACCTTATCGCTCAGCAGTGGGGTGCTAAGTTAGATTCTTTACAAAGCGCCGATCCTGAGGGGTACATCCATAATGTGGATACCCCAGAAGGTATGGGCCACTGGATGAAACTTAAAGATGCCGTTGCTCTACCCTGGATGCAGCAATATACCCGCAACCCTATCCCACAAAAAGTGGTGTGGAAACAAGACAACAGGAAGCACAGCGCTTTTTACTGGTTAGGGATGCCAGAGGGCAATATCAAAGATGGAGCAACCCTTGTAGCCGAGTATGACACAAACCTCAACGAGATCAATATACTAGAGAAGACAAACGATACTATCCAGTTATTTCTTAACGACAACATGGTCGATCTAGATCAACCTGTCACCATTAAATACCAAGGCAAGGTAATAGGGAAGAAGGTTTTTAAACGTTCTATCGCAAACCTCTACCAAAACATCAACCGCAAAGGCGATGCTAACTTTGCATTTCCAAGTGTGGTTACTGTGGTGGAGAATAAGGAGATTTTGGACTAGCGTTTTTTGGCTTTCGCCAAAAGTTCTGTTGTTGGAAGCTGAGTGATTGAAACTGGAAGTGGGGATGCTTGCGCTATTACCATTATTATTTCTATTCTTATTGTTATTATTATTTATGGGATTGTTCCCTTTCAGGAACTTTAGGGGTGTTGCGCATCGGTGAGAAAACACCCCCCGTTGCCCCCCTCAAGGGGGGAATACTTCTTATCATATTCTAAACTCAATCTCTTGATTAGAGTATACTTTAATCATCTTATGTACTCTCTTTAATTTACTGATTGTCCCCTAGAGGGGACTTTAGGGATGTTTGCGCACGAGTGAGAAGAACACCCCCCGTTGCCCCCTCAAGGGGGGAATACTCAAAATTTTGTTCTTAGTAGAAATGATTAATTAGGGGATTGTCCCCTGGAGGGGACCTTAGGGGTGTTCCGTGCAGCTATTCAAAACTGTGAGCGTAGCTCATTAGGGGTGTTACGCACGAGTAAGTCTCCACCCCCAACAATAAGAATAAGAATACAAATAGCAATAAGAATAGGTGTGTTCTGCGTATGAGTAAGTAAAACTCCTATTCATGTCTTTTCTTTTTTGCATCGCCCAAAAAAGAAACCAAAAACGCTAGGCTGATTTTTACTGCCTTGAATTGTAATGCGGACTTTTTATCATTCACGATAGAAACCGCTGCGCTAGTCTATCGCTCCTCTGCCCAACGCGGCAAAGTCCACAAACAATTACTACGGAAGTAAAAAGTAGGCCGGTTTCTTTAATTAGTGTTTATATCAAAAACCTTAAGCACTCTCATTAATCTAGGGATTGTCCCCTGGAGGGGACTTGAGGGGTGCTACGCACGAGTAAGTCTCCACCCCCAACAATAAGAATAAGAATAGTAATACAAATAGCTATTTCAACAGTAATAAGAATAAAAGCACTTAACTAACTGTTTTATAGTGTTTTAAACAGTATTGCGTCGGGTTCACTTCGACATTCCTTCGAGAATGCTTCGAGGATTGCCCGTATTTACTTGGGTTTATCGAAGAAAACTCGGAGAAAACTCGGAGCACTCTCGTAAAATAACCGAAGAAAACCCATGGCATCTGCGGTGCAAATGCGATGATATTGGATAGAAAACTTGATGGGTTACATCCCTCACCCACTACCGGCTGATGGGTGTATGTATATGAGTATCAACAATAAATTTTAACAAAAACTACGGATATCTGTATGAGGTATAACGGTTTTGTTGTATTTTAGTTGAGAACACTATTCCAAAACAAATAGACTCCTATAATATTATGCTAACATTCTTACATAAGTTTCAAAGATTAGCTTTCTATTTTCTTATAAGTATGATGTGTATAAAAATATAATTAGCAATTCTCTATAGTTTTATCACTAAAAATGAAGGCCATACTCTCTTCCAAAAGTTTTAAATTTATCAAAAAAATAGATTGAAAAAAAATTACACAATAGAATTTGAAGAAAGAGCTGATTTTTTAGAAAATCATAAATTAGTTCAACTAACTGTTACAAACGAATACTTTAAATCTGTTCAATCAAAGATTTTAGAAAGAGGAGCTAAACTCATTGTAGGACCTAGAGGAACAGGAAAAACTCACCAATTTAGATTTGCTTATAATCAATGTATAATTGATAAATCAAAACCTTTAGCAGTCTATGTAAACTTCGGTAAATATTATAACCTAGAACCTCTTCTGTTCAACTCAAGTAATGCTATTCAGATATTTCATTCATGGGTATTAGCAAAAATTGCAGACTCAACTTATTCTTTATTATCAGATTTAGATCAAGAAGGCGTATTACTAACAGAAGAAAGCATTTTTGAGAAGGAGAATCTTCAAAGTTTCATTCAACAAGCAGAAAGATTCACAGCAATTCCTAATGATAATGAATTAATATTAAACATAGGGATAAAAAAAATTATTGATTTACTTGAAAATCTAGCTATAAAACTTAAGAGGAAAAGGATTATCTTATTATTAGATGATGCTGCTTTAACTCTCACTCCTGACTATATGGTTGAATTCTTCGATATTTTTAGGAGCTTAAAAACATTTAAAATCTCGCCTAAAGCATCAGTATACCCTGGAACTACTGAATATGGTCCAAGATTTCATTTAGGACAAGACGCGGAGGAAGTAAAAATGTGGCTCGATGTAGAAGATGACAATTTCTCACATTTCATGGATGAGTTCCTTTCAACTCGTTTAAATCTGAAGTCTCAAATTGACCCCGATATTATAGAAATTTTCAAGTTTGCTTCCTTCGGTATTCCAAGAGCCTTCATGACTTTGCTTAGAAGTTACTTAAATCAAAACAGCGATAGAACACAGGTTAAGTTCAATAATGTACTCGATACACATTCAAATCTAATAAGACAGGAGTATTTATCCTTAACAATAAAATTACCTCAATACAAATCTATTATTGAGACTGGATTAAAACTTTTTGACAATGTAATTGAAGAGCTAACTAAAGCAAATAAAAAAGACAGTAAGTTAAAGGAAATATTATTCGGAATTGAGAAAGAAAAAGACACTTTCAAATATAAAAGAATGATTAAACTACTAATTGAAGCTGGTTTATTGTATGACAAAGGAAGTTCGAGTGAAGGAACGGTTTCATATAACAGATACTCACCACACTATCTTTTTCTAATAAAAAATAGAGCCTTTAGCCCAACTAGAGGATTTAGCGCAAAAGACATTCATAAAGTTTTAAAATTAAAGCCAAACAAAAGACCACTTAGAAGAAAGTTTAGCACTCTATTAGACAGCGCTCAACTAAACAATATAAAATTGGACCTACCCGCTTGTTTGAATTGTGGTACAGCAAGGCTTACCGAAGATCAAAACTTTTGTCATAGTTGTGGAAGACCTTTAGTTGGTAAATCTTCATTTGACTATTTTATAACAATATCCATTAATCAATTACCATTGACTGAATGGCAAAAACAAAAAATCCTTAACGAAACAGAATTTAAAACTGTTGGAGATGTACTACAGTCTCAAAATCCAGCAGCAGATTTACGAAAGGCCAAAGGAATTGGTCAAGTTAAATCTTCAAATATATATAACATGATTCAAGGCTTAGTTGACGAACTATTAGGATAAAATGAATTTCGACACTTCAATAAATAATAAAGCTACAGCTATAGCTTACTCAATTGATTCATATTTTGATCAGAATTATTTAGAACCAGATAAATCACCAATAGATAACTATTTTGAAAAAACAGATGATTTAAATAAGTTATTTAATTATTACGACATCACTATTGCCGCAACTCCCCCGATGTCAAGTTTCCCTAATCAGACATTACATAATTTAATTCTTTTAGGATACGTATCTGCCGTAGAGTCATATTTTAGAGAATTAATAAGAAAATTAATTATTTTAGACGATCACTCTTCTAAACATTGTGAAAAGCACCATCTAAAATACGGGGCTGCACTATTACATACTAAAGAGTTGATGCCGGAAGCTCTACTTGAAGGGGTTTCATTTGCTAGTAATGCAAATATTAATTCTTCTTTAAAAGATTTTTTAGATATAAAGAATATTTTCAACCAACCTAATATTAAGGATGCCACTGATAAATTTCAAGATATATGTCAATTAAGACATATATTAGTACATCGGTACGGTAAGCTAGGAATAGAAAATCTGATAAAATTACGTGAGCATCTAATTGAAGATTGTCTAGAAAAACCTCTTGAATTAAATGGTGCTAAATTGTATCAAATAAATGTTATATGTAACAACTTAATTCTTGAAGTTAATCAGTATATATTCAATGAAGTATTAAAACGGACTGCACAACCATCGTCCGGAATTTGGTTATGGGATTACCGTAAGGATAAAAAAAAGTTTTTAGAATATTTCTCTATGTTCAATTCAACTAGTAATCCTCCTCCCATGAGTGCTGCAACTCCATTTGATGTATATAAAGACTTGAGAAATTACGGTCGTTCATTAATTTAGTTTTATTCTTACGAAAATGATATCCCTCAATATCATAAATATTTTATCTAGCAAAATATTGAAATATTAAGCAATAAAACTTGATTAAATCCGGTGTTATTAAAGATGATTTAATTTGTTTTAATGCTTCTAGTGAAATTTGGAGTGTTAAGTAATGATTAAACCCCATCACAATAGAAAAATCTTTGAACCATATTAAAACAAATATCTAATCTAGCAGCAACCCAATAAACCTAATAACTCAAAAACAACCACACCATGTTTAAAAAATATCTATTAGTACTTTTCGCAACAGCGTTAATCTCATGCACATTTTCTGGTAATGCAGATGCTAATGATCCTGAGAAGCATCAAGAAGAAGTGTTTGGTTCCTGGCAGATCACTGCGGCTTCTTTAACGCAAATGGAGCGTAAACCAGAGGAGCAGATCATTAAGTCGGTTATGCTTAATAAAGATTCTACTGCGGTGATCTCGTATGTTGATGCTGCTAAAGCTGATCTAAACGCTAAATGGACGTGGAAGAAAGAAAAGAGTGTAGGTAATGAGAATTTTGGGTTTAGTGTAGCTACAGACGTGTATATCTATGTAAATAATATGCCTGTGTTAGGGTTAATGCTACACAATGCAAACGGCAAACTATCGCTTAAGGCGGGTGATTATACTTTTGAGAAAAAGTAATGTAGTCCGCACTATTTATGACGGTATAACGGCCGCAAAAGTGCTTAGCATATTCAAGAGGGTTGTTATTACAGTTGGGGTTTTAGTACTGCTTGTAATAGTTGCAGAGGATCATAAAGCACTTTTGGCACATTATCTTCAGGCTTACTTGGTTTTTGACACAGGGCAACAAATAGAATATACGGGTATGAAAGTTATAGACGACACTAAAATAATGGGTAATTATATTTCCTCCTTACCCGGTGATCGTGGGGAATTTGAATTAAGTTTAAAGAAATAAATTTGATTATGGGCATATTTGACCTCTTTAAGAAGAAAACCACTACTTCAACATTTCCTGAAAACGAATTAGAAAAGAGTTTGATGAAAGCCTCATCAGATGTTTCAGCAAGAGATGAATTCTATACAAAATTACTGTGGAATGAATTGATAGTATTAACAAGCGGAAGTCTTGCGTCAAAAAAAGGTGCCGAGATCTTAGATCCAGGCACTGATGTTGAGTTTGTGACGTTTGCTAATGGGGAAATACCTGTATTTACCTCTACCAATAGAATCTTTGACAAGGGAGTTATAAAAGAGGAAGTACCCATTATGGCTTTAAAAGGCCAAGATCTCTTTGGGTTTACCAAAGGAGCGTCCTTTATACTAAATCCATATTCAGAATATGGAAAACAACTAGTTCCACAAGAGATCGAAAGCCTTTTGAATGGTTCGATATTTGAGCACTCTAATGCCGTTACTATACCACAAGACACTCAGGTTTTATTAGGACAACCCTCAAAATATCCTACGGAATTAGCACAAGCGCTATCTAATCTCTTTCTAAAAGAACAAGCGGTTAAGTTTGCCTATTTGGCCACTATAAAAACGGATAATTCTAACCAACCCCCACACTTAATAATTGCACTTGATGTAGAAGGAGATATGTCTCCCATAACGGCTAAAGCAGGACCATTAGCAGAACAAGTGATGGGCAAGAATAAAATTATAGATTTCATGAAAATAGATAAGAGTAATGGTATTTCTGACTATTTCATCAATAATACTCAAGCCTTTTACAAAAGGAGATAAAGACACACTACTCATTGAAAACAGTAACATATCTAAGAAACGACCCAAGCCTAAAAAAGGATTTTATAAGAGCGGGAAAATTGGTGCAGCAATTTAACAATGCAGCATATGAAGATGAAGCGCTTAAAACTGCACTGCTGACTGAGCTATTGGGCAGCGTGGGTAATGGTATCTCTATAGAACATAACTTTCATTGTGATCTGGGGTATAATATTCATGTGGGAGAGCATTTTTACGCAGGCTTTAATTGCACCATCCTGGATATGGTAGAAGTTCGCATAGGAGACAATTGCCTGATAGCACCTAACGTAGGCATATACACTGCAGGACATAACATCAACCCAATAGATAGACACAAATCTGGTTTTGCAAAACCCATAACCATTGGCAACAATGTATGGATTGGTGGACATTGTGCCATTATAGGTGGAGTAACCATAGGTGACAATGCTATCATTGCTTCTGGATCTGTAGTGACAAAAGATGTTCCTGCTAATACGATCTATGCAGGTAATCCCGCAAAGAAGCTTCGGGATATAGTAGTTGAAGAATAAATGCAATAAAAAAGGGAAACGATGCATGTGCGATCATTTCCCTTTTCTTTTGGCGAAAGCCAAAACAACTTAAACGCTATTATAGCATTACTGCTGTTTTATACCTGCCTTTTTAAGTTTGCTTGCTGATACAGGCTTATCCTGACTGATGATAGATAAACCAGCATCAATATATTGCCCACCTTCTTGTTGTTTACAAGAGATAGCGATGGTGTTCTTACCGTTGTGTACAAGCGCGTCTTTTGCCGCGTCTGAGATAGCCACGTTCACATAGTCTGAAGACCATCTAGGCACAGAAGCCGCTAGCACTCCGTTAATATAAACCTCAGCATCCTCGTCATGGTGTATTCTTAGGAAAAGTTTATCCATATCAATAGAAGACAGATCGCCTAGCTCAAACTCCTGGCGCACCCAGATGTTGTTTGAGTTCCAGGTAGTACCTACATGAGCACCTGGTGTGTCTGCAGAACCAAAACCTGCTGTACCTTCTTTCCAGGAAGCGTCGTTAAAGTCCTTCTTCATCCAGTCTGCCGCAGGAGTATCTAAGGTGTACTTCCATGTTCTTTTAGAAGCTTCGGCAGTAGGTAATACTTCGTAGATGTACTCATACATCTCCTCGTTGATCACCATCTGGTTAGACTTGTAGATATCTTTAGGGTCTACCTTCATCACACGGTCGTAGGTCATGATACCGTTAAGCTCGATCTCTACATCTGTGATCTCAGTATATACCGCTGCGCTTAGTCCGTTATTTGTTTTGAACTTGGTAAGCATTGTAGTAAAATCGTTGTACATGTTAAGGTATTCCTCATCAGTATCGATCATTACATATTTCATAAGGTCATCTGGATTCCACAAATGGTCATCCTTCTGGTAGCCTATCCCGCCATACTCACCACAAGCAGTAGCCATATAAACGCTCTCTGGAGCTACAGGTGGAGGATATGAGTGCAGGTCATACACATCACCGCCAGCACCTTTATTAGACCAACCACTAGCCTCGTTAACCAGTCTAGACTTATCAAGCCCTTTTACTATAGAAACATACTTCTTAGTATCGTGCTGTGCTTGCCCTTCATTAAAGATCACCCACATGATGATACTTGGCACATTATAATGCGTCTCTACCATGCTTATCAACTCATTAGTGAACGCCTCTTTGTCTGGCGCTGGAGTCTTCCAGGTATACGAGTTAGGCGATGGCATATCTTGCCATACCATAAGACCTAGTTTATCTGCCCAGTAGTACCAGCGAGCTGGTTCTACCTTGATGTGCTTTCTGGTCATGTTAAAACCTAGCTTCTTTGTCATCTCTATATCATAACGCAACGCCTCATCTGTTGGCGCAGTGTATAATCCATCAGGCCAGTATCCTTGATCAAGCGGCCCCATTTGGAAAACAAATTCGTTATTTAAGTACAGTCTATGGAACTTACCATCAAACTCTAATGAAGACTTACGCATACCAAAGTAGGTATCTACCACATCAATAACCTTATCGCCATTCTTTAAAGTAATGGTCATATCATAAAGAAACGGATTACTAGGAGACCAAAGCTTCTGATTCTTGATCTTGATCGCTGTAGGCGCCATAGGAGAACTCTCTACCGTTGCCACTACACGATTACCGTCTTTAACCTCTGCAGTATAGGTTAAGTATTTACCACCCGCAGCATTTACTTGAAGGTTAAGCACAGACTCATCTATATCTGGAGTCATCTTAAAATCTACAATACGTTGTTCTGGTACTGGCTCTAGCCAAACGGTTTGCCATATACCTGTAACGGATGTGTACATAATACCCTGTGGGTCTAAAGTCTGCTTCCCTCTAGGGTAGCCTTCTTTATCAGTAGGATCATACACACGCACTGAAATGGTTTGCTCACCATCCTTAAGATACTCTGTTATATCAAAAGAGAAAGGATCATAACCACCCTGGTGTTTCCCTACCAGTTTACTGTTAATGTACACTTCGCTCATATAATCTACCGCACCAAAGTGAAGCAATAAGCGCTGCCCCTTCCAATCTGCAGGAACAGTGAAGTTGCGACGATACCAGATGCGCTCGTGACTTTCCATAACCCCAGATAAAGCCGACTCTACCGCAAAAGGAACAAGGATGGTTCCTGATAGTTCGCCCTTAGGCAAACGCTCATTCTCCCATGTGCCAGGCTGGTATTGCCATAGACCGTTAAGGTTCATCCACTCGTCACGCACCATCTGTGGTCGTGGATATTCTGGTAAAACATTGTCTGGATCTACATCGTTTGCAAACTTGGTCATTAGTGGTGCCTTTTTTGCGCTCCATTCTTGCGCAGACATACCAGCAGACAACAAACCGAGTAGACAAATCGTGAGTAATTTAATTCTTGTCATTGGTTGTATTTAGGTTGATAATAGTGTGAATATGAGACTACACATCCACAGATTGGTTAAAAATAAGCGCTAAAAATAACTAAATCCTTTAAGTAATACAGGCTTGAGACTGTAACTTTTTCGCAGTAATGCGTACAGATAAAATAGCATCATAGCATGCAAACGCTGATCAAGTTAGGCCTCATCAAGCTTAAGACCACCTCAGCAAAATGTTTAAAAATATTACTTTCACACACTTTATTAACCAAAACCCTAAACCAAAAACCATGAACACAAAAGTACTAATGACATCAAGCGCGATATTCACAGCAATACTAGGCATCTTGATCTCATTCTTACCCGATGAAATATTAACGTACTTAAACATTGAAAACAATAGCATCACGCTGTTGTTCTTAAAACTCATAGGTGCGATGTATATGGGATTTGCTGTTTTAAACTGGATGGCAAAAGGCACTTTAATAGGCGGTATATACAACAGACCGATAGCCTTTGCTAATCTGATGCATTTTGGTATAGGGGCAGTGGCTTTCGCAAAAGCGATACCCGCTTTAGAAACGCACAAAGAGATCACAATCGCAGTAACTGTGGTGTACGGGATCTTTGCATTGCTCTTTGTTTATGTCTTTAGAACAAACCCGGCACGGGTTGAGAAGGGATAAATTGTAGTCATAAGCCTTTTTATCACGCTTCCGCGAAAACTACACGGATAGAAGAAATAGACCATAAGATGGCAAACGCAACATGATAGTGCACAATATAGGCGGCGGACAGGTTTTAGAAGATTGTTTGTTTAGCTATAAGATCATAGGTCATTACAGTTTTATGATCGAGTAAGGCATCATGAGAGTTTATATTTTCTCAACGATTGCAGAGCATATTTAGTATGGCTCATGTTGGGACAAATTGGTCTAAAAGAGATTTTGAAATAAGAGAAATATCATTATTTTTATAACATGGTTACTTTAACACTCTAGTAAATCTTACACATAACCGTATAAAATATTCAACGATGCAAGAATGTAAAAAGTGCAAAACTAAACTCTCTTCTAAGAATGTATTAAAAGCTTTCCTTGTAGGCTATCGACCCTTTAAGTGTGAAAATTGTGGTTCGGAGTTTACGTTTACAGCAAAACATAGATTAATGGGTGGCGCTATAACGGCTATTACAGTTATTCTAGCACTAGTTTTGATAAATACCGTGGAATTAAGCAACCGTAGCCTTCTTATTGCAGGTGCAGGCACAGTAGTGCTTTTAATTGCTTTATCACTAGTCTGTATTAACTTTTTTAAGTTCTCACGCGAAAACTAACGTATACTTTCTCTGCTTCTTGTAGTTATTTAGAATGACTTTTGGCTTTAAGCCAAAAAACCTAATGCATAAAAAAAAGAAAACCCCGCAAAATGCGGGGTTTTCTTGAAGCCCATGTTAATTTGTAAACCTTATCATGTAAACAACGAGGGTTAGATTCCCCTAATATCCTTCCCTTGTCAGGACTTCATGAAACTATCAAAATCACATTATAAACTTCTTAAGCTTTTACTTAATTGGTCAAGACGAATTTATAAACTCTCGTACTTGTAAAAACGAGTGAAAACACCTGTTTTAACTAAAAAAGGTCATGAACCTTTAACATATTGGAATTAAAAAAGGCAGGTTACCCTGCCTTTTGACCAATTTACACTTTAAATCAACAATCTATAAAAAACAATTATTATTGGGATACAAGCTCTGATACTTGATACTTTTGACCTGATGAAGTAAAATCTTCAAAAGCACCTTCTGTATCAAAAATTATCGCCTTGTTATTTACAACCTCTACGTTATTATCAAGGCTAACCTCTACAACCTTTAAAGGTTCGTAGTCTTTAAACAGGATTCCCTTTTTAAGAGAACCTTCATTCTTTACTGCTTCAGGAAAAATGATGTAATACGCTGCACTTTCTAAAACTTCGTAGTGCTCTGGCAATTCATAAAGTAGATCAGCTTGAGACTTCTCTGCAAGGTCTACGATATGAGCTTCAATAATACCGTTGTCATTTCTATCTGGTGTATTCCACTCTTTACTTTGAGAGAATCCTACAGCAGTTACACTTAAACAAGCAACAATTAAAAATCTTTTTACGTAAGCATTTACATTTTTCATAATCAAAATTATTTGGGGCTTTAATTTTTATTTCTGATGCAAACATATGGCGCTCCTTGAAAATCAAAATGTTAAAAATACCTTAGCAAATAGGTGTTATTTTTAAAGTACTTGTATTTATTGATAGTTTTTAGTATTAAATTAATAAATAAAGGATTTAGTTGCGCTTCATTATAAAGCAATCTAATATTACAAACTCTACAGTATAAGAAAATAAAATAGTGGCTTTCTACTCAAAAAATGACACACATCAAGATTTGACTTTAAGTCTCTTGATCTGCGATTTTTGATGAGTCAAATTCTTGTCATAAATTTTGTTATTTATGTATTAGAATAAACAATACACTTAGCCTAAAATTAAAATGTCCGTAACTCTTTGTGTAAGAGATACGGACAATCTAAAAAAACAATATTTGGGGAACTTTATCTTATTTAAAACTATAATGAAGCTTATTCTGGCGGTTTTTATGTAATCACAATAAAACCAATACCATAGACCGAAAGACTTAAGATAATAAGCGCTAGAAGCAGCTCAAGATATTCTAGAAGCTTAGGATTTTCAAATAGGTTCTTCATACCTTAATGTAATTAAAATTAAACTTCTATCAATTATTCCATTACAATAAACTCGCTTCTTCTATTGAGTTGATGCTCGGCTTCTGTGCACTGTGCGCCATTACCACAATCGTTAAGCAGTTGCGATTCTCCATACCCTCTACCTGTAAGTCGGTCAGGATCTATACCGCCTTTTTCAACAATGTACTTTATGGTGGCATCATTACGACGCTGCGAAAGTGCCATATTGTAGGCATCATTCCCGCGACTATCTGTGTGCGATCTTACATCTATTCTAAGCTGTGGATATTCTTTCATCACTTCTATCACCTTGGCCAACTCTACTGCGGCATCTGGTCGTATGTACGATTTGTCAAAATCAAACAAAATAGGATTCAGCAGTTTTGCAATATCGTATCCTGGTGTTACTTCTGTCACGGTTTTAACCAGCTCAAAGGTTACTGTCGTTCCCTTAGGATCGCTAGGTAATGACACGCGTTTTTCTTCTACATTGTATCCTTCTGCAATGACTCTCACAAAGTAGTTTTCGCCGCAAGGCTTATCAATAAAATTGTACTCGCCGCGTGCGGTTGTCTCATCAGTTTGTAAAAGATCGTTTGCCGTGTTGCGTAGTTCTATTTTGGCTTTCGCCAAAGGTTCTCTGCTATCCTTGTCTATGACTTTAACTATAAGTTGGCTCTCACAAGGATTCACAACAAAGCTGTAAATGTCATCATCCAGAGGATCGTTTGCACGATTTGAAGCAAAATAACCCGTATTTGAATCCTGATCTACGATAAAACTAAAATCGTCTTTATCGCTGTTTATAGGTTTACCTAGATTATGAATCTCATTAGTTTCTGCTTCTTGCACATAAACATCCAGACCTCCTAAACCAGAACGTCCATCAGTTGAAAAATACAGGTCACCATTAGAAGCCATAAACGGAAAAGTCTCTCTACCCGGCGTGTTGATCAAATTACCCAGATTTTCTGGTTCGCCATAAGATCCATCTGCATTGATGGCCGCAGACCAAATATCAGATTGCCCTAAACTTCCCGGCATATCAGAAGCAAAATACAGCATCGTACCATCAGCATTTAAAGCGGGATGAGCCACCGTGTATTCATCACTATTAAATGGTAATTCTACCGCTTCCTGCCATTTACCATTAGCATTTTTTGTGCTCTTATAGAGTTTTAATTTGTTTGTTCCGCTAGCTGCTTTTCGGTATTCATCTTTTGTATAATTGTTACGTGTAAAATACATGGTGTTGCCGTCTGGCGAAATAACCGCAGAGCTCTCATGATAACGCGTATTTATCTTACCGTCTAACTTCTGCGGATTAAAAATGGAATCTTTAGTCACATCTGCTGTATAAAGATCAAGAAAGGGTTGTTTGTTCCACCCGTGAATCTTTTTGCTAAAGCTTCCTTCATCTCTTGTTGAAGCGAATAGAATTTGACCGTCACCATAAAACGCTGGTGAGAAATCTGAAAAACCTTTTGCATTGATCCCTAGCTTACTAATGGTATAGCTATCAGGGATGAATTGCATTTGATTTTCTTTGACGGCAGTCTCATTATAAACAAGTCTTTCTTCCTCACTTACAATGGCATTGTATCTGTCTATCATCTCAACAGACTGCGCATATTTGTCTTCTGCGCGCAGAGATTGTGCAAATCTGAAGTAATGATCAGGCGTAACTTCATTAGGGAATTTCTCTACTAGCTTAGCATACCACTCAGATGCCTTTGCATATTTTGCATTAAAGTAAAATGCGTCTCCTAACTTCCCAAATAGATCAGCCGACTCATAACCAGCGTCTGCTACACGCAAATAGAGTTGCTGCGAATCTATAAACGCATATTGCTGAAATTTTTTGTTTGCTCTTTGCATCTCACGCTCTTGTGCCTGCGTGAAGCTAAGGGTCAGTAATGCCAGTAAAGCAGTTGCTAAAAATCTTTTCATCAGGGTAAGTTTTAGGGGTGTGATCCTCTTTTAGAAGAATCGTGGTGTAAGCATTCTGTTGTATTCTTTAAATAATTCAAACCTTAGGAAAACTTCATAGGTGCCATCATTATAGATCGCGTTTCCTAGTTCTGTAGTTTCTCTATCATAAGCAAACCCTATCAACATAGAATCTGATAATTGAAAAGCCGCTAAACCACTAAGAGCTGCACTCCATCTGTAAGATGCTCCTAGGGTGAATTTTTCATAAAACATAAAGTTGACATTCACATCTACTTGCAACGGTGCTCCTGCAACCATTTTTACCATGGTAGAAGGTTTGAACTTCAGGTCTGGATTAAGATCAAAAACATAACCAGCAAGACCGTAATAATGTATCCTTTCTGACGCTACGAATGATTCAGAGGTTTGTGTACCGCTTCTATCAAAATGTGCTGTTGTAAGCAATTGTGGCGCAGACAAGCCTGCATAGAAATTAGAATCGTGATAGAAAACGCCCACACCTACATTTGGCGAAAGCTTATTATCTATATTTTGAATAAATGGATCTCCAGGATTAAATGGATTTGTCCTGCTAAAATCTACATCTAGTAAATGCAGTGTTCCCTTTAATCCAAAACTAAGCTTACCCTCAAGACTAGTTTGTAGCGTATAGCTAAAGTCTGTATTAAAATGAGTCTCACGAGCAGGACCTAGCGCATCATTAACGATACTAAAACCCAGCCCCACTTTACCTAAACCAATGGGACTATGTGCTGTAATGTTTTGCGTTCTGGGAGCTCCGTCTAGCCCCACCCACTGACTGCGGTGCAGGGCTAAGATAGAAGTTACTCCGCGGTTACCCGCATACGCTGGGTTTATCACTAACGGATTGTACATATACTGTGTGTACTGCGGATCTTGCTGAGCAAAACCACGCTCTGAAAAAATACAGCACAATACCAGTAATAGACCTAAAGCTAATCTTTTCATTGCTTATTGTTTTTGTAAGTATAGATAACCTGCTTCTTGAACACTTTCTCCTCTACTATTGATGTAGTCAATAGCGTAGTAATATGTTCCTGCTGGCAATCCTTGATCTTTATTAATTGTTGCTCTACCGTTAGAAACACCTCTAAAGCGTTGTGCACCTTCTTGACCGTAAGCAGACTCTTCAAACACAAGTACTCCCCAGCGATTAAATATTTTAACCGTATTGTCTGGGTACTGTTCTATACCTCCTATTTTGAAGAACTCATTCTGACCATCACCATTAGGAGTAATTACGTTATACACAATTATACCGCCGTCAGGGAAGTTTAACACTGTAGGATCATCTGCCTCGCCATCACCTTCAATGTCATTATTGGTCTGATCAAGAGGATCATCAGATGTATCATTTACCACATCTCCAAATACAGTAGCTGCTCTAACCTCTGCGATATTTGTAACAGAACCGGCTGCAACATCCTTAGCTGTTATTGTATAGATAGCGCTAAAGGTATTAGTATCTCTCTCTCCAGGAAGTAGATCAATAGGACCGCCTGTTACAGTTACCATCGCATCATCAATTGTAACATCATACAAGATCGTATTACCTGTATTGATCACTTCAAAGAAATACCTTACAATATCGCCACCATCTACAATACTATTGTTGTTTGCATCCTCATACAGCGCTGTTTTAAGTAATTCAACCGCTGGTGCATATTGAATACTAAATACTGTAGGATCTTCATAATCGCCATCACCATCAGCATCTACATCTGTTGCATCTGAAGGATCATCAGAGAAATCATCAATAACATTTCCTAATCCATCTACACCAGTCGCTAAAGCGATATTTACTACCTCACCATTTTCAATATCATCCTGAGTAAGTACATAAGTAGCAGTAAATGTAGTTGAGTCGCTTTCGCCAGCATCAAGAGAAATAGGTCCGCCATTAACAGTCACCATATCATCAAGTATAGTGATATCATTAATTGTTGCATCTCCATTATTGATCACTGTAAAGTCATATCTCAACTCATCACCAGAAGTCATCATACCATCACCATTCACATCTACGTACTCAACATATTTTAATAGATCTAGATTTGCATTACCAGCTGTCACTATTAATGTTACTGTTGCAGAATCACAACTACTTAAATCTGTTGCATCACATATTGAGTATACTACCCAGTACGTTCCTGGCGCAGAATTCTCTGGTATAATAATGTCACCATTATCATCGATCGTCACTCCTGTGAGTCCGCCATCATCAATGATCGAGATCACAACATTTCCACTATCTACTGGTTGACCATCAACATTGTCGTTAGCAAAGATGTTTCCAGCAACGCCACCTGTATTTCCATTTACTGGGCTTCCGCCAAAATCATCATCATCAGCCACTATCGCTTTACCTGAAACTACTATCGTAATTTCTGCAGTCTCACAATTCGTTGGGTTCAGGTTCTCACAGATCGTGTAGGTTACTGTATAGGTTCCAGCAGGTGTGTTTGCTGGTACACTTACCGTTCCATCATTGTCGATCGATACACCGTTCAGTCCGCCATTATTATCAAGCGTGATCGAGATATCAGCGTCATCTACCGGCTGACCATTCAACGTATCATTGTCTGTTACATCTCCTGCGATTCCGCCATCGATTCCATTTACTGGAGTTGCACTGAAGTCGTCGTCGTTGGCGATTAATACCGCTGGATCAACTACGATCGTTACAGTTGCGCTCTCGCAATTCGTTGGGTTCAGGTTTTCACAGATCGTATAAGTCACTGTATATGTTCCAGCTGGTGTGTTTGCTGGTACGCTTACGGTTCCATCATTGTCTATGGATACTCCGTTCAAGCCGCCGTTATTGTCTAACGTGATCGAGATATCAGCGTCATCTACTGGCTGACCGTTCAAGGTATCATTGTCTGTTACATCTCCTGCGATTCCACCATCGATTCCATTCACTGGAGTTGCAGAGAAGTCGTCATCGTTAGCAACGAGTGTTGCTGGATCTACTACTACTGTGATGCTTGCGCTCTCGCAGTTCGTTGGGTTCAGGTTCTCACAGATGGTATAGGTTACAATATATGTTCCAGCTGGGGTGTTTGCTGGTACGCTAACTGTTCCATCATTGTCAATCGACACACCGTTCAAGCCACCATCATTATCCAATGTGATCGAGATATCGGCATCATCTACTGGCTGACCGTTCAAGGTGTCATTTGCGGTTACATCTCCTGCAATACCACCATCAATTCCATTTACTGGAGTTGCACTGAAGTCATCGTCGTTAACAACTAGTGTTGCTGGATCCACAACTACGGTGATGCTAGCGCTCTCACAGTTTGTTGGGTTCAGATTTTCACAGATCGTGTAGCTGATCGTGTATGTTCCAGCTGGTGTGTTTGCTGGTACACTTACCGTTCCATCATTGTCGATCGATACGCCATTCAGTCCGCCATCATTATCTAGTGTGATAGAGATGTCTGCATCATCTACTGGCTGACCATTCAAGGTATCATTGTCTGTTACATCTCCTGCGATTCCACCATCGATTCCATTCACTGGAGTTGCAGAGAAGTCGTCATCATTGGCAACTAATGTTGCTGGATCAACTACTACGGTGATGCTTGCGCTCTCACAGTTCGGCGGATTCAGATTCTCACAGATGGTGTACGTTACTGTATACGTCCCAGCAGGGGTGTTTGCAGGTACGCTCACTGTTCCATCATTGTCGATCGATACGCCGCTGAGTCCGCCATTATTATCTAGCGTGATCGAGATATCGGCATCATCAACAGGTTGACCATTCAAGGTATCATTGTCTGTTACATCTCCTGCGATTCCACCATCGATTCCATTCACTGGAGTTGCACTAAAGTCGTCGTCATTGGCAACTAGTGTTGCTGGATCAACTACTACGGTGATGCTTGCGCTCTCGCAGTTCGTTGGGTTCAGGTTCTCACAGATGGTGTAGGTTACTGTATAGGTTCCAGCTGGGGTGTTTGCTGGTACACTTACTGTTCCATCATTGTCTATGGATACACCATTCAGTCCGCCGTCATCATCCAATGTGATCGAGATATTGGTATCATCAACTGGTTGACCATTTAAGGTATCATTATCTGTTACATCGCCTGCGATTCCACCATCGATTCCATTCACTGGAGTTGCACTGAAGTCGTCGTCGTTTGCAACTAAGGTTGCTGGGTCAACAACTACGGTGATGCTTGCGCTCTCACAATTAGTTGGGTTCAGGTTTTCACAGATGGTGTAGTTGATCGTATATGTTCCAGCAGGAGTGTTTGCTGGTACACTTACTGTTCCATCATTGTCTATGGATACACCGTTCAAGCCGCCGTTATTGTCTAGCGTGATCGAGATATCGGCATCGTCTACGGGCTGACCATTCAGCGTGTCGTTGTCTGTTACATCACCTGCAATTCCACCATCGATTCCATTTACTGGACTTGCTGAGAAGTCGTCATCGTTAGCAACTAAGGTTGCAGGATCTACTACTACAGTTACCGTTGCGCTCTCGCAGTTCGTTGGGTTCAGGTTCTCACAGATGGTGTAGGTTACTGTATAGGTTCCAGCTGGGGTGTTTGCTGGTACACTTACTGTTCCATCATTGTCTATGGATACACCATTCAGTCCGCCGTCATCATCCAATGTGATCGAGATATTGGTATCATCAACAGGTTGACCATTCAGCGTGTCATTGTCTGTTACATCTCCTGCGATTCCGCCATCAATTCCATTTACTGGAGTTGCACTGAAGTCGTCGTCATTAGCAACTAAGGTTGCTGGATCTACAACGATCGTTACCGTTGCGCTCTCACAGTTTGTTGGATTCAGGTTTTCACAGATGGTATACGTTACTGTATACGTTCCAGCTGGTGTGTTTGCTGGTACACTTACCGTTCCATCATTATCGATCGACACTCCGTTCAGTCCGCCATCATCATCCAATGTGATCGAGATATCTGCATCATCAACAGGTTGGCCGTTTAGTGTGTCATTGTCTGTTACATCGCCTGCAATTCCACCGTCGATTCCATTGACTGGAGTTGCGCTGAAGTCATCGTCGTTAGCCACTAATACTGCTGGATCAACTACTACGGTTACCGTTGCAGTCTCACAGTTGGTTGGATTCAGGTTTTCACAGATGGTATACGTTACTGTATACGTTCCAGCTGGTGTGTTTGCTGGTACGCTTACCGTTCCATCATTGTCGATCGATACACCGTTCAGTCCACCATCATTATCTAGCGTGATCGAGATATCAGCGTCATCTACCGGCTGACCATTCAACGTATCATTGTCTGTTACATCTCCTGCGATTCCGCCATCGATTCCATTTACTGGAGTTGCACTGAAGTCGTCGTCGCTTGCAACTAGTGTTGCTGGATCTACAACTACTGTAATGCTTGCGCTCTCACAGTTTGTTGGGTTCAGGTTCTCACAGATCGTGTAGCTGATCGTGTAGGTTCCAGCTGGGGTGTTTGCTGGTACACTTACCGTTCCATCATTGTCGATCGACACTCCGTTCAAGCCGCCATTATCATCCAATGTGATCGAGATATCAGCATCGTCTACCGGCTGACCATTCAAGGTATCATTGTCTGTTACATCTCCTGCAATTCCTCCATCAATTCCATTTACTGGAGTTGCACTGAAGTCGTCATCATTTGCAACTAATACTGCTGGATCTACAACTACTGTAATGCTTGCGCTCTCACAATTCGTTGGGTTCAGGTTCTCACAGATCGTGTAGGTTACCGTGTAGGTTCCAGCAGGGGTGTTTGCTGGTACGCTTACCGTTCCATCATTGTCGATAGATACACCGTTCAAGCCGCCATTATCATCTAGCGTGATCGAGATATCAGCATCATCTACTGGTTGACCATTCAAGGTATCATTGTCTGTTACATCTCCTGCAATACCACCATCGATTCCATTCACTGGAGTTGCACTGAAGTCGTCGTCGTTTGCAACTAAGGTTGCTGGGTCAACAACTACTGTGATGCTTGCGCTCTCGCAGTTCGTTGGATTTAGGTTTTCACAGATGGTGTAGGTCACTGTGTACGTTCCAGCTGGGGTGTTTGCTGGTACGCTTACTGTTCCATCATTGTCGATCGATACTCCGCTGAGTCCGCCATTATCATCCAATGTAATCGAGATATCCGCATCATCTACTGGCTGACCATTCAAGGTATCATTGTCTGTTACATCTCCTGCGATTCCGCCGTCGATTCCATTGACTGGAGTTGCTGAGAAGTCATCTTCATTGGCAACTAATACTGCTGGATCTACAACGATCGTTACCGTTGCGCTCTCACAATTGGTTGGATTCAGGTTTTCACAGATGGTATACGTTACTGTATACGTTCCAGCTGGTGTGTTTGCTGGTACACTTACCGTTCCATCATTGTCTATGGATACACCGTTCAAGCCGCCATTATTGTCTAATGTAATCGAGATATCAGCATCGTCAACAGGTTGACCGTTTAGCGTATCATTGTCTGTAACATCTCCTGCGATTCCACCATCAATTCCATTCACTGGAGTTGCGCTGAAGTCATCGTCGTTAGCAACTAGTGTTGCTGGATCAACAACAACAGTTACCGTTGCACTCTCGCAGTTTGTTGGATTCAGGTTCTCACAGATGGTATACGTTACTGTGTAGGTTCCAGCTGGTGTGTTTGCGGGTACGCTTACCGTTCCATCATTGTCTATGGATACGCCGTTCAGTCCGCCATCATTATCTAGTGTGATAGAGATGTCTGCATCATCTACAGGTTGACCGTTTAAGGTGTCATTGTCTGTTACATCGCCTGCGATTCCACCATCAATTCCATTCACTGGAGTTGCACTGAAGTCGTCGTCGTTAGCCACTAATACTGCTGGATCAACTACTACTGTAATGCTTGCGCTCTCACAGTTTGTTGGGTTCAGGTTCTCACAGATGGTGTAGGTGATCGTATAGGTTCCAGCTGGAGTATTTGCTGGTACACTTACCGTTCCATCATTGTCTATGGATACACCATTCAGTCCGCCATTATTATCTAATGTGATCGAGATATCAGCGTCATCAACTGGTTGACCGTTCAATGTGTCATTATCCGTAACATCTCCTGCGATTCCGCCTTCGATTCCATTCACTGCAGTTGCACTGAACTCGTCATCATTAGCAATGATTTCCGCGGAAGCGACATTAACAGTTACAGTAGCTGTTGAACAGTTGGATGGATTTAGATTTTCACAAATTGTGTAGCTGATCGTATACGTTCCAGCTGGTGTGTTTGCTGGTACGCTTACCGTTCCATCATTGTCGATCGATACTCCGTTCAATCCGCCATCATTATCCAATGTGATCGAGATATCAGCATCATCAACTGGTTGACCGTTTAGCGTGTCATTGTCTGTAACATCACCGGCAATACCACCGTCGATTCCATTTACTGGAGTTGTACTAAAGTCGTCATCATTGGCAATGATTTCCGCGGAAGCGACATTAACAGTAATACTAGCCGATGAGCAATTACCTGGGTTAAGCGTCTCACAGATGGTATAAGTCACCGTATAAATTCCCGCAGGAGTATTTTGAGGAATTACTAAATCTCCATTGTTATTTATCGAAGCACCGTTCAGTCCGCCATCATTTGTAATAAAAATATCTGCATCGTCTACTGGCTGACCATTCAGAGTGTCATTTGCTGTTACATCCCCTGCGATTCCGCCATCAATACCATTCACTGGAGTTGCACTAAAGTCGTCGTCGTTAGCAACCAATACGGCTGGATCAACTACGATCGTTACAGTTGCGCTCTCACAGTTTGTTGGATTCAGATTCTCACAGATCGTGTAGGTTACCGTGTAGGTTCCAGCTGGTGTATTTGCTGGTACGCTTACTGTTCCATCATTGTCGATCGATACGCCGTTCAGTCCGCCATTATCATCCAAAGTGATCGAGATATCGGCATCATCAACTGGCTGACCATTCAAGGTATCATTGTCCGTTACATCTCCTGCAATTCCTCCATCAATGCCATTCACTGGAGTTGCACTGAAGTCGTCATCATTGGCAATGATTTCCGCGAAAGCGACATTAACAGTAATACTAGCCGATGAGCAATTACCTGGGTTAAGCGTCTCACAGATGGTATAAGTCACCGTATAAATTCCCGCAGGAGTATTTTGAGGAATCACTAAATCTCCATTGTTATTTATCGAAGCACCGTTCAGTCCGCCATCATTTGTAATGAAAATATCGGCATCATCAACTGGCTGACCGTTCAAGGTATCATTGTCTGTTACATCTCCTGCGATTCCGCCATCAATACCATTCACTGGAGTTGCACTAAAGTCGTCGTCGTAAGCAACCAATACGGCTGGATCAACTACGATCGTTACAGTTGCGCTCTCACAGTTTGTTGGATTCAGGTTTTCACAGATCGTATAGGTTACCGTATATGTTCCAGCAGGTGTATTTGCTGGTACGCTTACTGTTCCATCATTGTCTATGGATACTCCGCTGAGTCCGCCATTATTATCTAGCGTGATCGAGATATCTGCATCATCAACAGGTTGGCCGTTTAGTGTGTCATTGTCTGTTACATCGCCTGCAATTCCACCGTCGATTCCATTGACTGGAGTTGCGCTGAAGTCATCGTCGTTAGCAACGATAGTTGAAACACCTACAACAATAATAGCTTCTGCCGTTGAACAATTAGCACTATTAAGATTCTCACAAATAGTATATTGAATAGTATATGTTCCAGATGCAGTATTTCTAGGAACTACAACTGATCCATCATTATTCAGCTCAAGACCATTTATACCTCCATTGCTGTTCAACGTAATGTCAATATCATCATCATTCACTGCAACACCATTCAAAGTATCATTAAGAGTTACATCTCCCGATGTACCGCCATTTGCTCCGTCTACTACGTTGGTCGAAAAGTCGTCATCAACAGCATTAATTACCGGAGCTGTAACTCTAATTATTGCATCTGCTATATCACAGTTAGTTGTGTTTATTGCATCACATATTTGGTACTGAACTGTATAATCACCTGCAGAAGTTCCTGCAGGAACACTTAAAGTACCATCTGCATTAAGTATTAATCCTCCCAGACCACCATTATCTAGCAGCGTAAGATTAACATCTGATGCTGCAACAGTCGTTGTATTGAGCGTATCGTTACCTAAAACTGTAGCTGTACTTCCACCTTCAAATCCGTTTATGGCAGTCGCCGTAAAGTCATCATCCACAGCATCGATCACAGGAGCAGTGATCACGATTGTGATCGTAGCACTATCACAGTTTGTACCATTAAGATTTTCACATAATTGATAAACCACACTGTAAGTTCCTGCCTCAATACCAGATGGAACAGTTACAAAACCATTAGCATCTATCGTGAGACCTGTTAAGCCACCGTTATCAACTAGAGTTATCGTAACGTCACCGCTGTTAACAGCAACACCGTTAAGTAGATCATTATCTAGAATACTATCAGGCAGACTACCACCGTCATATCCATTTATTGTGTTTGCACTAAAGTCATCATCATTTGCATTAAGTGTACCTGCACCTATCACCACTATTGCATCTGCAGTATCACAGTTGGCCGGATTTATAGCATCGCAAATTTGATAGTTCACGATATACGTTCCTGCTGGCGTTCCTGCTGGTATTTGAATTACACCATTTGCATTGATCGTAAGACCGCCTATTCCGCCGTCATTAACAACACTTACAGTAACATCATTACTATTTGCGACAACAGTATTCACAGTATCATTACTAAACACATTTCCTGCAGATCCTCCATCTATTCCGTTTACGGTCTGCGCCGAAAAATCATCATCGTTAGCCGTGATCGCAGGAGGAAGTACATTGAGAATCACTTCCGCGGAAGCGCAATTAGAAGGATTAAGAGCCTCACAGATCTGATAAACTACTGTATAAGTTCCCGCAACTATGCCTTCTGGAATTGTTAAGCTGCCATCTGCATTTATAGTAAGTCCTGTTAAGCCATCATTGTTTAAGATAGAAGGGACAACTTCATTATTGTTGAAAGAAGCACCATCATAAGTATCATTCACAAATACTGACGCCGTAGTATCACCTGCATAACCATCAATAGGTGTCGCGCTGAAATCATCATTATTCGCAATGAGTTCTGCCGCGCTAACAACTACAGTGATAGCTGCCGAATCACAATTTCCAGGATTCAGATTTTCGCAAATAGTGTAGATCACAGTATATGTTCCTGCTGGACTTCCTGGCGCTACAATAAGATTACCATCATCATCAATACTTGCACCTGGTAAACCACCATCATCTGTGATAAAGACATCTCTATCATCTACCGGTTGACCGTTGAAAAGGTCGTTTGCCGTTACATCACCTGCGACACCACCGTTCAAGCCATTTACAGGAGTTGCACTAAAGTCGTCTGCTGTCGCAACAACATCAGCCGGATCAACAACGATAATTGCTGTAGCCGAGTCACAATTTCCTGCATTTAGATTCTCACAGATCGTATAAGTAATAGTGTATGTTCCTGCTGGCGTGTTCGCCGGCACATCTACCGTTCCGTCATTATTTATTGATACACCATTTAAGCCGCCATTATTATCAAGCGTGATCGAAATATCGGCATCATCTACTGGTTGACCGTTTAATGTATCATTTGTAGTAACATCTCCTGCAATACCACCGGTTTGACCTGCAATTGGGCTTGCGCCAAAATCATCATTGTTCGCTACCAAGGTCGCTGCTGAAACTTCCACAGTGATCGTTGCAGAATCGCAATTCGTTGGATTTAATGTTTCACAAATAGAATAGGTCACAGTATATGTTCCTGCTGGCGTGTTCGCCGGAATGATCAAATCACCGTTATTATTAATTGTAGCTCCACTTAAACCACCATTGTTCACAATAAAGATATCTGCATCATCTACTGGCTGACCGTTCAGCGTGTCATTAGCTGTTACATCACCTGCAATTCCGCCATCGATGCCATTTACTGGAGTTGCACTGAAGTCATCGTCATTTGCAACTAGTGTTGCTGGATCTACTACTACTGTGATGCTTGCGCTCTCGCAATTCGTTGGGTTTAGGTTTTCACAGATCGTGTAAGTAATTGTATATGTTCCAGCTGGTGTGTTTGCTGGTACACTTACTGTTCCATCATTGTCGATCGATACTCCGTTCAAGCCGCCATTATTATTCAATGTGATCGAGATATCTGCATCGTCTACAGGTTGACCGTTCAAGGTATCATTATCTGTTACATCGCCTGCGATTCCACCATCGATTCCATTAACTGGAGTTGCGCTGAAGTCATCATCATTGGCAATGATTTCCGCGGAAGCGACATTAACAGTAATACTAGCCGATGAGCAATTACCTGGGTTAAGCGTCTCACAGATGGTATAAGTCACCGTATAAATTCCCGCAGGAGTATTTTGAGGAATTACTAAATCTCCATTGTTATTTATCGAAGCACCGTTCAGTCCGCCATCATTTGTAATAAAAATATCTGCATCGTCTACTGGCTGACCATTCAGAGTGTCATTTGCTGTTACATCCCCTGCGATTCCGCCATCAATACCATTCACTGGAGTTGCACTAAAGTCGTCGTCGTTAGCAACCAATACGGCTGGATCAACTACGATCGTTACAGTTGCGCTCTCACAGTTTGTTGGATTCAGGTTTTCACAGATCGTATAGGTTACCGTATATGTTCCAGCAGGAGTATTTGCTGGTACACTTACCGATCCATCATTGTCGATTGATACACCGTTCAATCCGCCATTATTATCAAGCGTGATCGAGATATCAGCGTCATCAACGGGCTGACCATTCAGCGTGTCGTTGTCTGTTACATCGCCTGCGATTCCGCCATCAATTCCATTTACTGGAGTTGCACTGAAGTCGTCGTCATTTGCAACTAATACTGCTGGATCAACTACTACGGTTACCGTTGCAGTCTCACAGTTGGTTGGATTCAGGTTTTCACAGATGGTATACGTTACTGTATACGTTCCAGCTGGTGTGTTTGCTGGTACGCTTACCGTTCCATCATTGTCGATAGATACACCGTTCAGTCCACCATCATTATCTAGCGTGATCGAGATATCAGCGTCATCTACCGGCTGACCATTCAACGTATCATTGTCTGTTACATCTCCTGCGATTCCGTCATCGATTCCATTTACTGGAGTTGCTGAGAAGTCGTCGTCATTTGCAACTAGAGTTGCTGGATCAACTACTATGGTGATGCTAGCGCTCTCGCAGTTTGTTGGGTTTAGGTTTTCACAGATCGTGTAGCTGATCGTATACGTTCCAGCAGGAGTATTCGCTGGTACACTTACCGTTCCATCATTGTCTATAGATACACCATTAAGTCCGCCGTTATTGTCTAGCGTGATCGAGATATCAGCATCATCAACTGGTTGACCATTCAACGTGTCATTGTCTGTTACATCTCCTGCGATTCCGCCATCGATTCCATTAATTGGAGTTGCACTGAAGTCGTCGTCATTAGCAACTAATACTGCTGGATCAACTACGATCGTTACCGTTGCACTCTCACAGTTTGTTGGATTCAGGTTTTCACAGATGGTGTAGGTGATCGTATAGGTTCCAGCAGGTGTGTTTGCTGGTACACTTACTGTTCCATCATTGTCGATCGATACACCGTTCAAGCCGCCATTATTGTCTAATGTAATCGAGATATCAGCATCGTCAACAGGTTGACCGTTTAGCGTATCATTGTCTGTAACATCTCCTGCGATTCCACCATCAATTCCATTCACTGGAGTTGCGCTGAAGTCATCGTCGTTAGCAACTAGTGTTGCTGGATCAACAACAACAGTTACCGTTGCACTCTCGCAGTTTGTTGGATTCAGGTTCTCACAGATGGTATACGTTACTGTGTAGGTTCCAGCTGGTGTGTTTGCGGGTACGCTTACCGTTCCATCATTGTCTATGGATACGCCGTTCAGTCCGCCATCATTATCTAGTGTGATAGAGATGTCTGCATCATCTACAGGTTGACCGTTTAAGGTGTCATTGTCTGTTACATCGCCTGCGATTCCACCATCAATTCCATTCACTGGAGTTGCACTGAAGTCGTCGTCGTTAGCCACTAATACTGCTGGATCAACTACTACTGTAATGCTTGCGCTCTCACAGTTTGTTGGGTTCAGGTTCTCACAGATGGTGTAGGTGATCGTATAGGTTCCAGCTGGAGTATTTGCTGGTACACTTACCGTTCCATCATTGTCTATGGATACACCATTCAGTCCGCCATTATTATCTAATGTGATCGAGATATCAGCGTCATCAACTGGTTGACCGTTCAATGTGTCATTATCCGTAACATCTCCTGCGATTCCGCCTTCGATTCCATTCACTGCAGTTGCACTGAACTCGTCATCATTAGCAATGATTTCCGCGGAAGCGACATTAACAGTTACAGTAGCTGTTGAACAGTTGGATGGATTTAGATTTTCACAAATTGTGTAGCTGATCGTATACGTTCCAGCTGGTGTGTTAGCCGGTACACTTACTGTTCCATCATTGTCTATGGATACGCCGTTCAAGCCGCCATTATTGTCTAATGTGATCGAGATATCGGCATCATCTACGGGTTGACCGTTCAATGTGTCATTATCCGTAACATCTCCTGCGATTCCACCATTGATGCCATTCACTGGAGTTGCACTGAAGTCATCATCGTTAGCGACTAAGGTTGCTGGATCAACTACTACGGTTACCGTTGCACTCTCGCAATTCGTTGGGTTCAGGTTCTCACAGATCGTATACGTTACTGTGTAGGTTCCAGCAGGTGTGTTAGCCGGTACACTTACTGTTCCATCATTGTCTATGGATACGCCGTTCAAGCCACCATCATCATCCAATGTGATCGAGATATCGGCATCATCTACGGGTTGACCGTTCAATGTGTCATTATCCGTAACATCACCTGCAATATCACCATCGATGCCATTAACTGGACTTGCACTGAAGTCATCGTCGTTAGCAACAAGTGTTGCTGGATCAACCACTACTGTAATGCTCGCGCTCTCACAGTTTGTTGGATTCAGGTTTTCACAAATCGTGTAGGTTACTGTGTAGGTTCCAGCTGGTGTGTTTGCTGGTACACTTACCGTTCCATCATTGTCGATCGATACACCGTTCAAGCCGCCATCATTATCCAATGTGATCGAGATATCTGCATCATCTACTGGCTGACCGTTCAAGGTATCATTGTCTGTTACATCTCCTGCGATTCCACCATCGATTCCATTCACTGGAGTTGCAGAGAAGTCGTCATCATTGGCAACTAATGTTGCTGGATCAACAACTATAGTTACCGTTGCGCTCTCGCAGTTTGTTGGGTTCAGGTTCTCACAGATCGTGTAGGTTACTGTATACGTTCCAGCTGGTGTGTTCGCTGGTACGCTTACCGTTCCATCATTGTCAATCGATACACCGTTCAAGCCGCCATCATCATCCAATGTGATCGAGATATCTGCATCATCAACTGGTTGACCATTTAAGGTATCATTATCTGTTACATCGCCTGCGATTCCACCATCGATTCCATTCACTGGAGTTGCACTGAAGTCGTCGTCGTTTGCAACTAAGGTTGCTGGGTCAACAACTACGGTGATGCTTGCGCTCTCACAATTAGTTGGGTTCAGGTTCTCACAGATGGTGTAGCTGATCGTATAAGTTCCAGCAGGGGTGTTTGCTGGTACGCTTACTGTTCCATCATTGTCGATCGATACACCATTCAAGCCACCGTTATTGTCTAGCGTGATCGAGATATCTGCATCATCAACTGGCTGACCGTTCAAGGTATCATTATCTGTCACATCGCCTGCAATACCGCCATCGATTCCATTTACTGGAGTTGCACTGAAGTCGTCATCATTTGCTACTAATACTGCTGGGTCTAAAACTACTGTGATGCTCGCGCTCTCGCAGTTTGTTGGATTCAGGTTCTCACAGATCGTGTAGCTCACTGTATAAGTTCCAGCTGGAGTATTTGCTGGTACGCTTACTGTTCCATCATTGTCTATAGATACACCGCTGAGTCCGCCATCATTATCCAATGTGATCGAGATATCAGCATCATCAACTGGTTGACCATTCAACGTGTCATTGTCTGTTACATCTCCTGCGATTCCGCCATCGATTCCATTAATTGGAGTTGCACTGAAGTCGTCGTCATTAGCAACTAATACTGCTGGATCAACTACGATCGTTACCGTTGCACTCTCACAGTTTGTTGGATTCAGGTTTTCACAGATGGTGTAGGTGATCGTATAGGTTCCAGCTGGAGTATTTGCTGGTACGCTTACTGTTCCATCATTGTCTATAGATACACCGCTGAGTCCGCCATCATTATCCAATGTGATCGAGATATCAGCATCATCAACTGGTTGACCATTCAACGTGTCATTGTCTGTTACATCTCCTGCGATTCCGCCATCGATTCCATTAATTGGAGTTGCACTGAAGTCGTCGTCATTAGCAACTAATACTGCTGGATCAACTACGATCGTTACCGTTGCACTCTCACAGTTTGTTGGATTCAGGTTTTCACAGATGGTGTAGGTGATCGTATACGTTCCAGCTGGTGTGTTCGCTGGTACACTTACTGTTCCATCATTGTCTATGGATACGCCGTTAAGTCCGCCATCATTATCCAATGTGATCGAGATATCTGCATCATCTACAGGTTGACCATTCAGCGTGTCATTGTCTGTTACATCGCCTGCAATACCACCGTCAATTCCATTTACTGGAGTTGCACTGAAGTCGTCATCATTGGCAACTAATGTTGCTGGATCTACAACTACTGTAATGCTTGCGCTCTCACAGTTTGTTGGATTCAGATTCTCACAGATCGTGTAGGTTACCGTGTAGGTTCCAGCTGGTGTATTTGCTGGTACGCTTACTGTTCCATCATTGTCGATCGATACGCCGTTCAGTCCGCCATTATCATCCAAAGTGATCGAGATATCGGCATCATCAACTGGCTGACCATTCAAGGTATCATTGTCTGTTACATCACCGGCAATACCGCCGTCGATTCCATTGACTGGAGTTGCTGAGAAGTCATCTTCATTGGCAACTAATACTGCTGGATCTACAACTACTGTGATGCTTGCGCTCTCACAATTCGTTGGATTCAGATTCTCACAGATCGTGTAGGTTACTGTGTAGGTTCCAGCAGGAGTATTCGCTGGTACGCTAACTGTTCCATCATTATCTATAGATACACCATTCAGTCCGCCATCATTATCAAGCGTGATCGAGATATCAGCATCGTCTACCGGCTGACCATTCAAGGTATCATTGTCTGTTACATCACCGGCAATACCGCCGTCGATTCCATTCACTGGAGTTGCGCTGAAGTCGTCATCATTGGCAACTAATACTGCTGGATCAACTACGATCGTTACCGTTGCGCTCTCACAATTGGTTGGATTCAGGTTTTCACAGATGGTATACGTCACTGTGTAGGTTCCAGCTGGTGTGTTTGCTGGTACACTTACCGTTCCATCATTGTCAATCGCTACACCATTAAGTCCGCCATTATTATCCAATGTGATCGAGATATCAGCATCGTCTACTGGCTGACCGTTCAAGGTATCATTGTCTGTTACATCGCCTGCAATACCACCGTCAATTCCATTCACTGGAGTTGCACTGAAGTCATCATCGTTGGCAATGATTTCCGCGGAAGCGACATTAACAGTTACCGTAGCCGTTGAACAGTTTGATGGATTTGCATTTTCACAAATAGTATAATCAATAGTATAAGTACCCGCCGGAGTCAATGGACTTACGTCAACTGTTCCATCAAGATTTACACTTAAAGTTCCATCTGAAACAGGGGTTACAGAAACCTCTGCAGGATCAAGTATTTGATTATTTAATAAGTCATTATCAAGAACATTTGCAATAGCCGTTGCCCCTGTGTATCCATTTACCGGCGAACTGGTCAAATCATCATCTACCGCTTCAATTACCGCCTCTTCTACGGTTACAGTTACTGATGCTGTATCACAATTTCCATTATCATCACAAATTGTGTATTCAAAAGTGTCGTTGCCAAAAAAGTCATCATTAGGCGTGTATTGTACTGTGTCGTCACTAGGATCGTTTGGCGTTCCGTTATCCAGAATTGTAACAGTTCCATTAGCAGGTAATGAAGATATTGTAAGACTTCCTGTAGTTGGGACATCACCATCATTATCTAAAACATCTATTATGACTGCTGTTTCATTTTCGGTTGTCACCAAATCATCAAAGGCATCTACAGTTGGTAGAATCGTTACTGTCACCGTTGCAGTGTCTGTTCCTCCTTGACCATCGCTAATGGTATAGGTAAATGTATCTGTACCATTGAAATCGGCATTAGGAGTATAAACAGGATTACCTGTGATAGCATCAATAACAACAGTTCCATTTGTTCCATTAGTCACAGCAGTTACCGCTAAACTATCACCCTCTACATCTGTGTCATTCACTAACACTAAAACCTCTACAGAATTATCTTCATATGTCGTCTCTGTATCATCTACTGCTACCGGCGCATCGTTCACTGCTGTTACTGTGATATCTAGATCCGCTGTGTCGGTATCTGTTCCATCGGTTACCGTATAGGTTACTGTAGGGACTACGCCATTAAAGTTGGATGCTGGTACAAATACATAGCTACCATCTGCGTTTAGAGTAAGGTCTCCTTCGGTAAGGTTAGCTGTATCGCCTGCGCTATAGCTAGTACCATCAATTACAAAACTATCTACACTTAATGTATTGCCCTCAACATCTGTGTCGTTGAACAGTACTCCATCTCCTGCGGCTACCGTTAATGTAGTGTCCTCAGCTGTGCTGTTAGTATCATCTACTGCTACCGGTGCATCGTTCACTGCAGTTACTGTGATATCTAGATCTGCTGTGTCGGTATCCGTTCCGTCAGTTACCGTATAGGTTACTGTAGGGACTACGCCATTAAAGTTGGATGCTGGTACAAATACATAGCTACCATCTGCGTTTAGAGTAAGGTCTCCTTCGGTAAGGTTAGCCGTATCGCCTGCGCTATAGCTAGTACCATCAATTACAAAACTATCTACACTTAATGTATTGCCCTCAACATCTGTGTCGTTGAACAGTACTCCATCTCCTGCGGCTACCGTTAATGTAGTGTCCTCAGCTGTGCTGTTAGTATCATCTACTGCTACCGGTGCATCGTTCACTGCAGTTACTGTGATATCTAGATCTGCTGTGTCGGTATCCGTTCCGTCAGTTACCGTATAGGTTACTGTAGGGACTACGCCATTAAAGTTGGATGCTGGTACAAATACATAGCTACCATCTGCGTTTAGAGTAAGGTCTCCTTCGGTAAGGTTCGCTGTATCCCCTGCGCTATAGCTAGTGCCGTCAATTACAAAACTATCTACACTTAATGTATTGCCCTCAACATCTGTGTCGTTGAACAGTACTCCATCTCCTGCGGCTACTGTTAGTGTAGTATCCTCAGCTGTGCTGTTAGTATCATCTACTGCTACTGGCGCATCGTTCACTGCTGTTACCGTAATGTCTAGATCCGCTGTGTCGGTATCCGTTCCATCGGTTACCGTATAAGTTACTGTAGGGACTACGCCATTAAAGTTGGATGCGGGTACAAATACATAGCTACCATCTGAATTCAAGGTAAGGTCTCCTTCGGTAAGGTTCGCTGTATCCCCTGCGCTATAGCTAGTGCCGTCAATTACAAAACTATCTACACTTAATGTATTGCCTTCAACATCTGTGTCATTAAACAGTACTCCATCTCCTGCGGCTACCGTTAATGTAGTATCCTCAGCTGTGCTGTTAGTATCATCCACTGCTACCGGCGCATCGTTCACCGCTGTTACTGTGATATCTAGATCCGCTGTGTCGGTATCTGTTCCATCAGTTACTGTATAGGTTACTGTAGGGACTACGCCGTTAAAGTTGGATGCGGGTACAAATACATAGCTACCATCTGAATTTAAGGTAAGGTCTCCTTCGGTAAGGTTAGCCGTATCCCCTGCGCTATAGCTAGTGCCGTTGATTACAAAACTATCTACACTTAATGTATTGCCCTCAACATCTGTGTCGTTGAACAGTACTCCATCTCCTGCGGCTACTGTTAATGTAGTGTCCTCAGCTGTGCTGTTAGTATCATCTACTGCTACCGGCGCATCATTCACTGCCGTTACTGTGATATCTAGATCCGCTGTATCGGTATCTGTTCCATCGGTTACCGTATAAGTTACTGTAGGGACTACGCCATTAAAGTTGGATGCGGGTACAAATACATAGCTACCATCTGAATTCAAGATAAGATCTCCTTCAGTAAGGTTCGCTGTATCCCCTGCGCTATAGCTAGTGCCGTCAATTACAAAACTATCTACACTTAATGTATTGCCCTCAACATCTGTGTCGTTGAACAGTACTCCATCTCCTGCGGCTACCGTTAATGTAGTGTCCTCAGCTGTGCTGTTAGTATCATCTACTGCTACCGGTGCATCGTTCACTGCAGTTACTGTGATATCTAGATCTGCTGTGTCGGTATCCGTTCCGTCAGTTACCGTATAGGTTACTGTAGGGACTACGCCATTAAAGTTGGATGCTGGTACAAATACATAGCTACCATCTGCGTTTAGAGTAAGGTCTCCTTCGGTAAGGTTAGCCGTATCGCCTGCGCTATAGCTAGTACCATCAATTACAAAACTATCTACACTTAATGTATTGCCCTCAACATCTGTGTCGTTGAACAGTACTCCATCTCCTGCAGCTACTGTTAAAGTAGTATCCTCAGCTGTGCTGTTAGTATCATTCACCGCTACTGGCGCATCATTCACTGCCGTTACCGTGATGTCTAGATCCGCTGTATCGGTATCTGTTCCATCGGTTACCGTATAAGTTACTGTAGGGACTACGCCATTAAAGTTGGATGCTGGTACAAATACATAGCTACCATCTGCGTTTAGAGTAAGGTCTCCTTCGGTAAGGTTCGCTGTATCCCCTGCGCTATAGCTAGTGCCGTCAATTACAAAACTATCTACACTTAATGTATTGCCCTCAACATCTGTGTCGTTGAACAGTACTCCATCTCCTGCGGCTACTGTTAGTGTAGTATCCTCAGCTGTGCTGTTAGTATCATCTACTGCTACTGGCGCATCGTTCACTGCTGTTACCGTAATGTCTAGATCCGCTGTGTCGGTATCCGTTCCATCGGTTACCGTATAAGTTACTGTAGGGACTACGCCATTAAAGTTGGATGCGGGTACAAATACATAGCTACCATCTGAATTTAGAGTAAGATCTCCTTCGGTAAGGTTAGCCGTATCCCCTGCGCTATAGCTAGTGCCGTCAATTACAAAACTATCTACACTTAATGTGTCACCATCCACATCCGTGTCATTTGATAGTACACCGGCGCCTGCTGCTACCGTTAATGTGGTATCTTCATTTGTGTTGTTAGTATCATCAAGGCCTATAGGAGCTGAGTTAATAATATTTAGAATCGCAGCATCAGATGTAACTAAAGCACACACAAAATCACTTTGAGTTATAATTACTCGATACTGATTATCATCTTCCGTTAAGCCAACACCTGTAAGAGTTAGAGTATTTGTTGTTGTTCCTGAGTAGATACCAGTATCAGTTATTTCCACGAAAGTGGAACCATTATCTGTACTAACCTCCCACTGATATTGCGTAGTACCAGAACCTCCCGAGGCAGTTACAGTAAATGTAGCATCACCTCCTAGAGTTGTTGACTGATTGGAAGGTTGTGTATCAATTGTACTCTCAGATCCCGCTGTAGTGACATTTGCATTTGTACCGCCATAGCCATCGCTATTCTGTACAACACCATTACTATCTACACCAGTTCCATCAACTTCCCCATCGCCATCATCATCTGTATATCCCGCTTCAATAACATCAAAACAGCCATCATTATCACTATCTATTTCAATAGCGTCAATCTGATCATCGTTCTGACTATCTGAGTTCTGAACAGCATAATTAATTTTACCTGTATCAACATCACCTGCATCCTGCACTTCATTAGGAACACCATCTGCTCCCACATTGTTGCTTACTACACCATTAGTGTGTGGCTGATTATGACCAGCTTCTTCAGCATCGTAAATTCCGTCATTATCACTATCCAGGTCATAGATATTAGGAACACCATCACCATCTGTATCTAGAGATTCAATTGCATAAACTCCGCCTTCATCAAAGTTCATGTTTTCGTCCATCTGAAAAACGAAAGTGTATGTACCCGCAGGAAGAGTAACTTCTCTAGTCACAAAAGACCATTCGCTGCTAGAAGTTGATGTAATAGTAGGCGAAGTATCTACTGTCGCTCCAGCTAAGCCACTACCTGCGTTGATCTTTATATATCCGGTTCCTGAAAGCCCATCTCTTGCAGAAAAATATCCTGCATAAATAACTTTAGTTTCTTGGGCTAAAGTAAAAACCTGATAAACCTCGTTTGAACCACCCACGATATCCAGATAGTTACCTGCAAGATTACGAGCATCTAACGCAGGACCACCATTACCGTAAGCACCACTACCATCTACTCTTACAACATTAGCCTCAAAACCACCATCAATTTGCCACGGACTTATATCTTGAGCTCCCGCTCCCGCTCCTGAAAAGTTATTACCCACGAACAGACCATCAATATTGTCAAAACCACCACCCACAAGGATATTGTCTGACATTTCATCAAGGTCTCTTATACCATCATTATCATCATCATTATCACACGCATTAGGAACACCATCTCCATCATTATCTAGATTATCATCATATCCATTACAAACATCATTTTCATTTGTAACTCCATCACCATCATCATCACATCTAGGAGAAGTAATTGTGTTGTCTTTACTGCTCACGTCATCCTGACCACCATTTGCAGCTGTAGGAATACCATTTGCATCAACACCTCCTGTTAAAGCTCCATTTCCATCTATGCTTGACAGCGAAATAGTAGCATCATCACCTTCTAAGGCATCAAAACAGCCGTCATTATCTGAATCTGTATCAAGATAATCAGGAGTACCGTCACTATCTGTATCAAGATAACAAGCCAATATGCCAAAAGGCAATGCTTGTTTTGCTATTGAAGGTCCTTCATAACTAACTGAAAGTTCTTCACCTCCGCCTATTTCGAAATATAAAACCTGAATAACATGAATTCCCGCACTAAGATCAATTGTTCCGCTCACTTCTGTAGGCGCATGACCTCCATCATTATTAACAACCTCAACACCATCAATTAATAACTTAGAGCCGTCATCAGAATTTGTGTAGAAAGTATAAGTGCCAAGCGTTGCTATATTAATCGTTCCGGTATATCTAACACTAAAGTTATCTCCATCACCAGGAGTTATTGCAGTATACAGTGCATCTACATCAAAGTTTGAAACCGTTCCTGTTTGCGTTGCTCCGGTAGTAGGAATATTATCAACAGTAGATCCTGCCGGCGCAGAATCATAGAATTCGTAGCTTATAGTTCCCGCACAGTCTGCTCCTTCTGTAGCATCTAGCAGACCATCATTATCATCATCCAGATCACAAGAATCTGGCACTCCATCACCATCAGCATCAAAAGCGTCATCTCCATTAGGACAAACATCATTACCGTTTAAAGTACCATCGCCGTCATCATCACATCGAGGTGAAGTAACTGTATCATCTTTACTACTTACATCTTGCTGACCACCATTTGCAGCTGTAGGAACTCCATTAGCATCAACACCTCCAGTAAGCGCTCCATTATTATCTATGCTTGACAGCGAAATAGATGTATCATCACCTTCCAAGGCGTCAAAACATCCATCATTATCTGAATCTGTATCTCTAAAATCTGGCGTACCATCATTATCAGTATCTACAATAAATGGTACATCACAAAAATCTGCAAAACGTATGCGCTGTTGATTATTAAAACCTCCTGTAGAAGCTGTATAACCAAAATAAACTTCACTTGCTCCACCAAAATAATTATTCACAAGATCTCCTGTAAAAGATCCAGCTGCAATACCATCTACAGTAAATACAATAGTTTGAGAAGAAACAGAATATGAAACTACCACATCATGCCAAGCACCGTCCTCTAAGTTTCCAAAATCAACCGCAGTAGATAGCAAACCAGTACCCGTCTGATTATCAGAATCCCAGATCATTGTATGATCATTAGGTATGTCACCCACACCCGTGCCATTATCAAAGGTGTCCATCTCTAAAACAATACCGTTTGCAATACCGTTAGAGCCCATACCAATACCATCTGCACCCAATGCTGTTGCACCATTAGGATCATTATGAAAGATTATGGCAATACCATCTGCACCATTACCGTCTTTGGTTCCTAGATTTGCTTGAAATGAGAATGAGAAACTTCTTGCAAAGTTTACCTTATTAACACCATAAGTTTGACCTGATTGGTTCCCAGTTGCAGTGGTAAGCACTACTTCATTAGGATCAGTAACGCTTTGCTGAGCAGAACCATTTAAAACAAAAACGTCATTAAAGTCTGCGCCTTCAAGGCCTTTCTCAACACAATCTGTTATACCATCATTATCATCATCATCATCCAGACCATTGGTTATCCCATCACCATCAAAGTCTTCCCCATCAGTAAAATCATTATTAAAGCTAGATAGGTTTGTTATGCTACGTGTAATAGAGTTGTCATTACCACCATCTGCATCACTTACTGAGATGTATCCCGCAGGATCAACCTCAGTAATTGTATAAGAACTTGCTGTGGTAATACCTGTTTTATTTAGTGTAAAAGAGTATTTACCATCAGCGCCAGTAGTTGTGGTTTGAGTTTCTGCTCCAGATAAATTAACGGTAACTCCAGCTAATGGAACTCCGCGATCGTCTTTTACAGTACCACAAATAACTGGCTTACTTAAATTGCGAGTTACACGGCTTGTATACGTGATGTCTTCAAATAGCAAAGAAAATTGTCTATCTCCTGTCGTAGCATTGACATTGGCTATTACGTAATCAAAACTAGAAACACCTTCAAAATAATTTGTATATGCATATTGTGGACTTGTACCTGTTCCTGGCTCAGTTGCACTAGTAGTTGCGATACCATCTAAATAAGAAGTATCAGTAGTAAAATCAAAAGTAATACCCGTAGGATTATTATATGAGAAAGAATCTGGCTGAGGATAAAAACGAGTAAGTTCTCTTACTGAACCACCATCGCCATCTACATCAAGAGCAGTTGCATAAAAGATAAGTGGTGTTTGTGTTGTAGTCCCCGTCTCAACAAACTGTATATTAATGAATGCAAATGGCGTTGCAGTACCATTAGCCCTTAAGGTTGGCTGAAATGCTCTATCAAAACCATCTGAACCCTCAGTAACTGCTGGCCTATCAAACTGAGGTAATGTTGCATTATTTCCTAGGTTGGTTATGGTTACTAAAGCATCAATCCCAGTGATCACATTAGAAAAACGGTAAACGTCTCCTAGATCAGCAGAACCATTGTCTGATCCAGATACAAAAACTGGATTCTCAAAGTTGAGGCTATTTGCAGTTGTAGCACTTATATCACAAGTACGCTGTGACCACAGATTGGCCTGCATTAGCAAAACAAGAAAAACAAATAATCTAAAAGTAGAAGTCTGTTTCATATAAGGGTGTCATTAAATTTCCTATTCATTAAGAATGAGAACATGACACCTACTTTACAGAAACTAATAAGGCCATGTCAACAATTAAAAATCAATGAATTAGGGGTTTGATTTTTTATTATGTCAACAAAAATATTCTTCTAAAAAGCTAATTTCCCGTCAACCACGTTAGACTGCTAATAAGTATAGACGAACAGCAGCCTTTATAAGATAAACGAAAAATGTCTGGGATTGGTTTTGAAAAATAAGCTTCTTTTTTTTGCAAAATTGTGATTATCAATAAGATTACACAAGCAAAATCAAATTTACATTTTGAAAATCTTTAAATTTTAAAAACGTAAATAATTAATATTCAATTTATTAAATCAATTTAGCTTTTAAAGTGATTTTTTTTTCAATTTAACGTATGATTAACACGTGAAAAACCACGTATTTAGACGCGTGTAGGTGTTTTCCTATAAAAATGTTAACAATTTTGTTAAAGTAGATTCAGCAGTAAGAAATTCTATTTTTCTTTTGTATCAGTGACTAGCGAGCGTTTAATTTTTCAAGTAGAGAAAACGCAATTTTATCTATATTTCCCTGCGCATCATGAAAAGCAGAGACGTTAGATAAGATCACAATTCCCATTTTCCTTTTCGCATCTAGCGCAATTGAAGAAGTATAACCGCCAGTACCGCCGTTGTGCCATAATACTCTTTGACCAGAACGAGTAGTTACAATATGCCAGCCAAGGCCCAATCTCATATTTAAGTTGGCTCTAAAGGTTGCTTGCTGCGTTAAAGCCATCGCTTTGTTTGTGGTGTCAAATTGTGCCCTTATAAATTTTGAAAGATCCTCAACATTTGATAAGATCGCTCCCGCTCCTGCAAGAATATTAAGGTCCCAATTACTAGTCTCGCTACCACGTTTGTTGCGGCCTTTGACTAACTTATTTAAAACCTTAGAGCGATCTGTGGTAGTAACAGTCATATTATATTTATCAAAAACTAATTCTTGCAATAAGGTTTCAAAATCCTTGTTTGTGATCTTGGTTAATACATAACCTAGCAAACCCGCTCCCAGATTAGAATATTGATATGTTTCTCCAGGCTTTGCGCCAAAAGTTAACTCATGCTGTAAATAATCCTTAAGCTTCGACTCGTCATAATTTTTATACGGGTTAGACTGATCTACAAAAGCGAGATCAAGATTACGCGGAAGTCTAGGCAATCCAGAAGTATGGTTTGCAAGTTGCTTAAAAGTGATTTTTTGATCTTCCTTTAATCTATAGGGCAAATAAGAATTGATAGCATCATCCAGGTCAACAAAGCCATCTACAACCATTTCTGCCAGAATCGTTGAAGTAAAAACCTTAGTGATCGATCCTATCTCAAAAACGCTTTTATGGTTATCTATAAAAATTACTGAATCATTTTTCACTTCAAAACCAGCATACACAACCTTACTATCTGCAATAATCGCAATAGATAGTTGCGTTTCTTCAGGAAAGTCCTTGACGTTATTTAAAATGATCTCTTGTTGATCTAAAGACAGGCTTAATTGATCGTAAATAATTGTACTCTTTTGCCTTAGCGAGTCTTCTGCATTTTGTGCATTACAACAAAAACTAATCTGAAATAAGATTAAAAAAATTACGGGATTCCTCATTTTAACAGTATCTTTATATGGAGTATTACTAGAAAAAGCATCGAGAAAGCATAATCTTGAGCTCTAAGTAATCATAAAAACCAAAATATCAAATAATTACACAACGGCTTTTAAATTGAAAAAATACACGTGATTTTTACATTTAAAGCTTGCCTAAATCCCTAAAATAGGTAATCTTTGAAACGTATATTACCCCATACCTAAATGCAACCTACTTCTTTTAAAGATTTCATATCGCTATCTTTAAATGATGAAGTCTTTGATTTCATCGCAAATAATGGGGTGTTTGGATTTATAGTATTCACTAACACAGATCCAGTACAGTGTTTTATTGATGGAGCCGCTCTGGCACATTTTGGCTACAGCCAAAATGAATTTCAAACTGCATTTAACGCTAATAAAGATAACCTTTTACAACTAGTTACTACAGTTGAAAAGAAACTGACGCTTACGAGCAAAAAAGGAAACAAACTACATTTTGAGTTTGAAAAACTAGAAACAGTTTCTGCGCAGGTTCTTGCTTTAAAAAGGCGCACTGCCGAGAAGAAAAATCACAAAAAACAAAAATTGCACGAGTCTCTGGTAAATCAATCTACCAGCGCTATGGCATTGTTTGACCGTGATCTTAAATATCTTGCAGTATCAGAGCAATGGCTTAAAGATTACAAAGTCACTTCTTCTATTTTAGGACAATATCATTATGATGTGTACGACATTCCTGAGAAATGGAAGGAAGTTCATAGAAAATCCCTTAATGGCGAGATCCATAGTTCTGAAGAGGATTTTTACTTGGACAAAGACGGTAAAAAACAATTTTTAAAATGGCTTGTAAAACCGTGGTTTAATGATAGCGGTGAGATAGGCGGTCTGATCATGCAGACTACAAATCTTTCTCCTCTTAAACATCTGGAGCAACAGAGTTTTAAGGACAAGCAGTTAATGAAAACCATCTTTAACTCAATTAATGTGGGTGTGGTGGTTTGTAATGAAAAAGGTGAGCTTACCTTTTTTAATCAAGCAGCTCGCGAGTGGCATGGTATTGATCCAGAATCGCTAGATGCTAAAGCTGTACCAGAACATTATGGACTGTATTATGAAGATGGCAGCGCATTGTTAAAAGATGAAGATGTTCCTCTTTTTAAGGTTTTGCGGGGTGAGATTTTAGCAGAAGATGAGATTATCGCTATAAAATCTGATGTCCACACAAGATTGGTGCAGGTAAAAGGTGCGCAACTTTTTGACAAAAACGGCAAACTCACAGGCGCAGCAGTCACGATGTATGACATTACAAAACTGCGCACTACTAATGAGAAACTCCGCATAAGTGAGCAAACCTTCAGAGGTAGTTTTTATCATGCGGCAATAGGTATGGCCGTGGTTTCTACTGAGGGTAAATGGATACGCGTTAATGATCGCGTTCTAGATATCTTTGGTTACAAAGAGCATGAATTACTGCAGTTAACCTTTCAAGATATAACGCATCCTGATGATCTGGACAAAGACCTTGTTCACTTTGAACGCTTACTTAACAACAAAGCAGAACATTATCAAATAGAGAAGCGTTATTTTCACAAAAGTGGAGAAATAATTCATGCTATTCTCTCTGTGTCTATTGTGCGAGATGAGAAGCGCAATCCTTTGTATTTTGTATCTCAGATCACTGACATCACAGAGGTTAAAAAGTCTAAGAGTTCGCTTGAGCAAATCCTTAAGATCACAAAAAGTCAAAATGAGCGCCTGCGTAATTTTGCTTATATCGTTTCTCACAATCTACGCTCTCACACCAGCAATATTGATATGTTGCTTAAACTGCTTATAGAGCAAAAAGATTACACTTTGATAGATATGCTAGAGATGGCGTCTAATCAACTAGGCGAAACCATTGAGCACCTCAACGAGGTTGCAGCGATCAATGCGCAATCTAGCTTAAACACAGAGGCACTTAATCTTAAAAATTACCTCTCTAAGGTAACAAAAATGGTATCTGCGCTTATCCAAGAAAACGAGATACAAATTATAGACGAGATCGAGCCAGAGATCTGCGTAGATGCAGTTCCTGCTTATCTTGAAAGTATCTTGCTAAACTTCACCACAAACGGAATTAAGTACAGCTCAAAAAACAGAGAATCCTTCCTTAGATTCTACACAGAATATGACGAAGAGCACTACATTCTCAACATCCAGGACAACGGCTTAGGCATCGACCTTAAGATGTATGGTGACAAATTGTTTGGCATGTACAAAACCTTCCATAACCACAAAGAATCTGTAGGGATCGGGTTGTTTATCACAAAAAACCAGATCGAGGCGATTGGCGGTAAAGTTAAAGTCTACAGCGAGGTTGACAAAGGCACAACCTTCAAGATCTATTTTAAAAGAGCTAAAGAAAATATCCTGGTTAGCTAGCATAATTACCCTTTATTAAACTTCAATTTTTATTCTGTTTTTCTGGCTTTCGCCAAAAGGCAACCTATAGAATTACTCTATTTCTGGAGTGATTTCTCCTATTGCATTATTCTCAAAAAACACAAACTCTTTTTGCAACCTCCTCAAAACCATGTTTAAATAATGTTAAATAACATACTTGCTCTTACAGTTGATAGTATTACTATTAATTTAGCGGGAAACATTCTTGAATGGAGGATATTATTAAAAACCTTAGGATAACAGTAAGTGACAAGCTGTATAAAAAAGATCCTGAGTCTAGCGAACTGGGAAAAAGGATTATTGGTCAAGGCATTTTGCTTATTGACGAGATTGGTTTTGAGAATTTCACCTTTAGAAAACTAGGTGAAAAAATTAGCTCAAATGAAAGTTCTATTTATCGATATTTTGAGAATAAGCACAACTTTTTAGTCTACATAACCGCCTGGTTCTGGGGCTGGAAGGAGTTTCAACTCATCCTCTCTACAAACAACATTCAAGATCCACTTACTAAACTCAATACAGCGGTTGAAGTCATGACATATCCTGTAGAAGAGGATATTAGATTTAAGCATATTGACGAGGTTGCACTTAACAATATTATAATCAACGAGTCTTCTAAATCTTTTCTTACAAAAGACGTGGATGCAGACAATAAAGAAGGCTTTTTTCTCATTTATAAACGTCTGGTTAAGAGAATAAGCGAGATGATCTCCAACACAGATCCAGATTATGATTTTCCATTTAATCTAGCGACATCGATAATTGACGGCTCATTACATCAGCATTTTATGAGTCAGCATTTCCCAACGATTACAGATTGTAAGAATGGCATCACGCCTTCTGCTTTTTATAAAAATATGATCTCCCAAATACTAAACACCCATAATGGAAGACAATAAAAAACTAACACCCATACAACGCTTTACAGGTTTACTTAAGCTAGAGCGAAAAGATTTTTTACAGATTCTCTACTACGCAATTTTTGCTGGTTTAGTAAGCCTCTCTGTACCCTTAGGAATACAAGCGATCGTTAACCTGATGCAAGGTGCGAGAATATCTACTTCGTGGTTCGTTCTTGTTACCTTAGTAACATTGGGAGTTGGCTTTGTGGGCGTACTACAACTGATGCAAATCAGGATTCTTGAAAACGTACAACAAAAGATCTTCACGCGTTCTTCTTTTGAGTTCATATACCGCTTCCCGAAGATCAAATTAAATCAGCTACGCGATTATTACCCGCCAGAACTGGCCAATCGTTTTTTTGATGTTCTTACTATTCAAAAAGGGCTTTCTAAGGTTGTGATAGATTTTCCTGCGGCGCTGGTACAAGTGATATTTGGGCTTATCCTTTTATCGCTTTATCATCCATTTTTTATCATCTATGGTATCCTGCTAGTGATCTTGATCTACATAGGTTTTAAATACACAGGTAAGAGAGGGTTAGACGCCAGTATTGCAGAGTCTAAACATAAATACCGCATCGCACACTGGATACAAGAAGTTGCCAGAACGTTGATCAGTTTTAAAATGTCTGGCCGCACCAGTATGGCGATCAATAAAAATGACGCCATGCTAAGTGATTATCTAGATGCTAGAGAAGGGCACTTTCAGGTTTTAAAAATTCAGTTTATACAGCTTATTATTTTTAAAGTTCTTGTAACTGGCGGACTGCTTTTTATAGGTGGTATTCTTGTCTTGAATCAGCAAATGAACATCGGTCAGTTTGTTGCAGCAGAGATCATTATTCTTTTGATCATTGGCTCTATAGAGAAGATCATTCTGGGTGTTGAATCTTTTTATGACATTCTTACTTCCCTTGAAAAAATGGGGCAAGTTGTAGATAAAGAACTTGAGGATCAAACCGGTGAAGAGCCTTTTAAAATTGGCGAGCCACTTACCGTAGAACTTGACGGGATTGTCTATAAAGGTTTCAACGGTGAGCGAATTCTCAAAAATGTTAGCTTAAAGATCAATCCAGGCGATAAGATCTTACTTAGCGGCCCTAACGGTTCAGGAAAATCATCGTTACTTAGAGTAATTGGCGGACTTGTAGAACCTTCGACCGGCGCGATCTATGTTAACAACATTTCGCTGACAAGCATAAAATTAAACCACTATCGCTCTCTGCTTGGCAAATCTGTTTCAGAAGAATCACCTTTTGAGGGAACTATTTTAGACAACATCACGCTAGGCGACAAAGAGGTTACTAAACAAGACGTACAATGGGCGCTTGAAAAAACAGGGTTGCTCTCTTTTGTTAAGCTGCAGCCAAAGGGTCTAAACACCATGATCTATCCTGAGGGTATACAGATGCCATATTCAATATCTAAGAAACTGGTGCTGGCTCGTGCGATCGTAAGAAAACCTAGCTTATTAATTCTTAATGATCCTCTAGATCAACTTGACGAAAAGGAAGAAAGCAGGATCATGAAGTTCTTGTTCAGTGAAGAGAACAACTGGAGCATTATTGTGACCAGCCGTGGTAAACGCTGGGAAAAATACTGTAATCGCCAGATAACACTAGACAACGGAAAAATAAAAACTAACGCCTAAGCTATGCTGAATATCACAAAAAATAAGCTGCATGAAAAAGTAGATTTGATGCAGTATGCGTCAGGCAAGAAGGTTTTTGCTGAACGTAATCAGAAGTATTTTAATAGATTTTTGATCGCCTTTGGAGTCATCCTAGTAATCATTCTTTTTCTACCGTGGACGCAAACCGTGGCAGGCAAAGGATATGTAACGACACTTACCCCAGAGCAGCGCCCTCAAACCATTCAATCGCCTATTCCTGGAAGAATAGAACGCTGGTATATTAAAGAAGGTGCTTATGTTGAGAAAGGCGATACTATTTTACACATCTCTGAGATCAAGAATGAATATTTTGATCCTCAACTGGTAGATCGCACTGGCGATCAGATCAGGGTAAAAGAGAATTCGCAGGAATCGTATAAAAACAAGATCCAGTTTTTACAAAATCAGATAGGCGCACTTCAGCAAGAAAAACGGCTTAAGATCAATCAGGCAGAAAATAAGCTTCAACAGAGTAAGCTTAAATTTCGCAGTGACAGCATCGATCTAGAAGCTGCAAAAACCAATCTAGAGATCGCAGAAAGGCAATTTAACCGTTACCAAACACTTAATGAAGAAGGGCTAAAAAGTACCACAGACCTTGAGAATTATCGTTTAAAACTGCAAGAAGCGCAGGCTAAACGTATCGCTCAGGAGAATAAGGTGCTTGCCGCGAAAAATGAGATCATCAATGCAGAGATCGAGCTTAATCGTCTTGATGCGACTTATGCAGACAAGATCTCAAAAGCGCAAAGTGACCGCTCTACGGCTGAAAGTAGCCTATATCAAACCCAAGCAGAGATCAGCAAACTAGAAGTTGATTATGCTAATTACGACATGCGCCAGGGGCTTTATTTTATTAGAGCGCCGCAATCTGGTTACATCACAAGAGCGATTAAAGGTGGTGTGGGCGAGAGCTTTAAAGAAGGTGAGCCACTTGTAGGAATCATGCCCGCAAATTATGATATCGCTGTTGAGACGTATGTAGATCCGCTTGATATGCCTTTATTACACTTAGGTGAAAAGGTGCGAGTTCAGTTTGAGGGTTGGCCTGCGATCGTTTTCAGTGGCTGGCCTAATAGTTCGTTTGGAACCTTTGGAGCAGAGATCGTTGCTATCGAAAACTTTATCAGTCCTAATGGCAAATACAGAGTGCTTCTAGCACCTGATGAAGAAGATCACGCCTGGCCAGAAGAAATACGCATAGGCTCTGGCGCTTCTACTCTAGCCTTGCTAGAAGATGTGCCTATCTGGTATGAACTTTGGCGACAGCTTAATGGCTTCCCGCCTAATTATTACACACCTGAGCAAACAGGAGCAGCAACTACAAAAGAAAAAGCTAAATGAGGAAATTGATCCTTTTACTTACTGGTTTTCTTCTTTCTCTGTCTATCAATGCTCAAGAGCAAGACACGCTTAATTTGGGATTTGAAGAATATCTGGCGATCGTAAAAAAATATCATCCGCTGGTGAAGCAGGCTGATCTTATGGTTGACGAAGGTGCTTTTAAACTCATGAAAGCGCGTGGTAGTTTTGACCCTAAGGTTGAAGCAGATTTTTCTGAGAAAGAATATAAGTCAACAGAATATTACAACATTTTTGGCGCAGCATTTAAAGTTCCTACGTATTACGGTCTGGAGTTTAATGCAAAGTTTGAGCAAAACAGCGGCAAATACCTCAACCCACAAAACACGGTTCCAGAAGACGGGCTGTATTCTGCCGGAGTGACGCTAGACGTGACGAATGGTATCTTTATGAGTCAGCGTATGGCTACTTTGCGTCAAGCGAAATTGTATCGTGAGCAAACAAAATTAAAACGCGATCTTCAGGCGGCAGTGGTTTTGTATGAAGCCTCTGTTACTTACTTTGAGTGGTATGCCGCAAATCAAGAATTAAAGTTATACCAAGATTTTATCTCAAATGCCGACTTCTATTTGCGTTCTGTGAAGAAGCAATTTGAAGCCGGAGATAAGCCAGCCGTAGACACCCTAGAAGCCGGGATCTATCTTGACAATCGCAAGATACAGTTACAACAAGCACAGCTAGATTATTTAAAGGCTTCTTTGAAACTTTCAAATTATCTGTGGGCAGAAAATGATGTGCCGCTTGAGATCACAGACAATGTTGAACCTCCAGAGATGTTAACGGCAGAGGTTAATAGTCTTTGGCTTGAAAGCCAAATATTAGCAACCCAGGAAATACAGAATAACCCAAAGATCCGCTCGCTACAATATGAGGTGGAGATGATGGATGTAGAACGCAAGCTACGCCTGAATAAGTTGCTGCCCGATATTAATGTGAGTTACAATTTTCTTACTGAGCAGCCAGACGAGTGGCAAAGCCTGAATACTGATTATTATAAATTTGGGTTTAAATTCAGTTTGCCTTTATTCTTAAGAAAAGAACGCGGCGATCTGCAATTGGCCAGAGTGCAATTGCAAAACACTAGATACGATCTTTTAAGCGCAAATCTTGAAATAAGGAACAAGCTTAACGCATTACAAAATGAGATCATCTCCTATCGTGAGCAGAGCGAAAATATGCGATCTCTGGTTACAAATTACAGCGCTCTCGTCGCTGCCGAAAGAAGAAAATATGATCTAGGTGATAGTTCGCTTTTTCTTATAAATAGCAGGGAAAATAATTTTATTTCGGCCCGGTTAAAGGAAATTAGCTTGAATATCAAGTATTATAAAAGCATGGCAGAATTGCTAAAAACAACAACGCAGTTCTAAGCGTTTTTCTAGCGTTGTGTCAGTGACTCTGGGAATGTAAATACATCAAGCCGTCTTGATATGTAGCAATTATCCATTCTTGCTTTTGTTGTGAAATATAAATAGGAAATGACTCGCCATCAACAGCTGGTTGCCACCAATCATATTTAGACTCTAGTAAAAATTCTAATTGCCATTCATGATCTTCGTAAGTTGCACCATCAACATGTTTATGCATATCATAATGCTCGATATATTCGTAAAAATCCGATTCATTCATACGAGCTACGAGTAAATAATCATAATCTGGAAAGAAATCATCACTTACAGCGTTCTGATTGATAATCTCTGCGCCTTCTGGTAAATTCTTAGCAAAACCCCACTCAAAAAAATCGGAACAAGACAGGAATAAAACTGATAGCAAAAAACAAAGAACCTTTCTCATGCATTAAAGGTTTAACAATGCTACCGTTGCATTATAATTGACATCCCAAGTCATCTCAATTGCTGCTAGATCAAAATACCAGTAATTGCTGCCGTCGCTAAAACCTCTTCCTTCTGTAATTATGCTTTGCGCCAAATTAAATGAAGAGAAGATGACCAAAACTCCTACTATAGCGAAGTAAACAGGTCTAAATCGATGTTTTCTTTTAAATTTTGCGACAGCTTTATCAATAAGAAAAAGTAGCAAACCCCAAACGGCAACATTAAAAACTATACCCGAAATACTGTAGAAATAAGTCATAGTACTGCCCAATGACTTCTGCTTAAAAATAAACGGACTAGCAAAAAAGACAGGCATTTCTTCAACACCTGCTGCCTTATATTCTAGCCCAAAGATCATTGAAAGCACAAAACCCAGAGCGATATAAACGATCAGGATGTATTTCATCAGTTAGTTTTCAATTTGTATTTGGTCACCGCGAGCGCACGATGATCCACAACGGAAAGCACGAATATAGTAAATTGTTTTACTTATAACGCTTTAGTGTAATAAATAATTGATCTTATGGCGAATAACTTTTGGCGAAAGCCATAAAAAAACCCCACTTTTTCAAGTGGGGAATTGCATCAAAAAAATAATCAATCAACCAATCAATCCTTCATAGGTTCTACGCCTACGAGCACTTCTGCCTCTTGCGCGATGTTGCGTGAAGACGTTCCTAATTTAATTTTATAAGCTCCTTTTTCTAATTGCCAACTGTTTGAACTTTCGTCCCAGTAGCGCAATGATTTAGTAGGTATCTGCAATTTTACTGTTGTGCTATCTTGAGCAGCAAGCAGTTTTGTTTTAGCGAAAGCCTTAAGCTCCTGAGAAGCGCGCTCTACTTGCGATCCCGGCTTTGAAACATACACTTGTAAAACTTCTTTACCGGCCGTTTCTCCTGTATTTTTAACCGTCGCACTCACCGTGATCGTGTCATTTTCATGCGCAGTTTGCATTTCGCTTATAGCGAAATCACTATACGAAAGTCCGTAGCCAAATGGATATGAAACCGCCAAATTCTTAGTATCAAAATGTCTGTATCCCACAAAAATGCCTTCTTCATACGTGGTATAATCTACATCTTTCACCATCTCGTTTTCAGGTTTTGGGTCGTGGCCCAAAATAAAATCTGTCATCTGCATCGGTGCACCATCATGCGGGAAGTTGGCATCACTTGCATGATCAGTAAGATTCACCGGAAAGGTCATTGTAAGTTTTCCGCTAGGGTTAACCTTACCATTTAAAATATCTGCAACAGCATTACCGCCTTCTTGCCCACCTTGCCACGCAAGTAGAATAGCATCTGGATCACTCTTCCAGGAGTTTGTTTCTATCACACCACCTATATTAAGCACCACAATCACTTTCTTTCCTGCTTTATGAAACGCTTGGCTAGTTCTTGTCAGCATATCTTTCTCTTGTTTTGAAAGTAAAAAGTCATCCTCGATCTTACGATCGCCACCTTCTCCACTATTGCGACCTATGGTTACTACAGCAACATCACTAGTTTTCACAATATCATTAATTAACGCATCGCTGTAATCAATTTGCGGTGGCGTATAAGGATTAAACATTGCGCTTATTCCTTCTGGTTTTACAAAAGCATCCTCATTTGCTGCTCTGTGTTTTTCATAAGTATCTTTTGCCGCTTTATTAATAGTGAAACCATTATTCTTCAAACCTTGTTCTAGCGAAATCGTGTATGCTTCATTTACATCTCCTGATCCTGTACCGCCAGCGATGAAATCGTAAGACGTAACACCTATTAAAGCAACATTCATACTATTATCAATAGGTAATGTGCTTTCATTTTTTAATAGAACCATACCTTCAGAAGCCGACTCACCCGTGATCTTTGCATGTACTTTAAGATCTGGATTGTCGCTGTATTTGTATTCTTTTAATTTTTGAGATTTAAATACTAGTGTAAGTATCCTGCTGGCAGCAATATCGATCTGAGCTTCAGTAAGCGCTCCTTCTTCAAAACCTTCTTCTAGCGCATCCCATTGCTTTTTAGTTCCCGGTTCAAGCAAATCGTTGCCAGCGTTTACCATTGCCACAGCGTCCTCACCACCAAACCAGTCTGACATCACCAATCCTTCAAAATTCCACTCATCTCTTAAAATATCTGTAAGCAGATCTCTACTTTCAGAAGTATAAGTGCCGTTTACTTTGTTATAAGAAGACATGATCGTCCATGGTTGTGCATCTTCTACAATGATCTCAAAACCCTTTAAATAGATCTCACGCATCGCACGATCAGAAACGCGGGTATCATTATAATTTCTATTTGTTTCTTGATTGTTTGCCACAAAATGTTTCACAGAAGTGCCTACACCATTTGACTCAATACCATTTACCATTGCAGCTCCTATCTTACCAGTAAGCAAAGGATCTTCTGAATAATATTCAAAGTTTCTACCACAAAATGGATGACGATGAATGTTTGCACCAGGCCCTAGAATTACATCGATACCATACTCCAGAGCTTCATTACCCATTGCTTCGCCTACTTCTTCTACAAGATCTGCATTCCAAGTAGAAGCTAATAAGGTCGCAATAGGAAAAGCGGTACAATAATACGTGCGGTCTTCACCATCGCGTGTAGGTTCTATGCGCAGACCAGCAGGGCCATCAGACAAGTTTATCTCTGGTAAACCTAAACGCGGCGTAGCTACAATTGTTCCCACAACACCAGGAATACCATCTTCTCTAATACCCATTCCTGAAGCCATACCACTACCTTTAAGCAAGTGAATCTTTTCTTCAATGGTCATTTGTGATAAAGCATCTGCTACACGTTGTTCTACTGTTTTACTATCATCTTCATAAACATCTAGCGATCCATTGCCATTTCTATCAATAAATGATCTTCCTGAAACGGTTATTTCTTTAAGATCTTTATTCTCTGCATAATCATCCTCAAAACTTAAGAATGTATTTCTCACATAAAAATATCCCACCGCTCCTGCAATAAGAACAAGAAGCAGCAAAACACCCAAAACTTTCAAAATGCGTTTAAAAACTTTTTTCACAACTCAATGGTTTGTGTCAATATGCCACAAATATATAAATTTTTTAATTGTGTCAAATAGACACAAAAGTTTATTTTTACAAAATGAACTACGAATCTTTTATCAAAGAAGGCTATAAATACTTCATTCCGCATCTATCTACAGATCTGGTGATCACGGCTTACCACGAGAAAAAATTAAAATGCTTGCTTCTGCGCATAGGTGATAAATGGATGCTTCCAGGCGGTTTTGTTGGCATGCAAGAAAATGTAGATGATGCTGTAAAACGTGTTCTGGCAGATCGCACAGGCCTTAGCGATCCTTTTATGAGATTTCTTAAGGTTTTTGGCGACAGCCAAAGACAATTTAGCGACGTCTGGAAAAGCTTTTTTGAAGCCGCAGACGAACCGTGGGATGAAGATTACTGGATCAACAAACGATTTGTAACGCTCACCTATTTCTCACTTGTAAACTTTGATGAAACTGAACCTAGGATTCAGAATTTTGATCAGGAATTTGGTTGGTTTGACTTTGATGAACTTCCAGAAATGGCGATGGATCATAAAGCGATTGCACTTGAGGCGCGCAAACAACTCAAAGAAGATGTAGCTTTAGAACACATCACCCATCATCTATTGCCCGAAAAATTTACCATGCCGCAATTGCATCAATTGCATCAACACATTTTGGGCGAACAAATAGATCGTAGTAGATTTCAAAAAAAGATGCTTGCTTCTGGTTTGTTTAAACGTCTGCCGAAACTTCAAAAAGACACTCCCGGCCGCAATCCTTATTTGTATTCTAAGCTCTAAAGTTGGTAAATCACTAGCTTTACCACATGGCAGATCAACCATTTTTACACACACATCCGTATGCGCCTTTTAATCTTGAGGGCGCGACAAAACTCATTGTAGGAACACTGCCTCCGCCTCGATTTACAACCGGCGAATTGATAGAAACTGATGTTGATTTTTGCTACGGCAGCGCCCATGGAATGCTCTGGCCTATTCTAGATCGCATCTTTCAACTTGGACTTAAATATGAGAATACCTATGAGGCCATCTCCCAACGACGCGATTTCTTACTTTCTCAAAAAATAGGTGTTTGCGATATTGTGGCTTCCGCCGAAAGGCAAAAAATAGACGCCTCAGACCTTGGGATGCAAAATGTACAATTACGCGATCTTATAGGTTTTTTAAAAAAGCACACACAAATTGACACTTTACTTTTTACAGGCGGAAACAGTAAAAACGGACCTGAATATTTCTTTAGAAGACACGCAAAAGATCACGGAATAAAACTGAAACCCGTCACCACAAAAGTGCCTCGCATTCATAATTTTAAAATAGAAAATCGTATGATCAAGACCGTAAGTTTTACCGCTCCCAGTGGCAGCGCAAACCGCGCCATTGGCAGCATGCAAGAATACAAACACCGCAAAGCCGCAGATCCTAATTTTACTACAATGGACTTTAGAGTGCTGCAATATGCACCATTTTTCATGGAAGATTAACCTTGTGTAAGGTTAGAAGTATTGATTACATTTGGCGCACTAAACCACCATTATGAAATCACGTCTCCTCTACCTTGCTATTCTTTGTTTTGTTTTCGCTTGCGCGGAAAAACCACATCCAGAAGATTTTGACCTCACCACACGTTTTGAAGAAAGCGGCGGCACACAAACCGAAACGTATGAGGAGATCATGAAATTCTACGAAGATCTTGATGAGGCGTATGTAAGCATAAAAACCTACAAGATAGGAAAGACAGACAGCGGCGAACCGTTAACCTTAGTGACTTACAATCCTAATCGCACATTTGACTCTGAGTTTGATGATCGTATGGATGTAACCAGATTATTGATCAATAATGGTATTCATCCTGGAGAATCTGATGGTATCGACGCGACGATGCTAATGATGCGTGATCTAGCAGAGGGAAAATTAAAAGCGCCCGAAGATCTTTGGATCGGGGCGATCGCAGTTTACAATATAGGTGGCGCACTTAACCGCAACAGCACTAGCCGTACTAATCAAAATGGACCTGAGGAATATGGTTTTCGCGGTAACGCAAGAAATTATGATCTTAATCGCGATTTTGTAAAAGCAGATACCTGGAATGCGAGAACCTTTGCTGAAATCTATCACATGGTAAATCCAGATTTTTTTATCGATAATCACGTGAGCAACGGTGCAGATTATCAATATGTTTTAACGCATTTATTGACGCAGCATAACAAATTGGGCGGCAAACTGGGCACATACATGAAAAACGAATTTCAGGTAAAACTGGAGAATTCATTAGCTGAGAAAGACTGCCCTATCACGCCATACGTCAACGTTTTTAACTCAGTTCCTGAAAAAGGATTTTCTCAATTTATGGATTATCCTCGCTATTCTACCGGCTACACAACCTTATGGAACACCGCCGGATTGATGGTTGAAACACATATGCTTAAACCTTACAAACCACGTGTTGAGGGCACTTACGAACTCATGAAAACCGTACTTGAGATCGCTGAAGAAGATGGAGAAAAAGTGCGCTTACTTCGTCTCGCTGAACGCGAAATCTACAAAACAGGCGAAAAGACCGGCACAAAATATCCTATCGCTTTTGCAGTGGATAGCAGCAAGACATCTCAGTATGACTTTTTAGGTTTTGAAGGCACAATGGAGCCTAGCGAAGTTACCGGTTTAGAGCGTTTAAAATATCACCGCGATCAGCCGTTTACAAAAGAGGTTCAATACTACGACAACTTTAAAGTCACTGCCGAAATCACGATTCCAAAATCGTATATCATACCGCAAGGATGGCACAACGTGATAGAGAGATTAAAAGAAAATCAGATAGACTTTCATCGTCTGCAAAAAGACTCTACCATGCAGGTAGAAGTGTACCACATTGCAAATTACAAAACGCGCAACGCCGCTTATGAAGGTCACTATTTGCATTACGACACACAAGTAGATGCTGCGATCGTGGATATGGCTTTCGCCAAAGGTGATTATGTGGTAAACACCGCGCAACCCGGCATGCGTTATCTTCTAGAAACGTTAGAGCCAGCAGGTATTGACTCATTCTTTAACTGGAATTATTTTGACACTATCCTTCAGCAAAAAGAAGGTTTCTCGCCTTACGTTTGGGAAGACAAAGCAAAAGAACTTCTTGACAAAGATCCTGAGTTGAAAAAGGAATTTGAACAGAAGAAAAAGGATGAGAGTAGCTTTCGCGAAAGCTGGTATGCGCAGCTAGATTGGCTACACAAAAAATCGCCAAACTACGAAAAAGCACACTTACGCTACCCTATCGTTAGGGTGCTTAATTAAGTACTCCTTAGGAAAAATAAGCTTTACATTCTCGTAAGAATCCTGAAGAGCTTTTTGGGCTTTTTCAAAATTCTTCCAGCGCACTTTTGTGATACCTTCATTGGGTTGAGGCACAAGTTCGCCTTCAAACTCGGTGTACATTTTAAACCAATGGGTTTCTTTGAGCTTGTATTTATTATTGCGTTTAAAAACGTGATACGTTACCGTGATTAGATCGCCCAGTTTGATGTCTTGCACCCCGGTTTCTTCCATCACTTCACGTACGGCGCAATCTTCAATAGATTCCTTTTTCTCGATTTTCCCTTTAGGGATATCCCATTTTTTATTACGGCGTATGAACAAAACTTCACCGTGAGCATTGCGCACCAATCCACCGCCAGCGATAACCACCGGAAGCTTTTTCTTAAGATGCTTTAATAATTTATGCTCTTTACTATGATAAAGATTTATGTAGCTAAGCTCCCCTTTTGCGACTTTCTTAATGATCTTTTTAAGGTTAACTCTCTTTATAGGAATTGAGGTGTAGTGTTTGCCGATATATTTTTCCGTTGAAAGAATAATAGGAACATCATTGACAAAAACTTTATACATTTGCACCATGGTCTTGAATAAAGAAACAGCTAAAAAAACTGCTGAATTGTTATTGCAAATTAATGCAATAAAATTACAACCACAAGAACCCTTTACTTGGGCTTCTGGATGGAAATCTCCTATTTACTGCGACAACAGGATAAGCTTAAGCTACCCACAGATTCGCAACTACTTACGTGAAAGTATCGCACGCGGTATTGAGCAGGTTTATGGTAAACCTGATGCCATCGTAGGTGTTGCAACCGGAGCAATAGGCATAGGTATGCTAGTAGCAGAATATCTCAATTTACCTTTTGCATACGTGCGCCCCGAAGCAAAAAAGCATGGCCGTCAAAATCAAATAGAAGGTCATCTAGAAAAAGGCAGTAATGTGATCGTTATTGAAGATCTTATCTCTACAGGAAAAAGCAGTCTTCTAGCTGTAGATGCACTTAAAGAAAGTGGCATGCAGGTAAAAGGAATGATGGCAATTTTCACTTACGGCTTTAATATCTCTCAAGAGAATTTTAAAGAAAAGAACGTTACTCTTCACACGCTAAGTGATTATGATCATTTACTAGAGCAAGCACTAGATACAAACTATATTTCTGAAAAAGAAAGTCTATTGCTACAACAATGGAGATTGAGCCCTGACACTTGGGGTAAATCTGACTCCTAAAACTACTTATTAAAGAATTACCCTTATATCGCTATGAAACTGCAAAGCCCAGAAAAAGTAATCAATAAAAAACCTGAAGAACTTTATAACTTTCTTACTAAGGTTGAGAACTACGAGCAATTAATGCCAGAGAACATCAGCAAGTTTGAAGTTCTGGGAGAAAAACGCTTTTTGTTTGCACTTAAAGGTATGCCAGAGATCGTTCTTGATCTTAAAGAAAGTGTACCATACAACAAAGTGATTTTGGGAGCTGCAAGCGATAAACTTCCTTTTACACTTACTTCAGAAATTAAGGAAGTGGCTGATGACAGCAGTGAAGTTCAATTATTTTTTGAGGGAGAATTTAACGCCATGATCTCAATGATGGTAAAATCTCCACTTCAGAAATTTATGGACACACTGGTTTCAAACATGCAAAACATCTAATAGAGTAACTCTATTTCCTTTAATCCATAGGTTGTAATACTGCCATCTTCTTTTTCGACAAGGAGATTGCCTGTATCGTTGATGCCCTTAATCATGCCGCTAAATATTTCGCCGCTAAGGCAATCTTTAAAGGCAGAAGCTTTGTTATACCTAAAAAGCACATCAAGATATTGTTGCTCTAATTCTTTAAAATCACCAGCTGTGATCAGCTCTGCGTATTTGTAGAATTTATCTACTAAGCGGTCAAGAAGCGGTTGCAATTTGTATTCTTTTTTTGTTTCCATTGCCATGGAAGTTGCTCTGGGAGCATATTGAAACTGTGTTTGATTCACATTAAGACCGATGCCAATTATCACCGCATGAAGTCTTCCTTTTTTTATGACACCTTCTATAAGAATACCACAGATCTTATTATTTCCTGCCAATATGTCGTTAGGCCATTTTACTTGCAGATCTTTGATATTTTCTTCTTTTAAAACCTCATGAATGGCAAGCGAGGCAGCAATGGTGATCATAAATTGTTTTGCGATAGGAAGCACCTTAACCCGCTTATATACGCTAAAAGTTAAGTTTTTATGATCTTCAGACTCCCATCCTGCACCCATCTGACCGCGACCGGCAGTTTGCTTTTCTGTCCACACAAGTGTATCTTGTGATAATGCCAAATTGCGAGTAAGCTCCTTTAAGTAGGAATTTGTGGATGAAATGGCATTAAGTTTGACAATATTCATTTAAAAAGCAATCTAGATAATTGTAAGTTAAGCAATCAAGAAAAGACAAAATTGTAGTAATTTTGCTCAAAATAAAAGAATTTAATGTCTAAAAACGAAGCAGGAACAGATCAACTAATTTCAACAATATTAGAAGGGATTGAAGAAGTGAAAGGCCAGGATATTGAAATCATGGACCTAAGGGAAATTGAAAATATGGTTTGTGATTACTTCATCGTTTGCAACGGTACTTCAAACACGCAAGTCACAGCTATTGTAAATTCAGTTCAAAAAACCGTTAGCAAAGCTATTAAAGATAAGCCCTGGCATGTAGAAGGACTGCAAAATGCAGAGTGGGTTCTTATGGACTACGTTAACGTTGTGGTACACGTCTTTCAAAAACACATCAGGGAATATTATGACATAGAAAGTCTTTGGGGCGACGCAAAGATCACTTCTATTGAAACAAATTATAATTAAGAAATTAGATGGCACAAAACGCAAATAAACCGGCTCCTAAGAAGCCAAAATTCAGTGCATGGTGGATTTACACAGCAATAATCCTCGTGTTTCTGGGATTAAACTTATTTAGTAGCAGCTTTGGCGGTCCAGCAAAAACTAATATTGACGATTTTACAACTTACCTAAAAGCGGGTGATGTTAAAAAAGTGGTCGTTTACAATGAAAAGGTTGCGAGAATTTACTTAACCGATGAGGCTAAGAAAAAAGAAGATCACTCTAAAACCGCTAATGATAGTTCAATTTTCGCTAATGGAGCTGCTGATTACAGTTTCCAGTTTGGAGATTTAGCTATGTTTCAAGAGAAGTTTAATGAGATCAAAGAAGCGAACAACATTAATACTTCACTTGAATTTGACACTGAAAATGACTGGTTTGGCGAAATTTTCCTTACGCTTTTACCCATTATCGTTATAATAGGAATTTGGGTATTCATCATGCGTCGTATGAGTGGTGGCGCTGGCGGCGGTGCTGGTGGACAGATCTTTAACATTGGCAAATCAAAGGCTAAACTTTTTGATGAGAAGACTGATGTTAAAACAACTTTCAAAGATGTTGCCGGCCTAGAAGGTGCAAAAGAAGAAGTTCAGGAGATCGTAGATTTCCTTAAAAACCCACAGAAATACACCAACTTAGGTGGTAAAATTCCAAAAGGAGCACTACTTGTAGGACCTCCAGGAACTGGTAAAACGCTTTTGGCGAAAGCCGTAGCAGGAGAAGCTAAAGTGCCATTCTTCTCATTATCTGGTTCTGACTTTGTAGAAATGTTTGTAGGTGTGGGTGCATCACGTGTGCGAGACCTTTTTAAACAAGCAAAAGAAAAATCACCTGCTATTATCTTTATTGATGAGATCGACGCAATAGGTCGTGCTCGTGGTAAAGCAAACTTTAGTGGAAGCAACGACGAACGTGAAAATACACTTAACCAACTCTTGACAGAGATGGATGGTTTTGGCACAAACACTAATGTGATCGTTCTTGCTGCGACTAACCGTGCAGATGTACTTGATAAAGCGTTGATGCGTGCTGGTCGTTTTGACCGTCAGATCTATGTGGACTTACCAGATGTGCGTGAGCGTAAGGAAATCTTTGAAGTTCACCTTCGCCCTTTAAAGAAAGTGGCAGATGAACTTGATACTGAGTTTCTTGCAAAACAAACACCAGGTTTCTCTGGTGCAGATATCGCTAACGTTTGTAACGAAGCTGCCCTTATCGCTGCTAGAAAAAGCAAGGATGCAGTGGGTCGTCAAGACTTCCTAGATGCAGTTGACAGAATCGTAGGTGGTCTTGAGAAGAAAAATAAGATCATCACTCCAGATGAGAAAAAAGCGATCGCTTTTCACGAAGCTGGTCACGCAACTGTGAGCTGGATGCTAGAACATGCCGCTCCTCTTGTAAAAGTTACTATCGTACCTAGAGGACGTTCTCTGGGAGCTGCATGGTATTTACCAGAAGAACGCTTGATCGTGCGTCCTGAGCAAATGTTAGACGAGATGTGTGCCGCTATGGGTGGTCGCGCTGCAGAGAAAGTGATTTTTGATAAAATCTCTACTGGAGCTTTGAGTGACCTAGAAAAGGTGACAAAACAAGCCAGAATGATGGTAAGCATCTATGGCCTTAATGATAAGGTAGGAAACCTTACTTATTATGATTCATCAGGGCAGTCTGAATATAATTTCAGCAAGCCTTACAGCGAAAAGACAGCTGAGATAATAGACAAAGAGATCAAGACTATCATTGAAGAGCAATATCAAAGAGCAATTCAGATACTTGAAGAAAATAAAGACAAGCTTACAGAACTAGCAGAATTACTACTAGATAAGGAAGTTATCTTTAAGGATAACCTAGAACAGATATTCGGAAAAAGACCATATCACAAAGAAGGTCTTGAAGAATCTGCAGAAGTCCTTTCAAAAGACTAGTTTTACACAGTTTTATGTTGATATAAAGTCTTAACCTGGCTACTTGTCAGGTTAAGATTTTTTATATTTGACAAACACCCCTTAACCATGTGTAAGTCCTTTTATGAGTCTGTTTAAAAAACTCTTTAATCCAAAGCCAGACAAAGCTGCTGAAGGCAAAAAAGAAGAGCGTGGCAAGTACATGCCAGAAGTGCAGCTACCTGCTGATGAGCGATTCACGAAGCAATTTATCCTCAACGGCGGGAAGTTTTTGTATTGTCTTGACATGGATGAAGTTTTAGAGAGTTTTGACAACATCATGCTTGAGAACGACTGGTACGAGCGCAAGGTTTACTGCCTGGATGATAAACTCGCTTCAAAGTTTGAAGGTTATAATTTAGATTTTTGTCAATCATCTGACGCTGCTTTTTTCTTAACCACATGCGAAAATCTCATCGCAAACGATGGCAGCCTACTGGTTTCATCAAAACAGATCAAAGAAAAAAAGCTTCATGAACTACCTAAGAACTTTGTAGTTTTTGCAGTGACAAGTCAGATCGTAAATAATATTGGAGAAGGGCTAAGAGGGATCAAGTCCAAAAACACTGGCAGCATCCCAACAAATATTACGACGATCAAAAATTTTGAGCCCCAAGAAGAGTCTAAAGACTTTATGAGCTACGGTAGCAGTTCAAAAAATCTTTATCTACTATTATTAGAAGATTTATAAATGCGTGAATTAGGGGTTAGGTTGCTTTCCGGCCTACTTTACATTGTTATATTGCTGTTTTCCATTTACTACTCAGAAAAATGGTACATCCTCCTATTTCTTGTTTTTGGCATAATCACCTTACGCGAATATCTTAGACTGATCTCTTTTCAGTTTTGGTATCCTTATCTCATTTTAATAGGGTTTATACTTTTTTTCAGCTATTACAAAGTATCAACTCCTGCTACTTATGTTTTACTTGGCATAACATTTTTCACCGGAGCTTATTTAATTAAGAATCTGTTTAGCACACGCATCAGGTTACAGACTAAAAAACTAAAGCTATTTATCACTGTTTTTTATATCATATCAAGCTTTGTTTTCTTGACGCTTCTACCCTCTCACAGAGACAACAATTTCTCACCTAATATCGTTGCAGGCCTTTTCGTATTGATCTGGACGAATGATTCATTCGCTTACGTGGTGGGAAAAAGCTTTGGAAGACACAAACTGTTTCCTAGTATTTCGCCAAAGAAAACCATAGAAGGATTTTTTGGAGGATTGGTTTTTGCCTGCTTAGCCAGCTATTTTATTCATAAATTTACAGGCGATCTTAACTTCAACATCTGGTTATCCCTAGCCATAGTTATGAGCACATTGGGAACACTAGGTGATTTGATAGAATCTAAACTTAAGAGAGAAGCTGGTGTAAAAGACAGCGGAACTCTAATGCCGGGCCATGGCGGCCTTTATGACAGACTGGACAGCATTCTTTTTGCTAGTCCATTTATTTACCTTGTACTCGTAATCTTTGAATATGTTTCATAAAGAAGGATATAAAATCATCGCAATCAGTGTAGTTATTTTCACGCTAGGATTGCTTTTAACCGACAGGTATATCGACATAGAATGGGTGAAATACCTAATATTTACCGCACTCATTATTTTCTTTTTCCTGATCCTACAATTTTTCAGAAACCCTAGCCGCGTGGCTCAGGTTAATGAAAATCACGCACTATCACCAGTAGATGGTAAGGTTGTAGTTATTGAAGAAGTTTTTGAGAAAGAGTTTTTCAACGAAAAGCGTTTACAGGTCTCTATCTTCATGTCACCCATCAATGTACACGTAACACGATATCCTGTAAGTGGTGAAGTTGTTTTCAGCAAATATCACCCCGGAAAATACCTGGTTGCATGGCACCCAAAAGCTTCTGAAGAAAACGAGCGTACCACAGTGGTTGTAAACTCTCCTGGATTTGGCAACGTACTTTATCGCCAGATCGCCGGTGCTCTTGCAAAGCGTATCGTGAATTATGCTAAAGAAGGTGATAACGCAGTGCAAGGAGATGACAGCGGATTTATAAAATTCGGGTCTCGCGTGGATGTATTTTTGCCACTTGACGCAAAAATTGAAGTAAAGCTTAACCAAAAAGTAAAAGGTGCCCAGACTATTATCGCCAGCTGTGAAGAATAAAGAATTACAAGAGGCTTTTGAAGCAGCTGTAACCACCGCTGCCGCTACAAAGAAGGAGTTAGCTCCAGATGTGCGTCTTTTGCTTTACGCATACTACAAGCAAGCTACAAACAACGATCAGCCAGTATCTATTCACTCTGTTGCCGAAAATGATCTGCGCACAGCGTTTAAATACAATGCTATCCTACAAGTAAGAGGCCTCGATGTTAACGAGGCCATGGAAGAATATATTAAACTTGTTGAAACGTATATCGTAGATTAACTCAACGATTTCAGTCGGCTTTCTAAGGCTTCTATCTTAGCCTGCGCATCCGCTTGTTTGTTCTTTTCTATCTCAACTACCTTTTCTGGCGCATTATTTACAAAACGCTCATTAGATAGTTTTTTCTCAACAGACTTTAAGAATCCGCGTGTATACTCAAGTTCTTCATTGATCTTTGCGATCTCTGCATCAATATCTATCGCACCCATAAGCGGGATGAAATATTCATTAGATTTTACTCTAAAACTCAACGCGCCCTCTTTATTTTCTTGAGTTTCCTCAAAAGTTGACAGGTTTCCTAATTTGGTAATAACCGAATCAAAATCTCCTGTAAATCCTTCTGGATTGTGCATAAACACCTCAACCGTATCTTTAAAAGAGATATTTTTCTCCTTACGAATGGTTCGTATACCAGACACTATTTGCTTCGTTAACTCAAACTGCTCTATGAGTTCTTCGTTCGCTTTCGTGGAAGCGGGCCATTTATTAATGATCAGGGCATCCTCAGGTTTTCTATCTGCGATATTCTGCCAGATCTCCTCTGATGCAAATGGAATGTATGGATGAAGAATTCTTAAGTTATCCTCAAGCGCCGCAATAACACCATCAAAGGTTTTCTTGTCGATAGGCTCACCATAACCTGGCTTAACGATCTCTAGTAACCAACTACAGAAATCATCCCAAACCAACTTATAGGTTGCCATCAGGGCATCGCTAATTCTGTATTTTGAGAATTGATCCTCGATCTCCACTAGTGTTTGTGCAAAACGGTTTTGATACCATTCAAGACCAGCTTTGCTAGCTTCTGGCTGTTCTGCAGTTCCAGAAATCTCCCAACCTTTGATCAATCTAAAGGCATTCCAGATCTTATTTACAAAACCTTTACCCTGCTGACAAAGGTCTTCATCAAACAAGAGATCATTACCCGCAGATGAGCTTAACATCAATCCTACACGCACGCCATCAGCGCCGTATTCTTCAATAAGCTTAAGTGCATCAGGAGAATTCCCTAAAGACTTAGACATCTTTCTACGTTGCTTATCACGTACCAATCCGGTGAGATACACGTTTTCAAATGGACGCTCACCTGTGTACTCATATCCTGCAATGACCATTCTCGCCACCCAGAAGAACAAAATATCTGGACCAGTTACAAGATCATTAGTTGGATAGTAATATTTAAAATCTTCATTCTCTGGATTGCGCACTCCGTCAAAAACGCTCATAGGCCATAACCACGATGAGAACCAAGTATCAACCACATCTTCTTCTTGACGAAGATCTGCAAGAGTTAATGAAGCATCTCCAGATTTTTCTTTGGCTATAGCCAAAGCCTCCTCAGCAGTTTTCGCAACAGCTACTTCACCATTTTCACCGTAGTAAAATGCTGGTATTTGCTGTCCCCACCATAATTGACGAGAAATATTCCAGTCGCGAATGTTATTCATCCAGTGGCGATAGGTATTCTCAAATTTCTTAGGAAAAAGTTTTACTTCCTCAGTTTCAAGAACGGCTTTGATGGCCGGTTTTACTAACTCTTCCATCTTTAAGAACCACTGATCTGAAAGTTTTGGTTCTATCACCGCTTTTGTACGTTCTGAAGTTCCCACTTTATTTACGTGAGTTTCAGTCTTGATCAACGCACCTATTTCTTCGAGCTCTTTTGTGATCTCCTTGCGAACCACAAAACGGTCTTTGCCTTTATAATGCAGTCCGTGGTCATTTAACGTTGCATCATCATTAAAGATATCTACAACTTCAAGTTTGTGCTTATCGCCAAGGTTCTTATCATTTTCATCATGTGCAGGCGTCACTTTAAGACAACCTGTACCAAACTCAACATCTACGTACTCATCTTCAATGATCGGGATCTCTCTACCTACTATAGGCACGATCGCTTTCTTTCCACGTAAGTGTGAAAAACGCTCATCTTCTGGATTTATACATATGGCTGTATCGCCAAAAATCGTCTCAGGACGTGTAGTTGCAATAGTCAAGAAGTTGTCTTCTCCTACGATCTTGTATTGCAGATAATATAGATTTCCTTGGCGTTCTTCATGAATCACCTCTTCATCAGAAAGTGTTGTTTGCGCCTCAGGATCCCAGTTCACCATGCGGTGACCACGATAGATCAATCCTTTATTGTATAAGTCAACAAAAACATCAAGAACACTTTCAGACATTGAGCCATCTAGTGTAAAACTCGTACGCTTCCAGTCGCAAGAAGCTCCTAGTTTTTTGAGTTGTTCTAAAATGGTTCCGCCATACTGGTCTGTCCATTCCCAAGCGTGTTTTAAAAACTCATCGCGAGTGATATCAGCCTTGTTAATTCCTTCCGCTTTAAGCTTAGCAACAACTTTAGCTTCTGTAGCGATAGAGGCATGATCTGTACCAGGAACCCAGCAAGCATTATAGCCTTGCAATCTCGCACGGCGAATCAAAATATCCTGAATGGTATTGTTTAACATGTGCCCCATGTGCAAGACACCGGTAACGTTAGGCGGTGGTATTACAATGGTATATGGCTCTCTTTCATCTGGAGTAGAATGGAAAAAATCGTGTTCCATCCAGTAATCGTACCACTTCTTCTCTACGTCTGCTGCGCTATATTTTGATGCAATTGCCATGCTTTGGTCTAATTTTTGACTTAAAAGGCAAAAGTACTTATATACTAAGGATTTTTAAAAAAGAGATGAGATAAAAATACCGAATTATTAAGGTATTAAAATGACCGTCATAAACCTGCGAAACCCTTAAAAATGAATTAATAAGTTGCACGCGGGTCTTATTAACGCTATTTTTACTCTTCATTAAAAACATGAACATTATGAAAAAGATTGCACTTATCATGTTCGTAAGTCTTTTTGGACTAGCGCTTCAAGCACAAGAAAAAAAGGCTGAAATCACTTTTGAAACAGACGTTATTGACTATGGCGAGGTAGCTCACGGTGGTGATGGTGTTAGAGAATTTAAATTCAAAAACACAGGAACTGCTCCCCTTGTTATTAGCAAAGCATACTCTACATGTGGATGTACAGTACCACAACCTCCCAAAGAGCCTATCGCTCCTGGAGAAACAGGCGTACTAAAAGTGAAATATGACACAAAAAGAGCTGCAGGGCCTATTAGAAAAACCATTACGGTTTATACTAATGCTTCTGATGATCCTTATACTTTAAAAATTAAGGGAACACTTCTACCTGCAGAAAGCAGTATGCAAAAACCTAAAGCCGGGCCAATTGCCAATGGCAACTAGTTTTTTTCTGTTTTACAACGAAATCAAAAGCGCATCGATCGATGCGCTTTTTTTATAGCATTTTTTTAAGTGCAAATTTGCAGTTGAATACCACACCATTGCGTTCTACTTTGAGCTTTAATGTATAACCGTCTTCTTTAAAGAAATGACGCGTGATATCTTTTAGCTTTAACCTACCGGTGTCGCGCCCATTAATTTTTAAGATCTTATCGCCCTTTTGTAATCCCGCCATTTCACCAGATGAGCCCGGACGTATTTCTGCGATCTTGTAGTTATTCTTGAGTTTAAATTGAATGGTATTTGTCGCGGAGAAAACAGTATTCACAAGCGTTGTTTCCCTATCGCTAACTGATGCCGGTTCTTTAATAACCTGCGCAATTTCTTTGATCACATCAAAACCATGATGCTCTACGATCAAGCCGCTGCGATTGTATCTAAAAGGTTCTTTAAAAAAGCTATTCTTCTTAAGGGTCACTTTTTTATTCTGATAATCATAGACCACATCAAATCTTCTCAATACCTCGCCGCCCAGACTTCCATTGCGATTATCATCCATAGTAAGGTATTTAATTGAAGTTGTATCAGGATAAGCAACGGTGACGTCATTGATCTTAAGATCATCTATTTTAAGAACTGGTAATTTTGCGCGTTTACCAGTTACATCTCCTGTAATTCCAAGACCCAGAATATCATCAAAGTTTGGTACTCCTACAGTTAATTCTTCGTGGCTTTCAGGAAATAACCACACCGCATCACCAGAACCTGAATCTAGCAAAAGTTTAACTTCACTTAGTGCTTCTCCATCCTGACTCACATTTAATTTCACATAGGGCTTACCTTGAGATAGAGAAAGATCCATTGTAGCGCATGAGTTGCAGTTCTTGTATTTGTACGTTTCGGGATCATGAAGAATGACTTTAGATCTCTTGTAGTCAACTTGCACAATAAGATCTTTGAGCAATTCATAACCTATAATCCCATTAACTTCTAGCCCTAATCTGGGTGAGAAATTACGCTCTGCATCTGTGATAAAATAAAGGTTTTGATTTACCGCACTAGCTTCACCTATATTAAGAATATTGTGTTCTGACTTTAGAGCTTCTACTGGCTCGCCACTTCCAGCTCCTGTGAGATAAATTGTGCTAGTGTGATTGAGATAAACATCGTCGTGACTACCTGCGTTAAAAATGATATTACTTTTCACGCCAGTGTCAAGAAGAAAAGATAGTTCTAGACCATTAACTTGCAATGGCAAGATCACCATGTTACTAATGATCTCAACGGGCACAACAATTTTCTTCTTCCCTTCTGGTAGCCTGAAAATTCCCTGCGCTTGACTTCCTGCAAAAAACATGCACGCTATAAGCATCAACCATATTTTATTAGAGGAAATCATTTTTACGAAAACGTTTTCTCTAATGTACGAATTTTCTCTGAATACTTATAAAAAAGCTACTGTCTCGAATGGATATAATTTTGCAAATTTGTGACCTAAAATTTTAGCAAATGCCTCAGTTATCACAAAAGGGGATTCAGATGCCCCAATCACCCATACGTAAATTAGTTCCTTTCGCGGAAGCGGCAGAAGCACGCGGAATTGATATTTTACAGTTAAACATTGGTCAGCCAGATATAAAAACACCTTCTACTGCGATACAAGCGGTTAAAGATGCAGATATCGATGTGCTTTCTTATAGCCACTCTGCTGGATTTATTAGCTATCGCGAAAAGCTTGCTAAGTATTATGCGAAGTACGACATCAATGTTTCTCCTAACGATATTATCATTAGCACGGGAGGTTCTGAAGCGTTAATGTTTGCTTTAGGAAGTGTTACAGATCCGGGAGATGAGATCATTATTCCAGAGCCTTTTTATGCAAATTATAATGGTTTTGCAGTTTCAAATGGTGTGAATGTAGTTCCTGTAATTTCTACAATTGATGAAGGTTTTGCTTTACCTCCTATCGCTGATTTTGAAAAACTGATCTCTGAAAAAACTAAAGCGATCGTTATTTGTAATCCTGGTAACCCTACGGGATATTTATACAGCAAAGAAGAAATTAATGAACTTGCTGCACTAGTTAAAAAACATGATCTGTTTCTTATTGCAGACGAGGTTTATCGCGAGTTTGCTTATGACGGCTTAAAACACCACAGTGTACTATCTGTAGAAGGTCTTGAGGAGCATGCGATCATGATAGACTCTGTTTCTAAACGTTTCTCAATGTGCGGTGCGAGAATAGGTTGTATCGTAAGCAAGAACAAAGAACTTATGTCTACAGCGATGAAATTTGCTCAGGCAAGATTGAGTCCGCCTACGCTTGCTCAAATTGCCAGCGAAGCTGCTCTAGACACGCCGCAATCTTATTTTGACGATGTGATCGCAGAATATGTAGATCGTAGAAATACCCTTGTAGAAGGTCTAGAATCTATACCTGGTGTTAAAGTGGCTAAGCCAAAAGGAGCTTTTTATTGCATCGTTGAACTTCCTGTAAAAAGCGCTGACAATTTTGCACAGTGGCTTCTTGAAGAGTTTGATGTTGACGGAAAAACCATCATGGTAGCTCCAGCTGCAGGATTTTATTCTACTGAAGGTGTAGGATTAAATCAAGTAAGAATAGCATATGTTCTTAAAAAAGAAGATCTTCAAGCCGCAGTTTCTCTTCTTAGAGAAGCTTTATCAAGATATTCTGATTAATGACCGTATTTAAAGACTTTTCCCTTAAGGATTACAACACCTTTGGCATCGATGCAAAAGCAGCTTATTTTTCTTCTGTTGAGAATACAGATGAATTAAAAACTGCACTTACCTCAACTGAACATGAAAATAAATTCATTCTAGGCGGTGGTAGTAATATGCTTATTCTGCATGATATTGATGCGCATGTGATACATGTAAACCTTAAGGGAATTGAAGTCTTTAAAGAAAACGAAGATCACATTTGGTTAGAGGTCGCTGCTGGCGAAAACTGGCATGATTTCGTATTGTATTGCGTAAATCACGGTTATGGTGGCGTTGAGAATATGTCGCTTATTCCGGGGAATGTGGGAACTTCGCCTATACAGAATATTGGCGCGTATGGTGTAGAGCTCAAAGATGTTTTTGAAAGCTGTACCGTTCTTGATACGCTTTCGCTGAAAAGCAAAAAATTAGATCTAGAAGAATGTGGTTTTGGCTACCGAGATTCGATTTTCAAGAAAGAGGCTAAAGGAAAATACATCATCACGCATGTGGTTTTTAAACTCACTAAAAAAGACCACAGACTCAACACTTCTTACGGAGCGATCAATGCTGTTTTATTGAGAAAAGGCATCACCATGCCTACAATTAAAGACATTAGCAATGCAGTAATCGCAATAAGACAAGAAAAATTACCAGACCCAAAATTACTAGGAAACAGCGGCAGTTTCTTTAAAAATCCGGTGATAGCAAAAGAGTCTTTTGCAAAGCTTCAGGCAAAATTTGAAGATGTGCCATTTTATCCAGTTTCACAGACGCAGGTTAAAGTCCCAGCGGGATGGCTTATCGAACAAGCTGGCTTTAAGGGAAAACGCTTTGGCAATGCCGGTGTTCACGACAAGCAAGCCTTAGTTCTCGTAAATCACGGCAGCGCAACGGGTGAGGAGATTTGGCTTTTAGCCAAAAAAATACAAGAAGAAGTACAGAAGAAATTTGGTATCTTGATACAACCAGAAGTTAACCTGATACAATGAGTAATTCTAAAAAAACAATCGGAATAATCGTTGGCGTAGCTGCTTTTATAGTGGCATTTAGCGTTGCTTATTTTGTTTCTTCAAACCTCTTTTCTTCTAAAGATTCTTCTATCGTGAAAGAAATGAAAAAAGCCGTTGTTGAAATTAACGGAATTGCGCCTATGCAAGTGGATGAATATACGCGACTAGACAGCGCATCTGTAGTTGAAGAAGATGGTTTTGCATATCATTACACCCTTTTTCATCTTACTAAAGACGAAGTTGATCTTGATACGGCTGTAAAATATGTACGCCCAGAAGTTATTCAGCGTGTGAGAACTAATCCCGACATGAAATTCTTCAGGGATAATGAGATCACTGTTTTTTATAAATATTATGACAAGACTGGCAAGTATGTTACTGAGATAGGTGTAACGCCAGAATTGTATAAGCAATAAAAAATCCGCTCCCGATATTTCGCGGAAGCGGACAGATTAAATAAAAAGCAATCTAGAATTACCTTTTTGACATTAATACGTCATCAATAATGTAAACGATACCATTAGAGGCTTCGACATTACCTTTTATAACTTGAGCTTTATTACCCTTTGCATCTTTGATCACGATTTGATCGCCATCATTCATTGCAGTTAATTCTTCACCTTGCACGGTTTTAAAAGAATATTTACCACCATTACTTTTAATAGCAGAGTCTAATTTATCTGATGTGATCACACCAGCAACCACGTGATATTGCAGTAAATTAGTCAGTTCAGATTTATTTTCTGGCAACATTAATTTCTCTCTTGTTTTCTCTGGCAGTTTTTCAAAAGCGTGGTTAGATGGAGCAAAAACCGTGTAAGTTCCTGGCTTCATTAACATGCTGTCTAATTCTGCAGTTTTTAAAGACGCAGACAATGTACTAAGCTCTGCATTGCTGCTGGCAAGTCCAGAGATACTATTCTCTCTAGCCATCTTAGCTTCTTCATCTATCTTAGCTCTCATGGCGGTTTCATTTGCCATTGTTTCAGAAGTCTTAGCCGTTTCAGCTGCCATCTCGGTTGAGTGATCTTCTAATTGTATATCGTCTTTCTTTTCATTCTTACAAGCTATGGTAAACATACCAGCCATTGTAAGTACAGTTAGTGTTTTTATAGTTTTCATTGTGATATTCTTTTTTTTGATTAAAACTTAAAGACCAAATGTATCCATATAACTCACCGACCTACCATAATGAATTGATAATGTTTGTTAAACTATTCACAACCAGAAAAATGCACTAAGAGGCAACCAAAAACAAACCTAAAAGCATTGACTAATGCCTTGTGTATTCGTATCTTTGCCGTACTTTTTTAAATCACACGAGAGATGAAATTGTTACTTATTGTTTTAGTACTTCTTGCACTGTCTTTTGCAGGTATCGCTATCAAAATTTGGGCGAAGAAAGACGGTAAGTTTGCAGGAACTTGCGCTAGCCAAAGTCCTTTTTTAAATAAAGAAGGAGAGCCTTGCAGCATGTGTGGCAAAATGCCTGATGAAATAGGTGATTGCGATACTAAAAACTAACCCTCAATCCTCTCGCGATTGCCAGAACTTTACCAGTTACTTATTTACTGTTTTGCCGTAATCGCATTTATCAACATTGCGTATTACCTGTATTTGTTGCCGTTTTGCCTTTCGGCGAAAGCCAAAAAAACAGAATCTCCTGCGCCTGCAGTTTCTCTTATAGTTTGCGCTAAGAACGAAGCCGAGAATTTGAGACAGCACATCCCGTTATGGCTGAATCAAAACCATCCTAATTTTGAACTTATTCTGATTAACGACGGTAGTTGGGATGACACGCTAGAGGTCATGGAAGAGTTTGCCGCAAAAGACCACAGAATACAGATCGCAGATGTGGCTCCTAATGAAACCTTCTGGGGAAGCAAAAAATACGCGCTCACACTAGGAATAAAGCGTGCAAAAAATGAACATCTGGTTTTTACAGATGCAGATTGTCGCCCGGCTTCATCACAATGGCTAAGAACGATAGCTCAGAATTTCTCAGCAGAAAATGAGATCATTCTAGGTTATGGCGCTTATGATAAGATCAAGAATTCTTTTCTTAATAAGATCATTCGTTATGAGACCGTGATGACAGCTTTGCAGTATTATGGCTACGCGACAAATGGCAGCCCTTATATGGGTACGGGCCGCAATCTAGCTTATACCGCACAGCTTTTTTACAAAAACAAGGGATTTGTAGAACATATCAAGATCAAGAGTGGCGATGACGATCTTTTTATAAATGCAGCTGCCACATCTAACAACACAGCATTATGCATCGATCCAGAAGCGTTTACATATTCAAAACCGAAGATTTCTTTTAAAACTTGGTACAGACAGAAAAGAAGGCATATTTCTACAGCGCATCTTTATAAGAAGCGTCATCAATTTGCTTTGGGGCTATTTTATTTTAGTCAGTTGTTTTTCATTCTATTTACCATCTTATTTCTCATATTTAATCCATCTTCATACATTTTTATAACACTAGTTGCGGTGCGTTATTTAGTTGCAGCGCTGGCGATGGTGGGAGTTTCGATAAAGCTTAAGGAAAAAGACATTTATCCATTTTTTCCTGTTCTTGAAGTTTGTCTTGTGTACTTCCAATTAAGTATCTTTATACATAACCTTATCGCAAAACCAAAGCATTGGAAATAGACGACAATATCCTACTTTCTAAAATTGAGCTTGCTCAAAGAGGAAATCAGGTCGCCTTCAATTATTTACTTAACACACATTGGAGCATGGTCTACAATTTCCTGCTTCAGAAATCTGCCGATGCGTTTACTGCAGAAGAGATAACTATACAGACTTTTGCGAGGGCTTTTGACAAGCTAGACTCTTTTGATAGAAATTATAGATTTAGCACCTGGTTGCTTACCATCGCAAAGAATCTACATATTGATCAAGTCAGAAAACAAAACAGCCTAGAGCGTCAGCAGTTAAAAACAAAATACGATCATCTCAAACGCGTGCCAGATGAAAACCCAAGTCCAGAAGACGCGTTGATCAAAGAGCAAAATCTTACCGAACTTTTAGATTACATTCATAAACTCAAACCAGATTATCAAAAAATGATCAATTTGAGGTATTTTCAGGAAATGAGTTATAAAGAAATGGCCCAAGACCTTGATGAACCTATGAATAATGTAAAAGTAAAATTACTCAGAGCCCGCAGACTCCTGGCAGACCTTATTCAAAATGAGCAGTAACGCATGACCCGCTTAAGTTTTAAAAAGCTAGGTCCCGGTTTGTTATTTGCCGGTGCGGCGATTGGCGTTTCGCATTTAGTGCAATCTACCCGTGCGGGAGCAGATTTTGGGATGGGCTTAGTTTGGGCTTTATTTCTCATTCATTTAATTAAATATCCTTTCTTTCAATACGGTCCTCGTTATGCGGCTGTAGCCAAAGAAAGTCTTCTGGAAGGATATTTGCGTATTGGCAAAGGCGCACTTATCACCTACTTTGTGCTTAACCTTCTCACGATGTTCACCATTCAAACAGCGGTGACTATCGTAACAGCAGGTATTGCGGGATATTTATTCGGGTTTGAAATCGATATCGCAACCTGGAGTTTGATCATCACTGGTGTTTCTGCGGGTATTCTCATCATCGGTCAATACAATTTGCTAGACAAATTGATGAAATTCATCATAATCACACTTACCATCAGCACTATAATTGCATTGTGTGTGGCTTTTTTCCGCGAAAGCGAAACAATAGAACTAGCGCAAATAATACCTAGTGATGCCACAGGAATTGCATTCTTAATCGCGTTTATGGGTTGGATGCCGGCGCCTATTGATATCTCGATTTGGCATTCTCTCTGGGCTCTTGAAAAAAATAAAAAAGAGGCGATTAATGATGATGACGCAATTCTTGATTTTAATGTAGGATATGCTGGCACGATCATCATCGGACTTTGTTTTATTGGTCTGGGAGCTATTGTGATGTTTGGCAGCGGTACCACTTTTTCACCATCGGGGACGGTTTTTGCGCAACAACTTATTGAGATGTACACGGGTAATCTAGGCGAATGGGCTTTTATAATCATCGGCCTTGCCGCGTTAACCACGATGTTTAGCACTACGCTTACAACGCTTGACGCTTCGCCTCGCGCGATGAACAAAGCTTGGAGTCTTCTTACGGGTAAGAATTATAAGTTTGGCTATCTGTTCTGGATCATTTTATTGATGCTAGGTACCTGCATGATCTTGTTTTTCTTGATCAACGAAATGGGCAAACTAGTAGAGATCGCAACCATACTTTCTTTTCTTACTGCACCTTTTTATGCCCTGATGAATTTTATGGTGATGAATGGCAAGAACGTGCCACAAGAATCTAGGCCTAGTCTTGCGATGAAGATCCTTAGCGTAGCCGGTATTGCATTGCTCGTAGGTTTTAGCCTTTGGTATCTCATTTCTATCCTTTAACCGTACCGAGTTATTTAACAAAAGTTTTACGGCCACAAATCCAGTTATAGCAAAGGTTCTTAGTAATTTCATAAGGTGAATCTTCAAAACTGCCTGCCATGAAACGATCTATACTTTTTCTACTTTTATTTTCAATCGCATTAGTAAGCAATGCGCAAGATTTTGCCAGGCATTTAATTAAAGGAGAGATCATTGCCCCAGAGAATGAAAGCCCTGAAGGCATCGTGGTTATGAACACCAGCACAGGTAAAGCGACCATAAGCAATGAAGATGGAAAATTTCAGATCACGGCAGGAATTAATGATGAACTCGTTTTGCAATCGCTACAATTTTCGCGCGTGCGTATTCTTATAGATTATGGCATCATCGAGAAAAAATCAATTACCATAACGCTTACAGACACCATTACTAAGCTTGGAGAAATAATTGTGCGACCTTATGATCTATCTGGTAATGTAAATGCAGATGTAAATGTTATTCCCACACAAAAACCTGTAGTTCCAGAGATCAATACTGCAACAATCGTTATGGAAGATCGTACTTACGACAGGTACAGCCCAGCAGAAAATATTGCCATGGACGACGAGTGGTTAGACTATGGCTTAAATTTTGTGAATATTTTCAGGGCGATCGTTGGCAAGAAAAAAACTATTGACGAGGATTTTAAGATTAACGCTTCCGCGGAAATAAAAGCGATGTACAACGATGAGTTTTTTAGCAAGACATTGCACATAGAGCCAGCTAACGTAGAAGCATTTATTGAGTTCACGTTACAAAACGGCCTAGACAGAGAAAAACTAAAACCTGGCAACGAGTTAGAATTAATTTCATTTTTGATTGAGCAAAGCAGAGAATTTAAAGCACAATAAACCTCAAGATCCTTTTCTTGAGCACATCTGCTATTCTGAAAATATATCAGAATATGATTATCGGTTGAAGAGTGTTATTTTAGCCACTCATAAATCAATCAAAAATCATCACATGACCTTCTTCAAAGGGTTATTTTTTATTCTTCTTTTTTCGCTTGTTGCGCAAACAACAACTGCTCAAGAAACTGTAATCTTGCGCGGTAAAGTGCTTAACGACAGTATCGAGACAGAATACCTTCACGTTCTCAACCTCACTTCGCAAAAAGGAACCATCACAAATGAAGCTGGTATTTTTGCCATTCCGGTGCAGGTGAATGACACACTTTATGTCTCAGCCCTTCAATTTAAGGATAAGACCATCGCGATCACAGAAGATTTATTTTCACGAAAGTATATCTCCTTTTACCTTGAAGAAGAGGTAAACGATCTTGAGGAAGTAGATATTAGTAATATTGATCTTACGGGCCGTTTAGGCGAAGATGTAAGTAGCGTTGACACAAAAAAGCCTTTTGATCCTGAAGCCGCAGGATTGCCGGTAAATCACAACCCGATCCCCACAGCGGAAGAGCGCAGATTGTACACCGCAACACATACTGGCGGCGGTATTGTACCCATTGACCCGATCGTGAATGCCATTACCGGAAAAACTAAACGCCTTAAAAAACAGCTTGCATTATCGCGCATGGAGCGAAAAGTACAAGAGGCTCGCAACATTTTTGAAGACAGCATCTACACTCGCAAATTGAACATACCTATTTTGCTGGTGGATGATTTTGCACATTATGTTTATGAAGATAATGATGAAGCGCTTGCGATGGCTTCTCGCAAAAACCTTCTTTGGCTAATTGAATTGCTTGAGGAGAAGTCTGTAGAATACCTAAAACTAAGGAAGCGCGAAGAAGAGTAAACTTTGGAATAGACTTTGTTCCTTGATTGATTACCTTTGTTATTCTTACATTTTATGAAAAAATATCTTTTACTTCTTGTTGTTGCTTTTCCTTTAATTGCAGCGACCACTTTACATAAATACTACGTTAGCATTACAGAGTTGAGCTATAATGAAGAGCACAAGTCTATTGAGATCATTTCTCGCATATTTTATGATGATATTGAGCAAGTTTTGCAAGAGCGCTATGACAGTAAAATTCAGGTAGACGGCTCAAAATATCCTAAGGAAAAACTCAACGAATATTTAGAGCAATATTTTAAACATCGCTTACATGTTTTTGTAAATGGTGAAGAAAAAGCATTTAATTATCTAGGCTATGAAACTGATCTAGATTATCTGGTTTTTTATCTCGAAATAGAGAATATTGAGAAACCAAAAAGCATTGCTGTAGAAAACCCCATGCTAATGGAAGTTTTCTCAGAACAAAAAAATGTAGTTCATGTTAAGGTTGGCGATACACATAAAAGTTTTATGCTGTACTCAGAAAATGATAAAGCAATGTTAAATTTTGATCAATAAATACGCTAACCCTAGCAAATTTCTACTTTTATCTAATTCTTAAAATTTAATTAACATCCCCATGAAAAGTATTAAGCTTTCATTCTTTTTTCTTTTTGTGCTAATAGGCGCCACAGCCTTTGCTCAAGAGGGAGAAACCACTCAACCAGAACGCAAGCCTGGTCACACAAATACAAATAAATTTAGACAGCTTTATGATCAGTGGGCTACGCCAAATATGTTCCGTACAGCTTCTGGTGCTCCTGGTCCTGCTTACTATCAGAACACGGCAGATTACAAAATGCAAATTGAGCTTAATGATAAAGAGCAGATCATCACTGGTGAAGAGACGATCACTTATCATAACAACTCTCAAGATGATCTAGAATATCTATGGGTTCAACTAGATCAAAATGTAAGAAAAAAAGATTCTCCTGCTGCACAACGCGATGGTGACGGTATGTCTCCTGTAATGCCTCCACAATCTTTTGTTGCAGAATATATGGGTGAGCCTTTTGATGGCGGATTCAATATTCAATCTGTGGCTGCAGATGGTAAAGCGCTTAAGTATACTATTAACTATACAATGATGCGTATCGAGATGGCAGAACCATTAGAAGCAGGCGATTCTTATGAATTTAGCATTAAATGGAACTATAACGTGCCAGATCACACTGTTGACAGAGCAAGATCTGGATATGAGCCTTTTCCTGACGGAAACAACAACTATGTGATCGCACAATTCTACCCACGTATGTGTGTTTACAATGATGTAGAAGGGTGGCAAAACTACCAGTTTTGGGGAAGCGGTGAATTCGCGCTTGCTTTTGGCGATTTTGATGTAGACATTACTGTACCTGCAGATCACCTGCTAGATGGTACTGGTGAGCTTATCAACCGTAAAGAAGTATATTCTAAGGAAGAATACAAGCGTTGGGAACAAGCTACAAAATCTTATGACAAACCTGTGATCATTAGAACTCAGGCAGAAGCAGAACAAATCGAGAAAGGTTTTAGCGAAAAGAAAAAAACATATAAGCTTAGAGCGAAAAACGTAAGAGACTTTGCGTTTACTTCTTCAAGAAAGTACATCATGGATGCACAAGCTGTTAAATTCCCTCAGGGTGATGTAATGGCGATCTCTATTTATCCTAAAGAAGGTAACCCACTTTGGGAAGAATATTCTACTAAAGCAGTTGTACAAACACTTCATTCATATTCTAGAATGACTTTTGATTACCCTTATCCTAAAGCGATCTCTGTACACGGTAAGAATCAAGGTATGGAATACCCAATGATCTGCTGGAACTACGGTCGTCCTGATGCTGATGGCAACTATTCTGACGCTACAAAATACGGAATGATAAGTGTGATTATCCACGAAGTAGGACACAATTTCTTCCCGATGATCGTAAACAGTGATGAGCGTCAATGGGGATGGATGGACGAAGGTATCAACACCTTTGTACAGTATGTAGCTGAGCAAGATTTTGGTGAAAAATATCCAGAAGCTATCGCTCCTAACACAAAATATCCTTCAAGAAGAGGTGAGCCATCTAAGATCACAAACTACATGGGTGGAGAGCAAGATTACATTTCTCCTATCATGTCTAACCCAGAAAACGTTTATCAATTAGGAAACAATGCATATGGCAAGCCAGCAACTGCATTAAACATCTTAAGAGAAACTGTAATGGGTCGTGATCTATTTGACTACTCATTTAAGACATATTCTCAAAGATGGATGTTTAAACACCCAACTCCAGAAGATTTCTTCCGCACTATGGAAGATGCATCTGCAGTAGATCTAGACTGGTTCTGGAGAGGATGGTTTTACACTACAGATTGGGTTGATATAGGTGTAGAAGATGTAAAATCATATTACATCACAGATCAACCTACTGAGCAAGGTAAAGCGCTATTAGCAAGATATGGCTATACGCCAGAGTCTATAGATGCTCTTTATGTAGTTGAAGAAAGCAGCGAAGAGTTTAATGCAGATATGAAGCAAAAAACTACAGAAGAGAACGCGCCTAAATTAAATCAGTTCTTAATGGACAACTTCTCTGCAGAAGAAAGAGCTAAACTTAAAGCTCCTAAACACTTCTACGCAGTTACTTTTGAAAAACCAGGAGGTATCCCTATGCCACTTATCGTGGAATATACTTATGCAGATGGAACTTCTGAAACTGTAAAATACCCAGTACAGATCTGGAGAAAGAACGATGCTCAAGTAGAAAAAGTTATTGCTACAGATAAAGAGATCACTAAGATCACAGTAGATCCTAATCTTGAAACAGCAGACGTTGACCTATCAAACAACTCATGGCCAAAACAAAAAGAAGAAAGCCAGTTTGACAAGTTCAAAGAATCAACAAGAGATTAACAACGTTAATTTGTAATAAAAGCCGGCTCGTTTTAGCCGGCTTTTCTTTTTTCCTATATCTTTGTGTGTGATGATGACGATACCTTTATTTATTAGCGGAACTGAAATAGCATTTGTGATCTTTATTGTGATCATGGTCTTTGGTGCAGATAAAGTTCCTGATATTGCAAGAGGGCTTGGTAAAGGCATGAAGACTTTGCGCAACGCCACAAACGAGATTAAAAGTGAGATCACAAAAACTGCAGAAAAGCAGGGGATTGATACCAGTATAGCAGATGACGTCAAAAAAGAGATTGACGATGCTAAAAAAGGTTTTGATGATATCACTGGCTCTGTAAAACGTAAGTTTTAATGTGGGAGCAGCTGGCCGAATGGGACAGAAAACTATTTATATACCTTAACAACCTAGGTATTGAAGATTATGATGGTTTCTGGCTATTCATAACACAGATCAATCACTGGATACCGCTTTATCTTTTATTTTTCGGGCTTTTTATTTTTACATTTCCATGGAAAAAAGCCATACTCGCGATACTTTTTACACTTATTAATCTTGCCTTTGTTGTTACGCTCACGCAACTAGTAAAAAATCAGGTTGCAAGACTTAGACCTAACAACGAACCTCTTCTAGAAGATCTAATACGTGTATTACAAAAACCGAATAACTTTTCATTTTTCTCTGGGCACGCAGCAAGCTCGTTTGCTGTGACCACTTTTGTAGTTCTTGTTCTTAGAAAAAAATACAAGTGGGCTTATGTGTTTTACATCTGGCCAGTACTTTTTGCTTTAAGCAGAATATTTGTGGGTGTACATTACCCGTTAGACCTTTTTATAGGCGCTATAGTAGGACTTCTCTGCGCCTGCCTATTCTATTACTTTTATAAAAAAACTTGCCATAAATTAAATTATATTTAATATCTTCATTTCAGATTAGTAATAATCTAATAGTCATTTATGGGAAATGTCTTTTTCAGTTTAGTTCACTAGAGAAAGATATGTCAGTAACAGTTTAGTGTTAATTTTGACAAACCCTGCTTTTTCAAGCAGGGTTTTCTTTTTTTCGGCTTATTGTTAGTCCGTCTCTAATGGGTAATAAAACGGTTTCTAAGCGCGGATCGTGAGCAAGTAACCTGTTATACTCAAGAAGTGCATTTGTACTTATATCGTCCTTCTTAACCTCTTGCACAACTTTACCACTCCACAATACATTATCAGATAGAATTATTCCGCCAGGATTGAGCCGATCTACAATGAGGTCAAAATACTTCGGGTAGTTAGGTTTATCTGCATCGATAAAAACCAGATCAAAATTCTCCTCTAGTTCTGGTATAACCTCAAGCGCATTACCTAGATGTTGTTTAATCCTTTGGCCGTAAGGCGAACGATCAAAATACATTCTCTGAAAATCCTCTAGCTCCTCATTTACATCAATGGTATGTAAAATACCATCTTGCTTTAAGCCCTCTGCAAGACAAAGCGCAGAATAGCCAGTATAAGTGCCAATTTCAAGAATAACCTTAGGGGAAATGATCTTAGACAAAATGCTCAAAACCCTACCTTGATAAGGACCGCTCAACATGCGCGGCTGCAAAACCTTCTGAAAGGTTTCACGTCTTAACTGCTGCAGCAATTCTGGTTCTTGTTGCGAGTGAGCAACTGTATAATCGTCTATTTCTTGCGGTAAAAAAAACATGGTGATTTTATAAAAAGAAATTCCACACTACACCAAATCTAAAATTAAAATCACGATATGGATAACCCGGCGCACTGAAGAAATCATTGCCGGTAAATGGTGAATTTACATGCTCTGCAATAAAGAAAATACGCGTTTGACGCACCTTCATATTAAAGAAAACATCTATAAGCGGAAACTCACCCAATTCTTCATCATTCTGCACATAAAACTCAGAAAGCACAGGATCATAACCATTTAAATTATACTTTGTGAAGTATTTAAAATTCACCCCAGTTTGTATAAATAACGCTTTATCAAACCATTCATCTGTGTAGTATAATGTGTTGCGCGTGATCAACTCTGGTGTCTTCAAGAAGTCCTGACCGTTAAACACTTTTTGATACGCTATGGTATTATTCAGTGCAAATTTGCCCACTTTAAATTCCTTGTTCACCTTAACATTCAGGTAATTCACCAGGTCTCCCGTTTGCATAGACTTTACCATATTATCTGCTGGGTCAAGCCCAAAATATGCATAGTCTGAGATCGCAGTAAGGTTTGCATTGATGTTTAGGAGTTTTTTTGACTTTAAGTCAAAAGAAAGCGTATTTGTCTTAACGTTCTTATAATCGTCAAGATTATACCAGTTATAGTTTACATAACTGCTCTGAAAAAGCAGGTGATTGTAATTAGGCAAACTACTGTTAGAATGAATACCGGCCTTAACGTCAAAGAGCTCCTTAAGCCTGAAAGATGCCGCACCATTAAAATCATAACCATCAAAATCTCCCGTGATATTTGCCTTTGCATCACCCTCTAACGTGAAGCCGCCAATGCGATTAAAATACCCCGCTCCTACTTCTATAATATCACCTTGCAAGCGATTCGGAATTCGCTTACCATCATCTTGTATGATCACGCGATTATAACCATAATCATAATGACTATGGCCAGCGCTTAAGCGTAAACTTCCCAGTGTTTTGTTAGCATAGTTTACATAAAGCGTATTGTTTAGATCTTCAAGATCTGTACGGTCGTTGATCTGCCCAGTTACAAAAGATTCGCCTAAAACATTAGAAGGCGTTGTTTGCGTATAGGTGTAGAATTTATCTTTAAATACAAGTTGATGGCCCACTTGTATTCTGTTGCTTGCAGAATCTGTTTGCTTAATTAGATCATACGTGTGATCAATATAAAAACGTTGACCATCTAAGATGTTATTCGCGTTTTGAAAATTCACATTAAGGCGAGAGCGATCATCAAACTCCTCATTGTTACTTCTAAAATTCTCTAAAGCCGTGGGCTGCAAACCGCCGTTCTCATTGTTTAAAATATCCTGAGCAACATAATGCGCTTTGATCTGGTAGCGATCATTTTTAGACCTAGAATTAAACGTGAATCTAAAGTTACCTGTACTCGTCAATATGTTTTGATATTTACCTAGACTTCGCAATCCTTTATAAGCGATCGAGAAATTAAAACGCTCTGAAGTGTTCATAGTGAAAAATGCATCAAGCGTTTGCCCTTGTTCAAAAACACTTTTGTAATACATCTCTGTCAATGGTGTGGGAACTCTGTAATAATACGTATCCTCCACTTCCATGTAATTAAAATGTTTGGCTCGGGCGCCAAAAAGTGGCTTCACTGATGTATTGTCAAAATGGTAAAGCAGTGTATTATGCGTTTGACCCGTGTTGTTAAACGGCAAAAGGTCAAATCTATCGCGTCTTAAATAATTGTATTTGTAGAATTTATTGACGGTAAGCGAAGTATCTACAACTGTCGTATCATTTTTATACGAAATGATCTTGTAGAGGTCAATAGGCGGTCGCTCGCGTTTGTTCGGTTTGCTAAACTCACGTTCTTCTGGTCCTCCTTGACCACGAGCTCCTCCTGATAATTTTCTTTGGGCGTGACCCACAAAAGAAAACATTACCAATAAGCAAAAAAGAAAATAAATACGTTTATGGTAACTCATAGGCCGCAAAGATAAATTTATTGCGCATAATCTTAACGACCACTACCGCATTAAAGTGTATTAAATATGATAGTTCTACTTTTTACGATCTATCACATAATTTACCATGAGTGTGAGACTCTCTTTATATTTTGAGTCGGGATAGGTATTAAGAATGTCTAGCGCTTCTTGTTGCAGTTCTTTCATCTTGTTTACTGCATATTCAAGACCGCCTAACTCTTTAACTTTTGCGATCACTTCTTTAACGCGCTTCTTGTCTTTGTTGTGATTTTTAACCGAATTGATCAGCCATTTATTTTCTGCCGGTGTTGCGGTGTTTATCGCATAAATGAGCGGTAAAGTCATCTTTTGCTCTTTGATATCAATACCTGTAGGCTTGCCTATTTTCTCGCTTCCGTAGTCAAAAAGGTCGTCTTTGATTTGAAATGCTAAACCTATTAATTCACCAAATTTCCGCATCTTCTCGATATCAACTTTATCTGCATGCACAGCCGCAGCTCCCATCGCACAACAGGCTGCGATAAGTGTAGCCGTCTTTTGCCTGATGATCTCAAAATAGACTTCTTCAGTGATGTCTAGCTTTCTGGCTTTCTCGATCTGCAACAACTCGCCTTCGCTCATTTCGCGTACAGCGACAGAAATAATACGCAACAGATCAAAATCTTCATTATCTATAGAAAGCAACAATCCGCGCGACAGCAAATAATCTCCCACAAGCACCGCGATCTTATTTTTCCATAACGCATTAAGCGAAAAGAACCCGCGTCTGCGATAGCTCTCGTCTACCACATCGTCGTGCACCAGAGTTGCGGTATGTATCAATTCTATCACCGAAGCTCCTCTGTACGTACGATCGTTAAGCACTTCTTTGCCCATCATTTTTGCAACCAAAAAAACGAACATGGGACGCATTTGCTTCCCTTTACGGTTTACAATATAATGTGTGATACGGTTGAGTAACGGCACTTTAGACCGCATTGAAAGCGAAAACTTTTTCTCGAAGATCTCCATTTCATAAGAAATGGGCTGTTTTATCTGCTCAACTATTTTCATGTGGGCGATAAATATATAGCAAAATCTAGGATTAGCTCAATGTAGAGGTGATGTATTACTACGAAAAGAAGTTAAATACAAAATTTGACCATTTTACGGTATCCCATAAAAAGAAGTGTGCATGTTACATTTAACTTGTTAAAAATGGTAATTCTTCGAAAAGTTCGTCGAAAAAATAGGCTACTAACTATTTGAAATCTAAAAAGCTATATTTTAGATCGTTCTTATCAATATAGATTATGCATAAACTATTACTCTCTGCTTTTTTACTATTTTTCTGCGTTTCGCTATCAGCGCAAATAGCTGATGAAAATTTTAATGACTCTAAACTACCAGAAGGTTGGACAACCACAATAAATTCGGGAACCTGCGAATGGAATACGTTTACAAAATCTACCCCTAACGGCCCCGATTTTGCATCTGTAGCTTTGCTCTATGACGATGACAATTGCGGCGAATACTCTCAACCCAGCAACGTATCAATTCTCACAAAGAAATATGACATTTCAGGAGTAAGTCCGGTTTCACTTTCTGTAGAAGTGGGATTCTCTGGTATAGATGGCGGCGAGAGTGTTACCATTGAAGTTTATGATGGTACTGAGTGGCAGTCTATTCTTTATCTAGAATCTGGTCAAAAAAGATATCCATTTACCTTTCAACGCGAAGTAACAGAATTTGCAAACGCTGACTTCCAGGTACGATTCACCTATGATGATAATGGACAATGGAGCTGGTATGCAGGTATTGATAATTTTAAATTAACTCAAACTTCAAACACAAGTTTGATCGCTCAAGATCAATGCTCAACTGCAGCTACAGTTACTGCCGGAACGCATGATGTAGAACCTATAAATATGGGTTACGCCCCAGAAGATGCTTGTTTTTCTGCTAAGAAAGCTGCCGGAGCGGCATGGTTTAAATACGTAGCCACTATAAGCGGCTCTGCGACGGTAAATACTGCGATTCCTTCTAATCCTGCTATTGACACCCGCGTAAGTATTTTAAAAGGAAGCTGCGACGCGCTAACTTGTTTAACCTTTAATGATGACACTAGTTCTGGAACAAGAGCAAAAGCCTCTTTTAAAATAGAAGAAGGAGAAGAATATTTTATCGTTTTTGATGATTATTGGACTTCTAGTGGGTTTCAATTTGAGCTTACTGAGGAAGCCTACGATTGTCCTGATGATGAAACATACGCCTTTAATTTCTCTGATGAAAAGGCAATTCAGGTTTGTCACACCCAAGTTGATGAGGATGGCGATGGCAGCTACTGGATCGTTGACTCAGCAGATTTTGATGATAACGACCCAGACAACGAAGTCTATTATATCGCTAGCGCTCCTGCAGAACAAGACTCTAATGATTTCTTATACTCGCCAGGATTAATGCTTAATGCAGGCGTGACTTATGCCATTGATGTAGCGTATAACGTTACCAATACAGCAAGATCTAATGCAAATGAGAGTATAGATATTTTTATGGCTGATGCGCCAAATAGTGCCAGCAAGATCAAAACTCTGCACTCCAACACTGGAGTCGCTGTAACTTATGGTTCGCTTAACGAAATATACACCAAAGCCATACGCACAGACAATGTAGAATTTACACCAAGCACCACAGGAGAATATTTCTTAGGCATCAACAAATTATCACCGGCAAATTCTGGTATACTTGTGATCTTTGAATATAGCATTAGCAGAACGCTTAGCACCAAGAATCCTACGAGCAATGCGATCACTAGATATTATAATGCTAAAGAAGAAAAGCTAATAGTAAACGCACCTTCTGAAATTGAAAGTGTGCAGCTCTATAACATAATGGGACAAGAAATCGCTAGCAAGCAGAATCTTACAAATACCGCTGAAGTAAGTTTAGCAAGCTTCCCTAAAGGTGTTTATATCGCTAAGATCACCGCAAACGGAATAACAGAAAATTTTAAACTTCTAAGAGATTAAGATTTATTCGCTAGTTGACCACATGCGGCATCAATATCTTTACCACGTGATCTACGCACGGTAACGGTGATGCCTTTTTCTTCTAGCCTATTTACATACATATCAATGACAGCAGGATCTGCCTGTTGAAATTCGCCGTCATCTATAGGATTGTATTCTATGAGATTTACTTTGCTAGGCACAGCTTGACAGAAATCGATCAATGCATCAATATCTTTATGCTGGTCGTTAATCCCGCGCCAGATCACATATTCATAAGTGATGCGCTTTTTTGTCTTAACGTACCAATACTGCAAGGAATCCTTTAATTCTTGCAAAGGCATTTGCTCATTAAAGGGCATGATATCTGTACGCACATCATCAAGGGCGCTATGCAGCGAAACAGCTAGATTGAACTTCACATCTTCATCTGCCATCTTTTTTATGATCTTAGGCACACCAGATGTTGAAACAGTAATTCTTCTAGGAGACATGCCCAGACCATCATCTGCGGTTATCTTTTCGATGGCTTTTACAACATTTTTATAATTCATGAGCGGCTCTCCCATACCCATGAATACAATGTTTGACAGCGGCCTGTCGTGATAGATTCTACTCTGGCGGTCAATCGCAACAACCTGATCAAAAATCTCATCAGGATTAAGATTACGCATTCTTTTTAATCGCGCTGTTGCGCAAAATCTACAATTAAGACTACAACCTACCTGCGATGAGACACAAGCCGTAGTTCTGCTTGAAGTTGGGATAAGAACACTTTCTACAATAAGACCATCGTGTAATTTCACGGCATTTTTAATAGTACCGTCATTACTGCGTTGCATTTTATCAACTTTGATATGATTGATCACAAAATGCTCATCAAGAAAAGCGCGAGTATCCTTGCTAAGGTTTGTCATGTCATCAAAGCTGTGAGCGCCTTTATTCCATAACCATTCGTAGACTTGGTTTCCTCTAAAAGCCTTTTCGCCTTGAGCGACAAAATATGCTCTGAGTTCTTCTCTTGATAACGATCGTATGTCTTTTTTATCTGTTGCCATCTGTGCAAAGTTACTATTTATAATCATGCCGTTGTGATGCGTTAGGGATTGCAGCGGCATCCTCGCCCGTGGCGAGATATAGCGGAAAGCCCGGTATGCAGCGTAGCGAAATAAACGCCATAAAAAATCCCCGACTAATTGCCGGGGACTTGATATTATAATGCTATGCTTTATTAGATAATAAGCATCGCGTCTCCATAAGAGTAAAATTTGTACTTCTCTTTTACTGCTTCTTCATACGCCTTCATGATAAAGTCGTGACCTGCAAATGCAGAAACCATCATTAATAGGGTACTTTTTGGAGTATGGAAGTTTGTAACCATGCAGTTTGCAATGCTAAAGTCGTATGGAGGGAAGATAAACTTGTTTGTCCAACCACCAAATTCATTAAGCGTTCTACCGCTACTCACTGCGCTCTCTAGCACACGCATTACAGTAGTTCCTACTGCACAAACTCTGCGCTTCTCATCGATAGCTTTATTGATCGTGTTTGTCGCAGCTGTGTGGATAAATGCTTCTTCGCTATCCATCTTGTGCTTGCTAAGATCTTCTACCTCAACTGGGCTAAAGGTTCCTAGACCAACGTGAAGTGTAACCTCTGCAAAGTTCACACCTTTGATCTCAAGTCTCTTAAGCAGGTGTTTACTAAAGTGTAAACCAGCTGTAGGCGCTGCAACAGCTCCTTCTTCTTTAGCATAGATCGTCTGGTAACGCTCTGCATCTTCTGGCTCTACTTCTCTCTTTATGTACTTAGGCAGTGGAGTTTCTCCTAGATCTTGAAGTTTCTTACGGAATTCTGTGTAAGAACCATCGTATAAAAATCTAAGGGTACGTCCTCTAGAAGTAGTGTTATCAATAACTTCTGCTACCAAGCTCTCATCATCACCAAAATAAAGCTTGTTACCTATTCTTATTTTTCTTGCAGGATCTACAAGAACATCCCAAAGTCTCGTCTCGCTGTTTAATTCTCTAAGTAAGAAAACCTCGATACGCGCTCCAGTCTTTTCTTTATTACCATAAAGGCGAGCAGGAAATACCTTAGTATTGTTAAGCACCATCACATCATCCTCATTGAAGTAATCAATAAGATCCTTAAACATTTTGTGCTCTATGGTTTGATTCTTCCTGTCTAGAACCATAAGGCGCGCCTCATCACGATGTTCTGATGGGTATTCTGCCAGAAGTTCCTTAGGAAGTTCAAAATTAAAATTAGAAAGTTTCATTCCCTTGCTTCGTTTTTAATTAAAATATTCTCAAAAAAGAGTGCAAATATACAATCTTGACAGGGGGGTTGTCAAGTAAATGAGCATTAAATATGGTATCGTCAGAATTTTATCTCACTCGCTTGCAAACTTTGTAAGTTTAGTGTTTTGGCTTTCGCCAAAATTACGCACTCACCTCAAAGCCTAGCTTTTCAAAATCCTTCCAGAAATCAGGATATGATTTGTTAACCACCTCAGCATCTTCAAAGGCAATAGGCACTTTGAGTCCAAGTGGAGCAAAAGCCATTGCCATACGGTGATCTTGATACGTTTTGATCTTTACACTAGCATTACAACCGGTTGAAGGTTCTAATGTCAAACTATTATCTGTCACCTCGATTTGGGCTCCTAGTTTTGTAAGTTCGTTCTTTAACGCCTCAAGACGATCTGTTTCTTTGATCTTTAACGTGTGCAGACCTTTCAATTCACATCCTATTCCCATTGCAAAACAAGTTACTGCAATGGTTTGTGCAATATCTGGACTGTTTGCAAGATCAAAGTTTACAGCTTTTGGCGCAAAGCCAGCTAATTTTGTAAGTCGTATTGAATTTTCTCCAAACTGAGTTTCTACACCCAATTCTTTATAAAATTCTACCAGACTGCTATCGCCCTGCAGACTGTCTTGCTTGTAACTGGTAAGCGTTAGATCTGCCTTCTCTGCAATTGCACAAAGACTGTAAAAGTAAGAAGCGCTACTCCAGTCTGACTCTACGGTAAAAGTTTGTGATTGCGTCTCGCTATGTTCAACTTTGATCACTTGCCCTTCAAAACTGCATGTAATTCCCAGTTGATTAAGCAGTGCTTGCGTCATTTTGATATAAGGAACTGAAGTGATCTTACCTTGAAGTTCTATCTCAATTCCTTGTGGTAGGTAACCGCCCATCATCATTAAAGAAGAAATATACTGGCTGCTCACGTTTGCTGCGAGTTTTACTTTGGCTGCAGCCAAAGTCTTACCGGTAATAACCAGTGGTGGGTAACCTTCATTCTTTTGATATTCTATATCTGCACCCATGGCGCGCAACGCATCTACGAGAATGCCAATGGGACGCTCTTGCATACGTGAACTACCCGTAAGAATGGTTTTTCTACCTTCTTGCACGGCAAAATAGGAAGTTAAAAATCGCATTGCTGTCCCGGCGTGGTGAATATCCACAACCTCTTCTTGAGAAGCAAGAGCCTTTTGCATCATATCGCTATCCTCACTATTAGATAGATTTTTAATATCGATAGTATTAAAAAGCGCCTGAAGGATTAACAAACGGTTAGACTCACTCTTACTACCGGTAATGGTTACTTTACCAGCTATTTCTGGAGTTGATTTAGAAATCTTAAGTTCCAAGGGAATTGTTTTTTAGAGTAACGAAATTACTTTAATTTTTCGTTATTGTGGTGGCGATCGTGATCCCTTTTTGTTTTAATGTCCAGTTTTTTATCAAAGGCTTCCTGAAGATTAACACCGGTTTGATTTGCAAGACATAGAACTACGAACATCACATCTGCAAGCTCTTCACCTAGATCCTTGTTTTTATCAGACTCTTTTTCGCTTTGTTCGCCATAGCGTCTTGCGATAATACGGGCCACCTCGCCTACTTCTTCTGTAAGCTGTGCCATATTAGTAAGTTCGTTAAAATAGCGAACGCCATGATTCTTGATCCACTCATCAACGGCTAACTGTGCTCCTTGTATGTCCATTTTTTTTTATGCTCTTTCGAGAACTACTTTCTCATTTTCTTTTGCGACACGCAATTTAAAGAATTCTCTGAGAGCACCATATTCTTCTACCGGCACAACACTTTTATTGATAGAAAATTTAACAAGAACATTAAGTCTGCCATTTTCATGATGTATAGCATAATAAAAAGATCCTAAGTCTCCAGGCATCTTAATATTTGTAGGCTCTGGTAAAGATGTGACCTCAAAATTCTCTGGCAGATCAAGAATAATATTTTTTACCGTCTGAAAAGGATAAACAAAATCTACAGGATACATTCTCTCTTCATAATTAAAAGGAGATTTACCTAACTTCAAGAATAGTAATGGATCTAAAAATAGTTTATCACCCACGCTCTCTACAACCATGAGCTCATCAAAAGAAAATACAATAGCAATAGGCTTGTCTAGATCTTCAAAATCCTTAACCTCAACATCTGATATATTCTCTATCGTATATTCATCTTCAACAACGCTTTTACCATCACCGTTTGCATTAGATATTTTCTTTCTAAAACGCAATGCACTAGAAGATGTAAAGCGCTCTTGCACTTTTCCTTTTACATATCCTTTTTCATCAATCGATGCCATTAGCATCATATTATCTATTGAAATCAACTTAGGATAAAGATCTATTTCTTGAGAGACTCCAGTTTGTCTCACTAAACGTCCCTTCCAATTATAAACTCGTGTGGGTAGCGTATTGATTGCGCTTAGTTTTTCGGTGGCATCCATTACTGATAATTCCTCATCAATTTGCACACCTGCGATCACATAATTATATCCGGTTAACGTAGGGAATACTGGGATACCATTTTCTCGTGTACTAATAAGTATGGGATGTGCACTTAAACCAGCTTCTCGCAATAGACCGATGAGCAGCAGATTAATTTCAGCGACGTTTCCTTTTTTGTCTTTAAATATTTGGCGAAGGTCTCTATCTACATACTTACCGTAGTCACCATTCCAAGAGAAATTATCACGTACGTAAGCAAAGATCGCTTCCATTCTCTCCTTAGGGTCAGTGTATCGTTCTTGAAAACCTTTGGCGGAAGCCCTCAAAAACTGAAGATTCGTAAGCTGTCCTCCAAAAAATTCATTCTTAAATATACTAGTAGCTACTTCTTCCCATGTAGATGATATCTTCTTAGGGTTGTCTTCATCCATCTCATAAGACTCAAGCTCGTATGCGATCGTAAATCTATAGTTATCTATATTGCTTACATACGGCTCTTCTTTAATGGCCGGGATATCTTTTTTGTCAAAAATAGTGGTCAACTCATTATAAGACATTGTACCATGCGAATCTCTACTCTGACCGTAACCAGTATTGCTACTAAGACCTACTCCCATAGTTTCGCGCTTAATATCTTGATCCATATCAATGTCAAAAAATCCCTTTTTAAGAACATTGAATTTTATGAAATACGGATTTCTGATCTCTGCGTGATATTGCTCAACGGGAATATATTCTTGAATCACAAGATCATCAAACGCATAAAGATTAGGTTTTTCTAATCTATACTCCCACTCAATGATCGATCCTACCTGGGCGTTAGGTATTGCAAAACTTACACGCTTCCAATCTTCCTGAATGTCATTTTCATAAACTTCATGTTTAGCATCAAGCTCAGTTTCTACCACCTTACCGTCAACAAGATTATAGGCAACACCTCTTATCTTCTCTACCTTTTGCTTACTATTCTCGCCGGTATGCAAATCAAATTCTACGGTTGCATAATCTAATCCAGACTTATCAATGATCTTAATGCGCTCATGAATTACGGTTATGATCTCCCATCCATCAAAGCCATGCTCGATCCACGTTTCTCGCCCTTTATAAAGATAAACTGCTCCCGCGGTAGAATCTTTTGCATAGGTTTTTTGCGCAAGCACATCTTCATCAATCTTACCATACTTCACATCTTGCGCGCTCACTACAGCTACGGCAAATAATAAGGCTATTGCCAAAAATCTCTTTCTCATATAGTTTTTAAAAATTGGGGTTTGCCGAAAAGTCTACAGCAGCTTAACTATTTAGACTTTAGTCAAAACAACTTTTTCATTTTCTTTAGCGATCATCATATCAAAGAACTTCTTGAGATCAAGATATTGCTCTGGTGAAAACATACTTTTTTTGATCGCTGAATTTGCTCTTAGCTGAATTTGCTTATCTGTAGCTGTAATCTGAAAAGTAAAATGTCCTGCCTCATCAGGCAGCGCAACCTTTAAACTCTCTGGCACACTCTCTACAACATATCCTTCTGGCAAATTCACGATCACGATCTGAGACTCTTCACGAGGATAAAGAAAGTCTACAGGATATTTACGCTCCTCAGATTTAAATGGATTTTCATCAGTAATCAACTGAAACATAGGAGAAAAATAAAGCTTACCTCCTATTTCCTCAATAACATCCACTGCCTCAAAATTATATAGTGTAGAAATAGGCTTGTAAACATTCTCGTAGTCCTTAAGCTCAAAATCCTGTACTTCAATTCCCTGATAATTCTCCTCTATCATCATGATACGCTCATCATCATCTGTATCTTTATACATCGCACGCTCATGATACGCATAATTACCAGAAGCACTTTTTCTAAACTTACCAGTCGCCTTTAGATCATCATCAATGTTAACTAACACTGTAACCTTATTTTCAGCCGGCTCAGACGGTGAAAGAGAAACAAACTGCGAAGCCCCACCTTCCATGATCATTCTACCATTCCAGTTTATGATCTCGTCTTCAAGCACATTGATCGCTCCCATTTTGTTAGTTGCATCCATAAGTGCAAGTCCGCCATTTATCTTCACTCCTGCGATCACATAATTAAACCCAGTTCTCGTAGGAAACACAGGTATTCCATTACTTTTTGTACTCGTGATAACAGGATTTGCATCAAGCCCGGCGTAGCGCAACATCGCAACTAGCAAAAGATTTATATCACCAGAGTTACCTGACCCATCTTTATAGGCCTTTTTAATTCCATTTTCTGTATAAAGACCAAAACCACCATTCCAGTTCATTCTAGCTTTTGCATATTCAAATACCGCAACTGCTTTTTCTGCTGGGCTTGTGGCTTTCGCCAAAAGGGGATCAAGATCCTTCTCAAAGAATCTTCCGTTTTGCAATTCTCCACCGAAAGACTCAGATTCATAAATAGACTTAGAAACATCTTCCCAAGTCATTGCAAATGTTTGAATAGGTGACTGCGGAAACTTTGTATATGCCAACTCAAATTTGATCGAAGAAAGGTAATTATCAATATTACCGCAATATGCCTCTTCCTTTACGGCTGGTATATCTTTATCTTCTATGGTATAAACATTCTCAGTATAGCGCACTTGATCATTGCTAAACCCTGATCCTCCACCATTAGAAGAAACAAAACTCAATGTTTTAGAGCTACCTGATTCTACCACGTTTACAAAACGCCAACCTTTAGCGTGACGCTTTAAACCAAAATACTCTGGAGCATAAAGTCTAACATTTACTTTATTCACCGGTATTTCTTCTTGCAATCTTATTTCGTCAATATTCGCAAGAAACGGACTACTGATCTTATACTTATATTCAATCACAGAACCTTCTTTAATATCCGGCATAGTGAATTTGGTTATATCCAAATAATCAGTACGCTCTTCCTCAAAGATCCCGTCTTTCTTAAGTTTAGTTTCTTCTATTTTGCCATCTACTAGATTATAGGTTACCGCCTTAAGACCACTTAAACCTTCTCTTGTACCACCATCTTGATACAAGCCAATGGTTTCTGTCGCATAATCAAAGCCATCTGCATTGTAGATCTTAATACGCTCATAAACCTCTGTCTCTATCACAAAGCCTTGATTACGGTAATATTCATAGCGTATAAATTTATCTCTATACAACACAGCTGCATCAGCTTCTGGATCTAGAGGGTGTGCCTCTTCTTGTAGTTCTTCTTTAGACACCTTCCCAAAACGGTAATCTTGTGCTTGTACAGCGCTACAAGCAACAAGAAGTAATAGTAATAATAATCGCATAAATTAAGTTTTCGAATTCAACAGTACCTTCTGATTATCGTATCTGGCTATCTGTTTCCAGAATTCGCGATAATCTTCATAAAGATCAGGAGTAAATACACCAGCTCTAATAATTAAAGTCCTAGTGTATTGAAAAGTATTAGGAGATGTCTGCGTCATCTTTGCTGTATATTCACCAAACTCTGTTTTTAGGTTAACAGGCTCTGGCAAAGATTCTAGAACATATCCTTGGGGAAGGGTGTAATTAAATTCTTTTTGTGATTGTCTCTCACGTTCTATGACAAAATGTGCTTTTCTATCAGAGTATCTTGGCGGGATCATTTTACTGCCATAGTAAAACATGTTAGGCCTTAAGATAAGATCTCCGTTTATATCCGAAGCATATTTGGGCACTTCAAGATTGAGCGCTTCATTAAAAATAACTTTTTCTTGATCGTCTTTGATATAGATATCACTTACAAGCAAACCTGTAAGCATATCCCACTCATGATGATAGTTATCATTCAACTCCTTTTGATCTAAATGCGTAAGTTGAAGACCATCACCATAATCCACACCATAAGAATCTCTAACTAGCGATGCTTTTATTTGCCCAGTTTCGTCTAATGTAGCATCTACTGTGGTTTTGGTTATATTATCATCTATATCATAAACTGTTGTGTGTACTATTTCACCACCTTCAGGGGTAATGATAAACACATCACGGTCGTCTGTAAAATCTCCCATATACCCATAAGGAACTTCTTGACTTGTACACTCTAAAAAGGTATAGTCATTTTCGCCGAAAGGCAAAGCAAGAATAGCGTGATTACCTTGTATTGAGACCAGTTCTTCATCTATAGATTTTTTATCACCAGCATACAAAACGGTGTAATACGACTCTATCCCTACAGCCTCAAGAAGGTTCTTAGTGTAGTTTGTTAACGCCTTACAGTCGCCATAACTTAATCTATCAACCTCTGATGCTTTCATGGGTTTCCAGCCGCCTATCTCTATTTGTACGCTTATGTATCGCACTTTATCCTGAAGGTATTTGTAGATCGCACGTGCTTTTGCTTCATCATCTGGCAGGTCTTTTGTCATATCGCGCACAGCGTCTATTGTTGCTTGTGGTAGATCATTACTTTCGGAAACTAGATAATCGTTCATCCAACTACCGAAGGCTGCCCAATCATTAGCTTTACCATGCACGCCTTCTAGATAGAACTCCTCTAGCGCAAAACGCACACGAGGCGCTCTTGTAGTAAATGCAGGCGCCAGATATTCTGACTCAAGCGTTTTGAGATCTTTTGCGGTGTAAACTATATGCCCAGGCTCTTCAGTTTTCTCAATATCGTAGCCTTCAAAGTTTGTTTCCTTATAATTTAGCTTTATATCGGGGTTGTATATGATCTCATACGTTGAAGCCGCCGTACTGCTATCATAAGCTCCTAACGGCAACCATCCTGGGATAAAAGCTGTGGTTTTAGAAGTATATTCATAATCTAAAACCATGGTAAAAGGATAAGATGTGGGCGTATACTCTAGATACAACGCACGACTATCTGAATACAACGTACCGCCAGAAACAGCGCTCACATCTTGAAAATCACGCTTCTTAAATTTCTCGATCTCCTTACCCATTCTATTGTAGACACGTGCCTCAAGATCATTTACTTGCGTATTATTATCATAAAATACAAAAGCATCAGCATCACCTAAACCTACCTTATTATAAATGGTGATCACGCGATGCATAGTAAACTTAAGCTTACTAATGTCTGAAATATCTACCGTGATGTGTTCGTCTCGCAAAACACTATCTACGCCGTCAGAAAGATCTGAGGGAATACTAAAAACAGAATAATCGTCTTGTGCTGCACAGACGATTGAAAAATGCAGAAAAAATAAAAAACCTAAAACTCTCATAATCATGAATGGGCCTCACAATATATGAAAATCTTAATATTATCCTAAACTATTCTTTTTTTTGAGAGTCAATTATGATGGTTACAGGACCGTCATTGACTAAATCGATTTTCATGTCAGCCCCGAATACGCCTGCCTTCACAGGTTTTTGTAGCTTACGCGAAAGCGTTAAAATAAATTTTTCATAAAGTGGTATCGCAACATCCGGTTTTGCAGCATTTAAGAAAGATGGACGATTTCCTTTCTTTGTAGAAGCGTGTAGAGTGAATTGACTGATCAATAAAATCTCTCCATCCACATCTTGAACCGAAAGATTCATCAAACCATTATTATCACCAAAAATACGCATGCCAACAACCTTGTTTGCCAGCCAATCTATATCCTCTTGTGTATCGTCATTTTCAATACCCAGAAGTATCATTAATCCTTGCTCTATCACATTGTGAACTTTATTCTCAATTGTTACAGATGCACGGCTTACGCGCTGTATTACTAATCGCATGTATTAGTTTTTTCCTGATTCGTCGTTATAAATATCTCGCCTGTAGTTTTCTTCTTCTCCTTCTAAGATTTGCAAATAACTCTTGTAGCGCGACCAGTGTAATTCGTCATTTTCTAGAGCGTCTTTTACAGCGCATTTGGGCTCCTCAATGTGCAAGCAATTATTGAATTTACAATCACCCTTAAGCGCAAAGAATTCTGGGAAATAATCTCCTAATTCTTCCTTCTCAATATCTACCACACCAAAGCCTTTTATACCCGGCGTATCAATTATTCGGGCATCAAAACTTAAGTCAAACATCTCTGCAAAAGTCGTTGTATGCTGCCCTTGCATATGCTGCTCGCTTATCTCTTGTGTTTTAAGGTTAAGATCTTTTTCTACCGCGTTGATCAATGTAGATTTGCCCACGCCACTGTGCCCAGAAAACATACTGGTTTTACCCAGCATAAGTTCTTTAACTCGATCTATATTCTTACCTGTTTTCGCAGAAATGCCAACACACGTATATCCGATCTCTCTGTACATTTCTGCAAGATATTTTACCTCGCCCCACTCTTCATCATTAAGCGTATCTACTTTATTAAAAAGTAAGATCGCCTCAATATCATAAGCTTCACAAGTAACTAAAAAACGGTCTATAAAAGTGGTGAACGTTGGCGGATTATTAAGCGTGATCACGAGAAAAACCTGATCTACGTTTGCCGCGATAATATGTGTTTGCTTAGAAAGATTAACCGACTTGCGGATCACGTAATTCTTACGATCGTGAATATGTTTTATCACGCCTATCGTATCGTCGCCCGTATTCTCAAGTTCAAAATCTACTACATCGCCCACTGCCACGGGATTTGTACTTTTAATCCCCTGAATTCTAAAACGTCCTTTAATACGACATTCATAAAATTCTCCCTCATCAGTTTTCACCGTGTACCAGCTGCCCGTAGATTTATAAACTATACCTTTCAATACATGTAGAATCTTTGTTCTTGGCAAAATTACTCTAATTTGTTTTTATCTCATTTTTATCGCGGTATTCATTATTGCATTGTCATGCAAAAAGCACTATTACACGTTTAACCTTTTCGCTTTAAGCGAAATAACAACAAAAAGAATCTAGAAATAGGAATGAAATTTGCTATCTTTAAAAGAAAAAGACAATGAAAAATCTATTTACATACGCACTTGTCGCCTTATTTCTCGTAGGCTGCAAATCAAAAGACAGCATTGCAAAAGCCGAAGAAAACCAGCAAAAACAGGAGGAATTAAGAGCCTTGATCGACTCTGGCGAATATGAATTTACCGCACAATGGGCGTATCCTATGCGTAATAATTTAGTAAATCTTCCGCTTGACCCGAATCTATCTAGCGGGCAGATCAACCTTTTAGGAAATCCCAATTACATAAGAGTTAAAAATGATTCTGCACAGATCGATATGCCATTCTTTGGCGTTGCGAGAAGCGCTCCTTATGGCAAAAGCGCAAACCCTTTTGACGGGCAATTAAAAGATTATAACGTAGAAGAAAAGAAAGGAAAATTCATCATCACTTTTACCGCCAGCGACGGTTCGCAAGTTTCAAATTATACCATCACTGCTATTTCTAAAAACAGCGTAGATGTGAGTGTAAATAGTAGTTGGCGAGATAACATAAGCTATCGTGGTGAGATAAAATCTACCGAAAAAGACATGTAATAAAAAACCCGCCTTCCGGCGGGTTTTTTAATTTTTAAGCTTCTTCAAGCCTAGCAATTTTCTTCTGGTGATTAATAGATTCTGTGTGGATCGCTTTAAACACTTTAAGAATGAATTCTTCGCTTAGGTTGTGCTTTTCTCCTTCAAGGATCATCGCTCCTAAAATCTCATTCCAACGTTTAGTTTGCAGGATCGCAACGTTATTCTCAGACTTAAGTTCACCTATAGAATCGCTTATTTTCATACGCTTACCTAGGCTCTCAATAAGTTGGTGATCTATTACATCTATTTGAGTACGTAGTGTGCTTAGTTTGTTATTAAACTCTGCAGCTGTACCTTCTTCTTTACGAATTTTAAGATCGTTCATGATCTCTACAAGTCTAGCAGGTGTAATTTGCTGTTTAGCATCACTCCATGCATTGTCTGGATCATAATGAGTCTCAACCATGATACCATCGTAGTTAAGATCTAAACCTGTTTGACATAGATCAAAAATGATATCGCGACGACCAGCAATATGCGATGGATCTAAGATCAAAGGAAGATCTGGCATCTGGTTTTGCAGGTCAATAGCAAGTTGCCATTCTGGATTATTTCTGTAACGTGTTTTTTCATACGTAGAGAAACCTCTATGAATAACACCTAAGTTTTTAATATCTGCAGTATAAAGACGCTCTACAGCACCTAACCATAAAGCTAGATCAGGATTTACAGGGTTCTTCACAAGAACAACTTTATCTGTACCTTTTAATGCATCAGCAATTTCTTGAATGATAAAAGGAGAAACAGTTGTACGAGCACCTATCCAAAGGATATCTACATCATGCTTAAGCGCAAGCTCTACGTGATGTGGATTTGCAACCTCTGTAGTGGTTAACATTCCGGTTTCTTCTTTAGCCTTTTGAAGCCATTTAAGACCTAAAGCACCTACTCCCTCAAAGTTTCCTGGGCGAGTACGCGGTTTCCAGATACCAGCGCGAAGCACAGTAGCATCTGTATCTTTTAATTGATGAGCGATTTTTAGCACCTGCTCTTCAGTTTCAGCGCTACAAGGACCCGCAATCACTAGAGGGTGGTCCAGGTTCATGGCATCTAGCCAGTTTCTAAGTTCCTTCTTGTTTTCCATAGTCGTCAAATTTAAGGCTTCCGCCAAAATTATAATCCTTTAAGTATTGATTTTATGTGGTTTGTATTATGCATTTCGTTATAAACGCCTTGATAATCCTCAGATTTGAGCAAATCTTTAAAATTATTAAGGTTCTGTATGTACTCTTCTAGCGTCTCAAGAACATTCTCTCTGTTCTCTTTAAAGATAGGCGTCCAAGTAGCCGGATTACTTTTTGCCAGCCTCACGGTTGAAGCAAATCCGCTGCCTGCCATATCAAAAATATCCTTCTCGTTCTTCTCTTTATCGATCACTGTTTTACCAAGCATAAAACTGCTTATGTGTGATAAATGAGAAACATAAGCAATATGCTTATCATGAGATACAGGATCCATATATCGCAATCTCATCCCTAAACTTCTAAAAAGTTCAAGCGCTTTTTCTTGAAGTTTAAAGGCTGTTTTCTCTACCTCACAAATGATCATCGTCTTACCGTCATACAGTTTCTCGATCGCTGCAGAAGGCCCAGAAAATTCTGTTCCCGCAATGGGGTGAGCCGCAAGAAAATTTCTTCTCTTAGGATGATCTGTCAGCGTTGCACAAACACTGCCTTTAGTAGAACCCATATCTACTACAAGCGCATCTTCTCGCACTGCATCAAGCACGGGTGGTAAAAAGAGATTAGATTGATCTACCGGTATCGCAACGATCACAAGATCTGCAAGATGAATTTCTTCAAGCCCGGCAGAGTGATCGATCAAGCCTAAACCTACCGCTTCTTCAAGATTGTCTTTGCTGCTATCAATCCCAAAGATTTGACTTTCTGGCAAGACCTTCCTGATGTCACGCGCCATAGATCCACCTATCAACCCGATACCAACAATGAATATATTTTTAAACTCTTCCATAATTAAAATCTGCTTATGGCTTCCTTTATTTTTTCTTGAGGCACACACAATGAGAATCTAATGTAACCATCACCTTGCGAACCAAAAATGCTTCCCGGAGTTATAAACACACTCTTTTCTTGCAAAATGTTGTCTATAAATTCTTCTGCGTTCTCTACACCTTCCGGCAGTTTAGACCACACAAACATTCCGCTGGTGTTCTTATCGTAAGTACAGTTTAATTTTTCAGCAAGTTGCCAGATCAGCGCTCTGCGTTCTTCATACACTTTGTTGATCGCTTCAAACCATTCTTTACCTTCACTAAGCACAGCGGCGGCACCTTTTTGAATTCCGTAGAACATGCCGCTATCCATGTTACTCTTTACCTTCATGATGTCGTCTATATATTTTTTGGCTCCAGCCAAAAGTCCTACGCGCCATCCTGCCATATTAAAACTTTTACTCAACGAGTTAAGTTCTAGCGCCACATCCTTTGCTCCTTCTATTGAAAGTATTGAGATAGGATCATCATTAAGTATAAAACTGTACGGATTATCATTAATTAGCAGAATGTGATTTTCTTTGGCGAAAGCCACCAACTGCTCAAAATCTTCTTTACTCGCCTTTGCGCCGGTAGGCATGTGTGGATAATTCACCCACATGAGCTTCACATCGCTAAGGTCCTTTTCGCTTAAAGCGGAAAAATCTGGCAACCAATTATTAGAAGCATCAAGGTTGTAATACACAGGTTCTGCCTCAACCAACTTTGTTACCGATGTATACGTGGGATACCCAGGATTAGGAATAAGCACCTTATCACCTTTGTTCAAAAATGTCATGCTCACATGCATGATCCCTTCTTTAGACCCCATAAGCGGCAAGATCTCTGTATCTGCATCAAGGTCTACGCTATAGCTATTCTTATAGAAATTTGCCATCGCCTGACGCATTTCGGGCAGACCTTTATAGCTCTGATACATATGTGCAGCCCCGTGCTCTAGCGCGCTGGTTAAAGCCTCTATCACCTGTGGTGGTGGAGCCAGATCAGGACTACCTATACCCATATTGATAATAGGTTTTCCTGCTGCAATAAGACCTGCAACTTCTTTAAGCTTTCGCGAAAAGTAGTACTCCTCTGTTTGCTGCAATCTATCTGCCGTCGTTATCATTCTTTCGGTTTTTGTATTCTCCTAAAACTTCAAAGTTCTTTGCCATTATGCTAAGCAGGCTTTTTGCCTTTTCAAAATGCACGTATCTCTTGAACGTTACATCCACAAAAAATGAATATACCCAAGGTTTATCTACCACCGGCAACGACTGAATTTTTGTAAGATTCAATCTACAATCGCTCATCACGTTAAGCACTGCAGCTAGGCTACCACGCTTATGCTCTGTAAGGAATTTTATACTTGCCTTGTCTATGGTCTCACTTTCTACCCTGCCGTTATTATTCAAGACAAAAAAGCGAGTGCTATTATCTTTTATGGTCTGTATGTCATCTGCAAGGATCTCATGACCATAGATTTGTGCCGCTGTTGTGCTGGCGATCGCACCCACGCCCATACGGTTTTCATCTTTTATTTTCTTTGCTGCGCCAGCTGTATCGTCTGCTTCTACAAGTTTAATGTGTGGCCACTTTTTAAACCAATCTCTACATTGTAAAAGCGCCATAGGATGCGACCAAACTTCTGTAAGATCTTCTATATTCTGGCCGGGCAACGCCATTAAATTCTGTACAATAGGCAGGTAAAACTCGCCTTCAATGTTGAGTTTATATTCGTCTATGAGCGCGTAGTTTGGTATAATGCTTCCGGCGATGTTGTTTTCTATCGCCATCACAGCGTCTGTACTCGCACCACTAAGCAAACTATTTACCACATCCTGAAAAGAACGGCACTCGTTAACCTCAACTTTTTCTCCAAAGAATTCTTGTGCAACTCTATGGTGAAAGGAACCTTTGATCCCTTGTATAGCTACTATGTTTTTTACTTCGCTCACGAGCTTTGATTAAATAAAAAAGTCCCGATTTTTCAATCGGGACCTAAATTCTATATTACCTAGCCATATGCTATAGCGGTCCCGACTCCCTTTCGAAAAAAAAGAAGTAATAACGGTTCCAGAAATAGCGTACAGTGTACATGTTTCGTTTTGTTGAGTGGCTAAAGTAACCAAATTTGAAAAAACACCAATGTTTTTTTTAATTTTTTTAAAATGTGATCGTTTTGGCTGCAGCCAAATAGAAATAATACACAGATTATAACCCTTTCTTAAGGTTTATCTCAAATAGGTTTTAATACCTTTGAACAGCTAACAAAAGGTCATGTCTATTACTGCAACGCAAGTCACCAAAACGTATGGTGATCAAAAAGCTCTTGACAACGTATCATTTACCGTAAAAAAAGGTGAGGTTACTGGATTTTTAGGCCCCAATGGCGCCGGAAAAAGTACAATGATGCGCATTCTTACCACGTATCTCACGCCAGATAACGGTGAGACGCTAGTAAATGAGCACAATACCATTTCAGACAAAATTGCTGTTCAAAAAAGCATCGGGTATCTTCCAGAGAACAATCCGTTGTATTATGATATGTATGTGCGTGAGTATTTAAAATTTAATGCACAGATACATAAAGTAAGTAAAGCGAGAATTGACGAAGTTATTGAATTAACTGGGCTTACGCCGGAAGCGCATAAAAAGATAGGCCAATTAAGTAAAGGTTACAAACAGCGCGTAGGTCTGGCCACAGCTTTATTACACGATCCAGAAGTATTAATTCTGGATGAACCTACTACAGGACTTGACCCTAACCAACTTGTAGACATTCGTAGATTGATAAAAGACATAGGTAAAACCAAAACTGTTTTACTTAGCACCCACATCATGCAAGAAGTTGAAGCGATCTGCGACCGTGCGATCATCATAAACAAAGGCAAGATCGTAGCAGATAAAAGTCTTGCCGAAATGCATGAGGATAAAGAACAAATCCTTGTGGTAGAGTTTGATTATCGCGTAGAAGAAATCGCTTTGCAACGTTTGCCACATTTAGAGAAGATTACTAGCGTAGCCGGTTTTGCTTATGAACTAGAATTTAGCACAGAAAAAGATATGCGTCCGGTGGTTTTTGATTTTGCTCATGATAACGGACTTAAAATTTTACAACTTAACAGAAAAAACACATCGCTTGAAACCTTGTTTCAAGAACTAACTAACAGCTGATCCCCAAGCCATGACCCTGTATGTCATAACTTTTGTTTTCATTTTAATCGCCTATTTACCGCTTTTGCGCGTTGCACACTGGTCTGTAAGAATCTGGGGATTTGTGCGTGTACAAACCACAGTTTTGCAGTTTATTCTGCTCTCGCTTTTGTTGATTTTTGATTATCCCATTGCAACATGGGAATGGATCACGGCTGGAGTTCTCTTCTTGACGATGATCTTTCAGTTAGCAGTTTTTATACCTTACACAAAACACTTTCCGCGTAAGCGTAGAAAACCTAAAAGTTATGCTGATCTAAAAAAGATCACCCTCATAACTTCAAACGTGCTGCAACCTAATGACAATTATGAAAAATTCATGCAGCTAGTTCAAGATCAAAAACCAGATATGTTTCTCACCATGGAGTCTAACTCTGATTGGGAAAAAGCATTAAAACCACTTGAAAAAGATTACCCACATGTTGTGCGTGTGCCGCTTGAAAATCTGTATGGTATGCACTTGTACAGCAAATTTGAGCTTGAAGATACAGAGGTGCGATATCAGGTAGAAAAAGACATTCCGTCTATTTTTACTAAAGTAAAATACCGCCAAGGACCAAGATTAAATCTTATTTGTATTCATCCTGCGCCGCCCAGCCCCACTGAGAACGAAACTTCTAAAGAGCGTGATGCCGAACTTTTACTCACCGGTAAAGAAGTGCGCGATCTTGAGTCACCAATCATTGTTTGTGGCGATCTTAACGATGTTGTGTGGAGCAACATTTCTAGGCTATTTAAAAAAATGACAGGACTTCAAGATCCTAGAATTGGCCGCGGACTCTTCCCTAGTTACAATGCAAATTACTGGTTTATGCGTTTCCCCATAGATCAGCTTTTTTACAGCACAGATATGTACATGGAGCATATGTGCAGGTTGCCGTATTTTGGCTCAGATCATTTTGCGATGTACTATGAGATCTGGATAGACAATAAAGCAGAAGATCAAACAGATCCTGAACTTGACGAAGAGACTGAGGAAGAAATAGAAGAACGCATAGAAGAAGGTATCGTTTCGGCGATGGAGAATGAGCAAACTACCGCTTAAATTTCAGAGTAAAACATCGCAACATCTACAAAGGTTTTTCAGTGATCTAGCCTTTTTTATTTTACATGTAAAATACTAGATTTCATCTACTGCCAGCATTAAAAACCTCACTAATCAACTAGTTTAAAACCATTTAAACTCAACTCTCAATTACTTATGCAATAATATTTCGTCTTAACGAAATATTAAAAAATACCCATTAACGGGTATTGAACGCCCTCATGCTTACAGATATTTTGCATTCATCATTTATGGTTTAACCATGACGATGCTTACTAACCCACTAATATCCCAGTCATGAGACAATTTTACAACACTGCGATTTTCTGCATTTTTATGCTCGCCAGCCTGTGCGCGATCAGTCAGGAGAACGCCACAATTCAATTCACAGGCAAAGGAGAAAGCGGTTGGACAGATGACCTCAATTTATTTAAAGGTCATGAATACATAGGTTCAATCACCCAGATCAATACCATCACACATCAAGTTCCTGCTGGCAAATACATTTTTGCAGGCATTAGGTCTGGCGACAAGAAGTCGGCATCGCTGCTTCTTGAAGTTGAAGCTGATCAAGAATATTATGTTGTTGCAGACTTTGCTAAGAAGAAGTTTTTAATTCATGCGACAGACGATGAGGATCTATCTGTTGAGGCTTCCGCAAAAATCGCTCAGAACAATTTCATTGAGTTTGACGAGATGGAAAAGGAGTTTATCGAAGATGTTTTCGCAAAAAGCGTAACAAACACCATTGGCTCACCAGAAAAATATGCCAAACTTCTAGAGCCAGAAAAAGAAGAGATCATTGAGCAACCTGCAGAAGAAGAAACTGCCGTTGCAGACGCTCAAGAAAATACTGAAACTCAAGTTACAGAAAGTGAATCGATCACTGAAAACACTGCAGAAAACGCATCTATAACCACTGAAGCTGAGCAAAAAGCTAAAGAATCGCTTGCCTTGATTGAGTTTCAAAAAGCGTCAAAAAAATACACAGAGCGCCTTAAGGAATTAGAAAAAGATCCCACTGCAGATGATTATTTAGAGCAAGTAAGTAGCGCCACAAATGAGTTTATCGCTGCCAGCGAAAAATACAAAGCCACCAAAGCTGATAATACAACAACCAGCGAAGCGATCGCAACAACTGAAGAACTAGATCAACCTGAATCTACAGAAGTTGTAGCAAACACAAACAACGATCTACAAGAAAGTGCACAAGTCGTTATCGAGGCAGAAGAAACTGAAGCAATCGCTACTACCGAGCCAAAAGAGAAAACTGAAGAAGAAGAAATTGAAACTGTTGCTTCAACAGAATCTGCTGAACCTAAAATTAATACTGTGGCAGATTTTGACGCAAAAATTCTTGAAAAAGTAGGCATCTACTCGCCTCCTCTTGGCGGCTCTGTAGAAGATATGCTCAACACCACAAGAGCGTATAATGAGAACATCAAGCTAGAGATCGCAAACATGATGCAAGATCAAAGATTAGATCAAGACGCGATCAATGCAGAAGATAAAGTGACGTTCGCTCAGACCATGTTCGCTCTTGAAGAATTTCAAGAAGCATCGCTGGAGTACACCAATACGATGAATGAGATCGCTAAGAAACCTTTGGCTTTTGGTAACAACAAAAAAATGAAGATCGCTAATGAGAAATATCAAGCAGCAACTAAAAAGTATAACGAGTCTCTCAAAGCTCCTTCAACTGCTGCAATTGCTCAATCTACAAGCAGCTCATCTTCTGCCAGCAGTACTTCTTACGCCACAAAATCTGATACAGAGGTTGCAAACGATATTTCAAACAGCGTAGGTACAAATGCGCGTGCTACGTATTATTTAGATCTTTTGGCTAAAGCCAAAAAAACTGGCGTAAGTACATCGTCTGACGTTTTAAGTATCGCCACAAATTCTGTTTTAGACAATGAAGGCGAAATAGGAAAAATTAAAAATGCCGCAGACAACGAGAACGCAAACGGGCTAAAATACCGCAGAAGTTCGCTGTACACAATGATGATCAATGATGAAAATAGGGAACATTTTGGGGTGATCAGGGATGCTTTTGGCAACTCAGAACTCTCTGAAAAGTTCAACAATCACAACATAGGTCCTTATCTAATTAATGCTCCTGGAGGTCAGGATGAAGAAGATCAATCTGAAGTGATCAGTGATTATCTTAACCGCAATGGTGTTGCACGAGCGCTAGTCGCAAAATGGTTTAATCGCAACGGCAACGGAGATTTTAATATGGATCTTGTTGCTGCAAGAGGTTCTTACAACGCATCAGATCTTGATGTTAAAGTTGCTATGGGCTCTGAACGTGGCCAAGCCCTACTCGCTGATGCTGGTGAAGAATTAATAGGCAACACATTTGTGATCGTTTATGACTTTAGATATACGAACAAAGAAGAAACTGCAAAGAAAGTAGGTGGATTGCTCAATATTGTGAGTAGTGTAGCCTCTATTGCCGGCGCTGATATTATTGCAACTGCTGCAGATGGTGTTAATCTGGGAGCGCAAGTAATGGGTAAAGGATATGGTGTTAAAACCGTTTCTTACCTCTATCGCCTAGAATGGAATGAAGAAATCGCAAATGCTTTTTACAATGATTACTGGATGGACACTTCTACTCATGATGACCAGAGAAAAGTCGCTTTTGAGAATAGCGATCTCTTCAAGTTAAAATTTGTGGGTACTGAGTCTATAAAGGCTAATCTTCAATCTACTGTTTTCTCTAGTAAAAACGACAGCGATCTTATTCGAATTGCCACTATAAAAGCCCAGGATAAAGGCATAAGCACTTTACAACGCAGTTTTGAAGAATTCAGAACAAAATCTCCACTACTTACCGGTGATCCTATCACTGCAAAAATAGGCATCAAAGAAGGTCTTGAAAAAGGAGACAAGTTTGAAGTTCTAGAACAGGTTCTAGACAAGCACGGCCGCACAGAATATAAACGTGTAGGCGTGATAAAAGTTGATAAAAACGCCATTTGGGACAACTCATATTTAAACGAGGAAATCGCAGAAAACGAGTCTCAAGAAGAGTTCACCACCTTTAAAGGTAACGACGGCAAGTTTGCCTCAGGAATGCTCATACGTCAGATTAATTAAACCCTAACCATAATGAAAAGAACAATTAAAATAAGTCTTCTTCTACTCGCAATGGCTGTAAACTTTACTATCCATGCGCAGCGCAAAGCAAGAAAAGATGCTGATGAAGACACGTCACAGTGGAGATACGAGATAGAATGTGTTGAAACTGGCAAGCAAGGCACTTACCTCGTCAAGGTTTGGTCTTACTCTAAAGACAAAGAAGTCGCCATTGAGCAAGCAAAGAAAAACGCCGTTCATGGTATAATTTTTCAAGGTGTGCCTGCCGGCGAAAGAGGTTGCTTTGCGCAACCGCCACTCTCTAGAAGCTCAAATCTTGAGCAGGAAAAATCCGAATATTTCAACTCGTTTTTTGCAACCGGTGGTAAGTATCAAAAGTTCGTCTCACTTTCTACAGACGGCGCCGTGGCTGCTGGCGACCGCTTAAAGATAAGTCGCAAAGAATACAAAATAGGTGTCATTGTTTCGGTTAACAAAACGCTTTTACGCAAAGAACTAGAAGATGCAGGCATTATAAGAGGTTTATCATCTGGATTTTAAAAAAGACAATAGCATGAAAACAACAACTCTACTTTACACACTACTTATCGTGGTAGTCCTTTTGGCTTGTAAGCCAAAAGAATACATATCTGGCTATTATAGTTATGACACAGAATGTCTGGGTAAAAATCTGGATGGCACGCAGCTCGTAAAATCCTGGGGAATGGGAATGGATGTGAAAGAGGCTCGTGAAAATGCATATAAAGAAGCGCTTAGGGATGTGCTTTTTAAAGGCATTCGCAATGGCAGTAAAGAATGCAAAGTGAGTCCTTTAATTACTGAAGTTAATGCGATGCAGCGTCATGAAGAGTATTTCAATAGCTTTTTTAGCAGCAATGGTAATTACCGCGATTTCATTGAAGAGCAAAATAAAAAGCCTTTTAAAAACGAGGATAGCAATAAGAAACAAGCCTTTGGTTTTACACTGCTTATTGATATGCAAGCTCTCAAATCTCATTTACAACAAGATCAAATTTTATAACCCATGAAAAATATATTTTACATATTGACCTTACTTGTTTGCACGATGAGTTACGGTCAAGCAAAAAAACCTACGCTTATGATCGTACCCAGCGATGCCTGGTGTGTACAACATGGTTTTACCATGCAATTTGACGATCAAGGAATATTGACCACGATCCCAGATTACAAAGCTGCTTTTCAAAACGACACGAATTTGCTACTTATGATCAGTAAGATCAATGGTCTAATGGCAGAGCGCGGTTTCCCATTAAAAAACATGGAAACGGTGATAAAAACCTTAAATAGTTATGCTGCAGAAGACGCTATGCGATCTTCAAAAGAAACCGGAGCTGAGGTCGCCGAGAGCCCAGTGGATCTTTTAAAATCTACCGCAAAGGCAGATATCATTCTACAGCTCACGTACACGCTTAATCAAAGCGGACCAAAAAAGTCTGTAACCTTTAACCTGCAAGGTCTAGATGCATATTCTAATAAACAGATCGCTACCGCTGCAGGAACTGGCGCTCCGTCATTTTCTGCAGAGTTACCTGTCTTGCTAGAAGAAGCTGCGCTTGCGCATATGGATCCATTTTCAGCATCGCTTCAGGATCACTTTGACGATATGTTTGAAAACGGTAGAGAGATCACCGTGCGCATTAAGCGTTGGGATGACTGGGCAGAAGATCTTGAGAGCGAATTTGGCGGTGATGAACTAGGCTTCATGATAGAAGACTGGATGGCAGACAACACCGTGCAAGGCAGATTCTCAACACTAGATGCAACAGAGAATATGATGATTTTTGAGCAGGTGCGTATCCCGCTTTACTACACGCGCAACGGCAGAGAACGCGCCATGGACACAAGAAGATATATCAAAGAACTTAGCGATTATCTCAATGATGATCTAGGCATAGAAAACAAAATAACCACCAGAGGACTTGGCGAAGCCACTTTGTTTCTGGGTCACAAATAATATATTATGAAAAAGATCAACATTTCGATACTTGTGATTTTTATGGCTTTCGCCGGAAGGCTAACCGCACAAAAGGCCATGGACGATTATGATAGAATTGCTATCACGCCATATGTCTCAGACAGGATCGCAAGTATGCCGCCTAGCGCTGCACATAATCTTGAAGCAAAGCTTACTCAAATTATTGCCAGCAACGGTCTGGGCGCTTCTGACATCTCGACAAGTTCAAGATTTATCATCACGCCAAACGTAGTGATAAGCAATAAACATATCGTCCCAGGAGCACCTCCCAGAGTTGCTGTAACGCTAGATGTTGTTTTCTATGTAGGCGATGGGATCAGTGGGACAAAATTTGGCAGTACCACTGTAACCGCAAAAGGAGTAGGAAGCAATGAAGACAAGGCGTATATCTCTGCTTTTAATCAAATAAGAGCAAATAATTCTTCTATTCAGAAATTGATAGATCGCTCTAAACAAAAGATCTTAGAATATTATGATGATGGTTGTGTTTACATTTTAAAAGATGCTGAGGTGGCTGCCGCCCAAAATAAATACGATTTGGCTTTAGCCTTATTAGGAAACATCCCGCGAATTAACAGAGATTGTTATGACAAGGCGATGAAAGCGATAATTCCTATATACCAGAAAAAAATAAATCGCGACTGCCAAATACTTTTAAATCAAGCCCGTAACGTATGGAATACTGGTCAGGATTATAATGCTGCAGTAAAAGCAATGAATTTTTTGCAACGCGTACAACCAGAAGCCGTCTGTTATAAAGAAGCCACAGAGCTCTCAAATGAAATGGGAACGCGGGTGAGACAACTAGATGATAGAGTTTGGGATCTTACCTTAAGAGTGCAACAGGATGATATTGATCTACAAAAGCAAGCTATAGAAGCTGCTCGTGATGTAGGAGTTGCCAGAGGTAACAATCAGCCCAGCTCAGTTGTCTACAATGTAAGAGACTGGTGGTAGAAAATTTGAATTAGCCAAACAAAAAACCTCCTGCTAGAACAGGAGGTTTTTTATTTTATTCAATTTTTGTTTCGCTACTTAATTGATACCACAAATATCATTGATAAGATAAATAGCCTCATAATCATCTGTCGCAATAAACTCGCTATTATCAGCAGTTAAAGTAACCGAAAGTGGATACGCTATAGTTACGGAAGTTATGGTCTGGTAATTATTCAAAAAATAAGATTGTGCCATTGCCTCACTATCAAAAGTGACTTCATCATCATTTACAATTACTGTAATAGGATAATTGATCGTGAAACAATCACTCACAGCATCTACCACATCTTCATATTCTAGATGATCATAACCACAATTTTCTACAAGGGTGTAAAACTCATCTTCATTAGCTACAGTTTGCACACTTGCATCTGCGCTTAGTTCTACTTCAAATGGATAAGAAATTGAGGTAATATGTGAATCTAAAGACTCATTAAGCAAAAGCTCAATAAGATCTGTGTAGCTCGCGACCTCAACGTCAGCGCTTGTGTTATACCCCAATGTTATGGGATAAACAAAATTAAAACACAGCTCAGAAGTCATTGCTCTTCCTGTTGTGGTTTCTTTTTCTCTAATTTGTTCTAGAGTTGCGCGTAACGAGCTGCTTTGTGTAAGTTGGTTTGCAGCGTCTTGATCAGGTGGTAGAATTAATTCTTCGTTAGAGCAACTTAGCATTGTAAAAATGCTGAGTAGTAGTAAAAGTTTTTTCATAGCAATATTTGATTTGGGATTTTGCTAAGATAACGCTAGTCTGCACATTATCCAAAGTTTAAAACCCAATAGCGGTATTACTATAATCTATTTAACGAAAAAACCTACCTCGATCTAGTAATTATACTTTTTCTCGATTGCATATCGCAGCAGTTCGCCAGCGCCTTGCAGACCTAGTTTTTTGATCATATTCTTTCTATGGGTTTCAACGGTGGTTTTACCTATAAAAAGTTCGTCAGCAATTTCTTGATTGGTTTTACCTAAAGCAACCTTTTTTAAAATTTCTACTTGGCGCTTTGTAAGAATACTTTTTGATTTGTTATCAGACTGCAATTTTTCAGGCGGAGTGATATTCACATCATGAAAAGTCTCGCCAGCAAAAACCGCGTGAACCGCTTTAAGCAATGTATCAAGACTGCTATTTTTTAGAAGATACCCTTTCGCGCCAGCGCTGATCATATCGTTCACTGCTTCATCTTGATCATACATTGTGAATGCGATCACTTTAGTTTCAGGAAAATCTTTAGTAATCATCCTTGTCGCTTCAATACCATCCATCACAGGCATTCTTATGTCGCTAATAACAATATCCGGCTTCTTTTCGCTGACAAGCTCAAGCAACTCTTTACCATTATTTGCGTGGCCCACAAGCGTGATATCATCTTTATATTCAAGATACACACGCATCCCATCTATTAAGGCGTTGTGATCTTCGGCAATGGCTAATTTTATCATAGCACAGGTATATCTATAATTATATTTGTTCCTCTCGCTTGCGCGGAATCTACTGTTACCGTACCGCCCATGTGCTCTACACGTTTTTGAATACTGTGAATTCCCATGCCTTGAGCATCTTTGATCTTTTTAATTTCAAAACCTTTACCATCATCTTCTACCATGATGTTGATGGAGTCGCCATAATGCGTTAAATGAATGATCGCTTCACGGGCATCTGCATGTTTTATCACATTTGTGATCAACTCCTGAATGATCCTAAAAAGAATGATCTCAACAGAATTCTCTAAACGTTCTTCCATCCCATCATCGATCACTTCAATGGTAAGACTATTTGCTAAACTCACTTTATTAGCAAAATTCTTAACAGCTGGCACAAGCCCTTGCTGCGCAGGAACTCCGGCATTTTTTGCATGAGCGATCTGTCTTACTTTTTGGTAGGCTTCTTCAATAAGCGCGTCTGTTTTTTCAACAATATTATGACCATCGTTTATGGCCTTTTCACGTTCATCCTTAAGACCTCTGAAGTGTAACTTGATCGTCGCCAGCAAACTCCCCAGATTATCATGCAGATCATTTGCAATACGCTGTCTTTCTTTTTCTTGACCTGCGATCATTGCGTCAATACTATTAAGCTCTTGCTCTTTTAAGATCTTCTCTTTGCTCTGTTGCTCTAAGATCACCTGTTGTTTTGCAAGCTTCTCAGATTTTTTAATGTTTTTGTAGATCAAAACAGAACCCAGCGAAGCCACAACAAGAATCCCAAAACCTGCCCAAAACATCCACAAAACCTTTTCCTTTTGCCTGGCTACATCTTTCTTGAGGTTAGTGTTCGCTTCAATTCGCTTTTCGGTTTCAAACTCTACATTAAGTCGGTTTGTAAGCAATGTATTATTGCGCAGATCAAAATGATATCCATACGTAAACGCCGTGTTTAGCATTTTATAAGCGCCAGTAAAATCTTCTTTACCACCCAAGGCTAACGACTTATAATAACTCTGGTAAAATTGCGAACGCACCGTATCGCTAACATCCCGGTAAGCAAATGCTTCATCAACTCTTTGCAGCGAGGCGTTATAATTCTCTTCCTGATAATCTAGGTAAGCTAACTTGATCAAACACGCATATTTTACGTGCTTCAAATACGGTTCGTCGTTTATTTCGCTCATGGCGAAAAGGTATGCTTCACGTGCTAATTGTGGTTTTCCGTCTAGATCAAGAGCGAGAGCGCGCTCAAAGAGCAGTTTTTTTCTGATTCCACTTTTCGCCGTAAGGCTATTTAAAACAGCATCTATTTGAACTACAGCTTCAACAAAATCATCTGAAACCTCAACGGGATGTAAAGCTCCTAGAACGATCGTGTAATACAACACCCACGCACGGTCTGCTTTATCGCTGGCTATCGCTGTATATTCTGTAAGGTATTTTTTAAAACTCTCGTCTACCTGAACGATCTCAAAGGTGTAATATTCTAATAATGCTAAAAGGCATCTTTTGCGTAGCGGCTTGTTTTGCAACTTAGCCGAAAGATTATAAGCTGATGTAAAATTCTTAAAAACATCTTTTTTAAAGGGATCATGATAGAGACCATAATACCCTAAACTGAGGTGCGCAATGCTTCTGCTTAGCGTGGTTCCCTCGCCGGTGGAGTTTAATAGTTGGATATCATCAGGACGCTGACCCGCCCAATAAATAATCTCACTTAACGTGGTAAGATTGCCTGCATCAAATGTTGATCTATTTGATACAGGCGTACTTATTTCTTGAAAATTGAAGTTTTTGAGATTTTCAAAAAGCTTATCTTGAAAATCCCTATCAGATTTCTGAGCATTCGCCTGAACGACAAGCAGTATAAAAATGAACAGAATCTTTTTCAATCTAAATCCTGATATATGATGTACTTCTTATGCATCTTTGATTTCCTGGGGCGATAGGATTTGAGGGCAATCCATTTCTTAAAACAACATCTGGGTTATTATCAAAAGCTACTTCATCCTTAGGTCGTCTTAAATAACAATCTCCATCTCGCTTGTAGAACTCAGAATCAAAGAAGCCATGTTTAAAAGGCATATGATTACTATCGCTATCTCTATCATTTAATGGAACCAATTTTCTTTCAAATTTCATAGGCTTACTAGCCGAGAAACTAATACCATTTTTAAAGGTTGCCACTTTTTCAAAATCATCTTTTGATTCTCCCAATCCTTGAACGGTAATCAAGAATTGTTGCTCTGTAGAGTCGTAAACAACTTCTTTAATCCCAATGTTAATAGGTCCTTTGTAATTATGTATTTTGAAGGTCACTAACTCAAAATCTCCACCAACTTTTGTATCAGTAAATTTAAAGCATGCGTATACAGAGAAAAATGTTCCGTAAAGTTGACTGCTATATACTACTTGAAATTTTTTTCGATCTTCTGGCGTTAGGCTCAATGCCAGAAAAAATTCTGTTTCGGTTGACATGGTAATTTGGTTTTTATGTTAGTTAATTTTTAAAATGCACACTTAATTTTTTGGCTTAAGCCAAAGGAAAATAATCGTCATTTACATCTTTCATGTAAACCTACTCACCTTCCAACAACTATTAAATACCCATATCTGGGTAATTTTGGGTTTAACCCAAATCGTAAAATCTCTAAGACTCTGCCGGTAGATCCTTTGTGAATTTACCCACGAGTTTGCCCACCGTAAGACCTTGCACGATAATACTAAACACCACGATGAAATATGTGATCACTAGAAAAAGATCGCGCTCCATTTCTGCCGTCAACGATAATGCAAGCGCAATTGAAATACCGCCGCGTAATCCACCCCAAGTCATTATCAGGTTTGTTTTTGGCACAAAATTGAGCTTCTTTTTAAACAAGCCTACAAGCGGAGCAAGCGCGATATATCTGCATAGTAAAACTGCAGGAATCGCAATAAGACCAACAATTACATACGGTGTTTCAAGATCAAGAACGAGCATTTCCATACCGATCAGCACAAAGAGAATGGTGTTTAACAATATATCCAGTAGCTCCCAGAATTTATCTACATAGGTTTCGGTGATCTCAGACATTGTAGATTGTCGCACGGTGTCATTACCCACAAAAAGACCTGCAGTAACCATCGCCAATGGAGCTGATAAGTGTAGTTTTTGCGCAAGCAAAGTTCCGCCCATTACTGCGGCTAGCGTAATAATAACTTCTACATCATAATCGTCTATAGATTTCATCAATTTATAGGTGATGTAACCCAAGACCAGCCCAAGGAGAATTCCTCCCAGCACTTCCATCCCAAAAAGATGCAAGATCTCTCCTGCGCTTACTTCAGACTCTCCTACTCTAGCGATCTGGAAAAAGGTTAAGAAAACCACTACTCCTACACCGTCATTAAAAAGCGACTCGCCTACGATTTTGGTTTCTAGTTTTTTTGGTGCGCCCACTTTTTTAAGAATTCCGAGGACGGCAATTGGATCTGTAGGAGAAATTAGCGAACCAAAAACAAGACAATAAATGAATTTAACTTCGAGCCCCACAGCTTGCAGAATAAAGAACATAATGCCACCTACAAGAAATGTAGAAAACAAAGTTCCTAATGTCGCAAAGAGCAAAACGGGCCAGCGCTGCACCTTTAATTGTTGAAAGTTTGTATGCAATGCTCCTGCAAAAAGCAGAAAACTAAGCATGCCGTCTAGCAATACTTTTTCAAAATCTATGGCGGTGATAAATTCCTTTTCTGCAGTGAGTAAGGTATCATCAAATTGCGAAATACCAAGAACAGCAAGCGTAACTGCAAGCGTTATTACCATTAAACCTATGGTAGTAGGTAACTTTAAAAATCGAACATTGATATAACCAAATGCCGCTGCAACAACCACAAGAATGGTTGTAATAAGAAAATAATCCATCAAAAAATTATCAAACGTTAGTATTCACCTCGATCCAGTACCCTGCAGGATCCTGAAAATAAATTTGTTTTACACCGTCGCCACGCGTAGTTGGCACGCCTGCTTCCCCATTCCAACTCTCAAAATGCACATTCTTTGCTTTTAAATGCTTCATCAGACCATCCAGATCTGTGGTATTAAAACAACGATGCGTCCCTTTAGGTTGCGGCGACACTTTATCTGCAAGTATAAGATGAATCTGACTACCATCGCCTAATAAAAACCATCTATGTGTCTCTTTCGGGAAACCACTATCTACTATCTCATAAAGCTCCAGCACATTAGCATAAAAATCTGCCGTTTCTTCAAGATTAGTTACGAGATAAGCATCATGCTCCTTTTTAAACCCATATGTGTTTTGGGCTTTCGCCGAAAGGCAAACAAAACTGATCAAAACAGCTACAAATAATGATTTCATACGTTAAATATTAGAAGGAAAAAAGATAAACAAAAAAAGTAAAGTGCAGCAAATATGGGCGATAGGCTTTCGCCAAAAAAATAATTTGAAAAAAAATGAAATAAATTCTTTTTAAAATAAAAAAGCGTCTTATATTTGCACCCGCAATCGCAAAGGGCGCGTAGCTCAGTTGGTTCAGAGCACTTGGTTTACACCCAAGGGGTCAGGGGTTCGAATCCCTTCGCGCCCACAAAGGCTTCCAGAAATGGAGGCCTTTTTTTATAGACATATTTCAATTGAATAATTTCACTCAAACAATTGATAATTAGTTATTTGAATTTAAAAATCAATTAATCCACTGAATATTCTATCACTTTATATCCCATTACACCATCTCGGGAAATCGCTTCAACAACAATGTATTTAATACCAGAGCTGTCGTCATTATAAAAAGACACCTCGGCTGTTCCATCTTTTGTTTCAATTATAGGTTTCCAATAAAGTAAAGACCTATAATCTGGTTTAGTCTCTTTACGCTCTTCTTCGGTTTCATATTTAGGACTATAAAACTCTTGCGACGGCGCGATTCCTTTAAGAACCCCTTGCAAGATGCCTTTTGGTTTTTCAGTTGCATACAGACCTTTACCTGCCTCTGTATAGATCGCGATCACATTACCAGTTGCAGGAATACTCATATAATCTGCCTGCGGATGCACTTCCCGATAGAGCAAACTAAAGTTATTTGCAAAGCGTATGATCTCAACGCTCACAACTTCGCTAGGCGGAATATTTTCAATATTGCCCATAGCATATTCATTCACCGGAATTCCGTCAACAACCACAAGCGTAGAGTCTACGCCCACTTGCGCCCTCATGTAAGATCCTAAATTAGATTGGGCTTCTTCATCTACACCCAGAGGTACCTTCAACGTTTCTCGATTGATCCTTATGTCATCAGGAAAATTAAAAAGCAAAACGCTGTACAAACCATACGACCAATCTTCTTCTGCTGCCTTGATATCTTCACCGCGTATCACAACATCTGCCTCACCATATTCTTCTCTGGTTTTCTTTCTGCCTGGCGTGTCTTTGTAGCTTTCTAACAAAACTTCATCAAGCTCATTTATGCCTTCTGTAAGATTATACGATTCTACTCGTTTTCTGTTTGCTAGTTTTTTAGCAACAAACTGCTGCAAAACAGTATCGAGAACCACTACATTAGGACTGTAATCAAAATCAACCGCCGGTATTTTATACTCGTTGATATCAATATCAAAATCTCGCTTCTTCTCTCCTTTCGCGCTTTGAATCACATATTTTACACGCTGCCCTTCTTCATCATTAAGCAGAAAATCAAACTCGCCATTATCATCGGTTTGTTTCATGTACAAGCCTTTAGACTTCCCAAAGGTCATCATCGTCAGATCTATATTCTCTTTACCTCTGGATGAAAATGCCGCGCTAACTCTTCCCGAAAGGTTTAAAGTCGCTTCTGGAAAATGGGTAATACTGTCTAATATTTCGCCAGGAAAAAGATATTTTCTCCAGCCTTGTGTAAGCATCAGATTGTCCAGATCACCGCCTTTAAGCGTACCGTCAAAATAACTTAGCGGTTGTTCTATCTTGCCTTTTAATTCGCTATCTAGCAAGAAATACGATAACATATTCTCGCCTTTTTCTTGCAAGATCTTGTATTGACTTTCGTCCAAAACCATAACCGAAAGATTCACCCAATCGAGAGAATCCTTTGCTTTAGGTACGTTTAATTTCAGGTTAACCTTGTCTCTTTTCCCATATTCCGAAGCATCTAAAGCAAGATCAATATTCATCAATTGAGCTTTGTCATAATGAAAATGCAAGCGCTCTGCCACCGGATTTCTTTTCGCGTCAAGCAACTTAAAAACTATGATACCATTGGGTAAATTAGCGCTAGGAAGATTTGCGCCAAACTTACCCTCAGCGTTGCTCGTCCCTTTTAATTCAAATAGTTTTTCACCTTTTTTTGAGGCTTCAACAAAAATACTATCGCCCAGATGACCATTAGTTTGTGAACTCACCCACAATCGTGGTCCGACGCCGGTAACCGTAAGACTGTAGCCTTCTTTTAACGCCGCTGGAAGATCATATTTAACCGAATCTAAAGCCGCCTGATCTGTGATTTTTGCATAATATCCAGACTCTTCTGAGGGAATGAACGAAATGTTACCCATGCCGAGTTTGTTGCTCACAAAAGACGTGATCTTCTTATCATTTTTATCAAAGATCTCGCCGCTTATTTCAACACCTCTTCCGGTTTTCCCGATGGCTTTAAAAGCAATTCGATTTATATTTCCTAAGAGCATATTTCCACTCTCAGGAAAAAATTGCAAGTCGATCGCTTCTTCACCGGTCATGATCTCTTTGGTTTCGCTTCTGGCATTTTCGGTTATAAAACTTAGCGCGATATTTTCTGGCTTTCGCCGAAAGGCATACTCTAACAAAAACTGATCATCACGATCGCGTTTTACAATGATCGAATCTTTAAAATTCTCTCCGCGCACATAAACCTTTATCCTGTTCTGATCTGTTGAATCTATCGCAAGCGGATTGAGATTAGCCTTAAGCAGATTTCCTTCTGCGCCCTGATCTATCCACTGCACGTTTGTAATCGTCTCGGCGCGGTCTGTATTAAACGCAGGATAAATTTTGACGTAAGTCTCATAATTAAAGTTCTCCTCAAAATTCTTATTCCAGTTTGTGTAGGCTCTGATGAGATATTTTCCAGGCTTGGTGCGCTCGCTTAGCTGAAAGTAATTTTCGGCAATACCGTATTTAAGTTTGAGATTTTTTGACTGTACGATCTTCTTGTTGTCATCTATAAGCTCAACGTGTAGCAATCCGCTGATGCCAGTGGGAAGATGGTCTAAAGCCTGGATCACGACCGCCTTGAACCAAATGATCTGATCGTTTGTGTAGGACGCGTTATCAAGCTGCAAATAGACCTTTTCTGCAACGCCATTATTGAGTTTTATGTCTCGCTCTTGGCTTTGCGCCGATACGATCACAAACAGCATTGCTGTTAATGCTGTGAGAAAATGTTGGTAGTTTTTTTTCATTAAAAGTATTTTCAATCAGACGTAAAAAAGGCTTCCTAAGCGGAAGCCTTTTTATCATTCTATAATATTTGTGATCTGTTGCCATGGTTTGCCGTCCATGGGATTTTCATTTTGTTGTTTTGCTCCCGGCGTGCTACGACCATCTTCAATACATGACGCCATGAGCTTTTTTAGTTTTGCAGCGATCTTAGGTTCCTGCTCATAAAGATTGTTTTTCTCTTCTGGATCTTCTTCTAGATCATACAGTTGAAATTTTGGTAATTCTTTAATGTTCTTTGCATTGGGTCGTGGCTCGCTCCAACCACCAGATCCCGGACAAAAGATCATTTTCCATTTGCCCTGTCTTAACGCAAAACTGCCATTAAGCGAATGATTCACCGTATATTCTCTTTTATACTTTTTAGTTCCTGGATCTTCTAGAAGCGGTAGCATAGAAAAACTATCTTCAGCTGTATCATCAGCTAAATCCAAACCTAGAATATCAGCGCAAGTTGCCATAAAATCTGTTGTACAAATGGTTTGATCACAAGTTGATCCTGCAGCGACTTTGCTTGGCCATTTTACAATAAATGGCTCACGATGACCGCCCTCAAAAATATCAGCTTTTGTACCTCTAAACCATGCACTAGGATTGTGACCTTTGCTTGTAAGCACCTCATAATTTGCCATGGGCGCACAGCCATTATCGCTGGTAAAAACGATCATGGTATTTTCTTCAAGATCTAGCGCTTTAAGTTTTTCAACTAGCTGGCCGATGTAATGATCTATCTCTAGCACAAAATCTCCATAAGGATTTAGACCACTTTTTCCCTGAAAAGGCGGTGTAGGCATAATAGGTGTATGCGGTGATGGCAACGCGAGATACAAGAAAAAAGGATCTTGAGATTTTGCTTTTTCTTCAATGAAATTAAAAGACTTCTCAAAGAAATGTGGCGTCACATCTTGATGTACAAAATGCGGACTAGTCTGTCCTTTTCTGAAATAAATATACTTATCGATACCTTCAGAATATTTTGTTGGCATTTCTTCAGCCAGACCATTTTCAACATACACGTATGGCGCCATATCTAGCGATGCGGGGATCGCATACATATATTCAAATCCCAGATCCATGGGAGAGTTTTTTATTTTTTTGGAGAAATCCACATTATTAAAATCCTCAGTATTCCAACCGCCGCCCAGAGGTTTTGACTCATCTTTAAGCTGCCAATCCCAGCCCAGATGCCACTTACCTATAAATCCCGTCTCATAACCAGCATCTTTTAACATGCTCGCAACCGTCTCTCTAGAAGTAGGAATTAGCGGTTTTGAAATCCCCGTAAGCACACCAGATTTTAATGGACTTCGCCAATTATATCTACCCGTAATTATGCTGTAACGCGTAGGCGTACAAAGCGCAGAAGCCGTGTGCGCATCTGTAAATTTCATGCCGTCTGCGGCAAGTTGATCCAGATTTACCGTGTTGATTTTTCCTTCGGGATTAAAAGCAGAAACATCGCCATATCCCAGATCATCGGCGAGAATATAAATGATATTCGGTTTTTTATCTTGAAAAGCAAAAGCAGTACAAAAGCTTAAGAAAACGATTGAGAACGTTGCTGTTTTAAGCAACATTTTTAAAGAAGTAATAGCGATAGAGCACATAAATTTATAAGTTGAAAAATTGAGAATTAAACCGCAAAAGAGTAATTTTCAATTAATAAGCGTAAATTATACAATTATTACTAATAACAAAAGTGTTTTCTCTCGCTATATTCAGCGGCGCTCAGCCCGCATAAACAGCTATTTTGGTTAAATTGTACACGCTAAAGAAGAACGCATACTTTATGAAATTTCAACATCTCGCATTACTTTTTTTAGTTTTTGGCTGCAGCCAAAAAGAGAAAAACCAACAACCATTACCAGAAAACGAGAAGTCTCCTGCCGAATATGTGAACCCGATGATAGGCGCGAGCACTAGCGTGGGCGATGCAGGGATTTATCATGGTCTGGGCAAAACATTTCCTGGTGCTGACACGCCTTACGGCATGGTGCAGGTGAGCCCCAATACTATCACCGGCGGCGATAATGGTTCTGGCTATAGCGACGAGCATACAAGTATTGAAGGTTTTGCTTTTACACAAATGAGTGGCGTGGGCTGGTATGGCGATTTAGGGAATTTTCTTGTGATGCCCACCACCGGAAAACTAAAAACAATTTCGGGCAGTTTAGAACATCCTGAAAATGGATATCGCTCACGATATGATAAAGATTCTGAAGTGGCGACTGCCGGTTATTACAAAGCCCTTTTAAGCGATTATAATATCACTGCAGAGGCGACCGCAGCTCCTCACAGCGGAATGTTGCGTTTTACATTTCCGCAGAGCGATACAGCGAGAATTCAGATCGATCTTGCGCGACGCGTAGGCGGAACTTCTACAGAGCAATATATTAAGGTTATTGACAAGCAAACCATTGAAGGCTGGATGAAATGTACGCCAGAAGGTGGCGGCTGGGGAAACGGCGATGGCAAAGCAGATTATACGGTGCACTTTTATGCGCAGTTTAGCAAGCCATTTGCATCGCACGGCGTTTGGTCTGCAGATATTCCTGATGATTGGTCAAGACTGCGAGATGATGTTACTAGCGAGAAATATCAAAACCAGATCGCAAATGCTCAGATTCTAGAAAACGCGAGCAAAAAGCAAGGAAAACATTTAGGTTTCTTTGCAAATTTCAAAACAGAAGATAGCGAGCAAATTCTTTTAAAAGCTGGGATTTCTTTTGTTAGTATGGCTAATGCCAAAGAAAATCTGGAAGCAGAAATAACTGATTTTGATTTTGACGGTATTCACAAAAAAGCAGTTGACCTCTGGAATGATTCTTTAAATGACATCGAAATTAAAGGAGGAACCGAAGACGAAAAAACTATTTTTTACACGGCGCTGTATCACACAAAAATTGACCCAAGGATCTTTCAAGATGTGAATGGTGAGTACATGGGCGGTGACAACGAGCCGCACGTTGCAAGAGGTTTTACAAAGCGTACGATCTTTAGCGGTTGGGATGTTTTTAGAAGTCAGATGCCATTGCAAACGCTTATTAATCCTGCACTTACTAATGATATGATCAATTCTTTGATCTATCTGGCTGAAGAAAAAGACAAAGATTACTTTGAGCGCTGGGAATTACTCAATGCTTACAGCGGCTGTATGTTTGGCAACCCAGCAGTTTCGGTCGTTGCTGATGCTTTCAACAAAGGCATAAGAACATACAATACCACAAAAGCTTATGAACTAGCTAAAGGAAGTGTGAATAAGTTTGGCAATGAAGATCTTGGATATTCTACCGGCGGCATTGGCGTTTCACTAACTCTTGAATATGCATATGCCGACTGGTGTCTTGCGCAATTTGCTAAGAAACTTGGCAGAACCGAAGATGTGAATGAATATCTAGAACGCTCTACCTATTATAAAAATCTCTTTGACAGAGAAAAGAACTGGTTCAGACCTAAGGATGAAAACGGAAACTGGCAACCCTGGCCAGAAGATGGTCGTTTGCAACAAGGCTACGGAACTATGGAAAGCAACTTATATCAGCAAGGTTGGTTTGTTCCTCATGATATTCCTGGCATGGTTGAGTTAATGGGCGGCACAGAAAAAGTAACCGAAGATCTTATCACTTTCTTTGACAAATCGCCAGAAAACATGATGTGGAATAATTACTACAATCATGCAAACGAGCCCGTGCATCACGTTCCGTTTTTGTTTAATCGCCTCAACAAACCTTGGCTTACCCAAAAATATACGCGCATGATCTGTGAGCGAGCATATAAAAATGACGTAGAAGGTCTTGTAGGTAATGAAGATGTAGGGCAAATGTCTGCGTGGTACGTTTTGGCTGCAGCCGGAATACATCCTATTGCGCCTGGTGATTCACGCATGGAGATCACAAGCCCCGTTTTTGGAGAAGTGACGATCAACGCGAATAAAGACAATAAATTCACCATAAAAGCCGTAAACAACAGCCCCGAAAACATCTACATCCAGAGCGCGACACTTAATGACAAAAATTATAACAATTGCTATCTTGACTATCAAGATGTCGTACAAGGCGGCGAACTAGTATTACAAATGGGATCAAAGCCTAACAAAGATTGGGGTGTTTCAAAAACTATCAAACAATAAAACCATGAACATAAAATCAGCCATATTCACACTATTGCTTTTTGTCTCTTTTACTTGCCTTGCGGCAAAAGTTGATACGCTAGACACTTACAGTCCATCAATGGACAAGAACATAAAAGCGATAGCCGTAACACCGCAGTCGTATTCTAAAAGCAATAAATATCCAGTAGTATATTTGCTTCACGGATATTCTGGCAATTATAAAGAATGGGTCCGCATTGTGCCAAAGATCAAAGATCTTGCAGACCGATTTAACCTTATCATTGTTTGCCCTGATGGTAATTTTGGCAGTTGGTATCTTGACAGTCCAGAAGTTCCAGAATCTAAGTATGAGACTTATGTTTCTAGCGAATTAGTAGATTTTGTTGACAAGAAGTATAGCACAATTACAAGTCGTGAAGGTCGCGCGATCACAGGATTGAGCATGGGCGGCCACGGCGCGTTATATCTTGCCTTTAGACATCAGGATGTTTATGCCAGCGCAGGAAGCATGAGCGGCGGATTAGATCTTAGACCATTTCCTAACAACTGGGAGTTATCTAAATATCTAGGAAGTTATGCTGAGCATCCAGAAAATTGGGAGAAAAATAGCGTGATTAACCTTACGCATCTTCTTACACCTAATTCTCTTGCGATAACAATTACTTGCGGCACAGAAGATTTCTTCTACAATGCAAACGTAAAACTGCACGAGAAGCTTTTATACAACAACATTCCGCATCGTTTTACCACGGCGCCTGGAGCTCACAATTGGGATTATTGGAGCAATGCAATTGAATATCAATTGACCTATTTTAATAATGAGTTCTCAAAAGCTAAGAAAGGCTAAACCACTTCAGCCACGGTAAAAGTGCTACCGCCTACAAAGATCAAATCTTTTGGTTTTGCATTCGCTTTTGCGGAGGCGAGTGCGTCATTCACTGAGGTGTACTTTTTACCATGCAAATCGTATGCTGCTGCGGCTTGCGCCAAAAGCTCAACATCAAGACCGCGAGGAACATCAGGTTTTGAAAAATAATATGTCGAATCCTTAGGGAACATAGGCAAAATAGAAGCCAGATCTTTATCTGAAACTACACCTAAAACTATATGCAAATGCTCATACGGCTCAGATCGCAATTGATCTAAAACATAAGTCAAACCCTCTTTGTTGTGACCAGTGTCGCAAATGATTTTTGGGTTTTCACCCAGAATCTGCCAGCGTCCCATTAAACCAGTATTCTTAACGGTATTCTTCAGGCCGGCATGAATGTGCTTTTCTGCAATTAAGAACGCGCCTTGCGCTTGCAGAGTTTCAATGGTAGCGAGAACAGTCTTTTTATTTTTCTGCTGGTATGCGCCTTTTAAATCACCTTCAAGCTCTGGATACTCTTTCGCAGAAGCGAAAGTGATCTCTGCCTGATTCTCTACTGCTTTTTGAATAAAGACCAATTGCGTTTCAGGATGCTTCTCCCCGATCACAACAGGAATTTTTGGCTTAATTATTCCTGCTTTTTCTCCTGCGATCTCTTTTAAAGTTTCGCCTAAAAACTGTGTGTGATCTTTACCAATGTTTGTGATCACAGACACAAGCGGCGTTATAATATTTGTAGCATCCAGACGACCGCCCAGACCAACTTCTATCACCGCAACATCAACTTCCGCGTAAGCGAAATAATCAAACGCCATCCCAACAGTTAACTCAAAAAAAGAAAGATCATTTGCCTCTAGAAAATCTTTGTGCTTTGCGATAAATTCAACCACATATTCTTCTGACGGAACGTGACCATCAATTTTAATACGCTCTCTAAAATCCTTAAGATGCGGCGAAGTGTACAAGCCTATCTTATAACCAGCTTCTTGCAAAATAGAAGCTACCATATGCGAGGTACTGCCTTTTCCGTTTGTACCGGCTATATGGATAGACTTGAATTTATTTTCGGGATGACCTAGATGCTCACAAAACAATTTGATATTGCCCAGGTCTTTTTTATATGCGGGAGCTCCCTGACGCTGAAACATGGGCAGTCGCCCAAACATCCATTGCAGGGTTTCTTGATAAGTCATTAATCTGATAAGCTGAACTTGTAAACTATTTTACCGATCTGGCGCGTTGGCGCGTTGGTATCTGAGTTAAAACGGGTAGCGAGTGCAGCGGCTTTAGCCGGCTCTAGCAAACAACGAGAGTTATTTGTTGTGCCACGTACACCAGGCGTTGCTTTGATCACATTACCATTGCGATCTACCTCAATGCTCACCACAACAATACCTGCTTCATTACATTCTTGAACGCGCTTAGGTTTGCTTAGTGCCTTTCTACCGCCTAACTGATAATTACCATCACCGTCAAGGCCTTTACCTGTACCATAATAACTAGAAGCACTAGGATCACCTGATGGATCACCTTTATCTCCAGCTTGGTTGGTATCACCTTCTCCGCCTTTATCCGTTCCATCGCTTTTTGGTCCGTTAAGTATGCTGCTTAAAGCATCTGTAGTAGATTTATCTGGCTTAGGATCTGGTTTCTTAACCTCTTCTACAACCTTTTTAGGCGTTTCTTTAGGTGTCTCGGTAACCGGTTTTTTGATTTCCTTTTTCGGTTCGTTCTTAATCACAGGAGCATCTTCTGCATCCTGAGTCACAACTTCTTCTTTTACCTCTGTAGTTTTAGGCTGAGGCTCTGGTTCTGGTTGTGTGTTTCTTGGCGCTGACTGTATAGGCTTTGTAGGTTGCACAGCGCCCGAGCCTACATCGCTAGTTCCAAAATTTACCGCAATACCGCCTTCAATAGGTGGATCCATATAGGTCAAGCCAAAAAAGAACATCAATAGCAAAAGCACTGCATAAATAGCCGTGGTAATTGCAAAAGATTTACGTTTATGAGATGTATCTAAGATTGACATGCGGTGGTTGTTGCTTGTTTTTTTATGTTCTAATCAAATTCCGCGCCAGGGATTGAGGCATTTGTTGGAGCTCCTTTTTCTGCCTTACGGCGAAAAAGAGCGACTGCCGAAAGCCCGGTCATTCGCCCGTGGCGAATGAGGCGCCCTAAACTTAATTAGGCCTTACTGCCAGAACGATCTTGTATTTATTTCTATTTGCGATATCCATCACGCTCACAGCTTCCTCAATGGGCACACCTTCTTCTGCACGCAAAATGATGGTAGGCTCTTCAACACCGCTCAACTCGCTTTTAATAAAGCTCTCTAGTTGGGCTGGTAGCACGCGCTCTTTATTCACATAAATGTCAAGATCCTTAGTAATACTTACAGAAAGATTTTGCTGATTGCTGGTCTTTCCTTTTGCTTTTGGCAAAATAAGGTCTAGCGCATCTGGTGTGATAGCTGGTGAGGTAAGCAAGAAAAACACGAGTAGCAGGAAGACAATATCTGTCATGCTACTCATGCTAAACTCTGGACTTACTTTATTTCTTCCGCGAAGATTCATACTATAATGGCTCGTTTAGTAGATCTAAGAATTCTACTGCGTTAGCTTCCATCTGGTGTACAACTTTGTCTGTACGCACCACAAGGTGGTTATAGCCTATGTAAGCGATAATACCTACAATAAGACCTGCTACAGTAGTTGTCATCGCTGTATAGATACCTTCTGCAAGGTTACCCATCTCTGCCTGACCGCTACTAGTCGCTAGTTGATGAAACGCTAATACCATACCGATCACCGTACCTAAGAAACCAAGCATAGGCGCAGCACCAGCAATGGTAGCGAGTATGCTTACATTTCGCTCTAAGCGATATACTTCTAACTTCCCAGAATTCTCAATTGCTGTATTGATATCCTCAAGCGGACTACCAATTCTCGAGATTCCTTTTGCCGTAAGGCGCGCCACAGGAGTATTGTGTTGTGCACAAAGGATCTTTGCCGCTTCTATCTTACCATGAGCAACATTATCCTTGATCTGATTCATAAAGTTACCATCAACCTTAGAAGCAGATTTTATGGCAAAAAGCCTTTCAAAATATATGTAGATAGCTACAAAAAGTAGCACAAACAGTAATACGATGATCACTGTTCCTGCAATACCGCCGGTAAACAGTAAATCAATAAGTGAAAGGGTTTTTTCTACTGGCTCATCTTCTGTAAGAGATTCCAGATTTTCTGCACCTTCCTGCAACAACATTGTTAGCATAGTTAGATAATTAGTTACGTTGTTAACGTTGATTTTACGTTTAAATTATATCGCCGGTAATTATAATACTAGATAAACAAATAAAAGACCTACACCTCCTAATACAATTGTATAAGGTAATGCCATTTTTACCATCTTACCGTAAGATAAGTTGATAAGCGGCGCAAGTGATGATGTCAATAAGAATAAGAATGCTGCCTGACCATTAGGAGTAGCAACACTAGGTAAATTTGTTCCTGTGTTTATGGCTACAGCCAAATGATTATACTGCTCCTTAGTAATAACACCCTTATCAAATGCACCTTGTACTTCGTTAATATAAACGGTTGCCACAAATACGTTATCACTGATCATTGAAAGAATACCGTTAGCTAAATAGAACATAGACGGCTGCACCGAAGGATCCATCGCTAATACATAATCAATAATAGGAGTAAATAAGTGTTGCTCATGGATCATCGCTACGATGATAAAGAAAACAACAAGTAATGCTGTAAATGGAAGTGCTTCTTCAAAAGCCTTACCTAAAGCATGTTCTTCTGTAATTCCCATAAATGCAGTTTGAACCACAATAAGGAAAAGACCAATAATACCTACTGGAGCCAAGTGCAATGCTAATGATGCGATCAATAAAATCGCAGAAATACCTTGAATAATAAGACCAAATTTCTCCTTAGGGGTTCTCTTCTCGTCTTGCTCTTCAGTATAACCTTCTATGATCTTACGCGCTACATCTGGTAATTTATCTCCAAAACCAAAGATCTTAGCTTTTTCAAGAATTACAGTGGTAAGCAATCCACAGATCAATACAGGAATGGTAATAGGCGCCATACGCTGGAAGAACTCAACAAATTCCCAACTCATCTTCTCACCTATCAATAAGTTTTGTGGCTCACCTACTAAAGTACAAACTCCACCTAGTGCCGTACCTACAACACCATGCATGATCAAACTTCTCAAGAAACTACGAAACTGCTCTAGCGTCTCACCACTTAATTGTTTTCTATCAAGTTTAAGATCATCATCATAATCTGCAGTTGCACTACTAGCGATCTTGTGGTAAACACCATAAAAACCTACAGCTACACTGATCAATACCGCTGTTACTGTTAATGCATCTAAGAATGCCGAAAGCACAGCACCCAAGAACACAAATATGAGCGAGAGTACGACCTTAGATTTGACCTTAGTAAACGCTTTACTAAACACATACATGAGCATGGGTTTCATAAAGTAAATACCAGCAACCATGAACACTAATAGCAAAACTACCTCAAGGTTTGCATCTACTTCTTCAAAGACGGCTTCTGGTGTGGTTAAGCCCAGAATTAAGACTTCTAGCGCTAAAATACCACCAGATTGTAATGGGTAGCATTTTAAGGCCATGGCAAGAGTAAAAATAAACTCACCAATAAAGATCCACGCAGTGATGTGTGGTCCAAGAAGAAAGAAACTAATAACATTAAAAATCAAGAAACCTATCATGGTATACTTGAACCAAAGCGGGCTGGGCCCTAAGAAATATTTAAGCATAGTTGTTGCTATTTAATTGTAATCTATATCAATTGTTTAAGAGCCAATTCAAAGGCCGTTTTACTAATTTTTCTGTTTCCGCTATTATGCTCATATGTGTTCATAATAGCGTTTCTTATGGTTTGCGAAGTGTCATTAAAAATGGCTTCATCTGTCATCTGCACACGACGCTCCATAAAATAGGCAAATACTCTTGCCATACCACAATTTGAAATAAAATCTGGAATAAGCGCCACACGCTCATCCGTTTCTTCCATTATAGGGCCAAAGAAAATCTCACGATCTGCAAATGGCACATTTGCGCCACAAGATACGACTTCAAGACCGTGTTCTATCAAACTTTCTATCTGATCGCGTGTGATTAATCTAGATGCCGCGCATGGTGCAAAAATATCTGCATTCAATTTCCAGATCTTTTCGTTGATCTCGTCAAATGGCATCAAACTTTTCGCCGAAAGGCTATTACCCTTTTTATCTAAAAATAGGTTCTTTACTTCCTCAAAGCTAAAACCGTCTTCATTGATCAATCCACCCGCAGCATCAATGATCCCAATGATCTTCACACCACTTTGTGCAAGATAATACGCTGCAGCAGATCCCACGTTACCAAAACCTTGTATGATCGCGGTTTTGTTTTCTAGGCTTCCGCCAAAGATCTCATAATAATGTCTCACCGCTTCTGAAACTCCATAACCCGTGATCATGTCTGCCACGGTGTATTTTCTTGAAACATCTGGTGAGAAATTAGGATTCTCGATCACCTTGATCACTCCTTGACGCAGTTGACCTATTCTATTGATCTTATCTGCCTCGGTAGGTTTAAAGTGTCCGTTAAAAACCCCTTCTTGCGGATGCCATACGCCGCTTTCTTCAGTAATTGGGATAACCTCATGGATCTCGTCTACATTGAGATCGCCACCGGTTCCATAATAACTTTTAAGCAAGGGCGACACCGCTGCATACCAGCGCTCTAACACTCCTTTTTTTCGGGGATCGTTAGGATCAAAATTTATCCCGCTTTTTGCTCCGCCTATCGCTGGGCCGCTAACGGTAAACTTCACCTCCATGGTTTTTGCAAGCGAAAGCACCTCATTGCGGTCTAAACCTTTGCGCATACGCGTACCGCCACCGGCAGCTCCACCTCGCAATGAGTTTATAACCGTCCATCCTTCTGCCTCAGTCTCGGGATCGTTCCAATGAAAAACGATCTCAGGCTCTTTATTCTCGTAACGTTGCAGTAATTCTTTCATAAAAACTGTAGTCTGACAAATATAAATGATTAGGGTCTTTTCCCTATAAATTCAATGTTATTTTAAGATGTAAAAATCACTCCAGAAGAATGATCCTTTTTTGCGCCCGTCACACTGGCGAGCACATTTATTTCATTTTTTAGCCGCAAGGCACCCATTAACCCGAAAACCAATGCTTCTTTATATTCCACAAGTTCAGGCGATGGCACCTCTACTTCCATTTTTGATAATGCTTTAATTCTATTGATAAGGTGCGTATTGTATGCTCCGCCGCCGGTGATTAAAATAGATGGCGCTTCTTTTTTTAAGGCTTTCCCCAAAGCGATCGAGATCTGAAAAGCAGCATGCTCAGTAAACGTAGCGATCACAACCTCTGGAGCCAGCTTAAATTCTTCTATAAGCGGCAACACATCTGAAAGTACCCATTCTAAACCTAGAGATTTAGGATATGATTGTCTGTAAAAGTCTAGTTTATTCAATGCATACAACAACTCTTTGTTATTCTCTGAAGTTGCAGCGATCTCACCGCTTTTATCGTATTTCTTACCTAATTTTTCTGCGTATCTATTAAGAACGATATTCACGGGGCAAATGTCAAAAGCGAGTCTTTTCTGCTCTTTTTCAAACGAAACATTCGCAAAACCGCCCAGATTCACACAGAAATCATAATCTTTAAAAAGCTCCTGATCTCCCACAGGAACCAATGGCGCTCCTTGACCTCCTAGTTCAACATCTTGCACTCTAAAATCACAGATCACACGTTCTCCACATAGCGTTGAGATCGCAGGAAGATTACCTATTTGCAGCGTAAATCCTTTTTCTGGCTGATGCAAGATCGTATGGCCGTGAGAAGCTACGCCGTCAAGATCGGTGATTTTGTTTCTTTCAATAAACGCTTTGATCTCGCTTCCTAGCAATTGTGTGTAACGCTTATTCAAGTCTTCAAGCTTATCTTTTTCAAGGTTAATACCTTCTTTTAATTCGGTTTCCCATTCTTCAGAATATGGTACAGTCTCAGCAGCATGAATTTTAAATTTCCAGGATTTGTCATGAGTAAATTCCGCGTAAGCGAAATCAATACCATCTACAGAAGTCCCACTCATTACACCCAGAATACGATAAGATGAAACGCTCATAATATTATTGTTTTATTAAAATAAAAAAAGATCTATTGAAAACGTTATCGTAAACAAGTATCTTTACACGAAAATTTTGACAATATAATAAAAATTGCACATGGACTTTAGTTTAAGCGAAGAACATATAATGATTCGTGATGCAGCGCGTGAGTTTGCAAAAAACGAACTTCTACCGGGAGTTATAGAACGTGATGCTGAGCAAAAATTCCCAAAAGAGCTTATTAGAAAAATGGGCGAAATGGGTTTTCTGGGGATGATGACACCCACAGAATATGGCGGCGGCGGTATGGATACGATCTCATACGTGCTTGTCATGGAAGAATTATCAAAAATTGATGCGTCTGCATCTGTGATCGTTTCTGTAAACAACTCACTGGTTTGTTACGGTCTTAATGCGTACGGGAACGAAGAACAAAAACAAAAATATCTTACCAAGTTAGCCTCTGGAGAAAAGCTGGGCGCATTTTGCCTTAGCGAACCAGAAGCTGGTAGTGACGCGACTTCTCAACGCACAACTGCAATTGATAAAGGCGATCATTACATCTTAAATGGTACTAAAAACTGGATCACAAACGGCGGCAATGCAGACTATTATCTTGTGATCGCACAAACCGATAAAGAGAAAAAACATCGCGGCATCAATGCTTTTATAGTTGAAAAAGACTGGGAAGGTTTTGAGGTTGGCCCAAAGGAAGACAAACTAGGAATTCGCGGAAGCGACACACATTCTTTGATCTTTAATGATGTAAAAGTCCCTAAAGAAAATCGCATAGGCGAAGACGGTTTCGGGTTTAAGTTTGCTATGAAAACACTTTCTGGCGGACGTATCGGGATCGCTGCTCAGGCACTTGGTATCGCAAGCGGATCTTATGAGCTTGCGCTAAAATATAGCAAAGAGCGTGAAGCCTTTGGCAAGCCCATTCATCAGCATCAAGCCATCGCTTTTAAACTTGCTGACATGTACACAGAGATCGAAGCTGCGCGTCACCTTGTGATGAAAGCCGCTTGGGACAAAGATCAAGGCAATAATTATGACACCAGCAGCGCTATGGCAAAATTGTATGCCTCTAAAGTCGCGATGGATTCTTCAATTGAAGCTGTGCAAATTCACGGCGGAAACGGCTATGTAAAAGAATATCACGTAGAGCGTTTGATGCGCGATGCAAAGATTACACAGATCTATGAGGGAACTTCTGAAATTCAGAAAATAGTGATTTCACGAGCGATCACTCAAGATTAATTTTTGGGTCACGCCCAAAACAAAAATCCCTCGTCACAGACGAGGGATTTTTTTATGCTTCAATTCCAAATTTATACACACAAACCGAATGATATTTTTCTCCGGGCCTCAACAACGTTGAAGGAAATTGCGGCTGGTTAGGCGAATCTGGATAATGCTGGGTTTCTAAACAAAATGCTGTGCGCGCCGCATGAGCTTTGCCATTCTTACCTATATTTTTACCGTCTAACCAATTTGAAGTGTACAATTGCATCCCAGGTTCATTAGTATAAACTTCAATTGTTCTACCATTTTCTGGCTCAGTCACTTTTGCTGCAAATGGCAATCCGGTTTTGTTTTTTGGCTCGCTGTTTAGAACAAAATTATGATCATAACCATGACCTAATTGTATTTGGTCATTCTCAGGATTCATGTAATCATTCAATTGCTGCAGAGATCGCAGATCAAAACATGAACCATCAACTGGCATTATTTCTTTTGGGATAAGATTTTCATCAACGGCTGTGATCGCATCTGCATTGATCATATATTGATGATCCATCACTTCACCGTTTGATTCACCTTTAAGATTAAAAAATGAATGATGCGTAAGATTTACATGTGTTGCGGCGTCAGTTGTGGCGGTGTAATCTATCACAAGCTCATTTTCTTCAGTGAGCGTATATTTTACTTTCACCTCTAAATTCCCAGGAAAACCTTCTTCGCCGTCTGGCGAAATTCTACTGAACTCAACTGCATTTTCAGAAATCTGCCTTGCTTGCCACATCACAGAGTCAAAGCCCACATTTCCGCCATGGAGATTGTTTGAGCCGTTATTTCGCGCAAGCGTAAACTCTTTACCGTCTATTGTGAATTTACCATTTGCGATACGATTGCCATACCTGCCAATGGTCGCCCCTAGATAATTTGCCTGGATGTTGCGATACTCGTCTAGCGTTTTGTAGCCTAGCACAATGTCCTCAAAATCACCATGCTTATCTGGAGTGAACAAGCACACCAAACGCTGCCCCCAGTTTGAGAAAACAACTTCTAGTCCGTTAGCATTTTTGAGAATAAAAAGATCCGCAGGGATCCCATCTATTGTTGTCTGGAAGTCCTGCGGATCAATGTGTTTTTTATATAAATGTTGACTCACTTTTTATTTTGCAAAATAGACATAAATACCTACAACTATTAAGCAAATTAGTAAACCAACTGGTTTTAAATATTTATATGGTTGAATATCTACCTTCTTAGTATATGTCAATTCAAACGGTGTTTCACGAGGGCGAATCTTACCAATGATCAACATGATTATGATGTTTAGCACGAAAAGGATAGCCATCACGTGCAAGTAATGCGGATAGTTCTCCTCACCAAAGTAAGGCTTCATCACAAACTGGCTCAAAATGTAAAGCGCAGAACCTGAAATGATACCGATTTTTGCAGCGATCGCAGGAACACGTTTTGTAGCGTAACCCACAACAATGATCGTGAAAATCGGGATACTATAAATACCGTTAATCTCCTGAAGATAGTTGAATAAACTTCCTGCATTTGCGATAAGCGGTGCAATAAACATTGCCGCAAGCGCAAGACAAACACCAAAGATCTTACCGTATTTTACAACAGTTTTTTCGCTAGCATCTTTGTTGATGTGTTGTTTGTAAATATCTATACCAAACAGCGTAACTGAGCTATTCAATACACTATTAAATGAGCTAAGGATGGCTCCAAAAAGTACTGCCGCAAAGAAACCTACTAATGGAAGTGGCAACACTTCTCGCACAAGTGAAGGATACGCTTGATCTGCAATACCTACTTCTAGTTTACCAGTTGCTTCCATATAGAAAGCGATCATTCCTGGAAGGACAAGAATTACAGGACCTAATATTTTAAGGAAAGAAGCAAGCAAAAGCCCTTTTTGACCTTCGGCAAGACTTTTTGCTCCTAGCGCACGCTGAATGATCTGCTGGTTTGTACCCCAGTAGAACATCTGTACAAGCATCATTCCTGTAAAAATGGTTGCAAAAGGAACTTCTTGACCTGGCTCACCCGTTGAATCAAAACGCTCTGGATTTGCATCTACAAGTGTCTCAAGACCATTAAGCACTCCGCCATCACCGATAGCCATAAGACCAAAAACAGGAATTAAAACTCCACCTACGATTAGCCCTATCGCGTTGATACTATCAGAAACCGCAACTGCTTTAAGACCGCCAAAAACGGCATAGATCGAACCGATAATACCAATACCCCAGATACAGATCACCAGTGCCGTGGTATCAGAAACACCAAGCTTTTGAGGAATATCAAACATACCGCTTACAGCAACAGAACCCGAATAAAGAATTACAGGAAGCAATACAATTACGTAACCCGATAAGAATAATATTGAAGTTATCGTTTTAGTAGTCGTGTCAAAACGTTCTGCCAAGAACTGCGGAACCGTCGTAAGTCCACTTTTTAAATATCTGGGCAGCAAGAAAATCGCTGTGACAACGATTGAGATAGCGGCTAGCGTCTCCCAAGCCATAACGGAAAGCCCGTCTTTATAAGCACTACCATTAAGTCCCACGATTTGCTCAGTTGAGAGGTTTGTAAGAAGTAGTGATCCTGCGATCACGCCAGCTGTAAGACTTCGACCACCCAGAAAATATCCATCTGAAGAAGTTTCATCAGTTTTTCTTACAGACCACCATGAAACAAAGGCCACAAGTAAGGTAAATCCTAAAAAAGACAAGATTGCCGTCATAATTGAATTTTTATTTTTTTGGCTTTAAGCCAAATGAACAATTAGGTTATTACTCTATTAAACAACAAAGTCGAAGCCTTTTGCCACGAGTTCATTGTATTTATTTTCATCAAAACTATACAGGTAAGCTCCTTTTTTTGAAGTACTAAAATCTTTATCATCAGACTTCTCAAGCACATCAAAGGATAGCACCTTTTTTCTAAAATTCCTTGAATCTAGCTGCGTGCCATAAATAGCTTCATACAGCGATTGCAATTGCGGGATGGTGAATTGCTCTGGCAAAAGTTCAAAACCTATAGGTCTCCTTCTCGCGTCATTCTTTAATGCAGCGAGTGCATCTTTTACCATATCATCATGATCCAGAATAAGCGGTGGCAGGTCATCAAACTCAAACCAGTGTGCACCGTGATCTTCTATCATCTGTCTAACGTCTTCTTCAAAACGTATAAGCGAATAATGCGCTATTGAAACACATCGTGCTCCCGGGTCACGATCTACATCACTGTAGGTCTTTAATTCTTTAAGAAAAACGTTGCTAAGCCCTGTTAATTTGTTCAATACGCGATTAGCTGCCTCTCCAACGTTTTCGTCTTCTTTGACCAAACTCCCTAGCAAAGACCATTCTCCTCTAAGCGGATCAACGTCTCTTTTAAAGACTAAAAGTTTTAATTTCCCTTTGTCAAAACCAAAAATGATACAGTCTACCGCAAGGTAAAACCTCTCAGAATGGGAATAGCCGCCTAGTTGATTATTAATTGCCATAAGACACAAAATAAAGCCTTACAAAGGAATTTTCTGTAAATATTTAAAAAATTCTTATAAATGTAAAACTTACGTTTAATATATTTGTTTCCAATAACCTGAATAACATATCTTTCGGGCCAACCAAAAATGAACTAAAATTTTGGGCAAAACCATACAACAAACAACTGCGGGAGAAACCATGGATGTTATCGAAACTTTTGAAGCTGAGATAGTTATAAAATCCCCAGGAAGAGTAAATCTTATAGGTGAACATACTGACTACAACAACGGCTTTGTTATGCCTACTGCTGTAGAAAAGAGTATTAAATTTTACTTAAAAAAAAATAGTACTCGTTCACATTGCAATGTTAAAAGCTTAACATTTAATACATCGTTTGAGTACGATATAGATGATCCTAAAGTAGATGGACCAGAATGGACCAGATACATTGTAGGTGTTATCGAAGAGATCAAAAAACTAGGAAAAGTAGTTGGAGGTTTTGATTGCCTTATGACCAGTAATTTACCTATGGGTGCTGGCATAAGTTCATCTGCAGCTTTAGAATGTGGTCTTGCTACTGGTCTTAATGAGCTTTTTGATCTAGGTCTAGAAAAACTTGAAATAGTGAAGCTGTCGCAAATGGCAGAGCACAACTATGTAGGTACAAAATGTGGTATCATGGATCAATTTGCTTCTGTTATGAGCAAAGATGGATCTGTGATAAAACTAGATTGCCGCAGTTTAGAACATGAGTTGATACCATTTAATATTGCTCCTTACACACTTTTGCTGCTTAATACTAATGTAGAGCATAGCCTTGCCTCTAGTGAATACAACACAAGAAGAGAAGAGTGTAATGAAGGTGTTGCTATACTGCAAAAGAAATTTCCTGAGGTAAAAAGTCTTCGCGATGCTACTTTGGATCAGTTGGCTACCTGCAAAGACGATATGACAAACACGATCTACAATCGTTGTTCATACATCATAGAAGAAAATCTTCGTGTTGAAGAAGCTGGTAATGCACTAAAGAAGGGTGATCTAGAGAAATTCGGGAAATTGATGTATGAGTCGCATGATGGCCTTCAAAATAAATATGCCGTAAGTTGCCCTGAACTTGATTTTCTTACTCAATACTCGTTGAGCAATTCACAAATTCTGGGCTGTCGCATGATGGGCGGCGGTTTTGGCGGATGCACGATCAACCTTATTCATGAAGATGCGATTGACGCATACGTTGAAGAAGTTGCTAAAGCATATGAAGAGCAATTTGACATTAAGCTTACCTCATTTACCATCGCTCCTGCAAATGGAACAACAATACTTTAAACCCTTAAAATGATCGATTTTAATAACGCTTCTCACAGACGCTACAATATATTAACTGGTGAGTGGATCTTAGTTTCTCCTCACAGAACTAAGCGCCCTTGGCAGGGAAAAGAAGAAGAAACCGTTAAAGAAGAAAGACCTTCTTATGATCCTTCTTGTTACCTGTGCCCAGGAAATGAAAGAGCCGGTGGCGCCGTTAATCCACAATATGATAAGCCATGGTCTTTTACAAATGACTTTGCCGCTTTACAAGCAGACGTGCCTATTGAAACGTATGAAAATGGATTATTAAAAGCAGAATCTGAAGCTGGTATTTGTAAAGTGGTTTGCTTCTCGCCTAATCATAGCCTTACGCTTCCTGTGATGGAAGAAGAAGCTATTGATGATGTTATTAAGCTGTGGCAAAAAGAATTTAAAGAATTAGGAAGTCGCGCAGATATTAATCATGTGCAGATCTTTGAAAATAAAGGTGCGATCATGGGCTGTAGCAATCCGCATCCACACGGCCAGATCTGGGCTCAAAACAGCATTCCACAAGAAGTAGCGAAGAAAAGCGAAAACATGCTAGCCTACTGGAATAAAAATAAATCTAGCATGCTAGGTGATTATCTCGCTCAAGAACTTGAGGCTAAAGAGCGTATCCTCATCGAGTCTGATCATTTTGTATCATTAGTACCTTACTGGGCAGTTTGGCCATATGAGGTGATGATCATTCCGCGTAAAGCGCATAAAAATATATCTTCTCTTAGCGACGAAGAACGTGCAGATTATGCCAAGGTTTTAAAACTAACCACGATTAAATTCGACAATTTATTTAAAACTTCATTTCCATATTCTGCTGGTATTCATCAAGCGCCTACAGATGGTAAAGACCATGATGAGTGGCATTTCCACATGTCTTTTTACCCGCCGTTGTTACGCTCTGCAACCGTAAAGAAATTTATGGTAGGTTATGAGATGTTCGCAACACCTCAAAGAGACATAACCGCAGAAATGGCTGCAAATACATTAAGAAATTTGCCAAATGTTCACTACCTTGGTCAATAAATAAGAATATGGCAAATAAGATCACGCTTAAAGGTCTTGCTCAGATACTAGGAATTTCAGTATCTACCGTCTCAAAAGCACTTGCTGACAGTCCAGAAATTAGCGACGCTACAAAAGAGCTTGTCAAAAAAGCAGCAAGAGAGCATAAGTATAGACCTAACGCGCTCGCAAGAGGGTTAAAGTATAAGAGAACGAAAACGTTAGGAATTATCATTCCTGATATTTTAGCCAACTTTTTTGCCAAGGTTATTGTAGGTATTGAAGACGAGGCCGAGAAAAACGGCTACAGTCTCATCACCTGTCTCAGTAGAGAAACGCTCTCTAAAGAAAAACACAGCCTTAAGATGCTTAGCGATGCCGGCGCAGATGCTATTCTTTTAAGCGTATCTCGAGAAACGCAGTTAGCAGACGAGTTCACACACCTCAACGACACTTTACATTACGATCTGCCGCTTATTATGTTTGACCGTGTAAGTGATAAAGTAGAATGCGACAGCATCGTGATTGATGACCACGACGGCGCATATAATGCTACACAACATCTTATTAAAACAGGTTGCAAGAATATTGTTTTTGTAAACCCTATAGGCGACACATCTGTTGCCAGACGGCGAAAAGAAGGTTTCATTGATGCCATAGAAGAAAACAACTTACACCCTAACGTATTTGTATCTACGGTAGAAAATTGCAAAGAAGAGCTCACACAATTACTGAAAGAAAATACAATTGATGGTATTCTTGCTGTTGACGAATTAAGCGGAGTACAATCTATAAATAGTGCGATAAACGCTGGTTTTTCAATTCCTGATGATATAAGTGTAATAGGATTTACAGATGGTGTTTTATCACAATATCACCGCCCGTCACTTTCTACAGTAAATCAACGCGGAACGCTAATGGGCCGCGAAGCTGTAAAACTTGCAATAAACAGATTAGAAAATCCTAAGTCTGAGATCAAGAAAGAAGTAATTAAAACCGAGCTTCTCTTAAGAGAATCTACTCGTTCGCTTTAATCTATATTTCTCACTTTTTTCTCCCACTTCCATGCTGAAGACATTGCCTCGTCAAGATCGAGTTTTGTTTTCCAGCCTAGCACTTCGTTTGCTCTTGTAGTGTCTGCATACGCTTCGATCACATCGCCTTCTCTGCGAGGTGCAAACTTGTATGGCAACTTCTCTCCAGATACACGCTCAAAGGATTCTATAACCTCAAGCACTGTGCTTCCTTTGCCAGTTCCTAAGTTAAAAACTTCGTAGTTAGATTCGTTCTTATCTTCCATCACACGTTGCAGTGCGCTTACGTGGGCTTTCGCCAAATCTACTACGTGAATATAATCTCTTACACAAGTTCCATCAGCTGTAGGATAATCTTTCCCAAACACTGAAAGTTCATCGCGAAGACCAGCTGCAGTTTGCGTTATAAAAGGTACAAGGTTTTGAGGCACGCCTGTAGGCAGCTCACCTATTTCCACGGAAGTGTGAGCACCTATAGGATTAAAATAACGCAAAGAAACCACATTAAGACCTTCATTAACTTTGCAGGTATCTTTAAGGATCTCCTCGCCTATTTGCTTAGTGTTTCCATAAGGTGATTCTGCTGGTTTTACAGGAGCATCCTCTGTGATAGGAAGCGTATCTGCCTGACCATAAACGGTACATGACGAACTAAAAATGAAATAAGATTTTGGTTTATTTACCATCTCTTTAAGCAGATAAACTAACGTTGAAAGATTGTTCTCATAATACAACAAAGGATTTTTAACACTTTCTCCTACCGCTTTAGATGCCGCAAAATGTATCACACCACCCACAACCGGATTTGTATTAAAAAATGCTTCAACCTTTGATCTATCACGCAGATCCATCTGCACAAATTCTGGTCTTACACCGGTAATTTTCTCAATACCATCAAGCACATCTAATGAAGAATTAGAAAGATCATCTATTATGATCACTTCAAAATTTTGCTGTATAAGTTCAACAACTGTGTGTGATCCTATAAACCCTAAACCGCCGGTAACGAGAATTTTCATGTATTTTATTTTATAAACGTAAAATTAACGCTTATTATTTAGTAATCCATTTTTTGTTCTACAATTTTAAGCAAACTCTTCCATATAAAAGGTTTGTGCGTCTTGAAGAAGTTGGTCTAAAATTTCATTTTCATGAATCACACGCTCTTCATCCCAATCGAGCGCATTGACAAAATCTTCCAGAACTAATTGTCTATATTGAGCAACAGTGCTGATATCAAAATACAATCTACCCGTGCGACGCACAAAAAAATCGGCCAAGCTATTTGCCATTTCATAATTGATGCAGTACCAAAGTTCTGCTCTAATCAAACGGTCGTTAACATCAGGATTAAGGAAATAATTTATCTTGTTTTTGATGATATCAGCTTGCTTGCCATAGGTTGAAACCAAATACCAAGCTTTATATTCGGCTTCTTCTACGCCTTGTGCTTCTAGTTCTATTTTCAGCCTTTTTCTATATTCAACGACTTCTTCTGTGTTGCGCATTGCATACGATGTAAGCGGAATATGTTTTGTTCTGGATTCTTCCAGTTTTTCAACGTGTTTTTCTTTGAGACGTTTTATCACAACTTCATTAACACGTTGCGCCATTTTGCGGTAACCGGTGAGTTTTCCACCGGCGATAGAAATTAGTCCACTATCGCTTTCAAAGATTTCATCTTTTCGCGAAAGCGCTGAAGGGTCTTTCTCTTCTTCATGAATTAAAGGACGCAAACCAGCCCAGGAACTCTCTACATCCGCAAGTGTGAGATTGACTTCTGGGAAGATATTATTAACTGCGTTTACCAAGTAATTGACATCATCTTGGGTTGCCACCACCCTATCCAGGTCGCCGCTGTAATTTGTATCTGTAGTTCCCACATACGTCACGCGCCCACGCGGAATCGCAAAAATCATCCTACCATCTGGCACGTCAAAATATATCGCCTGACTCACGGGTAATTTATCACGGTCAAAAACAATATGAACACCTTTAGTCAAATGCAGATGTTTATTGTTCATAGACTCATCTTTAGCTCGCAATTTGTCTACCCACGGCCCAGTCGCCGACACGAAAGCACGCGCTTCAATCTCTAGTGAGCGGCCGGTATTTAAATCTTTACATCGTATTGAATCTATTTTGCCTTTATAATCATAAACAAAGTCTTCCATCTCACAATAATTGAGACAAACAGCGCCAAAGGCCCCAGCTTTTTTCATCAATTCTATGGTCAATCGGGCATCGTCCGTGCGATACTCGGCATAAAAACCACCGCCCAAAACATGTTGCTCATCAAGCATGGGTTCGCGTTGCATGGTTTGTTCTTTGCTTAGCATTTGGCGTTTATCTTCACCTTCTACATCTGCCAAGAAATCATAAACCTTAAGCCCGAAGGAAGTCATCATTTTACCATATTGACCACCTTCTATCAACGGCAATAACATTTTCTCTGGTACCACGAGATGCGGAGCCAATTTGTGCACAATCGCACGCTCAGTTCCTGTTTCTTTTACGAGACCTATTTCAAACTGCTTGAGATATCGTAAACCACCGTGAACCAATTTTGTTGACTTATTACTGGTACCACTAGCAAAATCATTTTTCTCCACAAGGCATACGCTCATACCGCGCGTGGCTGCGTCAAGTGCAATTCCAGCGCCGGTGACTCCGCCGCCTATTACAACCAAATCAAACTTTTTATTCTTCGCTTTCTTGATGTAGCGCTTCCTGTCGAGTATGCTAAACTTCAGCGGAGTTTTCTCTTTTTCTATCTTTTCGGCATAGCCAGATTTTGTTCTCAGCACAGACAAATCCCAACCATGAAGCTTCATCTTGCGTTCATGGTTTTTCATTTTTGGCTTAAAAACAGTTTCGCTTTCGCGGATTTCCAACACATCCTTTTTCGTCCATACCTCAGCGTAAATCCCAGCAAGAAAAGCTGCTCCTAGTGCGGTTACTTCTAGCATTTCTGGTCTATCAACGTCTACATCCAGAATATCTGCTTGAAATTGCATCAGATAATTATTCGCGCAAGCGCCGCCATCCACACGCAATTCTCGCATTTGCTTGCCGCTATCCTCTATCATGGCTTTTAAAACATCAGCAACTTGATACGCCATAGACTCAACCGTGGCTTTGACGATTTCCTTTCGGCCGGTTTTAAAGGTCAAACCATAAATCGCTCCTTTTGCGTTGCCATCCCAGTGTGGCGCTCCCAACCCAGAAAAAGCGGGAACAACATACAAATCTTCTAGCGGCGGAAGCTCTTTACAAATCGCTTCGGTTTCTTTTGCATCGTCAATATAATTGAGAGAATCCCGCAACCATTGCACCGCTGCACCGCCTACAAAAACACTTCCTTCAAGCGCGTAACGCGTTTTAGAATCTGGAAGCGTACAGCACAAGGTGGTCAACAGACCATTCTTTGAGAAATAGGGTTTTTTCCCGGTGTTGAGCAACATGAAACAGCCGGTTCCGTAGGTGTTTTTTGCGAATCCAGATTTTTGTCCGCCTTGCCCAAAAAGTGCCGCCTGCTGGTCGCCAGCAACGCCGCAAATAGGGATTTTAATTCCGTCAACCTCTATTTCGCCGAAGAGCGAACTAGATTCTTGAACCTCTGGCAACATGCTTTTTGGAATCTCAAAAGCCTCAAGCAAATCATCATCCCATTGCATGTCTATAATATTGTAAACCATCGTTCGGCTGGCGTTCGTATGGTCTGTAAGATGCTTGCCTGTGAACTTGTAAATCAACCACGAATCAATCGTCCCAAACATCAGTTCGCCCGCTTCAGCCTTTGCCCTGGCGCCTTCTACATTATCAAGTATCCACATCACTTTTGTGGCCGAAAAGTAACTATCGATAACGAGTCCGGTTTTTTTACAAACCTCGCGCGCCAAGCCTTCGTCTCGCAATCTGTCGCAAATATCTTCCGTGCGTTTGTCTAGCCAAACGATCGCTTTATAAATAGGTTCGCCAGTGTTTTTATCCCAAACCACAGCGGTTTCACGCTGATTTGTAATTCCTATCGCGGTTATGTTTTTCGCCGTAAGGCTAGCTTTATCAAGCGCATCTTTAAAGGTTTCCTGCTGGTCTTTAAAAATCTGCATCGCGTCATGCTCTACCCAGCCACTTTCTGGATAATGCTGTTTTACCTCGCGCTGTGAGATAGAGACCACATTGCCGTCATTGTCAAAAATGATGGTTCTGGTGCTTGTGGTTCCTTGGTCAAAGGCGGCGATATATTTTTTCATGAGGCTAATTTTTTCGCTTTAAGCGGAATATAAAGTTACGCAGTGAATTACTTTAAACCGTATCCTAGAAATATTTATTTAACAAAACCTTTAGTGCCATAATCCCGTAGATTTACGTGATTGGTTATAATTAAGTATATATTTAACCAAAATACATCAACCAAAATGGCAAATTCATACTACGACCCGGCAGACCTTAGAAAGTTCAGTAAAATCACGGAATGGAGCGAGGAACTTGGAGAGAAATTTTTTGATTACTACGGTAAAGTTTTTGAAGAAGGTGCGCTCACCGCACGCGAAAAAGCGCTTATCGCGCTTGCCGTAGCACACACAGAGCAATGCCCGTATTGCATCGACGCATACACAAAAGACACCTTGCAACGCGGCGTTACAAAAGAAGAAATGATGGAAGCCATCCACGTGGGCGCAGCCATAAAAAGTGGCGCAACCCTTGTGCACGGCACCATGATGATGAACAAGGTGAATAAACTGGAGATGTAATTGTTGAGTTTGCTTTGTTTCGCTTTCGCGAAAGCTACGCAGACACAGCACGACCAAAACCTTGAGCATTCAATTTTAAAAATCCAAAGCTATACATGGCCACAAAATCCTTAAAGAAGAGAGATAACGAACTCGCAAATGCACAACGCCAATTAGATATTTTGTCTGATGGTATTTTTGCAAATGGTGAGTTACCCACGTTTGCCGAAAAGATAAAGGAGACCGGGCAATTTCCATTAAAACCACAAAAGCTAGAAATCCTACAGATCAATGTAGGATATATGTGCAACCAAGTTTGCGAACATTGCCACGTAGATGCCGGTCCTGACCGTAAAGAGATCATGACCCGCGAAACCATGGAGCAATGTCTAGAAGTGATTCGCAACACAGGAGCACACACGCTAGATTTAACGGGCGGCGCGCCAGAAATGAACCCTAACTTCAGGTGGTTTGTTGAAGAGGCGAGCAAAGCGGGAATTAAAGATTTTATCGTGCGCAGTAACCTGACGATTATTCGTGCGAACAAAAAATATTATGACTTACCAGATTTTTTCAAAAAGCACAATGTGCATGTGGTAAGCAGTATGCCACACTGGACACGTGGAAAAACTGACAAACAACGTGGCGACGGAGTTTTTGACAAATCTATTAAAGCGTTGCAAGAGCTTAACGAGCGCGGCTACGGAATGCCAGACAGCGATTTAAGACTTGACCTTGTGTACAATCCTAGTGGCGCGTTTTTACCCAGCGACCAGGCAAGCATGGAAAAAGATTTTAAGAAAGCGCTGTATGAAGATTTTGGCATTCAATTTCATAACTTGTTTGCTATCACAAATCTTCCTATCTCTCGCTTCTTGGATTATCTCATTGCGTCAGAGAATTATGAAGATTACATGTACCAGCTTGTAGAAGCATACAATCCTGCGGCGGTGCAAAATGTGATGTGTACAAATACCATTTCTGTAAGTTGGGATGGCTGGTTGTACGATTGCGATTTTAACCAGATGCTAGGACTTAAGGTTGCCAGCAAAGTAAAACACATCTCAGAATACAATGAAGATGTGCTTAACGATAGAAAAATCATCATTTCTCAACACTGTTATGGCTGCACTGCCGGCGCAGGAAGCAGCTGTCAAGGCTCAGTAGCTTAGCATAGACTTGAGATTTTAGATTTTAGTATTGAGATGCATATTTTTTCGCTTTCGCGAAATTTACAATAGCGAACAAAAGACATATTGAATAAAATTTTCAAAAATATTTCTCCATTAAACTCCTTCCCCTCCGGGGGGAAGGTTGGGAAGGGGGCGACAGCCATACTCATTTTTGCGCAATCTGCGGCGCGTGATGCACAGGACAAAAACCTGAGCAAATCGCTGCAATTGTTTGAAACGCTTAATGAAAAAACAATCGGGATTGCCCGTAAAAGTGGACTCCCGTATTTTGTTTTCACAGAGCATGAGCAACGCGGTGATACTTTTGGAGAACGGTATACTGATGCGCTTCAGCGGGTGTTTGACAAAGGTTTTGAACATGTGATTTCAATAGGAAATGACAGTCCGCAGCTCACACAGAAACACATCACGAAAACGGCAAAACTGCTTGAGAGTCAAAAGCTGGTTTTAGGGCCATCTGCAGATGGTGGTTTTTACCTCATGGGGATTCACAAATCGCAGTTTAATGCTGCGCTTTTTCTCAAACTTCCTTGGCAAAAAAGTTCGCTAGCAAACAGCATCGCGCGTTTGCTCAGCGCTCAAAAAATAGAAGTAAGTTGGTTAGAACAGCTTGTTGATATTGACGATTTGGCTTCCGCCAAAAAACTTCTTCATCAAGCTCAAAATCTTGCGATAACCGTTAGAAAGTTACTCGCCAGACTTATTGATAATTTACGCGTAGTTTTCGCCCCAGAGCGAAATCAAAAAGAAATTCTTCTCATACAGAACCTGTATAATAAAGGTTCGCCGGTGCACAAAATTTCATAGGAAGCACGAGTTCTTTTCGCAAAAGCGAAAGGCATGAAATTTTAATTACAACACACCAATTAATGAAACATATTTATGTATGCCTCCTGCTGCTTGCGGGCTTGGCGGGGTATAGCCAGACGACTGTGACCGGGACGGTGACGAGCTCTATAGACGGGACGACCGTGCCATTTGTAAACGTTGTTGCCGTGAATGACGATGATGCGACAATCACAGATGAGAACGGAAATTACAGCATTAGCGTGGCTAGCGATGGAGAGATTCGATTTTCGGCAATAGGTTTTACCAGCCAAATTGTCGACGTAAAGGGCCAATCATCAATCAATATCATTTTACAAGAATCTACCACTGCACTTGACGAAGTTGTGGTTACCGCGCTAGGTTTAGAACGCGAAACGCGCGAACTAGGTTATACCGTACAAACCATAAAAGCTGAAGAAATTGACGGTGTAAAAGCTGTGAATTTTCTGGATAACCTTTCGGGGAAATTAGCCGGAGTGCGCATTTCTCAAGGTGCAACTGGCGTGGGTTCTTCATCAAAAATCACCATTCGTGGTGAGGCCTCATTTTCTAACAACAATCCGCTTTTTGTAGTGGATGGCGTGCCAATCAATAACAATACTGTTTTCAATTTTACGAACGAAGCTGCGGCGGGATTTCAGGAAATTGATTTTGGTAACGGTGCCATGGAAGTGAACGCAGATGACATCGCATCAGTTTCAGTTTTAAAAGGGCCCAGTGCAGCCGCACTTTATGGAACTCGTGCTTCTAACGGTGTGATTGTGATAGAAACTAAGGACGGCAGCAAGTCTAAAGGTCTTGGCGTGAGTATCAACACTTCTGTTTTTGTGGATACGCCGTTTAAATTACCCGAATTTCAAAATTCTTACGGTCAGGGAAACTCTGGTCAATTTGCGTATGTTGACGGCCTTGGCGGCGGAACAAACGATTTGATTTCCTATTCTTGGGGACCTCGCACTGATGTGGGAAATATGATTCCTCAATTTGATAGTCCCGTGACTTTACCAGACGGGACGGTGGTGCGCGGTGGCGATACTTCGCTTTATAGCGGGATTCCTATCACTCCCACTCCTTTTGTTTCTTATCCTGACAACCTGAAAAATTTCTATGAAACTGGAGTAACCACAATAAACAATGTGGCGGTTTCTAACAGTTTTGACAAAGGTAATTACCGACTATCATTTACAGATTTACGCAGCGATGGCATCATCCCGGGTGTAAATCTTGACAGGCAAACCGTTGCAGCAAAATTGAATTTTAAACCTACGGACAAGACAGAGTTTAACGCCTCAATAAGTTATGTGAATTCTGGCAGTGACAACCGCCCGTCTAATGGTTACGGTAGTGAGAACGTAAATTATGCACTTGTGGCTTGGGGACCGCGCTCGCTTAATATCGACGCGATGAAACAATACTGGCAACCCGGTCTTGAAGACGTGCAACACTACAGTTTTAACTACACCTATTTTGACAATCCATATTTCACGTTGTTAGAAAACAGAAACTCTTTTGAACGCGATAGAGTTTTTGGGAACGTGTGGTTTAAGCAATGGCTTGCGCCAAATTTATCCTTAACCCTGCGCAGCGGTATGGATTACAGCAATGAGCGTCGCCAGTTTAGAAGAGCATATAGTTCTAACCGTTTTCAAAATGGAGGTTATGCAGAACACGATGTGTTTTTCAGAGAAATCAACACAGACTTCCTGCTGAATTACAACAATGAATTTGGAGATTTCTCTTTTGATTTTTCTTTTGGTGGCAACCGTTTAGACCAAAAAGCCTACACCAAGCAGTCGCAAACAACAAGTCTTGCGCAACCAGGGATTTTTAACCTCAACAATGCGGCCTCGCCTATTGATGTTTTTCAGTTTGAGAGCAACAAAAGAATCAACTCTTTGTATGGCTTGCTGAAACTAGGCTACAAAGATTTTCTTTTTCTGGATTTGACAGGAAGGAATGACTGGTCAAGTGCTTTAGCAACGCCATTCTCAATTGATGGAACTTCATTTTTCTATCCATCAGCTTCGGCGAGTTTTATTTTATCTGAAGTTGCTGAACTACCACAAGCGTTCTCCTTTGCACAGCTAAGAGCAAGTGTGGCGCAGGTGGGTAACGATACAAATCCGTATCAAACCTCGGGAGCGTTTGTTTCGCAAACAGCGTATTTAAGTCAGCCTACGTTTAGTGCGCAAAACTTTATCCCAAACGCAAATCTTAAACCAGAGAGAACCACAAGTTATGAAGTGGGTGCAGATTTACGATTCTTTAAAGACCGCTTAAATCTGGACTTCACATATTATAACGCGCTGACTTCTGACCAAATCATAAGTTTACCCATCCCGATTTCTTCAGGATATGAGCAGCAGGTTGTAAATGGTGGTGAAGTGAGAACGACTGGCGTCGAAATGATTTTGGGCTTGACCCCTATTCTTACTAACGATTTTAGATGGTCTAGCACCTTTAACTTCAGCACAAACAAATCTGTCATCGAGAGTTTACCGCAAAGCGACGGTAGATTGACTTTGGCGTATAGCCGAATTTACGACAGCGCAAATCAAACGGTTTGGTTTCAAGTGGAAGAAGGCGGGCAAGTAGGCGATATTTATGGAACGGGCTATCAAAAAACTGAAGATGGACAATTCATCCTTACTGAAAATGGCAGCTACATCGCAGATAATAACTTGAAGAAAATAGGCAACTACACGCCAGATTTTATGCTGGGTTGGAACAACGAGTTTTCTTATAAAAACTGGAATCTAGGCTTCTTATTTGACTGGCGCCAAGGTGGCGAAATCGTATCAAGAACCAGAGCGCTTGCAACCGTAGGCGGCCAACTTGCCGAAACCGGAAATCGCCCGGAAGAAGGCATCGTGCCTCAAGGAGTCGTGAACACCGGCACCGCTGAAAATCCTGTGTATGTTCAAAACACAACTGCGGTTTCTGCCGAGACATATTACCGTCAATTTTATGACCGTAACCACGAGGAGAACAACACCTATGATGCGAGTTATTTAAAACTTCGTCAGTTTAGCATCGGGTATACTTTTGACCTTAAGCCAGGATTTCTTGGACTGCGAGAAGGTGCAGATCTAAACCTTTCTTTAATAGGCAGAAACCTTTTCGCTTTAAGCGAAATACCACATTTTGACCCTGAACAACTTGCCGTGCAAGGCAACGGATTTGTGAGCGGTGTGGAAGATATGAGCTACGCGACCACGCGCAGTATAGGACTTAAAGCAGGGATAAACTTCTAAGAAAAAGACATGAAAAATTTACTATATATCATCATAGGAATCTTGACTTTGACGTCCTGTACTAAGGATTTTGAAGACATCAACACTAACCCAAATGACCCTGTGACCGTGCAACCTCAACTGTTGTTGAGACAGGTTATCTATAACTTTGGTGACGAGATGAGCTACGAGGGTTTTGCGGCTGGCGATTTGCTTTCACAACACCGCACGGCGCTTGACTTTAACCTTTTTGACAGGCATGCGTTAAAAAGTCCGCAGCTGGGTGGGAATCCATGGCCGGTTTTTTACAAGAATCTTCGCGATAACGAAATCTTGCTAAAACAATCTATGAGCAATCCTGCGGCAGCAGTTTATGAAGGCCCAGCAAGGATTCTTAAAGCATATATGGCGAGTGGATTGACTGACCTTTTTGGCGATGTTCCCTACTTTGAGGCGTTTAATGGCGTGGATGGCACGGTGCGCGCGCCGTATGATGCGCAAGAAGATATTTACCTCAATGAAGGAGGGATTTTAGACAACATAGATAAAGGCATCGCGGCCCTAGAAGCCTATGAAGGTGCGATACCATTGCAGGGCGATATTCTTTTTAATGGTAATCTAGAAAACTGGATGAAGTTTGCAAAATCATTAAAGATCAAACAATTGCTTAGAATTTCGGGCAAGGTGGATGTGAGCGCAGAGTTGCAACAGCTTTACAGCGAAAACGGCTACCAGATGACAAATGCTGATAACGCTACGTTTGACTTTACCGCTTCGCGTCCCAATAGTTTTAGACTTTCTCAATTGCGCATCGGGGATTTCAACAACTTTGTGATGTCTGAAACCATGGATGAAATTTTGCATGATCTGAATGATGAACGAATCATGACGTTTTTCCGTCCTACGGGAAATGATGCTAATGTTTATAACGGATTGATAAACGGCATCGACGCTTCTCAAACTTCCATTGAAGTGGCAAACTACAGTTATGCCGGGACCATTTTTAGAGAAGACTCATCGCCGCTTGACGCGAATTTCTTGACAGCTTGGGAAACATATTTCAATTTGGCGGAAGCCGCACAAAAAGGATTGATAACGGCAAACGCTCAAGAATTATATGAAACAGGCGTTACACTGGCCTTTGAATATTGGCAAACAGATTTACCAGCAGATTATCTCACGGGGCCGGCATCTTTTAGCGCAAGCGGAACAACACCATTAGAACAGATCGCAACTCAAAAATGGATTGCACAGATCATTAATGGTTATGAAGGTTGGGTTGAGTGGCGCCGCACCGGTTTCCCAGAATTTAAACCCGTACAAGCCAGTTTGAACAACGGCAATATCCCAGTGCGCATGCCGTATCCTGCGGAAGAAGAAGCACTAAATGCAGACAATTATAAAGTAGCTGCAGATGCTACAAATGGAAATAGCCTGGATTCGCCAGTTTGGTGGGATGAAAATTAGACTTGAGTATTTAGTATTGAGACATTAGATATTTAAAATAGCAATTACGCTTACGCGGAAATGACATTTTATGACGGTTACACAATTACAGTGGTTTTTAGTGATAGGTTCGAGCCTTGTGTTCTTTTTCCTTTCGCCTTTAGCAAAAACCACCGAAGAGTTTTTTAAAGCACAGCATCGCAAAAAAGCCCCGGGAACAGTTTTACTTACGGGAAGTTTGGTGATTTCTTGGATCTTTGCAAAAAGCATAACAAATGCTGCAAATCTGGGATTAGAATTTGGCATCGTAGGCGGTGTTGCTTATGCGGCGTATTATGTCTCTTTTGCGGTCGCCGGGCTCATCATTGTGTCTATGAGAAAGGCGGGTTATGATAGTATTCATCATTTTTTGACGAGTCGATTTGGTAAAGGTGCCGTGGCTATATTTTCTGTGCTTATTGCGATTCGGCTTTTTAACGAAGTATGGAGTAATACGATGGTCATTGGGACGTATTTTGGCGAAACGGGAAGTACGCCTTATTACGCTGCGATCTTAGTTTTTACGCTGCTTACTTTGGCGTATGCCATAAAAGGAGGCTTAAGCAGTTCTATTTTTACAGATGGTATTCAGATGGTGTTATTTAGCATTTTGCTTATCGTCATTCTTGTGAATATTTATTCTGCTGAGGATTTTACCGTGCAAGAGACCGTTTCTTCTGGAATCTGGGATTTTGACATGGGCGTCAATCTTTTACTCGCAGCATTTTTACAAGCGTTTAGTTATCCTTTTCATGACCCGGTTCTTACAGACCGCGGTTTTGTAAGTGATAGAAAAACTACGTTGAGAAGTTTCCTTTTAGCTTCGGTGATAGGTGCGATCTGTATTGCGCTCTTTAGCGTCATAGGTGTTTATGCGCAAAGCATGGGCATGCAAGGACAAGCCGCTGTGGAGGTTGGTAAAGCATTTGGAGTGATTATTTTACTCGTCATAAATTTTATCATGATCACCTCTGCGGCATCCACGTTAGACAGCACATTTTCTAGCTTTTCAAAACTACTTGCGGTTGATTTAAGATTAGGAAATACGGTAAGTTTTGGAAGAATATCAATGGCGATAATCGCTGTTTTAGGAACGATCCCCATTTTCTTAGGAGCAGATATTCTCTCCGCTACAACAATATCAGGAACGATGGTCATAGGCCTCACTCCTATTTTCTTGTTTTACAAACTACCTGCGCCTAAAATAAGTTTCTACCTCAGCGTTTGCTGCGGAATTATTTTTGGTCTGCTTTTAGTCTTTAATCTCATCCCGCAATCATGGATTCTCACAGACGGTAAATACGCAGATCTACTCTGGACAAACGTATGGGGAATTGCATGTTGTCTAACTTTTTACATGATACCTACTTGGATAAAACTATATTAAATCTGGGTTCCCTTTCGGGGAAAATGCTGCTCTTCGGCGGTGTTTACAGCAACTTGCAAGCGCTTGAAGCCTTAATTGCTATCGCTGAGCGCGAAAATATCGCCCCTGAAAATTGCATCTGCACTGGCGACATTGTAGGCTATTGCGCACAACCTGAAGAAACCGTGCAATTATTTAAAAAGTGGGGTGCAAAAAGCATTCTGGGAAATGTTGAAATTCAGCTGCGAGATAACGAAGACAACTGCGGTTGTGATTTTAGAGCTGGTTCTCGTTGCGATGGCTTTTCAAAAGAATGGTATCCGTATGCAAAAGATAAACTGAGTAAGGATTCAATTGATTTTATCAGCAGTTTGCCAGACCATATTTCTTTTCGCTACAGCGAAAAAAACACAATGATCGTTCATGGTTCATACGACTATGTTTCAGAATATGTTTTTAAATCCACACCTTGGGAAGTAAAGGAGCGTAATTTTAGCGAAAGCGAGAGCCAACTCATAATTGCAGGGCATTGCGGCTTGCCTTTTTATCATGAAAATGAAGACAAATTATGGCTTAATCCGGGTGTGATAGGCATGCCTGCAAATGACGGTTTGCAAACCACGTGGTACGCGATTCTTGATGAAAACGGTTTCAATCATCATCAATTATCCTACGATAACCGCACGGCGCATAAATTGATGTTAAATGAAAAACTGCCCATAGAATATGCCCGTACATTAATTACAGGCATCTGGGACAATACTGAAATTCTTCCGCCTATTGAAAGCGGTTTACAAGGATTTGGAATCACATTTTAATGAATAGAGCGATTTACATTTTTATTTTTTTGGCTTTAAGCCAAATAATCCATGCGCAAAGCGATAAGCAAATGGACGAACTGTTGGAGCGTTACAACTCCCGCAGCGTGCCATATATAAGCGTTGAGAATTTAAAAATGAATTGGCAAGATTATGTGATCCTTGACACCCGCAAAAAAGAGGAATATGAGGTGAGCCACCTTCCTGGCGCAAAATGGATAGGCGAAAATCCTGATAAAGATGTGCTTGCCAAAACGATTAAAGATAAAAACCAACCCGTGGTTGTATATTGTTCTGTTGGGATTCGCAGCGAGGATTTTGGCGAACGTATGGAGCGCTGGGGCTATACAAAGGTGCAAAATCTATACGGCAGTATTTTTGCCTGGAAAGATGCTGGTTACGATGTGGTAAACAGTAAAAATAAAGTAACAGATAGCGTGCATGTTTACAGCCGTCACTGGGGGAAATATTTACACACAGGCGCAAAAGTTTACGATTAGTTTAAGGCGAAACCCGGTTGTGAAGCCTAACTTTACTAGAGATAAATGCAAAAAATTTCATGGGACTTTTAAGCAAAAAAGACACCGACGATAAGGAAGAATTCACTGCAGATTTTCACTTCCCCACTTCAGATAAATTATTGATAATCTTTACCCGCAACCCAGAGTTGGGCAAATGTAAAACCCGGCTTGCAGCTACCGTGGGCGATGAAGCAGCGCTTGAGATTTATAAATTCTTGCTCAACCATACGGTTGAGATCACTCAAAATCTACACGTAGACCGCGAGGTTCATTATTCTGAAAACATCAAGAAAAATGACATCTGGGATTCGCTTGTGTATGACAAAAAATTGCAAAGGGGCGATTCACTTGGCGCACGTATGTACAATGCTTTTGGCAACGGTTTTGCAAATGGTTACCGCCGCATCGTCATAATAGGCAGCGATATGTATGACCTTTCGGCGAGGGATATTGAGAAGGCTTTTGATGAACTTAGTGGTCATGATTATGTTTTAGGCCCCGCAGAAGACGGCGGCTATTATTTATTTGGGATGAAAACCTTAAATTCCGAAGTATTTAAAAACAAAAACTGGGGAACAGAAACTGTTCTTAAAGACACTTTAAACGACCTTAACGGCGAAAGTGTAAAACTTCTAGACACGCGCAATGATGTAGATTATTATGAAGACATCAAGGATATTGCGGCTTTTCAACGATTTTTTCCCAGCGAACTAAAAACACAATGAAACAATTTATAGAAGAATCGGCTTTCTTTCTTAAGGAAAAAGGCTTTGACAAAGCAGAGATAGGAATCATTCTCGGCACCGGTCTTGGGCAATTGCTAGACCACGTAGAAGTTATTGCAGAGATGAGTTACAATCACATTCCGTCGTTTCCCACGGCTACGGTAGAGTTTCACAAAGGCAAACTGATCTATGGTACCCTTGCGGGCAAAAAAGTCATTGTCATGAACGGCCGTTTTCATGTGTATGAAGGCTACACATTGCAAGATGTGAGTTATCCTGTGCGCGTAATGCGCGAACTGGGCATTGAGAAATTACTGGTTAGCAATGCGGCTGGAGCCATCAATCTCAACTTTAAAAAAGCCGAGATCATGCTCATCAACGACCACATCAATTTACAAGGCGGCAGTCCGCTGGCGTTTAAAGGCGTGAGTAAATTGGGACACCGTTTTGCAGATATGAGCGCACCTTATGACAAAGAAATGAATGATATTCTTAAGGCTTCCGCCAAAGAAAATAACATCACCCTACACGAAGGTGTTTACGCTTCAGTCGTGGGGCCGCAACTAGAAACCCGCGCAGAATATCGTTATTTAAAGATCATCGGCGCAGATGCCGTAGGAATGAGCACCGTTCCAGAAGTTATTGTTGCAAATCACCTGGATCTACCAGTTGTTGCCGTTTCTGTGCTTACAGACGAATGTGACCCAGACAACTTAGAACCTGTTAATATTGAAGATATTATGGCAGCAGCTGCAAAAGCTGAGCCTAATATGATTAAATTGTTTACAGATTTGATCGAGAGAATCTAGAAGTTGGATTTTAGAATTGAAACCTTAGTATTGAGATTTTAGACATTAGAGTTTTTCGCTGTAGCGAAATTGTATAGAATTCTATCACTTGCTAATTGGGATGAAGCTGTCAGTTCGAGTATCCGCTATAAGCGGATGTATCGAGAACCTCTATATCCTTATATCGCTTTCGCGAAAAGAAATTAAATGAAAAAACTATGAGCTACCTAGACACCACCGCAGACGTTTATAAACAAGCAGCATTAACCCCAGATGTGGGATTGTGTTGCACCACAAATCCTATTTGGGAATTACCGGGAATGAAGATTCCTAAGATCATGCAAGAAATGAACTACGGTTGCGGAAGCACCGTGCATTACCGTGATTTGACCAATGACCCAAAAATCTTATACGTTGGCGTAGGTGGCGGTATGGAGTTGCTTCAATTTGCCTATTTCTCGCGTCAAAAAAGCGGCGTGGTAGGAATTGATGTGGTGGATGAAATGCTCGAAGCTTCACGCAAGAATTTTAAAGAAGCTGAGGAAATGAACCCATGGTTTAAATCTGAGTTTGTGGATCTAAAGAAAGGCGACGCGCTTAATTTGCCTGTGGAAGACAACATTATTGATGTGGCAGCACAAAATTGCCTATTCAATATTTTTAAGGAAGAAGATCTTAAAAAAGCAATTGCCGAGATGTATCGCGTGCTTAAACCTCATGGCCGCTTAGTGATGAGTGATCCCACTTGCGAACAGCAAATGAATGATGAATTGCGCAACGACGAGCGTCTGCGAGCGCTTTGTTTGAGCGGCAGTTTACCGATCAAAGAATATATTAAGATGCTCACGGATGCTGGTTTTGGTACTATCGAGATCAGAGCTAGAAAACCTTACCGCATTCTTAATCCAACGGATTACCCAACTGACGAATTGATTTACATAGAATCAATAGAGGTTGCGGCGATAAAAGACCCGATGCCTGCTGATGGCCCATGTATTTTCACAGGTAAAGCTGCGATATATTATGGCGATCAGGACCACTTTGACGACAACAAAGGACATATTGTATTAAAGAATCAGCCGCTAGCAATTTGCGATAAAACCGCTGGTGCGCTAGCTGATCTAGGCAGAGATGATATTTTTATCAGCGAGAGTACATATCATTATGACGGTGGCGGTTGCTGCTAAGAACATATTAATTTTATCACAAGAAAAGCTTGGGATATTCCCGAGCTTTTTTGTTTTAAATAAAGAATTGTTATTCCTAAATTCCATGCTTATTTCATCAATACGGAAAAACACAGTGAAATGACTAAATCGATTTATTATTTAATGATCTTTTTGGCTTTAAGCCAAATAACAACCGCGCAAGATTTTAACCCAGAAACTTTGTACACCATTGAATCTCCTAACGGACTTGCAATGAGTAATCGCGAAAATCTAGACAACAACGCACCGCTGTTCCTTGAAAAACCAGACAAGGAGAACGAAGGCCAACTTTGGCAAATTATCGCTCTAGACAACGGCTTCTACAATCTTAAGAATCCGCTGGCAAACAAAAGTATTGACAACAAAAACATCAGGGGCGGCAAGGGTAATGATATAATCCAGTGGGACACGAATTACGGCAATGAAAACCAGCAATGGAAGATTGTGCAAACCGGGACTGGCGGATATATCATCACGCATAAAACGAGTTCGATGGGAATTGATTTTAAGTCAAATGACCAAGAAGACGAGCAACTTTTTCAACATCCTAATTCTGCGGTGGTGTGGATCATAAAACCTTCTAAAATAAAGGCAGAAAGCATTTACAACCGTCGCAAAAGCGACAACGACTGGGAAAACGAAACGATTTTTGCCATAAACAAGGAAGATGGTCATGTGACGTATTATCCCTATCCTGACACAAAATCCTTGATGCAGGATGCGACTTTTGATAAACCTTGGCTTACGCCAAAATCTTCCCTGTACAGATCCTTAAATGGAGATTGGAAATTCAATTGGGTTAAGCAACCTTCTGAGCGTCCGGCAGATTTTTATAAAAAGGATTATGCCGTTTCTAGTTGGAAAACCATTGAGGTTCCGTCCAACTGGGAAATGAAAGGTTACGGAACTCCTATTTATACAAATATCACGTATCCTTTTAAGAATAATCCGCCGTTGATCCAACCTCAAAAAGGCTATACAAACGAGAAAGAACCGAATCCTGTAGGTTCATACCGCAGGGATTTTGACATTCCACAAGACTGGGAAGACAAAGAGGTTTTTGTGCATTTTAATGGAGTTTACAGCGGGATGTATCTCTGGATAAATGGCGAGAAAGTGGGCTACACGCAAGGCTCAAATAATGATGCAGAGTTTGATATCACTGAATATATAAAACCTGGCAAGAACACCATCTCAGCAGAAGTTTATCGCTGGACGGATGGTAGTTATATAGAAGATCAGGATATGTTTCGCTTAAGCGGAATTCACCGAGACGTATATCTTGTTGCAACTCCTAAGGCCAAGATTCAGGATTTTGTGATTACCTCAGATTTTACAAAAGATGACCTATCTGAAGTAACCATGAATGTAAAAACTACCATCAAGAATTATGGCAAGAAATTTAAAGATGGAAAACTTAAAGTTTCACTTCTTGATGAAGCCGGTAATGAAATTGAAAATAAAATCGCAGCTATTGAAAAGCTAAAAAGAGACGAATCTGATGAAGTGAACTTAGCATTTGATATTAAGAACCCAAAGCTTTGGTCTGCTGAAATCCCAACTTTGTACTCTGTGGTACTTGCACTAGAAAATGAGGAGGGCAAAGAGATTTTGGCGGTTTCTAACAAGTATGGTTTTCGAAAGATCGAAATCAAAGACAAACGCGTTTTTGTAAACAACAAGCAAATCTTCTTTAAAGGTGTTAACCGTCATGACACGCATCCAATTTATGGCAAGGCGATTCCTATTGAGTCGATGATGGAGGATATCACCTTGATGAAGCAAAACAACGTGAACACCATTCGCACGAGTCATTATCCTAACAGCCCAAAAATGTATGCGATGTATGACTATTATGGCTTGTATGTAATGGATGAAGCTGACCTTGAAAACCACGGAAACGGTGGTATAAGTGCAAATCCATCATGGATTCCTGCTTTTAATGATAGAATCATACGTGCAATTCAGCGTGATAGAAATCACGCGTCAGTGATTTTCTGGTCGCTGGGTAATGAAGGTAGCGATGGCGCCAACTTTGACGCAATGTACAAGGTTGCAAAAACCATGGACGACCGCCCTATCCATTACCAAGGTAAAAATCAAGTTGCAGACATAGATTCTCACATGTATCCTTCAATGGATTTCATGGAGTCTTTTGACAAAAGGGACACAGACAAACCGTATTTCTTGTGCGAGTATGGCCATGCGATGGGTAACGGAATCGGGAATCTCAAGGAATATTGGGAATACATGGAGAACGAATCTGAGCGCATGATAGGCGGTTGTATTTGGGACTGGGTTGACCAAGGTCTTGTGAAATACGGCGGGCCACAAGATGAATACTTATATGGTGGTGATTTTGGCGATACGCCAAATGACCAGGATTTTGCAGACAATGGTATTGTAACTCCAGACCGCCAGCAAACCGCAAAATTGCACGAAGTAAAAAAGGTATATCAGTACATCAAGATATCGCCAGCTGATTTGGCAAATGGCTTGGTCAATATCAAAAACACCTACGACTTTTTAAATCTTGATGAATTCTCCATCTATTGGAAAGTGCTTGAAGACGGTAAAATGATAGAGCAAGGGAAGCTTGCGCCGCAAGACATCGCAGCAGATAGCAGTAAGGATATCAAGATTCCGTTTACGGGAAATTATGATAACAACCATGAATATTTACTGAATATTGAGTTCGCTACCGTGAATGATCACCCTTGGGCTAAAGCCGGTCATGTGCTAGCATCAGAGCAATTGAGAATCACAGAGCGTACTGCGATTCCTGAAATAAATCTGGACGAACTTGCTCCTATCACGAGCAAGCAAACGGATGATTCCATTATCCTGAGCGGTGAAAATTTCAAACTGAATTTTGATAAAAAGTCGGGTGTGATTTCTTCACTTTCCTTTGATGGTAAAGAAACGATTCATGCGGGCGAAGGACCACAATTCAACTGGTATCGCAGCGTTTCAAACGACAAATACACAGACCAGAATTACTATCCGACGCAGGAAAAGGTTGTGAAAAGTGATTTCGCTTTAAGCGAAAACAAAAAATACGCAACCATCACATTGACAAAAAATGTGACTATTGAGAAAGGTGACCAACCAGTAAATCTAGATTATGATATTACCTACACCGTGTTTTCTAACGGAAAAATTGACGTGGATGCCACTTTTGAAAAACCAGAAAATCAACCAATCATTCGTCGTTTAGGACTGCAAATGGTAGTTCCTGAAGGTATGGAGCAGGTGACGTATTTTGGTCGTGGACCATGGGAAAATTATGCCGACCGTGACGCGTCTTCTTACTTGGGTAATTATGAAACTACTGTCACACAAATGCAGGATGAGGAGCATTATGTGCGCAGTCAGAGCATGGGGAATCGTCAGGACATTCGATGGTTGAGCGTGCAAAATAACGCTGGCGCAGGTTTTAAAATCGTGTCAAAAGACAGCTTGAGTTTTACCGCTTTGCACCACAGCGATGCAGACCTTTGGGAAGCTGAGCATGATTTTGCCCTAGATAAAACCGAAAAACCATTTACATATCTAAGCCTTGACCGCATTCAACAGGGACTGGGAAATGCAAGTTGTGGACCGCTACCGCTGGATAAATACATGATTCCAGAAGGTGAGCCTATTCACTTTGCATTTAGAATTGAACCACTGGAATAGATAATAGACTCTAGACAAGAGATAAAAGAAAGACCTCACAAGTTTTAGAAACCTGTGAGGTCTTATTGTTTTAGTATGACAAGCTTTTGCAAAAACTGCAAAAGATTATTTTACTAGCCTTTGCGCATATAAATATTACCGGCAACAGTTTCTAGTTTAACAAGCTCCTGACCATTATTCACAATGCCTTTTACGTGCGAATCAAAGCTTCCCTGCTTCTTCTCACTATTCTGGATATCGAGGTCGGTATAAATGGTTCCCGTCACCGTTTTAGCATCAATTTTTGCCTTACTCATCGCCACATCAAGATCTCCGGCGACAGTTTTAAGATTCAGTTTACCGTTGTATTTTTTGATTTCCACATCACCAGCCACAAGGTCTGTAGTTAGATTACCAGAATAACTATCTGCAAATAAATTTCCCGAAATACTCTTCACGCTCAGGTCGGCATTTTTAGGAATGTAGACCACGTAGTTTATCTCGGTTGTGGTATTGCAGTTGTTGCCCCAGTTTTTCTTCTTGTCAAAATAGTCGCCATAATCAGCTTTAATGATATAATCGCTACCCATTTTCTCCTGTTTAAGGCTGTACGCGTCGTTGCCCTCACCGTCATCAATGGTAACATCAGCAGTGATTTTTACTTCATTTTTGTCCCATTGCATCAGTTTGATGTCGTTAGCGAACTTAAACTCAAGTTTTATCGCATCGCTGCTTGAGACGCTATAGCTCTCCTCTACTTTTCTTTGGGCGAAAGCCGAAACAGCAACCAGTACTGCCAGGCAGGTAAACATTAGATTTTTCATAATTGATTGATTTTTGTCCCGATAATTATCGGGAAATGAATGGCCCTTTTATTTCTTTCTCAGGTAAATATTTCCTGTTGACGCTTTAAGCGAAATCTTCACTCCTCCGTTATTGAGGTCACCCGAAATTGCTTTTTCGTTAAGCGCTTTCAGTCCGTCTGCGCGAGGTTTTACAAGGTCAAAGTTGGTATACACTGTTCCCATGGTAGATTTCATCTCCACCGACGCCTTTGTGCTGGTAGGCAAGGTCACATCGATAACGCCCGTTGACGAACTGATAGAAATAGGCGCATCCTGATTCACGCTACCAAAAATCACATCTATCGCACCGGTTGAACTGTGGGCAGTAATTGGGCCCGTCACATTATCCAACTTAATATTTCCCACGCTGGTGTTCACTTCCAGCTCAGAAGACCAACCGCTCACGGTCGCACTTCCCAGGCTTCCCGTATTAATGTTAAGCGCAACGGTAGCCGGCAATGTTATGGTAAGCCCTTTGCGCTTCCAGAAGGTTTTAAGGTCTTTAATCCTCAGCGTTTCTCCGTCAGTTTCTACAAACATTCCCACGCCAGTGTTGTCTTCGCCAGTGGCATACACCGCCTTTAGACCTTTGGCACGGTCATCCTCACTTTTACCGCCTCTATTTTCATCTTCCCAACTCACTTCAACATTGTGGTCTTCATCGCCGCCGCAATCTTTGCAGCCATCGCTTATCACGATTTCACTGCCGCTTCCCTTAATAATCTTCACGCTTGTGCCGGTTTCAATTTCCACACGGCTTATGCCGCTCAATGATTTTTTAAAGTCTTTTTGGGCTGTAGCCAAAAGACCTACGAGCATAAAAGCAATTGTAAATACAGTTGTACGTTTCATTTTTCTATTTGTTTTTTGATTGAATTCTTAATTTTTAACGGCTTCATGCTGAACTCGTTTCAGCATCTCATCCTGTTTATGCGACCCTGAATCAATTCTGTTAATTATCGGAACAGGGTGACGGTTACAACATCTGTGTCAACCCGTTTGTAGCTTGTTGTTTCACGAATCCCGGCACTTCTGGCTCTTGCAATAATTTTTGCATCGGCTCTACCGCTCTTTTATCTTGGGCTTGCGCCAAAAATTCTATCACAGCGATTTGCACATCAGGATTGCGTTCTTGGGTGAGCGCTTTGATAAATGCATCTTTAACCAACGTGTTATCCTTAAACCTGCCCAAAGCTTCTGCAGCGGTAAGTCGCACGTTCACATTCTCATCGTTATGCATCCGGCTGATGATAGCCTCAAGCACTTTTACATCAGGTTGTTTCATCTCTTCGCTATAGCTCACCGCCTGTATGCGCTTGCTCGCCGAACGATTATCAAGCATCGCAAGGGTCATTTCAGTTTTTAAATCCTCACTTTGCTGCTCTAGGTATGTGATTTGCGTATCGGCTTTTTGTTTTGCCTGGCTTTCGCCAAACATATACCCAGCAATCAATAATAATACTGAAGCGGCCACCTGAAAGGCTGTTTTCCACGAAAGTGCAATCACCTTAGATTCCTTCTTCTGAGCAACCAACTGCTTTTCTGTTTGCAGCATGTGCTCAAAGGAATATTTCAGTTTTTCATCTGGCATTTCTGGGGTTACTTTGCGCATCGTTGCGAGCAAGGCTTCGGTTTGTTGAACTGCTAACTTGCAAGCATCACATGCCGAAACATGTTGCTCAAACGCAGTTAGCTCTTCCGCCGAAAGGCTACCCTCCAGATAGTCTTCTATTTTATTTTCTACTTCGTTGCATTTCATATCTCCACAGATTCAAAGTATAGTTTCCTTAATTTTTTAAGTGCGCGGTGCACTTTGATCTTTACCGCGGTTTCTGTGCTTTGCAATACCTCAGCGATTTGCGCATAGCGCATTTCCTGAAATTTGCTCATCACCAGTATTTCGCGGTCGCTTGCTGGTAATTTTTGCATAACCAACTTTAATTTCACCACATCCTCATCACCTTCTAGTTCTTGCACATCTTCCGGGATATGCTCTGCCGGCTCGTGGCTAAATTTGCTGTTTTGCTTCTTAAAATGATCTGAACTCAGATTGCGCGCTATCTGAAAAATCCATGAGGCAAACTTCCCACCATGGTACGAATTGCGGTATTTGATGGCTTTGTAAAACGTGCTCTGCACAAGGTCTTCACTGGCTTCCCGGTCGCGCACCATTTGCATGAAAAAATTAAAAATCCACGCATGATACCGCTCAAAAAGCACCCGCATACAATCCAAGTCGCCGCTGGATACATAGCTCATCAATTCTTCGTCGGTTAGATTTTTCAAAGTTGATTTTTGATGGTGTTTGTCATGAAGACCTAGTGAAATGAGAAAGGTTTCACCTAAATGTAATTTTTTTTGATAAAAATGCTCCCTGCGTGACTTTTAGTGTTCCCTGCACTATTTTGAGCCGCCCTGCATGAATATTTATTATTCCTGCAAATACTTTTATTATCCCTGCATAACTTTTAGACGTCCTGCGGGACTTTATATGCTTCCTGCATGACTTTTATCCTTCCCCGCGCGGTTTTTACCCGCCCTGGGAGACTATAGACCCTCCCCGGGTGAATTTTTATTATTCCAGGATATTAAAATATTATTCCCGGTTAACTTTTAGGCTCCCCGGAAGACTTGGGATGCGTCCCGGGTGAATTAGAGTGTTCCCCGGGAGGTGGGGAGAAACATAACCCTTCCGTCTTTTTCGCTTTAAGCGAAAAATCCACCTTCCCCGCCATGGCGGGGAAGGAGTTATTTAAAACAAAAAACCTCATGCTATTGACATGAGGTTCCTTATTTGATTATATAAATTTTCAGTCGCTTACGACTAATCTACCTTTATCATTGACTTTGAAAGCGAGATACACTCTTGATTTTACAGGAGTACCATAAAGACTTATTGGCTGCCATTGCTTTATCTTATTCGCCAATTCTAGGACTCTTTTTTCAAAATCATTTCTAGCTGCTTCGTATGTATTACTCCTTAAATTCATACCATACATAGTATCAACCACCTCAAATCCTGTATCATGTCTAGGAGCCAAATTAACATTAGTGGTATTTCCTTCCCTATCCACATCAAACCATAAGAACGCAAAATCTTCACTTTTAAGATTTTGATTCTTTGCATTGAAAACACTTAAAAGAGAATCAACATTCGTATTGTAATTACGCTCAAAGCTTGAATACCTATAATCTGTAAATTGAAAATTATTACCGTTATTTAAAACACGCTGTTCTTGCTCGTTAATACTATACTTCCCCAAGGGCTTGCTATTTGAACAATTGAAACTGAAACGCTGATTTTTATTATCCGCTTCGCTATAAATCAACCATTTTTCACCTTCTTCAACATTCCAATCACATGAATTAAATTCTCCTGTAAATTCACCCTCAGCTTTTAAGGTATAACTTATAAATTTTGGTTTATCACCATCTTTATAATGCTTTAGCACCTTAAATTTCACAACGTAAGTAAGGGAATCTGAGGCATAAATTTTACTTATCGCATTTCCTTCAAAAACATAGTCTGACTCATAAAATTCCATGGCAGGCTTTGGAACATCGCAACTACATGCGACAGCCTTAAATGTAAAAGCTATAAATATTAAAAGGAAAAAATAAAATTTAGACATGAATTTATCTCTGGTTATACCCAAAGCGCTTTAACTGCTTGTCATTGCTACGCCAGTCTTTATTGACCTTCACATACAGTTCGAGGTGAACTTGCTTCCCAAAAAAGGCTTCTAAATCCTTTCTCGCCTCAACACCTACCCGCTTTAATGCCGAACCCTTGTGGCCGATGATGATTCCCTTCTGGCTGTCGCGCTCTACCATAATGATGCTGCGCATACGGATGATGTTATCATCCTCATGAAATTCCTCTGTCTCGATTTCCACCGAATATGGAATCTCCTTTTTGTAATGCATCAGGATTTTCTCACGGATGATTTCGTTCACAAAAAAGCGCTCAGGCTTGTCCGTTAAAGCATCCTTAGGATAGAATGGTGGCGACTCTGGCAACAGCTCAAGAATCTTGTTAAACACTTGGCTTACGCCAAAATTCTCCAGCGCCGATATCGCAAAAATCTCTGCATTGGGCACTTTTTCTTGCCACAGTTTTAGATTTTCGGCAAGGAGTTCTTCGTTACCCTTATCGATCTTATTGAGCAATAAGAGAACAGGAATATCAGCATTTGTGATCTTGTTGAAAAAAGCTTCATCCTTTAACTCCTTTTCGCCAAGCTCAACCATATAGACTAGCACATCTGCATCTTCTAATGCCGACTTTACAAAGTCCATCATACTCTCCTGCATCTTGTAAGCAGGCTTGATGATTCCTGGAGTATCGCTAAGCACCATCTGAAAATCATCGCCATTCACGATACCCAGAATACGGTGACGTGTGGTTTGTGCCTTAGAAGTAATGATGCTCAAACGCTCGCCCACAAAGGCATTCATCAAAGTTGACTTGCCCACATTAGGGTTACCGATGATATTTACGAAACCAGCTTTATGTGGTTTATTTTCAGGAGTGCTCAATTGTAAGGGTTTTTTATTTCCCTGCAAAGATAGAGCTTATAGAAAGAGAAGTGATGAATCAATTTTGTTTAATCCAGATTTCACCGTCTTGCTTATTTTTTAAAGTGTTTTCATCAATTATTGTAAATGAAAACTCATTCTCTATTTGCTCATTCTTCTTCACCTCAACATTGCTAGAACTTGCTGTATACTCTGATTGATACATAACATCATCACCATCTTCGGTATATCCAACCGTACCATCCTCTTGAAAAGATAGACTTTCACCGCATGGAAATTCTTGTCCGTAGAGTTCTAATGTACAGCCTGAAATTTCATGATGATAAGTTGCTCTAAAATAAAGATCATTTGCACCACCGTCGTCATCAGAACTGCAAGAAATTAAAAATGAAAATGTAAATACTAAAAATAAAAGGTTGATTGATCTCATAAGTCTGTTTATTACAAGATACATAAATCCTTAAAAGGTTGCGTGTTAATCTTCAAAAATCAGTCTACCCTTATATAATTCTTCAACCTCAACAACGGGCGGGCGGTTTACTGAGATCACATCGCCGGTACTTAAGATCTGCCCGCGGATGGATTGTTGTGGGTTCACGATCACTTTGTTTGTACCGCGCTGATAGAGATTCAAATCTTGGATGATAAGTTCGCGACCTTCAAAGCGGGCATCACCTTCCAGAATCTCAAGATTCAAGGTGTTTACATTTCCCGATAGGAAATAATTACTAAGCCCATTACCGGTGATATTGAGTTCATCAACATCTAGCTCAAGCCGAAAATCACCATCCTTATGAAACTCATCTTCTAACTCAACATCTTCAGAAATTAGAGAAAGTGTGGGATAACTTAAGATGCCATCACTTTGTATCTCGTAGCCCGAAGCATTTCTAATTTGGGTGATATTTGGCGAAGTAACATAGAGTTGAGTGATGTTATAATCACGCACTAAGTTGCAGCCATTGTCATTAAAAACAGTGAGTTCACCATCTTTAACACTGATCTCGATATCATTAAGCAGATTTTCTCCTGTGCCGATTACAACCCTTTGCTCTGGGCCATGTTTAAGGATAAGTTGAACACGCTCCTCAACCACGATAGAAGTAAATGGGTCGAGGTCAAATTCCTTTTCAATAGGATCACCTGCCGCTTGAAAACAGTTAAGACCTTCTTCGCTGTTACATGACAGCGTCATTTTCGCGCAAGCGAAAACAAAAAATACGAACGCAATTTTTTTGAAACTCATTACCCGTAAAGGTAAGGTAAATTAATTACCAGTCTTGACTGTATCTATGGTGGTTTCCTCTTTTTTCTCATCGCTCATAAAGATCTCACTCTTTAATTGAGAGATGCGCTCTTTAGCAAGTCTAGGCATGCCATACGGTTTATCAAAACGCGCTACATAATTTTCATAAAGCTTGAGCACGGCTTCTTTGTTTTCATAATAGTTATCAGCGATCACGGCCTTGCCATAAACAGCAGCTTCTAGATCAGGATTTTCTTTAAGCGCATTATTCATATTCTCCATAGCGCGTAGCCATTTTTTATGAATGCGATAGGTGTTTGCAAGGGTATAATAATCTTCATCCAGTGGCAAATCTTTAAAAAGTAACGCTTGTTGACCATGAAATTCTGCTTTTTCAAAGTCTTCTGTGAAGTTGTATAGTTTTGCCATAATACCATGGATATAATAATCCTCTGGCGAATATTCTAGTGCCTTTGCATAAGCCTCAATAGCCTTCTCATAAAAGTGATCTCTGTAATAAGATATGCCTAGTTTCTCATAGATAAACTGACTTTCGGTTCCTAGTTCAATTAGTTTTTCAAACCATTGTTGCGCTTCTGCATCCCAACCTTTATGATAGTAATTTTGAGCAAGCAGGTTAATGATCTCGACATTCTCATCATAACTGGCTAGAGCAGTTTTACAAAGTTGCTCAACCTCATTATAGTCTTTGCGCTTAAGGTGATAGGATGCTAATGCTGCGAGCGCTTTTTGATGCGTGCTATCCAGAGATACTGTGGTTCTAAGGTCATCGAGATAGGCTTCGGTTTCTTCTCCTAGTTGCTTAGCATCAATGGTGTCTTTGTCATAAAATCTTAGTCTTTCTCTTACGCGGCCGCGCTGGTAGTAGAAGTTTGGGTTTTTGGCATACGCCAAAATCAGATCTGTAAAAATACTGTCGGCCTCAGGAAATCTATTTTTTGCAAAAAGCAGTTTACCATATTCTGTCATCGCGACTGACTGGTCTGTGCCGGTAGCGGCAAGCGCATAATTTTGAAGCGCATCATCCAGCGTACCTTTCGCCGAATGGCTACGAGCTAACAAAAGATATTCTTTCTCTGACTTATCTTCAATTTGCTCTAATTGCTTGATCGCCTCACTATAATTGCCCACAGCATACAAACTGTCTGCAACGCTCAAAGCCGGAGTTTGAGCTCCGGCTTTAACTACAACTAAGGCTAGTATACAAAATTTAAAATAAAGATATTTATTCATAATTTGGTTGTCGTAGTTTTTCAATTCATCGCTAGCATTCTATTTAACTTTTGCTCTAATTCTAGAAGATCATTTTCTTGTTTATCAAATGATTTAGAAGAATCTGCACCTACAAATCTATCGATCACAATACCGTCTTTATCGATAAGAATGTATGCAGGAATGGGTTGCACTGTATATTGTTTTGCAATAGAACCTGCTCTTGTAAAACTGTGTAAACCATCATAGACATGATACCAAGGAAGATTCTCTTGCTTTACATTTTCTTTCCAGGCGTCTTTGTCTTTATCAAAAGAAACACCTACGATCTCTAAACCATTATCATGATATTTCTTGTAAAGCCTTTTAATCTCGGGATGATTTTTTTTACATGGCACACACCAGCCTGCACTAAAATCTAGCAGTACTGTTTTACCCTTTAATTGATCCAGACTGAAAATTTCTCCATCAAGACTCTCTGCTTTAAAAACTGGAGCTACGTCACCTGTATTAACTATGTATCGTTCAATTTCAGACACAATATTCTTACCATAATAAGACTGTTGTACCTCTGGTGATAGGTGATCGTATAATTTTTTTAAAGACGTATTATCAATCTGACTTTTATAAAAATCCAACCAATATCCACTTACGTAAGAGTCTGGATTTTTAGAAGTATAATCAATAACTGTGGTTTTCATTTCATCTAGAATATTCTCACGCTGCACTTTATCGTTAACAGTTAGAGATTCTAATTTCTTCCTGAAGATATTCATAGAAGTCATAAAACTCTCATACTCATTATGACTTACTGAACCATCAACCTCCGCCTCTTGAAAATGCCCTTCTTTAAGATCCATTTCAATTCTTCCAGGCTCTAGGAAAAATAATTTTAGATTAGGATCCTCCATTCTTCCATCATGAAGATTACTTGATATAACTGCACGTAAAGGTGTATTGATAAACCCTTGTTTTGAATATGAACCATCTACTACAGGTATAGTATCTGTTACATAAGTATCTGTAGTATCTAAGTAACTTAATAGTAAGTATTCAGTTTTAGCACCTTCTACTTTACCGCTAATAACAAATTCTCCTTTTTCTAATTGAGGTTTGCTACATGATACTAAAATGAGGAAACAAAAAACTATTAAAGCACTTATCTGATGGTTCATATTTGAAATCTTCTTGAGTTTAAAAAATGGTATCTACACAATGGTATCGTTCACTATTCAGCACCTTGAAATACGATAGGAAGGCTATATAACACATTTACATTTTCTCCTCTTTGCTTTCCTGGCTGCATTTTTGGAAGCAATTTGATCACTCGTTCAGCCTCCTCTTCTATAGCTGGGTGCGGACCGCGTGAACCTATATCGGTAACATCACCATTTGCATCGATCTGAAAGCGCGTATAAACACGGATTACACCCTTTAATCCTAACTCCTTACCAAGACCTGTATTAAACTCTTTGCTTACCATTCGCGATATTTTTGAACTCATACACTCTTTTGCTACTGCGTTATCCAGATTCTCGCATCCAGGAAATACAGGAACTTGTTCAACTACCGCATATGGCACATCATTTATTACTGCTTCATTAAGAGCGATACCATCTGTCATGCTCTGCTCTAATCGTACTTCTTCGACTACTTCAATTACTTCAGGTTGCTTCGTTTTGGCCAAGCGTAGGATTTCCTGAATTTGTTGAGCTTGGTCTAACGAGATATTTTCGGAGTTATCGAGTTGTACTCTTAGATCAGCAATTTGTTCATCTAGCGTTTTACTAGCAGCATCGTTCAGTTTGTCGTCCTGTGTACATGCCGCTACAAAAAGCATCACGCCTAGTAAGGGAAGTACCATTAAATACTTCAATTTTGAAATTGTTTTAGAATTACTTCGTAACATAATTATTCGTTTTTTGGTTAATGAATGATTAAAAAATGTGTTTATAAAAGACACCTGTTTTGTGCCAAATGCCGCATTGAGCAATTGATTGAGGTAGTCTGATTTTTCTTCTTTTGCTGCCTTTCTATCAGCGATGAATTCATGTACTTCTGCAATGGTTTTTTGATACAAAAAGATCATCGGGTTAAACCACATCACAATCCTTAGGATCTCAAAAAATAATAGATCTACACCGTGCTTCTGGTTCACATGCACTTGTTCATGTTCTAATATCTGTTTTCGGGCAAGCGCATCGATCTTCTCGCCCATAAAAATGGTGTTGAAAAAGGTAAATGCCGCAGTACTGTTCGGTATATGAATTATACGTTTATCCTCTTTTCGCTTAAAGCGAAAAAAACGTAGCACTGAGGTATACTTCACTGTAAAAAACATAATACTAAACAGCACACCTAAAGCATACAGCAACGGCACAAGCAACGCTGGGTCAAAAAGATCTTGTCTCGCTTGTATAGTAACCGCAGTCAAATGTACCACTTGCGTTTGCGGCTCAGTTTCTCCTAAAATTATCGCTGGTAATTCTTGTATATATCTCGTAACTGGTGCACTCGCCTCAACAAAAAGGTCAACGTTAAAAAATGGCAATAACATCGCTAGAACTGGAGTGACAAGCAGGTATACTCGGTTGAAATTAAAGTGCGTTTCTTTATGTAACCAGAGGCGGTACACCATTAAAAACAATGCCTGAAATAAAATTACCTGAGCGATATAAAGTGCCATATTCTTTTAGTTTAAATTACAGTTTATCTAGTCGAATTTTTCGTAGATAATCGGGAGACTGTACAACGTATTTACTTTATGACCTTTAAACAGTCCCGGTCTTACTTGAGGCAATGAACCAAGCACCTCAGCCGTATACTTTTTAAGTTTTTCATTATTAGCCCTCACTTGGATATCAACTATGTCTCCGCTATGATTAATCTTAAATCGTGTGTAAATTCTATTTACTCCCATAACGCTATAATCCCTCACCGCATTAGTATCAAAATTTCTATTAACAAAGAGCGTTATATTATCCTTAAAGCACTTTCTCGCCTCATCTTCTTCTAGATTTTCGCAACCAGGATAAACAGGCGTCCTATCCATTATCGCAAAAGGAATATCCTCCAGACTATCTTGACTCGCATCCGCAGTTGTTGTGCCTTTTCCTTTAGCATGCCCCACAACTGTCACTTCTGTGAGCGGTTCGTCATCCACAACATGATTATCATTATCTGTTTGCTCCCATGGTTTTTCAAGGTTGTTTCCTTTAGTGTAACCATCTACCACTAGTTTCATCAAACCTTTAGTTTCGTTTTCCGTTAGGGTCTCCTTTGCTTCTATGGCTGCCTGCAAATCAGCAATTTGCTCTTCAAGAGATTGATTCTGGGTGTTTTGCGACACCTTATCATCTTGTGTACAAGAAGCGATGAATAGCATTACCCCCACCAATGGAAGAATTAAGAGATATTTTATCCAAGAGGCTTGGCGTGATTTTGATTGTAACATAACTATTCGTTTTTTAGTTAGTGATTGATTAAAAAATGTGTTTATAAAAGACACCTGTTTTGTGCCAAATGCCGCGTTGACCAATTGATTGAGGTAGTCTGATTTTTCTTCTTTTGCTGCCTTTCTATCAGCGATGAATTCATGTACTTCTGCTATGGTTTTTTGATACAACAAGATCATCGGATTAAACCACATCACAATTCTTAGGATCTCAAAAAATAATAGATCGACACCGTGCTTTTGATTCACATGCACTTGTTCATGTTCTAAGATCTGTTTTCGCGAAAGCGCATCAATTTTCTCGCCCATAAATATGGTATTGAAAAAGGTAAATGCTACGGTACTGTTTGGTATATGAATTATACGTTTGTCCTCTTTTCGCTTAAAGCGAAAAAAACGCATAACAGAGGTATACTTCACTGTAAAAAACATAATGCTAAACAACACACCTAAAGCGTACAGTAATGGCACAAGCAACGCCGGGTCAAAAAGATCTTGTCTCGCTTGTATAGTAACCGCAGTTAAATGTACTACTTGCGTTTGTGGCTCGGACTCTCCTAAAATTATCGCTGGTAATTCTTGTATATATCGCGTTACTGGTACACTTGCCTCAACAAAAAGGTCAACGTTAAAAAATGGCAATAACATCGCTAGAACTGGAGTGACAAGCAGGTATACTCGGTTGAAATTAAAGTGCGTTTCTTTATGTAACCAGATGCGGTATGCCGCGAGAAAAATCCCCTGAAACAATATGACTTGAAAGATATATAACAACATATTATTTGTCTTTATTGATCTCTTTTAAAATCGACTCTAGCTCAGTTACACTCATATCTTTCTTCTTCACGAAGAAGGATACCATACTTTTAAAACTGCCATTGAAGTAATCGTTCACCATCTTATTCATACTTGCGCTGCTGTAAGAATCTTTGTCAACTTTAGCGAAATACACATGCCCTCTTCCCTCTTTGCGATAATTCACAAAATCTTTAGTTTCTAGAATACGTACAATTGTAGAGATCGTGTTGTACGCCGGTTTAGGTTCTGGCATTTGATCAATAATAGAAGCGACGTTTGCTTCGCCCAGATCCCATAAGATCTGCATTACTTCTTCTTCGGCTTTTGTGAGTTGTTTCATCTTTTTATGATTAATGACATTTCAAATATAACTAAATAATTAGTTTAAACTAAAATATTAGTTTTACAAAACATGATATTTCAATGAATTAAGCTCCGCAGCGCCCACCACTGGCGGATTTAACTAAAACGTTAAAATTTAAAAAAGCCTCTATGTAAGAGGCTTTTTCTATGGGTTTTATGAAGTTTTTTGGCTTTAAGCCAAAGGAAAAAAGAGCATTTTCTACCCTTTTACTGTGATTCCTACTACAAAACCTTCATGTGCGCGCACATTAAAAACGGTGTTATCTTCAAAAATCAGGTATTGTCCCTTGATGCCTTTTAAGACACCTTCGTAGTCTGGTGTTTTGCCAAGGTTCAAAGTTTTTGGCTTATCAGGATATTGATTTACAGGGAAGTCAATGTGTGTTTCTTTGTTGTTCTCAATAAAATATTGCTGCGCTTCTTCTGGTATAAATTGCTTTAATGCGTCTCGCTGCTCTGCAAGATCAACGTCTTCAATATCGTTTTTAAGCATTTTGCGCCAGTTTGTCTTATCGCTTATATGATCTTTAAGCGCAACTTCTGTAATGCCGGCGAGGTAACGGTTAGGCACTTCTACTATCTCTATAGCTTCATGCGCTCCTTGATCTATCCAGCGTGTGGGCACTTGGGTTTTGCGGGTTACTCCCACTTTTACATTACTACTGTTTGCTAGGTAAACAATATGCGGTTGTAGTTGTACTTTTTTTTCATATTCTAGATCACGATCTTCTTCTCCCAGATGCGCTTTGCTAAGTTCTGGATTCATGATCCAATCGCCTACTTGTGGCAGCTTATAAAAATCATCATAACAATAGCCTTGACGATAGATCTTTTTATCTAAGCCGCAGGCTAAGCATTGATATTTTAAGAACTCTATCTTTATATTTTTTTCAAGCAACTGATTCATGTGAATAAAATCCTGATCTGAAACAAGATAATATTGCACAGGATCCTGAAATTCTGTTGCCATTTTTGTAAGTACACCTTGATATTGCATAATGATCTTTTATTGCACAGCAATTAGATACAAAAGGCTTATTTTAGACCTCAAATCGTTGTGCATTTTTACAAAAATACAATTACGATCAATCTAAAAAGACCTAGATAACCAATTTATAATGCCCATTCCTTTAGTAAATTCGATCGCGTCATGGTTTCTTAAGAAACGTATTCATCAGATGGAACTTTTCATTAAATATCCTCATGACGTTCAGCATGAGCTTTTAATGAAACTTCTTTATAAAGCTAAAGGAACTGAAATAGGCAAAAAACATCACTTTAAAGAAATTAAGGACTACCAGCAATTTGCAAGGCAAGTTCCCATTTCTAACTACGAAAGTGTAAAAGAGAATATTGAACGCAGTAGGCAAGGCATTAATAATATCTCTTGGCCTACACCAATTAAATGGTTTGCTCAAAGTAGCGGCACCACCAGTTCAAAAAGCAAATACATCCCTGTAAGTCCAGAATCTCTAGAAGAATGTCATTATGCTAGTAGCAAAGACCTTCTGTGTGTATATTTAAACAACAATCCAGAATCTCAACTTTTTACGGGTAAGAGTTTGCGCTTAGGTGGAAGTAAAAAATTATATCAGGATAAAGGCACTTCCTTTGGAGATCTTAGTGCGATCTTGATCGATAATATGCCTTTTTGGGCAGAGTTTAGCAGCACACCTGGCAACGAGATCTCTTTAATGAGCGACTGGGAAATTAAAATGCAAGCTATCGTAGATGCTACTGCAAATGAAAATGTAACCAGCCTAGCTGGTGTTCCTTCATGGATGCTGGTTTTACTCAATACATTGCTTGACACCACAGGCAAAAAAGATCTTTTTGAGATTTGGCCTAATCTAGAAGTGTACTTTCATGGTGGAGTGAGTTTTGATCCATATCGCGATCAGTATAAGAATTTGCTTCCCAGAACAGGATTCAATTACTACGAGATCTACAACGCTTCTGAAGGATTTTTTGCAATACAAGATCAAAACGACAGCAACGAACTCCTTTTAATGCTTGATTATGGTATTTTCTATGAGTTTATCCCGATGGACACTTATGGCACAAATGATCAAATTGTATTACCGCTGCACGCTGTAGAACTTGGCAAGAATTACGCGATGGTCATAACTACAAATGCTGGTTTGTGGCGTTATCGCATTGGCGACACTGTGAGGTTCACCTCGCTTTCTCCTTATCGCATCAAGGTAAGCGGTAGAACTAAGCACCATATAAATGTCTTTGGCGAAGAACTCATTATAGAGAATGCTGAAGCCGCTCTTAAAAAAGCTGCCGCAGCGACTAATAGCGAAATCGTAGACTACACAGCTGCTCCCATCTTTATGGAAGGCAAAGAAAAAGGAGCACACGAGTGGATCATAGAATTTAAAAAGCATCCCGCAGATGCAAATGCTTTCAATACGATTCTAGACAAAGCCCTTCAAGAAGTGAACAGCGATTATGAAGCAAAGCGTTTTAATAACACGACGCTTAATGCACCAAAAATTCATTTCGCAAGAGAGCGACTTTTTTATGATTGGCTTAAAGCCAAAAACAAACTGGGCGGTCAGCACAAGGTACCAAGATTGAGCAACACAAGAGAATACGTCGAAGAACTTCTCGCAATTCAACAGTAAAAATCAAAGCCTTGCCTTTTATCGAAAAAATTTACAGTTCGTCAAAAAGTTTTTGTTGAGCAGGATCATCCTATTATATTGGCTACACAAATCATAACTCAAAACACCCCTTAACTTCATCCTCCATGAAGATAGTTTTAACGCTGGCAACGGCGTTTTTTCTTTTAATACCATTAGTGTCAGAGACGTCTAATTTTCCATCCTCTTATCACTTTCGTGAAAACGACTCTGCCCTAATAGAAATGCCGGTAAACACACCAGCAATGGAATATGCAACGTGTGTGATCAACGATCAACTCATCATCGTCACAAACCGAAAGATCAAGAACAATACAGGTAAGATGACTGCGATACTTAATAAACCTACTTTTAAGTTATTGAGTTATCCGCTGGTGAACGAAAATAAAGTAGGCAGGCCGTCTCTTTTACCGGGTATCTTTATAGGTAATGAAAGTATAGGCGCGGTGACATTTACAAGTGATGGTATGCGAACCTTTTTCACGAAAGTGCAAAACGGCAAGCAACACTTGATCACTGCAAGAAAAAGCCATTTTCACAGCGGCGCTTGGGTTAATGAAGAACTATTAGATATTATTCCCGCCGGTTTTTCTATTGAAAATCCTGTGGTAGATCCCAATGACGAATTCCTATATTTCTCTAGCGATATGCCGGGCGGTTATGGAGGTTTTGATATTTATCAGGCAAAGTTATTAGAAGAAGGTAAACTGGGGAAGCCCATAAATCTTGGCTCTACAATTAATTCATCAAAAGATGAAAAATCACCATCGCTAAGTAGAAGTGGAGAAACTATTTTCTTTTCATCAGATCGCGCTGGTGGTCTAGGCGGTTTTGATATTTACCAAACCCAAATTGTTGAAAGCAAATATCTTCCTGCAAAAAATATGGGAAGCGTGATCAACAGCAAACGTAACGAACTGTCTTTTATACCCGTAAGCGAACAGAGCGGCTATTTAAGTTCTGATCGCAATTCGCTAACAACCAACCTGGATATTTACTATTTTTATGGCAGGTTAGATCAATGATCTGAAAAAACCTTACCCAACTTAAACAAGAAAGCCGCATTACAGATTTGTATTGCGGCTTTACTTTTTATTTTAAAAACACTGTTTAAGAAACAGCTTTAAGCTTTCTTAGTGTAGATTTCTCTAGTTTGCTTTGCGCATATTCTTTATTCACGATAAGTTCACCTTCTCCACTACTAGGAAGATCAAACATCGCATCGGTAAGAATAGCTTCGCACAAAGATCTTAATCCACGTGCTCCTAGTTTATATTCTATCGCTTGTTCTACGATATAATCTAGTGCATCTGTTGTGATGTTAAACTCGATCTCATCCATCTCAAACAGTTTTTTATACTGTTTAATGATGGCGTTCTTAGGTTCTGTAAGAATTGCTCTCAGCGTATCTTTATCTAGCGGATTCATATACGTCAACACAGGAAGTCTACCTATGATCTCTGGGATGAGTCCAAAATCTTTAAGATCGCGAGGAACGATATATTTTAAGAGATTATCCTTCTCTATTACATCTTCACTTTTGCTTGCGCTAAAACCTACGGCTTGCATGTTAAGACGTTTGCTTATCACACGCTCTATACCATCAAAAGCTCCACCAGCGATAAACAGAATGTGCTCTGTATTTACCTCGATAAACTTCTGGTCTGGATGTTTTCTGCCACCCTTTGGCGGAACATTTACAACAGTTCCTTCTAGAAGTTTAAGTAATGCTTGTTGTACACCTTCTCCACTCACATCTCTTGTGATAGAAGGATTATCACTCTTACGAGCGATCTTGTCTATCTCGTCAATAAAAACAATACCACGCTCTGCTTTTTCTAGATTGTAGTCTGCCGCTTGCAATAAACGCGTAAGAATACTCTCTACATCTTCTCCCACATAACCAGCCTCAGTAAGTACGGTTGCATCAACAACAGCTAGTGGTACATTGAGCATTTTTGCAATGGTTTTTGCCATAAGGGTTTTACCTGTACCCGTTTGACCCACCATCACGATGTTACTCTTTTGTATCTCTATTTCTTCCTCGTCGCTAGGCTGCAGCAATCTTTTGTAGTGGTTATAAACCGCTACCGAAAGTACCTTTTTGGTATAATCTTGCCCAATGATATATTCATCAAGAAACTCCTTGATCTCCTTGGGTTTTTTAAGCATTAGATCTTTTGCAAGATCACTATTATCAATATCTTTTGATTCTTCAAGAACAATGCCGTGCGCTTGCTCAATACATCTATCACAGATGTGCGCATCAAGTCCTGCAATCAAAAGATTGGTTTCTGGCTTTTTCCTACCACAAAAGGAACATTCTAATTCATCCTTAGCCATAAAATATTTATTATCAAATTGATGCAAAAGGCATCAAGCAATTTTTGCAAAAATATGCCTTTTTAATTAATCGCGGTCTCTGGTTAAGATTTCATCGATCATACCGTATGCTTTTGCTTCATCAGCTTTCATCCAGTAATCACGATCGCTATCTTCATAAACCTTATCATAATCCTGACCAGAATGCTTAGCGATAATCGCATAAAGCTCTTCTTTTAATTTAAGGATCTCGCGTGCTGTGATCTCAATATCGCTCGCTTGACCTTGCGCACCACCTAGAGGCTGGTGAATCATCACACGGCTATGCGTTAATCCGCTACGCTTTCCTTTTTCACCGGCACAAAGTAATACAGCTCCCATACTTGCAGCCATACCTGTACAAATTGTAGCTACATCTGGTTTAATGAACTGCATTGTATCATAAATACCAAGACCTGCATAAACACTACCACCAGGAGAATTGATATAGATCTGGATGTCTTTAGAAGCATCTGTACTTTCTAAAAACAACAATTGTGCTTGCACGATGTTTGCTACCTGATCGTTGATACCTGTTCCTAAAAAGATAATTCTATCCATCATAAGGCGTGAGAACACGTCCATTGCAACGGCATTCATTTGTCTTTCCTCGATTATATTTGGCGTAAGCCCCACAGGATACATGCTGCTCATGATCTTGTCATAATACATGCTGTTTATACCGTGGTCACTTGTTGCGTATTTCTTAAATTCCTTAGCGTAATCCATAGATTTTTATTGTTTTCGCTGCAGCGAAATCATTATTAGATTCAACAAAAAAGGTGTGTTATCAAACCCACCTTCTCATTAGTTTAAAAAAGGCGTTTAACCTTACGATTAAACGCCTTAAATATACTATTTCTTATATAGAAATGCTAGTTGTAAACCTCTTTCACAAATTCTTCAAAGGTTACTTCTTTAGTTTTTAACTTCACGTTTTCTTTAAAGAAATCTAGCAGTTTTCTATTCATCATCTGCTCGCTAAGTCTTCTTACTTCTTCTTGATTGCTCAAGATACGCGCAGCGATGTTATCTAATTCTTCTTCGCTAGGATTAGTCTGGCCGTATTGTGCCATCTGAGCTTTGATCATTGTTTTTGCATAATCTTTAAGCTCTTCAAACTTAACTTGAAGCTCATTCTCTGTAATGATCTTGCCTTCTATAAGTTGATATCTTAATCCTTTTTCTGAACGCTCATACTCCTCTACAGCTTCTTCAAAGGTAAGTTCCTTCTCACCAGATTGCTGTAACCATTTTTTCAAGAAGTCTGCTGGTAGATCAAATTCTGTGTTCTCTATCAACGCCTCTGTGATCGCGTTAAGCAATTGCTGATCTGACTGCTGCTCAAATTGTGCTTCAGCCTCTTCTTTGATCTTATCCTTAAGCTCTGTTGCAGACTTCACATTGTCTTTACCATAAAGCTTGTCAAAAAGCTCTTGATCAAGATCTGCTAGTTCGCGCTCGTTAATTTCTTTAATAGTTACTGTAAGCTCTACATTTTTCTCTGCAGCGTCATCTTCACTAATACCTAAGTAAGCCTGGTAAGAACCAGCTTCTTCAAATAAGCTCTTGCTCTTTACTTCAAGTACATCACCTACTTTAGCTCCAGTAAATTTATCCGTATTGCGTTTTCCTTTGATCTTATTAAGTTCAAAAGTTACATCGCGTTTAATCTCTTCTTCTTCATTAACGATAGAAGCAGTGATCTCAACACCTTCTTTCACTTCTTCTACAGGAGAGATCTTGCCATATTGCTTTTGCATCGCTTTTACCTGATTGTCGATCATTTTATCATCTGCAGTGATCTTGTAAGCAGTGATCGCCTTTTTAGGCTTAAGATCTACATCAAATTTTGGCGCAAGCCCTAGCTCAAATTCAAAGCTGTAATCATCAGCATCCCAGTTAAGCTCTTCTTGATCCTTAGGCAGTGGATTGCCCAATACATCCAATTTTTCTTCGGTAAGATATTTTTGCAAATTCTCTTGCAAAAGTTTGTTTACCTCATCCACAAGTACTGCCTTACCATATTGCTTTTTAACAAGGCTCATAGGCACATGACCTTTTCTAAAACCAGGAATATTAGCAGATTTCCTGTAGTCTTCAAGCACCTTCTGCACCTTATCTTTGTAGTCCGCCTGCGCGATATCTACCTTCAGTACAGCATTCAAATCATCGATGTCTTCTCTTGTAATGTTCATTTGGGCAAATTTTTGCTTTAAATTTCGGTCTGCAAAAGTACTGCTTTTTTCATACCTCAGCAAGTTTTAAGCCACTGGCATTGAGGAACCTTTAAATCATGTGTTTATCGCTTTTGCGAAAGCGACTCAAAAACGATCTCTTCTACCTGAAAAATAAGGAGATCACTTTGCCTTCTTGTCTTCAAAAAGTCCAAAAAGTACAGACTGCAAAAACGACAACAAAAGACTAAAGATCAACGCCCACACAAAGCCATCTACATTAAATCCCGGGATAAAATAATCTACCATAAGAATGATACACCCGTTGATCACAAGAAGAAATAGACCCAAAGTCACAATGGTGATAGGAATTGTAATCACCACAAGTATGGGTTTTACGATCGCCCTGAAAAAAGCCAAGACAAATGCCGTGATCAACGCACTTCCAAAGGAAGCTACGGCAACACCTGGCAACACATAAGCCAAGATTATTACTGCAAGCGCAGTAAAGAGAAGTTTAAGTAAAAAATTCATGATTTGAAGTTACAAAAAAACCGCTATCTCAGTGATAGCGGTTTTTATAAATAAGTATTTTATAAAAAGGACTACTGCTGCACGTCGTTGCTCACAGTAATTGTATTGTAGTTACCAATATTCACCTTAGGCACTGTGCTACCATAAGTAGTATTGATCGCATCTATCGCAAGATTTGCAAGGTATGCATATCCACGAGGCGTAGGGTGAACACCATCTAGAGAAAATGCTCCACCAGTTGCAAAAGTAGACGTTAGTGTACCCGCATCATAAGTAATACCGCCATTTGCAAGTTGGTTTAAAGTTCCTTGCACATCTACAAACGCAAGACCGTTTGCACTAGCGATATTCTGGATAGCTGCGTTGTATGAAGCTTGAGCATCGGTTATCGATTTCTGCTCTTCTGGAATAAGAACCAATTCGTCGCCCAGAGGTACTCCTACACCTCTTACGGTAGTAGGATCATTTGGATTTGCAAGTGTTCCTAGAGTGGATGATGCAGGCAATAAGATCAGATCCTCAGGCGTTGCTTGACGAATGCTTGGCAACCCTAAAGCAGATAAATCAGTTAATTCTTCGTCTTCAATAACAATAGCATTTTGACCTTCTTGAAAACTAATCGTTCTCCTTTCCACTTCTTCTTGCTCCAAAGCTCCTAAAGAAGCCGCAAAGAGAAGACCATTATTATACTGTGTGTAACCAGCATTAACCTGCTCTGCTGTTGCCTCATCTAATGGTATCGCATTATAAGGCACTGTTGTAAAATATGGGATTGACGTTACATCTGGAATATTAAACACCACTCCACCTGTTGTACTTCCTGACAATGCAGCAACAAGATCATTGTAAACAGATGCAAAAACTTGAGTGTTTGTAATATCATTAGGCCCATAGGTACTTGGATCTAAATTAAGGTTTTCTTGATCATTCGTATCAACCCCGATTCCTCCAGAAGTAGCATAACTTAAAATATCATTATTACCTATCCATAAACTAAAGAAAGTAGGTGATTGCGCTAAAGCATCTCCTAAAACAGTAGCATCTGCAGAAGACGCAAAGCGAACAAAATATGGATTTGCATTATCTGGCACTCTAGCCACATTACCATAACCAGAAGCACCTAAATGGAAACTTTTTGCACCAGGAACACCATAGTTATTAAATGAGCCAGATAGTACATTTGTAATATCTGTTTGTGGATCTCCAGCTAAACGAGCAGGACCTATAGGTGTCACAGCATCTTGTGCAGTAAGCACAAATCTGTTTTCAGCAATAACTTCCCCTCCTAATTTTAAACCACCTAGATTATCTGCCATAAGTGGTTGTTTGAACTCTCCACCACCAGCAAGCTTAAATTGACCTGCCATGATATTAGGTAAAGAATTCTCTTGCCCTGTGATGTATAAAGCTCCATCAGCATAACCCGCTGTTAAGCTATTACCTACTGACACAAAATTTGAGAAATCTGCCTCACCACTGGTGTAAAAGCCATCCTCGTCAATAGGATTTTCTAGTTCTGCATCACATCCTACAGCAAGAATAGAAGCAAACGCTAAATATTTTAAATATGTTTTCATAGTATTTATTTTTTACAAACTATATGATAGACCTATACCAGGAATAAAAGAAGAACTCTTATATGTTCCTTCAAACGGAACATTCTGCCCATTTTCCTGATAATAATCGTAAGAAGCATCAATCTCTTTAAATCTTAAATAAAGAAAAGAAGCATCTATACTTAGGTGTTCATTTACATTAAAAGAAAGACCAGCAGTAAAACCATTGCTATCATTTCTAGGTGTTTCTGGAGCGAAATATCCAGCCTGAACTGGAGACTCATCAAAGTAATATCCACCTCTTAATGTAAACATATCGTTTGCTACATATTCTACACCAAATCTATATGTAGAAGAATCCTTATAGTTTCTTGGGTTAAAAGAATCTGGATACGCAGGATTAGTAAAATCTATATCAAGATTTTCATAAACACCCCAGAAGGTTCTTACGTAGTCAAAGTTGAACGTCCAGTTTTCTTTTAAACTATACGAAGCACCCACAGTAAGTTCTGCCGGCATCGGTAAAGATGCAGAGAAGCCTGTCGTTCCGTTGGCTGGCGCCAAAGGAGAATTTGGGAAATTTGAGAAAGTCGCTGTACCGTCTTCAGACTCAAGAATGATCTCTGAGCGGTAGTTTACACCTAAAGTAAGATCATCTGTTAAACGCGCCATCGCCGATGCTGACCAACCAAAATTTGTCACACCGCTATCGTCAACAGTAACATTAGAACGATTACCCTCTAGATCTGAAAGTGTACGGTTTGCATTACGATTAAAGTTTACTGCACCAGTAACGAATATAGGACCACCACCCACACTAAACATGTCGTTGATCTTAAACGAAACTAATGGCTGTACAAATATCGCCTGAAGTTCAATTTTATTCACGAGGTGAGAACCAGCCCAATCTGTAGGCCATTCTACTGTACTACCATAAGGAGTATAAACTGCAAGACCCGCAGTAAACCACTCGTTCACCGCATAAGAACCATATAAATAAAAAGGAGTACCCACATTATCCTCGGTACTCGCCATCTGGCCAAAATCTGAATTTTGCCAAGCCACATCAGAGAAAACAGCACTTGCACCCGCAGAGATGTTTATTTTATTTTCTAAATAAACCAATCCCGCTGGGTTGAAAAATGCAAGTTCTGCATTGTTTACATAAGCTACACCAGAGTGCCCCATGGCTAATGCTCTTTGCCCTTGCAAAGACACACGATACCCTCCTGCATAACTTGTCGCAAAGGTACCAAGTACCAAAGCGACCAATAGGAATCTTTTCATCATTTTTTAAGTAAGTTAAGAATTAATGATTTTTCAATTTCAATCAAAAAAATTGCGATAGCGTTAAAATCGTCAAGAATTTAGAACAAAAATATTATGTATGCATAATATTTTTGTTAAACAATGTTATAAAAATTTTGTCACTTCTGCGTAGAAATCTTTAGGATTTTCGGCGTGAAGCCAGTGACCGGCATTAGAAATTATAACGATTTCGCTATCAGGAAAGTATTTTGAGATAGAAACTTTCTCATTTTCTGTTATATAATCAGATTTAGCTCCTTTAAGAAATAGAGTTTTTCCATTATAAACAGCATCTGCAGGCAACGCTTCTCCTATTGCTTCCATTTTTTGCGAAAGCACAGGAAGATTCATACGCAGCTCTAATTTCTTCTGTTTATTCCAAAAAAGGTTCTTCAACAAAAACTGTCGCGTACCCCAATCTTTTATGTAGTTAGCCAAATAATCATCTGCATCACCTCTGCTTGTTAGCGCCTCGTCATTTGCTGCAAGCTTGGTTAAACCAGAAAGGATCTCAAGATGATGCGGCGGGTAGTATCGTGGCGCAATATCTGCAACAATTAATTTAGTTACCATTTCTGGAAATTGCACCGCAAAACGCATTGCGGTTTTACCGCCCATGCTATGCCCTAAAAGAATGACCTCATCAAGATTTTTTGAATCGCAATATTCCTTTAGATCTTGCGCCATGAGTTCATAGCTAAAATCTTCTGAATGAAAACTTCTTCCGTGATTACGCTGATCTACAAGATGCACTTCATAACCATCTTCGGCAAATTGACCTGCAAGGGTTTTCCAGTTATCACCCATACCCAGAAAACCGTGAAGGATGACAAAGGGTTTTCCACTTCCTATAACTTTAGAATGTAAGATCATTGCAGTTTTTCTAAATATTGAGTTATCGTAGTTTCAAAACCTAGATAAAGTGCTTCCGCGATAAGCGCATGACCTATAGATACTTCTAGCAATCCCGGAATACTGTTCTTAAAGAACTGTACATTTTCAAGCGAAAGATCATGACCTGCATTGATCCCTAGATCAAGATCGTTTGCAACTAGCGCAGCGTCTACGTAGGGCTTAATGGCACTTGTATCTCCTTTTTCAAAACCTTTGGCGAAAGCCTCAGTATACAACTCAATACGATCTGTACCTGTTTCTTTTGCTCCTTCTACCATTTTCTCAATAGGATCAACAAAGATTGACGTGCGAATACCGTTAGACTTAAACTCGGTTATCACCTCGTTTAAAAAAGACTTGTTCTTGATCGTGTCCCAACCCGCATTAGAAGTGATCGCATCTACCGCATCTGGCACAAGCGTTACCTGATCTGGCTTAACCTCAAGTACGAGATTGATAAATTTCTCTACCGGATTACCTTCTATATTAAGTTCTGTCGTGACAACAGTTTTAAGATCGCGTGCATCTTGATAGCGTATGTGACGCTCATCTGGACGCGGATGTATCGTGATACCTTGCGCACCAAATTTCTCAATATCCTTTACCGTCTTTAGCAAATCTGGCACATTACCACCACGCGCGTTACGCAATGTGGCGATCTTATTTACATTAACACTTAGCTTAGTCATAGTATCATTATTGAAGGGCAAAAATACAAAGTAGCAACCCCTAAGGCCTTATTTTTTTGACTAAATTGCATATAGAAAAATTGCTATGATCATTACAGACTTCATTATTAACGACATTGAGCCACTGCTGATGGATGATAACATCGGCAAGGCGCAAGATGTCTTTACGCAAACCACATATTCTCACATCCCCGTTATGAATAATGGTATTTATCTGGGATGCATTGCAGAAAATGATGTGCACTGCCTTAGTGCAGATGAGCTCATCAAAGATCACGCACATATGCTAGAGGGGTTTTATGTACGCGAAGAGACGGTATGGTTAAATATTCTTGAGGCTTTTGGCCAAAACAATACTAACATAATTCCTGTGCTGGACGAGAGCAATATTTACCGTGGCTACTATGAGCTTACAGATATTGTAAACTATTTTAACAGCACACCTTTTTTAAGCGAAATAGGAAACATACTTATCGTTGAAAAAGGAATCTGGGATTATAGCTTTAGCGAAATTTCTCAAATCGTGGAGTCTAGCGAAGGTCAGGTTTTAGGAGCTTTTATATCAAAAATCGCTAATGATGTTGCGCAGATCTCAATAAAAATAGGTCGCGCCGGAAGCATAAATGACATTCTCCAAACCTTCCGCAGGTATGGCTACAACATAGTCTCAAATCATCAAGAAGATGCGCTACTTAATGACTTAAGAGAACGCTCTCAATATCTTGAAAAATACCTCAACATATAATCTATGAAGGTAGGCATCTACGGCCAGTTTTATCATGAAAACTCAGGTCAATACATAGAAACGCTGCTAGACATTCTTAACGAGAAGGACGTCTCTGTAGTGATTGAGGAAAATTTCTTGAAGCTCATTCGCGAGAACAAAGAAATAAATAAAGATTACCCACAGTTTAGCACCTTTGAGGAGCTAGACCACTCTTACGATCTTTTCTTTAGCATAGGCGGTGACGGTACAATATTAAAAACCATCACCTATGTAAGAGATCTGGGCATTCCCATCGTAGGCATAAATACAGGTAGGCTGGGCTTTCTCGCAACTATACAGAAAGAGCATATTGCCACTTCCGTGGAAAAGATCCTGACAAAAGACTACAGAACTTCACCCAGATCTTTGATCCAACTAGAAACAGAAGAGCCAAAACTTCAGGAAAAAATAGGCCTTAATTTTGCTTTGAATGAGATCACGATAAGCAGAAAGAACTCTACCTCGATGATCTCTGTAGAAACGTATCTTGATGGTGAATACCTCACAAACTTCTGGGCCGATGGACTCATAATCTCAACGCCCACAGGATCTACAGGATATTCCTTAAGTTGCGGCGGACCAGTAATTATGCCAGGTAACTCAAGTTTTGTTCTTACTCCTATTGCACCACATAATCTCAATGCGCGCCCACTTGTTGTGCCAGATAATGTTGAGATCTCACTTAAAGTTTCAGGAAGAGAAGAAGATCACCTTGTTTCTCTAGATTCTCGAATTGCCAGTATACCCGTTGAAACAAAGCTTATTTTAAAAAGAACACCGTTTAACATCAATATGGTGACCTTTGCAAATGACACCTTCATCTCCACCTTGCGCAAAAAATTAATGTGGGGCGAAGACAAACGCAATTAAGCAATATTATAGGCTGTTTTCAGTTATCTAAGAGACCTTGACACAAATTGTTAAAGGGCAGACTTTATTGTTATATTTGCAAACTTTTTAACCTATGCGCCACTTTTTGACTACAGTCATACTACTAACCTGCTTTGCAACCTTGCAGGGACAGACATACGAGATTGGGGTGATCGCCGGCGGAACAAATTTTATAGGCGACGTAGGTAGTACAAATTACATTTCTCCCAATGCGGTTATGGCTGGCGGAATGTTTAGATACAATAGAAATCCGCGTGTTACGTATAGATTTACAGCAAAATTTGGCTCATTGCAAGCTGACGATCTCAAATCTGATGACGCTAGCAGACAAGTAAGAGGCTATGAGTTTAGTACAGATATGCTTGAGCTAGGCGCAGGTATTGAATATTCTTTTTGGGAATTTAATCTTCACGAAAGCTTTAATAAACCTGCAACTCCGTATCTTCACACCGGTATTGAGTTTTTTAATCACGACCTTTTTAGACCTAGCGCTAATGGCTTGATAAAGACAGATAATGAGTGGGATTTTGCTATTCCGCTTACTTTGGGTTTTAAAATGGCTATCGGCTCTAGATTTATCGCTGGTGCAGAGATTGGAGCTCGATATACTTTTATAGACCATATGGATGGAAGCGTGCAGGAAGCAAATCCTGAGAATCCACCATATTTTGGTAATATTAGCAATGATGACTGGTACATGTTTACTGGTGTAACGTTAACGTATACTTTTGGGCGCCGACCCTGTTATTGCGGTTTTTAAAATTTTAAGAATGAACCTTGACCAATTAGATAAAGACAAGCTACCACAGCACGTTGCCATTATTATGGATGGTAACGGAAGATGGGCCAAAAAACAAGGCCTACTACGTATGAATGGTCATAAAAAAGGCACTCAAGCTGTAAGAGAAACGGTTGAGGCATGTGCAGAGTTAGGTGTTCCTTACCTCACACTTTATGCATTTTCTACCGAAAACTGGAAAAGACCAAAGCTTGAAGTAGATACTTTAATGAATCTTTTGGTTTCTTCTTTAAAGAAAGAGATCAAGACTTTACAAGACAATAATATATCGCTTAATGCCATAGGAAGCATCTCTAATCTACCCGCTAAAGCGCAAAAAGAACTCAGCGAAGTAATAGAGAAAACTAAAAACAACAAGAGACTTAAACTCACACTGGCATTGAGCTATGGATCAAGGGAAGAACTTACAAAAACCGTCCAGGAAATCGCTCTTAAAGTTAAAAATAATGTATTTTCGCCACATTTAATTTCAGAGGCAGTCATTAAGGAACATTTGTATACTCATGACCTGCCAGATGTAGATTTACTCATCCGTACAAGTGGAGAACAACGGATAAGTAACTTTTTGCTTTGGCAGATAGCCTATGCTGAGCTATACTTCACAGAAGTATTATGGCCAGATTTTAGAAAGGAACATCTGTACGAAGCAATTTTTAATTATCAGAAAAGAGAAAGAAGATTTGGAAAGACGAGTGATCAAATCAATTGAATCAATGTATAAGAAGAGCGCATTCGCTCTATTCTTCATTTTAGTTTGCATTTCCCCTAAACTATATTCCCAAGATACAGACATACCTTTTTCAGAAGGAAAGCAATACACCATTGGCACAATATCTGTTTCAGGAAATACACAGTTTAACGAGCAAACAGTAATTACATACACAGGCCTTAAAACTGGTGACGTGCTTTATTTACCAGGAGATAAGATAAGCCAAGTAATTAAGAAACTTTGGAATATTGGTCTGTTTAGCGACATCAACCTTTATGTAACGAATGTTGAGGGCGACACTGTTGATCTTCAGCTTGAAGTACAAGAAGTACCTGCGCTTAATAAAGTTACAGTTACCGGTATCAAAGAAAAAAAGGGCGAAGAACTTATTAAAGACAATAAACTTACTCGCGGGACCAAGGTTACCGAAAACCTGATCACAACTACAAAGAACTTCATCGAGAATAAATACAAAGAGCAAGGTTTCTTAAACAGCAAAGTAAATATCATTACTCGCAAAGTTGAAGATTCTACCGATGCTCAAAAGGTTGACATGCTTATCACTGTAGACAAAAGTGATCGCGTGAAGATCGACAATATTGTTTTTGAAGGTAATAGCGAGCTTAGCGATAGTAAACTTCGCAAGCAAATGAAGAACACTAAGAAGAAAAATGTCTTAAGGTTCTGGAAACGCTCTAAGTATATTGAAGAAAACTACGAAGAAGACAAGGTTAAGATCATTGAAAAATACAAAGAGAAAGGTTTTAGAGATGCTCGTATTGTTTCAGACACGCTTACAAAAGACGGTAATGATCTTATTACGCTTAAGCTAAATGTGGAAGAAGGTGATAAATACTACTTTGGTGATATTAACTTCTTAGGAAACACTGTTTACAATGACAAATTCTTAGCAAGCAGATTAGGTATTGAAAAAGGCGATGTGTACAACGGCGTACTTTTTAAAGAGCGTATTGCAAAAGAAGGCGATCCTGATGCAGACGATCTTACAAACCTTTATCAAAACACAGGTTACCTTTTCTCTTCTATCAACCCGGTAGAAGTAAATGTTCACAATGACACGATCGACTTTGAAGTTAGAATTACCGAAGGTAAATTGGCTTATTTTGACCGTATCACTGTAGAAGGAAACGACAAAACTAACGACCGTGTAATCTACCGCCTATTGCGCACACGCCCTGGAAACAGATATAGCCGTGCAGCAGTGATGACAACTGTAAGAGAACTTGGTCAAACAGGATGGTTTAACCCAGAAAATCTTAATCCAGAATTCCTTAATCCAGATCAATACAACGGTACGATTGACATCAACTACAATGTTGAGGAGCAAGGTGCCAGCCAGATCGAACTTTCTGGTGGTTACGGTGGTGGAGGTTTTGTTGGGACGCTTGGTCTCTCTTTCAACAACTTCTCTATCCAGAACTTATTTAACAAAGAGGCATACCAGCCGCTTCCTATGGGAGATGGGCAGAAGTTTAGCTTACGTGCGCAAGCAAGTACATATTACCAGACTTATAGCGCTTCCTTATCAGAACCATGGTTAGGTGGTAAAAAGCCGGTAAACTTCCAGCTTTCATTCTCGCACAGTATTTCATACTTAACAAACTACGGTATTGGTAGACTAGAAGTTGACAAAGACAGAAGATTCTTAATTACTGGTGGATCTATCGGTCTATCAAAACGCTTGAACTGGCCTGATAACTTCTTCTACCTTTCTAATGCGATCAGTTTTCAGCATTTTGACCTTAAGAACTACAACACAGGTCTATTTACCTTCGGTAATGGTTCTTCAGAGAACTTAGCATACACAATTGGTATTTCTCGTAATCAAGGAGATCAGAACCCTATTTTCCCGCGTAACGGGTCTAATTTTAGCCTTACGGCGAAATTAACTCCGCCATATTCTGCATGGAATGGTGTTGATTACAAAGCCTTAAATGAAGAGCGAGCTCAAGCAATTGAAGATGGTGATTTTGAAAGAAGAGGAGAAATTGACCAGCAACGTTTTGACTGGCTAGAATATTACAAGATCAAATTCAGCGGCCAGTGGTTTACGCAACTTATAGGTGACCTTGTATTAAGCAGCAAAGTAGAATTTGGTTTCTTAGGTGCATACAACAGCGAGAGAGGTATTCCTCCATTTGAAAGATTCTTCTTAGGTGGTGACGGTCTTGCAGGTTATGCTTTAGATGGTCGTGAAGTTGTAAGACTTAGAGGTTATCCTAACCAGTCTGTAGCGCCTGCTGATAGAAATTATGATTTACAGAACGATCCTAACTTAGATTTAGATTCTAATGATGGAGCTACGATCTACAACAAATTTGAGTTTGAATTGCGCTATCCAGTGGTGCTAAAACCATCAGCTTCTATCTACGGATTAATTTTTGCTGAAGGTGGTGCGTCGTTTGACAATTTTAGAAACTATAATCCGTTCTCTTTAAACCGTTCAGCTGGTGCAGGAATTCGTATTTTTATGCCAGCCTTTGGTCTTCTGGGTATAGATTTCGGCTATGGATTCGACCCTATTCCAGGAACCGTCGGTGGTGCTAATGGATGGGAAACGCACTTTATCATTGGGCAGAACCTATAAATTTGGCACGATATTTTCTAAATAAAATATAACGCCATGATGCAACGATTTTTCCTTATTACTTTGGCTCTTGTAGCAACATTTTCCGCGAAAGCGCAAAAAAGCATACGCATAGGTTACATTGATATGGAATATATCTTGCAAAATGTTCCTGAATATCAGGATGCACAAAAACAACTCGATCAGCGTGTAGGAGAATGGAAAAAGGAGATCGAGACCAGAAAAAGCAAAGTGGCAGAAATGAGAAAGTCACTCGAGAATGAGAAAGTCTTACTAACCACAGAGCTTATTGATGAGCGAGAAGAAGAGATCACTTATCTAGAAGAAGAGTTGATGGATTATCAGCAAAAGCGTTTTGGCCCGCAAGGCGATCTTATGATCCAGAGACGCAATCTTGTTGAGCCAGTACAAGATCAAGTCTTTAATGCTGTGCAAGAGATAAGCAAAGCAAGACAGTATGATTTTGTTTTTGACAAGTCTGCAGACCTTGTGATGCTTTATGCAAACGAGAGACATGATATTAGCGATCAGATTTTATTGAGCATAACTAGAGCCTCAAAGCGTAATCAAATAAGTAATCGCTCTGAGCGAAAAGAACTAGAGCGCAACGAAGCTAGATCTGTAGAAGAAGAAAGAGAAGTTACAGCCCGCGAGGAAGAAGCTGAAGCAAAAAAGACAGAAAGAGACAGTATCATCGCAGCAAGACAAGATGCTCGCGAAGCCGAAAAATTAGCTAAAGAGCAAGAGTTTGAAGAAAGACGCAAACAATTGCTTGAAGAAAGACAGCAAAAACGTGACAGCATTATTGCCGCAAGAAAAAAAGCTGCCGGTATAACTGAAGATCCCGCAGAAGCAGGCCTCAGTGCAGAAGAAAAGAGAAAGAAAATATTAGAAGAAAGACAACGTCAAAGAGATTCTATCTTGCAATTAAGACAACGCCGCAAAGACTCTCTTGATGCAGCCAGAAAAGGTAACGGAATGAAACCACCTGGCTCAGGCTTATAAACAACTATAAACACAATATTATAAAACCTAAATTTTATACTTTACAATGAAACAATTTAAGACCCTTATTGTAGCGATCGCTTTAATCCTTGGTATCTCTGCCAGCGTTAACGCACAAAACAGCAAAGTAGCTCATATTGACACACAAGCATTATTAGAAGATTTACCCAAATATCAGCGCGCACAAGCAGACCTTGAAAAATTACGTGCTTCTTATGATGCAGACATCAAAGCACAAGGTGTTGACCTTCAAAAGAAAAATGAGCAATATGCTCGTGAAGCTCAAACTAAAACTAACGAAGAAAACGCTGCTCGTCAAAGAGAAGTAGCTGCTCTTCAGCAAAATATTCTTGATTTCCGTCGTAATGCATATCAAGATATCGCTAAAAAAGAAGGTGATCTATACAGACCAATTCTTGAAGAGGTAAGAGTTAAGATCCAAGAAGTAGCTCGTGCTAAAGGCTTTCAATATGTACTAGACAGCACAACAGGAACTGGCGTTCTTCTTGCAGATGGATACGATCTTACTGCAGATGTAAAAAAAGCACTTGGTTTATAAAAAACCAACTTATAGAAATGTTATAAAAACTGCCTTAATTGGCAGTTTTTTTATTTTTGGCAAATGCTAAACAACGATCCCATAGGATTTTTTGACAGCGGCGTGGGCGGCACGTCTATATGGCGCGAGGTCATACAGCGGCTGCCGTATGAGAACACCATTTATCTGGCAGATTCTAAGAATGCACCTTACGGCGAAAAAGACAAAGACGCCATCATTGAGCTATCGATAAAAAACACCGAATATCTGCTTTCTCAAAACTGTAAACTCATCGTTGTAGCCTGCAATACCGCGACCACAAATGCGATACAGCACTTACGTGAAAAGTACGATGTTCCCTTCATCGGGATCGAGCCTGCCATTAAACCTGCTGCATTAAATACAAAGAATGGCGCCATAGGTATCTTAGCCACAAAAGGAACGCTTAGCAGCAGCCTTTTTGCAAAAACTTCTAGCCTATTTGCCAGCAATATCGAAGTGATAGAAACAATGGGAACTGGCCTTGTAGAACTTATTGAAGCCGGCCAACTAAATTCTCAAGAAACAAAAAGACTTCTACACCGACTTTTAAAGCCTATGCTTGATAGAAACATAGATCATCTTGTTTTAGGCTGCACTCATTATCCGTATTTGATTCCGTTGTTAAGAGAGATGATGCCAGCATCTGTTAAAATAATAGACTCGGGAGAAGCAGTAGCCAGACAAACGGAAAATATATTACGTACAAGAGAACTTTTGGGCGAAAGCCAAAACCCAACACATTGTCTTTATTCTAATAAATCCATTGCGGTTCTAGAACAACTTACATCAAGTGTTCAAACAGACAAGAAGGTAGAATTTCTAGAATTTTAATTGATCGCAGGACAGAAACACTCGTATTCTTCACGACGCTTACCAAAGTCAAATCCTAGCGTGATCTGATGGAAACCACCATTAGAAAGCACAACACTATTCATCTGGTAAGAATATGTATAGGCAAATAACCAGTCGCCCACGTTCACTCCCAGAACAGGGGTGAGATATTGTAATTTTTGGCTTCTGATCTCTTGACCATCTTCAGTGAATTCTGCGCCATCAAAGCTTCTTCTGTAAGACAAACCGCCCCACAATTGCCCCCAATCAAAAAGTCGGTAGGCTTTGAAGTTAGAATCTACCGTTGCTTCCTGAGTTTCATCAGTGGCTTGAAACATAAGTGAAGGTTCATACTTCCATGGACTATTTGGTTTCCCTAAAATGTATCCAGCCGATAAAATATATCTTCTTTGATTAGTAGACTCAAGCTCTTGTGTAAATAATTCTCGCTGACGCGGAAGCACATTTTTCACCGTTGCGTGGGCAAAGAAATCCAAGAAATAATAGGACATCCCTAGATCAACATTGAAAAAATTATCTGTAGGATTACCACCGGTGATCACAGGGTCAAATGGCTGCGTAGGGAATTCAGTTTCGTCTATTGTGTTTTGAAGAAAACCTACACTTGCTCCAAAAGACAATTGATGCAGGTCGATATAATTTCGCGAAAGCAAAAGATGATAAGCAAACGTACCGTAGAATCCTCTCTGAGAGAAATACCCATTTTGATCTGCAAACATTATTGCTCCCAGACCAACTTTGTCTCCTACTCTACCGTTTATGCTTAAGGTTTGTAAGTTTGGCGCATCTGCAACGTCAAACCATTGCTGCCTGGCAGTAAGTCGTATTTGATTTGCATTTGAAGCACCTGCCATTGCCGGGTGCAATAAATACAGATTATCAGACAGGTAATCAGAATACACTGGGATACCTTCTTGCGCAACACCCCTCGCAGCAACCGCAATTAAAACAACTAAAAGTAATTTTCTAAGCATGTGTGGCTTATTGATTGATGGCTAAGTTCTTTAAGGGGCGATAAATCTAACTAAATATTGTGAGTATACATCGTCTACTTTGTAAAATGTCACCTTAATTGCCGCCCTATTCACTAACTTTGCACAAAATTTTAATATGAGTAAATATAGCATCACTGTAGAGCCTACTTCTAACCCTGCAATTAAGAAATTTCAGGCGAATGAATTTCTAGTAAATCACAAAAGCTATGAGTTTAAAAACATAGATGAAGCAAAAAATTCACCGCTGGCTCAGGAGCTATTTTATCTACCTTTTGTAAAAACGGTATATATCGCACAAAATTTTATCGCTGTTGAGAAATTCAATATTGTTGAGTGGATCGATATTCAAAACGAGCTTGCAAAGCAAATTGAAGATTATCTTAATGATAATGGTGTTCTTATCATCGCAGGAGATGATGATACTAAAAAAGTGCCGCTTACTGTATATGCCGAAAGCACTCCTAATCCAGCAACACTAAAGTTTGTAACTAACAAAAAATTAGTTGTTGAGACGCTAGAGTTTAAAAATATTGAAGAAGCTAAAAACTCTCCACTTGCAATGGCGCTTTTTAACTTCCCGTTTGTTAAGGAGGTTTTTATGGACTCTAACTACATCAGCATCCAGAAATATGATGTTACTGAGTGGGACGAGGTTTTTCAAGATGTAAGAGAATTTATACGTCAATATCTAGAAGACGATAAAGAGGTTCTTAAAGAAGGGTTTACAAAGACTGTACAGCAAAAAGAAGAAGTTACTGAGAAAGCTTTTGAAGCGATGGATGATGTATCGCAGCAAATCCATAATATTCTAGAAGAGTATGTAAAACCAGCTGTTGCTAGTGATGGTGGTAACATACAATTTGACAATTATGATCCAGAAACCAAAAATGTAAAAGTGATCTTACAAGGTGCTTGTAGCGGTTGCCCATCATCAACCTTCACACTTAAGAATGGTATAGAGAACATGTTAAAGCAAATGCTAGGCGATAAGATCAATCATGTAGAAGCGATCAACGCTTAAAAAAAGGTTTTCCTTAACAAAATACCGCTTAGTTTATTGTAACTTAAACGATTGATAAAAAATCGAATAAAAATCTAACATTATGTCAGTTTTAAAAGTTATAGAAGTATTAGCCAGCTCAAACAAAAGTTGGGAACAAGCAACCGCAAACGGTGTTAAGGAAGCTTCAAAAAGTATTAAACACATTCGCTCTGTTTATGTAAAAGAACAAAGCGCTAAAGTAACAGGAGATACAATTTCAGAATATAGAGTGAATCTTAAAATCACTTTTGAAGTAAAGTAGATTCTGTTCTTCAATAACATTTAATCCCGTTATCTAATTTTTCTTGATAACGGGATTTTTAATTTATAACCCGCCACTTCATGGATCACCACAAGCACACTAACGATCTTATACACGAGACCAGCCCTTATCTTTTGCAGCATGCGCATAATCCCGTTAATTGGTGCGCATGGAATGATGATGTTTTGGCTGTAGCCAAAAAAGAAAACAAACTACTCATCATAAGCATAGGATACAGTTCATGTCATTGGTGCCACGTGATGGAGCATGAAAGTTTTGAAGATGAAAGTGTAGCGCAAGTCATGAACGAGAATTACATCAATATTAAAGTGGATCGCGAGGAGCGTCCAGATGTTGATGCTGTTTATATGAATGCGTTACAACTCATGAGCGGAAGAGGCGGCTGGCCATTAAATATCGTTGCTTTGCCAGATGGAAGGCCAGTTTGGGGAGCAACCTATTTACCTAAAGAAAACTGGATAGATGCACTGCAGCAGATCGCTACTTTAAAAACTACAAAACCAGACCAACTTACAAATTATGCCAGCAGGCTAGATGAAGGTTTAAAACAAATGAGCCTTGTGGCGATCAATGAAGATAAGGTTGATATCAACACCGCAATGATCGATAGCACGGTGGCAAAATGGTCGCAGCAGTTTGACTTTAGACTTGGCGGAATGCGACGCGCACCAAAATTCATGATGCCAAATAACTATGAATTTCTATTGCGTTACGGCATTCAGCAGGAAAATGATGATGTTTTGCGTTTTGTAAAAACCACTCTAGAACTAATGGCTTATGGCGGAGTTTATGATCAAATAGGCGGCGGATTTTCGCGATACAGCGTAGATGAAAAATGGCACGTTCCGCATTTTGAGAAAATGCTTTATGATAATGCACAATTACTAAGTTTATACAGCAAAACTTACAAAGCAGAACCTACAAAACTGTATAAAGAAACCGTTTATCAAACGGTAGATTTCCTTAAAAGAGAAATGCTAGACTCTTGCGGCGGCTTTTACTCTGCGCTAGATGCAGATAGTCTTAACAGCAAAAACAAACTAGAAGAAGGCGCATATTACGTCTGGAAAAAAGATGAATTGAAGCAAATTCTGGATCAAGATTTTGAACTTTTTGCCGCCTATTACAACATTAACGATTACGGCTACTGGGAGCATGGTAATTACGTTTTAATTCGTCAGGATAGCGATGCAGATTTTATTGAAGAGCATAGCTTAAATGCCGCTGACTTTGCTTCAAAAAAATCAAAATGGCATTCCGATTTAATGGCTGTAAGAGACAAAAGAGCAAGACCACGTCTTGACGACAAAATTCTCACCAGCTGGAACGGACACATGATCACAGGTCTGGTGAATGCTTTTGAAGCTTTTGGCGAAAGCCAATTTCTACAACTTGCCGAAAGCACAGGGAATTTTATCCTAGAAAAAGCCTTAAGAAATGATGACGGCCTTAATAGAACTTTTAAAAACGGTACGAGTTCGATCAATGCGTATCTAGAGGATTATGCAGCCGTGATCGAGGGATTTTTAAAGCTTTTTGAAGCAACGGGCGAGCAATCTTGGCTTGATCATGCAAACCAACTTACAGATCATGTGATAACGCATTTTGCACATGAGAAAAACAACATGTTCTATTTCACATCAAGCAAAGACACGGCGCTCATCACGCGCAACATAGAATATCTAGACAACGTCATCCCTGCCTCAAACAGCATCATGGCAAAAAATCTTTTTAAACTAGGGCATCTCACTGGCAACAAAAATCATCTAGATCGCGCGGCTGCAATGTTAAACGATATTAACAGCGAGATCACGACATACGCAAGCAGCTACAGCAATTGGCTTGATCTTGCGATGTCATTCACCAATCCGTTTTTTGAGGTGGTGATTACCGGCCCTGATGCAAAAGAGTATTATAAAGAATTGTCTCAAAAATATATTCCGCAGGCGGTTTTCGCTTTAAGCGAAAAAGAAAATAATAACCTCTCAATTTTTAAAAACAGATTCTCAAATGAAGAAACCAAGATCTTCGTTTGTCAAGACAACACATGTAAACTACCTGTAAAATCAGTAGCTGAAGCGCTAGAACTGCTCTAAAATTAACTTTATATAAACATCTTAGACTTTTGATTCTGCTATAGAACCTTGAACTTTGCAACTTCTAAAACTAAAAAACATTTATGGATACAGAAAAGTACATGGAATGGCTAGAAGGCGCTGGAAGTAAGATCATTGATTTTGTGATTTCAGACCTTATCCCATCGATCATCATATTATTAATAGGTCTTTGGTTCATTAAGATCATCAACAGATGGATCAAGAAATTCTTTGACAAGAAGGATTATGACATCACGTTAGAGAAGTTTATAATGGACCTAATGAACTGGACGCTTAAGGTTATCCTTTTCATCATGGTGATCATTAATCTGGGTGTTGAATCTGCCAGCCTACTTGCTGTAATAGGTGCTGCTGGTTTAGCCGTTGGTCTGGCCCTACAAGGATCTTTATCTAATTTTGCTGGCGGTGTACTTATTTTATTGCTTAGACCATTTAAAGTTGGCGACTGGATCTCTGCGCAAGGCGTTGACGGTTCTGTAAAAGAGATCTCTCTTTTTTATACTAAACTTGTGACTTTTGGAAACCAACAAGCGATCATCCCTAACGGTGATCTAGCAAATGGTAATGTGATCAATTATGCTGTAGAAGGTATAAGAAGAGAAGCAATGACTTGGGGAATTCACTACGACAGTGACATTAAGAAAACTAAAGAAATCCTACTAGAACTCGTTGCAGAACAAGGCGACAAGATCTTAGGCGATCCACAACCAGAACCTATGGTGATCGTAACAGAATTAGCAGACAGCTCTGTGAATTTACAGTTGCGTTACTTCACTAAAAACGAAGATTTCTTCCCAATAAAATGGCATATTCTTGAAGAAGGTAAACGCAGACTAGAAGACGCAGGCATTGTGATACCTTACCCACAAAGAGATGTTCACTTCTATCAAGAAGGCAACATTGTAACTTCGGCTAAATAATTATCGCCCGGCGATAAAATCTTTAAGATAAAAAGGCTCAAAATAGGCGACATCCTCGATGTCGCTTTTTTTGTATTTCGCTTCCGCGAAAAGGAGCATTTCACGTGCCGATGGCAAAGCATCAGTGATAAAAACGGTATTATCGCTTGAGCAAATCTCTTTGAATTTTTCAACGCCATTACCCACAAAAGCGACTTTACCTTTCTCTAGATATTCTGCGAAAGAATCTTCAGTAAGAACTTCTGCTTTTATTTCTCTTATAAGATCAAGATCGCCATCATAGACGGCGCTATACACTTCCATTCTACGAGCATCTAGCATTGGGATGATGTAGTCGGCATTTTGGCCTTGAGCCTGAACAGCAAGCGATGTAAGCGTATCTATAGCCAGCAACGGAATATTTTGCGCAAAGCATAAGCCTTTTGCACTGCTTACACCTATTCTTAAACCTGTATAAGATCCAGGACCGCGGCTTATCGCAACAGCATCTAGATCAGAATTGGTTAAATTATTCTGATCTAGCATTTGAGCTATGTATTTATGAAGACGCTCTGCATGGCTGTAGTTCGCCCCCATATCTTCAATAAGATCGAGGAGTTTACCATCTTCGCCCAATGCAACAGAACAGTTTGTTGTTGTAGTCTCTAGTGCGAGAATCAATCCCATAAATTAATCTTCTGGATTAAAACCTTCGTTTTTGGCAACTTCTACTTTGTCACCAGCTTTAAGTGTTTTTGTCACCACGTTGTAAGGACCTACGATCACAGTCTCACCTGGCTTTAAACCGCTCACGATCTCTATATTAGAATCATCTTGAATTCCGGTTTTAACCACTCTTAGTTTAGCCTCGTCACCTTCTTTTACAAAAACACACTCATATTGTTTGTCGCCAATGATCTCGCTAGGTTTCTTAGTTCCTGTTGTGTCATTCTTGATCACAATAGCACTAATAGGCACACCTACAACCTTAGGCTTACGGCTCGTGATAACGTCTACCGTTGCCGTCATACCTGGTCTAAATGGAGAATAACTTTCAGATTTACCTTCTAGTAGATCTCTGTAAGAATCCTCAAGAACTCTAACTTTTACCTTAAAGTTTGTAACTTGATCTGCGGTAAGGCTTGCCTCAGCAGAGTTTGCGATCTCTGTAACAATACCTTTAAATTCTCTTTTTAAGTAAGCATCAACTTCAATATTCGCAGAATCGCCTACGTTGATCTTTACAATGTCATTTTCATTAACATCTACTTCAACCTCCATATTCACAAGATCTGCAACGCGCATCATCTCTGTACCCGTCATTTGTGCAGTTCCTACAACACGTTCCCCAAGCTCTACATCTAGGCTAGAAATAGTACCAGACATTGGAGCATAAATTGTAGTACGCTCAAGGTTGTCTCTACTTTGTTTCACATTTGCAGCAGCACTCTGAACATTGTAATACGCAGATTGCACATTAGCCTCTCCTATTTCATAGTCACTCACGATCTGATCCCAAGTAGATTTTGAGATCACCTCTTTTTCATAAAGAGGTTTGTTTCGCTGGTAATTTAGCTCTGCTCGTTTAAGACTAGCTTTTGCTTGAGCGAGACCAGCACGCATATTTTGTAAAGATGCTTGCGCTTGTGATAATGCACTTTGCACAAGGTCTGGATTTATTCTTGCAAGAAGATCACCTTTTACTACAGTTTGTCCTTCTTGTACTGGAAGCTCGATGATCTCACCAGAAACTTCAGAAGATATCTTAACCTCTACCTCCGGTTGAATTTTACCCGTTGCCGCTACGGTTTGTACAATATCCATCTCTGCGATCTCTTGCACCTGGATCGCTTTAAAGTTACCGCCGTTACCAAACCATCCTGCTTTTTTGCCTCCTATAAGAAGAAGTACTAACACAACAGCTATCGATAAGATTATAATAAGTGTTTTTTTGTTCATCGCTAAAATTTTAATTCAGTAACAGGGACACCAAAGTACAGCTCAAGCACTTTAAGTCTAAAAATATAATCGTATTTAGTTCTATTTAAATTCAGTAAAGCGTTGTCATAACGCTGTTTCACTTGATTAAATTCAAAAGCATTAGATAGGCCTTCTTCATAACGAATCTGCGCATATTCTGACGCAAGTCTTGTAGACTCTATCGCTGCTTGCGCTGCTTGATATGCCTTTAAAGAACCTTGTGCATCCAGATATGCTTGATAGATGCTAGACTCAAGATCAAGCTCTGCCTGCTCTAGATTGTACTGCGCACGCAAAGCATTTACCTTACTACGCTTTACTTGATTTCTAGAAGCAAAACCATTAAGCACTGGGATGTTTAATTGAAATCCGTATGAAATACCATCATTAAGATATAATTGCTCAAAAAATGGAGTGGGACTGCTAAGTGCGGTAACAAAATTAGGAGCAACCACGGCATCACCCGTGTTTTGCACAACACCTATTTGCTGTGTAGGCTCATCAGGATCAACACCTGCTAAAATAGCTCTACCTTGACCAGACTCACGTGTATTATAATTTATAAAAGCTCCTAAAGTAGGATAATATGAACCACGAGCGATCTCTACATCCTTTTCAGCCAATTGAAGATTTTGCTCAGCGATTTTGATCTCGTAGCGCTCTTCGCGTGCTGCTTCAACAATTTCATCTGGTTGTCTCATTAAGATCTCTTCACCAGCGATACCATAACCCTCATCTGCGATATCAAAATTCTTGTAATCCTTTATCGCGATCATTTGCGCAAGACCTATTAAAGAGATCTGCACGGCATTTTCAGCCTCTACAATTTGCTGCTCTTCACTCATGTATTGTGCTTGGGCTTCTAGAAGATCTGCTCTGGGTAATTCGCCTGCGTCAACAAGCACTTCGGTTCTTGAAATTTGTTCTTCAGTAACTAGATGTTGTGTTTTTAGCGTTTCAACATTAGATTTGTTTTGAAGAATCGTCAGGTAATTATTAGCTACCATTAGCGCAATATCATCTTCCATTTTCTCAAGACTATATTGAGCGGCGATCTTTGATAGCTTTGCACGTTGCGTTTGTTTAAAATTACGCAGACCATCAAATAACGTTAATGATGCTGTGGCATTCGCCGAAAAGTTCCTTACCGTTTGTGTTTGCAAAACTCCGGTAGTTACGTTTTGGGTAAGACCCGTATTCCAAGAATTGCTTCCTTGAAGGTTTACACTTGGGATGAAGTTCCCAAATGCATCGTATTTATCAATTTCAGCGGCTTCAATATCTAACATTGACTGACGGATAGAAATATTATTTTCCATCGCAAGCGTGAGAACTTCTTGAAGCGTGTATTCTTTTTGGCTATAAGCCGAAAAACCTATCAACCCTAAAAAAGCACAAATAATAATTTTTCTCATAACCTTAGTTCTGGTTGATTTGTATATCGTGAACACAGATTGTTACAATTGGTTACATTTTTTTTCTAAAAATCACCAATTTAATGATTTGGCAAGCATATGTGAATATACAATTACCACTTCAATTGATCACTAAAGTATTAAATTATTGGCTCTTTGCCTTACGTTGAGATTTGTAAATGTAGAAGATCACAACACCCACCAGCACATAAGGAATGATCATAAGATAAAGAATACCATTATTCACACCTTGCGCCATACTATCATCTGTATCACTTTGCAGTGCAGCACGACACATAGCACATTGGGCTTTCGCCGAAAGGCTAACAAACAAAATGAATAAAGTGATGACAATCTTTCTAAACATAGATTATGGGTAATAAGGAGAGATCATAACGTAAACGATCACACCAGTAATCGCAACATATAACCAGATAGGAAAAGTGATCCTAGCGATCTTACGGTGCATTACAAAGCGACCGGTGATGGCTCTTACATACGTGATCAATACAAAAGGTATTACACCTATTGAAAGTAAAATATGCGATATAAGAATGAAGTAATAGAAATAAGCATAACTGCCTATTGACGCCTTTTCGGTAGCTGAAAGCACGCCGTCAAGATCGATATCTCCAAACTTTGTACTATCTGAAGTTGCGTGATACAAAACGTACATCAACAAGAACATCACCGAAAGAATGATCGCAAACTTCATCAAACTTTCATGTGCTTTAACTTTACCATTTCTCACTAGGAAAAAGGCCGCGATAAGAACAACAGCGGTAAGTGCGTTAATGCCGGCATAAATAGGAGGCAAAAATCCCATACGCTCTACCCCCGGAATTCTGATGGTAAACAAAATAGCTACCGCAACAGGTATTGCGATAGACAAGGCAATGATCCAGCCTTTATATTTCTTTTGATCTGCGTTAACTTCACTCATTATCTAGGGTGTATTAATCTTGTTTAAGAAGCTTTTTAATATCTGTAATTAAAATATCGATCTGTGGATCTTCCTGACCATCCTTCACTTCACCACGAGGAATATTACCGCGATAGTACACTAATGGATTGCCAAAATCATCCAGACGCGATCTGATAAAACCATTTTGATCTACAAGCGCAAATAACCCAGAGTGCGTAAAACTCGCTTCAAGATTAGGATTTGCCTGCGCATTGATATTAAAACCTATATTACTAAGATCATAAATAGTCTCTCTATCGCCAGTAAGATAATGCCAGTTAGGATGCACCGCGCCATAAGCCGCTGCATATTTTTTTAAAACCTCTGGCGTATCGTATTCTGGATCTATGCTTATGCTCGCAATACCAAAATCTTCTCTATCTGCAAACTCGTTCTGGATCTCAATAAGATTCTTACTCATAGGTATACAAATATCTGGACATCTTGTGAAAAAGAATTCTACAAGAAAAACCTTCCCACGATACGATTTATCAGTGATCGTATCGTTGTTCTGATCTATAAGTTTAAACTCAGGAACCTTTCTATCCTTGCCGTTAATGGTTATATAAGATAGCTCACCAGATTCAGCGGAATTGTCAACTTTATCAATAGCGGCTACTTCTCCACGCACCACGTCGCCCTCATTTACACGTTTAATGATGTTTTTAACCGAGATAAATCCAAAGATTAAAACGATTATAGCAATACCTATGTAGGTTTGTTTTTTTGTCATCTTAAATTTTTCTGTCAGCGTTATTCTTCTTCAGCGCAAGACGATATTCTGCCAGTAATATCTTCACATCATCCTTCATTTTGTTAGACATCTCAGCTGCATCTTCAGCGTTATATCCATACAAAATCTCAACATCCTCGTCATCATCACGACCTCTTAAACTCGCCTTTTTATCAATTAAAAATACATAAGGAGAATAACCATCAGTAAGCGTGAAATTTGTCTCTAGACTATTAAAAACGCTCTCTATTTCTTGCCTTTCGGCGAAAACAAAATGCCAATGATCTAGATCACTGATAACGCTAAGCTCGTCTTCTACCTTTTGCAAAGCTTCTTTATCAAAGTCTTTTGAAACTAAGAACACAAACTGAAAATCTTGAAACTTCCCGAAGTATTTATAGATCTTCTGATTAAGATTAAAAAGTGTACCACCATCTGCAACAAGCTCATCTCCTAGAAAGCCTAAAACAGTGATCTTACCTTCTAACTTAATATCTTCATTAAAATCTAATTCTTCCACATGCTCTGTGAGCACAGGTAATTTTGCAAAATTATGTATCCCCGAAGCAAAGAAAAGATAGGCCACGATGGGAAGAATAAAGAGTACGCCAAGTATGATAAATTTCTTCACGGATCAATAGAAACTTTGGTATGCAAATTTCGATATAAAAGGGCTATTTCCCAGCTTTAAAGCAAAAAAAAGACGGTGATTAACACCGTCTTTTTTAATAGTTATATTTTCTTAGAAGTTCCAGTTTTGATAACCGTTGTTGTAAACTTCAAATATGTAATCACCTTCAGTTAAAAGTATAAATACTAAATAACAAATAAGGAAGATCCCCGTCCACACAACTGCGCGGCGTAGACCTTTACTTTCATGCTCCATGTGCATGAACGCCCAAGTGATATAGTATGCTTTTGCAATAGTTAGGATAATAAAGATCCAGTTTAGCAAGCTCATACTTATAAGTTTTGTATGAACTAAAAATTCTGGTCTGATGATACCTAAGATAACCTCTACAATTGTGATTACAGATAGTATCCCAAAAACTGTCCAGATTCTTTTTGCTGCTGATTCGTGATGTCCTGCTTCGTGTGCCATTTTATCGACTTATTGTGCTTTTCGCTTTAAGCGAAAAAGAATTTTATTTTTTATACCAGATAGAAGAATGTAAATACAAATACCCAAACAAGGTCTACAAAGTGCCAGTAAAGACCAACTTTCTCTACCATTTCATAGCTTCCTCTTCTTTGGTAAGTACCTAGGATCACATTGATGAAGATAATGATGTTTATCACAACTCCAGAGAATACGTGAAATCCGTGGAAACCGGTTATGAAGAAAAAGAAATCTGCGAATAATGGGTGACCATATTCATTATGTTTAAGGTTTGCACCTCTTACGATCCCTTTACCATCTGCAGTAAGTTTTTGAAGAGACTCTTCGCGAGAAAGAATGATCTTCTCACCTTCTTCATTTACTTCTTGAACTCTAATTCTAAGATCATCATGAGCTTCAAATCCGGCTACAACTTGATCTAGCGTTACATCTGGAAGACTGCTTTCGCTCTCGTACCAAAATGCTGTACTTCTTGTGATCTCTTCACGCTCAGAGTGAACACCCATGTCTGCAAATTCTTCAAGCGCTACACGCTCTCCTTCTGCATTTACAAATTGAAGTATTCTATTTGCTTTAGTCTCAACTGCACCAAATTCTCCTTTGATAAAAGTATTCCACTCCCATGCTTGTGATCCTACGAATATGATACCACCCACGATAGTGAAGAACATATACCAGATAACTTTGTTTTGCTTCATTCTATGACCTGCGTCAACAGCCAGCACCATTGTAACTGACGAGAAGATCAGGATGAATGTCATAAAAGCCACATAATACATAGGTGCTTCTACACCATGTAAAAATGGAAAGTGAGTAAAAACTTCGTCTGCTATAGGCCAACGATCTATAAATTTAAATCTTGAGAAACCATAAGCGGCTAAGAATGCTGAGAAGGTTAATGCATCAGACAAGATGAAAAACCACATCATCATTTTACCATAACTGGCCTTGAGTGGCTGCTGGCTTCCGCCTCCCCATGTTTTTCCTTCGGTACCCGTACTAACAGTAGCGTCCATAAAAGTTTATTGGTATTATAAGTGTTGCAAAAATATGTATTTTAAAAATGTTAATCAAAGCTAAAATCCGTATTTATAATAGATATAATTAGCATTGATCACAATTACTTCTATTTACCTGAAATACATCAGGAAAATTAATAGGTATAACCACAAGAAATCTACAAAATGCCAAAAGGTCGCACCCAGTTCGACGCCAAGTGTTTGCCCGTTCTTGTACTTACCCATCAATTGCTTAGCTAGCAACACAGCAAGAACAATGATCCCAGCTGCTATATGCACTATATGACTAAAAACAAAAACGTAAATAAATGATGTTGTAACGGTACTTTGACCGCCAGTAGGATAATATCCTTGATCTATGATCTCTCCAAAACCTACAAATTGCAGCCATACAAACACAGAACCTAGCGCAAGTGTGATCAACAAAAATGCACTTCCTAGAGAAGATTTCTCTTTTCTTACAAACATTTTTGCAAGATGCATCGTCACGCTACTTGCTAAAATGATCGCTGTACTGATGTAAAAAGCCTGCGGTAATTCAAAATGTGTCAGCCAGTCTTTGCGCTCTTTACTTACAATATACGCACTTGTAAGACCCGCAAACATCATACTCAAACTAATGATGCCAAACCACAGCATCATCTTTTTAGATCGCACTAACTTCTCCTCCTCTGTACGTTGATTAAGCTCCATCTATCTTAAAAATTTATCAGCAACATAAATAAGTTGTATCAATGTAATATAGCTTACGCTGGAAAGCATAAGTCGCTTAGCCGTTACATTATTTTGGTATTTGTACAGCCTGAAGGCATAATACAACATTCCTAAACCTAAAACACCCACAACCACTGCAGAAACCACTGAAAGTTGCAGCTTACCAGTAACACCAAAGACAGGAACAATAGAAATAAGAATCGTCCAAACGGTATATAAGATCACCTGCAAAGCTGTGGTTTTGTCCTTTTCGCCGGAAGGCAACATCGCAAAACCTCCTTTTTTATAATCGTCATATAAAAACCACCCGATAGCCCAAAAGTGCGGAAACTGCCAGAAAAACTGTATCATGAACAAAGTTCCGGCTTCAATACCAAAATCTCCTGTAGCTGCAACCCAACCTAACATATAAGGGATCGCACCAGGAAAAGCACCCACAAAAACCGATAGCGGCGTGCGCGTCTTAAGCGGTGTATAGCAGCACACATATAGAAAGATGCTCACTCCGCCAAAAAAAGCAGTTTTAGGATTGATGTAATATAAAGTAAGTAAACCTAGAATTGTAAAAGCGCTAGCGATCGCAAAAGCTTGCTTCACGCTCATTCTCCCAGCAGGAACAGGACGATTTTTTGTACGATCCATAAGCGCATCAAGATCGCGCTCTATGATCTGGTTGTAAGCGTTAGAAGCGCCCACCATAAAATAGCCGCCTATTGCAAGCAAGCCTACTGTAAACCAATCTATAACAAGAGCTCCCAGAAGATAACCTGCTAAACTAGAAAACACCACGCTAACCGCGAGGCGCATCTTAGTGATCTCCTTAAAATCATGCCATGCAGAAATCTTGGCTGTATTTGTTTTTGCTAAGCTCAAAGAGGCTGTTTTCACGTCCCTAAAAAAGTGGTGCAAAGATACTTCACCGCATTGGTCTACACAATGTAATTGAGACTTATTGCTTGTTAAAAGAAGTTCATTGATTTTGAAAGATTTGGCTTACGCCAAAAACAGATACGCAACTATACCGCAGACCGTAAAACCCAGAATAGCATTTAATGCCTGCACCCAGCCGTCACCATAAACGCTAGTGCGCTCTTTAATAAACCATTTAAATGGCAACGGTTTTTTAAACAAAACCAACCTAAACAAATTAATTATAAAGAAAAGAACAGATGCTCCAATTATACCGAAGAGGTAAATGAAAATATCTGCTACTAAAAAATTCATTTTTTATAATAGACATTATCATACACCTGAACACGCTCCCACAAAGCCTCTGATTCTTCAATAAATTTGAGATGCGCAGGTTCCTTTTGATACAGATCTTGTGCTTCTTTAGACGGGAAAGATAAGATCAATGAATACGTCCAGGAATTATCAACCACATCACGCGGTGTTTTAGCTGGCTCTCCGATGAATTTAGTTTTTGCGTATTCGCTATTATCCATGAATTTGTTGAGCGAAGTAAGAAATGCTTCTCGATCTGCTTCATTATCCGGATTATTCAACCAGAAATAAACAACATGCACAAAGTTTTGATCTAATTCCATTTTATGTGATTCTTGATTTTCTTTGGCGCAAGCCAAAAACAAAAGTGAAACAATCGCAGTGATAAATATCTTTCTCATAATTAGATTTTAAAAATCATAATACCAGTTAAACAAGTCTGTCCTGAAACCAAAATTCACCCACAATGTATTTTCTTCAAGATTTACAGGGTCTGGAAACTGTGTTTTGTTGTTTCTATAAAGCAGGCTGGTGTAAAACTTAAGATTAGTCGCAGGATTTACTAGATAACCCAACTCAAGCTGACCTAGCAAAGTTTTTGTCTCATTACCCTGCCCTAGCAGAATCCCGTTATCGCTTGGACGGTTCTCATCGCTACCATAAATGCTTCCGCCATAATACACATCGTTTATATCACCCATTTCAAAACCGCGTTTACCGTAGATCAACTTCCCTGTACCATACCAGCGGTCGTTTTGATAACGTGCTATCGCAATATATTCTCTGAAGTTCGCTCCCCACAAATGCCCCATCGACTGGTTAACATGCCCATAATTCAACTGAATCTCATTGTTGCTATACACATAAGGTCGCACTTGGTTAAATTCCATTTGCAAAGTGAGGTTAGGAATTTTAAAAGCATCATAATATTTAAAGCCCAGCTGCACGCCTTGTTTATTCTTATAACTATGATCATTACCTGTTAAGGCTCCAGTAGAAAACTCGTCAATGATGATCTGCGAATACATATTAAACTGATCGCTGAATTTATATTTGGCGCTAAGCCCAATTAAAGCATTACCACCACGAGAACCAGTACTAAATTCTATCGCACGATAAAAAATTATAGGATTGAGATAGTTAATATCAAAACCACGATCATTGTCATCTTCCCAGATCACATTCTCAAAAAAGCCTAGATTAAGACGCTTTGTTACATTGACACTCAAGTAGTGATTTGCCATATATTTTGTTCTGAAACTTCCATCTGCAACAACTTCTGGGCGCACATCACGTAGCGACATCCAGGTGTTTGTGTATTTAAATTTCCAGAATGTGGTATTCAATTTTAAAAACGGATAAGAACTAGCGGCATCACTCATCAACAAAGAGCGATAACCATCGCCTATAAAATTCTTACCATGGCCAAATTGAACATTAAAATGCTCATCAAACGTATACGACAAATGCGCCTCTGCAACAGGATAATCAAAATCCCCAGCGTTTGCCTCTTCTGAAACTCCGCGTCCTGGGATCACAGCAGGATTTCCTCCATCTGGACGAATACTTCTCGCATACCTATTGAAGAACCCCGGAAAAGTCCCTTGACTTTCATAAAACGCAGTGTAAAATCCTAACTTCTTCCCGATACCACCTTGAAAAACTACTGCACGTGTATTGTTGTACGTAAAACTCTGATCTTCGTTATCAGCAGTTTCAAAACCCAATTGCAGATCTGCCGCAGGATCAAGTGTAAACCAGTAGTCTTCACCTTGCAAAGTCACCATGCGTTCATTCCAAAATTTACGCCCAAACCAAGAAGATTTATCTTTCTTTAAACGCTCATTCTCACCTTCTAGATCATAATATTTATCAACGTAAGCGTAGGTAAAAGGCTTATACGCCGTGTGGCTGTTTGTGCCCACAAGATTCATTTGTTGATCAAAGCGACTGTACAATTGATGACTGAATGGGATATAGATCTGGCTTTTGTATTCGTTATTATTGTAACCCGAAGTCTTTATATTCTCATATTCACTTTTGATCGCAGCAGCTTGCTCACTCAGATCTTTCACTTTTTTAGTTTCAGCCGTAGCAGAGAGATTAGCTTGCATTGGGATCTTCACAGGAAGACTAAACTGCATATATGTAGGTCTGCCGTTGTAAGTTGCTGGGTTTATTTTTGGCAACTTGCCAAAAACCCTTTTTAACTCATCTTTTAATTCTGTGTAAGCCGCATCAATGGTAAGCACTTCAAAATTTCCCTCTTTAGAAACTTCAAACAAAACAAAAGCTTCACCTGTGTAATTCTCCTCTGCAACTATTGAAGGTTCTTCAAAATTTGAAATCAAAAAAGAGATCAAAGTATCATCAAAACATTTTGAGAGATCAGCAACATCAACGTTTGCACATTCTTCAAAAACTGGATATTTTTCAAATGGCGAGTAATCACCCTGTGCAGCACAAGGGATTGCAAAAAATAGAAGCGCAAATAAAGGTAGGATACAACGCATTAAAGGTAGATTTTTAAGGCGTCCACAAGATATAGCTTTTTTCTCTTTCGCTTAAGCGAAAAAAAATCCGCCTTGATGAGAGGCGGATCTTTAGCAACTGATTTACTAACTAATTCTCAACCTTGTATAAAATAGGCTGCGAATAGATCATATTAACACGCTTACCGTCTTTTATCCCAGGCTCCATCTCTGGAATGAGATCTATAACGCGTTTAGCTTCTTTTTCTAACGCAGGATGCGCTGCTCGTATTTTTACATCAATAATTTTACCTGTGTGATCTACTGTGAAGATCGTATAGATACGATTAACACCATCCAGACCATATTCACTACTTATACTTGTATCAAATTTTCTAGAGATCAATTTATTTAAACTTGATTCTAGGCAATCTTTGCGCTCATCATTAGACTTCTTGCTCTCACATCCAGGGTAAATAGGCACAAAATCAACACCCATTAGATCTGTGGTTTCAATTTCTGGCTCTATCTCAGGACCTATAGAGTCTATCAAAATTTTATCACTAACTCCATCATCTGGCGGAGTTGGGTCTATAACAGGCAAAGCTATTTCTAGAGAATCAATGGGATCTCCAATAACTGGTGGTTGCGTATAATCTACAACAGGTGCTGCTGGCGGCGGTGGTAATTCTCGCTTAATAACAACAATGGGTGGCGTGGGTTCTGAAGTATAAACCTTGCTAACATCTAAAGGCTCTTCTTTAGGGATTACATAAAAAGACTTGTACTCAATAACAAAAATGGAAAGCAGTAAAACTACGATTAACCCTATCTGGAAATATAAGGTTCCATTTTTTCGTAAATTTGCATCGTGCTTGCTTGCAGGACGATCTCCGTTTTGCAGAACGGATTCCTTTCTTGAAGTGTTCATATTAAATGGTTTTAATTGTTAAGTGTATAAAACCAGACACAACAAGCTTGCCAAAAAAAATCCCGCCTCAACATTTGTTAAGGCGGGATATATATTTAAAATGGAATTTTATTAATCCTGAACTTGGAAAACAATAGGTAGGGAGTAAAGAACCCCTACTGGTTTACCACGTTGCATACCAGGAGTCATACTTGGTAATAACTTAATTACACGCTCAGCTTCTTGCTCAAGACGTGGGTGAGGACCACGAGATCCTATATCTACGATATTACCTTTGCTGTCAATTTTAAATCTTACATAAATACGGTTTACACCGCTAAGACCTAATTCACTACCTAGCTCTGTATTAAACTTGCGGTTTACAAGTTTTGTGATCGCGTCAGACATACATTGCTTTTTAGCATCGTTGCCTTTTTCTTTTTCACAACCAGGATATACAGGTACGTTTTCAATTACCGCAAAAGGTACATCTTCAATAACTTCTTCTTCCTCAAAAGATACTTCTTCAACCTCAACAATTTCTTCATCTTGAGATGTCTCAGTACTTTCAATAACCGTTTCTTCGATCTCTACCTCATCTTCTACTACCTCGATGATTTCCGGCGCTGGTGGTGGCGGTGGAGGTGGCGGTGGTGGCGGTGGAGTATTTAACTCGGTGATCGGCACTTCCTCTTCAAGCTCGTCATCCATTTGTACCTGTCCTAGGTCAATGGCTTCCTTCTCATAAGTTTTATGCTCTATGGCGAAATAAACTAATCCAAGGATAAGAACAAGCCCCAGCTGAAAGAAGATCACGCTTCTTTTACTTAAATCTGCTTTGGGATTTTTCTTGGGTTCCATATTAAATTTCGGTTATTAAGATTGCTAATTTATTAAAATGATCTACAAAATGAAATTAAAATTTCGTCTTAAGCGAATTAATTTGATTTCTAAAAACGTAAACCACTAATATTCCTATCAATATTCCTGCGGAATTTGCTAAAAGATCGTATACATCAGCAGTGCGATAATCTGTCAATGCACCTTGTAAAACCTCAATTATCATACCATACACAAATGTAATGATAGAAATTATGGATATTACGTATAAAAATCTTTTTCGCCGTAAGGCAACTAATCGCCCATAGGCATACCAGCACAAGAATAAAACTAGGGTAGCTGTAATATGCAGGATCTTATCTGGACTATGCGCGCCTTCAAAACTTTGTGGTGCAGGACCCAGGCATGCAACCGTGAGAACTGCGGTGTAAAGCAACGCTAGTGCCAGTAGACCTTTATGCATTTATAATGCTTTTGTAAGCATCTGCATCAAGAAGATCATTAACTTCTTCTTGATTTTCTATCTTGATCTTTACCATCCAGCCTGCTCCATAAGGATCTTCGTTTACTGCTTCTGGCTCAGATTCTAGCTCTTCGTTAAACTCGATGATCTCTCCTGATAATGGCGAGAATAGATCTGAAACTGTTTTTACAGCTTCTACGGTACCAAAAACTTCTTCTCTCTCTAGCGTTTCGTCTACTGTTTCTACTTCTACATAAACGATGTCTCCTAGCTCTCCTTGAGCGAAGTCTGTAATTCCCACTGTTGCGATATCACCTTCAATACGCACCCACTCATGGTCTTTTGTGTACTTAAGATCTGCAGGTATATTCATAGCTTTAAAATAGTTAAGTTCTTTAGTTTCCAAAATTATACTTAAGCGTAAACCCAGATCTTATGGTTGTCTGCGGGAACGCTGTTGAAATCGCATATGTAGCAAAAGTATGATCGTAATAAAAGATCGCCGTTAGATTTCTACTCAAAGCATAATCTGCTTTAAAGGTTAAACCGTAAAGATCTTGACCAGAAGTAACTTGATTATTCTGAAGATCTAGATAACGTACGACAGTTTCATTTTGTCTTAAAGAGAGATCTGCCTGAATATTAAGATCACTCTTTAAAATGGTCTTTCTACCGCCTATGCTTGTCGCAAAAGTAATATCTTTTAATCTATATCCTACTCCTATTCTATATTCATTACCATTGATCTCTGTAAGTAGATTATTATCAAAACTTAAAGACAATGCTCTGTCTTTTCTTATCTCTGTGAGGATCTTAAGACTGTTTTGCATTTCAAAATCTAAACGCACTAATGGCGAGAATTGCTCAACAAGGTTAATGTTTGAGAAAATAGTTTTATTTAAGAAGTTACCTGCTTGATCAACTTGCGCATCGTTTGGCTCGTTATTAAGACTTCTATCGTAGTTAAGGTTTGTTCTAAACTGGTTTACCGTATAACCAGAACGATAACCATGATTCACAGAAAAACGCTTGAAATTACGCTTAAAGAAATCTAGCTTCATCAGGCCGGTGTACTTAATATTCCAGTTTGGTAAAGGGAAGCTTCTAAAAGCTCCTAAACTTACATCTTGCGCTTTACCATCTGTTGTATATGCTGATAAAAATGAAGGAATAAGCACCGCTTGATTTGTTCTGCTATAACCCACAGGATAGCCATTTTCATCACGAGGATAATCTGTACCGCCATAAAATTGCTCTGCAAGACGCTCTGCTACGACAAGACGATTCTCTCTAAACTTATCAAACGCTGCTGAAGACTCAACCGTGTTTTTGCTAAATGCCGTACCTATCATTAAAGTAGAGATAGAGAAATTACCTAGCGTATTACCATTTAAAGTTTCGTATTGCAAAGTGGTAGGATCAACACGATAATTCTCGCTGTATGTTTCTTGATAGATACGATTCATGTTTATATCTACCGTGAGGTCTGGTAAGAATTGGGCTTGCGCCTGAATATCAAACTGCCTATTCTCAACCTCGCTATACTGCTGATTAAATTGTTGATATAAGGTTAACCATCCGCGTCTCGCAGCAAATTCTCTTATATCTTCTTGACTACCAAAAACGAATCCTGATGTTGGCTTCAAAGTCCCAGCAAAACCAATACCCGGTAAATATCCAGGAACATAAGTACCGTTGTTTTGTTGATAGGTAACTTGTATTCTCTTAATACCGGTCACTAACCCCACAAGACTGTTTGTAGCTTTCTCACTAGCCGTTAAACTTCCTTTGTTCTGATCTTGTGTAGATGTTGTTCTGGGTGCGCCCAAAGTTGGCACTGCTCTACTTCTCTCCTGCCTAGTACGGCCAGCGGCGCTCGCAGCTTTTTTCTTAACAAGACCTACCGCGGTGTAAAGCTTAGCCATATCTAACGTACCATTGATCGCATGCGTATTTGCATTTTCAACAGAATTACCTAGATCTGGAATGCCTTCAAGAGTTTGAAACTGATACGAACCTCTGTTCCACTCCAAGTCTGCGGTGTATGAATATGTTGCTGTTACAAAATCCAGATACGGGATCTTATCTATAGGAACTTTATAATTCGCCTGAAGCGTTTGATAATGTCTAAACGGCGTACCTATATCAAAAAATCCTTCATAGATGCCACCTGCATTATCGTCAAGTGAATTATCTGCATTCAGGTAATTGCGAATGATCCTATTTTGTGCTTGATCATAGTTTAAACTCAGTGATTTTGTAAGCGGATAGTTTACTGTAAACTGACGATCAAAGAGGTAATTACGCTGCTTGTATTCTGGTAAGATGGAATTCCCTGTAAGGGTAACATCTCTAAACTTCTGCTGATTGTATTGCCTGTTATAATTAGATGTAAGCGATATTGACGCCGGCAAATAATTAAAATTAAAATCCTTTAATAACTTAAGATATGGACTCGTAAAGAGCGAATCGTTCTTCGCGAAAGGTTCAAATGGTTTTGGCTGAAAAGCAAAATTATACGTCCCGCCCACTCTCACACTTTGTGCTCGGGACTGCTCAATTTCAAAATCTTTATGATCTTCTTGATTGTAGCTGTAAGAGAATGTAAGGTTCTCAACATCCCATGGTTTTTGCTTCGCCTCGCCTGTGCGCTCTTTGCGCACACCTATAAGATTCACGCTTCTTCTACGCGTATGTGCGATGGCTTGCACTTCAATAGCATCGCGCTGTTCTTGAGTTTCGGCGGTTTCTAATCTTTGATCAAGCTCTATATCTGTGTAAAGTGGATCGTATTGCGGCGTGATGATCTGCTCGCCTACTGCATAGTTAAATGGCAACTTGATTCCCCAATTTTCAGGAAGTAATTGCCCGGCATTTACATTTGTGACCACGTCGTACGACTTGATATCTTCACGACTACGCTGATTAGGACTCTGATCTATACCACCAAAACCTACAGAAGTTTGTCTTCCCGTTGCCGAAACCGTAGCGAAATCTGCAATGTTAGCATCTACGTTTAAAATTCCTGCCCAGCCGCCCTCATTTTGTAGTTCGGTAATGCGCAATTCATTAAACCATACTTCACCACAAATGTCACTGTCATTTTCAGGGTTACCATTCTTTACCCCAAGCATGAGCACACGCACATCTCCAAAACTAGGATTACCCTTTATACCTACTCTTAATTCACCGGTATTATAAGGCGTATTTGCAGGATCTGGGATCAATTCCGCGGAAGCGTCAAAATAGGTTATGTTTTGCGGCAACAATGCTGCACCATTATTTAAAAATGCTGCTTTTACTCTTTGAAGCAATTCTAGCGGTACGTTAAATCGGTTTGACTCGGGCCAAATATCCTCTGGATTAGAAGTACCGAATTGCGTAGGAACCAGCGGCAATTCTACTTGATAGAAATTCTCAGTAAGGTCTGTACCCATTCTAATAAAAGCCACCATCTCATTATCTTCTAACGGCACTTCGTTAAGCAGTGACTCGGCATGCGTGTACATCTCAATATTTTTATACTGGCGCATATCCAGTCTAAAATTCTTATAAACCGCTCTAGAATCTTGCGGTTCAAGATCACAAGTAGTTAGTGCAAGTGATTGCTCATCTTGCCTAATATTGTTGTTATTATTGAGTAATTCTTCTCTGTAAACACCCGGCGGAAGAACATAAGGAATAGGATCTCTATTTTCGTTCTCTAAGATATTTACTGCTGTAACTTCAAATAATGTGTTCTCAGTATTAGGATTAGAAAGATCAGGATCTAGCGTTAGCGCATATCTTCTATAATCGCCACGCATGAGTTGTAAAGTTCCCATTCTAAGAACTGTATTTTGGCTAAAGCCACTCATATACATTCGCATAAAGCGAATTGATCTAAAATCTGCGATCCCACCCACAGTGTTAGTAGGCTGATTAACCGGAACTTTAAACTGCAACCATCTTACTGGAATCGTCTGCCCATTTTGAAGCTGAACATTTATATTTCGCTCGTCAACAATAAACTCGTTGTCAATTGTAAGGTCCTGACGGTTGATGTCTAATTTGTACTCATAATAACTATCAACCGTGTTCATGGTATAATCACGGTTAAAATCTTCTACATCTGGCTGCGTTGTAGAACCTCTGTTGTTTTGACCCACATTTACAGGCGAGTTACCTTGCTGACCATTGTATTTTTTATAGCGATCTACCACTCCGCCTTGAGCGGCAACAAAATACTCGTAGTTGTCACCAGCAGGATCGGCTAGATTCGCAAAAGCAGGAAATTGATTTGCTTCATCTGTATCATCCAGACCATCATAACCTAGATCCTGATTTGTTCTTTGCTCACCTTCTGTATCAAAAGCATAGATCAGCGCCTGATTAGTTGGCACTTTACCGTATGCCGTTTGCGTAGTATTATCAAAACCGCCATCCTTCGGCAAACCATTTTCATATTGCTTTCTACCATCTTTGAGCACATCTTCTGAAATGTTACCCAAGTTTATAGTAAGACTACCGCCAGCGTTATTAGCATTTTCGTCATAGATAAATGGATCCATCATCCAGAATTGAATGAACTCTACATTGCTCTGCTCAAAATCAGTAGAAGTAAACTGACGCATGATACCGCCAAAATTCTGTTCCGGATTTTCTAGAATTCCGTCTTGTGCATCTGGACTGTAATTGTACGCTCCACGCTCTGATGGAAAGTATGCCATATCAAACGTAAAAAGCGCCTGCGTTGTACCGGCCACAATATCCTGCTGTGGGAAGATTTCGTCTCTAAAAACCCTACGCGTTGCCCAATTAGAAACATCCTGATCTGAAATTCCATCGGGACGCTGAGCTCCATAAAAAATAGGATCTATACTATACCAAGCAAGTTTTGCTCTTCTGTAACCAGCTGCCAGATCACCGTTGCTCAACTCTCCTCCAAAGCCCACCGGCGCAGAAGACATATACCATTGCAATGGCGAACTTATATCTATCGACGTCTGCGAACCTTCAAAATCGTCAATGTAAGAAGCCGCACGACCGTTGAGATTTGTAGATTTTGGTTGTCCCGGCATTAAATACGCCACTTCACCACGCACAGATAAATTAGACGTTACATCCGTATCAATAAATGGATACTTGTTTATCAATCGTGTTAAGAATGGCACTTCCGTGGAATAACTTGCGTTGAGGCCAAAAATGGTATTATTGATAGGCTCAAAACTATAGGATGCTTTCTGCGTAAGCGGACGCTCATTCATATTGATCAAAGTACCGCCTACTATAAAATCTTCGCTGAAGCGATGCTCAACATTCAATCCTGTAAATCGCTTTGTCTGCTGCCCGAAACGTGAAGTATTTTCGGTGGAAACCTGAATAGGGATATTTGAAGCCTTTAAAGCAGGATCAAGAATAATTACACGTCCTCGTTGATAATCTACCGTGTAATCTAGACCTTCTTGCAAAACTCTACCACCAGCAGTAACCGTAACACTTCCCTGCGGAACATTAAAGGATCCTATTGGGATTCCTTCTTCTTCCTTAGATTCGTATTTACCCTTAAGCTGAAATTTATTTTTATCTGCATTATCCTTTGCAACGGTCTTTGTAGAAGTATACAGGCTTTTGTAAACATACTTTTGCTGGTTAGCATTGTAGGTTTCAAATTCTGCCTCGGTCATGTCCATCCCATCATCATAAATCTCACCGCCGCTCGTTCTAAGTTTATCAAAAAGATATTCGCCGAAAGGCTCAACAGACGTAAAGATGATACTACCGTTTTGCACATTAATGGTAAGCCCCGGAACAAAATCAAAGAAACCATCACCGCCCACTTGTGGATCGCCAAAAGTCGTCAACCTATCCAGATTAAAAACATTCAACAATGGAGTGTCTTCCACATCATCTGGCAATGGCGTTCCTCCAGCACTTTTAATATAGTTAAGTGGAGAAGGATCTGTATAAACGATATTCATCCGGAAACCTTCCTGCTGCAATTGATATTCTCCTAGACCATAGATGTTTTTCATCATAAGATCCCATCTAGGCTCAGAAACTGCGGTAATATTACTTTTTAACATTTTCACCACGAGTGCTTGCGGCGTACCACCTTGACCCGGAGTTATAAAACTATCTAGAATACCATCGTTATTAATATCTGCTCCAGCGGTTTCACTAGAGTCTGCAGAATCTGCAATTTGATCACCATCTACATCAGCACCGTTGTTATTCACACCGTCGCCATCAGGATCAACATCTACAAGATCTGGCACGCCATCGCCATCTGTATCTGGATATGCTCCAGAAGTAGAGTTCACACCATCATTAGCAAATTCACCTACTTGGTAAACCTTTCCGTTGATCGTGTATTGAAAAGCAACTCCTAGAACTTCGTCGTTGTTTAATCTTTGATTTAGCGAAATATACCCAAGGATTGGATCCAGTGTATATTCATTTAGCTCCAGCTTTCTAGCATTTTCGAGCAACACATAATCTGTTCCATCTACAACCGAAACTCCTCCAAAACCTTGTTGCACAGTTGCTGCATCTCTAATTGCCGGCGTAAGCACACTTTGACCACTACCATTGACCCCAAATGGGTTAAAATCGTTGTTCGTGTTTGCCGGTGGTGAGCCAGGTTGAGTATTTATAAAACCTCCAGGTGCAGGATCAAGACCTATATTTTCAGGACTTGATTCTCCTAGATCCTGAACAGCTACAATATTTCTAGTATTTTCAAAGCGTTGCGTGCGGTTTGTTACCCAGATCTCTATACGATTGATCTGCACATTGCTATTTATAAAAGGATAATTTGCAAGCGCATCGTCATAAGTATCTCTAAAATAATGCGCCAAGAAGAAGTGTCTATTCTCATCATAGTCTAGCGCAAAGATCTCAAAATCCTGTATCGTCGCTCCACCGGCAGAAGTCACCTGTCGCGTCTGACTTTGTTGCTCAGAGAAAACTCCGGTAATCGTTGTTTTACCAAACTGTAACTGCGTTTTTACACCAAACAAACTCTGAGAACCTTGTATCAAAGCGCTGTTAAGCGGCATGTTCACATTACCCACCTCGATCTTCTGGATGATATCATCTTCAGACGGCGTATATTCTAACTTGATCTGGTTTTGAAAATCAAACGTACTCTCAGTATCATAATTCGCATTAACCTGCAATCTAGTACCGATCTTACCTAGCAAACTCAGCTGAATCCTTTGATCAAAATCAAAACTAAAGTTGTTCCTGTTTCTAGGAGAAAAACTAGGATTATCTTGTTTTGTATACAATATCCCCAGATCCATTGCGACAGATCCTTGAGGTGTAAGCTCTATTGTGTTTCCACCAAAAATGGACTCAAACAAACCTGAATTCACATAGAAGTTAGGCAACAGGTCATTTCTACCTTCCTGCCCTTCTGCCGTTCGCCCATCTAAAGCAGAGATTTTATCCTGAAAGTACGAGCGCATACGCTCCTGCTCCACTCTTTTTCTAAACTCTTGCGGAGTTAAGAACATGGGATAATTAATGTTTATCCCGCCTAGTTCTTGTGAATAAACATAACGATCTGTTATAGGATCATACGTGTATTTTGAAACAATGCTATCAGGGTTTTGAAGTTCAACCCTTCCTATCGCATATGTAGTTTGTGTAGTGTCCTGTTGCTGCTCATTCTCATCTTGTGCTTGCACAGCAAACCCAAAGCCAAGAATGGCAAGAAATAATAATCGCCTAAGAATTTTAACCAAAAATAATTTTGTCCTCAAAGTGGTCTACAAGTTTTTTAAGGCTTGTTTTATAATGGTTTCAACGTCTGCTGAAGGATTTTCTTTAAAAATTTTATCACACACTTTCTCCGCTTGCTTCCTAGCAAATCCTAGGGTCTCTAATGCAGATAACGCTTCATCTTTTGCCGTATTGCTCGCCACAGCAGAAACTTCATCTATATCATACACTTTAAGGATCTTATCCTTAAGATCAAGGATCACACGCTGCGCCGTTTTTGCACCTATACCTTTCACAGATTGAATGGTGGGCACATCGCCAGTAGCAATAGCATTTTTTACCTGCTCAGGATCTAGAGAAGATAGCATCGTTCTTGCCGTGCTCGTCCCTACTCCACTCACAGAGATAAGTAATTTAAAGATTTCACGCTCAGATTTTTGCATAAAACCATACAGCGTATGTGCATCTTCCTTAATATGCAAATACGTATGGATATGAATATTTTCAGTAGATGGCAAAAGTGAATACGTATGCAAAGAAATATTCACAAGGTATCCTACACCATTGCATTCTACCGTTATATCTGTGGGATTTTTTTCAGCAAGCCTGCCCTTTAAGTGGGTGATCATCAGTTAACAAAATGTTAGAGTTTCAAAAGTAAGAAAATAATTTGCTTTAGATTCTTTAAGATCGCTTTTTGGCTTTCGCCAAAATCATAAAAAAAGGACGCCGAAGCATCCTTTTTAAATAATTTCTATATCGAAGAAAAACTACGAGATCATATCGATCTCCTGTGCTTTTTTCTCCTTTTGTTGCGCATCAATTACCGCAATTGCCGTCATATTCACGATCTCATCAACACTTGCTCCCAGCTGAAGCACGTGAACTGGTTTGCGCATACCCATCATAATAGGTCCTACGTTATCAGCTCCATCTAGTTCTTTCAACATCTTGTAAGTAATGTTTGCACTGTCAAGATTTGAGAAAACTAAGGTGTTCACTTTTCTACCTGCAAGTTTTGAGAACGGGAATTTAGCTTTCATCATTTCCGCGTTAAGCGCAAAATCCGCCTGCACTTCACCATCCACAACAAGATCTGGATAATATCTATGCAAATAAGCCACTGCCTCACGCACTTTAGACGCTTTCTCATTTTTAGAAGACCCAAAGTTTGAATAAGAGGTCATCGCCATAATAGGCTCCATCCCAAACATTCTTACCGTTCTTGCTGTCATCTGAGCGATCTTTGCAAGTTCTTTTGCAGAAGGCTCAATATTTATTGAAGTATCAGATAAGAAAATAGGTCCACGTGAAGTGATCATCATATTTGCAGTAGCGACCTTCTGCACGTTTGCTGCTGGCCCAATCACCTCTAGCACCGGCTTCACCGCAGATGGGTAACTACTACTGTAACCTGTGATCATACCATCTGCATCACCTGCATCTACCATCATAGACGCATAATAGTTACGCTGACGCATTAACTTTTGCGCATCAAATAAGGTAACCCCTTTGCGCTTACGCGCTTGCCAGTATATATGTGCGTATTTGTCTAATTTCTCTTTTTCTTCAGGAGATTTTGGGTCGATTATTTCAACATTTGCGTCAAAATCGATCTCTTGCATTAACTCATGAATAGTCTCTCTAGTTCCTAGAAGAACTGGCGTTGCAATACCTTCATCATGTACGATCTGTGCAGCTTTAAGCACATCAAGTTGATCTGATTCTGCAAAAACAATTCGCTTAGGATTCATTCTTGCGCGGTTAAGCATAAGACGCACGATCTTATTGTCTGACCCCATTCTTTCTAGCAACTCATCTTCATACTTTTGCCAGTCTAAGATCTCCTCACGTGCCACGCCACTTTCAATAGCAGCTTTGGCTACAGCCGGAGGAACTTTGGCGATAAGCCTAGGATCAAAAGGTTTTGGAATGATATAATCGTTACCAAAATTCAATCTTGTTTCGCCGTAAGCGATATTAACCTGCTCTGGCACCGCCTCTTTTGCAAGTTCTGCAAGGGCTTTTACCGCAGCCATTTTCATCTCTTCATTGATCTTTGTCGCGCGCACATCTAGCGCTCCTCTAAAGATAAACGGGAATCCAAGCACGTTGTTCACCTGGTTAGGATGGTCTGAACGACCAGTAGCCATAATGATATCATCTCGTGTTGCGCAAGCTAACTCATAATCGATCTCTGGATCAGGGTTTGCCATTGCAAAAACGATAGGCTTTTTTGCCATGCTTTTTAGCATATCTGGCGTTACGATATTTGCGATCGAAAGTCCGATAAAGACATCAGCATCTTTCATCGCTTCTTCTAAGGTATCGATCTTGCGCTCTGTAGCAAACTCGGCTTTTTCTGATGTTAAGTTATCTCTATCTGCACGAATCACACCTTTGCTGTCTAGCATCACAATGTTTTCACCCTTTGCGCCAAAAGCCTTATAAAGTCTCGTACAAGAAACTGCTGCCGCACCGGCACCGCTTACTACGATCTTAACTTTTTCGATCTTCTTTTTAGAGAGCTCTAAAGCATTTAATAACGCTGCCGCGGAAATGATCGCTGTACCATGCTGATCATCGTGCATCACAGGAATGTCAAGTTCTTCCTTAAGCCTGCGCTCAATCTCAAAAGCTTCTGGAGCTTTGATATCTTCAAGGTTTATACCTCCGAAGGTTGGTGCAATATTTTTTACAGTCTCGATGAATTTGTCAACGTCTTTAGTGTCAACTTCAATATCAAATACATCAATACCAGCGAATATTTTAAACAGAAGACCTTTACCTTCCATCACAGGTTTTGAAGCTTCAGGACCTATATCCCCTAGACCTAAAACAGCTGTACCGTTTGAAATTACAGCAACAAGATTACCTTTTGCTGTGTATTTATATGCGTTCTTAACGTCTTTTTCTATCTCAAGACAAGGCTCTGCTACGCCAGGCGAATATGCCAGCGACAGATCGCGTTGTGAAGAATATTTTTTTGTGGGGTTAACCGAGATCTTTCCCGGTTGTGGTTTTGCGTGATATATTAATGCCTCTCTGCGGCGGCTCTCCTTACTCATAAATCAAGTTTAAATAAGTATACAAAAGTAAAGGTAAAAGTTATCCTTAAATAAGGAAACGGTATATGAATTATTAACGGAATTTCAGAACTTTTGGCGAAAGCCAAAAACTACTAATTGTCATCTAAAAACGAGATGTTGCGCATTAAACCTGAGTATTTTGTGCGTTTTACAGCAGATTTCTTAAAAATCTCACTGAAGACTTCCTGCGTTAACTCCTGCCATTCTTTTTTTGAATTTGACAACAACTCAGGATGTGGATCAAAAAGTGGTTCGGTGTGAGGTTTAGAAAAGCGATTCCAAGGGCAAACGTCTTGACAAACATCGCAACCAAACATCCAATCGTCCATCTTATTCTTTGCATAATCTGGGATCGCGTCCTTGAGTTCGATAGTAAAATAGCTGATGCATTTGCTGCCGTCTACCACATATGGATCTACAATTGCCTGCGTGGGACAAGCATCTATACACGCCGTGCACGAGCCACAATGATCTGTCACAGGCGTGTCATATTCCAGCTCTAGATCAATGATAAGCTCTGCAATAAAGTAAAACGAGCCCACTTGTTTAGTAAGCAAATTGCTGTTTTTACCTATCCACCCTAAACCAGACTTTGCAGCCCAAGCTTTGTCTAGAACAGGCGCAGAATCTACAAAAGCTCTGCCATCAACCTCACCTATTTCTTCTTGAATGTAGCTGAGTAACGCTTTGAGCTTATCTTTTATCACATGATGATAATCTTTGCCGTATGCGTATTTTGAGATCTTATAGCTGTCGCCCTTTTGCTTCTGTTCAGGGTAATAATTAAGCAGCATAGACACAACACTTTTTGCACCAGGAACAAGGATGGTGGGATCAAGTCGCTTGTCAAAATGATTTGCCATATAGCTCATCTCGCCGTGCATATTCTTGTTAAGCCAGCGTTCTAAGCGCGGAGCCTCTTCTTCAAGAAAACCAGCTTTTGAGACACCACAAGACATAAAGCCCAAGCGTTGCGCTTCGGCTTTTATCATTTTTGTGTATTGTTCTTTTGTGCTCAATTTTATTGCTTTCGGGCAACAAATTTAAGGAAAGCGTTTTTGGGTTTTAGCGTGATCATAGGATTGATCTCTATAGCAGATGTTTTCTTTTCTATAATAAAATTACGAGAGATGTGCGCCACGGCCAAGATCATCTCGTACATCGCAAAATTGTTACCAATGCACATTCTGGGACCTGCGCCAAAAGGAAAATAATACGAGCTATGCTTCTTAGCATCTGCAAAACGATCTGGATTAAACACCTCTGGATCATCCCAATTTTTAGGATCCCGATGAATCTCATACATAGAGAACAAAAGCGTTGATCCGGGAACCAACTCATAATCCTCGTATTCATCAGCTTCTAGATTTACACGATCTATAAAATATGCTGGCGGATACAAACGCATTCCTTCTTCCACAACCTGCTTAGTATATTTAAGCGATTGTATTTGCTCCATAATATCGCCAGACTCGCATTGCTGCACTTCTTCATAAAGTTTTTCTTGCACCTCTGGATGTCTCGCAAGCAATTCGCTTATAAACGTTAGCGCATTAGAAGTTGTCTCATGACCCGCCACAAAAAGTATCAAGATCTCATCTATCAACTGCTCATCACTTATCGCGCTACCATCGTCATACCTCGCCTCAAGCAACATATCAAGCAAATCGCCTTCACGCACACCACTTTGCTTCCTTTCTTCTACCAGTTTCAGCAAAATATCTCTACTCTCTTGAGATAGATCAAGATGATATTGTAGTTTACCGCTTACGCGAAAATAAAACCGCTTGAATGGCTGCCGCAGCTCCTTAACCAGCATTTGTTGATTCGCTTCGGTTATGTGCTGCAGTCTATTGATCTCTTTTCGAGAAGCTGCATTGCTGAACAAAGATTTTACTACCGTTTGAAAAGCAAGATCGTTAAACACAGGGAAGACATCAGCCATTTCGCCATGAGCGATATTAGACAATTCTTCTTCAATGGTTTTTTGCACCGTGTGCATCAATTTTGCAAGATGCTTTTTATGAAAAGACGGCTGAATGAGTTTGCGCTGCTTCGCCCAATGTTCACCTTCTGCAGTAAGCAGGCCTTTGCCCACATATTTTACAAGGTCTTTAGTCTGGATGGGAGACTTTGTGAAATTTCTTTGATTTTTTTGCAGACAATATTTCGCGAAAGCGGCATCTCTAGAAAAGATCACAGATTTATTAAACCCAATTTTTAACCTGAAAGTATCACCATGTTTTGAAAAATTACGATGATGAAACGGCAACGGATTTTTGACAATATCGCTGGCGTGCATCAGAAATCGCCATAGAGGCACTTTGGGAATTTTTCTATTTTCCGCCATTTGCTATTCTTAAAATAAACCGCCTTGAGTACCGGTTTTTATGCGACCTAGATGTTTGTACGCAGCTTCGGTAACTTCTCTACCACGAGGTGTACGGATGATAAATCCCTGCTGGATCAAGAACGGTTCGTAAACTTCTTCGATCGTTTCTGCACTTTCTGATACGGCTGTAGCCAAAGTTGTGATCCCCACGGGGCCGCCCTTAAATTTATCGATGATCGTTGCTAGTATTTTATTGTCCATTTCGTCAAGCCCATGTGCATCTACATTAAGCGCCTTAAGACTGAAACGAGCGATCTCTAGATCAATACTACCATTACCTTTAATTTGTGCAAAGTCGCGAACACGTCTCAAGAGTGCATTTGCGATACGTGGCGTACCACGGCTTCTGCCTGCGATCTCAATAGCAGCATCTAGTGCGATAGGAACTTTTAAGATCTCTGCACTACGCTCTACAATAGTTGTGAGAAGTTCTGTGCTGTAATATTCTAAACGCGATGAAATACCAAAACGCGCGCGCATTGGCGCTGTTAGTAGTCCGCTGCGGGTGGTCGCACCCACCAGCGTAAACGGATTAAGATTGATCTGCACTGTTCTTGCGTTAGGTCCAGACTCGATCATAATGTCGATCTTAAAATCTTCCATCGCAGAGTAGAGATATTCTTCTACAATAGGACTTAAACGGTGAATTTCATCAATAAAGAGCACATCTCGATCTTCAAGATTGGTAAGCAAACCTGCCAGATCTCCCGGCTTATCAAGCACAGGACCAGAGGTTACTTTTATACCGACACCTAGTTCATTTGCGAGAATATTAGCAAGCGTGGTTTTACCAAGCCCTGGAGGACCATGAAATAAAGTATGATCTAAGGCTTCACCACGCAAATTTGCAGCTTGCACAAAAACCTGCAAGTTCTCTAACACTTGCGCTTGCCCTGTGAAATCATTAAATGATAATGGGCGCAAAGCTCTTTCTATATCAAACTCTTCTGGCGAAAAGTGTTCTGCTGTGGGATCAAGATTGTCGTTCATTATTCAAATATACAAAGTGGTTTTGAGGTATTTTCACACTAAAGACGTTAACACAATTTTAAAATTGAACACCGCTAAGAGTAAATCGTTTAATTTTAGCCGTTTTCGAATATAACATTGACTTATACCCAAAATCATGATTGAGCAACCTTTAAAGTTCTTAGTCGTTGAAGATCTTGTGTCAGACACGTTTCTTTTTCAGCGCATGCTAAAAAAAGTATCAAAAAATCCTGACGTTCGTTTTTCTGACTCAATACTGTCATTGCAAAATGCTTTGAAAACATACATCCCAGATTTTATTATCAGCGATTTTAATTTAACAGGTTTTAATGCCTTTGACGTGATCAATACGGTAAAAGACATTAACCAGAATATCCCGATCATTATAATCTCTGGTAAACTGGGTAACGACGAGCGCGTTGCTAATTTACTTATGGAAGGTGCTGCTGGATTTTTTAATAAAGATAATTTTCAAGAATTACCTGAGAAGATTATCCCGGTTTGTGAAAAGATACTTCAAGAAAAGAAAGACACTTTTGACAAGCTAGAAAGAGAGCGCAAAAGAGAATCTTCGCTTAAAGAAATGGCAAGTTTTCTGCGCCAGTATGATCTTAAGGAAACTACCAAAGAGCGCAGCCTACTACAGGAGCTCAAGAAAAATTTTAGCGGACTTCTTAATATGGACGACAAATAATGAAAAGAGCTGCTGCCCCTATTCTTAACCAAGTCTTTAAGATCTTTAGTGTCCTAACGATCATTATCCTTCTAGGTGTTGTTTTTGTTTTTATTACAAATGACTCAAAATCTAATCTTGCACATACGCTCGAAGTAGAGAGTGATATTATTGAAACATTCTCTATTCTTAAAGATACAGAGCGTGGACAACGCGGTTATTTAATAAGCGGCGATAGCGCATATTTAATTCCATATAAAAATGGAGTAACTAATTTTAAGAAAAGACTAGAGCGCGTTAAAAGCAAAACCATTGAAGATAGCGCACAGCAAAGCAACTTAAATCAACTTGATTCTCTATCAAAACTCAAGTTGAAGGAGATGAATCAAATCATCAGTCTTTATAATAGCGGTAATCGAGACAAAGCCTACAATCAACTTAACACTGATGTTGGCCTTGGTCTTATGAATAAAATAGAGACAGTCATTAACCGAATGATCAACGCAGAGCGCAAGGCGATGCGTTCTAATGAAACCGCATATACATATTACTATTATGCACTTATTGCGCTCTTTGTGTTTTCGGCAATTTTAATAGCCGTGTTACTGCTAACATTTAGACAAAAACTAAAACCATTTCTACTGAAGCTAGAGGAAACAAATGACCGCTTAAAGAAACTAGTAATTGAGAAAAATAGCGAGATCAAACTAAGAAAGCGTCAGGAACGCATAAACGACAGGCTGATTAAGCAACTTGTAAATAAGAACAAAGAACTTGATCACTTCGCTTATGTAGCCTCTCACGACCTGCAAGAGCCATTTAGAACGGTAGAGAACTACATCAATCTTTTTAAGGAGGATTATGAAGAAGAACTTAAAGATGGTGATGCGCCAATGTTTTTTAGATTTATTGATGGCGCTGTGATCAGGATGCGTAGTTTGATCAATGGCTTACTGCAATATAGTCGTCTAGGACGCTCTGGCAACATTGGTCAAGTAAACCTTAACAAGGTAGTTGAAGAGATCAAAGCAGACTTTAATGCCCAGCTTACAGAAAACAACGCAAAGATCATTGCAGAATCATTACCAGAAATTCAGGGTTATGAATTTGAGGTAAAGCGCCTCTTGAGTAATCTTGTTTCAAACGGGATGAAGTTTATAGAAGATGGTGTTGACCCTGTTATTCGCATTACTGCGAAAGAAACTAATGATGAATATATAATCAAAGTAAAAGACAACGGCATAGGCATTGATGAAGTAAACCACATGAAGATCTTCAATATGTTTAATAGACTGCATAGTGATGCTGTTTATCCAGGTCAAGGAATAGGCCTAGCTTTTTGTAAAAAAATTATGGATCTTCACCACGGTGAAATCTATGTAGAATCAACTAAAGGGGAAGGATCTACATTTGTATTACATTTTCCCAAAAACACAGAAAATGAAGAAAAAGCTTAATAAAATACTTCTTGTAGACGACTCTGAATCTGATAACTTCTACCATTCACGCATCATAAAAAAATGTGATGTAGCAGATAATATCGTAGTAAAGTATTCAGCAGAAGAAGCGTTAGCTTACCTTAAAACCCTAGATGGGGAAAAATACCCAACGCCAGAGTTACTATTCTTAGACATCAATATGCCAGGAATGAATGGCTGGGAGTTCTTAGAAGAGTACGAAAGACTAGAGGGCGATCAATTATGTGGTATCGTAGTTACAATGCTTACCACTTCTCAAAATGATGATGACAGATCACGTGCTACAGATGATAAACGTATTAATCATTTTCAAAACAAGCCGCTAACTCCAGAATTCTTGATGGATCTGCTGAGAGATCATTTTCCAGATCATTTTTAATTTGGCTTAAAGCCCAAAACAATGAGTCGTCCTAAAATAGGTTGACAGTTTTTAATAATTTAAATCAATCCCTTGAAGCTAGCTTCAAGGGATTTTTTGTTGTGTATAAAATTAGGTGTTTTGTAGTTAAGGCTTAGATGTGGTCTTTGATTATTATAAGTTTTAATAGACTGCTGAACTAGCAGGCTAAGTTCTTTGCTTGTATTGCATTTGTTTATCAAGAACTCTCCCTTCAATATCCCGTTAATTCGTTCTGCTAATGCATTTTGATAACAGTCATATCCATCTGTCATTGAAGGTATCGCATTTGATCGCTTCAATTGAGTTTGATACAACGAAGAACAATACTGCAAGCCTCTGTCAGAATGATGTATTACCTCGCTTGATGTGGTTCTACTCTTATTAGCCATTTTCATTGCTTTAACTACATTTTCTGCACTCATGTCATCACTTAGATGATAGCCCATTATTTTTCTGCTAAAAGCGTCTGTCACCAAGGAAAGATAATGTGTCCTTTCTCTACTCTTGATGTAAGTAATATCGCTTACAAAGTATTGCTCTGGTCTTACGGGTGTAACATCTTTCATTAGGTTAGGGTGTTTTTTTAGCCAATGCCTAGAGTCTGTTGTCCTTGTGTAATTCTTTCTTGGTTTTATAAGCATTGATTCTGACCTGAGATAATCAAATAAGGCGTCCCTGCCTATTTTAACTCTCATCTTTTCAAACTCAACGTTGAGTAAATAATACAGTTTACGAGTACCTAGTCTTGGCATTTGCTGGCGCACCCTTAAAATCAGCGGTTTGATCAAGGCAAGTTCATCAGCTCTTGTCCTTTCTCGCATTTCTGCTTGATAGACAGCCTGTCTGCTTATCCCAAACAATCTGCAACAACGTGACAGGCTTAGTCGGTGTTCTTGCCGGATTCGTTGGATTGATTGGGCAAATACTTTTTTCGAATAGAAGTTCCGTATTGCTGATCTGAGATATCGATCATCGTGTTGAGAATCTTATTCTTAAGCTTCTCATCTGACAGCTCTTTTTCAAGCCTCTTGATCTTTTGAGCAGGTGTTTCTTTCATTGTATTACAGCTAAGTCTTGTCTTTGGTTTACTCCAGTCTAAGGTACCGTGTTTGCGCAACCAAACCAAAACAGTACTCCTTCCTTGAATACCGTACGCTTTTTGGGCTTGCTTATAAGTCATTTCGCCCTTTTCTACCTGAGATACAACCGCTAATTTAAAGCCTAAATTGTAATCACGCTGAGTCCGTTTCTGCTCAGCTCCTTCTGAGTCTTTCATAAATAAGTCGAATTTGTGTCAACTTATTTCAGGACGGGACACAATAAGAAACTAAAAAAGCCTCGCAACTGCGAGGCTTTTTAATTTATAAGTTGAGCATCGTTTAGTGATGCATTTCTTCTTCATTATCCTGTAAAGGAACATTCTGAGGAATGTAATCCTGACCAGCGATAACATAGTCAGATTCATCTTCATTAAGCTTACTATAGTCATAAGCCCAACGGTATACATGAGGGATTGGACCTTCCCAGTTACCGTGAATGTGCTTGTGCTCTGTAGTCCACTCAAGAGTGTTAGATTTCCATGGGTTAAGAGTCTTAGCTCTCTTTCCGTAGAAGATAGAGTGAATAAAGTTGTAAAGGAATACGATCTGTACAGCACCAGTAATTAAAGCAGCAACTGTGATCATGATATTCACATCAGCAAGATCATCAAAGTATGGGAATGCTGTGTTAGTATAATATCTACGTGGTAGACCAGCCATACCAATAAAGTGCATTGGGAAGAATACCGCATAAGCACCTATTACAGTAACCCAGAAGTGAACATAACCTAGATTTTTGTTCATCATTCTACCTTGGAACATCTTAGGGAACCAGTGGTACACACCAGCAAAAAGACCATACAAAGCAGAGATACCCATCACAAGGTGGAAGTGAGCCACTACGAAATATGTATCGTGAACGTTAATATCAAGAGTACTATCACCAAGGATGATACCTGTAAGACCACCAGTGATAAAGGTAGATACAAGACCAATAGAGAATAGCATCGCAGGGTTCATCTGCAAGTTACCTTTCCATAATGTGGTGATATAGTTAAATGCTTTTACAGCAGAAGGAATCGCAATAAGCAATGTTGTAAAAGTAAATACAGATCCTAAGAAAGGATTCATACCTGATACGAACATGTGGTGACCCCATACAATTGTTGATAAGAAGGCTATAGCCAAAATAGATGCAACCATCGCACGGTAACCAAAGATTGGCTTACGGCTATTTGTAGCAATAATTTCTGAAGTGATACCTAGTGCCGGAAGAAGTACAATATAAACCTCTGGGTGACCTAAGAACCAGAAAAGGTGCTCAAATAATACTGGTGAACCACCACTGTGTGGTAATACTTCTCCACCAATATAGATATCAGATAAGAAGAATGAAGTACCAAAACTTCTATCCATTATAAGTAATAACGCAGCAGAGAGTAGAACCGGGAAAGAAACCACACCAATAATTGCAGTTACAAAGAAAGCCCAGATCGTAAGTGGTAGTCTTGTCATAGACATACCCTGAGTACGCATGTTGATTACAGTAACAATATAGTTAAGTGATCCTAATAAAGATGATGCAATGAAGATAGCCATAGAAACTAACCAAAGCGTCATACCCATTCCTGAAGCAGAAATAGAATTAGGAAGCGCACTTAATGGAGGATAGATCGTCCAACCTGCAGCTGCTGGCCCTGACTCTACAAAAAGAGAGCAAACCATAATTACAGCAGAAAGGAAGAATAACCAATAAGACACCATGTTTAAGAAACCAGATGCCATATCACGCGCTCCAATTTGAAGCGGAATAAGTAGGTTACTAAAAGTACCACTTAAACCAGCTGTCAACACAAAGAATACCATGATGGTACCGTGAATTGTAACAAGAGCAAGATAAATACTAGGATCCATAACACCATTTTCACCCCACTTCCCAAGGAAGATCTCAAATAAAGTGAACTGATGATCTGGCCATGCTAGTTGTAATCTAAAAAGCAATGACATTGCAATACCGATGATACCCATGATCAAACCAGTAATCAAATACTGCTTTGAGATCATTTTATGATCAGTACTAAAAATGTATGTCGTTATAAACGTTTGCTTATGATGGTGATCTCCATGGTCATCATGAGCATGATCGATAGCTGTTGCGTGTGCTGCCATAATCTGTTTAATTCTTTATATTCAATTTTTTATTGATCAGCTTCCAAGCTTGCGCCAAAAGTCTGCTGGCTAGCCAGCCATTCGTTAAACTCCTCTTCAGTCTCTACTACGATCTTCATCTGCATATTGTAGTGACTCGCACCACAAATCTTATTACATAAAAGATAATAGTCAAACTCATCATAATCATCTAGAGCAACATCTCCAGCTGCAACAAGTTCTTTACTTTTTTCTTTACGGATCTCTTGGATAGTTCTCATCTTATCCTTCATGTAATCCGTTTCTCTGATCTCTGCTGTAGTAACAGTAGGAGTAAACGAGAATTGTGTGATCATACCAGGCACAACGTTCATTTGCGCTCTAAAGTGAGGCATATACGCTGAGTGAAGTACGTCTTGAGATCTTAATTTAAAGATCACCTGACGACCTACTGGCAAGTGTAGTTCTTGAGTAACGATATCATCTTTTGCATCATCATCAGAAGCATCTATACCTACTATGTTAGCACCTTCAATGAATCTAACATTAGCGTTTCCTAAAGTATTGTCATCACCTGCATATCTAGCCTTCCAGTTGAAACGCTGAGCATAAAGTTCTACTACTAGAGCATCTTCATTCTCCTCAAAGTTCATGATATCTGACCAAGTGAATAAACCATAAATGATCAAACCAGCTAGAACGATTACAGGAATAATAGTCCAAATAAATTCAAGCTTATCATTATCTGCATAGAACAAAGCTCTTTTACCTTCTTGCCCGTTGTACTTGTAAGCAAAATAGTGAAGTAAGAACTGAGTGATCACTTGTACAAGCATGATCAACCCAATAGAAACAAACATCAATGTGTCATACTTCCCACCGTGAGCTGATGAAGCTTCAGGCAAATAGAATTTAGAATAATGCCAGAAACAATAGATCATTAAAAAGTAAAGGAAGATCATAAACATCAAAAACAATTTTGCATTGATGCGGTTATCCTTCCCGGTGGCAACTTCACCATCGTCTACTGTTGTATTACCCTTAGATAACTTGTAGATCTTGCTCATTTGCAAGACTGCAACAGCAAAAAGAATAATTACGATAAGTACTAAAAAAACGGTCATCTTTATCTTCTTTCTTTTCTTTCTCTATTAATAATGATAATTCTCACTCTCATGTATGAATGGGTTTCCTTTAGGTCTTAAAGAAACTCCGCTAAATCCACTTCCTACAACAAATATGAATAAACCTAGGAAGAAGAATATACCTGCGATCTCTGTTACACCAAACGACCAGTTAGGTCCTACGGTAGATGGCATGATCAATAAGAATACATCTATATAATGCCCAACTAACACAAGACATCCAGCTATCACCACAAACCATGGCACACGCTTGAAGTCGCTATTCATAAGTACTAGAATAGGGAATACAAAGTTCAACACAAGCATACCAAAGAATAACAAGTTGTACTCTTTAATACGTAGAATGAAATATGTTACTTCTTCAGGAATATTCGCATACCAGATAAGCATGAATTGAGCAAACCATAGGTAAGTCCAGAAAATACTGAAAGCGAACATGAATTTTGCAAGGTCATGCAGGTGGCTATCATTCACGAAGCTCAACAATCCTTTTGCCTTGAAGAATATAGTAACTAAGGCTACAACAGTAATTGCACTTACAAACATAGTTGCAAAAACATACCATGCAAACAATGTACTATACCAGTGTGGTGTCATAGACATGAACCAGTCCCAAGCCATTGTTGCTTCAGTTAACAAGAAGAATACAAGGAAGAAAACTGACGCCTTGAAGTTTCTGTTAAACGGAGTTATATTTCCCTTTTGCTCTTCAATAAGCAAAGAGTTTTTCTTAGAATAATATCTGTAGAAGTTCCACCCTGCAACGTATATAAGCGCTCTAATTACAAAGAATGGAAAATTCAAATACCCAGATTTATCTTGTAGGATCTTATCATGCTCTACAAGAGCGTGATCTTGCCATGGGTAGAAATGCGTTCCCGCGAAAAGTACTATAAGAAGTACAATTATAGAACCTGGCAATAAATATGCTGTAACTCCTTCTATTACTCTAAATAGAACAGGAGACCATCCTGCAGATGAAACATATTGTATTGCATAAAAAACCAATGCTCCTAGTGCGATCATCATAAAGAAGAAAGCTGAAACAAAAGTTGCAGACCATGGCTTAGCCTGTAATTGATGTAAAACATGCTCAAGGTGTTCTTCTTCTCCGTGAGAACCAGCTTCACCGTGATCTTGTGAATGTGCCATTGCAGCTTCAGAATAACCTTCTTCGCCTCTTACTTCATCAACAAAAGTAGAACCGTGATCTTCTTCAGCCTCTGCGTGAGCACCGTGACTTTCATGAGCAGCTAGGTATTCTTTTGCTTCTTCTGTAGTAGAAGGCGCAGTTAAAAAACCATAAGCCAAACCAGCCAGGCCTAATACCATTAGTATTATGGAAAACAGTTTGAATTTGCTAGAAAACGTGTACATAACTATAAAATATCCTGACTTTATTTATTCTTCAGTGTGTGCCTCTTCAGTTGCACTCATGTGATGTTCTTCACCAGCTGTTGTTTCAGAGTGCATTTCGCCTTGAGCGTCATCAGCAACTTCTGTTACTTCTGCATCAAACTCACGTGTTGGTTTACCATCTAACTTGTCTTTAAGACTCATTACATAATGGTTTATTAACCATAGCTCTTCTTCCGTAGTTTGTGTTGCATAAGACCCCATGGTATTAATTCCATAATAAGTTACATGATACACACTACCTTCAGTAATTGCTCTACCAGCGTCATTGTATGCAGGAACACCTAATACCTTTTCGCGCTCAGCTAAAATACCTTGACCGTCCCCTTTATCACCGTGGCAAACTGCACAATAAATTGTGAAAAGTGCCTTACCTTCATTTAGGTTATCTTCTGTATAAGGAAGTGGGTTTGTAAGATTAGCTTTCGCTGCAGCGTAACCCTCTTGAGAATTCTCATACTCATATGGCATCCAACCGCGTTTTACTGTTCCCTCTGCAGGTTGCATCGCCTCCATCTCTCCAGGAAATATATCGTAACGCCCGTTAGTCTCATATGGTACAGACTCATACATATTTGGCATGTACTGATAGTTTGGTTTCCTCTTATCATGACATGAAACCATAGTTACAGCAATGGCAAACAAGAATGCTATTTTTACCAAATACTTCATTTTCCTAGTGTTCTTCATTATGGATTAAACTTAACTCTGCAGCTCCTGTGTCATACAAGAATTTAGACATTGCGTCTACATCATCATTATGACCTACTTCGACCTCCATTAGGAAATGATCGTCAGTAGTTCTTGGATCTGGGTTTTCAGCTTTTTTAAATGGCCATATTTTACTTCTCATATAGAATGTAATAACCATAAGGTGAGCCGCAAAAAATACCGTTAATTCAAACATGATAGGTATAAATGCAGGCATATTTTGATGAAAAGAAAAACTTGGCTTACCCCCTATGTTTCTAGGCCAGTCTACGATCATCATATAGTTTAGCATCAATACAGCAACAGTTAAACCTGTTAAACCGAATAAAAATGCACATATCGCTATTCTAGTAGGTGCTACACCTAAAGCTTTATCCAACCCGTGAACCGGGAATGGAGTAAAAACTTCACCGATGTGATATTTTTTATCGCGCACCTGTTTAACGGCATTCATTAAAATGTCGTCATCTGTATAAATCGCATGTATAACTTTAGAAGATGCCATACTACTACTTATTATTAGTTCTAAGTTGTTCTGCTTGACCTGCCCAATCATCTCTCTCTGCTCTTCCTGGGAATGCATCGATGATCTCATCAAGCAACTCATAATCTTTTGTTGTCATTTTGCTCACTTGAGCAAAAGTATAGATACCTAGTTGATGAAGCTTCTGTTGAAGCACTGGTCCTACTCCACTAATTTTTGTAAGATCATCAGCCGTTTGCGTTGCAGGATCATAAACACCTATTCTTGCAAGCATAGCATCTACTTCATCCTTCTGAGTTTCGGTAATACCTAAACCTTCAGCATGAACAGTTTCTTCGTGAGCAGGAGCTTTTGACTCATCAGTAAAATATTCTCCTTCTACGTTTGCAGCAGGCTCTCCTGCCGATGGATCAAGATCCACATGACTTATGTGATTATCTCCATGCTTTGCTCTTAGTTTCTTGTAGTATTCTCCTGAAGACTTAAGAATAGTCTTAACCTCTGCCTGAGCGATCACTGGGAATGTACGAGCATAAAGAAGGAACAATACAAAGAAGAATCCTATTGTACCCATATAGACACCTATGTCTATAAAAGAAGGCTCAAACATTGTCCATGAAGATGGAAGACGATCCTTACTCAAACACAATACGATGATATCGAAACGCTCAAACCACATACCTATGTTAATGATGATAGATACTATAAACGTCCAGATAATGTTTCTTCTAAATTTCTTTACCCAAAGTGTAAGTGGCACAACAAGGTTACAGATAATAAGTGCCCAGAAAGCCCACCAGTATGGTCCTGTTGCAGCACCAAAAGAAAGGTAAGTATAGTTCTCATAAGACAAACCTGAATACCAACCGATGAAATATTCTGTGATGTAAGCTACACCCACAATACCACCAGTAAGCAAGATCACCTTGTTCATATACTCAATATGAAGAACAGTGATGTAGTTCTCAAGGTTTGAAACCTTACGCATTATTATCAATAGCGTCTGTACCATAGCGAATCCTGAGAAGATCGCACCCGCCACGAAGTATGGAGGGAAAATGGTACTGTGCCATCCTGGTACAACAGACGTTGCAAAGTCAAAAGATACGATCGTGTGTACCGAAAGTACAAGTGGAGTTGCAAGACCTGCAAGAACAAGAGAAACCTCTTCAAAACGTTGCCAGTCTTTTACTCTACCACTCCATCCAAAACTAAGGATACCATAGATCTTTTGTTGAAATGGCTTTACAGCTCTATCACGCAACATCGCGAAATCTGGAAGTAAACCAGTATACCAGAAAACAAGTGATACTGATAAATATGTAGAGATCGCAAATACGTCCCAAAGTAGTGGAGAGTTAAAGTTAACCCATAGCGAACCAAATTGGTTTGGAATAGGAAGTACCCAATACCCCAACCATGGACGACCCATGTGAATAATAGGGAACAAACCTGCTTGCACTACCGCAAAGATCGTCATCGCTTCCGCAGAACGGTTAATTGCCATACGCCACTTCTGACGGAAAAGCAATAATACCGCAGAGATCAGAGTTCCGGCGTGACCGATACCTACCCACCAAACGAAGTTGGTAATATCCCAAGCCCAACCAACAGTTTTGTTAAGACCCCATACACCAATACCTGTAGAAACTGTGTATATAATGCAACCTAGTCCCCATAAAAATGCGACCAATGAGATTGAGAAAACAATCCACCAAGATTTATTGGCCCTACCCATAACAGGAGCTCCAACATCAACACTGATATCGTGGTAGGATTTCTCTCCTACTACTAACGGCTCTCTAATGGGTGCTTCGTAATGTGACGACATACTATTTTGTAATAATTTATTTAAAAAAATTTACGCTTCCTGTGTGTTCTTAACCTTCGTTTGGTAAACAACATTTGGCTTCACGCCCACACTTTCTAATAGGTAATAGCTACGCTTATCGTTCTTAAGAGCTAAGATCTCGCTCTCCTTATCATTAATATCTCCAAACTTGATCGCTCCAGTTCCACAAGCATTGCTACATGCAGTTGCAAACTCACCATCTTTGATCGCACGACCATCGCGCTTAGCATCAAGAATAGTTTTCTGAGTCATCTGGATACACATAGAACATTTTTCCATCACACCACGTGATCTTACAACTACGTCTGGGTTTAATACCATACGACCTAGATCATTGTTCATGTTGTAATCAAACTCATCATTATCGCTATAGAGGAACCAGTTGAAACGACGCACTTTATAAGGACAGTTGTTTGCACAGTAACGAGTACCTACACAACGGTTATACGTCATCTGGTTTTGACCTTGACGACCATGACCAATTGCAGCAACCGGACATACAGTCTCACAAGGAGCGTGGTTACAGTGCTGACACATCACAGGCTGGAAAGCAACTTCTGGATTCTCAAATGACTCAGTTTCTACAGCATCATAAGTATCAAAAGCAGGTAGATTATCTAGCTTCTCTATTTCTTCCTTGAAAGTCTCTCCAGAAGAGTAATAGCGATCTATTCTCAACCAGTGCATATCTCTAAACTTACGCACCTCTTCTTTACCCACAACAGGAACATTGTTTTCTGCGTGACACGCGATCACACAAGCACCACAACCAGTACACGCATTAAGATCTATCGAAAGATTAAAGTGATGACCTATGGTAGTCTCAAACGGCTCCCAAATATCAGCATCTTGCTCTCTAACCTCGATCTCACCGTGGTTATAATCTGTTTCTGGAACTGGGTTCCAGTAATGCTTATCTTTTGTATTAAAAATCTCAAGAGTAGTTTCTTTGATGATATCATCACCACGACCTACCATTGTATTTTGTAACTGCACACAAGCAAACTCATGCCAATCAGCAACTTTTTCTAGCTGTACAGTTTGAATATTACTAAAGTCTTTATAAAGCGGGAATGCATTAACACCAGTCTGCATTTCTTCTTGAACCGCTTCTGTTCTTCCATAACCTAAAGAAAGACCTACAGAACCAACCGCCTGACCTGGCTGAATAAACACAGGTACATTAGGAATAGTAACATCACCAAGAGTAATGTTTACTTTATGACCATTCAATGCTCCGTTAGAAACATGAGTGTTCTCTATTTCAAGACGATCTGCATCTTCCTTAGACATCGTAAGGTAGTTATCCCAAGATGTTCTTGTAATAGGATCTGGAAGCTCCTGCAACCAAGGGTTGTTAGCTTGAGAACCATCACCCATTGCAGTTTTAGTATAAAGCGTAAGCTCAAAACCACTTTTAGAGGCAGTTCCTTCTTTAGCTAACGCAGCAGCTGCACTAGCCGCAGTGATAGCTTCAGATGAAGTAACACTAGACTGCACTTCATTTTCTGCCATATTCATTTCCGCCACAGCGGAAACATCACCTTTTACAACACCATCATGCAACGCTTGATTCCAGCTTACTGAGGCATTACTCCAGTTTTCTTTTAAGTACTCGTAGTACGATTGACTACTTCCAGTCCACTTTAATAAAGTATCCTGAAACTGACGCGTATCAAATAAAGGTCTGATCGTAGGCTGCGTTAAGCAGATCTCACCCTTCTTGATCTCAACATCCCCCCAAGACTCTAAGTAATGTGGGGCTGGAGCCAAATATTTACAAAGCGATGCAGTTTCATCTTCTTTCATCGCAAAGTTTACAGTAACATCAACATTACCTAAAGCAGCTTTAAAATCTTCTGCATTAGGCAAACTATACGCTGGGTTAACACCAGCAACAAGCAACGCTCCCACGCTACCTGATTTCATATCTTCTACAAGCTGAAGCACCTCTTTAGCATTACCCTGACGAGTAAGTTTTGGCGCAGCGGTATTAACCACTTCACTACCTAAACGCTCATTGATCTCTAAAGCTAGTACTTGCGCATTCACATCCTGAAGACCAGTTACAAACACACCTTTACTACCAGCTTTACGCAACTGAGCAGCAGCTTTTTCAACAGCTTCTTTTTTAGCGTCTGAAAGATTTGCAGAACCACCACCTACGATCATCGCATGGATAGCACGAACTGTTTCCTTCTGCTCGCTTGGAGTCATTGGCACACGCTTATCTGCATTAGCACCAGTAAGACTCATATTTGATTCAAAGTGTACGTGGCGAGACATTTTACCATCTTGAGGCACACGACCTTTTGCATAGCCACTGTCAAAACCACCACCTTGCCAATCTCCTAAGAAATCAGCAGCAACAGATACAATTACTTCCGCTTTAGCGAAATCATAATCAGCTAAAGCTCTTGTACCGTATTTATTTTCATAAGCATCAAGCGCAGCGCTTTCGCTAACAGCATCATAAACTACATGACGCACATTAGGATAAGCAGCACTAAACTCACTAATTAATTTTGATGTAGATGGACTTGCAAAAGTTTGAGTAAGCAAAACAATTTCCTTACCTCCTAAACCATTAAGCGCAGCACCTACTTCTTCATCAAGCTGATCCCAAGAAGCAGATTCACCACTTATTTTAGGACCTTGAAGTCTTTTAATGTCATACATAGACAACACAGAAGCATGCACTCTTGCATTACCATTTCCTACAGCACCAGCCAGTCTATTATTTTCTATTTTAATAGGACGACCTTCGCGCGTTTTTACAAGAACGCTGGCAAAATCAAATCCATCTGCAATGGTAGTAGCATAGTAGTCTGCAACACCCACTGTCATACGCTCTGGAGCAACAACATAAGGAATAGCATTAACTACAGGACCCTCACAAGCAGCAAGTGTTGCCGCCGCAGTTGAGAAACCAACATACTTAAGAAAATCGCGTCGCGAAGTAGAAGAATCTTGAAGCGTTTCTTTATCGCCCAAAAACTCATCCACCGGAATGTCTTCTACAAACTCGTTGTCTCTAAGCTTAGCAACAATAGGACTGTCTTGCTTTAGCTCTTCAACACTCTTCCAGTATTTCTTGCTTGATGACATATATATTATTCTTGTTTATTCTAAAAATCTACCTTTTACAAGGCCCGATCGACTTTTTATTAATAGTGACACTTACCACACTCAATACCTCCCATTTGCGCAATGGTCAGCTGCTCTACTTCGTATTTCTTAGCTAGCTCTTCGTGAATCTTAGCGTAATATTCATTACCCTGCATATTCACGTTTGTCTCTCTATGACAGTTAATACACCAACCCATTGTAAGTGGTGATTCCTGATGAACGATCTCCATCTCTTCAATAGGACCGTGACAAGTTTGACATTGAACACCAGCTACAGAAACGTGCTGTGAGTGGTTAAAGTAAACGAAGTCTGGTAAGTTGTGAATTCTCACCCACTTTACAGGATGTGTTTCACCCGTGTAAGATTGAGTAGCCGGATCCCAACCAACCGCGTTATATAATTTCTGAATTTCTTTATCGTAAAACTCTTTAGAGTAATCCTCAGTTACAGAAGTAAACTTATTTGACGCATCAGCAACTTCAGAAATTGTCTTGTGACAATTCATACACACGTTAAGCGTAGGAATACCCGAAGTTTTACTAGTACGCGCAGAAGAGTGACAATATTTACACTCTATCTGGTTATCACCAGCGTGAATTCTGTGAGAATAGTGTATTGGCTGAATTGGCTCGTAACCTTGATCAACACCAACTTGCATTAAGAAACCATAAGCAAAGTAAGCGCCACCCAACATCAACACGATCACAGTTACAAGAACTAAAAATTGATTTTGAATGAAAGCTCTCCAGATAGGAGTGCGCTCTTCTTTTACAGGAAGCTCAACACCTTGCTCAGCCGCAAATCTTCTAAGCGTTTTGTTAACCAAGAACAAAACAGTAACCAGCATCAAGAAAACAAGAATAAGACCTCCTAAGATCAAATCTGATGAAACACCTGATCCAGATCCAGAACCACCACCCTCAGTAACCACTGTAGTTGTTGGCACAGGTTTTGGAGTATCTGTGTACGCAAGGATGTTATCAATATCCGCCTCACTAAGCTGAGGGAACGGAGTCATCACTTGACCGTTAAACTCGTCAAAAATAGCAACAGCTTCTGCGTCGCCAGATTTAATTAACTCAGAACTGTTGTGAATCCAGCTATAAAGCCATTGTCTATCGTGACGACTAGTCACATCATAAAGAGCAGGCCCAGTAGCACGCGCATACAATTTGTGACATGCAGCACAGTTAGCTTTGAACAAAGCTTCACCCGCAGCAACGTCAGCACCGCCTACAGCAGCAGACTCTGCAGTAGCAACTTCTTGTTGCGCCGCAGCCTCAGCATTTTGAGCTTGGATTAAATTAACAAAAGACAGGCAGAACGCCAGTCCTAAAAATGCAATTCGAGTAGTTGATTTAAGGTTTTTCACCTGTTTCATAATCTGGTGGATTATCTATCTTACTCCGCCACCCCTGCAAAGAATTCACACTTCATATTGCATGGTAGGTGCCGGCAAATTTGATGGCAAAAGTAACACTTAGAAGTGGAATTTTGAAGTGTTAGCAATCCGTTAAAACATAATTTATATTAGTTCTAAATAATATTTTTACCCGCATTATAGTTATTACTTTTACATTTACACTCACACTCAAAAACTTTCATTTTTTATGAAACTTAAATGCCTTTCTTTTCTGTTTTTTTCTGGCAGTTTTTTCTTTTTGGCGCAAGCCCAACAAGCACAAATCAACGTTGTGCAAGATGAGCGCATACCTGCGATGTTAGAGCTTAAAAATCAAATGACTAAGAATAACGAACTGGGTGATCGCTATAAAGTTCAAATAATGGGCTATGGCCAAAATCTTAATCAAGCAAATAAGGTTTTAAACGAATATAAGTCTAAGATCACTGACTGGGAAGGAACGATCGTTTATGAAAATAACTATAAAGTATGGATAGGAAGTTTTAGAAATCGCCTGGAGGCAGATAGAGCTTTGCTACGCATTAAAAAAGTATTTCCTGACGCGTTTGTACTTAAACCTAAGGGATAATCATTTCGCTTAAAGCGAAAACAAAAAAAGCTTCCGCAATGCGGAAGCTTTTTTTATATCTAAACTTTATTAAAAGTCTTATTTCAACTTCTTCTTAACAGCTACTTCCTGATAAGCTTCAATGATGTCATTCTCATAAATATCATTGTAATTCTTGATCTGTATACCACAGTCATAACCTTTGCTCACCTCTTTAACATCGTCTTTAAAGCGTTTAAGAGAAGCTAGCTCGCCAGTATAGATCACAACACCGTCACGTATTAAACGTATACCAGAGTTTCTAAAGATCTTACCAGAGATCACCATACAACCTGCGATAGTTCCCACTTTAGAGATCTTAAATGTCTCTCTGATCTCAGCAGTACCTGTAACCTCTTCCTTCATTTCAGGAGAAAGCATACCCTCCATCGCATCTTTAAGATCATTTATGGCGTCATAGATGATCGAGTATGTACGGATGTCAATCTCTTCCTTATCTGCTACCATACGAGCATTACCCGCTGGTCTTACATTAAATCCTATAATAATCGCGTCTGAGGCTGATGCCAAAAGAACATCACTCTCTGTAATCGCACCCACACCTTTGTGAATGATATTAACTGCTATCTCTTCAGTTGAAAGTTTCTGGAAGCTATCAGTAAGCGCTTCTACAGAACCATCCACGTCACCTTTAAGGATAATATTAAGTTCCTTAAATTCACCTAAAGCGATACGACGACCAATCTCATCTAGCGTAATGTGACGTTGTGTTCTTACAGACTGCTCACGCTGAAGCTGTGTACGCTTTGAAGCGATATCTTTAGCTTCACGCTCATCTTCCATAGCGTAGAACTTATCACCTGCTTGTGGCGCACCATCAAGACCCAGAATAGAAACTGGAGTTGATGGACCAGCAGCTTTAATAGGCTTACCACGCTCATCGTGCATCGCCTTGATCTTACCACTGTTTGTACCTGCAAGCACATAATCACCGATCTTTAAAGTACCACCTTCAACAAGAATTGTAGAAACATATCCACGCCCTTTATCAAGGAAAGCTTCAACTACAGTACCATTTGCAAGTTTATTAGGGTTTGCTTTAAGCTCAAGAATTTCAGCTTCAAGCAATACTTTTTCAAGTAATTCTTTTACACCTTGACCAGTTTTTGCAGAAATATCATGCGACTGGATCTTACCACCCCAATCTTCAACAAGTAAATTCATACTTGCTAATTGCTGCTTAATGTTATCTGGATTAGCCGTAGGCTTATCAATCTTGTTAATCGCAAATACAATAGGAACTCCTGCCGCTTGTGCGTGAGAGATCGCCTCCTTAGTTTGTGGCATCACATCATCATCTGCCGCCACAACAATAATCGCAATATCAGTTACCTGAGCACCACGAGCACGCATCGCTGTAAAGGCTTCGTGACCTGGTGTATCAAGGAAAGCGATCTTCTGACCATTACCTAGAGTTACCCCATAAGCACCAATGTGCTGTGTGATACCTCCACTCTCGCCAGCGATCACATTCTCTTCACGAATGTAGTCAAGCAGCGATGTTTTACCGTGGTCAACGTGACCCATCACAGTTACGATAGGAGCACGAGTCTCAAGATCTTCTTCTTTATCTTCTTCAACAGTTACTGCTTCTTCAAGATCTGCAGTAACAAAGTCTACTTCATAACCAAATTCTTCAGCAACGATAGAAAGAGTTTCAGCATCTAGACGCTGGTTCATCGTTACCATCATACCAAGAGACATACAAGCAGAAATCACCTGAGTAACCGGCACATTCATCATAGTCGCAACTTCACTGACAGTTACAAACTCTGTAACCTTCAATGTTTTGCTTTCTGCTTCTTGCTGTGCTAATTCTTCCTCAGACTTCTGGCGGTGCTGATCACGCTTATCACGACGATACTTAGCTCCTTTACCTTTGCTTGATTTACCTTGCAGTTTCTCAAGCGTCTCGCGGATTTGCTTTTGTACTTCTTCCTCGCTTGGCTCCTCTTTAGGAACGTTGCGACGTTTACCTCTTTGATTATTTCCTCCACCACGCTGGTTGTTACCACCAGTTGCTGGACCTTTGCTTATACGTTTACGCTTGCGTTTTCTAGAATTAGGATCTTCCTTCTTCGCAGCTTCTTTTTTCTTCTTCTCAGGTTTTTTAAACTGAGAAAGATCAATCTTTTTACCAGTGAAGTTAGGACCTTCAAGCTTTTTGTAATCTGTCTTTATAACATCATCACCTAGCTTAGGCTCTTCTTTCTTAGCTGGTTTTTCTTCTTGTTTAGGCTGTGGCTTTTTAACCTCAGGCTTAACCTCTTCCTTAGCTTTTGCAGGAACTTCTTCCTTCTTAGGCTCTGGCTTAGGCTCCTCTTGCTTAGCAACAGGTTTTTCCTCTTTAACAGCTTCTTGCTTAGGCTCCTCTTGCTTTACAGGCTCCTCCTTCTTAGGTGCAGCAGGCTTCTTATCAAGATCAATTTTACCCACGGTTTTAAGTCCCTCAAGAGTGACTTTCTTATTAACCGTATCAGCTGCAGGAGCTTCAGTCTCTTCCTTTTTCTCCTCTTTAGGCTGTTCTTTAACCTCTTTTACTTCCTTGCGCTTTTCAACTTGCTCCTCTTCACGCGCAATTCTTAAAGCTTCTTTCTCCTTCTCCTTCTCTTTAGCTACTTCCTTGCTTTTTACCTTCTTACTGGCATCAGTTTGGAATTCATCCGAGAGGACTTCATAGATTTCATTAGAGATTTTTGCAGTAGGGCGTGCCTCTATCTCATGACCTTTCTCTTTCAAGAAATCAACGGCCCGATCTAGTGAAATATTAAGCTCACGCAATACCTTATTCAATCTCATGTTCTTTACTTCTGCCATAAAATGCTTTAAAATTCGCTGTAAAATTAACCTAAAATACCTGTATAATCCTAACGCTTATTCAAACTCAGCTTTAAGGATGTTTCTAACATCAACAATTGTCTCCTCCTCCAGGTCTGTTCTTCTAACAAGATCAGCAACATCTTGCTCAAGAATACTTTTTGCAGTGTCAAGTCCAATTTTAGCGAACTCATCAATAACCCACTGCTCTATCTCGTCGCTAAACTCTTTAAGCTCAACGTCTTCCTCAACTCCTTCACGGAATACATCTATCTCATAACCACTAAGCTGACCAGCAAGTCTGATGTTATGACCACCACGACCTATCGCCTTAGAAACTTCTTCTGGCTTAAGCATAACTTCTGCAGTTTTATTTTCCTCATCTATTTTAATAGATGTGATTTTTGCAGGACTTAATGCTCTTGTGATATACAATTGCAGGTTTGTTGTGTAATTGATAACATCAATATTCTCGTTACCAAGCTCTCTCACGATACCGTGAATCCTAGAACCCTTCATACCTACACATGCTCCAACTGGATCAATACGATCATCATAGCTATCTACCGCTACTTTAGCTTTCTCTCCAGGAATACGCACAACCTTCTTAACGTTGATCAATCCATCAAAAACCTCAGGAATCTCTGATTCAAAAAGTTTCTCTAGGAATAAAGGCGAAGTACGACTCATAATGATCGCAGGCTTATTACCTTTAAGCTCAACGCTTTCAATAATACCTCTTACATTTTCTCCTTTACGGAAGAAATCTGAAGGTATTTGCTTATCCTTTGGCATGATGATCTCATTACCTTCATCATCAAGCAAAATTATAGCGCGGTGACGTATGTGGTGTACTTCTGCATTATACAACTCACCTTCAAGCTCTTTAAACTGCTTATAAAGGTTTGTATTATCATGCTCATGGATCTTGCTGATAAGATTTTGGCGCAAAGCCAAAATAGAACGTCTACCTAGATCAATAAGCTTCACTTCTTCAGACACATCTTCACCCACTTCAAAGTCAGGCTCAATTCTACGTGCCGCAGTAAGACTGATCTCACTGTTATCATCCTCAACTTCACCATCTGCAACAACGATCCTGTTTCTCCAGATCTCAAGGTCACCCTTATCTGGGTTGATAATGATATCAAAGTTATCATCGCTACCAAAGCGCTTTTTCAAAGTACTACGAAAAACCTCTTCTAGTATAGCCATCAAGGTCACCCTATCGATGAGCTTATCATCCTTGAATTCTGAAAAAGATTCGATTAACGCTATATTCTCCATGATCTATATGGTTAAAATTTTATTTTCACTTTTGCTTCCTCAATATCATCATAGGCAATTACCGCTTCTTTCTCCACGGTATGCTTACCTTTTCCTACGGGCTTAGGCTCTCTGGTTTTCCACGCAAGTTTTATATCACTCTCGTTGATCTCAACTAGCGTACCTTCAAATTTCTCTCCCTCTTTAGTTTTCACCAAAAGGTCTCGCCCCTCATTCTTGTTATATTGACGTTTGTTCACTAACGGCGCAGTGGCACCTGCAGACATAACCTCTAAAGAAAAATCTTCTTCCTCACGATCTAAGTTATGCTCTACACCGCGACTTACCGTAACACAATCTGAAACTGTAACACCCTCATCGCCATCAATAATCACTACGATCTCATTGTTACCCTTGATCTCCAGATCGATCAAAAACAACGATGGATTCTCTACCAAAACGTCGTTTATTAATTGCTCAACCTTCTCTCTCAAAACTTAAACTATAAAAAGAGGGGGCTGCTGCCCCCTCAATGATTTTTCAATATTGAGGTGCAAATATAATAATAAATATTGGTTTTCAAAAGAGTATAAATGCCGCAATAAAAGCGTAACTTTAAGTAAGTCCATTACACTTCAACCCTTTTTAAAATTTTTTGCTATGGTTAAAAAAATACTTGTTCCCACAGATTTTTCTCAAGATTCGCTTTTTGCTTTAAAAGCTGCATCAAAATTAGCAAAGCGCTACGATGCCGAGATCTCCTTACTTCACCTCATCGAGCTTCCAGGCGTTTCTACAGATGGCGTGCATGAAGGTGTAGGCAACCAATTTCCTGAAGCTATTTTCTTTATGAAACTTGCTCATCAAGAATTTGACAAGCTCATGAGTTCTCCTTTTTTAAAAGATGTAAAGATCAAAGAGAAAGCAGAATTTCATAAAGGTTTTGATGATATCAACGCCATCATAAAAAAATACGATGCAGATCTTATTGTGATGGGATCTCACGGTAAAAGCGGACTCAACAACATTTTTGTAGGTTCTAACACAGAGAAGGTTGTAAGAAACAGCAACGTCCCTGTGCTTATCATTAAGAAAGATCATGAGAAATTTAAGCTCACGAACTTTGTATTTGCAACAGACTTTCAGGATGATAACATTAATCCTATAAAGAGCGCTTTGGCTATAGCCAAAAGAGAAAATTCAAAATTCCATTTACTTTATATCAATACGCCAGGGTCATTTCAAACCACCACAGAACTCATGGAAGCATACGATGCACTGGCTGAAAAAATAGGCCAAGAGTTACCGTCTCCTACCATCTTTTGCGACAAAACCATTGAGCGCGGGATTCTCAATTATTCTAAACTCATCAATGCAGATCTTATCGCGACAGGAACTCATGGTCGCAAAGGCTTAGCGCATTTCTTTAATGGATCAATAAGTGAAGACTTAATGCATCACGCGATGAGACCGGTGATGACTTTTAAGATTTAAAGTATTGACAATTGGGTAATTATTAACAAACGTGCTATTTATCTTAGTGAACATAAAAATTGCTTTGCTATGAATACACGATTTGCACCTTCAGAAATTTTAGAGAATGTACACAGTTTGATCAAACAAAGTTGCGACGGTCGAGGTAACATCAATGCTTTTGATAGTTTTCATGTTGCATTGTTGAAGAGATACTTTGGCTGCAGCCAAATAAAATATCACCGAACTGATAAAAGTGTAGAGATTGAGATCATGCCTGTGGAAACTTCATCACATTCTGCGCACATAGAGATCAAACCAGAAAATCTTGAAAGTTTTCTTATCTCTTGCATTAAGGAAGATGATGTGAGTTTGGGTTTTTATGATAAGATGCTGCTGTATTATGCTACTCACATTCAGGGAGAGCAATTTCACTTACAAAGCGCATAAAAAAAGAGGTCAAATTTTACTTTGACCTCAGCTACAAATAAAAGGGAAAACTAGCGACTAATGATGATGAAATCTGATCTTCTGTTCTTGCTATACTCTTCTTCTGTACAATCTCCTGCAGGACATTTGTAAATAGGCTCTGATTCTCCAAAACCTCTTGCACTTGTGATCCTGTCTTGCGAGATACCTTTTTCAAAGAGATATTGCTGGGTAGATTTTGCGCGTTTATCAGAGAGCGCTAAATTATAAGGTTCAGACCCTCGTTGGTCTGTATGGCTCTCTATCTTAATGATCATTTCGGGAAAATCGTTCATGACGTCGATGATCTTTTGCAGCTGGTTTGCTGCAGTAGCATTGATATTATATTTATCATAATCAAAATGAATGGGGTCTATTCTGATCTTTTCGACGTCATTTTCTACAACGATTATCTCCGAAAGGTCGTCTAACTCAAAATCCACAACCTTAACACCATCTTCTGGCAGTTCTGACATATCTACAAATGTGCTTTCTTCGCTAAATCCTTTTTTAGATGCAGATATTAAAACTTTAGTTCTACATTCTACTCTAAACTCATAATATCCATTTTTATCTGTCATCAATGTTGCGAGCTCATCGCCTTGAGAGGTAATGAATTTTATTCTAGCATCTTGGATAGGTTCTTTTGTCTCGCTGTCTACGACATTACCTTTAATATATTGCCAGCATTCTCGCAATCTGTATTCAAAGGCATAAATATCATCACCTCCATAACCACCCACGCGGTTAGATGAGATATACCCCAAGCCATCGTCATATTCACGGTAAGCAAAATCATCTGCTTTAGAGTTAATACCAAGCCCCATGTTCTTAACATTCACAAAAGAATTGCCTACACGCTCTGCTTTATAAATATCAATACCTCCAAAGCCTACGTGACCTTTAGAAGAAAAATACAGTATACCGTCTTTTACAAATGGGAAGTAGTCATCGTATGGCGTGTTAACCGTAGGACCTAAGTTGCGCGGAGCAGAGTATGTGCCGTTAGGTCTAATATCACAAACATAAATATCAGCACCACCATAACCTCCCGGCCTGTCTGAGGCAAAATAAAGTAGCATTCCATCTTCAGTATACGGGTGACCTGTAGAATAATCTTCACCGTTTATAGGCACTTCTAACTTCTCATAGCGATCACCATTTTTAACAGCTTTATAGATCCTGAAATAATTACGTTTTTCTTTACCGAAGATCTTCTTTCTATCATTTTTCAGATAACTCGAAGCATAATAAATAGTTGTACCATCTGGATCAAAGCTTGCTGATGCATCATGAAACGGAGTCTCTAACCCTTCATCAAAGAGTTGAACATCTGTAAAATGTTGCGAAGTATTTCTTTTCGCTTTAAAAAGCGATAAATAAGGCGTCTCGTCACGCTCATATATCTTATTAAGATCACTTTCTCTACTTGAAGAAAATATTAAAGTTTCCCCTTTAAGGGTGCCCCCAAAATCTGAATAAGACGAATTTACATCCAAAGCAAAAACATCATATAATGTATCTTCTTCTGCAACTACTTTAAATCGCTTTGCTTCATCTTTATATTCCTGAAGCAGCTTTGTTTGATTTGTACTTTCTAAATACTTAATATACAGCTCATCTGCCTGCTCAAATCCTCTTAATGCGCGCAACGCATCATAATATTGATGCAGATGAATTCTAGGCATTTTATAACCTACAAGAGCAAAAGCATTGCGATATCCTATAATAGCACGCTCTTTATCATTAAGATTATAATGTGTATCTCCTATTTTCATCCAGGTATCTGCAGAAACTTTTTCTTCAATAGTTTCTTGCAAGTACTTATCAAATTCTGTTGAAGCCCGTAGAAATGATTCACGATCATAGAGCTTATCTGCCTTTTCTAGTATTCCCGCTTGACTATAAACAAGTGAGGAACATGTTAAAAATGCTATGAGAATAAATCTGTTCATTTGCTTTAAGTTTAAGTTTGAAGATTAAAAGAAGCGTGGTGAATAAGACATTCCATCTCTAGATCCTATAGAGAATTTTAAAATGATCTCGTGCGTACCATTGTTGTAATTATTCAAATCTGTTGTAGAATATGAATAGGCATATCCTAAAAAGAGGTCTCTAGTAAGATTAAAACCAGCAAGACCGCTAGCATTTGCATCTAACTCGTATCCCACACCTAGCGTCAATTTCTCAAACAGCAAGAAGTTTGCTGTCAATACCGCACTTAACGGAGTATCCTCTACATAATTAAGCAAGAATGCAGGCTTGAACTTTGCATTAGGACTTAAGTCAAAAACATAACCACCTATTAGATACAAGTGCAACTCATCTGCATTAACCGCCATCTCAACATCGTCATAATACTTCTGTGAAAAGAAGTTAGGCGTAGACAATCCCACATACCAGTTATCTGAATACACGTAAGTCCCAGCACCAACTATACCCAAAATCTGATTATTGATATTATCCATTAACAGCGGATCATCACCTTGATTGAAAGTTCCTTTAGCAAAATCAACATTGAGAACATTAATACCGCCACTCAAACCAAACGACAATTTCAACTTCTCATTTAAAGGAATGGTATATGCAAAATTTGCAGTCACACCATATTCATCAGATGGACCCAGCACATCTCGCATTAAATTAATACCAAGCCCTACTCTTTCTGAAATTGGAGATTCGATTCCCAGATTCATGGTCTCAGGAGCACCGTCAAAGCCCGTCCATTGCGATCTATAGGAACCGTTAATATTCAACATCTCAGAAGTACCTGCATATGCAGGATTCACCACCATAGTGTTATACATATACTGGGTGTAGTTAGGCTCTTGTTGGGCTTGCGCCAAAAAGCCTACTAACACACATCCAGTAACCAGAGCTATTTTTTTAATTAATGTTCTCATCTTTAAGTTTGGTTTGAAATTTTGATTATCTAGCTATATACACCCATCCGGTTAACACTTCGCTTCCATCTCTTAAATCAAGTGTGTAATAGTAAGTTCCTGCTGGGATAATTCCTGATCCTGCAAATCCTGCCTGATTAGAATTACCTCCCCAATCATTATTGTAGCCATCAGTCTCAAATACCAGACTACCATCTCTGTTATAGATCTCTAAGTGATTATCAGGATATCTCTCAATACATCTAATAAAGAACGTATCGTTCTTACCATCTCCATTAGGCGAGAATTCATTGAACACCCATAAACAATCTGGCTCTATCTCTACAGAAGACTCATTATTATCAGGATCAGAATCTGGCGGTGAGGAAGTCGTGATATAAGCCGTATTCACATAATCACTACCTTCTACAACCGTTGCCGTGATCTGAAGCGTTGCAGTTGCTCCAGGAGCAAGATTAGGTATCAACCAAGTTCCTAGAATCTCATTGTAATCGCCCACATCTGCGGTATGCGACACATAAGAAACTCCATTAGGTAAAGACTCATCAACCACTATATCGCTCAATGGCGAAACACCTTCACTTGTCACTGTTATTGTGTAAGTGATATTCTCACCCAGTACAGGATTAAGGTCGTCTACCGTTTTCACAATAGTTAGATCTGTACACACGATCACATCTACATCTAACATTGCTTCTTGCTCAGGATCACAGTTAGCAACATCTGTATACATAACTGAAATTGAGTTAGCACCATTCATATCCCAAATAAGAGTTATGAAATTATCTGTAGCTCCACCTCCATCTATTACCTGAGCACCAGTGTATGTCCAAGCATAATCTTGCATACCTGATTCTGTAGTGTAAGTGATCTCTGTACCAAAACATGCATTAGGAGTAGATTGAGACAGCGTAGCCATATTATTTTCTTTAACTATGGCAGTTATGGCAATTCTATTTTTACTCTCACAACCGTCTAATTGGATTGCTCCATAATAAACTGTGTTATTTTCTAAAGGCGTATTATCAGCAAGAACAGTTCCTCCTGATTGTGTAGAGTACCAAACTACATTAGGCTCATTTACCACAAGATCGCTTACCGTAGGATTATCAGTAATACAGAACTCTTGCACAGTCTCTGAAGCCGTTGGCCCAGGCACTGAGATTAATGTAACATGAACTTCTAGGCGATCTACACTCTCTGAGTTAACACCTACTGTTGCCACATAATAGTTTGTATCATCAATCAATAAGGTTCCAGAAGGAAGTGGCGAACCACCTGTTTCAGTTAGATAAACATTCACATTAAATTGATCTGTTACTATATCATCTATTGTAGGCAGATCTGAGGCACAGAATTGTTGCTCCATATCTCCATTAGGTGCGCCTACCGTAATAGTAAGCTCATCAAGAGTCACATCTACTGATGTGTTACCTGCATCATCCGTAGCAGATGCTACAACATCATATGTCCCATCTTCCATCTCATCCTCATCAGGAATGTTTAGCGTCCAAGTATCATCGCCGTTATCAAATAGGTTTCCATCACCTTCAGAATACGTCACACCATTTACAGTTACTGTAAGGAAATCATCAGATTCAGCCGTACCTGTAAGTGTTGGTGTAGTATCAGATGTTGTTAAGAAATCTACCGTAGGTATTGCAGGTGCCGTCACATCTACCGTATATGTTGCTGTGTCAGACGCAGTCTTTTCGCACGAAAGTGGCGCATCACCAGCTATCGTAACACTAGCATCAATTGTAAGATCAGCATCTGCAATAAGATCAGCCCCATCAACCTCAACAGAGAAAGTAAGATTAGCCTGAACTATCGCCGTATAAAGCACTCCATTTACTGTAATCTCTACCTCTGCTCCCGGCTGCACATCGCCTCCCACTACACCTGTAATAGGTACGGTACCATTTGACTCTTCTATATTAATTACATCATCTGCTGTGATATCTTGATCAAGAGTGATCTGAACATCAGGACCTGCATCAGCCGAAACTTTTACATCAGCAAAATCTCCCTCGGCATTCATACAACCTGTGTCTTCATTAGTAACACTCACATAATATGTGTATTCTACACCAGCTTCAAGACCGCTTATTGTTAAGGTTCCATTTGTCGCTATTGCGAAAGTTACTGTGCCATCACTGTCTCCGTCATTTATAGGACTAGAATAATCGTTTGTTGCATACCAGTTAAAGGTTGCATTAGCGATCGTAGTCGAAGGTATCACAACCACATCATTAGGGAAACAAACCATCGTGTCAACAACAGTTATATCTGCTTCTACAGGATTATGGTTTATGGTAAACGTAACTGTTTTTCTATCTGAAGCTAAGTTCTCACAGAAACCATCACCACTAACCCCTACACTGTAGGTATAAGTTCCAGGAGCAAGAATTCCTAAATTTAAGTTGCCATCTATGCCTCCAGCCACTGGATTGCCAGCCGCATCATACCAAGCAAATACTTCGTTCGTGATCGTGCTAGTCGCAGAAAGCATCGCCATCAACACAACATCATCCGAAGGATCGATACATAGCGGACTTGATGGATCAAAACCGTTTACGGTGATATCTGCGATGTCTGCTTCGGTGGCTGTATCATTGATAGTGAACGTAACTGTTTTTCTATCTGAAGCTAAGTTCTCACAGAAACCATCACCACTAACTCCAACACTGTAGGTATATGTTCCCGGAGCAAGAGTTCCTAAATTCAAGTTACCATCTGTACCTCCAGCAACTGGATTGCCAGCCGCGTCATACCAAGCAAATACTTCGTTTGTGATCGTGCTGGTCGCAGAAAGCATCGCCATCAATACAACATCATCTGATGGGTCGATACAAAGTGGACTTGATGGATCAAAACCGTTTACGGTAATATCTGCGATGTCTGCTTCGGTTGACGTATCATTGATCGTGAACGTAACTGTTTTCCTATCTGAAGCTAAGTTCTCACAGAATCCATCACCACTAACTCCTACACTATAGATATACGTTCCGGGAGCAAGAATTCCTAAATTCAAGTTACCATCTGTGCCTCCCGCAACTGGATTTCCTGCAGCATCATACCAAGCAAATACTTCATTCGTGATCGTGCTGGTCGCAAAAAGCATCGCCATCAATACAACATCATCCGAAGGATCAATACAAAGTGGACTTGATGGATCAAAACCGTTTACGGTGATATCTGCAATGTCTGCTTCGGTTGTTGTATCATTGATCGTGAACGTAACTGTTTTTCTATCCGAAGCTAAGTTCTCACAGAATCCATCGCCACTAACTCCTACACTATATGTATATGTTCCAGGAGCAAGAATTCCTAAATTCAAGTTACCATCTGTACCTCCTGCAACTGGATTTCCTGCAGAATCATACCAAGCAAATACTTCATTCGTGATCGTGCTGGTCGCAGAAAGCATCGACATCAATACAACATCATCCGATGGATCAATACAAAGTGGACTTGATGGATCAAAACCGTTTACAGTGATATCTGCAATGTCTGCTTCGGTTGCTGTATCATTGATCGTGAACGTAACTGTTTTTCTATCTGAAGCTAAGTTCTCACAGAAACCATCACCACTAACTCCTACGCTATACGTGTATGTTCCAGGAGCAAGAATTCCTAAATTCAAGTTGCCATCTGTGCCTCCCGCAACTGGATTTCCTGCTGCGTCGTACCAAGCAAATACTTCGTTTGTGATCGTGCTTGTCGCAGAACGCATCGCCATCAACACAACATCATCTGATGGGTCGATACAAAGTGGACTTGATGGATCTAAACCGTTGACTGTAATGTCTGCGATGTCTGTTTCGGTTGATGTATCATTGATCGTGAACGTAACTGTTTTTCTATCTGAAGCTAAGTTCTCACAGAAACCATCACCACTAACTCCTACACTATATGTATATGTTCCAGGAGCAAGAGTTCCTAAATTCAAGTTACCATCTGTTCCTCCAGTAACTGAATTGCCAGCCGCATCATACCAAGCAAATACTTCATTTGTGAATGTGCTAGTCGCAGAAAGCATTGCCATCAACACAACATCATCAGATGGATCGATACAAAGTGGACTTGATGGATCTAAACCATTTACTGTAATGTCCGCGATGTCACTTTGTGTAGCAATTTCATTGATCGTAAACGTAACTGTTTTTCTATCCGCAGCTAAGTTCTCACAGAAACCATCGCCACTCACTCCTACACTATATGTATATGTTCCAGGAGCGAGTATTCCTAAATTCAAGTTGCCATCTGTGCCACCCGCTACTGGATTTCCTGCCGCGTCATACCAAGCAAATACTTCGTTTGTGATCGTGCTTGTCGCAGAAAGCATTGTTGACAAAATCACTTCGTCAATTGGAAGTAGACAAAGAGGATCTGCTGGATTTACTCCATTTACAAGGATATCTGCGATATCATCTTCTGTTGCGCCCTGCTGAATGGTAAATGTTACCGAAGTTCTATCTGCTATTTTAGTTAAACAGAATTCATCACTTTCAACTCCTACATAATACGTATATGTTCCGGGAGGAAGAATGCCAAAATCTAATGTAGCATCAGTTTCACCATTTACATATTCTTGATTTCCGCTGACAAGCTGATACCAATAATACGTGGGATTAGTTAAGGTTGTACCGTCAGTTTCCGCCGTAAGGCTAATACTTGTATTATCTGTCTCACAGAATGTATCCTCAGTATCACCATTAATATTTATTGAAACAATTACACTCGCAGGAGTCGTAGGACGAATATAGATCTCAAGTTCTTGTCTTGGTCCAAATTCACACCCCTGACGAATAGGCTGCACAGTGAATGTATAGGTTTGACCCTCTACTAAATTATCTGGCAAGTCAAACTCATAGGTGTCTACATTAGTAAGTGGATTATTACCTTCATCGTAAATTTGATAGAACGTACAATCATCTTGTTGAACAAGGGAGATCGTATCGTCATAACATAACTCTAAAGCTCCATCTACATTAAGCGGAATTACCGTTTCTACCGCTGCTTTTCTATCTACATCATGAATTCTTATTGCATCCAGAACATTTGCAACTCCGCCATAACTTATAAGAACATTATCAAATGGCTCTGTAGTAGGAACAGTCAATACATTTTCTCCACCGGTTCCTCCAAGAAGTGTTAATAGCTGAAGATTAAGCCCTGTGGTAGTATTTGTAATAGGTGCACCAACCTCGGCATCACCATTGTATAATTGAATTTCAAGACCATTAAGCAATCCTAATTGGAGGATATCATTATCTGGACGGCTTATCACAATTCTTAGTGAATCTGTAGGCTGACTTAATGTTTTAAAGTCTACTCTTAATTGTGCGCTGTTTGCAACCTCAACTCCACGTGAAAGTGTTGTATAAGTAAAGTCGTCAAAATCTACAGAGAACCAAGGATCAACCACAGATGCCGTCGCGCTTAAAGCATCAAGACCCGCAATAGTTTCTACTCCAAAGAAAACATCTTGCACATCTGCTTTTACCGTGCTATCAATACCTGTACAATTTAAGGTTGTCACCTGCTCATTCACATAGGCATCATAAACATTATAGCTATCTCCTAGAGAAAGTAACGAACCAAAGTAAACGCGTACTCCAGAATATGCTTGAGGACCGCTAGCATTATTTGGCACGAAAGTGAATTCAAAAGCCGCATCTGCCGAAAGCAGATTTATAACTCCTGCATCTACAGAGTTTCCTGCGCCTATTGGGTTTCCTGATCCATCAAGACCATATACTAAGAATCCTGAAAGCGTACCAAGACCGCTATATTCTTTACCCATTTTCACACTTACTGGCGTCCCGGCAGGATACTGATCATCAAAGGTTAAATCATAATATCCACCACCTAATCCAGCAATACCTGCTATTGTTGTAATAGTTGCTGAAGTTTTTGGATTTCCATCAGCGCCATTTGCTTCGTTTGTCGCAAAACCTCCTAAGGATGTAAAGTTTGCACTGGTAGCATAAATACGTTGCATCGCTGGCGGACAATCATCTTGATCAAATACTGTGATCGTGAAGAAAGCCGAGTTTGAACATCCGTTGCTATTTTCCGCGGAAGCGGTAAAAACATACACCCCTGGTGTTGCAAAACTCACAGAACTGCCCGTAAATACATTACCCTGATTATCAAACCAAGTTACTGGTAATCCTGAAGGCGTTGTTGTAACGCCAGGTAAAGTCACACTGGCGTTTAGAGCAACGTTGACTGATGATGGTCCTGAGAATGTGATCACAGGTTGATCGTTAAGTATAGTTGTGATCTCTAATCTTGTTGAGCTCTCACAACCAGTTCCTGCCTGAGCGGCGAAATAAACTCCGCCATCTTGAATTAAGGTACTATCTGCAAGAAGATTTCCTCCCGTAGCAGCGTCATACCATACTATACCAGTTCCATTCACCTGAATATCTGCAAGTGTAGCATTATCTAACACACAGAATTCTTGTGAAGGATCTGTAGTAGTGGGAGCCGCTGTATCTTGAAGATCAACGGTAACAGCTACTCTATTAGCGCTTTCACAACTACCTACAACTTGAGCTCCGTAGTAAATTCTACTTTCTAAAAGATCTGTAGGACTAAATGCTGTACCACCTGTTGATGCATCATACCAAACGACATTACTTTCATTAACCTGAATTTGTGAAACCGTAGGTGCATCAACTACACAGAACTCTTGTGTTGCATTGTTTGTAGTAGGATCTACCGCCCCACTGAAAACAGACACACTTACTGGAGTGAGATTGCCTGCGGTATTTTCGCAAACACTGCTATCTCCGCCAGAGATACTCACAAAATATGTGATTCCGTCATCTGCAAGTTGCAGACCATCTATTGTTAGATTTCCGCTAGCATCTAGCGTATAAGTTTTACCACCTACTGTGGTGCCGTTTGTGATAGGCGTAGAAGTATCATTGCTAAAGTACCATGCAAAATCTACATTGGCGTAAGTAGAGGTTGGCATCACTGTGGCTGTATCGCCAAAACAGATCGCATCGCCAGTCACCGTAACATCACCAGGCATACCTGCCGGATTGATGGTAAATGTTATTTCAAATCTATCTGCTTCATTAGTCTTGCAATATTCATCACTACTTATTCCTACATAATAGGTATATGTTCCCGCAGTAAGTGGACCAAGATTTAAAGTAGCATCAGTTTCACCAGTTACAAGAACTTGAGTTCCTGATTGATCTTCATACCAATAATAAACCGGATTCGTCAAGGTAAGACCAGCATCAGTTGTGACACTAAGCGTCACATCTGCTCCACTTTCACAAGTAAAAGCATCACTACCTCCATTAAGGGTGAAAGATGTAATTGCAGTGTCAGGAGTAGATTCTTTTATATAGATTTCAAGATCTTGTGGATACCCGAAGTCACAACCTTGACGTACCGGTTGTACTGTAAATGTATAAGCTTGACCTTCTGTAAGACCAGCAGGCAATTCAAACTCATAGTTATCTGTTGTAGTTAACTGATTTCCTGATTCGTCATAAACTTCAAACCAAGTACAATCATCTTGACTCACGAGCATAATTGTCTCTCCAGCAGAACAAAGCTCTAACTGATCATCAGTATTAAGTGGAATTGTAGGCACTACAGCAGCTTTTCTGTCAACATCACTTATTTGGATCGCGTCCAAAACATTTGCAACACCACCGTAGCTTATCACTACTCTATCATAAGCATTTGGCGTAGGTACAGTGATCGCTGCAGACTCTCCTGCTCCGCCTAAAAGACCTAACAGCTGAAGATTTAAACCACTTGTGTTATTTGTAATTGGCGCTCCAACTTCGGCATCGCCATTATATAATTGAATTTCTAAGCCATTAAGCAAACCTAATTGCAGCAAGCCATTATCAGGTCTTGAGTAAATGATCTGTAAAGAATCTGTAGGCTGACTTTGAGATTTGAATTCGATATCAAGAAGTGCTGTATTAAGAACTTCAGCACCTCTGCTAAGCGTTGTAAATGTTGTAAGATCTTTATCAACTGCGCTCCAAGGATTAACCACAGAAGCTGTCGCACTAAGTGCATCTAAAGTAGCTAATGCTTCAACACCATAATTCACATCCTGCACATCTGCCTTAGTTACTGCATCAATAGCAGTACAAGACAAGGTTGTACTTTGTGAAGTTACATATGCGTCAAAAACCTTATAACTATCAGCTACTGAAAGTAACGAACCAAAATATATACGAACTCCTGTGAAGGATTTTGGCCCTGTGTTATCATTAGGAACAAATGTAAATTCAAAAGACCCATCTGCAGAAAGTAGATTAACAATACCAGAATCTGCAGTGTTTCCTGAACCTATAGGATTTCCTGAACCATCTAAACCATAAACTATAAAGCTTGATAACGTTCCTAAACCACTATATTCTTTACCCATTTTTACATTTACTTGCGTACCTGCCGTAAAAGTGTTTCCAAAAGAAAGATCATAATATCCACCGCCAAGACCTGCTAATCCTACAACGGTTGTGATCGTTGCTGCTGTTTTTGGGTTACCATCGCTTCCGCTTCCTGAGCTAGTTATAAATCCACCTAAACTTGTGAAGTTTGAACTAGATGCATAGGTTCTTTCATTTGCTGGCGGACAATCATCTTGATCATAAACCGCAATTGAGAAAAATGCCGAATTACTACATCCAGTTGAGCTTTCGGCTGTAGCCGTAAAAACATAAACACCTGGCGTAGCAAAACTCACAGTTGAGCCTGTAAAAACAGCGCCTGTATTATCATACCAAGTTACAGGAAGTCCCGCAGGAGTTGTTGTAACACCTGGCAAAGTAACCGTTTGATTAAGCGCCACACTCACTGAAGCTGAGCTGTCAAAAGTTATTGTAGGTTGATCAAACACATTAGTTGTAACCTCTAGTCTAGTAGCACTTTCACATCCATTTGTAGTTAGTGAGGCATAATACGTTTCTCCATCCTCAAGAGCTGTATCAGTTGCAAGCGCTGTTCCTCCAGTCGCTTCTGCATACCATATCACTCCAGCTTCATTAACCTGAATATCTGCTACCGTAGGATTGTTTAGGACACAGAAATCTTGTGTCGCATTCAAAGTCGTAGGTGCTGGTGCATTTGTGAAAGTCACAAGCACTTCTAACCTGTCAACACTTTCAATATTAGTTCCAACTGTCGCTATATAATAAGGAGTGTTATTTGTAAGTGGATCTGTTGGCGAAAGAGCTGTTCCTCCTGTTGTGGTCAGGTAAACATTAACATTAGGTTGATCAGTCACAATATCATCCACCACAGGGTTATCACTTTCACAAAACTCTTGATTCGCATCACCATTAGGTGTAGCTGGTGAGATTGTTAGTTCATCTGTAGTAGTATCTGTAGCTGTATTTCCTACGCCGTCTGTAGCTTCCGCCAAAACATCATAAACTCCATCTACCAGCGCATCTGCAGGCGGAATTACAAGAGTCCATGTGTCGTCTGTATTATCAGTAAGATTTCCGTCACCTTCGGTATAAGTAATTCCATTTACAGTCACAGTAAGATCATCAACCGAATCTGCCGTTCCTGTAATAGTTGGTGTGGTATCTGTTGTAGTCAAAGCATCTACCGTAGGAGTGGTTGGCGCTGTAAGGTCAATGGTTAACTCATCTGTAGTAGTATCTGTAGATGAGTTACCTAAACCATCTTGGGCTTCCGCCAAAATATCATAAACACCTTCGCCAAGCTCATTACCAGTGGGAATGTTTAAAGTCCAAGTGTCATCAGTATTATCAATTAAGTTCCCGTCACCCTCAGCATAAGTAACTCCGTTTACAGTTACGGTCAGATCATCAACTGAATCTGCTGTTCCGGTAATTGTCGGAGTTTGGTCGTTCGTGGTCAAAAGGTCTACCGTAGGAGTTGTTGATGCTGTAAGGTCAATAGTTAATTCATCTGTGGTCGTATCCGTTGCTGTATTGCCTGCCGCATCTGTGGCTTCTGCAACAACATCATAAACACCTTCTCCAAGCTCATTTCCAGTCGGAATATTCAAAGTCCAAGTGTCATCGGTATTATCAATTAAATTTCCGTCGCCTTCAGTATAAGTAACTCCGTTTACCGTTACCGTCAAATCATCAACTGAATCTGCTGTTCCGGTAATTGTCGGAGTTTGGTCGTTCGTGGTCAAAAGGTCTACCGAAGGAATTGTTGGTGCTGTGAGATCAATGGTTAATTCATCGGTGGTCAAATCAGTTGCTGTATTACCTGCAGCATCTGTAGCTTCTGCAACAACATCATAAACACCTTCGCCAAGCTCATTTCCTGTCGGAATGTTTAAAGTCCAAGTGTCATCAGTATTATCAATTAAATTACCATCACCCTCGGTATAAGTAACTCCGTTTACAGTTACAGTTAAGTCATCAACTGAATCTGCTGTTCCAGTAATTGTCGGAGTTTGATCGTTCGTGGTCAAAAGGTTTACCGAAGGAGTTGTTGATGCTGTAAGATCAATAGTTAACTCATCTGTGGTCGCATCAGTAGCTGTATTGCCTGCAGTATCCGTAGCCTCTGCAACAACATCATAAACACCTTCGCCTATCTCATTTCCAGTCGGAATATTTAATGTCCAAGTGTCATTAGTATTATCAATTAAATTGCCATCGCCCTCGGTATACGTAACTCCGTTAACTGTTACAATCAAGTTGTCAACTGAATCTGCTGTTCCGGTAATTGTAGGCGTTTGGTCGTTTGTGGTCAAAAGGTCTACGGTAGGAGTAGTTGGCGCAGTAAGATCAATGGTCAACTCATCTGTGGTGGTATCCGTTGCTGTATTTCCAGCAGCATCCGTGGCTTCTGCAACAACATCATAAACGCCTTCACCTATTTCATTCCCAGTTGGAATGTTCAAAGTCCACGTGTCATCAGTATTATCAATTAAATTACCATCACCCTCGGTATAAGTAACTCCGTTTACAGTCACAGTCAAATCATCAACTGAATCTGCTGTTCCAGTAATTGTCGGAGTTTGATCGTTTGTGGTCAAAAGGTCTACCGTAGGCGTTGTTGGCGCAGTAAGATCAATGGTCAACTCATCTGTGGTTGTATCCGTTGCTGTATTTCCAGCAGCATCCGTAGCTTCTGCAACAACATCATAAACACCTTCGCCTATTTCATTCCCAGTTGGAATGTTTAAAGTCCAAGTGTCATCAGTATTATCAATTAAATTGCCATCACCTTCAGTATAAGTAACTCCGTTTACAGTTACGGTCAGATCATCAACTGAATCTGCCGTTCCGGTTATTGTCGGAGTTTGATCGTTTGTAGTCAAAAGGTCTACGGTAGGAGTAGTAGGTGCAGTAAGATCAATGGTAAGTTCATTAATGGTAGTATCAGAAGAAGTATTCAACGCAGTATCTGTCGCAACTGCAGACACATCATAAACTCCCTCTGCAAGAACATTTCCTGGCGGAATCTGTAATTGCCATGTTCCATCATTATTATCTTGTAAGTCACCATCACCCTCATTGTAAGTCACACCATTTACGGTTACACTAAGGTCATCAGCAGAGTCAAGTGTTCCTGTAATTAAAGGTGTAGTATCAGTTGTAGTTAAGAAATCAACCGTAGGATTAGTTGGCACCGAAAAGTCAACCGTAAGCTCATCAGTTGTTACATCATTTGTTGAATTACCCGCTGCATCTGTAGCTTCTGCAACAACGTCATAAACACCTTCGCCTATCTCATTCCCGGTAGGGATCATCAATGTCCAAGTATCATTTCCGTTATCCACAAGATCGCCATCACCTTCAGTATAGGTAACCCCATTTACTGATACCCTAAGATCATCAATAGAATCTGCGGTTCCGGTAATTGTTGGAAGTGTATTTGCGGTAACCTGAGAATTAACCGATGGTATAGTTGGATCAGTAAGATCAATCGTCAACTCGTCTGTTGTAGCATCTGTAGAAGTATTTCCTGATGCATCTGTGGCTTCCGCCAAAACATCATAAATCCCTTCGCTAATTTCATTTCCGGTGGGGATGGTTAATGTCCAGGTGCCGTCTCCATTATCTAATAGATCACCGTCACCTTCTGTATAAGTAACTCCATCTACAGTTACAGTAAGATCATCAGCTGAATCTAGCGTTCCTGTTAAAGTAGGAGTTTGATTATTTGTGGTAAGAAAATCAACAGTAGGAATAGTGGGAGCAGTTAGGTCTAAAGTATAAGTTGCTGTAGCAGTAGTCGTGGCATCACATAGCAGCAATCCACCAGAAATAGTTAAACTCGCATCTACCGTAAGATCAGGATCTGCAACAAGATCTGAACCAGCAACATCTACAGAAAAAGTAAGATCGCCTTGAACGACCGCTGTATAAAGGTTAGAATTTACAGTGATCTCAACCTCATCCCCAGCGACAGCATCTCCTCCTACAGAACCAGAAATTGGAATCATAGAAGAACTTTCAGCTATGTTGATAACATCATCTGCTGTGATATCCTGAGCCAAAAACAACTGAGGATCTGGACCAACATCTACCGATAAGTTAATTGAGGCTAGGTCGCCTGGAGCATTACTACACCCGGTATCCTGATCCGTCACACTTACAAAGACTTCTACAGGAGAGTCTTCCGGCGTAAGCCCTAAAACCTCTAGATCACCATCTGCATTGATAGTGTAAGTGAGTCCATCAATTACATCTCCATCTTCAATTAACTGTGTAGCGCCAGCATCTAGATAAAACTGGAAGTCTCCATTTAATAATGTTGTAGGTTGAATAATGATATCTTGACCAATACAAACTGCAAGATTTACATCGGCAAAAACGATATCAGAAGCTGTTGGCCTTGCATTTACAGCAACATCTACCGCAACTCGTGCAGATTCTTCAACACAACCCGCAACTGATGAAGCTACATAAAAAGTTGTATCAGATGAAAGTGCTGATGTTGTAAAGGTTTCTCCACTATTCACTGTAGCAAGCGGAGTGGTTGCTGTTAAACTATCATACCAATTTAAAACTGCTCCTGCAGTGGTACTTGTGGCAACAAGATCTGCCGTATCGTCTTCACAAACCTCTATATTTTCGGTTGCAGCATCAAGAACAGGAATATCTGGAGTAACCGCAATATTATACAATTGCAGACTCTGACTCAATGAAGTATTGAGCAATGAAGTATATCTTACTGAGACTCCATCTACAGCTACCGATATTGAAACAGGCACATCTACAACAGTTCCAGATTCTAGTAATCCTAGAAGATCAAGATTTATTAAAGAATTTAAATCTGTAGAAAAAACTTCTGTACTGCCATTATAACCAACTATTTGTATATTATTAAGGACACCAAGTGCTATAAGAGATGGATCTACACCTAAACGTATTTTAAAATCATTGGTGGCATCCACCAGATCCTGATAAAATGTTCTTTGCTCTATAGAAGCAAGAACATCCAACACCCCAAGATTTAACTCTGAAAATGTTGTATTAGAATTATCAATAAAAAACTCTGGATTATCAACTCCCGCTCCAGCAATGTTGATAAGATCTAAACTTATACCATCACCATCATAATTTGTAAATGATGGTTTACCACAATCTACACCACCCGTTCCATAAAAAGCATCATAAACTCTTAACCATGCTGTATTACCTAGCCCCAGCAATGTTGAATTCAGTGAGTTTGTAATTCTTATATTCTCATAATCTGACGTAGGCGTTATAGCTACATAATAATTACCATCTGCATCAACAACTACATTAGCCAGATCATTACCAAACGCCTCAAAATCCTGACTCTGCACCTCATAAACCTCATTACCTAAAGAATCAAAAGCTTGTATAGTGAATTCTTGTTGACCTAATAATACTACTCCTAGTACATCACCTAAAAGATCTCCAAGGCTTCCGCCCAAAAGAACATCCAGAAGACCAGCTTCTGTTTCCATTTTAATATAAGTAGTAGTGCCGCTAGGTATCGTAGTATCAAAACCCAACTCAATATATGCATCAACTCCTCCTATAAAAAGTGTAGGAGCCTCAGCCGTAAGCTCTGCATATGTAGCTAGATCTTCATCTACAGCATTAGCTTGATCAGTAACACTTAGTCTATCATCTACTGTAGAAGCAAAAGTCTGCGTTTGCGCATCAGCAGTATAACTGCCCACAAACAGGAATAATAAAAATACCGAAAAGAGTAATTTTAAAGGAGTAGAGTTCGGGTTCATTCGATATGTGTTTAAGTTTAGGTAATAAAAGTCCCGTCCAGTTAAAAACCAGATTTTTAAAATTTCAAATGAGTGGGCATAAACCGGGATGATATCGCACTATAGACAATGAGATTTGCCGGTGTAAGAACGATAAGTGCTTTTTTACTAGAATTACTACAACCCTCAAGGCATCTTCCTTAATTCTTTAAAGCACGGTCTATTTCATCTTGGATATTTTAGGGGTAAGAATATTATATCCACTACAATTACATATCAAATGTAGACACTTAACGACCTTACTCAAACCATTTACCGTAAAAAAAAGTCGTTTAATCGTATTTTTAATATTTTTAACTAGTACTTTTTCTGATAAAAATTGAAATCAACTGTTTTGAGAGGAAAATTCACACAAAATAAACCTAGCTATCTACTTTTCAATAATTTATAATTGTAAAATCAACCTATAAATTATCCTAAAAGATAATTTATTAAACTTAATATTTTGTGCAAGTACATTTTATTAAGCTATTTTATGGTTTCTAACACCATTTAAAGAAGTAGTCTTATTCTTACTTTTAGATTTTGTATGAATATGTAGCATCTTTTGGCTTAAAGCCAAAAAAAATCCCGACCAAAACTGATCGGGACTTAAACTTTATGTTGGCCTACTAGGGCTCGAACCTAGACTCTTCTGAACCAAAATCAGACGTGTTGCCAGTTACACCATAGGCCAATAAAAGAACACCTGCCGTCTCTTGCAAATGCGGGTGCAAATTTAAAACAAAGTTTTTCTTGCACAAATAATTTTTTACAAAAATTACAAGAAAGGATAATATCCCATTCTTGCGGGCGTTTTTTGTAAAACTAGAAAGTTTACGGTATTAATTAGTAAATTCGCCTGCAATCAATAGTGGCCATATGAGAGACTTCAACTTCTCGAAGTACAACAAAATATTAGGATGGGTAGTTTTTACCATCGCAATCATAACGTATGCTTTAACGGTAGAACCTACTGCTAGCTTTTGGGATGCAGGTGAATATATTTCTACCTCTTCAAAATTAGAGATCGGCCACCCACCGGGCGCACCACTCTATCAAATGCTCGGGGCGTTTTTCTCGATCTTTGCTCCAGACGCAACACATGTAGCACTTGCTGTAAATTTCATGTCCTGCCTAGCTTCAGCATTTACAGTGATGTTTATGTTCTGGTCACTTACTTTATTATTGAGAAAACTCATTAAAAGATCTAATGAAGAACTTACTAGTAGTAACAAATGGGCTTTGCTAGGTTCTGCTTTTGTAGGTTCTACGGCGTTTATCTTTACAGATAGCTTTTGGTTCAACGCAGTAGAAGCTGAGGTTTATGCAATGGCGACCTTTATTCTTGCTGTGATGTTCTATCTCGCATTATTATGGGAAAGAGATATGTTTAAACCCAGAGGTAACCGCTGGCTTATACTTATCTGTTTTATTATTGGTCTTTCCTTTGGGGTTCACTTTATGGGATTATTGACTATCCCAGCTATAGGATACCTTTATTTCTTTAAGAATACTAAAAAGATCACCGCAAAGAACTTTATCGTCGCAACCATAGTTGTTGTTGCTATCTTAATGTTCATATTTAAATTATTACTTCCTTATACCCTTAGTTTCTTTGGCTATGCAGAGGTTTTCTTCGTGAACTCTGTGGGACTACCGTTTAATAGCGGAACTATAATAGCAGGACTGCTTTTCATTGGGCTTTTCTATTACCTTATTAAATACACTAAGAAAAAAGAGTACTATCAATTAAACACATTACTTCTTTGTGTTCTATTTATTCTCGTGGGTTTTAGTAGCTGGATGATGTTGCCTATTCGTGCAAACGCAGGAACAACGATCAACGAGAACAACCCTAACAACGCTAGAGAACTTCTCGCGTATTACAATCGTGAGCAGTATCAAGAAACACATCTTTTTTACGGGCCACAGTTTACAGAAATGTACACTACAGAGTTAGACCCTGTAGAACCGTATAAAGACGATAAGCCTAACTACGAAAAAGACGAAGAAACAGGAAAATATGTGATCATCAACGATTACAAAAATTCTATCCCTAATTACGACGGCAAGAACAAAGCTTTTCTTCCACGTATGTGGAGCACAGACCATATCGCAAATTATATGCGATTTACGGGTCCGTTAAAGTTTACCATAAAGCCTGAGTATGCATCAGATCCTAATCTGCAGCAAGCAGTTGCGCAGTTTAAAACAGATGCGGCTAATGGCCAAATAGACTACGAAGGTTATAACGCTTTCTTAATGCGAATTAGAGACTATGTAAATGTTGAGAAACCCACCTTTGGTGACAACATGCGTTATCTCTTCCAGTTCCAGATGGGATATATGTTTTGGCGTTACTTCATGTGGAATTTCGCCGGAAGGCAAGACGACATCCAAGGTAAATATGACGACTTACACGGTAACTGGCTTAGCGGTATCAAACCTATTGATGAAGCAAGACTGGGACCTCAAGAAAATCTTCCTAGCGATGTTCTAGACAATAAAGCGAGAAATACATACTTTTTCCTGCCGCTTATTTTGGGATTACTTGGCTTGGTTTTTCAAGCTAGCAAAGACAAGAAGAACTTCTGGGTTTTGCTTGTATTCTTCCTTTTTACCGGTATTGCGCTTAAGATCTATCTTAACGAGCGCCCGTTTGAACCTCGTGAAAGAGATTATGCTCTAGTAGGATCTTTCTATGTCTTTGCGATGTGGATAGGCTTCGGAGCGTATGCGATTTATGACATGCTCAGAACTAAGCTTAACGCAAAAATACTCGTACCAGTAGTAACGCTTGCTTGCATGCTTGCTGGTCCAGTTCTATTGGCATCACAAAACTGGGATGATCACGATCGCTCTGGGCGTAAGACTGCTTTGGCTATGGCCAAAATGTATCTAGACAGTTGTGATGAGAACGCTATTCTATTCACAATTGGTGACAACGACACATTTGCACTTTGGTATGCTCAGGAAATTGAAGGATATCGTCGTGATGTACGTATCGTGAACACCAGTCTTTTTCAGACAGCTTGGTACATTGACGACATGAAGAAAAAGGCATACGAAAGCGACCCAATTCCTGGTCAATTAACGCATGCTAAATACAATACCGGCACACGTGATGCTATCTGGTATGATGATATTTTAAAAGGTGACACCTTAGATATAAAAACATGGATGAACTGGGTAGCAAGTGACAACCCTAAAACCATGGCAGAAACACAAGGAGGATCTAGTGTTCACACCTTCCCTACTCAAAGTATTAGCATACCTGTAGATAAACAAAAAGTGTTGAGCAACGGAATTGTTGCGCCTTATGACAAAGAGAGTATTGTAGACACAGTTTACTTGCAGATAGATTCTAATATCCTTTATAAGAATCGCATTCTTATGTTAGACATCATTGCAAACAACAACTGGGATAGACCTATTTATTTCACAGGCGGAAGCTTTGGCGATGACGATTACATCTGGATGAAAGATTACTTACAGCTGGATGGTGTGTGCTACAAGTTAGTTCCTATCAAGACGCCTATTGACCCAAAAGCGCCGTACGATATGGGTAGAATAGATAGCGATAAATTTTATGATATTGCGACAAACTGGTATTGGGGTAATAGCGGTGATCCTAATATTTATCACGATACAGAAACGCGCAGAAATGGTATCACTTACCGTGGAAATCTAGCCCGATTAATTGAAAAATTAATTGAAGAAGGAGATAATGCAAGAGCTAAGAACATACTTGATCTCGCAATGGAAAAAATGCCGGTTGACAAGTTTGAGTACTACACCTTAGTAGAACCTTATGTAAGCGGTTATTATCAAATAGGCGAAACCGAAAAAGCTCGCGAGATTTGGGATGAACTTGCTCAAGTCTATCATGAAAAATTAGATTACTGGAGCCAGGTTTCTTATGAAAGACAGCAAAACTACATTGAAGAGATCATCACAGATATTGAACGATACAGAAGTCTTGTTGACTTATTGATCTATAATGAAGACACTGAGCGCTTCCCAGAGAAGTCAAGAGAGTTTAACGAGTATCTTAGAAAATTCAATTTTGGTGGACCAGAGGAAGAAATGCCAACTGATCCTGAGGCTATGCCATCAGGAGATCCAGAAGTAGGTTTTGACATTAACGATTCTGTTCCTCAAGAGGTCTTAGATTCTTTAGCGCAGTAATATGGCTTTGCCGCTTCCTGCAAAAGTACCACGAATTATAAAGTGGTACTTCAATAAATACGTGTGGGATAAATTTGGCGAAAGCCAAAACAAAAAGCAGCTATTTCTAACATTTGACGACGGGCCAATTCCTGAGGTTACGCCTTGGGTTGTTGAAACGCTGAGAAGTTATAAAGCCAAAGCTACCTTTTTCTGCATAGGCGATAATGTGCGCAAGCATCCTGATGTTTTAAGAATGGCTGAACGTGACGGTCACACGATCGCAAATCACACTTTTAATCATCTTAACGGCTGGAAAACTCCGCTAGAAAAGTACATTTCAAATACACTTAAAGCGGAAGAAATCCTTACAGAAGTCTGCCGCAATCCTATTCACAAACTTATTAGACCGCCTTATGGCAAAATAAAAAAAGCACAGGCAAAAACACTGATGAATCAAGGTTACAAAATCATCATGTATGATATTGTGGCTTACGACTGGGAGCAAAAGATCACGCCAGAACAATGCCTTAATAAGGTTTTAAAAAATGCAAAAAGCGGAAGTATCATTGTTTTTCATGACAGCCTCAAAGCTGAGAAAAACATGAAGTACGCACTGCCCAGAGTGCTCGATAAATTTTCTAAAGAGGGTTATACTTTTGAAGCGCTTTAAATATGCGCTTCGATCGCACTTATAATAGAGTTTACATCCTGAACACCGCTTTGGCGCCATTTCATCTCTCCATTTTTGTAGATCATAAGTGTAGGAGCACTTTTAATTCTTAGCGCTTCGGCGAGCTCTTGATTTTTATCAATATCTATTTTTATAACCTTAGCTCTATCGCCTAGCGCCACGGCAACATCACGCAAAGTCGCGTTCATCGCTCTGGTCTGCTGACTCATCTCTGTATAAAAATCCAATAGAACAGGAATTTCCTGATCTATCAATGCTCCAAATTTTGACATAAAAATCTGCCTAAAGTTCAGCTAAATGTAATGTTCCCCGTTTTAAAAACCAAAATTTTAAGGGATTGTTAGCTTTTGTTGAAGTATCGCTTTAGGGTTTATTTCGCTGCAGCGAAAAGAAATCTCTAGTAATTGAACCCAAATTTACCATCGCTGATACTTACTTGCGTACCGCTACCACCAGCTGCAATAAAATTGAAAGTTCCACCCACGGAGCGTTCCTGAATATTATTCGACTCGATCACTAGCGTTCCTGACTGCACTATAGTTTCTATACCATTAGGCGTGTAACCGGCTCTGTAAGGATCAGAAGTCTTAATATCACTAAGCTCGTAAGTTCCCGGCTCAATACTACGCGGAAAAGCAATGCGCACAATTACCGTTCTCGTGCTACCATAACCGCTCACATTAGACCCCACAAGATCTGAAGAAGAGGCTTGCACTTGAAAATTCGTCCCATTGATCTTACAAGCAAAATCTGAAACTACCACTGGCTGAGGCTGCGTGGTATCTATCGCCTGCTCATAAATAGGCACTTCATACAAAACACCTTTTGTAAAAACTAGTTCTGTACTATCTTGAAGGTTTCCTGCTTTAAACCTGAAGCTTCCGTAATAATTATCGTCTTTGATCTCGTCGATGACTATTTCTCCTGCCCCATCATTAAGACTTGAAAATGTTTTAACGTCATTCTCAAAATATTCAGCAAGATTAAACTCATCTGGACCTAAAGAGAAAGTACCTAATGAATTTTGACTAATAGTAAGTTCTAATCTATCATCACCTTTAAAACCGGTAAATTTTACCGTACCATTATCTTGAACTGCTGCTCTACCTGCAGATGCCTTCCAGAAAATTGTGTCTTTTGTTCCTTGTATCACAGCAGAATTCACAGGAATATCATCTGAGCAACCCGTTAAAACAACCGCTATTAATAAGGAAATCAATATAATTCTCATAGTAAATATCTAGAAGCACCCAAAAGTAAAATTTCTATATATAAAAACGAGTTGAGAGCCAGAAAATTATATTATCTTTGCACGCTTATTAAAAGATGCCTTAAATGATTAAGGCATCTGCAATAAATTATAATCGGGGACGGGTTCCCCAAAAATTAATTTTTATGCCAGTTAAAATTAGATTACAGAGACACGGTAAGAAAGGAAAACCTTTTTACTGGGTTGTGGCTGCTGATAGCCGCGCAAAAAGAGATGGTAGATTTCTTGAGAAGTTAGGTGTTTATAACCCTAACACAAACCCTGCAACTATTGAGCTTGATGTTGATGCATCAGTACAATGGTTACAGAATGGTGCTCAACCTACTGAAACTGCTAAGAGACTACTTTCTTACAAAGGTGCTCTACTTAAAAATCACCTTATAGGTGGTGTACGTAAAGGTGCCCTTACTGAAGAGCAAGTTGAGGAGAAATTCAACGCTTGGTTAGAAGAGAAAGAAGGTAAAGTTTCTTCTAAGAAAGAAGATCTAGCTAAAGCTGATGAGAAAGCTAAAGCTGATGCTCTTGAAGCAGAGAAGAAAGTAAATGAAGCGCGTATCGCTGCTGCTCAACCAGAAGAAGCTCCTGCTGAAGAAGCTGAGGCTACTGAAGAGCCAGCTGCAGAAGCTCCTGCTGAAGAGGAGAAAACAGAAGAATAAGCTAAAAAACTCGCGATGCGTAAAGAAGATTGTTTCTATCTAGGCAAAATCGTGAGAAAATTTAGCTTTAAGGGCGAGTTGCTAGCTAAGCTAGACACAGATGAACCCGAAATGTATGAAGAAATGGAATCAGTGCTTGTCGATTTTAACGGCAATCTGGTTCCATTTTTTATTGAGCATGCCTTTCTTCATAAATCAGAGTTGCTTCGCATACAGTTTGAAGAAGTAGAAAATGAAGAAGATGCAGATGACCTCATCGGCGCAGAACTTTATCTCCCACTTAGCATGCTCCCAGAACTGGAGGATGACCAGTTTTACTTCCACGAAATTATAGGCTTCACCGCCGTTGATGTAAACTATGGCGAGATAGGAGTTATCAAAAACATCAACGATAATACCGCTCAAGCTTTATTTGAGATCGTAAAAGGCGATAAGGAAATCCTTATTCCTATGAATGACGATTTTATCCAGAAAGTAGATAAAGCAAATAAGCAAATCCTTCTAGACACGCCTGCCGGACTTATAGATATTTATTTAGGATAGTCCTTTTGGCGAAAGCCTAAACACCACCCATAGTGTCACACTACCCACAATTAACCAAAATATATCAACCACAAAAAAGTCCATCGTGGCTGGTGTAAATGTCTTCCAAAACCAATTACCGGTCACAAAACCATTTACAAATGGGATCGCAAGGCCCAGAATACTTCCTAAAAACAAACACGCTCTATTCGTAAATGCATTGTTCTTTTTCACGGCAAAGAAAACCGTTAGCACAAGCCAAGTAATAAAGTAAAATGGATATAGAAAATCCATCCCAGAATACCCCAATTTAACCGCAATAAAATTTGCTGCGGTAACGGGGTACATACTTAGGCTTAAAGCCAAAAAGATATACGCAACACAATTGTTGAACCTTCGTTTTTTTTCGGGAAGATTCTTCTTATCACGAGCCGTAAGCCAGATCAAAACACCTGAAAGTATAACCACACAAGAAATAATCCCAAGTAAGAAAGAAACTGCTTTTAAAGCATAGCCGCCGTAATCACCATAATGCAAACGGAACAGAATATTCTTCACTCCGTCTAGGTATGAAATATGCTTATCTAGGTCTTTAAGAACAGTAGTTTTTTCGCTTAAAGCGGAATAAACGATCTTACCCGGACTAGTAATGCGTTGCGCGTATTGCTGAGCACCTTCTAAAGTTACGTGCATGCCAGCATCTCCATAATTTGTGATGAAAACCTTTGTCACTTGAAAATCTTCCCAGCGATCATTCGCCTCTTTGAAAAGTCGTGAAACATCAGGAATTGCAGTTAGCTTTTGGCTCTTAAACTCTTTCACAGGCTCTGCATACTCAAGCTCTTCGTACATTTTTGCTTGATCACCATCATATAGCACAAAAACACTAGGCGCTACTGCTAGAACCTTTAACATAAAAAATGCGCCAGTAACCGCATACACAAATTGAAATGGCAACCCAATTACACCAAGCGCCGTGTGCGCATCTGTCCAGAGTGTTTTGAGCTTTGCCTTTGGCCTAAATACGTAAAAGTTAGATTTTATCTTATCCCAATGAATTATGACTCCGGTAATGATCGTAAACAGGAAAAACAGCGCCACAAAACCTGACAAATAATAGCCTACAGGATAGTAGATCTGGGCAAAAAAATGCAGTCTGTAGATAAATTCGCCTAAGCCATAAGACTCAGGATAGGTTGTTGTTTTAGAAGTTTCTGGGTCGAGGTAAAAAAATGCTCCAGGTTTAGCATCTGTAAGCGTAGTGTCTTTAGTATTTGTAAGCGTCACACTCACACGACGCTCGTCATAATGTTTTTGGATGGTTATGTCCCGACCGTACAGATTATATTTCGCCGAAAGGCTATCTAAAGCTGCATCAATATTAAGCTCCATACCTTGGCGTGGAGCGTTTGCTTCATTGCGCTCCCAGTTTGTGATCTCATCTCTAAAAAAGGCAAAAGATCCTGCAAAAAATATCACATACAACGCAACACAGATCACGATCCCACTTACGGTATGGGTATGAAACATGATGTTATAAACCCTTTTATTCATAAGATGGGATTGATTTGTTTACCAAAATAGATCACAACCGAAAAAACTAAGATCAGCCCTAAGTAAATGCCCCAGATCTTGTAGCCGCTTTTTGCTAAAAATGCAAGGATCATTAGCGCAACCCAAAGCATAAAACCGGTATAAGTTATCGTGATCAAAACTTCTTTGTGAGGAAGCAGGAAAGCCAGTGCCATATGCAAAGTTGTAGACACAAAATAACCTCCTAGAATTCCGGCAGATATTTTTAAGAATCGCTGCCAGGCTGAAGCTTCAAGATATTTTTTGTTAGCTGGCATAGATGTAAGCTGTTAATAGTTCGAGTAAAAGAATAAAAACACAAATACCTGTAACAATCCCCAGATACATTCTTCCTAAAGGAACTAGTAAAACAACTAGGCTACCAGCGGTCATTAAAGCCACAATACCAAAGAATATACCTGCGCCCAAACCTTGTGCTACACACATTGTGATAAACGCAAAAATCAGGAGCAGAAGTCCTGATAATTTGGCTGCAGCCACATTGTGCCTTGCCCACCCTTCATATAAAAATGGAGGGTTGAGCTTGGCACGCCTAGACGTGTTGTAAAGGACATGAAATCCCACGAAAAACAGCAAACAACTTATTGCGATCATCTAGGGTTTTGTGAAGGTTACACAATGCCAGATAAATTCATAATCTTCACCATTATAAGAACCTGGCACCTCTTCTTTTTTTGTTATTTCAACAATGTATTTCTCATCAGACCAAGGCAAAGTGGTTTCGATAATTCCTTCTTCGTTTGTCCATAATTCTTTTGCCCACTGATCTTTGATGTATGTTTTTGTCTCGTGATTTGCGAGTGGCTTGCCTTTGTAAAAAACCTGTAATTTTATTTTATTCGCTTCCGCGGAAAGTGATTTTACAGTGATCCCTTCTGGATTATGAATGCTCGTTTCTCCTGCCTTGTCGCCTACATTCATTTGCGCTACGGCATGATAATGCGTTTTGAAAATCCCAAAATCATACTGTGTATAATCTATCACATCGATCTCGTTATTATTGAGGAAAAAGGTATATGAGCCGTCCTCTTCTGGAGTGAATGTCGCGAGATAATGATCTGCTTTGGGAGATGCCGTTAATTGAGTTTTTTCTCCAGACGGACTCACCACCCAAAGTTTAAATTTCTTCACCCCTTGAAACGCTTCGCCAGCAACTTCCTCGATCACTCCATAGGTGTACTCACCCATAAAAACTTTGATCTCTTGAGGCTGATTCGCTTTCGCGGAAGCGGGAACTTCAAGCCATAGATAGTGGGCTTTCGCCGAAAGGCATACAAGTAAAAATGTAAGCGCTAAGATTATTTTTTTCATGATCTAAAACTTAAAAAGGTCTCCCGTTTTACCGAAAGACCTTTGGCTTAATTAACAATTAAAATTTATAAACCACATTCGCCGAAAGCATTCTCAACTGCTGAGGACTTATGGTTGACCAACCTTTGTAATATTCCTTATTCGCGATATTGTCTAGCTTTAAGGTGATTCTGAAGTCCTCAAAACCATAAAAAGCTGAAGCGTTTAACACCGTGTAAGACGGCAGTGTGAAAGTCCCGTTCTCGCGATTAAATATCTTATTCTCGCTGGCGTAGTTACCACCAAAACCAAGACCGAAACCTCTAAGCGCTCCTTCATTAAAGCGGTAGCTCGCCCATAAATTCGCTAGATTTTCTGGACCTGCACTTTCAGGACGTCTTCCTGCAAAAGGATCTGTAGGCGCCGCAGAAGTCAGTTCGCTATCATTATGGCTAAAACCCGCGATGATATTTAAGCCTGTAATAGGATTTGCAGTAATGCTTGCTTCAATACCTTTACTTGTGCGCTCTCCTCCTTGCGTGTAATCTTGCGGTCCTAGAGTGATCACAGTATTTGTTACTTTAATATCATAGTAACTCACAGTTGCACTGATCTTGTCGCTAAAGCTAATTTTAGAACCTACTTCAAATTGATTTGCCTGCTCAGGATCAAAGTTAAAGGTCTGGCCGCCATCAACTACTGGAGCAACATTGCTAAAGCCATTCATATAATTTGCGAAGAATGACCATTTATCAAGAATAGGTTGATAGACTACACCGAATTTTGGCGAAAGCGCAGTCTGATCAAAATCTGCATCTGGATTTACAAAATGATCTACACGCAAACTAGCCATTGCGCTAAGCTCTGGTAAAAGATTAATAACATCAGATACGTAAGCGCTGTAAATTCTTTGCTCTGTTGTTGAAGGATTAAGCGGAGAACCAGCGATCAAAGCATCAGTTCCCGGTTGAGTTAAAATACCGCTATCATCTGTGTAAGCCGCAGGATCAGTGATTCCTAAAACACCTTCATTAAATTCTTGAAGATCATCACCTATGTAAATCGCTCCGTTACCCACATAAGCAGAACTATTATTGATCACTCGAGTAGCATAAAAATCAAGACCTCCTACAAAACGATTTCTAAGTCCGCCCAATTGAAAATCTCCAATGAAATTTTGCTGCAAGTTTGTCCCGATCTTCTCAGAATTCTGCTTGCTGATGTATCTATTTAAAACGATCCCTTCGGTAACCGGAGTGTATTGTGTTCCCTCGTACAAGTAGCTGTAATAGCCATCAGACTTAGAAGAAGAATTAGAGAATGTAGTTTGAGATGTCCAACTATCGCTGATCTTATAATTCATTTGGGCCTGAATGCTCAAACTAGGATTTTTGATCGATAGATCATTGCCTGTATAAGATCTTTTATTATCATAGCCCAACTCGTCTAGATTAGTTACTCTTAGAGGAGCACCGCGATCTACAAAAAGCATGGTTTGGTTTGTGCTTTCGCCAGAAAAGATCTCAGTATTCACAAAAAAGGAAAGTTTATCATTTACCTGATAGCTCAAAGAAGGAGCCACAAAAAATGATTTTCTAAAACCGGCATCTTGATAGCTATTTTGCGTGTGATATGCGGTATTGATTCGCATAGCGATATCTTCAGTTTCGCTAAGACGTGTATTCACATCTGCAGTTACACGATGTAAACCATAACTTCCCACTGTGTAGGAAACATTACCGCCAAAACCATAAAACGGTCTCTTTGTATTCACATTGATCAAACCTCCATAAGAAGTTAACGTACTACCATACAATGTTCCTGAAGGTCCTTTTACGATCTCAATATTGTCAATATTAGCAGGATCTGGACTACCATTTGTTAAGCTAGCGACACCATTTACAAGATTGGGCTGCACCGCAAAACCTCTTAACGAGAAATAACCAGCACCGTCGCCACCACGCCCAGTAGATTCCCAAAGCTTATCAATACCAGGACTATTTTTTAAAGCGTCATCAAAGTTTGTCACCACTTGATCTTGCAGCAACTCTGCTGAGATAATGTTGTATACCTGCGGATTTTCAATTTTCTTTAAAGGCAATTTTGCTACCGTTTCGCTGCGCTCACGAGCAAAACGATTTCCGTTATGTCCAGATAGCGTGATGACACTCAACTGCTCTTCACTAGCGATTAGCGTAACTCTACCCAAACTCTCAGCACCAGAAACTCTCGCTTCAACAGATTTTTTAGCATATCCTACGTATGAAAAAACTACAGTATACGTACCATTAGCAACTTGATCGATTTCAAAATTTCCATTAAAATCTGAGGTTGTTCCTTTGTCAAAACCTTTAAGCATCACGTTTACTGATGGTAATGCTTCACCGCTTTCGTTTAGCACGGTTCCGGTAATTTTTCCTGATTGTGCGCTTATTATCGCTGTTGCGAAAAGAAGCAGGAAAGAAAATATAATTCTGTTCATTTTTATTTAGATTGATTACAAATAGAGTAGCAAAGCTATTATCTGGAATGATTCTACACAAGCATATTTAGAATTATTTTAAATAAAAAGAAACATAGGGTACTAAATCAATTAACTATACTCGTATTTTTGCCGCATGAGTGTATTTAAATTCAAAGAATTTGAGGTTAATCAAGACCGCTGCGCAATGAAAATTGGCACAGACGGAGTTCTTCTTGGTGCATGGGCTGGTCTTAAGCATAATCCAGAATCTATTCTTGACATTGGCACCGGCACGGGTGTGGTCGCCCTTATGCTTGCGCAACGCAGCGATGCAATGACTATTGACGCGCTAGAACTAGACGATGATGCTTATGAGCAAGCCACCGAAAATTTTGAGCAATCGTCTTGGGGCGATCGTCTTTTTTGTTATCATGCGCATTTGTATGAATTTGCCGCAGAAATGGATGAAGAATATGATCTTATCGTCTGCAATCCGCCGTATTTTTCTGAGGATACAAAATCACCTTCGCTTGCGCGAAATCAAGCCCGCTTTGAAGACAGCATGCCGTTTGACTTACTCGTGGGTGCGGTAGACAAACTCTTAAGCGCATTCGGGACCTTTTGTGTTGTGCTTCCGCGAAAGCGTGAAGAAGAATTTATCTCACTTTGCAGTATGGTAGATCTACATCCTAACAGGATCTTGCGTGTAAAAGGCAACCCAAAATCTCAACCTAAACGATCTTTAATAGAATTCTCTTACGGACAAACACAGCCAAAGATGGAAAAACTCACCATCGAGATCGAGCGACATGAATACACAAATGCATATAAAGACCTTGTAAAAGATTTTTATTTGAAGATGTGATAAAAATCGGGGTAATTAATTATATTTTCATCAAAATTAAAACCCCGTTATGAAACCAGATCTTTTTGAAGCTCCAGATTATTACAATATAGATGATCTTCTCTCTGAAGAGCACAAACTTGTGCGCAACGCAGCGAGAGATTGGGTAAAAAAAGAGGTTTCTCCCATTATTGAGCAAGCTGCTCAGGATGCAAAATTTCCAGAGCAAATCATAGAAGGCTTAGCAGATATTGGGGCCTTTGGCCCTTACATTCCAGAAGAATATGGCGGCGCGGGATTAGACCAGATCTCTTATGGTCTGATCATGCAAGAAATAGAGCGCGGCGATAGCGGTGTGCGATCTACAGCTTCTGTGCAATCTTCACTGGTGATGTATCCTATTTTTAAATACGGTAGCGAAGAACAAAAGAAAAAATACCTACCAAAACTTGCCAGTGGCGAGATGATGGGTTGTTTTGGACTTACTGAGCCTGATCATGGTTCTAATCCCGGAGGGATGCTTACCAACTTTAAAGATAAAGGCGATCATTATCTTTTAAACGGGGCAAAAATGTGGATCTCAAACGCTCCATTTGCTGATATCGCTGTGGTGTGGGCAAAAAATGAAGAAGGCAGAATTCACGGTCTTATCTTAGAACGCGGTATGGAAGGATTCTCTACACCAGAAACGCATAACAAATGGTCGTTGCGCGCAAGTGCGACTGGCGAACTGATATTTAATGATGTTAAGATCCCAAAAGAAAATCTATTGCCAGAAAAATCTGGGCTAGGCGCACCACTGGGCTGTCTAGACTCTGCGCGTTATGGTATCGCCTGGGGAGCCATTGGTGCCGCGATGGACTGTTATGACACTGCACTGCGTTATGCAAAAGAGCGCACGCAGTTTGGTAAACCTATTGGCGCTTTTCAATTACAACAAAAAAAGCTTGCAGAGATGGTTACAGAGATCACAAAAGCACAATTGCTCGCGTGGCGTCTGGGAACTTTGCGCGATGAAGGCAAAGCAACCTCTGCACAAATAAGTATGGCAAAGCGCAACAATGTTGATATGGCATTGAAGATCGCCAGAGAAGCAAGACAGATTTTAGGCGCAATGGGCATCACAGGCGAGTATAGCATCATGCGCCACATGATGAATCTTGAAAGCGTGATCACATACGAGGGAACTCACGATATTCATTTATTGATCACCGGTCTAGACATCACTGGCGAGAATGCATTTAAATAATTGATACTGTGAAAAGCTTTTTGGCTGCAGCCAAAAAAAGATACGCTTATTGTTAAATAAGGAAAAACAATCTTAATATACATCAGCGTGCTAGTGTATAGTAAAACCATTTTATACTTTTGCACAAATTGAATAAGGAAGTTATGCTGGATGACGTAAAAAAGGCTATCCTACCCTATCAGGAACAACTACTCTCACACCCACTTTATAAATCTTTAAAAACCCCACAAGATCTCCATATTTTTATGGAAAATCACGTGTTTGCGGTATGGGATTTCATGTCGTTGTTAAAAGCTTTACAGAGTACGCTTACAAAGACTTCTACGCCTTGGTATCCATTGGGGAATCCAGAAGTGCGCTACCTTATCAATGAGATCGTTCTTGCTGAAGAAACAGACGAAACTCTTGATGGCCGCCACATGAGCCATTATGAGATGTACATTGAAGCGATGGAAAAAGCCGGTGCAGACATCAGCAAGATCAACAAATTTCTTGATCACATCACGCACGGCACTGATATTTTCTTAGTCATCGCTGTGAGCGAAATACCACGATCTGTAAAGAAATTCTTGAAGTTCACCTTTAACACCATAAGTGAAGGTAAAGCGCACAAGATCGCATCTGCGTTTACTTTTGGGAGAGAAGATCTTATTCCATCTATGTTTACTAAGATCATTGAGAACATCCAGAAGAACTTCCCAGATCAGGGTCTAACGCATTTTAAATACTACTTTGATCGTCACATTGAGCTTGATGGTGATGAACACGGCCCGATGGCGTTAAAAATGATCGAAGAACTGTGTGGCGACGATCCTAAAAAATGGGAAGAGGCAGAAACGGCAGCTGTAAGAGCGCTTCAGTACAGAATTGAACTCTGGAACGGCATCCTTCAGCAAATCAATGAAGAAATACCTGCGTAATTTTTCTTTTGGCTACAGCCAAAAACAACTTCATTTCTTACCGCAGATTAACAGTATTTAAAGAACTGATGTAAATCCTTCTTCGTAAATAGAGGTATGAAAAATCAGATTTACACCTTCTGTTTATCGCTTTTACTTACCGTGAATTTGGCTTCTTGCCAAAGCGACGACGCCATTATCACCGAATCTAATACAAACGCTGAGGTCAATGATGCTGACCCAGATCCTGATGCAGATGTTGAATATCTTGCGCTGGGAGATAGTTACACCATTGGCCAGAGTGTTTGCGCTACTTGCAGATTCCCTGTTCAGCTTACAACCCGTTTTAACGAGACTTCTGATAAAAAGTTGAGCGTTGATATCATCGCCGCCACAGGATGGCGCACAGACGATCTATTGTATGCTATAAAAAATGCAAATCCATCTAATCAATATGAGCTTGTCACGCTTTTAATAGGCGTGAATAATCAATATCAAGGCATCCCGATAGATCAGTATAAAACGGAGTTCTTGCAGCTTTTAGACAAGGCCAAAACCTTTGCTCGTGGTGATAAAAGTAGAGTGATCGTAGTTTCAATCCCTGACTATGCGTTTACGCCTTTTGGTCAGAATTATGGTAATCCGCAACTTATCTCACAAGAGATCGATGCGTATAACGCTTTCGCGAAATCTACTACCGAAGATGCCGGAATAACCTACCTCAACATCACAGACATCACAAGAAGAGGTCTTGACGAGCCTAACCTTGTCGCTCAAGATGGATTGCATCCATCAGAAAAAGCTTATGCTGAATTTGTTGAAAGATTGCTTCCTATGGCGCAAGCCAAACTGAACAAAGATTAACTTTCTGGAGCTAGCTTAACTTCAAGTCCGTTAAGATCTGGAGTAATAGGAATTTGACATCCCAAGCGACTGTTATCTTCTACATAAAAAGCTTCAGACAACATTGCTTCTTCGTCATAATTCATCTCATTGAGTTTATGATCACTTAGCACATAGCACTGGCAAGAAGCACACATTGCCATGCCACCGCAGGTTCCCTCAACGGGTAGTTCATACATTTTAAAAACCTCCATAAGATTGAGGTTCATATCTGTAGGAGCCTCAAGCGCATGAGCTTCTCCTTCTCTATCTATAACAGTAATTGTAATGTCCTGCATATCCTAGTAACTTAGTAGGCAAAAGTACATATTACTTATTTAATTAAACCCCATTTTAATCTGTTCTGTAGCAAATACTATTAAAAATATCCACCCCACAAATAAAACAGTATAAAAAAGAGAATAGCCAGTAGATCTAAGCAGATTTGCCTTTGTTATTGATGCTTTAGCAAAAACTAATTTCATAGCTCTAAAAAACACCCAATACAGGGATGCGAGCAAAAAAGCAATCGAAGCAAAAATTACCATTTCAAAAAGTAATAAGGCTATGATCATGAGAATTGCAACGCCTATCCAGATTAAAAGCGAGACAAAAAAACCTTCTACCCCATGGCCTGTTTCAATTTCTGGAGATGACATATGATCTGGCATAATTTCCTTCACCTTAAAACTCATGCTTTTTGGGAAGTCATCTATTAATCCCACACCGCGATAAAGCCCCACAGCCATGAAAATAAATAGTGCAAAAGCAATTACAATAAGTGAAAGGTAAGTGTTATCTGTTACCGTACGCTGATAATTAAAACCTGTAAGATACACAGTCAACACCGTCGTAATTATCACACAGAGTGACACGATAAAAAGAGATTTACCTTTGAGATATGTCTTTTTGGATTTCAAAACAGCAATGTTTTAAACATCACAAATCTGCACACCTTCTTTTAAGGCAGCAATCTTATCATCATAGGTAGGAATGAACTCTTGAGCAACGTAACCTTTAAATCCGGTATCAACAATAGCCTGCATAATCGCTGGATAATATAACTCTTGGGAAGTATTGATCTCGTTACGGCCGGGAACTCCGCCTGTATGATAATGTGCGATGTAAGGATGATGCTCTTTAATCGTTCTGATCACGTCACCTTCCATAATTTGCATGTGGTAGATGTCATATAGTAGTTTAAAACTGTCACTCCCTAAACGTTTGCAAAGCTCAACGCCCCAAAGCGTATGGTCATTCTGATAATCTTTGTGATCCACCTTGCTGTTTAGCAACTCCATTATCAAGGTAACACCTTCGCTCTCGGCAATTTCTGCAAGTGGCTTAAGGCCTTTTACACAGTTTTCCCAACCTTTTTCATCACTCAATTCTCGTTGATTACCCGAAAACACAATAACATTAGGCACACCATCTTTAGCCGCTTCTTTGATAAGGCCTTCATACTGCTGCTGCAACCTGCTGTGATTGTCTACTACATTAAAACCATTCTGTATATCCGCAAAGGTTTCAGTTCCCACAGCACATTTTACCCCATGTTTTGCAGCTACCTTCCATTCGGCTGGCGTGAGCAAATCGATGGCTGGCATACCTAGCGCGGCAACTTCTTTGGAGAAATCCTCAATAGTAAAAGAGTTATAGCACCAGTAGCACACTGAGTGATTGATGTTGCCTTTTAGCTTGTAATCTTCAGGCTCTTTGGCTTCTGCCAAAGTTTTGCCCTTTGGATCTTTACAGGAAAGCGCGGTCATACCAAGCGCAACACCTGTTGTGCCCAGAGCCATATTTTTTAATGCATTTCTACGAGAAGAATTTTTGGTCATGGTTGTTGTCTTATACAGACGAATTTAAGCGAAAATGACTATTTATTTGCACGTCATTTTTTAATATATTTACACGTACAAGATAAACTCATGGATACTAAACTAACTTTAAGACTTGACAAAGCGGTAATCGAGAAGGCTAAAATCTATGCTAACTCAAAAAAGATCAGTCTATCCAAAATGATTGAGAACTATTTACAATCTATTCTAGAAAAGGAAAAAGATGAATTTGAGATTTCTCCTTTTATTCAAAGTATGACTGTAAAAAATGCTTTGCCTCTTGATATTGATGTAAAAGAAGAGTATTTAAAACACGCTGAAACGAAACATCGATGAAGCAAACACTCTTTTTAGATACAAATGTCATCCTTGATTTATTAGGAAAAAGAGAACCGTTCTTTGATGGAATAGCAAAAATTGCAACACTTGCAGAACAACAGAAATTGGTTTTATATGTTTCTACTTTGTCATTTTCAACAACAGACTACATATTGCGCAAGTACGAAAACCCTAAAACATCCATTGAAAAACTTCGGAAGTTTAAAGTAATATGTAAAATCTCAACATCTGATGAACAAACAGTAGAGAAAGCTTTAAACTCAGATTTTTCAGATTTTGAAGACGCTTTACAGTATTACAGCGCCATAGATACTGGCTGTGATATAATAATAACTCGCAATCAAAAAGATTTTAAATCATCTGCCATTCCTGTTTTAACAGCAGATGAATTTTTAAAGACACTACAATAAAAGATTTAATCTATCGCCTTAACCACAGCTTTAGGAGCTTCCTTCTTACTACCATCAAAACCTGTCACCCCGCCCACAGTGGTATATTTCATCACATAACGTTTGTCTGGATGAATTTTAGCGTAAGCACTTTGACACATCAAAGTTGCTTCATGAAAGCCACAAAGAATAAGTTTCAATTTTCCGGGATAGGTGTTTACATCACCTATTGCGTAGATTCCAGGAACATTTGTTTGATAGTCTAGTGTATTATCAACCTTGATCGCATTTTTCTCGATCTCAAGTCCCCAGTTTGCGATAGGACCTAATTTTGGCGAAAGCCCAAATAACGGAATAAAAGCATCAGTCTCGATATTGTAAGTCTCCTCACCTTTTTGAACCGTGATCAACTCAAGTTCATCAGCACCGCCAACGCCTACAACTTCTGCCGCAGTCACAAGATTGATCTTACCAAGGTCTTTAAGTTCTTTTACTTTCTCAACGCTATCTAGCGCACCACGAAATTCATTGCGACGGTGAATCAACGTAACCTGACTCGCAACATCTGCTAAGAAAATACTCCAGTCCAGTGCTGAATCTCCACCGCCAGCAATCACAACGCGCTTGTTGCGATATACTTCTGGGTCTTTGATCATGTAAGCCACACCTTTATCTTCAAAATCACGAATGTTAGGAATAGGCGGCTTGCGAGGTTCAAAACTCCCCAGTCCACCAGCGATGGCAACCACCGGCGCATGGTGTTTTGTACCTTTATTTGTAGTGACGATAAAGCTACCGTCGTCTAATTTCTCAATAGTATCAGCCCGTTCCCCCAGCGTAAATCCTGGTTCAAACGGCTTGATCTGTTCCATAAGATTGTCTACTAAAGTTCCTGCTAACACCTCTGGAAATCCTGGGATGTCATAGATGGGTTTCTTTGGGTAGATCTCTGCACACTGGCCTCCTGGCTGTGGCAAAGCATCAATGAGGTGACATTTTAATTTTAATAATCCTGCTTCAAATACCGTAAAAAGCCCCGTAGGACCTGCTCCTATGATTAATATGTCTGTCTTGATCATCTATGGAAAAAGTTATGTTTTGGCTTTAAGCCAAAATTTAACAAAGGCGAAGAATACGCCAGAAACGAAAACGCCAATTCTTGCCTCCAGAGACGGCGACAAGAAAATGCATTCGTTTAAATTAATTCAATACGTTGATCACCTGTGTGATTTGTGGAGCATGCTTTTTAATGGTCATCTCCACCCCACTTTTTAAGGTCATCTGGTTAACGCTGCAAGAAACGCAAGCGCCTTCAAGCTGTACTTTTACCGTATCGCCGTTCTCAATATCAAGCAAGGCGATATCACCACCGTCGCTTTGTAAAAAAGGACGGATCTCATCTAGGGCGTCAAGTACTTTTTGTTTTAATTCAACTTCTGTCATGGTCTATTACTTTGCGGCACTACAGCCAGCCATTGTTGTAATTTTAATCGCTTCAGTGGGTGGTAATGCGGTGTTGCGCTTTACTAACTCACTTACTGCATTTCTGGTCACTTCTTCAAATGCTTCTTCAAGCGGAGTCGCGGTTTGCAATGCCGCCGGGCGACCTATATCGCCAGCTTCACGAATACCTTGTACTAACGGCACTTCGCCAAGAAGCGGCACGCCAAGATCTTCTGCAAGATTCTTTGCTCCGTTTTGACCAAAAATATAATATTTATTATCTGGCAATTCTTCTGGTGTAAAGTATGCCATATTCTCTACAATACCTAAAACTGGTACGTTGATGCTATCTTGCTGAAACATCGCAACTCCTTTTCTGGCATCAGCCAAAGCTACGTTTTGCGGAGTACTTACCACAAGCGCTCCTGTTACCGGCATTGCTTGCATGATACTTAAATGAATATCACCAGTTCCTGGAGGAAGATCAATAAGTAAGAAATCTAGTTCTCCCCAATCTGCATCAAATATCATTTGATTAAGCGCTTTACTCGCCATAGGACCACGCCAGATAACCGCCTGATCAGGACGTGTAAAAAATCCTATTGAAAGTACTTTTACTCCGTAATTCTCTACCGGTTTCATCTTTTGCTTACCATCCACTTGCACAGCTAGAGGGCGCTCATACTCCACATCAAACATCAACGGGATAGAAGGACCATAAATATCTGCATCAAGCACGCCAACTTTAAAGCCCATTTTTGCTAAAGTCACTGCAGTGTTTGCAGTAATCGTAGATTTACCAACACCTCCTTTACCAGAAGCTACAGCGATGATATTTTGAATTCCAGGAATTGGTTTTCCTTTGATCTCATTTGTAGGTTTTTCGGGCGCATCAACTTTTACATTGACTTTGATCTTTGCCTTCTCATACACCTCACGATGAATACATTTTAAGATCTCAACCTCAGTTTTTTTCTTAGCCTGTAAACTAGGATTATTAATGGTCACATCCACAACAACCTCATCGCCAAAAACCATCACATTACTCACAGCACCGCTCTGTACAAGGTTCTTTCCTTCACCTGGCGCAGTGATCTTTTCTAACGCTTTAAGTACGTCCTTTTTATCTATCTTCAAAATATCTTACTTAGATTCATTCTAAAATACAAAGATACAGTGAAATTCAAGAATAATAAAGTTTTTCACCTTTTGGCTTTAAGCCAAAAAAACTTCTCAAATATCCTGTATTCCTAGCTCAGTGACCGGGTCCCAAAACAAGGTTTTAAAATCCTCAATTTGATCTTCAAGAACTGTGATGCCTTCACTTTCTAGAAGCTGCTGCATCAAATTCGTTCCCGGAAAATGGTGTTTCCCCGTTAATACTCCGTTGCGATTTACAACGCGATGGGCGGGCACATCTTCAATAGTTGAAGCACCGTTCATCGCATAACCCACCATGCGCGCACTTTTTGCAGCACCAATGGCTTTTGCGATCGCACCATAACTTGTCACTCTGCCGTAGGGTATTTGACGAGCGACGGCGTAAACCCTTTCAAAAAAATTATCGGTATTTTTAGTCGGCATAATACATGCGTATAAGCGTTAACACTACAAGAACGAGCATTAACACCGCCATAAAATAATTAGAGTATTTTGTAAATGTTTTGGCCTTTTTATCAATTTTATCAAAGCCTAAAACATACAGGTACAGCGCAGTAAATGTTCCGCCAGCTGCAGCAAGCACAAAAACCACCGTCTCAAGTGGAGCATTTGCAATGCCTTCACTGCTTATCTTAAAAGTTCCTGATAGCGCACAAAAAAACGGAATAGGCAACACATTGATCAATGCCACTCCTAGACCTTTACCAAGGCTTTTTAAACCTTGATGATTGGGCACTTTTACCTTTTTTACTTTTTCTTTTTTTGCCTGAATAAAGAAGTAGATCGCAAGAATCCCAAAGATCACAATACCGGTTCTAAAAAGCATATTGCGCACAAACGGATGACTGAAGATGTATTGCGCCAATAAAACCGCAACCAAAGCCTGAAAAACAACTGTGATAGAAGCTCCCAGCGCCACTAGCAAACCGTTGTGCTTGCCCTGATGCAAACAGGTTTTAGCCACGCTCATGTTTACTAATCCTGGCGGAATCACACCTAGAAAAGCGGCAAAATATACTATGAGAAACAGTTTAGTTATCTCCACAAAGGCTATTTAATCTTAAACTTTATATATGTAATAGGCTTACCCTGCTCAAGATACTGTTTTTCATAAAATGTTTGTATACCTATCACTTCTTCTGGCGAGTACACGTTTTTATAAACATCATGATGCGCATAAATCACTTCGTGTCCTTGCCCGTGCAAAAGTCCCAATGTATAGCCATGCATAAACTCACTATCTGTCTTAAGATGCATCACACCATCATCTTTCAAGACTTTCTTGTACTTCGCAAGAAAATCCATATTTGTCATGCGGTGCTTGGTGCGTTTATACTTGATCTGTGGATCTGGGAAGGTGATCCAGATCTCGCTAACTTCATTTTCGGCGAAAGCCAGATCAATCAACTCGATCTGTGTGCGCATAAACCCAACGTTCTCAATATTCTCCTCGATACCGGTTTTTGCTCCTCGCCAGAAACGGGCTCCTTTGATGTCTATTCCTAAGAAGTTTTTGTTAGGGTTGGCTTGCGCCAAAGCTACTGAGTATTCACCCTTACCGCATCCTAACTCGAGCACAAGTGGATTATCGTTTTTAAAAAAATCCTGAGCCCAACGACCTTTAAATGAAAAAGTTCCATCTGTAAGTTCTTCTCTAGATGGTTGAACGACATTGCTAAAAGTCTCGTTTTCGCGAAAGCGTTTAAGTTTATTTTTACTTCCCAAGTGCTTGTGTTATTTTAATCTGAATTTCAGCGAATTAAGGTTTGTCGCTTCAAAATTTTTGCAAAAATGCGTAAAAAAATACGATTTACTTAACCTTGACATTACCGAAGCGTGTCAATTTTAAAGATTTAGTAAAATTAAGGAAACTTTTAGTACGTGTTGAAACAGCACCTTTGTATCATGCAAGAGAAGAAAACTATCCTAGTGGCGCCTCTTAACTGGGGTTTAGGTCATGCTACCCGTAGCATACCTATAATTCATGCCCTTATTCAGGATGGTTTTGATGTTTTAATAGGTAGCGACGGCGCCGCTCTCAATCTTTTAAGACGAGAATTTCCCACCGCAAATTTTATTGAATTGCCTTCTTACCAGATCGAGTATGCTAAGGATGGCAAAAAGTTTATGTGGAAAATGCTTTTGCGCAGTCCTAAGGTTGCAAAAGCTATTCGTGATGAACACAAACTTCTTAAAAAGCTAGTTGCCGAAAATGCTGTGCAAGGTGTGATCTCTGATAATCGCCTAGGTTTAAGCAATAAGAATATCCCAACGGTTTTTATCACGCATCAATTACAGGTTTTAAGCGGTAAGACAACAAAGCTTACCTCAGCGTTGCATTTGCGTTACATAAAAAGATTTGATGAATGCTGGGTGCCAGATTATAAAGGCAAACCCAACCTAAGCGGAAAATTAGGCCATCCCGATTCGTTCTCAATTCCTGTAAAATATCTTGGGCCGCTCTCTAGATTAACAAAAACAGATTGCGAGAAAAAATATGATGTTCTTGTTTTACTCAGCGGTCCTGAACCGCAGCGCAGCGACCTAGAAGAGATCTTGCTATATGAGTTGAAGAAATATGGCGGCAGTGTACTTTTTGTAAAAGGTGTTGTAGAAGATGAGCAAAAAGTTGAGCATATTAAACAAATGAAGGTCGTGAACTTCATGAAAAGTGACGAACTTGAAAATGCCATAAACAGCAGTGATATTGTGGTATGCCGCAGCGGCTATACCACAGTGATGGATCTCGCTAAGCTAAATAAAAAAGCATTCTTCATCCCTACTCCTGGACAAACTGAACAAGAATATCTTGCAAAAAGATTCAAGAAAAAGGGTTGGATACCATTTTCTAATCAGGAAAATTTTAAGCTAAAGGATCTTAGCAGCACAAAGGTTTACAAAGGATTTAAACCCTTAATTGACAAGGTCGGGTTCACTGAGGTCAGCTTCCGGGAGCTCTTCAGCCTTTTCGAGGGTAAACGAGAACTCAGAACCCACTCCAAAGTCGCTTTCTACATAAATCTTTTCGTCATGAGCTTCAATAATATGTTTGACGATAGAGAGACCAAGTCCTGATCCACCTTCACGACGGCTTCCGCTTTTATCAACTCTGTAGAAACGTTCAAAAAGACGCGGAATATGTTCTGAAGCAATACCTTCACCATTGTCAGTAACGCGCACAATAACTTTATTCTGGATAAGATCTTCTATGCTTACTTCTGTCGTACCGTCTGGCTTACCATATTTTAAAGAGTTTACGATAAGATTCGTTAACGCCTGCTGAATCCTTTCGCGGTCAGCGTTAACATAGATTGGCTTACTATAAACCCTATCAAAGGTAAGCGTGATGTTCTTTTTTGCAGCCTTCATCTCAAGCAACTCAAAAGCCGACTTTACCAGCGCCACGATATCAAAATATTCGTACTTAAGATTAAGATCTCCCACCTCAAGTTTTGAGATCATATCAAGATCACTCACAAGGTAAATAAGACGTTCTGTAGCCTTTTCAGCTCGTTGCAGGTATTTTTTCCTTATGGTTTTATCCTTATGCGCACCGTCTAGCAAAGTGAGAATATAGCCTTGAACTGTAAAAAGAGGAGTTTTTAACTCATGAGATACGTTACCCATAAATTCCTTACGGTATTCTTCTCTGATCTTTAATGACTCAATCTCTAGTTTTTTGCTTGCCGCAAAACGTTCTACCTCTTTAGTAAGCGTACTCATATCTGTAGTGATCTGCCCGCGCTTTAAAGTCGTGCTATCTAACAATGAAACATTATCGTAGATCTTCTTAACACGTTTGTAGATAAAACGCTCCACGCGATACTGAAGCACAAAAAAGCAGAATACGTAACTAAAAACAGCAAAACCCGCCGGCCGCCACCACTCAAAAATATCTGAGATCAATAAAAAAACGCTCAACATGAGCGTAAGAAACAAGGTGATGTATAAAGCAGAATATGCTGCAAAAGAATATGACTTCTTAAAACTGGCAGACATACTTATACTACAAATTTATAACCCACACCTTTGATGGTCTTAAAGCGCTTATCGCCTATTTTTTCGCGAAGCTTACGTATGTGCACGTCTATTGTTCTACCACCTACAACAACTTCATTACCCCAAACTTTATCTAAGATATCTTCTCTTTTAAAAACCTTTCCTGGTTTTGATGCGAGTAAAGAAAGTAGTTCAAACTCCTTGCGTGGTAAGATGATCTCCTTCTTGTCTTTAATGATCTTATACTCTTCGCGATTGATAACCAGATTACCGATCTTCACAGAAGTATCAGTCTCGCTCTCGTCTTTAAGACGTCTTAGCAATGCTTTTACTTTACTTACAAGAACCTTTGGCTTAATAGGTTTTGTGATATAATCATCTGCGCCAGCGTCAAAACCAGCTACCTGAGAGTAATCTTCGCCTCTAGCGGTAAGAAAAGCGATGATCGTATTTTCATTTTCAGGATTTTTCCTGATTTGCTCACAAGCTTCAATTCCATCCATTTCTGGCATCATCACATCTAGGATAATAAGATGTGGCTGGTGCTTCTTTGCCATTTTCACACCTTCTTTACCATTTTCCGCCGTAAGCACTTGGTAACCTTCATTAGAAAGGTTGTAACCTACGATCTCCAGGATATCCGGCTCATCATCTACAAGTAGAATTTTGATGTCCTTTTTCTTCATGTTTGCCATAATTTGATGTAAGCGTAAAAATAATATAAACTTGGGGACGAGGTTAAAGTTAGCAAAAGCATAACGTTTTTATAAAGTTAGAACATCATTATCAATTTTAAGCGCATGCCAAAGTAATTGCTCATCAACAAACGTTGTAATACCTTTGAAGCGCATGGATCCCCGCAAAATATTTGACATACAAACCGCAAATGACTTTAAAGAATGCATCCTCGAGGCATTCAATTATCAGTATGCTAATAATGCTGTTTACAAGCAGTTTTGTGAGCTTTTAAGGCTTTCGCCAAAAGTTGTCAAAGACATTAAAGACATCCCGTTCTTACCTATACAATTCTTTAAAGAGCAAACAATAATCACCGCCGGCCACACCGCCGAAACTATTTTTACAAGTAGTGGCACCACCGGTATGACCACCAGCAAACATCACGTCGCTGACCTGAGCCTTTATGAGAAAAGTTTTAAAGCCGCTTTTGATCTCTTTTATGGCAAACCTCAAGAATACTGCGTTCTGGCGTTATTGCCGGCTTATCTAGAGCGCACAGGTTCTTCGCTGATCTATATGGTAGATCATCTTATAAAAGATAGTAAACACCCAGACAGCGGATTTTATCTTAACGATCTTGCTGCGCTTGCGCAAAAATTAAAAACACTGGATCAACAAGGTCAAAAGGTGCTTTTAATTGGTGTTTCATTTGCATTGCTCGATCTTGTTGAGACCTATGATTTTGACCTTAACAACACAATAATCATGGAAACCGGCGGAATGAAAGGCCGTCGCAAAGAATTGATCCGTGAAGAATTGCATGAAATCTTGAGCAAGGGTTTTGGCGTAAGCCAAATTCATAGCGAATATGGCATGACAGAATTGTTGTCTCAAGGCTATTCTAATGGCAATGGGATTTTTACCACGCCGCCATGGATGAAGATCATGCTGCGCGACACAGAAGATGCGCTTTCTTATGTGGCAGAAGGCCGCACAGGAGGCATTAATGTGATCGATCTGGCAAACTGGTATTCTTGCCCGTTTATCGCTACTCAAGATCTGGGTAGAAATCTAGGCAATAACCACTTTGAAGTTTTGGGAAGGTTTGATACTGCGGACATTAGAGGTTGCAATCTTATGGTACTATAAGAAAATATTATAGCAAAAAATGTAAGAAATCTGTAAACTATCCGACTATTTAAGTGTTCTGCTAAGAACAATGTTCATAATTGGTTGGTTAGTTAAGTTGAATACCCAGCGCACTACACGATAGACGCTGGGTTTTTTATTTATATGGCTTTCGCCAAAACAAAAAAAGCACCTCTACCGAGATGCTTTTTCTAGTATTTTGGTGTGCTTACTACTCTGTAACGTGAATGATAAAATAGTTTTTCTTACCGCTTTGTAGCAAAATGTAAGAACCACTGATCAAATCTTCTGCGTTAAGCACATAATCATCTTTTACCTTCTCTTTATTCACAGAGATCGCGTTTTGCTTTAAAGCACGTCTTGCTTCTCCATTAGACTTAAGAAAACCTGATTTCTCAGCAAGAGCAGATACAATATCAAGCCCCGCTTCAATCTCTGAAAGTGCGATTCTTGCTTGTGGCACACCTTCAAAAATATCTAAGAAGGTCTTTTCATCCAGATTCTTAAGATCAGAACCTGTAGACTTACCAAATAATATCTGCGAAGCTGCAACGGCTTTCTCAAGATTTTCTGCACCGTGAACCATTGTTGTAACTTCTTCTGCAAGACGCTTTTGAAGTGCACGCTGATGTGGCGCTTCTCTATGTTCGGCGATAAGACTTTCAATTTCTTCTTTTCCTAAGAAGGTGAAGATCTTGATGTATTTTTCTGCATCCTCGTCACTTGTGTTTAACCAATATTGGTAAAATTTATATGGCGAAGTTCTTTCGGCGTCAAGCCAAATATTACCTCCTGCAGTTTTACCAAATTTAGTTCCATCTGCTTTTGTGATCAACGGACACGTCATCGCATACGCCTTTCCACCGCCTATTCTGCGAATAAGTTCTGTACCTGTGGTGATATTTCCCCACTGGTCGCTACCGCCCATTTGCAGTGTACAATCTGCTTCTCTATATAAATGTAAGAAGTCATATCCTTGTACGAGTTGGTATGTAAACTCGGTAAAACTCATCCCCTCAGCAGACTCTGAAGAAAGACGTTTTTTAACCGAATCTTTAGCCATCATGTAGTTCACAGTAATATGCTTACCCACGTCGCGTATAAACTCAAGGAATGAAAAATCTTTCATCCAGTCGTAGTTGTTAACCAACTTTGCCGCGTTAGGCGCATCGCTGTCAAAATCTAGAAATCTAGACAACTGCTCCTTTAACGCCTCTTGATTATGGTGCAGCGTAGCTTCATCTAGCAAATTACGCTCATTTGATTTACCAGAAGGATCACCTATCATCCCGGTAGCTCCGCCCACAAGCGCATACGGCTTATGCCCACATTCTTGAAAATGCTTTAACATCATCACCCCTACAAGGTGACCTATATGTAATGAATCTGCAGTTGGGTCAATTCCCACATATGCGGCACGCATCGCCTCCATAAGGTGTTCTTCTGTACCAGGCATAACGTCGTGAATCATCCCACGCCATTGCAGTTCTTCAATAAAATTCTTCATTTAGATCGCTATTATTTTCAGGGCAATGCCCTTTATGAAAATCAATCGCAAATATAAATATTCTCTTTTGCTAGCTAAGGAGATATCTCGAAAAGAAATTGGGTATCTTAGCCACATGATTTTAGTTACGGGAGGAACCGGTTTTGTGGGATCACATCTGTTGTGGGAGTTACTTTGGCTGCAGCCAAAAAAAATCAAAGCTATTTATAGAAGCGAGGCAAAGATCGAAGCTGTAAGATCACTTTTTAACTATAAAGCCTCACAATACAACACACAAGAATCTGCCGAAACTTTATTTTCTTACATCGAGTGGGTACCATGCGATGTGAATGATATCCCAAAACTTACCGAAGTTTTTACAGGCATTACAAAAGTGTGTCATTGCGCGGCGATCATAAGTTTTGATCCTGGCCGTTATGACGAATTGCACAAAGTAAATGTAGAAGGCACGGCAAACATGGTGAATCTTAGCCTAGCGAATGATGTGCAGAAATTCTGCATGATAAGCTCTATCGCGGCATTAGGCGAAACTGTGGATGGCTCGCTGATCACCGAAGAAACCGAATGGGATCCTAATAAAGACAACAGCGTCTATAGCATCTCAAAATTTGCATCAGAGATGGAAGTTTGGCGCGGAACTCAAGAAGGTCTTACCGCGGTGCTCGTAAATCCCGGAGTTATCATGGGCGAAGGTTTTTATAAAGATGGCACCGGCGCATTTTATAGAAAAATAGATGGCAGCCTCAAATACGCAACCCCTGGAAGCACCGGTTTTGTTGACGTTACTGATGTTGCAAAAGCGATGCATTTACTTATGAAAAGTGATCGCGTGAACGAGAATTTCATACTTGTAAGCGAGAATGAAAAGATCGAGAATGTGTTTAATACGATCGCTAAGGTTTTGGGTAAGACCCAAAAAATGAAACTCGTGAAGCCTTGGCAAATTAATATCGCCTGGAAGATCGATTGGTTTTTATCGCTTTTTGGCAAACGCCAAAAGCTTTTTAAATCAATGGCAAAATCTGCGGTTTCTGAAACGCGATATAATGGCAGTAAGATTAAAACCATTGAAGGTTTTGAATATACTCCGTTAGAAGAAACGCTAACCAGAACCGGCGAGCATTTTAAAAGATACTATAAGAATTCTAAAGAATAGAATCGTTGAGTTTGCGAGGACGCTCTGCCGGACGAATTCTAATTGAAGCGGTATCGTTTATTCCCTCAACCTTCTGACGGCGTTTTACAATATCTGCCCTGTCTATACTATCCTGAGTTTTGACCAGCTTATTTACTGAGTCAAGATTTGCTTTGATCCTATCACGCACAGCTTCCCACATACGCCCATATTGACTAAACTCTACTGAGTAATATGCAATATTCTGGGCGAGTTGTATGCTGTCTATCTCATACTTATCATAGACAAAATGATCTGGCTCTACACCAGAGGCCTTTAACTTACCGGTATTAGATGTGCGTATCCCATTGATAAGAGAAATATCATACATGATATCTATCATCTTATCTTCTGAGATAAGTTCATCAGGCTTGGGCGGCTTATCTATACTATTACAAGCCACCAAGACTATTACCAGAAAAAGTATGCTAAGGCGTTTTATCATCTATCAAAAGTTAAACGCTGACCAAAGCGCTCATCGTATACTTTGAAGTTTTTATACGCTAATCTACCGTTTACAAAAGTATGCGTCACTCTAGATCTAAAGGTGTTTCTATCAAATGGTGACCATTTACATTTATACAGAATATTATCTGTATTTACCGTCCATGGGTTATTAAGGTCTACTAATACTAGATCTGCATGATATCCTTCTCTAATGTATCCTCTCTTATTGATATTAAAAAGAATGGCTGGGTTGTGACACATTTTTTGCACAATAGTCTCGAGACTTATGCGACCACGGTGATGCATCTCTAGCATTGCGGGCAGTGCATGTTGCACAAGTGGTCCGCCGCTAGGCGCTTTTGTGTAAACGTTTTTCTTCTCCTCAAGCGTGTGTGGTGCATGATCTGTTGCGATCACATCAATATGATTATCTAGCAACGCCTTCCATAGACCTTCTTTATCCTTTTCTGTTTTAACAGCAGGATTCCATTTTATCAGCGTTCCTTTTTCCTCATAATCCATGTCTGTAAACCATAGGTGATGGATACAAACTTCTGAGGTGATCTTTTTATCTTTCAACGGCTTCTTGCTATCAAAAAGTCCGGTTTCTTTTGCTGTACTTAAGTGAAAAACATGAAGACGTGCACCAGTTTTTTTGGCAAGAGCCACAGCACGAGAAGAAGATAAATAGCAAGCCTCTTCGCTTCTAATAATAGGGTGCATGTTAATAGGAATATCATCCCCATAACGCTCTTTATAGATCTCAAGATTCTTGCGTATAGTAGCTTCATCCTCACAATGCGTTGATATCACAAGCTCTGTAGACTTGAATATATTCTCGATAACTTTCTCGTTATCTACAAGCATGTTCCCTGTAGAACTTCCCAAGAACAACTTAATACCCGCAGCTGCGTGCTTATCTAACCTTTTAATTTCTTCAAGGTTGTCATTTGTACCACCAAACATAAATGAATAGTTCGCATAGCTAGACTGCTTTGCTATCGCAAATTTATCTTCTAGCGCTTGTATTGTAGTGGTTTGCGGATTTGTATTTGGCATCTCGATAAACGTAGTGATACCACCAGCAACCGCCGCTCTACTCTCTGTCTCAATATTCGCCTTATGCGTCAATCCAGGTTCTCTAAAATGCACCTGATCATCTATCACTCCTGGTAAAAGATGATTACCTTCTGCATCAAATATATGCACGTCAGGACCTTTAGCACTTATGCTGCTATCGATCTGAGCGATGATACCATTCTCTATGTAAACATCACCGTGAGTGATCTTACCTTCATTTACAATTTTCGCGTCCTTGATAAGGATCTTTTCCATAGCTAAGCAAGATAGTTTTTGAACAAACTTCTGAATTTCATCACAATAACACCAAAGACAGCTTCAGAGATAATCCCTTTGCTCATCTTACTAGTTCCTTTTGTTCTGTCAACAAAAATAACTGGAACTTCTTTTATGGCAAAGCCAAAAAGATGTGCTTTAAACTTCATTTCTATCTGAAACGCGTATCCTATAAATTTAATTTTATCAAGATTTATAGTTTTTAGCACGTTTCTGTGATAGCACACAAAACCTGCTGTGGTATCGCTAATATCCATACCTGTGATCCAGCGTACATACTTTGACGCACAGTATGACAAAAGCACTCGACCCATAGGCCAGTTTACCACATTTACTCCAGTTTTGTACCGGGAGCCTATTGCGAGCTCCGCACCACCTTTAGCGCAAGCGTTATACAATCTTGTAAGATCATTAGGCGAATGCGAAAAATCTGCATCCATCTCAAAGATATATGTATAATCATGCTGCAACGCCCATTTAAATCCTGCGATATACGCAGTTCCTAAACCAGCTTTCTTTTTGCGTTCTAGCAAATGCAGACTGCCGCTAAGCTCCTTCTGGAGTTCTTTAATAATGGCTGCGGTACCGTCTGGCGAATTATCATCAACCACAAGAACTTCAAATTTGCGCTGTTGCGCGAAAATGTTCCTTAGAAGTTTTTCAATATTTTCGGCCTCATTATAAGTAGGCACAATTACCAGCGACCTCGCCATTAATAAGAGCAATTTTGGCAGCAAATGTACCTAATTTGAGCATTATTGAAGAACACTTCAAAGCGATAAGTAAATCTTTATAGTAATTTTGGCACTTAGATAAGCAAAAATGCAGGCAATAGAACGAATGACATACAGCAATGATTGGCTTACGATAGTGATCGTGAGCTGTTTTATATTGCTAGCCGTGGCAAAATCTTTAAACGAAGCAAAGTTTAGAGAGTTCTTAGTGCTTGCTTTTAATGACTCACAAGTATTAAAACCAAAAAAAGATAAAAGAAACAATCAATCGATGAGTATGGTTCTATTTGCCATACAGCTACTCTCGGTTTCTGTTTTCTTGTTCATGGCTTGTCAAACTTGGGGTGTTTACGACACGCTAGAGCCTTTTATCCTTTTTGTTCGCATTTTTATTTTCTTAGGGCTGTTTGTAGGCGTTAAATACTTTGTAGAAAAAGTAGTGGGCGTGCTCTTTGTAATTGAAGAAAGCATCGAGCAATACCACCAGAAAAAATTAGCTTATCGCAATTACTTCGGGTTTCTCTTATTGCCCATTAATTGCCTTTTCATCTACACTTTTGAACCTACAAAATGGGTGTTCTGGATCACCGGCGGAGTGATTTTAATACTTAATGTGGTGAGTTTGATCATTATTTTCAGGCGCAATGAAAATATCATATACAACAATCCATTCTATTTTATTTTGTACCTTTGCGCTCTCGAAATAGCACCGTATCTTATTTTATTCAAGATAATTGTGCTTAAAACGGGAACTTAAAAATTTACAATTTCTATGAAAGTGAAAACTATTTTGGTTTCACAACCAGAACCTAAAGTAGAAAACTCTCCTTATTTTGAACTTCAAGAAAAGAAAAAAGTAAAAATTGACTTTATTCCCTTCATTCATGTAGAAGGTGTACCTGCAAAAGAGGTTAGGGCGCAAAAAATTGACTTAAAAACGTACACGGCTATCATTTTAACTAGCCGTAACGCAGTAGATAATTTCTTCCGCATCGCAGAAGAAATGCGCTACAAAGTGCCAGATACGCTTAAGTATTTTTGCCAAAGTGAAGCTGTTGCTTACTACCTGCAAAAATATGTAGTGTACCGCAAGCGCAAGATCTATGTAGGTAAGCGCACTTTTACAGAATTGGGACCTACGCTTAAGAAGTATAAAAATGAGAAGTTTCTTCTACCATCGTCTGATGTGTTGAAACCTGAGATCCCAACCGTTCTAGATGAGCTTAAGCTTAACTGGAAACGCGCCATTTGCTACCGCACAGTAGTAAGCGATCTATCACATCTTAAGGATGTGTATTATGATATACTTGTATTCTTTAGCCCTAGCGGAATCAAATCTTTATTTGAGAATTTCCCAGACTTTAAACAAAACGATACTCGCATCGCTGTTTTTGGAAACAGCACCGTAAGAGCAGCTACTGAAGCAGGATTAAACATCGATATACAAGCACCTACGCCTGAGACGCCATCTATGACAATGGCTATTGAGAAGTATATTGACGAAGTAAATAAGAAATAAGTTCCTGGCTTGCGCCAAAAAAATAAAAACGCCTCCACTTAGGAGGCGTTTTTTATGCAGTTAACTTTTTGGCTACAGCCAAAACATTATTTCTTTAAAAGCTTCACAAGCACAAAAGCCCAACAGCCTATAAGCAACGCACCACCCAAAGGTGTAACAAGCGCAATCCCACTAAAATCAACGCCCGAAGCTGCGCTGGTACTCAACAAATAAATACTGCCTGAAAAGAAAAGCACGCCAAGCAACAACAGCCAGAAAACTACTTTCAAAGCCTTTTCATTCAATTTTAAAATGCCCGCTGCTACAAATGCAAAAAAAGCATGATACATCTGGTAGCGCACTCCGGTTTCAAAAGAAGCAATCGACTCTGGTGTAAGGACTTGCTTTAATCCATGAGCACCAAAGGCTCCTAAAATCACTGCTGTTAACCCAAAAATTGCTCCCAGTACATATAGTTTTCTTGTCATGATCGTTTAAATTTTCTATGCTAAATTCTCTATATTTAAGCATAAGGTTATCAAAAATACAACAGCGATCACAATGCGAGAAATCTTAATTATTGGCACTGGCAAATCCACACCCGCACTCATTAAACACCTTGCAAAAAATGCAGATAAAGAACAGCTAAGCATCACTCTGGCAGATAAGGATCTGGCTTTCGCCAAAAGACTTGCTACCGCAAATAGCAACATTAAAGTGATCTCGCTTGATATTTTTGATGATACCGCCAGAAAAGCAGCTATCGCTAAAACTGATATTGTGGTAAGCATGCTACCAGCAAGATTTCATATTCATATTGCAAAAACCTGCTTAGAACTCAACAAAAATCTCGTCACCGCATCTTATGTGAGCAAAGAGATGCAAACGCTAGATGAAGAAGTAAAAAGCAAAGGCCTGATCTTTATGAATGAATGCGGTCTTGATCCCGGCTTAGATCACATGAGCGCAATGCAGATCATAGATCGCATAAGAGAAGATAACGGTAAGATCATACTTTTTGAATCCTTTTGCGGCGGACTCGTAGCTCCTGAAAGCGACAATAATCTTTGGAATTATAAATTCACTTGGAATCCACGCAATGTTGTGCTCGCAGGTCAAGGTGGCGCTGCAGAATTCATACAAGAAGGCACTTATAAATACATCCCGTATCATCGTTTGTTTAGAAGAACAGAATTTCTAGATGTGGAAGAATACGGCCGCTTTGAGGCGTATGCAAACAGAAATTCGCTGCATTACCGCAGCATTTATGGTCTTGAAGATGTGCTCACACTTTATCGCGGCACAATAAGACGAGTAGGTTTTAGTAAAGCGTGGAATGTCTTTGTACAACTGGGCATGACAGACGATAGTTACACGCTTCAAGATACAGAGACCATGACCTATCGTGAATTTACAAATCACTTTTTGCCCTACTCACCTACTGATTCTGTTGAACTTAAATTGAGGCATTATTTGAGAATTGATCAAGACGATCTGCTTTGGGACAAACTGCTAGAGCTAGATATTTTCAGCAGTGAGAAGAAGATCGCTTTGGCGAAAGCCACACCCGCACAATGCTTACAAAAAATCCTTGAAGATCAATGGACGCTGCAAACCGAGGATAAAGACATGATCGTGATGTATCATAAATTTGGATACATACAGAATGGCGAGAAAAAACAAATTGACAGCACCATGGTTTGCGTGGGCGAAAATCAAATTGACACCGCCATGGCAAAAACCGTGGGCTTGCCGCTAGCACTGGCTACACTTGCTATTCTCAATAAAAAGATCACGAAACCCGGCGTGCAGATCCCTATCGCAAAAGAAGTTTATGAACCCATTCTCACAGCTATGGAAAATGAGGGAATTCACTTTAAACATTATGATGTGCCGTATATGGGCTACAATCCTAATAATGTGGCTGGTTAATTATTATTTGTAAGCAGGAAGACGTAATTTTGGTTAAAACCTAAAACCTATGAAGGTCGTTAACCAAAAAATTGAAATTGACGGTATTGATAAAATAATCTTACGTCAACTCATGGATGATGCGCGTAAACCTATTCTTGAGATCGCACGTAAAGTAGGCATCTCTGGCGCCGCCATCCACCAGCGGTTACGCAAGCTTGAAAAAAGCGGACTTATCGCCGGTTCTAAAGTGATCATCGACCCTAAGGTTTTAGGCTACACCACCATGGCTTTTATAGGTATTTATCTAGATCGCGCCATGAGCAATCCGCAGGCGGTGAAGCAACTCAAAGACATTCCTGAGGTGATCGAGTGTCATTATACCACAGGGAACTGGTCTATTTTTATCAAGATCCTATGTCAGAACAACGAGCATCTTATGCACCTGCTCAACAAGAAGATCCAGGCGATAGAAGGTGTCTCTAGAACAGAGACCTTTATCTCGCTTAATCAGCAAATAGAACGCCAGATCAAAGTGTAAATCACGCCATGCGCAAAGCCACGCTGCTGCTTCTACTCATTCTGGTTTCATTTTTTGGCTATAGCCAAAACGATCCTGACGCCATAAATTATTCTCAGCAACTTGAACTGCGTCATGACAACGACTTTTTTCTTTTTCTAGATCAATACTACACTTCTGGACTGTTTCTTACCTACCGCAAGTCGCTTAAAAAAGGCATCTTCTCAAACAGCGCCGAACAAATAAGCATTTCCGCCGGCCAAGAGATTTACACGCCGAAACAAAAAGCCACCATACAAACCACCACGTTTGATAGACCTTACGCGGGATTTCTGGGTTTACATTCAGGATGGTCTATGATAAAGAATGGTCAATTCTATGAAGCAAAACTTTTATTGGGCTACACCGGTAAAGAAACTGGCGGCGGCGGTTTTCAGCGGTGGTATCATAAAATAACGGGATTTGACTCGCCGCTTTGGGTTAAAGAACTCAACGCTACTTTTCATACAAATATGTATCTGACTTACGCCAAAGAATATCAAATGCAGTCGGTTCCCTTTGGCGCAAGCCTGGCAATACAACCTAAACTCGCTGCCGGTTCTCGTGATATTTATGCCGAAAATGCGATTGCACTTTTTCTGGGCAAAAGAAATACAATGCAAAACAGTAGCAGATATAACCGCTGGGGCGGGAAGGATGACGAACTATTTGTCACCATAAGCCTTACTTACCGCTATGTCTTTTACAACGGACTCATAGAGGGCAATCTCTTTGGGGATGATTCGCGCGTGTTGAGAGCACCTGAAAAAAACCTATTTAAAGCCGGCATTGACCTCAACCATCAGCATAAACGCAACAGCTATCATGTGGGTGTACATTTTAATACTAAAGAAACTCCGAAAGCAAAAGCACATGCCTATGTGCAAGTAGCCTATGCGTATGCTTTTAAATAAAAAAGCCAGACGAATCGCCTGGCTTATATACTTTATTAAATGTCCCGTCCTGAAATAAGTTGACACAAATTCGACTTATTTATGAAAGACTCAGAAGGAGCTGAGCAGAAACGGACTCAGCGTGATTACAATTTAGGCTTTAAATTAGCGGTTGTATCTCAGGTAGAAAAGGGCGAAATGACTTATAAGCAAGCCCAAAAAGCGTACGGTATTCAAGGAAGGAGTACTGTTTTGGTTTGGTTGCGCAAACACGGTACCTTAGACTGGAGTAAACCAAAGACAAGACTTAGCTGTAATACAATGAAAGAAACACCTGCTCAAAAGATCAAGAGGCTTGAAAAAGAGCTGTCAGATGAGAAGCTTAAGAATAAGATTCTCAACACGATGATCGATATCTCAGATCAGCAATACGGAACTTCTATTCGAAAAAAGTATTTGCCCAATCAATCCAACGAATCCGGCAAGAACACCGACTAAGCCTGTCACGTTGTTGCAGATTGTTTGGGATAAGCAGACAGGCTGTCTATCAAGCAGAAATGCGAGAAAGGACAAGAGCTGATGAACTTGCCTTGATCAAACCGCTGATTTTAAGGGTGCGCCAGCAAATGCCAAGACTAGGTACTCGTAAACTGTATTATTTACTCAACGTTGAGTTTGAAAAGATGAGAGTTAAAATAGGCAGGGACGCCTTATTTGATTATCTCAGGTCAGAATCAATGCTTATAAAACCAAGAAAGAATTACACAAGGACAACAGACTCTAGGCATTGGCTAAAAAAACACCCTAACCTAATGAAAGATGTTACACCCGTAAGACCAGAGCAATACTTTGTAAGCGATATTACTTACATCAAGAGTAGAGAAAGGACACATTATCTTTCCTTGGTGACAGACGCTTTTAGCAGAAAAATAATGGGCTATCATCTAAGTGATGACATGAGTGCAGAAAATGTAGTTAAAGCAATGAAAATGGCTAATAAGAGTAGAACCACATCAAGCGAGGTAATACATCATTCTGACAGAGGCTTGCAGTATTGTTCTTCGTTGTATCAAACTCAATTGAAGCGATCAAATGCGATACCTTCAATGACAGATGGATATGACTGTTATCAAAATGCATTAGCAGAACGAATTAACGGGATATTGAAGGGAGAGTTCTTGATAAACAAATGCAATACAAGCAAAGAACTTAGCCTGCTAGTTCAGCAGTCTATTAAAACTTATAATAATCAAAGACCACATCTAAGCCTTAACTACAAAACACCTAATTTTATACACAACAAAAAATCCCTTGAAGCTAGCTTCAAGGGATTGATTTAAATTATTAAAAACTGTCAACCTATTTTAGGACGACTCAAAATAATCCCCTACCTCCTACTTCCTAAGATCTGCAATGCAAAATACAGCAAGGTAGCCAGTGAACCTAAGGCTGCTACAACATACGTTCTTGCCGCCCATTTTAATGCATCTTTCGCCCCATCATGCTCTTGCGGAGTTAACATTCTGCTACTCTCCAGCCATGCTAAAGCGCGATTACTCGCATCATATTCCACCGGAAGGGTAATAAAAGAAAACAACGTACCCATTGCAAAAAGACCAAGACCGATTACTGAGACAACCATCCCAAAACCCGTCATTGCCATCAGGATGATACCACCCATGATCACAAACATAGACATACGCGATGCCACGCTTACCATGGGAACCAACTTAGATCGCATAGTCAACCACGAGTATGCTTTAGCATGTTGCACCGCGTGCCCACACTCGTGAGCTGCAACAGCCGCCGCAGCCGCATTACGCTGGTGATACACCGCCTCACTAAGGTTTACGGTTTTATCTTTTGGGTTATAGTGATCTGTAAGTTGGCCAGAGACTGATATCACTCTTACATCTCTAATTCCGTTATCATGTAGCATCTTCTCTGCGATCTCAGCACCACTCATTCCGTTTTGCAGATGCATTTTTGAGTAATGCTTAAACTTGCTCTTAAGCTTATTACTCACAGCCCAACTGATCAAAGCAATTACGCCCACCAGGATATAATATCCAAAGTATCCTCCTCCTAACATCATAATTATGTTCTTTTGAGTTTAAAGTTACGACAGATAAAAATCAAAAAGCAAGCCGAAAATCACTTCTGCCGTTTTGACGTGTAACTATTTGATTTTAGCTAATTCTTGAATTCTGCGAGCATACATCTGCAAGATCTCATCCTCATCCCAATCTTCACTTTCAGTCTTTCCATGACCTAATGAAATAAGGGTTACAATAGCGCCATCTTCTATAAAATACTCACAGTTCCAAGCTTGCAGCGGTTTAGAATTTAAGGGTTGGTAATTCTCAATTTCTTTCGCAAAAACCAACTCTTCGTCCTTGACATAATAGATCTCTTTAAAGTAAAAATCATCCTTATGCGAGAATATCGTTAATATCCTTTCATTAGTAGATGGTTCACAAACCTGCCAAAACTCTTGCTTTCCATTAAAATCAGTCACATAATCATCACCGCTTCCACATCTTGAAAGCGCATCATAAAACGCATCTGATCTTTGCACCCTGTATGCATTTTCCTCTTCTTTTGTCATTTGGCTGTAGCCAAAAGCAGAAATGAAAAAGCTTATTATAATTACGAGTTGTTGACCTTTATTCATGATCTAAATATACAATTCTCTATTTGGCTTTCGCCAAAACTACTCCTGCTTCATTCCGGGCTCGACCTGGAATCCCATCCTGCTGAGACCCTGAATCAAGTTCAGGGTGACGCTATCTTTCGTCATTCCTTGCTTGACAAGGAATCTTATTATACTTGTTCGACTTCTCGATACATCTGAAAGCTTGCGGACAAGTTCAGGGTGACGCTTATTAATAAAAGTATTGTCCCCTTGAGGGGACTTTTGGGGTGTTCTCTACACAATACCAAAAAAAGCTCCTTCCCTTATCTAAGGGAAGGTGGATTGCAAGCGTAGCGAGCAAGACGGAAGGGTAAGACTGATTTACATCATTCCTTGCTTGACAAGGAATCGCATTATACTTCATCCACTTCTCGATACATCCGCCCAAGGCGGACACTCGAAGTGACAAAAAAAGCTCTTCCCCACTAAGGAAAAGAGCTTTTGGAAATTATAACCTAAGTGGCTTTTACCCCACGATATTCACGATCTTACCAGGAACAACGATCACCTTTTTAGGGGTGCGGCCTTCAAGATATTGTTGAGTTTTCTCATCAGCCAGTACGGCTTTTTCTATTTCGTCTTTAGACAGATCAAGCGGAAGCTCCATCTTAAAACGCATCTTCCCGTTAAATGAAATAGGATATTCCTTGCTGCTCTCTACTAAATATTTGCCATCAAAAACCGGGAAAGGCGCCGTGGCAACAGACTCGTCATGACCTAACAGTGACCACAGCTCCTCAGCGATATGTGGCGCATAAGGCGAGATCAAAACCGCAAGTGGTTCTAGCACTTCGCGACTATTGCACTTTTGGCCGGTGAGTTCGTTAACCGCGATCATAAACGTAGAAACGGTAGTATTAAAACTAAAGTTCTCGATATCTTCCTCAACCTTTTTAATGGTCTTATGCAGCGTTTTCATGCTGTCTTTTGAGGCTGGAGTTTCGCTTACGCTGAAAACGTCTCCCTCATGATACAGCTTCCATAGTTTTTTAAGGAAAGAATGCACACCAGTAATACCTGCAGTGTTCCAAGGTTTTGCCTGCTCTAGTGGCCCCAAGAACATCTCATACATTCTCAAGGTATCTGCACCATAATCTTCACAAATATCATCTGGATTAACGACATTGTATTTAGATTTGGACATTTTTTCTACTTCGCGACCTACTTTATATACACCATCTTCTAGAATAAACTCAGCATCCTTAAATTCTGGTCTCCATGCTTTGAAACCTTCAATATCCAACTCATCTGATGAGTTAACAAACTCAACAGGTGCATGTATTGGAGTCAAAGCCAGAGATAACGACCTTAAAATCTCCCCCTCACCTTCTTTTTCATATATTTTAAGCTGCTGCTCTAATTCAGATATTTTTGAAGATATCCTATTTACCGAATCTAACTCAGACGTTTCATAATCATCTACAAAAAATCCCATTTCTTTGAAAAATGAGGCGGGAACAAAAATATCCGAAAACTCTTTTCTTAAAGGTATTTCAACCTCTTGACCTCCCTGTTTTCTTTCACCATATAAAGCCCTCAAATAAAACCATTCAACTCTATAAACAAAAGCACTCGTCCCAAGAATCATCCCTTGATTGATCAGCTTTTTAAAGGGTTCGTCAACAGGTGCGAGTCCGCGGTCTTTTAAGAATTTAACCCAGAAACGGCTATACAACAAGTGTCCGGTAGCATGCTCGCTTCCGCCAATGTATAGATCCACATTCTGCCAGTAGTCTAGCGCTTCTTCTGATGCAAAAACTTCATCGCGTTGTGCATCTTCCATATATCTAAAGAAATACCAACTACTTCCTGCCCATCCCGGCATGGTGTTTAACTCTAGCGGATGGATCGTTTCATTGTCAATTTCGCTATTAGCGACAACTTTATTATTCACAGTATCCCACGCCCAAACGTCAGCACGACCCAATGGCGGCTCACCTTCTTCGGTAGGTAGATATTTTTCAACTTCTGGCAAGTGCAATGGCAAATGCTCTAGCGCGATCATTTGTGGCATACCGTCCACATAATACACCGGGAAGGGCTCGCCCCAATAGCGCTGACGGCTAAATACCGCATCACGCAGGCGATAGTTGATCTTTCCTTTTCCGTAGCCTTGCTTTTCAAGCTCAGCGATAACACGGGTCATGGCTTCCGCGTAAGCGAGACCATTTAAAAAGTCAGAATCAGTAAGCTTTGTAGCGTCTTTTGCCGCATACGCCTCTTCTGAAATATCAACTCCGTCAAAAATATTTTTGATAGGTAGCATCCCCTCGTTGCTACTGAAATAATTTGCAAAATCATAGTCGCGCTGGTCGCCACAAGGCACCGCCATCACCGCACCTGTACCATAACCGGCAAGCACATAATCGCCTATCCAGATAGGGATGGGTTCTTTAGTGAATGGATGCTCTGCATACGCGCCGGTAAAGGCTCCGCTTATGGTCTTAACATCTGCCATACGCTCGCGCTCGCTACGTTTAGAAGTCGCATCGATATATGCTTCTATCTCTGCTTTTTGCTCTGGCGTAGTGATCTTTGCAACCAACTCATGCTCTGGAGCAAGCGTCATGAATGTTACTCCAAAAATAGTGTCAGGTCTAGTGGTGAAAACCTCAATTTTTGCATCATGCCCTTTAACATCAAACTTTACCGAGGCTCCTTTAGAACGCCCTATCCAGTTAGTTTGTGAATCCTTAAGCGGCTGTGGCCAGTCTATGGTATCAAGACCGTCTAGCAAACGCTGTGCATAAGCCGTGATGCGCATGCTCCACTGTGTCATTTTCTTACGCACCACAGGGTGCCCGCCACGCTCAGAAACTCCGTTTACGATCTCATCATTAGCAAGCACGGTTCCCAGTGCAGGACACCAGTTTACCTCAGTTTCTGCGAGGTAGGTCAATCTATATTTTAGGAGGATTTCCTGTTTCGCTTTCGCGGAAAATTCATTCCACGCTTCCTCGGAAAATATTTCTATATCATCATCGCAAGCTGCCTTTACAGTTGCGTTTCCTTCTTTTTCAAAAATGGCAACAAGCGTATCGATACTTTCAGCCTTGTCGCTGGTGTAATTGTACCAACTCTCAAATAACTGAATAAAGATCCACTGCGTCCATTTGTAATACTCAGGATTAGAAGTGCGCACCTCACGGCTCCAGTCAAAAGAAAAACCTATTTTATCAAGTTGCTCGCGATAGCGAGCAATGTTTGTTTCGGTAGTGATCGCGGGATGTTGCCCGGTTTGTATCGCATACTGTTCTGCCGGAAGGCCAAAAGAATCATACCCCTGCGGATGCAACACATTAAAACCTTTGTGACGCTTGTAACGCGCATATATATCGCTGGCAATATACCCTAGCGGGTGACCCACGTGCAGCCCTGCCCCAGATGGATAAGGGAACATATCAAGCACATAATATTTAGGCTTTGTGCTTTGATTATCTGCTTTAAACGTTTGATTTTTTGCCCAGTATTCTTGCCATTTTTTCTCAATGGCGTTAAAGTCGTACATCATTCGTGGTTTTCGTGCAGACCTCACAGGTTTTCAAAACCTGTGAGATCTAAAATCATTTTTAAAGCCGCAAATTTACGATTAATAGATGATGTTGAAAGATTTTAAAAAACCCATTCTTCCTGAGCATTTTTAATGTACTCCATTTGCATAGGATCTTTAAGATCTACTACATAAGTTTTTGCCCAGTAATCTCCTGCACGCTGATGATGTTTAGTTTGTGTAATAATTATAATCCCTACCACACCATACAAGGAATAGTCTGCAATATCCGCAACTCTTCTTTTAAGACATTGCACTAAAGATGGCGCTTTACCAGACAAGCTATACACCTTAAGATTAAATAATGAATGTCCTAAAGTAGCTCCAAATTTAAACTCCATAAAAGGATAGTATAAAAACCAAAAACCGATGCTAAAAGGAACTAACAGGTAATATAGAGCCGGGTGATCCTTCCCTAGGTTCACCATAAAAAAGTACCCCACTAGAAGTATCAAGAAAAAGAGTGCTCTATCTACGATTGTGGCACCTACACGTTTTCCTAGGTTGTGTTTTGTGTAAATTTCTTGCATGTGTGAAGTTGAGCTGGCTAATATCATAATTCTTTTGACTTTAAGCCAAATAATCCAGAAACATATAATTTAAGCGTAAGCGAAATACAAAAACCACGTGAACAACGTTCAAAGAATGCCAACTTTATTACTTTTACACAAATTTTTCCCAGCCTATGGCAACATCTTATGATAAGTTTCAGCGCCGCCGCCTGCTATCGTCTTATTTTAGTGTGGTAATCAGTATTGCGCTCGTGCTTTTTTTGCTGGGGGTTTTGGGACTTCTTGTGCTTAATACAAAGAAGGTCGCAGATCATTTTAAAGAGCAGATCGCACTTACTATTTACTTAAAAGATTCTGCTAAAGAGGTTGAGGTAAACCAACTGCAAAAAAGCTTATCGCTCGCCGAATACACAAAAAGCACAGATTATGTTTCTAAAGAAGAAGCGGCAGAAGAGCACAGCAAAGAGATAGGCGAAGACTTCATGGACTTCTTAGGGTACAATCCGCTGCAAAATAGCATTGACGTGTATCTTAAAGCAGATTATGTGAGTGCTACACAAGTTGAGGAAATCTCTGATGATATTATGAGCAAAGGTTTTGTGGAAGAAGTAACCTATGACCAGCCTTTGATCTCCTTACTTAACGACAATATTAAAAAGATCAGCTTGTGGATCTTGATCATCAGCGGTGTGTTTACATTTATCGCTGTGCTACTTATCAATAGTTCCATAAGACTTTCGGTTTATTCTAAGCGTTTTACTATTAAGACCATGCAAATGGTGGGCGCAACAAAGAGTTTTATACGTAGACCGTTTATCTGGAAAAGCATAAAACTAGGCATGCTGGGCGCTTTTATCGCTTTGGCAGGAATGGCTGGTGTGTTGTATTACCTTGATAAATCCTTCCCAGAACTAGGCCTTGTGAACGACTGGCAGTTACTTGCAGCATTGTTTGCGGGCGTGTTCTTATTAGGAATGATCATCAGTTGGTTAAGCACCTTCTTTGCCACACAACGTTTCTTAAACTTAAGAACCGACGAATTGTATTATTAAACATAGATTTGAGATATAGTATTGAGCAGTTAGACAACTTGAAGACTTCTCAATTCTCACTACTTCAAACTTAGTACTACCAAAATGGGAGAAAAGAAAAGAAAAGAACAACTGGAGCTGCATAGAAGCACCTATATCTTCGGGAAGAAGAATTATAAATTCATGCTCATCGGGCTAGGTGTTATCGCTTTAGGATTTATCCTGATGTCTGGCGGTGGCAGTGATGATCCTACTGTTTTTAATCCAGAAATTTACAGCTGGCGACGCATTCGTCTTGCACCTGCGCTTGTATTGATAGGTTTCGGGATCGAAGTTTATGCTATCCTGTTGAACCCAGGTAAAAAAGAGGATAAGAATTAATGGATACTCTTGATGCGATCATCCTGGGCATCATCCAGGGTCTTACCGAATTTCTTCCAGTTTCTTCTAGCGGTCACCTTGAGTTAGGCAAAGCCATCTTAGGCGACGATCTTGTTGCAGAAGAAAGTATGCTTTTTACAGTAGTGCTACATTTCGCGACAGCGTTAAGCACCATCGTGGTTTTTAGAAAAGATGTTATTGAGATCCTTAGCGGACTCCTAAAATTCAAATGGAACGACGAAACACAATTTGTCGCTAAGATCGTAGTATCAATGATACCGGCGGCGATCATCGGGGTTTTGTTTGAAGAAGAACTTGAAGCACTCTTTGGCGGAAGCGTCCTATTTGTAGGTTTTATGCTCATCATCACCGCACTTTTATTATGGCTTGCAGACAAAGCAAAAGACACTGGCAAACCTGTTTCTTTTCGCAATGCGTTTACCATAGGTGTGGCACAAGCAATCGCCATGTTACCAGGAATTTCGCGTAGCGGTTCTACGATCTCAACATCAGTTTTGTTAGGAAATGACAAAGCAAAAGCAGCTCGTTTTTCATTTTTAATGGTTGTTCCATTGATCTTTGGTAAGATCGCAAAAGACATTTTAAGCGGCGATATCACTACCGAAAGCAGCAATATTACCGCACTGAGCATCGGGTTTGTGGCAGCATTTGTAAGCGGACTGTTTGCCTGCACCTGGATGATCAAACTGGTGAAGAAAAGCAAACTTTCTTACTTTGCCATTTACTGCCTCGTGGTAGGTTTTTTCGCCATCGGTTTCGGATATTTTTATAGCTAAAGCGAAAAGCACGCGCATTTCATGATCACAGATTTCTCAGAAGAAGCTTTTAAAGAAGGCCAGGTTTTACTTTTTGACAAACCACTAAACTGGACCTCGTTCCAGGTGGTGAACAAAGTGCGCTGGCTCATCCGTAAAAACTGCGGCATTAAGAAAATAAAAGTAGGTCACGCCGGTACGCTAGATCCATTAGCAACTGGCTTGCTTATTATTTGCACCGGCAAATTCACAAAACGCATTGAAGAGTTTCAGGCGCAAGAAAAAGAATACACCGGCACCATCACGCTGGGCGCTACTACTCCATCTTACGATCTAGAAACCGAGATTGACCAGACTTTCCCGCTAGACGGCATCAATGAAGAAGATCTTTTGGCTACAGCCAAAACCTTTTTAGGAGAGATCGATCAATACCCACCTGTTTTTTCGGCCGTGAAGAAAGACGGCAAAAGATTGTATGAATATGCCAGAAAAGGCAAGGAAGTTGAAGTAAGCAGCAGAAAGATCACCATTCATGATTTTGAGTTGACTCGCCAAGAACTGCCAGAAGTTGACTTTAGAGTAAGTTGCAGCAAAGGGACATACATACGCTCGCTGGCGCATGACTTTGGCGCAAAACTTAACAACGGCGGACATTTAAGTGCATTGCGTCGCACAAAAATTGGTGAATTTGATGTGCAAAACGCCATGCAACTTGAAGATTTTGAAACGCAGATAAAGGCTTTTCATAACAGAGATTAACTCCGTTTTAAGGTCTAAAAACGGCAATTTTGCGTTGATTTAAGCAAGAATCGTAATTTTAGACACAGTTTTATGAAGATCACAGGACAAGATAAGGCGCTCATGATCACCTTTGGCGGTGCGAGTTTCCTATTGCTTGTATTTATCCTGATCACCATAAAACCCTATGATCATGCCGCTGCCGAAAAAGAGCAGTTTATCCCAATACCTGTTATCGAAGAAATTGAATTGCCAGAAGAAGAGCAAGAACTTACAGAGCAGGAAGAATCACAAGAACCTATTTCGCATTTAGCGCAAAACAGCGATCGTCTAAGACGCGAGGCTGAGATGTATTTTAATCAAAGTGAATCTCCAGAAAATGCTGCAAATACTCAGGAAGAAACAGAATCTGCAGTTGAAGAAGTAGAAACTAACAACGACGGCATAGATTATAAAAAGAAGCTAGAAGAACTAAGACAAAAAGCTAAAGAAACCTCAACCGGCAACGAAAAAGCTTCTAAAGAAACTGCACAAACCAGCACCACTACTTCTCACCGCAGCACGGTGAGTTATCAACTTAAAGATCGCAATGCTGTGCGCATACCAAACCCCGTTTACACCTGCGATGCAACTGGCAAAGTGGTGATAAACATTGAGGTTAACGACGGCGGCGGCGTGGTAAAAACCAGCGTTAACAAGTCGGCTTCTACGACTTCAAACGGCTGCCTCATCGATCAAGCGATCAATTATGCAAAACGCGCATATTTTAACAAAGCAGATCGCGCGACGCAGTTAGGCACGATCACTTTCGAGTTTCAGGGTTAGACGTTTTATTATTTGGCTTTCGCCAAATCTACTCAGATGCCGTATCTTGGGGCGATACTAAATTCATCAACCCCATTATGATCAAAAGAATTACTCCCCTTTTGCTCGCAGCGACACTTTTTGGCGGATGCCAAACACAGAAAAAAGTTGCTGAAGCAGCTCCTAAAGAAGAGAAAAAAAGTGACTTTAAAGACTATAACAAAGTCATTACAAAAGATGCTATCTCTGATGCCGGCCTTTTTACCACACACATGGTAGATGAGGATCTGTACTACGAGATCCCAGACAGCCTTTTTAACAAAGACATGCTTATCGTAAGCCGTATTGCTAAAGTTCCTTCGGGCTTTGGCCGCGGTTATGTAAATGCCGGCAGCAAGGTTAATGAGCAAGTTGTGCGCTGGGTGCGTCGCGGCAAACATATTGACCTTAAAGTAATGAGTTTTGAAAATGAAAGCGACGACGAATCGCCAATTCATATCTCTGTTGCAAACAATAATTTTGAGCCTATTCTCTTTAGCGCGCCTATTGAAACCATCAGTAAAGATTCTTCTTCTGTAGTGATCAAGATGAACGGCCTTTTTGAAGAAGAAGTGATGGCTATTGATGGTCTTAGTCCACGATTAAAGAGAGATTATAAAGTGAAAAGACTTGATAAATCAAGAACATATATTGAGTCTGCTCACTCTTACCCTCAAAATATTGAAGTAAAGCATGTACTTACTTACGATGCAGAAGAACCACCAGAGCGTGGACAAGCAGGTACTATCTCGCTTTTAATGAATCAATCTATGATCTTGCTTCCTGAAGATAAGATGCAACCGCGTATCGCAGATCCGCGTGTAGGTTGGTTTACTATTGATAAATATGATTATGACAGCGAAGAATTAAAATCTGATAACTACAAGATCTTACGTCGCTGGAGGCTGGTGCCAAAGGACATCGAAGCATACAAACGTGGCGAACTGGTAGAGCCGGTAAAACCTATTGTGTATTACCTTGACCCAGCAACACCAGAAAAATGGAGACCCTATTTTAAACAAGGTATTGAAGACTGGAACGTAGCTTTTGAAAAAGCCGGATTTAAAAATGCGATCATCGCAAAAGATCCTCCTACACCAGAAGAAGACCCAGAATTCAGTCCGGAAGATGTGCGTTACTCTGTGGTGCGCTATGTAGCAAGCACTACGAGAAATGCTGTAGGACCATCAGTTTCTGATCCTCGTACTGGTGAGATCATTGAGAGTGACGTGATCTGGTATCACAATCACTTGCGCTCATATCGTAACCGCTTTATGATAGAAGCTGGAGCTCAAAATTCTAACGCAAGAACACTTAATACTCCAGAAGAAGAAATAGGAGAAATGATGCGCATGGTGATCGCTCACGAAGTAGGTCATGCCATTGGTCTACCGCATAACATGAAAGCGAGTTCAGCTTATCCTACAGACTCTTTACGTGTAGCTAGCTTCACACAGAAATACGGTCTTACACCTTCTATCATGGATTATGCTCGTGTAAACTATGTTGCTCAACCTGGTGATGAAGGCGTGCGTTACATACGTATGATGGGACCTTATGACCTGTATGCTGTAAACTGGGGATATCGCTATCTTCCAGAAGCTAATAGCGCAGAAGAAGAAAAATCTACGCTTCATCAATGGATCATGGAAAAATCTGGAGATCCTATTTATGAATTTGGCGGAAGCCGAGGTATCGATCCACATTCTCAAACAGAAAGTTTAGGAGACGACAATATCAAGGCTAGCGAATATGGTATCGCAAACATGAAAAAGGTGGTTCCTAATCTTATTGAGTGGACTACAAAAGACGGCGACACTTACGAAAGCCTTGAGGAAGTTTACCGCGAACTTACCGGTTTATGGAGAGGTTATATTTATCACGTGATCACAAACGTAGGCGGCGTTTATGAAACACAAAAAACCGCAGATCAAGACGGCGTGGTTTATGAACCAGTGCCAGCAGACATTCAAGAAAATGCTATTGATTTTCTAAATAAAAATGTTTTTGAAACGCCAGAGTGGCTTCTTGACAAAGACATTTTTGCTCGCATTGAGAACGACGGTTCTGTAGCACGCATTCAATCTATACAAGCGAGTAGCTTGAGTTATTTGCTTACGCCTAGCCGCCTTGTGCGACTTAGCGATGCACAGCAATTGTATGGCAATGACGCTTACAGCACTATAGCGATGATGAGCGAACTTCGCAAAGGTATTTTTAGCGAACTGTATCGTAGTAAAAATGTTGATGCCTTTCGGCGAAATCTACAGCGATCGTATGTAGACATCGCTACTGGATATTTATCAAACATCGATTCTAAGGAAGACAGTGATGTCTTGAACTCTGACATTCTTGCGATCATGCGCGGCGAGATGGAAAGACTTGCAAGCGACATTCGCAGATATGGTTCTAGAGGTAGCTCACTTACCGCATACCATTGGAAGGATCTAGCCGCAAGAATTGAAAAAGGCCTGAAAGTAGAATAAAAGATCTTAAATGATTTTCACACTTAAACCCCGCAATTGCGGGGTTTTTTAATTCTTTAAACACAGCTTTAAGTTAACTTAGGTTAAAGGAGGTTAAACCCTGTTAAATAGACTGATAACACCTACTTCAACTCGTAAATTTGTTTTGTGATTAGGTTAAAATATTACCTATATATGTTGAACGAAAAATTAATGAAGCTATGAGTTATTCAGATAATATTGCTAACGAATTAAATGAACTACTAGAAAAAAATTATGATGCCGAGGCTGGTTATAAAAAAGCCGCTGAAGATGTAAAAAATCAGGCGTTGAAAAATTACTTTAATAGTAGAGCAAAAGATAGATATGATTTTGGTCATCAATTAAAAGATGAGATCAAGAGTTTTGGCCATGAGCCAGAAAAAGGAACAAGTTTAAAAGGTGATGCGCACCGCATGTGGATGGATTTAAAGTCGGCTTTTAGTAACGATAAAGAAGAGTCAATTTTAGAAGAAGCCATTCGTGGTGAGAAAGCAGCGATCGAAGATTATAATAAGATAATCGCAAAAAATGATCTGCCACCATCAACAGAGAATTTAATTATTCGCCAGCGTAATAGCGTAAAAGAAGCATTAAATGAAGTGCAAGCGCTTGAGGCGGTAAGTTAAGAACTAAACACTCCCCTAAACTGAAAATCCCAGTCAAGAATTTTGACTGGGATTTTTTTATTGCTGTAACCATTGTTTGATCTCTTCTTGATACGACCGGCCGCTGATGAGTTTGCTGCGGTCTTTATCACTCATCACAAAAGCAAATCTGCTATTAAAATACGTCTGGACTTCTGCAACCAGATCTTGATTAATGATGATCCCACGATGAATCTGCTTAAAATGCTCTGGCGTTTTTTCGCGTAAGCTAGACAAACTTTGCTCACATAAATAGCTCTTACCATCACGCAAAAAGACATTTACGTATTTATCTTCTGCCTTGAAGAAGGCGATGTCTTTTAGTTTTAAGAAAATGATCTTCTTGCCATATTTCACCACAAGCGAGGTGTTTTCTTTTTTAGGCTCTGCTTCCTGCACGTATTGCAACAGATTTTTGATATCTATTGCGTTTGCCGCAGGATTAAAGCGCTTCAATTTCTCAATGGTTTGCGTTACACGCTCTGGTCGTACCGGTTTCACTAGATAATCTAGACTATTGGTTTCAAAAGCCTTTAGCGCATATTGCTCGTATGCCGTGCAGAAAATCACTGTGGGGATCTTATCGAGTTGCGCCAACATTTCAAAACCGTTCATTCCCGGCATTTGTATATCGAGAAAAATAAGATCTGGAGCATATTCTTTGATCTTTTGTAATGCATCCGCACCATTTTTGGCGAAAGCCAAAACCTCAACAACATCTGCATGCGGCTCAAGCAACTTTGCTAATCGCTGTCTTGCCGGCTCCTCATCATCTATGAGAATCGCTTTAAATTTCATGCTTCGCTGGTTTTAAGTTCGTCAAGCGCAATAGTGATAAACACCAGTTTTTCGGGTTTGTTTTGCCAGGAGATCGCCGCCATATCGCCATAGGTAAAATTCAAAATATCATAAATACTTTGCAGCCCATAACCACTCACCAAACCATCTGTAAACGCCGGCCCGTTGTCATAAACCGCAATGATGAGATCAGTTTGAGATTCGTGGATCTTGAGTTTTATAAAACCCGACTGTTGCAACTGTGAAACTCCATGTTTTATAGCATTTTCTAGCAACGGCTGGATAATATTTCTAGGTATCGCATAGTTTTTGACGCTTTCGGCCACCTCGATCTCGTAGTTTAGGCTTTCGCCAAAACGTATCTTCTCAATTTCCAGATAAGCCTTCACAGCATCTACCTCTTCATTAACGGTGCAGCTGGCCTCATTCTTACGGTTAAGATTATGCTTAAACAGATCTGAAAGTGAAAGCGCCATTTTCTCAGTTTTATCTGCATCTGTGTGCGCCAGGCTCGCAATAGCGTTTAAAGAATTATATAAAAAATGCGGATTGATACGCGCATGTAAAGACGCGACTTCGGCTTCATTTTTTGAAGCTGTAATATTTGCAAGCTGTAGATCTTTTTCACGGATCAGATTTTCATTTCTCTCTTTAAAATAGAGAAAAGAACTGCGTATTAAGCTTATTACTAATAATACAATCGATATAAGCCCCAATCCTGAAAGACCATCTTTAGATTTAGAAAGTATCAGACTTAAAACTATAAAAAAGACAATCCCTATTCCTAAAAAAATTAAAATACGTATCGCAAATTTATAAGCTATTTTCTGAGTAGTTCTTAATATTAAATAATCTGCACAGTAAAGTAGTAGACCAAATAATACACAAGCTATCAAAATAACTGGCACTAAGATCTTAATGATATCAACATAATTAGCAGTATGATTAAATTCTTCATTTAGATAGATTGTAGCAAAATCATACACTTGAATAGTTTCTGCGGTTACCGTAGCTATTATAAATATAAATGCGATATATATTGAGTTCAAAACATACCCTAATATTATACTCTTAAAATCTCTAGCAAACAAAGGCTTGAACGCTAGAATTAACATGAGTATGATAATAAAAGCTACAAGAGAAATTCGCAGCATTTTCAAGTCAGATTCTGAATATTTAAAATTCATCCAACCCCAAAACCCAAGTTTAGCTTGAATATGATTTTTTAGGTACTGTTCAAAATCTGGAGCATAAATAATTTGAATTATATACTTATCAAGTGGTGTTATATTTTCAAACCTTTCAGTATTTACACCCCCTGATGCATACTCCTGCAAATAGCTGTTGGATCTAAGCTCTCCGTAATTACGCATATTTTCTATAATTGCGTCAAAACTTGATCTGTTTTCTTGCAAGCCTATTAAACCTTGTAAAACAGCTTTTTTTATCAACTTCTCTCTCAGGAACTCGCTCTCAAAATTCTCATTTGTATAAAATTCATATCTCACATTGTTGACCTCATAGGTATAAAGATCATCACTTCTGGAAAATGATTTGAGTTTAGTATCAGGCAGGTATTTCAATGTATACACGCCTTCACCAATTTTAATGGTGAAATTTGCATCTTTTTTATCATTCACGTAAGCTAACTTGTTTTTTAAAACAGGTGATAGATCATCAAGTAACTCTTGTAATACACGCTTGTCATTATCTTGAGAGTTTTCAATGTGAAAATTGATATCCGAAGCGAATATTTTCGGGTATTTCAAAAAGTTTTTATTGAGATAAAAAGATTTTATAATAAACTCCCAAGCCTCCTCCTTCTCTTTTTCGGTAAGTTGAATTTCTTGGGAGAAAGACGGTATCACGCTCCCCAAAAAAATAAGTATCAGTACTAGTTTTTTCATTGTGGTAAATATTGAAAAGTTAATTTATAGACACAAATAAACCAGCCATCCTTTCAAAACCCTTACTATTTCTGACAGACTGCAAAATGGAATGACCAACTGCAAAAAACCGTTGAAAACTCCTCACAACTTTCCTTTTTTCACCCCGCGATTTTCAATAATTTAGAGGCATTCTTCGTTTTCGCTTAAAGCGAAAACAACTCACCCACAAACAACAGATTTTAAGGAATGTATCTCATTTTTGACACTGAGACCACTGGTCTTCCCCGCGATTGGAACGCTCCCATAACTGACAGCGACAACTGGCCACGCGCCATACAGATCGCTTGGCAGCTGCATGACGACATGGGTAATTGTGTGGATCATCAGGATTATCTTATCCAGCCACATGGTTTTGACATTCCCTTTGATGCAGAGCGTATTCACGGGATATCAACAGAGCTTGCACAACGCGACGGTTTGCCGCTGGCTGATGTGCTAGTCAAATTCAAAAATGCTCTAGATAGCGCCAAGTTTATTGTGGGTCAAAATGTGGGGTTTGACGTCAATATCATGGGCGCAGAATTTCACCGTCTGGACGTTTCAAATCAAATGGCAGAAATGCCCGTGCTTGACACCTGTACCGAAACAACGGCTCAACTTTGCCAGATTCCCGGTGGTCGTGGCGGTAAGTTTAAACTGCCTACGCTTACTGAGCTGCACGAATATCTTTTTAATCAGCCTTTCGCGGAAGCGCACAACGCAACCGCCGATGTTGAGGCAACCACGCGTTGCTTTTTTGAGCTGATTCGCCGCAGGATCTTCACCATTGAAGAGCTTGATGTTCCTGCAAATTATTTTGAAGAATTCTCACGTGAGAATCCGCAGCCTATTGAGTTCATCGGGCTGAAGCACATCAACCTTAAGGCGGCTTCAGATGAGATTCGCAAGGAGCTGCAAAAAGCCGAAGGCGGCGAGATCTCCCGTGAAGAAATTAAAGAAAACAAAGAGCAACTTGCCGAGGTTGATTTTGCGCATTTGCACAACCACTCGCAGTTCTCCATCCTGCAATCTACGGCTAGCGTTCAGGACATTGCGAATGCTGCGATCGCAAAAAAAATGCCCGCGGTAGGCCTCACAGATACCGGCAACATGATGGGCGCGTTTCACTTTGTGCGCGCGTTGATGAGCCATAACGCTTCCGCGAAAAAGAAAAATGAAGAACTCATTGAGCAGGGCGAAGCGCCTACTGAAACCATCGTGAAACCCGTGGTGGGAATTGAGCTCAATGTTTGTCAGGATAGAACGAACAAATCCCAAAAAGACAATGGTTTCCAGATCGTCTTTTTGGCAAAAAACAAGAAAGGCTATCACAACTTAGCGAAGATGGCCTCTATCGCATATACCGAAGGTTTTTATTACGTTCCGCGTATTGACCGTGAAGTGGTAGAGCGATACAAAGAAGATATTATTGTGCTCACGGGTAACCTTTATGGTGAAGTACCCAGTAAAGTATTGAACGTAGGTGAAAAGCAAGCGGAAGAAGCCTTGCTGTGGTGGAAGGAACTTTTTGGTGAAGACCTCTATATTGAGATCATGCGTCACGGTCAGGAAGATGAAGATCGCGTAAATCAAACATTGGTGGACTTTTCGCGAAAGCATGACATAAAACTTATCGCGTCAAACAATACATTTTACATAGATAAGTCTGACGCTGATGCGCACGATGTGCTCTTGTGCGTGAAGGATAATGAGAAAGTAACCACGCCAAAAGGCCGCGGCCGCGGATATCGTTTTGGGCTTCCTAATGATGAATATTATTTCAAGGATGCTGATGAGATCAAGGCCTTGTTTACTGACTTGCCAGAGGCAATAACAAACATTCAGGAGATTGTTGATAAGATCGAACCTTTTGAACTGGCGCGTGATGTACTGCTTCCTAAGTTTGATATTCCTGAGGAATTTCAGTTTGAAGAAGATGAACTGGATGGCGGTAAGCGCGGGGAGAATAAATTCTTGAAGCACATCACCTTTGAAGGTGCAAAAAAGCGTTATCCTGAAATCACTGATTCTATCAAAGAACGTCTGGACTTTGAGCTTGATGTAATTGCAAATACGGGATATCCGGGTTATTTCTTGATCGTTGAGGATTTTATCCGCGAAGCGAGAAACATGGGCGTATCGGTAGGTCCGGGTCGTGGATCGGCAGCAGGGTCTGCGGTGGCTTACTGTCTGGGGATTACAAATATTGACCCAATCAAGTACGATCTGCTTTTTGAGCGTTTCTTGAATCCAGATCGTGTGAGCATGCCCGATATTGATATCGACTTTGATGATGAAGGTCGTAGCCGGGTTATGGATTATGTAATTGAGAAATATGGCGCAAATCAAGTGGCGCAAATCATCACCTATGGTACGATGGCGGCAAAGTCATCCATTCGTGATACCGCGCGTGTTCTTGACTTACCATTAAGCGATGCTGATAGGATCGCGAAGCTGATCCCAAACATGTCTAAACTGAATAAGATCTTTGGACAAAGTGAGGCCGATCTTAAAAAGAAATTCCGTTCTGACGATCTGGTAAAGATCAATGAACTATTAAATCTTGCAGAAGGCGACGACTTGGAAGGGCAAATGCTACGCCAGGCACGCCAACTGGAAGGTTCTGTAAGAAACACGGGTATTCACGCCTGCGGGGTGATCATCACACCAGACGACATTACTAATTTCGTTCCCGTTTCAATTGCGAAGGATTCTGATCTGTACGTAACACAGTTTGATAACAGCGTTGTAGAATCAGCTGGATTGCTTAAGATGGACTTCTTGGGTCTGAAGACCCTTACGCTCATCAAAGACACGGTGAAGCTGGTAAAGATCAAGCATGGCATTGACCTTGACCCAGACTCTTTTCCGCTTGACGACGAAAAAACATACGAGCTTTTCCAACGTGGAGATACGGTAGGGATATTTCAATACGAATCGCCCGGAATGCAAAAACACATGCAGGCTTTAAAGCCTACGGTTTTTGAAGATCTTATTGCGATGAACGCATTGTATCGCCCGGGACCGATGGAATATATCCCAGATTTCATTGCGCGTAAACATGGCGAACAAGAAATTATCTATGATCTAGACGACATGGAAGAATACCTTGAGGAAACTTATGGTATTACCGTGTATCAAGAGCAGGTGATGTTGCTTTCGCAGAAATTAGCCGGATTTACTAAAGGTGAAGCCGATATGCTGCGTAAGGCGATGGGTAAAAAGATATTCGCCTTACTAGAAAAGCTGAAGCCAAAATTCATTAACGGCGGTAAAGAAAAAGGCCACGATGAAGAAATACTAAATAAGGTCTGGAAAGACTGGGAAGCATTTGCTGCGTATGCGTTTAACAAATCACACTCTACTTGTTACGCATGGATCGCCTATCAAACTGCATATTGCAAGGCCCACTACCCTGCAGAATATATGGCTGCGGTACTCTCTAACAATATGAACGACATCAAGCAGGTTACCTTCTTTATGGAAGAATGTAAGCGCATGGGATTAGAAGTTCTAGGACCAGATGTAAATGAATCTTTCAAGAAGTTTACGGTAAACGATCGTGGCGCTGTGCGTTTTGGGATGGGCGCTGTAAAAGGTGTAGGTAACAACGCCGTGCAAACTATTGTTGAGAATAGAAAAGATGGGCCATATCGCAGTGTTTTTGATTTGGCTAAACGCCTAAATCTACGCGCGGCGAATAAAAAGACCTTTGAAAGCTTGGCACTTGCCGGTGGCTTTGACAGTTTTGGCGGAACTCACAGAGCGCAATATTTTCATGATGAAGGCGACGGAATCACATTCTTAGAAAAAGCTGTAAAATATGGGCAAAAGTTTCAAGAGAATGAGAATAGTTCGCAGGTAAGTTTGTTTGGAGAATCTAGCGATGTACAGATCCCAGAACCAGTTGTTCCGCCATGTGAAGAATGGGGAACGATGGAAAAACTTAAACGTGAAAAAGAAGTTGTAGGAATCTATATTTCTGGGCATCCGCTGGATGATTTTAAATACGAGATGGATAACTTCTGTAACGGTAAGATCTCTGACTTTAAAAATCTAGAAGAACATGTAAATAAAGAGATCGCCGTGGGAGGAGTGATCTCAGATGTGCAACACAGAACTTCTAAAAATGGTAAACTCTGGGCCGCCTTTACCATTGAGGATTTTGAGGATTCTTTTGAGTTCAGGATGTTTGGTGAGGAGTATTTAAAATACAGGCATTTCTTGATCGTGAACTCTTTTGTACACGTTCGCATTTTTGTAAAAGAAGGTTGGGTAAACCGCGACACAGGTAAAAAAGGAGATCCTCGCACACAATTTAATGGCTTTATGCAATTGCAGGATTGCATGGATCAATACAGTAAGAAATTAACGATCAATCTAGACTTACAAGATGTAAGCACAGAACGCATAGACGACATTAAGGAAACCCTTAATGATTACCGCGGTGACCACAATTTGTTTTTCTATGTTTTTGAACCTAAGGAACAAATAGCTTTAAATATGGCAAGTCGAAAGAAAAAGGTGAAGATCTGTGCTGCGCTGCTTGATGAGCTAAAGCGAAAAAATGTAAACTTTAAACTCAATTAACATTGAAAATCTCCGAGTGATAACAGTGAAGCACTTTTGGCGAAAGCCAGAAAATTTCTCTAAATCAGTTAAATCGATAAAGGAATAACCAAATCTAATATAACCGCTGTAAGCTTTAGAGAAATAATTGACTAATTTTGCGAGTATAACACATAAATCTAAATAAATGGCACTTGAGATAACAGACGCAACCTTTGAAGAAACTGTACTTAAAAGCGACAAGCCTGTGCTTGTAGACTTCTGGGCTGCATGGTGCGGACCTTGTAGAATGGTAGGTCCTGTAATTGAAGAAATCAGTACTGAATATGACGGTAAAGCCGTTGTAGGTAAAGTAGATGTAGATGCTAACCAAGAATTTGCATCTAAATATGGTGTGCGTAACATACCTACAGTTCTTATGTTTCAAAACGGTGAACTTGTAGGACGCCAGGTAGGTGTAGCGCCTAAAAATGTTTACACAGAAGCGATAGACAAATTATTGTAATCTGTCGTTAAAAAATACTTTTTAGAAAGGTTTGGCTCATGGGCCAAACCTTTTTATTTTTAAGTTTACTTAAAGTGTCTTTTTAAGACCATAATGGTCATAAAATTATAATATACATACAATGAGCAACAAGATAAATAAGCCTCAGGATAGAATTGAATTACAATTCCTTGAAGAAAGAAAAGTGTTTTTATGGGGTATGGTAGATGATAAAAGTGCAAAGCACGTAGTAGATCGCCTTATGTACCTTAATTCTATAAGTCATGACGAGATCAAGTTTTACATTAACAGCCCAGGCGGTTATGTAACTTCAGGATTCTCTATTTATGACACCATGCAAAATATAGAAAGTCCAGTAAGCACAATTTGCACTGGTCTTGCAGCAAGTATGGGAAGCATCCTACTATCTGGTGGCGAAAAAGGTAAACGCTACATCCAGAAGCATGCCCGCGTGATGATTCACCAGCCTAGTGGCGGTGGTCGCGGACCTGCAAGTGATATTGAGATCACAGCACAAGAGATCATTAAAACAAAAGAATTAAGCGCACAGATCCTTGCAGACAATTGCGGACAATCTTTTGAAAAAGTAATGAAAGACTTCAATCGTGACCACTGGATGGACGCGCAAGAATCTTTAGCCTACGGTATCGTAGACGCAATGGAAGGATAACATGCAACTAAAAGTTGATCAAAAAAACAAGAAGGTTATAATTGAAGATAGCGTACGCACAAATTATAGCCTTCTTCTTGCATTAATGTACCTCAACCTTTTTAATGCCGTTCTTAATCTATCCCTAAACCCATCAAGCATGGGTGCGATCTCGTATTTATGGATCGGCGCTGGACTCCTTTCTGTCGTGGCTTTGATCTGGTTTTATACTAAGAAGAGCATTAAAAAAGAGTTGGCTTTCGCCGAAATAGAAGCATTGCAGCAGAAGGAGAAATTTGGCAACAGCCGCTTTGCAATAGCGCTTAAAAATGGGAAGAAGCGTGATCTAGTTACGCTCCATGGCGAAAAAGAGATCAAGAACATCAAAAATGTTTTTAGCTCAATAAACATCCCGATAATCAAGAAATAACGGCAACTGTGGACATTCAAGCAGAAATAAATTCGCAATCTGGCTTTGGTAACCTTGAGTTACTGGCCAGTCAGGTAGTAGAAGGTTTTATTTCTGGAATGCACAAAAGTCCGTTTCATGGTTTCTCTGCAGAATTTGCAGAACACAAAGTGTACAACAAAGGCGAAAGTACAAAGCACATAGACTGGAAGCTTTATGCCCGCACAGATAAGCTGTATACAAAACGCTACGAAGAAGAAACAAACCTGCGTTGTCATCTTATTTTAGACAATAGTAGCAGTATGCACTATCCCAAGCTTACAAAAAAGCCAGGAATCACAAATTTAAACAAGATCGGTTTTTCGGTTTTGGCTTCAGCCGCGATAATGAATCTCATGAAAAAGCAGCGCGATGCTGTAGGCATGAGTATTTACAGTAAAGAATTTGAATTCTATTCCCCCGAAAAGGGAAGCGAGCGCCACCACCACATGTTGCTGGATCAGCTTATTCAAACCTTTGTAAACACACCGCAAAAGAAAGAGACAGACACTTACGCTAATCTTCACCTCATCGCCGAAAAGTTGAAACGTCGTTCACTAGTTTTTCTATTTAGCGATATGTTGCAGCATGACAAAGAGCAGGAAGAGCTTTTTAGCGCCTTACAACACCTTAAATACAATAAGCACGAGGTACTACTCTTTCACACGTATGACGGCGCTACAGAGGTTAATTTTGATTTTGATAATGCTCCTAAGAAATTCATCGATCTAGAAAGCGGAAATAACATCAATGTTTTTAGTGACAACGTGCGCGAAAACTATAAAAAACAAGTAAAAGCATATTTTGAAGAATTGCGCATGCGTTGTGCAAAATTTCAGATAAAATACTTAAGTGCTGATATTCAGCATGGTTTTGGACCGATTTTGACAACGTTTTTAGTAGAGCGTCAACGATTTCAATAAGGAGTAAAAATTTTTCAAAAAAACATTTGGTAAGATTAAAAGAGGGTGTATATTTGCATCCGCTAAGAAAGAAAGGGACAGCCCAAAACACTTAGCAATAGTTCTCAAAGAAATTGGTCTGGTAGTTCAGTTGGTTAGAATATCTGCCTGTCACGCAGGGGGTCGCGGGTTCGAGTCCCGTCCAGACCGCTAGGAATCGGTTTAAATTCCTACAATAGCCTGTAAATCATATGATTTACAGGCTTTTTTGTTTTCACTCAATAGCGTTTAATACCATATAATTCCAAAAAAAAGGTGAGTGATTCGGTGAGTCTTTTTTATCATTAAAAACACTCACCGCAACAACCCATAAAGTGTTAAATTTAAAAGCTTTACATTATTTCTTTAACATTTATTAAATAGTACTTTTGTACCTTAATTGACTCATTTAAAAGCTCAAAATGATGTCAAGTTCAATTTCAATTCTTTTCTACCCTAAAAATTCTGCTAAAAAATCACTAAAACCAGCTACAATTTATGCTAGGATTACGGTAGATTCCAGACGGAGTGAATTTTCAACACAGCACAAGGCAACAAGAAAATGGGATTCTAAAACAGGTAAGATGAGTGGGTTTAGTGCGGAGTCGAGAATGGTCAACCGCCATTTAGACGATATACGCACAAAAGTCTATGAAATCCATGACAGACTCCTAAGGGATGAAAAGCCAGTTTCAGCCCAAATTATCCGTAATATCTATCAAGGTAAGGAAACCGAACAACGTAGGCTTTTAGAATTTTTTCAAGAGCATAATGATGGGATGGAGCGTCTTGTGGGCAAAGGTTATTCTAAAGGGACCCTGCAAAGGTATAAGGCAGCGAAAACTCATCTAGTAAACTATCTACATTTTCTCCAAAAAAAGGGAGACATACCTTTAAGGGAAATTGATTACCAATTTATCTCAGGATTTGAGCATTATCTCAAATCAAAAAAGAATTGCGCACACAACACAGCCACAAAGTATATAGTTAATTTCAAGAAAATTATGCGCTTAGCCCTGGCTCACGAATTCATCGATAGAGATCCCTTTTTTCATTGGAAATCCAATTGGAAATCAAAAGAACGAGAATTTTTAACCGCCGATGAATTAAATAACCTTGCCAAAAAAGAATTTTCTATTATCCGATTGGAGCAAGTTAGAGATATCTTCCTTTTTTGTTGCTTTACTGGTCTAGCCTATGCAGATATACATAAACTTAGTTCAGAAAATATAGTTCGGGGGTTAAATGGAGAATACTGGATCAAGACCAAAAGGCAAAAAACAAAAACTCTTAGTAGTATACCCCTACTACCAACAGCTGAACGGATCCTCCGTAAATATGAAAATCATACGTGTCAAAAAGAAGATGATAAATTATTGCCAGTCCTGACAAATCAAAAATCCAATGCTTATTTAAAAGAAATTGCAGATGTATGTGGAATCAAGAAAAACCTAACTACACACCTAGCAAGACACACATTCGCAACTACCGTTACATTATCTAGAGGTGTTCCCATGGAGACAGTGAGCAAAATGCTGGGTCATACTTCCATTAAAACAACCCAAATATATGCTAAAGTCTTAGACACCAAAATTGGTGCAGATATGGATATTCTAAAAAAACAGAAACCATTATTGAATCAAATTTTTGAACGGACAAAATAACAATTCTACCCTCATAAGATTTGAAGGGTTTTAAAAGGCTTTAGCATAGGACTGCTCTATGCCAAAATTTGTCCATGCCCGGGACACTACTGTCCCATTACAGGGCCAAAAAATGGACAAGCGCTGGTATCTTCTATAAACATTAATAAACATAAACAAAAAAAAACCTGACAGGAAGGTTTTTTTTATAATTTATAAAATCTGAATTTGAAGTTTGTAAAAGACTTCACACTCCTAATGCTGACAAATTTAAGCAATCTTTTATCGACAAAACACACTTAAGATGACACCTTTACCCCTTTACGATAATTAAGCGCCTTAAAACGTCTTAAAATTCCGTTTTTAAATGCTTCAACCAACTGCATTGAATTTGCGATAAATTAATGCTATATCACGCTTAGGTGATTTTTAAATTATTTACTCAAATGAACCTTTCAAAATAATTCAAAAGCCACCGAAACATATTAATTCTACCACAAACTGTAAATTGAAGCTTATCACAATCATATAAAAAAGCCGTTGCTATTGCTAAATTAAGTAATGTCTATTATTAAAATAACATAACCATCGCATCCATAAGATAGGTCTTAAAAATAATAAAATGGAACAGCTAAAATTTTAGCTGAGGATAAATATGTCTAAAATTAAATGCGAAAAGAGTTTGTTTTTACCTCGGATCTTTGTTAAGTGATGACATAAAACTATTCTCTAGTCTTAGCATTGATAATCTTTATTTTTAGATCGTAGCTTAATTCTTGGTCATAGATTATTGCTATAATGATTTCTTTGAGCAGGTCTCTACCTATAATATTATCAGCAACGTCTACTGCAATATTTTCCATCATTTCCATGTATATAGAAACAATGTGGTCTAATCCATTAATTTCTAAAAAATAGGCACTTAATACAATAGAAGAACGTTTATTACCATCATTAAAAGCATGATTTTTATTGATTGAGTAGAATAAATAAGAAACCTTGTCTTCTAATTCAGGATAATAATTGTCATCTTTTACAAATTCTAAAGTCGCATGAAGTAGTCCTAAATCTTTAGCTCCATGTAAACCTCCAGAATGTTCTATTATATAATCGTGTTCTTTAACTGCATAATGAAAATCAAAATAAATGAATGTCATTTTACCTGTTTTTCAACCTTTTGAATACATCAATATTTTCCTCAATTCTTTCTTCAAGCGCTTTACTTTTCTCTCCTAAAAACCTTTCAAAATCTGATTGGGATATAGTGCTGATGTAGTTTTTTAGATTTTCATGAAAAACTTTTCTAAATCCATAATCTCTACTAGCCATTTTAATTCTGGCATCTTCAATTAATGGTTTAAATAATGGATGGGTCGAAAACTCATTTAGTAATTCGTCCATCTCATGTTTTTTCAATTTTCTTCCTAAAGAGTCCGACCTCTTTTTCATTTCGTGTGCCAAACCATTCTCAAAAGAAGCAATCAATTTTAGGACTTCAGAGTACATTGTATCCCTTGCATTCTCCCTCTCATTTAAGTTCAAGATTTTTTTATATTCGGTAGCATTCTCTTTGAATATACATTCATAGATTTTACTTGTATAAACTGGATATTTGAAATTTCCGAGATCTAGATAGAGGTTCAGTGCGTTGGTAAATTCTTTTCTATAATGAGGCTCTTTTAAAATTGTGTTCAAAAAATCTTCATCTCTTTGATTGATATATTTTGTAGATCCTCCGGCCTTTTCATTTAAACTATCAATTACAATATCTAGAATTTTACTTCTTAAGGCTTTGGCAATTTCACTTTCAACCAATAACATTCCTAGATTCAAAAATGACCTGAAATTGAAAACTCCTAAGTGAGCAGTATTACTTGATAAATTTAAAATATGTCCAAATTCCTTTTTGAACTCTTTTAAATTCTTCCCTTTTAATACTATATAACCATTATGCTTAAGTTCTTTTTCATTATTTTCAAGGTATCGCTCAATTGTGGCAATATCAATTTGATAAAATTCAGAAATTTGTTGCTTCGTATATTTATATTCCTTTTGAAAAAGCATTCCAGGTACTCCTAAATAGCTTCTAAGATTTTCAAGAACAGTTATATTATTTAATACGTTCTGCCTATCTATATTTGAAGAGGTTAAATCTTTCAATCTTCCAAATTTTGTTAATAACTTTTCGTTAACCAACCCGCACAGATGCGGGTTGGTTGTTTATAACTCCGATTTTTTGTTGATAAACGCATTGTTTATCAGATATTTACTTACAAAGGTAATATAGTTTTGTATGAAATTGATAGTTATAAGCTTCTTTTAAGCATACATAGCAGTTACGATTATCGCCAGTTGCGGAAGTTGGGAAGCGGAGATGTTGGCTTACTTGTTTTATTTCTTGGTTTCTAAAATTACACTTTTCGATTATACCCGTTATTTGCGATGAGCCGTTGTTAGGTGTAGTTTTTTACGGTATCATAGCTATATCGGTCAATATGCAATTTAGCGGGATAATAATCCCTTTCCATAATTGGAATTTTTAAGTCCTTAAAAACGAATGCAACATAGTCATCGTAAGTTCCATCCAATTCGTAGTTTTTGAAGAAGGATTTTAATGCTACTTTCAGATTAGTATGCTTTAGAAGCTCAAAAAATGCTTCTCTGAAAACGACATCCTTGTTTTGCCACATATTATTTATAAAGAATACAATTACTCCTGGATTTTCTGTAAAATCAGGCTTCTCATCTAATAATCTACCAAAAAAGACTCTCCAGAAATAATCTTTATAATATTTAAAATATTTATTGAATTCCTGAAAGTAATAATTTGGATCCGAGGATAAACAAACCATTATTGCCGTTTCATTTGGTAGCTTATTTAATATTTCAATATCTGGAATTTTTGGAAGAGCAGATAAATATTTTGCTGTCAAAAATTCTTGAAGCGATTTATGTGAAAATTGATATGAATTAAATCCAGTTTGAATGAATACCCCAGTATGTTTTTCTAATTCGTTAACAACCTTTTTCGCTTGTGAGGCCGGTAAATTGTGGGATCTATGAATTTTCCGATAACATTTTCTTATATCTTCTCCATTAAAAATGTTTTTATTTAAATGAAAGGATAGCCAGTAAGATAAATGAGCTAAAAACTCTTTTTTCTTCTCAATATAAAATTCAGCATAATTGGAAGGTCTTACAACTCTTCTTTGTTCATCCCAAGCTTCTAATAATAGCGTTAATACAAAATCATAGATGTATCTAGGTTTGGGAGGAATCGTTTGTTTACGCTCATAAATAGCACATAAATGCGATAATGTTAGTGGTCGCATTGTTGTATCATAGTATGGTGAAGATTGAATTTTTTTAAATAAATCTTCTGATTTTTTCTTATTGTTAATCCACTTACTAATTAACAATTTGATTTGTTTATCACTAAGCGAACAGATTTCATAAACATCTGTATTAACTAAATTTGATTGGAAATCATTACTTCTAGAGGTTAAAATGAATTTTGAGTTGGTGAGTTCTAATGATAGAGAATTAAAGTCTTTTTCAATTTTACCTTTTAGATTATTACTTGGTATTTCATCAAAACCATCTGCTATAAGTAATACATTACAGTCATTAAAAAAATTGATTACTGCATTTTTTAAAATGTAATAATATTCACTTTCGAAATCATCAAAATACTTTCGAGGAAGAGTAGTATTGATCCCTAATATGTCAACTAGAATTTTAAATAACCCAAACTGTTCATAAACTCCATTTTCATAATTCAATTCTCTAAACCTTATTACCAGCGGTATATAAGTTGAATCATCTTGTTTCCGGATGTTTTTAAATAATCTTTTTATTAGAGTAGTTTTTCCCGCACCAGCTCCACCATAAATTATTTTATTTTTTTTAAAATTCTTTAATAGATTTTTACTGTTAGTTGTTCGAGTTATATCATCACTATCAAATCTATCTTTTAATGGCGATAAATGTAAATCAATATCAACGAAAACTTTATTAAGTTCTCTTGATGCAATTGCCATTGAGAAATTCACTTCATTTGACCAGGTCAATGCAGCTTGAAAATTACTTTTTAAATGACTAAGTACTTTAGCTTCTGAAACTTCTAAGTCATAATTTTCTTTGAAATATTCATAATCTTCTTTTTTCAGTCTTTTCTTAGCTTGTTTATTTAATTTGGATAGTTGATTTTCAAAAAGACTTGATACACTATTAATTCCTTTATTGATCAAATTATCAATTAAAGCTTGTGTGAAAAGAGATTCTAATTCGTTCATTAACGGGATTTCAATAAAAAATTACACCTAACCGCAGTCTGTCTCAAAACCACCTGTTTATTCTTTAAAAGTAGTAGAAGTATCTTCAAATTCCAATAAATAGCAAACTCGACCACATCTAAGAAGTAGTGAGCATTCTAGGCAGTAAAACACATACTCACTAACAATCAAGAGTCTAATACACGCATCAAATATCCCACCCCAAAACAGACTAAAACCCATAGAAGGCCGACCGACTCATAAACGGTTCAGTCAACAAGGCATTCATGCTAGGTCGCACCGACCACAAGAACGTTAGTTATTAGATAGTTATTTTGATTTAATAAATTTATCGAGTTCTCCATTAACAAATGTATTTGGTTTCCATCCGTCAATAAGTTTGTCTAATAAGAAGGCATCTCCTGCGCTTATTGCTGTACTTATTGCTGTACCAATGCCTCCAGCACCTAGTAGGTCAATTGTCAATCCTAATCCTGTAAAAACTGTCCACCTTAAAGATTTCCCAGGTAGCTTGTCAACCCAAGTTTCACTTGTAACAGCTTTATTATATTCTTTCAATAAGTTCTCATCGTTTTCAATATTACCCAACCATTCTTTAAATCTGTCTGCTTTGTCAAGTACTTCCATATATTCTTTTAACGAACGTTCACCAGAGTTTAAGACTTCTCTAATTTTTTTACCTTCATGTAAGTATATGTCTGAAAAATTATCAATCTGTTCTTGATTATCGGTAGTTTTGTTAATAATATTATTAACTTTTTCATGTAATAAAGTCGTAATTATTGGGCTAGTAACAAGGTCGGTTTTCATTTTACTTGCTAAAGTAGAATCAACTCTCGTGTTCATAATATTTATTAAAACAGATTCATCATTTATAGTTTTATCTCTACTGACTTGCTCATTTATTTTATTGAAGTTTACATTGGTTCTTATTAAGAGTCCTTCGTCATAATTATCTACTACTGCTTGAATTGTCTCTGGTTCAACTATAATATCAGGATGAAAATTTTTTATACTGTAAGAAATTGCTCTTTTCAAGTAAACTTCGTCTTTAAGGTCTTGTTTTACAAAATCCAAAGCTTCTTCAGTATGAAGTAATAATTCTGAATTATTAAGTATTTTTTTTGTTAGTCTTTTGCTGTAACCTGGCCTTTGGGTTGTTTCATAAATTACTCTTTCTAATCGTTCTTGAAGAATGACGTTTTCACTTCTAACGAGAACAGGTTTATACCAAAGCACATTATCATCTCCAACAGCTTTCCGCATACTAGCAAATAAGTTGTCTTCAATTTGTACATGGATTTTGCCAGTAATCATTAATTCAAGAAAAGTGTCTGTTTCATCATGGACAAGTAAAAACTTGAAAAACGAAACGTTACAAATCAAATTTACCTTTTGATAGAACAATAAGGATTCTGCTATTTGACCTAAATCAAATAGAAGATTTTGACTTTGCTTAATTGTAATTTCGTTGAACATGTAATTATCTACAACGGCAGTCTGTCTCAAAACCACCTGTTTATTCTTTAAAAGTAGTAGAAGTACCTTCAAATTCCAATAAATAGCAAACTCGACCACATCTAAGAAGTAGTGAGCATTCTAGGCAGTAAAACACATACTCACTAACAATCAAGAGTCTAATACACGCATCAAATATCCCACCCAAAGCAGACTAAAACACATAGAAAGCTGACCCACTCATAAACGGTTCAGTCAACACGGAGTTCATGCTGGGTCGTACCGACCACACGAACGCTAGTTATTGTACACCGTTTTTATTTGTTTCTTAATATCTGATCAACATATTTTCTGTGATTGTCAAATCCATTATTTTCGGGATTTTCCAAGTCAACCATTTCATCAATTCCAGAGTCGTAAATCTGCCAGTTATGTTTTTTAGCAAGTTCAATTAGAGCGAAAATTCCATTTTCGCCGTACAGTGAAAGCATAAAATTGCTTGAATTTTCATTATCCGCAAAAAAGTCAATCGTAAAATTAGTTCCGATTATTTCTCTGTGATTATCGTCTTTTTTTATTCGGTCAAATGAGCCTTCTAAAATCCCAGTAAAGTCAGTCGATTCGAGTTGGTTTTCGTCAAGTTCCGCAACTGATTCTATTTTCTGTCTTGAATTAAAAAGTACAATATCCCAACTCATTCTTAATTACTATATGAATTTAATTTTTTGTCTAACTGTTTAATTTTAGTTGCTTGCTCAGTTGTCAAATTAGTTTCTGTTTCAGATACTACATAAGTCAAGTGTTCAAATGCACAACCAAATTCATTTTGTTCTAAAAACTCTGAAATAATTTCTTCACAGTTCATAATTCCAGTACTTTCTATTTCTGTAGATGAGATTCGACCTTTCCATTTGTCATTTAAAATGTTCTTAGTTAAATCTCCAATTTCATTTTTTAAAGTATTTCCGAATATTGATTTAAGTTTCATCGTTTCTGTCAAATGGTGCCCAACGGCAGTCTGTCTCAAAACCACCTGTTTATTCTTTAAAAGTAGTTAAAGTACCTTCGATTTCCAATAAAAGCGAATATTGGATTGTTTTTGTTTTAAAACTGTAGTTTAACTTCACATTCCTTTTAAAAGCCTTAATGAGCACTAAAACGTACGCTATAACACAATCAAGAGCTGTGAAGATCCCAAGATTAAACAGCCTTTTAAGGTTGTAAGCCAAAACCATCAGTCCTAAGTCTGCCGATGCTGCTTGCAGTCCTCTTTTGGTCAGTATATGGTCAAAGCCCCACTGCCTCTTAATCGTACCGTATGGATGTTCTACCAGAGCCTGACGTTTTTGTAAAGATCACCACTTTGTGCAATGCGCCTAGCGTTGTCTTGAATGTTTTGGGTGTACTGGCTACGCTGAATGACCTTGCCATTGACTTTTGAAGTGGTACAGCTCTTGCGTACCGGACAGGTTTTACAGGCTTTGGTTTTGTATTGTTTAAAGGTGTAATTACGTGCTTTGTATTGGGTTTGATTGGAAGTCAGCAAATGACTTGTGGCGGTTTCGAAGCACTTTCCTGTCCACCGAAAATAAAGCTGGCTACAGAGCGAAAACCTTGCTAACACCCATACACCCGCCATAAACTATATGCGTTATTGCCACCAGTGCTATTTTAATTTTCTTGTCATTCTGTAAATTATATAAACAATCCCAAGTACGTTTATTACATGCCATGAATTCAGTCCAATATAAGTGATTTTTTCTGTGATTGTCATGCTCGCTAAACTCCAATATTCTCCTTCACCTTCGGTGTAGAAGTCGTCATAGTTCATGAGTAATAGTCCAAGTAGTATATAAACTGTCAAGTGGATAATCACTATTCCAATTACAAGCATAATATGTTTCCGTGAAATGGTCATTCTATTTTTTGAAGTTTTATCTTGTCATCTTCGGCATTGTCGATTTCTATTGTTTTTGACTCGTATCCTTCTTTGCTAACAATAATGGTCATTGGAGGACAACCAAAAAGTCCACCTGAAATACTCCTTATTTCAAAATTTCCCTTCTCGTCTGTGTCCGCCTTGTAATTCTTCTTATTTTTTTTCTGGACATGTGCATCCTGAATTGGTTGGTCAGTCTGTGCGTCTATGACTGTTCCTGTTAAATGTTGTATGCAGTCACACGATGTCAAAGTCGTCAGTGTCGCAAGTGTCAGTATTATTGTTAGTGTTCTCATTTTCTGCATTGGTGGCAACGGGTTTGTATATGGTTTGTTGCGTGTTTTAAGCACCTAATTTAGCAAATACAAACCCAATAGAAAATCCGCGAGGATTTTCGTAAGTAAGCTAGAACTAGCAATAAATTATATACAGTGTTAGCAAATCGGTTTTTTATGTTTTAATCATATTTATCATTCCATAAGAATAACTTCCTTTTGGTAATCTGTCTCTAAAATCTTTAAAATATTTCCACAAGTTAAATTCGTTGTTGATTGACTTTAATATGTTCCGGACGTTTTTTATTTCAGACATTTCTGGGTCTTGATATCTTTCGTTTTCAGGTTCCCAATATGAGTAAATTCTTTTTTCCTTTTCAGTTCCAATTTCAAAAACATAAGTTTTACCATCAAACCCTTGAGGATAATTTTCAATTTCAGAACAGTCTTTTAATGTTTCTATGTTTTCTTTTTGTAATGAGGTCATTAATTCTTTTACTGTTCCGTTTGGGATTTTTATTTTTTGGTAAATCGTTTCTGCTTTATTCTTCCTTTTATGTTTAGTGACAAAATTTGTAAGTGTTCCGTTATAAGTTGAGTCAGTTATTTTAATCAGTTCCACAACCTGATAATCTGTCCAAATTCGGTAAGCTTTTTCAAAATTCAGACTGTCATAATGCTTTAATCCAATTTCAATTCGGTCAGACTCGATATAAGGATTCCAAAAGGATTCTTTTTCGGTTTGTCCAAATGCAAAAGTCGAAATCAGACTAAAAATTAATATGTGGATTTGTTTTTCCAACTGTTTGCTAACTTGTTATATCCGCATAAATATAACAGATATCCTACAATACAGTCGGATATCCGCAGTTTTTATTCAAGATATAAATCTACAATTCAACAGCTTACAAGTTTTACAGAATCCCATAAAAACCTTAAAAATCAACGTGTATATCTATTTCAAGACTAAAAATTAGCATAGTATAGCCATAACAGGATTTATTTATTAATCTGTATAGCTATTTTAGGACGAGCCAATCCTATAGGTTCACCCGTGGATACTCCCTAGATAGTGTATGGATAAAGTATGGATAGTGTATGAGGAGTGTATGAAAGCATCACACTGGAAGTAATACTTAGAAAGTACTTAAAATCAAAAATTTAATCCTTTATAGGCTTATCCGGCCAAAAGTCTTTTGGAGAGCATTGGAGTACTTGTGCAATAGCATGAAGATGATTGATATTATATTTTGCTCTTCTGGTATTAGATTCGACGTGAGAAATAAAGCTATCACTCATTCCTAGTTTTTGGGATAGGGCAATTTGAGATAGGTTTGCCTCCTTCCTTCTTTCTTTAACCCTTTCAATAATATAAGCCTCTATTTTACTTATCACTGTTCCTTCTTACGAAGTACAAGAAGTAAAATAATAAGTCACCTAACAAAGGTACATGTACCATTATTAAATGATTTTTACTATATTTGATGAATTGCTAAGGAATTATAAGCAATTCTAATTGTCGGGTTGCCATTTACCTATTGAAGCATAACGGCTGCTATGTACACATTTCAATTAATACGGGTTAATTTATGTGCTCAAAAATCAAATCACATTTTAAGGCTTTCAAACAAGGTTGTCCACAGGCATTTAATGCCATTTACAGGCACTACCACCGCCGCATCTATTGGATGGGCAGGAGCCTTATTCGGGATGTCTTTGTGGTAGAGAGTTTAGTACAAGACACTTTTATGACCCTTTGGGAAAAACGCGAGCAAATAGAGTCTCCTACACATCTGGTTAATTTCCTATATACCGTCATTACAAACGAGTCTAATTGGTACTATGCACGTCCTAAAAATCAGTTTCAACGCAACTTGTTTGCTCTAGACACTATACCTAACTATCAGGATTATATGTTAGGCAATGATCCTCATACTATCGATCATCATTTAGTAGATCAGGAAAAAAGACAGCAAGAGTATGAACAGATACTATCTGTATTACCGCTATTAGCCGCCCAGCGCAAACGCCTTATAGAACTATGTATACAATATGGTTTTAAGTATGCAACTATTGCTGATCAAATGGGCATCAGCATCACTGAGGCACGTATCACCATGAACAAAACTATTGAAGAGATTAAGAATATCCTTCATCAAGGAGTTATGAATACATCAGATGACACCCCACAAGCAATTAGCACCTCATCTGAGATGACCCCGCAGGAGGAGCAGGTCTTAGACTTACGCTGTAAGCAGCAATATTCCTTTGCCCAGATAGCCACAGAGCTTAACCTATCTCAAAAAGAAGTTCACCGTGCCTTTACTACCGCCTATAAGTTCTTACAAAGCAACGATCAACATTTACAATCCGCGTAAGCATGAAAACAAAAACACTTAGTCTTACCCGTAAGATCCAGCTTAAGATAGACCTGCCCGATTATGAGGAGCGCAAAGCCGCGTTGGCTAAACTCTACGACTGGCAATACTGTTGCTTTAAAGCTTCTAACATCATTGTAAGCCATCAGTATATACAGGAAATGATCCAGGATTTCTTTTACCTCACTGAGGACATAAAATACAAGATCGCTGATGTCAAGAAGCATGAAAATGGTATCCTAAACCGTTCCCGCATCAATAGTACATATAGGGTGGTCTCTAATCGTTTTAAAGGTAGAATTCCCACAGACATCTTAGACAGTCTCAATAAAAACTTAGAGAGTTCATTTCATAAAAACAGGTCAAAGTATTGGAGCGGTGAGCGCTCCCTTAAAAACTTCAAGCGCAATAATGGCTTTCCTTTTGCTCCCCGGTGCATGTGGAGTTTCCGATATGATGAATCCCGTAAGGCCTTTTGCTTTCGCTTATTCCAGATTCCCTTTTGTACCTATCTGGGAAGAGACTTCTCAGATAAGCGCAGTCTCTTACATCGGGTTCTAAAAGGAGAGACACGCTTACGCACCTCAGAGATCAAGCTACAAGATGGCAAGATCTTTTGGCTGGCTGTCTTTGATGTTCAGCAGGAGCAACACTTCTTAAAACCCAATGTGATTGCAGAAGCCTCACTCTCTTTAGAATGTCTCATAAAAGCTAAAATAGGCAGTAAACGCATCAACATTGGCACTAAAGAAGAGTTCTTATACCGCAGACTAGCCATTCAGGCGGCTCGTAAGCGGGCTTTGGATGCATCCAAATACACTAAGGGAGGTCATGGCAAGTCACGCAAGTTAAAAGCAGTAGATAATTTTCGGGATAAAGAAAAAAAATATGTAACCCAGCGTCTGCATGTGTACAGCAAAATGCTAATTGATTTCTGTGTCAAGCATCATGCAGGGACTCTTATTCTCATAGATCAGGAAGCAAAGATCGAAGCTGCTAAGCAACAAAACTTTGTCCTTAGAAACTGGAACTATTATGAACTAATGACTAAGATAGAATACAAGGCTAAAAAGGCAGGTATAGAACTCATTGTTGATTAAAAAGTTTATTGAGGGTGCTTGTACACCCATAAGGTGAGATCACAGATACTCACTAAATGCATAAAAGCATATACAACGGCGTGAGCTAATCGTATTTAATGCAATGAAACGTTAAGTAGGTAAGTTGCAAACTAATAGAAAAGCACTTTGCATCTATAAAATAAGACCATTGCAAAACAACTAATTCATCATACCAATTAGATGCAAAGTTTGGCGCAAGGCAGTATCATTTACTTATTTCATCTTGAGCATTTTCCTTTTGCTGTCGAAAAGAAAAAGTATGTAGATCAGGGTGGTTAAGGTATCCCTAATTTCACTTACTTCCTCCAGCGCCATCGCATTACCTTTTGATGCATTCTATCTCCAAGCTTTAAAATTAAAGAGGAGTTATAAAAGCATAGCGGTTATGCACTCCGGTTAATTTTAAAACTTGTTTTTTAGCAGCAAGAGGTAAGGGGATGAGGATTTTAAGAAAATACTGAAACCCTGATCGGTCAATTTAAGTTAGGTCCCAGCGGACTTGAGTCAAAAACGTACACGAATTTATCATTCATTCATATACTTAATAAGTTTTTGGCTTGTGGCCAAGACATTGTATAATGAACCTCTTTTACTGCAATAAAGCTTTCGCGAAATGGAAGTAAAAGTGGTGAATGGTCAACCAGAGTTAGGGCTGTAAAGTAATTTTACTATTTCCGTTTCAGGCAAGCCATTTTGTATAACTTATTGAAAATTGTCGCAAAAATCAGCCTATTTATAGAGTCTAATAGGGCATTTGTCGCAAACTGCAGAAAATGACTGAACCCCCGATCAACACAATCAATTGAAAGAAAATGAGTTATACACCCGTAACACCGCGCAGCGTGTTACCCTCTTGCTTCTCATTTTCCTTCGCTACGCTGCTGAAAAAGCGAACGTAATCCTCCCGATTGCTATCGGGATCAGGGATTGGGTTTAAGACCTTTTTCTGTGAACCGCATTTCATGTAATGAAGCTTTTCGCAATGAAGGGAGTTGGGGTGAAGAAAACAAATAGTTCAAAATATCATTTAAGAAATAACTATTTATATAATTTTATAGCTCCTAGAACAAAATTATTTTCTGGACCCTCCAAGGCCGTGAATTTAACAAATCTTACTGGTTCTGGAAGCATTATGCTATAGCTCTGCGGGTCGTTTATCAACCTGTTAAAATCAAATTCTCCTGCATCTACCCAGGTAATACCATCTATACTTACCTCAAATCTAAATTTATCTGGCGCCCTATTATCACCACCTCCATCAAAAGTAGATCTTAAAACTTCAAGAGTAGAAAAATTAACCAATCCTCCTAAATCTATTGTAACCCAATGAGGATAACTAGATCCTCCTGCTAAAGAATGCCATCTGGTATTCTGATTTCCATCAATAACGTTTTGTACAGAGTTTTCATTTCCTCCATGCTGAGATGAAAAATCAACAATAGTCCATTCTTCGTAATCCAAAATTATTTTATCTGTATTTACAACTACATTTTCAGTGTAAAATATATCTATTGCGGTTGAATCAGGTTTAAATCCAGTATTATATTTCAGCTCAGAACTATAATTTTCCAATATAGTTCTAAATTCAGTACTAGGAACAGAATCCACAACATGCTCTCCATCTTGATTTGTATAACTTACTGTGCTATATAGTAGATCAGGATTTACGGTTTCACTCCAATTAATCACAAGCTCATTATTTTTGTTAGCCTTAATAGTGCTTATAGTTCTATTAGAAATAGTGTTTCTATAATTATTACCATAAACATTTCCTTCTATTTCAAATGGAAGAGATTTATTACCAAAACCATCAATAGTTATTATTTTAAAATCATATTGCTGCTCATTCAACTCATCAATTATTTGGCTGAACACCCCCTCCTGGAAATCAATATCAACATCTAGAGAATCTAAACCATTATTCCAAAAGACACGGGCAACCTCAATATCCTCAGAAGATAGAAATAGATTTAATTGGATGCGTTCATCACCAGAGCCCACAGTAACGGTATCAACTTTTTCTGCATAAATATATTCTCCCTCATCTAAATAAGGTTGATGCAAATCATTCATTTTAGAACATCCTTGCAATCCTAAAAAAATAATCACTAAGCAGAATGTATAATATTTAAATATGGCGGATATGGGTACTAATATATTAGTTTTCCAATGTTTGAAAATTTTTCTCAACATAACTTTCATTTTTTCTTGTGTAACTTCTATTGTCTATTATCACCAAAAACATCCATTTCCATGATCTGAAAGTTATCACCTCCAGCCCAGGTTTCCTTTATTAAAAATCTTATATATCGAACTTTGGGGTTGGAAGCGTCAAAAGAAAAGTTTTCACCATTTACAGCTAAGGCCCTATCCTCATCACTTACTTGTCCAAATGGTAAGCCTGATGGCTTCGTAGATTCAAATTCTGCAAGTTTGGTCCAGCTATCCCAAGACCCACTAAGATCTAAAGTTTCTGCTCCCCAGACTTCAAACTTTTTAAGATTACCTTCAGCGAATATATAATTCTCAGATTCTACTCGTTGGTATATCTTCATTCTACTTAATTTCCCTAACACCCCTAAATCTATTGTTAAAGATTGGGGCCATATTCCCTGACCTCCTACTGAAGAATACCCGTTTGGACTGGGTGTGCCATTCCATATATTACTAGGTACCCAAGCTGCGTGATGCGGCCCATCACCAGGTAGATCAACAAATGAAAATTTATTCTTGTCATATTCTGTATCAAAAAGAGGAATTACAGTGTGTTTTGCTATTTCAGACCGATTTTCCCATCGATCCTGAACGTACACTTCAACATGCCTTGGGAGAGTATCTAATTCATAGACCGCAAACATCCCTTCCTTTGCACTGGAGTAATACGTTTCTAAAGGAACATATTCATCAAGAAGTGAATCTTTTTCCTGCAAAACTATAGATACTTCAGCTTTACTTGGATTCTCCCATGTAAGTCTTATACCTCCAAAGTCTTCTTTTACATTAATTGATTCTGCAATAGTTTGGACAGCAGGTTGTAATGGAACTATACTAATTTTTACTGGCTTTGAACTATTTCTACTTCTATCTACAGCTACTAACTCTATATCTTGACTAGAAACATCTCCAAAACCTTCAACCTCAATAGAATCAGCATATTTTGAAGATTTTGATTCAGAAATCACGCCTTCTTTTCTCGAGTAAACAGCTTTCACATACAAGAGGTCCTCATCCTTAGGAGGTGTATATTTTATTACTGCCCCTCCAGGAGTACTATATGATTCAACATTTGTCACTTCGCCAGGTGGCACAGAATCTAAAGGTTGTTGTCCTATAGGCTCTTCTTCGCAAGAAGCCAGAATAAGCCCGAAAATCAATATTTGTGTTAATCCTTTTTTCATCTCATTCATTTTATAAGTTTTATTACCATCCATAATTTTGAATTAAATTAGGATTCACTGCTAAATTTGATTCCTTGATAGGCCAGAAGTAATCTTTAGTAGTAAATGAAACAGGTATTTGAGGTAATAGGGTGACTTTATAGAATTCTTCAGGAGTTTCTCCTTGAATGTTCCAACCTTTAGGTTGATTATTCATGACTCCTATTTCTTTCCATCTCCTAATATCCCAAAATCTTTTTCCTTCAAAAGCAAGCTCTATTGCGCGTTCCTGATGTATAATATCTCTCATCCCCTCTTTTGTATTAGGTTTATTTGGATTTATTGAATAATTAGACCACGATTCTTTAACACCTGCCAGTCCTGCCCTGCTTCTCACAAGATCGATATAAGTGTAGACCTCATCAGTGGGACCATTGGCTTCGTTGAGCGTTTCAGCGTACAATAAATAAAGATCTGCTAGTCTTAAAATTGGGAAAGGAAAATATTCAGTTGATATCGAAGTGGAAGTTTGAGCATTTTTAAAACTATGAAGTTTTTTTACAGAATAACCAGAAATTGAGTAACCACTTCCTCCTTGAAAACCTGTTACTCCACCTTTTAAAAAATCTGTGTACTTAACATTTCTTTGCGAGTCATTAAATTGATAATATCCGCTTCCATAGTAAATACCTTTATCAAACCCAATACTAGCATAGAATCTTGGCTCTCGATTGAAATGGAGGTTTACAGTGTATTTTCCTTGCTCAATACGCTTCCCTTCATCTTCTTGAGCGGGTTCTGCTCGCACCTTATATCTGTTTTGGTACCAAGACTCATCCCTCCACGTTATATCCTCTTCTATGGGCACTCCATTATTTGAGTAATACTTTTCTACAAATTGTAGTGTAGGAGCATATTCAGTCATCGCATTATTTACGTTCTCCATTCTTATAATTCTAGCCGTAGTCGATCTTGCTAGGAAATAGTTATCATACCGAGTATTACCCCAAATCAACTCCTGATTCCAACGATGCGTAATAGCCTGCCTATATGTGGTTTGCAATTGAAATATCGGATCTGCGTCCAATACTAATGGATCTACAAGATCATAAATAGACTTACCTTGAGCATGACATTCGTCTATAGCCTCTTTACATGCTTCAGCAGCCAAACGCCATTTATTTTCGTCATACTGTTGAGGAAATAATTGAAGACCCCTACTATCTACTATACTCGCATAATCTGTATTACCATTAAACAAAGGGCTGGCCGCAAAAGTCAAAACCTTTGCCTTCACTCCCAAAGCAATAAGTTTATCTATCCTTCCCGCTTCAGTCCCTTCTATAACATCTACAGCATCAGGCAAATAGTCAATGGATTCTGTAAGAAGTTCTACAATATATGCAAACACTTCATCTACTGGTTCACGATAAATTTGAACTTCTGAAGGCTGTGAATAAATAGGAAGATTCTCATCAACTATCGGGATTGGCCCATAGCATTTCAAGAGATAGAAATGATAATAGGCTTTCAAAAATTTAACCTCTCCAATCCACCTTTTCTTTTCTGCTTCAGTTAAATCAGGAACTAAGTCAATATTTTCTAAAAAGATATTACATTCCCTTATACCTTTCCAGGCTGATTCTGAAGAATTTTCTCCATCCCAACTATTTAATATGGGGCTGGTAAGAGATTGAAATCCCCTAGCGATAATTGTGTTTTGCCATACTTGCCCAGCACCGTTGGTTCCATATCTCTTAAAAGTTTCATCAGATGCCATAGCCGGATCTAAATCAACTGATCCAATTTGAGGACGATAACTGTAGCAACTGAATAAGTATTTTTCAGCTTCATTTCTACTTCGAAAGGCATACTCTATGGTAGCAACATTATCTGGAACTACATCCAGATAATCACTACAAGAACCTAAACAAATAGAGATAACCGCTAATACTAATTTAATTTTCTTCATACTTAACAATTATTTAAAAAGAGATTTGTGCACCTACTGAATAAACCTTTTGAATGGGATAGGCTAACCCATTCCCTCCCATTTCTGGATCCCATAGTTTGAACTTACTGAAGGTAGCCAGATTATTTCCTATAACATACAGACGACACTTTGTCAATCCTGACTTAGCAATCAGATCTCGCGGTAATGAATAACCAATCTCTACTGTTTTTAAGCGCATAAATGAAGCATCTCTTAAAAACCAGTTAGAGGGTTGTAAATTATTCTCTATATGAGTTTCTGATAACCTAGGCCATAAGGCATAAACATCTCTGTTATCTTCGGACCAGTGACTATCTGCATAAACCTGAAGTAATGCATTTTGCTGATTTATAAATGGTGAGGTTGAGCGGGCATCAATAAATAGTGAAGTTCTGCCTACTCCTTGAAAGAAACTAGAAAGGTCAAAATTTTTCCATCCTCCTGAAAACCCAAAACCATATACAATTTCTGGACTATGTGGGTAGCCCATAGGAACTATATCCAATTCTGTAATTCTGCCATCTTTATTGATATCTTTATATTTAATATCTCCCGCCATATAATTACCAAATTGAACAGGAGAATTGCGAACTTCTTCTTCATCTACAAATAAACGTTCTGCGATATATCCATAATTTGATGTCAGAGAGTTACCTACTCTTGATTTCCAAGGTGAGTTTGGATAATCCGGTTCTTCAAAGGCTTCAAACTTACTTGCTGCATAAGTGAAATTTCCCATAGCGGTAATCCACAAATCTTTATTGAAGGCATGATTATAATTAAAAGAAACTTCAAAACCTTTACTAGAAGCTTCCCCTACATTTGAACGTACTGGAGCCTGCAGTCCCATTGTGGAAGGAATAGCAGCCCTATCCATAAGAATATTTGAACGATATTCTGAGAAGAAATCTGCCACGATATCGAGCTCTTTCCATAAACCGATATCAAAACCAAGATTATACTTTTCTGAAGTTTCCCATGTTATATTACTGTTAGGGTACCGTGAAATAGATACTCCTGGTCTGTAATAATCATTTCCATATGTACCAAACCCAGAACCATTCCCATCATCATTTAGATTAACATTAGACAAATAAAAGAATCTATCAACTTCACTTCCTATAGCATCATTTCCAACTAAACCATAGGTAAACCTTAGTTTAAGATTATTGATTTGATCTTTTAGGTTTTCACTCCAAAAATTCTCATTTGATACAAGCCAGGCTCCACCAATGGAAGGAAAGAAACCGAAACGCTCTTCTTTTGAGAAGCGCTCAGAGCCATTATAACCAAAATTGAATTCAAGAAAATATCTTGAATCATAGGAGTAAGTTGCGCGACCTGCTAGGTTTAAATTTCTATACGGCAACGACCTCTGAAGATCTCCTGCATTTGCCTGTATACGTTCCCTCATGGTTCCTACGAGCAACCCGCTAATACTATGCTTATCTTTAAACTTTTTATTATAGTTGACAGCACCTTCAATATAAGTAGTTGAATTTATATCCTTGCCTCCCTCGTCATATCCAAGATATTCTGTACCGCTATTTTCATTAAGAACATCTAAGGTATATATGTCTTCCTTTCTATCATATGTCCCCACCTTATAATAAAATGGATTATAAAATCTGCTTATATCATAATAAGAGTAGCGGTTTGTATTAAACCTACCCCTTACGGAAAGCCCTTCTATCAAAAAACCAAGGTCCTGATTTAATTCAAACTGTGCAGAAATTTGTGAGGTAATTGACTCTCTATATCCTTTTGTCATATCGGCGTAAGGGTTTAAAAAATCACCCTCACCTGCATTTCCATATAATACATGCTGTGTTTTTTCATTTGCCAAATCAGGTTCAAAAGTTGCTGGGAAGAGTACCGGATTAGTCCTCATTACTTTCCTAAATAATTCTGATCCCCCATCAATGGGTCCAGAATAATCATCAAATGCCCCACTTAACCTAACAACCGCATCTGTCGTTTTGGTAATATTTATAGTAATATTTGAACGAAGCATATAACGGTCAAGTGTAATATTATTATTAAAGTTATTGCTCCCATTAACTTTTAATATTCCATTATCCCTTGAATAACTTCCCGCTATATAGTATTGGGCAACCTCTCCACCCCCACTCACATTCATGTTTGCTTGCTTGTTATTGGAAGAATTTTTAAATAACATATCATTCCAATCATTTGCGGGATATACATATGGGTTTACTCTTGCGATTGTATTATCAATCTTTTGTTGTGAATATGGAGTAACACCTAATGGGTCTCTAGTGCGTACTGCCTCGTTGTGTAGTCTCATATAAGTAATTGGATCTGCAAGACTCACCATTTCTGTTGGTCTAGAATTAACCTGTTCAAACCGAATGTTAATTCTTGCTTTACCTATTTTTCCCTCTTTAGTGGTGATGAGAATAATCCCATTAGCTCCTCTAGACCCATAGAGTGCTGTTGCTGTTGCATCTTTTAATATCGAGAAACTTGCAATATCATCTGGATGCAATCGAGAAAGTTCCTGAGTAGTAACTTCATTATTATCAATTAATATAAGCGGGTCCTTCTTATAACCAAAAGTCGTTATCCCTCGAATATAAAATTCTGAAGTATTCTGCCCTGGCTCCCCAGACCTTTGATAAGACACCATGCCTGGTACACGCCCAGCAAAAGAATTCGTGAAATTACTAGAGGGAATTTTGAGATCTTGGGGTTTAATAGTAGTTACAGAGCCTATAACATCTTCCTGTTTTTGTTTTGCAAACGCAACAATAGTAACATCATCCAGTGCATTCAGACCAGGCTCCATATGAATTTCTAAGGTTTTTTGATCAGAATATTCAATAATTGCTGTCTTTAGGCCTATATAAGAGACTTGTATCTTATCTCCTTTTTCTAGTTTAATTTTGAATTTCCCGTCAAAATCTGTTATTACTCCACCTTTAGAGCCTATAATTAGAACTGTGGCACCAGCGAGAGGTGTTCCAAATTCATCAAATACAGTTCCACTGACTTCAGTTTCTTGAATGGGATAAAATGATGTTAATCTAACATCATTTTTTAAGCCAATTTCCAATTCTGAACTATACATTGAACTGTGCAGACATAAAATATAAATTGTAACCAATGAATATCTTAAAAAACCAGTATTTATAGGAAATAAATATATCCTGTTAAGTGATGTAATTTTAAATCTCATAAAGTTGTTTTATATAGCCCCTATGTTTTATCATTCAGGGAAGAGTCAATTGAAAATTTTTGAATTTTTGGTTTTAGCGCTACTCTATTTTTCGATTACTCCACCAATCAGAAATCTATTAAGAGCTCGGTATTATTAAGCTATTTGATTGGCATGAGAACAAATTTCCTATCAAGATGCTTAGTCACTCATTAACATAAAATACTAGACTAATGTTAAAACTTTCCTAAACGTAAAGTTTTGCAACCTCACTAAAACGTTATCTTTCTTAAAATTAAGTTGCTAAAATATATTCCTCATCCCATGTAGCCATCCTGCACTATCCTGCTTGATACTAATTGAATAGCAGCAACTTCGCGTTTAAGTAGTTCAATCAACCCTTGATTACTTGACGTGATGGATGCTTATAAGTTTTGTATGAAACTAACTACCCAACTGTGATTTATTATACTTTTTTTGTTCGTGCTCTATTTTTCGTAGTTCTCTTTTAATCAGTACACTTTTGGATTAAAAGCTGTAACCTATATAGAAAATTAGCAAAAGGGTATCTGGAATGTCACTTAAAAAAGTACAACATAGGTTCAAGATTTTGAGTATAATTAGTCTTACCAAAGCAATACTTTTTAAAGTACTCAACAGTATTAGAATAGAAATTGCTCTATATAAAATTTAGAGCTTATCATAATAGTTTTAGATTATGACAATCTAGTATTTAAATCATCTCTAGAATTGAATCCAAGACCTTTTCAAAAAACACTCTTAGTATAAAAATCTAAATGATTTTGTTTCTCTGTAACCTACTGAATAAAACGTATAGAATACCACAACTCAACCAAGCTGGTAGAGTTAAAAATGAAAGGAAAACATCAAATTGAACAGAAACAAAATAAAAGACCCCAAAACTTATAATCCAAGCCCAAAACACAGCCTGATTAAATTTTATTCCTGATTTCTCTGCATAAAATGATTGAACCCCAAATCGCCTCCCGAAAAAATACTCAAAGACGATCACCGCACCCACTGGCGCAAGGATAAAACCATACAATGCCACAAAGCCAAGTAACTTCATAGCAAAAGCAGGGAAAAGCCCAGCAATAGTAGCGATAGTGCCGGCAATGATAGTAACCCAGGTCGTAGATGTTTTAGGTATAATTGACTGAAAAGCTAATCCTGCCCTATAAATTGTAGGATTTGCCGTAGTCCAGCCTGCAAGAATAACCGCAATGATTCCAAATACGCCAATGGCATTGTATGCTAACGGTCCTGGAGCAACAGTGGGAGCCTCTCCACCACTGAGTATAGCTTGAGCTTCGGGTGATTTTAAATAAACGGCATACAACAATGCAGCAGCAATCCAAGCAATGTAATGACCTATATAAATTCCTGCAGCTGTCGTCCACCCTGCACGGGCTTTTTTTGCAAAACGAAAAACCGATAAATCCGACATTCCTATATGCATAGCGGCATTCGCAAACCATGACCACAGCAATACATGCCAAAATGTATACTTTACCTGTCCTGGAAAAGGCTCTCCTCCATCTCCCCACAACTCCCAGAAGTCAGAAAAACCACGTATTTCCAGTTGCCTCAGTGCCACCACTCCACAAGCTATAAATGCGAGTATGATTATGGGCGACATCCAGTTTGCAGCTTTGGCTACCGTATTGTAACCCTTAGCTGCTACAATAGAAATCACAGCGCCAATCACAAGTACAATAACTATCCAGGTGGGACCATTTGGCAATGTATCGGTAAGTTTAGGCATTTCCATATTAAATGGTATTCCCACTGCTGTCGCCGAAACTGTTATCATAGCACCAGCAAGAAAACAAAATAGGATTCCATTTGCCAAGTTGTAAATTGTAACAAGCCTCCTACCGCATATTTTCTCTAGGTGAAAATAAAGCGTATACCTAAACTTTGTACCTATCTCTGCCGTGAGAAAGCGCCAACTCAAAACCGCCATAAAATTACCTAATAGTAATCCTACAATAAGGTCAAATGCACTAACACCTGTAGTCAAAAAAAGTGGACCTATAACAAATTCAGTACCTGCAGCATGCTCACCGGCATACATACCTAAAAAGCTTTTCCAATTCTTCAGTTTAGCATCGGGTACGCGTTGACGTTCAAACTCTCCTGAAAATTCTTCCGCTAAAACTTCTTGCTCAATTTGTGCTTGACTCATTTGTGTCTAATTTATCTTACCAGATGATTGGGCAAATCCGTGATTTGCTCGCAACACACCTGTTCCAGAACTTGTTGCAATTGCATTTTTAACATGGCAATGGTGTGATCTCCCCCTTCTTCTCCCAGTGCTGCTACCCCATACATAAATGATCTTCCTAAAAAACTAAAATTTGCTCCACTGCTCATTACCCTTGCGATATCTGGACCAGAGCGTATCCCGCTATCCATCATCACGGTTATTTTATCACCATATTTCTGCGATATCCGTGTCAGTGGTTTAATAGTAGATTCTCCAGCATCTAGCTGGCGGCCGCCATGGTTTGAAACGATTATTCCGTCAAAACCCAACCTTATTGCTTCTTCTGTATCCTCATCGCTCACAACTCCTTTAAGCACCAATTTCCCCTTCCACATTTCACGTAGGGGTTTTATTTTTTCGGCGTTAAGCCTACCCGAAAATGTAGCATCCATCCATTTGCCCAGCTGCTTGATGCTCATACCGTCATTCATATACTTTTGCATGGTAGCAAACTTCGGAACCCCATACTTTAAGGTCTCTGACATCCACGCAGGTTTACCCAATACCTGCAAGAAATTGCGCAGATTTACCTGGGGTGGCATGGCAAGACCGTTTCGTATTTCCTTAGGCCGGTAACCAAAGGTGGGCACATCACACAAAATGACCAGCACAGGACACTGTGCCGCCTCAGCCCTTCTTATAAGATCATTCCGCAACCACTCCTCGGTGGGATGATAAAGCTGAAACCATGCCCTTCCCTCTGTAAGTTCGCTTGCACGTTCAATACTTGTGCTGGTAACGGTACTCAGTACAAAGGGAATGTTGTGTTTTAGGGAGGCTTTCGCCAAAATTTCAGGCGCATTGGGCCACATCAAACCCTGAAGACCAATGGGCGAGATTCCAAAAGGTGCGTTATATTGTATCCCAAAAAGTTCTGTTTCTAATTTTGAAGAATAATAATTCTTAAGATATCGCGGTACAAGCTGCACATCGCGTATTTCCGCTGTATTCCGGTGAAGGTTTATATTTTCATTACACCCACCATCTAGATATTCAAAAGCAAATCTCGGCATGCGTTTTCTGGCACGTGCTCGAAGGGACTCAACAGAGGGATATTCAGTATTAAATGGAAAAGCCATGTTATTCTGCAGTTGTTTTTTTTAATAAAAGAGGCATGAGTTTTTTCATACGGTAATTCTTTTTTAGGAACTTAGAGTCCACCTTATTTTTAGAAATCACCATTGCTGCTCCCAGAGCAGAACCAAGAGGAGATTGAGTACTTAGTATTTTAAAGTCTTTAAAATGATGTGCCATTAATTTCATAAAGACATCATTATCAGTAAACCCTCCGTCTATATACATCTTTTTGATTTCAGTATTCCCTATAGCATTTTTTATCGTGCTTTGTTGCAGTTCCATAAGCTCGATCATAAGTTGATGATAGGCTTCTTCAAATGTTGCAAAAGGCTTCAAGTCAGTTTCCTGTAGTATTTTTCGCTGTAGCGAAATTCCCTCAAACCTAAAATACACAGCAGGTTTATCGATCAAACGTAGGTACAACTCTTCATCAAATTTCACCTCCTGGTGATAGCCATATTCCTTACCGTAATACTTGCTAAGTTTCTCTACTTGGATACGGTACTCATTACCCATAAAAAACCGTGAAGCCTTGACCCTCTTGCCATCTAGCCGAAGATAATTGAGACAGTTATTTTTAATGTCTTCTATGGCTAAACTCTGAGTATTAAAAGGGTTTAAAGCAATGCTCCAGGTCCCGGTAGAAAGCAACAAAAATGGTTTTTTCTTGCTCAGTAAATAGGGCAACAATGCTGATGAACTATCATGAATACCCACGCCTATCTTGATTTTCTTACTCAGGTATCTGGTATTTATGCTATGCGTTGTGGGAACTATAGGTGCTAAAATACGGTCAATACCCTCTCTATATACCCATTCGTGATAATCTTCCTTGTCATAATCCCACAGATTAGTGTGACACCCGATAGAGGTATACTCGCTAACTGCAATACCTGTAAACAAAAACGACAGGTATTGTGGAAGGTGCAAGGAATACTTTATTTTTTTAAAGATTTCTGGATAGCGTTTTTTTAACCAATATAGCTGCAAGCCAGAGTTAAGCATCCCAGCTTGCGGTGATGCCGTATCGCTGGCGATTTCAAGTGCACTTCCATAACTTGCATAAAATGCATCAGTGATGGTTTTGTCTATGGGTTTAGTGTAATTGTACAAGGGCGTGAGCACATTCCCCTGATGGTCTAAATGTACGAAACTAGCACCATAGGTTGAAAAGTTCAATGCTTTCACCTCGTACTTTTCATTTTCTAAAACTACTTTAAAAGTAGATTTAATCCATGACACCATCAGATCTATATCCTCTGTTTCATAGCCGTCTTCATCAGCAGTAAGAGGTAAGCGTATGTACTCACACATCAATTCTTGATAATGCTTATCAAACAGAAAAAATTTCTTGTTGGTCTTTCCTATATCAAAAACGGCAGTCACCTTCATTTTTCGTTTGTTTGTATATCCCTTATTTATAGCTCAATCTTCATCTTGCGCAGGGTGTTTCAATTTTTTATAGCCCGGCAGCCCTTGTTTGTACTCCTCTTTCATTAATAAGTGTTTCACGCACCTTAAGGTTTCTATATGCCTGTAAGGGTTGTAGAGCCGCACCACTTTGGGCTCTGGCCAGATAGACCAAAGGCCGCACATCTGTGCGGTAAGCTTCATGAAGAATTTCCTGACACTTAACCACATCGTTAGCTTCTTGTGCTTCCTTCAGGCTTTGTTGATCAACAAGCATCGCCTGCGTATAAGCAATCAATACAGCGTCAAGAGATTGTAATAGATCCTCAAGCGGATCTTTAATATTATGGCTAGCATCGATCATCCAGGCAGGATAAGGATTCTGTGGATTGTTCCGCATGCCATACACTAACTCGTTAAAAATTAGAAAAAGGGCATATGGCTTAATGCTGCCCACAGTCAAATCATCATCACCATACTTACTGTCATTAAAATGAAAACCGCCCAATTTCCCTTTGTACATTAAGGTTGCAACAATCTGTTCAATATTTGTATTGGGCAAGTGATGTCCCAGGTCAACCAGTGTAAATGCCCGTTCACCACAGGCATTGGCAAGCATAAAAGAAGTACCCCAATCTTGTATAGTGGTACTGTAAAAATTAGGTTCGTAGGGTTTATATTCTATAAAGAGCTTCCAGTCCTCTGGCATGGATGTATAAATTTCCTTTAAGCTCTTCTCTGTATTTTGCAGTGCTTTCTGAAAGTTAAGCTGTCCAGGAAAATTAGCTCCATCTGCCAACCAAACAGTAAGGCTTTTTGACCCCAATTGCTTTCCTATTTTGATAACCTCTTTATTGTGTTCCACGGCCTGTTGTCTGATGGCTGAATTCATACTATTCAATGAACCAAAACGGTAGCTCTCTTTTGCATCGCTCTGATCCTGAAAGGTATTAGAATTCATTGCATCAAAAGCAATCCCGTGATCAGCTGCTATTTCTTTGATGGCATGTATATCTTTAGGTATATCCCATGGAATATGTAAGGAGACCGCCCCTGCCGATTTTGTCAGGGCATTGAGTATACCTATATCATCCAGTTTTTGTTCTAAAGTAGCTGGTTCTCCCCCATAAGAAAATCGGCCAAAACGCGTACCTCCGGCACCGAGTGCCCAACTGGGAATCGCAACCTGAAACTCCATGATCTTTGAGATGATTTCATCTATTGCAATACTTCTTTTAGACAAGTTAGTTTTTGTGAAATCGATTAAGGGTTCAAAATCTGTTTTTATTCTTTTATTGAATTCTGAAATTCTATCAACTGTTATCCTCATATTATTCTCATAATGTTAGAAAAAAACCCCACGAAGAAATTTCCGTGAGGCCTAACTACTAACGGAAAAATTATCTTACAAAGGCATTAGCCATTCCACCATCTACGTTTATTGTATTACCAGTACTTTTGTCTAAAATTGCCACACAAGCAAATACACCATTAGCAATGTCCTCTGGGAGTATGATCTCATTTAGGAGATTTCTTTTTGCATAATGCGCTGGTAAGTCCTCTACCCTTATTCCATATGCCTTTGCGCGACCTTCGGCCCACTCTCCTTCCCAAATTTTGCTTCCTACGATTACCCCATCTGGATTAACCGTATTCACCCTTATGTGATCACCACCTAACTCTGCAGCGAGCAATCTGGTCATGTGCAGTTGTGCGGCCTTAGCGGTACCATAGCCCACATTGTTAGGTCCAGAGACCAATCCATTTTTACTGGCGATATTCACGATATCTCCGCCCAAACCTTGCTTGCGCATAATCTCAACTCCTTTTTGAGCCATCAAGAACTGCCCTTTCACAAGAACATCTTGCAGGATATCCCAGTCTTTCTCCATTGTATCTTCAAGTGGTTTTGAGATAGCCAACCCTGCTGAATGCACCAAGATATCCACCCCACCGAAAGAAAGCAACGCCTCTTCAAATGCCTTCTCAACTGATTCTTTATTGGTAACATCACAAAAAACCGCGGTAGCGTCATCAGGCCCGTAAGATTTGAGCGCATTTGCAAGTGTATTTTCATTAAGGTCAGTTAAAATAACGTTTGCGCCCTGCGCTACAAGCTTATCTGCAATGGCCTTTCCTATGCCTCCACCAGCACCAGTAATTATGGCTACTTTTCGCGAAAGCGGTTTTTCTTTAGGCATACGTTGCAGTTTTGCTTCCTCCAGGAGCCAGTATTCTATATCAAAGGCTTCTTGTCTTGGTAAGGATGTGTACTGTGAGATAGCCTCAGCTCCGCGCATCACGTTGATAGCATTCACATAAAATTCATTGGCTACACGTGCTGTTTGCTTGTTCTTTGCAAAACTGAACATGCCCACACCAGGATAGATTATTATTACGGGATTGGGGTCTCGCATCGCCGGACTATTCTCATGCTTATGGTTTTCGTAATACACTTTATATCCTTCTCGATACTTATTAAATGATGGTTCGAGTTTTTTCAGGGTCTCAGCACTATCTGTTAGATCTTCATCGGGATCAAGCTCTAGGATAAGCGGCTGAATTTTTGTTCGTAAAAAATGATCTGGGCATGATGTTCCCATAGGTGACAAACGTTCCAGATCATGGCTATTTATAAATTGTAAAATGGTATCGCTATCTGCGAAATGACCTATCATCCTATTTTCTGAAGAGGTGAGCCCACGGAGTAATGGCATAAGCTGGGCAGCCTGTTGTTTTCTCGCTTCATCAGGAAGCGAATCTATTTTCTGCCCTCCAAATACTTTTCCCCTCTGTAATATTTTTTCCTCAATATATGCTGAAGCCATTTCGATAACCTCAAGACTGTTCATATAACATTCATAGGAGGTATCGCCCCAAGTGAAAAGTCCGTGGCTACCCAGGACGATTCCACGTATTCCAGGATTCTCTTCTAAGCACTTTTCTAACTGGAGGCCTAGATCAAAACCAGGTCGCTGCCACGGAACCCAACCCATAGAGTCTCCCCAAATCTCTTTTGTGATATCTTCGCCATTTTTTGCAGAGGCAATGGCAATAAGTGCATCGGGATGCAAATGATCAATATGTTTAAAAGGCAAAAGACCATGTAGTGGCGTATCAATCGATGGGGCTTTACTGTCAAGGTCATAAATACAATGATTAAAAAGTCCCACCATACGATCTTCATCGTACAGCCCTTTATACACATTCTTTAGGTTTCGTAGTCTGTTTGTGTAAAGGCCTGCTATTCCTTTTCGAGTGAGTGTACCAATATCTCCTCCAGATCCCTTGACCCACATAACCTCAACAGCATCACCTGTAAGCGGATCTTTTTCTATAGTTTTACAACTTGTATTTCCTCCTCCATAATTTGTGATTCGCAAATCTGTTCCTAAAATATTAGAGCGATAAAGGAAAAGCGCTATCTGATCATCTTCAAAATTAGCAGCCGTTTTTTCGTCCCATAGATAATCGACATATTTAAAATCTGTAGTTGAATTTTGCATTTTCTAACTTGTGGAATTAATTGAGTTCAATTTAAGATTCTAGATTCCGCTGACCATCCTGTACTGTCTGGCACGACTTCTTGTTTCTTTTAGCTATACTTCACGATATTGTATATAAATTTATAGAGTTTATAATAAATAACACCTATGCTTGATATTTTTAAAGTAGATATAGATTCTCGCGTACCAAAATACCAACAGATAGTAAATTCTGTAATTAATGGTATTACAAACGGGTACTTATCTATTGATCAAAAAATTCCTTCAATAAATGAAATAAGTGAAGAGTTTTATTTATCCAGAGATACGGTAGAAAAAGCGTATAACATATTAAAAGATCAGAAGATTATTACTGCTGTAAAAGGAAAAGGATATTACATCACCAAAACATTTTTACTTGATAAGAAAAACATTTTATTCCTTATTAATAAGCCCAGTTCTTATAAGATAAGAATTTTTAACTCCTTTGTGAACAAAATGGGTGCAGATGCCCATGTCGACTTAAGTATTTATCATTGCGATATACAGTTATTTATAAATACTATTGAAAAATACAGAAACGCATATGACTATTTTGTTATCATGCCACATTTTAAGTCCGATCAACTACATCATCTAAGTACCAGTCAAGAGGTAGTTAAAGCAGTAGAAAGCTTACCGAAAGAAAAGATTGTAATTCTTGACAATAATTTTCTAGAAATATCTGGTAATGTAAGGGAAGTATATCAGGATTTTGAGAATGATATTTTTAATGCGTTAGTATCTGGCAAAGACAGAATTGAAAAATATAATAAACTCATTCTTGTGTACCCAATGAAGGCAATCTACCCTTATCCTAAAAGGATCATGTATGGATTCAAGAAATTTTGTCTGCGCTATAATTTTGATTTCGAGATTCTTGATGAAATATATCCAAGTATGGAATTAAGGCCAATGGATGCATACATAACCATTGAGGAGAATGATTTAGTCAGCCTTGTAAAACAAATACGTGAAGCTGGTTTTATAATGGGTAGAAGCATTGGTGTTATTTCATATAATGACACCCCTTTAAAAGAATTATTAGGTATTACCATAGTTTCTACTGATTTTAAAAAAATGGGTGAAAAGGCCGCACGTATGCTTGTTGAGAACACTTTTGAAAAAACGAAAAACCCTTTTAATATTCTTTATAGAAGCTCTTTGTAAACAGCCATATTTATTTGATTTTTTAAACCTGAACAGGAAAGCACAGGATGCAATGCCAGAATTGGGTTCTTAAAATTGTTGGAAGTTCTAATCGTTAGCACTATTACGCAAACGATATATAAAAGAATTTTCCAATAACAAGAAACCAATTATATATCAATATGAAAAACGCTGTTTTACTAATTCTTTTAGTATTTCTCTCCTTTTCAGTTTACGCTCAAACCTCAGACATAGAGGGCACCATACTAGACAAAAATAATATGCCTATTCCCGGCGTAAGTGTTATTGAGAAAAACACAAATAATGGTACAACCACTGATTTTGATGGGAATTTTTCAATATCAATTTCTAATAGACCTGTTACTCTTGTTTTTAGCTATGTGGGATTTAAAACACTTGAAAAAGTAATCTCCCAGGAAAATACGATTCAGGTTCAAATGATCGAAGACGTCGCCGAGCTTAATGAAGTTGTAGTGGTCGGCTATGGAACCCAACAGAGAAAGGATCTAACAGGCTCTGTAGCAACAATCAGATCTGAGGATATAGAGAATATTCCGGTAGCATCTGTAGATCAAAAACTTGCCGGACAGGTGGCAGGCGTGCAGGTTAATACTGTAACAGGAACGCCTGGAGGTGGAGCAAAAATTAAAATTAGAGGCACGGGCTCAATAGGCGCAAACTCTGATCCACTTGTTGTGATTGATGGATTTCCTATTTCTAACAGTTTTAATCAAACCAGCAATCCCTTAAACCTTGTTAATCCGGATGATATAGCATCAATCACAGTACTTAAGGATGCTAGTTCCACCGCTATTTATGGCTCTCGTGGGGCCAACGGTGTTATTATAATTAATACTAAACAAGGGAAAGCTGGTAAAGTACAAGTGGATTTAAATGCATATACTGGGTTTCAACAAGTACCTCAAAAAGGTAGACCAGACCTACTAAACGCTCGTCAATTTGCTCAATTTCAAAAAGAGATACGAGAGGATGCTGCTATTGCAGCTGGTGGAACGGCTGCAGATGCTGTTATCCCAGAAATGTATCAAAACCCTAATCAATATGGAGAGGGCACTAACTGGTATGATGCAATATTGCAATCAGCTCCACAACACAATATTAATCTAAATGTGAGAGGAGGATCTGAAAACTTAAGAGGCGTGTTTTCATTAGGTTATTTTGATCAAGAGGGCGTAGTAAAATATACGGGGTATAAGCGATATACAATAAGAACAAATCTTGAAACAAACATTGGCGACCATTTAAAGCTAGGTCTTAACCTAGCACCAACATTTAGCAGTCAACACATTAATGACCTTGAAAGAGATTTCCTTGATATTGTAGGAAAAGCACAATGGATGAACCCAATAATCCCTATAAATGATGAAAATGGTAAAAGAACACCATTTGTTACAGGGCCTGGATTATTTGGTGGGCCTAATCCACTTAATGAGCTCGAATTTGCGGGTACAGATGTAACTGAGTTTAGAGGATTAGCCAGTGCTTTTGCTGAACTTAGCTTATTGGATGGATTTAAAGCAAAATACAGTTATACTGTAGATTATAGCAATAATAAAAATTCTAGGTTTTATCCTAGTTTCTTGGGTACCACAAATGCTCCTCCTCCTAATGTACCTTCCTATTCCCTCAACAGATCTGATAATTTGAACTGGCAATCTGAAATACTATTAGATTATAAAACCACTTTCAATGAAATCCATTCGCTGAATCTTACAGCTGGGATGTCCGCACAAAAGGAAAGGTATCAATCAATTTATGTAAATGGCACCGACTTTCCTGATGATGATATACAAACATTAAATGCAGCAGAGCGCATTAACGGTTATGGTGAAAATATTCAGGAATGGGCATTAGCATCTTACTTTGCAAGAGTAAACTATGACTATGATGGAAGATATCTGCTAACTGCTACAATACGAACTGATGGTTCTTCCCGCTTTGGCAGTGATAATAGATATGGAACTTTCCCCTCATTGGGTATTGGCTGGCGTGTAAATCAGGAAGATTTTATGGAAAACTCATTTTTCGATAATCTTAAAGTAAGAGCCAGTTATGGTCTTTCCGGAAACTATAATATTGGGAATTACACTTATATACCAACAATTGGCACCAGTAATTATGTGATTGGAGGACAAATAGCCAGCGGAAGGAGTCTAAATAGTCTTGCGAATCCTAATCTCACTTGGGAAGAGTCAAAACAGCTTGATATAGGGCTCGAAGCGGCAGTATTGGATAACAACTTATCTATTGAAGTTGATTATTATAGAAGAAACACGCAAAACATGTTAATCGATACGCAAATACCTTTTAGCTCTGGTTTTGGTGCTGCAACTATAAATGGTGGAGAAATTCTTAATCATGGGGTAGAATTTGTTCTGAATTCAAATAATATTTCAACTAAAGATTTTAATTGGAGTACAAATTTTAACATCGCATTCAATAGAAATAAAGTGTTATCTCTTGAAGGTGATAGCGATTTTATCCTATCTGGATTAAGTGGAGAAGGAAATCCTACTCATATTACGAAGGTGGGAGAACCGATAGGTCAATTCTATGGATATGTAATAGAAGGAGTGTATGCTAATCAAGAAGATTTTGAAAACTCACCTAAACATTCTTCATCAGTAGTAGGTTCAATAAAATATAAAGACGTAAATGGAGATGGTGTAATAGAGGCTGTCAACGATTTTGATGTAATTGGTAATCCATACCCAGATTTCAATTTTGGCTTTACTAACACTTTATCTTACAAAGACTTTGACCTTAGTGTTGTTATCGACGGACAATCTGGAGGAGAATTGATGGTTGGTGCTAATCAATTTCTTGATAATATTGATGGAATCTTCAATGTTACAACTGATGTTTTAAACAGATGGAGGTCTCCTGAAAACCCCGGTAATGGTGTCACTCCCACAACGAATGGCGCTCGCGTAATTTACCGAGATGTGAACTCCGGCTGGATAGAGGATGCTTCTTTTTTAAGGTTTAGAAATATAACCTTAGGGTATACTATTCCAACAAATCTTATTGATAAACAAAACTTTCTGACAAGGGCAAGATTGTATTTTTCTACTAATAATCTTTTAACCTTAACAAACTATAGCAAAGGTAATCCGCAAGTTTCTAGCAGTTCTAACCGTGGAGGGGGGCCTACGTCACTTGCCCCTGGTCTAGACTTTACTTCTTATCCATTAGCTAAAACATTCACTTTTGGTGTTAACCTCTCCTTTTAAAATAAACTGATATGAAAATTTACAATCATAAATTACATTTTTCTTTAAGATTATCTATTTGCATTATTACTATAGCCTTACTCTCTTGTAATGATGAATTTCTTCAGGTTGAACCTGAAACATTCTTAAATGAAAACTCATTTTTTGAATCTGCAACGCAAATAGAACAGGCAGTGAATGGATCTTACGTCCCTTTGAGAAGTCTTACCAATGTGGAATACTGGGTATTCGGTGAGATGCGCTCAGATAACACAACATTTCAGTTCTTAGCTAGCGACCGTGGTTATGAGAATAGGGGTTTAGTTGATTATTTTCTTACTCAGGCATCTCATGACAGGTCAATGGGAGGTCTTTGGAATCAATCGTATAACGGTATTGGCAGATGTAATGTAGTACTTGCAAACCTTCAAAATTTTGATGGGGAAATAGACATAAATCTTAAAAATCAATTCGAAGGGGAAGTTAAATTTCTCAGAGCTTTTTATTACTATAACTTAGTTCTTCAATTTGGAGGAGTGCCCCTTGAACTCTTGCCTACGGAGAGCCCTAATCAAGCTAGTAGTGAGGGTAGAGCAAGTTCCCAAGAAGTATTTTCCAGTATCACATCTGATCTTCTGGATGCTCAAGATCTTTTACCTTCTTCGTATGATGCCATAAATCAGGGAAGAGCAACATCTGGTGCAGCGAAGACTTTGTTAGCTAAATCCTATATGATGCAAGGTAAATATGGTGAAGCAATTCCCGTTTTAAGGTCAATAACTGGTTACAGTATTCTTACAGGTAACGATTCAAGTTATAGTGATGTTTTCAACCCGGTAAACAAAGGGAACTCAGAAATTATTTTTGCAGTTCAATATTTAGGTTCTGAAAATGGTCAGGGTAGCAATTTTATGTATCAATTTGCTCCTAACAATTCTGGTAATAGTGTTACTGGGGATCCACAAGTCCCTACTCTTGGCTCAACATCAGGATGGAATACACCCACTCAAGACATGATAGAGGCTTATGAAGATGGAGATATTCGTAAAGACTTTTCTTTAAAAGTGGGTTTTACGGACGTAGATGGGAATTTCATATCTCAACCATACGTTACTAAATATAACTTTGGATTTGATTTAGCTGGTAGCACAAGCGTAAACTTCCCTACATTGAGATATGCAGATGTGCTGCTTATGCTTGCAGAATGCCTTAATGAGGAAGCGTATCATGCAGATGGAGAAGCCTTTGATCTCGTTAATCAAATAAGAAACCGTGCTGGCCTTACTGACTTAACAAGTGCAGATGCTCCGACCCAAGATAGTATGAGAAACGCCATCTTACAGGAGAGAAGAGTTGAACTGGCATTTGAAAACCATAGATGGTATGATTTATTACGCCAAGATAATATCGTTGAAATAATGAACTCCCATGGCTTAGAAGAAATAGAAAATCGTGGAAGTATTATGCCTGCAGGAGCATTTCAAGTTACAGAGAACAAATTGCTTTTGCCTATTCCTCAAAGAGCTATAACTTTAGATAATCTGCAGCAAAATCCACAATAATTAGTACTATGATTTATAATATTCACTTAAGACTCCTAACCTTTATCATCTTAATGAATACTTCGTTATTCATGACTGCTCAGATTTCTCCAGAAATACTTTTGACAGAAAATAGAGAGACACCCTTAGGTCTGGATAATGCTAATCCTAAATTCACCTGGAAGCTTACTTCAGCTAAATCAAACAAAAAGCAGTCGGCTTATCAGCTTCAAGTAAGTACCGAGGAAAAGAATTTTTCACGAAGTATAATTTGGGACAGCGATAAAGTTACTTCAAGTCAATCTGTTGGTGTAAAATATGCTGGTCCTGATTTTGAATCTCTTGAAAAATATTATTGGAGAGTAAAGGTCTGGGATGAAAATGGAAAATCATCAAAATGGAGTGATATAACTTTTTTTCAAACTGGGGTTTTAGATGTTAACGATTGGGTAGCAAAATGGATAAAGCCGCAAAGCAATAATCCAGATCGTAAAAGTCCCATGCTAAGGAATGAATTTACCATAAACAAAAAAATTAAAACTGCTACAGTTACTATTACGGCTCATGGTTTATACGAAGCGTACCTAAATGGTAAAAAAATAGGAGATGCGTATCTCACTCCAGGGTGGACTAGTTATAATAAAAGGTTACAATATCAAATCTTTGATATTACAAGCCTTTTAAATCAAGGAAACAACGCAGTAGGCGCAATGCTTGGGAGTGGATGGTACAAAAGCGCATTAGGCTGGGGTGATAATGAAAATATTTATGGAGATGATTTAGCATTACTTCTTCAAATTAATATTACATATGAAGATGGTTCAACAAGTGCTATAGGTACTGATGAGTCTTGGAAATCAACTTTTGGACCAGTAATTCAATCAGAAATTTATAATGGTGAAACTATAGATGCTCGATTGGCTATCGACGGATGGAAGATGCCTAACTTCAATGAGAGTGCTTGGTCTAATGTGCGAACCAAAGACTCGGGATATAATAATCTGGTCGCAACATATAATGAGCTAATTAAAAAACATGAGACATTCAACGCCGTTAAAATGATAACTACTCCTGAAGGAGAAAAAGTAATCGATTTTGGTCAAAATCTTGTAGGTTGGGTACAGGTCGAAGTTCAGGGTAATGTAGGTGATAGTATAATTATTGAGCATGCTGAGGTTCTGGATAAGAATGGAAATTTTTACACCGAAAATTTACGCCTAGCAAACCAAAGAAACACCTATATCCTTAAAGGGAAAGGTACTGAAACCTTTGAGCCTCATTTCACATGGCAAGGATTCCGATTCATTAGAATTAAAGGAAATGTAAAGAATCTTACCAAAGATAATTTTAAGGCTACAGCCCTATATTCTGATATGGATAAGACAGGTAAACTAACAACATCAAATGATTTACTTAACCAACTTCAACACAATATTGAATGGGGGCAAAAAGGGAATTTTCTTGATGTACCAACTGATTGCCCACAGCGGGATGAAAGATTAGGATGGACAGGAGATGCACAAGTCTTTGCACAAACAGCAGCCTTTAACATGCAAGTCGATAACTTTTTTACTAAATGGATGCAGGATGTTTCTGCAGATCAACTTGAAAACGGAAGCATACCTTTTGTGGTTCCCAATGTTCTTGACCAGAATAGTGCCGGCTCAGCGGGATGGGCAGATGTTGCCACTATTATCCCATGGGACATGTATCTACTCTATGGTAATGAAGATATCCTAGAAAACCAGTATGAAAGTATGAAAAGTTGGGTAGGATACATGACAAGCAGAAGCAACGATGATTTATGGAATACAGGGTTTCATTTTGGTGACTGGTTGTTTTATAGACCAGATGACGATAATGATGGGCGCGCTGCAGTAACAGATAAATATCTTATAGCACAGTGTTTTTATGCACATTCTACTCAATTACTAATCAATACGGCTAAAGTTTTGAATAAGCAAGAGGATGTTGAGAAGTACACCGCTTTGCTTCGGGATATTAAATCAGCTTTCGCTAAAGAGTACATGACCCCTAATGGCAGGCTGGTATCAGGAACACAGACATCATATGTGCTTGCACTCAATTTTGACATGCTTCCTGAAAGTCTAAGGAAACAGGCAGCAGAACGTCTAGTAGAGAATATTAAAAGTTATGACTACCATCTTACCACTGGCTTTCTGGGAACACCTTATCTCACGAAAGTACTTTCACGATTCGGGTATCATGATGTTGCCTATACCCTCCTCATGCAAAAAACTTACCCATCTTGGCTTTATCCTGTCACAGCAGGAGCTACTACCATTTGGGAACGATGGGACGGCAGAAAACCAGATGGAACATTTCAAACTCCTAGCATGAATTCGTTCAATCATTACGCCTATGGAGCAATCGGCAATTGGATGTACCGAGAGCTAGCTGGTATCAACAGTTCAGAAGTTATAGGTGAAACGGGCTATAAGAAAATAATACTAACCCCACACTTTAAGAATAATTATGTCTCAGAAAAAGTTGGTCAACAAAATGAAAATAAAACATTAAATGAAGTTACGAGCTCGCTTGAAACATACTATGGACTCATAAAATCAAACTGGAAACTTAAAGGAAACAGCGTCGCGTACAATGTAAATATTCCAATAAATACAACAGCAGAGATTCATTTACCCTCCGCGCAAGCTGCATCTCTTATGATAAATGGTAAAGAGGTGGGCAAAAACAAGGATATCTCTTGGAGACAAGAAATTCTTGCTGTGGGTTCTGGCGAATATTCCATCACTTTTGAGCTTGATCAATAATTCATAGCATTTAAAAAATTTCTAATTTTTTAAAGATCAATATTGTGGTCTGTTATCCAGCAATCAATATAAAGGAAATTCAAATTTTATAATGAAAAAACTATTTTTCTTATTTCTATATCTGAATTGTTATTTCGGCTATAGCCAAAAAACTATAGATCTATATCCTTCTGGGCAGATACTTTTTGCCAATACAGGCTCTGAAATACCACAACTAACCGTTTTTGAACCCAAAGAAAAGAAGTCCGACATAGTGGTAATTGTATGTTCAGGGGGGTCGTACGGTGGAAGAGCAAATGATGTAGAGGGTTTTCCTGCCTGCAAAATGCTTAATGATAATGGCATTACTGCATTTTTACTGGATTATAGAGTGCCTAATGCATCAAAAATGCAAAACAAAAAGTTCGTACCATTAACTGATGTTCAAAAAGCCATACACTATGTAAGAACACATGCTGAAGACTATGGCGTAGCACCCGATAAATTAGGTGTTATGGGGTTTTCAGCAGGTGGTCACCTTGTGACAACGGCAGGTACACATTTCGATACGACAAAGATTCCAGACGCACAAGAAACAAACCTAAGACCAGACTTTGTTGTTGCTGTGTATCCTGTGGTAAGCTTTAGTGATGCGCTTACTCACTGGAACTCTAGAAATAATCTTATAGGCCCTACATTTTCGGAAGAAGACATCACTTTTTTCTCAAATGAAAAACAAGTGACTGATAAAACCCCTGCTATGTATCTGGTTTCGGCTATTGACGATGATGTAGTGAAGGTTGAAAATAGCCTACAACTTGAAGCGGCACTAAGACAACATGAAATTCCTGTAGAAATATATTTATATGCCAATGGAGGCCATGGTTTTGGAGTTGATAATAAAACCGCACAAAAACAGTGGACCAAACCATGTATTCAATGGATTTTGGGTGAACAATGGAATAAATAGTTCTATAAAACGTAAAAGCTTAATTATTCAATACAATGCATAAATACTTAAAAGTAGCCGTATGTTTTCTTACAATCCTTTCCATCATTGCGTGTAAAACCAAGGCTGAGGATCCTGATGCTCATACTGTGTCAAATGAAGAGTACGATAAGCCAAAGATTATTAACATAATAAACTTTATTCGCGACATCGAGCCTCGTGATGAAGCTATAACGAAAGAGGTTCTTTTTGAAACTACAAAAGCTCAAGTCGAAATAATGCGTCAATATGCGTTAGGAGGTACTTTTCTATTGCAATATGACGCCCTGATGGATGAACATTATCAGGAGCTTTTAAATGGTTTACCTAAAGACTCTTTTGAGATTGGAGCGTGGTGGGAAATCCCAGAACCCCTGGTTGAAAAAGCAGGATTGGAATGGCGTGGACGCTTTCCTTGGGATTGGCATCCTGATGTTGGCTTTTCTACGGGTTACACTCCAAAAGAAAGAGAAATGCTGGCAGATGTTTATATGGAAGATTTTAAAAAAATTTTTGGGTATTACCCAAAATCTGTGGCCTCATGGTTTATCGATGCACACACTCTAAATTACATGTACGAAAAGTATGGTATTATAGCCTCTGCAAACTGTAAGGATCAATATGGTACAGACGGATACACCCTTTGGGGAGGTTATTGGAATCAAGCGTATTATCCCAGTAAACTTAATTCGTACATGCCCGCTCAAAATGCCGAAAATCAAATTCCCGTTCCCATTTTCAGGATGCTAGGTAGTGACCCTATCTATCAGTATGACACAGGTCTTGAGCATGATAGACAAGGGGTGATCTCCATGGAACCTGTATATCCAAGATCTGGGGGAAGTGAACCATGGGTAGACTGGTACATGAAAAATTTTGTGGAAGGTGAACCCATGCAGTATGCTTATGTTCAGGTAGGACAAGAAAATTCCTTTATCTGGAAAGATGTGAGGCTAGGTTTTGAATACCAGATGCCACTGATTGCAGAATTAAGGGATCAGGGAAAAATTAAGGTTGAAACGCTTGCCGAAACGGGAGCCTGGTTTAAAGAAAAATTTAAAGAAACACCAGCGACTTCAGTCACTGTAAATACAGCTTACGAGAATGAAAATAAAAAAACTGTTTGGTTTAATAGCAAAAACTACCGTGCTAACCTACTTTGGGAGGACAATACACTAAGATTTAGAGATATTCATTTGTTTGATGAAAGTATTCGGTCAAGTTATCTGAAAGACAAATTAGAATCTAACCAGGCATTATTCTCTACTCAGCCGTTTGTAGATGGTTACTTATGGAGTACCGCTCAAAAATTAGCGGGACTTCGGTTTAACCAAGAAAAAAATGGAGCTATAATTTCCTTAAAAGGAGAAGATCCAATTATTACAAATCCACAAAGTGGTAGACTTGAAATCGTATGGCCTCTTCAAAATAATAACGGAAGTATCAAAATAGAAATTGATGAAGATCACACTAAGATTAAACTTAAGGGAGCAAAAAATCTAGATTGGTTCTTAGAGATGGCTGTTGCTAAAACTGATGATCTGCCATTTCAAAGTATTAAAGACGATAAAATAGAATGTCAATATCAAGGTAAAAGTTATACTGTATCCACTTTAAAAGGTAAATTCTCAAAACCCGTGGCTGATGAAGTATTTAGAATTTACCCCCAAGACAACATTATAAAGCTAAATTTTAAGCAGTAAGTAAACTCCTCACTCCTTTTTGGAGTATAAATAAATCAAGAGCTAGGCATCCCTCCTATGAGGTGTAACTCTTTAATGTAATTTAATATAATGTCGAAAATATATAAGCTATTAATTGTATTAACAATTGCCATTCTACCCCTAAAATCGTTTTGTAAGGACCAGTCTGTAGTTTCATTACAGTGTGAATACATGTCTACTCCTCTAGGAATAGATATAGAAAACCCACGACTTATGTGGTACATTAATTCTAAAAAGTCTCAGCAGCAACAAGCATATAGAATTATAGTAGCTAGTTCAGTCGAAAAATTGAATACTGATTCAGATGTGATTTGGGATTCGGGGAAGATAAATAATGATGATCAAATTGTGTATTATAGTGGCGAGCAGTTAATGGCTCATAAGCGCTATTATTGGAAAGTAGAAATCTGGACCTCTAATAAAAAAATAGTTTCAAAACCTACTTGGTTTGAAACTGCAAAAATGTCTCCTTCAGACTGGAAGGCTTCCTGGATAACGGATACGCATGATAAGGAATTTGAGCCTTCCCCTCGTTTTAGAAAAGTATTTAACGCCCCAAAGCCAATTACTGAAGCACGTTGTTACATAAGTGGATTAGGTTATTATCAACTTTACATAAATGGAAAATTCATAGATAAAAGTACCTTAAATCCAGGTTTCACCGATTACAACAAAAGAATTTTATACAACACATATGATGTAACAGAAGAACTTCAAAGAGGGGATAATTGTATTGGTGTTCAACTAGGTAATGGCTGGTTTAATGAACAAACGCCCACTGTTTGGAATTTTCACTTAGCTCCTTGGCGAGCACGTCCACAATTGCTATGTGAAATATTAATAACGTATGCTGATGGTGAACAAGAAGTAATACAAAGTGATCCTTCTTGGGAAACCAATATTGGTCCGATACTCTTTGATAACATCCATATAGGAACAACTTATGATGCCAGCTTGGAACAACCAGGATGGAATACCGTGAATTTTAAAGAGTCATGGAAAGAGTCAACGGTAGCAAACGCTCCTGCTATTTTAATAGAGAGTCAAAAAATGCCGCTCATTACTGAAGCAGAAAGATATTCTCCAGTTTCTGTGTCCAAAATTAATGATACATGTTATGTTTATGATATGGGGATTAATACGGCAGGTATTACGGAAGTCAGGATAAAAGGTAATAAAGGAACCCGAGTGATGATACGTCATGCCGAGATGCTAGATGCTAATGGAAATATCGACCAACAAAATATCAATATGCATTTAAGACCGCGAAATGAACGTGAAATTATACAGTCTGACGTTTATATTCTAAAGGGAGAAGGGGAAGAAATATTTAAGCCTGCATTTACTTATCATGGATTTCAATATGTAGAAATCACGAGCAACCACCCTATTAATCAAAAAGATATACATCTTGAAGGTATAAAAATGCATAGCAATGTAGACGAAATAGGGACATTTTCTTCATCTAGCAAATTGCTAAACAAAATATTTTCTATTTGCAAAAATTCGTATTTAAGCAATCTTTTTAGCTTACCTACAGATTGTCCAACACGAGAAAAAAACGGTTGGATGGCCGATGGCTTTATGGTTCAGGAAGCCGGTATGCTAAACTATGATTCTAATACTATATATGCTAAATGGGTTAAAGATATGGTAGATGCTCAACAAAATACAGGTAATATGCCGGGTATAGTTCCTACTTCACATAAATGGAATTCGGATTGGGCAGGTCCTATTTGGGATGCAGCCATTTTTATTGTCCCCATGAATCTTTATGATTACTATGGAGATAAAGAGAGTGTAAGAAATATTTATGCAACTGCTCAGAAGTATCTAAATTATTTGGAGACTGAGGAGAATGAAAAGGGATTGTTAAGTTCTGGACTCGGAGACTGGCTTTATTATAAAGCTGAAACTTCTACTGATTTTATGGTTACTGCGTACTACTATTGGGATAATATATTAATGGCAAGAATGGCTCAAATTTTAGAAAAGAAGGCCGATAAAACAAAGTATTTAAAAAAGGCTGAAGAGTTGAAAAAAATCATCAATAATGAGTTTTTTGATGAAGAAAAGGTTTCATATGCAAATGAAACCCAACTATCTTATGCTCTGCCGCTATATATGAATCTAGTGCCCCAGAAATATGAGAATAAGCTTGCCCAGAATCTTTACAACAAGATAAATGATAATGACAACTATCTTGACTATGGTTTTATAGGCAGTCTCATAGTTCCAGAAGTGTTATCAAATTATGGTTATGCTGAAACGGTATTTGAAATGGTAACACAAAAAAATATGCCGTCTTGGGGGAATTGGGTTCTTAAAGAAGATGCGACAAGTTTATATGAAACCTGGGATATTAATCGAAATATAGGTGACGCATCACGTAATCATCCATCAATGGGGGCAATCTCAGCTTGGATGTATAAATCACTAGCAGGAATCAATAAAGCCGAACAAAATCCGGCTTTTAAAGACATTCTAATCAAACCGTCTTTTATACCCCAACTCGACTTTGTTAAAGCTAGTTACAAATCGCAGTATGGACTTATCATATCAGAGTGGAAACGCGTGAGAAATAAAATCAAATTTAACGTTACTATTCCTGCAAGTTGTAGCGCTAAAATTGTGTTACCAAATGAAGTTAAAATGGTAGATGGGGGATCTTACACATTTACAATAATGACCAGTGACATTGATTAATAGAAAGTTTACCTTAGAAAGGTTAATTATTTCAATAACATTTAATGGGTGAAAATATTTGAGATATTAATTGATGCAAATAGTATCTACAAAAAACGTTAAAAATGTTAAACTTTTAAATCAGGTGTCCGATTCGGTGAGTCATTAAAAAACACCTATTTCAAAACCCTAAAAACACTGGTGCTCACAGATTAGTTCGAGTCCCGTCCAGACCGCAAAAAAGCTCATCGAAAGATGAGCTTTTTTCATTTATAATCGTTTGTGTTTTGTCTTGTCAAAAGATTAGTCCCATAGAGGTCACCTGCACTATTCTTTCTTCTTCAGCATAATCTTAACAATACCATCGCATTCTTTATCTGTGATCTCGGCGATCAGATCTTTATTCTTAATTACCTCCACCTTATCTATTGAGTCAACATTAATGTTTTGAAGCTCTTCTTCTGCAATCTCCTTTCCGTCTAAAAAAAATTACTACTCCGGCTTTATGATCTGACACCCCGTTGCCTTTGAAAGTAGGATCAACATCTGTGATTTCTTCATACGTCTGTATCATAAAAATACCGTTCTCAGCATTCTCCCCATACACCTCGTTCATCTCCTTATTCCCTTTATTAATGACTCTAACAAAAGCAAAGAATTCTTGATCATCTTCAATATCTTCCAGATCGATCACAGTGCTTTCGTCTAACACAATTATGGCGTCTTGCGATACTTTATTTTCCATTTTCGCTTGCTCTATAATATCTATTAACTCAGTTTTGTTAATCGAATTCTTTCCCATGTCTTGGGAATAGATGGCAGCACTTATTTAAGTTAGTATTAGTAGTATAATGAGTTTTTTCATAGCTTTTTGTTTTTGGCTTAAAGCCAAATAACTAAACACTAATAAATATAGCGCAAACAAAATATACTAGCTAACGCTTATTTGTATAAGACGCAAAAACCGCAGTGATTTAATTTCCCCGAAAATTTGATTTCCAGAAATGTCAGCTAATGAAGCTAATTCCTAGATGATACTTCCACTACTTCAGATAATATTCAATATTGCAAGCAAATTTTAGAGACCACCAACTATATCTAAATAGTGTTAATACAGAAATCCTTAATTCTGAGGCGAGGTATATATTATATTTAAATGCTCATTAAAATAACCTTTCACATATGAGAAAACGTTTACTGTTTGCATTTTTATTTTACTCTCTTTTTTGTTTTTCTCAACAACAAGAGATCAAATTGATATCTTGGAACATTAGAGATTTTGGCAAAACCAAGAGTAGCACTGAACTTGAAGAGATAGCAGAAATTATCAAAGATGCTGACATAGTTGCGATACAAGAGGTTGTTGCCGGATATGGTGGTGCTCAAGCTGTGGCCAAATTATCTTCAATTTTAAATCGTAAAGGCTCAAAATGGGATTACGTGATCAGCAACCCAACTAACAGTCCTAAATATGCAACAGAACGATATGCTTTTATCTGGAAAACTTCTAGTATCAAAATTAAAAATAGAGGTTATCTTATTTCTGAATTAGATAGTGTTGTAGACCGCGAACCTTTATTGCTTACATTCTATATGAACAAAAAAGTATTTACAATTCTCAACTTTCATTCTCGCCCATATAATAAAAATCCAGCAGATGAGATAAAAGCAATATCAAAACACATAGTCAATTCAATTAGTGGTTCAGTAATTTTTGCTGGAGATTTCAATGTCAGTGAACAAGACCCAGTATTCAAGGAATTAAAAAATCATGGCTTTGCTTCCGCTTTAGTTGAGCAAAAGACTACTCTAAAACGAACATGCACTGGATTGGATTACCTAAATCACGCGATTGACAATGTATTCTATTCCAAGGACCTAACACACATTGAAAGCGGAGTACTCGACTTTATCCTATCTTGCGATCAATTGGATAAAGCTCGTAAGCTATCAGATCACCTACCCGTTTATATCAAATTTAGCCTGAATTAATTTACTCATCCCATATAAATTCTTGAATAATAGAATTCATATCTGAAGGTAGCAGGGCTTGTTTGATCTCATATGTTTTAATTCCCATTTTGGCAAACCAGTCTTCCCAATACTTGAGAATAACATCCTCCTCATACGGATTTTTAGGATCAGGATTTATGCCTAATACTAGCACCTCTAAAGTATTTAAATTTTTATTTGCTGGGATGAAGCCATAATTCTTAGCTTCTATATTTTCCTCCCAGTTACTCATATTTAATTTAAGCCCTCTTATGGTTTGTGGTGTCAGGTAAGATGTTAAGTCGTTTTCTTTTAGCACTGTGTTCTTATGATAAATATAACCATCAGTAAGAACTACTAAGATGTTCCTATGATCTTCTTCAATGCAAAAATCATTAACCTTATTTTTAAAAAACCTCCAGACGTCAGAGCCTACGTAGGCGTCATCTAAAATTGATGCTTCATAAATAAGCCTGGGAATACTGTCATATCTTTCAGTAACTGTAAGAATTTTATCTTTAGTTGCATCATCTCTTGTAAACTTCAATTTTAAATCTGCCAGCTTTTTATTAAGCTTATTATCCGCAGGCTCCGGGTCGATGTAAAGCTGTATTTGATCATTGATTTTTATCGATCGCTTATTTCTCAAATGAATTTCAAAAGCATTTGCTATTGAATTGATATACCCCAAATCTCTTTCATAAAATTGCATAGCTTCATCTGGATACTTATCCGGATTGATTCGATCTGAGAGATCAAGTAAAATACTTACATTCAAGTCGGGCCTTTCTGGAGATAATCTGACCACAGCCTCGTTAGATTCTGCAACGGCTTTATGAGCTTCTTTAGGTTCACTTTTGCAGGCAACTATTAAAAAACTTAATAATATTAGATTGGCAATTACTTTAATTCTCATTAGTTAATAAGTTTATACAGACGTCCTTCATAGTCTTCGTTGTCAATATTGTATTTTACCAGATGTAGCTTTTCCTGCTCTTCGCAGCTTCTGTACAATTCTTCCCGTCTTTTTATAGCATCAAAATTATTAGCAATTGCTAAAAACCAACCTTTCACATATTCTGCGTGATAGGTGAGGTAATGTTTATTTGAAAAGACAAAGCCATCAATAGTACGTTGAAGATCTAGTATTTTCCCTTCGATACCTGAAATCTCTTCTTTAATTGGCGGAAGTTTTTCTTTGGCTTTGTTCAATTCAATTTCCTCGTTCTTAATCTCTTCTTGCTTGGACCGGATAAAAGATTTGATCAGGTCAAAATTTTCATACTCTTTCATAATGAAATCAAACACCAATCCCCAAATGATGTAAACAATGAAGCCAGCAAAAATAATCCCCCAAAATTCCACAGATGAAAAAGCTATAATTAAATCAAATGGTGGTGAATCTGGTGTCTTATAAAAATCATAAAGCTTTTGTTCAATGAGATAAGCTAAAATGGCATCAAAAATAAAGGTGATCGTAAAGAGCATCGCTATTTTAACAAAGGCCATTATACCTTTCTGTTTTTGAAACATATGAATCAAGTACCCCAACCCCATAAAGGCAAAAGGTATAGTAATTACAAAAATACCTTCCTGCCAGCTAGCTTTAAAAGCATTTGAAAAAGCGTGGGCATCAAAAATTGCTTCACCCAGTTTGTCTGAATCAAAATTTTTAAAGAAGGCAGAATAGGAAGCTGAAATATAAAAAACCAATAAATAGAGTGTTATGGGCAGCAATACAAATAATCCTATATAAAACTGAGCCTTGGGGCGTTTGTCCACTTCCAGACCGTATACTTCAGGCTTACGCTTAACCTCAACCATATCATTTTTTAAGGAGCGTATTTTGCTTTCTATTTCCTGAATAGTCTCTTCTAAGAGACTAAGTGCGGTTTTTCGCTTTTTCAGTTCAGTTTCCTGTCTCCCTTTCTCATCGAGGTAAGGAGCCTTAAGCTCTTTTTGCAACTGCTCATTCTCACGGCATTTGCCTTTATAATCCATATAGACTTCTTCAAGACAAGCTCTAAAAACTCGGTGATTTCCCTCTGCTTGCTTTGATGAGCCATAGCCACTTTCAAAAAAGGTAAGTTTCACTTGCTTAACATCCTCAACTTGAGGTTTCTCTTCAGGAATTTTCTCATTCTTTTTTACTGTAAAAATGTTTTTCAGACTACTCATAATTACTCTTGTATTAAATTCATCAACTGTTGTTTAGGCAGTTTTTTTTCTGCGTTCTCTAACAAAAAAGAGGTGAGTTCTGGAATATTCTCATCTAAAAAACCAAACTTTAGACAGTATTTTTTGAGCGTGACCAATTCGTCTGGATCTACTTTGCCATCTGCCCAGATCATAAGGGCCAAATCATAGAGGTAAGATATTTTCTCCTCGGTTGAGTCTGGGACTGCCGAGTTGTGCGAGGGATTGACAAGTATAGCATCTAGCTCAGCCCTACTTACTCCACGTTCTTCTGCAAAATGGTAAAGCATTTTCATCTCTAAGATATCAAAATTATCGTCAGAGAAAGCCATTTGATAAAGCCTAAGAAAATGGCTTTTTAATTCGGTAGATATCATAGTTTAATTTTTAGGTAAGTTTTCACAAGGAATCCCGTCATTATCAGAACCTAGGTTGCCAAGGCAAGAAGGATTTTCATTGAATTCTTGATGAGCCTGAGCTTGACAGTTATAATCAGAGCATTTTCTAGTAGGACAATCCGATTCAGGATTACACGCTTGTATTCCCAAAATAGAAGCTAGTGCTAGTATTAAAAGGGAGCATCCCTTTTTTGATTTAACCTTTTGCTTCGAGCTGGTCTTGCTTGTATAATGACCTTGAACATAGGTCCCATCTTTTCGATAATATCCTTTACGATATCCCACAGGTATTATTATTTAAGTTGTATGACATTCTCTCGAACAAGTTTTACACCCGTTAGCTCTAGGATATGTTTTCTTGGCCTCTCTAACAGCTGAAGAGCAGGTATTATATAGACCTAAGTATTTTGAACTAATAGCCAGAGATAACCAGAAACAATCCTCACTATGTACTTCGTGATCTCCATTATTTTGTGCTTTATTGTTTACGTAATATTTTTTCATATCGAATTGACTTTAAATTAAATCTAAACCCACCCTTCCATTACAGTAACTGTATGATGATTTAAATAGAATTATTCTTGTTCGTAAAAATCTACTGTTTCCAACAGTTTTTCTTCAAATTGATAAATGTCATCTAATGAAGTTAGAACTTGTCTTTGTTCGTTCTTTTTGGCATCAAACAGCCCAATATATTTTGTCCCACCGTTAAAATGTAATCGACATAGTGGCTTTCGATTATTATCATCCAGCAAAATCCCAAAATAAGATTGGGTATCTCTATGCACGATTCTAGTTACATCCAGTTTACGACGTAAAATGGCTACAACAATTCTGTATCCTTCTAACTCCTCTTCGGTTGTTACCACCTTACTTACTTCTTCTGGTTCAGGTATAATTTCTTGTTGTTCTTCTGCCTCTTTATTTAAAGCTGCATTAAGACGGTCATTTACACGGTCACTTATTGTTTGATTAAACGCCTTTTCAACTAAACCCGTAAACTCAGTCATTACTTTTTCGGTCAATCTGCCACTATACACTTCACTAGCGAAAAGTTTTACAAAATTGAAAGAAGGGGACTGCAACTCTCTTGAGATCAGTTTTCGAATTTCTTTAGTATACTTCAAAGAGCTTGCATTGTCTACAATCTTATGTACATCAAAATTGGATTTATGAAATTTTGCAATCTCGGTTACCACATTCTCTTTAAGTTTAGTAATGTCAAACTCTAAAAAAGGCTTTTCATCCATTTTGTTAGGGTTCTCCAAATCGGTATAGAAACGATATTCTATGCCGTTAGTTAATAAGGCAAATCTTGTTTTAGAAACATGAAAATAACGGAACAGTTGCGAATTATGAGGATCCATTTTCTCCCTCCAATTTTTACACTCAATGATGATTATAGGCTGTCCATCTTGAAAAATCGCATAATCAACTTTCTCTCCTTTTTTAAGGCCTAAGTCAGCTGTAAACTCTGGAACTACCTCCAATGGATTAAAAGTATCGTACCCCAAAAGATTAATAAAAGGTAGCACGAAAGCATGCTTGGTAGATTCTTCCGTTTCTATTTGATCTTTTAGACGATCTATTTTATCTGCGAGAGCCTTAAGTTGATTGTTGAGTTCCATAAACCACCAATTGTTATACATTAAACACTGTTCAAACCTAGGAGTATTAAAAGCCAATGCCTTACAGAAATCTGTAAGGCATTGATTTTTTCAGTAAAATGATATTGGGTTTTAGATTAAACCTTCCCGAATGAGTTTAGCGACCAGTTCTGTAGAATTCTTAGCGCCAAATTCGTCAAAAAGCTTGCTTACACGCTTATCTATAGCGCTTTCGCTATTCGGCCTCAAATCCATTTTTTTCAATTTTACTCGAATTTGCTTTTTACTCAAACCATTTGCTAGATTCTTTAAAATAACCAGATCAAGTTCATCAAGCTCAAATACATTCTTTCCCAAGCTGAGATCAATTTGAGGAGAAGAATAAAATGCTCCATTCCTCACAAGCTCCATTGCTTTTACCAATTCATCCAAACTCTGTCTGCCTTTACATACGTATGCATTAATCTTATAGGTGTCAAATAGCGTTTTAATTTGAACCGGGTTTTCCTCCATGGAGTTTACGATGATTTTAATATCAGGCTGAAAATTTCTCGAAACTTCTATCAGTTCATATCCGGATACTATATTTTGATGAGTATGATCTTTCTTAAACGAAAGATCTGTGATCAGCACATCGTAGGGCTCTTGATTTATATGAGCAACTTTGAGGCGATTTAATGCTTTGTCACAATAAAACTCTTCCTGTACTTCTGGTATTCCTAGTTTAGCTTTCAAGGTATCCACAATACTCTTGTTATCTCCTTGAAAATCTTCTGCTATCAAAACTTTTTTAAACATATTGGGTTGCCTTTTTAAATAGGCATCGTAATTAATGCCTTAAATCCATCGCCTTGTTTAGAATCAAAAGTAATTGTTCCCCCTATGGCTTCAATACGTTTTTCTGTATTGAGAAGTCCATTTTTTATAATTTTCTTGTTTTGAGATACCCCTACTCCGTTATCAGAATAACGTATTTCAATATCTTCAGAATTCTTTTTAAAATTTAAAGTGACTATCGTAGCTTGACTGTGTTTCGCCATATTGATAAACAGTTCCCGTAAAACTTTATACATCGTTATTTTTGACACATTACTTAAAACTTGCCAAGCAATTTCCTTACTGCCCGAAATAAGAAGTCGGGTATTTTTAGGTTTAATCTGATCAAGCATGGTGTAAAGCGCCTCTTTATAGTTCACTCCCGTATCTACGGCATTGATCTCGCGTGAAAAATCCCTGCTTTGCTGATACAGTTTATCGAGCTCGTTAAGTATTTTTTCTGGCTCAGATTTGCTTTGTACCAAAAGCATCACGTGATGCAATCCAGCACCAAAATCGTCGTGCAGGCGCTGCGACAAAACCGCTTCCGTTTTATAAGAGGCCTCAAGCCGATCTGCCCGGTTTTGAGTTTTTAAGCGTTTAATACGCTGACGGTAGATATAAATGCCTATGCCTAACAAAACCATTAGACCTGTAAATCCTGCCAACAGCCAATATTTCATATTGCGTTCTTGAGTAGCTTCCAGTTCGGCTTCAGCATTTTCTTTTTCCAGCCTTAATATCGATTCCTGTTTTATTCGATCATCATACTTGTATTTAGCAAACTGTGTTTTGACTTTAAGCTCTTGCTTATAAAGACTGTCTTGTAAAAAAATATATCGATCTCGCAAGGCTATACGATTTGGAAACAGTTCCATCTTATACTTAAGAGCATCTTGCTCTGCTCTAGGAGCTTTAATTAATTTTGAGATTTGAATTACCGAATCTAAATATTTTGCCGCATTGGTTGGATTCGATTTGCTGTAGAACTCTCCCAAATGCGTATAGCTCGATAAAAGACCCAACTGTTCCCCTTCTTCTTTACGCAATTCAAGAGGTATTAAAAATGTATTTACTTCTACGTGTTGGCCTGATGACCATTTCGCATAGGCCAAATTGTCTAAAACCCGAGCATATTGAGCTTTGTTAGTTAGTGAATCCTTAGCTATAGAATTAAATTGGGATATGGCCTTTCTAAAGTCTTTTAGATCCATATAAACTGCAGCCAAATTATTTTTGTATATCAAAACATCTTCTTTAGATTCTGAGGTTTGAATTGCTTTGAAATAATAATTTAATGCATCTTCATAGTTATAAAGCTTTCGATGATCAGTGCCTAAGGTATTATAAGCCGAAGCTATTGTATTAAAATCTTGACTTACTTCTAAATATTGTATGGCTTCTGTTAGAGTTTCTTTACTTCCAAAATAATCAGCTTTAGCTTTTTGGATATTACCCATATTTAGTAAGTTTCTTCCAACCCCGCCACTATCTCCCATTTGTTGATAATAATATTTAGAATTATTATAACGTACAAATGCACTATCTGGGTTCTGAGCTACTCTTTCATAATAATATCCCATTAGATAGTTCTGCATTCCTATCACTTCTAATATCTCTTTGCGATTTGCTGCGGCGGGAAGAAGTTTGTCATTATTTATGAGACTATCGTATTGTCCCATTGAAAAATGCAGCCAACTTTTCTGATAAAGTATGCTTGCGTATAGAGAATCCGCTTTAGCATCGGAAATGCCCTGAAGTGCCTTACGAGTAAAATCAAGCCGTTCTGCCAATGAGTATTCATTCTTCTGTGCTTGTTGATAATATATGGAAACACTATCGTTTAAAGATTCGGTATCTTGACTACTAAAATTTGAATGCTCATTACAAGAAACACACACACAAAACGCAAGAATTAAAAATGCAAGACGATACAAAGTAGTTTTTAATTTAAAACTACTAAAAAAGGTTTATGCCAGTGGCATAAACCTTTTCAATTTAGAACTTAGTCAACCTCATCTAGTGGAGGAGGAGGCGGTGGTGGAGGTGTTACGACCCCATCATCTCCTTCAGTAGCCTGAGTGTTGGTAATTAAGCTTTCTTCATAAGCGTCTGCACTACAAGAGGCAAGCACGCCATTAAATGCCACAATACATAGGGCTATTATAATTTTCTTCATTTTCTTAAATTTTGGAATTGAACAAAGGGATAGCTGTCCGGGTAGTTCCCAGAGTTTTGCTTTTCAGCCATCATTGAGTTTTGAAGTACTCCGTTTGTTTTTTTTTGGAAAGTGGAAATCTTATGCAGCAGCTTTAAGCTACTTTCCAAATTGGCTAGAGCCACTGCATTATAGATTTCCGTAAGAATGAATGTTCTAGAAAAACTATGTTAGCTATACATAGTAGCAATCATTCTCAGGAACAAAGTAAGGGAAGGATGAAGGTCTGGTTGCAGACAACCTTTAGACTTGTGTTAGACAACTCTTCGACACCAATGAACACAAGACTTCATAAAAGCACTTGTCTAATAGATGTCTATATTTAATTTGTATTTTTAGAATAATGGAGGAGTTCTACCTAAAAAAAATCACGAAAGAAGTATTTGAAAAAGCTCGAAATAAATCAGCCTCTCATACTAATTATGCTTTATCTAAAGAAGTTGAGGCTACAACTACATTAAGTTATCGAACCGTAGAAAGGGCTTTTGATAAGTATATCAATGGAAGAGGTAAAGGCAATAAACCTATAGCAAATACAATCGAAGAGTTTTGTAGGTACTTGGGCTATAGGAATTATGCCGAATACGTTGAGAATAACAAATCACAGAAATCAGCAAATCACTTACCTCACAATAGCAAAACAGATAAAAATATAATTGATGATGCATCTGAAACTTCAAAAACTATAATTATTCAGAAAAATTGGAGTTACGGTTCTTTACTCGGCATTTTCGCTTTTACTTTTGTTCTAATACTTACTATTTATTTCATCACCGAAAACAATGTCTTTGAAAATGAGTTAATTGCCAAATGCATGACTTGGACAGGTTCTGAATTCGAAGAAATAGCCTGCGGGTCAGGGACCTATTCTAATTATGGAACTGCAATTGAGCCCTATGAAAAAAAACGGTTTGAGAACTTTAGACGCGTCGATGTAGATATCACGACACAATTCTTTTCTGAACAGAATCAAAAACCACTATTGTGGTATTATAAAAATGATCAAGGAGAAATTGAATATTACACTTCTGCCGGTTTACATCCTGTTAATGGAGAAACTCTTAAAGCAATAACTGAATACATTATTGAAAAATATGTACCTATTCATCAAAATAAGCCTTCATCATTTGTTCAAGACTAAAAGCAGGAATTTAAAAGTAAAAAATATAAGTACTAACTAGCTTTCAATATTGCCATATCAGCTCAACGTTTGCACATTTTTTTTCTACATTGAACATAAACGAAGTAAGCCACAAAACCTCCCTACTAAGTAAGAAACGCATTATTATTACAAACGTCTTTTCTAAATCCTAATTATTAAGTTAACATCAGAAATTATCCAATAGCTAGTTTAGGACGGGGCAGGTATATGGTTATAGCGTAGTTATAGCGTGGATGGTGTATAGATAGTGTATGGATAAAGCATGGATAGTGTATGAGGAGTGTATGAAAACACATATAGAACATAGGAAAATTTCGTAATGAGGCCTATGTAAGAGTAACCCCCTATTCTTTTCCCAATTAATAACTGTTAAAACTTTCGCTCTGGCATATACAATGACAAATTTAGCGAGGGCTTTTTATCGTCAATCACTTCAGAGACGAGAAGTCCTGTGGCCGGACCAAGACTCCATCCCATCATCGCATGACCCGTGGCAAAGGTTAGATTCTTGCATTTGCTAGTTCGTCCTATATATGGCAAACCATCTGGCGTCACCGGTCGCAGCCCGCTTTGTGCCTCTTGTTTCTCTTTCGCCGTAAGGCTAACCTCAGGAAAATAACGCGTTGCTGCTCTTGCAATCGCTTCTACTCGCACGTGATTGATCTTTTGATTGATCCCCGCGATCTCCATTGTGCCGGCAAATCGTGTAAAGCCATTCATGGGTGTGACGGCTACTTTGGCTTCCGCCAAAATTGCTGGCAGCGTAATTCCTGTGCTAGTGGTTGTGTTGATGCGGTATCCTTTTCCTGCCTGAAGCAATATTTTCAACCCTAACTTTTTTGCAAGCAAAGGCGTCCATGATCCTGCGGCAAGCACAAATTCATCAGCTTTTATTACATCTTGCCTTTCAGTTTTCACATGAGTGACTTTTTCGCCAGTAATGGCAAAATCAAGAACCATCTCATTTTTACGAATGGTAACACCGCGTTTAACAAGCAAGATTTTGAGCTCCTCCATAAATTCATGAGGCGTGGTGTGATAATCGCACTCATAAAAAGTTCCGCCCAGAATATCCATTTTGGTCTGCGGCATCAGCTTTTTGATCTCGCCAGCAGTTAGAACATCGCATGGCAGATCTTCAGCTTTTGCAAGATCGATCACTTTAGCTTCTGCCTCGAGCGCCTTCTCTGTCTGACAAAGCATAAGCAAACCCTTTTTCTCAAGTTGAAAGGAGAAATCTTCATCCTTGCGAATACTTTCATAGAGTTCGCGGCTCAACAGGCTAATATCCTTGATCGCCGGGATAGCTCTTTTTACATGCGTAGGATTGCAAGATCTATTAAAGGCCATCGCCCATTGCAAGAAATCTGTATCTAGACGCGGCTTAATGTATAATGGACTCGAAGCATTAAACATCCATTTCAATCCTTTTTTCATCATACCGGGCGAAGAAAGCGGAATGATATGACTAGGCGCGAGATAACCGGCATTAACATAAGACGCGCCACCATCCATCGCTCCTTGATCTATCACAGTAACTTGGTGACCAGCCTTATTGAGAAAATAAGCGCAAGAAAGCCCTACAATTCCACCACCTATGATCACACAATGTTTCATATTTTAAAGCTAAGAAGAATACTTTAAAAATAAGGGCCCTGGATTATGGGTCATTGTCATCATCCTTGAGAATACCTTACCATTCTTTGAAGTCAATGCACCAGAGCCCCTCACCGTCTTTGACCTGACAGCAGGTAAATTTTTACAAGTTTTATTTGGCTTAAAGCCAAATAACCTCTCTAAAAGTAAACAAGTGAAAGAAATATCTCACATGCTTTAACGTATTTATCCTTTCAAAAAGTTTCTTTAGAGTCGATAGACCTACAAAAACAGGCTGAAATTTAAAATTGCAGACAAATATTATTACATTTTTTAAACTAAAACCATTTATCTTTCATAAAATTTTTAATTAAGTATTATTAGATATTAAAAATATCTTCTATTTTTGTTTATGTGATTGAAAACTTAATAAGATTCTCATATTTTATAGAGTTATCTTACAAAGTTTCACTATATTCATAATTACAACCTAATCAATCACTTACAATGAAGAGTATTATAGAAAAAATACTTGTTGGCGATAATGATCTTGTAAATTTTAGCAACGTAGAGAAGAAAAAACTTCTACAGCGCATAAAGATTTTAGAATATCTCTTTCTTAATGGTAAAACCTCCAATGCCGAAATATGTAACCAGTTTAATATAAGTCTGCCTACTTCGGTTTCTCTTATTAACCAACTCATAGATCATGGGATCGTTACTAAAAAAGGTAGAGGCGAGTCTGAAGGTGGCCGCAAGCCAGATCTCTACGGTCTTGTAGAAAAGACTTTTTATGTTCTTGCGATTCATGTAGATCAATTTAAAATTCGACTTGCGATTTTAGATTGTAATCATGCGATCATCGAAGAAAATCAGATTGAGGTTGAGTTGTCATCCCAATCTAACATTGTAGATATCACGTATGATCTCTTTGAGAAAATGATCGCCGAAAGTGAGATCGATAGATCTAAGATCGTTGGCCTTGGCGCCAGTATGCCTGGTCTTGTATCTAAAGAAGAAGGTAAGAACTTCACTTATTATCTTACTGAACAAGAACCAGAACCGCTTAAGGATGCTTTCTTAAACAAATTTAAGATCCCAACCATAATTCTTAATGACTCAAAAAGTGCTTGTCTTGCTGAGTTTAGATTTGGCAAAGCAAAAAACAAAAAAGACGCACTTGTCATCACGATGGATTGGGGCGCTGGTCTAGGTATTATTCTAGGCGGCGAGATGCACAACGGCACTAGCGGATTTGCTGGTGAGTTTGGCCATATCCCAATGGTAGACGACGGCCTTTTGTGCCATTGCGGTAAACGTGGTTGTCTGGAAACAGAAGCATCAGGCATGGCGATGGTAAGAAAAGCAAAAGATGGCATCAAGAAAGGAGAAACATCATTACTCTCAACTCTCCCGCAAGATGAGTTTGATAGGCTTTCGCCAAAAACAATCATCGAAGCCGCAAATAAAGGAGATCAATTCTGCATCAATATTATAGGAGAAATAGGACTAACCTTAGGAAAAGGTCTAGCCATACTCATACAGATCTTCAATCCAGAGCTAATAATCCTAGAAGGTGAGATAGCAAAAGCAAAGCAGTTTATCACAACACCTATTCAGCAATCAATGAATACGTATTGTATGATGCAGCTTAAAGAAAAAACTACTGTGACGCTTTCTAACCTTGGCTCACACGCCAGTCTTTATGGAGCGACCATTGCAGTAGTAGAAGAAACATTTGAAAAACTAGCATCAAAGGTGATGCAAGAAGCATAAAACAAACCAACAGAAATTCACAAATGGCCAGATTAAATCTTTTAGAAGAAACACGCTTTGAAAAACTTCCTGTAAGTGTGTACGACAAAGAGGAAGTTGCCTCAAAGATCGTTGCTCAGCGTATTGCGAATATCATAAGAGAAAAAGCAAAACAAAATAAACATGCCGTTCTTGGGCTTGCAACCGGTGCAACACCAGTACAAGTCTACGAAGAGTTGGTGCGCATGCACAAAGAAGAACACTTAAGCTTTGCTAATGTTATCACCTTCAACCTGGATGAATATTACCCCATGCAACCAGATGCTAAGCAAAGCTATGTGCGTTTCATGGATGAAAATCTATTTAACCACATTGACATAAAAAGAAAAAACATCCATGTTCCTGATGGCACTCTGGCAAAAGAAGACATCGCCGACTATTGTTTGAGCTACGAGCGCAAGATCACAGATGTGGGCGGTATTGATATACAGATATTGGGTATAGGTCGTACGGGACACATAGGTTTTAATGAACCCGGATCTGCACCTAACTCAGGAACAAGATTAGTAACTCTTGATGATCTAACGCGTCGCGATGCTTCGCGTGACTTTGGTGGTAAAGAAAACGTACCTACTAAAGCGATCACAATGGGTATCGGTACGATCTTCAAAGCACATGAGATCATCCTCATGGCTTGGAACAAGAAAAAAGCAGCTATCATCAAAAAAGCTGTTGAAGGAGAAATCTCAGGAACTGTTCCTGCGACGTATCTTCAACTGTCAGATAATGTAGAGTTTATTCTTGATCAAGATGCAGCTTCTTTATTAACACGCTTTGATACGCCATGGTTAGTAAAAGACTGTATTTGGGATGATAAGCTGATAAAGAAAGCTGTGATCTGGCTTTCTGAAGAGGTAAGCAAACCTGTTCTTAAACTTACCGAAGAAGATTACAACGCACACGGCATGGCGCAACTTGCAACAGAGCAAGGTCCAGCATATGATATAAATATCAATGTATTCAATCAGCTACAGCATAGTATTACTGGTTGGCCAGGTGGTAAACCCAAGGCAGATGATTCTCAACGCCCTGAGCGCGCTCTACCGGCAAAAAAGAGATCTATCATCTTTAGTCCACACCCTGATGATGATGTTATTAGCATGGGTGGTACGTTTATCCGTCTTGTAGATCAAGGGCACGAAGTGCATGTGGCTTACCAAACTTCTGGTAACACAGCAGTTTGGGATACAGATGTTTTAAGATATGTAGAATTTGCGATCGACTTTAACCACAGTATGGGTGAAGACACTACAGATCTTGAGAAGACTTATGAAGAAATGCGCGCTTTTATCAAAGCAAAGCAACCTAATGATATAGATCTTCCTGCCATTCAAAATGTAAAGGGTTTCATCCGTAAGACAGAAGCGATCGCTGGTGCTCGTTTTGCCGGACTTCCAGATTCTAACATTCACTTCATGGCGCTACCTTTTTACGAAAGTGGTAAAAAAGTAAAACATCCTGTTACCGAGAAAGACGTTGAGATCACGATGGATTTACTGCAAAAAGTAAAACCACAGCAGATCTTTGCTGCTGGTGATTTTGCAGATCCACATGGCACACATATTACTTGTTTCAACATTATCTTAGAAGCAATGCGCCGCTTACGCGAAAGTGAAGAATGGACAAAAGATTGCTGGTTATGGATGTACCGCGGAGCATGGCAAGAGTTTGAAACGCACGAGATCGAGATGGCTGTACCGCTTTCTCCACAAGAAGTATTGCGCAAAAGAAAAGCCATCTTCCAGCACCAATCACAAAAAGACACTCCGGTGTTTCCTGGGGATGACGAGCGTGAATTCTGGGTGCGTGCAGAAGAAAGAAACAGTGAAACTGCTGTGAATTATCACAAACTAGGTCTCGCAGAATACGAGGCTATGGAAGCATTCGTTCGTTGGAAATTTGAAGATTAAAATCATGATAAAAAATCTAGCCTTTGGTTTACTTGCAACGATCTTGTTTTCGTGCGCAGGCAAATACGATCAATATAAAGATGTTGAGAATTCAGCAGATGACTACGCTGTCGTTCCGCTGCCTGCTGAAATCGAGACGAGACCTGGCCAGTTTGTAATTGATGAAGAAACAAAGATCATCACTGCAGATTCTTTGCAAAAGGAAGCACAATTCTTAGCAGATTATATCACAGCAGCTGGCGGTCCTGAACTTTCTTTTTCAAATGAAGGCGACCACGCGATAAAGCTTCAGCTTAATGATGCAATTGCTGATGAAGGTTATAAACTTGATGTTTCTTATGATGCTGTGACACTTTCGGCGAGTAGCGCTAAAGGTATTTTTTATGGCATTCAAACGTTACGCCAACTGCTTCCTGCATCTAGTGATTCCGCGCAAGCGAAAACATTAGCATTACCTGCCGTGAGCATTACCGATGCACCACAATATGCGTATCGCGGTATGCATCTGGATGTGGCGCGACACATGTATCCTGTAGATTTTGTTAAGAAATATATCGACCTGATCGCTCTGCATAAAATGAATACTTTCCATTGGCATTTAACAGAAGATCAAGGCTGGAGAATTGAGATAAAAAAATATCCTAAACTTACTGAAATAGGTGGTTACAGAGATGAGACCGTGGTCACTCGCGATCCTTATACCGGCGATGGCAAACGCTATGGCGGCTTCTACACTCAAGAAGAAATTAAGGATGTTGTGGCTTACGCCAAAGACCGTCACATCACCATTATCCCAGAGATCGAGATGCCAGGTCATGCGACAGCGGCTCTTGCGGCTTATCCAGAATTTGGTAATGATACCGGCCCGTATAAAGTGATCACAACTTGGGGTGTTTTTCCTAGCATTTATGCTCCTAAGGAAGAAACATTTGCCTTTTTAGAAGACGTGCTTACTGAAGTTATGGAACTTTTCCCAAGCGAATACATTCACATAGGTGGCGACGAAGCTCCTAAAACCGAATGGGAAAACAGCGCACAGGCACAAGAAGTGATCAAGCGCGAAGGTCTAGCTAATGAACATGAGTTGCAGAGCTATTTTATACAGCGCATCGAGAAATTCTTAAATAAAAACAGACGCAAAATGATGGGCTGGGACGAGATCCTAGAAGGTGGTCTCGCTCCTAATGCAACCGTAATGTCATGGCGTGGTACAGAAGGTGGTATTGAAGCTGCAAAGCAAAATCACGATGTGGTGATGACGCCTAATGGATCTGTATATCTAGATTATTATCAAGCAGACCCAGCAACCGAAAAGTATGGCGTAGGCCCTGTCATCACCGTTGAGAAGATCTACAACTACAACCCTACTCCAGAAGAACTGTCTGAAGAGCAAGCAAAACATATTCTTGGCGCGCAAGCAAATGTGTGGACGGAGCGTATGCCAGACGAAGACATCGTTGAGTATATGGCTGTCCCCAGGATGAGCGCTCTTGCAGAAGTTGTTTGGTCTCCTTCAGAGAAAAAAGATTATGCAAATTTTACAGAACGCATGAAACGCATGGCTAAGATCTTTGACGAGATGCAAGTTAATTACGCCAAGCACATGTTTGAAAACGCAGCAGAATAAATTTAAAACTTTGGCTACAGCCAAATGAAAAAATCACTCCTCCCCTTTTTTGTTTTTGGAATAAGTTTTTTGGCGCAAGCCCAAATGATCAAAACCCCAAAAACATACGTCGCACATAAAGCAACCTCAAGGATCACGATTGATGGCAACGACACCGAAGATGATTGGCAACGATCTACTTGGTCAGACAAATTCATTGATATTGAAGGTGTGAAAACGCCAAAATTCCGAACCAATGTAAAAATGCTATGGGACGATGAGTTTCTTTACTTTTTCGCAAAACTAGAGGAGCCGCACATCTGGGCTGACATTGAAGAACGCGACGAAGTGATCTTTTACAACAATGATTTTGAGATCTTCATTGATCCTGATGGCGACACCATGCATTACATGGAGTTTGAGATGAATGCCTTAAATACCGTTTGGGATCTTATGCTCACAAAAGCGTATCGCGAGGGCGGCAGACCATTAGACAATTGGGACATTAAAGGGATTAAAACCGCTGTTTCCATTCACGGGTCGTTAAACGACGCCAGCGATAAAGATGAATATTGGACGGTAGAGATCGCTATGCCTTGGGATGCGCTCAATGAAGCTCAGGCTTCAAAAGGTGGAACGGTAGGCGAATTTTGGCGCATAAATTTTTCTCGCGTTAACTGGGATTACGACCTTATTGATGACAACTATCAGCGCAAAAAAGACAAAGAAGGCAAACATCTACCAGAGTATAACTGGGTATGGTCACCGCAATATGTGATCAATATGCACGAGCCAGAACACTGGGGATATGTTTATTTTTCTGATAACGCTCCAGACGAAAAGGACACCTTCACAATACCTCAAGATGAAAAGGTCCGCTGGGCGATGTATGAAGTTTTTGGGCGAACCAAACAAACTTTAAACAAAACAGGAAACTTCCCTAAAGCTGAAGAGCTCGATCCTGCACTCATCACCGTTGATGGCAAAAAGCTAGACATCAATTTTGAAACAACAGCCAGCGGCTGGAACATTTATACCACAAGTCCTTTTACTGATAAATCCCATACGATCACAAACGAAGGACGCTACTTAATTCACTAAACACCTAATCATGAGAAAACTATTTTTACTCTTTCTGCTTGTGCTTACAGTTGCCTGCGGAGAGCAGACCGAGAACACCCCAAAACCAACTGCAGAAGAAAATAAGGATTTGGCTGCAGCCAAAGATTTTAAATTCTGGACCTGGATCACTGCAAATGCAGAACGCACCGACTCTAGCTACACAGCAGAATTTAAAAAGTATAAAGAAAACGGTCTTGATGCGGTTTTGATCAACACAAATGGCGACCCAGAATTACTAGGTAAACTTACTCCGCTGGCCAAAGAAGAAGGGCTTGAGGTTCATGCCTGGATGATGACCATCAATAGACCGGGAGATACAACGGCTTTAAAACATCCAGACTGGTATCAAGTAAGTCGCAGTGGCAAATCTTGTTTTGATGATAGACCTTATGTGGGATATTATCAATGGCTATCGCCTAGCCATCCAGATGCGCACCAGCACATTCTTGATCTACTAGAAGGTCTTGCTAAAGTAGAAGACGTGGCGAGTATACACTTAGATTACATACGCTATCCAGATGTGTTTTTACCTATTGGGCTGCTGCCAAAATATGACCTAGTGCAAAACGAGGAATTACCCGATTATGATTTTGATTACAGTGATGCATCTGTAAATAAGTTTAAAGAGAAATTTGGGAAAGATCCACGAACTATGGAACATCCAGAAATAGATATAGAATGGAAGCAATTTCGCTTGAATGAAGTTAAATCAGTAGTTGATGACGCTTATGAGATCGCACATAATAATGGGAAGATACTTACCGCAGCTGTTTTTCCATATCCAGAAATGGCAGATCACATGGTACGTCAACGCTGGGATAAATGGAATATTGATGTAGTGTTACCTATGATATATAACAACTTCTATAATGAAGGTGTAGACTGGGTAGGTTTTGCAACACAACAAGGTGTAAAAGACCTCGAAGGCAGAAACACAGAATTGCATACCGGTTTGTATGTTCCAGAACTATCTTCTGAAGATCTTAAGCTCGCGATAATCGCGGCTAAGGAAAATGGAGCAAAAGGGGTTTCTTTTTTTGATGGCGGCGCTTTGAACGACGAAAAACTAGCAGTTATTAAAAACCTGAAAATCAGCAACGCTTCAAAATAAAGCATGAAGATTACATTATTCTGACCACTTAAATAAAAATTTTATTTAAGTGGTTTTTCTTTTTAATATAATCAATAGTTATTCAACCACTGCAAAACATTTTTAAATTAAGTGCAATGTTAAAATATAAAGAGTTTAACTAAAAAAAGAAGTTCATCATAATGTTAGTTTAACTATAAATGTTATTTTTAACTTCAATTAACAGAAAGTTTTTAATTTTTTAACTTAAACTAACAAAGTATGGCCAAACATTTTATTCTTCTTTTTGGGCTTGTTTTCCTTGTTTCTACACAAGGGTTATTCGCTCAGGAGCAAACAGTGACAGGTACTGTTACAGATGCAGAAAGCGGAATGCCTTTGCCAGGAGTAACGGTTATTCAAAAAGACACAAGTAATGGAACCTCAACAGATTTTGATGGACTTTATAGTCTAGATGTTCCAGAGGATGCTGTTCTCGTTTTTTCGATGGTAGGATTCTTAACTAAAGAAGTGCCCGTAAGTGGTACTACTATAAATGTACAACTAGAAATAAGCACAGAGTCTCTTGACGAAGTTGTAGTAACAGCTTTGGGCTTGACCCGTGAGAAAAAATCGCTAGGTTATGCAGTAACAGAGCTGCAAAGCGAGGAGATCAACACAGTAAAAGATTATAACGTAGCAAACTCACTTGTGGGTAAAGTTGCCGGTGTTACCATCACTCAATCTGGTGGTGTAGGATCTGGTTCTCGTATCGTGATACGTGGTAACAACAGTTTATCTGGTTACAACCAGGCTTTAATCGTTGTTGATGGTATTCCTATTAATGCAGATGGAAGTTCATCTGGCGGTGATATTTATAATAGCACTCCTACTGGTGGTGGTATTACAGACATCAACCCAGCAGATATTGAATCTCTTTCTGTTCTTAAAGGTCCTAACGCAGCGGCACTTTATGGCTCTAGAGCTGCAAATGGGGTTGTACTTATTACTACTAAAAAAGGTAAAAAAGGCGCTGGCCTTGGCGTAAGCTTAAACTCTAACGTTTCTATTGAGAACACTATGTTCTTGCCAGATTATCAAAATCAATATGGTGCAGGAACTCAAGGTAGAGTTTACCAAGATCTTAGCGAATACGGCGGATCTTCTTGGGGAGCAAGCCTTGATGGTTCTCAACAACTATACTATACTGGTGAGCAAAAAGCATATTCTGCTCAACCTGATAACGTAGAAGATTTTTTTGAGACTGGTATTAAATCGATAAACTCTGTTGCAGTGAGTAAAGGTGGCGACGATTATAGCGTTCGTTTTTCTTACACAAACAATAAGATCACTTCGGTAATTCCTAATTCAGACTTACTAAGTCATAACTTTAACTTAAGAGGTAACTTAGATCTTTCAGATAAGTTAAGTGTTGATACAAAGGCTACGTTCTTTTCGCAGGAGCTTAATAACCGTGTTAATTTAGGTTCTGAAGGTATCATGGCTTATGTGTACACGATGCCTCGAAATGTTGCCATTTCTGACTTAAAAAAATACAAGCCTTCTCAGTATGATGATCCTTCAATGTTTGGCAGCCTTTATAATGTGATTAGTTACTCAGGACAAAACAAGTCTACAGGTAACCCATACTGGATCCTTAATGAAGATACTAATGACGAAAGAAGAGATCGCTTCTTAGGTTTTGCAAAAGTGAACTATGAATTTACAGACTGGTTATCAGCATTTGTACGTATAGGTGGTGATGTTACTAATGTACGCTCTGATGTAATTCAAAATTATGGACATCACTTCTTCCCAGGAGGTCGCTTAAACTTTAGCACAAATAAGTTTACTGAGCTTAACAGCGATTTTCTTATCATGATCGATAAAGACATCACTGACAAGTTAAACTTAAATGCAAACATAGGTGGTAACTTATCAAAGAGAACCTTTGAAACTATGAGTGTTTCTGGTAGAGACTTTAAAATTGCAGAGCCTCCATTCTTAAACAATACAGTTACTCAATCTAGCACGCACACTCCACTAGGAGTTAAAAAGGTAAATTCATTATATGGCGCACTTAACTTTGCCTATGATGACTTTATGTTCTTAGATCTTACTGCTCGTAACGACTGGTCTTCTGCACTTTCTGAAGATAACCGTTCTTACTTCTACCCTTCTGCGAGTTACTCGATATTAATAGATAGATTCATAGATCCTGCAAAAGAGATTTTAAATCTATTTAAATTAAGAGCGAGTTGGGCTCAAGTGGGTGGTGACACAGGAGTATATCAATTATTCCAAACATTTAGTGTTCCTCAAAACGGATATTTAGGTTTAACTAGCCTTAACGGACCATCAGTTAAATTTAATCCTGATCTTAAGCCAGAGAGCATTACTTCGTCAGAATTTGGTTTTGAAACCAATATGTTCGGTAATAGATTATATACTGACTTCTCTATCTACAAGATCAAAACTGAGGATATGATCTTTGATGTACCTGTAGCACCAGCAACAGGATACAATTTCTTTAGAGAAAATATTGGTGAGATAGAGAACAACGGTATTGAAGTAATGATAGGTGGTAAACCAATTGTTACAGACGATTTTACTTGGGATGTATCTCTTAACTTCTCTAAGAACAAAAACAAGCTGATCAAACTTATAGATGGTCTTGACAGCTACTCATTAAATTCTCTAGGAACACTTAACATTCAGGCTTCTGTAGGCGGCGGTGTAGGTGATATCTACGGTACAACTTGGAAGACTAATGAGCAAGGTGAGATCTTAGTAGGAGCAGATGGTATTCCACTTGCATCTTCAGAGAGATCATTATTAGGAAATTCTCAACCAGATTGGATAGGTGGTCTTACAAACACATTTAATTACAAGAACTGGTCGCTACGTTTATTAGTTGACGCTCGCATAGGCGGCGAAATTTACTCAGCTACTTCATCTTATCTTGATGCATCAGGTGTTTCTGAAAGAACATTGCAGTATCGTGGTGGCGTTGTTGTAGATGCTATCAATGAAGGTACTGGCGCAGCAAATACTGAAGAGATCACAGCACAACAATATTGGGGTGCAATGTCTGGCATTGACGCAAACTACGTTTATGATCAAACAAACTTCAGACTTCGTGAAATGTCACTTAATTACAGATTCCCATCTGCGATGTTAGAAGATTCTTGGGTGAAATCTGCAAGTGTAGGGATCATCGGTAGAAACCTATTCTTCATCTACAAAGATGCAGAAGATATTGACCCAGACTCAAGTATAGGAACTGGCCTTAACGGTCAAGGTATTTCATTGAATAACGTTCCTACGATAAGAAGCTTAGGATTAAACCTAAACGTCACATTTTAAAAAATAAATTATGAAAAGAATTTTTAAATCATTTATAGCACTGCTATTGATCTTCATGGCATCAGCATGTTCTGATTTTGAGGAGATCAACACAAATCCCAGCGCTTTTGAAAGTGAGCAGGTAAGTGCTAAATTTTTCCTTACAGGAATACAGATAGAACTTTATGCCGAAGGTAGATTTGCTTACTGGAGAGCACAACTTATCCACGCAGATCGCTATGCTGGTCAGTTTACCTTTGGGTACAATGGCTCATGGTGGAGTGACGTTTTAGGCTACAGCTATAACTCAGGTTATACAGATGCAGCATACGACTGGATGGCTGGATATGTAGGTAAGTTAAGTGTATATATGAATTTCGTTAAAGAAGGTGGTGATCTAGAGAACGAATATTACTATGCATTAGGTCTTATCATGAAAGGTCTTTATTACCAGATGTACACAGATACTTTTGGTATGGTACCATATTCTGAGGCTTTGAACCCAGATATTATCACTCCGGCATTTGATTCTCAACAAACAATTTATGAAGGTGTGATCAATGAACTTGATCAAGCTCTTGCTATAATAGGCGATGCAACAGTTACAGGTTCTGGTGTTGATCAACTTGCAGAAAATGACGTTTTCTACGGTGGTGATCTTCAAAAATGGAAGAAACTGGCAAATCAGCTCAAATTAAGGATGGCTCTGAGGGCACAGGGAGCTACCGGAGCTGATTTCGCCAATACTGCGATCACAGAAGCAATTCAAGCAGGTGTTATAGAATCTTCTGATGATAATGCACTTCTTGAAAAAGACGGTGAGATCGACCAATTCTCTAACGCAGTTTATGGTGACGTTTGGCATAACTTCGGTGGTCTAGGTTCAAAATGGACAATGGGTAAAACCCTTATTGACTACTTAAGAAATAATAATGATCCACGATTAAGCGCATATGCTAAGCCTATTCCTGGTGGTGAAGTTGTATTCACTCAACCAGCTGAAGGTTATGGAGTTGCTCTTTTTGATAAGTATGTAAACTTTATGCTTCAGCAGCTAGATGATGCTGGTGTAAGCTACACTAGAACTGATGGCGCCGGAACTGTAACTGTGAATATCGCTGATGATATGGATTACTACGTAGGTCAACCATCTAGACTTAACGGTGATATTTATCCTCACGTTAAAAAAGAACTTTTCTCAGAGCCGGCAGATTGGATTATCAATCCTAAAAACCAAGGCCTTGAAATTTTCCCAGAGATCGTTATGACCGCTGCAGAAGGTAATTTACTTCAAGCTGAAGCGATCGTAAAAGGTCTTGCCTCTGGAGATGCACAGTCTCTTTATCAAGAAGGTTTACGTCAAGCAATGATGATCTGGAATGTTTCGGCAGGTGAGATCGACAATTTTATCGCTACAGAAGACATGGCGCTTCTTAACGGAACTCAAGAAGAAAACTTAGAGAAAATCGCTATCCAAAGATGGATCGCCGCATTTACAGATGGTTTTGAAGCTTGGGCAATTGTAAGAGACACTGGCTACCCTGCAGAACTTGCAAATGGCGTTTCTGACTATGACATTTATGCTGCTGGTACGCTTAATGGTAAATATCCACAGCGTCTGCGTTATGGTAACAACGAGTACAATACAAACGGTGCCGAGTTACAAAAAGCGATCCAGGCGCAAGGTGCAGATGAGCAAGGAACAGAGCTTTGGTGGGCAGATAATTAATATGAGTGATAGACAATAATTTGTAATCAGCCAACTCATAATCTAAGGAGGACTTCATTGTCCTCCTTTTTTTTTGGCTTAAAGCCAAAATCACTTTACCGTAAATAATCGTATATTTGCTTCAGAAAAAATTAGTGCGGTAAGCACGGTTTTGGGCGCAGACCCAAAATGCTAAAATGTTGTGTTGCCACTTAATTGTGGTAGGTTTTGTAGTAAAAACCGATGAGAAGCTTTTCCACCAAATGGCGGAGAGGCTTTTTTGTTTTCCTTTATTTTGTACCAACTTCTGGGTATTGATTAACTTGCACACATTAAAATCACTATCATATTTAAAGCTAAAATGCGCTCGTTGTAGCCTTTTATGAAGTGATCAAGCTCCTAGATTACCCGAGATGAACGTTTCAAAAGTTATTGTATTCGCTTTTCTTTTTCTGTTTTCTGCGTTAAGCAAAGCACAGGAAATGATGCCTCCCATAACAAATTACAGCACAGAAAACTATAATGCTGCAAGACAGAACTGGGGAGTAAGTACAGATGAAAATGGTATTCTTTATGTAGCGAATAATGATGGATTGATGCGCTATGATGGGCAGCGCTGGGAGAAATTCTATTTGCCTAATAAAACGATCATTAGATCTGTTTTTGCTTATGATGATCGCATTTATACAGGTTCTTATGAAGAGTTTGGTTATTGGGAAAATGACGGTTATGGTGGTTTAAAATATACTTCGCTTACCTCATTGATCGCCGATCCTATAAACAACGAGGAGTTCTGGCAAATTGTAGTTTACAAAGAGAAAATTGTATTTAGATCTTTTACTAAGATCTTTATATATGATGGGATCAACATAAAGCCATTTGTCCCAGATTTTATCGTGACGTCAATGCTCGTTGACGGTAACTCAATGCTTATAGGATCTAACGATGGTGGACTTTATGAGTTTAACGGTCGCAATTTTAAACTTCTGGCCGGCACGAGAGATGATTCTATCATCAGTATTGTTCAGGTAAATGGTGTGATCTTGCTTGGCACACGTTTCAATGGAATTTACGCCTTTGAAGATGGTTATTTTGTAAGTTGGGGTTCTAATGCGCTTAAAGAGTTTCTTACTACTAATGAACTCAACAAAATGATCACTTTTAACAACGACTTACTTATTGTAGGTACTGTTAAAGGTGGTATCGCATACTATCATATCAAAGAGCAAAAGCTCAAAAATCATCATAGAAAAAACGGTCTTTTGAATAACACTGTTCTTTCGCTTGCGGTGAATAATGACCAATTATGGGCCGGTCTAGACAACGGTATTGCAGAAATTCATCCGGATGCGGCAATACAATACTATATTGATTACAGCGGTCAATTAGGTGCTGTTTATGATATTGAACTTTATGAGGACAAAATATATCTCGGTTCTAACACTGGCGTTCACAGTCTTGATGGCAACAAATTAACCTTTTTAAAAGGCAGTCAAGGTCAGGTGTGGAATCTGAAGAAGCTCAAAGATCGCCTCATTGTTAACCACAACCGTGGCATCTATGAAGTTAAAGACACAACCTTATTTCCTGTTACGCTTAACATAGGAAGTTATGATCTAACTAATATTCCAAACGAAGCTGATCGCTACCTCAACCCAACGTATAACGGGATCTACATTTTAAAAGACAGCACAGATCTTACTGAAGAAAAGAAACTGGAGAACTTTGATATTCCTGTAAACAAAGTCCTTTTTGAGAATAATGAAACATTCTGGGCGTCGCATCCTTACAACGGTCTTTACCGAATAAACTTAAAGAACGACAAAACACAAAACGTTACAAATCACTCAAAAGACAGCTTATTTTCGGCTTACAAAACTTCTATTCACAAAATCGAGAATGCCATCACATTTAATAATGATGGAAGTTGGTACAGATTCAATGCGCTTAAAAACGACATAGAGCCTTTCCCAGAAATGGAAGGTTTAAAAAACTACGGTCTTCTTAATGAAGAAGGTAAATACTACTGGTTTAAGAACCGCAAAGGCAACGGAATCATCATCACAGACTTCACCCAAGATAGTCTCTACCTTATAGAACCTCTGCTAGAGAGTAGGATGATAAGCAATTATGACAAGGTCATACCCGTTAACGACAGCATCGCATTTGCCACAATGAACGAGGGTTTTGCTTCGATTAATTATAAAAATTTGCTTTTGCAGCGAAAAGAACACTCATCTCCTCCTCCACTTTTACGAGAGATCAGTGACACTGAAGGAAAGCATTTATTGAGTGAAAAGGATTTTAGCGTAAGCTATAACAACAGCGCAGATTTCACCATACGCGTATCTCCTGCTAATCCAGAGCAAAAACTGTTCTTCTATGAGCTCTCTAACGGTTCATCTGGCTTTCTTGAAAATGGAACCTTACACTTCAACAAATTGACTCCCGGCAACTATAAAATAAGCATTTATGGCATAGCGACTAGCACAAATAAACGTGGGGAAGCATTAGCATTTTCATTTACGGTTTTGAGACCGTGGTACTCTAGCAGAGTGATGTTGCTAGTTTATGTTCTATTAATTGCACTAGGAGTTTACATAGTGTATTTAGTAAACAAAAGAAAACTCAACAGACACCGCAAAGACCTTGAATCAAAACTGCAAAAAGAACAAGAAAGAAAGTCTCAATTAGCCGAGCATAATCGCCTGATGAATGAGATAAAAGTCAAGAAAAAAGAGTTAGCGAATACAACATTTCAAGCAGCAAAACGCAACAGAACGCTTATTGAAATTAAGAACGAACTGGATAATATCACCAATAAACAAGAGAATAAATACAAGATCAAAAACCTAAAATCTAAGATCAATCATGTTCTTGAAGGCAAAGACAACTGGAAGGTTTTTGAAGAAAACTTCAATGAAATTCATGACGATTTCTTTCATGATCTGCTTAAGGATTATCCTAAATTAAGCTCTAAAGATCTTAAACTTTGCGCCTATCTCAAGATGAATTTAAGCTCAAAAGAGATCGCTCCTTTGATGTCAATTTCTGTGCGTGGAGTAGAAATTCATCGTTATCGCCTTAGAAAAAAACTCAATCTAGACACAAACGAAAATCTCTCAAAATTTTTGATCTCGCATTACTAGTTTAGATTACTTCAATGCTAAAATTAACACAATATTACTACATCAAAACTACATCAGTATGCGTTTTCGCAAACGTTGTAATAAAAATAAACACTAGTCAAAACACTCTATAACAGTAAAATAAACTGTTTTTAACAGTTTGATGTATTAGTTATGTATGAAGATGGGTGTTTTGATACTCTATTTTCGCCCTCACAAAATTCAATTATTCAAATTAGCGCATATGAAATCAAAAATTAGTCTACTGGTTTTGCTTACTTTAACGTTTGCGAACATCTGGGCTCAAGATACACGTACCATTACCGGTACTGTTACTGATTCTAGAGATGTTCCCCTGCCAGGTGCAGAACTTAAGGTTGTAGATAAACCTACGTACGCCGTCACAGATTTTGACGGTAATTTTAATCTAGAAGTTGAGACAGGAGATGTTGTTGAGATTAATTACTTAGGATTTCAAGACCTGTCTTTTGTTGTTACAGATGAAGACACATATACATTTATTCTTGAAGACGAAGCTTCAGAATTAGAAGAAGTAGTTGTAGTAGGTTATGGTACGCAAAAGAAGCGTGACCTTACCGGTTCTATCGCATCTGTAGATGCAGAGGATATTGAAAAAACTCCTACTGCAAACGTGATGCAATCTATGCAGGGTAAAGTGCCAGGTGTGCAAGTTGTATCTGCTGGTTCGCCAGGAGACTCACCCACTGTAAGAATTAGAGGTCTTGGCACTTTTAACTCTGGTAACGCAAACGTTCTATATGTTGTAGACGGCGCATTCTATTCTAACATTGATTTCTTGAACACTAAAGACATTAAATCTATCAATGTGCTTAAAGATGCATCATCATCAGCCATCTATGGTGTGAGAGCTGCAAACGGTGTTGTGATCATCGAGACAAAATCTGGTAGAAGAAATCAGAAGGCTCAAATTGAGTACGATGGCTACACCGGTATTCAGGTTGCTCAAAATGTTGTGAAAATGGCAAATGCTGAACAATTCACTACAATGGCATACGAATCTGGCTCTGCTGCAGATGTACAGTTTATTCTTAACGCAATGCAACGCTATGGCAGAAGCCGTGTTAACCCAAATATCCCAGATGTAAATACAGACTGGTATGACGAGATCTTACGCGAAGGCATTATTCAAAGCCACAGTTTAAACGTAACAGGTGGAGCTGATAAAGTTTCTTACTCTGTGGGGGCAAACTACTTTGCTCAAGAAGGTGTGCTTGATATGAAAAATCAATACGAGCGTTTCAACATTCGTTCTAAAGTGGATGTTGATATCACAGACAATATGAAAATAGGTGTGAGCTCGATCTTCAGTAACGCTACTAAATACTCTCCAGAGAATTCAGCGTTTTTCAAAGCATATTTTGCAGTGCCTATCATGCCTGTAATTGACGAGCAAAACACAGATGCTTCGCCTACACAATATTCTAACGCACAACTTCTAGGGTATAGAGGAACTCAGAATCCTTTCCCAGACATGGAATATAACAGCAATAAGCTTAAAATACGCAAGATGCTCTCTAACATTTATTTTCAAGCAGAGATCATCCCAGAAAAACTTACGTTCAAAACTTCTTACAGTCATGACTTTTCTACTTTAGAAGAGCATTATATCAATTTGCCTTTCACCCTGGGTAATAATGTTCAGAACATCTCGAGCATTGAGCGTAAGCAAAACAACTATTCTAACCAGTACTGGGATAATACTTTGACGTATGAAGACAGTTTTGGTGATCATAACCTTACCGTTCTTGCGGGTCACTCTTATCGTGATGAAGATGCAAATAATTTTAGGGCTCTAGGCCAAAATATTCGCGGTATACAATTAGAAACTAGTCAATATCTTGATTTTGCAGATCCTACTTCCTTTAATGATAATGTAGGTGAAAACGCTAGCAGATATTACGGTCTTTCTTTCTTTGGTAGAGCGGCATACAACTATTTGAACAAATATCTTGTGTATGGTACGCTACGTTATGATGGTTCATCTAAATTCACCAAAGATCCTTGGGGATTATTCCCATCTTTCGGTCTTGGTTGGGTAGCTTCAGATGAAGAATTCTTACAAGATGTAAGTTGGATCAACTTCTTAAAACTTAGAGCGAGTTATGGTAAGCTAGGTAATGACAATGTAAATGCATCTTCTGGAGCAAATACAGTAACAAATGTTAATGCTATTTTTGGCGGACAGCCATATACTGGTTTTACCTCAACGTCTGCGTTTGCTGACAACGTATGGGAGCTTATTGAAGAGAAAAACTTTGGTTTAGACTTCAATACCTTTAGCGATCGTCTTTCTATCACGGCAGATTATTACATACGTGACACGCAAGATGCGATCTTACCTATCACGATTCCTGTAATTAATGTGGTTTTAAACCAAAATGCGGGAACTATAAGAAACTCTGGTCTTGAGATGAGTTTTGACTGGAGTGATAACATTGGTGATGACTTTAGCTACAATGTAGGTTTCAACTTTAATACCATTAAGAATGAAACTACTGCGATCAATAACAACTCTGGTTACATCAACTCTGGAAGCGCAGAGTTTAGACAAAGAACGATCATAGGTCAACCTATACAAGCGTTTTATGGTCTAGAGGTAGAAGGTGTTTTCCAGAATGATGCTCAGGTAGCAGCTTCACCATACGCTACAAACAATCCAGAGGCAAATCTTATGCCTGGTGACCTGATCTTTAAGGATCAAAACGGCGATGGTATCATCACAGATGACGACCGCGTTGTACTAGGTTCTATCTTGCCTAATTTCACCTTTGGTGGTAATCTGGGAGCTTCTTACAAGAACTTTGATTTCTCTCTTAGTTTTTACGGTCAAGCCGGAAATAAGATCCTTAACAGAAAAAGAGGTGAGATCATTTATACAAATGACACAAACATGGATGCAGACCTTGCGATCAATAGATGGCACGGTGAAGGAACTTCTAACAGCTATCCATCATCTGCAGGTTTAAGAAAATCATGGAACCAGCAACTAAGTGACTTCTGGATAGAAGATGGAGATTTCTTTAGAATTCAAAACTTCCAGTTAGGATACACGATCAAGTCTGAGGCATTGCCACAAACAAGATTATACTTCACTGCAGATAGACCACTTACTGTTTTTAACTACAACGGCTTTAGCCCAGAAGTGCCTAATGGTGTAGATAGACAAACCTATCCTGTACCAGCGACATACACAGTGGGTCTAAATATTAAAATTTAAAAAAACTTGCAAAATGAATAAAGTACTAAGAATTTTTTGTGTGATCGCTACCGCAGCATTTGCAGCTTCATGCAGCGATCAGTTTGACGAAAGATCTGGTCAACTTAATGCAGATGACCTAGATTACACAAACGCAGCAGAAATGATAGACCCGCTTGTAGGAGCTTACAACGCTTGGGCTACTCGTGGATGGGAAGAGCCATTATTACTATCTGTAAGAGGTGATGATGTTAACTCTGGTGGTCTAGGCGATCAGCAGCCTTTTGCTGATACAGACACATTTACTTACAGCCAGAGCTACTGGATGTATAATTCACTGTGGAATTTACACTACAGTGATATCATCACACTCAACACAGCGATTCTTCAGATCAATAGATATAAAGAATTTTTAACGGGTAATGATATCGCAAGAGCAGATCAATACATCGCAGAAATTAAAGTTTTACGCGCATGGTTACACCTTAACGCTGCAAGAACTTGGGGTGATGTATTTATCTACACAACTAATGACCCTAACGCAGAGATAGAAGAAAATGGTGTTTCTTCAAAAGAAGAAGTAATGCAGTTTATCTCTGACCAGATGGACGAAGCTATTGAAGATCTACCAACGATCAGACCTAATGAAAGAACTGATCTTCCTGGTGGTGTAACAGCATATACAGCGTATGCGATAAAAGCAATGGCTAATCTTGAGCTTAAAAACTATCAAGCTGTGGCAGATGCCGCTGGTGAGATAATCGCTTCAAACAGATTCTCTCTATATCCAGATTTTTATGAGCTTTTCAAAAAACCTGGTGAGCTAAGCAACGAGAGCTTGATGGAAATGCAATTTGATGAGCTAGGTGCTGAACTGGGTGGTACATTCTATCATAATTTTTATCCTTTTGGCCCGCAAGGCTGGACGCCTTCAAGAGCGAATGCTGAGAGCGGCTGGGGATTCTTTGAGCCAAGTTTAAAGTTTATCGAGTTCATGCTAGATCGTAATGAAACTGTAAGACTAGAAACTAGTGTTCTATTTACAGATCGCGGTATCGCAGAGCTACAAGCTGATGGTTATACAGATCTTCCTGCTTTTGTATCAAATACAACAAGAGATGGTGATGTGATCAATGATTATGCTCGTGCTTATTTTGCAAGTGGTAAACATTATCTTCCTTCTACACAGGTGACTGATGGTCAAAATGCTTACGGTGCTGGTAAAAACTACCAAGTGATCCGTTATGCAGAGGTGCTTCTTATGTATGCAGAGGCGGTTTCTAGAGGTGCTACAGGTTCTGCTATGACAGCTACAGATGCTGTGAACTTAGTAAGAGAAAGAGCTGGTCTTACTCCACTTTCAGGTGTTACTCCTGAGCAAGTTATGGATGAAAAATTTGCAGAATTAGGTCTTGAATGGGGTATTCGCTATTACGACATGATCAGACTAGACCAATATGACGAGCTAAGTTATGACGGAAGGAATTTCACGGCAAGTGATAAATATCTGCCTTATCCTCAAGAACAACTGGATGCTATCCCACAATTAAGAGAGTACGCTGACGCACAATAATAAAACACTATGAAAAAAATTAAACTTCAAATAGTAAGCATTGTTTCTCTGCTGTTTTTTCTTGCAGGGTGTACAAATGATGGTATTGATCCTATAACAGCTGTTGATCCAGGGCCAGACGAAGCTAGCCCAGAGATCACGATCTCGTATCCACAAGAAGGCACAACGCTTAAAGTGCTAGAAGAGGTAACTTCTATTGATATTAAATTTAAAGTTACTGATGATATTGAGATCGCAAACATTGATGTAGCCGTAGATGGTAACAGCATTGCGGCGATGGACAACTTCACGGATTATCGTATCGTGAGCGAGTCTGTTGCTTTTAACAATGTGACTAATGGTGATCACCAACTTACCGTTACCGCAACTGATATTGATGGTAAAGTTTCTACAACTACTGTAAACTTTAGCAAAGAACCTCCTTACGTAGCTAAATATGACAGTGAAGCTCTATACATGCCATTTGATGGTGATTATACAGATCTTGTAAATCTTAGAACTGCTGATGTAGTGGGCTCTCCTTCTTTTAGCAGCAATGCTCAATTAGGTTCGGCTTCTTATCAAGGTAATGCAGATTCTTATCTAGAATATGAGATCCCAGAATCTGTAAACTATGGCTCAAACTTTAGTGCCGCGTTCTGGTATAAAGTGAATGCTTCTCCTGATCGCGCAGGACTTCTTGTTGCTGGTGATCCTTCTGCAGGTGAGTCAAGAACTCAAGGTTTTAGACTTTTTAGAGAAGGTAGCGCTACAGAACAACAGATCAAATTAAATGTAGGTACTGGTTCTGGCGAAGTATGGAATGACGGTGCAAAAATTGATGCTACTGCTGGCGAATGGGTGCATATCGCATTTACAGTTGATGATCAGCAAACCGTGATCTACATCAATGGTATTGCTGCGAATACTGGTAATATGGGTGGCAACACAATAGACTGGAGCGGTATTGAAGATGTAACCATCGGTTCTGGTGGTGCTTCATTTAGCTATTGGGGTCATGCTGCAGATCAAAGTAATATTGACGAACTAAGATTATTCAATAAGACACTTACAGAAACAGATGTTCAAAACATGATCAAGGATTCTTTTGTGACTTTACACCTCCCTATGGATGGTTCTTATGAAGATCTAGTTTCAAATAGAGCGATTAACACTGTAGGTAATCCTGGTTTTGCAGGTATGGCAAAAGTAGGCTCTGATGCTTACGCTGGCGCAGAAGGTTCTTATTTAACCTTTGCTAATGATGGTCTTAAGTCTCAAGAATTCAGTGCGACATTCTGGTATAATGCAAAAACTGATGCCGCTCGCGCAGGAATTCTTACTGTAGGTCCTGAAGATCCTAATAACCCAGATGCTCAAAACCTTAGAACTAGCGGTTTCCGACTTTTTAGAGAAGGTAATGAAACTGAGCAACGTTTTAAATTAAATGTAGGTACTGGAGATAGCGACAGCTGGAATGACGGTGGCGTGATCGATCCTTCTACAAGTGATTGGGTTCATATTGCAATGACGATCTCTACTACAGAAACTAAGATCTACATCAATGGCGCTCTAGTGAATACTGGCACTTTGCCAGCTCCTATAAGTTGGGCAGATACAGATATCGTTTCTGTAATGAGCGGTGCTCCTCGCTTTACAGAGTGGGGTCACCTGGCAGACACCAGCATAATGGATAATCTGCGTTTTTACAACAAAGCGCTTTCGGCAGATGAAATTGCTGCTATGGCAAACTAGATAGAAATACAAACTCTCGGCCTCACAAGAAGTCGGGAGTTTACTTTTTCTCTCGCATGCTTTCTTTTGGCTTAAAGCCAAAAAACAAATCTCTTAAAACATTTTATGTACACATCGTTTAACCGATTTCTTACAATATTACTTGCTGTTTTTGCAGTTGCTTGCTCTAGCGATTCTGGGCCTGGCTATCAGGAGCCGTACATCCCCGGAAGCGACGATGGTGACAGCGAGGTGCCTGCAGATCCCATCCCTGATGATGAGCTGATGGATATTGTGCAAGAAACAACCTTTAATTACTTCTGGGATTTTGCTGAGGCAAACAGCGGTATGGCGCGCGAGCGCAGTCAGGATGATTCTTACGGTGGCGATGGTAAGTACATTGTTACAACTGGTGGATCTGGTTTTGGTCTGGCAAGTTTTCCTTCAGCAGTACAACGCGGTTGGATCTCTAGACAAGAAGCGATCACCAGACTTGATAAAATATTAGATTTTCTTGAAGAAGTTCCTACGTTTCATGGTGCTTTTGCGCATTGGTACATGGGTAATTCTTCTACTGTGAGACCTTTTAGTCAATACGATGATGGTGGCGATCTGGTAGAAACTGCATTCCTCATGCAAGGATTGCTTATTAACAGGCAATATTTTGATAACGCTTCCGCGGAAGAAACTGACATTAGGGACCGCATAACAGCTTTATGGGAAGCCGTAGAATGGGATTGGTACACGCAAGGTAAAAATACGCTGTATTGGCACTGGTCATCAACGTATGGCTTTCAAATGAACCTAGAGATCAAAGGTTGGAACGAGAGTTTGATCGTATATGTTTTGGCGGCAGCCTCGCCCACACATCCCATTACAAAAGAAGTTTATACGCAAGGCTGGGCTTCTAACGGCAATATCGTGACAAACAGAAGTCAATATGGTATTAATCTACCTATGGGACCTTCTTATGGCGGGCCGTTGTTTTTCAGTCATTATTCATTTATAGGCCTTGATCCACGCAATCTGCAAGATCAATATGCAAATTACTGGGATCAGAACACAGCGCACACACAAATAAACTATCAGTATTGCTTAGATAACCCAAAAAACTTTGAAGGTTATGGCGCTAATTCATGGGGATTGACCGCATCAGATTCTAAAGATGGTTACTCAGCACACAGCCCAACTAACGATCTGGGTGTGATCACACCTACGGCTGCTTTATCATCAATGCCTTACACCCCGACAGAATCGCTTGCAGCGATGCATTATTTCTATGAAGGAATGGGAGACACTCTCTGGGGAAAATATGGTTTTTATGATGCATTCTCAGAAGAATACAACTGGACGGCAAATGGTTTTCTTGCGATAGATCAAGGACCAATTGTCGCAATGATAGAAAATTATAGAACTGCCCTACTCTGGGATCTTTTTATGCAAGACGCAGATGTACAAGCAGGCCTCAACCTTTTAGACTTTAATTACTAAACCTACTATAAAACCAGTATGAAAAAGACATTTTACATACTTACTGCTATAACTCTTACACTTTTTACAAGCTGTAAGAATGATAAAAAAACAGATGATATCGCTTCCGCGGAAGTTAGTGAAGAGCAATCCCTTTCTGAAGATGCATTGCTTGATACAGTACAGAAGCAGACCTTAAAATATTTCTGGGATTATGCTGAGCCCAATTCTGGTATGGGGCGTGAGCGCTTTCATCCAGATGGCGATTATCCTAAGAATGATGCACACGTTGTAACTACTGGTGGTAGCGGTTTTGGACTTATGGGACTTGTTGCCGGTGTTGACCGCGGATTTATTCCTCGTGACTCTGCTGTGGCACGATTTGATCAAGTCGCAGACTTTTTGGCGAAAGCCCCGAGATTTCATGGCGCATGGTCACACTGGCTTAATGGCGAAACCGGCGATGTACAAGCTTTTGGCAGAAAAGACAACGGCGGTGACATTGTAGAAACATCGTTCTTAGCGCAGTCTTTTATCGTGATAAGAGAATATTTTAAAAACGGTAACGAAGAAGAAAAAGCAGTTGCAGCCAAGTTTGACAAACTCTGGAAGGAAATTGAATGGAACTGGTACACAAACAATAAAAACGGCATTTTCTGGCACTGGTCGCCAGATTATGAGTGGGAAATGAACTTCATGATAGAGGGCTACAATGAGTGTCTCATCACGTATATCATGGCGGCATCTTCACCAGATCACGCCATAAAACCAGAAGTTTATCATGACGGTTGGGCTCGCAGCGGCGACATCACAACAGATGTTGAAGCGTATGGCTACCCGTTGATCTTAAAACATAACACGGTAGGAGACAAAGGCGGCCCACTTTTCTGGGCGCACTATTCTTACCTTGGGTTAAACCCAAAAGGACTAGAAGACAAATACGCAAATTACTGGGATCTTAATGTAAATCACAGCAAGATCAACTATGCGTATTGTCAAGAAAATCCAAAGAAATCTGAGACCTATGGTCCAGAAACCTGGGGCTTGACTGCAAGCTACACCCGCAATGAAGACGATAGCGTGGGGTATGCTGCACATTGCCCAGATGATGACCGCGGCGTGGTTTCGCCTACAGCCGCTGTTAGTTCGTTGCCTTACACTCCTAAGGAATCTCTGGCCGCTATGCGTCATTTTTACACAGATCTTAATGATCTCACATGGGGGCCAGCCGGATTCTACGATGCCTTTAGCCTTGACGGCAAAAAGTGGGCAGCAAAACGCTACTTAGCCATTGATCAAGGACCCATGATCGTAATGATAGAAAATTACAGATCAGGTCTTATCTGGGATCTTTTTATGGGAGCTCCAGAAATTCAGCAAGGTCTTGACAAACTAGGTTTTACTCACAAATAAGCTCTAGAGCAACAGCCTTTTAATTTTTCCTTAAACGACTATAATGAAAAAGATATTCATACCTATAGCTGTGCTTTTTTTAAGCCTTACGGCGAAAGCGCAGACCAGAAGTTCAATTCCTGAAGTTGAAGCTTTGCTAGAGAAGATGACCATTGAAGAAAAAATAGGTCAATTGAATTTGCTTACTCCTGGTGGCGGTGTTGCAACCGGCTCTGTGGTAAGTGAGAACGTAGAAGCAAAGATCAAAGCAGGAAACGTAGGTGGGCTTTTTGGCGTTACCGGCCCTGATAAAGTGCGCATGGCACAAAAGATCGCGGTAGAGCAAACAAGACTAGGCATACCATTATTGATAGGTTCAGATGTGATTCATGGTTATAAAACCACATTTCCATTACCGCTAGGTCTTGCAGCGACTTGGGATATGGATTTGATCAATCGCACAGCACAAACCGCAGCAAAAGAAGCAACAGCAGATGGTATAAACTGGAACTTCTCTCCTATGGTTGATATTTCTCGCGATCCTCGCTGGGGAAGAATCTCTGAAGGAGCAGGCGAAGATCCATTCTTAGGTTCTGCTATTGCGAAGGCGATGGTAACAGGTTATCAGCAAGAAGATCTAACTGCACCTAACACCATGATCGCTACTGTAAAACACTTTGCGCTATACGGCGCAGCAGAAGGTGGTCGTGATTACAATACGGTTGATATGAGCCGTGTAAAAATGTATAATCAATATTTGCCGCCTTACAAAGCAGCAGTTGATGCTGGTGTTGCAAGTGTGATGAGCTCTTTCAATGATGTAGATGGTGTTCCGGCGACTGGTAACAAATGGTTGCTTACAGATCTACTGCGCAAAGAATGGGGTTTCGGCGGATTTGTAGTTTCAGATTATACGTCGCTTAACGAAATGATCGCACACGGTCTGGGTGATCTTCAGGCGGTTTCCGCGCAAGCGTTAAAAGCAGGATTAGACATGGATATGGTGGGTGAAGGATTCCTAACTACCTTAAAAAAATCCTTGTCTGAAGGCAAAGTAACCGAAGTTGAGATTACAGAGGCTTGCCGCAGAATCCTAGAAGCAAAATACAAGCTTGGGCTTTTTGAAGATCCATATAGATATAATGATGAATCGCGCCCAGCAAAAGATATTCTTAGCAAAGAGAACCGTGCATTAGCGCGCGAAGCTGCTCGCAAATCGTTTGTGCTTTTAAAGAATGACAACAACGTGCTTCCGCTTAAAAAAGATGCAAAGATCGCGCTGGTTGGTCCTTTGGCTAATAGCCAAAACAACATGCTGGGAACTTGGGCGCCTACTGGTGATGTAACGCTTGCCATCCCAATTCTCGACGGATTCAAAAATGTTGCTCCTAATGCAGAGATCAATTATGCAAAAGGCGCAAATATTTCTAATGATGAGGCTTTCGCCAAAAAGATAAACGTCTTTGGTCCGCGTATCGATATTGATAGTCGCACTCCCGAAACTATGCTAAAAGAAGCACTTGAGACAGCAAAGAAATCTGATGTTGTCGTGGCAGTTGTAGGAGAAGCCACCGAAATGACTGGAGAAGCGTCTAGCAAAACAGACATTAATATCCCTGAAAGTCAAAAAGTCTTGATCAGAGCTTTGGCAAAAACCGGCAAACCTGTTGTTCTTGTTTTAATGAGCGGTCGCCCACTTACAATTGAAGAAGAGATGAGCCTACCAGTTGATATTTTACAAGTTTGGCATCCTGGTGTAGAAGCAGGAAATGCGATTGCAGATGTAGTTTTTGGAGATTACAATCCGTCTGGGAAGATCACTGCTTCATGGCCAAGAAATGTGGGACAAATCCCGGTTTATCACAGTCAGAAAAACACCGGCCGCCCTGAGCTTAAAAAAGACTGGGAAAAGTTTAAATCAAACTACCTAGATGTTGAGAACACACCGCTTATTCCGTTTGGTTTTGGCTTAAGCTATACCACTTTTGAGTACAGCGATCTTGGCGTTAACAAGTCAACAATCGCACAAGGAGAAAGCATAAATGTTAGTGTGACTGTAAAAAATACTGGCGATTTTGACGGTGAAGAAGTAGTTCAATTGTATCTTCATGATGTAGTTCGCAGCATAACACCGCCGCTACGCACCTTAAAAGGTTTTGAAAAAGTGATGCTAAAAAGCGGTGAAAGCAAAACCGTTACCATCACATTAAAACCAGAAGATCTTAAGTTCTACAACACTTCGCTAGAATTTGTTGCAGAACCGGGCCAATTTGAGGTTTATGTGGGCGGTAACAGCGAGGCTACGCTTAAAACGTCATTCACGCTAAAATAAGATCACATGTCACGACTTCTGGGTTTCATCACACTGTTTTTCATATTCATAAGTTCTTTGGCTCAAGGCCAAAACAAAACCGATGAGATCCAGATGTCAACGCATCGATACAGCGATACGCTTGATCTAGACTTTTACACGCTCACTTCTCAAAAAGACAATGCAAGTAGACCACTTGTGGTTTTACTTTATGGCGGCGGCTTTGTAGGCGGAAGAAAAGATGGACCTGGCGAAATAAAGTTCTCAAAAACAATGGCGTCCTTTGGTTACGCAGCAGTAAGCATAAATTATGCGCTTACGCGAAAAGGAACCAAAACCGGTTTTGGGTGTGACTGTCCTGCAACAGACAAAATGGAAACCTTTAAACGTGCAGCGCTTGATGTAGTTGATGCCGTTGAATACTTAAAAAAAGGAGACTTTAATTTTGATGCAAAAAAGATCATTCTTGTAGGAAGCAGCGCAGGAGCAGAAGCCATTTTGCACGCTGCATACCAACAAAGACATCCATTTTACTCAGATATTTTTCCTGAGGATTTTAAAGTGGCGGCGGCTGTTTCATTTGCTGGCGCGATCACAGATGCACGTTACATTAATAAAGACACGGCAATTCCTGGGCTTTTTATTCATGGTGAAGCAGATAATCTAGTTCCTTTTGGCACAGATGCACATCACTTTTGTGATACAGACAAACCCGGATTTATCATGCTAGACGGCGCTGAAACCATAGCCCATAAATTGAAAGAACTTAATACTTCTTATGCTTTATACAGAGCTCCAGGAGGAAAACATGAATGGTCAGGAATAGGTTTCAATTTTACTGATGAGATTCATGATTTCATCGAGACTGTAGTTGTGAAAGGAGAAGAAATTCAGATTGAGGAACTGGTTAGAGAATAAGATCAGATCACGTGTATTTGTTCTTTTCGCGGAAGCGATACCATTATTTACGGCTTGTGAGTATTAAAAAATGCACGCTTTTGCTAAAAAAGATGCATTTACTGTAAAAATCTAAGGATAGTCGCTTAAACCTTTGCTTACAAATGAAGTCAAAGATGCAGTTCTCAAAAAAATTAAAGCCTGAAGGTAAAAAAGGGCTTTTTAAAATATTAAAAATCTTAGGGGAACACCGATGCAATAAGCGGTACCCCTTTGCTAGATTATTGATTTATTGGTTTGTTGATAAGGCTCTGTTGATCGCAGAGCCTTATTTGTTTACTTCAATAATAAAGCTTGTAAGGGGCAATCCCGCTGCATTAAAAATATCTGGATCTACTGCGTTTTGCCAAGCGTAACGCACATATCGAGGCGAAGCTATAGGAGATTGCAATAGTATTTTATCTTTAGAGATTTTGGCAATTGCCTGCTTAAACTGCATATCTTCTCCCGCAACTTCAAAGAGCATACTGCGCATTGGCCCGCGCACATGCAATCCTTTTTGATTTTTAGAATACACCTCTACTCCATTTGCGGTATACACAGCTTTTTCAGGTAAAGGTCCATCTACTGTTTCTTTTAGGGTTTTATAATATTTGGCTAAAGCCAAATTAGCAAAGCGCTCACCAACATCAATTTTATTGCGGGGATGAATATCGTCAAGGTTACCTATATCGCTTGTCATTACCATACCAGTACCGGTAAGATCTAGCACACGACGTTGAACATCTCTGATCTTTACACCAGAATCGCCTTCATAATCTTTATAAGGTGCGATCTGCGCATAATAAAACGGAAAATCTTTATTCCATTTTTCTCGCCAACTGCTTATAAGCTGAGAAAATGTGTGCTCATAATGATCTGCATTAATGGTATTAGATTCTCCTTGATACCATAAAACTCCAGCAATATCAAATGGCACTAAAGGTGCGATCATCGCATTATAAGTCACAGAAGGTTTTATAGGCGACCAAGGCTGATCTTTCAATTTACTTGCAGATTCTACAAGCAATGAATCTTTTTTAAAAGCACTTTGAGGAATCCAGATCTCTGCTGGCGATCCGCCCCAGTAAGAACCAATAAGCCCAACGGGAACATCAAGTTCTTCACTTATCTTTTTTGCAAAAAAGTAACCCGCCGCGCTAAACTCTTTCATGGTTTCTGGTGTGCTCTCTGTCCACTGCCCTTGCGTGTCATTTTGCTCTTTATCTGCAGTTAAATGCGGCACTTCAAAAAATCGAATTCTAGAATTTGCAGCATTCTTAATAGCTTCTTCACCATCATCAATGCCAGCGCTCGCACTCCACTCCATATTACTTTGCCCAGAAAGTAACCAAACTTCACCCATCAAAATATTAGAAATAGTATCCACATTTTGCTGTGAATCTTTAATGATCATTTCATAAGGATCTGCACCATCTTTAGTAGGCAAGATTATCTTCCAACTACCATCGTCATTTACGGTTGCATTAAAATCACCACCTTCTAGCCAGCTTGCTTCAATATGAACTTGCTCACCAGGAGTTGCCCATCCCCAAACCGGCACTTCGCTATTGCGTTGCAGCACCATGTTATCATTAAAAATAACGGGAAGTTTGAGTTGCGCTTCCGCGAAAGCGACACAAAAAAGTGCAAGTACTGCCAGAAGGTGATGTTTTAATCGCATGATCTATCCTTTTAAAATAGTTTCTATTTCTTGTAATTCGCTACTTGAAAACTCTAGTTTATCAAGCGCCGCGATATTGTCTTTTAATTGAGAAACCTTACTCACACCCACAAGCACCGATGTCACACGCTTATCTTTAAGCAACCATGCGATCGCCATTTGTGCAAGACTTTGACCACGCTCTTGAGCAATTGCATTTAATTTTTGAGCTTTAGCAACTACTTCTTCGGTGATCTGGTTTTCATTAAGGTAACTACCATCTTTTTTTGCTCGTGAATCTTCAGGAATACCATTAAGGTATTTGCCAGTAAGAATTCCTTGTTCAAGCGGTGAGAAAACAATGCTTCCCAGACCGGTTTCTTCAAGCGCATCTAGCAGACCATCTTCAACCCAGCGATCCATCATGTTGTAACGTGGTTGATGAATAAGAAATGGTGTTCCCATGTCTTTAAGAAGTTTGGCTGCTTTTCGCGTAAGCGCATCATCATACTGAGAAACGCCAACGTAAAGCGCCTTACCAGAACGCACAATTTGATCTAGCGCGCCCATTGTTTCTTCTAGCGGAGTGTCTGGATCTGGGCGGTGGTGATAAAAAATATCTACATAATCTAATCCCATGCGTTGCAGCGATTGATCAAGACTTGCGATCAAATATTTACGCGAACCAAAGTTACCATAAGGTCCAGGCCACATATCCCAACCTGCTTTTGAAGAAATTATAAGTTCGTCGCGATATTGCTTAAAATCTTGAGCAAAGATCTTCCCGAAGTTCTTCTCTGCCGTACCATAAGGAGGCCCATAATTATTAGCAAGGTCAAAATGCGTCACGCCATTGTCAAAGGCGGTTCTTAAAATGCTACGACCGTTCTCAAAATCGTCTACATCGCCGAAGTTATGCCACAGACCTAGTGAGATCATAGGCAGATCTATACCGCTTTTTCCGCAACGACGGAATTTCATTTTTTCATATCTATCCTCAGCTGCTTTGAATTTGCTCATAATTTATATTTTAATTTTAGGGTTGTTAAAAATAAATAAGTATCTGATTTATAGAAGCATTTAAAAGAATAAATCTTTTATGCTTCTACTTTTTTCTTTAATTCTATCACAGTGATTTCTGGCCAGATGCCCACTCTACCGGGATATGCGAGATAACCAAATCCACGATTTACATTGATCATGCGCTTGCCTTCATTGTAAATTCCGGCCCAATTTTTATAGCGGTACTGCACAGGGCTCCACTTTAAAAATCCGGAGATTTCAATGCCAAACTGCATTCCATGCGTGTGTCCACTTAAGGTAAGTTGATAATTACGCGCATCATTTTTCACCTTTTCTTCCCAGTGCGAAGGATCATGACTCATTAATATAGTAAAATCTTCAGCTCCCAGAGTACCGGTTGCAAGATCAAGATCACCTTTTTGTTTAAAACCAGCTCCCCAGTTCTCAACACCTACTAAGTGAATTTTTTCTTCACCACGGTTTATCGTTCTATTCTCGTTAAGCAAGATATCCCAGCCCATTTCTCGCTCTAACTGTATAAGATCTTGCAGGTTTTTTTCTTTCGCTTCCGCGGAATCCCATTCTACATAATCACCATAATCGTGATTACCTAGTACAGAATACACACCGTCTTTCGCCGAAAGGCTTGAAAAAAGATCTTTATAATCGTGCATTTCTGTAGCCATATTATTTACAAGGTCACCTGTAAAAAGGATCACATCACTTTTTTGCTCATTAATAAGGTCTACACCATAAGCCACTTTCTCGTGATTATCAAAACTACCGCTGTGAATATCGCTTACTTGCGTGATCGTGTACCCATCAAAGGCTTCTGGAAGATCATCAAACTCTAGCTGATACTTCAGCACGCGGTAACGATATTTGCCTTTATACATACCATACAACAGCGACGCAAACGGGATCGCGGCCAAGCCTAAAGCCACAGTACTCAGAAATTTTCTGCGATCAGGAATGCTGAAGGACTCAGATCTTACAAAAATAGATCTCCCTGCCGCCACAAAAAATCTAACGATATCTTCACCAAACATCACCAGAAGCAAGACCAGTTTTGAGACAAAAAAGGCAAGAAAGATCCCAAAACCATACATAAACCCAGTACCTAAGCCCGCACTTTGATCCTTCGTGCTGATCTGGTAAATAAAGTTTATAAGAACAGCCACAGAGAGTGCAAGCCACAAATAGTGTAACCATTGATTTTTTACAACAGTTTTAAATGCTTGAAAAGCATAAAGGTCTACAAGAATGTAAGCCACGATAAAAATGAGCCAACGCATAGAAAAATTTTAGGGATACTAAATTAGAACATCATAGGTCTTTTGGCTGCAGCCAAAAGAAATTTTATACATATTTGACCTAAACACGGTATCTTCCCCATATGAAAAGAAGAAATTTTTTAAGCCACAGCACCTTGGGAAGTCTCGCACTTTCCATGGGACTCATATCTACGTCGCAACTTAAGGCCAGCCCTAACAAAAAGAACACTACTATGAAAAGATCTAACGGCCCTGTAAGCATCTGTACTTGGCGCTTTGAGAAAGCAAATGCCACTTGTGGTGCTCTCCTAGATCAAGGCAAACCTGCACTAGACGCAGTGATATTAGGCGTTGCGGTTGAAGAAGAAAATATAAAAAACACCACCGTAGGTAAAGGTGGTGCTCCAGATCGCGAAGGTCATGTAACCCTAGATGCCTGCGTGATGGATAAGCATGGCAATGCAGGTTCTGTCGCTGCTGTAGAAAACATCACAAATGTTGCTGCGCTTGCGCGAAAAGTAATGGAAGACACTCCACATGTAATGATGGTAGGTGAAGGTGCAGAGCAACTTGCGGTAGATAGCGGTTTTACAAGAGAAGACCTCCTTACCGAAGAATCTGAGAAAGCATGGAAAAAATGGCTTGAAACATCAGATTATAAACCCATCATTAATATCGAAAACCACGATACCATCGGGATGGTAGCCATGGATGCAAACGGTGATATTAGCGGCGCTTGTACAACTAGCGGTTTAGCTTATAAAATGCGTGGTCGCGTGGGAGATTCGCCTATAATAGGCAGCGGACTTTTTATTGATAATGAGATAGGTGGAGCAGCTGCAACCGGTATGGGAGAAGAAGTGATCAAGAGCGTAGGGAGCTTTCTTATTGTAGAATTAATGAGAAATGGCATGTCTCCACAACAAGCGTGCGAAGAAGCCGTTAATAGAATAGTTACTAAGAATCCAAAATACACAGATTTTCAAGTAGCTTATGTTGCAATGAATAAAGCTGGAGAAACTGGTTCTTATTGTATTCATCCTGGATTTACCATGATGCAATATAAGGATGGTAAGAATGAAGCAATTGCCTCAAAAAGTTTTATAACTAATTAATTTTGAAAAAATTAAACTTTTTATGCTTGTTTCTTAACAAGTAAAAACTATATATTTGTTTAAGCACTTTGTGCTAAAAATTGTTGTAATTGACTTGTAATAATCAATTATGATTTGGGGTGAAAGCCAGCTATTTTAGCTGGCTTTCTTTATGTAATAAACTTTCCTCAAAAGTATAGCGCAAAAAAAAAAGAAGCTTAAAGCTCCTTTTTCTTCATGTCTTTTAAAAGACGATATATTGAATACATCGCGGTTGTTACTAACAAGGCCATGCTACTGACCTCGAAAACGATTGAGGTATACATAATTATGAGGGGATTTAGGGTTATAAGTTTTTAGTTGTGTCAGTAAATTTAACGAAAAACAATTCTTTTAACCAAAAATTAACAAGCAAAAATTAACGAAACCTAGAAAAAAACTAGTAAAAAGTGGTAAATTATTAACTAATTCGTTTTACCTCTCTTTATAAATATCAAAAATGGATATTGGCTTTACTTCAAATAGAAGCAGGTAAACTTATAATCAATGATCGCTTTACCTTTTTTTAATACATCAGCGCCAATAATTCCGCTTACAGCGGGAATACCATGATTAATTAGCGCAGTATTTACATGATTAAGGTCAAAAAGTACAACGTTGCTCTTTTTGTTTTTCCATTTACCTATCTCGATCACATTGTTCTGCGAAAGCTGTGTAAGCATATCTACCGCGCCAGCGCCGGCAGCTTTAACTTCACTTTCTTCAGCAAGAAGTTTAAACTTTTCTATCCCTTCAAAGCCCACGCAGGTATTAGATGCTCCTGTATCAAGTATAAATTTGCCCTCTACACCATTGATCTTTGCATCAAAAACAAAATGACCCGTCTCTGTCTCATTTAATTTTATGCGCTTGTATTTTTTGGTTTTCAGGAAACTGCGAAGAGAAGCCATATCTTTTTTATAGAACTTAAGTAAAAAGTATTGCGAAATTAAACTTTACACCTCAAAATGTATCTTAAAGTTTACATTCGCTCGCTTCTAAACTTATAAATTTACCCCATGTATTTTATAGATTCCCATACGCATATATATGGTGAAGATTTTGATAGCGATCGTGACCAGGCTATTCAAAACGCCATAGCGCATAAAATAAACGAATTTGTTCTTCCTGCAATAGACTCAGAGTATACCACAAGAATGCTTGACCTTAAAAAAGCATATCCTGAGATCATGCATCTTATGACAGGTTTACATCCTACGCATGTTAAGCCAGAGTCAATAGACAAAGAACTTGCGCATGTTGAACAACGCTTACAAGAAGGCGATGTTTGTGCCGTGGGAGAAATAGGCGTAGATCTATATTGGGATAAATCTACCCTTGATCTACAGAAGCAGGCTTTCGCCAAACAGATACAGTGGGCAAAACAGCACGATCTTCCTATTGTAATACATTGTAGAGATGCCTTTGACGAAGTTTTTGAAGTGCTAGAAGCTGAAAAAAGCGAAAAACTTAGAGGCGTTTTTCATTGTTTCACCGGCACATTAGAAAATGCTAAAAAAGCGCTTACCTATAATCTTAAACTGGGTATAGGCGGTGTGGTCACTTTTAAGAATGGTAAGATCGATAAATTCTTGCATGAGATAGACCTTGAGCATATCGTGCTAGAAACAGATGCGCCTTACTTAGCTCCTACTCCTTTTCGCGGTAAGCGTAATGAAAGTGCATACATAAGACACATTGCTGAAAAAGTCGCTGAAATATATAACTTGCCACTTGAAAAAATAGCAGAGATAACGACACAAAATTGCAAAGAGATCTTTGCAATATAACCTAACTAAACCATCATAAAAGTGACTGAATTTGAGAAAATAAGACCCTACAACGACGACGAAGTCAATGAAGTCTTAAAAGAATTTGCGAATCACCCGATGTTTAAGGCGCTTTTGCAGTTCACTTTTCCTGAGAAGAGTTTTGAAGAAATAAAGGAGATTCTCGCAGGTTGCCATTCTATTTTTGATTTTCAGACAAAGGTGATCTACAATAGCATCCAGAAGGTGCTTGAGAAGAGTACTGATGGCCTTTCGACCTCTGGTTTTGACACTTTAGATAAAAATACTTCTTACCTATATCTGTCAAATCACCGGGATATAATTCTTGACACATCCTTTATTAACGTTGCGCTTTTTGAGCATGAGCAAAAAATGACCGCAAGTGCGATAGGTGACAACTTGGTTCACAAACCATTTTTAATGGCTTTGTCTCGCCTTAATCGCAATTTTCTTGTACAAAGAAGTCTTTCTCCGCGCGAGATGTTAAGAAGTAGTCAGATACTTTCAAAGTACATATTTTATCTTCTTAAGGAGAAAAAGCAATCTATCTGGTTAGCTCAAAGAGAAGGCCGTACAAAAGATGGAAATGATAAAACGCAGCAGGGTGTTTTAAAAATGCTTGCTTTGGCTAAAGCCAAAGAAACTGATGTAATATCGTATCTCAAAACATTAAATATTGTTCCTGTGGCGATAAGCTATGAATTTGATCCCACAGATATTTTAAAGGTTCCAGAACTGGTTGCAAAAAATATGGACGTAGAATATGTGAAGAGCAACAATGAAGATTTTAATAGCATTTTACAGGGGGCTCTAGGCCAAAAGAAGCGCGTTCACATTGCTGTAGGCTCACTTGATGAGTCTATTTATGAGAACATCAAAGCAATGGACGTTTCAGAAAATGACAAACTCCAAGCGCTTGCCAGTGCTATTGACAAAGAAATATACAAATTGTATAAACTTTGGCCATCAAATTATGTCGCAATGGACTTGCTTACAGATTCAGACAAATATTCTTATGCCTACACAGCAAAAGATATGCGACACTTTCAAAGAAGACTTGAGCGCCGCATAGATTGCAGTGACGCTGTTGCGAAAGAAAGTTTCTTAAGCATGTATGCAAACCCTGTAAAAAACAGAGAGAACAATTAATGAGTAATAGTAAGGTCTTAATAATTTATACTGGTGGTACTATAGGTATGATCAGAGATTTTGAAACTGGAGCGCTCAAGGTTTTTAACTTTGAGAATCTCCTTGAAAAAATCCCTGAACTTAAATTATTAGACTGTGAGATCTCTACAGTTTCTTTTGACGAGCCCTTAGATAGCTCAAACATGCAGCCCGAAGATTGGTACAAAATGGGCAGTATCATTAAAGAGAACTATGAGCAATTTGACGGATTTGTAATTCTACACGGTAGCGACACCATGAGTTACACTGCCAGCGCGCTTAGTTTTATGATGGAAAATCTGGGCAAGCCTGTAATCCTCACAGGTTCTCAATTACCCATTGGCGACTTACGCACAGATGCTAAAGAAAATCTTATCACCTCGGTTCAACTAGCTGCGTTAAAAAACGAAAAAGGAAAATCCATTATTAACGAAGTAGGATTATACTTTGAGTACAAACTATATAGAGGCAATCGCTCTACTAAAATAAGTGCTGAATATTTTGAGGCTTTTGAGTCTCCTAACTATCCAGCTCTGGTAAACTCTGGCTTACATCTTAAAATAGATCATGGCGCTTTAGCGCGAAAAAGTAAAAAGAAATTCAAATTGCATAAAAACATGGTTGCAGATGTGCTCGTATTACATCTTTATCCTGGAATTACTCAAAACATGCTAGAATCTTTAACAACATCATCTATATATAAAGGAGTAATTTTATTAACATTTGGCACCGGAAACGCCTCAACTAAGCCATGGTTTTTAGAAAATTTGAAAAATATTATCAAAAAAGGAATTCCGGTAGTTAATATTACCCAGTGCACATCAGGCAGTGTTCAAATGGGTAATTATGAGACGAGTGCAGACCTCAAAAATATGGGCATTATAGATGGCAAAGATCTAACAATAGAAGCAGCGATCACAAAAATGATGTATCTGCTGGGTCAAAATTTGTCGCCAAAGGTCTTTAAGACTATATTTGAAACCTCGTTACGGGGAGAAATGGTTTAAATTTTTATTAAGTAAACCATTTTGCGTTGCGGATTTGACATATTTTTTGTTAATTGGCGACCCGTTAAAAACAGGTGTAGCTAATTACATTTCGGGCAGAAGCCATAAGAAGAGAGGTGGCCGAGTGGTCGAAGGCGCACGCCTGGAAAGTGTGTATACGTCAAAAGCGTATCGAGGGTTCGAATCCCTTCCTCTCTGCGAATTTTTAATTTTTTGTATAATTTATTTTATATCTTTATCACTTTACTAACTAATTATTAAGATCAATAGCAATGAAAAGATTATTTTCCATTTTGGTAATCGCAGCTGTAGCGGCTTTAGGTAATTACTCGGCTCAGGCTAGTACTAACGCACCTATCACCGCAAGCTCTACTGTAATAACCGCAGCTCAGGATGATGCCGCAGAAGCATCAGCAGATGATGAAACTGAGTCGCTAAGTTTTACTCAAGAACTTAAAAAACGTTTTATTGAAGGGGGTCCTGGTTTCATGGGTATCGTACTTCTTTGTTTGATTTTAGGTCTTGCGATTGCTATCGAAAGAATTATATATCTAAACCTTGCAACTACAAATACTAAGAAACTTGCACAAGACGTTGAAGACGCTCTTAACAGTGGTGGTATTGAAGCTGCTAAAGAAGTTTGTCGTAACACTCGTGGTCCTGTAGCTTCTATCTACTATCAAGGTCTTGACCGTGTAGACGAAGGTATCGACGCTGCTGAGAAAGCTGTTGTAGCTTACGGTGGTGTACAAATGGGTCAACTTGAGAAAAACGTATCTTGGGTATCATTATTTATCGCACTTGCACCGATGCTTGGTTTCATGGGTACGGTAATTGGTATGATCCAGGCATTTGACAAAATTGAGGCAGCTGGTGACATGCAACCTTCTCTTGTAGCGGGTGGTATTAAAGTAGCACTTCTTACAACTGTATTCGGTCTTATTGTAGCGATTATCCTTCAGATTTTCTATAACTACATCATCGCTAAGATTGATAGCATCGTTAACGATATGGAAGATGCATCTATCACTCTTATCGACATGCTTGTTCGTTACAAAAAGTAAGAAACCCATTTAAAGAAAACATAGTCTATTATGTTACATAAAGTATTAAAAATTGTTGCCTTCATCCTATCGATTCTTGGAGCTATCTGGCTACTTAGAATCATCCTGGCAGGCGACGCAGAAATAGAGGCATCTCCTGATCTACAGGATAGTCTTGTGACTCCTTTCATTTACATTACTTATGCTACACTTGCAATTATACTTGTGTCCGTAGTAGTGTTTGTATTGAAAAACATTTTAACTAATCCTAAGACCTTTAAAAATGCTCTTATAGGTATAGTTATCTTCCTAGCTGTAGTTGGTATCTCATTTGGTATCGCAAGCGGTGAAGAAACTCCTATAGGTGACGATGGTGAAGTACTTTCTGCTACAGCTGTACGCTGGGTAGAGGCTGGTCTATATGTATTCTACATACTAGCTGTACTTGCAGTCGGAGCAATGGTATTCTCAGGAGTTAGAAAATTAGCAAAGTAAATTATGGCAAGAAGATCAGCCCCAGAAGTTAATGCAGGATCTATGGCAGACATTGCCTTCCTTCTGCTTATCTTCTTTCTAGTAACAACAACAATTGAGACAGATAGCGGTATTAGTCGTAAGCTTCCGCCTGAACTGGATGAAAACATGCCTCCACCACCTCAGATTAAAGAGAGAAACCTCTTTATAGTTATGGTGAACGGTAATGGTGAATTGCTTGTTGAAGACGAACTAATGGAGCTTAAAGACCTTCGTGCTGCTGCTGTAGCTTTTTTAGATAATGGTGCTGGTACTGGTGATGACGCATGTTCTTATTGCCAGGGATCAAAAGATCCTGCATCTTCTGTAAATCCTGAGAAGGCGATTATCTCGCTTCAGAATAACAGAACAACATCTTACAAGCGCTATATAGCTGTACAGAATGAACTTGTAGCTGCATATAATGAACTTAGGAACAGAGAAGCTCAAAGGCTTTATGGAACCTCTTTCATTGAATTAGAGACTCGCTACAATGATGCTCGTACTTCGGAATCTGATAAAAATAAGATCAAGCCGCAGTTAGAGACCATTCGCGAGATGTATCCAGAAAAGCTTTCAGAAGCTGAACCTAAAAAGTAATATTTAAAAGCACTTTCTCATGTCAAAATTTAAGAAGAAAAAGGGTGGAGAACTTCCAGCGATCAGCACGGCTTCATTGCCAGATATCGTTTTTATGCTCCTGTTTTTCTTTATGGTTGCAACAGTAATGCGTGATGACACGTTGATGATTAAAAACAATCTTCCTACTGCAGACCAAATTGAGAAACTGGACAAGAAAGATCTAGTAATGAATATTTATGCAGGCGCACCAAGCCCTAGATATCAAAGTACTTTTGGAACGGAAGCTGTAATTCAGTTGAATGATAAAATCTCAACAGTTTCAGAAATCCAAAACTTTATTTTTGAAGAAAGGGCTAGTAAAAGACAAGAGCTTGTACCATACCTTACCACTGCTTTAAAAGTGGATGGTGAAGCTAATATGGGTCTTGTTTCTGATATTAAACAGGAACTTAGAAAAGCAAATGCTCTTAAAATTAATTACGTTACTAAATCTGGTGACGCTGTTAACAGCAATGACTAGATTTTAAGATCTTATTAATTATAAAACGCTCCGAAATTCGGAGCGTTTTTATTTTATTAAAGCTTATTATCCTACCTTTATTTTCAATGAAAAGGATAATCATTTTTATACTTCTTGCGTTTATAGCAACTCAGCTCACGGCTCAAACTACACCTGCTGAAAATGATACTTTGGTTGACACCAAATATCGCGAAGATCAATTTTACCTTGCTGTAACCTTCAACCTACTCGTTAATAAGCCAGATAACCTACAACAAAACGGCTTCAGTGGTGGATTGCACTTTGGAGCTATAAGAGATATGCCAATCAATGCTAAAAGAAACTGGGCAATTGGCCTGGGAGCTGGTTTTAGCATGAACACATATAACCAGAATCTTTTAATTGGTGAAACTACAGGCAAGGTAACAACCTTTGAAATAATTGAGAGCAATCGAGATTATAACAAAAACTGGCTTTCAACTTATCTTGTAGAATTTCCGCTACAGTTAAGATGGCGAACAAGTACGCCTACCACAAATAAGTTCTGGAGAATATATAGTGGAGTTCAATTGGGATACATTTTCGCCCATAAGGCAAACTTTGAAGACACCGCGACAAGAATAGTAAATACAGATATACCAGAGCTAGAAAAACTTCGTTACGCCGCCACTTTTAGCTTTGGTTATGAAACCTTCAACTTCTATTTTCAATACAACATCACACCATTTTTTAATAGTAATGTAAGAACAATTGATGACCAACCACTAGAACTTAATAATTTTAAGTTAGGTCTGATCTTCTATATTCTATAGCCAATAGTAGAAAATAAATATCTGAGGCAGACAGCCAACTACAATTCCTAGAAGTAATTCAAGAACCGTATGCGCTTTGTAGATCAATCTAGAAGAAGCCGTACAACCCAAGCAAAATACAAGCAAAGCTAACACAGGAAGAAGATTCTCTGCATAATGTATGCTTAGACCCATTACAAAGGTGAAAACGCCTGATAAACCAACCATATGCAGACTAGCGCGCACTTTGAACAAGGCAAGAACAAAAAGAATTACAGAAGTAACTAGAATACCCAAAAAGAAATAATACAATTCTGGGAATTCATAGCCATTTACTACAATCTTTAGAATTAGCAATGTCAAAGCCATGTTACAAAGCAAAGGAAGTCTGCGCTGCTTAACCTTTGGGATAAAGGCTGATTCAACCAATTGTAAATTTCGCAAAAGCAAAAAAAACAAAATTGGCACTACAATGGTCAAGATCGTTATCGCAAACAACTTAGCATACAGAAAAGATTCTGGGATATACTTTTTCGTAATAACGAAATAAATACCAACGCCTAACATAGGCATCAATAACGGATGAAAAATATAGGAAAATGATCTAAGAAATGCTTTCATCAGATCTGTTTGCGTAAACGAGCCACAGGAATATCAAGTTGCTCTCTATATTTTGCCACTGTTCTTCTTGCGATAGGATAACCTTTATCTTTTAAGATCTTTGCTAGCTTATCATCTGTAAGCGGCTTTCTTTTATTTTCCTCCTCAATTGTGATCTCAAGGATCTTTTTGATCTCGCGGGTAGAAACCTCCTCGCCTTGATCGTTTGTCATGCTTTCGCTGAAAAACTCTTTGATAAGTTTTATTCCATACGGTGTATCTACATACTTGCTATTGGCAACGCGAGACACAGTTGAAACATCCATGTCGATCTCATCTGCAATGTCCTTAAGTATCATAGGTCGCAAATTACGCTCATCACCAGTAAGGAAATACTCTTCCTGATAATGCATAATTGAACTCATGGTCACAAAAAGCGTCTGCTGACGTTGACGAATGGCTTCAATAAACCATTTTGCAGCATCTAACTTTTGCTTAATAAAAAGTACAGCATCACGTTGAGATTTGCTTTTCTCTTTAGACTCTTTATATCCTTTCATCATCTCGCTGTACTCACGAGAAACATGCATTTCTGGAGCGTTACGACCATTTAAGGTAAGTTCTAATTCGCCATCTACAATACGAATAGTAAAATCTGGAACAACATGCTCCACAACTCTTGTGTTACTAGAATAAGAGCTGCCAGGTTTAGGATTAAGATGAGAAATTTCTTCTATCGCATCCTTTAACTGCTCTTCTGTAATATCATATTTACTGATGAGCTTCTGATAATGTTTCTTGCTGAAATGCTCAAAAGACTTTTCTAATATGGCTATAGCCAATTCTACTGCTTCTGTGACATCTTTTCGCTTGAGCTGAATAAGTAAACATTCTTCAAGACTTCTCGCGCCTACGCCTGCAGGATCGAGTCTCTGGACCAAACCGAGCACTTTTTCAATTTTATCTTCTGTAGTATAGATGTTTTGCGTGAAAGCAAGATCATCCATAATATCAACGATAGATCTTCTTAAATATCCGCTTTCATCTACACTTCCTATCAAAAACTCTGCGATCTCACGCTCCTCTTCATCTAATCTGAAGGTATTCAACTGTGATTGTAAATGCTGTGTAAAAGTAGTTCCTGATGCATAAGGCACTTGCTTATCTTCATCATCAGCACTGTAATTATTAGCATTGAGTCTGTAGTTTGGTATTTCGTCGTCAGACAAATACTCATCTACATTGATCTCTGCTTCTATGCTGTCTGACTCATACTCTTGATCTGATGAATTATCAAATTCATCATAATCATCTTTACTTTCTTCTCGCCCACTATCAAGCGCAGGATTTTCTTCAAGTTCCTGTTTTACTCTTTGCTCAAAAGCCTGAGTAGGAAGTTGAATAAGCTTCATCAACTGTATTTGTTGAGGAGAAAGCTTTTGTGAAAGTTTGAAATTTAATTGTTGCTTAAGCATGAATATCAATAGTGTTCCTCACAAAAATACGCAATTGACCATATACTCTTAAGCGAATATTTTGTTAACACTTAAAGTAAAATGAATTTTGGGCTGAAAATTGATGCGAACTATTCTGGTTCAAAAATACCATTCTTGATCGCGTAGATAACAAGGCCGGTTCTGTTCTTTACATTAAGTTTTTGAAAAACAGTTTCACAATAGCCTTCAATGGTTTTTGGGCTTAAGCACATTCTATCAGCCACCTCTTTATAGGTTATCTCTGTACACGCATGCTGAATGAATTCTATCTCACGCGGCTTCAACTTAACCTCATCGTTCCCCTCATTGTCTATTGCCTTTTTAACGTTCTTAGTGTAGTAATACCCCGTGCGCATTACTTCGTTAATGGCAAATTGCAAGACGTCTTTTTTTACATCTTTAAGAAGATATCCTCTAGCACCCGCCCGAACCATATTGCGTATGATTTGCTCATCTGCTTCTATGGTAAGTGCAATGATCTTAAGTTTAGGATGCTTTTTTGTGAGGTATGCTGTACTCTCAATACCGCCCATAATAGGCATTTTTACATCCATAAGCACAAGGTCTGGCCGCTCGCCTCCTTCTACTTCAAGATATTCTATAAATTCACGCCCGTGTTTTGAGATATTAACGACTTCTACATTCGCAAACTGAGAAACCAGACCTGCGATAGCCTGAGACAATAAGGTGTGATCGTCAACAACTGCAACTTTTATCTTCATTGTATTTGCAATATGTCAAGGCAGAGTTATTAAGGGGGCAACCAATTTCGGGAATAGGTTTTATTTGAGCAAATATCCTTTTGGCTTAAAGCCAAAAACAGGTAAAAATACCCATAAAAAAAGAGGACCTTAACTTGATCCTCTTTATTACTTTTTTAAAACTCTGCGTTTTGTGGTGTCCTTGGATAAGGAATAACATCTCTAATGTTACCCATACCGGTAACAAATAGAACAAGACGCTCAAACCCAAGCCCGAAGCCACTATGAACACAGCTTCCAAATCTACGCGTATCTAAATACCAGTACAATTCTTCTTCTGAGATATCAAGATCGGCCATTTTTTGTTTCAGAACATCGAGACGCTCCTCACGTTGTGATCCTCCTACGATCTCACCAATTCCTGGGAAAAGGATATCCATCGCACGCACTGTTTTTTGATCTTCATTAAGACGCATGTAAAAAGCCTTGATCTTTGCCGGATAATCAAACAATATCACAGGACATTTAAAATGCTTCTCAACAAGAAAACGCTCGTGTTCACTTTGTAGATCTGCACCCCACTCTTCAATAGGGTATTTAAATTTCTTCTTTTTGTTAGGCTTAGAATTCTTAAGAATCTCAATTGCCTCTGTATAGCTTACTCGCTTAAAGTTATTATCAACTACAAAACTAAGCTTCTCTCTAAGCGACATAGGAGAACGCTCTGCCTCTGGCTTAGCCTTATCTTCTTGCGCTAGTCTGTTTTCAAGAAACTCAAGATCATCCTGGCAGTTCTCCATAACGTATTTTACAACATACTTTATGAAATCTTCTGCAAGATCCATGTTGCCGTCTAGATCACAAAAAGAAACCTCTGGCTCTATCATCCAGAACTCTGCAAGGTGACGACTCGTGTTACTATTTTCGGCTCTAAATGTAGGTCCAAATGTATATATCTTACCAAGTCCCAGTGCGTAGGTCTCTCCCTCTAGCTGACCAGATACTGTAAGATTTGTTTCCTTACCAAAAAAGTCCTGCTTATAATCAATCTCACCATCTACCATTGGTGGATTCTTTGGGTCTAGCGCACTCACTCTAAACATTTCGCCAGCGCCTTCTGCATCACTTCCTGTGATTATAGGCGTGTGCACATAATAGTATCCATTTTCATTAAAATACTTATGCACTGCAAAAGCAAGCTGAGAACGTAAGCGCATGATCGCACCGAAAGTATTGGTGCGCACTCGTAAATGAGCTTGTTCTCTTAATTTTTCAAGCGTATGACGCTTAGGCTGCAAAATGGTTTTCTTCACTTCTTCAGGATCAGCATCACCTAAGATCTTGATTTCAGAAACTTCGATCTCCACACTCTGACCACTACCTTGACTTTCTACTAAACCACCTTTTACAGCAATTGCCGCACCTACGGTTACTCGCTTTAAAAGCGCGGCATCCATATTTTCAAAATCTACTACACACTGCAAATTCTTTATAGTAGAACCATCATTTAGCGCAATAAATCTATTTGCTCTAAAGGATCTTACCCAGCCTTTTACCTCAAGCTCCTGATGTTTAGGCTCCTCATTAAGAATATCTACAATTGTTTGATTTCTAATCATGGTTTTTTTAATATATATGGCAGCAAAGATAATTTTTACACCTTAGCATTACAAAGGCTTTATAATTCAATTACAAGCGCTGCATTTTTCAATGTTTTATTAAGATTTATTTTCCTCGTCTTCCTCTTCCTCAATGATTTGCAGACTAGGTTCTTTAAAGTCCTCCTTGTTGGCAATATTTCGCTCTAGCGAAAGCAACAAAGACGGAAGCAATAGCAAGTTTGCTAGCATAGCAAAAAGCAGTGTGGCAGATACCAAGCCGCCCAATGCAACTGTACCACCAAAACTACTGATCATGAATACCGAAAATCCGAAGAAAAGTACAATTGATGTATAGAACATACTCACACCTGCTTCTCTAACAGAAGCGTAAACTGAGCGCTTGATCTTCCATTTACTAGCACGTAGCTCTTGTCTATATTTTGCCAAAAAGTGTATCGTATCATCCACTGATATACCAAATGCAATACTAAAAACCAGAATTGTAGAAGGCTTGATCGGCACGCCTAAAAAGCCCATTAATCCTGCAGTAATTAAAAGCGGAAGCAAATTAGGTATCAAAGAAATAAGAATCATCTTGAACGATCTGAACATCCACGCCATAAATGCCGCAATAAGCAACACCGCAAGTGATAAACTTATCACAAGATTCATTATTAAATAGTCAGTTCCTTTTTGAAAAACAAGTGCTTTACCGGTGATAGTAACTTCGTATTGATCTTCTGGGAATTCTGCATGAATCTTATTTAAGAGCGTTTGCTCTACAAGCTCCATTTTATCAGTACCAATGTCTTTCATAAAAGTAGTCATACGCGCATACTGCCCGGTACTATCTACATAACTATCCATCAGTCCTGCCTGTGATTCAAAACTCCTCACATAAGGGATCATAAAATTCCGCTCGTTTGAAGTAGGCAATTGATAGTACTCTTCATCGCCGTTGTAAAATGCCTGTTTACCATATTTCACAAGATTGACAATAGAAATAGGTTTAGACAACTCAGGGATTTCGTTAATGGTTTGCGCTAACTCATCCATACGCTTTAAAGTAGGCAAGCGCATAACTCCTTTTTTTCTTTTAGTGTCTATCAAGATCTCAAGCGGCATAATACCATCAAATTCCTGCTCAAAGAATTTAATATCCTTATAGAAGTCAGTATTGCGAGGCATGTCTTCTATAAGACTTCCGCTTACGCGAATGTTATAAATACCTATCATACTAATGATCAACGCGATCACACTTACCATGTAAATAGTAATGCGTCTATGCTGAACCATTCTTACTAACCAGTTCACAAAATCATCGATCCAAGTCCTTCCTAAGTGTTTTAAGTGACGCTCTTTAGGCGGCGTCATAAAACTATAGATCGTGGGAATGATGATCAGACAAAGTAGAAAAAGTGAAAGAATACAGATAGATGCTACAATACCAAATTCTTGCAGCAACGAACTCTTAGTAAGCGCAAAAGTCGCAAAACCAGAAGCCGTTGTGATATTTGTCATCAAGGTTGCGTTACCAACCTTTGTGATCACACGCTGCAAAGCTTTTACTTTGTTACCATGCGTTTTATATTCCTGCTGATATTTATTGATCAAGAAAATACAGTTAGGAATCCCGATAACAATGATCAATGGCGGAATTAGCGCCGTTAAGACAGTAATTTCATAATTAAGTAGACCTAGCAAACCAAAAGCCCACATCACCCCGATCATCACTGTGATCATTGATATGATAGTCGCTCTGTATGATCTAAAGAAGAAAAAGAAAATAAGTGAAGTAACAAGCAACGCACCTCCTACAAAAAGGCCGATCTCATCAATGATATTCTGACTATTAAGCGTGCGGATGTATGGCATCCCGCTGGTATGTACATTTAAACCTGTATCAGCTTCAAAATTTTGAATTAAAGGAATAAGATCTTCAACAATAAAATCCTTGCGAATCGCTGTATTTACAATATCCTTCTTAAGATATATCGCGGTGCGCAATGTACCTGTCTTTTTATTGTAGATCAAACCTTCGTAAAAAGGCAATTGATCAAATAATTTTGTTCTGTATGCTAGCGCTTCGGCTTTTGTGGTAACCGAGTCTTCAATGAAGTCTTTTAATTCAAATCTAGGCGGATCTTCTTCCTTTTGCAGCAGTTTGAGATCTTTTAGCGAAAGCGAAAGAGCAACCTCGTCAAAAGCATCAATACTATCTGCAAGAGCATTCCAACGGTTAAGGACAGCCGGCTCAAAAAGTGCAGAGTCCTGAATACCAAAAACGATAAGATTACCTTCTTCACCGAATTGATCTAAGAACGCTTGATACTCCAGATTTACTTCGTGATCACGCGGCAGCAGGTTTGCCTCTGTATAAGTAAATCGCATGTTCTGCCATTGCCATGCGAGTGCAATTGTCGCTGCTAGCACACAGCATAGAATAAAAATTCTGTTTCTAAGAATAATACGCGCTACGGAATCCCAGAAACCGTGGCTTAAAAACTTGGTCATTACCAGCCTGATTTAGCGGCTGCAAAGATACCTAATAAAAGAGCGTCAGCCTAGAAAAAGACTGCTTTTAAAGCTCGAGGTTAAAGGTGAATTTAAAGGCGATATTATCTTCAAAGTTAGGCAGGTGATATGCGCCATATCTATAGGTTAGGCTGGTGCCAAAACCAAACAGGATCTTATTGATCTCAAAACCACTTTCGGTATAACCGTGTTTAAGCGAGCCAAAATTCACATCAATATGTTTTTCTGGCGCCTTAATATCACCGATGGCGTAACGGGTAATAAACACCATTTCTGGCTTGAATTTTCTTCCTAAATTAAAAGGACGCAGCCTGTGTTTTACTTCGGCGGTAAGCAATTTATCTAAAAAGAACTCACCAAAATACATTGTCTCAAAACTATTGATCCCAGCAACCGAGAAACGCTGCATCACGGTTTCCTTTGTTGGCGAATTGGGATACGCATGAAACAAATGCGTAAGCGGCACATCGCCAAAGGCAGCTTTACCTTCTACAAGAAATTGCGTCGTACTCTGATTAAGTCGCTCTACTTGATAGAAGAATTTTGCTCCTACGCGTGTAAAACTATAATCGCCATCAAAGACATCTTTAAAACCTTGCGAGATCTGTGCTGTGATCTTTGGGAAACCATCATAAACTTCTACAGTTCCACGCTCGCTGCGCATAAATTTGCTACTAGGACTCCATCTTATGCCGAAAGTCGCTTCACTTACCGTATAATCTGCTAGCGTTTCTCCATCTGTATTAAAGGCGTACGGCATTGTTTGCACGATGCTAGAGTTAGCCAACTGTAATTCACTTAGGATTTTTGGTGTGATCTGATATTCTTGATTGATTCGCCAAGTCTTAAAATCATAAAATTGTGTAATATTTACCAACCTAGGCTCAAAAAGAGAATACACTCTACGATCTGTCAAATAAGCATAACTACCCACTTCTTGTAGATCATCGCTATATGAAAGACTAAGCCAAGCGCCGTGTGATTTATTCAACATCACACCACCGCCCAGACCATATTTTAAGGTAGCATCTTTAAAACCATACGCTGTGTAGCCTTCTAGTCTAAAACGCTCAGAAAACTTAGCATTTGTCACTCCGCCTACACCAAGACGCAGTCCTTCGTAATTATTGAGTTTTAAAGGATATGTAAGATCAAAGTCAAAAAAATCTACCGTATAATATCCTATCCCAAAATTGTTGATCACCGCAAGTCGCTTCTCAATATTCTGAGATTCTACCACATTTTCTAGATAATCAAAACTGTTTAAGTCCCGTTCTGAAAGTGCTTCGTTGCGATACTTTTGCCAGAATTCATCAGATCTTTGCTCTGCATCTGGCATTACTTCCAGACTTAAATTAGGATGCTCAATAGTTTCTTCGGCAAATGAGAAATCTGTATTTAATGAGGTTGACACCAAAAACCTTCCTTCGATGGCCTCTTTAACCGGATTGTTCTCGATCGTTCCCACAGAGATCTTACCTCTGAAGATCGAAAGCCGTTTTGATGTTTTTCCTTTTCTAACGTATAATTTATTATTCTGCGGAAAATAGAGATCTAAAGAGTCATTGTAGATATAATCACGCTCAATATTCACCACAAGATCGTGTGAAAGATCTATTACCGCCTTCTGAATGGCAAGCGACTGCGCATCGAGATATAAATGACCTTCAAGGCCGGGAATGGTTTCTGGTCTTTTTGGCTTTAAGCCAATTCTATAACTTTTTCTCCCCAGAATGGTAGTATCACCCTCAAAGGTGTAATCGTAATTCTTGTAACCACGTATAGAAAGTGGGCCGGCATAGCGATAATTGAAGATCACAAAATCATCATCATAAAATGATCTGGATTGCAAAGTAACCGCCAGGATCTCATAACGCGGTTCTTTAAATCCCGCCATATTGATGCCCAAAACATCTTCTTTATAGCCCGAAGCACGATCAAAACGAACTTTAGAAGCCTTCTCTGCAAAGAAGCCTAGCGTATCTTTTGAGTCTTGAAGAGAATCTGTAATTATTGTCTTTTCATACGTTGTGTATGAGAAGTGATCGATCTTCTGCGCAGGATTGTTCTGCGAAGCATTCTTGATCGCCTCTAGAATTATGCGATTTGCATCCTGATCTTCTTGAGCATAAATACCGCTGATAATGAATAAAAAGAAAAGTAAAAAAGCGGATTTTGGCTTGGCCATGAGGGGAATTACAAAGTTAGAAACTAGATAAAAATAATATAAAAATAGCGGCTCTAAGGCCGCTATTGAGATATGTTTAACACGCTGCGATTATACAGTAAGTATTTCCTTTTCTTTTACCGCGTGGATTTCGTCAATTATCTTAACGTACTTATCAGTAAGATCTTGGACATCTACTTCTGCATTACGGCAAATATCTTCTGCAAGGCCGTCTTTCTCTAATTTCTTGATATCGTTGTTAGCAGATTTACGATCATTACGCACGCCAATTTTTGCCTCTTCAGCTTCAGCCTTAGCCTGCTTTACAAGATCCTTACGACGTTCTTCTGTAAGTGGCGGCACGTTAATAATAACGCTCTCACCGTTGTTCATTGGGTTAAAACCCAAATTACTATTCATGATCGCCTTCTCGATCTCTGGGATCATTGCTTTTTCCCATGGTTGAACAGCGATCGTTCTACCATCAGGAGTGTTTACATTAGCCACTTGAGATAATGGAGTTTTACTACCGTAGTAATCTACCATAACACTGGCAAGCATCGCAGGACTAGCTTTACCCGCACGAATATTTACAAGTTGCTTCTTAAGGTGAATGATGGCATTATCCATCGCTTCTTTAGCACCATCAATTATAAATTGAATCTCTTCGTTCATAGCTCAAAAAAATTTGACTAAATGTAAGAATTTAAAAATTTACTGTTGTACCTATCTTCTCGCCATCAATCACTTTTACAAGATTACCTTGCTTGTTCATATCAAAAACGATGATAGGTAAATTATTTTCCTGACTTAAGGTAAATGCTGTTGTATCCATCACTTTAAGACCTTTTTGAAGCACATCTTCAAAGGTGATAAAATCAAACTTCACCGCCTTTGAGTCCTTCTCAGGATCGCTAGTATAAATACCATCTACACGCGTACCTTTTAAGATCACATCTGCATTGATCTCGATCGCTCGAAGTACAGCAGCACTATCTGTTGTAAAGTAAGGATTACCTGTACCTCCACCAAAGATCACAACTCTACCCTTCTCAAGATGTCTTATCGCTCTACGGCGAATAAAAGGTTCTGCTACTTCATTGATCTGCACAGCGCTTTGCAATCTGGTTTGTACACCTGCATTTTCTAACGCGCTTTGCAAAGCAAGACCGTTAATTACAGTTGCAAGCATACCCATGTGATCTCCTTGCACACGATCCATCCCAGCACTTGCTCCAGCCACGCCTCTAAAGATGTTACCGCCACCTATCACGATAGCTACTTCTACACCTTTTTCAACTACCTTTTTTACTTCATTTGCATATTCGGCAAGTCTGTCTGGATCAATACCGTATTGTCTTTTGCCCATTAAGGCTTCGCCCGAAAGTTTGAGCAGAATGCGTTTGTACTGCATGAGGAAGGTAAATTTTTGAGCAAATATACATTATAAACACCATGCTAAAAAGAAAAGAAAACGGGTATAAAAAAACCCACTCAAAATGAGCGGGTTTCTTGTTTTATGGTTTTGGCTTTAAGCCAAAAAGAATTAAGCTAAACTTACACGCTTAAATCCTACAACTTCAGCATCACCTTTGCTAGCAACGTATTTTGCAACGTTTACGCTCTCATCCATGATGAATACTTGGTCTAATAATGCTTTTTCATTATCTAGAGTAGTATTATCTGCAACGAAACGGTCAAGTTTACCAGGAACGATACGATCCCAGATTTGCTCTGGCTTACCTTCAGCTTTTAATTCTGCTTTGATATCTTCTTCTGCCTTAGCCATAACTTCTGGAGTTAATTGAGACATTGAGATATATTGAGGAACGTTCTTAAGTGTTTTACCTAGACGTCCTAGCTCGATATTATCTTTTTCGATAGCAGCGATACGCGCCTCAGTTTCTGATGCTACGAATGCTGGATCAAAATCTTTATAAGACAAAGTAGTAGCACCCATAGAAGCAACCTGCATTGAAACAGTTTTTGCAACTTCTTCTGCGTTATCTGTAGCTTGAGAAAGACCAGTTAAAGCACCAATTTTGTTACCGTGTACATAAGCACCTACAAATGGAGCTTCAAGAACTTCAAAACCTCCTATTTCTAGTTTCTCACCGATTACACCAGTTTGCTCGATCAATTTTTCTTCAACAGTCATCCCTTTAAAGTCTGCTGCTAAGAAATCTTCTTTAGAGTCAAAGTTGATAGCGATATCTCCTAGTTCGTTTGCTAATTCTACATAAGAATCATTTTTAGCAACGAAATCAGTCTCACAGTTTAATGAAAATACAACACCACGGTTGTTAGCATCATTGATCTTTGCAATAACTACTCCTTCGCTAGAATCACGGTCTGCTCTCTTCTCAGCAACTTTTTGTCCTTTTTTACGAAGAACAGCGATCGCTTCGTCAAAATCACCCTCAGCTTCTACAAGAGCGTTTTTGCAATCCATCATACCAGCACCAGTGGCTTTTCTTAATTTATTTACGTCTGCGGCGGTTATTTTTGCCATTTCTCTTAAAATTTAGATTTTGATTAAAAACAAAAGTCGTTCAGCGACAATGCAAAGTTGCAGCACTAAACGACCTTTACTGTTACTTAAATGTTATTTTAAGCCTATTCTTCTTCGTTAGATGCCGCCTTAGCTTTTTTAGCTTTTGGCTTGCTGTCTCCCTTAGCCTCTTTACCAGCTTTACGCTCGCTAAGACCAGATACGATAGCATCAGCTACAGAAGAAACAATCTTTTCGATTGATTTTGAAGCATCATCATTAGATGGGATGGCATAATCTACCTGACGTGGATCAGAGTTAGTATCAACCATCGCAAAGATTGGAATGTTTAATTTTTGTGCTTCTTTAATCGCGATATGCTCACGCTTAATGTCAACTACAAAAAGTGCTCCTGGTAGACGAGTCATATCCTCGATAGAACCAAGGTTCTTTTCTAGCTTCTCACGCATACGATCCATTTGAAGCTGCTCTTTCTTAGATAGAGAAGCATAACGACCGTCTGCTTTCATTCTGTCTACCGTCTGCATTTTCTTAACTGCTTTACGGATAGTAACAAAATTTGTAAGCATACCTCCAGGCCATCTTTCAGTGATGTATGGCATCTTAGCTTTAGTTGCTTGTTCTGCCACGATCTCTTTAGCCTGCTTTTTTGTTGCTACAAAAAGGATCTTCCTTCCGGAAGCTGCAATTTTTGTAAGTGCAGCTGAAGCTTCTTCAAGCTTAGCAGCTGTCTTATATAGGTTAATGATGTGTATCCCATTACGCTCCATGTAGATATACGGCGCCATGTTAGGATCCCATCTTCTGGTAAGGTGACCAAAGTGTACACCTGCATCCAGTAATTGTTTTACATTTTCAGTTTGTGCCATTTTGTAATTTAGTTTACGTTCCCGTTGTAGTAGCAATAAACAAGTGGTTTTTACCTGTGGCAAATCGCCTTGTCCATTTAGATGCTAAACTAATTTTCGCATAATCATGCGAAGAACGACATTAAAAATTTTGTTATTAGCTCTCTTAAATTTGGCTTTAAGCCAAAACGTATTAACGCTTAGAGAACTGGAATTTCTTACGTGCTTTCTTCTGACCGAATTTCTTACGCTCTACCATTCTAGGATCACGAGTAAGAAGACCTTCTGGCTTAAGAATACCACGATTCTCTTCGTTTAATTCGCACATTGCTCTTGAGATAGCAAGACGAACTGCCTCTGCTTGACCAGTGATACCACCACCGTAAACGTTTACACGTAAGTCAAAGTTACCTTCATTCTCTGTTAACATAAGAGGTTGATTAACTTTGTACTGAAGTGTACCGGTAGTAAAGTAATCGTTAAGGTCACGCTTGTTTACCGTGATGTTTCCTTTACCAGGAGCAACATAAACTCGGGCAACTGCGGTCTTTCTACGACCGATTTTGTGAATTACTTCCATTACTTAACTTCGTTAATGTTAATTGCTTTAGGCTTTTGTGCCTGCTGACCGTGCTCTTCTCCCGCATATACCTTAAGGTTACGATAGATTGCACTTCCCAATTTGTTTTTGGGTAACATACCTTTTACTGCATTTTCCACAAGACGAATAGGATCCTTCTCATAAAGTTCTTTTGCAGATAGGCTTCTTTGACCACCTGGGTAACCGGTGTGGCGAATGTATTGTTTCGCGTCCCATTTTTTACCCGTTAAGTTGATTTTTGAGGCGTTGATAACAACAACGTTATCCCCACAATCAACGTGTGGCGTGTAGCTAGGCTTATACTTCCCGCGCAAGAATTTTGCAACGATAGAAGATAGACGACCCAGCGTTTGACCTTCAGCATCAACAAGTACCCACTGCTTATCTACAGTGGCTTTGTTTGCAGATACCGTTTTGTAGCTTAATGTGTCCACACTTAATTAATTTAATTATTAAACATTCCATTACCTGTTCCTCAGAAAATTCATTCTGGGAAACAGGGGTGCAAATGTACAATTATATATTGATTTGGCAAGGTGGGAGTTAAATTAATTTCCTGTGGTTTATACACTGGTGGTCAACAGTGTTTTTATTAAAAATATCCATCACACAAAACTAGCAGTCCTTAATATATAATCATGTGATAGTTTTTAATCTTTTGGCTGCAGCCAAAAAGAATACAATTACCAATAGCATTATTTACAAACCAAATAATACAAAGGTTTAAATGATTGATTATCAATCAATATACTTTTGACAAAAATTTACTAGTAAGAGATTTATTATTTAATAAAATATACTTGTAAAAATTATTAACATACTTGTTTTCAGTAAATTAAATCAAAAAATGCTTTTCTATAAAATTATTTGTTATTATTTTAGATAATAATTAACCAAAAAAACCAAAAATTATGGATCCATTTATTGGAGAAATCATCATGTTCGGGGGTAATTTTGCTCCTCGTGGCTGGGCATTGTGCGACGGCTCACTCTTACCTATCTCACAAAACACAGCATTATTTTCTATTCTAGGCACAACTTATGGTGGGGATGGCCGAACAACGTTTGCACTTCCTGATCTAAGGGGAAGAGCCCCTATAGGCGAAGGAAATGGGCCAGGTTTATCAAATTACAGACTAGGGCAAAAAGGCGGTACAGAAAACACTACGCTAAACATTACAAATATGCCTAATCACACTCACAGTGTAAATCTAAGCGGCGCAACAGTTTCAATTCCCGTGAATACATCATCTGGTGATGAAGATGAGTCAAACCCTGGCGCCGGCTATTTAGCAAACACAGGGCAAGACAGTTTTGCCAGCTCACCTACATCTAATGCACAATATGGTGGCAGTCCATTGCCAATATCTCCTGTATCAGAAAACACAGGTCCTTCAGGAGGGTCGCAATCCTTTAACAATATGCAGCCATTCTTAGGCTTAAACTACATCATTGCACTTCAAGGGGTCTATCCATCAAGAAATTAAACTTCTAGCGCAATTTAATTATCAGGCAAAACATCTATTCAATAGGTGTTTTGCCTCTCAATCAAAAAACTCCAAAAAAAACATACTATGCGAAACAAAATTACTCTTTCGAGGTTGTGGGCAGTTCGATATATACTGCTTCTCATCCCTGGGATCGTTTTATCCCAAAATGATAATAGCTTAATTGATGCAGCAGGAGATATTGCAATTGTTGGTTATCATGATGATGATGATGGGTTTTCCTTCGTGCTATTAGACGATTGTCCTAACGGCACATCCATTAGATTTGTAGATGACGAGTGGACTGGAGGTTCCTTCAGCTCTGCAACAGGCGAAGGGGAAGTCCTTTGGACCAACAATACCGGAGCAACTATTGATGCAGGTGTGGTAATAGACATCACTGATGCAGATGATAACAGCACAGGTATCACCGCATCGACAGGAGTAGCTACTGAAGACGACCCTGGATTTTCAACAGCAGTTGGAGATCAATTATTTGCGATTACCGGGACACGCTCGAGCCCAGGCACTTTTCTAACCTTCGCAGGATGCCCTACCGGCAATACGCTTTCAGGAACTGGATTAACAGTAGGAACCAATGCTATAGAATTTTGTGATGAAGGTTATTACACCGGCACGACCACATTTAGCAACACCTCAAATGCTTCATCTACAATAAACAATGTTGCCAATTGGACATTAGGGGCATTTAGCTTTCCGAATGATATCCCAGACTTATTTACCCTAGCTCCAACAAATACAGCCCCTGTGGCTACCGCTCCTAGTGCACCCACAGTTAACAGAAAGGATACTAATGTCGCTCTTGCTGATGACATTCAGATCGTAGATAGTGATGGTGACGACCAGACAGTATCATTTACAATAACTGGCGGAACATTAACCCTAGGAACCTCTGGAATTAGTTTTGGCGGAAGCGGAAACGGAACAGCAGCTTTTACCGCTACCGGGACCTTAGCTAATATCAATGCTGCTCTGGATGCCGCAACCTTTACTCCAAATACTGCAGGAATCAATGCAGGAACAATAAGCTTTACATCTAATGACGGCACTGATGACTCTAACACCGCATCTGTAACTTTTAATATTGACTACGCAACATATACATATTCATCAGGAGCTTGGTCTCCTAACAATCCTGTAGGCGACGCAACTATTAATGATGACATCGTAGTCTCTGACGGTACAGCTACGATCAGTTCTGATATTTCCATCAATGACATAACTGTTGCTTCGGGAGCGGGGTTAAATATTTCAGCCGTACTAACACTAGGTGGTGATATTACAAATAATGGCACTTTTACTTTTAAAAGCAATGCCAGCGCAGATGGTGAGTTGGCTACGCTTTCTCATACGCCAACTATCACAGGTGATATTACCGTAGAGCGTTACTTCAGCAATCATCGAGCGTATCGCATGGTCTCTAGCGCAGTAACGACATCAAATTCAATCAACGCAAACTGGCAGGAAGGCGCTACAACAGCAAGTGGTAATACCAACCCTAACCCAGGCTACGGAACACATATTACAGGCGGAAGCGGGAATACCACTTTAGGTTTTGATGACACTCAGACAGATGTACCTTCAATGTATACCGTAGATGAATCTACGCAGGAATTTACCGCTGTGGGTAACACTTCAATTTCAACTCTTAATGCTAATGATGCATACTTGCTATTTGTGAGAGGAGATAGAAGCATTGATCTTACTAACAATACTTCATCTTCCGCTACCACTTTAAGAGCTTCGGGCACATTAGCTACAGGAAATCAAACACAAAATTTTACTGTGTACAACGGTGGTGATTTTGTAATGTTCGGGAATCCTTATCAAGCTACGGTTGATGTACGAGAAGTTTTCGCGAATGCGTCAACAGATGCAGATGTAAATGCTAGTCAGTTTTATGTCTTTGACCCAACATTAGCCCCAGGAAGTGGTCAAGGAGCCTATGTAACGGTTGACCTAATTTCAGGAACCTCACCTAAAGATTATGAATATCTACAACCGGGACAAGCAGCACAAGCGCAGGTTACCGCACTAGGATCTACTGATATTGTTTTTGAAGAAAATGATAAAGCAACAGGTAATAATGTAGATGTTTTTAGAAGCAGCACACCTACATACAATTCTATCACGGGAAGCCTTTATACAGAAGCAAATTATAAAGCTGATAAGAATATGCATGATCGGTTCAGCTTAGTTGTAGGTAGCTCTTTTGATAATGCAGTGAATTTTAACGACGCGCAGAAGGTTTATAATTTTGGAGAGAACATGGCGATCAAAACTCAAGATAAAATGCTTGCGATCGAAAGACGTGCGAGTATAAATGATGGCGATATTCTACAGTTATTCAATAACAACTATTCTACAGACAAGTATACATTAACACTCAATGTAAATGGACTAACGGATCTAAGTCCAAAATTAAACGATGCGTTCACCGGTGAAATAATAGATCTTAATGCAGGAGAAAATGTTTTTAATTTCTCAGTTTCAGAAGACCCGGCTAGCAGCGCAGAAGATCGCTTTAGTATTTCATTTGGCAACTCACTAAGTCTTAATGAATTTGAAATTAACAGCTTTAAGGTTTATCCTAACCCAATGAAGGGAAATGCAATCACGATCGCTGCACCGCAATTACAGGGTAAAACTGCCGCAATCACGATCACAAATATTCTAGGACAGACCATCTATGCGCAGAAGCATGATTTTAACAGCGCATCATTAGAGATCACCCCTTCGCTTACTAAAGGTGTTTACCTCTTAAAAATTGACAGCGATGGACTACACAAAACTCAAAAAATCATCAAAGAATAAAATCTACGCTATGAAATTCAACCATAAAATAATACTATCCTTTTTCCTGTTTTGTCTAATAACGTTACCCATGGCAGCGCAACTCACCCTGCCTGGCGGTGAAACAACTGTAGATGACGCACCTATCGACGGACTCATCGCAGTAGGGTTAATTGCAGGCGCAGCTATTGGGCTTAAAGCCAAAAGCAAAAAATAGAGTATTTTTAACCTTAAACTCAAAGCCTCACAATTGATTGTGAGGCTTTTTAAATTATAACATTGATAGATCCTAAAGACAAACTAATATCGAAGATTACGCAGTTCTTAAACTCCATTGGTATTGAAACTCAAGAAACGAAAATTCATGAAGCCACCTTCCTTCCGGGAATTTGCATTAAAAACGGTGTATTACTTTTTGATTCTACAAAAATCTATCCCGGAGATTTACTTCACGAAGCCGGCCATATTGCTTTAATGCCCTCCAAACATAGAATAAAGTTAAGTGGCGACGTAGATAAAATTGAAGAATTGGGTAACGACGGCTTAGAAATAGGCGCTATCTGCTGGAGTTATGCAGCAGCAAAATACCTTGATATTGACTTAAATATTCTCTTTCACAAGGATGGCTACAAAGGTGAAGCAGACTGGCATATCAACAATTTTCAGTCTGGAAATTACATAGGATTACCGCTGTTGCAATGGATGGAAATGTGCAAAGGCCCAACAGACACAACCGATTTAAAGCCCTTTCCGCATATGATAAAATGGCTAAGAGATTAGTCTAAAGAAACACCAAACTGCCGGGCAAGATCTTGAGCAAGTTTTGTAGAGTTTGCATTGTCATGCGAAAGCAACTGCGCTATCATTTCCTTTTTTTGAGCAAGTGTCATTTGGTCTTCCTGAGTCTCTGGCACTTCGTTAGCCTGAATAATTCCTTCTGAAAGAAAAAGATCTTTGAGCCAATCGTTCACTTCGCAATCAATAACAAGATGCACACGAGCCGAATTCCCTTTGTTAACTACAGAATGTGATTTACTAAAATCTGCAAACCAGCACTCACCTTCCTTCATATCAATACGCGCATTGTCTACAATAAACTCAACTTCAGGATTAGTGAAAACAGGAATATGAATTCTCACATAACCATCCCAAAAAACCATATCAAAGTCCTTGTGTTCGCGTATTTCAGAATTTGGCTGCAGCCTTAAAAAACGCACAGAAAGTTTAGGACATTGCAAAGCATCCACAGCCTTTTTTGTATACGACAGATCGCCATAAATAGGCTTATCTTCAAAACCACCTGAAGCTACATTGCCAGCCGACAAACCATGAGAAGTGTCTATCGGCCCACGCAAAACGATCCCGCTCCAATCACCAGAATAGTAATCTGTATTAAAATGGCTCGTCCAATTTACCAAAACTCCATTTAATTCCTCCTGCAATTTTGCAGCGTCAAACAGCAATGGAAGTTGGTGTGCCGTTTTCATAATTAATGCGCTTCTAGCCAGTTTTGACCTGTCCCAAGGTCAACATCAAGCGGCACGGTCAATTTGTAAGCATTTTCCATTTCGCTTTGTATCATTTTTGAGACTTTCTCTAATTCTGGTTTATAGACATCAAAAACCAATTCATCATGCACTTGTAGTAGCATTTTGGTCTTAAAATCTTCTGTCTCCAGTTTTTTGTGAATATTGATCATCGCGATCTTAATGATATCCGCAGCACTTCCTTGTATTGGTGCATTTACGGCGTTACGCTCTGCAGCACCTCTAACAACTGCATTACCACTGTTGATATCCTTCAAATAACGACGACGACCTAAAACGGTAGAAACATATCCATTATCACGTGCAAAATCTACTTGCTCGCTCATATAGTTTCTAAGCTTAGGATATGTTTTGTAATACGTGTCGATCAGCTCTTTAGATTCAGCGCGCGAAAGCTCAGTTTGATTACTCAGCCCAAAAGCAGAAACCCCATAAATAATTCCGAAGTTCACAGTTTTCGCATTGCTACGCTGCTCACGAGTCACCTCTTCCAAGTCCACATTAAATACTCTAGCCGCTGTAGATGCGTGAATATCCTGCCCTTCTTGAAAGGCTTTGATCATATTCTCTTCTTCGCTCAATGCAGCAATGATGCGTAATTCTATCTGTGAGTAATCGGCAGCGAGTAAGATGTAATCTTCACTGCGCGGAATAAACGCTTTTCTAACCTGACGACCACGCTCTGTGCGAATAGGAATATTCTGCAGGTTTGGGTTGTTTGAACTCAAACGCCCTGTGGCTGCCACCGTTTGCATATAATCAGTATGCACATGTCCCGTTTTAGAATTCACTTGATCTGGCAAAGCATCTACATAAGTGCTTTTTAATTTGGTCAACCCGCGATAATCCAGCACATGCTGAATAATATCGTGCTTAGGTGCGAGATAAGAAAGCACATCCTCAGCCGTACTATATTGACCAGTTCTGGTTTTCTTCGGCTTGTCAACGAGCTTCATTTTGTCAAACAAGATCTCACCTAATTGCTTTGGCGAACCAATGTTAAACTCCTCGCCTGCCTCGTCATAAATTTTTCGCTCTAGCGAAAGAATATCTGCATTTAATTCTGCCGCAAGGCTACTTAAAAATTCTTCATCTAGATTGATACCTTCAAGCTCCATATCTGCCAAAACACGCAACAAAGGCACCTCAATATCATCAAAAAGGCTTTGCGTATTCGCCTCACCTAGCTCCTTCTCAAAATGCTCTTTTAATTGGTACGTCACGTCAGCATCCTCCACCGCATATTCCGTTTGCTGCTCTAGCGGCACATCACGCATCGATTTTTGATTTTTGCCCTTTTTCCCTATCAATTCTTCGATAGAAACCGGCGTATAATTCAAATACGTTTCGGCCAGCACATCCATGTTATGACGCATATCTGGATTGATTAGATAATGCGCAAGCATGGTGTCAAAAAGTTTCCCTTTTACCGCAACATCATACTTTTTAAGCACCTTGATATCATACTTAAGGTTCTGCCCTATTTTCTCAATATTCTCGTTCTCAAAAAACGGTTTTAACTCGTCGATGAGTTTTTGGCTTTCGCCAAAATCCTCCGGAAACGGCACATAGAATCCTTTTCCTTTTTCCCATGAAAATGCAATACCTACCAGCTCTGCATCAATAGGATCAAGACTGGTGGTTTCGGTATCAAAACACACCGAGTCCTGCTTCATTAAATTCTGCAGGAAAAGCTTCATTGTCATGCCCGGTTTTACGAGTTGGTACAAATGCTCAGTATCCTTAATGGTCTTGCGCTGATTAAGCTCTTCGATCTCCATCCCGTTACCTTCTCCACCAAAAAGGGTGTACTGCCCAGCACCAGCCTTAGCAGCTTTCTCAGCTGAAGAAACCAGTTTTTTAGCAGTCTCAGTATTGCTCACAGCAGCGCCGGTATCGCTATCTAGATCACCACTAAAGATCTTAATAAATTGATCCTTGATACGACGAAATTCCAGTTCGTCAAATATCTCCTGAACCTTTTCAGCATCAGGTTTAGAAAGTTCATATTTCTCAGCGTCAAACTGCACATCACAGTCGATCATGATAGTAGCAAGCTTTTTTGAAAGTCGGCCCAGATCAGCATTCTCAATGACCTTTTCTTTCATTTTGCCTTTAAGCTTATCTGTATTTTCAAGAAGACCTTCCATGCTTCCGTATTCCTTTATAAACTTCTTTGCCGTCTTATCTCCCACACCAGGCAATCCCGGAATATTATCACTCGCATCACCCATCATCCCGAGGTAATCGATCACCTGCAATGGATTCTCAACTTCAAACTTTTTCTGAACCTCCGGGATTCCCCAGATCTCTATACCGTTACCCATTCTTGCCGGGCGGTACATGAATATATTTTCACTTACAAGTTGCGCATAATCCTTATCTGGCGTTACCATAAAAACTTGGTAACCTTCTTTCTCTGCCTGCTTTGCCAGAGTACCGATCAAATCATCTGCTTCAATTCCTTCAATTTCAACACATGGCACATGCATCGCTTTCAGGATCTTCTGGATCCACGGCACCGCAACTCTAATCGCTTCTGGCGTTTCATCACGATTTGCTTTGTAATCCTCATACATTTCTACACGATCTGCACTGCCACCTTTATCAAAAGCAACCGCAAGATGATCTGGCTTTTCACGCTTGATCACGTCAAAAAGTGAATTGACAAACCCCATTATTGCAGAGGTATCCATCCCCTTGCTATTGACACGTGGATTCTTTATAAGTGCGTAATACCCACGGAAAATAAGCGCGTAAGCATCGAGTAAAAAAAGTCTTTTAGGTGCAGACATGTTTTGAATTTTGAAAGGATTTAAAAATAAGAAGAAATACCGCGACGGACTAGCTTCTCAATAAACAATGCTTAAATTTCCATAGCACTTTTATAAAGTATTTAATGTCATGCTGAACTTGTTTCAGCATCTCACAAGAATGATGAGACCCTGAAACAAGTTCAGGGTGACCACAACCACAAACTTATAGTAAAGTAAATCATGACCACACCATCTACATACTCAGAATTTGAAGCAACATTATCCCAAGAAAATCCGCCAGTAGATTGGCCAGAGACATTAAAATCTCTTTGGCACCAAGCCAAAGGAAACTGGGAAGCTTCACATGATATCGCTCAAGATATTCATGATACAATGGGAAGTTTAATTCATGCGCATTTGCATCGCGATGAAGGTGATGACTGGAATGCCGGTTACTGGTATCGCCAAGCGGGAAGAACTTTTCCTACTACTTCACTTAAGGAAGAATTAAGGGAGATTGTTGAGGAGGTTTTGAGTGGTCTAAGATGATATAGCTCTGCTATGCGCTCGCAATTAGACATAAAAAACCTGCTAAGTTTTTAGCAGGTTTTTGTGTTTGAGTCGCTTTCGCGGAAGCGATATTATAAATCCGTTTTCACGGAAATTGTTATAGCTCTAATGCTTTAAGCACGTTATTGTCCATCAATAATTCTTCTGGATTTTCAATAGCTTCTTTGATCGCTACTAGGAAACCTACAGATTCTTTACCGTCAATGATACGGTGGTCGTAAGAAAGCGCCACGTACATTACTGGTGCAATTGCGATAGCTCCATCACGAACGATGGCACGCTCTACGATGTTATGCATACCAAGAATCGCGCTCTGTGGAGGGTTGATAATTGGTGTAGAAAGCATACTACCAAAAACTCCACCGTTAGTGATCGTAAATGTACCTCCGGTCATTTCATCTACTGTGATCTCACCTTCTCTAGCACGAATTGCAAGACGTTTTACCTCGCTCTCCACACCACGGAAACTAAGATTCTCTGCATTGCGGATTACAGGAACCATAAGACCTTTAGGTCCAGAAACGGCAATTGAAATATCCTGATAATCGTAAGTGATCATTTCCTTACCATCAATCATTGAGTTAACCGCAGGATATAATTCTAACGCACGAACAACAGCTTTTGTGAAGAATGACATAAAGCCAAGCCCAACACCGTGTTTTGATTTAAAATCATCTTTGTACTTGTTACGCAGTTCAAAAACAGCGCTCATATCAACCTCATTAAAAGTGGTCAACATTGCTGTTTCATTCTTAGCCGAAACAAGACGCTCTGCTACTTTTCTACGTAGCATGCTTAATTTACTTCTAGACTCTCCACGGTTTCCTGTTCCTGGAGTTCCCATAGCAGCTTTAGCATTTACCGCATCTTCTTTTGTGATGCGACCGTCTTTGCCAGTTCCTTGTACTGCGCTTGCAGCAATACCCTTCTCATCAAGTACTTTTTTAGCTGCAGGACTTGGAGTTCCTGTAGCGTATGTATCTTGTTTTTGAGATGGTGTTGAAGCTTTAGAAGGAGTTTCAGTTTTAGCTTCAGCCTTATCACTTTTATCTGCTTCTTTTTCTGCAGCTTTATCGTCACCGCCTCCTGGCTTTTCAGCATCGGTATCAATTAAGCAAACCACAGCACCTACAGCTACTGCGTCTCCTTCTTCCGCTTTAAGCGTAATAATACCGCTTGCCTCAGCAGGAAGTTCAAGTGTTGCTTTGTCGCTATCTACCTCAGCGATTGCCTGATCTTTCTCAACATAATCACCGTCTTCAACAAGCCATTGGGCTATTTCAACTTCGGTGATCGATTCTCCCGGAGATGGGACTTTCATTTCTAAAGCCATAATCTAATTATTATGATATTTTAATTGCTTTCTTAGTCTTCTTTAATTTGGAATACATCTTCTATTACACGCTGATGTCTGCGTTTGTAGCGCACTGCACTACCTGCTGCCGGCGAACCATAGAATTTACGGCTGCACACACGGAAATCTTTTGCCTCTGGCAAATGCATTAACATGTGCCCGTATGCTCCCATGTTGCGTGGTTCTTCTTGTGCCCACACGATATCGTCAGCATTACTGTATTTTTTGATCGCCGCTCGCATTTCTTGCTTTGGCAGCGGAAATAATTGCTCCACTCTTACCAAGGCTACGTCTGTGCGACCTAAGTCTTCGCGTTTATCCAGCAAATCATAATAGAATTTACCCGTAACGAAAACTACTGTTTTCACCTTATCAACTTCAACTGATTCATCATCAATCACCATCTGGAAGCTGCCATTAGCAAGCTCTTCTTTAGTTGAATTCACCTTAGGGTGACGCAGTAAACTTTTTGGTGTAAACACAATAAGCGGTTTTCTAAAATCACCTTTCATCTGGCGACGAAGTAAGTGATAGAAGTTAGCCGGTGTTGTACAATCTGCAACATACATATTGTCTACCGCACAAAGCTGTAAATAGCGCTCCATCCTCGCCGAAGAGTGCTCTGCACCTTGACCTTCATACCCGTGAGGAAGTAACATTACGAGTCCATTTTGTAATTTCCACTTGTCTTCTGCAGCAGAAATATACTGGTCTATCATGATCTGTGCGCCGTTGCTAAAATCACCAAACTGCGCTTCCCATATAGGAAGTGTGTTTGGACTCGCCATTGCATAACCATAATCAAAACCTACAACTCCATACTCAGATAGTAAAGAGTTGAAAATATACATATGCCCTTGCTCGCCTTTAAGGTTATTGAGCAAGACAATTTCTTCTTCGCTTTCTTCAACCTTAGTAACCGCGTGACGGTGAGAGAACGTACCACGCTCTACATCTTGACCAGTCATACGAACATCAAAACCTTCTTTAAGCAACGAACCGTATGCTAGAAGTTCAGCAAGACCCCAATCGATCTTGTTATCTTCAAAGTACATGGTCTTTCTCGCATCAATAAGTTTTGCGATCTTACGCATGAACTTCTTGTCTTTAGGCAACTGCGTGATAACCTCAGCAATTTCAGAAAGGTCATCAAGATTATAAGAAGTATCAATTTTTGCCATCATGTTATCTTCAGTAGCTGGGTGGAAACCTTCCCACTCATCCTGCATGATAGCTGTAATTCTTGTAGTTTCTTCCTTACGAGAAATCTCTAATTTCTCCTCAAGGGTTTCCTTGTATTTCTCCTCTAAAGAAGATACAAAGTTGTCATCAATAACACCTTCAGACTTAAGCTTCGCTGCATAAATATCTCGTGCGTTATCATGTTTGGCTATAGCCTTATACAATTTAGGCTGAGTAAAACGCGGCTCATCACCTTCATTATGACCGTATTTTCTGTAACCTAAAAGATCAATAAATACATCACGACCAAACTCCATTCTAAAGTCTAATGCGAATAATGCTGCGTGCACTACCGCTTCAACATCGTCTGCATTTACATGCAATACCGGAGAAAGCGTGGTTTTACCTACGTCTGTACAATATGTTGATGAACGTGCATCCAGATAATTTGTAGTAAAACCTATCTGGTTATTGATCACAATATGAATGGTACCTTTTGTAGTGTAACCATCTAACTGTGCCATTTGCACAATTTCGTACACCAAGCCTTGACCAGCGATCGCCGCATCACCGTGAACTACGATGGGCAACACATCTGCCGGACTGTCAAAATGGTGTTTATCTTGTTTTGCACGTGCAATACCTTCTACCACGGCTCCTACCGTCTCAAGATGAGAAGGGTTTGGTGCAATATTTAAGTTAATTTCTTTACCGTTGTCTGTTGTACGGCTAGAGGTCCAACCCAAGTGATATTTAACGTCACCGTCAAAAACCTCCTGATCGTAATCCTTACCGTCAAACTCGCTAAAAATATCCTTAGCGTTCTTACCAAAAATATTAGTCAGTGTATTTAAACGACCACGGTGAGCCATCCCCATCACAAATTCCTTCACACCAAAATCTGCCGCAGCTTCAATAATAGCATCAAGCGCTGGGATAAAGCTTTCTCCACCTTCTAGCGAAAAACGCTTTTGCCCCACATATTTTGTATGTAAGAACGTCTCAAAAGAAACCGCTTCATTCAGTTTTTTGAGAATGTGTTTTTTTCTGTCTGAAGAAAACTTAGGGTGATTGTCATTAACGTTGAGCTTGTTCTGTATCCACTGAATTTCTTCAGGTTTACGGATGTACATATACTCAACACCAATAGACTCACAATAGATCTTTTGCAGGTGCGAGATAATTTCGCGTAAGCTAGATGGGCCTATGCCTAAGATCTCTCCTGCAGAGAAATTTGTGTCTAGATCACTTTGGCTTAAGCCAAAATTCTCTATATCTAATGTAGGCACGTACTGCCTACGCTCCCTTACCGGGTTTGTTTTAGTAAAAAGGTGGCCGCGGGTGCGGTAACCGTCTATGAGTTTTACAACCTGAAATTCCTTTTGAAGATTCGCAGGAATTTCAACATTTTGACCAGCCTGTGGCTGCGTCGTTATCTCTCCATCATAATCACTCTCCTGTTGCCCGAAATCAAAACCCTGAAAAAAAGCCCTCCAACTGGGCTCTACACTGTCTGGATGCTCAAGGTATTGTTCGTACAGGTCAGCAAAATAATCTGTGTGTGCTGCATTTAGGAACGAAAATCTATCCATCTGAATTTTTAACGCAATAATTGGGCAAAAATACAATATTTGCAGGTCATAGCTTTGAACAATTCAACTTTTTCTAGCTATGATTAACAAGGCCTTAACGGTTATGCTAAAATGATGCGTCTCTAAATTTTACTTTTTTCAACTCTCGCGTTAAAATCAACGAAGTAACCTGTGTCGCAAGATCATCTACCGTGTTAGCTGGCAGCGCTTTAATCGCCCGCTCAGAAACATCTATCGCATACAGCAGGTTGAGATAAACTGCCATATCACTCACAATTAGATCATATAAAAATGCTCTAAAGCTGCGCTCAAGTGAAGCTGGCGTAATATCTTCAGGATAATTCTCTTGTAAACCGGCTCTATTGAGATCTTTATTAAGTTGCCGTACCAGCAGGGTGTATTTTGCAGTTTTTACCGCTTCTTGTAGAATTTCAGCGCTTTTCTGCAGATCTGCCATTTACACTTTTCTGTTCATAAGGCTTTCGCCAAATTTCCTCAGCAACATTTTCTTGTCATCACTCACTTCTATCTTATCTAGAACAGCAAATGCTTTCTCAGTATAATTCTTGATCTCTTCCTTAATAGCATCAGTCGCACCAGAAGAAACATAATGTTGTTTTACACTCTCTATCTTTTGTGTAGAATCCTGCGGACTTATACTAAAAAGGTGCTCTAGTTGCAAAGCCTCTGCATCAGGAAGATTTTCGTGTGCAACGAGATACAAGAAAGTCTTTTTATTCTCTATAATATCACCGCCCACTTGTTTCCCGAAGGTTTTAGGGTCACCAAAGGCATCCAGATAATCATCCTGTAATTGGAAGGCGATCCCTAGATTTTTACCAAACTCATAAATACTCTGCTTACTCGCATCAGAAGCTTGAGCCACGATTGCTCCCATTTGTAACGCCGCACCCACAAGAACCGCAGTCTTAAATTCTATCATTTTAAGATACTCTGGCAAAGTGACATCATCACGAGATTCAAAATCCATATCATACTGCTGCCCTTCACAAACTTCTAGTGCGGTTTTAGAAAACAATTTTGCCAATTCTCTAAAGACCTCAGCATCATAATTCTCAAACAATTGGTAGGCAATGATCAGCATCGCATCACCACTCAAGATCCCAGTGTTCACATCCCACTTTACATGCACGGTCTCTTTACCGCGACGCAGTGGCGCATCATCCATAATGTCATCGTGAACAAGCGAGAAGTTATGAAATACCTCAACAGCAAGTGCTGCATCAAGCGCTGTTTTATGGCTTTCGCCAAAAATCTCTGCACTCATTAACGTAAGCACGGGACGCAAGCGTTTACCACCCAGATCCAGTATATAATTTATTGGATCATAAAGCGTTGCCGGCTCTCTATTTACAGATTTATTTTTAAGATATTGTAAGAATGCTTCGGTGTATTCCGGTATGGTGAGCATTAAGGAAAATTTTGCTTCAAAAATAGGCCTTTAAGCACATTGAAAAAAGGAGGCTAAACTTTCTTTCAAAAAAAGTTTAAAAATTTTAAAGTAAAACCGCTTTTCATTCGTCTTATATAATGTGGAGCAAGCTAAAGCTTTAAAAATGTCCGATCAGGAAAAAGATAACATGATTTCGCAAGCGGTTGTAGATTATGGAGAGCGTTTGCGCTCTTTCATACAACCTAAGGTGAATAATGATGAAGATGCTGAGGATATTTTACAAGAAGTATGGTACCAGTTTAGTAACCTCACAAACATTTCTCAAATAGTAAACGTGGGCGGCTGGCTGTATAGAGTTACACGCAATAAGATCACAGACAGTTACCGCAAGAAAAAAACAGCAAATCTTGAAGACTTTGTCTACGAGGATGAAGAAGACAGTTTCTCTATTAAAGAATTACTCCTGCTAGATCATGAAGAAAGTCCGGAGTTAAAATTCTTCCAAGAAGAGATATGGAACGAGATGAAAACCGCGCTTGATGAATTGCCAGAAAAACAGCGCGTAGTTTTCATTTTAAATGAAATAGAAGACAAAACACTACAAGAGATCGCTGACAATCAAAACGAAAATTTAAAAACCATCATAAGCCGCAAACATTATGCAGTAAAACATCTGCGCATGCGTCTTGCTCAGCTTTATGATGATCTAGAAAACATTTAATTACAATATTATGAGACAAAAAATGAAAGGAAAAAGGAAGTTGCTTTTTCTAATCCCAGTAGCGCTGCTCTTTATTATTAGCGCAATTGTTAAGTGGCTATGGAACTCATGTTTAATAGATGCCACAGGTCTTAATGCGATCACCTACTGGCAAGCGATGGGAATTCTTGTTTTGAGCAAGATCCTTTTTGGCGGATTTCACGGTTTTAGAAAGCGCGGTGAGCACATGCGCAAGAAAAAATTCTTTGACAAGATGAAAAACATGACTCCAGAAGAACAACAGCGCTTTAAAGAAATGTGGAAGCAACGCTTTGACAAACAAGGATTTTGCAAGCATTGATCAATTAAGAATAGCACTTAGATAATTCTCCATTATGCAACATTAAATAATTGTGAAACTTTGGAAACTTTTATTGTTTTTAAAGTTTCCATGATTTACTTTTGCGCCAAATTATGGAAGAAACTTTATTAAATAAAGCAACAGAGATGTTCCTGCAATATGGTTTTAAGAGCGTTACCATGGATGATATCGCTACAGAACTTGGGATGTCTAAAAAAACAGTGTATGCACACTACCCCACAAAATCTGCTTTAGTAGAAGCTGTGGCAATTAATGTTTTTGAGTCAATTTCTAAGGGAATTGATGAAATACGATCTAGAAACCTTAACCCTATTGAAGAAATATATGTCATAAAAGACTTTGTAAGAAAATTACTCAAAGACGAGCAGTCCTCGCCAGAGTTTCAGCTTTGCAAGTATTATCCTGATGTGCATGAAAAGATGCATGGTCAGAAGTTAGAAACCATGATGGTTTGTGTTACTGAAAATTTAAAAAAGGGTATTGATCAGGGGCTTTTTCGCGAAAGCATAAAACCAGAATATATCGCTCGTTTTTATTTTGGCGGTATCGCAGCCATTAAAGACACTACTTTATTCCCTACTAATGAGTTTACACCGGTTACCACCATGGACGAATTTGTAGAATATCACTTGCGCGCTATTGTAACTCCAGAAGGAGAAAAGATTCTTAAACAGCACATTGATGAAAATAATGATTAAAAACATATCACTCTTCCTGATGCTAGTGCTTCTGGCCTACTCAACAAAAGCACAGGAAACCACAACCCAGAACTACACCTTCTCTTTAGAAGAAGCCATAGTCTACGGTCTGGAAAACAACTATTCGGCAAAAAACTCTAGTAGAGATATCGCTATTGCGCTAAAGCAAAAATGGGAGATCATCGCACAAGGGTTACCACAAATTAGCGGTAAGATAGATTATCAAAATTACCTGAAACAACCGGTAACTCTTATTCCTGGTGAGATCGCTGGCGGTGCGCCTGGTACATTTGTTCCTGTGACCTTTGGTACAAAACAAAATGTAAATGCAACCGGCACATGGAATCAGATCATTTTTGACGGAAGCTATATTGTAGGTGTACAAAGCGCCAGAACATTGCTTCAAATAAGTGAGAACGCAAAAGTAAAGTCTGATCAGGAGGTTAAGCAAGCCATCATAGATGCTTATGGCAATGTTTTACTTGCTCGCGAGAGTGTAGACATTTTACAGAAAAACGTTACTACACTTACTAAGAATCTAGATGATACACAGAAGATCTTTGATAATGGTCTTGCAGAAGAAGAAGATGTTGAGCAATTACAGATCACACTTTTAGGCCTTGAGACTAATCTTAACAATGCAAAGAGACAAGAAGCTATTGCGCTAGATATGCTAAAGGTAACTTTAGGAATTCCGCTAGAGAATGAGGTGATGATCACAGATTCTTTAGAAGATCTTTCAATGCAGTATTATGACCTTGGTATTCTTCAACAACAAATCGCGGTAGAAGATAATATTGATTATCGCATTGCAGAAGATCAAGCCAATCAAGCAGAAATTCAAGTGAAGTTAGAAAAGGCTAAAGCGCTTCCTTCATTAACCGGATTTGTGAATTATGGCTTTCAAGGAAACAGCAACGAGTTCTCTTTTCTTGATAGTGATCAGGAGTACTTCCAGTCAAGTATTTTGGGCGTAAGCCTAAACATCCCAATCTTTAGTAGCGGTATGCGCAGCGCTCGTACAGCTCAGAAGAAGATCGCTTATCAGCAGTCGCTAGAGCAGCTAGAAGAGACTCGCAACAGGGTAAAACTTCAGATCGCTTCCGCGAAAAATGATTACAAATTTGCATTAGACAATCTCGAGAATCAGAAAAAGAATCTCAATCTAGCAGAGCGTATTGAAAATAAGAATCAGATCAAATTCTTTGAAGGTATCGCAACAAGTTTTGAACTAAGCGAAGCTCAAAGTCAACTCTACCAGGCACAAAGCGATTATCTGCAAGCCATGCTAGATGTAATAAGCAACAAAGCAGCGCTTGAAAAAGTGCTAGACACAAGTAAATATCAACCAGAAGAATACCAGAAATAAAAGTCACACACCCATGAAAAAAATAATAACACTAGCTCTTGTAGGCTCACTTCTTGTCGCCTGTGGCGGTAAGGAAGATTCAGTAGATGGGATCATTGCAAATGGTAGCGTAGATGCTATGCGTGCAAAGAAATCTGAACTTACTAATGAGCAAAACGCGATCAAAGCAGACATTGAGAAACTTACAAAAGAGATCGAGAAAAAAGAAGTAGGTAAACGCGCTTCTCTTGTTACCACAACAACAATTGAAGATACAACCTTTAAACATTATATAGAAGTTCAGGGTAATGTAGAGACTGATGAGAATATCATAATCTATCCAGAATATAGCGGTGTGCTTACGGCTGTGTATGTTGAAGAAGGACAACGCGTGAGCAAAGGGCAACGCCTTGCTAAGATTGATGATGGCGGACTAGGAAGTCAACTTGCTCAACTTGAAGCACAGGCTTCTTTAGCAAAGACAACATACGAACGTCAAAAGAGACTTTGGGATCAAAAGATAGGTTCTGAGATTCAATATCTGGAAGCAAAAACAAACTATGATGCTTCACAGGCTTCTGTAAACCAGATGAAAAGTCAACTAGGCAAAACAGTGATCACTGCTCCATTCTCTGGTGTAGTTGATGATATTATTGCAGAGCAAGGTCAGGTTGTAACGCCAGGACAAACTGCGGTAATTCGTTTAGTGAATCTTAGCGACATGTATGTTAATGCATCGATCCCAGAATCATACTTAGGTAAAGTAAATAAAGGTACAGATGTACTTGTAGACATTAGCTCAATAGGCGAATCTTATGAAGGGCAGATCAAACAAGTAGGAAACTTTGTTAATCCAGACAATAGAACCTTTAATGTTAAGGTTGGCATCCCTAATCCTGACAACAAGGTAAAACCTAATCTTATCGCAACCGTTAAGATCAACGACTACACTGCACAAAATGCTATCGTGATCCCTCAAAATGTGATTCAGCAGAATGCTGCTGGCGATAACATCGCATTCATCTATGATAGTAAGACAGATACAACTGGAGTTGCAAAACAAGTTGTTCTTAAAACAGGAATGTCACAAGGTGATGATGTAGAAATTACAGAAGGTCTTAAAGACGGAGAGATCTTAATTCTTGATGGTGCTCGTGCACTACGTCAAGATCAAAAAATACGTGCCAAAGACTCAGATAACAACTAACCATGGCAAAGAATAATTATAAAGAATTTAAGCTCTCTTCATGGGCGATAGATAGCAGGATGACGGTTTATGTCATCATGGCCATACTTCTTGTGGGTGGTCTTGCTGCATACTATACCATGCCTAGAGAAGCTTTTCCAGAAATTGTAGAAACTAAGATTTACGTAAGTTCTGTAAATCCTGGTAATGCTGCAGAAGATGTAGAGAAGTTTATCACAGAGCCGCTAGAAGAAGAATTTAAAGACATTAGCGGTTACAAAGAGATCACTTCCACCACGGTTCAAGATTACTCTATTGTGATCGTAGAATTTGAAGAAGATGTTGATGTTGATGTGGCTAAAGCCAAAGTAAAAGACAAGGTAGACCTTGTTAAAGCTGCAACCACATGGCCTACGCTAGACAATGGCGCAAAAGTAGAGCCTAATGTCTTTGACCTCAATTTCTCTGAAGAAGCTCCTATTTTAAACATTAACCTTACTGGTGATTACAAAGTTCAGCAGCTTAAGGATTATGCAGAACATCTACAGGATAAAATAGAATTGCTTCCTCAAATTAAAGAAGCTACCATACGTGGTGCTGAAGAAATGGAAGTTGAGATCGCTGTTGATATTTATAGAATGAGCGCCTCAAAGGTGAGTTTTGATAATATCATCAATGCAATTCGTTCAGAGAACTTAACCATCTCTGGTGGTAACGTGATCACAGACGGACTTAGAAAAAACATCAGGGTTTTAGGAGAGATCGACAATCCGCAGGAGTTACAAGATGTCGTGGTAAAACGTGACGGTGGTAACATTTTTCTTAAAGATATCGCAGATATTAGATTTAAAGAAAAAGATCCTACTACTTATGCACGCGAATATGGCGAGCCTGTGGTAATGCTTGATGTTAAAAAGCGTGGTGGTAAAAACATGATCGAGGCGGTAGAATCTATCAAGAAGATAGTAGCTGAAGAAGAAGCAAATTATTACCCAGAGACGCTCCACATTTCGTTGACAAACGATCAATCTATCAAAACAGAAAATCAAGTAGATGATCTTGTAAACAACATCATCTTTGGGGTGATCCTAGTAGTACTTGTATTGATGTTCTTCTTAGGATTCCGTAATGCATTATTTGTAGGATTTGCGATTCCGCTTTCTATGTTCCTGTCGTTATTTATTCTATCAGGACTAGGATTTACATTAAACACCATGGTACTCTTTGGACTTGTAATGGGTCTGGGTATGCTTGTAGATAATGGTATTGTGGTTGTAGAGAACGTCTACACGCTTATGGCGCAAGGTATGCCGCGTATCAAAGCCGCAAAACAAGGTATGGGTGAGATCGCATGGCCTATTATCGCTTCAACAGCGACAACGCTTGCCGCATTCTTCCCATTAGGATTATGGCCGGGTACGATAGGTAAATTCATGATCTACTTCCCTATCACACTTTCTATCGTGTTAGGTTCATCACTTTTTGTGGCATTGATCATTAACTCTATGCTTACGTCTAAGTACATGGAGACTGAAGAAGAGCCGCTTTCGCGAAAGCGCCTAATACGCACTAGCGCCATTCTTGCAGGTGTAGGAGCATTGCTTCTTATCGCAGGATTTGCAGGCGATATGGCAGGATTTAGAGGTATGGGTAACCTGCTTATTTTCTTTGCTATAATGTTATGGATCTACAAATATTTTATCGCTGGTGCAGTAGAATATTTCCAATACAAGTCGCTTAAAAAGCTTGAGGATATTTACGAAGCTTTCTTGAAGTACGCTTTGCGCGGAAAGAGGATTTACTTCTTTATTTTCGGAACCTTAGGAATTCTTATTCTATCATTCATGCTTGTGGGGATCGCACAGCCAGATGTTCTTTTCTTCCCAGAAAATGAACCAAACCAGATCATCACATACATAGAATATCCTGAAGGTACTGATATTGAAAAAACAAACGAACTGACTAAACAGGTTGAGCAACGCATTTTTGAAGCCATCAAGAAATATGAAAATGAAGATGGTTACAACTACATGGTTGAAAGTGCTATCTCACAAGTAGGTCAGGGAGCCGGTAACCCACAAACAGATGGTGGCCAGAGCAACGAGATGCCTCACAAAGGAAAAGTCACTTTATCCATGCGCGATTACAAAGAGCGTAACGGAGTAAAAAGTAGCGACGTTCTTAGTGAAGTGCGAGAAGCTGTAAAAGGTTTCCCAGGAGCTTCTATCATTGTTGAAAAAGATGCTGCTGGACCTCCTGTAGGCTACCCAGTTAACATCGAGATCCAAGGTGAAGATTATGCTCAAATGCTTGCTGAGGCACAACGCATGAGAACCTTCATTGAGGATCGTGGCATAGGCGGTATTGAAGAGTTAAAGATCGATGTAAACCGTGCGAAAAGCGAACTTGCCGTTAAGGTAGATAGACAAAAGGCGGGTCAATTTGGCGTAAGCACAGCACAAATAGGTCAAACATTAAGAAGATCTGTTTATGGTGAAGAAGCTGATACGTACAAAGAAGGTGAAGATGATTATGAGATCAACGTGCGTTTTGATGACAAATACAGATATAATGAAGATGTATTGTTCAATCAGCCTATTACGTTTAGAAACAATTCTGGTCAACTTATCCAAGTTCCTATTTCGGCATTGACCGAAAAAGAAACACAGTCAACCTTTAGCGCAATTAAGCGTAAGGATCTTAAACGTGTGATCACTCTTTATTCTAACGTCTTGAACGCCTATAACCCTAACGAGGTTGTGCAAAATGTGAAGCAAGAATTAAGCGGTTATGAGATGCCAGATGGTCTTTCTTACTCATTTACAGGTGAGCAAGAAGAGCAAGAATCTAACATGAATTTCTTACTTATGGCACTTGGTATCGCCGTAGGTGGAATCTTGTTAATCCTTGTAGCGCAGTTTAACTCGATCTCAAAACCTATTATCATTCTTTCGGCGGTTGTATTGAGTCTTGCAGGTGTATTCTTAGGTATGGTTTTCTTTGGTGACGACTTTGTGATCATCATGACCATGATGGGTATTATTTCGCTTGCCGGTATTGTAGTAAACAACGCGATCGTATTGATAGATTACACACAGATCTTGATAGATCGTAAGAAGGAAGAAATGGGTATGGATGAAGAAGATCATCTTACCAGAGAAGAATATTATGACACGGTTGTTGCCGGTGGTAGATCACGTTTAAGACCTGTACTACTTACAGCGATCACAACCGTATTAGGACTTATTCCTCTGGCAATTGGTCTTAACATAGATTTCTTCGGACTCTTCACAGATTATGACCCAGGAATTTACCTAGGTGGTGACAACGTGATCTTCTGGGGCCCACTTGCATGGACGGTAATTTACGGTCTGATCTTCGCAACCTTCCTTACCTTAGTGATCGTTCCTGCAATGTTCTATCTAGTAAATAGGATCAAGATCAGATTAAGAAATAGAAGCAAACGCAAAGAGCAAGAAAAACTAGAGCGCAAAGCGTTAAGAGAGCAAGCTCAAGAATAAAATAGTTATTGATTTTATCTCCTTTCGGAGAAAAGTAAAACGCCTGGATCACTTCGGGCGTTTCTTTTTTAGAATGATTTTAAATTATAGAAATGTGCATAATTTGGAGTAAATCGATTTAATAAAAAGTCTTAACGTATTCTAAAAATCTTTAAATTACCCACTCTAAAATGCGCGATATTTAAGGAAATCAAAATATAGCGCCAAATAATTCAGAATTAAATGCAAATTATTGAAGACTCAACGTTCTATGACGCCATAATTGTAGGCTCTGGAGCGGGTGGTGGTATGGCCACAAAAGTTTTAGCTGACGCCGGTCTTAAAGTCGCTGTGGTAGAAGCAGGACCATTTTTTGACCCCGCAGATCCCGAACAAAGAACACAATTACGCTGGCCTTATGAATCAGAGCGACGCGGTGCAAGCACCTCACGTCCTTTTGGTGATTTTGATTCAGCTTACGGCGGATGGGAAATTGAAGGAGAACCTTATACACACGCAGAGGGAACTAAATTTGACTGGTTTAGATCTCACATGTTAGGTGGTCGTACAAACCACTGGGGAAGGATCTCTTTACGTTTCGGGCCTCATGATTTTAAGCATAAAGATATAGATGGATATGGTGATAACTGGCCTATCAGTTATGACGATGTTAAACCATATTACGATAAGGTAGATAAGATGATCGGGGTCTTTGGGACTAATGAAGGTCTTGCTAATGATCCTGATGGATTCTTCCTTCCTCCACCAAAGCCACGTCTTCACGAGCTATTTTACATAAAAGGAGCTAAGAAGTCTAACATCCCGGTTTACCCATCAAGAATGTCTATGTTGACTAAGAAGATCAACAATGACAGAGGGGTTTGTTTTTACTGTGGTCAATGCTCTAGAGCATGTATGGCATATGCAGATTTCTCTGCAGGTACATGTCTTGTATTCCCGGCACAAAAGAGCCGCGGTCAAGTTGACCTATTTGTAAACTGTGTAGTTCGTACAGTTACAACAAATGATGAAGGTAAAGCAACTGGTGTATCTTACATCAACAAAGAAGATAGAAAAGAATACAAACTTAAAGGTAAGGTTGTGATCTTAGGAGCTTCAGCATGTAGCTCTGCTAGAATTCTTTTAAACTCAAAAAGCAAGCAACACCCTAATGGTTTAGGAAACAGCAGCAACTTAGTAGGTAAATATCTACACGATTCTACTGGAGCTGACCGTATGGGCTTCATCCCAGATCTTATGAACCGTAAGGTTTCTTATAACGAAGATGGTGTGGGTGGTATGCACGTTTACTCACCATGGTGGGGCGACAACTCTAAACTAGATTTCCCTCGTGGGTATCACATTGAAGTTTGGGGTGGTATGGGTATGCCTAGCTACGGTTTTGGATTTAATGTGAATGACTTTAACCAGTTCTTTGGCACAAATGCGGGTGGATATGGAGATATCCTTCGTAGCGACGCTAAGAAATACTACGGTGCCGTTGTAGGTATGAGTGGTCGTGGTGAGTCTATCGCTAGAAAAGAAAACTACTGTGAGATCGATCCTAATACTGTAGACCAATTTGGTATTCCGGTGTTAAAATTCAACTACAAGTGGTCAGATCTAGAGCGCAATCAGGCGAAGCACATGCAAGATACTTTTGAGGAAATCCTTGTAAATATGGGCGGTATTCCTTTGGGCGAAAAGCCAGGAAAAGATATAGACTACGGTCTACACGCGCCAGGTAGAATTATCCACGAGGTAGGAACCACTCGTATGGGTGACGATGCTAAGACTTCTGTGACAAACAAATTTAACCAGCTTCACGACGTAGATAATGTTTATGTTGTAGATGCAGGACCATTTGTTTCACAAGCTGATAAAAACTGTACCTGGACGATCCTTGCACTTTCTTGGAGAGCTTCAGAGCACATCGTTGAGCAATTAAAACAACAAAATATATAAGTACCATGGATAGAAGAGAGAGTATTAGATCAATGGTATTAGCTTCTTTTGCAGGAGGTCTTGCCATGTATGGTTGTAAACCAGATGGCACTCCCATAGAAGCTGAAGAAGTAGCTACAGCAACTGCTGAGTCTAAAGAATGGCGCACGCCACTAGAGAATGCAAAAATTGAAGAGCTTAATAGCGAGCAATTCTTTAATGAGCATGAACTAGAAACGCTTACTGTACTTTGTGACCTTATCCTTCCTGCAAGTGATGAGTTTAAAAGCGCATCAGATGCAGAGGTTGTGCCGTTCATAGAATTTATGTCTAAAGACATTCCTGAAATGCAAGGACCTTTGCGTGGTGGTTTAATGTGGATAGATCATAAAGCAAACGCTGAGTTCAACAAAGAATTCATCGCAGCTTCTGAGGATGAGCAAAAAGCAATTCTTGATGAGATCGCTTTTTATGATCCTAAAACTCCACAAAACGAGCGCCCATTTGAAGTAAACTGGTTCTCATTAGTAAGAAACCTTACAATGACTGGATTTTACACTTCAAAGATCGGTATCGAAGAAATAGGCTATAAAGGTAACCAACCTAACACTTGGGATGGTGTGCCGCAAGACGTGCTAGATCAGCATGGCGTAGCGTATGATGAAGAGTGGATCGCAAAATGTGTAGATCACAGTAAAGCTGGTATTCAGGCAGAGTGGGATGATGAGGGTAACCTTATCACTTAATCTGTAGATCATATTAGATTTTATTTCGCTTAAAGCGAAAAGGAAACACCCGGCATTGCTGGGTGTTTTTTATTTTATACCCTTATAAAATGGAGTTCTGCTTTGCCTACAATGCGCACTTCCATTCCGTCGATGGTTTCAATTCTATCAATAGGTATTTCTAGATGCAGATTCTCACTGTCTAGCAGCGTGATTTTCGCGTTAAGCGTAGCATTATCTACAACTAAAAACAAAGATTCTTCATCAAAAGAATAACTACCGCTAGATAAAAAATCTGCCGCAACAATGGGAATTACTTCCTCATAACTTTGCCCTATAAACGTGGTTTGCAATGTGAGATTAAAATTACCTTCAGAGGTGAAATCTCCATTTTCCTTAAGTTTAAGTAAATAGAAAAATTCATTTCCAAGACCTGCGACATAAGCAGTTACCGGCTGTCCACCAATATTTGCAGAAGCCGTCGCATTCTTAAGATTTAAATATTCAAGGCTCCAAGTATTAATGATGAGATCTGTTTGCACCTCGTCCTGATCATTACCGGTTGACACGTCACCTTCCACATAATCAGGCGGTATATCATCTGTAGTTCTATCTAAAATATAAGGCTCATTCTCACACGACTGAAGAACAAAGAACATAATTAATATGGGCAACAATCTCACAATTCCTTTCATAGCTGACATTTAAGTGATTAAATGCATTCTTTATAAAATTATCGAATTTCTCTCCTGCATCAAATATTTTAACGCCGCTATGCGCTAAGCCCGCTTAACTTCTTAAATTTGCACCTCTTATTTATAAGCAATGTACAGATCACACAACAATGGAGCCTTAAGGGCTGAAAATATTGGAGAAACAGTAACCTTATCTGGCTGGGTGCAAAAATCCAGAGATAAAGGTTTTATGATATGGGTTGACCTTAGAGATCGCTATGGCATCACGCAACTTATTTTTGATGAAGAGCGTACGCCAAAAGAAGTGATGGATAAAGCGCGTGAACTTGGTAGAGAATTCGTGATACAAGTAGAAGGTGAAGTTATTGAGCGCGAATCAAAAAATGCTAAGATCCCAACTGGTGATATCGAGATCCTTGTAAAAGAACTTAAAGTTCTAAACGACTCAAAAACACCTCCTTTTACCATTGAGAATGATACTGATGGTGGCGAAGATCTAAGAATGAAATATCGCTATCTAGACATTCGTCGAAATCCTGTTAAGGAGAAATTGATCTTCCGTCACAAGGTTTCTATCGCTGTGCGTAATTATCTTTCTGAGCAAGGATTTATTGAAGTTGAAACTCCGTATTTAATAAAATCTACACCAGAAGGTGCTCGTGATTTTGTTGTGCCTAGCCGCATGAACGAAGGACAATTCTACGCATTGCCTCAATCGCCACAAACCTTTAAGCAATTGCTTATGGTAGGCGGTATGGATAAATACTTCCAGATCGTAAAATGCTTTAGAGACGAAGATCTTAGAGCAGACCGCCAGCCAGAATTCACGCAAATTGACTGCGAGATGGCGTTTGTAGAACAAGAAGATATTCTTGACACTTTTGAAGGACTTACAAAGCACCTGCTTAAGGAAGTTAACGGCGTTGAGATCGAGAAGTTCCCAAGAATGACCTATGATGAGGCTATGGCCAAATATGGTAACGACAAGCCTGATATTCGTTTTGGGATGGAGTTTGGCGAGCTTAACGAAGTTGCCCAGCACAAAGACTTTAATGTATTTAATAGCGCAGAGCTTGTAGTAGGTATTGCAGTACCTGGCGGTGGCAAATATACTCGCAAAGAGATCGATAAATTGATCCACTGGGTGAAGCGCCCACAAGTGGGAGCGCTTGGGATGGTTTATGTAAAATGTAACGAAGATGGTTCTTATAAATCTTCTGTAGATAAATTTTATGATCAAGATGACCTTGCAAAATGGGCTGAGAAAACCGGTGCTAAACCTGGTGATCTGATCTGTGTTCTTTCTGGCGAAAGCCAAAAAACAAGAGCGCAACTTAGCGCACTACGTATGGAAATGGGAGAGCGTCTTGGCTTGAGAAAAGCAGATGAGTTTGCTCCACTTTGGGTTATAGATTTCCCGCTTCTAGAATGGGACGAAGAAACTGAAAGATACCATGCAATGCACCACCCGTTCACTTCGCCAAAACCTGGTCAACTAGAAATGCTTAATACAGATCCTGGCGCGGTAAAAGCAAACGCGTACGACCTTGTATTAAATGGTAACGAAATAGGCGGTGGATCTATCAGGATCTTTGACAGCGAGACGCAGTCTACAATGTTTGACCATCTAGGTTTTACAAAAGAAGAAGCGCAGGCACAGTTTGGCTTCTTGATGGAGGCGTTTAAATATGGTGCTCCTCCACACGGTGGTCTTGCCTTTGGTCTTGATAGACTGGTTGCGATCCTTGGCGGTCAAGAAACCATTCGTGATTTTATCGCATTCCCTAAGAACAATGCAGGTCGTGACGTGATGATCGATGCGCCGGCAACTATTGATGATGCACAATTAAAAGAGCTAAATCTTAAGGTTACGCTTTAAGATTTCAGTAGTTATACAACACAAGAAACCCGGGCAGATGTCCGGGTTTTTCTTTTGGCTTAAAGCCAAAAAAACTCCCACTCAATTAAGAATGGGAGTAATTTATGGCTAATAGTAATATGGAATATTATTTAGTCCAACCTGCACCCCAAGTAGCGTATGCAGCTGTACCATCATAATCACCTTCTGAAAGGATGAAATCACCTTCGTCGAAAGTTACTCCTGTATCATTTTTAAGTTTAGTAGTAACGTTTACAAAGTTTACACCAGTAACGTTAAGATCACCATCTACAACACCTTGACCAGTTGGGCTATCACCACTGTCACCATCAAGATCAAAACCTTCGTAGAAATCCTGGATGTAGATGTTAGTGAAGATACCGCGAGTTCCTGCACGTAGACGTACAGCTTCGCTACTATCGTCAGCTGCATTAAATCCTATGAATGTAGCGTTAGAGATCTCTGGCATTGAGAAATAAGTTGGGTTAGAGTTGTTACCTATATCTGTGTTGAAACCATCAGCTTCCACAGCTTTGTCATGAGACTCCATATGCTTAACATAAGCATAGTTTACGCTACCAGACCAACCTTCAGTCCAGTCGATAGAGTCATCTTGAGCACCTACTACAGAAAGGTAAGCTACGTTTACTGTACCACCGAAGAATTCAACACCATCATCAGCACCGATGTATGTTTGAATGTGGTTTACAGTAGTACCGCTACCTACACCGTAGAAAGAGAAACCGTTGTTTTCTGACTGACCATCAGCAGCACCACCACCATACTCAACACGAGTGTAAGTGATAATTCCAGAAAAATCAGCATCGTCATTACCACCGTAAGGAAGACCGCCTATCTCTGAAGTAGAAGTTGCACCACCAGAAGTAGAGTTTATAGGAGCACGACCTAGAACGATAAGACCTCCCCAGTCACCAGCAGCAGGAGCACTAGCACCTGAAGTCATTACGATAGGAGCGTTAGCCTCACCTTGAGCATCAATAGTTGCACCTTGAGAAATAGCGATATAAACAGAAGCACCACTTGCATCAGCTACGATAGTAGTACCTGCAGGGATAGTAAGCTTTGTTCCAGGAGCCATGATCATAGCACCAGTAAGCATGTTGTTATCTTGTGGTCTAAGTACAACATTATCAGTATAAGTACCAGCAAGAGTTACATCTTTACCAGTCTCATCGTCTTCACCACTATTATTAGGGTTATTGTTTACTACGCTGTTGTCAACACTATTATCTGTATTGTTAATCACAATCTCAGCAGTGTCATCAGCTTCACAAGAGGCAAACAACATTGCCACAATTGCTAAGCTTAAGAATAGATAATTAGTCTTCATCGTGTTTTGAGTATTAAATTAATTTTTGTTCAGAATTGATAATTAGAATTTGTATTTCACGGCAAGACCTAAGTCTATACCTCTTTGATATTTAGAGATTGCAACATCACCTTCTGATGTTCCTTCTCTTACGTATTGAATTGTAGGATCTAGTAGATTCTTTGCGCTTAAGTTTAGCTCCCAAGCTTCACCTAACTGGTTTTTCCAGATAAAGTCTAGCGTGCTAACACCGGTTTCTACGATGTTACCTAGTTGACCAGAACCAAGTGCATCGATACGATCTGCGAAATATGAGTAGATCAAACTAGCGTTAGGCGTCCAGTTCTCAAATTTTGCTGGGCTCCAGTTTATGTCTGCGTTGATCAAGAAAGGAGATGCACCTTGTAATTGCTCTTCTCCGCTTAATGTTGAAGAGTACAAACCATTAGAGCTCTTTAGATCTTGATTAGTATACATGTAAGTAGCATTAACACCTGCTGAAAGCTCAGAGTTGTCATCTTCATCAAGAAGTAAATTCTTTCTTACTTCTAGCTCAACACCATATACATTTGCTTTATCTCCCGTTCTAAAGTAACGCTGAGTACCAGTTGCATCGTTAGCGATCACTTTGTTAATAGGATCGTTGATCTGTTTTGCAAAACCAGCTACAGAGATCAATTCTCCCTTAGTTACAAACCACTCCCATTTCAGGTCTACGTTATAAATTTTTGAAACTGCAGGATCTTCAAGAAGATCAGAGTTACCACCCACACGAGTTGTTACGTCTTCATAAACAAACGGCGCAACCTCTTTAAATTCTGGGAAAGAAACTGTCTTAGATGCAGAGAACCTTAAGTTCATATCATCATTAAGCGCATACTTAACGTTAAGACTAGGTAAATAGAAGTTCTCATAAGAAGATGCAAAACCATCGTCATTTACAAGGTTTATCACATCATAAGAGATAGATTGATCGTAAGACTCCATACGGAAACCAGGAACAAATAACCACTTACCCGTAACGATCTCTGCATTGATGTAACCTGCATGAATTCTTAAGTTACCTGTATATTGATTCTCGTAAGTACCAGGAACGTTACGCTGGCCTATACCTGCATCAGGAATTTCGTTAAAAACGAATGTATCATAAACAACACCTAGGTTGTCAACATTAAAAATGCTGTTTAGATTATTGATATCTTGCACTTCTGTATTTGGCGAAAGCAAATCATAACCATAACGAGTGTTCTCAAAATAACGCTCTTTGTAACGACCGTTATAACCAAAGCTGAATTTAAAATTCTCTGAAGCTTTATACTCAACATTTAAACGGCTGTTAAGTTCTTCATCTTCGATATCCTGAAAATATCTCTGGTTATCAAAGTTTGTGTTGTTATAAAAAGTAGGGCTTGTACTTGCATCATTGTCTAAAGCAAGATCATAACGCTCTAACGTGAAACGCTTTCTATCTGGCTGGTGAGCAAAAACCTTGTTATAACCCACACCCCAATCAAGTGTCCAGTTGTCATCAAATTGATGTAAACCAGAAAGCTGATTCACAAAAATTAAATCTTCTTCAAAAAGTATGTTTCTTACAAAGAAACCTTTATCTGTATCGCGAATCGCATCACGGTTTTGACCCATACCGTCAATACCATAATCACCAACCTCATCATTAGAACTATTGATAAACAAGCTGGTAAAATTGATCTTGTGATTACCATTTCTATAGATAAAGTTTGTCATCGCAGTAGTTGTAGTTGAGTATTCAAACTCTTCTACATCGTCAAAACGTTGCTTAACCGTAGTTGTATAATCTACCGCAGAACCTCTTCTGTATTCAAAACCATTTGTGAATGACGCTGTCGCGAAAACACTAAGTCGACTATCATCTTTAAAGTCAAAAGACTTACCACCAGAGATAGTTCCGTTTATGTTGATAGGTGTACCACCATCTACTGGATCTACAGGGTGAGAAAGAATAACTGCAAATGGATGGTGTGCGTATCTGTTGTAGAAACCAAAGTATCCAGTACCCTCACTACGCATGAAGTTTTGACCAGCAGCTCTTGTGTTAATTCCAGAACCAAGTTCTGCTTCAAGATAACCTCTTCCTTTATAATCTTTAGGAGTTACATCAATGTTACTTGCTGCAAAGTCTCCATAGAATTTAGAACTGTATGCTTTACTTACAGCTACATTCTGTATTACATCAGATGGAAAAAGATCTAAATCAATATTCTTTTTCTCGATATTGTTTGAAGGAAGTGTTAGTCCGTTTAAGGTTGTGTTTAAGTAACGGTCACCTAAACCACGTACATATACGTTTCCAGAACCACTGTTTTGTTTAGAAACACCACTTATTTTTGCGATAGCAGCGGCAGCGTTGCTTACACCTTTTCGCGAAAGCTCTTGTGCACCTATCGCCTCTGTGATAGAAGTTGCGTTCTTCTGCTCAAGTAATAATGCAACCTCAGACTCTCTAGATACTGTAGTTGTAATTACAACCTCATCTAGCGCAGCAGCGGCAGCACTAAGACCTGTATTGATCTCTGTAACTTTACCTGCTTCTACAGTAACATTAGGAACTTCTAGAGTTTCATAACCCACAAAACTAAAGATCACAGTATATGATCCTGGATCTACATTGTCTATAGAGTAAAGACCGTCAAAGTCTGTAGTTGCTCCTTTAGTAGTACCTTTAAGTTGAACCGTTGCGAATGGCAGGGGCTCATTATTCACTTCATTGTCACTAAGTACTCCTACGATCTTTCCCTTATCTTGAGAAAATCCCGAGAATACTACAGTAAGTAATACAAGTGATAATAGATAAATTTTCCTCATTACTAGCTTTAATTAGTCGAGGGCAAAATAACGGCGCGCCTGTAAAGCCATTGTTACCTCAGGATTAAACAAGGTTTACGTTTGTGTTACCTAAACGTTAACACCGCTAGTGCTCAAAACTAGCGTTAAGCTCTTCACCTACTTTTCAAATAACGTATCTTGCAAACTGAAAAAATTACAGCTATGATGCACTGGGAGCAATTGCTTTCGCTAAAGAAATTTGGAGATCAAACCAAGCGATTAAGAAATGAGCAAGACGAAACTCGTCTAGGTTTTGAAGTAGATTATGATCGCGTGATCTTCTCATCAGCTTTTAGAAGTCTGCAAGATAAAACGCAGGTGATCCCGCTTTCTAAAACAGACTTTGTGCACACACGTCTTACACACAGCCTTGAAGTTTCGGTTGTGGGAAGGTCGCTAGGCAGACTTGCAGGAACGCAGATCCTCAAGAAATACCCGCACCTTCAGAAGGTGCATGGGCATCAGGTAAATGACTTTGGAGCGATCGTCGCGGCGGCGGCACTGGCGCATGATATAGGTAATCCACCCTTTGGCCACAGTGGCGAAAAAGCAATAGGCGAATTTTTTAAAAGCGGTGCAGGAAAAAGGTTTAAAGACAGGCTTTCGCCAAAAGAATACCAAGACCTCATCAAATTTGAAGGTAACGCTAATGGTTTCAGGATCCTTACAAAAAGCCGGCCAGGCGCAGAAGGCGGAATACGCTTATCGTATGCGACCTTAGGAGCTTTTACAAAATACCCTAAAGAATCTTTACCGCACAAACCCACGCCACACATTGCCGATAAGAAATATGGCTTTTTTCAAAGTGAGAAAGACTTTTTCACGGAAGTGGCAGAAGAGCTTGGCTTGATAAAAAGAGGAGCAAAAGAAGACATTGCATATTGCAGACATCCGCTTACCTTTCTTGTAGAAGCTGCAGATGATATTTGCTATACCATCATTGATTTTGAAGATGGTATAAACATGGGACTTATTGAAGAAGAGTTTGCTTTAGAATATCTGGTAAAACTCGTGGGCAAGACAATAGACAAAGCAAAATATTCTAGCCTCACCACCACTCCAGAGCGCATAGGCTACTTACGCGCACTGGCGATCAACACTTTGATACGAGAAGCTGTTGAAATTTTCATGACGCATGAAGAAGATATCTTAAAAGGCGAATTCTCATCTTCTTTATTAGATAAAAGCACATTTTCAGCTCAGATAGACGACATCATCAAGCTAAGCATAGAACGTATTTATGAAAGTCATGAAGTGATAGAAAAGGAAATTGCAGGGTATGAGATCATGGCGACTTTGCTTAAAGCAAAATGTTCTGTTCTTGATGAAGACAGTCATTATAGTCATTTGCTCACAAAGTTATTTGGCTCTAAACCAAAAGAAGAAAACCATCTCTACGATAATCTCGTAGAAATATGTACAGAGGTTGCTCTTATGACAGATGGGCAAGCGTTGAGATTGTTCAGAAAAATTAAGGGTATTAACTTAATTTAATCGTCAACTTTATTTGAAAATCGATAAATTTAGGCCGTTTGAAACCCCTTTAAGTTTACTTTTTTCATAAAATCATAGGTGCCTTTGTGGGTTTATCAAACTTCACCCAAAATTTATTCTATGAAAAAATATTACATTCTATTTCTTTTGGCCTTGAGCCTCACCTCTTTTACGCTACAAGCGCAAAATTATGAAGCGGCAATTGAGGCTTACATTAGTGCAAATCAGAAGAAGTTTACGGGCACTACTTCTCCAGAATATGTACTGTCAACTTTTGCTGAGAAGAAAAAAGATTATGCTACTGTATACGCAAAGCAGACGTTAAATGGTATTGAGATCTACAATGCGATAAGCAGCTTTGCTATTAAAGATGGTAAAGTGATCTATGCGGCAGATAGGTTTGTAAAAAATTTAAAATCCAGAAGTGCAGAACAACCCAATATCGATCCTCAAACCGCAGTTGAAAAAGCTGCTAAACGATTTGATCTTGGTGCTACTGGAACTATACAAATCGTAGCCGCAGAGGGTAAGGATTATCTTTTGTCTAAAGGTAATATCTCTTCTAAGAATATCCCGGCGCGATTACTTTATGTCAATACAGAAGATGGTTTAAAGTTGTCTTGGCATGTAACCATTTATGAAAAGTCTGATCTACACTGGTGGAGTGTAAATGTGGATGCTAAATCAGGAGAAATACTCACGATCAATGACCTAGTACTTTCATGCAACTTTGATGAAAATCCATTTTCTAGATCAAATCATACAGGGCACAATCATGATCATTTTGACTTAAATCTTCAAAACTCAAATGCTTCGTCAGCCCTAGCAGGAGAGCAATATAGAGTTTTTGCACTACCTTTAGAAAGCCCGAATCATGGGTCACGTTCACTAGTTGTAGAACCACAGGATGATCTTGCATCACCTTTTGGGTGGCATGATATAGATGGAGCTCCTGGCGCAGAATGGACAGACACAAGTGGTAATAATGTATACTCTATTCTTTATGACTCAGAAACTGAAGACCTATATTTTGCTGAAGGTGGTACAAATTTAAATTTTGATTTCGATCTTAATTTAGATTCTCGCCCTATAGATTACTTAGATGCTTCTCTTACGAATCTATTTTATATGAACAATAAAGTTCATGACATTCTCTACCACTATGGCTTTGATGAACAAAGCGGTAATTTTCAAACAAATAACTACGGTAGAGGTCGTGTAGACGATGAAGATAATCCTATAGGTGATGATGATTTTGTTTTCGCTTTAGGTCAAGATGATTCTGGACTTAACAACGCAACCTTCGCTACTGATGTAGATGGAGTAAGCGGAGTAATGCGTATGTTTTTATGGTCTGCTACAGGTCCTGCTGGAAAATTATTGACAATCAACAGTCCTAATTCTTTAGCCGGACAATATGGAGCTACCGAAGCAACTTTCGGGCCGAGTCTTACAGATCAACCCATTTCAGGTGATTTAGCTCTTATGAAAGATGATAATTCAGGTTCGTCTACTGACTCTTATGATGCTTGTGACCCGCTGACAAATGGTAATGATCTTAATGGTAAGATAGCCGTAGTGCGACGTGGTTCCTGCGACTTCACGTCAAAAGTTAGCAAAGCTCAAGCAAATGGAGCACTTGCTGTAATTGTAGTTAACAATGTTGAGGGAGAACCTATTGTAATGGGAGGTGTAGATGAAGGAATAAATATACCTTCAATAATGATATCACTTTCAGATGGAACTCCAGTTATAAATGCATTACTTGGAAATGAAGTTATTAATGCTTCTTTAGCTTTTAATGGACCATATCAAAAAGATGGCTCCTTAGACAATGGTATTATAGCTCATGAGTATGGCCATGGAGTGTCAAATAGATTTACTGGCGGGCCAGATCAGGCAGATTGTCTTATCGCATGTACAGAACGTGATACCGATGGTGATTGTGTAGGCAGTACCTACACGGAACAAATGGGTGAAGGTTGGTCTGATTATATCGGCTTGATTCTCACTATGACAGCTAACGATTCTGCAGAAGACCCAAGGGGTTATGGAACTTACGTAATAGGCGAAGGAACTGACGGAAATGGAATAAGACCTGAACCTTATACTACAGATATAGCAATCAATCCGCTAACTTATAAAGACACTAACAATGACATTAAAATCTCTGCACCACACGGTGTAGGTTCTATCTGGGCAGAAATGTTATGGGAAATGACCTGGTCATTAATTGATGTTTATGGCTTTGACCCTGATTTCTACGAAGGTAATGGCGGCAACAATATTGCGCTTCAACTTGTGATGCAAGGTATGAAGATGCAACCTTGTCAGCCTGGTTTTGTAGACGGTCGCGACGCCATTCTTGCTGCAGACGATCTTCTTTATGGTGGTAAACACAAATGTTTTATCTGGAAGGCTTTCGCCAAAAGAGGTCTTGGACTTAGCGCAGATCAAGGAGATCCTTTAAAAAGAAGAGATCAAAAAGAAGCTTTTGACATCCCAGAAGAATTTCAAGGAGAATGTGTGCTAGGAGTTAAAAATGTACAAACTCAAGGCGCTTTTAAAGTTTACCCTAACCCAAACAACGGATTATTTAGAGTTTCTCTTAACCGTAGTTTTGGAGATGGAGAATTAACTCTTTATGACCTTAATGGAAGAAGAGTATATCAAGAAACAAAAACGCTAGAAGGAAATATAGAACTTAATGTAGGTTCACTTTCTAAAGGTGTTTATATCCTAGAGATCAAAAATGACCAAGTTTCTCAAACCGAGAAATTACTTATTCAATAGTATATAAATAATAACAGATAAAAGAGAGCGGCTAATTGGCCGCTCTCTTTAGTTTCTTAATGCGCTAATCTTTTGCTCTAAAGCATTTCTATCTATACCGGCGATGGTGTGGAGTTCTTCTGTCGTGCCATGCTCTATGAAGTTATCCGGAATTCCCATAATTTGTATGGATTCTTTGTATCCTTTTTTCGCTGCAAAGCAAACCACATTACTGCCAAAACCACCTACCTCAGCGCCATCTTCTATGGTGATGATGTTTGTATACTGATCGAATATTTGAAGTAACATATCTTCGTCCAATGGTTTGACAAAACCAAAATAAAACACCCCTACTCCATCAAATTCTTCTGCAACTTCTAATGCCAGATCAGTGATCTTACCGGTTGTGAGAATGGCAATGTCTTTTCCTTTTTTCAAAATTTCAGCTTTGCCAAAAAGGGTTTTCTCAAATGGTTTCTCCCAATCTATTAAATCACCTCTTCCCCGCGGATAACGAATAGCAAGTGGACCGTTAAGTCCGTTTTGCGCAGTAAACATGATATTGCGCAAAGTGACTTCGTCACGTGGAGCATAAATCGCAATGTTTGGAATACAATTAAGATAAGCCAGATCAAAAACTCCGTGGTGCGTGGCACCGTCCTGGCCCACAAGACCAGCTCTATCTAAACAAAATATAATAGGCAGATTTTGCAAAGCCACATCATGGATCACTTGATCGTAAGCTCGCTGCAAAAAAGTAGAATATATATTACAAAAGACTACAAATCCTTCAGCTGCCATACCAGCCGAAAGCGTAACCGCATGTTGCTCGGCAATCCCAACATCAAATGCTCTGTCTGGTAATTGCTCCATCATATACTTAAGAGAACTACCTGTAGGCATCGCCGGCGTGATACCTATGATCTTTTTATTTTTTAGCCCAAGCTCTACTATGGTTTGCCCAAAAACATCCTGAAATTTTGGTGGCTGTAAAGCAGTGGATTTTGGCAACGTTTCGCCAGTTATGGCATCAAATTTACCGGGAGCATGATATTTTACTTGATCTTTTTCGGCTTGTTTTAAGCCCTTTCCTTTTGTGGTAATTACATGAAGAAACTTAGGTCCTTTAATCTTTTTCATGGTATTTAAAACCTCGATCAACTTCTCTAGATCATGACCATCTACGGGACCAAAATATTTAAAATTAAGCGCTTCAAAAAGATTCTCATCTCGCTGATTTCCTGTTTTGACATTCGTCAAATATCTTTTTAAGGCTCCCACGCTGGGATCAATACCTATCGCATTGTCATTGAGAATAACCAGCAAATTCGCATCAGTTACTCCCGCGTGATTTAACCCTTCAAAGGCCATCCCACTTGCAATTGAAGCATCACCAATTACCGCAACATGTTGCCTATTTTCATCTCCTGTAAGCTTTGCTGCGATCGCCATACCCAGCGCAGCAGAGATCGATGTACTGCTGTGCCCTGTACCAAAGGCATCATAATCACTTTCTGCTCTGCGAGGAAAACCGCTAATTCCATCCAGTTGACGATTCGTCTCAAAAACATCTCTTCTACCCGTTAAGATCTTATGACCATACGCTTGATGGCCAACATCCCAGATTAGTTTATCTAGCGGAGTTTTATACACATAATGCAGCGCGATCGTAAGCTCTACAACACCCAGACTTGCTCCAAGATGACCTTCTTTTACCGCAACAATATCAATGATAAATCTTCTTAATTCTTCACTAAGTTGTTGCAGTTGCTCTAGAGAAAAATCTCTAAAGTCTGCCGGGTCATTAATAGTATCAAGAAGTCTGGATGCCATACGTCAAATTTATGCTTTAAACCAGCCCGCAGCGCAGCGGGAAACAAAAATCTTGGTTATCTTGCGAGCTACAAAGTTATGGCATTACTAGAACCTTTTGACGATAATTACTTCATGAAACGAGCCCTTGTGGAAGCGCAAGCGGCGTATGATGCTGGCGAAATTCCTGTAGGAGCAATCATCACGGTTAACAACACAATTATCGCTAGAGCGCATAATCTCACAGAGCGGCTTAATGATGTTACGGCTCATGCTGAAATGCAAGCGATCACAGCTGCTGCAAATTATCTAGGAGGTAAATATTTGAAAGATTGTACAATGTACATCACCTTAGAACCCTGCCAGATGTGTGCCGGCGCGTTATACTGGAGCCAGATCTCTCGTCTTGTGATAGGCGCTTCAGACCCGCAGAGAGGTTTTGCTGCTATGGGCGCAAAACTTCATCCTAAAACCGCGGTAACATCAGGAATTATGGCTGAAGAATCTTCTCAATTAATGAAGCGTTTTTTTATCGAGAAACGTAATCTCAACTAGTTTCTTGCAGCGTACTTTTTGCCGAAAGGCTTTTTGTTTTTCTTTATAAATTTGGGTAAACCCAAATTACATGAGCCAGAATACGATCGCAGCCCGCGTTTATGACTTTTTAAAGAGGTATCCGCCTTTTACTTTTATGGAAACTGCAGATGTGCGCGAAATCGCAGATCAGGTTAAGGTGATCTATCTTGAAAAAGGCAGCGAGGTTTTTAAAGCCGGCGAGGAAGACAAGGGAATTTTTTATATGGTAAAAGATGGTGCGGTAAAGATCATGCGCGAGCAACCAGATCTTCAGATCGTAGACATGTGTGATGAGGGCGATCTTTTTGGTTTGGGACCGCTAATTATTAACGAGAACTACAAACTTTCAGCGGTTGCTAACGAAGAAAGTATCGTATACGGTATCCCGATCCAATTACTGCTTCCGCTTGCGATGCAAGATAAAAAAGTGAGTAATTATCTTATTACAAGTTTTGCCAGCAACGTGAAAGATCCATATTCTTTAGAGGACAGCGGCAAACTTTTTACAGACTACATAAAAGAAAATACGCAGGATGTAAGCGATCTGCAAAAGATTAAATACTCTCGTGATGCATTGATCTGCAGTCCAAAGACCAAAGTTCAAAAAGCTGCAAAAATGATGCAGGAAAAACGCGTAGGTTCTATCATTATCACAAAAGATGATAAACCTGTGGGTATTCTAACAAACAGAGATTTGCGCGATCATATCGCTACAGGAAACTTCAGTATTGATGCGCCCGTTGAGCAAATTATGAGTCATCCTGTAAAATGCTTTCAGGCGGGACCCACGGTGGCTCAAGCCCAACTTATAATGCTTAAGAACAACATCAATCACCTTTGTATTACAGAAGATGGAACACCAGACACAAAGGTGCTGGGCATTATCACGCAACATGATGTTGTGGTTGCATTTGGCAACAATCCGGTGGTTTTAATGAAAGAAATAAAAAGGGCAAAACGCTACAAAGAACTCAGAGAAATTAGACAAAAAGCTGAGAGCTTACTGAAGAAATTTCTAGACCAAAATCTGCCATTATCAGAAATTCTCAACATTCTCAACGAGATCTATTATGCTATAAATACAAGAGTTGTTGAGCTTGCGCTAAAAAAACTCAAATCACCTCCATGCAGGTTTGCCTGGTTGGCTTTGGGAAGTTTGGGACGCAAAGAGCAGCTTCTACTCACAGATCAGGATAATGCAATCGTTTTTGAAGACGTTGCAGAAGAAGACTACGAAAGTGTCAAGAGTTACTTTCTTGAGCTAGCAAAAGAAGTCACAAAAGGCATGCACAAAATAGGCTATGAATACTGCCCTGCAGACATGATGGCTAGCAATCCTAACTGGTGTAAATCGCTTAGCGAATGGAAAAAACAATACACAAACTGGATTCTTAATCCTACGCCAGAGAGTATTCTACTGGGCACCATCTTCTTTGATTACAGTTATGTTTATGGTGACACGATACTGGTAACAAAATTATCTGACAGTATTTTTGAAGTGCTTAAAGACGGTAATACATTTTATAATAACCTCGCGAGAGAAGCCGTAAAAAGTAAATCACCGCTGGGATTCTTCAGGCAGTTTCTTGTTGAGCCAGATGGTGAACACAAAGACTTTTTTGATATTAAAAGCAGAGCGATGATGCCGCTCATTGATGCTGCTCGCGTGCTGAGTTTAGAACATCAAATAAGAAATATAAACAACACCGCTGGCCGTTTTGAAAAACTTGCCATGCTAGAAGAAAACAACAAAGAGATCTATGAAAGTTGTGCTTATGCTTTTAAAGCACTTTTAAAGTTTAGAACACGTCAAGGCATTTTACACGGAGATAGCGGTAGATTTATAGAACTCGCAACGCTCACAAAAGCCGAAAAACTTAAATTAAAACGCTGTTTTAAACCCATTAGAGACATTCAGGAGATATTGTCTGTACGCTATCATTTTGTTCAAAACGTGATCTGATGAAGTTTTCTTTTTTTGGCGCCAAGCAAAACAATATTCCCAGCTTTTATGAGGAATACGAGAAGAAGTTTACAAAAGAACAACACGCTCTTGAGAACACTCCGTTTGTGGCTTTTGATACTGAAACCACTGGTCTAGATGTGAAGAACGACCGTATTTTGAGTATTGGTGCGGTAGCGATCATGGACAACACCATTTACACAGATGAGTCTTTTGAACTTTATATTGAGCAAGAGGTTTATAAATCTAGTTCTGCGGTAATTCACGGAATTTTAAAAAAAGGCAAACAGCAACGGTTTACTGAAGTAGAAGCCATCAAAGAGTTTCTGGATTTTATAGGTAACGCAGTGCTTGTGGGTCATCACGTGGGTTTTGATTATACCATGATCAACAACGCACTAAAACGTCTGGGCGCTCCTAAACTCAAAAACAAACTTCTAGACACAGGCACTTTGTATAAAAAAAGCGTGCACGAGGTGAATTTACTTCACAAAGACAAAGTGTATAGTCTTGACGAACTGTGCAACGAGATGAAAATAAGCATGGAAGACAGGCATACCGCGGCGGGCGATGCTTACATCACGGCTTTGGCTTTTTTAAAGATCTGCTCTAGACTTAGAAAAAAGGGTAAGCTTTCGCTAAAAGATCTCTTCAGGAATTAATTGTAGTGAAAGGCGCTAAGATACGTTTGTATCAATGAAGCATTCGTAGCTTCGGTGAAATTTGAAGGTGTATCTATCTCACTTCTAAGCTTCTTTATCTTATGATAAAAAGGCACATTTTCTTCATCATCCAGATACTGAATATAATTATCCAGACACTGAAAGAGGATTTTATCCAGCTTGCTATTAATACCCATTTCTTTAAACTGCATCAATATTTTTTTAACGCAAGAGTATAACAATTGTGGATGACTCGTTAAAGTATGCACTACAACATTAAAATACTTTAGAACCTCTTGGCCCATATGTTGCTCCTCGATACTTATGTTTTTGTGAGGATCATCTGCATGAAAGAGATACAAATACCTAATAATAAAATTAGAATAATCCTTCTCTGAAATGTAGTAAACATCAAGCCCGAGACCAGTGCTTACCACGAAAACGTTTTCGTTTATAGAGTCAAAAAGAAATCTGCGTAGAGCGATTTCCTTTTCTGGCTTTAAAATGCTTTTGCGTTTATAGCCCGTGTTTCTAAAACGTATAGATCTTAAGTTCGCTATGTCTGTAGCGTGAATATTCATCCTTCAATTAACTCAACAAGATGATTTAAGCCTTGCATACGCGCATGATCTGCAGCCTTCTGCCCTCTAGAATCTGTAAGATCAGTATCTGCATTATTGTCAATTAATAATTTTACGATCTCTTCTTGATTAAAGGTCGCCGCAAAGATCAGAGCAGTTGCTCCATTAAAATTCTGCGCGTTAACATCTGCACCGCTTTCGATCAATAATATTGCGATACCGGGATATCCTTTAAAAGAAACGCCCATTAACGCGGTATTTCCTGAGGCATCCTGAGCATCAATATTTTGATCAAATTTTAAAACCTCTGCCGCTACATCTTCAAAGCCATAATAGGTTGCTAATAGTAAAGCTGTAGAGCCGCGTTGATCTTTGGCTGCAGCCAAAGAAGGATCTTTCTCCAGTAGTTCTTTAACGCGAGTGGCATTTTGCGATCGTATCGCATCAAACAATTCATCTGTGTGCATAATTCTAAAAGTAATAAAAAAAGCGGAGTCACTAATCATCCTCCGCTTTTTTGGTAATATTTTAAGCTATTATTCTACCTCGTCTGGATCTACATTACTGTTAGGATCTGCTTTTTCACTTTCTTTAAGCGTCGCCATGGCATGCTCTACACCCTTGCGATAATCCGGATCTGCTTTTTCAAAATGACTCAATTGCAACTGCACGATCTCTTCACTTACTCCATCTAGCGCAGTAGCTATATTCTTGAATAATCGCTGCTTTTCTTCATCATTAAATAACCTAAAAAGATCTCCCGGCTGCTTAAAATCGTCATACGAAGAATCAAAACCATAGCGATCTACATCACCTGAGATCTGCATAGGTGGTTCTTGAGCTTCTGCCACCGCCACTGGACCACCTTTTGTATTTGGCTCATAGTAAGCGTCTGGATTTTCATTGTGATTTTCAAAAAAGCGCATCGCACCATCTTTATGATAATGATTTACTTCGCTTTTAGGAGTATTTGCAGGTAGCGCTTCATAATGCGTCCCTAAACGATATCTGTGCGCATCAGCATAACTAAAGATCCTTGCTTGCAACATCTTATCTGGCGAGAAGCTTATACCAGGCACAATATTGCTAGGCGAGTATGCGGCATTCTCAACATATTGAAAATAGTTACTAGGGTTGCGATTAAGCTCCATCACTCCCACATCTATTAGCGGATAATCGCCATGCGGCCAAACTTTAGTAAGATCAAAAGGATTATAAGGCGTTTGCTCTGCTTCCTTCTCTGGCATGATCTGAACTTTCACATCCCATTTTGGGAAATTGCCATCCTCAATCGCGCTGAACAATTCTTCTTGATAGGTCTCTCTACTTTTTCCAACTATTTTCTCGGCTTCCGCATTTGTGTAATGTTTATGTCCTTGCTGAGTTTTGAAGTGAAATTTCACCCAGTAGCGCTCGCCTTCTTTGTTCCAAAAGCTATACGTGTGCGATCCATAACCGTTCATGTGCATAGGGGTTTGTGGTAAACCACGATCAGACATTAATATAGTAACCTGATGCAAACTCTCTGGCTGTTGTGACCAGAAATCCCACATGGCTTCTGGCGATCTAAGGTTTGTTCTAGGATGTCTTTTTTGTGTTCTTATAAAATCAGGGAATTTGTATCCATCTCTTATGAAAAATACTGGCGTGTTATTACCCACGAGATCCCAGTTTCCTTCTTCAGTATAGAATTTTAAAGCAAAACCACGCACATCACGTTCTGCATCTGCTGCACCTTTTTCTCCTGCCACCGTACTAAAACGCGCTAGCATCTCTGTTTTTTTACCTACCTCACTAAAGATCTTAGCACAAGTATATTTTGAAATATCATTAGTCACAGTAAATGTACCGTGAGCTCCCCATCCTTTTGCATGCACCACGCGCTCTGGGATACGCTCTCTATTTTGATGGGCAAGCTTTTCTATAAGTTGGTAATCTTGTAACAAAACGGGTCCTCTTTCTCCCGCAGTGATCGAATTTTGATTACTAGGTTGAGGAGAACCTGCAGTTGTTGTTAATTTCTTTGACATGGCTTTACTATTTTTGGATTCGTATAAAAGTAGACCGCAGACTTTCTAAAAAAATCTTAAGACCTATCTCATGTATATATTAGACAATCAATAAAACCTATTGAGTTAAAGAAAAGCCAAGCTTATGAAACCCCTATTTTATTTATTATTTATTCTATTTTCTTTTTCGGCTTTCGCCCAAAAGATCCACTTCCCAAGCTATGGTGAGCAATGGGAAGCCATGACTTCTCAAGAAGCCAAGCTTAACGACACTAAAATTCAAGAAGCAGTAGATTTCGCGGAAGCGAACGAATACAGCGAAAGCAAAGATCTGCGTCAAGCCATCCTTAAAGGATTTATGCGCGAACCTTATCATCAAATCTTAGGTCCTACAAAACGTCGCGGCGGCCCTGCAGGAATGATCATAAAAAATGGTTATGTAATTGCCAGCTGGGGAGATACAAAACGTGTAGATATGACCTTTAGCGTTACTAAAAGTTTCTTGAGCACAACCGCAGCGATCGCGTTAGAAAAAGGTTTTATAACAAAAGTAAATGATGTTGTTGCAAATTATGTTTGGGATGGCACCTTTGACGGTGATCATAACAGCCAGATCACTTGGAAGCATCTTTTACAACAAAACTCTGACTGGAGCGGTGACCTCTGGGGTAGTAAAGATTGGGCAGATCGCCCACCACGCGACGGCGGCATAGACGATTGGAAAAATCGTAAGCTAGAAACTCCAGGAACCGTTTTTGAATATAATGATGTTCGCGTAAATGTTTTAGCATACAGCTTAACAAATGTATTGAGAAAGCCATTACCGCAGGTTTTAAAAGAAGAAGTGATGGATCGTATAGACGCATCTACAACATGGCGGTGGTATGGATATGATAACAGCTGGTTTACTCTAGATGGTCATAAAGTACAAAGTGTAAGTGGCGGCGGTCATTCTGGTGGTGGGATGTTTATCTCTACAGAAGATATGGCGCGTTTTGGACTACTTTTTATGAATGATGGTAAATGGAATGACGAGCAAATAATCGCACCTTCATGGATCAAAGCACTTAGAACTTCGTCAACGCCTAATCCTAACTATGGTTATATGTGGTGGCTTAATGCAGATGGGCCAAGACAATGGGAAGGCGTGCCAGATCATGTGTACTATGCAGCAGGTTTTGGCGGAAACTTCATCATTGTAGATGACAAAGAAGATCTTGTGATCGTTACACGCTGGTTAGAACCTTCAAAAGTGGGTGAATTTGCAAAACTGATCTACGAGGCGCTCTGATGTCAAAACCCTGTTAAAGGGAACGGCAGGTTGTTTTGTATCTTTTAATTTTATTGAAAATTAGATGTATGAGCAACGCAATTGAAGCCTGGTTAGAAAAAGATACACTTCCTGCAAACGTAAGCCGCGGACTTATCTCTGGCGTGCTGGGCGGACTTGCCGGAACGGTGGTGAAATCTGCAATTGAGAAATTCTTGCCGGTGCGTAAACCCAATACGCGCAGTGCTCAGATCAAACTCGTTGATGAACTGAGCGTGAAGGTTACTGGCGATCGCATCAGTGAGAGCAATCATGAGCTCGCAGAACAGTTGGTTAATATCCCTATTGGTGCCAGTCTGGGAGCGACTTACGGTTATGCAAAACGAGATCGCGTAGGAACTAATGTTATTGAAGGCGCAATGTTTGGCGCTTCTACCTGGGTTGCAACACACGAAACTTCGCTGCCCATGATGGGCCTTGAAGAAGAGCCAAAGGACATTCCTGTAAAAATGCAGGCTAACGAACTTATCGCTCACATTGCTTTTGGCGTAACCACAGAACTTGTAAGAGGTTTGATCTCTAAAAAACTTCGTAGCTAGCACTTTACATTTCTATTGTTTACTTTTAAAGCATTAGGATTTTTCGCTATATTTGACAGTATTGCAAACGTTGTAAATTTCCTGTCATGAAAAAACTGTTGTTTTCCTTAGCGATGCTTGTATGTTTTTTTGGCTATAGCCAAAATCTTAAATACACACTCACAAAAGATATAGTCTGGGCTTCGCCTGAAGGTTTTGACCTCACGATGGATATTTACCATTTTCCGCAAACGGCAAAACCACTTCCTGTTTTAGTGATCTTGCATGGTGGCGGCTGGTTGATCAACAACAAATCTATCATGGATGAGATGGCAGCTTATGTCGCAACAAACGGAAACTACATTGTTTGTAATGTAAATTATCGCCTTCTTGGAGATCAAGAAAATACAGTAAAGCTCAACGAAATTATTGAAGATGCGCTAGGTTCTGTGATCTGGGTAAATGAGCATATTCACGAATATGGCGGCGACCCTAACAGAATCGCAGTAACTGGTGATAGCGCTGGCGGCCACTTGTCTGAAAGTGTTGTGCTCTTTAGTGATGACCTTTCTTCTACTGGTTTTGATGGTGAAAAATTGGGCTACAAGCCAACGTATTTACCAGTAGGTGTAACCGCAGAGGAAGCTGAAGAAAAAGAACTTGCAAAAGTTGAAACTGCAATAATAAGTTATGGCGCTTTTGATCTTTATGCTGCTGCAAAAGGTGGTTTTGAAAGTGATGGGAATTTCTTCTGGCAAATGGGCGGCGCAAAAGCACGACCACTTTTTGGAGAAGGAACTTCTCTTGAAAAAAACCCAGAATATTATAAAGCGATCTCTCCTATTTATCACGTTCCACAAGCTACTGATCGTAAACTACCTCCACAGTTTTTTACCGTGGGAAGTAAAGACAATACCACCACACCAGAATCCGTAAAAGCGTATTTCAACAAACTGAAAGAAGCCGGACAAGATGTTGAGTTCTGGATGTATGAAGATAGACCGCACGCATTTTTAGACTCAGGCGCTAATGAATTTCTAGGAACTTCTTTTGAAAAAGATGCACCAGAGGCCTTGGATCTTATGATTCAGTTTCTTGATAAGCATTTAGATTAGAAAATTCGCTTTCGCGAAAGCGAATTATTCTTTTTTGATCAACGTACCGTCTTTTTTATAATACTCCCTGGAGGTTACCACACCCAGGGTCCTAAATTCCTTGAGCTTCAATTCTCCAGATTCATAATAGGTGAAGGTGGCACCATTTTCATGCTTTTGTTTTACATTTCCGTTTTTGTGATAGAAAACTTGATCGCGTGGGCCATATGCACTATACTTAGCCTCGCTATGCAGTGCGCCATTGGTATAAAATGTCTTCCATACACCCGTGGGCTCATTTTTCTTATAAGCACCTGTTTGCTTTAACTGCCCATCGATGAAATACCAATTTAATACCCACGTCATGGTAGGGGAATCATACGTTCCGGCAAGCTTTGTCTGACCCGTGGTGTACAATGTTTTAATGGTTCTATCACTTCGGGATTGCGGTAATTTATCTTCTTTGGGCACAAAATAATCTTCTTTCTCTTCTGGTCCTATGTAATCTGTGTACAGTATTGACCCATCCTCATTGTAGTGGTCAAATTCACCATGGGCCAAGCCATTTTCGTAATTTCCTTTAAGTTTTAAATTGCCGTTTTCGTAATAATTCTCCCAGATGCCCTGCTGTTTACTTTTAGAATAAGAACCTTTTGACTCTAATTTTCCGCTCTCATAATACAACTCCCACTCGCCTTCTCTTTGTTTATTAATGATCCGGCCGCGCTCTTTGAGATTTCCATTTTCATGATAAAACTCTAGTGGTCCTAGCGGTTCGCCGTTATTATATTTTCCTTTTGAACTTAGATTTCCATTTTCATAAAACCACTCCCAATCATTGTACATCTTGTTGTTGATCCATGTGCCGGTAGCTTTCTTTTTGCCAGACGGATAATAATATGTTGTGGTGAACATGTTAGGACTTTTCTTGTCATATTCTTCCACGCGCTGCAAACCGCCCGATTCATAATAATACTTCCACTCGCCTACTTTTTGTTCCTTTTTTAATTTGCCTTCGCTCTTGATCTTGCCATTATCGTAGTATGTTTTTTCTTGGGCTTTCGCCAAAAGAACTCCGCCAATGATCAAGAGGCAAACTGCTAGATGATTTCTTAACGCCTTCATAATGCTGATTTTTACAATAGTGAAGGTAGCAGGATTGAAATTTTTCTTCAATAAGGCATATGACGTATTTAGAAAACGCATGAAATATGTTAAATTTTATCCATATCACTAATAGCCAAAAAGTTGCTCATCGCAGTCAGGCTGTGGCTCTGAGCGTTATATAAATACTTTAGAGAGATACTAATTATCTGTGATTATGGTTTTCCGTACGTTTATTCCAGAAAAATTGCGAATTTTGCGTTAATCATTCAGGGTAATGATTAGTATAGGGGACTTAAAAGAGCATCTGTAAAAGGATGCTCTTTTTTCATTTATAATTATCAATAATAATATAAAAAAAAAGCACTCTATGCTTTAAGGTGCTTTTGTTGTAGCCTCGGCAAGAATCGAACTTGCATCTAAAGTTTAGGAAACTTCTATTCTATCCATTGAACTACGAGGCCTAATTATCACAAAATTAGGTTATTTACAATCTAAATTAAAAATCCAACTTACGCTTAAGTTTGCGTCATGCTTCTTTTGGCGAAAGCCAAATACTGCTATTCTGTATAGCCTTTTTTATGACCTTCCCAATGCTCTGCGATCTCTGCTACTTCTGTATACCAATCTTCACCAAACTTTCTTATCAACGCGTCTTTAGTGAATTTGTAAACGGGAACTTGCAATTCTTTACCCAGTGAACAGGCATCATCACAAATGGGCCAGCGGTGGTAATTTACCGCCGAAAATGATGAATACTTCTGGATGCGCACAGGATAAAGATGACATGAAATAGGTTTTCTAAAATCTATCTCGCCTGCATTGTAAGCATCTTCAATTCCGCATGAGGCAACGCCTTCTTCCGTGAAAGTAACATAGGCACATTCTGCACCGTTTACCAGCGGAGTTTCTAGATCACCAAGGTCTGTTTCTATGTGTGTTCCTTGCGCCTCAATAGCTTTGATGCCTTCTTCTCTAAGAAACGGTTTTACCTTGGGATAAATCTCTTTAAGGGTCTCAACCTCATCTTCTTCTACCGGCGCGCCAGCTTCTCCAGCTATACAGCATTCGCCTTTGCATGAAGCGAGATTACACACAAAATCCTTCTGGATCACATCCTCTGATACTATGGTTTTTCCTACTTGAAACATACTGCAAAGATAAGGTAATAAAAGTGCAATTTATTTAGCAAAAAATTAATGTTAAGGTAAATTGTCACAATGGGAAATGGGAGTACTTTTGCGGCCTTTTAAAACACCATAGTGATGAATTTTGATTTTAAGGAAATAGTTACAGCGAGCATGATCCTTTTTGCGATCATAGATATTGTAGGTAGTGTCCCAATTATATTAGGCTTGCGCAAAAAAGTAGGTCATATACAAAGTGAGAAAGCCTCTATTGTGGCGTGTATCATTATGATCGTTTTCTTGTTTTTAGGAAAAGAGATCCTAAATCTTATAGGCATAGATGTAAACTCATTTGCTGTGGCGGGTGCTTTTATTATCTTTTTCTTAGCGCTTGAGATGATCTTAGGAATACAATTATACAAAGACGACGCTCCTGAAACTGCATCTGTAGTGCCGCTTGCCTTCCCGCTTATCGCTGGTGCTGGTACGATGACAACGTTGCTTTCTTTAAGAGCTGCTTATGCGGTAGAGAATATTATAATCGCAATTATTGTAAACATCATATTTGTTTACATCGTTCTTAAATCTAGCGGGAAGATAGAGAACTTTCTTGGCAAACAGGGAATCAACATCATTCGTAAGATCTTTGGTGTGATCCTTCTTGCGATCGCAGTGAAGTTATTTGCGTCAAATATTCAGGGATTATTGAGTCAAGAAGGCGGTTTGGCTTCTAGCTTTTAGAATTTTGGTTACCAATAAAAAAGGGTACTTTTGCACACCCTAATACTTCATTCTTAAAATTAGCCCATGAAGACTTTTATTTACATAATTCTAGCGCTTGCTGGTGCCCTTTTTATTTTTAACCTCGCTCAGATAGATTTTGCTGCGCCGCTCAAAGGCGAAAGCGAGATCGCTGTGATCTCTGCACTTGCCACAGGCTGTGCTATTTTACTTCTTGTAATTCTTATTATGAGTAGAAGAATCGCTGATAAACGCGGTGATAATGCTCCTAAAGTGAAGACTAAATTATAGCTTTCGCCGAAAGGCTAAAAGAGATAAACCAGTAATGGATCGTAAAATTCGTATGCGATCCCACCCACAAACAACACGATTGAAAGTATCAGGAAGACTTTATGCAACGTCTGAAAGATCAAAATGCGTTGCAACTTCTTAAGCAGCTTCTTATCCTTAACGCGGTTCATTTGTTGTTTAACCTCGCGTCTTGACAGATAAAAAGGGTTTACAGAAATACCATTAGATATAAGCACACCCGCACTGTTATCTAGCAGCCTAAAAACAGCTGCGATACAGAAGACAAATATGGATGCGATAATTACCATTATCTTTTATCTAATTCTATTACTTTTTTGATCACAGGATCATTTTCATTAAGCATTTGTTCATACACATTATTATTGAACAATTGCTGCGCCATCACGGCCTTTATGTAATTTTTGTACGTCTGGCTATAACTGCGAATGCGTACTGTGATGTCTCTCCTTTTGGCGAAAGCGATAAAATCACTTAAGTCTGCATCAGAGATCTTTACATCACTCTTAAAACGCTCCAAATTTAAACTATTATAATAAATTCGGTTTTTTTCTATGAGTTCAAATACAAATCTGGATAAAAATCCTGACTTAAGGAAATAATCTAGCGACTCCATCTCATAATTTGTATCCTTAGGCACAAAAATGTCTGGGATAATCCCGCCGCCGCCATAAACCACTTTACCTCCAGGTGTTACAAATCGCAAACTATCTGCCACCTGAATGCTATCAACACTCTGCAGTTCGCCATTTTTATAACGAGACAGATAATCTTTATAATATTCTTCTGTACCGCCGTCGTATGGGCGCTGTATACTTCTACCCGTAGGTGTGTAATATCTTGCGATGGTTAAGCGCACTGCACTACCATCTCCCAGTTCCATCTCACGTTGCACAAGACCTTTACCAAAGGATCTTCTACCTATGATCGTACCTCTATCATTATCTTGTATCGCTCCTGCTACGATCTCACTTGCAGATGCAGAATTCTCATTGATCAGCACATAGACCTTTTTATCTTCAAAGGTTCCTTCTGACGTGGCGTAGGTGTTCTCGATGTTTCCGGTTTTGTTCTTTGTAAAAAGTATTAGTTTATCGTCTTTAAGAAACTCATCTGCCATTTTTTGCGCTGCCGAAATATAGCCACCAGGATTATCGCGCAAGTCAAGAACAATGCCTTGGGCTCCTTTTCGCGCAAGCGAAGACAAAGCTTTAGAAAATTCATCTGGAGTAGACTCTGCAAAGCGATTAACCTTAACATAACCCATGATAGAATCTACCATGTAGCTTGCTAAAACACTGCGCAAAGGCACAACATCGCGCACTACCTTAAAATCTAGCAAACCTTCTACACCAGGTCTTTTTACTTTAAGATTTACGCTAGTTTGACGTTGACCTTTAAGACTTGATGTAACGGTGTCGCTAAGCAAAACATCGCCTATAAGCGATTCTCCATCCGCGGCGATTATTCTGTCTCCCCCGCGAATTCCCACTTTTGCACTTGGGCCACCAGGAATAGTGCGAATCACCGCAAGAGAATCTTTAAAACTGTAAAATTGAACTCCGATGCCCACAAAATCTCCCTTCATGTTCTCGGCAACTTCTTGTAACTCGCTAGGCGGAATGTAAACTGAGTGTGGATCTAGCGATTCTAGAATGCTATTTACGGTAACCTCAACAATGCTGTCTGTATTGATGGGATCTACATATTCGTACTCAATGTAATCTATGAGACGGTTGAGTTTTTCTTTTTTGGCATTACCGCCCAGAACATTAGGGTTTGCGCTATAATTGAGTTGAGCGCCTATAAAAATCCCCACAGCAATAGCGAGCCCTATAAAAAAAGGAAGATATATTTTTTTGTACCCGCTCATTAATCGTCCAGCATCTCTATTTGTTCAATCTCAACACCTGCCCGTTCTAAAAATTTAAGACCGCTGTCATCTTTGTATAAATTATGATACACAATGCGCGTTATGCCCGCTTGATGTATCAATTTACTGCATTCTCTACACGGCGAAAGCGTGATATAAAGCGTCGCTCCATCACAACTTTGTGCTGACGACGCTACCTTAGTTATCGCATTTGCCTCGGCATGTAGAACATACCATTTTGTGTAGCCTTCTTCATCCTCACAAAAGTTCTCAAAACCCGTAGGTGTGCCGTTATAACCGTCTGAGATTATCATTTTATCTCTAACGATCAATGCACCCACTTGCTTGCGTTTACAGTAAGAAAGTTTTGCCCACTCTCTCGCCATACGCAGGTAAGCTACATCATACTTATGTTGTTTCTTTGATTTTTCTTTTTTAGGCATGCGCCAAAATAAATCAGGCAGTTAGCAATGTAAATCTCTAACTAGCGAATATAAAAAACTTAACCGGGTTGTAAGCTATATTGATCAAAATTACCAAGGGTATGTATTCATCAACATCGGGATCACAATACCTATCACAACGGCAGAGATAAACATAACCCAATCTCTTCTAGAAAATCTAAAGACTCCCTGAAAGATCAAGTTACAGATCAACACTATAAGCACAACAATGATCTGTGACGCTTCAATACCCAAAGCAAATTCTAACAGCGGAATCATCTTGCTATCTAAAGAGGCAGTAAGCATCTTAAAGAAAGAAGAAAATCCTAAACCATGTATCAACCCGAAGAACAGCGCAGCAAATAATAACAGATTAAATCTGTCTTTTCTGCCGCTTTTTCCCGCGGTAAAAACATTATACAACGCACTTACAAAAATGGTGCACGGTATTAAAAATTCAACCAGCGCCGAATCTACACTTACAACCTCATAAACAGATAAAATAAGTGACGTGGTATGCCCCAGCGTAAATAGCGTAACCAGCAACAACGTACGTTGCCAATTCCTAAACTCATACGGCACGGTAAGCACTATAAAAAAGAGAATATGGTCATAAGCATGAATATCTAACACATGCTCTAAACCCATTTTAAAATAAAACCAAAAATCACTCATAATATCTAGGCTTACGCCAAAAATACAAACGTTAAACTAACGATAAACACAAAAACCGAAATAAAAAGCTTTTGTAATTTGACCATTACCAAGCCATATTATGAAAGGTATTTTTAAAGTTTTATTGTGTCTTAACACGCTTGTTTTTCTGGGATGTGGAGCAGCGCCTGTTGATCAGTCATTTAGCGATAAGCAAAATATTCCCAGAGCGACATACACATATCTGGATGCTTGGGGAAATCAATATGTGATCACAAAAAACAAACTAGAATACACACCCGCCTCTGAAGAAAATTCTGTAGATGGTTACGAAGATCAAGGCAGGTATTCTCAACTTAACATCACACTCAATGAATATGGCAAAATTGCCAGCGTTTGTGATGCAGAATTAGCAAGAGCTCAAGATCTTCCATATTCTACAAACGATAGTTTACCGGTGCCTTCTCTCACAAGATCCTTTAATGAAGTTTCTTCTACAGATCTAGACCTTGACGGCGTGCGTGAACTTAATTTTATTCTCAAACCCTTTCTTAAGGCCAATCAATAGATCTTGAAAAGACGAGTAATTTACATAGCCAACTTTATAAAAAAAACGTACATCGCCTGGGATTCTAACGATCCTTTTGCGCAAAGTGCGATCATCGCATATTACACGCTTTTTTCTTTGCCTTCTCTTCTAATGATCGTTACTACCATTGCTGGACAATTTGTGGGGCGTGAAGCAGTAACTGGCAGAATAAGTAGCGAGATAGGAAATTATATAGGTGAAGGATCTGCAGAGGCTGTGGAAGATATGATATCTAACGTAGCACTAACTGACGGTGGCGCGTTTACTATCATTGTGGGAATTGGAGCGCTTCTTTATGGTGCAACCGGAGTATTCTTCCAGATGAAGAAAGCTATGAACAACATCTGGAACGTGCGCGAGAAAAAACAAACGTTTATAAGAATGTTGATCAACCGTGCTATTTCCTTTGGGATGATTCTTGTTATCGGGTTTTTGCTGCTTGTTTCGTTTATGATCACGGCGGCGGTTGGTGCTTTTAGTGAATATCTTAATGACACAGCTCCTGTGATTGCAAGTGTATTTGCAGATAGCTTCAACTTTGTTTTCTCTTTCATCTTTATAACGGCTTTGTTTGCTGCGATCTTTAAGATCCTGCCTGATGTAAAAATGACTTACAAAACCACTATTCTAGGTGCGAGTATTACTGCGGCGCTCTTTCTTGTGGGTGAGTTTGCTTTGGGCTATTACTTTTCGGCTAGCAATCCTGCTTCGGTTTATGGTGGTGCGGCTTCTGTGGTTTTAATTTTGCTTTGGGTTAATTATACGTGCTTGATTCTGTTTTTTGGAGCCGAGATAACCGTGCAATATGCGCTTGCTACAAAGCATAAGATCGTCCCGAATAGTCATGCAGAACTTGCTTATAATCAAGAAATGCAAGAGTTAAAAGAAAAAGAAGAAGAGGTGGCAAAAAATAAAAAAAAAGCCAAAAAACTAATGGAAAATCCTGAGGAGTAGTCCTTTTGGCGAAAGCCTAATCAACCTCCTTTATCAAGTAAATATACACGGGAAAATGGTCGCTGTAACCGCCTGTAAATGATCCATTAGCAAAACTCCTAAACGGATAACCTTTGTACTGACCCCGCGGATTCATCAAATAATTTTTATTAAAAATGCCTGCCTTATAAAAGCGATATGAGCTAAAATTATTTTTAAGCAATGGCTCGCTGATGATGATCTGATCAAACAGATTCCAACTGTCGCGATATGCAAGCGTGCCCACGCCATTTTTATACATCGTCTCCATGGGATTAAACAGTCCGAAGGTTTTGACCTTTTTACGCTTTGCTTTTGCTTCCAGAATATCTTTTACACTAGCGTTTGTGGGATCGTCATTAAGGTCGCCCATGGTGATGATCTTTGCCTCAGGCTCCGACCTCTGTATTGAATCTATCAGCCGCTTGTTTAAAGCAGCGGCAGCTTCACGCAACGGTCTTGTGCGCGCTTCTCCCCCGCTGCGACTGGGCCAGTGATTTACAATCACACTTATTTTGTCACCATCCAGCAAACCCGTAACTAGCAATTGATCGCGCGTGTAAACACGCTTTTCTGGATCTTCCAGATCATAAATCACAAGCTCGTGTTTTGTAGCGCTGATGACTTTAAAAATGTCTTTTTGATAAAGTAATCCCACGTCAATACCGCGTCTGTCTGGCGAATCATAATGGGCGATACTGTAGTTTTTATCAGCTAAAACCGGTTGGTTTATTAACTCCTCAAGTACCTTTCTATTTTCAATTTCGGCGACGCCAATGATTGCCGGCGAGGTTTTTGTAACCTCCTCGCCTATCTCGGCGATCACACGCGCCATGTTTTCCAGCTTTTGATCGTAGATCTCCTCCGTCCAATGATCTTTGCCATCTGGCGTGCGATCATCGTCAAAAGTTACTGGATCATTTTCTGTATCAAATAGATTCTCTAAGTTGTAAAATGCTACTGTTATTACACGATACTGTTTGGTCTGGGCTTGCGCCAAAAAACCACAAATCAAAAGGCAAAATAGTATCAAAAAACGTTTCATCTCAAAACCTATTAAACTGATAGTCAGACATAAAAATAAATGAATTTTTGAATAAATAAAAAATATACACTATATTAACACCTGAATTACAGATTATTACGCCTCAAAATTCTTAAAAACCTACGCATCTAGTAAGAAATAACATTTCATAAAAGATGGTAAGGAAATTATTGACTCTAGTTCTGATCTTTATCAGTCAGATCTGCTTTGCGCAACAGTATAGCGTTACGGGTAATCTCGCAGGTGCAACAACTGCAAAAGCAATTGTAGACGCAACGATCACGATCGAAAAAACAGACTTCACAACATCCTCAACAACTGATGGAAGTTTTGAAATTACAGGAAATCTTCCTCAAGGAAACCAAGTCTTAAGAATTCAGAAAGACGGCTATCTTACTCTGCGACTTCCTCTGCTTTTAGAAAATGAAATGCTTCTACCCATCGGTACGATTCCCATGGAAGTTGATGTCTCACAAGAACAATTACAAATAGGTCTCATCAGCCTTTCAGACAATGATCTTAATGGCGATGACGATCAAGGAGATTATGCGATCGCCGGCTTACTCTCAGCTTCAAACGATGCGTTCATAAATGCTGCTGCCTTTGATTTTAGCGCGACTTTTTTTCGCCCTCGAGGCTATGGAAGCGAGAATGCAAAGCTTCTTATCAACGGCATAGAAATGAATAAGATCTTTAACGGCAGACCTCAATGGGGCAACTGGGGCGGCCTCAATGATGTGCAGCGCAACAGAGAATTTAGTATGGGGCTTTCGCCAAATGACTATCAGTTTGGCGGCTTAGGCGGAGCTACAAATATCACGATGCGAGCCTCGCAATACCAAGCCGGCGGAAGAATTTCATACGCCATCTCAAACCGAACCTATACCGGCAGAGTTATGGCCAGCTACCACAGCGGACTGTCGCAAAACGGTTGGGCGTTTTCATTTTCTGCCGCAAGGCGATATGGCAATGAAGGTTTTGTGAATGGCACTTTGTACGATGCAAATTCATTTTTCACTTCTATCGAAAAAAAGATAAACGATCACCACAGCATTAATCTCACCGCGTTCTATACTCCAAACCGTAGAGGAAAATCTTCTGCAAACACGCAGGAAGTTTATGATCTAAGAGACATCAAATACAATTCGTATTGGGGCGAGCAAAACGGTGAGATACGCAACTCGCGCATTAGAAAGATCCAAGAGCCCGTGATCATCTTAAACCATTATTGGGATGTGAATGAGACCACCAGACTCAACACGAATATCGCATATCAATTCGGTAAAATAGGCTACAGTAGGTTGGGCTATGATAACGCTCCTAATCCTGACCCTTCGTATTATCAAAAGTTGCCCAGCTACTTTCTCGCCACAGAAGATCCTAACTACAAAAGCGCCTATCAAGCCTATGAAAATTTCACACTTGACGGCCAGATAGATTGGCAAAACATCTACGCCACAAACATTGCTTATGGCGGCACTTCTCGCTATTATCTCTATGAAGATCGTGTGGATGATAAGCAGATTTCAGTCAATACCATTTTTACAAAAAACATCAACGATGCTATTGTTTTTACGGCTTCCGCCAAAATGAATCAGCTAAGATCACACGCATTTGCAAATATGGTAGACCTTCTGGGTGGTGATGGATATCTGGATATTGATACATTTAATCAAGGTGATGCCGCTCAAAGCGACTTGAATAATCCTAATAGAATTCTTGGCGAAGACGAGATCTTAAAATACAATTATGAGATCGACGCGCAGGTGTATGGTGGCTTTGCCCAGGCACAATTTAGCTACAGCAAAATAGATTTCTACTTAGCAGCAAATGTTGATCAAACTTCATATCAACGCAACGGACTTTTCCGAAACGGGAATTACCCTGAGAGCTCTTTTGGCGAAAGCCAAAAACTAAACTTCACAACTTACGGCGGTAAGGGTGGCGCGACTTATAAATTCACAGGGCGACACCTGCTGGATGTGAATGCGGCACATTTTACTGATGCGCCTATGGTGAGAAATAGTTTTTCTAACGCTAGGCAAAACAATGAAACGGTAATGGGCTTAACGCCCGAAAGTAAGACATCGCTTGATGCAAGTTACATTTATCGTTCGCCGCTTGTGAAAGCGAGATTGACAGGTTATTACACCATGATCAACGATGCTACTGAGGTTAGTTTTTATTACGCTGACGGGATTTCGGGTATAGGCAGAGATATTACCACAGCTTTTGTACAAGAGGTTTTGACGGGATTAGATAAAAAACACATGGGCGCAGAACTAGGCATAGAAGCACAAGTCACACCTACTTTTAAACTAAAGGCAGCTGCAGCTTATGGAGAATTTACTTATGCTAACAATCCTGATCTTTATCTCACTTCTGATGATTTTACTGAGGCGCTAGATTTTGGCGAAAGCCATCTTAAAAACTATCGCATCGCTGGTGGACCGCAGCAGGCGTATCAATTAGGTTTTGAATATCGGGATCCTGATTATTGGTGGGTGGGCGTGACCACAAATTACTTTTCACATGCTTTTCTGGATGTTGCTCCGCTTACGCGAGCAAGTAATTTTTATACAGACGCAGATGGCTTGCCTTTTACAGAATATGATGAAGCGCAAGCTAGAGATTTGTTGCGACAAGAGCAGTTTGATGATTACGTCCTAGTCAATATCGTGGGCGGTAAATCATGGCGTATTAAAGACAAATATGTAGGCTTTTTTGCCACGGTAAATAACGTGCTGGATCAGCGGTATAAAACAGGTGGTTTTGAACAAGGTCGCAGCGCCAATTATAGAACGCTTTTAGAGGATGCGTCGAATGAAAAGCCTGTTTTTGGACCAAAATACTGGTATGGCTACGGCACCACATTTTACCTCAATGTGTATTTAAGATTTTAAAAAATGTACTGTTATGAAAACACATAGATCACATTTACTAATTCTCGTTTTTCTATTTATTTCTTGCGTTCAGGGTGATGATTTTAATCTGCCTCCTGTGGAATTTGAGGAACCGCAAGTGACAGCAAATTTTGAGATCAGCACTATCAAAGACCTCTACCGCGGATTTCAATCTGTGAGAATTGAATCTGGCACAGATTCCAATACAGAACTTTGGATCGAAGCCTATGTTGTAAGCAGTGATGAATCTGGCAACTTTTACAAAACGCTCATCATTCAAGATTCGCCTGAAAATCCTTTGCACGGCATATCGATCTCTACCGAGAGTACAGACTTGTATACCTTCTACGAACCGGGCAGAAAAATCTATTTTAGAGTGGATGGATTATTTAGTGGTGAGTATGCAGGACTGCCAACCATCGGTTTGCAAGGCAGTGGTGACGGTGAAGTTCAGCGGATTTCGATTGAAGAATTTCAAAATCGTATTAAGCGCTCTACCGAAATTACAGAACTCAAACCTAAGATGGTAACCATTGACGAGATCACCGAAGATCACCTCAACACTTTCATACAATTACAAAATGTTCAATTTACAGATGAGGAGTTGGGCAATTCTTACGCCTATCTTAGCGGCTCATACAGTGCAAATCGCGATCTAGAAAACTGCAACAAAGCGTCCACTATCATTTTAAGAACAAGCGGATTTTCAGATTTTAAGAATCTACCGCTTCCAGAAGGCAACGGAACTATCAATGCGATCGTAAGCATTTTTAACAGCACGATGCAATTGTTCATACGGGAGCCTGATGATGTGAATTTTACGCAAGCTCGTTGCGAGTAGGTTTTATTTCTTTTCGCTTTAAGCGAAAAAAACGCATCAATCTTCTATTTTGAAAACACAATACACAGGAAAATGGTCGCTGTAACCTCCTAGATAATTGGGACCGGCATACGTGCGAAAAGGATTTCCTTTAAACTTGCCGTCATATTCTGTAAGGTAATGATCGTTATAAATGTCTGAGCGGTCATAAACCAATGGATTGTCGTACGCCTTCATCCAGCTGTGTGACAAAATGATCTGGTCAAAAAGATGCCACGTAAATCGGTGATTTAACGAACCTTCATAACGCGTATGCAAGAAGATCATGGGATTGTAAAGATCGGTTTGCACCAGAGCATTGCGCACTTCATCTTCCTCTGGATCTGCATTAAGATCGCCCATAACGATAATGCGCGCCATTGGGTTTTCGGCTAGAATTTCATCTATTTTCACGCGATTAGTTTCTGCCGCCGCAATGCGTTTATGCTGTGTGATCTCAGCGCCTTCTCGCCTACTGGGCCAATGATTTACCAGAATATGAACTTCCTCGCCGCTTAACTCGCCATGCACATAAAGAATATCTCGAGTATAATCTCGCACGCCGGGATAACTCTCAACATTAAGCGTAATTGGCTCTGAGTAAATTACATCAAAAAATGCCGAGCGATACAAGAGTGCCGTGTCAATACCCCGCTCATCTGGACTATTGTAATGCACAAAATCATAACCGTATTCTTTTAAAACCGGCTCAGCAATGAGGTCTTTCAGGACCTTTTTGTTTTCTACTTCTGCAATGCCAATTATTACTGGTGGCCCGCCGGTTTCTTTTTCGCTTACGCGCGAAATGACTTCTGCTAACTTCCTTAATTTATTCTCGTAGCGTTTTGGCGTCCAGTTATTTTGGCCTTGAGCCGTAAAATCATCATCCAGAATATGCGGGTCATTAACCGTATCAAATAAATTCTCTAGATTGTAAAAAGCTACCGAAATCTTCTTAGTGTGCATGTGTAAAGGTATTGCGATAAAATTAAGAAAGCTTTACTTCTTAATTAGTTAACTTTGCCTTCCTATTATTTTTTATGTTAGAAAAGAACACAATAGAATATGAAAAGACCGTACTGATAGGTCTTATTACACAAAGTCAAGACGAGGTTAAATCTAAGGAATATCTTGACGAATTAGAGTTTCTTGCTTACACTGCTGGCGGTGAAGTATTGGGACGCTTTACGCAAAAATTAGACGCTCCTAATCCTAAGACTTTTATAGGAACGGGTAAAATGGAAGACGTCAAAGCTTTTGTTGATCAGCATGATATAGGCACGGTGATCTTTGATGATGAATTGAGCCCGGCACAGCAAAAGAATATCGAGAAGATCTTAAAATGTAAGATCATTGATAGAACAAATTTGATCCTTGACATTTTTGCACAACGAGCACAAACAAGTTATGCGAGAACGCAGGTAGAACTTGCGCAATACGAATATATGTTGCCACGCCTTGCAGGATTGTGGACGCACCTTGAGCGTCAACGAGGTGGTATCGGGATGCGTGGTCCTGGTGAAACAGAGATCGAGACAGACCGTCGTATTGTACGCGATCGCATTGCGTTGCTTAAGAAAAAGCTTGAGAAGATCGATAAGCAACAAGCTATACAACGCGGCAATCGTGGCGCGCTTGTGCGTGTAGCGCTCGTGGGTTACACAAACGTGGGTAAATCTACCCTTATGAATGTAATAAGCAAGAGCGAGGTTTTTGCCGAAAACAAACTGTTTGCAACGCTAGATACAACTGTGAGAAAGGTTGTAATCCGCAATTTGCCTTTCTTGCTTACAGACACCGTGGGATTCATCAGGAAGTTGCCTACGCAGTTAGTAGAGTCTTTTAAAAGTACGCTGGATGAAGTAACAGAATCTGACTTGCTGCTGCATGTGGTTGACATCTCTCATCCCAACTTTGAGGAGCATATAGAATCTGTAAATCAAATTCTGGATGAGATCGATAGCGCTGATAAGCCTACATTGATGGTTTTTAATAAAATTGATGCTTACGAGCACGAAACCATCGCAGAAGATGATCTTGTTACCGAAGCTACAAAAGCACACTACACGTTAGACGACTGGAAGGAAACCTGGATGGCTCGTGTGGGAGAAGATGCGATTTTCATTAGCGCAATAAACAAAGAGAATATTGAGGAGTTCAGGAAAAAGGTATATGAGCGCGTTCGCGAAATCCATATCACCCGCTTCCCGTATAACAACTTCTTGTATCCGGAGTATGACGCTTATGTTGACGAAGAAGAATAAAAAAAGCCCCGATCAAGGGGCTTTTGTTTTTTTGGCTGCAGCCAAATATTAAAAATTATAAGTAAGACCTAATAACCAGTACGACTGAAGGTCGTTATCTACCGTTTCAAAAGTTGGTGTAGTTTCTCCTTCTGCGGTTTGTTTTATGGTATAATCAAGCGCTTCTTGCTTGTTGCCACGTAAACCAAATTCAAAACCTACACCAATCGCATTCCATAATTTGTAGCTAAAAGAGTTGATCCACGTGAAGTTTGAAAGGTTTGAATCTTCATAACTCTGAAAGGTTGATAAATTAGATTTAAGGCTAATTCTCCCAAGCGTTCGCGTATAATCTACAAGGATCTTTGCACCGGCAGAAGACTCATAAATATCATCACCACTGCTAAAAACAAAGTTGTAGTTAATAGGGTTTACCACCACATTTAAATTTGTAACGGGCCTCCAAGTAATACCGGTACCTACGTCAAGATATCCAGGATCGTTGAAGTTGCTAAGCAGCGTTGTGCGGTATTCTGCAAGCGCAGATAAAGCCAGTTTTTCGCTTAGTTTGTAACCATAAAGTGATGTTACATTAAACACATCTGTAGCCTGCTGAAAGCTATCATCATCTTCAGGATCGTCTTTATCATCAAATTTAAACCACTGCAAATTTGTGTTCAGTGAGTTGTTCCAGAAGTGTTGCTCTGTCTCAAGGTTTGCAAAAGCATTAAGCGTAACACCTATCTTACCAGAAGAAACATTAGGCGCTTTTTGCGCATACCAATTATTAAATTCTGAGATATTAAAACCTATTGTCCCAAAGGCTCCAAGCTCCCATCCTGCTGGGATCGCATTCAGTTTTTTGTCAATAGCATCTATGCGTTTTTGAATTTTAGCAATGCTATCTTTTTTAGCTTTTTTCTCGGTTTCTAGTTGTTGTTTTAGCTGTTCTTGCTCGTCAATTTCTTGCGCAAAAGCAGCTCCTGCAAGCATAAAGCTCACAAAGAAGAATAATAGTTTCTTAGTCATAACTTGGTGATTTTGTATGCAAAGATAGGCACGACACATCACAGTAAAGAACGATAGAAGATAGAAATCTGCCTGAGTTTATTTTCTCTTAAACAGCGGCACAGAAGAACATGCCTCACCATACATCAAGTTTTTCACGATGGGCTGAAGTTTTTGAATCAGCAGTAAATATGCATTTTCTGGCACGGGTTTATTGCTACACCCTTTTACGATCACATATTCATCCTTATATTTTGAGAAATCTATCTCATGGATCTGATCTGTAAAAAGAATAGTTTCAAGATCTTCAAGAGAACCTTTCACAACTTTTTTGGCTGCAGCCAAATATGTCGTCACCAGCATATACGCCCAGCCTGGTACGATCGCATCTGTACTGCAATGCAAGGCTACAAAGGCATTATCATATTGCGACCAGTCGTGTGTTTTTAAGCTTTCGCGAAAATCCTTCTCACGCAATAAAAAACCCTCCAAAAGCCATTGCGAAATATCAAGTTGCATGCGCTGACCTGCAGGATAATATTGCTCTAGATCAAAAGTGATCAATTTACTATTTGCTACTCTGTTTACGATCTCGTCCATTATTCTTTAACCTTATGATAAATGTAATCTGACGTTATGGGTGCAATGTCATTTTGCCTTGCAAGTAATGAGATCTGCGCGCGGTGATGTGTGGCGTGATTTGCAAGATGCAATAGAATATCACCAATTTTTGCGCTATACGCATCGCCTGACGAACTGTGATAATTTAGAATTTCTTCTAGGTCACTTTGTGCAATGATCTGCAGGCTTAACTCATGATTAAGTTGCTCTATCTCTTCCCAAAGATCTATATTGTTCTCTTGCCAGACACCCACAGTCATATCATCTTTAAGGATCCTATGATTCCAAATATGATGTGCATTAAGAGTATGATCAAAAAGCTGAATTACCTTAAGCGGAAGTTCACTTCTATTTTCTTTGATGAATCTTATAAACTGCAGGTTCGTCTTATGAGAGTATTCAAAAAGCCTTAAAAGGTATTCTTGAGAAGTCGCCATTTACAGCAGTCCAAGCTCAAGTTTTGCTTCCTCGCTCATAAGATCCTGGCTCCATGGCGGATCAAATGTGATCTCTACTTCACAATCTTTTACTGCATCGATGCTTTTTACCTTTTCTTCTACTTCTACGGGTAGCGTTTCGGCAACTGGGCAGTTAGGCGTTGTAAGTGTCATAAGGATCTTTGTATCATAATCCTCGTTTACAAAAACATCATAGATCAAGCCTAGCTCGTAGATATCTACTGGGATTTCTGGATCGTATATTGTTTTAAGAACGCGTACGATCTTCTCGCCTAGTTCTGCTGTATCTATTGTTGTTTCTTCACTCATGATTTGCCAAATTTTTCTCTCAGTGCTTTTTCAGTCGTATAAAATAGGTAAACACAACACAAAATTAGAATTAAAACTCCAAGTATGCTTTGTGATCCTGCACTGAGAAATTGAATGTCAAAAATAAGAAATAAACCTGCCAGAATAAGCATTACAAATCCGCAGGTTTTCATTTTTATGCTTGAGAAGCGTTGTGCAAAATCCCATCTTTCTTGGGTTTGCATAGATCGCTTTGTTCGGTAGCCGTAAAAGTGGTTGATCTCTTTTGGCGGAAGCCATAACATTACATAACCCACAATGACGAAGATCGCCCCGCTAAGTCCCAATATTAAACTGAGACTGTTTGTCATTTTATTGTTGTTTTGCTTGGTAAGCCACGGCGTAAAGTTTGATCTGTTTGATCATGCTTACAAGACCGTTTGCTCTGGTGGGTGATAAATGCTCTTTAAGGCCTATCTCGTCAATAAAAGCTGTATCTGCCTCAATGATCGCCTCTGGTGGCTGCCCTGAGAATGCGCGTATCAAAATAGCAATGATCCCTTTTGTAATGATCGCGTCGCTATCTGCAGTAAAAAGCACATCGCCTTCTTTCATATCTGCGTGCACCCAAACTTTACTCTGGCAACCTTTAATGATATAATCGTCTGTCTTGTATTTATCATCAATAAGAGGAAGCGATTTGCCCAACTCGATCATGTATTCATAACGCTGCATCCAGTCGTCAAACATTGAGAATTCGTCTACGATCTCTTCCTGTATTTCTTTTATGGTTTTACTCATTATCTATTTTTCTGCGACAAGAAGAAGCATTTCATCTTTATATAATTTTAATCTTCCTCTTTTAAGTTGATATGTTGTTGCGTTGCGCAAAGCTTCTAAGAATCTGTATTCTTGCGTTGATCCTTCTGGACACAACATCTTAGTAGACTTTGCTGGTGTAAATTTAATACCCCCATTTGCAAGTGTGTAATCTGCGCTGTATTTATTGCAAATTGCTGTACCGCTAACTTTGTCATTAACCTCATCAAAGATCATCTCCATAGGGCCATCCCAGATAGAATCTTTATCTACGAGTTTAACTTCAAATTTTCCTGATGGTTCTGGCTGAATGCCGTTTTTGCTCTTACAACTTCCTAAAATCGCACATGCGATAATCACAAAACATAAACTTCTCATAACTTGCTTTTTAGGAGTGAATTTAGCTATAAATGAACAATCTAAAGCCTAGCACTTTCACAAATTTCGCAAATGTGAATGGTAGTAAGAAAAGAATTACGACAACATTTGTACAGCCTTCTTCAAAGCTTCAATAAAAACGTCTATTTCCTCTTTTGTGTTGTAGAATGCAAATGATGCTCGCACCGTGCCGGGAATATTATAAAAACTCATGATAGGTTGCGCACAATGATGCCCAGTTCTTACCGCAATACCCAGTTTATCAAGAATTGTCCCGATGTCATAAGGATGAATTTCTCCCACATTAAAAGAGATCACAGCTGTTTTCTCTTTAGATTCACCGTAGATCTTTAAACCTTCTATCGCTAGTAATTTCTCGGTAGCATAGGTTAGCAGTTCGTGCTCATAAGCTGCGATCGTTTCAAAACCTATGGCGTTCATGTAGTTTAACGCTTCCGCGAAAGCGATACCTCCACAAATATTAGGCGTTCCAGCCTCAAACTTATGCGGAAGGCCAGCGTATGTGGTTTTCTCAAAAGTAACTTGATCTATCATCTCACCACCACCTTGATATGGCGGCAGTTTTTGCAACCACTCTTCTTTACCATAAAGCATCCCTACACCAGTAGGTCCGCACATTTTATGACCAGAAACCACATAAAAATCTACATCTAACGCCTGCACATCTGCCTTAATATGTGGAGCAGCTTGCGCACCATCTATAAGCACCGCACCACCTGCAGCATGCGTTTTCTGGATGATTTCTTCAATGGGATTTACTGTACCCAGCGCATTACTCACGTGGTTTACAAAAACAAGTTTTGTTTTACTAGACAATAGGCTATCAAAAGCATTCATGTCTAGTTCGCCGCTCTGTGTCATTGGGATGACTTTAAGAACAGCACCTGTTTTTTCACAAAGCATTTGCCAAGGCACAATATTAGAATGGTGCTCTAATGCCGAAACAATGACCTCATCGCCTTCTTCAAGAATAGATGCAAATCCCGAAGCGATCATATTAATACCGTGCGTCGTCCCAGAAGTAAAGATCACCTCATAAGGATTTGCGATATTAAAATGCTTCTGGATCACGCCTCTGGCTTGCTCATAAGCATCTGTAGCTTCTTGCGACAGCGCATGAACTCCACGATGGATATTTGCATTATAACGCGAATAATAATTTACAATAACATCTATTACCTGCTTAGGCGTTTGTGACGTTGCTGCATTATCAAAATAGACTAATGGCTTCCCGTTTACTTCTCTTTCAAGAATGGGAAAATCTTTTCTTATCGCCTCAACATTAAAATCAGATCGTGCTGCCATTGTCTTGCGGAATCGTTTTTGAGAAATTTTCGCTACAGCGAAATATTAAATATCAAAACCTATGTTAACCCCTATCTTATTTGCGATAAGCTTATTAACTCTAGTTTTAAGCTGTGGTATCTTCACACTCTCTAGCACTGTATTTGCAAATGCATACATAAGCAATGCGCGCGCTTCTTTAACACCTATACCACGAGAACGCAAGTAAAATAAAGCGTCTTCATCTAGCTGACCTATGGTACAACCGTGAGAACAACGCACATCATCTGCAAAGATCTCTAACTGTGGTTTTGAGTTAATAGTCGCTTTATCGCTTACAAGAATATTGTTGTTACTCTGGTATGCATTAAGCTTTTGTGCTACTTTGTCTACAAGCACTTTACCGTTAAAAACTCCGGTAGAATTATCATCATAAACACCTTTGTAGTCCTGATGACTTTCGCAATCTGGTTGGGTATGATGCACTAAAGTGTTGTGATCTACGTGCTGCTTATCTTCAATTATGGTAACTCCTTTTAAGATTGAGTTACTGTGAGAACCTCTTTGATAATAGTTAAGGTTATTTCTTGTTAGCTTACCGCCAAAAGAAAAAGTATGTAGCGCAACTTCGTTATTCGCATGCTGCTCAATGTGAGTATTATCAATTAAAGAAGCGGTCTCTTTATCATTCTGTATCTTGTAATAATCTACAAGGGCACGGTCTCCAGCAAAAATTTCTGTAACACTATTAGTGAAAACAGGATTTTCTGAAAGACTCTGGTGACGCTCAATGATCTGCACTTCTGCACCTTCTTCTACAACGATAAGGTTGCGCGGCTGAAGCATTAAGTTTGCCTCGTTACCTGTTGAGAAATGCACTATTTGTATAGGCATATCTACTGCTTTACCCTTAGGCACGTAGATGTACACACCTTCTTTGGCGAAAGCCGTATTTAAAGAAACAAGACTATCTGTCTTTGCGATCTTATTAAAATACTTATCAATTACCGGCTTATACTTAGGCTTAGTCATCGCTGCGCTAAGCAAGCAAATATCTGCGCCTTCATGTGTGGTTTGTGATAAGTGACTGCTGTAAACACCATCAATAAAGACAATTTTGTAACTGTCTATATCATGAATGAAGTATTGTTTAACCTGACTATATTCTAAAGTTGTATCTACCTTAGGAAAAAGGCTATAATCTACTTTAGTAAGTGCATTAAGCGAGGTATACTTCCAGGCTTCGTCTTTTTTAGTTGGGAAGCCTTTTTCTTCAAATTCTTTGATAGCCTCATCTTTAATATCAAGGATATCGTTATCCACTCCCAAGTTCTCTTGGAAAGTTACGTATGAAGAAAGAAGTTTATCTTTTAGACTCATTGAATCTTTTTAAAAAGTTAGCGATTAAGATGCCTTAGGCTAGTTCTGCTTTTACCCAGTCGTATCCTTTTTCTTCTAGCTCGTAAGCAAGCTCTTTAGTTCCTGATTTTACGATCTTACCGTTTACAAGAACGTGTACAAAATCTGGCACGATGTGATCTAGCAAACGCTGGTAGTGTGTGATCACAACAACAGCATTGTCTTTAGAACGTAGCTTGTTTACACCATTTGCAACGATTCTTAATGCATCGATATCAAGACCAGAATCTGTTTCATCAAGAATTGCAAGCTTAGGCTCTAGCATCGCCATCTGGAAGATCTCGTTACGCTTTTTCTCGCCACCAGAAAATCCTTCATTAAGAGAACGGCTTAAGAATTTGCGATCTATCTCAAGAAGCTCTGCCTTATCACGAATCATTTTAAGCATGTCGCTTGCTGGCATCTCTTCAAGACCTTTAGCTTTTCTGGTCTCGTTGATAGCTGTTTTGATAAAGTTTGTTACAGAAACACCAGGGATCTCAACAGGATATTGAAAGCTTAAGAAAATACCTTCGTGTGCACGCTCTTCTGCATCCATCTCAAGGATAGATTCACCATTGTAAAGAATGTCTCCAGACTCTACTTCATACTCTTCTTTACCTGCAATTACTGAAGAAAGTGTACTTTTTCCTGAACCGTTAGGTCCCATTATCGCATGAACTTCACCAGGATTAACTTCAAGGTTGATACCTTTTAAAATATCCTTACCTTCTATCCCTGCAACAAGATTTTCAATTTTCAGCATAATCTATTTATTTGAGACGTTGTTCTTGTTTCTGTCTCTTGATTTATCGTTAGTTTATCTTATTTGTATTTTTCCATTTTGCTCATCATACCCTTCTGGATGCATGACAGCTATAATGTCTGTAACCTTAATGATCGTATCCCAAGTTTCTGCATCTATCTCTCTAGGTGCTTTTTTTGCCTTGATGTAAACCGGCACCCAGTCTGAAGATTTCTTCTGATAGCCTTTTACTTGCTGCACAAGTTTTTCAGACATCTCATCGCCTACTACCATCAAGAAATTGCCTTCTTCTGTTTCCAGAACTTTAATGCTATCTCCTTGATACATGAACGCACCACGCACTTCAACTGGCTCTCCTGTAAAAGAGATCTTTTGGCGACAGCCAGACAATGCTACAAGCAAAAATGCTACTGCTAGAAACCTTTTTACAATCATCTTATCCTACTGATCCTTCTAATGAAATCTCTAGAAGTTTTTGAGCTTCTACAGCAAATTCCATAGGAAGTTTGTTAAGTACTTCTTTACTAAAACCGTTTACGATCAAAGCAATTGCCTTCTCAGTATCGATACCGCGCTGGTTACAGTAGAAAATTTGATCCTCACCTATCTTACTGGTGGTTGCCTCATGTTCTACTTGCGCTGTTTTATTTTTTGCCTCAATGTATGGGAAGGTGTGTGCACCGCACTCATTACCCATTAGCAAACTATCACATTGAGAGAAGTTTCTCGCGTTGTCTGCTCTACCGTTGATCTGTACTAGACCGCGGTAGCTGTTTTGAGATTTACCTGCAGAGATACCTTTAGAAATGATCGTACTCTTAGTATTCTTACCTAGGTGAATCATTTTTGTACCTGTATCTGCCTGCTGAAAGTTATTAGTAACTGCAATTGAGTAAAATTCTCCTATTGAGTTATCTCCTTTAAGCACACAGCTAGGATATTTCCAGGTTACTGCACTACCGGTCTCAACTTGCGTCCAAGATATCTTTGCATTTTTCTCGCAAAGGCCACGCTTTGTTACAAAGTTGAAAACTCCACCTTTACCTTCATCATTACCTGGATACCAGTTTTGAACGGTGCTATACTTTATCTCTGCATCGTCTAAAGCGATAAGCTCTACAACCGCCGCGTGCAACTGATTCTCGTCACGCATTGGTGCTGTACAACCTTCTAGATAACTTACATAACTACCTTCATCAGCTACTACAAGCGTTCTCTCAAACTGACCTGTACCTGCCTGATTGATCCTGAAGTATGTCGACAATTCCATTGGGCAACGCACGCCTTTAGGGATGTAGCAAAATGATCCATCACTAAAAACAGCAGAGTTTAATGCCGCATAAAAGTTGTCGCGCTTAGGAACTACGCTACCTATATATTTTTTTACAAGTTCTGGGTGATTTTTGATCGCCTCAGAAATTGAACAGAAAATAATTCCTTTTTCTGCAAGTGTCTTTTTAAAGGTTGTTGCTACAGAAACTGAGTCCATCACAACATCTACTGCAACGCCTGCAAGTTTCTTTTGCTCGTCAAGCGAAATACCAAGCTTCTTAAAAGTGTCAAGTAGCTCAGGATCTACTTCATCAAGGCTCTCGTATTTTGGCTTTTTAGATGGCGCTGAATAGTAAGAAATGCCTTGAAAGTCTGGTTTTGCATAATTTACATTAGCCCAGTCTGGCTCTTCCATTTGCTCCCAAAGTCTAAAGGCCTCTACTCGCCACTCTGTCATCCACTCTGGCTCTTCTTTTTTATGAGATATTGCGCGTACGACATCTTCATTAAGACCCACCGGAAAAGTGTCAGATTCTATGTCTGTATAAAATCCGTACTTATATTCTTTGGTCTCGAGTTCCTTCTGTAAATCGTCCTCTGTATATGCCATATAGCTTTTATGGTATTGTTATTTCCGGCTTGACCGGTATAATTCTTATAATTTTATAGTGAAAAACTCTCACCACACCCGCAGGTGCGTTGTGCGTTAGGGTTATTAAAAACAAACCCCTTGCCGTTAAGGCCACCGCTATATTCTAACGTGGTTCCTATGAGATAGAGAAAGCTGCGTTTATCAACGATTAATCGTATATCATTATCCTCAAATATCTTATCTTCTTCTGAGGCAGATTTATCAAACTTTAATTCATACGATAAACCAGAACATCCACCGCTCTTCACCCCTACGCGCACATAATCTTGTACCGCATCAAAACCCTCATCCTCCATAAGGACAACGATCTTTTTTCTAGCCTGTTCGCTTACTTTTATCATACCTTTTAATAATTGTTGCAAATATATCATATATGTAGGGTTTAGCCATACTACCTTACATTAATCTATCCTATGCTGTTATAAAGTTTAAGAATCGTGCCACAGATTTTAAATAAATCAAACTTATACGTGATTTAAATATCGCTTGTTTGTAAAGCGGTGACTACCTTTGCAGGCAAAATTCTATTTATGTTTCAGGACAAAGATCAAAGCCGCACACCATTATCACAATTAGGAGAATTTGGTCTCATAGATCATTTAACGCAGCATTTTACATTGTCTCAAAAGAGCACTGTGAAAGGCATAGGCGATGATGCCGCTGTACTAGATCATAGCAAAAAGCAAATCGTAGTTACAACAGATCTTCTTGTTGAGGGTGTACATTTTGATCTTAGCTACATGCCGCTTAAACACCTGGGATATAAATCTATCATCGTTAATCTTAGCGACGTTTATGCAATGAACGCCATAGCAACACAGGTTACCGTGAGCATCGCAGTTTCAAACCGTTTCCCGCTAGAGGCGCTAGAAGAACTATATGCCGGTATTGGCCTTGCGGCGAAAACGTATAACGTAGACGTCATAGGTGGCGACACAACCTCTAGCACTACAGGTGTAATGATATCTGTTACCGCAATAGGTGAAGTTGAAAAAGAAAAGGTAGTTTATAGAAATGGTGCAAAACCTAATGATCTTATCGTTACTTCTGGCGATCTAGGATCTGCATACATGGGATTACAAGTTCTTGAAAGAGAAAAAGAAGTCTTTAAGGTTAACCCAAATTCTCAACCAGATCTTGAACCTTATACGTATTTAGTAGAACGCCAACTGAAACCGGAAGCGCGTAAGGATGTTGTAGAACTTCTTGAAAAACTTGAAGTACAACCTACATCAATGATAGACATAAGCGACGGACTCTCTTCTGAGATCATCCATATTTGCAAAAATAGTAAAATGGGATGTAGAATTTATGAAGATAAAATTCCGTTAGACCCGCAGCTTATAAGTACTTGCGAAGAGTTTAAACTAGATAGTACTACGATCGCGTTAAGTGGCGGCGAGGATTATGAGTTACTTTTTACAGTAGATCAAGGTGATTATGATAAGATCAAAGCTAATCCTAACCTTACTGTAATAGGCCACATCACCGAAGAAAACGCAGGACTCCACCTGGTAACAAGAGCAGAAACGCTTGTTCCTATAATTGCTCGTGGATGGAATGCTTTACAAGAAGAAGATTAAGAACCTGTGCGAGCAGGTCTGCGCATTTGTAAAACCTCCATGGCTTCATGAAGATGGCGCAACCTTGGTGTTAACGGAGTAAGTTCTCCAGATTCATCATACGTAAATTGTTTTTTGCAGCATTTGCATTCATACTCCAGATCATCTGTGTGATACTTGCGAAGCAATTGATACGAATGCCCCAAAATTTTGCACTGCAATTTCTGCAGCAGCGAAGAACGCTTTTTAAGGGTTTTTACTTCTGTCATTTTGTTTGAACTTGGGATTGATGAATTTAAAAAAATCCATGAAAGAATCAAAAAAACGCCAAAAAACACTTTGCTGAAAAAATTATGATAAAATTATCATTATAACACCACAAACATTATCAAATCAGGAATTTCTTTAGGCTTTTATTAACAGTTTCTAAATTTTCTATATAGCTCATGTGGCCGCCATCGGTGATCGTAACGTCCACATTTTCACCTAAAAACTCATTTTTAAGCGCAAAAGCGTCAATTAAAGTGTCTTTTTCTCCTAAAAGCATCGCTTTTTCGAAAGTTGCTTTTTTCCAGAAACTTACAAGATCTTCACGCTGCATCATCCCTTTTTGACTCGCAACGTATCCTTCTTCTGGTGTTTTTAAAGCTTCTTGTTTTGCTTGCTCTATTTCATCAGGAAATTGCGCTCTACTTTCATTTGAAAACAGATTTGCGACAGACATACTTACTAACGGTCTGTAATTTTTCAGCGCTACTTTCACACCGTGCATTCTTAATTTTTTGCGCTCTTCTGTGTCTGGATATGGTGTAGAATTCATCAAAAAGACACCGGTAGTTTGAGTGGTAAACTTTTTGGCGAAAGCCAAAGCTACATAACCGCCCATAGAATGCCCCACGAGATAGGCCGAGTTCTCACCAGCAGCCTGCAAAATTTTATGAACGATAGTTGCCATTTCGTCCATGGTGTTATCGCCTGGCAAAGCGGGAGTTTTGCCATGCCCCGGGAGATCAACTTTAATCGCCTTAACGCCATCTAGATCTGGCGCTATGTTATTGAAGATCGTATGATTTTCTAAGAATCCATGCAGAAAAACAACGGGCTTTCCTTCTCCTTCTACTGTATAAAATACTTCTGTGTCTTTGTAAGTTATCGTCATTTTTACTCTTATCTTTCGGGGCAGCAATTTACCGCCACACATGAGATTACACAAGGAAACGATCATCACCGCTTTTGCTATTTTTTCGCTATTCTTCGGCGCTGGGAATTTGATCTTTCCGCCATTTTTAGGCCATGAAGCTGGCGCTGAGTGGAGTTTAGCGACCATTGGTTTTGCGGTTTCTGCGGTAATAATTCCTATTCTGGGGATTGCTGCGCACTCAAAATTACAAGGCACTTTAATGGACTTTGGCAAAAAAGTCCACCCGGTTTTCAGTTTGATATTTGGGATTCTGGTTTATTCTATTTCTATAAGTATTCCTGCGCCGCGCACGGCTTCTGTGAGTTATGAGATGGCGTTTGAGCCGTATCTAGATTGGGGAAGTTTACTTTTTAGCTCCATCTATTTTTCTATCGTGATGTTCTTTGCTTTAAATCGTTCGCGATTGCTTGATATTTTAGGAAGATATATTACTCCGGCGCTTTTGCTCATGCTTGTAGCGATCATTGGTGTTGCGAGTTTTGGTGATGAGATTCCTACTGCAGACTCGGTTTACGATAATACTTTTGGCGAAGGTCTGTTGCAAGGTTATCAAACTTTTGACGCTATTGCGGCGATTGTAGTGGGCGCTGTGATCATCATTTCGCTAAACTTAAAACATCCCAAAAATTATGAGCGCAAGCAAAAGCTTATTTTGTTTGGTGGCATTCTTGCCGGCTTAGGTCTATTAGCCGTTTATGCCGGACTCATTTTTATAGGGCATTTATATGAGGGAGATTTTAATTCGCATACAGATCTTTTGTCTTTTATAAGTTATGACACGCTAGGTCGCGGCGGGAGATTAATGCTGTCGTTCTTAATGACACTTGCTTGTTTAACTACCGCAACAGGAATTGTAACAGGAACATCAGATTTTGTCAAAGAATTATGCAAAGGATCACAAAACGCTTACGTGATCACGGTAATTCTAGGTTGTTTGTTAGGAGTCCTTATTGGACAATTTGAAGTTAGTTTTATCATTGACGTAGCCGTGCCAGTGCTCTACTTCATATATCCTATAACGATCGCTTTAATACTGCTTAATCTGCTGCCAAAATCACTAAACACACCATTAGTTTTTAGAACGGTGATCGTTACTGTTTTTATTTTTAGCATTCCAGATTTTATGGCCGGCTTCAACATAGCACAAGACATTCGTGATAGGTTGCCGCTGGGCGGTCTTGGCCTAGGATGGTTACTCCCGGCCATCATCGCATTTATCATCGCTGCGATCATTCAATCTAGTAAGAACAAAAAAACACAGGCCTCATGAGATTGATCAGTACGCTTATCGTTTGTTTGAGTTTTCATTTTTTGGCTTTAAGCCAAAACAAAACCAACCCAATTCTTATCGAGTGGAACGATGAACAACAACTGAAATGGAATGATTTTATGGGTGAAAAACCTGAAGAAACCATTCTAGGTGACGCCGAAACGATCTACAGCATAGAGATCCTGCCAGCAAGTATTATGGTTGATGAAAACAACAATATCGTGAACTATAAAGACCTGGATGTCGCGACGTATTTTCATGCGGATAAATCGTGGGTTTCTGATGAAAAAGATGCGCTGTTGCGTAACCAGCAATTAAAATTTGACATTGCAGAATTGCACGCAAGGATGATGCGTAAGGAGTTTGAAAAACTCAAAGCTTACAAAACGCAAGACTTTGATTCTTATCAAAAAGTGTATTCGGTTTTCTGGGCAAAATGCCGCGAAATGCAGAAGCAAAGCAACAATGCAACTAACCGCGGTGTCAACTTAAACGCAACGATAGATTGGGAAGACAAAGTCTATAAAGAGCTCAAAGCGCTTGAAGAATTTGCGCGCTAACCTCTAGTAACAGTCCATTTTTACCTGACCGCGTTTTTGATAATGACTAAGCGGTTTTAAACCGTTTTCTTCACAGATCTTAGTCAATGCATCGATCACCTCGCGTTGCATGCTAATAGAACCGCAAATAAGCAAAATAGAGCCTTTTTTTAACGCTTCCGCGAAAAGTGCTCCATCTCGCGCAATTAGATGTTGCACGTAGATTTTCTCAGCACCCACACGCGAATATGCCGGAATGAAATTTTGCAGTTTACCACTCGCCTGAAAATCTTCAATTCGGTTTTTGTAAAGTGCAAAACTCTCTTCGTTACGACCACCCCAATACAAGCTAATATTTTTGCGCTGCTCGTTATCTTGGATCATCCCTAAGAAAGGCGCAATACCCGTCCCGGTAGCGATCATAATTGCATTTTGCGAGGATTTAAGATGAAACTCTGGATTTTTAACCTTAACCGCATCAATTGAATCGCCCACTTTAATATCGTTGAGATAATTAGAGCACAACCCAAATTCATGCCTTTTTATACTCAGCAAGATCTCACCATCAGCATCTTTTCCTATTGAATACAAGCGCTCGTGTGTTTCCATGTGCGGGTAGATCGCAAGCAAATCGCCCGACTTAAATTTGGTTTTCTTTTCCGCTTTAAGCGAAATCAAAAAAGTATCGTCTGCGCTTTCTTGTGCGGTGGTTTTACTAAGAACCTTAAACTTCTTGGGAGTTTTTCGTGGTTTTGTCGCATCGTTCTCTCTAGGAACATCTACATGAATTCCCATTTTTTCACTCCACTGATCTACCCATTGATCAAAAGCTTCCCAAGACTTATTATTAATGGTGTAAGGCTTTAAAAATTCTGCTGCATTTCCAGACGATCTTAGCGAGTCATCAACTTCAAAAGCAAACTTGCAATAACTAGGATATGCCAGAGAACCAAAGCCCACAACACTATACTTATAGGATTTTGCAGGATCTGTTGCTTTCAATCTGGAGATGAATTTTTTTGCATTTGCTGGCGGCTCGCCATCACCATAGGTTGATGTAAAAATGATGAGTTGTTCCATTTTAGCGAAAGCCTGATATTTATCCATCTGCGTAACAAAAACCTTCTTACCTTCTTTGATCAACGCCTTACAAAACAACGACGCAAATGCCATAGTACTTCCCGTTTCAGAACCCACAAGAATCACGATCTCGCTGTTTGTCGCTTTGTATTTATTCTTGATGCGACCCTTGCGGCGCATAAACGTCATCTTAAAACCAGAATAGATAAAAAACAGAATGCTGATGCAGGCTGCCGCCAAAATGATCGCCCACAGAACACTGCCACGACCGGTATGTAAAACCGTGCTGTAATGCGACAGAATATTGATTAGCGGATAGTTGACTTCACTAATGATCTCACCGGTGTACTGATTTACCAGAATCTCTTTGTCTGTCAGTCTTATTTTATAAGGATCTTCAACATCAAAACTGAATGGAAATTCAATAGAACGAACATCATCAAGCATGATATTCTGAAGCGCAGGGAAATCTGCTAATTGGCGCTCAGGCGTTTCTGCCAACTGCCCAAAATCATAGTCATGATCTATGAGAACATTGGGTACAATTTCAAAACGCTGCAGCGAAAGATAAACACCCGTAAGCGTTATGATTATAATAGGAATAAGTGATAATCTCCCCAGATAAATATGCCAATATGAGTAGAAATTGTCTTTAATGATCTTATCAAAAAACGCGCGAATGCCTTGTTGTCTTTTGATTATAAGAATAAGCCCTGTTACACTTATTAAAAACAATAAAAATGAAGCCAGGCCAACAAAAAATCTACCGATACCTTTAAGAAAAAGGCTGCGATGTAAACTCGTTGCAAACTGGTAGATCTCGGCTTGCTTTGGGATTTCGCCTAGTTTTTTCCCCGAAAGGGGATCAATATAAAAATCACCACTATCGCCATCCATACTCAACACAGAAGCCTGCACAAAACCGGCTTCATCTACCTCAAGACTCAAAACCTCATCATAAGTAGATTTTAGCGTGTCTATCACCTGAGATACTGGCAATGATGATGCATTTACCACATCATGATCTAGCGCAGCATGTTGCACTGGCTCAAAGGCCAAAACAATACCCGTAAGCGCAGCGACAAGTATGAATAAAAAAGAAGATACAGCCAAAGCAAGGTGACTGTATCTCCATAGTGATAATATCATAAAGCTATTAATTGCTCGCCATCAGGCGCACATATCTTATGTATCCTTTACCTTCAAATTTACCTTGAAGATTTGCAGTAGTAAGCGGAATTTCTAGATCGTCTTGATAGTACTTCTGATCTTCAACAGCGGTTTCAAATCTTAATTTATAACCTTTATCAAGCTTATCTGATGCTATTGCAAATGCGCCCATACCACGACCACCTGCGCCCACTGTAGCTCCAGCGATCGCATCCACATCCTCGTCTTTACTCTTCTGATCATCCCACCAGCCCGTAAGGTCTGGATACCATTCTTCATCATCACCTTGCACAAGCAATGTTTTCTCATATTCTCCATCTGGGTTTATAAGAGAAACCACAACATATGCACCTTCACCGCTGTAGTTTGTGATCTGTATAAGACATTTAAAGGTGGTGTTTGCCGGCTCTTTCTCTACAAAAGAAAAAAGTGCAAAACAAAACACAGCCAATGCCAGCGTTCTAAATTTTGTAGCCATTTGAATTATTTTTTAAGAAAATCCAGGTTAGTATTATTGTTAGAAAGAATCTCATTCTCGCTTGCTAGATCGTATACGCTTTCGCCAAAATCTGTTGTAGCGGTTGTATCTGCACCATTCTTAACGAGCAATTCTAAGATCTTAGTGTCATTTGCTCTAAGCGCAGCGATCTGTAAAGGCGAATTACCATCTGCGTCAGCTTCATTAACATCAATATCTAATTTTAGAGCTTTTTCAATTAATGGTAAGCTGTTCTTTTTTACAGCAAGAAGAAGCATGTTCTCACCGTTTTTTTGCGTTGCCGCGAAATCTACTCCCGCATTAGTAAGAAGATTCATTTTAGCATCAAAATTCTCAGCTGAACGTGGGCTGTATGCATCGGCTAAATAATACATTAAAGTATTTCCGTCAGCATCTACAACCTTGGCATCAGCACCTTTTTCTAGAAGAAACTCTAACACTTCAGGAGAATTTCCGGCGACAGCCATAGTAAGCGCTGTTTGTCCTTCTTTATTCGCATGATCAATATCTGCTGTTTTTGCCGCAAACATTTTTACAACATCTAGATCATTGCGAGAAGATGCGTAAATAAGTGGCGTATTTCCACGACCGTCTACAGCTGCCGCATCAACACCTTTACTTAAGAAATAATTGAAAATATCCATATCCTTATTTCTGCCGGCAAGGATGTGCAACGGGTTTGTACCAGCTGTTGTAGTAACGTTGATCTCAACGCCTAGATCTTCTAAATATTTAAAAACACTTAGCGGACTTGAGCCACGACGAGAGCCTTGCGCTGCAAAAAGCACGGCGTTTCCGCCTTCGTTATTTTTAGCTTTTGGGTCAATACCTTTTGCGATAAGCTTATTCATCATATCCACGTTTCCTGAACGTGCTACATAAATAAAAGCGTTGTTGCCTTCATCATCTGTATCTTTTAAAGAAAGGCCTTTAGACTCAAAATAATCTACCATTTTAAAGTCCTTCTGACTTGGCAGATTAAGCAATAAAGCGTTTGCGCCGTTGTGATTTTTCTCTGCCTTGGGGTTAGAACCTTTAGCGATAAGATAGTCATAGATCTTAGTATCTGTAACACCCGCATTTGCCGCAAAATTGAGCACAGAATAGCCGTGATCATCCACAAGATCCATTGGCGCACCAGCATCAGCAAACTTCTTTACTAAAGGAAAATTTCCGCGGTAAGCGGCCCAAAAAATATACGTACGACCATCATGCGTAAGTTTGTTTACCGTGTTTCCTTCTTGAGCAAAAAGATAATCTACCACATCTACAGAAGCATCACTTGTGATCGCCAAAACTACTGGATCAAAATTGCTTCCATTGCGTTCTGCTGGGTCATTACCAGCTGCAACTGCTTGTTTTACATCAGCCACAGAAGGTTTAGCCGACCAAAAATCACGTGATAAAAGTTTATTAGTTTCTTGTGCATTAGCGACTGTTATTGCGACAAAGAACACAAATAGAAGAGATAATTGTTTCATTTTCATATCAATACGTTTAATCCAAACTTTGCTGTAAGCGTTAGACTTTATTGTTTAGACTTAGTTTAAATAAGCATAGTGCGAATATACAAGATTTTTCTATTTAAGGAATTCTTTTTTCGTTACCAGACCTTTAAAATTTGAGTTGTGAGGTGATGATTTGTTTTTTGGCTTTAAGCCAAAAGAAATAACAGCGCATAAAAAAACCGCCCTCTATGAAGGCGGTTCTTATAACACTTAAATTTATGTCTTAAGCTTCGCAGCTTACACACTCTTTCTTTTGCTTAAACTTCTGCGCAGCGTTCATACTGTGTTGATAGTATAGCGATTTAAGACCAAGCTTCCATGCAGTGATGTGAATCTTGTTTATCTCTTTAATAGGCATCTCAGGATGCACTAGTAAGTTGATAGATTGCCCTTGATCAATGTGGTTTTGTCTGTTTGCCGCCTGATAGATGATCGCCATTTGATCGATCTCTGCATAGGTTTTAAACACATCTTTTTCATGCTCTGTTAAGAAATCTAGATGTTGAACGCTACCATCATTATCTCTAATGCTTCTCCAGATCTCTGGTTCGTTCATACCTTTTTCTTCTAGCAACTCTTCAAGAAATGGATTCTTGATCGTTGTCTTGATCTTAGCGATATCCTTAACATACACGTTAGACCAGATAGGCTCAATACCTTGTGAAACCTGACCTAAGATAAATGCAGATGATGTTGTAGGCGCCACAGCGTTAAGCGTCGTGTTACGTCTACCATAACCTTTAAGAACTTCTGGTTCACCAAAACGCTCTGCTAACTCTTCTGAAGCTTTGTAAGAACGCTCTTTGATCTCACGGAAGATCTCACTGTTTAAGTTATATGCTTCCTGGCTATCAAACGCATGTCTTTTTGCCTGAAGCAATGAATGCCATCCTAGCACACCTAGACCTAGCGCTCTGTTCTCTTTTGCAAAATTATACGCACGCTCCATGAACATGAAAGTCTGGCGGTGATCACGATTTTCTGAATCGCGATAATCTTCTAACTTCTCAATAAATTCTGTAAGAACAGCATCTAGGAAGCAAACCATTGTTTCTACTGCGTCAGTCTCTTTCCACTTATCATAATGCAGCAAGTTGATAGAAGAAAGTACACATACAAAAGACCAATTGTCATTAGAAGGCAACATGATCTCTGTACATAAGTTACTCGCGTAGATATCTAGATTCTTGTCTTTATAAACCTGTGGCTTACCGTTATTAGCATTATCTGTATAGAAAATATATGGATAACCCATCTCACCACGACGCTGAAGCACTTTTGCCCAAAGCTCTCTCTTTTCAACATCTCCATCGATCATTTCTTGCATCCACGTGCTATCTACAGTAACACCGTGTGTTAACTGCTGGATAGAGTTACCTTCTGTCCCTATTTCAAGAAATTCTTTAACGTCTGGGTGACTAATAGGTAAATAAGGGGAAAATCTACCACGACGCACAGATCCTTGACTTACCACATCTACCATCTTGTCAAACAACTGCATAATATGTACCGCACCACTAGCGTAACCATTATTCTTAACAGCAGCTCCTCTGTGACGTATTTTCCCGAAGTAACCAGAAGTTCCTCCTCCTAGTTTAGACATCATACCAACTTCTGACTGCGTATATAGAATGTTACCCATATCATCATCAATATGAGAACCAAAACAGCTAATAGGAAGACCTCTCTTCTTACCAAAGTTTGACCATACTGGCGAAGCTAATGAGTAAAAACCTTCACCCATATACTTATAGAACTTATCAGAAAAACCTTCAATCCCTAAGATCTGCTCAGCGCGGTCAGCGATCTCTCTTATTCTTTCTTCTGCGCTAATGCCTTCAGAAAGATATCCTGATGCTAAAAATTGTCTACTGTGATCAGTTAACCATGCAAAAGATGGCTCTTCTGATTCAGAAGCTGTAGTTGCATTTTTAAGAGTTCCTTTTCTTGCTTTTAGTAATTCGTCTGCGGCAGAGTGAGTAGCATCTGTGCTAACCTCTTGATTTAATTTGGTAGTTGTGCTTGACATAGTGGATTAGAATAAATCGTCGCTGGTTATACTTTGTGTTCTTTTGCTGTAATTAATTGATCTCTTAACAAAGAAATCTCCATGCTTTGTACCTATGATCTCGTCATTAAACCATTCGGTTTCTTCAAGCAGGCTCTCGTCAATATCAAATATTTTTTCAATCCCTATCGCTTCTAGAGATTTGTTGAATCTGTTTTTAATAAACTCGTTGATCACTGTCTTTGGCAAGAAGTCTAATTCTCCTTCTTCAAAGATCCAGTCTATCACTTTACTTTCCGCCTCAAAGGCATTTTGACACATTTCCTGGATCATCTTCATGTATTCTGCATCAAACCACTCAGGATTCTCTTTCTTGATAATGTTGATGATATCAACACCAAAGTCACCATGAATTTGCTCCTCTTTAGAAGTAGCCTCAACAGCATTAGAAATACCCTTAAGCATGTTCTTATACTTGTTAAATGCCATGATGATCAAGAACTGAGAGAAAAGAGAAACGTGCTCTATAAACAATGCAAATAGCAATACAGACTCAGAGTATTCTTTATTGTCATCACTTTTAGCATGCTTAAGCGCAGTCTCTAAATAATGCACACGCTTCATGATCACTGGCTTTTTCTTAAGCTCTTTAAACTCTTCGTTAAGACCTAAGATTTCAAGAAGATGCGAATATGCGTCATGGTGTCTTACTTCACTCTCTGCAAATGTTGAACCTACCGCACCAATTTCTGGCTTAGGCATACGGTGATAGATATCACCCCAGAAGGTCTTAACAGCAACCTCAATTTGAGAGATCGCAAGCATTGTATTCTTGATCGCGTTACGTTCAGGACCAGTCAAACTGGTTTTAAAATCCTGTATATCGCTGGTAAAATTAAACTCAGTATGAATCCAGTATGAGTGTCTAATTGCGTCTACATACTGATTAAGCTCTGGGTATTCGTAAGGCTTAAGGTTAATACGCTTTTCAAAGATGTTTGATTTACGCTCTAACGCTCTTTTGTTACGATACAAGATATACGCCTTAGCAACATCATGAAACTCACTGCTCATCAACTTATCTTCAACCATATCCTGCACCTGCTCTACAGTAGGGATATAATCTGCTTCCTGCTCCTTATTCTTAAGCAAAGATTCATAGACCTGCATTGAGATCAACTTTGCATCCTGCTCAGACCCGTGACCTACAGCAGCCATTGCCTTTGTAACAGCACTAGTGATCTTTTCTAAAACAAAAGGTACCGTTTCATAATCCCTTTTTATAACCTTCGAAATTTTCTGCGCTTCCATAACGTAACCTTAAAACAACTTTATTTAATAAGAGACTTAGCAAGGCTAATTGTTGATCAAAAACAACTACTCACTTATACTTAGAAATTTAACAACCAAAAAGCCTTGGAGATTTCAGTATTGTAAAGTTTCAATTTTAGACGTTATGTTTTGGCTTAAGCCAAAAAAGGTTTTCAACGACTTATTAACGAAGATGTTGAGTAAGTTTTAATAATCTCAATTTCAGTAGTTTAAATCATTATAATCAAAAATTATAACGAAATAGATTTACATAATTTCACAAGCAAAATCACCCGAAAATTCGAGCTAAAATTTCATTAAGAAAACCTTATGAAATACGCAGTATTCAACGCCTGAAGCAGGAAACAGGAAGGTGTATAAAAAATACTAATAGTACTTGAATCTGAAGCGGTATTCACACTCAAAACTTTAACATATCACCACTTTATCGCCAGGCTAGTTTTTCAACAATTCAAAATTTATAAACAAAAAAAAAGTCGAGATCAAAAATCTCGACTTTTCGTTTGTACCTTGGGTGGGAATCGAACCCACACTCGTAAAGAACTGGGTTTTGAATCCAGCGCGTCTACCAATTCCGCCACCAAGGCTTCTCATCAGCCCGGCTACCATCCCGAAAACTAACAGGACCACCACCAAGGCATTTGGGAGGGCAAAAGTATAAATAATTTCATTTATTTATGCGTTTTTAAAACAATTTCGTGCGACAGACACAAATTAATTTCTAAATTTGCACCTCTTTTTGAGCGAAGTAGCACAAAATCAACATTAAGTATGTCATTGCCAGCCCCTGAAGCTAAGATTTTTGCCTGTTCACAGAGCCGCATTCTTGCCGAGAAAATCGCAAAAGAATACGGTCAGGATCTAGGTAAGATTATTACTAACACATACAGTGATGGTGAATTTCAACCATCGTTTGAAGAATCTGTAAGAGGTTCTAGGGTTTTTCTCATAGGCTCTACAATGCCTAGCAGCGAGAATCTTATGGAAATGCTTCTTATGCTAGATGCCGCAAAACGTGCGTCTGCAAGACACATCACAGCAGTAATACCTTATTATGGCTGGGCAAGACAAGATCGCAAAGACAAACCTCGTGTTCCTATCGCAGCAAAACTTATCGCAAGTTTATTAGAGACTGCAGGAGCAACAAGAATTATCACCATGGATCTGCATGCTGATCAAATTCAAGGGTTTTTTGAAAAGCCAGTAGATCACCTTTTTGCGTCTACTATCTTCTTGCCATATTTAAAAAGCTTAAATCTAGACAATCTTACGATCGCATCTCCAGACATGGGTGGTTCTAAAAGAGCTTATGCGTACAGTAAAGCACTAGATAGTGATGTTGTGATCTGCTACAAGCAAAGAGAGAAAGCTAATGTTATAAGCCACATGGAACTTATAGGTAATGTAGAAGGACGCAATGTTGTTCTTGCAGATGACCTTGTAGATACCGCCGGCACATTAACAAAAGCAGCTGACCTTATGATAGAAAAGGGAGCAAAAAGCGTAAGAGCGATTTGTTCTCATGCCATCTTAAGCGGCAGCGCTTACGAAAGGTTAGAAAACAGCAAGCTTGAGGAACTTATCGTAACAGATAGTATACCGCTTAAGCAAGAAAGTAGCAAAATACGCGTACTTAGTTGCGCAACACTTTTTGCAGATGTAATGCACCGTGTGAACACAAACACAAGCATCGCATCAAAATTTATCATGTAAATTTTTTAATACTTAATATAAATTAAATGAAGTCAATTTCGATCACAGGATCTAAAAGAGAAAGCGTGGGCAAGTCAGCGACTAAAGCCTTACGTAATGCTGGAGAGGTACCTTGCGTAATCTACGGCGGGGACGAACCTATTCACTTCAGCGCACCAGAACTAGCGTTTAAGGATTTGGTTTACACTCCAGATGCGCACACTGCGACATTGGAACTTAACGGAGAGACCTTTATGGCTATCCTTCAAGACATCCAGTTTCACCCAGTGACAGATCGCATCCTTCACATAGATTTCTACCAGATCTTTGAAGGTAAAGAAGTAACCATGACAGTACCTGTACACTTTGTAGGTAACTCTCGTGGTGTGCGTAATGGTGGTGTATTACGTAAAACTTACCGTACACTACGTGTTAAAGCACTTCCTAAAAACCTTCCAGATTTTATCGAGGCAGATATCACTAAACTTAAAATTGGTGACAAGCTTTACATCACTCACGTTGAGCAAGGAGACTGGAAGTTCCTTCACCCAGACAACACAGTTGTATGTCAGGTTAGAACTTCTCGTAACGCAGTTGATGACGTTGATGATGAAGACGAAGAAGAAGGAGCAGAAGGTGCTGAGGCAGCAGCTACAGAAGAAGCAGCTACTGAGTAAATTCTGACAAGAATTAAAAATAGAACACCCGTCTTATGGCGGGTGTTTTTATTTGGCTTAAAGCCAAAACATCTACCACAGCATCTCGTTTCAAAATGCTAAATTTGTTTCAAAGAACAAACGTATGCTGGCTTTTTTCGGGAGAATTTTTAAAAAAGAAAAATCGTCTGAAAGCACAACCGCAACGACTATGAAAAAGTATCTTATCGCAGGCCTAGGAAACATTGGCCCAAAATATCACAATACCCGTCACAACATAGGTTTTAAAGTGCTTGATGCATTTGCAGAAGCAAACGATCTCACTTGGGAAACCGAAAAACTAGGCGACATCGCAAGACATAAAATCAAAGGTCGGCCCGTGATCCTTTTAAAGCCTAACACATACATGAACCTTAGCGGTAAAGCGGTGCGTTACTGGCTACAAAAAGAAAATGTAGATCTTGAAAATCTATTGGTCATCACAGATGATCTTAATCTCGACTTTGGCACCATTAGATTAAAAGGTAAAGGTAGCGACGGCGGTCACAATGGCTTAAAAGACATACAAGCGCAGGTAAATACCACAAATTATCCTAGATTTAGATTTGGCATAGGTGATTCTTACAGTCGAGGCAAACAAGTAGATTTTGTTTTAGGAGAATGGTCTAAAGGCGAAGATCTTGACATGCCAGAGCGCTTAGACACTTCATGCAAAGTCATCGAAAGTTTTGTAAAAGGTGGGCTCGCAAACACCATGAATTCATTTAACGGTAAGTAAATTGAAGCAGCATACCTCAGCATATAATTTTGACGGAGAGAAAGCAACTGTCGTAACCATTGGCACCTTTGACGGTGTGCATCGCGGCCACAGAAAAATTGTAGATAGACTTATTGCAAGTGCTCAGGGCAACGATCTTGAGTCTGTGGTGTTGACGTTTTTCCCGCACCCGCGTATGGTGGTACAAAAAGGGAGCAACATTAAGCTTATTAACACCATTGAAGAACGCGTACAACTACTAGAAGCTACAGCGCTAGATCATCTTATCGTGCATCCTTTTACGCATGAATTCTCTCGCCTTTCGGCAGAAGAGTTTGTGGAAGAAATTCTTGTAAAGCAACTTAATGCTAAACGTGTTATCATAGGTTATGATCACCATTTTGGCAGAAATAGAAATGCCAATATTGATGACCTTAGAAAATTTGGGAAGCAGTATGGTTTTGATGTTGAAGAAATCTCAAAACAAGATATTGACGATGTAGCCATCAGCTCTACTAAAGTGCGCAAAGCTCTTGAGGGAGGTGATTTGGCTCTAGCCAATGAATTTTTAGGAAGTAAATTTTTACTCACCGGCGTGGTGAGCAAAGGCAAAGGCTTGGGTCGAAAACTCAACTATCCTACAGCAAATCTTAAGATCGCCGAAGATTATAAACTTATCCCGGCTAAAGGCGTTTACGTAGTGCGTTCTACAATTGAAAACACCTTGTATTATGGCATGATGAGCATAGGCACAAACCCTACTGTGGGTGGTGATGCGCTAACGATTGAGACCTTTTTCTTTGACATGAATATGGATCTTTATGACAAAAAAATTCAAATAGAAGTGTTAACGCGCATTAGGGATGAAAAAAAGTTTGATAATTTAGACCAACTTGTAACTGCTATGAAAAACGATGAGCAGTTCTCTCTTAATTACATTAACACGATTAAATGATAGAAAAATGGTTATTTAAAAGGGTAGACAATAGCGCGTTAATTGTATTTCGTGTCATTTTTGGCCTTTTAATTACCATCGAAGCCTGGGGAGCGATAGCCACAGGATGGATAAAGCACACACTTCTAGAAGGTGCTTTCACATTTAATTTTATTGGTTTAGACTTTCTGCAGCCGTTGCCGGGCAATGGTATGTATTACTATTATGGCCTCATGGGACTCTTTGGAGTTTTTGTCATGATAGGTTTTAAATACCGCTATAGCGTTTTTTTCTACGGCATTATGTGGTCTTGCGTTTACCTGATGCAAAAGTCTTCATACAACAACCACTATTATTTACTCATGCTCTTACTGGGTATTATGACTTGCCTTCCGGCGAATAGGTATCTGTCTGTAGACGTTTGGCGAAAGCCAGACCTTAAAAAGATCTCGATGCCAAACTGGGTCTACATCGTCATCATCGCCCAGATGTGGATCGTTTATACCTACGGCTCGATCGCAAAATTATATCCAGATTGGTTAGATGCGACTGTACCGCGTTTGCTGATGCTGGGCAAAAAAGACTACTGGCTCATAGGCCCAATTTTACAAGAATCGTGGACACATTATACGATCGCGTACGTTGGTATACTTTATGACGGACTCATTATCCCGGCGCTTTTTTGGCGTAGAACGCGATGGTTTGCTTTTGGCTTTTCCATCTTTTTCCACCTGTTTAACTCTATTGTTTTTCAGATCGGGATCTTCCCGTATATGTCACTGGCGTTCTCGCTTTTCTTTTTTGATTCAAAAATGGTGCACCGCATCTTTTTAAGAAAAAAAGAATACTACACCGGCGGCGAAGTCGTAGTTCCAAAAATCTACAAACCAGCACTCGCTGTTTTTGTTATTTACTTTATTTTTCAAGTTGGGTTGCCGCTTAGACACTGGTTTATTCAAGATAATGTGTTGTGGACGGAAGAGGGCCACAGGCTCAGTTGGCGTATGATGTTGCGCACAAAACACGGGCAGATCTCCTTTAGAGTCAAGAACAAAAAAACACAAAATATCCTTTTGTACGAGTTAGATATGCTTTCGCGAAAGCAAAACAGAGCGATCACCTCAAAGCCAGATATGATATGGCAAATGGCACAGCGCATCAAAACAGAAGAAGCTGCAAAAGGTAATGATGTAGAAGTGTATGTTAACGCCAGAGTGCGCGTAAATGGCAGGCCTTATGAAACACTTATCGATCCTGAAGTTGATCTGGCAGCAGCCCAATGGGATTATTGGGGTCATAACGACTGGATCCTGCCTTCTAACTTAAGCGTTGCCCCCACCTACGGTCTGGACTCAGATTCTTCTGCGGATTAGTCAAAGAATCCCTTTTTTCAAGCTTCTTTTTCCTATTTTTACGCCTCCAAAATTAGACCCATGTTACAGGTAGCTGATATTCGCGATAACAAAGAAAATTACATTAAGGCTCTTGCCAAAAGAAACTTTAATGCTAGCGAAATTTTTGAAGAAGTAATTGCTCTAGACGAGAAACGTCGTTCTACACAAACAGAACTAGACAGCACACTTGCTGAAAGCAACAAACTTTCAAAAGATATAGGCATGCTTTTTAAAAACGGTGAGCCTAAAAAAGCAAACCTGCTTAAAGAGAAAACTGCCGGTCTAAAGGAAAGATCAAAGGAACTTCAAGAAACATTGAATGCTGCAGTATCAGAACTAGAGACTGCTTTGTACAATATCCCTAACATTCCGCAAGACAGTGTACCTCAAGGAAACAGCGATGAAGATAATGAGGAGGTTTTTCGCGAAGGCGAAATACCAGAGCTTACAGATGCTTTACCACACTGGGAACTTGCAAAGAAATATGACATCATAGATTTTGAGCTTGGTAACAAAATTACCGGCGCTGGATTCCCAGTTTATAAAGGTAAAGGTGCAAGATTACAACGCGCACTTATCGCTTATTTTCTAGACAAGAACACCGCCGCTGGTTATACTGAATATCAAGTTCCGCATCTTGTGAACGAAGCTTCTGGTTTTGGCACGGGACAATTGCCAGACAAAGAAGGTCAAATGTACCATGTAACTGCAGATGATCTTTATTTGATCCCTACCGCAGAAGTGCCGGTTACTAATATGTTTAGAGGCGATCTACTTGCTGAGAGTGATCTACCTATCACTTGTACGGGATATACGCCATGTTTTCGCCGTGAGGCAGGATCTTATGGTGCGCACGTGCGTGGTTTAAATCGTCTGCACCAATTTGATAAAGTAGAGATCGTACGTGTAGAGCGTGAAGAAGATAGCGATGCCGCGCTAGATGGCATGGTTGAGCATGTAAAAACTATTCTTGACGAACTTAAATTACCGTATCGCATTTTGCGTCTTTGTGGTGGTGATCTAGGCTTTACTTCTACCCTAACCTATGATTTTGAGGTATTCTCTACCGCACAAGATCGCTGGTTAGAGATCAGTTCTGTGTCAAACTTTAAAAGCTTTCAGGCAAATCGTCTTAAACTGCGTTATAAAGACAAAGATGGCAACAAGAAACTTGCGCATACTTTAAATGGTAGTGCACTTGCTTTACCTCGCGTTTTAGCAGGGATTCTTGAGAATTACCAAACTCCAGATGGCATTAAGATCCCAGAGGTTCTTGTACCATATTGCGGGTTTGATATGATCTAAGCTGTTAAGCAGGCTTTCGCCAAATAATTCCTGGCCTAATTTTGGTTATATTTACCAAAAACAGAACAATTGCGTCACTTCAAGGCTTTTTTGCTTGTATTCTTTATTTCCTTTGCTTCTCAAGCTCAGGAAGATCAACTTGCGCGCAATTATTTTGATCAAGGTGAATTTGAAAAAGCAGCAGCAACCTATGAATCACTGCTAGAAGCTTCACCAAAGAACAAGATCTATATTCTAGGTCTGGTAAAATCTTACCAGCAAATAGAAGCTTATGACAAGGCAGAAGCACTGTTGCGCAAGCATATGGATACTTCTTTACCTCAACCTGATCTTGAAATAGAATTAGGTCACAACTACGACCTAAGAGGTAACAAAGAAGAAGCACAAAAATTTTACCGTATCGCGCAGCAACGCACCTTTGAGAATCCGGGATATGCGTATGTTGTAGGTCGTGCTTTTGAGAAATATAGTATTCTAGATTTTGCCGCAGAAACGTATGAAAAGGCTATGGAAAATGAAAGCAGAATGGTCTTTCACCCACAGCTGGCTCAGATTTATGCAGAGCAAGGTCACATTGATAAGATGTTCTCTATTTATGTAGATCTTATAAAAAGAGACATGCAATACCAGCCTATTGCACAACGGTTTTTTGCGCAGTACATAACAGAAGATCCTGCTAACAAAGCAAATGTTACATTCAGGAATATGCTTTTAAAACGCATTCAGCAGGATCCTGATCTTATTTATAATCAATTGTTGAGCTGGCTTTTTATCCAACAAAAGGATTACAAAAAAGCCTTTTTACAAGAAAAAGCTATTTACAAAAGAAGTAATGGCGACATGCAAGGGATCATTGATCTTGCCGGCATCACCATAGAAGATAACGATCAAGAGATCGCAGAAGAAGTCTTGACTTTTGTGATAGAGAATAGTCAAAATCCTAACATAAAACTTTCAGCGAGACAGCAATTGCTTACGCTAAAAAGCTTAAACGCTCCTGAAAAAGAATACACTGAGATCGCTGAAGAATATCAAGCGCTTATTACAGAATTTGGCCGTGAGCCATTAACGCTTTCTCTGCAGGTTGAGTATGCGCATTTCTTGGCTTTTAATATGGATCAAAAAGAGCAAGCGATCGCCTATTTAAAAGAAAGTCTAAAGCTTAATCTTAATGATTTTCAGGAAGCGCGAGCAAAAATGGAACTTGCCGATATTCTTGTGCTAGATGAGAAATTCAACTCTGCGCTGATCTATTATTCGCAAGTGCAAAAGAAGGTAAAAAATGATGTGCTGGCGCAAGAAGCTCGCTATAAAGTGGCGAGAACGAGTTATTACAAAGGTGATTTTGAGTGGGCGCAAACGCAGCTTAAGGTTTTAAAATCTTCGGCAACCCAACTTATTGCAAATGATGCTCAACGCCTCTATTTACTCATCGCAGACAATTCTCTTGAAGACACAACGCTAACGGCTTTAAAGCTTTTTGCACATGCAGATCTTTTGGCATTTCAAAAGAAAAAAGAAGAAGCAGCAAAAGCTTATGGTCTTATCCTAGAAAATCATAAAGGTGAGAGTATTGAGGATGAAGCTTTTTTGGCGCAAGCCAAAGTATATGAAGAACTAGAAATGTATGAGGAAGCTAAAAAAGACTACCTCAGCATTATACAGTATTACAGCAAAGACATTCTGGCAGATGAGGCGCATTATCATCTTGCGAATCTGTATGCCGGCCCATTAAATGATCTAGAAAAAGCGAAAGAACAGTATGAGCAAATTCTCTTTAATTATGAGGATAGCATTTACTACGTTGAAGCACAAAAAAAATACAGGCGTCTGCGAGGCGATGCCATAAATTAAAATTCCCCTTAATGGTAATATATAACGTAACATCTAATGTAGACGATAGCATTCATGAAGAATGGCTACAATGGATGAAAGAAGAACATATCCCACAAATTCTAAGCACTGGTAAATTTGCCAAAGCTCTTATGAGCAAAGTACTGGTTGAGGAAGAAATGGGCGGCACAACATATTCTGTGCAATATTTTGCAAAATCTAGAGAACATCTGGACAAATACTACGCAGAAGACGCACCTGAATTGCGCAAACACGTAGCCAGATTTACAGACAAACTGGTTTCTTTTCGCACAGAAATGGAAGTTATAGGCGAAGCATCTATACAAAAGTCATGAGCAAAAATCCCTCTGGCAGCGTACGCGCAAAAAAACATCTGGGACAACACTTTCTCAAAGATGAGAACATCGCTGAGAAGATAGGAGACACGCTCACGCAGCATGGTTATGACCACGTACTTGAGATAGGTCCTGGTATGGGTGTGCTTACAAAATACATCTTGCAAAAAGATCTTGATGTTACCGTTATGGATCTAGACACAGAGTCTATCGCGTATCTGCAAGAGCAATTCCCGTTAGAGCATCCCGCGCTTAAGCTAGACAGATTCACGATCCTAGAAGGAGATTTTTTAAAGTATGATCTTTCTGAGATCTTTGGCGATAAGCCATTTGCCATCACAGGTAACTTCCCGTATAATATTTCGTCTCAGATCGTTTTTAAAGCGATAGAATGGCGCGATCAGATCCCAGAATTTACCGGGATGTTTCAAAAAGAAGTTGCGCAGCGCATTTGCGAGCCAGAAGGTTCAAAAACTTACGGTATTCTTTCTGTTTTAACGCAGGCTTTTTATGATGCCGAATATCTTTTTACAGTTCCGCCCACGGTTTTTAATCCGCCGCCTAAGGTAGATAGCGGGGTTTTACGCTTAACGCGAAAAGAAAACTTCCATGATATAGGCTGCGACCCTAAGTTGCTTTTTAGAGTTGTAAAAACAGCATTTCAACAACGCCGAAAAACCCTGCGGAATAGCTTAAAATCCTTCGGGTTGAGCGATGAGTTAAAAAGCGATCCACTTTTCGCCGAAAGGCCAGAACAACTAAGTGTAGCGCAATTTATCGCGCTCACAAATATGCTGGCATAAACAGTTGCTCGCTTTACTTTAATATGCGTTTAACGCATTATTACTGCCCTTAGCAGGATACTTTAATTATATTTGTTCGGCAAAAAAACCTGACGGATGATCACAAGGCCCATTCCATTTGAGGTTACAGACGAGCTACTAGACCAGATCAGGCAGCTCATTAATGAAGGTGACAATAGTGGCCTTGAAGAGCTTCTTGAAGAAGTTCACCACGCTGATATTGCCGAAATTCTAGATGCCCTCAACACTGAGGATGCAACATATCTTGTAAAACTTCTTGATAGTGAGAAAACCTCTGAAGCTCTTATGGAGCTTGACGAGGACGTGCGTGAGCGCCTGCTAGATAATCTTACTGCTAAAGAGATCGCAAGTGAGCTAGAAGAGCTGGATACTGATGATGCGGTAGATTTTATCTCTGAGCTTGACGACGAGATGCAGCGCAAGGTTATTAGCGCGATAGAAGATGAGAAGCATGCTCGCGACATCGTAGAGATGTTAATGTATGACGAGGATTCTGCGGGTGGTCTTATGGCAAAAGAACTTGTGCGAGTTCGCGAAACCTGGACGGTTGCTGGCTGCGTGCGCAAAATGCGAGCGCAAGCACAAAATGTAACTCGCGTTCATAGTGTGTATGTTGTGGATGCTCAGGATAGATTAATAGGTAGATTATCGCTTAAGGATCTACTTACCGCTGACGCAAAATCTAAGATCGCAGATATTTACATAGCTAATGTAGATCATGTTAACGTTAAAGATAAAGGCGAAGAAGTTGCTCGCTTGATGCAAAAATATGACCTGGAAGCCATCCCGGTTATCAACGATGCAGGCACGCTTCTAGGAAGAATTACCATTGATGACATCGTAGATTTTATTAGAGATGAAGCAGATCGTGATTATCAAATGGCGGCAGGTATCTCTGAAGATGTAGAAGCAGATGACTCGGTTTTTAGGATCGTAAGAGCACGTTTGCCTTGGTTACTTCTTGGCCTAGTAGGAAGCCTTTGTGCGGTTTATATCATGCAAGGTTTTGGCAGCGCGCTTACCAGTCACCCAGAATTATTTTTCTTTACTCCGCTTATTGCAGCGATGGCAGGTAATGTAGGAGTTCAAAGTAGCGCGATCATCGTACAAGGTCTTGTGAATGATAATGTAAAAGGCAGTCTATTTCTTAGATTGATCAAAGAAGTTAGCATCAACCTCATCAATGGCGCGGCCGTTGGTATGCTTGTTATCGCTTTTGCTGCGATAATTTCGCTCGAAACTATGGTAGGCCTCACCATAGCGATCGCCATGATTTGTGTGATGATGGTAGCGGCGCTTATTGGCACTTTTGTCCCGATAATTTTGCACAAACGCGGTATCGATCCGGCGATCGCAACCGGACCTTTTATTACCACTAGCAACGATATTTTCGGGATATTTTTATTCTTTCATCTTGCAAAATGGATCTTGGGATTCTAGTTTTCGCTTAAAGCGAAATTTACTCCCATTGCTTTACTTCTCAACACGCTGTGTTTTACCTTTGCAGCAATGAAACCTGCGGTATTTAAAAAAGAAATTACAGTTGCTGCATCTGCGATAGATTTGATGAAGCATGTAAATAATGTGCAATATTTGCAATGGGTACAGGATGTTGCAGAAGCACACTGGAAGCAGGCCGCAACAGCAGAACAGCTAGAGCATTTTGCTTGGGTTGCATTAGAGCATCATATAAAATATGAGGCGCCAGCATTTGAAAACGAAATACTAATTCTAGAAACTTGGGTAGAAAAATTTGAAAGCGTAAAAAGCATACGACGCACAAAAATTTACAGAAAAGAAGACAGCAAAACGATGGTTAATGCTACTACACATTGGTGTCTGTTGACCATGCCTAAAGCAAGACCCGCCCGAGTTACAACAGAGATTATTGAAAGATTTTAAAGCAATGAAAGTTTTACATATAGACGCAAATCACCCATTATTAATTGAGCAATTAGCAGATCTTGGTTGCGAGAATCATGAAGATTACACTTCTTCAAAAGAGGATGTTGAGCAAAAGATCGCCGCTTATGATGGCGTAATCATTAGAAGTAGATTTAAGATCGATAAGCAATTTCTAGACGCGGCTACAAACCTTAAATTCATAGGTCGTGTAGGCGCTGGTCTAGAAAGTATTGATGAAGAATATGCTGCGCAAAAAAATGTAAAACTCATCGCTGCGCCAGAAGGCAACCGCAACGCTGTGGGCGAGCATGCTATGGGAATGTTGCTTATGCTTTTCAACAAACTCAATCTTGCCAATGCAGAAGTGCACGCCGGCCAATGGAATCGTGAAAAAAACCGCGGCGTTGAGCTTGAAGGCAAGACCGTGGGCATCATAGGTTATGGCAACATGGGTAGAGCCTTTGCAAGAAAACTTAGAGGTTTTGACTGCGAAGTGATATGCTATGATATTAAGCCAGATGTTGATAATGCAGATGCAGAGCAAGTCTCACTTGCAGAGTTTCAAAAAGAAGTAGATGTTGTAAGTCTACATACACCGTGGACGCCGCTTACTAACCAGATGATAAACAAAGAATTTATTGATGGTTTTGCAAAACCGTTTTGGTTTATTAACACGGCACGAGGCAAAAGTGTGGTGACCGCAGATCTTGTTGAAGCGCTTAAAAGCGGTAAGATCCTAGGGGCAGGATTAGATGTTCTTGAGTATGAAAAACTCTCTTTTGAGACGCTTTTTACAAATCCTGATGAGATGCCAGAGCCGCTTAAATACCTTCTTAACGCAGACAATGTTGTACTCACACCGCATATAGCCGGCTGGACGGTAGAAAGTAAGATGAAACTTGCACAAACCATTGTAGACAAGATCAAAGCGCACTTCTTTAACTAACTTAAAGATAACGTTAGGATTCCGTATTATTTTTTAACTTGGTAGTCACTAACCTGATTACCATGAACATATTCTCACCAAACGACCAGAACAAAAGTCTAACCGTGAGAACCATCACAGCGTTAGACAAACTGAGCGATGGTCTCAAACACCTTTATATTAAGGGTCAAAAAGCCACCGGCCTCACACCTTTACAGATCAAGATCATGCTCTACATTGCTGGTCATGAACCTGAGCTCAACACCGTTTCTAATTTAGTACGCGAACTCATGGTCACAAAAGCGACAATAAGCGACTCTATAAAAGCGCTCGAGAAAAAACGCATGATCATAAAAAAACTGGATACAAAAGACAACAGGAGTTTTAGTATCTGGCTTTCGCCAAAAGGTGAAAAAAGCATAGAAGAGCTGCAAAACCTCATGCAGCCATTTGAAAAAGCACTTCACAACCTCTCTACCGAAAGTTCCGAGCGTTTGTATGTAGAACTATATTCCATTTTAAAAGTTCTAGATTCTTCAAAAACGATCAATATTCAGCGGGACTGTCTTTCTTGTAAAAATTATCGCAGTGACGGTATCAATCACGCATTTTGCATGAAACTAAGAACACAGATCAAAGCGCATGAAAAACGCATGGATTGCCCGGTTTATGAAAAACAATTAGTCAAATCTATAAATTAAGATCATGAAAAAAAGAGTTACAGGCTTAGGCGGATTTTTCTTTAAATGCAAAGATCCAGATGCAGTAAAAACATGGTACAAAGAAAGTCTAGGTATCCCAACAGATCAATACGGCTGGACCTTCTGGTGGCGAGATGAAGATGGTAAAAAATGCTCTACGCAATGGAGCCCTATGGATCAAGGCACACCCTATTTCGCGCCAAGCGCAAAACAATTTATGATGAACTTTAGAGTAGAGAATCTTGTTGAATTACTCAAAGTGCTCAAAGAAGAAGGCGTCACTATTGTGGGAGAAATTGAAGAATATGAGTATGGTAAATTTGGCTGGATTCTTGACCCAGAAGGAAATAAAATTGAACTTTGGGAGCCTGTAGATACGGCGTTTCTATAATTTTATTAGTTTTAAGCACATCAATTAACAACCATGGAAACCAATCAAAATTTCAACACCGGCAACGAAAGCTGGAATCAACCAACACCGCCACCATCTAACGACAAGAAAATTCTTGCAGGGATTTTAGCTATCGTTCTAGGGTCGCTAGGCATCCACAAATTTGTGCTAGGTTATAATCAAGAAGGCATCATTTTACTGGTCGCAACCATTGTAGGTTATATCTTAATGTGCGTTGTCGTTGGAGCATTTATTGTAGTCGCAACAGGAATTATAGGCTTGATAGAAGGCATCATTTACCTCACAAAATCAGATCAAGAGTTTTATGAGACTTATGTTCTGAACAAAAAACCCTGGTTTTAATTTTTGAAAAAAATTGTCTCTTTAATATTTCTTTTGATTCCCATAGCTATATTTAGTTGTAGGGAATCAAAAGAAATTTTTACTTATACGCAAAGCATACAAGCATGCGATACTTGTGAATTTCAAAATCCTTATACAATATTTAGATGGAGAAAAAGTCTAATTTTTGAGAACGATTCCTTACTAAAGTTCAGTGCAATGCTGCATGATGTGGGAGCGGTAGCTGATATCAAATATTTCCGCACCGACAATTTTATATTTATCGATTCTCATTCAGTTAGCAGCAAGAAATATTTGCAAGATTTTCCTCAAAATATATATGGTCATGTATTAGTGGACTACAAAGATTCAATTGTAGACAAAGAGACATTAGAAACTTATGTATCCAAAAAACATATTGATTCTATTATTAAATCCTACAAAAAAGTTGTTTACGTAATAATAGACAATAAGAAAATTCGAATTTCAAAAAGAAATTCTATGAATATTCATCAACTTAAGCTCCTAAAAAATTTGGATGTCAAGATTTTAGACAAAAAAATTGCGCAAGACAGATTTAACATTAACTCTAGATATGACACTTATATAATTAATCAAATAGTCAATACAAATTCTATTAAGTAGTGGAAATTAGCATAAATATTTTTTCTATAAGAGATTTTCCAAATGTTGTCAAAATATACAAAGCCGGACTAGACACCGGCATCGCAACTTTTGAAACCGCTGTTCCGTCTTATGAAGAATGGGATGAGCGGTTTTTAAATGTTTGTAGGTTTTGCGCTTTCGCGGAAAATACTCTTGTGGGTTGGGCAGCGTTAAGCCCACGATCTAAGCGATCTTGCTACAGCGGTGTCGCTGAAGTGACGATCTATCTCGAACCACAATTTCAAAGAAAAGGTTTCGGTAAAAAACTACTCGCTCATCTTATAACCGCAAGTGAGCATGAAGGCTTCTGGACGCTTACAGCACATATTTTCCCAGAAAACAAAGCCAGCATAGCATTGCACGAAAAGCTAGGTTTTAGAGTCGTGGGACAGCATGAACGTATTGCACAGCGCAATGGTAAATGGCATGGAAATGTGATATTAGAACGCCGCAGCGAGAAGTTTTAATCTTCGTCGTCTTCGTTAAGGCTTTTTCCTGCCTCAAGCTTTTTCTCAAGTTCTGCTTGAAATTCTTCTAAAACAGGTTTTACCGTACTTTCAGGAAGGTCTGCGATGCGTATGTACATCAACCCATCTACTGAGTTATTAAACAAAGGATCTACATTAAAAGCGATCACCTTTGCATTTTGCTTGATGTACTTCTTAATAAGGACAGGAAGGCGCAGATTACCGGTTTCAAGTTCTTCTATGAGTTTATCAAATTTGTTTAAATCTGCTTCACTTTCATCAAAAACAAACTCTTTATCAGCATCCTTAAGTTTTACCTTAAACTCCTTTTTAGGTCTTATGTATTGCGCAACATAAGGATCGTAGTAATGCGACTTCATAAACTCAATCATCAACGACTTTGAGAAGTTTGAAAACTGATTGCTGATACTCACGCCGCCTATTAAATATTTATGCTCTGGATGACGCAAGGTGGTATGCACAATCCCCTTCCAAAGTAAGAAAAGCGGCATGGGTTTTTGCTGATATTCTTTGATGATAAACGCGCGTCCCATCTCGATGCTTTCGCTCATCATTTTGTGCAATTCTGGATCAAACCGGAAGAGACTTTGCAAGTAAAAACCATTTATACCATGATTCTTGTAAATCTCTTTACCCAGACCCATTCTATATGCTCCAGCAATTCTCTTTGTCTCATCATCCCACAAAAACAAATGGTGATAATATTGATCATATGGATCAAGGTCCAAAGGTTCATTAGTTCCTTCTCCTACCTCTCTGAAGGTTATTTCGCGTAAGCGACCAACTTCTCTTAGCGCATTAGGCACAACTTGCGCTGGCGTGAGAAAAACTTCATAATTCTTACTTTGCAGAAGACGGCAGTCGTTTTCGCGCAAGCGATCTATTTCTTGTTCTATTAATTCGCCGCGTACTTCTCCTGCGATTTCTTTTGGCTCTTTTGCAATTTTAAGCGATTGCGGAATGTTACTTAGCAGTTTCTTTTTTTCAAAAGTCTTTGCTAGCATGTATGTTTTTTTGCGCAAAAATTCTGTGAACTCATTGAGATCTTCGTGCTCTTTTTGCGCTTTTACAGAAATGGGATGCCCTATACGCACTTCTATCACTCGGTTTTTTTGAGTAAAAAGCTCAGACGGCAATTTTGCTGTACGCAATGTATCGCTCATCTGCGATAGCTTGTAGAAAAGTCGGCTGTTTTTTGCATGAAAATAAATAGGTACAACGGGCACTTCGGCCTTTTTAACCAACTTCATTGCGGCCATTTCCCAAGGACGATCAATAATGAGTTTATCATCTTTATAAGTAGAAACCTCACCCGCCGGAAAAACTCCCAGTGGATGACCGTCGCGCAAATGCGATAAAGCTTGCTTAAAACCAGCAACGCTACTCTTAACATCCTTGCGATCTTCAAACGGATTTACCGGCATCACATACGGCTTTAACGGCGCTATGCGATGTAATAAGAAATTTGCGATGATCTTAAAATCTGTGCGCTGCTCTAGCATAAGTTTAAGCAACAAAATGCCGTCAATACCACCTAGCGGATGATTGCTTATCGTGATAAAAGCGCCGTCTTTTGGTAAGCGTTTAAGATGTTCTTCGGGCATGTCGAATTTGATCTCAAACTCGTCAAGAATCGCATTAAGAAACTCAAGATCGCTAAGATGCTTGTTTCTATTGTAGATCTCGTTTGCTTTAGAAATGCGCAAAACCTTCATGAGTGTCCACCCCATAAACGTTCCCAAAAAGCCAAATTTATCAGCCTTTATACTTTGAGCAACTTCTTTTGCGGTAACTAATCCCATGGTTGGTTTCTTAGATTTTTTTGGTAAACAAAGATAGAATAAAATGGATTTAGTCCTTTTTAAGAACCATTTGTACTGTGTTACCTAATGTTTGTTTAATGAGCACTTCTGCCTGCTGCTCAATATCTTTAACAGCCTTAGCCGTTGCATGTCTTATGGTAAAAAGATCTACAGGATGTTGCACACTAACTTTAAAATTCGCCTGAAGCTCTGCAACCAGCTCATCTAGCTTAGTGTATTTATCATTAACACAAACAGAGAAGCTTATCGCCGAATTCTGTATCAAGTCTACTTTCATTTTAAATTTTCCCAGCAATTTGAACACCTCGCCTATGTTCTCTTCCATCATAAAAGAGAAATCTAACGACGAAAGCGAAATAAGCACCTGATCTCTTTTTATAATATAACACGGCGTTGCAGGTTCTATTGCATCACCTAGCGTTACGCAAGTTCCTTCTTTGGCTGGAGCCAAAAAAGGTTTTACATACAGCGGGATCTCCTTGCGCTGCAAAGGCTGTAACGTCTTAGGATGAATTACAGAAGCACCATAAAAAGCAAGCTCTATCGCTTCTTCATATGAAATGTTATTTAGCAAAACAGCGTTCTCAAAATATCGCGGATCTGCACTTAAAACCCCAGGAACATCCTTCCAGATCGTGAGGCTTTTACCATCCAGACAATAGGCTACGATCGCACCCGTATAATCACTTCCTTCTCGTCCCAGCGTTGTGGTGAATCCGTTCTCGTCAGACGCTATGAAACCTTGCGTGACGTACATTCCGGTTTTTGAGATGTGAGATTTAAAATGCTCTCTAGTCGCTTCCCAATTCACTTTACCTTCACGGTAATTACTATCTGTTTTTATAAATTCACGCGCATCGATCCACGTATTTTCATTGCCATTAATCTTCAAAAATTCATGAATGATCAGCGTGCTTATAAGTTCTCCTTGACTCACCACCTGATCATAAACAAAGTCATAATTAGGTGATTTATTGCGTGAGAGAAAGTCTGTGATCTCGTTGATTTGGCTTAAAGCCAAATTAAAAACAGCATGACCCGCAGGGAAGAGTTCGTCAAGAATATTCTTGTGATAACTCCACACGGCGGCGAGATGATCTTTAAAGGTTTGGCTTTCGCCAAAATAAGCCTTAACCACTTCCTCTAGCGTATTTGTGGTCTTACCCATCGCCGAAACTACGATCACCATATTCTTAACCTGCGTGGTGTTTAAAACGTTGAGAACATTTTTTATAGCAGCAGCATCTTTTACTGATGCTCCGCCAAATTTATAAACCTCCATGCGCTTTAACGAAGTTCTCGATTCCTTCTTTATCCATTTGTACGGTGTGCCAATCTTTCATCACGAGAGCTCCGCTTTTTTCGTAGAAGTTAATGGCGTTCTCATTCCAGTCTAGCACAACCCATTCTACACGACGCACGCCTTGTTTGTGGCCGTATTTAATTACAGCCGCATATAGCTCCTGCCCTATCCCTTCGCCGCGTCTTTCGTGCTTGACGATAAGATCTTCAAGGTGAACGGTGCGACCCTTCCAGGTTGAGAAGCGGTAATAGAAAAGCGCAATGCCTACAATACCGGTTTCATCTTCTGCAACAAAGCATTTAAACTCAGGATTATCACCAGTTCCATAGGCGATAAGATCGTCTACAGTGATTTCAACCGCATCGGGTTCTTTTTCAAAGACAGCAAGTTCATTGATCAATCGTAATACTGATGCCATATCATTAGCATCGGCAAATCGTATAGTAACGCTCATGGGAATATTGTTTATATCCCAAATTTAATCAACCGTTGTCTTTTTCGCGGAAGCGAAACGCTATTATTTATCTAGTAAGTATAAGTAATCGTCAAAGTCTATCCCACCCTGAAAGATCTCTATTGAGCGTCTAATGATCTTCTTTGACTTATCTGCATTGAAGCCCAGACCTATAGCATAGCGCTCTATCAAGAATCTCTCGTGATCGTCTATAGAGTGATCTACAAAGATCATTCTAAAAAGATCGTGCAGGCGCTCTAGGCGTTTTTCAGATTCGTTAGGTGGATTGATAGGATATTTTGTAGGATCCTTAAGCACTTCTTTATATTCTGTCTCACTAATGTCTAGCTTTACAGCAAAGCGACGCAGTAGTTTTTCTTCTTCTTCATTAAGCGCACCATCTACGGTCGCGATATTAGCAATTGACGCAAAGTGGCTTAGGTTTCTTCTGTGTAGACCACTATCAAACAAATCTGTAAAAGACATACTTCTTTTTTTAAAGTGCCCAAAGATAGCTATATCTACAACTTTTTAAAACTGATTTCTTGCTTTTGTGCGATAGGCTGTTTTGAGCAATAGACTTTGAGTTCTTACCATAAGATTAAGGGCCTTCGCTAATGTTTTCTTAATCACAAAGCGAGTTTACGGTTCAATTGGTAATTTTCAGTTTGATCAACATTTTGCTTTGAAAAATATTACCCGAGAACCGCTTTTACAATTTAATGAAAATGGTATTTACTGCGCTGCCGCCGGAGTCTATCTTGATCCGTGGCGCAAGGTGGATAAAGCCATTATTTCGCATGGCCATGCAGACCATAGCCGCTGGGGAATGAAAAGCTACATCACGCATAATTCTAACATACCTATTATCAAGCATCGCCTGGGAGAAGATATCACGGTTGCTGGTTATGATTTTGACGAAAGCTTTACCATAAACGGCGTGAAGTTTAGCTTTCATCCTGCGGGGCATATTATAGGAAGTTCGCAAATAAGAGTGGAACACAAAGGCGAAGTTTGGGTTTTTACAGGTGATTATAAAACTGAGGATGATGGCGTTGCCGTGCCTTATGAAATGGTAAAATGTGATACGTTTATCACAGAATGTACCTTTGGATTACCAGCTTTTAAATGGCGACCACAAGAAGAGGTTTTTAAAGACATCAACAACTGGTGGGCAGAAAACAAGGCCGAAGGAAAAACTTCGGTTCTTTTTGGGTATTCGCTAGGCAAAGCGCAGCGACTTTTAAAACATCTGGATACTGACATCGGGAAGATTTACACCCACGGCGCTATAGAAAACATGACTGAAGTAGTGCGCCAACTTATAGACTTACCGCCAACTGAACGCGTAACTCGAGAAACAAAAAAAGAAGATATTAAAGGTAATATTGTTATCGCTCCGCCTAGCGCGCATGGCACAACCTGGATAAGAAAAATGGTTCCTTATGTCACGGCATCTGCGAGTGGATGGATGACGTTTCGTGGTGCGCGAAGGCGACGTGCGATTGACAAAGGTTTTGTGCTAAGCGACCATTGCGACTGGCAAGGATTGCTACAAAGCATTAAAGCCACAGGCGCTGAAAAAGTGATTTGCACACACGGATACACAGATATTTTCTCCCGCTTTCTCCGCGAACAAGGCTATGACGCCCGCACTGAAGCCACACAATATGAAGGCGAACAGGGTGAAGAATCAAAAAGTGAAACTTCTAAAGACGATGAGGCATGAAAAGATTTGCAAACCTCATCCGGAAAATAGACAGCACAAACAAGACCAACGTTAAGGTTGACGCGCTGGCTGATTATTTTAGAGAAGCTCCCGCAAAAGATAAACTTTGGGCAATCGCGATTTTGTCGCACCGCCGTCCGCCGCGCCCGGTGAACACGACTTTGTTGCGACTTTGGGCTACCGAGCTGGCTAAAATCCCATTGTGGTTGTTTGAAGAAAGTTACCATATCGTGGGCGACCTTGCCGAGACGATTGCCTTGGTCATTCCAGCTTCAGAAGAAAGTACTGAAAAAAGTCTGAGTCAGTTTCTTGAAGAAATCGTGGAGCTCAAAAAGCGCAGCGACGAGGAAAAACGCGAGTATCTGCATGAGAACTGGACGGACCTTAATTATTATGAGCGTTTCGTTTTCACGAAATTGATTACCGGAAGTTTTCGCATTGGCGTAAGCCAAAAACTCATGACGCGTGCCCTTTCTAAAGCGACAGAAATTGATGAAGATATTCTCGCCTATAAACTTATGGGCGACTGGACGCCGATGAAAACCACGTTTGAAAAGCTGATACTCGAGGAGAACGAGGAAGATTACCTCAGCAAGCCGTATCCTTTTTACCTCGCGTATGCGATTGAAGATGAACCTGAAGATTTGGGCGATGTGAGCGAGTGGTTTGCAGAGCACAAATGGGACGGAATCCGGTCGCAGGTCATCATTCGCAATAACGAGGTTTTTGTGTGGAGCCGCGGTGAAGAGCTGGTTACAGACAAATATCCGGAGTTTCAGGAATTTGTCAATATCATCCCAAATGGCACTGTCATCGACGGAGAGATTTTACCTTTTAAGGATGAGAAAATCGGTACGTTTAATGACTTGCAAACCCGCATTGGGCGCAAGAATGTTACAGGAAACTTGCTCAAAAAGACTCCGGTAATTGTCAAAGCCTACGACATTTTAGAATGGAATGGCGAGGACATTCGCAATATGGCTTTCGCCGAAAGGAGAAAAATATTAGAGAAACTTTACAACGAGGTGCGCAATGAAGAAATCCCGTTGCGACTTTCAGAAACCATGGAGTTTGAAAATTGGGATGACGCTGCCGCGGAAAGGGAACGCAGCCGGGAAGTGATGAGCGAGGGATTGATGCTTAAGCGAAAGGATTCTCCATATCTCGTGGGGCGCAAAAAAGGCGACTGGTGGAAATGGAAAGTTGACCCGCTCACTATTGATGCTGTACTCACTTATGCCATGCGTGGTCACGGTCGTCGCAGTAATTTGTTTACTGATTACACCTTTGGGCTTTGGGACGAGAATAAGGAAGAATTAGTCACTTTCGCGAAAGCGTATTCTGGATTGACAGACAAAGAATTCAGGTCGCTGGATGCGTGGATCAAGAAGAACACTTTAGAGCGTTTTGGCCCAGTGAGAAGCGTGACGCCGCATCATGTTTTTGAAATCGCCTTTGAAGGAATCGCCGAATCTTCTCGCCACAAAAGTGGTGTCGCAACGCGCTTCCCGCGAATGTTGCGCTGGCGAACAGACAAAAAAATTGAGGAGGCGAATACATTGGAAGATTTGAAACAACTAATTCCAAGACCCAAGAAAGACAAAACTTAAAAAGACTCCCCTCCTTATTCAAGGAGGGGTGCTTCGCAAACTGCGAAGCGGGGTGGTTAAAAAGGGAAGGAGTTTGAAAAACTCAAAAGATTATTTTGCGGCAATTGCAATGACGAATACTCAAGTAAAATCCTTAGCAAAAAAGTGGTTCAAAACCCAGACCTGGAAGCCATTCCCCTTTCAAGAAGAGACGTGGGATGCATTTCTTACGGGTAAAAACGGACTGCTGAACGCACCCACGGGAAGCGGGAAAACCTATGCGCTGTGGATTCCTATTGTTTTGGATTACATCCAAAATAATCCTGAGTATAAAACCAAGCACAAAAAAGGATTAAAAGCAATTTGGATTACTCCACTACGTGCACTTTCAGTAGAAATCGCGCAGGCGAGTCAGCGGTTTGCTGATGGTCTCGAAACACAACTTACCGTCGGGATTCGTACGGGAGATACGCCTTTGGCCGAAAGGCAAAAACAAAAGAAAAATCTGCCCGATTTACTCGTCACCACTCCTGAAAGTCTGCAACTGCTGCTGAGCAGTAAGAATTATGATAAGATGTTTAAGGATTGCTCTGCGATTATCGTGGATGAGTGGCACGAATTGCTAGGCACAAAACGCGGAGTTCAGGTTGAGCTAGGCCTTTCTCGACTTAAAACTATTGCTTCTAAAATACGTATTTGGGGAATTTCGGCGACCATTGGTAATCTTCCTCAAGCGCGCGAAGTGTTGCTGGGAACTGGCTCAAAAGCATTGGAAAATTCAGTGTTGATAAAGGCTGAATTAGACAAAAACTATCTGGTGAAAAGTATAATTCCAGATAGTATGGAATCCTTTCCATGGCGCGGGCACCTAGGCCTGCATTTGCTTGACGAGATTGCACCTATTATAAATTCAAGTAAGACTACTTTAGTTTTTACCAATACACGTGGACAATGCGAATTGTGGTTTCAACGGTTGATGCACAAGTATCCGGAGTTTGCCGGCGAAGTCGCTATGCACCACGGAAGCATCAGTAAAGACACGCGGATTTGGGTTGAAGAAGCCATTCGTAATGAAACGCTGAAGGCCGTGATTTGTACTTCGAGTTTAGACCTCGGTGTAGATTTTGCTCCAGTGGAAACTATTATTCAAATTGGCGGCCCCAAAGGCGTCGCGCGTTTTTTACAACGTGCCGGCCGAAGTAATCACCGTCCCGGCGAACCCAGTGTGATTTACTTTTTGCCCACGCACGCCATAGAGTTGGTTGAAGCTTCCGCATTAGGAAAAGCTGCGGTAAATCAAGTGGTAGAAGATAGAGTTCCATATTTGTTGAGCTTTGATGTTTTAGTGCAATACCTCACGACTTTGGCGGTTTCTGATGGTTTTTATCCCGAGGAAATCTGGCCCGAGATCAAGCAGACTTTTTGCTTTCAAGCGATAAGCGAAGACGAGTGGCGCTGGGTGCTCAATTTTATCACAAAAGGCAGTCAATCTCTGGAGGCTTATGATGAATACAAGAAAGTTGAGATTGAAGATGACGGCAAATTTAAAGTGAATAACCGTGGCATCGCCATGCGTCATCGCCTGCAAATAGGCACCATTGTGAGCGACGCCATGCTCACTGTAAAATATCTCAAAGGCGGCTTCATCGGTACGATTGAAGAATGGTTTGTTTCAAAACTTTCACCCGGCGATGTGTTCACCTTTGCAGGAAAAAACCTCGAACTCTACCGCATCAAGAACATGCAGGTTTTGGTCAAAAAAGCCAATCCAAAAAAGAAAGCACGCACCGTAAGTTGGATGGGCGGTCGCTTGACACTTTCGGCGCAGATGAGCGAGCTGTTGCGCAAGGAACTTTACTCGGCCAACGAAGATGCTTCAAAACAAACGTGCGAAATGCGGGCCTTGGACCATCTTTTCGCGCGACAGCGCAAAGAAAGTATCGTGCCAAATGAGAATCAATTTCTCATAGAAACCTTTAAAACCCGCGAAGGTTTTCATCATCTTTTTTATCCTTTTGAAGGTCGGTTTGTGCACGAGGCGCTAGGCAGTTTGCTCGCGTATCGCATCAGTTTGTTGTCGCCCATTTCCTTTAGTCTGGCGTTTAATGATTACGGTTTTGAGATACTTTCAGACCAGCAAATCGATATACAACAGGTGATAGATAACGACTTATTCACGCCCAGTTTTTTACTTGACGATCTACAAAAAAGTCTCAACTCAACTGAAATGGCCCGAAGGAAATTTAGAGACATCGCTGTTATTGCCGGCATGGTCTTTACCGGCTATCCCGGCAAGATGATCAAGAACAAACATCTGCAAAGCAACAGTCAGTTATTGTTTGATGTTTTTCGGGATTATGAGCCTGATAATTTGCTGTATCAACAGGCATATCGAGAGACGTTTGAGCACCAACTGGAAGAAGGTCGTTTGCGACTGGCTCTTGAGCGTATCGAGCAGCAAGAGATCATCCACAAAGCGTGCGAAAAAGCTACGCCTTTCAGTTTCCCGATAATTACAGACCGCTTACGCGAAAAGCTCTCAAGTGAGAAACTTGAGGACAGAATCAAGAACATGTTGCGGTATCTGGATAAGATTTAGGTTTTCGCTTACGCGGAAAGACCGAATTAACCCTTCCGTCATCGCGCTTAGGCGCGCTGCCACCTTCCCTTAAAAAGGGAAGGAGTTTAAAGTTCTCTTGCTTAATCGTGCTGAGCTTGGATTCGCCATAGACGAAGACGGGGTGGTGCTTTTTGGCGAAAGCCAAAACCTCATCCTTAACAATTTTTAGTCTTTCATTTAGAAGAAAATAACGTGAAACAGCCTGAAAACACTGGGGTTGCTTTGTATCTTTATTAAAAACCAAGAGTTATGAAAAGTATACAACCATATTTGACATTTAGAGGAGAATGCCAGCAGGCGCTCGACTTTTATAAAGGAATTTTTAATGCCGAAATCAAGAATGTTGAGACTTATGAAAATAAGGAAATTGATATTCCCGGTGATTACCGCAAGAAGTATCAGCATGCAGAATTGAAAGGAAAAGGCATCAATATAATGGCGTACGATGCATCGCCAGACACACCGATAAATGAAGGAAATCAAGTGTCTTTGAGCATTGACCTTGAAAGCAAGGAAGAAACGGATGAGATTTTTGAGAAATTATCGCAAGGCGGGCAAGTGAGAGAAAAATTGCAAGAGACGAGTTGGAATGCTTATTACGGCAGTTTACGCGATAAATTTGGCGTCAACTGGATGCTGAATTACCAGAAAAACTAGACATTAGATTGATATGAAAAAGAGAAAAACCGGGACGAGAGTCTCGGTTTTTTGTTTTGGCGAAAGTCAAATAAAAACACGATTTTTGTGTAGCTATGAACAAGACCATTACTATTCTTGATAACACCTTCACGCTGCATCCTTGCGGGTCTGTTTTTTGGGAAGAAAAAAACACCCTTTTAATCGCCGATGTGCATCTTGGCAAAGTGTCGCATTTTAGAAAACATGGAGCAGCTGTGCCGCTTAAGGCGATGCATGAAAACTTCAAACAGCTCACAAAAACCGTTGAAGCTTTTAATCCAGAAATCGTGTGTTTTTTAGGTGACCTTTTTCATAGTTCGCTTAACGCGGAATGGAAACTTTTTGAAAAATGGGTTGCTTCCCGAAGTGAAAAAATTATTCTCGTGGCTGGAAATCATGATATCATTTCGCCACTGAAATACGAGGCGATAGATATTAAGATCTATTCTGAAATTGAGCTGCATCCATTTTTATTGACGCATCATCCTGAAGAACGCGAGGGCTTTTTTAATTTCTCAGGACACATTCATCCCGGGATCAAACTCGGCGGAATGGGGCGTCAACTCTTAAAACTTTCATGTTTCTTTAAGACTGAAAATCAAATGATACTTCCGGCTTTTGGTACATTTACAGGAAATTACTTTTTAGATCCTCAAGACGGTGACGAGGTTTTTGCGGTCACAAAAAATGAGGTAATACAAGTGTGCTGATGAGAAAGAAACTTGCTATCATTAATTTACTTTCTGTGATCGTGGTGATCGCAGTGAATTATTACGCTCAGATCTTTAAGATTAACGGAGTTACCGTGGGCGAAGTGAGCAACAAATATGATACGCTGTTCACTCCGGCAGGGTATGCTTTTGCGATTTGGGGAGTGATCTTTCTTGCGATCTTAGGGTTTGCTTTGTTTCAAGTGCGGCGAGCGTTTTTCAGTGAAAAAGATTCTCCTTTTATTGAACAAACTGGGTATTGGTTCGCTATTGCGAACCTTTGCAACACTGCTTGGGTCATTGCCTTTAGTTATGAGGTTTTATGGCTTAGCGTTATTTTGATCTTCGGCCTATTTATCTCTTTGATGAAAATCGTGTTTCGCACGAATATGGAGCGCTGGGACGCGCCTATTGAAGTTATTGCATTTGTATGGTGGCCTATTTGTTTTTATAGCGGCTGGATCGCTGTGGCTAGCATTGCGAATGTCGCTGCGTTTTTGGTCAAAATGGATTTGGCGGGAAGCCAACTAACTCAAATTATTTTCACAATGGTCATGATCGTTATCGCTGTGTATATCAACAATATCATGACCAATCTACGCAACATGCGAGAATTTGCGATGGTGGGCGCTTGGGCGCTTGTTGCCATTTTCATAAAAAACAAAAATGATATTATGAGCGTGGCGTATTTAGCATTGCTAGGTGCGATAATTCTTGCTGTAACCGCAGGTTTACACGCCTATCGCAATAGAGCGACTTCACCCATGGTGAAGTGGAAAGAGAGATTTACTAATTCAAGAAAGTAATTTTTTATTATATTTAAATGCTTATTATCAAAAAGTTAATAATTTGTAGCTTTTAAAAACTATTAATAATTTTACACCATAACGTCCAAAGAAGCGGATTTACCACCTTTAGATTTTCCGTCTAAAGGATTAATAGCGGTAAATACTGACTTTGGACTTTTTTTATTTATGAAAACTGCTATTTTAATTGATGGAGGTTTTTTTATTAAAAGATATTCATGTATCAAAGGCTTTGAAAAAAGTGATACACCAGAACAAGTCGCTAAAAATCTGGTGTCCTATTGCTTTAAACATATCCAACGTATAAATCGATATCGCGAGAGATACAATTTACCTCCCACAGAACTATATAGAATATTTTTTTATGATGCTCAACCATTTGATGGAGATTCTCATAATCCAATTAGTGGGAAATCAGTAAGCTTTAAAAAAACAGACGTTTACAAATTCAGGCATTCTCTTTTTACTGAATTAAAAAAACAGAGAAAGATTGCCTTACGACTAGGTTTCCTAAAAAATAGTTCAAGACTCTGGTCTATTAAGTCTAGGCACACTAAACCTCTTATAAGTGGGAAAATTGAAATTTCTGATTTAACTGAAAATGATTTGGAATATCCCTTATCACAAAAAGCTGTCGATATGAAAATTGGCTTAGACATTGCCACTCTAGCATTCCAAAGTCAAGTAAGCCAAATGGTATTGATTGCGGGAGATAGTGATTTTGTCCCAGCTGCAAAATTTGCCAGAAAAGAAGGTGTTGATTTCATATTGGACCCAATGCTCAATAATATTGATCCGTCCTTACACGAACATATAGATGGATTAATGACGATTAAAACAATGTCCAATAAAAAAATTATTCCGTAACTATTAAACCATCGCCTTAATATCACTTGCCCAACTAGGATACGTAAAAATCATTCCTTTAAGCGTTGAGCAATCTAGCTTGCCACACATTGCCATAACAAACATATTTATAGTTTCGGCGGCATCTGCGCTAAGAATATGAGCGCCAATTACCAGTCCGGTTTTTTTATCTACAAGCGTTTTGTACGCATAGCAATTCTGGTTAAAGCGCTTGCTGTTGTACCAGTGCGGCACGTTCGCCTCTTCCACATGAAAATCATACCCTTTTTCTCGCGCCTCTTTTTCATTAAGTCCCACAGAAGCTAATTGCGGCTGCGTAAAAACTACGCTGGGCGTAGGCGGCACTTCTAGTTGCATCACGTTACCCTTTAGCAAATTGTATTTTACCACACGCGCTTCCTGCGAAGAAAGCGGCGTCAACGGCAACGTCCCACTTGCCGAAACATCACCACAAGCAAAAACATCAGGATTTGTGGTGCTTTGCAGATATTCATTTACGGTAATCCCGTCTTTCTCAAAAGCGATATTTCCTTTCTCAAGATCCAGTTCTTCTATTGATGGCACACGGCCGGCGGTATTAAAAACCATTTCGGCTTTTACTTCTACGGTTTCTTCTCCTCTTTTTCCGCTTACGCGAAAATTCTTCCGAAGTTTTTCAATCTCAGTTACCTGAGTTCCTAAGACAAACTCAATACCAAGCTGTTCGCTATTTTCTTGCAAATAACCGGCAAGCGTTTCATCAAAATTAGACAGGATCTTGTCGTCAGAATCTATCACCGTTACTTTCACTCCACAACGCGCAGCGATGTGCGCAAACTCCATCCCCACATATCCCGCACCGATGAAGATCATACTTTCGGGCAAATGCGGAAGCTCAAGAAAATCATCACTGATCAAAGCATGTTCGCGACCTGGAATTTTCAGTTCTACAGGATGCATTCCTGTTGCGATAACGATCTTTTTTGCTTTCACCGTTTTTCCTTCAACCGAGAGTGTATTCTCATCTATAAATTTAGGCGACTGATGATACATCTTTACGCCTAGTTCAGTGAAATCCTTTTCCGTCGCAGCGGGAATTGCATCAGTGAACGTGCTTTTAAATTTCATCAGATCTTCCCAATTCACCTCTGGCACACCGTTGAGTCCTTTTCCCGTAAGGTTTTTACTCATTTCCATAATTTCTGTAATGCCTACAAGCACCTTTTTTGGGTCGCAGCCGCGGTTAGAACATGTTCCGCCATATTCTCTTCTATCTGCAATAGCCACGCGCCATCCTGCTTCTACACAAGCAGTAGCTACGCGTTTTCCTGCGGTTCCTGTTCCTATTACAAAAAGATCAAATTCTTCGATTGCCATACATTTTGAGGTCTTTTGGCGAAAGCCAGATTGAATTTTTCTAAAATTAGGTAAGGCAACGGCGGTTGTATGTTAGCGTTTTGATAAATCTTGTTAAGCTATTGCAAGAAGCGGGGATTAGCGATTATCTTTGCCAGCGATGGGTAAAGCCGATATTCAAAATCTCATTGCGCAGTCTTCGCAAGTGCGAAAACTAGGGGCTTCTATTGCCCAGCCGCAAGCGCGCGTCGCACTTAATGGTCTTATAGGTTCTTCGTTTTCTTTCGCTGTCGCGGAAAGTTATAAAGAGGCAAAAAAGCCGTTTCTCGTTATTCTTAACGACAAGGAGGAAGCTGCATATTTCTTGAATGATTTTGAAACCTTGCTGAAGGAAGAAAATGTGCTTTTTTATCCTGGGAGTTATCGTCGCCCATACCAAATTGAAGAAACAGACAACGCCAATGTTTTACTGCGTGCCGAGGTTTTAAACCGCATCAATAGCCGCAAAAAACCGGCACTTATCGTCACCTATCCTGATGCACTTTTTGAAAAAGTAGTCACCCGCAAAGAACTTGAAAAAAGCACTTTAAAGGTAAAGGTCAACGATAGTTTGTCGCTGGATTTTGTAAACGAAATGCTGTTTGAATACAAATTCAAACGTGTGGATTTTGTGAGCGAACCTGGCGAATTCTCCGTGCGTGGTGGGATCATTGATGTGTTTTCTTTTTCGCATGACCAGCCGTATCGCATTGAGTTTTTTGGTGATGAAGTAGATAGTATTCGCACGTTTGATGTAGAAACCCAACTCTCTGTTGACAAGGTGAAGAGCATCTCACTGATGCCTAATGTTGAGAAAAAAGAGCTGCTAGAAACGCGTGAGAGCTTCCTTAATTATGTGTCTGACGACACCGTGGTTTTTGTAAAAAGCATCGAGCAGTTAAGCGATACGATAGATAAGACTTTTGCTAAAGCAGAAGAGGCTTTCGCCAAATTAAGCGCCGATATCAAGCACAGCAAACCTGAAGAATTATTCTGTACTTCAAAGCTTATTCGCAAGGAGTTGCTGGATTTTTCATTGGTGCAATTTGCTGAGACCCTGAATCAAGTTCAGGGTGACGCTGAAGAAATTCAGTTTAATCAGCAGCCGCAGCCTGCGTTCAACAAGCAGTTTGATCTACTGATCAAAGACCTCAACGACAATCACGAGAAGGGATTCCATAATTATATTTTTTGTGTAAGCGAACAACAAGCAAAGCGTTTTCATGATATTTTCAGCGATTCTAAACTGGATGTAAAACAATACGAAACGGTTTTGATCTCGATGTTTCGTGGCTTTATAGACGATGATCTAAAAATCGCTTGTTATACAGACCATCAGATATTTGAGCGTTATCACAAATTCAATCTCAAGAACGGTTACGCAAAGAAACAAGCCATCACGCTTAAGGAATTGACCAGCCTGCAAGTGGGAGATTATGTGACGCACATTGACCATGGTATTGGAAAATTCGGTGGACTGCAAAAAATTGAAGTAGAAGGCAAGCAACAAGAAGCAATTAAGCTTATTTATGGCGAGCGCGACGTGCTGTATCTCAGCATCCACTCGCTGCATAAAATCACAAAATATAACGGGAAGGACGGTAAAGCGCCGCAGATCTATAAACTGGGCAGCAACGCTTGGAAAAAGCTAAAGCAAAAGACCAAAACCAAGGTTAAGGAGATAGCTTTTAACCTGATTCAGCTTTACGCGAAAAGACGTTTGCAAAAAGGGTTTGCCTTTGGTCCAGATAGTTATTTACAAAACGAACTAGAGGCGAGTTTTATCTATGAAGACACGCCAGACCAAAGCTCAGCCACCGAAGCTGTAAAACTCGACATGGAAAGCGAGCGTCCAATGGACCGCCTGGTTTGTGGAGATGTAGGTTTCGGGAAAACCGAAGTCGCTATCCGTGCTGCGTTTAAAGCCGTGGACAACAATAAACAGGTTGCAGTGCTAGTGCCAACAACGATTTTGGCATTTCAACATCATCAAACATTTACTGAGCGTTTAAAGGATTTGCCAGTGCGTGTAGATTATTTGAACCGTTTCCGTACAGCGAAAGAAAAGCGCGAAACCCTAGCTGATCTTGAAGCTGGAAAAGTGGATATCATCATCGGCACACACCAGTTGACTAACAAAAACGTGAAGTTTAAAGACTTAGGCTTACTCATTGTTGATGAGGAACAGAAGTTTGGGGTTTCGGTAAAAGACAAACTGAAAACCATCAAGGAAAATGTGGATACGCTGACCTTGACTGCAACGCCTATTCCGCGTACGTTGCAGTTTAGTTTGATGGCCGCACGTGATTTGAGTACGATTACAACGCCGCCACCTAACCGCTACCCTATCGAAACGCACATCGTTAGACTGAATGAAGAAACCATTCGCGATGCCGTTTCTTATGAAATTCAGCGTGGTGGACAGGTGTTCTTCATTCATAATAGAATTGAGAATATCAAGGAAGTTGCTGGTATGATTCAGCGTCTTGTTCCAGACGCAAAAGTGGGTGTGGGACACGGCCAGATGGACGGTAAAAAGTTGGAAGATTTGATGCTTAATTTCATCAATGGGAATTTTGATGTTTTAGTAAGCACAACAATTATCGAGAGCGGACTTGACGTACCTAATGCCAATACGATTTTCATCAACAATGCTAATAATTTCGGGCTTTCAGACCTGCATCAAATGCGTGGTCGTGTGGGCCGAAGCAACAAAAAAGCATTCTGTTATTTTATCACTCCGCCGCTTTCTGCGATGACAGACGAAGCCAGAAAACGTATGACCGCGCTAGAGCAATTCTCAAGTTTAGGTAGTGGTTTTAACATTGCCATGAAAGACCTTGAAATTCGTGGAGCCGGAGATTTATTAGGTGGTGAACAAAGTGGTTTTATCAACGAAATAGGTTTTGACACCTACCAAAAAATCCTCAACGAAGCCATCGAAGAACTTAAGGAAAATGAGTTTGCCGAGCTGTATGCAGAACAAACCAAAGCTGAGGACAAAGAATACATCAAGGACACGGTAATTGATACAGATTTCTCGCTGTTGTTCCCGGATGATTACATCAACAACATCTCTGAGCGTCTTAATCTCTACACCCAACTCAACGACCTCAAAACCGAAAAAGAGCTTGAGGAATTCGAGCAAAAGTTGGTTGACCGCTTTGGAGAATTACCACCACAAGCACGTGATCTATTGAATTCTGTGCGCATCAAGTGGATCGCGGTAAAATATGGTATGGAAAAAGTGGTGATGAAAAACAACAAACTCATCTGTTTCTTCATCGCAGACCAGCAGTCTAAATTCTATCAGAGTCCGGCGTTTTCTAAGATGTTGCAGTTTGTACAGCAATACTCGCACCGCGTGACGTTAAAGGAGAAAAAATCTACAAAAGGTTTACGCTTGATCCTCACCGCCCCCGGAATCAAATCTGTAGATAAAGCTTTTGAAGTATTGTCACCGTTAATGCCTAAGGAAGCTGTCGCAGCGAATCAGGATTAATTCACACGGTTTTTTCGCTTAAAGCGAAAATCACTCAAACTGCCTTTAGAAGAAATAAAAAGCATCCTCAAAATGCTCTAGCTGTTCTTGTGTCTTGTTTTTGAGGATTGCAACAATATCAAATCGCACCTCGTTGTCAATGTCATTTGCGATGATATATTCGTTTGCGGCTTTGACGATGAGCTTGATCTTAGAAGGTTTTACAAACTCCTGCGGGTCGCCAAAAAAAGCACTGTTTCTAGTTTTTACCTCAACCATGACAAGCGTCTCGCCGTCCATCGCGATGATGTCAATTTCGGCTTTATCGTAGTAAAAATTGCGTTGTAGAATTTCATAACCCTTCCGCTGCAGGTAATTTGCTGCGTATTCTTCACCCCATTTCCCGAGTTCGTTATGATCCATCTGCGTTGTTTTGGCGAAAGCCAACTTAAAAAACTTCTCGATATATTCGCCAGCTAGCAAACACTAGAAGTAACATTAATTTTTAAAATCTAGCGTCACGCTATCATCTGCAACATTTAAAGTCGCCTCACGGCCCATGATCAAGGTGCGGTTGTCGTCAAGATGCCCAGCCGGGAAATCAAAACAAACGGGATAATCATAGTCCTTCACGGCATCCCAAATTATCTCTTTCGCATTTTTGCCAAAAGGCACACTATTGTCATGCATTTTTGTGAGTCCGCCCACGACGAGTCCACACAGATTTTTAAGCAATCCGTTGCGTTTTAGGTTCATCATCATGCGGTCTACGTGATACAGATATTCGTCCAGATCTTCTAAGAAAAGAATCTTGCTATCTGTCGTGATCGCCGATGGACTGCCACACATAGAATACAACATTGAGATGTTGCCACCCACCACTTCGCCGGTTTGCGTCCCCTTCCTGTTCATAGGATGCGCCGGGATGGTATAGTTTAGGCTTTCGCCAAAAAACGCCTTGCGCAAAGACGCTACCGCAGCATCAGAATTATCGTCTAAATGATACGGCATAATGCTGTGCAAAGTCTCAATTCCCATTTTATGAATATGACTGTGAAGCACGGTTACATCGCTATATCCTGCAAGCCATTTTGGGTTCTTTGCAAACCTGTAGAAGTCGATATTATCAATGATTCGCACTGTTCCATAACCGCCCTTTGCACACCAAACGGCTTTTATCTCTGGATCATTAAACATCTTCTGAATATCATCTAGACGCTCATAATCTGTCCCGGCATATTGATCGCTTTCATTATCAATTGTATTGCCTATCACAGGCACTAAACCCCATTTTTTCAATTGCTCAACGCCATCTGCGATTTGAGCAGAAGTTATCTTACGCGCTGTGCTAACAATACCTACTTTGTCTCCCTTTTTCAGTGCCGGAGGTGAAATCATAAATCAACTTTTCTAGCAAATTAATAAATATATCGGCTTTATGTAAAAAAGAGATATTTTATTTATTTTGGCTACAGCCAAATATCCAAACCCCTGATCACCCAGTATTTCTGGGCAACCACAATGAATATAACAAACTGCAATACAGGATCTTTAGCAGTTTTTGAACCCAATGATGATAATCCTTGGGATGTTGCCGCTGCAAAACATTTATACCGAAGATTAGAAAATGGAGCCACGATCGCTACACTTAATATTGCGGTTAGCAAACCAGTTTCTGCCGCTGTAGATACTATAATTGATCGCGCAATTACCGCACCAAATAGTGACAGAGTGCCGTGGTCTCAATGGTCTTACAGTGATTTTTCTGATTATAATGAGCAGAACAATACCTTTCGCACAGATCAATATAGAGCAGCTTGTGGTAAGATCTTTAAAGGCGGATTAAAAGGCAGGATGGCCTTCTTTTGGCTGAATCATTTTGTAACCCAGATCGAGACCTACAATCACATCCCATACACTTATCAATATTGGGATATTTTGTTGCATCATGCTGTGGGCAATTTTAAAGAACTCACTAGAGCAATAGGTCTAACTCCTGCAATGCTAGCGTTTTTAAATGGTTATGAAAACTCAAAGCAACATCCTAACGAGAATTATGCTAGAGAGCTTTATGAGCTTTTTACGCTAGGCGAAAATAATGGCTACACACAACAGGATATTGAAGAAACTTCGCGTGCTTTAACCGGCTATAATACCGTTGCAGAATATGGCGCAGCGGTAACTTTTAACCCGAACACCTTTGATAATAGCGAGAAGACCATTTTTGGTCAAACAGGAAATTGGGATTACAATGATGTTATAGAGATCCTTTTTGAGCAACGCGCCTCAGAGATTGCGCATTTTATCTGCGAGAAGCTTTACACCTTTTTTGTAAGTCCACAGATCTCTGAAGAGATCATCGCTGGCATGGCACAAACATTTATTGCAAATGATTTTGAGATCACACCTGTTTTACGTCAACTCTTAAAAAGCGAGCACTTTTTTTCAGAGGCGGCGCGGGCTACCGTGATAAAAAGTCCGTTTGATCTGTGCTGTGGTTTTCTTAATGAAAGTGCCTTTGCTTATGACGACAGCACCTTTCATATAACAGATGTGATCATTTATGCCTGCAACTTGATAGGTCAGAATATTTACCAACCACCAGATGTTGCTGGCTGGCAACGCGATAAAACATGGATCAACAACAACACCATAGGCGGTAGATGGGAGTTCATGCAATATCTCGTATGGTTATGTTGGGAAGAGGATCAGGATCAATTTAGACAATTTGCAAAAGACTTATCAAACAATAGCAGAGACACCGCTGTGATCACAAAAGCTATTGTAGATCATTTTTTAGCAAAACCGCTGTGGACAGATACAGATTACGCTTCCGCGGAAAGTGTTCTAAGATGGGAAGTGCCACAAAATTATTATGACAACAATACCTGGAGTCTAGACTGGGATTCTGCGCCTTATCAAGTAGTTCTATTGATCTTTCAAATCTTTAGAATGCCAGAATTTCAACTTAAATAAGAAATATGTGCTCTAACAAAACAAATACAAAACCCAGAGCCATACGTCATCACGACAGTGGTCATGACCATGATCATTTGGCCTGGAGCCGAAGAAGTTTTATGCAAGTGCTAGGCTTAGCAGGCGCAGGTTCTATGTTTCTGGGAGGATCACATCTTTCGGCGGCGGCGCCCAATGCAATTAACGCTGCACTCGCCAGCACAGATAATGATCGTATTCTTGTGCTTATTAGACTTAAGGGAGGTAACGATGGCCTTAACACCATTGTGCCGCTTTATGACTACGACCTCTATGCGCAAAAAAGACCTACGATAAGACATCAGCAACAATCGCTTTATAACTTAAGTAGCAATTTTGGCTTGCCAGATTCGCTTAAAGCGCTTCAAGAATTATGGGGCGAAGGCGCGATGAAAGTCGCTCACGGCGTGGGATATCCAGATCAAAATCTCTCACACTTTAGAAGTGCAGACATTTGGGCTTCAGGCAATAATCAGCAAGAGCTAGATACTGGTGTTTTAGGAAGGTATTTTCAAGACCTATATCCAGATTATCTTATGGATCCACCTGCCGAACCTACCGCGATACAAATAGGCAGCATAGGTAATTTACTTTTTGAAGGTACAGACACAAACTATGCATTTACACTTAATAATCCAGATCAATTAGCCACCGTTGCAGAAAATGGTAAACTGCACGATCTGGCTAATTTACCCTCGTGTACCTATGGATCGCAGCTGGGATTCTTGCGTAGCACAACAAATAATACTTTGGCTTACGCCGAAGTAATAAACGCAGCGTATGAAAATGGATCGAATACCATAGAATATGGCACAGATCAATTATCCAGACAGCTTTCTATTCTTGCTAAGATCATAAAAGGTGGACTAAGAACCCAAATGTATCTTGTAACATTAGATGGTTTTGACACCCACGCAAATCAAGTGGAGATCCACAATAGATTAATGCAAAATCTAGCCGAAGGTGTTTCTAATTTTTACAAAGACCTTGAAGCCGGTGGTCATCATGATCGTGTGCTTTCAATGACGTTTTCAGAATTTGGCAGGCGTATAGAAGAGAACGGTAGTAACGGCACTGATCACGGCGCAGCATCGCCAGTTTTGATTTTTGGATCTGGGCTAGAAGGCAACGGTTTTATAGGCAATCATCCAGATCTTAGCGCTCCAGATGACATTGGCAACTTGCAATATTCTACAGACTTTAGATCATTGTACGCCACCGTGCTTAAAGATTGGCTTTGTATCGATGCGCCTGTGGTAGATGCTCTATTGCCTAATGGGCCGTATGAAAGTAAAGATCTAGGATTCTCTTGCACAAGCCTGAGCAATCCTGCATTTGCAAATACAACAACTTTTATGCATTATGCGAGTTTTCAAGGCGATCAGACTTTTATAAACTATGAGAATAATACGCATGGCAGAGTTAAAGTCGAATTATACTCTATGCTTGGGCAAAAGATAGAAACACTACTTGACGAAGTGCAAACTGCAGGAAATAAACAGATCAACATCAAGCAAAACGCAGAAACCACTTTATTCGCCGGCCCGTATATTTATGTAATCACCATTTCGGGGAACCGCTATAGTAAAAAGCTGATCTTAAAGTAAGATCTACATTCAATTCTTGAGATAAATTCTTGTTTTAAGCTCTTTATTCTTTTGGGTTAAACCCAAAAAAGGAATCTTACGCCAATCTTATAACAAATGGTATCTTTGCGGCTCAAATTAAGCATATGAGTCAGCCGAAACGCTACACGATAACCGCGGCACTGCCGTATACAAATGGACCCATTCACATAGGTCACCTTGCGGGAGTTTATGTACCTGCAGATATTTACTCGCGCTACCTGAGATTGAAGGGTGAAGATGTTGCTTTCATCTGCGGAAGCGATGAACACGGGGTTGCGATAAGTATAAAAGCAAAAAAAGAAGGTACGACGCCACAAGAAGTGGTAGATAAATACAACAAGATCATCAAGGATAGCTTTGCTGATTTTGGGATCTCTTTTGACAATTATTCGCGCACTTCTGCGAAAGTGCATCATGACACTGCTTCAGAGTTTTTCAAGAAGTTGTATGATCAAGGAGATTTTATTGAAGAAACTGGTGAGCAATTGTATGATGCAGAGGCAAACCAATTTCTCGCAGATCGTTTTGTAACGGGAACTTGCCCAAAATGTGGCCACGAAGAAGCCTACGGCGATCAGTGCGAAAAATGTGGTTCTTCACTCAATGCGAATGATTTAATTGACCCAAAATCTACAATCACCGGTTCTGTGCCTGTGATGAAAGAAACTAAGCACTGGTTTTTACCATTAGACCGTTACGAAGGTTTCTTAAAAGAATGGATCTTAGAAGGTCATAAAAACGACTGGAAACCCAATGTTTACGGGCAATGTAAATCATGGATCGATGAAGGTTTGCGCCCTCGTGCCGTAACCCGCGACCTTGACTGGGGAATTCCTGTGCCTGTGCTGGGGGGCGAAGGCAAAGTGCTTTACGTTTGGTTTGATGCGCCTATAGGTTACATCTCTTCCACTAAAGAATGGGCTGAGCGCGAAGGCAAAGATTGGGAGCCGTATTGGAAAGACGCAGATACAAAATTGGTGCACTTCATCGGGAAGGATAACATCGTTTTTCACTGTATCATTTTCCCAAGTATGCTTAAGGCAGAAGGAAGTTATATTTTGCCAGAAAACGTTCCTGCAAATGAGTTTTTGAACTTGGAAGGCAACAAACTTTCCACTTCAAAAAACTGGGCGGTTTGGCTGCATGAGTATCTAGAAGATTTCCCGGGACAACAGGATGTTTTACGTTACGCATTAACGGCAAATGCTCCAGAAACTAAGGACAACGATTTTACTTGGAAGGACTTCCAAGCGAGAAATAATAACGAGTTGGTTGCCATTTTTGGTAACTTCATTAACCGCGTGGTGGTGCTTACAAACAAGTATTACGATGGCGCGATTCCAGAAGCGTTTGACCTTAATGAAGAGGACAAAGACACGCTTTCTGAGCTTAGAAATTTCCCTCAGGTGATTGCAAATTCATTAGAGCGTTATCGCTTTCGCGAAAGCCAAAATGAACTGATGAATCTGGCGCGACTAGGTAACAAATACCTCGCAGATGCTGAACCTTGGAAAACCATAAAGACTGATGAAAACCGCACGGCGACCGTGATGCACATTGCTTTGCAAATCGCCGCTTCGCTTGCGATTGTGAGCGAACCGTTCTTGCCGCATACTTCTGCTAAGTTGAAGCAAATGCTCAACATGGAAGTAACTGCTGAAGATTGGAGCCGTATTTCTCAGGAAGAGGATATTTTGCCGCAAGGCCATAAAATTAATAAAGCCGAGTTGCTGTTCACTAAAATTGAAGATGAGCAAATTGAAAAGCAACTTGAAAAATTAGAAAAAACAAAAATGGATAATAAAGCTAGCGCTCAAGTTGAAGATAATTCCGCTTCCGCGGAAGTAAGCATCACTCCACAAAAAGAGACGATACAGTATGATGATTTCATGAAACTGGATATGCGCGTGGGAACCATCCTTGAAGCTGAAAAAATGCCAAAAGCTGATAAACTTCTTGTTTTAAAAGTGGATACTGGTATTGATGTTCGTACGATCGTTTCGGGGATTGCAGAGTCTTTCACACCTGAAGAAATCATAGGTAAACAAGTAACCGTTCTTGTAAACCTTGCTCCTAGAAAATTACGCGGAACCGTTAGCGAAGGTATGATCCTGATGACAGAGGATAAAGAGGGCAAACTTGTCTTTATGAATCCAGACCGCGCCGGCGTTGCTAATGGCGGGATGATAAGCTAATCCAGTATTAATCGAATAGAAAAAGGAGCCTAAATAGGCTCCTTTTTTGTTTTTTATTTCCATTGGCGAAAGCCGAGTATTAATTTCCTTCTGGTATTTTTTCTCCATTGTAAAACCTCCCCGTATATATTTTTAAATTTTCTGGTTTTGGAACATTAGGTATTATATACTTAGGTTTATCATTCTCAATTAAAACTACTTCTTTATCATTTAGCATTTTTGCAGACCAGGCAGAAGTTCCATAAAAAACCTTCCCCTCAAAAAGCTGCATTCTACTTTTACCTTCATAGTCCACATACATTACTATAGGACCTTCAATCTCTTTGAGCTTCACAACTTCACCCTTATCTTGATTTAAAGGTTTTTCAGTATATAAATACTTCTCTTGATCCTCTATATAAAAAAATCATAGTTTTTATCCGAGCGAGACAAATCATTTTGCTCTACCCCTTTTACTAGCAAATACGCTTTATCATTATAGCCCCTGTACGCAAGATATGGATCATCCTTTTGTACGAACTTTATAGGCAATTTCTTTATATCTTGATCTTTATCATAAAAATTTTCAACAACTAGGTATTCACCTGTTATAGGCACGTAGAGATAAAGAGTGCCCCCTATAAATTGAGAGGTTACCCCAGACAGTAGTCTATCACCTACTTTTAATGTATAATCTGTAGAATAGTCATTCTTTTTCTCCACCGTAATACTTCCTGCCTTGAGCTCGTCACGATATATTACATTAGAATAAATTGTTTTTATTTCTCCCGTTTTTACATCTTTCTTAGTTGTGCAATTCCCCTTTGCATCAGGAATACACTCATATTTTTTACCTGAATACCCTGTAGAGAACATAAGTTGACCGTCTTTATAACTATAATCAAAACTCTCCTCTCCTCCTGTAGTATATACCTTTCGCTCATGTACGTGCAGCATTCCGCCTTCTTCTTTATAGGTATAGGTTGAGGTTACCTTCTCATTATAACTCGTGTTGGTTATAATTTCTTTTTTAAGTCTGTCCTTAACATCATATTCATATTCTTTAAGTCGGTTAGAATATGTCGATTTTGTCAACAAGCCCTTAGCGTTGTATTCATAGATATATTTCGTGGTGCTTTTTTGGTCAATTATTTCTAGAATATTGCCATTTTTATCCCGTTTTATATAAGGTACTTTAGCCTGGTAAGCTTCCGCATAAGAGAGATCTATAAACTTCATGAAACTAGTGCCATCATCTAATAATCGCTCTCCCTTCTCGTTGTAGAAATTTCCAGCATAGTAGGCCACATCACCTTTTAAGGCAGCTGGCAAAATATACTTTTTCTCTTCAAGAGGTCATGGGTTCATTGGCGCTTCCCCGAAAGCGGGATTCTGCGCATGCATAAGGCTAGCGCTACAAAGGAACATGATGTAAAAAACATTTTTCATAAGTAGGAATGTTTAAATGAGAATAAAAAGTGTATTAAATCGTATTACGCCTCTGGTTTTAGGGCAATAGCGGTCTGCTTTTTCACAAAAGCTTTAATCTCTTCTTCAGTTGCTTCTAGTTTTGTACCGTCTTTAAGCGTCACGCTGCGCACCTTCAATTTTAAGGTTTCAGGGTTGTAGAATCCTTTATCATACATCTGGTAACATCTCACTACCCATTGATCACCTTTGTACAAATAAACTGACTGCTCCGCCAATATTGTCGTATTATCTTTGTGGACCTCAATTTTGTTTAAATTACCTTTATCATCATAGCTATAATGCTTCGTCAGGATCACATTTCCTTCTGCATCTTTTCTTATGGTTTTCTTTTTCCTGTCATTTTTAAAACTGGTGACCTCTGTATAGTTTAACGCTCCCTTGGTGTGCAAATCCATCTCTTCTGTATTTTTTAGATAGCGATAATCCTTAAATAATTTACCAGAAGAAAATTCTTGCCAGCGCTCTATTTTCCCATTTTTAGTATAGATCGTAATACCAAGTATCGTTTTAATGGTATCTCTCGTGTATTTACTAGTAGCTTCATCAAAATTCCCTTTTATCTCAATGTCAAAGATGGTGTCAGGATTTGTATGGCTATAATAAAATCTCTCGCTATACTCTACTCTACCGCGCTTTACGTGTGACCCCTTGTAATTGATAATATCTAAATGATTTATACCATTGCCATGCGGAGTGTAGTGATGAGTCCCAACTTTTCTACCCGTATCGTTGTCTGAAATAATTTTTGATAGCAAATGACCATTGAAAACGTATTCCTCTGTACTACCACTAATATTTAAGTTGTCTTTTGTGATATTAAAAGATCCATAGCTCTCAACGATAGATATAACATCATCCGTAAGATCCATACTTTCTTTAGTCACGATCTTTTGACAATACGCTGAACAAACAAACAGTAAGCAACTAGTTAAAACAATATTTCTCATAATATGTTGATTTTTACATCTCAAAGCTACTTTGGCTTTCGCCAAAAAGAAATAGGGCAACTGCCGTAATTTCATTGAGAAGACTATCACATCTGCGTATCTTGCAGTTCGCAAATTTGAAGCATGACCATTACCGATTATATCTTAAAACATCTTGACCTTAGCCCGAAGCAGGTCAACAACACTATAAAATTACTTAACGAGGACGCCACGATTCCGTTTATTTCGCGCTACCGCAAAGAGATGACCGGTAATCTTGACGAAGTGCAAATAGGCGAGATCGTAAAATTCAAAGAGCAATTTGAAGCGCTAGAAAAACGCAAGGAAAGCATCTTAAAAAGTCTGGAAGAACAAGAAGTGCTTACAGATGAGCTCAAGGCAAAAATCACGCAAACGCAAGACCTCACCACGCTAGAGGATATTTACCTTCCGTTTAAAAAGAAGCGCAAAACCAAAGCTGATACCGCACGTGAAAACGGCCTGGAACCGCTTGCCAAGATCATCATGGCGCAAAACAGCCGCGACCTTGATGGTTCTGGTTCGGCGCAGCGTTTTGTAAATAATACCGTTCCTTCAATTGAGGACGCTCTAGAAGGTGCGCGCCACATTATCGCAGAGTGGATCAACGAGCGCACGGACATTCGCAATGACATAAGAAACCAACTGGAGCGTTACGCAATCCTTTCCACGAAAGTGGTAAAAACAAAAAAAGACGAAGAGGACGCCCAGAAATATCGTGATTATTTTGAGTGGGACGAACCTTTAAATCGCTGTCCATCGCACCGTTTTCTGGCAATTTCTCGTGCCGCAAGTGAAGGATTCATCCGCATGAATGTGGAGATTGATAACGAGCGTGCTTTAGAGAAAATAGAGCGCAAGATCATTCGTTCTAATAACGCTTGCGCGGAAGAGATTCAAACAGCGATCGCTGATGCGTACAAACGTTTGCTGTTCCCTGCGCTGTCTAACGAAATCCTCAATGCCGCCAAGGAAAAAGCAGATGCAACCGCAATAAATGTATTTGCAAAAAACCTGAAACAGTTGTTGCTGGGTTCGCCTCTTGGCGAAAAAAGAGTTTTGGGTATCGACCCGGGTTTTCGCACGGGTTGCAAAGTGGTTTGCCTGGATGCAAACGGCAATCTTGAGCATAACGAAACCATCTATCCGCATGCGCCAAAAAACGATTTTAAGGGTGCGAGCAATAAGATTCATTATCTCGTGAATGCGCATAAAATAGAAGCTATCGCAATAGGTAACGGTACCGCTTCACGCGAAACGGAGCGCTTTATCCGCAAAATTCCTTTTAAGCAGGATCTGCAGGTTTTTGTGGTGAGTGAAGCCGGAGCTTCGGTATATTCTGCGTCAAAAATCGCTCGTGATGAATTCCCTAATTATGACGTTACCGTGCGCGGAGCCGTTTCTATAGGTCGCCGTTTACAAGACCCGCTCGCCGAACTGGTGAAAATAGACCCAAAATCCATAGGTGTGGGACAATATCAGCACGATGTGGATCAAACTGCGTTAAAAAACGAACTAGACCGCGTTACAGAATCGTGCGTAAATGCCGTGGGCGTGAACATCAATACGGCTAGTGCTTCCTTGCTAAGTTACGTTTCGGGCATAGGGCCTAAACTTGCCGAAAATATGGTAAAACACCGTGAAGAAAATGGTGCTTTTACTTCGCGAAAAGAAATTCTGGATGTTCCCCGTCTGGGTGGAAAAGCCTTTGAACAAGCCGCTGGTTTCTTGCGTATCAAGAATGCAGAGAATCCGCTGGATGACTCTGCTGTGCATCCTGAGCGCTATGCCTTGGTAAAGCAAATCGCAAAAGACGAGAAGAAATCCATTGAAGATTTGATTGGTAATTCTTCTGTTTTAAAAAGCATCGAACTGAAAAAATACGTTTCTGAAGATGTGGGTTTACCCACGTTAGAAGATATCATCAGCGAACTTGAAAAACCAGGTCTTGATATCAGAGCGGAAGCCAAAACCTTTACTTTTAATCAAAACATCAAGACCATTAATGATGTAAAACCCGGCCAACTTTTACCAGGAATCGTGAACAATGTGACCAATTTTGGAGCGTTTGTAGACATTGGTATTAAAGAAAGTGGATTGATCCATATCTCAAATCTCGCCGATGGTTTTGTGAGCGACGTTAATGAACACATCGCATTGCACGAACAAGTGGTGGTAAAAGTCCTTGAGGTTGACATTCCGCGAAAGCGTATACAATTGAAGCTGGAGAAGTTGAATAGCACAAAATAAGTAAAAGCTTAAATTCACCGTGGTATGACCTTTGTGATCGCCTTTATATAACTAGCCGTTTTTTATGATCAAATTTCTACGTTACTCAGCAATTTTATTTTTTTCTCTATTCTTAAATTTAACTCACGCCCAATCTTCGCAAGATAAAATCCTTAAAAAGATCTCTGAGTTTGTATCAATACCACAGACTTTAACCTATTTACACCTCAACAAATCCACATATTTACAAGGAGAACAAATAGGCTTTAAGGCTTATGTAGTAAATAAAGCAGATTTAAAACCTGATCTCGAAACTTCTAATCTTTATGTGCAGATTTTAGATGATAAAGAAAATGTTGTTGTAAAGAAGATTATGCCAATTATTGATGGGACATCCTCTAATTCAATTTCCATCGATTCAACTTTAGCAGCTGGAGAATATACTCTTAAGGCTTATACTAACTGGCAATTAAACTTTAAACAACACAATTTTTATGCTGAGAAAATCAGAATTATTGATACCAAGGCTGAAAACGTTGAGTTGAGTGAAGGTGCTATGGAAATCGATGCACAATTTCTTCCTGAAAGTGGACATGCTATTGAAAATATCATTAATACTATTGGAGTAGTCATTAAAGATAAAAATGGTATTGGTTTACCTAATGCAGGTGTAAAACTTCTAGACAAAACCGGAAGCCTAAAAGCACAAACTACGCTTAATGATTTTGGCATTGGCAGGCTAGCTTTTGTGCCAGAAATAGGTGAAGATTATGAAGCACATATTGATCTAAATGGAAAGGAATTTAAAATTAAGGCAGATCTAAAAGTTGAAAAAAAGGGATTAGTACTATCCCTCATCCCTTTAAAAGACCAAGTGCGCTTGACGGTCAAGACAAATGATGAAGCGCTAAGTCTTAGAACATATACTCTGGGTATTCACAACAATAAGACAGTAAAAGCCATTGATGTTGATCTAGCCGATTCTAAGACAAAATCAATCTTAATACATCAAGACGAACTTGTTAGTGGTATAAACATCTTTACACTTTTTGATGACAATCAAAACCCCATTGCAGAGCGACTTTATTTTAAACATATAGCAATACCTCAATTGAATCAGATAGAAGCTTCTACCGAAGTTTTAAGCGACTCTACGCAAATTGATCTCTCTTTTAAAAACGCTGAAAACATCACCTCAGCCAGTGTTTCTATTCTTCCTAAGAACTCTAAGGCATCTGTTTATAATAATAGTATTCTGTTTCAAATGCTTTTAAGACCTTACATTAAAGGTTCTGTACAAAATGCATCTTGGTACTTAGAGAATACCAACTCAAAAAAAGCTCAAGAGCTCGACAATTTATTGCTGACCCAAGGTTGGAGTAGTTATGACTGGCAAGATATTTTTAACACCTCCTTCAATCCACAGCATGAAAAAACTAAAGGATTTGTTCTAAAGGGTGTCATAAACGATGATGATAAAAATGAAAAACAATTTATTATTCATCCTTCAGATAATTATCCGCCACAGATATTCAAAATCCCTCCAGGAAAAGACTCTTTTGAAATTGATGATTTCTTTGCCATAGAAAATGAGGAAATCAGCATCTCTGAAATAAAAAATAGAAATCGTCTAATAAAGACTAAGCTCTATTTATCGCTATACCCATCCCAAGCACCAAATCTTAATGCGGATTTTGCTACATCTACACTATACAAATCAGAAGATATTGTAAAGACGAATAATACCATTTATTCAAATTCAGAGATAGCAAACTTCTTGAGTGAATCTGAAACTTTAAATGAAGTTGAACTATATACCAAAAAAGTAAGTGACCATAAAAAAGAGGAACGGAAGCTAAACAATCACTCTTGGGGAAGAGTCCATTTATTAACCATTGAGGACAGACTAACTTTTGCCACTTTAGCAGACTTTTTACGATCTAAGGGATTAATAGTAAATCAGGCTCAAGGAGGATTGCAAGTAAATGCAATTGCCGGGGGCGACCCTCAAGCTAGCGTCGATCTGGGTCCCGATCAAGATTTCTCTAATGGGAGCAGGCAATCTGAAGATGACGATATAGATAAACAAATACTGTTTTATCTTGATGGTGTCCCCATGCTAGATTCTTCAATGTTTGCTAATTTTTCTATGGCTACAGTTAAAACTGTAGAAATAAACATTGGGCCTAATTCAGCAATGGGACAAGGGTTTTTAGGTTCTAATGGCGTTATTAAAATAACTTCTGATCTTACTGCTGAGAAATTTGGTGCAAGACCTAATGGCATGCAATCATATTCACTACCCATAGGTTACAGCAAATACAAAAAATACTATATCCCAAAGTTTCAAAATGAAACTGATGATTTCTTTCAGGCTTATGGTGTTATTGACTGGATTCCTGATCTTGAATCTAGTAAAAAAGGAGAGATATCGTTTAAGATAAAAAAGCCTAAAGTTGATTTTCAGATTATATTGGAAGGTTTATCTTCCTCAGGAAAACTAATCCATGTAGAAAAGGATTTTAATCTAGAGAATTAATTCAGTTTGCTCAAAATCGCCTATCATCCTATTTACAAGCATCCGTTGCCAGACGGTCACCGCTTCCCGATGCTCAAATATGAGCTGTTGCCTAAGCAACTTATTCATGAAGGCACGTGTACAGAGGCAAACTTTTTTGAGCCAAAAATGCCAGATGAGAACCATATTCTTACCGTTCACGACAAGGAATATGTTGAGAATCTCAAATCGCTTTCGCTAGATAGAAGCGCTGTGCGCAAAATAGGTTTTCCGCTTAGTGAAGCGTTAGTGCAGCGTGAATTTATCATTGCAGACGGCACCATAAAAGGTTGTCACCATGCGCTTGAAAATGGCATTGCCTTCAACATTGCTGGCGGCACGCACCACGCATATTCTGATCACGGCGAGGCGTTTTGCATGTTTAATGATCAGGCTATCGGCGCGAGATATCTTTTAAATAAGGCTTTCGCCAAAAAAATCCTCATCGTAGATCTGGACGTGCATCAAGGTAATGGCACGGCTGAAATCTTTCAAAATGATGACAAGATTTTTACTTTCTCAATGCACGGGGCGGGTAATTATCCTTTTAAGAAAGAAACCTCAGACCTTGATATTGCCGTTCCTGATGGTAGTGGCGATGAAGTTTATTTAGGTTTACTTAAAGAAACCTTACCTCAACTCATTATTAAAGACGTAAAACCTGACTTTATCTTTTACCTCAGCGGTGTTGATATTTTAGAAAGTGACAAGCTCGGCCGACTTTCATGCTCGGTAGAAGGTTGCAAAGAAAGAGATAGATTCTGTTTGAGTCTTTTTCGCGAAAGCGAAATCCCTGTGCAATGCAGTATGGGGGGCGGGTATTCTCCAGATATTAAAGTAATTGTTGAAGCACATGCAAATACGTATCGCCTAGCGCAGGAAGTTTACTTCTGATCATCATTTTCAAGTTTTGGCGGATCAGGAATAGCTGTAGCTGGTTTTAAAGGCTCTATTAAAAATTCTTGAGGTAGATATTGCTCTGCTATTTTATTTTGAACATAATCAAACCAACAAACCTTAAAAAAGACTTTTGACACAATCTTTTTTGGTTCTCCACTTTTCTCATAAAAACTTGATTGCTCATCATTTTCTTTAATTCCAGTAATAACAAGTTCTGGACATCGAAATGTGGGATACTTAAAGACATCTTTTAATTTTTTACGATGTTCAAGTTTAGCTGTTTTTAGCTGAACGACTTTTCCTAACTCATAGGTTGCAATAGCATAATCCTCAACCTCTTCAATCAAAGTTTTTTGCTTGTCAACATTTTCCTCTTTTCTAGAAAACTTAAGTGATTTAAAAGATTCCAGAAGATCTTCATAAATAGTTAACTCAAAAAAAGAGCTTTTATGATCATTAAAATAAACACAAGTGTATTTTACTCTTGAACTGATCTTTGCACTCTCTATGGTTGAATGAAAAATCTTTTTATCAGTTGACTCAATAAAAATCTCTTTTATCATCAACATGGGCGGATGTTGAATACTGAAAGATTCTCTCTGCTGGTTAGGAGCGTGATCTATAAAGTGTCGGTGAGACTTTAATGTTACAATTTCCCCTAAAGTAAATTTATTCAATGGTTTGAATTTTAAGTTATTGGGTTAAATATATAAATATTACTTTTGAAAATAAGGGGGTTGGCCGAAATAGAACGATTGGCTGAACCGTAGATTTTTTAAATCACTTGGTTTCGACCTTAGGGGAAAAATTAAATATGGAAATTAGGAAAAAGGTTACTGTTGCTTCACAACCCAATATTGTGATATGAATCAACAGTACTAGAATTATGCAAACGCCGTGCCATTTTCGAGATGTCAGGCTGACACCTCGACCGACAAGGCGAATCTGCTTAGATATTGATTTAATAAGGCTTTCTAACATAAGTTCTACAATTGAATTAATAAAGTACGTAAAAGTTAGCGGGAGTCGAGAATTCGGCTAGTGGTTCAATTCTATTAGAATGTTATGTTCTATTTCTGGTAAAATCCGCAAATAAACCCAACCCCCTTTTTATTAGAATGAACAAAAAGAAAAAAGATAAAGATTGGTTTAAGGATAGGGGCTATTTACATTTTACAAACAGAATACCAATAGATAAGCGTTCTTCTGTTTTAAAATATATTTTAGATCCAAAAAATATTGCTCAACATTCATTCTCTCCCCTTATTTTAAAACATATAAAACAAAGACGTTTTAAAAAATCTGAATTTAATGGTCTAAGTAGACGCTCGCACAAAACAATTGAGGACGGTGCTTATATCTCTAATACAAAAGTGCGTGATATAATGTATGCTACACATATCGATGCACATATATATTCATATTACACGCAAAAAAGACTTTATCCACTTTATAATGATTATTTAAATTCTAAAAATATCTTAACCGCGTCCGTTACCGCGTACCGCCAAATTCCTTCTGATAATGGCAAAGGGTATAAGAATAATGTCCACTTTGCAAAAGATGCTTTTGATGAAATAAAATCTAGAGAAAATTGCGTTGCTCTTACATTTGATATTAAGAATTTTTTCCCCAGTTTAGATCATAAGCATTTGAAAAAAATGTGGTGTAACCTACTTAAGACTAAATCACTTCCAAAGGATCATTATAATCTATTCAAAGCTGTCACGAACTTTTCTTACGTAAAACAAAAAGATCTTAGAACAGTAAAAGGACATTTTGATGAAAAGAAAATTGCTCAAAATAAGAAGAATGGAAAACAAACCTTTTTTTACAGTTTAAAAGAGCTTTTTGAATCAGGAATTCAGATTTATAAAAATGAAAATAGGAAGAAAGGAGATATTTGTGGCATTCCACAAGGATTGCCAATTAGTGCAATGCTTGCCAATCTTTACATGCTTCCTTTTGATGAAGAAATAATAGAAAAATTCGTTAAGACAAAAGGTGTGTTCTACCGGAGATACTCTGATGATATTATTGTGATTTGTAATCCTAAAGACAGAGAAAAAGTAGAAGCTTTTATTTATGAAGAAATAAAAAAAATCAAACTCAAAATTTCACCTGAAAAAACAGAAAGATATTTATTCTCTCAAGGCGAAGATAGATTGACCTGTTCAAAAATGATCAATAATAAATGGATTGAAAATATCCCTCTAACTTATTTAGGTTTTGAATTTTATGGCTATCAAACTTTGATAAAATCGAAGAATTTATCAGCTTTTTATCGAGAGATGAAAGAGACAATACATAGAAAAGCAAATAGGGTAAATTCTGTAAAAAGTAAATATCTTCTAGACGAAGCACCTATATTCAAGAGAAAAATTTATAGGCTCTACTCATATAAAGGTATAAAGAAACGTAAACTGCAGAAAGGTAAACAAACCAGAATTTTTAGAGGTAATTATATAAAATATGCCTATCGCGCAGCCGAAGAAATGAATGCCCCTGAAATAAAAAAACAACTTCATAATCACTGGAAAATTCTTCAGTCAACTCTGCATAACCACGATTTCTCAAATATTAATAAAAATCAGGAATGAGTCTTTTTTGCGAAAGCGAAATACCCGTGCAATGCAGTATGGGCGGCGGGTATTCTCCAGATATTAAAGTAATTGTTGAAGCACATGCAAATACGTATCGACTAGCGCAAGAAATCTACTTATAATTATAGGGGAAAACCCCCTTTTTAGGGTCAAAACACCCCCGAATTGCCAATGGTATGTTAAAATGATGTAATTTAGCGGCTCACTAAACCTAAGTCCTTAATTATGAAATTTTTAAAACCTACTTTATTACTAGCGTTCGTAATGATTGCTTTTACTTCTTGTGAGAAGCTTGACGAACTAACTGAAATTGATGTAAACGACACAATTACTCAAACTGTTACTGTAAGCGTGAGCGGTGGTACTACCTTCTCTGAGTCTATGACAATTTCTGTGGCTGATCCTGATGTTCAGGACAATATAGATAAGATACAGTCTGTTACTGTAGAGAGACTTACTTATGAGATCACTGATGTAACTGGTACAGAAGGTGTTATACTTAATGGAGCCTTTAAAGTAAACGGAGGAACGCTCGCTTTAACTAGCATTGATCTTTCTGCTTCTGACAATGCAAATACCGTGACTGATATTACTGCTCAAGCAAATTTAGTTCAAGCATTAGCTTCTTCTATTAAAAACAATGCTACAGCAACTCTTGCTCTTGACGGTTCTGTAAGCGCAGAGCCTGTGAGCTTTAAAATTAAGATCGTTGCAGATGTAAAAGTTACTGTTGACGTGCTTTAATACACATTTATAAAACATATTAAAACCGGCCCTTTGTGGCCGGTTTTTTTATTCTTTAATTTCTGAGGGAATAGTTCATATTTTTTCTATAACGATTTAGTAATTTTAATGCTCCGACTGAAAAAAATTAACAGAAATGAGTAATTACCATATCAAGAATTTAGAAGAATACTTTCAAGTATATAGAAAAAGCGTGCGCGACCCAGAAAACTACTGGGCTGAGATTGCCGAAGAGCATTTCACATGGCACAAACGCTGGGATAAAGTTCTTGAATGGGATTTCTCAAAACCTGAGGTAAAATGGTTTCAAGGTGCAGAGTTGAATATAACTGAGAACTGCATAGACCGTCATCTTAGAACTCGTGGCGATAAAACCGCGATTCTCTTTGAACCTAACGACACTAATGCAAGCGCTGAACACATCACGTATAATGATTTGCACGAGCGCGTATGCAAGTTTGCAAATGTGCTCAAGGCGAAAGGCATAAAGAAAGGAGACCGCGTTTGTATATATTTGCCCATGATTCCAGAGTTGGCTATCAGTGTTTTGGCTTGCGCCAGAATTGGGGCGATTCATTCGGTTGTTTTTGCGGGATTTTCTTCAACGGCACTTGCCACGCGTATTAACGATGCCGAGTGTAAAATGGTAATAACGTCTGATGGTAGTTTTCGCGGAAGCAAAACCATAGACCTTAAAGGCATCGTGGATGAAGCGTTGAAAAAATGTGATTGTGTTGAGCATGTGCTTGTCGCAAAAAGAATTGCGAGTGACATTCACATGGAAGAGAATCGTGACCACTGGCTGCAACCGCTACTAGATGAAGCGAGCAACGATTGCCCTCCCGAAATGATGAAAGCTGAAGACCCGCTTTTTATTCTTTATACTTCGGGAAGTACTGGTAAACCTAAGGGAATGGTGCACACCTGCGCCGGTTATATGGTGTACACAGCGTTTACTTTTAAAAACGTATTTCAATATCGTGAGGATGATATTTACTGGTGTACGGCAGATATCGGGTGGATCACGGGACACAGTTATATAGTTTACGGTCCGCTGGCAAATGGAGCCACAACCGTGATGTTTGAAGGTGTTCCCACGTATCCAGACTACGGCCGTTTCTGGGAAATTGTAGAAAAACATAAAATCACACAATTCTATACGGCTCCTACGGCGATTCGGGCTTTGGGTAAAGAGTCGCTAGATTATGTTGAGAAATATGACCTGTCTTCGCTTAAGGTTTTAGGAACGGTGGGCGAACCGATAAATGAAGAAGCGTGGCACTGGTATGATGAAAATATTGGGAAGCGCAAATGTCCTATCGTTGACACCTGGTGGCAAACAGAAACCGGCGGAATCATGATTTCGCCAATACCTTATTCCACTCCGGCGGTTCCTACATTTGCGACCTTGCCCATGCCAGGAATCCAGCCTGCGTTGATGGATGAAGAAGGCAAGGAGATTAAAGGCAATCAAGTGGACGGTAGATTGTGTATCAAGTTCCCGTGGCCATCTATGGCAAGAACGATTTGGGGAAATCACGACCGTTATCGCGACACCTATTTTTCGGCATTTAAAGACATGTATTTCACCGGTGACGGCGCATTGCGAGACAGTGTGGGATACTATCGTATCACCGGCCGCGTGGATGATGTGGTGATCGTCTCTGGTCATAACCTGGGAACCGCGCCCATAGAAGATGCGATAAATGAGCATCCCGCTGTTGCGGAAAGTGCTATCGTGGGCTATCCGCACGACGTAAAAGGCAACGCATTATACGGTTATGTAATTCTCAAAGAAACCGGTGGAACGCGCGATAAAGACAACCTTAGAAAAGAAATTAATCAGTTGATTTCTGAAAGAATAGGGCCAATTGCAAAACTGGACAAAATTCAATTTACATCTGGGTTACCAAAAACCCGAAGCGGAAAGATCATGCGTAGAATTTTGCGTAAAATCGCTTCTGGTGACACTTCAAATCTGGGCGATACATCTACATTATTGAACCCTGAAGTTGTTCAGGAAGTAATGGATAACGTTATAAAATAAAGGGAAATGCATAAAATTTTAGCGACCGTTCTTTGCGGTCTCATACTTGCTCCGGCAGTACTTTTCGCGCAAGCGGAAAAAGAAAAATTATATCCTGAACTGCACATCAAGGATGGCGACAAGGTGATGATGTTGACGTATTTTAGGCAGCGATATCCCACCCGCATTGAGATTGACGATGATGGAAATATTATAGAAGTGCCGCTACCAGACCCGATGCTTGAGGCGAGTTTGCACATCGCACTTTCTACTGACGGTCGCAATTGGACGCCGCTTAATGACAACAAACCCATCTGGGACCAGTGGATGCGCGACCCGTATGTGCGCCGAGGTCCTGACGGTACTTGGCATATTCTCGCCACTGGCGGGATGGGAGAGCTTGAGAAAGATAAAGTTGGCCCTACGTGTTTGTACGCTACATCAAAGGATTTGATTTACTGGAAGGCTGAGCGTTCTTTGCCGTTGATGCAAGAAGCAAAAGAGAATGGGGCTTTCGCCAAAAACATATGGGCGCCAGAGTGGTTTTATGATGAAGAAAACAGCGAGTATGTTCTTGTGTGGTCGTCATCCTTTGATGAAGCCGGCTGGATGAATAGCCGCTTGTGGTATTCCCGCACAAAGGATTGGAAAGATTTTACCCCAGCAAAAGTGCTTTTTGACCCGCCATATTCTGTGATAGATGGTACGATCTTAAAAGAAGATGGAAAGTATTATCTGTTTCATAAAGAAGAAGAATTTGGAGCAAAAACCGGTGAGCGCCGCGCGATTCGATTAGCAGTTTCAGATAATCTGGAAGGACCTTATGAAATCGTGGAAGGACATCTTAACGACGGTCAAATCGTCCCCGTAATTACCGAAGGTCCCAGCGCAATCCCAGACCCTTTTGAAGATGGTTACTTGTTGTATTATGATTTCTGTATGACAAACCGTTTTGGCGTTTCATATTCTGATGACTTGACTAACTGGGAAATTCAGGAAGATGCTGATTTTCCTGATGCGGCGAGACATGGTACGGTTTCAATAATTTCTTCGGCGGAAGCTGAAAAATTGATGAAAACGTATCCTAATAAGAAATAAAAAAAGAGGAAAACATCTTAAGTGACGTTTTCCTCTTTTTAGTTTTTTGGCTACAGCCAAATAGCTTTTTAAACGATTATGGCGCCGGATTAGGATGAATTGCATGAACTGCATTGATCTCTTCTAAAACTTCGTCAGAAAGCGTAAGATCAACGCTAGCGATGTTTTCTTTAAGCTGCTCCATAGTTGTTGCTCCTATGATGTTTGAGGTCATAAATGGTCTGTCTGTAACAAAAGCTAAAGACATCTGAGCAAAGTTGAGATCGTATTTTTCTGCGATGTCACGATACATACTGGTTGCTTCAAAGCTTTGCTCGCTGTGATAACGCTTATACTGCGGAAACAAAGTCACTCGTGCATTCTCTGGTTTCTTACCATCAAGATACTTCCCTGAAAGTGTACCAAAACCAAGCGGCGAATATGCTAACATACCCACATTTTCGCGGTGTAAAATCTCGGTCAATCCTACTTCGTCTTTACGGTTAAGAAGGTTATATGGATTTTGAACGGTAAGCATTTTTGGGAGATCATGTTTTCTTGATTCTTCTAGAAATCTAAACAAACCATACGGCGTCTCATTACTCAAGCCGATGTGTCTGATCTTGCCTGCTTTTATGGCTTGTTGCAAAGTTTCAAGAACTTCTTTAAAGTTATCTTCCCACTGCTCGTCACTATCGTGTTTGTATCCCAACTCACCAAAATAATTAGCGTTGCGCTCTGGCCAGTGCAATTGATAAAGATCAATATAATCTGTTTGCAGGCGTTTTAAGCTTTTCTCAATAGCGTCGTTGATCTCGTGAGCTGCATAGCCACCAGTGCGAATATGTTTTGTCATATCTGCCGGCCCAGCGATCTTAGAAGCTATAATAAGATCATCACGTTTGCCTCGCTTGTTAAGCCAAGTTCCTATGATGCGCTCTGTACTTCCTTGTGTTTCGGCTTTCGCCGGAACGGAGTACAATTCTGCAGTATCGATAAAATTAACGCCTTGCTCAACCGCATAATCTAGTTGCTCATGACCTTCTGCTTCGGTGTTTTGCTGGCCCCAAGTCATGGTGCCCAGGCATATCTTACTGACTTTTATATCTGTATCTGGAAGTGTGGTGTATTTCATTTTCTTTTTTGGTTTACCTCAAAGTTAGGCTATGTCAAACAAAAAACCTGCTGACTTGAAGTACAGCAGGTTTGTGTTGTTTTTTCTTTTGGCGAAAGCCTAATTAACTTCAAAATATTGCGTGATATAAATGGGCTTGCCATTTTTTGTAAATCCTTGTATCACGATTTCAAATGTGCCTGAGATATCTGAAGTGAAAAACTCAAAGGTCTTATTGTCTTTAAAATCAGCATGCGGCTCCCATAGAAGTTGGTATCTATAATCTGGCGTTCTCTTGTTATCGCCATTACTGTATTGCTGTTTAAAGTATTTTTTTGCAGGATCTATTGAACCAATCTTTGCAGCGGTAGCTGAACTTGAGGAGTAATACGTTTTCTTAAAATCCTCATCCTTTGTGTTGATGATCAACATACCAAAAAAGACATTTGGCCCAAAGTTATATTCTTCTCTAACCACAGTGATCGCCTCAATATTGCGAGAAGGGTAACTTAAGATCGTACTTGGATCCTTCTGGATAATACCATCTACGATCAATAGCGGATCTCCTTCTCCTCTACCCACGCCTAAGTCTGGTAAAAACACTCTGAATCTTAGCTCTTGATCAATGCGACGTACAGCTACATTCTCAATGATCTCAATAAAGGTTTCTCTCACTGTATTAAAACGCGTGTAAGCATCCAGATCATATTTCTTAACATCTACACCTTTACTGTTATAAAACGGGTCTTTTATTGCCTCTACAACAAGCGTATCTGGCTTTAAAGCGAAATATGCATTCTCCACTTGATTGGCAACGCTTCGTTTTAAAATAGCTTCGTTTTGAGCATTAGTTATCTTAAAATCTTTGAATCTTAAGTCACTAAAGTTTGGCGTAGGTGTGGGATTAAGAGTTACCTCATAATCCTTGTCATCTAGCACAACAACTGAGGCATATTGAGAATCGTAAGGCTCATCAAGAACGAAGAAAAATTCACCGTCTTTAACCGTGCTCGCTACTTGAATATTGAGATTGTCATCAGGAATGGATAGCGCCACTTTTTTAGACGAAGTCACATTTGCAATATCCTGACCATAGATCTTCCCGTTTATCACCTCACCTCTAATCTCAGGAACGATCAATTTTTCAATATTTTGAACATCGACTTTTTCAAATTTTGTTGAGGCAAAATCTAGACTTGTTTTTTCTTGCTTCCGCGAAAGCGCATCTAACTTCCTCACAGAAATTGAAAGGTCTGCTTCTAAATTCTTTGAAAGGCTTACAGTTACTTTTTGTCTTTTTCCCGCTACTGAAGGTGTTATGTTTAAAGACGTATTTGTATTGTTTGAAACTGACTTTTGAAGTTCAATTTTTACTGGATTATCTTCAACGGTAAGTATCTCACCTTGATCACCATTGTATGGATTGATCACATTAAGCGGCGTTTGAAAATACATCTCACCCGAGGCGTTAAGCATCCATAAGGTGTACGCGATCACAGCATAATTTCCAGACGGAATGTTTGTGTCTAAGAAAATTTCGCCTTGAGCTTTACCATCTACAACACCTACTTTTTGACTTTTAATGATGTTTTTGTCCTCATCTAAAATCGCAACATAAAGTATTTTACTAAGCGTGCTGGGAGAATTTATGTCCTTTAAGAAGGTATAAGCACTATAAAAAAGCGTCTCGCCAGCTAGTGCGGTTGTGGTATTGAGATGTAAGAAGACTTTTTCTTCATCATAATCGCTTGCCGATGAAATCGCTTGCTGACCGTTGACATTGAGAGTCAATAAAAGTAAAAATATATATAGCGTATTTTTCATCTATTCTTCCCAAAAATCTGGTTTAACATTCGTACCATGCAATGTACAATCTATACATCCAGAAGGCATAACTCTATACGGGCCGCCTCCTTCAATAGGATGAGCTTCTGGTGGTGCCTCTGCTAAAAATTTAACTCTGTTATCTAATAAAAGTCTTACAAGCTCCTCCAGACCAGGGCGCGTAACATCACAGATACTATTAAAATATCCCCTTTCATCATTAAGTGAGAAAATATCCTCAAAGTTGAAGAAGATACGTTTTTCAGAAACCGAAGAAACGCTGAAAAAGCCAATTACCTTTTCATCAGGATTAGTCTGAGAGACGATATTACCAGCAAGAAAACCTGGCTGATTCTGCACAAAAATGCTCTCAGTTTCTGAAATGTCTTTTAGTGTATTGTAAAACTCATAACCTGCTCTGTTAAGCACAAATTGTTTTACAAGAATACTGTAGCGTTGAGCAACCTTAGGGTCTGTTTGTGGTACAAAGTTTACTTGAAAATCCTGAACAACGTCCTGTTGAAATTTGCTAGTGCTTTCGATAATAATATCGCGAGAAACATCAAAATTATAACACACATACTCCTCGCGCTCTTTAAAAACTCTATCTACCTCATAAGGCTCTACTGCACTTATCACGATTAGATCTTGTATTGGGTTCTCTCGAGATAGGATCTTATATGCTTCCTCAAACCTATATTGATAATAAGTGGCATCATTATTTACTCCAGATCCATTTACTTTAATAGCAACTCCTGCTACTCCATTTTCATCAACCTTGCGTTCAGCATAAACTTCGTCTATCTGCGCTTCTGGAGTTACTTCTACAGCATCAGATCTGTATTCTCTACCATTTGCTGTTTGTATATTCAGGGTGTATTTTACATTAGGCTTTGCGCCAAATTGCTGCTCAGAGAAGTATTCTCCGCTTTGACTTTCCGCGAAAGCGTAAGAAGAGCCATCGTCACCCGTTACAGTAACATTAGCTGAAGTTTCTGGGAAAGGTCCATCGCCCACATCGGCATACGTTCTACTTATTTTAAGTTCTTGAGTAGTTACTTGGTCTGTAATTGTTGCTTCTACTACTATCGCATCTTCAAATGTTTCTGCCGCGTATTCAAATTTTTCTACACAACCTTGTATTAAAATGCTAAGCACAAGTAGCGCTAACGCACAGATCACTCTTTCATACCTCATCCTCATCATGATCAAAATTTAAAGTTATAAGTGATCGTTGGGACAGGCACCGAAAAAATACTGTTTTGATATGCCTGCACTTCACCGTTATCTGTTACAAAATAAACCGCGTATGGATTATTTCTTCCCAAGACATTGTACACAGAGATGTTTATGAAACTATGTCCTACTTTTTCAAGTTTATGATTACCCTCTATGTTTATCCCTAAGTCTAACCTGTAATAGTCTGGTATTCTAAATTGATTTCTATCGCTGTATAAAACATATTCTGCATCATTATACGTGTAAACCGCCACAGGAAAAGTAACCGGCCTTCCCGTTTGATAAACAAAGTTTGCCGAAAAGCTAAAACGCTTTGTTAGCTTGTAATTTGCAACCAGGCTTACATCATGTGGTTTATCGTAGTTTGTTGAGAAAAACTCGCCGTTATTGATCGTCTCTTCTCTGTAAGGACTATCAAACTTTTGTAATGAGCGCGAATATGTGTATCCTAAATATCCATTGAATTTACCTAGAGTTTTCTTGATCAATAGTTCAGCACCATAGGATTTGCCCTTGCCTTGTAAAACCTCTGTTTCTATGTTTTGATTTAAAAACAATTGAGAACCGGTTTTAAAATCGATCACATTATTTGCTGTTTTATAATAGCCTTCTAGACTTACTTCATATTCTGAGTCGTTGAAGTTTTTATAAAACCCTAAAGAAAATTGATTTGCTCTTTGCGGCTCGATAAATGAACTAGACAATGTGTACGTGTCCGTAGGTGATGCCGTGGTATTGTTAGACAGCGTATGAATGTATTGCAAGGTGTTGTTATAACTCGCCTTAATAGAAAATGTAGGGTTGAGTAAATATCTTGCAGATAATCTTACCTCTGGGCCTCCATATGTTTTAATGAAATCATTGTTTCCATAAGCTGTAGAGTCTGTAACCGTGCCTTCGCTTAATGGCACTCCTTCTTCATAATTTCTTTCTGTGCGTGGTCCTAGAACATTAAACATGCTAAGACGCAAACCTGCATTTACAAGAAGCTTATCGCTTATTTTATAATTGTCTGAGAAATAAATGGCAGACTCTAGACCTTTTTCACTGTCAATATCTACGGGTGAGTAGTTGCTTTCTTGACCTTCTGGTGTAAGGCTTCCGGGTTGTACATTGTATAGTTTAGAGCTTAAACCATATTCAAATTGATGCTTTGCGCTTTTTAGATATTTAAAATCTAGCTGCAGGCTTGTTTCATTAATACCATAATTCTGCCCAAAGCTATTTGCTGGATCTGAATCATAATCAATATTAAAATCATAATCGCTATGACTAAAGGTTAGCGCTCCGGTAGTCTTTTCTTTGATCTTAAAATCATATCCCAAATTCACAAGCATATTGCTGTATGAGAATATTGAGTCTGAGTTTATACTAAAGCGGTCTTTACTATAATATCCTGATGCTCTAATTGCGTTACGATCGTTGATCTTGTGATCATATTTGGCGAAAGCGTCATAAAAAGAAGCGCTGCTATTTTTTAAAGACTCCTCATCTAGCGCTTTTAAGATATAATCAGAATATGTGGCTCTACCGCCCACAATAAGTCCACCTTTTTCTTCGCTTACAGGAACCTCAACCATAAGATTACTGGTTACAGGACCTATGGATGCCTCACCATTAAAGTTGGTCGTGCTAGCTTTTTTTGAATGAATATCAAAAACTGATGAGAGTCTACCGCCAAATTTCGCCGGAATGTGCCCTTTATAAACATCTACACTTTCTGTAGTAAATGGGTTGATCGCAGAGAAAATACCAAAAAAGTGTGACGGATTATAAATGATCCCTTTATCAAGCAATACAAGGTTTTGATCTGCCTTTCCTCCTCTTACATTAAAACCTTGTGAGGCCTCACCCTGCGTGCTAATTCCTGGTAAGGTTGTCGCAACTTTAAAGATGTCTCGCTCTCCTAAAACCAGCGGAATATTCTTAGATTCTTCTACATTGATCTCTTCGGCGCCAGCTATTGCATCTTCTACATTTTGGTTTTTTGTGGCATCTAGCAACACTTCACCTAGTTGCTGTAAATTCTCAGATAGCTGAATGTTTAAATTCCCGTCGTTGTAAATGATCACATTTTGAATAAGCGTTTCTGTACCCAGAGATTTAAACTCTAAAACATTAGAACCTGCAGGAAGGTTTATCTCATAATAACCTCTATCATCTGTTACTGCGCCTACGTTGCGATCGCGTACCACAATGGCAAGATCTGGTATAGGATCACCGGTTTGTTGCAATGTGATGTAGCCTGTTAATCTAAATCTCTTTTGACGGTTTGCCGCATTCTCACGGCCTATTCTCACTGTTTCTGCAGTGCGTGTTTCTCTATTTTGACTGGTGTAGAAAACGGGTGCGGCAACAGTTTCAACTTCTGCTTCAGTGACTGTTTCATTTTCTTCCTTCGGGTAAAAAACTGATGGTAAAGTGTCGTAAATCGCATTATTTAAAGTGATGATCACTTTATCTCCATCTACAAAATAGTTAAGGTTTGTTTCATTAAAAAGTGCATCTAAGACCTCACTTATTGATGCATTTGTAAACTCTCCTGTAAAGGATTTTCCTTGCGTCCAAGTTTTTGAGAAATAGAATTCATAACCTGTTTGTGCCTCGATCTTTGTTGCGATTTCTTCAAAAGAATTTTCTTTCGCTTTAAGCGAAATAACCTCTTGCGCCTGGCATACAGCCACGGAAATAAAAATGAGAAAAATTATAACTCTCTTCATATTTCCTTATCTGTATTTGAGTATAACTGGCTTAGCAAGGATTTGTAAAAAAGCGTTTTGTTATTTCTCCTGGCGGCGGAGTTGCTTTTATAATATGCCTTGATCAAATTTTCTTTATCAGGAAAAGCCTTGATCCAACTGCGCTGATTACTTATTTGAAAATAATTTGACCCGTTCTTAGCATAAAACGCATCTGGTCGGTCTTTAAACTCAAAGTATTTGTATTCTTTATCGCGCTTTTCGTTAAGGTTTTTTCTCAGTTTTTTAAGCAGTTTCACCTCACCTGCACTATAAATCTCCTCGTAAAAACCAGAGTCAATATCTTCTTCCTCGCCTATGTATTGAAATCTGCGGCCATTAACTTCAAAGTGATCAATGAACTTCTGATTCAGCTTAACGTTCTTAATTGCATTGTCTGTCTTGATGCGTATCAGCAACAAATCGTCATAAACATTGTAATTTAAAGACACGTCATAATACGGCTGCCCATAATAAACTAGGCTTCCTTCTTGATATTCTGGCAGTAGAAATTTTGTATATTCATTGAGCGTAACATGCTCTTCGCGATAGATCGTACCGTTGCTAAGTGGCGTATTATGTTGGCCTACTATTTTGTCAAAAAGTTGATAGTATTGTTTTGTTTCCGTTTTGGCTTGCGCCAAAAGTGTAGCGCTCGTAATTAAGGACAAAAACAAAAACGCATATTTCATAGGGGCGGCTTTAAAGCATAGACTTTAATTGACCTCAATATACTCTTTAATTACGATAGAATCTCCATTTTTTGTAAATCCTTTTAGTGATACTTCAAAAACACCATCTACGTCTGAAGTGTAAAAAGAATACTCATCTTTTTCTGCAACGTTAAAATTTGGCTCCCAAGCCAATAAATACCTGTAATCAGGAATTCTGGAGTCTGCTCCTGATGCGTAGGATTGTTTATAATACTGCTTATTTAATGCTACCGGTTGCTGTGTAAATGCATGATCATTGTAAGAAAGATACCTTTTTGCAAAATCCCCATCCTTTGTCTTAACGTCTATGATACCATAAAACAGCTTTGGGCCGAAGAAATACTTGCTGCGTATTACTGATATATCATCGATCAATGCCGCAGGATATTCTACCAATTTTGCATGATCTTCTAAGATGATTCCATCTACAATGACCATCGCAGCAGGATTATCCTCATAATACAGTTTATCTTCTACCTGCACTTTAAAAACAGGTTTACCGTCTTTGCTACGCAGCGATGCATATTCTACAACCTCTACAAAAGTTTCCTTTACCGTCTTAAACCTTGTGTAATCGTCTAATGCAAATGTTTCTCCTATCGCTCCATAGAACTTCTGGCCAGATGGCGGAGTGATGATCGTGTCTGGCTTTTTTGTGAAATATGCATTTTCAATTTGGTTTGCGACACTTCGTTGTTCGATCTGTTTTTTTAAGTCGGGCGTGAGTTTGAAACTGGCAAAAGATAGATCAGAAAAATCGGGTTGCGCTTTCGCGGAAAGTTTAACTTCATAATTTTCTGCATTTTCTAACGGATTAACCACTGCATTTTCAATGGCAAATGGCTTATCTACTACAAACTTAAAAGTTCCGTTTGCATCTGTTTTTGTTGTATAAATGCTTGTGTTGCGATCCTGCGGAAATGAAAGTCCAAGTGTGATATTGTTCACCGATCTTTCATCTGAAGATATTGAGCCTTCAATGATCTCGCCTCTTAATTCTGGTAAAATATCTGCACTTTGCTTTGACACGGGTTGAAACATAGAAGTCCTTTTCGCAAAAGCGATAATTGCATCATTATCTTGTTTAAAAAATGGATCTACACGTTTTACTGTAAGTGTAAAATCTTCTCTTAGACCTACTGTTTTAGGAGTAATATCAAGCGTTACTTTTTTGCGGTTGCCTATTTTATGAGTGCTGATCTTGAGATCTATTTCTTGAGCGGCGATAGGTTTTAAATCAACATTTTCTGCCTTTGAAATGTTGCTTTCTGTAAAGCCCTTCTGATCGCCCAGATATGGATTTACGATCACGAGATCTGTTTGAAAAAAATGTTTTGCAGATGCATTTAACATCCACTGTGTGTAAGCGACCAACTTATAATTGCCCGAAGGCACAGCGGTTTTTATAAAAATATCTCCTTGAGCTTTACCATTTGTGATTTGAGATTTCTGCTCATGAATCACATTTTTATCAGCATCTATGATCTTTACATACAACACCTTGCTTAATGCTGAATAATGCTGCAGATCACCCAGAAAAACATTAGCCTTGTAATACAATGTCTCTCCCGCAAAGACAGTGTTATCGCTTAGCGTTAAGTGAACTTCTTCTTGATCTAATGTCGTTTTGTTTTGCGCCAGAACTACAGAACCAGCGATGAGAACAAAAAATACGATGAGTGTGTTGCGCATAATTTTTTAGTCTATCCAGAAATCTGGTTTTACATTAGTTCCTAGCAAAGTACAATCCATACAAGCGGCGGGCACTACAAGATAAGGCCCATCAAAAGGCTGCGGATTATCATTGTCTTTAAGGTATTTTGCAGAGCCTGTATCTAGTAAAAAAACCAGACTTTCTACCGCAGGAGCTGATGGCTCACAATTTTCAATAAAATCTCCCGGTCTATCTTCAAAATCATAAAAGTCATCATAGTTAAAAAAGATGCGCTTTTGCGATACGCTAGAGACATTAAAATAGCCTAAAACAGGTTCGTCTTCATTTGTTTTAGAAATGATATTACCAGTGAGCAAACCGGGTTGGGTTTGTGTAAATAAACTTTCGTTTTCAGAGAGATCCTTTAACGTGGCATAAAACTCATAAGCCTCACGCGTACGCACATATTGCTTAACAAGAATGCTATACCGTCTGGATATTTTTGGGTTTAACCTATCAAGAAAATTCACCTCTGCACGTTGCACATTGCCAGAAGATAGATCTTGCGTAGAAGTAAGTATAATTCTATCGCTATCTAAAGTGTTATAACAGGTATATTCTTCTTTTACTTTATCTACTTTTTTAACCGAATACGGAAAAGTAAGACTCACAACTTCTAAGTCTGTATCTGATCTATATGGCGATTGGATCTTGTACGTTTCTTCAAAAGTATATTGAAAATAATATGCTTCATCAGCAAGCGTATTACTATCTACAAAGATCCCAACACCGTCGTTGCCAAAATCATCTTCTACACGCTCAGCATACAGATCATCTATCGCTGCTGCCGGTGTAAGTTGAGTAGAGATAGAAGCATATTCTCGCCCATTTGCTTGTATCTCTAAGGTATAATTAATGTTTTGGCTTGCGCCAAAATCCTCTGAAGACAAGTAATTGCCTGTTCCATCATCCTTAAATATGTAAGAAGATCCATTATCGCCCACTAATCTTACATTAGCTCCCATAACAGGTTTTGGATCTGTTGTATCGAGCTCATAAGATCTAGTGATTTTGATTTGTTGCGTTCTAACCTCATCTGTGATCGTAGCCTCTACAACCAGCGCACTGTCAAAATTCTCCACCTCATAATCATAAGGCTCTACGCAGTTATTAAAAATAAGAGCCACTACAAGCATGAAAATAAACCTCGTTGTATTCGTAAACTTTTCTCTCTTCATCGCTCCTAAAATTTAAAGTTATAGGTGATCGTTGGCACCGGTACAGAGAATATCGAACTTTGATATGCTTTAACCTCTCCACTCTTAGTCACAAAGAAAACTGAGTAAGGATTATTTCTTCCCAGCACATTATAGACCGAAATATTTATAAAACTATGTCCCGGTTTATTCTTCTTATGATTTCCCTCAATATTTACGCCTAGATCCAGACGATAATAATCTGGAATTCTAAATTCGTTACGCTGACTGTAATACACATATTCCCCATTATTAAATTGATATTTACCTATAGGAAATGTCACAGGACGCCCCGTTTGATACACAAAATTTGCAGAGAAGCTGTAGCGCCTTGTCAACTTATAATTTGCAACTACACTAAGGTCATGCGGCTTATCATAATTTGATGGAAAATACTCACCCTTATTGATTCTCTCTTCGCTAAAATCACTATCAAACTGTATAAAAGACCGCGAATATGTATAACTCAAATACCCATTAAAATCACCCTTAGTTTTCTTAACCATAAACTCTACACCATACGATCTACCATTACCTTGCAGAACTTCGGTTTCAACATTGGGGTTTAAGAAAAGATTAGATCCTGTTTTAAAGTCTAGCACATTCTCACTGCTTTTGTAAAAACCCTCTAAACTTAGCTCATACATTGCCTCGTTTAAGTTCTTATAAAAGCCCAGCGAGTATTGCTGCGCGCGTTGCGGTTCTATATTAGAATCAGACAAAGTGTAAGTGTCTGTTGGTGCTGGCGTTGTATTATTTGAGAGCGTGTGCACATATTGCAAAGTGTTGTTGTAGCTGGCTTTCGCCGAAAAGTCCTCTGTAAAGAGATACCTTCCTGAAACCCTTACTTCAGGACCGCCATATGTTTCAATAAACTCATTGTTCTCATACGTGTTTGTTGAAGTTACTGTTGCATCACTTTTAGGCAAACCATCTTCATAAACACGTTCTGTTCCTGGACCCAGAGCGCTATACATTGAGTATCGCAAACCAAGATTAAGAAGCAGCTTATCGCTTACTTTAAAATTGTCTGATATGTAAATAGCAGATTCTAATCCGCGGGAATCTTCAATATCTAAAGGCTCAATATCAGAGTTATTCTTAGGCTCACGCTTACCCGGTTCTACATTATATAATTTCGTCGAAAGACCATAATCAAATTGATGATTTGCGCTAAGAACGTATGTAAAATCTGCATTGAGGTTTGTTTCATTGATCGCATAATTCTGGGCAAAACTATTGTTGCTTTCACTTTCATAATCAATATCAAACCTATAATCTGTATGGCTTAACGTTACTTCACCTCTATTTTTATCGTTGATCTTCCATTGCCAATTTAATGTGGCTAAGGCATTTTGATAACCATACAATGAATCTGATGTTATGCTGAAACGATCTTTACTAAAATAACCTGTCGCAACGATCTTGTTCTTCTCATTGATCTCGTGGTTGTATTTTAAATTCACATCATAAAATGAAGCGCTGCTATTTTTTAAAGATTCTTCATTAAGCGCTTTTAAGATATAATCAGAATAGGTTGCTCTTGCCCCAACTAGCAATCCAGACTTTTCTTTAACCACAGGTGTTTGAAGCATTAAGCTACTTGTAACAGGACCCAGAGAAGCTTCACCATTAAAATCTGTTGTGCTAGCATCTTTTGTTTTAATGTCAAAAACAGATGACAATCTCCCACCAAATTTCGCCGGAATATGTCCTTTATAAATTTCGGCAGTTGCTGTTGTAAATGGATTAATACCTGAAAAGATCCCAAAGAAATGCGTGGGATTATAAATCACTCCGTTATCGAGTAAGATCAGGTTTTGATCTACTTTACCACCACGCACGTTATAACCTGCTGCTCCTTCTCCTGCACTAGAGATACCAGGCAACGTGGTTGCCACTTTAAAGATGTCTCGCTCTCCCAGCACCAGCGGAATATTCTTGATATTTTCAACATCTATTTCTTCCGCTCCAGCGGTAGCATCCTCAACATTCTCGTTAAGTTGAGCATCAAGAAAGATCTCTCCCAGCTGCTCATAATTCTCGTTAACGCTCATATTAAGTGTGCCGTCATTATACATGATAACTTCTTGCACAAGGGTTTCGGTACCCATAGATTTTGCCTCAAGCACATTAGATCCTGCACGCAATCTTATCTCATACTTACCTGCTTCATCTGTTACAGCGCCTACGTTTCCATTTTGAGAAACGATCGCAAGATCTGGGATAGGCTCTCCTGTTTTTGCATTTGTTACTTTACCGCTAAGCGTGTAGCGCTGTCTATTATCAGTTTTATTTGCCTTACCTATTCTTACGGTTTTTGCATATCTAGATCGTGAACTGCTGTTATAAAAAACCGGAGCTCTATCACCAGCAACCGCATTAGTACTCGTCTTATTACCTGTAGAATCTACCTCTGGGAAGAATCCTCTGGGAACCTCACTGTAGATAATATTATTGAGTGTGAGAATTACTTTTTTATCAGTTGTGAGAAAGTAGTTAAGCGCTGTACCTTCAAAAACTGTTTCAAGAACTTCGTCTAGCGGTGCATTAGTAAATTCTTGGTTTATTGATTGTCCCTGCATCCATTCTTCAGAAAAATAGAATGTATAGCCTGACTTTTTCTCAATATCAAGAATAATCGCAAACAGATCTTCGTTATTATACTGCGCTGTGATAAGTGGTAGATTTTCTTGCGCAAAAAGCCCTGTGATGGTTAAGATGGTCAAAAGTGTAAATAGCTTCTTCATCGCATCTCGTTTAAAGTGTTAAGAAAATTACCTAACTGTATATAAAATGCATCAGGGTCATTCTTTTTCAGTGATCTTCTTTCTTTAAAAAATGCTTTTAAAGCATCTTTCTTTTCGGCAAAAGCCTCATACAGATCTTTAGCTTCTTCTACTCTTGTGAGTGTACTTTTCGTGTAAACGAAATAAAAAGGATCTCTTTCTAAATATTGATAATATGTCACTTCGCGATCCAGCTTTTTCTTCTCGGTTTTACGGTGTTTTTTTAGGATTGCCACTTGCTCATTCTTGGCCAACAATTCATAAAAAGCCGCAGGCTTAGTAGGATCAAAATTCCTGATGTTTATAAAGTGATTCTTCCCAAGAGTAAAGGAGCTCACCTCATTTTGCACAGGTTTTAAAATACTTCCCTCAAAAACGTCTTTAAGCTGAAAAAGCAACTGATCATTAAAAACATCATAGTTTAGGCTTACGCCAAAATACGGCTGCCCGAAGTAAGTAACGCTCCCAAGGTCAAAGCCGCTGGTAAGAAAATATTTGTTCTTTTCACCTACAGATGGGCGCTGGTCTGTATAGCTTATCCCGTTATACAGCGGTGTGTTTGCGACACCTATTTTACTATCAAACCACTCATAATATTCAGAAGGGAGACTCTCCTGAGAAGTTATCAGATTTGGCAGGAGTAAAACAGCTACAAGCGTTAAAAATAGTTTTAACATAGTAGAAGTTTGATTGATGATTATTTGGCTTTCGCCAAAAGAAAAACGAGGCCTTGAAAACTCAAAACCTCGTTAAACGTATAACTTTAATTTTAATTACTAAAACGATTAGTCTTAATATTTAGAATTATATGTCATTTAACAATTTTGTTACTTCATCTAGTTTTGGGGTAAGAATAACTTCTATTCTTCTGTTTTTTGACTTACCTTCTGCGGTTTCATTTGTTGCTACTGGCGCAAACTCACCACGACCTGCGGCTGTAAGATTTTGAGCTTCAATTCCCGCGGTTTGCAGTAAGATCTCAACAATTGCAGTTGCACGCTTTGTTGAAAGATCCCAGTTGTCTTTTAAAGGTCCGTTTCCGCCGTAAGGCACATTATCTGTATGACCCTCTATCAACACAGAGATGTCTGGATTTGTAGCAAGAACACTGGCAAGTTGCTGTACTGCTTGTTTACCTTGTGTTCCCACGGTCCAGCTACCGCTGTCAAAAAGCAACTTATTCTCTAGCGACACATATACTTTGCCATCGCGCTGCTCTACCGTTAATCCCTTACCTTCAAAGTCTACTAGCGCTTTGCTTATCGCATCTTTTAACGCACGCATTTTTGCATCTTTTTGTGCTAATAATCCTTCTAACTCATCTACTCGTTGTGAGCGCTCTGCGAGATCACGACGCAATTTGTCTAACTGGGCACGCTCTTCTGCAAGGGCGTTTTGTTTCGTTTCTAGTTCGCTAAGTAGTTCTCTGTTCTTTCGGCTATTTTCTGCGATTGTTGCAGAACTATTTGCTTCTAGCGCATCAAAACTTTCTTGAAGATTATCTAGATTTGTTTTTGTAGATGTGTATTTGCGTTGCAGTTCATCACGCTCTGCCGTTGCTTTTGCTAAGGCTTGTTCTAATTCTTGTGACTGCTTTTCAAATTTGTTCCATTCTTTTTTGGCGGCAGCCAGATCTTCTCTCAAGTCTGCATTTTCATCCTGCAAAGTGCTAAATCTAGACTCTAGGTCTTTATACACTTTTGCAGAAACGCAGGAGGTTAGTAAACCCCCCGCAAGGATAATGGTTAGGATTCTTTGTATCATGAATTTGTTGTTAGTTAATTTATTTCTACCAGATGCGGACAGTGGTCGCTGTGCATTGCATCGGGTAATATAACGGCTCTTTTGATATTTTCTTTTATAGGATCGCTCACCATATTATAATCTATACGCCAGCCTTTATTATTTGCACGCGCATTTGCTCTGTAACTCCACCAGGTATAATTGTGCGGCTCTTTGTTTAAATGGCGAAAAGAATCTGTAAAACCACTATCTATAAAGTTGCCTATCCACTCGCGTTCTACGGGTAGAAAGCCGCTTACATTTGCATTTCTCACAGGATCATGAATATCTATCGCCTCGTGACAAATATTATAATCACCGCCAATGATAAGATTCGGACGCTTCTTTTTCAGTTCGTTAACATACTTCTGAAAATCATCCATAAACATCAACTTGTGATCCAATCTGGCAATATTAGTTCCTGATGGCAAATACAAACTCATCACAGAAATATCACCAAAATCTACTCTGATATTTCTTCCTTCAAAATCCATATAATCCACGCCAGTGCCATATTCTACGTGATCTGGCTCTTCTTTTGTAAAGATCGCCACACCGCTGTACCCTTTTTTCTGCGCGCTAAACCAATAGCTATGATATCCTGCAGCTTCTATCTCTGCCAGGTCTACCTGCTCTTTATTTGCCTTTGTTTCTTGTAAGCACAAAACATCAGGTTGCGCCTGCTGCATCCATTCTACAAGACCTTTGCGCATCGCCGCGCGTATTCCGTTTACGTTATATGATATTATCTTCATGAAATTTCTTTGTATGCGTGCTAAATTAAGAACTGTAATCCAGTTTCCTTTCATTTGGCTTAAAGCCAAAACTACTATTCTTATCTTTCGCTAAAATCTAGATACTTTTTTAGTTCTATTGCTGTTACTATCTTGATGCCAAATAAGTACTTTTTTCTCTTGCTGTTGCTGCCTGCACTCCTCTGGGGTCAAGAGCAGAACGCGCCTGAAGAAAGAGTAAAACGCCTGGCAATTCAAGATACAATTGTGCTTGATAGCGTGAGTATCAACAATTCTTTTTTTAGCGTTTACTTGAAAAATGGTGCGCCATTAGATAGCTCAACCTATATCATAGATTATGGAAAAGCCATTTTTTCTTTCAAAAAAGATCTACAAGCAGAAGAAGATACACTGATCTTTAAATACCGAGTTTACCCAGATTTTCTCACAAAAAAATACTTTCTCTACGACAAAAACCGCATCGTGAATAACAACGGCGCGTTAGAGAAAGTCTATGCTATACAACAAGAAGAAAACAATAGGTCTTTTGTGCCTTTTGATGGCCTGCAAACTTCTGGAAGTATTGTGCGCGGTGTAACTGTGGGCAATAATCAAAATAGCACAGTAAACTCTGAACTGGACTTACAGATCACCGGAAGATTAAGTGACAAAGTAGGAATTAGAGCTTCGCTACAAGATGCAAATATCCCGCAGACGCAATATGGCTATTCACAAAGATTAGATGAATTTGATCAAATCTTCATTGAGCTTTTTAGCGACAACTGGAACATCAGAGCCGGTGACATTAATCTGAGAAATCAGGATTCATATTTTGGGCAATTCACCAAGAAGATCCAAGGATTATCCATCAATGCAAATATATCAAATGATGATAGTTCTACAGAACTTTTTGCCGCAGGCGCTATCGTAAAAGGTGTTTATAATCGTACAAGCATTCAAGGGCAAGAAGGTAATCAAGGACCGTATAAACTTACAGGCCCTAATGGTGAGTTATACCAACTCATAATTTCTGGAAGCGAACGCGTTTATGTAAATGGTGTTTTGCTTCAACGTGGCGAGAATGAAGATTACATCATAGATTATAATGCTGGCGAATTAAAATTCAATGCGACATTCCCTATTACCAGCGAGATGCGAATCATTGTAGAATATCAATACAGCGAGCAGAATTTCACTAGAATTATCGCTTATGGCGGCGGAAATCATGAAAGCGCAAATGGTAAATTCAAAATAAGTGCAAGTGTGTACTCTGAGAATGATGCAAAAAACCAACCGCTATTGCAAAACCTAAGCAGGGAGCAAGTAGAAATTTTGGCGCAAGCCGGAGATAACTCATCACAAATGATCGCTCCTAGCGCCGTGATCGATGAGTATAGCGAGAACAAAATTCTGTATCGTCAAGAACTTGTAAACGGCAACACGATTTACATTTTTTCTACTGATGAAAGCGAAGAATTATACAATGTTAGATTTACAGAAGTGGGCGCAAATCAAGGCAATTACATACTTGCAGATAATGCTGCGGTAAGTCGCATCTTTGAATATATCGCTCCTGTAAATGGCATCCCGCAAGGGGATTTTGAACCTATAATTCAGTTGACAGCGCCTAATAAAATACAGTTAGCGACCATTTCGGGAAGTTATGATCCTTCTCAAAAAACGCACATTGCCTTTGAAGCTGCAGGAAGTAAATATGATCAAAACCTTTTTTCTCAACTTGACGACAACAACAATAATGGTTTTGCAGGGCATTTTGAAGGCAGGCAGTTAGTTTTTGGTACGCGCGACAGTACACATCTTGATGCGTATGCGACTTTAGATCACATAGGTTCTAACTTCCAGAATATTGAGAGAAACTATAACATTGAGTTTAATCGCGACTGGAATTTACCACTCACCACACGCCAACTAGATGGTCTCACGCTGGCAACCGGTGGATTTAATTACAACACAGCGCGGTATGGGAATTATAATTATCAGTTTGAGCATCTTGATTATGCCTCAACACTTTCGGGCAGTAGACATCTTGTAAATGCTTCGGTGAATCGCGAGAAGTTCAAAGCGTTTCTTAACGGGAGTTTGCTTAAAACTTCGTCAGATTCTTTAACTACAGACTTTCTTAGGCTTAACGCTTTCGCCGTAAGGGGATTTAAAAAAACGTGGCTGGGCGCAAAAATCCAGACAGAAAATAACCAGCGACTAAATACCTTTATCGATCAAAAAGACAGTCTCTCGCAACGGTTTATTGCTTATGAGGCTTTCGCCGGAATAGGTGACAGCACAAACGTTTTTGCCGAAATAGGTTACAGACAGCGTTACAACGACAGTTTGCGCGGCAATGAGCTAACACGTGTAAATCATAGCAACACGTATTATTTAAAGTCGCAACTCATAAAAAGCAAGAACACAGCCCTACGTGTTTTTGTGAATTATCGCAGCCTGAAGTATACAAATGAGGACATTGCTGATGAGAATTCGCTAAACTCCAGAGTGGTGTATGATCAATATTTGTTTGACAGATTACTGCGCTGGAACACCGTTTATGAAACAAACAGCGGAACGTTACCGCAACAAGAATATTCATTTTTACGGGTAGATGAAGGTCAGGGAACACACACCTGGATTGACTACAACAACGACGGAATACAGCAATTGCAAGAGTTTGAAATTGCGCAATTTCAAGATGAGGCAGATTTTTTAAAAGTGCTTTTGCCTAATAGTGTTTTTGTAAAAACGCATCAAAACAAACTGAGTCAGATCATAACCTTAAATCCGCAGCAATGGAGCGGTCAGCAAGGGTTAAAGAAGTTTCTTTCTCACTTTTATAATCAAACCAGCTATTTACTAGACAGGAAGATCTTGCGCAACGGCGACGGCTTTGAGCTCAATCCTTTTACAGAAACGGCTGGCGAACTGGGCGTCAACCTCAGCCTACGCAACACGCTTTTTTTTAACCGCGGGAAACAACATTACACAACGAGTTACACCTATCTGTCCACAGCCACAAAAAATCTGTTGAGCATAGGTTTGCAGGAGAATGAATTGAAAAGTCATCAGCTCAATTTTCTGCATAAGATCAAGCAAGATTATATTTTCAATTTTAAGACAGAGCTAGGCAGTACAGCAAGCACTTCTGAGAATTTTGAAAGCCGCAATTTTAAGATCGACAATCTGTCTTTTAACCCTAAGATCTCCTACTTGATCAACGACAGAGCACGTATTGAGGGTTTTTATGCTTTCGCCAAAAAGGAAAATCAGCTAGGCGATGGCGAGCTATTAAAACAACAAGATCTGGGCGTTGCTTTTGCGTATGCTAATGCGGGTAAAATTTCGCTCAATGGCGAAATAAAATACATCAACAACAACTTTGAAGGCAGCAATTTTACTCCGGTTTCTTATCAAATGCTTGAAGGTTTGCAGCCGGGATCAAACTTCACGTGGAGTTTACTTGCTCAAAAGCGCTTGACAAAATTCCTGGATCTCAATGTAAATTACTTTGGCAGAAAAAGCGAAAAAAGCCGCACCATTCATACAGGAACAGTGCAGCTTCGTGCATTTTTCTAGGGTTTGGGTCCTTTTCGCCGAAAGGCAAAACCTATTTTACCGCGATCTTCTTTGTCGCAAAACCACTCTCATCTCCCAATCTCACCACATAGATCCCAGAAGCAGCATAAGACATATCAAGATCATAAGTGTATTTACCTGATGTATTTGAGATCCAGTTTGAAGCCAGCGTTTGACCGGCAAGATTGTAAATCGCAAACTTGAGATCATCTGTACGTTCTGTGGTGCGCAATGTGATCGTAAAATGATTTTTCTCTGGCTCAATGATCTCGAGATTCGCACCGGCAAAGGTGCTATTCTCTACAGACATTGACGCTGTGACGCGCAAGGTGTAATCGTTAATTCGGCCAAATTCTAGATCATCACATGGGTCTGTAACATCACCGTCATAATCTTCATCTTCGCCGCGCACACGCATTCTATAATCGCCTATGGGCAGATTAGATGGTAAAGTAAGCGTGAACTCAGTATCTGTGTTTTCTAGCGCTACAAGGCCATTTGCAACCATCTCATCACTTTCAAACGTGTTGTTATTATCTATATCTACAAAAAACGCATATGCGCTATCATCAAAGCCGGTTTGCAAGGTTCCTGTAAATGGATTGTTTGATAGATCTACAGGTATGATCGTCGAGGTGTTATCTGTGTATCCAGTAGCAGAACAGTCTGTCGTTATCGTGGTTTCGCCCAGCGTGAACTCGGTAACACCATCATTAAATTCTTCACAATTACCTTGAGGAATACAAAGTTCTCTGATGATCTGTAGAGAAAATTCATCATTCGTAGCATCTTGATCTCCATTAAGATCTGTGCCTGCAATAAGATCATAGGTTCCTGTTGCATTTACATTTATGGTCTGTGTAAATGAATAGATCGCTGTAGATTGTCCTGGCAAGACATCTGTAAAAACTTCGTTTATCTGCGCATTTTGATCCAGTTTAAAATACACCGGGAAGTTAGTCTGTGATTGATCACCATAATTTGTGATCTCTACTCTTACCTCTGCAGTTGTGGTTCCTTCAGGATATTGATCTGGACTCAAGATCGCGGAAACGCCAATGTCGTTTTGAAAGATATTCTGCACCTGTTTTGTGATAGCGTCATTTGCAGTGTCTTCATCGCCGGTAAGATTTACATCTGCTGTGATGGTATAAATTTTACCATCTACAGATAGATCTGCTGGCACGGAGAAGGTGTAGTCTGCACTTTCGTTAAAAGCAAGCGTACCTGAGAAATTTTCGGCGACAGCCGTACCACCATCAATGCTATATGTTACCTCAAAATTGCTTTGTGCATTTGTGCCGTTATTTCTTATCGTGATCGTCACATCTTCTGAAGCGCCTACGTTACCCGTTTGTGGAGCGACAATTTGTGTTACCATAAGATCATCTCTTAGATCTGGTTGCAAATGAAATTTAGCAACAACATCTGCTCTGTCTGGGTTAAAATATTCTGTAATGAACCAAAAATCTCTTTCATTCACAGGATCTAGCGTCATGTGTGTGTAATCTGCATACCGCTCAAAAGAGCTATTACCGGTACTATTTGCGATCGTAGATTCGGGCACACTCATTTCTCCTAGTGGATCATTTACATATCTTCCTGTAAATCGTATCCCAACGCTTTGTGTGGGCGAAACTGTACTGTAACCAAGAGCGATATTTCCCTCATCATCCATAACCATACTGCCGGCAAATGCATTTGCGCCTGATGGCGAAACATAAGTTCCTTCTTGAAAAATACTCCACGGTGCGCCTTCTGCATCCTGCCTTAATTCATACCATCGTATCCCTGCAAGTTCACCGCTAGATGAACCATCTACATCAACCACAAAATTGAAAATAGCCGAATTATACGTAGGGAATTTTCTAAACTGCGCCTGATTCATGATCGTGGCTTGAAGTGCATCTATATCTTGACCGTTAGGCTGTGTGAGGTTTGCAAAATCACCTCCATCAAAAACGCTATTAAAATCTGCCGTGGTGATCTGTGTAGGGTTAGAGATCGAAGAATTTTCAATGGTTTGCCAATCCATTGTGATTTCCCAAAGTTTTAAATGATCATCAGCAACACCAGCCCATGCATCATCCTGCATATAAACCACAGTTGCCGGGCCGCCAGCTGGTAAAGTAGGATTTCCTGCATTAAAGAATTGCGGACTGTAAAAACCTATATCCTGAATGCCCGTTAATGGGAAACCCACAAATCTTGCATCTTTACCCGCAAGAAGACTGTCGCGCTCCATGACAAAAACTTGGTTCTCGGTGTTATAAATATTTGCAGTTACATAATATCCGTCATGCCACACAGAATATTTGGGATAATCTGGGAATTTCCCTGTGTCGTATGAAGTATAAATGTACCACTCGTCATTCACAGGATCTGGACCAGCACAGACAGCGATATTTAAACCATGCTGATAATCATAATCAGGATCATCATCATTCTCAAAATCGTCATCCTCAAATTCTGTAATTATAAAACGATCTGCCGCAGCATCATAAAGTACAATTGGGTCACCGGCGTTATTCCCTTCAAAGAGCGTCCCCAGTTTAGCTTCTGGTGTTAGCGGATTTCCTGTTTTATCAAAAATGCGAAAACCTGTATTCCAAGCTGCGACATAATGATTAGGTCCTACGGCACCGGTAGGATCTGTAGGCGCAAATTCAAAATCATCTTTTGCATCAAAAACCAGATCTGGAATTATGGGTTGCATAGGAGCTCTGGTCGCACTTCTGGTAGGCAATTGCTCTATAAGTGGATCTGCACCTCGCGGAAAACCCTTGCCTGGCACGACTCTATTGCCGTGTCTACGCTTTGGGTTTACTTCTCTTTCTTCTTCCTCACCTGGCAACTGCAGCGTACCGTTACGCATCTGCTCTGCAAAACTGGGTGCAACACGCACAAGTTTAAGACCTGCTATTTTTTCGGGTCCTTGTTTTTGGGCTTTCGCCGAAAAGGAAACCAAACAGACGGCAAGTATAAAAAGGAGATTATAGGCATTTTTCATAGGGGCAGATTTTTGGCCTTGAGCCATAATAGCTCTAAGATATGTGAATATACGCACAAAGCATAAAAAAAGCCTCAATGTCTTGAGGCTTAATCGTTTTATTTGATCCAGTGCTTAAAATCAAGCTTATCATGCAGTATTTGTGATAGTTGATCGATAGGCACTCGCTTTTGCTCCATTGTGTCACGATCTCTTATGGTAACACTGTTGTCTTCTAACGTGTCGTGATCTACCGTGATACAAAATGGTGTACCCGCAGCATCCTGACGACGATATCTTCTTCCTACAGCATCCTTCTCATCATAGTCAACGTTAAAATCCCACTTAAGTTCATCGACGATCTTGCGCGCAACTTCTGGCAATCCGTCTTTCTTAACTAGTGGAAGAATCGCAGCTTTTACCGGTGCGATAACCGCCGGGATTTTAAGAACCGTTCTTGTGGTACCGTTCTCTAACTCTTCATCCATAAGTGATTGAGAGAAAACAGCTAGAAACATACGATCAAGACCTATAGAAGTTTCGATCACGTAAGGCACGTAATTCTCGTTAAGTTCTGGGTCAAAGAATTGTAGCTTTTTACCAGAATGCTCTTCATGCGCTTTAAGATCAAAATCTGTGCGGCTATGAATACCTTCAAGTTCTTTAAATCCAAATGGGAAATTAAATTCTATATCTGCCGCAGCATTTGCATAGTGCGCCAATTTATCATGATCGTGGAAACGATAATTTTCTTCACCAAGACCTAGAGACAAGTGCCATTTTAAACGGTCTTCCTTCCATTTTTCATACCACGCTAACTCTTCTCCTGGGCGTACAAAGAATTGCATTTCCATTTGTTCAAACTCACGCATACGGAAGATAAACTGTCTCGCTACGATCTCGTTTCTAAACGCTTTACCTGTTTGTGCAATACCAAAAGGAATTTTCATCCTTCCTGTTTTTTGCACATTCAAGAAGTTTACAAAAATACCTTGAGCCGTTTCTGGACGCAGATAAAGATCTGTAGCTGTCTCTGCAGATGCTCCCAGTTTTGTACCGAACATCAAATTGAACTGGCGAACATCTGTCCAGTTTTTAGAACCAGTTTCAGGATCTGCGATTCCCAGTTCCTCTATCAATGCTTTTACATCGGCAAGATCTTCTGCTTCTAGCGAGCGCGCCATTCTTTCTAGCACCTCACGTTGCTCTGTGCGGTAACGCACCACACGTGGATTTGTGCTTACAAATTGCTCCTCGTCAAAGCTTTCGCCAAAACGCTTTTTCGCCTTAGCGATCTCCTTCTCTGCCTTTTGATTAAGCTTCTCTGCATAATCTTCTATAAGCACATCAGCACGGTATCTTTTCTTAGAATCTTTATTATCGATCAACGGATCGTTAAAAGCATCAACGTGTCCTGAAGCCTTCCAGGTTGTAGGATGCATAAAGATAGATGCATCGATCCCCACAATATTTTCGTGCAATTGCACCATCCACTTCCACCAGTAATCACGAATGTTTTTCTTAAGCTCTGCCCCGTTTTGACCATAGTCATACACCGCGCTTAACCCGTCATAGATCTCACTACTGCTAAAAATATATCCGTACTCCTTTGCGTGAGCAATTACCTTCTTAAACTTATCTTCCTGTTGTGCCATTCTAAAATTTTAGTTTAGGGTGGTAAAAATAAAAAATCCATGTAATGCGGCACTTTTTAAGTGAGATGTATTTATGGCTTTCGCCAAAATTTTTCTCATCAGATCCCTAAAAAGCCATTTTTGACCACTTTTTTAAAAAAAGCGTACCTTTTAAAACATGAATGCGTTGCTAAATATCTTTTTTCCAGAAGTTTGCCCATCATGCCATGAGCATTTAAATATGGGTGAAAAGTTTATTTGCACCACTTGCAGGCATGCTCTACCTCGCACAGATTTTCACACACTTGAAGAAACACCAATTCATAATTTATTATTAGGTCGAGTTCCGCTGGAGTATGCTACGGCTTTGTTCTACTATCATAAAAAGAGCGATGTGCAGCATCTTATTCACAATTTAAAATACCGAAATCATGAAAGCATTAGTTACAATCTAGGCGCTTGGCTAGGTGAAGAATTAAAACTTTCAGGGAGATTTGCTGATGTAGATTGTGTGGTTCCCGTACCGCTTCATTGGATAAGACGACACTTTAGAGGATATAATCAAGTAGATGGTTTTGCTATAGAAATTGCAAAAGCACTCAATATTCCTGTGGTTAAAGATGTGCTTTATCGCCGTATCAGTACGTCTAAACAAGTATTCATGAAACGAGAATCACGAAGCACTTCTATCTTAAATTCTTTCGCCGTAAGGCAAAAAGAAAAACTAATGAATAAGCATATTTTACTGGTAGATGACCTCATCACCACCGGCGGAACTGCAGAGGGTTGTTATCTTGCGCTGCAAGAAATTTCTGGACTAAAAGTGAGTATGGCTTTTATGGCGATGGCAGCGAGCTAAAACCTGCACACGAAAACACAAAAATTTGTCGTTATTTTGCCATGCTTATGAGAAAGAGAATCCTCAATTTTTTAGCTTTTTGTGCGCTATTCATGCTTGTGGTTAATTGTGCTAAACGCAGTTCGCCCACGGGTGGTCCTAAGGATGAAGATCCACCGGTGTTTGTAAAAGCAGATCCGCCTAATTATACGATAAACTTTGATGAAGAAGAGATTCGCATTTACTTTGACGAGTACATCAAGTTTAAGGATATACAGAAGCAGCTAATTATTTCTCCGCCTATCTCTCCAAAACCTTTGGTTTCTCCCATGGGCGGCGCTTCAAAATATGTAAGCATCAAGATCGAGGATACAGCGCTAGTGCCTAATACTACATATGTTTTCAACTTTGGGCAAAGTATTGTAGACAATAACGAGGGTAATCCTTATCCATTTTTTAAATATGTGATGTCTACAGGAGATTATATTGATTCGCTTAAGGTAAAAGGTGAGATCAAAGATGCACTCATGCCGTTACCTGAGGATTATGTAACGGTGATGCTTTATGAAAGAGATAGTATTTATAAAGACTCGGTTGTGTTTAATGAGCAACCACGCTATGTCACAAACACGTTAGATAGTTTAACCACCTTTGAACTTACGAATCTTAAAGCTGGCACGTATCGACTTGTGGCTCTTAAAGACGAGGATAACAATTTCACTTTTCAACCAGATAAAGACAAAATAGGTTTTATTGAAGAGTTTATAACGCTTCCTGCAGACACAGCGAAGTTTCACACCATAACCTTGTTTAATGAAGATCTGTTGACTGAGGTTGAGCGCCCACGCCAACTGAAATCGCAGCGGGTTAATTTTGCTTTTCAGGGTTTTGCAGACAGTGTTGAAATTGATCTGATCTCACAAAAACCAGCAGATTTTGAGAAACTCATCACGTATCGTAAAAACGAAGACTCGATAAAGTATTGGTACAAACCCAATTTTGAAGCAGACTCTCTTGTTTTTAATATTAAAACACCAACGGCAAATGATACGCTTGTCTTAAGAAAAAGACCAGTGAAAAACGATTCTCTTGTTTTCTTGCCAGAGAACAGCAACAACATCGCACTTGGAGATATTTTTAAGGTAAACACAAACATCCCTATTGTCGCTGTTGACACCTCAAAGATCAGTATTGAGAAAAAGGATTCAACGTTTGTAAAAGACTTTAAGGTAAATCTCTATCCGCGTGAATCTAGGTTTACCATCGGTTTTAAAACAGATGAAAGCGAAACGTATAAGATCCAGATGCTTCCTGAGGCTTTTACAGATTTCTTAGGGCATAAAAACGACACGTTAACGTACGGCCCAAGGACTTCCCAATATTCTGATTTTGGTGATTTTGAAATTACTTTGGCTGCAGCCAAAGACAGTTTAGCATACATCGTACAGCTCACTACAGACAAAGGCGACGTAAAACTAGAACAAGCCGGCAAACCTGGTCAAACGGTATTTACCTTCAACACAGTTGCGCCATCTGGCTACTTAGTAAGAGTGATAGAAGATAAAAACGGTAATGGTAAATTTGACACTGGTAACTTCTTACTACGCAGACAGCCAGAAACTGCTTTTTACTATCCAGAAGTTGTGGATGTGAGAAAAGGCTGGTTCCCAAAACCTACCTTTATCTTATCTCAAGCTACAGATACAGCTCCTGTTACTGAAGAAGAAACTGATCCCGGTCTGCCAGAAAATTAAGTTTCTCGCGGGTTTCAATAATATGCTGCTTTGATAAAGTTGCAGTGATCGTAGTTTCGTCTTCATCTGCAAAAGCAATGGTAGCTCCCAGCGCATCATAAATTGCACTGTGGCCGGTATATTCATAATTACCGCCGTCTTTGCCTATGCGATTTACGCCTATGCTATATGCCATGTTCTCAATCGCTCTTGCTTGCAGTAAAGTATCCCAAGCGTGCACGCGAGTTTTAGGCCAATTTGCCACATAGATCACAACATCATAATCGCATGTATTTCTCGCAAAAACAGGAAACCTAAGATCATAACAAATCTGTAAAAACAGTTTAAACCCCTTGTATTCTACAGTTACCGGGCTTTCGCCTTTTTTGTACGCTTTATGTTCACCGGCAAGTGTAAAAAGATGTCGCTTATCGTAATTGGTTATTGAGCCGTCTGGTGTTACAAAATAGAATCGGTTGTAAAATGTGATTCCTTCCTTAACCATAAGGCTGCCGGCGATAGCTAAGTTCTTCTCAGCAGCTTTAGCCTTCATCCATTGCACGGTGGCGCCGTTTGTGCTTTCGGCGAAGCCTTGTGGATTCATACTAAATCCTGTTGAAAACATTTCGGGCAAGACAACAAGATCTGCATCTTGTATTGCATTGATCTTCTGCTCTAGATATTCACGATTTGCTGCGGGATCTTCCCAGGCTAGCGGCGCTTGTATTGCGGCAACATTAAGGGTATTATTCATGTAAGAAAATTACAAAATTGCCTGTAGATGTCGTGTGTGATTTTTTGGCTTAAGCCAAATAAAAAAGCCCTGCATAATGAGGGCTTGTACAAAAATATAAGTGAATATATTTTTAGTCTTGGATCACGCGCACTTGAGCGGCAACCATTCCTTTACGTCCTTCTTCTTCAATGTACTCTACCTGATCACCTTCTTCAAGCACTTGACCGTTAAGTCCTGATGCGTGTACGAAGATATCCTTACCAGTGTCGTCATTGGTGATGAATCCAAAGCCTTTAGACTCAATAAAGAATTTAACTGTACCTTTCATTATAGCATTATAAATATTTGATTAGTTACAAATCTACACTAATTATTGAAACGACCGCCCATTATTGTAGAATATATTGAAGCCGAAATCTATTGATTATCAGATTCTTTTGAATCATTATAATCGCGCATCTTTCTTATATTTTCTTCGTTAAGCATATAATCTGTTACATTTTTATCCTTCCAGCGGTGATATAAAAAGATGGGCATGAGAATAAATGCTCCGCTTAAGATCGCAATGCCTATAATTTTATCTCCCACGGCAAATGCTTCTTCTGATCTATAATAAAAACCTGTTGCCAAGGCAATTACAATAGAAAAGAAAATGACGATCATTAAAATTCTACGTGCTTTTTTCATGCTATATTTTTCCTGAAACTCTAAGAAGTTGTCTTCTGTAAACGGTAAGAAGTTTAGACTTTGAGATAAAGCCTAGGTATTTTCCGTTTTTGATCACGGGTAAATTCCATGCGCCGCTGCCTTGAAATTTGTTCATTACGGCTTTCGCCGAATCGCTCTCGAGGTAGATATATTCTGGTGCGGCATGCATGAGACTTTCTATCACGACCTTGTCATACAGTTTTGCATCAAACATGATATCTCTAATATCATCTAAGGTTATGACGCCTACTAGTTCGTTTTCATCATTCACAACCGGGAAGAGGTTACGCGTAGATTTTGCGACAGCGTTCTTAACCATTTCACCCAGTGTTGTTGTGGGTTTTACCGCGATAAAATTAGTTTCTATCACGCTGTTAAGATCCATAAGTGTAAGCGCTGCGCTGTCTTTATCGTGTGTGATAAGTTCGCCGCGCAAGCCCAGCTCCATCGCATAAACAGAGTGCGGCTGAAAGTATTTATTAATACCATAAGCGATCGCAGCGGTGATCATAAGCGGCACAAAAAGTCCGTAGCCATTTGTGATCTCTGCAATAAGGAAGATAGCCGTGAGTGGCGCATGCAAAACTCCGGCAAGTAAACCGGCCATTCCCACAAGTGTGAAATTACTTTCAGAAACATGGAAGCCTAAGCCCATGTTATTAATGATCTTTGCTACGCAATTGCCCAAACAACTTCCTGTAAATAGCACTGGCGCAAAGATCCCTCCTACACCGCCGGCGGCAAACGTAAATGACGTGGCAAAAACCTTAAAGATCACAAGACCTATAAGCAGCCCGATGATGATCCAGATGTTATCTAAATAGGCTTCAAAGAATGTATCGCCTAGCGCTTCAATATCATTTCCTAAAAGTAAGTTGTTTATTGTATCAAAACCCTCACCATACAACGGCGGAATAAGAAAAACGAAGAAACCAAGAGCAATTCCGGCGAAAGCCAACTTTTTATACGGCGATTGCCATTTGTTGAAAAACTTAAGAATGCTAAAGTAACTACGGCAGAAGTACACTGAGCTCAACCCCGCAACAATACCTAAAACCAAATAATATGGGAAGTCGTCAATGGTAAAATCATCTCTCAAGGTAAATGGCAAGATGGTATCATAACCAAAGAAAAAATGAGAGGTCAACACTCCAGAAATAGACGCTAGCAAAAGCGGCACTAGAGAAACTAAAGTAAGGTCAAGGCTAAAAACCTCGATCGCAAAAATGATCGCTGCAATAGGCGCTTTAAAAATACATGCCATCGCACCAGCCGCAGCACAGCCCAACAGTAATAAACGCGTTGCTTGATTTACTCTAAAGAATCTTGAAATATTAGAACTTATTGCGGTTCCTGTAATTACCGTGGGGCTCTCTAATCCCACAGATCCACCAAAACCCACAGTGAGCGGCGCACTTATCGCCGAAGCAAACATCTGATGTCTTCTTAAAAGTCCTTTTCTTTTTGAGATCGCGCGCAGTGTACTGCTAATACCATGATTAACGGGATGACGCACAAATACTTTAATGATGATCAAGGTTAAGATCAAACCTATTACTGGGAAAATGAAGTAAAAACCTAAGTGAGATTCTTCAATTAATTTTCCTTCTACCAGCCATTGTATAAGATAGGTAAGGTTCTTTAAAAAAACCGCTCCCAGCCCAGCCATAAGTCCTACCAGAATACTAAGTATGTAAATAAAATTCTGATTAGAAATATGCTTATATCTCCAGATGTGAAAACGGTGAAGTAAAGGCTTGTTGTGTGGCATAAGAGAAGATTACCTTTTTACAGCACAAAAGTAGTGAGATAGACATGAATTGTGCACTGATTTAGGCGCAAAAAAAATCCCGATCATCAAGATCGGGATTCATATTTTTTAATGTGTCTGATTAGCAGAACTCGTTAAAAGCATCTACAAGATTGTCTGCGATCATTTCTGCAGGACGACCTTCAATGTGGTGACGCTCTAACATGTGCACTAACTCACCATCTTTAAACAATGCCATAGAAGGAGATGATGGTGGAAAAGGCACCATAAACCCACGCGCAAGATCAGTTGCCTCACGGTCTACACCAGCAAAAACTGTAAAAAGATTATCTGGAGTTTTCTCATTTCTCAAAGCGATCTTAGCGCCAGGACGTGCATTTGCAGCCGCACAACCACAAACAGAGTTTACTACCACAAGTGTAGTTCCGCTTCTTTCCATTGCTGCTTTTACATCATCTGTAGTATGTAATTCCGTAAAGCCTACTTGAGTTAGGTCTTCACGCATAGGTTTTACTAATTCTGGTGGATACATATCTTATCTTAATTTTTTTAAAGTTACAAAGTTACATTATCTGTCGGGCAGAGTTTAAAAAACATACACATAATCTTGTTTTTTTGGCTGCAGCCAAAAATCTAAACCCAACAAAACCTCGCCATAAAGTAACAAATGCCACACATCTACTACTTATTTAATAGCTAGACTTTACTTTTGCAACCTAAAATTAGGCCAGTTTAATGATTAGATGGATAGGTGCCATTGTAGGCATGATGTATAGAGGTGTTCCTGGAGGGATCATAGGATTCTTCATAGGTATGCTGTTAGACAACGCACTGGGAACAAAAAAAACCGCCACAAAAAGTTGGGCGAATCCTACCTCAACAAGAAATGTTTCTCCCGGAGATTTTGAGTTAAATCTTCTCTCTCTTTGCTCTTTAGTTATAAAAGCAGACGGCAAAGTAAGCCAGCAAGAGCTAGATTATGTGCGTATGTATTTTGTGCGCTCTTATGGCAAAGAACGTGCAAACGCAACCTTTAGAACGTTTAACGATGTTATAAAAAACAGGCAAGTAGATGCTGCCAGAGTTTGCAATTATCTTGTCTCTCGCACGCGTTATGAAGTGCGCCTGCAAATCGTGCATTTTCTTTTTGGCATCGCACAAGCAGACGGGCTGGTTTCTGAGCCAGAGGTGAAAAAGATCGCTCAGATCGCTGGCTATTTAAGACTTAACCGCAACGAGTTTGAAGGTATCAAAGCCATGTTCTTTAAAAGTGCAGACAGCGCATACAAGATCCTTGAGATCGAGAGAAATGCAGACAATGCTGCTGTGAAGCGCGCTTACCGCGAAATGGCAAAAAAATACCATCCAGACAAGCTACAGCACATGGATGAAGCCTACCGCAAAGGCGCCGAAGAAAAATTTAGAAAAGTACAAGAAGCTTACGAAACCATCCAGAAGGAACGCGGCATGTAGTTTATACAAAAAGTGCTTTGAGAAAAGGCACTTTAGGCAAGCTCCAGATGATCTTTATATCTTCGCTTAAGGTTGATTCTCCATCCAGAAATCTAAAAATACGCTCTGGCGGATTCTTCTGAAACATCAGGGTAAATAGCGCTGCGCCGCGCTCGTTTTGCGCACTCAACACTTGCAGGAACAATTTATCATACCATCTAAAACGATCGGCTATTTTAAATTGCTTAAAGTCTTTTTCTGTTTTTAAAAAATCAAGAAGCTTTCGCGAAAACTTCTCTGCATAGTGAAACGTATAACCGGTACTGCCTCGCGTCCAGCCGCCAGCCGTGCCTATATGCATCACGTTTTTTGAGTTATGTTGCTCAAAGGGAAAAGCCGTCATGGGGATAACACCTTGCTCCTTATCTACGATCTCATAATCTGTGATCTGCCTTTCGGTTAAATAGTCTTTGATCGCTGCTTCATATTCCTCGTCTTTCAACAGATCTTTAGAGAAAAGCGTGTATTCTACAAGTGCTTCGTTCTTACCTTCTGGCAAGACATACATAAATCGTGTATTGCCTCGCTGTGGCACGGTAAAGTCCATAAACGTGGCAACATCAGGTGAAAACACGTTTTCCCTTGTCTTGATCTTCCACCCTATAAAATGCTGCTTCAATACAGGAAAAACCCTTTGTTTTTCTAATCTTTCTGGCGGTAAGAAACTGGTTAAAAGTTTTCTTGTGGTATACTCGTTTTGGTCGGTTTTAAGCGAGATACAATCGTCCTGCTCTTCGTAAGACACAAAGGCTTCCACTTTAAAATATATGTTTTGCGTCTGAGAAATTTTGGCGAAAGCCCATTTATAAAAATCCAGCGATTCTATCTTATGATACGCATAAGGCTCAATAGCAAATTGCTCGTCAAAATCTGTACTGGAAAATTGGATCTTTGGCCACGTTTTAGAAACCAACTCCTGAAAATCGCTATCGCCCTTTCCCCAATGGCACCAGGTTTTGTCGTTTTTAGTTTTCTCTTCTTTGTCTAAGATCAGGATTTGCTTGTCAGCGAAAAATGGGTCGCTAGCCATACGCGTTGCCATCTTGAGACCGCTAAGGCCAGCGCCAAGAATGATGTAATCGTAAGTAGGCATTTGATGGTTTTAAGCTTGCGCGGACTAAGATACGACTTGCTCTATTTTCTTTGGAATGTTTCTGTATTAATCCCATTGCTTCATTATTTAACACAATGACGGTCTTTATGAATGGCTTTATTTTAATTTTACAACATGCATAGATTGTACACCCTGGCACTATCGATCATCATGCTCACGCAGAGCATGGGTTTTGGCCTGGATGATATTATCAATCTCAAAATCCTTTTTGAGCACTACGAGATGCATAAAGCAGAGTATGGTGATACGCTGTATTCTTTTTTTGAGAAACATTATGGCGACCAGCGCAAAGAGCATGACGGCATGCATGATGAGCATGAGAAACTGCCTTTTAGCCATGCAAATGTTCATCTTGCTACAGTTTACATCACACCATTATCTTTTGAAGTTTTAAAAAATGAAACAAGCCCCATTCACAAGGGCGATTCCTTTTTTTATACAGATAACTACAACTTCACACAGAGGGCAGATATCTTTCAGCCGCCACGGCTTAGCTAAGTAAATACGAGCACCTTTTTCAGGTGAATTTCACTGTGCTTCTCATTGAGGAGGTCACAGCATTTTACAATCCTATTTATTTAGTTATCATGCTTTCAGCAATCATACGCTTTAGCATCAGGAACAAATTGATCGTCCTGTTGTTTACGGCACTCATTCTTGGTTTTGGATTTTATTCATTATCTAAGATCGCCATTGGCGCAACGCCAGATATTACCAATAACCAAATCCAGGTTATCACCACTTCCGAAAATCTTTCTACTCAGGATATGGAGCAATTCATAACGTATCCTGTAGAACTGCAAATGGCCAATTTACCAGGCGTAAAAGAAATACGTTCTGTTTCAAAATTTGGTCTTTCTGTAGTAACGGTCGTTTTTGAAGATGACCTCGGCACATATCTTCCGCGGCAGCTTATCGCTGAAAAAATTCAATCTGCGGCAGAGCAAATCCCAGAGGGTTTTGGCACACCGCAAATGGGGCCAATTACCACGGGCCTTGGCGAAATCTATCAATACACGCTTGACACAAAACCGGGGTATGAAGACCAGTATTCTGCCATGGATTTGCGCACCATTCAAGATTGGATAGTAAAACGCCAACTTTCAGGGATTCCTGGCGTGGTAGAGATAAATACTTGGGGCGGCTATTTAAAGCAATACGAAGTAGCGATTGACAATAACCAACTCAACGCCATGGGAATCACGGTTACCCAAGTCATGGATGCGCTGGAGAAGAACAACAGCATTGCCGGCGGCGGATATATCGAGCAATCCAATCAAGCGTATTTTATTCGCGGAGAAGGTTTGGCGCAAAGCCTAGATGAAATAGGAGATATCGTTGTTGCCAATAAAAACGGTACGCCTGTTTATGTTAAGGATATCGCGACTTTAGGTTATGGTCATGCAACGCGTTTTGGTGCGATTACTGGTAACGGCGAGGGTGAAAAAGTGCTGGGACAAATCATGATGCTCAAAGGCGCTGGGACTAAAAAAGTTATTGATGCCGTTAATGAACGTGTCGCCGAAATCTCTAAATCACTGCCCGAAGGTGTTTATATCAATCCATTTCTTGACCGCAGTGACCTCATAGGCAGAACAACATTCACCATTGCCGAAAATCTGATTCTGGGATGTCTCATCGTCATCTTTGTGGTGGTTTTGCTTTTAGGAAACATCCGCAGCGGACTTGTGGTTGCATCGGTAATCCCGTTGTGCTTGATGTTTGCGCTTTCGCTGATGTACATTTTTGGTGTAGATGCAAACTTGATGAGCTTGGGAGCAATAGACTTTGGTATCATCATCGATGGTGCTGTAATTATCGTTGAGTTTACTGCATTTCAGTTGGCTTCACGCCAAATAGACCCAGCGGTAACAGATAGAAAACAATTAAGAGCGATTAAGAATCAAACCACGCTAGAAAGCGCATCAAAAATGATGAACTCTGCTGTTTTTGGTCAACTCATTATTTTAATAGTTTTCATCCCCATTCTCTCGCTTAGCGGTGTAGAAGGCAAAATGTTCAGGCCTATGGCATTGACCTTTTGCTTTGCGTTGATAGGCGCGATGATTCTTTGTTTTACTTACGTCCCCGTGGCATCGTCACTATTTCTCAAGGCCGGCGGTAATACTACAAATAAGCTTTCGCGAAAGCTAATCTCATGGCTCAACCGGGCGTATAGTCCATTGATTGAAGGTGCGATGAAAGCAAAAAGGCTCGTGATTCTTAGCGCTGCCGTTTTACTGGGTATCGCCACTTTTATTTTTGTGAATATGGGAGGCGAATTTGTACCCACGCTTGACGAAGGTGATTTTGTGATTCAGCCGGTTTTAAAAACAGGAACTTCCCTGAGCGAGACCATAAAAATCACCACAAAAATGGAGCAAATCCTCATTGACCAGTTTCCTGAGGTAAATCAAGTGGTGAGCAAAATAGGCGCTGCAGAAGTTCCTACAGACCCCATGTCTATGGAAGAAAGCGACGTTAACGTCACCCTAAAACCTAAAAGCGAATGGGTAAATGCTGACACTAAAGACGAACTCGCCGAAAAAGTAAAAGAAGCGCTTAGCGTGATTCCTGGGCTTGAGCTAGAGTTTACCCAACCTATCGAGATGCGTTTTAACGAACTCATCACTGGCGTGCGGGCAGATATTGCGATTAAGGTTTTTGGCGAAGACCTAGATATCCTTAGCGAGAAGGCTAACGAGATAAGCAATCTTATCCAAAATGTGGAAGGTGCAGCAGATATCACCGTTGAGAAAGTAACCGGTTTGCCACAAATCATGGTAGACTATAACCGTGCAAAAATCGCGCGCTATGGTCTCAACATTGCCGATATCAACAAACTCATCACCATGGGATTCGCAGGAATTTCTCAAGGCAGCATTTTTGAGGGTGAAAAGCGATTTGACCTCGTTGTGCGCTTTGATGAGAATAGCCGCGAAAATATAGAAGACCTACAGAATCTTTTTGTGGATTTGCCTTCCGGCGAAAAGGTGCCACTTCAAGAACTTGCCACCATTTCTTACACAAAAGGAGCCGCAAAAATCTCTCGAGACGACACTCAGCGACGTATCGTGGTGGGAGTGAATGTGCGCAATAGAGATTTACAAAGCGTAGTAGATGAAATCATGCTTAAAGTAAATAAGAACATCATTTTACCCGTAGGTTACACCATTGATTATGGCGGGCAATATGAAAATCTTCAAAATGCATCCGCGCGATTAAAGGTGGCAGTGCCTATTGCATTATTACTCATATTCATCATGCTGTATTTTGCATTTAAATCTGTAAAAGAAGCCTTGATAATATTCTCAGCCATTCCACTTTCTGCGGTGGGTGGCGTGCTGTTTTTATGGATTAGGGATATGCCGTTCAGTATCTCAGCCGGTGTTGGGTTTATCGCATTATTTGGTATCGCAGTGCTTAACGGCATTGTACTGATTGAACATTATAAAGAACTCAGAGAACAAGGCATGAAAAACATAAATGAAATTGTAGTAAAAGGAGCTAAAGACAGACTTAGAGCGGTATTACTTACAGCTTCAGCTGCTGCATTAGGATTCTTGCCTATGGCAGTTTCTCAAGGCTCGGGGGCCGAAGTTCAGCGCCCACTGGCAACTGTTGTAATAGGTGGTTTGATTACAGCGACTTTGTTGACGCTGATTGTGCTACCTGTTTTGGTTTCGATTTTTGAACATGATACAAAGAAAAAGTTCAAAAAAGCCTTACGCTTAAAGTGGTTAATACTGCCTATTCCGTTTGTTCTTTTCGCGGAAGCGAACGCACAAGAAAAGGTGGCAAACTTTGATGATTTGCGGGCCATCGCAATTGAAAACAACGCAGCTTTAAAGGCGGCAAACCTGCGCACGCAAGCACTGGAAAAGGAAGTGGGAAGCGCCTTTGATTTCGATAAGACCGAAGTTTATTACCATTATGACGAGAACAATCTGGCGTATAACAATCAGCCGATTCACGTGTATGGCGTGCAGCAAAGTTTTGCATTTCCCACGGTTTATTTTGCCAGGGCACGACTCAACCGCAGTCAGTTTAACTTGAGCGAGTCGCAGGAAGCGATGGCAAAAATCAATTTTGAAAAAGAATTGGCCATCAATTACAATGAGTTGCTGTGGCATGAAGAGCAACTGAGCATTTATGAAAAGTTAGACAGTATTTATAAGGATTTTGCTCATGCGGCAAGCAGGAAGTTTGAACTGGGCGAGTCTAATTATCTTGAGAAAATTACGGCTAAAGCCAAACAAAAAGAGCTCGAAACCCAGCGTGCCCAAGTGTTTGAACACAAACGAGCATCTATGATTACTCTAACAAATATGGCGCAGGCAGAGGATTCTTTGACTTTTGAATTCCCGCCATTAACCGCCATGCTCATCGTGCAAACCGCCGAAAGTGTGCAAGCGGCAACACAGGTTTATGAAGCGCAAGGCGAGGCCGCTGTCGCCGAAAGTAATCTAAACAAGCAAGCGCTTTTACCAGATTTGACGGCAAGTTACTTTCAAGGCAGTAATAATGGAATTGATGAAAACTTAATTGGTTATCAACTGGGCGTTAGGATTCCGCTGTTCTTTAATGGTAAAGTCTCAAAAATAAAAGCTGCAAAACTTAGGCAAGAAGCTGCAGAACAGGATTTAGCGAATTATAAAATACGCATTGAATCTCAGGAAGCAAAGCTTAGGGCCGAACTCACGAAGTACAGGAAGGCCCTTGAGTATTACGACAATGAGGGCGAGGAACTTTCGCAACAGCTTATAAAAATGGGCGCAACTAGTTATAAAAATGGAGAAATCGACTTTTTTGAATACATCCAGACGCTAGAAAATGCCTATGAAATAGAGCTTGCCGCGCTCAAAACTCTACACGATTACAATCGTGTAGCTATCCAACTCAACTACTTAACGCTATAAAAAAATCATCATGAAATCAACATATATAATCATCACACTAGGATTTTTAACGCTCTTTTCGTGTAAAGAAAATGAGCCTGAAACCGCAGAGAATCCTGAAACCGAAACTGCAGAAGTTGCGGCAAATACGGTAACTCAAGCACAATTTGACGCAATGAATTTTGCACTGGGCAAAATGGAAACAAAAGCCTTTAACGCTGGTGTAACTGCCACTGGAAGCATCGATGTGCCACCAGAGAACAGAGCGATAGTTTCGCCAGTAATGGGTGGATATATCGTTAAAAATCCTTTGCTAGAAGGCGATTATGTGAAGCGTGGCGATTTGCTTGCCGTGCTAGAAGACCCGGCGTATGTTGAGCTGCAGCAGCAGTATGCTGAGAGTGTTTCGCAGTTAGATTATCTCAAAAGTGAATATGAGCGTCAAAAAACGCTGTATGATGAGAAAATCACTTCGCAGAAAAATTACCTCAAAGCAGAGAGTGATTACAAGCGCACCAATTCTCAAGTTAACGCTTTAGCGAAAAAGCTGCGCATGCTAAGTCTGAGTCCAGAACGGGTGGCTGCTGGCAACATTAGTTCTACGGTCGCTATTTATGCACCTATAACCGGGAAGGTTAGCCATGTAGAAGTTTCGCGCGGAAGCTATGTGAATCCTTCTGACCATATCATGGAAATTATTGATACAGAGCATATTCACCTGGAGTTAAATGTCTTTGAAAAGGATATGTTGAAAATCGCTAAAGAGCAAAAGATAGAATTCAAAATCCCAGAATCTTCTAAAGAAACCTATCAAGGAGAAGTTCACCTTCTAGGGAATACGATCAATGAGCCACGCAGAACCATAAAAGTGCATGGCCACATTGCTGAAAGCAAAGCATATCCTGATTTTGCTGTTGGGATGTTTGTAGAGGCAAAAATCCTTATAGATGAATATGAATCTATGGCATTACCCAGCGAGGCTGTTATTGAACTCAACGGGAATCATTTCGCTTTAGCGCTAGAGAAAAAAGAAGGTGACAGTTATACTTTTAAACGCGTTGTCATTGAACCGGGAGTTACAGAAAATGGCTTTACCGAAATCAAGAATGCTCAGGACCTTGATGCTTCAAAGCAATTCTTAACAAGTGGCGCTTATGCGTTGATACAGTAATCAATCAAAAGAATACCGCAGCCCGATAAATCCCCGTATGCCCTGATTTGCGGCATAAACATAACTTGGGTCAAAAGTTAGCGCATACGGATTATTTGCGGTGGGTTGCACATTACCGGCATTGTCAAACGTCACGTTTTTATCAAACGGGTCGCTGCTGCGCGCGATGATAAAGGGATTGTTTCGGTTAGGCGTCCAGTTTAAGAGGTTTTTTACCCCGCCATAAAGTTCGAGGTTCTTAAAACCGTCATAGGTAAATTGAATATTTTGTATGCTATAAAGTGGTGAATATTCCTCACGCGGGTCTAAGTCACCCAGCAGTGGCAAACGCATGGGGCCATACGCATTTCCTGTATAATCAATTTTAAGGTTTAAGGCCTGTAAATCATAGCTTAGCGCCCAGACACCCATAAAACTTTCGGTTAAGATCTGGTCTCGTTTTATACCGTTTTCTTCACGGCTTACATCTTGAAAAGTCGCTCCTACTCTGCCCGTCACACCATTTAAAAGGTTGAAATCCATATTGACGCTTATACCCTGTGTTATAGCTTTTCCGTCAAGGTTTTTATAAATGATCTGGTTAGGATCAGTGTCATAATCAGGTAGAATAGCATTAGTGAAATAGGTGTACCAAGCCGAAGCATCCAAGGTGAAAAACATGTTCTTCAAATAGATTTTCCCGAGGTAATTAAGGTTTACATTAATGGACTTCTCTGGTTTTAAATTCTCTAGGATCACCACATTGCGCGAACCGGTAAGTGCCGCATGGTCTTCTGTAAAAAGATTCACAACTCTAAAACCCGTGCCGCTATTTAGCCGGAAGCTGTGCTCATCATTAAAACTATATTTATACGCCAGTCGCGGTGTAAAAATACTCCCATGCCTGCTATCATAATCATAACGTGCGCCCAGGAGCAGGTTGCTTTTTGCATTAAATTTCCATTCATCCTGTACAAAAACCGAAGGAATCACAACCTCATCTTCAGTAGTTGTAGCCGGCGTATTATCATTGTAAAAATTATACCTGCCTGCCGTGCCAAAAAGCATTTCATGTTTTCCTAGTGACTTATTCCAGGTAGCCTGCAAAAAGCCTATGCGTTGTTTTGCTAAATACGGCACATCGCCATAAACCGAGTTCTGGTCATGGTCTGTGTATGAAAATTGCAGCGCCACATCCTCAACACCCGGCAACTCATACTTGCCCAGCAATTCGTAACGCGTGGTATAAATACTTTCACCATAAATACTATCGCCTCCGCGAAATTGCGGCGTCCACTGCATCTCGCCGCCCCAGCGGTCTTCATAAAAAAAGCGCCCAGCAACATAAAATTTCTTGTTTGCCTTTCGGCGAAAACTCCACGAATTAAATATCGAAATGCGATCCTGCAGCGTAAGATCAGTGAAATTATCGCCATTGTCATCTCTAGGATCTTGATAATTGAAATAATTCACGCCCAGCAAAGAAGTCGCCTTTTTACTTACTTTAGTCTTAAAAGAAAGATCGGTGTTGAATTCTTGCCAATTATTTGCCCGCACATCAGCAACAAAAGTATCACCAGATTCAGGAGATTTTGTTATGACATTGATAAGTCCGCCCACGGCTTCACTACCGTATAGCGAACTCGCGGGTCCTTTTACAATTTCTATATGGTCAATGAGCGCGTTAGGAATCCCCGAAAGTCCGTAAACCGTAGACAAGCCGCTCACAATGGGCATCCCATCGATCAAAACTAAAGTGTACGGACCTTCCAATCCGTTGATGTGAATATCGCCCGTATTGCACACATTACAATTGATCTGCGGTCGCACGCCATTCACATTCTGTAAGGCTTCAAAAATATTGGGCGTTGGATTTTTTCTTAAAAACGACTGACTATAAATCTCCACCAGCACAGGACTTTCAGAGCGCAGCACGGGCTTCATCGTTCCTGAAACCACAACCTCATCAAGATTAGAAGCTGCTTCAAGATCAAAATCAACCTTCAGGTCTGTATTGAGATTGATTTTTTGAGTTTTTGGCTTAAAGCCAACGAAAGAAACACGCACTTCATAAGTACCCGCAGGCAAGGTCATTACAAACGATCCATCCTCTGCCGTGGTCACGCCTTTATTTGCAGAAGGAATAAAAATATTAGCATATGGCAGCGCATCGCCTTGAGAAGTTACGCTTCCGCGAAAGCGAAACTCCTGCGAAAACCCGCTGAAGGATGTGAGAATAAATAGAAGAACGCTAAAAGGTTTCAAAACAATTAATTTTATTTTTAGGCAAAGCTAAAAATAATATTTAAGAAAATTATTTTATTTTTGGGCAAGCTTAAATAGCAATGACATTATCTGAAGAAAATTATCTTAAAGCGATCTACTCGCTACAAATAGAATATCCTAGCGGCGTGAGCACAAATGCGATCGCTGAACATCTTGAGACTAAGCCGGCCTCAGCGACTGATATGATCAAGAAGCTTAACGATAAAAACCTTGTGCATTACAAGCCGTATCAAGGGGTTTTGCTTAATGAAGACGGAGAAAAACATGCGCTTAAGATCATAAGAAAGCACAGGCTTTGGGAGACTTTTTTAGTAGAGAAACTCAACTTTGGTTGGGATGAAGTTCATGAAGTTGCTGAAGAACTTGAGCATATTACCTCAGAGAAATTGATCGCAGAATTGGATCTTTTTTTAGGTGAGCCCAAATATGATCCGCATGGTGATCCCATACCAGACAGCGACGGCAAACTGCCAGAAACCGCTAAACTGAAACTTTCTAAACTTAAAAAAGGAAATACAGGAACCTGCATAGGTGTGAACGATACCTCTTCTTCATTTTTAAAATATCTCGCAAAACAAAAGATAGAACTGGGAACCAGCATCGAAGTATTGCATTTAGAGAGTTTTGACCAGAGTATGACGATCAAGGTGGATGATCGCGAACTTCTATTATCACATATCGCCACCGAAAATATTTACGTAAGAAAAAACTAATCAATGGACCAAATTGTATCCTATTTTGAAAGTCTAGACCCTGTGGTTGCGGCTTTGTATGCAACGCTTTTTACCTGGGGAGTTACCGCCCTGGGTGCAGCTCTTGTTTTCTTCTTTAAGGGAATGAACAGAGCGCTGTTTGACACTATGCTGGGTTTTACCGGCGGTGTGATGGTCGCAGCAAGTTTCTGGAGTTTACTTGCGCCTGGTATAGAGATGAGTCCAGGAGAGGGTTTTGAGAAAGTGATCCCGGCGGTGGTAGGATTTGCACTAGGAGCTGGTTTTATATTTGGTCTGGACAAGGTTCTCCCTCACCTGCATGTAAACTTCCAGATGCAGGATAAAGAAGGTATTAAAACACCGTGGCACAAGTCGGTATTACTTACACTTGCGATCACATTGCACAACATCCCAGAAGGTCTTGCGGTGGGCGTTTTATTTGGTGGTGTTGCCGCCGGTTTTGAAGGTGCATCGATAGGTGGCGCGGTGGCGCTGGCATTGGGAATAGGTTTGCAGAACTTCCCAGAAGGTTTTGCCGTTGCCATGCCGTTAAGAAGACAAGGTCTTAGCCGCTGGAAGAGTTTTAACTACGGTCAATTATCTGCGATCGTTGAGCCTATGGCGGCTGTTCTAGGTGCGTATGCGGTAATGTCTTTTGAGCCTATTTTACCGTACGCGCTTTGTTTTGCTGCGGGCGCAATGATCTTTGTGGTGGTAGAAGAAGTGATCCCAGAAACGCAACAAGGCAATTATACAGATCTTGCCACTTTAGGCTTCATCGGTGGGTTTATGGTGATGATGACGCTTGATGTGGGTCTTGGATAATGCAACAATGTGATTAACTTTCAGTACTTAAAAAGAAAAGCTATGAAAAAGTTTCTACTGGCAGTTATGATGATTTGTGGCGGGGTGCTTTTCGCGCAAAGCGATACAACAACAACTAAAGGTCCTGCGCATCCTCCTACTATCGTGGTAAAAGCTCCTATGGGTAAACGCATTACCATAGGCGATTATAGCATAGAACTTAAGAAGATCGTGGATAGCCGCTGCCCTGCAGACGTGACTTGCGTGTGGGCGGGTAATGTAAAAGCTACGGTAGACACGTTTTTAAATGGTGAACTTATAAGCACAAAAGAGATCACGCTTGACGCGAAAAGGAGTGCTATCAATCTTTTTGACAGTGATGAAGTTACTTTAACTCCACATTCGGTTGCGCCTTATCCCAAAACTTCATTAGGTAAGATCGCTCAGGAAGATTATGTGCTTAATCTAGTTATGGCGATACAAGAGGATTAATGACAACCGCAATTGCCGTCACCACATGATCCGCCTTTTTTGTTACCGCTTAAGAACGCGGGTTTGTAAATGAATTTTGTAAATAAATAGGCTACTGCCAAAATAAATACCAAGATCACTAAAACTGTCTGCATCATCTCTCTTTCTTTTTACTTTATTATCTGGTAAGCTACTAAAGCTACAACATAAGCAAAACCACTCATAAATACCAGCTGAATGGCTGGCCATTTCCAAGTGTTGGTTTCTCTTTTTACGATCGCTAATGTACTCATACACTGCATCGCAAATGCATAAAACAACAATAACGAGATACCGCTGGCGAGGTTAAATAACGGTCCGCCGAGCACGGGATTTATCTCTCCTGCCATTCTGTTTTTTATGGTTTCTTCTTCCTCGCTACCCACACTATAAATGGTAGCAAGTGTTCCTACAAATACTTCCCTTGCGGCAAAAGAACTCACGATCGCTATACCTATCTTCCAATCATAACCTAGAGGTTGTACAATGGGCTCAATACCTTTACCTATGTGGCCTATGTAACTATTTTCTAGCTTGTATGAAGCGATGTGTTTCTCAAGGTCTTCTTTTGGGAAGGCGCCATTATTCATCTCCTGAGTGACAACGTCTCTCGCCTGGCTCATCGCATCTCCGGGACCGTAAGATGCCAATACCCACAGCACGATAGAAATAGCAAGAATGATCTTACCAGCGTCAAATACAAATGATTTGGTCTTCTCTATCACATTATACACCACGTTCTTGAACAACGGCATTTTGTAGTTTGGCATTTCTATCACAAAGAAAGATTTGCTCTTTATTTTCAGGATCTTATTTAAGATCCATGCAGCCCCTATGGCACTTGCAAACCCTAAAATGTAAAGCCCCATAAGCACAAGCCCTTGCAAACTTATAAAGCCTAGCAACAACTTATCTGGGATCACCAGTGAGATAATGATAAGATATACAGGCAAACGCGCAGAACATGTTGTAAATGGCGTTACAAGTATGGTTATAAGGCGTTCCTTCCAGCTTTCTATATTTCTGGTTGCCATTACAGCAGGTATTGCACATGCAGTACCAGATACTAATGGCACAACACTTTTACCGCTTAAGCCAAACTTACGCATACTGCGGTCCATAAGAAATACAACACGGCTCATATATCCTGTTTCTTCCAGTATAGAAATAAACAGGAACAAGAACGCGATCTGTGGTATAAAGATCACGATACCTCCCAGACCGGGTATGATACCTTCTGCTATCAGGTTTGTGAATGCACCTTCTGGCATTGCTTTATCTACTGTTTCACTCATCCAGGCAAATGCCATATCGATAAGATCCATAGGATAAGAAGACCAGTTAAATATCGCCTGAAAGATCACTAACAAGATCGCAAAGAAGATGACATATCCCCAAAAGTTATGCGTGAGCACTCTGTCTAGACGACTGCGAAGGTCTTTCGCGGAAGCGTGATCAATACTCAACGTCTCTTTAAGCACCCCATTAATGAACTGGTAGCGCAGAATAGTTTCCTTTTGCTGCAAGCGCTTAAGATTGCTCTTACTCTCTGTCTTAAAACTCTCTATGTCTTGTACCTCATTACGGTCTAGCTTACCGAAGTTTACATCTTGTGTGATCACAAGCCATAACTTGTACAGGTCCTGCTTAGGGTAAGCGGATTTTAAACGCTCAAAGTATGCAGGTGAGATATACGAGATATCTACATTAGGCTTTGTAGAAAGTGTTTTATAATCTGCGATCAATTCTCGCAAACGCTCAAAGCCGGTGTTCTTACGCGAACTCACCAAAGCGATCTTTGTGTTGAGCTTTTCTTCTAGCTGCTCAACATCTAGTGTGATGGCCTTGCGCTCCATCCTATCTGCCATATTGATCACCAAGATAGTTGGGATCTTAAGATCTTTGATCTGTGTAAACAGCAGCAAATTGCGCTTAAGGTTCTCTATATCGCTCACTACCACAGCAACATCTGGGTAGTCTTTATCATTTTTATTAAGTAGTAGCTCAATGACCACGTTCTCATCCAGCGAGCTGGCGTTAAGGCTGTATGTACCGGGAAGGTCTAAAATGTGCGCTTTAACCCCGCGATCCAGTTTACAGATCCCCTCTTTTTTCTCAACGGTGATCCCTGGATAGTTACCCACCTTTTGATTAAGGCCGGTTAACCGGTTAAAAACAGAAGTCTTACCGGTATTGGGGTTTCCTATGAGCGCAACATTTAATTGTTTGCTCATGGAGTAATTTTTTCAATCCCTATGTGATAGGCGGTTTCTCTACGTATAGCAACATGGCTCCCATTAATGTTAAGATACATGGGATCTTTAAAGGGTGCGGTTTGCACGAGTTCTACCTCGTTGCCTGGCAAACAACCCATTTCGAGTAGTTTAAGCGGTACAAACTCGATCTCAAATTCTTGAATTATCGCCTTTTCGCCACGCTTAAGATGTGCAAGAGAAGTGCCCAAAATTAATTTAGATTGATTTTAAACAGAGCAAAAGTACGGTAAAACCAACTACTAGAAAAAGAAATATGGTGCAAAGTGAACTCCCCTCGCATTGCTAAAGCAAAACATTTCCCCTCTTCTAGCGAAGAGGGGAGCTTTTACCTGTTCTAATTATTATTAGAACAGGTAAAAGCTCCTCCCTTATACAAGCGAAGCGAAGTAAAAGGGAGGTGGCCGATGTACGAGGTCGGAGGGTTCCCTAGCTCCTAAAATGCTCCTCTATCTCCATAAGCACAGAAGGCAGAGCGTCAAAAACCATTTTGTTTTTAAACCTCAGCACGGTAAAGCCTAGATCACTAAGGTATGCGGTGCGTTTAGCATCATATTCTTGTGCCGCGGGCGAATTATGTACTTCACCATCCAGCTCAATGATCAACTTTTCAGAAGCGCAATAAAAATCCACGATGTAAGTGCCTATACTATGTTGACGGGTAAATCTCTTGCCTTTAAATTTTCTGGCTTTTACCTGTTTCCAGAAAAACGCCTCTGCCGGAGTCATCTTTTTTCGCAGCTCTGCCCGGTATTCTTTGAGGAACTTAAGTGTATGTATGTTCTTCTTTTTCAAAACCTTAATTGATTAAAAATAAGATTTTTCACGCGAACTCCCCTCGCATTGCATCGCAATGCATTTCCCCTTACTTCGACAAGCTCAGCACATGCTTCTGGCGAAGAGAGGAGCTTTTACTTGTTCTAATTATCATTAGAACCAAAAAAAAGCTCCTCCCTTTTACAAGCGAAGCGAAGTAAAAGGGAGGTGGCCGAGGCACGAGGTCGGAGGGTTACCCTTCCCGCATCCAGCTTCTAACAAAACAATCTATCTTTGCAGCATGTACTTATACCTTAAATCACTGCACCTCATCTTTGTGATCACCTGGTTTGCCGGGTTGTTTTACATTCCGCGGTTGTTTATCTACCAGATAGAAGCCCATGCGCAACCAGAACCAGAGCGCAGCATACTCTATAAGCAGTTAAGCCTTATGGCAAAAAGACTCTGGCACATCATCACCTGGCCGTCTATGATCCTCGCGATACTTTTTGGCCTCAGCCTGTTTCATATCAATCCCGGGCTTATTTATGCCCCGTGGATGCAGATCAAACTGGGCTTTGTGGTATTGCTTATTATGTACCATATAAGAAATCACGTGATGTTTAAGCAATTGCAACGTGGCGAGGTAAAGTACAGCAGCCGCTACATGCGCATCTGGAACGAGGGCGCGACGCTTATTCTCTTTGCTGTTGTTTTTTTGGTTATAACCAAAAGTGCAACCAACTGGATCTGGGGATTAGCAGGATTGATCTGTCTTGCTGTGCTGCTCATGCTAGGTATAAAACTTTACAAACGCATAAGAGATAAAAATCCTGAAGCTTAACGGCTCGGTTTTTGATAACTTACACCTTCAATGAAGCTTAGCAACCTCTCCTTACGCACCCGTATTTTCTTTAGTATGATACTTCTCATACTGGGCGCGTCTATTCTTATCGGGGTGCTATCAGTAAATCAATACCGCGAGGAAGCCACAGAGTATCATACAGATCGCCTACTGCGCAAGCAAGACCAGATACGCGAGGAGATCGCTTATGTATTAGAAGAGACCACATACCCGGTAGAAGAATCGTATGTAGAGCTCATCTTTAAATTCAATAAAGATATCTACCGCATCGCCAATGTGCATGACATCCCCATTAAGATCTACGACCTGCAGGGTAATATGCTGGTAAAGTCTGATGACGGATTCATAAAAGACACCACAGATGCACATATCCCGCAACACATACTCAACAGCCTTTCAAACTCTCCCGGTAAGCGCTGGGTAGAACACACAGATATTGAGGGTGTAGACTACCAGCAGTCGTTTACCTATATCAACGATACACAGTTCACGCCGCTGGCAATATTGAGTTTGCAGTATATAGAAAATGATGAGTTCATCACCCGCGAACTGGATGAGTTCTTACGCCGCCTTGCCGAAGGTTATCTGTTTATGTTCCTGGTGGCTATTGGCTTGTCGTACATTCTCTCACGCTATATCACAAAGAGTTTAAAGACCATAAGCGATCAGATGGTAAAAACCCGTCTTGATAAACGCAACCAGCGCATTAAGATAAGCGACTCTAGTGAGGAGATCGTCAACCTTGTTGAGGCATATAATAATATGATAGACGAGCTAGAGAACAGTGCTGCTAAACTCGCTCAGGGCGAAAGGGAGCAAGCTTGGCGCGAAATGGCAAAACAGGTGGCTCATGAGATCAAGAATCCGTTAACGCCTATGCGATTAACCGTGCAAAGCTTTGAACACCGCTTTGATCCAGACGATCCAGACATTCGCAAAAAACTGAAAGAATACAGCAACACGATCATACAACAGATCGATATTATGAGCAGCATTGCAGAGACCTTCTCAAACTTTGCAAAAATGCCTGCCCAGCAAACAGAGACGCTCAATGTGCCTTATGTGGTGAAGTTGGCCCTAGATATCTTTAATGAGCAGTTCATAAGCTTTTTTGCAGAAGCAGATGAGGTGATCGCAAAGTTTGACCGTACACAGCTCATCAGGGTGGTTACAAACCTTGTTAAGAACGCCATACAAGCCACTGAAGATGTTGAAGAACCCAAGATAAGGGTTGAGGTTAAAAAAGACACAGAGCGCGTTTGTATTCTTGTGATCGATAACGGCGCGGGTATTAGTGAAGAAAACGCTCCTAAGATCTTTGAACCTAAGTTTACAACAAAGTCTAGTGGTATGGGGCTGGGCCTTGCCATGGTAAAGAGCATTGTGGAATCCTGCAACGGAAGTGTTACCTTTACTTCACGCACCGGCAAAGGCACTGTTTTTAAAGTTTCTCTGCCGCTTTCAGAGGAAGCTTAGACCTTCCGCTTTTTAAAAAATACACTTATGAATTACGAGAATATCCTTTTTTCCGTTGATGGAAATATCGGCACGATCACCATCAACAGACCTAAAAAACTCAACGCACTTAATAAAGACACGATCGCTGAGCTCAGTAACGCTTTCGCGGAAGCGAATGCAGACAAAGACATAAAAGTGATCATCATCACCGGAAGCGGAGAAAAAGCCTTTGTAGCCGGCGCAGACATCAGCGAGTTCGCAGACTTCTCACCCGCAGAAGGCGCAGAACTGGCAAAAAAAGGTCAGGAAACCTTGTTTGATCTCGTTGAAAATCTTGAGACACCAGTGATCGCAGCGGTTAATGGTTTTGCCCTAGGCGGCGGACTAGAACTTGCCATGGCGGCACACATCAGGGTGGCGAGCGAGAATGCAAAAATGGGACTTCCAGAAACTTCTTTAGGGTTGATCCCTGGATATGGCGGTACACAACGTTTGCCACAATTAGTGGGCAAAGGCCGTGCTTTTGAGATGATCATGACCGCCGGGATGATAGATGCTCACCAGGCATTGCAATACAATTTGGTTAACCACGTGGTCCCACAAGAAGATCTTTTAAGCTTTTGCGAAAAGATCGCTGGCAAGATCACAAAGAATTCACCTGTGGCCATCACGGCAGCGATCAAAGCAGTGAACGCAGGTTTCTCGACTGATGGTTATACGGCTGAGATCAAAGCCTTTGGTGATGCGTTTGGCACAGAAGATTTTGAAGAAGGAACCTCAGCATTCTTAGAAAAAAGAAAAGCCGACTTCCCCGGAAAATAATAGCCAGGATTGGAGATAAGATTTTAAAACCTGTTAGTTCAAACTAGCAGGTTTTTTTGTGAATGACATTGTTTAAAATATTGGATATATTCCATAATTTTGGAATAAAACCAAAATCTTGTCACAAGAAGAATATAAAAAAGGTAGAGGTGCGCAGAAGCATATCACCAATAGATTTTTTGAAAACAGTCATGAGATGCGTGATGATTTCTTGAACCATTGCGCTGCAGAAGGTGATGCTCCAGAAGAAACACGCACGCTGTACATAGATACCTTCCCAAAAACGATCGTCAACAAAGTAGAAAGTCCGGATGTGGGTATGGGGCATTCGCTTAATCCGTATCAAGGTTGTGAGCACGGCTGCATTTATTGCTATGCGCGCAACTCACATGAATATTGGGGTTATGACGCCGGCCTTGATTTTGAAAGTAGAATTCTAGTAAAACGCAATGCGCCGCAATTACTAGAAAAGAAACTAGCTTCAAAAAGTTGGAAAGCCACGCCTATCGTTCTTTCGGGGAATACAGATTGTTATCAACCGGCAGAAAAAGAGTTTAAGCTTACGCGAAAACTACTCGAGGTTTTTTTACGCTATAAACATCCGGTGGGTATCATTACAAAAAATGCGCTCGTAACGCGAGATATTGATATTCTCAAAGAACTACAAAAAGACGATCTGATCGCAGTAAATGTGTCCATCACTTCCCTAAGCGAAGAAACCCGAAGATTATTAGAACCCAGATCAGCGACCATAAAAAAGCGCCTGGCAACAGTAAAACAACTAAGCGATGCAGGTATACCTGTGCGTGTGATGACAGCGCCTATTATTCCGGGGATCAATAGCCATGAGGTTTTACCACTTATCAAAGCTGCTGCAGACAATGGTGCAAGAGCAATAGGTTATACTGTGGTGCGACTCAACGGCGCAATAGGTGAGATCTTTGAAGACTGGATTCACAAAGCTATGCCAGACAGAGCTGATAAAGTTCTTAATCAGATCGCTGCTTGCCACGGCGGTAAACTTAACGACTCCAGATACGGTAAACGCATGAAAGGTGAAGGAGAATTTGCTTTGCAGATCGCGAGGCAAATAACTTTAGGCACAACCAAGTACATGAAAGGCCGTGAAATGCCAAAACTTAACTGCGACCTTCACGAGCAATACAAAACAGGACAATTAAAATTATTCTAGCGTTTGCCTTCCCATTCGGCATAAAATTGCTTCAGAAAATCTTCCATGTAGGCGTGACGTTGCTTTGCGATCTTTTTGGCTGTAGCCGTATGCATAAGATCTTTAAGCAAGAGCAGCTTTTCATAAAAATGATTAATGGTAGGCGCAGTAGATTTTTTGTACTCTTCTGGTGTCATGTCCAATTTTGGTGGTATCTCTGGATCATAGAGTTTGCGCATTTTATGGCCGCCATAATTAAAGGTGCGCGCGATGCCAATAGCTCCTATCGCGTCCAGGCGATCTGAATCCTGAACCACTTTTAATTCTTGTGATTCAAAGATTTTATCAAAATTTCCACCTTTAAAAGAGACATTCTTTATGATGTTTACCACATGATCTACAACGGTGCTATCTGCATTATTCTTTATAAGAAACTCTGTTGTGATCTTAGGTCCTACGGTTTCATCACCGTTGTGAAATTTACTATCTGCGATGTCATGCAATAATGCTCCAAGGGCAACAATTAAGGCATTCACCTTTTCGCCTTGAGCGATATGAACAGCGTTGTTATACACGCGCTCTATATGAAACCAATCGTGGCCACCTTCAGCATTTTTAAGGGTTTCTTTGACAAAGGCTTTTGTTTTCTCAATGAGAATTTCGTCTGCTGTATTGAGCATGTTGATGTTGAATTAAAGTGGTGTAGGCCCTTTTTTGCGAGGTCGCACTTCTGGGAAATCGGCTAAAATGATATCCTGCACTTTTTGCACAAGTTCTAGCGGTTCATAATCTGCAACGGCCATTTCTTGATGCACGGTGTGCGTAACGTGAACGCCCGGATACAGTGGGAAAGCGCCCCATTTTTGCAATTTGTACGAGTTGTGAATGGTGATAGGCACAACCTTAGCATTGGGCAAGGCTTCAAAAAGTGTTGTGAGTCCGCCGCGGGCAAATTCGCTGGGCACACCGTCGCGGCTACGCGTACCTTCTGGGAAGATCACGATACTGCGATTAGTGCGTTTAACCATTTCGGTAAGTTTCTTGATCGCCTGTACCGCCTGCTCTTTGTCCTTACGGTCAATAAGCGCAGAACCGCCATGACGCAGGTTGTAACTCACGCTAGGCACGCCGCGACCCAATTCTTTTTTGCTTATGAACTTGGGATGTAAACGACGCAAATGCCAAATGATAGGCGGTATGTCATATTCTCCCTGATGGTTTGTAACGATGATGTGGGGGCAATTTCGCTCAAAGCGATATGGGTTTTTAAATGTAAATCGCGCCCCGATGAACAACATGCTTTTTATGATGCAAAAGTTGAGGTAATCAACGCTTTTTTTGTGGGCTTGGTAGCCAAAAACATTAAAACAAAACCACTGAATCCCATGAAAGATCACCAGTACGATCAAAAATACCAGGTAAAAAATGACAGTTAGCGGATATGCGATTATTTTTAACATATTGAAATATATGTAATTACATCGTTAAAAATCGATTGAGAAATGCGAATTAAGCATATTTCTTTTGCGATTATGTCAAAATTAAAACTATGGATTTAATTTAAAGTGTTAGATTAGCCAATATCTAACAGAATCTGCCCTCAATCTGTTTGCATTTTAATTAATTCAAACATCTACTGCAATGATTGCACTTTCAACCTTAGACTATGTCTTGATCTTTAGTTTTTTTGCCATTACCCTAATTGTGGGATTTTGGGTCTCAAAAAAATCAGGAAAGAGTAGTTCTGAATATTTTCTCTCTGGTCGTACAATGCCTTGGTGGTTGCTGGGCGTGAGTATGGTCGCAACAACATTTTCAACAGATACACCTAACCTTGTAACAGACTTTGTGCGTACACAAGGTGTGGCGGGTAACTGGTCTTGGTGGGCGTTTTTGATCTCTGGTTTACTTACCGTTTTTATTTATGCTAAGCTATGGCGAAAAAGTGACGTGGGCACTGATATAGAATTTTATGAATTGCGCTATGGCGGAAAGCCAGCACGTTTTTTACGTGGATTTAGAGCGGTTTATCTAGGCGTTATCTTCAACATATTTGCAATGGCAGCAGTAACGCTGGCAGCGATAAAGATAGGTCAGATCATGTTAGGTTTAAGTCCGCTGATGATAGTGGGTCTTGCTGGGATCGTAACAGCGATCTTCAGTACCGTGGGAGGATTTAAAGGTGTGGTTTATACAGACTTTATCTTATTTATCACCGCATTTGTAGGTGGTATTGGTGCAGCATGGTATTGTGTAAATCTTCCAGAAGTAGGCGGAATCACAGAAATGCTTCAGCATGAAAGTGTGCAGTCTAAAATGAATATCCTGCCAGACTTTAGCGATATGAATAGTTTGATCCTGTTATTGATCATTCCGCTTGCTGTGCAGTGGTGGAGCGCTTGGTATCCAGGAGCAGAGCCTGGTGGTGGTGGTTACATCGCGCAACGTATGCTTGCCGCAAAGGATGAAAACCACGCAATTGGAGCGACATTGTTCTTTAATATTTTACATTATGCATTGCGCCCATGGCCATGGATCCTTGTGGCTTTAGCTTCACTTATTGTCTTCCCAGATGTTGCTAGTATTCATGAAGCTTTCCCGCAAGTGGCAGAAAGTAAACTAGGAAATGACCTTGCATATTCTGCGATGTTGACAAAGCTTCCTAGCGGATTGCTGGGTCTTGTACTGGCTTCTTTGATCGCGGCATATATGTCAACGATCTCTACACACCTTAACTGGGGTTCTTCATACATCGTGAATGACTTTTATAAGCAATATGTAGAAAAAGATGCTTCAGAGAAAAAACTGGTGAACGTAGGTAGAATTTCGACAGTGTTACTAATGGCGGTGAGCGCCCTTTTCGCATTAGCGCTAACAAACGCAACACAGATATTTAATATCATTATCATGTTTGGAGCAGGTACAGGATTGATCTTCCTGCTGCGCTGGTTCTGGTGGAGAATTAACGCTTGGAGCGAAATATCTGCAATGTTCGCTTCTGGTATCATCTCAATACTATTCAACTTTACAGAGCTGGGAACCTACCTTTTTGGAGGAACTAACGCTGTTACCGGTGAAGTAATTGAAGGATTGATGCCTTCTTATATGCTGTATCCTTTTATTGTGCTTATCACTTCTATTGTGTGGATCGTGGTGACGTTTGCCACTCCGCCAGAGAGCAAGAAAACCCTATTCTCTTTTTACAAGAAAATACAACCCGGCGGACCAGGTTGGGAAAAAACGGTTAAAGATGCCGAAGCTGATAATGAACAGATCATTCTCAATTCTCAAAAATGGAATGTTCCTGCGGGTATTAAAGCCACCATACTAGGACTATTTATGATCTACGGCGCTTTATTTGCTACCGGTTACTGGATCTATGGCAAATATTTGCAAGCTACAATACTCACTGTAATTGTGATCATTGCGGCATTTATGCTTAAGAAATTCTGGTCAAAGATCAAGGCGGTAGTATTTTAAGAAATCAAATAGGGGGAAAATACGGGTTGTTGTGCGTAAGGCGATTAGCTAATTTGCATAGCATATCTCATCAACCTCATGACCGTTAAAAAAGAATATTATATACTGGGCTTTAGTGCGCTCTTTATTTTAGGCTTTGTTTTATTTCTTGCCTCATATACAGAGATAGCCTGCTTCACATTCATAGCAGCCGCCATAATCGCATTTTTAAAGCTCTATTAGACCATTTCATTTGGCTTTCGCCAAATCAACCACTCATGAACAAAGAAGCCAGCAAACGCTGGCTTTTTTACGTTATATGGTTTTAGGAAACGTCATAAAACAAAAAAGCCACACAGATGTGTGGCTTTGTTTGCTCCCCCTCTTGGGCTCGAACCAAGGACCCTTTGATTAACAGTCAAATGCTCTAACCAACTGAGCTAAGGAGGAATTTAATCTTTATATTTTTCCTTGAGTTTAATTTGAAGTTCTTCATACTTCTTTAAACTCTCGTAATATTTTCTACTTTTCATACGCTTAATCTAAATAAATAATATAAACCGTATGATTAAGAACGTTTTCCACTTAATCTCTAACCTCCCGATAGCTATCGGGATGAGCTAAGGAGGAATGCTTTTTCTTTAGCGGATGCAAATATACATAACTTTTAAAGTTGGCAAAAAGAATTTCAGGAAATATTTAAAATAAATTTTTACACTTTGATTTGCAGCATATTGCATTGATGAAATTTATCTTCTTTTCGCTTAAAGCGAAATAAAAAACGCCCCGACTAAGCGAGGCGTTAATGCTATAATTTTATCACTAATGATCAATCACCAAATATCCAGCGATATACATCATTACCGTTTGCAAAGAGTACAAGACCGATAAGAAGGAAGAATCCTATGATCTGTGCATACTCCATGAATTTATCACTAGGCTTGCGACCCGTGATCATCTCATACAGTAAGAACATCACGTGACCTCCATCTAGTGCAGGTATCGGCAGGATGTTCATAAAAGCAAGAATGATTGATATAAAAGCTGTGGTTTCCCAGAAGCTTAACCAATCCCATGTAGGAGGGAAAAGCTGCGCGATAGCACCAAATCCACCAACCTGTGTTGCGCCTTTAGTTGTGAAAACATATTTAAACTGCACTACATAATCATGCAACGTCCAGTAGCCGTGAGAAAGACCTTCTGAGATGCTTTCGCCAAAGGAATACTTCTTCTCATGTTGTGGAGCGATATAATCTGGATCTGTGTTCTTAAAGAATACGCCTAGTTTACCTTCTTCTCCTGTTTGAACGTCTAATATCTTTGTCTCACCATCTCGTAACACAGTAAGTTTAACTGTGCTTGTAGTATCGCGAATAAGCGCATTATCTATATCAGACTTATATTTTACATCCTCACCATTAACCTGAACGACTTTGTCTGTAGTTAGCAGACCTGCTGCTGCTGCCGGACTATCTGGAATGATGCTATCTGTTTTAAAAGGGTAACGTGTTGCTGTGAAACCAAACATCTCTCCTCTTTCAAAAAGTGTAGAGCCTATATCATCTGGTAATTGCAAGGTTTCTTCTTCGCCATTTTCATGCAAAACGGTAACGTTACTAACGTCACGTACCATCACGTAGTTTCTTATAGAAGTCTGATCTAGTAACGGTTCGCCATTTACAGAAACGATCTTATCACCTTGTTGAAAGCCATATTCTTCCATGGTAGGATATACGCCAAAACCGTATTTCATATCATCTGCAGTGGTGTACGTGCGTCCGTAACTTGCGATGATAAGAATATAGATCAAGAAGCCTACAATGATATTTACTGTTACACCGCCTATCATTACAATAAGACGTTGCCAAGCTGGCTTACTTCTAAACTCCCATGGTTTGGGAGGTTCTGCCATTTGTTCTTTGTCCATGCTTTCATCGATCATCCCAGAGATCTTAACATAACCTCCTAGGGGTAACCAACCTAAACCATAAACTGTTTCTCCTATTTTTTTCTTGAAAAGCGCAAACTTCACATCAAAGAATAAGAAGAATTTTTCTACACGTATCTTAAAGTAACGGGCTGGTAAAAAGTGCCCAAATTCATGAAGAACAATTAATATTGAGAGGCTGAGAATTAACTGGCCTGCTCTGATCCAAAATACATCCATCGTTTACTATATCTGTCAAAAGCCGCACAAAAGTAACCTTTTCCTTTTACATGCTAAATCAAGGGATTAAAAAGCAGATAAAGTCTTTGTGCTGTTGTAATTTTGCAGGGCAATTTTCAGGCCAAAATACTTTACTGCCATGCTTTCATTTTTTGCCAAATACAAGAAGTTTGCAATCGTGATGCTTATTCTTTCTGCGATCATTCTCACTACGTTTAATTACTTGATGCAGCCGCCACCATCTTTACCTATTTATCAACCCACCATGGTAGATGGCTCGCTGGTAGACTCTACGGTAAAGTATGTGAAGAAATATCATAAGATAGCAGACTTTAAACTGGTGAATCAAAATGGCGATACCATCACACAGGCAGATTATGACGGTAAGATCTATGTTGCCGACTTTTTCTTCACCACCTGCCAGACGATTTGTCCTATCATGACAGATCACATGGTTAAGATACAGAAGGAGATTCGTAATGATCCTAATGTAAAATTACTGTCGCATAGTGTTACCCCAGAAATTGACTCTGTCGCCCAACTAAAAAAATACGCACGCGAAAAAGGTGTAGATAGCAACATCTGGAATCTGGTTACAGGGCCTAAAAAAGAGATCTATGACCTTGCACGCAAAAGCTATCTCGCTGTAAAAACCACAGGCGATGGTGGCAAATATGACATGATCCACACAGAGAATTTCATGCTAATTGATACAAAAAAGCGTATTCGCGGGTATTATGACGGCACAGATCCAGACGCCATTGATGATCTTCTAGAAGATATCCAGACCCTTAAAGAGATAGAAAAACTAGAAAGAGAGTAGGTTTTTGGCTTAAAGCCAAAAGAGGAACCCTTCCGACCTCGTTCCTCGGCCACCTTCCCTTGACAATGGAAGGAGCTTCATTCTGTTTTACTTTGCTGCGCTCGTAAATTGAAGAGATGGGTGCTGGAAGCGGGAAGATGGGTTAACTTGACGCTGTGGGCGCAGGCTTCCTCATAAGATTACTTCACTGCGCTCTTGAGGTAGTTTGTTTTATTCTCAAATAAATCTCTGGGTTGAAAATGGGGAAAATCCCCCTTTTACATCGATATAGAAGCCACTACTTTGTGCCCTGTGATCATTATTGATATCACGACCAGTAAATACTGTATTAAACTTATTCTTTTTCTATACGTCTAAAAGGCATGTCGCGCCTGTAAAGGCATTAGAAGAGACTACATATTAAATTTCCATCAATGATTGACCTGGATACTGCTACCGCGGTGTCCAGGTCTTTCTATTTTGGGGCGTGGGGAACCCTTCCGTCAGCGCGAGGCGCTGCCACCTTCCCTTCATTTTACTTTGCTTCGCTCGTAAAAGGGAGGAGCTTTTTGCTGTTTTACTTTGCTGCGCTCGTAAAATTTAGAGATGGGTGCTGGGTGTTTGATGCGGGAAGTGAGAAAATAGGTGCTGGAAGCAGGAAGGTGGGAGCTGGAAGATAGACTTCTTGTAGCGCTAGCGCACTACTGATACGCTGTGCTTATAAAAAGACCTGCAGAACTTCTTGTGGGACGTGAGGTTTTGCAGGTCTAGAACAGGGCATCAAAGGTAATGAACATTGTTGCGTGTGTTTAGGGGTTAGTATGTATGGTTATCTCACGAGTACTCCCATTTTTTCTAATAGTTGGGGCTTGTCTGCCAGGGCGAGTACTGCCAAGCCTTTAAGCTGAGTGACGTGTGCTTTGAGTTCGTCGAGTTTAAGGTTGCGCTGGCGCGTGGCTTCTTGCGACTCCCCCTTTTCTACCTGTGCTTTGTTGCGCAGATCCTTAAGTGCGATAACAGCATCACGCTCTGCGGTGAGCGTCTCTGTGGTTTTGCCAAAGGGCGCCAAACTAGTCACAAAAGCGGTCTCGTTAAGCAGGTTATTATAAAAGGTGGTCACTGCTTCTATCCACTGGGCAATGGCCCCGGGATAACTATCAGGGATGCGGAGACGATCAATAAGGTTTTGATCTTCTTTTGCCATAAGACGAACGATCTTAATGGTTTTTGTGACGGTGTCTTGTACGGCTTCTTGCGCGGCAAAATAGGTGTCATACGCTTCTGCTTCTTCCTGTTTTTCGCGGTTTTGATCTTGTACAAGGGTCATAGTTTCTGAATAGAGGTCTACCCCCTCTTGCAAATATTCTGTGGTGAGACCGAACCCGGTAAGTGCAGCCTCGATCTCTGGATCACGGCTATTTACTACGGCAAGACGGTAACTTTCTAGAATATTAGCTAATGTTCTAGCTTTCATATCGTTAAAAGTTTAAGTTGTGAGATTAAATATAACACATATTTTGTAATAACCTGATTATCAATGCTTATTATTTTTACTCTGGACGCGTTGTGCAGCGCCTTAGCGCTCTGTGCAGCGTCTGGACTCTCTCTGCAATGCCTTAGCGGGCTATGCATTGGCTTAGCAGGCTGTGCAACGGCCGGAACACACTTTGTAATCACCGGAACGCGTTGTGCAACCTCCGGAACGCATTGTGTAACCGCCGGGACGCGTTGTGCAGCGCCTTAGCGGACTGTGTAACTCCCGGAACACACTTTGTAATCACCGGAACGGGCTGTGCAACCTCCGGAACGCATTGTGCAATAACCGGAGCGTACTTTGCAACGGCTTAGCGCACTGTGCAGTATATAACATGCGCTATGCAACAGGTGTATTGAGCATTTTATACGATAAAGCGGTAGTAATGCTTTAAAACATTATGGAAAACCGTAAACAGTATTGTGCGTCAGTGATTTATATGGGTTTGTGATTTGAAATGTTAAGATTTTGGGGTAGATTGGGGAGAATTTGTAAGAGCCCCTCATTTTAGTAATAATGATTATTAATAAAACAAAATTTGGATGGAACTAAAAAACATTGTACTTCATCATATACAAAGAGACGAGAATGATGAACCAGTACTAAATATTTCTGATCATTTACTTGATAAAGATAATAACACTGTAAAGGAGTTCGTAAATAAGCTAGTTAAAAGCTTCGGATCAAAAAATCCTACATATGGTGAATTTCAAAGTGATTCAAGATTATATCCTTTCCAATCCTATGCTCAAACATATTTAACGGACCAAGATTTTCTAAAATTCTCTACTGAATCTATGAAAATTTTAGACAAGGAAATTCGTGTACCTCAAGCAAAAGGAGGATATGTAGTCTTCACACATTACGTTAGAAATGAAACAGATTTTCTAATAACAATAATGCTAGATAAATCTGAACAATTCACAATTAATGATCAAAGTCTTGATATACGAAAGTTAAAAACTCTCGATATTGACAAATTAGCTAGAGCGAACAGAATTAATTTTACTAAATGGAAAAATAACGAGGACTTATACCTTTCGTTTATAAAAGGTACAAGAGATGTTTCTGGGTATTTTCAAAAATTCATAGGAAATACAGATTTAACTTCTTCTAAAAAAAATTCTCAAAATTTAAAAAATGCCATTTCTAAATTCATGAGAGAAGAAGAGTTTAGTGATGAAAAGAAAGAAGAAGTAAATGCAAAAATTAATGGTTATTTATTAAAACAATACAGAAATAACGAGGATGTCCAATTGAATGCGATATCAGCTCATTTAGACCCAGAAAATCCTATTAGCTTTGTTAGTTATGTACAAGATAATCCACAAATTGAAGTTAGTGGAAATTATAGGTTATCTCAAAAAGCAGATTTCAATATATTTCATAGAGCAAAATTTACTGGTGATGGTTATAAATTTGAATTTGAAAAAAATTTAATTCGTCAAGGCAAAATAGTTAGACAAGGAAATGATATAATTTTGAAGGACTTACCACAAAATGAACTTGACAAACAGTTTGAATTGTAATGAACCTTCGAGACTTTATACTATTTAGAAAAAAATTACTAAACGTAAGTATAAGCTCATCTACACTAAAAGGTGAAGTTGTAATTGAAAAGGAATCAGATAAAGATCTAATTCAAAAATTTCAGCCCAATGAAATACGGGAGGCATATTTCAAGGGTAATAATGAATCTGCAAACCTACAGAATCTAGATATTGGAGATAATGTAATACTAAGAATAGACCTTGTAAGTTTTCAGAATTACTATGAGACATTTGATGATTTCATTAGGATAAATAAATATGATCTAAAAAACGATCTTTATTATATATATGATATTGACTATCATCCCATTGATAGTCAAAAAAATGAAAAAGTAGAATCCCTTTCACAAGTCTTAACACTAATTTCTTTTCTAAAAGAATTGAGTTCATATGAAAAAGAATCAAATGGAGAAATAGAACTCTTTTTTCATAAACCTGATAAAATTTGTGCACTAGCACTAAATTACTCTCATGATGATCTCAAAAATCTTGATTTTAGAAATACCGTCGAAGAAATTGAAATTGATGTTTTGGAAAGTAACGACAGTAAAACCCGCCGAAAATTATTCACCAATGAGATGATTAATTTGCTATCTACAGAAGACAATAGTTTTCCAGAAGTATTAAGAAGTTGGGATACAATATGCAACTTCTATAAACGCAGTTTTGAAATCTACTTATCAGAATTTTCGTTTAACAAAATTAAAACATCGTCTCAAGAATATTTTCATGAGTTAACCGATAGGATATACTCTACAATACACAAGTTTTCAGCTTACATTCTTGCAATTCCTGCTGCGTACCTTTTGATTTTACGCTTTTTCGATTTTAAAGGAGAAAATATAATTAAGGATTCATTTCTTCTAGTACTAGGGCTGTTATATTTCATCATTATTTGGTTTGTACTACTAAATAATCTTAGAAGGGCATTTAATGCAATTGAAAATGATATTTCAAAATTTCTTGAAAGGATAAAAAATGAAGAACATTTACAAACAATCACAGAAGACTTAACCTCTCAAAAAGACATAATTATACCTGCTCAAAAGAGGAAAATATGTCTAGTGAAAATTATCAGTTTAATTATACTAGTTCTATTTATTAGTGCTTATGCCTATATCTACATAAAACAAATTATTGAGCACTTGAATTTTCAATAATTGTTATTTCCCAAAACATAACTTATTATTTGATACTCCTTTTCGCGCTAAGCGTATTAACCTTATGTGCTAGTGTGGGTAGCTTGCTTGTTTGAGGTTGGGGCAGGATATTAGGAGTCGGGTAACCCTTCCGTCAGCGCGGGGCGCTGCCACCTTCCCTTATCAAGGGAAGGAGCTCTTTGTTGTTTTACTTTGCTACGCTCGTTAAAGGGAGGAGCTTTTTACTGATTTACTTTGGTGTGCTCGTAAAAGGGAAGTGATCACGCATTCCTTTTCGCGCTAAGCGAAAAACCCAAGTAACAAACACCCGGTGTGCCCGTCTTATGGGAGAAATAGGTATTTTTAACCTACTGATCATCAATCACACCAACCTATCATGCCAAAAAAACGATCTAAACGCGTTATACAGGTCCTGCTGTTAACAGGTACTTTTATCTCTTTATTCTATGTGCCGTGGCCCATTATCTGGGCGTGGATTTTACCGCTGCCAGATACTGTGCAGGAGCAGGTGGATGATGCGTTGCGACATGATTTTGACGGGATCATTGTATATGTAGATGTTGCGGATGAGCCGGCAACTACCTATGCTGCCGGTTGGCATGACCGCGATAAGAAAATACCTGCGCGACAAGATGCGTATTTTAAGATCGCCAGCATTAGCAAACTGTATGATGCGGTGGCGATCACTAAGCTAGTAAGCAGCGGCAAACTGTCGCTAGATAAGACTTTGGCAGATTACTTCCCGGCGCTAGATGGCCGTATTGAAAATGCAGATCGCATCACCCTACGTATGATGGTGCAGCACCGCAGCGGTATCCCAAACTTGACAGATACGCCTAACTTTTGGTCTGATCCACCGGCAAACAGCGATGAGGCGTTGCAACGGGTACTTGACCTCCCTGCCGACTTTGAGCCGGGAGAAGATTATGCGTATTCTAATACTAATTACTTGTTGCTACACAAGCTCATTGAGCAAACCACAAGCGGCGACAGGTTTGCGTATATCAAGAGGGTTATTCTTGATCCACTGGGGCTGACACATACTGTGGGTTCGCTAGATGATGTAAATAACGATGATGTAATGAGCGGATATTATGTGGGTATAGAAGAAGATGTTAAAGATTCTGAATACGGCTCTAAACTCACCTCAATGCTTGCCACGGCAGAGGATGTGGGCATCTTTTTGCGTGCGCTTAATGATGGTTCTGTTTTTAACGGTGATGAGCAGGAGATCTATTCTTCCATCTATGTGTATAATCACACCGGCTACATGCCCGGTTATCAAAGCATCGCAGAGTATCACCCAGATATTGATGCGGTGGTGGTACAGTTTACAAACACGACTAACTTTCAGGGTTATGAGTGGAATATCTCAGAAGTGGTCTATAGTCGCATTATGAAGATCTTGCGTAAAAAACAAGAAGATAAGTAAGGATTTTTAGGGGTTTTGGTTTTTGGCTGTAGCTAAAATGTAATAACTTTGTGCGTACAAAATAAAAGTTATGGAAGCTTCTATTATTAAAATAGGTAACTCAAAAGGGTTGCGATTAAGTAAAACAATACTTGAAAAATACAAGATCAAGGATAAAGTTGAGCTTATTTTAGAACAAGGTCAGATCATTTTGCGTCCTATCACTACACCTCGCAGAGACTGGGAAGAACAGTTTAAAACAATGGCAGAAAATGGTGATGATGCTTTGTTAATGGATGACGTTTTTGCAGAAGAAGACTTTGAAGAATGGAACTAGAACAATACACCATTGTCTTAGTGAATCTTGATCCCACCATAGGTAGTGAGATAAAAAAGACACGACCCTGTGTTATCATTTCGCCAAATGAGATGAACAGGTATCTCAAAACGGTGATAGTTGCTCCCATGACTACAAACACAAAGCGCTACCCTACTCGGGTTTCAGTTACTGCAAATGGCAAGAAAGGTATGATCGCCATTGATCAAATTAGAACCATTGACAAGCAGCGAATCGTAAAGGTTTTTGGTTCACTCTCTTCTACTGAGGTTAAAAAATGCAAGCAAGTGCTAAAAGAAACTCTTATAGATTAACGCATAAAAAACCCGCAGATCTATTAGGCTTTCGCCAAAAGCACTGCGGGCAGGTTATGAGAAATTGGGTAATCTTTAATCCTCTTCTTCTACTGAAAGATAGTCTAAGTTAAGCGCATTAAACTCACGATTGAAAGCCTCAACCTCAGCATCTACCAGTTTATCAAACGCCTCAAGATCTTTTGTGATCTGTGCGGTTAATTCATTTTTTACGGCGATGTCTTGATCTGTGGGTCCAAAATCTCCCATACCAACCAGGCTATTTAAGTGCGCCAGTTTATTAGTTGAGCGTATAGGGAAGTTCAATGGATCTTGACCGCTGCGGTTTTGGGTTTGGTACAGTGACTTTTCGATCTCGGCAAACTGCTCTCGCATTTCTTTAGATTTTTCGCGTAAAGGCTTAGTGCGCTCATCATCTTTATACTTTGCTTCAAACTCTTTCAGCTTGCTTTCAAAGCTTCTTATTTTCTTGATGCTTTTGTGCGCACGGTCTACCGTTGCGTTTACATCGTTTATGAATTCAAACTGTGCCTTCCAGCCTTCAGCATCTTCCTCAGAACGTGGATCAGGAATTACGGTATAAGGCTGTGTAAAAGATTTACCATTAACATCAAGGCTTACTTTATACTCTCCAGGGATTTGCATGGGTCCGTCTGTGCTTGCCCACCACAGGATCATTCCTGGTAAGCGCTCTGCACCATCATAGGTCATATCCCAATTGAATTGATTCAGACCACTTTTCGCGCTAAGCGTATTCTCCTTCCCGTGATTAGAATAGGTTTTTATAGTGTCTCCTTTTGCATCATAGTACGTTAAGCTCACTGTGTCTTGTGCCGCATCAAAATCTTCCAGATAGAAATAAGTCATCACACCACCCGGATGATTTGCTCCGCTAGTAAGTGAACCAGATCTACCGCCACCACTCATGCGATACGTATCCATAGGTTTAAAAAGATAGTTCTTTGCATCCTCTGGCATATCGTATAACTGGTGCAGCACTGTAAGATCATCTATGATATAAATACTGCGGCCTTGTGTCGCCACGATAAGATTATTGTCTTTGATCGCAAGATCTGTGATAGGCACGATAGGCAAATTAAGCTGAAACGGCTCCCAGCTATCACCATCATCAAAAGAGATATACATACCGTTCTCTGTACCGGCATACAAAAGACCTTCTTGCGCTGGATCTTCTCTCACAACGCGTGTAAAATGCTCTGCAGGGATACCGTCTGTGATCTTTTCCCAGGTTTTACCATAGTCTGTGGTTTTGTACAGATACGGCGTATAATCGCCTGTTTTATATTTTGTGCCTGCGACGTAGCATGTGCCTTCGTCAAAGTAGCTAGGTTCAATGCTATTGATCATCATCCATTTTGGCATGCCTTTCGGCGTAACGTTCTCCCAATTCTTACCGCCATCACGAGTAACATGGATAAGTCCGTCGTCACTACCGGTCCAAAGCACACCCTCTGTTATCGGACTTTCGTTTGCTGCGAAAATGGTACAGTAGTATTCTACGGAAGTGTTATCCTGAGTGATAGGCCCGCCGGAAGAACCTTGCTTAGATTTATCATCTGTAGTAAGATCTGGGCTGATCACTTCCCAGCTTTGCCCCTCATTTGTGGTAAGATGCACGTGGTTTGAGAACGTGTATAATTTATTTGGATCGTGACGTGAGAACATGATAGGGAAATTCCACTGAAAGCGGTATTTCATATCCTCTGCCCCATGCCCCATTGGGTTATCTGGCCATACAGAAACAGAGCGCACTGTGTTTTTCTCATGGTTCACTCTCGTTAAGAAACCATCGTAACTACCGCCATAAACGATCTCAGGATTTTCTGGATCTACCGCAATATGCGCAGACTCGCCACCGGCGGTTTCTTCCCAGTCATCTTCTGTGATCGCATAACCATCTGTGCGGTGTGAGATCCTTACTGTGCTGTTATCTTGTTGAGCCGCGTAAATTCTATACGGGAAGGCATTATCTGTCGTCAAGCGATAGAACTGCGCAGTAGGTTGATTGTGATATGTGCTCCAATTTGCACCGCCATCATAACTTACCTGCGCACCACCATCATCACCCATGATCATTCTATAAGGATCTTCTGGAGCGATCCACAGGTCGTGGTGGTCACCATGCGGCGCATTAGCCGACTGAAAACTTCTACCGCCATCTGTACTGGTGTGGTATCTTACATTAAGTACATATACTTTGTCTGGATCTTGCGTATCTGCATAAACACGGGTGTAATACCACGCACGTTGACGCAAGTTGCGATCGTCATTAACATGATCCCAAGTGTCGCCACCATCGTCGCTACGGTACAAGCCGCCGTTTGCTTTATTCTCTACCATAGCATACACACGCTGTGAATCTGCTGGTGAAACCGCCACACCAATGATCCCTAAAGTATCAGTAGGAAAACCACTGTTTGCAGAGATCTCTGACCATGTTTCACCGTTGTCTGTACTTTTCCATAATGCAGAACCAGGACCGCCACTACTCAAACTGTATGGCGTGCGGCGCATATTCCAGGTAGAAGCATACAAAACACGAGGATTACTAGGATCTATCACAAGATCAACAGCGCCGGCATCTTCGTTGGCAAAAAGCACTTTCTTCCAGGTTTTACCACCGTCAACGGTTTTATACACTCCGCGATCTTCTGTAGGCTTATAAATATCGCCCAGCACAGCAGCATACGCGATATCTGCATTGTCAGGATGCACACGTATTCTAGGCACATGTCTGCTTTTTTCAAGACCTGCACGTTGCCAGGTTTTACCGGCATCAATAGATTTCCAGATACCATCACCAGAAGAAACATTACCTCTCACGGTTTGCTCTCCTCCACCCACATAGATCACATTATGATCGCTAGGCGCTACCTCAACAGAGCCTATGCTTCCGCCAAAATAACCATCTGTAATATTCTCCCATGTATCGCCGCCATCTTCTGTGCGCCAAACACCACCGCCTGTCGCTCCAAAATAATACAAATACGGCTCACCGGGCACTCCGGTTACAGCGGCACTTCTTCCACCACGGAAGGGACCTATTAATCTGTATTCCAGATTTTCATAAAGAGAAGTATCAAATTCTTGTGCTATTACGCTTTCGGCGAAAGCCAAACACATAAAGAGAATTGCAAAAAATGAATACGAGAAGTTTTGCTTCATTATCACTAGTTTTAGGGATTTCCGCCTAAAAATAATGAAAAAGCCGTTTTGTTTTAAGAATTTTTTAAGGTTTTGCGTATTTCTCTATTTAAAAACCAACCTGTGATTATCGTAGAAAAAAGATCGGCTAGCGGGAAGGAGATCCAAACGCCTAATTCTCCGTAGTATTTTGGCAATATCAACACCAGCGGAATAAAGAAAAATCCTTGTCTTGTGAGCGTTAATAACAATGCTGGCACAGCTTTGCCTATCGCCTGAAAATATGCAGACCCTATCAACTGAATTCCCACCACGGGAATTGCCGCAAACACCCACCGCATGGCAGAGGGTGTTTTTGTCAGGATCTCACTTTCGTCTGTAAAAACAGACACGATCGCCGTGGGAAATGCCATGATCAGAATAAAGATCAATAGCGCCATCACACTTGCATACAAGATCGCCTTGTTAATGCTTTCGCGAACGCGAGATAACTTCTCTGCGCCATAATTGTAACCCGCAATAGGTAGAAAACCTTGTGTCACGCCCAGCACTGGGAACAGCGCAAACATGAGCATGCGCCCTATGATCGCATAGACCGTTACTGAGGTCTCACCGCCCAATTCATAAAGTGTATTATTTATTAAAAGATAAGTTATACTTACCACCGCCTGTCGCGACAAGGTCACAAAGCCCAGCGCACCCATTTCTTTTAGTATTTTGGCTTTAAGCCAAAGGTGTTTTAAGGTGATCTTTAATTCAGAATTCTTGCTTAAAAAGTAGTACAACACATACCCGAAACAGAAAATATAAGAAGCTGTTGTTGCCCAAGCTGCGCCGTACATTCCTAGATCTAGTACATTGATCAAGAGATAATCTAACAATAAATTACTCACCGAAGGAATGATCATTGCGATCATCGCAAATTTAGGATTTCCCTCTGCGCGTATTACTGTATTTCCCATCATGCAGAGCGCAAGAACAGGAACTCCATACAGTACGATCTGGTAATAAACCTTAGCAGGATCAAAGATCTCACCCTTACCACCAAACGCCGGAATGATATCATTTACAAACGTTAGGCCTACGACTACCATCGTAATGGTAAGAATAAGCGTTACAGAGATCTGATTGCCAAAAGTAGATAGCGCCTGCTCCTTGTCTCCCGCTCCCAGAGCACGTGATATAATTGAAGCACCACCTATACCGATCGCCATACCAAGCGCAGCGATAAAAAACGAAACAGGAAGTACAACATTGATCGCAGCGATGGCGATAGAACCTATCCAGTTACCCACAAAGATCGTATCGATCAAAATGTTGAGCGACATCACAAGAATTCCCACAGAGGCGGGCACCGCTTGTTGCACAAGTAATTTACTTATGGGTCTAAAACCCAGCGCATCTGATTTTTTAGGTTCCAAAGGACCTGCTTTTAAAAATTAAAATCGCTAAGCAACAGGAGTTTTTGACTCCACTTTTGCCCAATCATTGATCCAACCAGAAAGTACTTCTGCCCAATCATCACGATCATTTAAACATGGTATGGTCGTAAATTCTGTACCGCCCATCTCATGAAAGATCTCCTCGCCTTCCATAGCGATCTCTTCTAAAGTCTCCAGGCAATCGCTTACAAATGCCGGAGTGACAATAGCCATTTTCTTTGTGCCTTCTTTTCCTAAGCGCTCTATTGTACGGTCTGTATATGGCTTTAACCATGGATCAAAACCTAAACGCGATTGAAATGAAGTAGAGTATGTGCCTTCTTTAAGATTCAATTTTTCAGCGACCTGTTTTGTAGTTTCAAAACACTGGTGGCGATAGCAAAATTGATGTGCGGCAGATGCTGTTGCACAACAAGAACCATCTATTTTACAATGGCTTTTTGTAACATCGCTTTTGCGAATGTGACGCTCTGGCACTCCATGATAGCTGAACAAAAGATGCTCGTAGTCAAGATTTTCAATTTGCTCGTTTATGCTTCGTGAAAGCACCTCGATATATTCTTCCTTATTATAAAATGCAGGAATGTCTGAAAACTGCATATTTGGGAAGTGCTTCCTTCGCAATTCTTCTGCCAGTACAATAATAGTTTCAGTTGTTGCCATGGCAAATTGTGGATACAATGGCACAATTAGCACCTCATCCACACCTTGATCATGCAATTCTTGCAATCCCGTTTTTAGCGAAGGTTTACCGTAACGCATTGCCAGAGAAACCGGCATGTCTACGTGTTGTTTGATTTTCGCCGTAAGGCGCTCAGAAATAACAATAAGCGGCGAACCTTCTTCCCACCAGATCTTAGAATAAGCCTCTGCAGATTTCTTAGGGCGCGTATTAAGCACGATGCCTTTTACAAGAAAAGAACGAAACCAATATGGCACATCGATCACGCGTTCATCCATTAAAAATTCGCCTAAATATCGCTTTACATCCTTAGGGTCTGTGCTATCTGGCGACCCAAGATTTACAAGAAGTACTCCTTTTTTCATGCTGTTCTTTATTCGCTTTCAAATTTACAACTACCAATGCGTACGAAACACACGCTCACAATAATCTTTCTTGATGAAACAATAATCTTTTATTTAAGCAACCATAGCATCACATCTTCCAGATGTTGTCTAAAACCGGGTTCGTCATACGATTCTTCTGTATGGCCGCCGCCGGTGTAGTACATCAAACCATCGCCCACTTCTTGAAACCACGCGTGCGGATGATTCTCTCCATTCTCACCGCCCTCGTAGGATGACTCATCTAGCGAGAGTGTTACGGTAACCTCAGGATTCAAATTGTAGAAATTGTACCACTCGTCAAAACGTTGCATCGTTTCTGGGAAGGCTTTTACCGTTTCATGCGCCGTAGTTTTATGGATCGTGGCGTTTTGCTGCTTCGGGTGACTTTTAAAATATCCCCCTATGAATTTCCCAAACCATTCCCATTCAAACTCTGTGTCAGATGCGGCATGAATGCCAAAGAACCTTCCGCCGTTTTCCATGTAGTTTTTAAAGGCTTTTTCTTGGCTTTCGCCAAAAATATCACCCGTTGTATTCAAGAAGATCAGAAGATCGATCTTGTCGAGATTCTTTTTGGTGAAAACCAAAGAATCCTCAGAATGTGTAATGTTCCAATTATGCTTTGCTCCTATTTCTTTAAAGGTTTGCACGCCTTTTTCAATAGAAGAATGCCTGAAACCATTTGTTTTAGTAAAAATCAAAACCTCTTGCTGCGCTTGTAAAACAGAGCAAAAAAACAACGCTAAAATAAGTGTGAATCTCATGCGAGTGATTGTATGTATTTTTTTGGTGTGGTGCCAAATTGCTTCTTAAACGCCGAAATAAAATGACTCGCTGTGCTGTAACCCACACGCAATCCCACTTCGTTTACATTATGCGAACCAGAAGCTAATAATTGGCGTGCGACTTCCATTTTGTAATCAAACAAAAAGCTGTACACCGAGTCGCCATAAATCTGTTTAAAACCTTCCTTAAGTTTGTTAAGGCTCAATCCCACTTCTTCTGAAAGTTCCTGTAAAGTAGGCGGCTCAGCCATGCGCGCAAGAATGATCTCTTTTGCTTTTTTTATCTTGATAACGTTCTCTTCATCAACCAGAAATGGGCATTGTTCCACATCAACATCTGTAGGCCGGTTAAAGTATAAACTCAGCAGTTCGTATGCTTTTCCTTTAAAATAAAGCGGCTTGATGCTGGGATGTAAATTGAAATTTATAAGCTGATTCAGCACGATCGCCATACTTGGCGTCAGGCTACCGTCTTTATAATATTTTCGGTTTTTGTTCTCGTCGCTCAAGAAGGTGATATAGTTCGCTTCACGCGAAAACAACGAGTGGAACTTTTTGATGGAAATCAAAATAGAGATCACCCAAGAATCTGTGTTCACATCAAGATTCATGGGCAAATCCCGCTGCGGATTGTACAGCAATAATGAGTTTTCTTCCTGCAGAGGCAGTTTATAATTGCCATCATTAAAATTAAAAACGGCAGAACCCTTCGCACAAAAATGAAACTGAATGAAATTGCTATTTACCTCGCGCGTAACTCGCTGAGGTTCCTGCGATTCATTATTAAATTTAAGCACCGAAAAACCTTCCTCGATCTCCGTTTCTTCATACAGGCTTAGGGCGTTATTTTTAGTTTCCATAGCTTCTTAAATTTTCTTAATTATTTAGAACATTTCTAAACAACTTGAATAACCTATAACGTAATATTCCCACTAAAATAGCTTATTCTGGGCATTTTAATGCCTCTGGCGTTGTTTTTATTCTCATGCCGACACAATTCGTGCTTCTAGCGTTATTTTTTTAAAAATCCTCCACATACTTTTGCACCCGTTGACAATTTGGTATGAGCGTCAAACCCTATTTTTATCCTTCCTACCCAGGAAATTTTTATGCCATAGGCCTTAGTTATCTTAAAGCAGATGCTGAGGTGCGTGGTCATTTTAGTATAGATTCTTCTACACAGATCAACATTCTTGAGCAGGCAAAACGAGATGGTCTTGAGGGACTTTCTATCATTTCTACCTGCAACCGCACAGAGATTTATGGTTTTGCAAAAGATGCTGGTGACCTCATCGATCTACTTTGTGTTCACACACAAGGAACTCGTGAGGAATTTGAAAAAGTAGCCTATATCTATAAAAATGAAGCTGCAGTTGACCATCTTTTTAAAGTGGGAACAGGTCTTGACAGCCAGATTTTAGGTGATTTTGAAATTATCAGTCAGTTAAAAAGTGGCTTCAAGCGTGCAAAGAAACTCAACCTTGTCAACCCATTTATGGAGCGTTTAATAAACGCTGTGATCCAGGCGAGCAAACACATCAAGAGCAAAACAAATATTTCAAGCGGAGCGACTTCAGTAAGTTTTGCCTCTGTGCAATATATTTTGGCCCGCGTGCCATTTATTTCTGAAAAGAATATTTTGCTTTTTGGCACCGGAAAAATAGGTCGCAATACATGCGAAAATCTTGTAAAGCACACCCAGAACGACCACATCGTTTTGATAAACCGCACAAAGGATAAAGCTGAAAAGATCGCTGGGAAATTTAATCTCGTGGTTAAAGATTATGCGAATATTCAAGCTGAAATCGCAAATGCAGATATCTTGATCGTCGCAACGGGAGCAAGTAAACCCACAATTTCTAAGGAGTTGCTTTACCTTAAAAAACCGCTGTTGATCCTAGACCTTTCTATCCCTAAAAATGTGGATGAAAATGTCCAGGAAATTGAGGGTGTATCGCTGGTTCATCTTGACCAACTTTCTAAAATGACTGATGAAACCCTAAACCGTCGCAAGGAGCAAGTTCCGCAGGCGCTGGGTATCATCAAAGAAATACAAAGCGAATTTTACGAGTGGTTAGAAACCCGAAAATTTGCTCCTACCATTAAAGCTTTAAAGAATAAACTTGTTGACCTTAAGGAAGGTGAACTTGATTTTCAGCGTAAGAAAATTGCAAACTTCAATGAAGAGCAGGCTGAGATCATAAGCAACCGTATTATTCATAAAATCACAACACAATTTGCCAGTCATTTAAAATCTGAAAATGGTTCACAGGCCGCTAGCCTTGAACTCATTCAGAAGGTTTTTAAACTGGAAAATCACTAGCCCTTGACAAAGACCATCCGCATAGGCACACGCGACAGCGAACTTGCCCTTTGGCAGGCCAATACCGTAAAAAATAAGCTAGAAGATCTTGGTTACAAAACTGAGCTTATCCCGGTAAAATCTACGGGCGACCTTATTCTGGACCAGCCGCTTTATGAGTTGGGCATCACAGGTATTTTCACAAAAACGCTTGATGTCGCCATGATCAAAGGCGAGGTTGACATCGCCGTGCACAGCATGAAAGATGTTCCCACACTTTTACCCAATGGTATCGTGCAAGCTGCCGTTTTAGAACGCGCTGCTGTGAAGGATATTTTAGTGCATAAAAGTGACGATCTTCATACAGATTTGACTAAGCCAAAAACCATTGCAACCGGTAGCCTTCGCCGCAAGGCACAATGGCTGCATCGCTATGAAAATCACAATGTGGTTGACTTGCGTGGCAATGTAAATACGCGCATGCAGAAGTTACAAGACAGCGATTGGTTAGGGGCGATTTTCGCGCAAGCGGGATTAGAACGCATCAACATTAAACCAGAAAATCATATTGAGCTAGACTGGATGATCCCAGCGCCGGCACAAGGTGCGATGGTAATCGCCGCGATGGAGAATGATGATTTTTGTAAGGAGGCTTGCGCCAAATTGAACGATGAACAGTCAGAGATCTGCACGCAAATAGAACGTGAATTTCTAAGAACGTTAGAAGGCGGTTGTACTGCGCCAATAGGAGCTTTAGCCACGGTTGAAGGTGATGAGATAAGATTTATTGGGGCGTTGTTTAGTTTAGATGGTAAAACAAAGATCGAACTTGAACGAACCGTGCGTTTCAAAGGTCATGAAGGTTTTGGTAAGGCTTGCGCCAAAGAGATTTTAGCAGATGGAGGAGCTGAACTGATGCAGAAAATAAAAGAACAATTATAAACCTCCCCTCTTCCCTTTGGGAGAGGGGTCGGGGTTGAGGGAAGTATTGTCTTTCACCTCTCCCTAACCCTCTCCTCAAGGAGAGGGAACATAAATGAAAATCTCAAAAACAAATATCGCAAGGCAATTAAGGCAGGAACAAACCGAAGCCGAAAAATTGCTATGGGACTTTTTGAGAAACAGAAAGGTTGAAAATCTTAAATTTAGAAGACAACATCCTCTCAAAGATTATATTGTAGATTTTTACTGTCATGAACTTATGCTTGTTATAGAATTAGATGGCGGTTATCACAATAAAGCCGAACAAAAATTGAAGGATGAACAACGCGATTTTCATTTAGAATTTTTGGGATACATAGTTCTTAGGTATAAAAATGAAATAGTTACAGTGAATCCTAAAAGAATATTTGAGGATATAACAAAAGTAAAACAGCATAGGGCTATAAATCCTATAAAAAAATACGACAACCAATCTCCCCTCTCCGGCGGGAGAGGGGCTGGGGGTGAGGAGAAAAAAGAACCTAAAAACTCAAATCATAAAATTCCTTCTTCCTCTATAAAAAGAGCAGACGGAGGTGATGTAACTTCTAGCACGATCCTATCCACAAAAACATTGAGCCTGGCTCAAAAAAACCTCATCCTGAATGCAGGAGTTGGCTTTGTGGAATATGATGCTATTAAAATAGTTTTCGGGCAGTTTGAAATGCCGCGCAGCATCACAAATGCCATTTTCACCAGCCAGAATGCGGTGCGCGTGATAAATTTTGGCGAAAGCCAGATAAAAAACTGTTTTTGTGTGGGTGAAAAGACCGCTGAGCTTTTAAAGCAGAAAGGTCAAAATGTGATTAAAATCGCTCAAAACGCCTCAGATTTAGGTGAATTTATAGCAGAAAATTACAAAAACGAACGTTTCTACTTTTTCTCAGGAAACAAACGCAGAGACGAACTTCCTGTGATCTTAAAAGAAAATAATATGGATTTGACCGAGATCTCAGTTTATGAGACAAAGTTGAATTACAAGAAATTTGAACAGGATTTTGATGCGATTTTATTCTTTAGCCCTAGCGGTGTTGAAGCATTTACACATCATAATCCCATAGAGGATAAACTTGCGGTTTGCATTGGCGAGACCACTGCTGCCCAGGCCAAAAAACATGCACTTAATATCGCTGTGGCAAACAGCACCAGCATTGAAAGTGTGATTGCAAAGGCCGTGAAAAAACTAGCCAAATAACATGATAAAAAACGACTTGTTTTTAAGAGCCTTAAAGGGCGAAACCGTTGAGCGGCCACCGGTGTGGATGATGCGTCAAGCTGGGCGCTACCTGCCAGAATTTATGGAGCTCAAGGATAAATATGACTTCTTCACACGTTGTCAAACTCCAGAACTTGCGAGCGAAATCACCGTGCAACCTATTCGCAGATATGGGATGGACGCGGCGATATTGTTCAGTGATATTCTAGTGATTCCACAGGCGATGAATATTGACGTAGAAATGCGTCCGGGTGTTGGTCCTTGGTTGCCAGAGCCTATTCAAAAGCCAGAGGATCTAGAACGTGTTATCGTGCCAGATATCAATGACACACTGGGTTATGTGATGGATGCCATAAAGATCACAAAAGAGAAACTTAACGACGAGATTCCGTTGATAGGTTTTGCAGGTAGCCCATGGACGATTTTATGTTATTGCGTTCAAGGTCAGGGTTCTAAAAACTTTGATAAAGCAAAAGGTTTCTGCTTCACTCAACCAGAAGCTGCGCATCAATTGCTTCAAAAAATCACAGACACCACCATTCTTTATCTTAAAGAAAAGGTGAAAAACGGTGTGAATGCCGTGCAGGTTTTTGACAGTTGGGGCGGTATGCTTTCGCCAGTAGATTATCAAGAATTTAGCTGGCAGTACATTCAGCAGATCATTGATGCGTTGAAGGATGAGATTCCTGTAATCGCCTTTGGTAAAGGTTGCTGGTTCGCTCTAGGCGAAATGGCAAAAAGTGGCGCTTCTGCCCTAGGTGTAGACTGGACGTGCAGTGCAAGAAATGCCCGTTACCTAACTGGCGGAAACATCACTTTGCAAGGAAACTTTGACCCGTCGCGCTTGCTTTCGCCACCGAGCGAAATAAAAAGAATGGTGAAGCAAATGATTGATGAATTTGGCAAAGACAAGTACATCGTGAACTTGGGACACGGTATTTTACCTAATATCCCGATTGAAAATGCGGGTGCGTTTATTGAGGCTGTAAAAGAATATAAGCAAGACTGATGAAGGTCTGGTCGCGGTTAAAAACCATGAATTTGTCGCAACTATTTAAGTTGGCAAAGGTTTTTATTCAGCGGCCGCAATACATCAATTTGACGCTTAAAGCCTCCCGAAAAGTGATGACGATCGCTTCCCGGGAATATGGCAAAAAGCATCATGGCAATAATCCGGCAAATGCCTTTAGACATGCGCTTTGGGTAACGCTTATCGCACAAGGCGTGTATCGCAAAAAAAAGGATTTGGCTGCAGCCAAAAACTGGGCGAAAAAAGTAACCGATTTGCACGAAGATATTGCTGTAAATAAGCCGCTTGAACGTGCGATGGATTTGCATAACAACAAGATAGGTTTGCAGCATTTTGACGCGATTTTTGACAAAAACGAGCAAGAAACGGTTGATTTCTTAAAGAAAACAACTGAAAATGCACAAAAAATCAAAAACCCGGAAGACACAAAAAACCACCCAAAAGAATTTGTTTTTATAGATGATTAGCAACATTGTAAAAGGACTGGCAGCATACAAAGACTCATTTTCCCTTATCGGGAAATTGGGGTTGTGGAAGTACTTTGCCGTGCCCATGCTAATTAGTTTTTTGACGGCGGTTTTGATTGGGTTTTCAGCTTGGGGATTATCTGATAATCTGGGCGCATGGATCGCAAAAATCTGGTTTTGGGATTGGGGCGCAGAAACCTTTAGAACCATCAGCAACTGGATAGGCGCAATCGCGATTATCGCGCTGGGATTAATTTTATACAAACACATCGTGATGGCACTTTCTGCGCCGTTTATGAGTCCGGTGTCTGAAAAAATTGAGGCGTATTTATACGATGGTGTTCATCAACATCGCGATACGACAAACTTGGGCCAACTGTGGCGCGGCACGAGAATTAACGTGCGAAACCTTGTTTATGAGTTGCTATTTTCAATTCCTATTTTACTTCTGGGATTGATTCCTGTGGTGAATATTTTCACGTCTATTTTGCTCTTTCTTGTGCAAGCATACTACGCCGGTTTCGGGAATATGGATTACACGCTCGAGCGTCATTTTCGCTATAGCGAAAGCATAAAATTTGTAAAGCAAAACCGCGGTTTTGCAATAGGAAACGGCATTGTTTTTATGCTGTTTTTGCTCATTCCCGTGCTGGGAATTATTTTGGTTTTGCCCATTTCGGTAACTGCGGCGAGCAAGACCACTTTAGATATTTTGAACAAAGAAAAACAGGTCACGCATGCGAGATAAGTTTGTAAACTATATAGAAAACTTACAAGACAAAATCACCGAAACCCTTGAGAATATTGATGGTGAGGCTAAATTTCATCAAGATTTATGGGAGCGCCCAGAGGGTGGCGGTGGCCGTACGCGCGTGATTGAAAATGGAGCTGTTTTTGAAAAAGGCGGCGTGAATATTTCTAAAGTTCACGGTGCGCTTGCTCCAGCGATGCAGCAGTATTTTAAAGTGGGTGATGTAGATTTCTTTGCCTGTGGATTGAGTCTGGTTCTGCATCCTAAAAATCCATACGCGCCCACCGTGCATGCAAACTGGCGTTATTTTGAGATGTTTGAAAAAGACGGTACGCTGGTCGATAGTTGGTTTGGTGGCGGGCAAGATTTGACGCCATATTATCTTTTTGAAGAAGATGCCAAGCATTTTCATAAAGTTTCAAAAGCGGCTTGTGATGCGCATGACACGAAATTCTATCCTGAATACAAGAAAAAGTGCGATGAGTATTTTCACAATGCGCATCGTGGTGAAGCACGAGGAATAGGCGGACTGTTTTTTGACTATCTTAAAGCCTCCGAAACTCAAAGCATGCAAGATTGGTACAACTTTGTGACCCAGGTGGGCAACAGCTTTTTAAATGCATATGTTCCCATCATTGAGCGCAGAAAGGATTTACCTTACGGCGAAAAGGAGCGCAACTGGCAAGAAGTGCGCCGCGGTCGTTATGTAGAGTTTAATCTTGTGCATGATAAGGGGACCCTTTTTGGGTTGAAAACAAACGGAAGGATTGAAAGTATCCTGATGAGTTTACCGCCGGTCGTGCAATGGAAATATGACCATCATCCTGAGCCAGGAAGCGAAGAAGAAAAGTTAGTTGAAGTACTGAAAAACCCAAAAGACTGGGCATGAACAAGCAATTCTTTAAAAAATTAAATGCCACGCTTTTTAAGCTTTTAAAGAAAAGCGGCGATCCGCTTACAGAGAAGCGAGAGTTTACGCATTGGTTCTATTTTGAGAAGCAAGAAGACCTTGAAAAAATGGAGCAATATGCCTATGACATCGGTTTTCACACGGTGAAAAAGGAAAAGGCTAAGCTGATAGGCAAAGACCTTTTGCTCGTTATGGGCATAGAAGAAAAGCCTAACCTCGCCCGCATAGATTTTGATTACATGGAGTTCTATAAAAAAGCCGCAGAATACAACGGAAAATATGACGGCTGGGAGACTTCTTTAGAGAATTAGATTCCTAATTTTCCTGAACTTGTTGCATTAAAATATTTATCTTCATCTTTTTACAAAAAATAATGTTAGAAAGTTTACTAGAAGCCCTACAGTTTTCCCCGGATAATATTCCCTTACGTTTACAAATCGCAAAATTATACCTGCAGGAAGGCAATGCCAGTGAGGCAGAAAAGCACTTGCTTTTTATAATAGACAAACAGCCACAAAACTTAGAAGGTAAATATGAGCTGGCTAAATGTTTCTATAAAGAACAAAAATATTCAGCGGCCGAGATTCTCCTAGAAGAAATCCTAGAGAAAGAAAGGTCTGAAAAAGCACTAGAATTAATCTGTTATTGTCACATTCATCAAGAGAATCTTTTTGCCGCTCAAGAAGCATATAAAGAGCTTCTAGAATTAGACCCAAAATATACCAACGAATATTTTAATGAAAGACTAAAGGGTGCTGTTACGCAAGACCAAGAATTTACAGATGAAGACGCTTTAAAATTCATGGAAAAACCTGAAGTAGGTTTTGCTGATGTGGGCGGCATGGATGATGTAAAAAAGGAAATTGACCTTAAGATCATCAAACCTTTACTTCATAAGGATATTTACAAAGCTTACGGAAAGAAAATAGGTGGAGGTATCTTGCTATATGGCCCTCCCGGATGCGGAAAAACACATTTGGCGAAAGCCACAGCGGGAGAAATCAATGCCGATTTTATAAACGTAGGCATTAATGACATCCTAGACATGTGGATAGGAAGTTCAGAACGCAATCTTCATGAAATTTTTGAAGTTGCCCGCGCTAACAAACCGTGTGTGATTTTTATTGATGAAATTGACGCACTAGGCGCAAACCGTAACGATATGAACAAAACTGCCGGCAGAACGGTTATCAATCAGTTCTTGGCAGAATTAGATGGTATAAACTCAGATAATGATGGTATTTTAGTGCTGGGTGCCACTAATGCCCCTTGGCATTTAGACCCGGCATTTAGACGTCCCGGTCGTTTTGACAGGATAATATTTGTAGCGCCACCAGATGCTGAAGCTCGCGAAGCGATTTTTAAAATCCATCTTTCTAAAAAGCCAAATGAAGGTATAGACTATACCGCACTTGGCAAGGCTAGCAAAGACCTATCTGGTGCAGATATTCAGGCGGTGATTGACGTCGCCATTGAGGAAAAGCTAGAGCAATCCTTCGCTGCTGGTGTTCCCACGCCTTTAAAAACTAAAGACGTTTTAAAAGCCATAAAACGCGTCAAGGCAAGTACAAAAGAGTGGTTCGCTTCCGCGAAAAACTATGCGCTATATGCTAACGATGCCGGACTTTATGATGATGTTTTATCTTATCTAAAAATCAAGAAGTAATGGCAGACTCTATTCAGCGTGGCATCGCATTATTTGATCTTGGGCGTTATAAGGATGCTTTGAAGGAATTTGGCGAAAGCCCAGAAAATCCTACTGCGCAACGCTACATGATGTACAGTTTGTACAATCTGGAGCGTTATAACGAGTCTGAGGCGATGGCAAATAGTTTGCTTGCCCAAGACCCAAGTGACCCTGATATTTTCTTTTTAAAAGCACGAATTGAGAAGCAGCATGATAACGATAATGCCGCGCTTGAATATCTTAATGAAGCAATCTCCATCTATCCTGAAGATGCAGATTATTTTGGTCTTAAAGCTGCCATCTTACTTGATAAGAAAAAGTATGATGATGCTCTGGGTTTTGCAAATCATGGTCTTTCGCTTGACGCTAAAAACAGATTTTGCATCAATTTACGGGCACAGATTCTCACAAAGCTCAACCGTAAGGAGGAAGCAGGCGAAACTGTAGAATATATTCTCTATGATAACCCAGAGGACAGTTACTCGCATGCCAATGTAGGCTGGGTGGCACTAGAACATGGTGATCACAAAAAGGCGATAGAGCATTTTAGACAAGCGCTGATGTTAAATCCTACAATGGATTATGCGCGTAGCGGTATGAGTACTGCGCTCAAGGCGAAAAATTTTCTTTACAGATGGCATTTAAAATATGCTTTCTGGATAAGTAAGCAAAGTGGCAAAAACCAGTGGATTTTTATAATTGGTCTTTATGTGGGTTACCGCCTTGCAGTAAGTGCGCTGGGTGCTGCCGGGCTCACATATCTTGCCGCACCATTAATTATTGTGTACCTTCTTTTTGCATTGGGTGGATGGATGATCAATCCTATTTCAAATGCCATCTTAATGCTTGATAAAAACGGTAAGTTTCTTCTTGACAAGAACGAAAAGACCAGCGGTCTTACAATTTTTGGTCTTTTCTTAACCGCTATTTTATGCGGCACGGCGTTTTACGCAACTTCATTTGCAATTTTTGGTACAATAGGTTTTGCTTCGCTCTGCGCTATGGTACCTTTGCCCAACTCATTTTTGCGAGAGGAAAAAAAGAGCAGATTTTTTGCTATGATCTACGGAGCATTAATGCTATGCGTTGGTGTTTTTGGCCTTTTTGTCGTGCCTGAACTAGGCTCAATAATTTTGGCAGTTCTGTTTATGTTAGTCGCTTTTACGTGGCTTGATAATTTTATAAAATAACTACGATGTTCCCATTACAAAGAAATAGAAGACTAAGAACCAGCGAAGCTTTGCGCTCAATGGTACGCGAAACCATAATAACTCCTAGCGATTTTATTGTGCCTCTTTTTGTTGTAGAAGGCAAAGGCAAAAAAGAAGAAATCGCTTCTATGCCGGGGTATTTTAGGTTGAGTCTGGATAATCTGGAGAAAGAAATTAACGAACTCTGGAATATGGGATTAAAGTCGGTTTTATTGTTTGTAAAGGTTGATGATAAACTCAAGGACAACGCAGGCACTGAGGCCTTAAATCCTGACGGTTTAATGCAGCGCGCTATAAAAACCGTAAAAAACGCATGCCCAGAAATGGTGGTGATGACAGATGTTGCGCTAGATCCATTTTCAAGTTTTGGACATGATGGAATCGTTTCTGGAGGAAAAATATTAAATGACGATACCTCAGCTATTCTTGCAGAGATGGCACTTTCTCACGCTAAGGCTGGTGCTGACATCGTTGCGCCCAGCGACATGATGGATGGCCGTATTTTTGAAATGCGCACCTTACTGGAAGATGAAGGTTTTCACGACACTGGTATTATGAGCTATTCAGCGAAATATGCCAGCGCTTTTTATGGGCCTTTTCGCGATGCTCTTGATTCTGCTCCCGTGGATTTAAAAGATATACCGAAGGACAAAAAAACTTATCAAATGGACCCTGCAAACCGCACAGAAGCGGTTAAGGAAACCTTGATGGACATTGATGAAGGTGCAGACATCGTGATGGTAAAACCAGGTCTTTGCTATCTTGACATTGTGCGTGATATTAAAAATGCTGTTGATGTACCTGTTTCTGTATATCAAGTAAGTGGTGAATATGCAATGATCAAAGCCGCTTCAGAGCGTGGCTGGCTAGATCATGATGCCGTGGTTATGGAGCAGGTAACAGCAATTAAACGGGCTGGTGCTGATCTTATCGCAAGTTATTTTGCTAAGGATGTGGTTAGACTTTTATCTTAATCAGCATATAGAACATTTTCAAAGCTTCCAATAATACCAACACTTATTTCGCGGTTCAATTGGTTGTCAAAAACCCAAGCAACAAAATAAAAATTGCCGCTAATGTAATATTGGGAGTATTCTGTAATGTTTACATATCCACCTTGCGCTACGATTCCTGAACCTGCATATGCTGAGGGTGTATACCCCGCACCGCCTTCTACAAGAGTGCCATTGTTCATACCTTCTACCCAAAACGCCGGATAAACAGTGGAGGAATAAACGTGTGATGCAAGTTTTAAATATCCAGATGGCGAATACAAAAGAGGATAACTACCCACCCCTGTGATATTGAGATCCTTCATTGAAACCCATTCAATACCGTTTTCAAGACTACTGTTATCAAACCTTATTTTACCCTCGTTCCAATAAGCAGTATTAAACTCATAGTAAGGAGCAGAGTACGCTCCGTTTGAGCCTACTATTGTCCAACTCACACTAAGTGGTAATTCAACAAAGACCTCTTCTTCTTCCTCTTCAAGTTCATCAATTAACTCGCATGAATTAAAAATTAAAAGAGCCATCAGCAACAAGAGTAAATATTGGGGTTTCATGATTTAAACATTTTGATTTGTTCAAAAATCACCTCATTTACAGATAGAATCAATACCCGCTTATGGGTATTTATTTATTTGGCTGTAGCCAAATAGACTCTCAACCTTTTCTTAATCCTGCGGGTGCTGTGTGCCATTTGTTTTATATTTATCAAAAAACTAACCTGAATGGCTCTACTGATCGCGTATGCGCTGATTTCGATATTCTTTTCATTTCTATGTTCCATCCTTGAGGCGGTGTTGCTAAGTGTGACACCATCATTTATCAGGATCAAAACCAAAGAAGGCAAGCACTACGCTGAAACGCTAGCAGCATTTAAAAAAGATATAGATAGGCCGCTTATTGCTATACTTACATTGAATACTGTTGCGCATACCGTGGGCGCCATCCTTGTGGGAAATCAGGCGGGTAAACTTGCCGTAGAAGGTGGATATTCCATTGAGTTTTTTGGACTTGATTTTGTAGCGCTTATCTCGGCGGTGATGACGTTGCTTATTCTTGTTTTGTCTGAAATTATTCCAAAAACCATTGGAGCAACCTACTGGAAATCGCTGGGAAACTTCACAGCAAAGACCCTTAAAATCATCATATTCTTTCTTAAATACACTGGGATTTTATGGTTGATGACCTTGATCACAAAAGCAGTAGGCAAGTCGGCGCATGTAAACACCATGAGCCGCGAAGAGTTTATCGCACTTACTGACGCTGCCGAAAAAGAAGGCGTTATCGAGGAAGATGAAACTACGGTAATCCGTAATATGTTGATATTTAAATCTGTTCAAGCTAAGGATGTGATGACGCCCTTTCCTGTAGTAACGATGGAAGAAGAGAGCACAAGCTTGACGGAATTTCATCAAAAATATAAGCATCTTAAATTCTCGCGAGTTCCCATTTATAAAGAGAAAACGCACAATATCACGGGATTTATTCTTAAAGATGATGTCCTTGAAGAAATTGTAGAAGAACATGGTGAGAAAACGCTTGCCGACCTGCGTCGCGAAATGCGTGTTGTGAATGGCGACAAACCCATTCCTGAGCTTTTTGAGACGTTTATACAACTGCGCACGCATATCGCATTGGTTGTGGATGAATTTGGCAACACCGTAGGAATCGTCACCATGGAAGATATTATCGAAACGCTTCTAGGCCTCGAGATCATGGACGAGAGCGACACCATAGAAGACATGCAAGTACAAGCCCGCCGCAACTGGGAACGCCGCGCAAAACGCATGGGCATCAACCTGCAAAAAGACGAAAAGAAAAAACCACAGGAAACAGACGAAGAATCTCAAGAAGATGAGCACAAAGAATAGCGCAATCATCGATTCTCCGCTGGGCCAGATCTTGCTAGAAGGTAATGAAAACGGTCTTAGCAAAGTGCATTTTCTGGATGATAATCATGAGCTTTCTAGCTATATTCCTCAATGTTTGGCTTTCGCCAAAAGGCAACTCACAGAATATTTCGCCGGCGAGCGAAAGGATTTTGATCTCAAATTAAATCCTGAAGGCACCGATTTTCAAAAGCGTGTTTGGCAGAAATTACAGGAAATTCCATCTGGGAAGACAGCCACTTATCTTGACATGGCAAAAGAACTGGGCGACCCAAAAGTGATTCGTGCAGCGGCAAGTGCAAATGGCAAGAATCCCATAGCCGTGATCATACCGTGTCACCGCGTTGTGGGTAGCGATAATTCGCTTACCGGTTACGCTGGCGGACTGTGGCGCAAAAAATGGTTGCTGGAGCATGAAAGTCCCGTAAAGCAAACTTCGCTTTTCTAAACAACTGATTTTTAGTTATATTCGTTTACACGAAATCTACTTATGATTGCCAGACTCAACTTAGAGAATATCCTTTTTCTTGATATTGAGACCGTTCCGCAGGAGCGTTCTTTTGCAGACCTAGATGATGAATTCAAGGCGCTGTATGCTGACAAGACAAGATATCAACGCAAGGATGAATTCACGCCAGATGAGTTTTATGATAAGGCAGGAATCTGGGCAGAGTTTGGGATGATCGTTTGCATATCGGTAGGGTATTTTAAGCTTACCGGAGATATGCGGCAGTTCCGTACGACTTCTTTTCACGGAAGTGAAGAAATGCTACTCAAAGAGTTTAAGAATTTACTTGAAACGCATTTTGGACGCGCTCAGCACGTTCTTTGTGCGCACAACGGTAAAGAGTTTGATTTTCCTTATATCGCCCGCAGAATGATCGTAAATGGCATCAAACTGCCGTTTAAGCTTGATCTTTTTGGTAAAAAACCTTGGGAAGTACCGCATCTCGATACGCTGGAGCTTTGGAAATTTGGAGACTACAAGCATTATACTTCGCTTAAGTTACTTACAAAAATCCTGGGCATTCCTTCTCCCAAACAGGATATTGACGGCAGCCAGGTGCGCAATGTTTTTTATGAAGAGAATGACGTAGACCGCATTATTGAATATTGTGAGCGTGATGTTGTGGCTGTCGCCCAAATCGTTCTGCGTCTGCGCAATGAGCAATTGCTGGATGATAGCGAAATACTTTCTGTCTAATTTCTCAACATTTACGCACTTTCTCGCGATGTAACTTTGTAAATTTCTCTCGTGGAGCAACAAGCGATTTTAACGGTAAAGGATCTTACAATAGGATTTAAAAATGAGAACGGATTCTCTGAGGTAATTCATGGGATCAATTTTCATCTTAATGCTAATGAAATCTTAGGGATTGTCGGCGAATCTGGATCAGGTAAATCGGTAAGTAATCTTGCTGTTTTAGGGCTGTTGCCCAAGAAGATCGCACGCATTACTTCTGGTATGATCTTGTTTAAGAATGAAGATCTGCTTACAAAGCAAGAAAAAGATTTTCAACGCTTACGCGGAAATGATATCTCAATGATCTTCCAAGAACCGATGAGTTCTCTTAATCCGTCGATGCATTGCGGCAAGCAGGTTCAGGAGATTTTGCTACAGCATAAAAAGCTCTCAAAAACCGAAGCTAAGGAAGAGGTTATCTCGCTTTTTAATAAAGTGAAATTGCCAAGACCAGAAGCTATTTTTAAATCGTATCCTCATGAGATAAGCGGTGGTCAAAAACAGCGTGTGATGATCGCAATGGCAATCGCTTGCGAGCCACAGATCTTGATCGCTGATGAGCCCACAACGGCGCTAGATGTTACCGTGCAAAAAGAAATAATCTTATTACTGCGCGAGTTACAGCAAAAGAACAAAATGAGCGTGATCTTCATTTCTCATGATCTGGCTTTAGTTAGTGAATTTGCAGACCGTGTGCTCGTGATGTACAAAGGGAATATTGTAGAAGAAGGCACCGCGAATGCGATTTTTAAGAATCCGCAGCATGATTATACAAGAGCTTTGGTTCACGCAAGACCACCAGAAAATGCCAGACCTCAACGTCTTCCTACGGTTTCAGATTTTCTAGAGAAAAAAGCGCCGGCTGAGTTTATTTCGGCGCAAGCCAGAAAAGAACAACACGACAAGATCTACGCGCAACAACCTTTGCTAGAGATCAAAAACGTTGATAAGATCTATTTTTCTAACGCTGGATTTTTAAGTACACCAAAAGAAACAAAAGCGGTTAATAATGTAGATTTTAAAATTTATCCCGGTGAAACCTTAGGTCTCGTAGGCGAATCTGGTTGCGGAAAATCTACGCTAGGTAATGTGATCTTGCAGCTAGATAAAGCTACGCACGGCCACATTTTTTATGAAGGTAGAGACATCACAAACCTCAACAAAAAAGAGTTTAAAAAACTACGCAGAGATATACAGATCATTTTTCAGGATCCTTATTCTTCTCTTAATCCCAGAATCACTGTGGGCCGCGCTATTGTAGAAGTGATGCAGGTGCATAAGTTGTATTCTTCATACAAAGAGCGCAAGGAAGAGGCAATCAAGATCTTAGAAAAAGTGGGGTTATCTGCAGAGCATTATGGGCGATATCCTCATGAGTTTAGCGGTGGTCAGCGACAGCGTGTGGGCATTGCAAGAACAATTGCTTTAAAACCGCGTTTTATCGTGTGTGACGAATCTGTTTCTGCATTAGATATTTCTGTGCAGGCGCAGGTTTTAAATCTTCTTAATGAATTAAAGGATGAGTTAGGATTTACCTATTTATTTATTTCGCATGATCTTGCCGTAGTTAAATATATGGCAGACAGATTATTAGTAATGCGAGAAGGAGAAATTTTAGAGCATGGTGATCCTGATAAGATCTACGCGTCTCCAGAAAAGAAATATACTCAGGAACTTATAGATGCGATTCCTAAAGGCATCTAGAACATAAACAGAAATACCTTTTTTGCCACATAAAAAAAGTGCGCACAAACACGAATTCCGTTTTTAAAATTTGACCAGCCTTTACCTATAAAGGACTGTAGTTGAGCATTTGATGAATTTTCCATTGGGGTGAAAAAGAATTAAAATATCAAAGAAACCTTAAAATTATACAAAATTTATGTTAATTCAAAATGTATAGAAACAAAAAAAACAGCGAACCTCCACTCGCTGTTTTTTCTAACAAATCATAACATCAAAACACTCTTAACGTTTTGAAAATCTAAGTTCAAGGCCTCTAATCTCGAACTTTATATTTAAAACAAATTCTGTTTGGGGACTGCTAAAGTAGATTATTAATTTAATTCTACAAAGTGAATTTCACAGTTTTTGTTAAAAAAACGTGTTTTTAGTCGTAGATAATGTGATTTTCGTCTTTCAGAGGTGTTTCACGGTGTCGTTCATCGTGAAATTTATATGCTTCAACTTTTTTTGGCTTTAAGCCAAAACCATTTCTGGAATATCGCCATCGATGATCAAATTTCCTTCTGTGGCATTTTTGATCTCTTCTACAGAAACTCCAGGCGCTCTCTCAAGCAGTTTAAAGCCGTTTTCTGTGATTTCTAGCACGGCGAGATTAGTTACTATCCTTTTTACACAACCCACGCCTGTGAGCGGCAAACTGCATTTTTTAAGCAGTTTTGATTCTCCGGCTCTGTTTGTATGCATCATGGCCACGATAATATTCTCTGCGCTTGAAACGAGATCCATTGCACCACCCATACCTTTTACCATTTTACCAGGAATCTTCCAGTTTGCGATATCACCGTTCTCAGCGACTTCCATCGCACCAAGGATCGTGAGATCTACGTGCTGGCCACGTATCATAGAAAAACTCAACGCAGAGTCAAAAAATGAAGCTCCTTTGAGCGTAGTAATGGTTTGTTTACCTGCATTGATAATATCTGCGTCTTCTTCACCTTCAAAGGGAAAGGGGCCCATTCCTAGAACCCCGTTCTCACTTTGAAATTCAACTTCAATATCATCACGCACATAATTTGCCACGAGCGTAGGAATACCTATCCCAAGGTTAACATAATATCCATCTTTTACCTCGCGAGCGATGCGTTGTGCTATTCCGTTTTTGTCTAACATTTTTACTTATTAGGTTGTGGAGTCATGCGTAAATATGGCTTGATCTCTGTGTGTCCTTTTGGGAAATGATTAGGTATATCCTCAGTCTTGATAGAAGGAGAAACTACACAATCATCACCGTCTTTCCAGTTTGCTGGTGTTGCTACTTTGTGATAAGCCGTAAGCTGTAAAGAATCTATCACACGTAGAATTTCATCAAAATTTCTACCTGTAGAAGGTGGATACGTCAATGTAAGTTTTATGCTTTTGTCTGGAGCTATAATAAATACAGAACGCACAGTGTGTTTAGAGTCTGCATTAGGGTGAATCATATCGTACAGTTCTGCCACTTTGTGATCTTCATCTGCGATGATAGGATAATTTACCTCTGTGTTTTGAGTTTCGTTAATATCCTTGATCCATTCTTTGTGAGAAACAACGCCGTCTACGCTAAGTGCGATAGGCTTTACATTTCTCTTCTCAAATTCTGGATAATAGTTTGCTACAGTACCAAGTTCTGTAGTACAAACTGGTGTATAATCTGCAGGGTGCGAAAATAAAATCCCCCAGCTATCCCCTAGCCACTCATGAAAATTTATTGTCCCTTCTGAAGTTTCTGCAGTAAAGTCTGGTGCTGTATCACCTAATCTTAAATGTGCCATTGTAAATTTTTGTTTTTTTTGGTTAATCCTAGTAATTCTGTCGGATTTATAGTCTTTGTCTTACAGTGCGTTGTTCAATTCTTTTTTCAAAGTGTTCTCCTTTAAAAATACGTTGAACAAAAATCCCTGGAATATGAATTTCATTAGGATCTAATTCTCCTACTGGGACGAGTTCTTCAACCTCTGCGACAGTAATTTTTGCAGATCCACACATTACAGGGTTAAAATTGCGCGCTGTGCCTTTAAAAATAAGATTACCTGCCTCGTCTCCCTTCCACGCCTTAACGAACGAGAAATCGGCTTTAAATGCCTCCTCAAGCACATACATCTTACCATTGAATTCTCTGGTTTCTTTACCAAAGGAAACTTCAGTACCATATCCTGCCGGAGTATAAAATGCAGGAATACCCGCTTGAGCTGCTCTACAACGCTCTGCCAAGGTTCCTTGAGGTATAAGTTCTACATCAAGTTCACCGCTTAACATCTGCCTTTCAAACTCTGCATTCTCGCCCACATAACTAGATATCATCTTTTTGATCTGGTGCTTTTTTAGCAAAAGTCCAAGACCAAAATCATCTACACCGGCATTGTTAGAAATACAGGTAAGTCCTTTGACATTAAGATCTACCAACTTGTTTATAGCATTTTCTGGGATGCCACAAAGACCAAAACCACCAAGCATAAACGTCATGTTATCTTTAACGCCTTCTAATGCTTCTGTGACTGTTGCAACGGTCTTGTTTATCATAATCTCATTTTTATCATTTGAAAATTACGAAAAACCTGTGTGAGCGCAACATTTTTAAGACAAATATGACATTTACATAAAAAGTTCTTTTCTGCGCCAGCGATTGCAGTGAAAATCAAAATCCCCGCCGGTGATGGCGGGGATTTTATTGTAACGTAAAGCGCGGTTTTGCCCTTAAGGCAAAAGGTGCCCTAAAAGTCTAATTCGTCAGGAACTTCTTGTCCTCCTGTATTTGTATCTTCTGGTGGCGTATCGCAATCTATGCGAATGCTAAGATTCTCTGGCTTTTTAAATTCTTCTTTTGAAACATTGAGATCCTCGTCTTCGTAGCACTTGCGCATGAATAATCCCCATGCAGGTAATGCCATTGTTGCTCCCTGACCATAACGTATTCCAGGAAAGTGAATAGATCTATCCTCACCTCCTACCCAAACTCCGGTAACAAGATTAGGTACAATACCCATAAACCAACCGTCACTTTGATTTTGTGTAGTTCCTGTTTTACCCGCAATAGCATTTGTAAAACCGTATGGATAACCTGTAACTACATTTTTAAGATCATATCGATCACTAGCACCACTACGCAAACGCGCACCAGAACCATAACGTGTTACACCTTCCATTAGATTAAGGGTTACATACGCAGATTCTTCACTGATAACATCATGTGTTTCTGGAACGCTTTGAAAAAGGATAGTACCGTTTTTATCTACAATAGTTGTAACGATCTGTGGAGAAACATGTACACCTTGATTTGCAAATGCTGTGTATGCAGATACCATCTCAAACAGACTTAGATCTGGTGTTCCCAAAGCAATAGAAGGTACCGCAGGAATATTCTTTGTGTCAATGCCTAATTTATCGAGCAACTCTATCACAGGACCAGGACCTACGCGGTGCATTAATCTTGCAGAAACTGTATTGATAGAATGTGCTAATGCCTCTTTTAAAGAAACCATATTACCCATCTCACCGCTACTGTTTTCAGGACACCAGTCGTTTGTGTTGCCCATTTCGCCAGCAGGAATACAGTATAAAACGTTAGGCACCGTATCACATGGCGATAAATGCAATTGATCAATAGCTGTAGCGTACAAGAAAGGCTTAAAAGTAGAACCCACTTGACGCTTACCTAGCTTCACATGATCATACTGAAAGTGCTTATAATTAATACCACCTACCCATGCTTTTACATTACCGGTTTGCGGCTCCATACTCACAAGGCCAGAGCGTAAAAACGTTTTGTAGTAGTAAATAGAATCACGCGGAGTCATGATAGTATCACGCTCACCTTGCCAAGTGAAAATGCGCATTTCAGTTTCAGTATCAAAAGACTTTTTGATCTGATCTTCATCTATATTCTTTGCTTTCATTTCGCGCCAGCGGTTGCTATTGCGTATCGCTCTATTGATGATTCCTTCTTCTTCATCTTTTGTGATGTCTCTAAAGGGAGCTGTTTTATTGTTCTTATTCTGTTTATTGAATTCGTTTTGAAGATTTGCTATATGCGCTGTAACTGATTCTTCAGCATACTTCTGCATACGGCTATCGATGGTTGTTGTAATTACAAGTCCGTCGCGATAAATATTGTAATACTCAGGATTACCATCTGCATCCATGCCTTTAGGATTTTCTTTGATCCAATCTTTCATGAATGCTCTAAGATATTCTCTAAAATAAGTAGCAATACCGTCTGCGTGGCCTTCCGGCGAAAAGTCCAATTTCATAGGCAATGCCTGTAGACTATCCTTTTCCTTTTCCGAAAGTTTACCAGTTTCTGCCATTAAAGACAAAACTGTATTTCTACGTAAAAGCGCTTTATCTTTTGAAACTTCTCTGTTAGGATTAAACTGTCGCGGATTCTTCAACATCGCTGCGATCACGGCAGATTCTTCCACGTTGAGATCCTTTGGCTCCTTGCCAAAATAAATTTTTGAAGCAGAGCGAATTCCCACCGCATTGTATAAAAAGTCTTGCTTGTTGAGATACATTGTGATGATCTCTTGCTTGGTATATTGACGCTCTAGACGAGTGGCGATGATCCATTCTTTAACCTTTTGCATAAGTCGCTCAAGGGTGCTATCTGGAGTGTCTGAGAAAAGTAGCTTTGCTAACTGTTGCGTGATCGTACTTGCACCACCTTTAGAACCTAGATATGCAAATGCACGAGCGGTACCTCTTCCATCAATACCTGAGTGATCATAAAATCTGCGGTCTTCTGTGGCTACAACTGCATCCACGAGGTTTTGCGGTAGGTCGTCATATTTTACAGGTGTTCTGTTTTCGTTGAAAAACTTACCCAGCGTTTTACCATCTGATGAAAGAATCTCTGTCGCAAGGTTTGTCTCAGGATTTTCTAATTCTTCAAAAGTGGGTAGCTTACCAAAAACGCCCCAACCTGCCATTAAAAAAATCAATATCACGGCAGCCAGACCGCTGCCAAAAAGGATCCAAAAGATCTTAATGTATTTACCGTTGCTCTGTGGCTTCTTTTTTGCCGCTTTCTTTGTTTGGGCCATTATTCTTCAGAGATTTTTTCTATTCTTAAACCTACATCTTTTACCCCTTTGAGCGTTTGCAGGGGTTCTACATTACCATTTACACGCATAGCATGTTTTACTGAAAAAGTATAGGTGCTGTCTTCATCAAAGACAACGCCTTCTTTATACCAGAATTTATTTTCTTTTATGTCACCAGAGCCAGCTCCCAGAAAACTTCCATCTGGTCTTGCCATCTCGTATTCTAAAGTATCTGTTATTGTCTTACCATGCGGAAACTGCATGTTTGTGATCAAAAAAAGATTATTAAACGCGTACTCATGATCGTTGCGCATGGTGATAAAAAGGTTGTAAGCATTTACAGTATCTGGCGCATTTACTTTAAAAACCACAGTGCTATCTATATCCCACTCGCCAGTTATTGTTTTGTAATCATCAAAAACAAAATCTTTATCACAGGAAACTAAACTTGCCATGATGGCAATAACTGCAATAATCTTACGCATTTTTCTTCTGTGATTTCTTACGGAAATTTCTAGGCTTCTTGCCTCCTCCGCCTTTACGCTTTCTTCCTTTGCCTTTTTTCTTAGGTGTATCAAAACGCGTTAAACTATCTTGACCCACAACGTTACCAAAGTCTGTTTTAGTATCGTCTATATGCTCTGCAGCATATTCTTCAAGACTAGCAACGGGTTGATTTTTCTTATTTGACTCAATGATCTCGTTCGCCTGACTAGTGGTTAATTTATGCCAATTCATCCACTCGCCTTCATAAGCATACCACAAGAACCCTTGAAAAATGTCAATCTTTTGACAAACAGCTGTTCCCTTTTCGGTTTTGAGTTTTACCTCTGTCTTTGGGAAATCCTTAAGCGCATCGAGATATGCGTCTAATTCATAGTTAAGACAGCATTTTAATTTACCACATTGACCGGCCAACTTTTGCGGATTAAGTGATAATTGCTGATAACGCGCAGCGCTTGTCGTAACAGATCTAAAGTCTGTGAGCCACGTGGAACAACACAATTCTCTACCACAAGATCCTATACCGCCTAGTCTTGCTGCCTCTTGGCGAAAACCTATCTGGCGCATTTCTATCCTTGTGCGGAACTCGTGAGCAAATTCTTTAATAAGTTGTCTAAAATCTACACGTTCTTCTGCGGTGTAGTAAAAAGTAGCTTTACTACCATCTCCCTGAAATTCTATATCAGAGATCTTCATTTTAAGATTTAAACGAATGGCTATTTGACGTGAACGCACCTTCATAGGTTCTTCACGTTCTTTCACACCCTTCCAAACATCTATATCACGCTGTGTAGCTTTGCGATAAATTTTTAAATAATCATCAGAGGTATAAGAAACCCTCTTTTGCTTCATCTGCACTCTTACTAACTCTCCAGCAAGAGAAACTATACCTATATCATGACCTGCTTGTGCTTGTACTGCTAGTACATCGCCCATGTTTATTTGCAGTCCTTCTACATTTTTAAAATAATCCTTTCGGCCGTTTTTAAATCGTACTTCTACGAAATCAAAGGGTTTTTGGCCGTCAGGCAAACTCATATTTGAGAGCCAGTCAAAAACCGTAAGTTTATTACAACCATCTGTACCACAGGTACCATTATTTTTACATCCTCGTGGTTGCCCATTTACATTGGTACCACAATTTCCACACGCCATGTATCTATATTTTGAAGGCTGGTAGCAAATTAAAACGCCCCACCTGATGAATAAAATTAATTAAGCAAAGTTGCACAAAAAGGCTGATATTCTTTTTGCACTCTCACAAATTAATAAATATTAAACGAAAAGAAATAGAATATCGCATCGCATCACATAAAAAAAGCCAGTGAGAACACTGGCTTTTCTAATATATCTATTTGTTTCTTAGTCTTCTATAGCTGCAATACCAGGAAGGGTTTTACCTTCTAGCATTTCTAGCATTGCACCACCACCGGTAGAAACATAACTTACTTTGTCATCAAAGCCAAATTGCTTCACAGCAGCTACACTATCACCACCACCTACAAGTGAGAAAGCGCCTTTTTGAGTAGCCTCGTCAATAAAGTTACCTAGCTCTATAGTTCCGTTTGCGAATGGTTTCATTTCAAAAACTCCTAGAGGACCGTTCCAAAGGATGGTTTTGCTCTCTAGCACAACGTCTTTAAAGTTCTCAAGTGATTTAGGACCTGCATCAAGACCTTGCCAAGCATCAGGGATTTCGTAGATATTCTCAACTTTTGTGTTTGCAAATTCAGAGAAACTATCTGCTGCTACAACATCTACAGGAAGGTGAACTTTTACGTTCTTTTCTTCAGCTTGTTTAAGGATGTCTAGTGCTAATTCTTGCTTATCGTCTTCACAGATCGAGCTACCCACATTTCCGCCTTGAGCTTTAATAAAAGTATATGCCATACCACCACCTATGATAAGGTGATCTACTTTGTCTAGCACGTTCTCGATCACAGTGATCTTTGAAGAAACCTTTGCTCCACCTAAAATTGCAAGCACTGGTTTTTCATTGTTGTTCAATACTTTATCTAGACTTTCGATCTCTTTTGCAAGCAATAGACCGAAGCATTTATTTTCAGGGAAAAACTCTGCTACGATTGTTGTAGAAGCATGTGCTCTGTGAGCTGTACCAAAGGCATCATTCACATAAATATCTCCCAGTTTTGACAACTTTTCGGCGAAAGCCTTATCACCAGCAGTCTCCTCGTTGTAATATCTTAAGTTCTCAAGTAACAAGATCTCACCTGGCTCTAGCGCCGCAGCAGCTGCTTCTGCCTCTGCTCCTACGCAATCTTCTACAAATTTTACTTGCACGCCGATGATCTCAGAAACCTTAGACACGATATGCTTTAATGAGAATTCTGCTTCTTGCGCTTTAGGTCTTCCTAAATGCGACATAAGCACAGCGCTACCGCCATCTTCAAGAATTTTTACGATGGTAGGTTTTGCTGCTTCAATTCTTGTAGTGTCTGTCACTTCATGATTGTCATTAAGTGGCACGTTAAAGTCTACACGTATTAAAGCTTTCTTGTCTTTAAAGTCAAAATCGTTTATTGTCTTCATTACCTTGATTGGTTTTTTCTTGGTTTAGTTTAATCATTTTCGCTTCCGCGAAAGCAAAAAGGTCAACAAATATAGCGGATAGCGATAATTAATACGTTACAATTCTGTTATATTTGGCGCATGTTGTTTAAGGATATCGTAGGGCAGGAATTTATAATTAATCACCTTACCACCAGCGCAGATGGCGGAAGAATTGCACACGCACAACTTTTTGTAGGACCTCCAGGTAGAGGCGTTCTTCCCACAGCAATTGCTTATGCTCAATATTTGATCTGCCAAAATAGTAATGGAGAGAATGAAAATGGCAATGCTGCCTGCAATCTTAAATTTCAGCAGATGGCACATCCAGATCTGCATTTTGCCTTCCCCGTTACAACCACAGAAGAAGTAAAAACGCACGCTGTTTCTGCAAAATTTGGAAAAGAGTGGCGCGAGTTTCTTACTAAAAATCCATACGGGACGCTCTTTGAATGGTACAGACATCTGGGTGTTGAGAACAAGCAAGGTCAAATAGGTGTAGATGAAGCACAGGATATTTTAAAATCGCTTTCGCTAAAAGCATACGAAGGTGGTCTTAAAGTGCTTATCGTCTGGATGGCCGAAAAAATGAATACCGCTACAGCAAACAAATTGCTTAAACTGGTAGAAGAACCGCCAGATAAAACGGTGATCATTCTTGTAGCAGAAAACGAAGAAAATATCATACAAACGATACGATCTCGCTGCCAGGTTTTGCATTTTCCTCCCATGGGAGAAGCATATATTGAAGAAGCGCTTATAAAGAATGAAGATGTTCCTTTGGCTGAAGCCAAAAGAATAGCGCATCAATGTCAAGGAGATTACAACACAGCTTTGCATATTTTGCATCGTGACGGTGATGAAGAGCAGTTTGAAACCTGGTTTGTAACCTGGGTGCGCACCGCATTTAAAGCAAAAGGAAACAAAAAATCTATCCTAGATCTTATCGCGTGGGCCGAAAGTATTGCTTCAAAAGGTCGCGAAACGCAAAAGAATTTCTTGAGCTATTGTGTTGACTTTTTCCGTCAGGCGATGTTGCTTAATTATAAAGCAGATAATCTTGTGTATTTACAGCCTGTGACCAAATTTGAGCTGGCAAAATTTGCGCCTTTTGTTCACGGCAATAACATACTTGAGATCACAAAAGAACTAGAAGACGCCGCTTACCACATAGAGCGTAACGGGAATGCTAAGATCATTCTCACAGATCTCTCTATAAAACTTACTCGCTTACTTCACAAAAAGCAATAAAAAAACCCTGCGCAATGCAGGGTTTTTAATTTTATCTCAACACCTACTACTTATTTAGTAGCAGTTGTATCTGCTGGTGTAGTAGCCGCAGGAGTTGATGTTGCAGATGGTGTGTACTTATCGTTAAGTTCTTTAAGTATCTTCTCTGTTACATCATATTCTTCTTTACCATAAAGAACACCGCTAGAAGTTTCACTCTGGCCGTAGATGTAATCATAACCTTCGCGTGCGCCGTATTCTTTGATATAATCTTTAACACGTTTTACGATATCATCTATTGCTGTCTGACTTTCTTCTTGAAGTCTGCGAGATTTAGTTTGTTGCTCGTTTCTTATCTGGTTTTGCAACGTCATGATCTCTTCTTCTTTTTGAGCGCGCTCTGCATTACTCATGCGCTGTGCAGTTTGTTGATACATCTGCATTTTTGTCTCATAAGAATCGATCTTAGGTTGTAGAGACGCTTGGATGTCTTCGCTCATTTTTGTGTACTTGTCACGAGCGTCATTCATTTCCTGATAATCCTGAACGATCTTTTCAGTATTTACAAAAGCTGTTTTTTGCTTATCACAGCTTATGATCATAATTGCCAATAACGGCAAAAACAAAAGTTTTTTCATTTCTTAAAAAATTTTGACAAATGTAAAAAAACAGACTTCTTAATCACTTAAATGTTGCAAATATAGATGTATAAATAAAAATTATATTATTTAGTTTTATCTATAAATTTAAACTATAAAATAATGGTATTTATTAGACTGTTTAAGCGATTTTCAGAAAATCTACTAGTAAATACCTATTTTAAACTTAAAGATCGTTTAGAAGCTATTTAAACGCGTTTTTTAAGGATGTAAATGTGAGATGAAGCCTCGCCGGTAGATAATGCAGAAATATTTGATCTAAGACCAGAGAAAATTCCTTTTACAAAAGAAAATTTTGAATTTTCATATTTTTCTGAAAGAATAGAAACATAAAACGAATCAAACCACATAGGTTTTACATCTACTAAAGCAAAGTTCACTTCGCTAAAAATTGTTCTAATAGATTTTTCAGAGAAATTGTATAAATGTCTAGGCACATCGTAAGCTGCCCATTTTGATTTATACTTTTTAGCATCGTAAGATTTGTAATTAGGAACAGCGATTACAATACAACCATTTTCTTCAAGATGTTCTGCGAGCCATTTTGCTTCTTTTTTAAAGTCGGCTAAATGTTCAAATACATGCCAAAGCGTAATAGCATCAAATTTTTTATCTAACACATCTTTTGAAGCGTGAAGATCTATTCCTTTTTCTGTGGCTAGATTTCTTGCTGCAGAATTTGGTTCTACTCCTGATGTTGTGAAATTTTGTTTTTTGGCTGTAGCCAAAAAATCTCCTGTACCAGCTCCAAGATCTAAAAGTGATTTTCCGTTTGTGTGCTTACTTACCAACCTCACCTTTTTGCGCAGCATGTATTTTTTTACAAACTGGTACGTCTTATTGAAAATTCCGGATGAAGCATCTGTGTGCGAAATGTAATCTTCGCTTTCGTAATACTTAGGTAAATTTTCAGGTGAAGGTTGTGGATGCGTCTTGAGAAGATCGTAGTGAGCATTATAAATTAACTCAAACTCCTCCCCGCTTACTGAATGATCTTTTACCGTTAGAAAAACTTCTTTTTCCTGCATGAAATTAAAAATGTTTCACGTGAAACGTTAGCGACCCATGTAAACTAACATCACAGAAATATCGCTTGGAGAAACTCCGCTTACACGAGAAGCTTGTGAAATTGTCGTTGGTCTAATCTTAGAAAGTTTTTCTTTTGCCTCGTATGACAGCGACTTTAATTTAGAATAATCAAAGTCATCAGGAATCTGAATATATTCAAGACGATTTAATTTATCAGCGTTAGCTTTTTCTTTTTCTATATAACCTGAATACTTGACTCTGATCTCTGCCTGTTCTAAAACTTCTTGGCCAAGATCATTCTCTTCGATGTATTGTTTTACATCTTTAAAGTTCTTCATCTCCTCAAGAGTAACTTGTGGACGACTAAAAATCTTAAACATCTTATCAGATTGTTTCATCAAAGAAGAACCTTTTTCTTCAAGAACAGGATTTGCCTCTTCAGGATCAAGACTTGTTTCTTTAAAGAAATGTATCAAATCATCTGCCTGAGATTTCTTTTTTTCCATGGCTTGCATTCTTTCTTCTTTGGCAAGACCTATTTTAAAACTTTTTGGCGTAAGCCTAATATCTGCATTATCCTGTCTCAAAAGCGTGCGGTATTCTGCTCGAGAAGTAAACATGCGATATGGCTCTTCTGTTCCTTTTGTGATAAGATCATCAATAAGAACTCCTATATATGCTTCGTTTCTTTTAAGAATAAAAGGATCTTTTTCTTGCGCTTGAAGACTAGCATTTATTCCTGCCATCAATCCTTGCGAACCTGCCTCTTCATAACCCGTAGTTCCGTTGATCTGTCCTGCGAAATAAAGTCCGTTTACAAGTTTAGTTTCTAGCGTGTGCTTTAACTGTGTTGGCGGGAAATAATCATACTCAATTGCATACCCAGGACGGAAGAATTTTACATTTTCAAAACCAGCTACAGAACGCAAAGCTTTTGCTTGAACATCTTCTGGCAACGAAGTAGAAAATCCGTTTATATAATATTCGCATGTATCCCAACCTTCTGGTTCGGCAAAAAGCTGATGACGATCTTTATCTGCAAATCTATTTATTTTATCTTCGATTGAAGGACAGTAACGAGGTCCTGTAGATTTAATTCTACCATTAAACATTGGTGAGCGATCGAAACCTTCACGAAGCAAATCGTGAACTTCAGGACTTGTATAACTCATGTGACAAGAACGCTGATTTTTTAAGACAGAAGTCTTATCAGAGTAACTGAATTTTTGTGGATCTTCATCACCTGGTTGCTCAATCATTTTAAAGAAATCCAAAGAGCGACCATCAACACGAGGAGGCGTTCCAGTTTTCATTCTACCAGAATCAAAACCTAGACCAACAAGTTGTTCTGTAATACCAGTTGCAGCTCTCTCTCCTGCTCTACCACCACCAAATTGCTTCTCACCTATATGGATCAAACCATTTAAAAAAGTACCGTTTGTAAGTACAACAGTTTTACCGCGTACTTCAAGACCAAGAGCAGTTCTTACCCCTACAACAGCATCTCCTTCTACCAATAATCCATTAACCATCTCTTGATAAAAATCAAGATTAGGAGTATTCTCTAACATCAATCGCCACTCTTCCGCAAAGCGCATTCTATCACTTTGCACTCTAGGACTCCACATTGCCGGACCCTTAGATTTGTTTAGCATCTTGAATTGGATTGCGGTTTTGTCAGAAACGATTCCGCTGTAGCCACCAAGGGCATCAATTTCACGAACGATCTGTCCTTTTGCAATTCCTCCCATAGCAGGGTTACAAGACATCTGAGCAATGGTTTGTAGATTCATAGTAACCAACAGCGTCTTGCTTCCCATATTCGCAGCAGCAGCAGCAGCCTCGCAACCAGCGTGACCCGCACCTACCACAATCACATCATATGTATCTTTAAAAAAACTCATTGTTCCACGTGAAACATTAAAAGAATTATACAATCATTTTCTTGAAAACGGGCGCAAAGATAAAATAATGTAAGCGCCTTAAAAAACTAAGATTGAATACTTAAATATTCATTCTCTTTAGCACGCATTAACTGCGCTTCTTCTTCAGATTTGTCTTTGTATCCACACAAATGCAAAACGCCGTGAACTAAAACTCTCTTCAATTCATGAAGAAAATCTACAGAAAATTCAGCCGCATTTTCCTCTACTCTATCTGTACTGATATAAATTTCACCGGCGATTATATTGTCTTGACTGTAGTCAAAAGTTATAATATCTGTGTAAGTATCATGATCTAAAAACTTCTGATTTATATCCAGAAGATATTCGTCAGAACAAAAAACATAACCTAATTCACCTACTTGAAAACCTTCTGCAGAAGCTACCTTCTCCAACCAATCTGAAATAATTGCTTCGTTAGGAACCTCAAAGTCATTCTGACTACTAAACTCAATCATCTTTTTTACTAAAATACTGTTGAACCTTAAGTTTAAAATTACTCTGTAAAGGAAGATTATCTCGATTCAGAATTTCTTTATTATTGAAATACTCGGCGGCTTGTGGACTGAAATCTACAGGCTCATCTTCATAAACGTCATAATTAGTTCTCGCAGTTCTATTATTATCTTCTCCTTGTTCGTTTTCGGCATCTTTTAATTTCATTAATTGATGCTGAATATTATTCAATCTATTTCTACTCTCAGAATTAAGCCCATTCTCTAAAAGATCATTTTCCGCCTGTTCCATTTCTTGTAACAAATTACCAGCCTCTTCTCTTAGATCATTATCCTCAATATAATCTTCTAATTGCTTTCTGATCTCTTGTTGCTGCTTATATATTTCAAACAGTTCTTCCATTTGTTGTTCAGAGATTCCGTCGCCACTATTACCTGCAGAACCTTGACCATCTTTACCTTGTTGACCAGTTTTGTTTCCGGGAGAATCTCCTCCTTCTTTATCACCTTTTCCTTTACCAGAATTGTTCTCATCTGATTCCTTTTCGGCTTGAGCGCCTTTACCTAATTTATCATTAATTTCTTGTTGGGACATTATGATATCACTCAACTGCTGACCTTGACCTTGGCCAGACTGACCCGGTGTAGGTTTACCAGAACCACTCTTACCCATCTGCATCATCTGGTTGTTCATGTTGTCTAAAACATCAGACAATAATTCTGCCAACGTGTTTGCGCCGGTGACCACATATTGCTGTCTCCCAACACCCGGTCCAACACGATTTTCAGAAAGATCTTCGATGGCCTTGTTAATATAGAAATCAACATTAGTCAACTGTGAATTTATGATCTCTTCTATGTCGGGTTGGCGTAAAGAAAGCGCAAATAAACTATCGTCTATATGCTCAAAATTCTCTTTAAGTTCACCTTGCTGAATTAAATTTGAAGAATACTTAGGATTGCGATTGTCCATCGTTTTGAACTTATCCATAAGTTTCTCTTCTTGAAAAGAAAACTCTAAAAGATTATCCAAAATCTGACGAAGCATATTCGCATCTTCCTGCAATTTCTTACCACTAGATTGCATCATTTGAGCAGACATCTGACTGCTAAGTTTCTTCATTTTTGCGCCAGCCTGCTTTTGCTTTTTCTGTGCGTCCTGCTGTTGCTGTTGAGAAGAATCTTGTTGTTCACTATCCTCAAGCATTTCTTCAGCATCACGTTGATCCTCTTTAATTGATTCTTGTAACGGAACATCTTCTGGAATTTCCATAGGTGCTGAAAGATCCTCGCTCTCTTTCTTAAGTTCGTTTAATTCCTTTTCTAACTTCTTAAATTCTTCATTGATCATCTTCTGCTCTAATGAAGAATTTTTCTCTTTATCATTTGCAAGATCCTCTTGCTTCTGACCTAAATCTTTCATGTCTTTACCTATGCGCTCAATTTTTTTCTGTAGGTAAAAACGCTTAGTCAATTCTACAAGTTGTTTTAAACTGCGTTTAGAATTACTGTTCTGTTTTGACAATTCATCAAGCTTCTCACTAAGCTCTTCTTTGTTCATTTTATCTTGTAATTCCTTCAAATCTTCTAACAACTCTTCACGTTGTTTTAAAACATCTTCATTTTCTATAAGACGTTCTTGAAGAATATCATTTGTGATATCCTTTTGATCTGGTTGTTTATTAAAATCTTCTAGATTCTTACGCAAGTTTTGAGAAAACTCACGCATCATTTTATCTTGTTGTTTTTGTCTTTCGAGAAAAGATTTCAGCCTTTGTCTATCGTTATAATTAAGGTCTGACTTCTCCTTCTGAAGATCCTTGAGTTTATCAAGTTCTAGAGATTGTTTGTCAAACTTCTTTACAGATTGATCTAGGCCAGAAATAGATTTTTGTTGTTGCTGCAATTGCTGTTGCTGCAACTCATCTTGCGATAATTTCTTGTAATTAAATGTCTCACTCCTACTCGTCTTAAATCCATGAATAGCATCATTATCTGCAACCTGAAAATAATACGAATAAGAAACACCTTCTTGAAGCGGTAAATTGCCAGGAAATGCGTTTACAAAATTATAAACAGTTGATTTAGTGATATCTATACTCTCTGATATAGTATTTTGTTTATCATTTTCAGGGAAATAAACCAACTTTAAACTTCTAAGTCCGTAATCGTCATATACTTTGCCATAGTGATAGTTTTGTAAACCATCCACGGTATCCTTTTTCATTTCGATTTCTATCTCAGGAAATGCATCGGCAATAGTTCTTACTTCATAATTCAGCGATTCGTAACGCTGCAAAGATTCGTTGCTTGTAGTAATACTGTATGGCGTGTTTTTGTAAACATTTCGCGAAAGCGTAAAACCAATATTTTCTTTTGTAAAAGCCAGCGTTGTATCTCTAGAGATCCACTCAATATTTGAAGTTTCGAGAGCTTCTAATTCCCAACTGATTTTCGTGCCTTCGGGTACAATGATATTACCAGAATTTTCAACAGTCTCATTCAATTTACCAGTGTGCGCAGGATAATTTAAATGCATTAAAAAACTAGAAACAAACGGCGTCTTGATTACCTTAAGCGTATACGGTCTGGAAGTTACATCATTTGCAGTGAAATAAAATTCCATGTCATTTTCAGGACGCTCAATGGTGTATGTAAATCTCCCGGTGCTATTCTTTTTCATAAAGAATTGGCTTTCGCCAAAATGAATCTGAGCACCATCAGGAATTTGTGAACCTTCAGTATTTACTTCTATGGTAAACTTCTGCCCTTCTAAAGCGGTTAAACTATCTGTAACCACAAAAAACGAAAATGGCGCTGGTAGTTCATAAGCCGTTTTATAATTCACAACGCGATCATAACTGTTACCAAAAGCAGTAGAATCTGTCGAAAAATTAACGATCAAAAAAATAATTACTGGGATCAACAACCATTTTAAATACTTACCATTCTTCTTATAATTTACAGCCAGAGAAAATGGGATAGGCTCTAGTTCTTTGCTTCGCTGTTTAATACTTGCAAGAGCAAGATCAGAATTGGCATTGCTTTGCAATTGCAGCGTGTTGATCAATTTATCACTCACCTCAGGAAAATGATCACCTATCATCACAGATGCCTGATTGATGTCAATACCTTTAGTAAGTTTAAAAAGTCTGGCAAGCGGCAAGCAAATAAATCGCACAAAAAGCAAAGTCTCTACAGCCACATAAGACCAGAACAAAACAGCGCGGCCAGCAGGATTAAGCCAAAGAAAATATTCAATAACAAGTGTTATCAAAAAGTAACTAACACCTATTGCAACAAAAAATATGAGACCACGCAACAATTCGTTAGTGTAATACTTGCGTATAAATCCCTCAATTTTTTGCTCCAGCCTACTCATTTATAATAACTTCTATGTACGATTACAGTTACAGAACTAAAACTACAAATTAATAGTATACCACTGCACTGCAAATTTAGTCTTAACAAACCACCTATTTATTACAAGCTTACCACAAAACTTTATCTTTGCACTCTTAATAAAAACAAGATTATGGCTCAGGATGTAAGAGTGCGATTTGCCCCCAGCCCTACGGGACCACTTCACATAGGTGGCGTACGTACTGCTTTATACAACTACCTTTTTGCAAAAAAACTAGGCGGAACATTTGTGTTGCGTATAGAAGATACAGATCAAAATAGATATGTAGAAGGTGCAGAACAATACATAATTGATGCACTAAACTGGTGCAACATTCCTTATGACGAGGGTCCTGGTAAAGAAGGTGGTTATGGTCCTTATCGCCAGAGTGAGCGCAAGAATAAGTATAAGGCTTTCGCCGAAAAGCTGATAGAAACAAACAATGCTTACTATGCATTTGACACGGCAGAATCGCTAGATGAAAAACGCAAAGAAGCAGAAGAAAAAGGTGAAACCTTTATATACAATTGGCATAATCGAAACACGCTAGACAATTCATTAAATCTTTCTCAAGAAGAAACACAACAAAGAATTGACACTGGCGAAGAATATGTGATACGTTTTAAATCACCACAAAACGAAAGACTTTTTCTACAAGACATCATCCGCGGATCTATGGAAATAGATACAAACATCCTTGATGATAAAGTACTTTTTAAAGCAGATGGTATGCCTACATATCATTTAGCAAACATTGTTGATGATCATTTAATGGAGATCTCTCATGTAATTCGTGGTGAAGAATGGTTACCATCCATGGCTTTGCATGTTCTTTTATACAGAGCTTTTGGTTGGGATGCGCCACAATTTGCTCATCTTCCGTTGATCATGAAGCCAGTGGGAAAAGGAAAATTAAGCAAACGTGATGGTGATAAAATGGGATTCCCTGTTTTTCCATTGCAATGGAAAGATCCTAAAACCGGCGATATTTCTACAGGTTACAGAGAAGATGGCTATTTACCACAAGCCGTTGTTAACTTCCTTGCATTCTTAGGTTGGAATCCAGGAACTGAAAAAGAAGTGTACACTTTAGCAGAACTTGTACAAGACTTTGATCTTGAAAAAGTACATAAAGGCGGAGCAAAATTTGATCCTGAAAAGACAAAATGGTTCCAGCAGCAGCATCTGCAAATGCTAGACGAACCTACGATCACTAAAGCATTCTTAGATTATCTTGAAGAAAAAGACATCACAGAATCTGATACGTATGTGGCTAAAGTGGTTCACCTAATTAAAGAAAGAGCAGTTTTTGTAGCAGATCTTTGGGATAGCGGTAATTTCTTTTTTGAGCGACCTACAACATACGATGATAAAGCTGCAAAAAAAGCCTGGAAAGAAGATACCGGTGATCTTATGACAGAACTTACTGAGGTTATTAACAACATCGATGATTTTTCTGCAGAAAATTTAGCAGCCGTTGTAAAACCATGGATCCAAGAAAAAGGTGTTGGTTTTGGTAAAGTAATGCAACCTTTAAGACTAAGCCTTGTGGGCGAAATGAAAGGTCCAGATGTTTTTGAGATCATGTCATTAATTGGCAAATCAAAAACGCTTGAACGTTTACGTTTTGCGATCCAGACATTGTAGCTTTCGCCGAAAGGCATAAAAATATAAAACCTCACAGCATTAACGTTGTGAGGTTTTTTTATGTAACAAAATCTGTTTTTCACATACATATACGGTAGATTTTTACTTAAATTGATTATCAATCTATAAACCATCATAACCATGACAGAATATTTATTATACGTAGTTGCATTTTTTGCGATCGTCTTGTTGTTCTCCTCTTTCTTTATCGTGAAACAACAAACGGCTGCAGTAATTGAACGCTTAGGAAAATTTACAAGCGTGAGAAATTCTGGTCTGCAAATGAAAATACCGATCATAGATCGCGTTGCCGGCCGTGTGAATCTTAGAATCCAACAGTTGGACGTAATTGTTGAAACAAAAACAAAAGATGATGTATTTGTTAGACTTAAAATTTCGGTGCAATTCCAGGTGGTTAAACTTGCAGTTTATGATGCTTTTTATAAACTAGAAAGTCCACAAGATCAAATCACTTCTTACGTTTTTGACGTGGTGCGTGCAGAAGTGCCAAAGATGAAACTTGATGACGTTTTTGAACGTAAAGATGATATCGCAATTGCTGTAAAAGGCGAACTTAATGAAGCGATGACGGATTATGGTTATGACATCATTAAAACGCTTGTAACAGACATTGATCCTGATATGCAGGTAAAAGCTGCTATGAACCGTATTAATGCCGCTGAGCGCGAAAAAGTAGCTGCTGAGTATGAAGCAGAGGCAGAACGTATTAAGATCGTTGCAAAAGCGCGTGCAGAGGCCGAGAGTAAGCGTTTACAAGGTCAAGGTATCGCAGATCAGCGTCGTGAGATCGCTCGTGGTCTTGAAGAAAGTGTTGATGTTCTTAACAACGTAGGTATTAATTCTCAAGAAGCTTCTGCTTTGATCGTTGTTACACAGCATTATGATACGCTGCAAAGCATCGGTGAAGAAACAAATACTAATCTTATTTTGTTACCTAACAATCCACAAGCTGGTAGCGACATGCTAAACAATATGATCGCAAGTTTTGTAGCTTCTAATAAGATAGGTGAAGAAATGAAAAAGCAAAACGAGAAAAACGGTATCGCACCAAAGAAAAAATCACCTAAATCTAGAGGTGGTTATGACGATGATGTGAATATTGATGATACTATATAAAATAAGAAAAGCGGCCTTGTAGGGCCGCTTTTTTGCTTTTGGCTTTAAGCCAAAAAACTATTTCTTCTCTTCTAACTTAGCATCTGCCTCTTTAGTTTTATTTACCTTTTTAACACGAGTAACGCCTAAGATGGTATTTACCGCCTTTACTACAAATGCACGTTCTGCGATAGAACCGGTAAGATTTGCAATAAATGCCACTGGAGACAGTGTTTTTTTAATTTCATGAACATCTAGTTTGATCTGCTCTCTATCAATTTGATTTTGAAGCTTCTTGATCTGTAGATCTCTATCTATTTCTTCAAAATTACTATAAGACTTCATGCTGTGATTCTGTAGATTGTTCAATATGATTTAATTGTTGCTCCTTTTTCTTAACGCTGTTAAGTTCATCATTCATTTTAAAGAATGACTCAGAGGTTTTCTCAAGGATAAGCTTTTGAATAAATGGTTTTCCTACAGCCATAAAGATGATAAGAACAACAAAGTAAAAAGCAGCTACAATAAAGAATCCTGCGCTTTCATTATCCATCGCTTCACCGATCATGATCGCTGCAGCAATTGATAAAAAGGCAAGAAAAATCAAAAAAATGACGCCCATGATAACCATGTTCGTCACATTTATAACTGATTTTACACCCTTTTTAAATATGAACAGTTTGTAGTATTCTACAGTGCTGTCTATATATGTTTTAACATCGTTAGAAAGAGTGTCAATCTTATCTGATACTTTTTGAAAAGCCATTAACTATAGTTCTATTCGGTTTATACAGAAGCTGGTTTTGGTTTTACAGTTTCAGTTTTAACCTCTTGCTCTGCTTTGTGGGCTAACTTAGCGTTCTTTTCTCTTAGTTCTTCAAGTTTCTTCTCCATCGCTAAGATCACATCGTCAGCTTTTTCGCTAGCAGCGCTAAGAGTAGCTTCTAATTTTTTATCAAAGGTTTTCTTTGCATGAGAAGCAGACTCGCTTAAACTTTGAGAAGTTTCTTTAACCTGCTGGTCAAATTTCTTCTTAGCATCCTTTGCTCCTTTTGCAATTTTCTTTCTTGTTTTATCTCCACTTTCTGGAGCGTATAATAAACCTAGTCCTGCACCTATTGCAGCACCAGTGATTAAAGCTAAAATTGTATTTCCTGTTTTAGACATGGTGATTGTTTTTTAAAATGAGTAACCGTTTAATTGAATCTCAAAGATATGGGAGTACTCTGGCAATCTCCGTTAATAACCGGTTAATAAAATGATTATCAACCTTAAATAAATGCTAAAACTCTACAATTAAAACCTGATCTACAGAGAATCTAACGATTCTATCAACAAGTGATTACCAGATTCTTTGATCTTGCTAAAAAATTCTTCTACCTCAGGAGCATGTTTATCTGCTTTATCCAGGCTTATTAAAACCTTTAAAGTTTCAAGCGTGGCAAGTAAGGTTCCTACCTTTTTAGCCGAAGTTTCAAATAAAGGTTGTAATTCTTCATAATCTACCTCTTTTGCCCAGTTCTGGATGTTTGCGATGGCATTTAAGCGCTTTTCATCAGGAAGTTGACCTAGCTTCTTCCCTACTTTCTTTATTTCGCTTAAAGCGGAAATATTGTGCTGAGGAGCTTGCTTTTTTGGTTGCTGCTTAGGAGCCTCGCTTTTTGAAGCCATTTTTGCCCAAGTATCACGAAGACCCACCGTACGATTGAAAACTAACTTATCTGCAGTGCTGTCTTTATCAACATTAAAATAACCCATACGTTGAAACTGAAACTCTTCCATAGGTTTTGCTTCTGCCAGCGATGGTTCAAGATAACCGGTGATCACTTCTAGAGAATTAGGATTTAAGAAATCCATATAATCTTTTTCTTTATCACCATCTGGTGCTTCATGGCTAAAGAGACGATCATACAATCTTACTTCTGCCTCTACTGCATGTTTTGTACTCACCCAATGCAGCGTTCCCTTTACCTTGCGCATGCTAGCTTCTGTACCACTACCGCTACGAGAATCTGGATCATAAGTACAATGAATGGTTGTGATATTACCATTCTCATCTTTCTCTACAGACTCACCTTTAATGATGTATGCATTCTTTAAACGCACTTCTTTACCTAGCGTTAAACGGAAGTATTTTCTATTTGCTTCTTCTTTAAAATCGTCTCGCTCTATGTACAATTCTTTGCTAAAAGGAACTTGTCTGAATCCTGCAGCATCATCTTCAGGATTATTTTCTGCTTCTAGCCACTCTTCTTCTCCTTCTGGATAATTATCTATTACTAGTTTTACAGGATCTAGAACAGCCATAACTCGTGGTGCCGTCTTGTTAAGATCTTCACGCACATGAAACTCTAATAAAGAAACATCTATAACATTATCACGTTTTGCAACGCCCACTGCATCTATAAAGTTTCTTATTGCCGTAGGTGTATATCCTCTTCTTCTTATACCAGAAATAGTAGGCATTCTAGGATCGTCCCAACCGGTTACAATACCTTCTTGCACAAGTTTTAAAAGCTTGCGCTTACTCATTATCGTATAACTCAAGTTAAGACGAGCAAACTCGCGTTGTTTTGGCTTTAAGCCACCTTCATAAACTTCATCTTTAAACCAATCATACAATTCGCGATGCGGTTTAAATTCTAGCGAGCATAAACTGTGACTCACTTGTTCTACATAATCGCTCTCACCATGCGCCCAGTCATACATTGGGTAAACGCACCATTCATTACCTGTGCGGTGATGTGCTTTATGCATAACGCGATACATTATAGGATCACGCATCAACATATTAGGAGATTGCATATCTATTTTTGCACGAAGCACGTGAACTCCTTCTGGAAAATCACCATTCTTCATTTGCTCAAAAAGCTCTAGATTTTCTTCTAAGCTGCGATCGCGAAAAGGACTATTACTTCCTGGCTCTGTAGGTGTTCCCTTTTGTTCTGCCATGGCTTCGCTAGATTGAGAATCTACATAAGCCTTACCTTCTTTGATCAATTTAATAGCCCAGTCATACAACTTCTGGAAATAATCTGAAGAGTAACAAACCTTATCCCATTTAAATCCTAACCAGGCGATATCTTCCTGGATAGCATCTACATATTCTTGTTCTTCTTTACTAGGGTTTGTATCGTCAAAACGTAAATTAACCGGCGCATTATACTTCTCACCTAGCCCAAAGTTTATACAAATAGCCTTACAATGGCCTATGTGTAAATACCCATTAGGTTCTGGTGGAAATCTAAAACGTAGATCATCTACTTTATAATCGTTTGAAAGATCTTCTTCTACAATCTGCTCTAAGAAATTAAGAGGCTTATATTCTTCTGCCATAACTTGTTGTTATAAGCGGTAAAATTACTAAAAATAGCCTTGGACGAACACCGCATTAATAGCTATTTATTTAGAAGTCTAATAGCGTTATCTTTGCCCCTCATGGGAACAATAAAACTTAACGATATCAGGGTTTATGCCTATCATGGTTGCCTGATAGAAGAAGGTCAAATAGGCTCTGAATACAGAGTTGATCTTACCGTAAAAGCAGATTTACACGAGCCATCTATCACAGATAATCTAGAAGATACTGTAGATTATGTGCATCTTAATAAAATAGTGAAAGAAGAAATGGCGATACGCAGCAAATTGTTAGAAACTGTTTGTAGACGTGTATTAGACAGGGCTTTCGCCGAAATAGACCAGCTTACAGAAGCGACTGTAGAGGTAAGTAAAATCAATCCGCCGATAGGTGGAGATGTGGGTTCTGTGAGCGTATCTATGAGCAAAAGTAGATAAGGGCTTTGATAACCGAAGAATTTGCGTAAATTTGCCCACCTAATAAAAAGGGTGTCGTGGCCGAGTGGCTAGGCAGTGGTCTGCAACACCACGTACAGCGGTTCGAATCCGCTCGACACCTCAAAAAAAGAAAGCTTCCTTTATCGGGAAGCTTTTTTTGTTTTAAACAGAATCGTCTGTTATGTGAATTTTTTGATATTCGCTGAGCTCTGGTGTTACTTCTTCTAACTTGTCTTCAAGTTTATTGAGCTCTGAAGGAAACAATCCTTTAAAAATAAATATCGCTCCAAAAACGATCATCGCTATGCTTATTCCTTTTTTGAAAATCATGATACGTTTTGGCGTAAGCCTACTCCTTAAACGCTTTGCTAATAATATTTTAAAGACATCTATGGTAAGATAGGTTAATAAAATAAAGGCAAAGAAAAAGAAAATACGTTCTGGATCCATGTCTAATGTAGGTCCTGCAAAAAGCAACATTCCTAACCAAAAACCCAGTACACCGATGTTAATAAAGTTGAGCAAAAAGCCCTTAAGCATCATGCCTAGATAATTGCGCTTACTCATAATTACCGTGGGATGTTGTGTATCGTCTACCGGTAATTTATTTGCTTTGAGATAAGAGATTATGCCATAAGTAGCGAGTAACATACCGCCAAAAATGAATAATCCTGGATCATCTTTAATGTTTACAAGTATCCTATTTGTACTAAAATAAGCGATGCAGATGAAGCAAATATCTGCAGTAATAACGCCAATATCAAAGATCAAAGCAGCTCTAAAACCCTTTAATGCAGCAGTTTCTAGCAGAACGAAGAAAACGGGTCCTACCATAAACGCTAATAAAAAACCTAAAGGAATTGCAGCTGAAAGATCCTGAAGCATGCGAGAAATTAAGTATTTCTCACAAAGTTAGCTAAAATGTGTTCAATATTAACGCATCTCTTTAACCTTCCCGCCAATGAATTTATTTTGACGTATCTCTTGCGGATGACCATAAACATAAACATCACCGCCAGCACGAATCTTAATATCGGCTAGTTTTGAAGCGTTAATATCTGCTTCTCCCCCAGCCTGAATTCTAATATTTGTGGTTTCGGTTTCAAAATCCTTACCCATAAAAATACCGCCGGTGTTTAGCTCTATGTTTTGTGTTGTTGCATTACCATTTGCTTGTATCATGCCACCGGTAACAGCTCTAAGATTTACTTCTTTTACATTAAGACCAGCATTTACACGAGCGCCTTCTTGCGTGCGAATCTCGATCTCATCTTGTTCTATAAGTTCGTTTGCAATAATTAGTGAACCTTCGTTGCCATCTATGATATCAAGACCTTTATAATGCACTTCTACAAAGGTTTTATCACCGTCAAAACTGTTTTCAATTTCCATTCTGATCTTTAGAATACCATCTTTGTTAACAATGACGATATCATCTATATCCTGACCAGATAGAACGACTTTATTCTCATCGCTCTTTACAAGTTTAACGGTCATTCTATCATACACTTTAACTTCATTAAAATCTCCTACTTCTTGAGTTCTGGGATTTTGGGCTATAGCCAAAGTTGTAATAAAAAATATAAGTAGTGCAAATGGTTTCATGGTAAGATCTTTAAATCGTTTAATGTAATGACAATGAAAATATTGCAGTGTTACAGCAGTTTTAAAGAATCAGTTTTCTACTTCTTGTTTTGTTCCTACTAAAGTGAAGTCTAGATGTTTCTTCACAAGATCTGCTTCTTTCACTTTTACATACACTTCATCTCCTAACGTGATGACATGTTTTGTATTGCGTCCCACAATGGCAAACTGTTCTGGATCAAAATCGTAATGATCGCCTTTGATTTCGCGTAAGCGTATCATGCCCTCACATTTATTATCAATGATCTCAACATAAATTCCCCACTCTGTAACTCCAGAAATTACCCCCAAGAAAGTCTCATCTTTATGGTCTTGCATAAACTTAACTTGCATGTATTTTATAGAGTCTCTTTCGGCGCTTGTAGCGAAATATTCTTGATCGCTACTGTGTTTACATTTATCTGAATATTCTTCTTCGTTTGCAGATTTACCACCATCAAGATAATGTTGTAAAAGTCTGTGAACCATTACATCTGGATATCTACGAATGGGCGAAGTAAAGTGTGTATAATAATCAAAAGCTAGCCCATAATGGCCTATGTTATCTGTGCTATACACCGCTTTACTCATCGTTCTTACGGCAAGTGTATCTATAAGGTTTTGCTCTTTTTTACCTACAACTTCTGTAAGTAAATTGTTCAGCGAACTGGTTACAGATTTTCGGTCTTTTAAATTCATTTTGTACCCAAAACGACCAGCAATATTTTGAAGCGCTGCTAATTTTTCGTCATTAGGTTCATCGTGAATACGATAAACAAATGTCTTTTTAGGATCTTGTTTACCAATGAATTCTGCTACTTTTCTGTTTGCGAGAAGCATGAACTCTTCTATGAGTTTATTAGCGTCTTTTGAAGTTTTGAAGTACACTCCGGTAGGCTCATTGTTGTCATCCAGATTGAATTTTACTTCAACTTTGTCAAAGGAGATCGCACCGTGCGCCATGCGTTCATTACGCAGGATTTTTGCCAATCTATCAAGTTCTAAAGTAGCTTCAACAATGGCGGGATCTGCTTCATATTCTTTCCCCGTAAGGGAAATATCTGCAGGAATAATACCATTACCAGACTCAATGATTTGCTGTGCTTCTTCATAAGCAAAACGCGCGTCGCTGTAGGTTACCGTTCTACCAAACCATTGATCTTTAACCTTAGCGTTTTTCTTATCTATCTCAAAAACAGCAGAGAAAGTATATTTTTCTTCATTGGGTCGCAGTGAACAAGCATTGTTTGAAAGTACTTCTGGCAGCATAGGCACTACTCTATCTACAAGATAAATTGATGTTGCTCGCTCATAAGCCTCATCATCTAGAATACTTCCTGGCTGTAAATAATGCGAAACATCTGCAATGTGAATTCCTACTTCGTAGTTACCATTTTCAAGGGTTTTAAAACTCAATGCATCATCAAAGTCTTTAGCATCTGCAGGGTCAATGGTAAAGGTTAGCGTATCACGCATATCTCTACGTTTTGCAATTTCTTCTGGTTGTATCGTAGTATCCAGATTATTTGCAAATTTCTCTACCTCATGCGGAAACTCTGTAGGCAAGCCATATTGCGCTAAGATGGAGAAAATTTCAGTATTATGTTCGCCAGGTTTACCTAGCACTTTTAAAACTTTACCGAAGGGTGAATCGGCCTTTTCTGGCCAGTCTTCAATTTTTACTAATACTTTATCACCATCTTCTGCATCGCCTATTTTCTTGATAGGGACAAAAATGTCTGTGTACATTTTACCCTCGTTAGACGTATTAACAAAAGCAAAATTCTTCTGTATTTGTATTACACCTACAAACTCTTCTGTTTTGCGTTTAAGAACTTTAACTACCTCACCTTCATGCTTCTTGCTACGGCGTTGTTTGTAAATAAAGACTTCTACCTCATCACCATTAAGCGCTCTATTCATGCCAGAAGCGGGAATGTAAATATCATTTTCCATCCCTTCTACGATCACATAACCTCCACCTCTTGAAGAAACATCCATGATCCCTTTGTGATAATTGCGATTATCCTCAAAGCTATATTGACCTCTACCTTTTTCTTCAATTTGTTTTTTTGCAGCCAGTTGAGTGAGTTCTTTTACGATCTGGTTACGACTATTAGGATCGTTAACCTGAAGCTTTGCAGCGATCTGTTTATGGTTAAAACTCTTCCCAGCATCCTTCTGTAAGATTTGAAGGATCTTTTTTGAGAGACCTGCAATTTTACTAGTAGCCCTTCTTCTTTTCTTTCTTGGCATTAAGTTCTTTATATATTTTGGGTTAAAATTAGTTGTATTCCTTGAGAAGCGATCGTTTTAAGAGTTAAGTTTTGCTTATAAGATATTTTGGCTGTAGCCAAAACGTTAAAACATTTAACACTTAAAGATTTGATTATCTTAAATCTTTCTTAATTTTGCAGTATCAAAAGCATCTTAGTTTTTGATTTGCAACACTTTGAAAGAGATGAAATTCACTCTCAACAGATCGAAGTTTTTTACACTACTCTTCGTTATGATCTTCATAACAGGACTTCTGCTTGTCATACTACACATCAACAGCTCTTTTGACAAAGCGACACTTCATTACATTCCTACAGTTAAGACTATCTAAGGCTTCACAACGTTTTTCAGTTTTACACACTTATTACAGTTTTCAACAGTATTAATAATATACATTTTTTCTTTTTAAAAATTTTAAATAAAAATGATGACTATTATAGCTTGTGAATAGCGGTATAACTTTGTGCAGTAAAATTTGTTTTTTGCCTTATCACCTTTTACTAACACTTATTCACAATTCTTTAAGAGTTATTAGAAAATGAAAATGAGCTAATTATATTTCTTGATTAACAATTGTTAATAACCCTAATTGACGGTTTATTATTGAAAACTTACTTATCAACGTTATTAAAAATTGACTTGTTCATTGCTTAAATCTGTGTAAGAATTTTGTTGAATTTACTTTTTGATATCTCATAAAATAAACCAGATTGTAAATTTTTCTGAGAAATCAAATTTTCATTTTCACTTTTTGATGACCAGTTATTCACACCCATGTTAACTACTTGTTGACTACTCTAAAATTTGACTGTCTTTTTCACTTAAAACATTAACTACGCAGATAACGATACGTACCTTTGTATATATAAACAATTCACGTTATGAAAATAGCTATAGGTAATGATCACGCCGGTGTAGAGTACAAAGAAGCGATTGTAAAACACCTAGAAGATAAAGGTCACGAAGTTACAAACTTTGGTACAGATACTTTAGAAAGTGCAGATTATGCAGACTTTATTCATCCAGTGGCCACAGCCGTTGAAGATAAAAAAGTAGATTTAGGTATCATTATATGTGGTAGTGGTAACGGTGCGAATATGACAGCAAATAAACATCAAGCCATTCGATCTGCATTATGCTGGACAAAAGAGATCACTGCCTTAGCTCGTGAACATAATGATGCAAACATATTAAGTATACCAGCGCGTTTTACTGCAAAAGAACAAGTGCTTGAGATGGTAGATACGTTCTTAACAACAGAATTTGCTGGCGGGCGTCATGAACGTCGTCTCAATAAAATACCTTGCATGTAAATGGGTCACGACCATCATCATCATCACGGTATAGGACACTCTCATGGTCATGATCGCAGTGGTAAGAATCTATTATTTTCAATAGGTCTTAATATAATTATCACTGCATCTCAGATTGTTGGGGGATTAATTTCTGGTAGTTTATCATTACTATCAGACGCGTTGCATAATTTTAGTGATGTTCTATCGCTTATCGTGAGTTATATCGCTGTCATATTTTCAAAAAAGGCGGCTTCGCCGCATAGAACATTTGGTTACAAACGTGCCGAGATCATCGCTGCCTTCGTGAACGCTGCAACTTTAATGATAGTTGCGGTAATATTAATAAAGGAAGCAATTACAAGATTCTCAGAACCACAAGCAATTGAGTCTTCTCTTGTGATCTGGTTATCAATATTAGGTATCGCTGCAAATGGTTTAAGTGTTTTATTACTTAAGGCAGACAGTAAATCTAATATGAATATGAAGTCAGCTTATCTGCACTTATTAACAGATATGATGGCTTCTGTAGCTGTACTCATTGGTGGATTGTTGATGAAGTTTTTTCAGATTTACTGGATAGACAGTTTATTAACCGTTGGTATTGCTATCTATTTAATAATCATGGGTTACGGACTTTTAAAATCTTCATTTAAAGTCCTCATGTTATTCACACCAGATGATATTGAAATTGAAAAAATAGTGGAAAGCGTAAAAACCATTCCCGGTTTAAAGAATATGCACCACATACACATCTGGCAACTTAACGAAGACGAGATTCATCTAGAGGCACACGTAGATTTTCAAAATGATATCTTGCTTTCAGAATTTGATGAAAAACTGGTAGAAATAGAGAACAAGGTGAAGGAATTTGGTATCAACCATATCAATATTCAACCAGAATTTGAGAAGCCAGATAATAAAGAAGTTATCGTACAAGATTAATGGAATTTGTAGTAAAAACTTATGATGAGCTCACAAAAGATGAGCTTTATGATCTACTTCAGTTGCGTGCTGAGGTTTTTGTGGTAGAACAAGATTGCCCATATCAAGATGTTGATGGCAAGGATAAAAAAGCGCTGCATGTTTTGGCTTACGCCAAAGATACGCTAGCTGCCTACACGCGCATTTTTGCACCCGGCGATTATTTTGAAAGGTCTAGCATAGGCCGCGTCGTGGTCAAAGAATCACAGCGTAAGAATAAATTTGGCTACAGCCTAATGAACAAATCCATTGAGGTTATCAACAATCATTATGGTAATGTTGAAATTGAAATTTCAGCTCAGGAATATTTAAAAATATTCTACACATCTTTAGGGTTTGATCAAGTGGGAGAAGGCTATCTTGAAGATAATATCCCGCATATTAGGATGATAAGAAATAAATAAAAAATCCCGGCTTAGGCCGGGATCTATATATAATTTTAAAAAGCTTTTTAGTTAAATCTTTATCAGCTTCTTATCTTCTAGATTTATAGCACTTAACATCTCGTTAGTGAATTTGTAATGACCACGAGTAGTCACGATCTTAAATCTAAACTTCTTCATATCACTTAAAATATCTAGAAACATCCACTTTGATTTCAACAAATTGGGTTTCTTAGATTTTAAGCTAACTTCAAAAATATGTTTCTCGCCATCTCGATCGGCAACAATATCTGGCGTAATGGTAACTTTGCTGCCGCGTTTGATATACGATTTTGGAGTCTCGAAGCCGTCAACATCTGCTCTGATGTTTTCATATCCCCTCTCCTCCAAATACGCTATCGTCTCGGTCAAAAAATCTGTGTTCTTTTCTGTATCCTTATCAATAGTAACCATAAATCCCAAGATAGAGAATTGATTTTCTAATAGTTATAATATTAAGTTAAAGCCCTTGTAATCAAAGTTAAAATCAATATCTTCTCCTTTTTTCTTTTTCAATTTAAGGTTTAAGGATTTTCTTATATCGCGCAGGATCATTTAGCACATCTACACCTTCTGCGATCTCTTTGTTGTTTTGCAATTGATACTTATACAAACCATCACGGTAGAAATAGCGTTTTATAAGTTCGTCGCTAATAATGCCTGTGATTTCTTCTTCTTTCTCATCTAATTCAGCCTTTTTAAGCGCATCTATTTTACTTGTCAATGCACTGTAATCACTACTTATTTCAGATTTTAATCCATCTTTTTCAGCATTGATCAAAGCTTCTTCTAGCGATTTTTCAGTTGCGGTTTTGTAATCAAAAGAAGTAGTATTTAAATAATTCTTAAACGCTTCGTAGTCGCTTTCGCGAAAGCTAAACTGATCTAAACTCTCTAGTGAATGGTTGTAGTAATACTGCGTAGCATAATCAAAAATCGCTCGCTCGCCAAGCAATGCCTGTGTAACAGCGCTTAGTTTTGCAGATTCAACTTCAATATCTGGGAAAATTCCGCCGCCGTCATACACCTTGCGTCCATTTGCAGTGTTGAACTCGTTATAATCTTCAACATCTGTGCGCACAGCGTTGCCTTGCTCATCGCGATGCCAATAATCCAAAGCTTGGATACAACGACCGCTAGGCGTGTAATAACGCGAGATCGTGATCTTAGCCTGTGTACCGTAGGTCAATTTCTTAGGTCTTTGTACTAAACCTTTACCAAAGCTTCTCGCACCCACGATCACCGCGCGATCATAATCTTGCAGCGATCCAGAAACGATCTCACTAGCTGATGCGCTGCGACCGTTTATTAAAACCACTAACGGAATGTTCTCATCCAGCGGTTCATTCTCTGTATAATATTCACGGTTGTATTTCTCGATCACAGATTTTGTAGTTGTGATGAGTTTGCCTTTCGGCAAAAAGAGATTGCTTACGTTAATTGCTTCTGTGAGTAAACCACCGGGATTGCCGCGCAGGTCTAGAATTATTTTTTTTGCCCCTTGATCTTTTAATTCTTTTACGGCAGCTGCAGTTTCTGATGATGCTTTTTTGTTGAATTTTGAAAGAACAACGTATCCTATGTCATTTCGTGTAAGCGCAAAAAACGGCACAGCGTTTACATCAATTTCTTCTCTTTTTAAGGTTGTGGTTTGAGATTTACCTTGTCTTAGATATGTAACACTTACTGAAGTTCCCGGAGCTCCTTGAAGCAAATCTCCCGCATCTTCTTCAAAATCTGATAAGGTTACATCGCCAACTTTTATAATCTCGTCTCCGGCCTTTAAACCGGCATTGTCTGCAGGATAATTTTTGTAAACCTCCACAAGCGTGATCTTACCCTCTTTTGTGTGTACAGATGCGCCAATGCCGGTGTATTCGCCAGTATTATTTATTCTGGCGTCTTCTACCTCCTGCTCTGTCCAGTAATTTGTATACGGATCCAGATCATCTAGCATTCCCTTGATCGCGCTATCCATAAGTTGCGCTGGGTTTACCTCATCAACATAATTCATGTTGATCTCTTTAAAGAGCGTTGTGAAGATCTCTATTTGTTTTGCGATCTCAAAAAAATCGCTTTTAAAACTTACAGTGGTAAAAAGCAATACACCAGCGGCAAGTATTGTAATTATTCTCTTTTTCATGCGGGGCTATTTTTATGCATTTTGTTTTTTGCGCTTACGCCAAATTCTGAATAGAAAGATAGCAAGAAACAACAAGATAAAGAACGGCCATAAATAAACCAGACCCACGAAGAATGTTGAAAGACCATTCCACCCGCCTTTAAAAGCATTGCTTAGTTCGCTGCCATAAGAAACAGAAGTGTTTGTCTGAATGATCTCTCTATAAAAATAAATGTTGATCGTGCTGTATGAAACTTGACTTCGCAGGTAGTTCAATCGTCCTTGGCGCGCTTCAATTTCTTCTCTGATCTTAGAAAGCTCTGCCTCTATCTCAAGGATTTCTTTAACATTTTTTGCTTTATCAAGTAAAGCGATGTAACGATTTTCAAGTTCTCTTTTGGCTTTAAGCCTAGCTTCAAGATCTACAAATTCTTCTGTAACGTCTTGACGGCTTATTGTTTTTTCGTCAAAATATTCAACGCCATCTGCAATCGCATCTAGCAACTGCTGAAAGTTTGTAGTAGGAACACGCACTTGCAAACGGTGATATGTAGAATTGTAGCTTTTACCAGAATTATCATCCTGTATGTATCCTTTTGTAGCGCTTACCGCATCAAGAATTCGCTTTTGCGTCGCGCTGAGGTCTGCCGTTTCAAATCTTAGATTAGCTGTTTTAATGATCTTTTGCTCAATGGCTTGTGCATTGTTTTCTTGATCAGGAACTGGTGGCGGCGGAGTATTCATTTCCATTTTTGCAATAGGCGCAGACTCCATTATTGCAACATCACTCTCGCTGCTGCCTGATGAGCAAGCGAGAAACATGGTCATAAAAAACCAGCTAAAAATTTTCATATTGGCGTGTTTAGGTTATTGTTCTTCTAGTAGAGACTGCGCTTCATTGAAACGTGTAGCAATTTTTTGCATTGCTTTTTCAATTTCGCTATAAGGCAATTCTTCTCTACCTGTATAGATAAACATAAACGCAAAAGTTGCGCCATTTGTTTGAAAATCGATCTTATTTTTTCGGTAAGCTTCTCGCATGAGGCGTTTTATACGGTTGCGAGTAACGGCAAGTTTGTAATTTCTTTTTGAGACAGATACGCCAGCTTGTATGTTTATGTGCAATTCTGTGAGTGGCGCTTCCGCGAAAATAAGCAGCAATGGATAGCCTTTTACCTTCTTACCATTTGCAAAAAGGTGTTCTATGAGTTTCTGGCTTTTAAGCTTTTCTTGCTTAGGAAATCCCTGTGTTTTCAAAGTTGTGGAATGTGTGGGCAAATATAGGGTAATAAAAAAAGCCCCTGCTATGGCAAGGGCTTTTTGAGACTTTTGGCGAAAGCCAAATAATTATTTTGCTTCCCAGCTGTTGTTGTCTTTATTGATGTCTGCAAGATATTGCTTCTTGTCAATGATCATGCTTTTTACCTCTGCTAGAGGTTTATCAATTGTCAACGTATATGTAGGATATGCCCATGGCCAGTCTGCTTCTACAGTTCGCTCACCAGTTGCTGGCTTCTCACCACGCATAGCGCGCAATGGGATGTAGTATAAGTCTTCGCTACCATCTGCATTTGTTACATAAAGATCTATAGGCATAGGCATAAGCCCGATGCGCTCTAACGTAACTTGGGTTTTACCATCTACTTCTTCTACACTCTTAATACCATAATCTATGGTGTTTGTAGTTTGCGTCCAGTCCACAAGATACCAGTCTAACTGTAATCCTGAAACCTTCTCTGCTTCACGTTTAAAGTCGTTAGGCGTAGGGTGTTTAAAATGCCAGTCGTTATAATAACGCTTTAAGGTTTTTGCAAGGTTCTCCTCGCCTATCACATAACCTAATTGCGCTAAGAAAACAGCACCTTTAGAGTATGCAGAAGCCCCATAAGCAGCGTTAAATTGATAACGGTCTGCATAGGTAGTTTGCGGTTGCTCTACTCCACTTGTTGCAAGACGAAAATAGCTACCATAACTACCACCATGTGGATTTTCTTTACCATCACCCATGATCTGGTTTTCAGCTTCTGTTGAGATGTATGTGGTAAAACCTTCATCCATCCACTCGTGCTTAGCCTCGTTTGTAGCCATCAAGAATTGAAACCAAGTGTGTGCAAATTCGTGAGCTGTTACACCTACTAAACTTCCATAGCTGCGCTCACCAGTGATCAAAGTACACATTGCATACTCCATACCACCGTCACCACCTTGAATAACGCTGTATTGTTTGTAAGGATACGGCCCTACATGTTTATTGTAGAACGCTAGAAGCTCAGCAGTTTTTGGCTGAAGTTTCTTCCAGTTTTCTTTGATCTTAGGATTGTCTTTGTAGAAAAAGTGTAGCGTTACACCATTTTCTCCAGGATACGTATCGTGAATAAATTCTGGATCTGCTGCCCATGTAAAGTCATGCACGTTAGGCGCTTTAAAGTGCCATGTGTACTTTCCTTTTTTAGGTTTCTTAGGCTTTGAACCTTCTTCACCATAACCATGACCTATGTCGTCAGGATTTTGAAGATATCCTGTACCACCCAATGTGTAGTCAGAATCTATAGTGATCTTAACATCAAAGTCTCCCCAAACGCCGTGAAACTCACGAGCGATATATGGATCTGCATGCCAACCTTCAAAGTCATACTCAGCTAACTTAGGATACCATTGTGTCATGCTAAGCGCTACGCCTTCTGCGTTGTTGCGACCACTACGACGAATTTGAACAGGAACTTGCCCGTTAAATTCCATGTTGAATTTTGTGCTTTTTCCTGGTAAAATAGGCTCATCTAATTGTACTTCAAGTACAGTACCTTCTACATGATAGTCTAGTTTTTTACCGTCTTGCTCAAGGCTGTTTACCTTAAGAAAACCTATCTCATCTGGACTTAATTTGCTGATACGATCTCTTACACGACCATCAGGATCTTTAATGTTCAAAGAACGCACATCCATCTCGCTTCCTGGTTGAAAAGCGTTAAAATACAGATGATAAAAAACCTGATGTAAGGTGTCAGGAGAATTGTTTGTATACTCTAATTCCTGCGTACCTGTGTAGTTGTAATCTTCGACGTTCATGTCAACTTCCATGGTATAATCCACGTGTTGTTGCCAGTAGTCTTTATTGTTTTGGGCTTTCGCCGAAAGGCTAATCGCGCAAAGCGTAAGAATGCTTAAAAATAATCTCATTGTTTATTATTGATTTTGAGCTGAAAGTTCAGCCATTTTAAAGGCGTTATACATATTTACCATTTTTCCAGATTTTGAGATCTCTGAGAATTTGCGTGTAGTATCTGGGTCTCCGCCCAAAATTACTGTCATGTTAGACGTTGTACCACTTTGCATCAAGATCTCTTTGATCTGCTTAGCGCTAAATTGTGGAAAATACCCACGAAGCATCGCCGCAACACCGGCAACTTCTGGCGCAGCCATTGATGTACCTTGTAAGAATCTGTATTTATTTTCTGGAGTTGTAGACCAGATCTCCATTCCTGGTGCAAATACATCTACGTTAGATTTACCGTAGTTAGAAAATGGAGCAACAAGGTCACCGCTATAAACATCGTTAAGTGCACCTATGGTAATCACATTGTCCGCAAATTCTATGTTATCTGCTAATTGATCATTAGGGTAAACAGTTTTACCACCATCTAGATCATACGCCTCGTTACCTGCAGCATTTACGATAAGCACATCTTTTTTAGCAGCATATTTGATCGCATCATAAACCCACTCTGGATTTTGAGAATAGTATTTACCAAAGCTTGTGTTGATCACTTTTGCACCGTTATCTACTGCATAACGTAGAGCAAGAGCGATGTCTTTGTCACGCTCATCACCATCTGGTACTGCGCGCACGGTCATGATCTTAACGTTATTTGCTACACCATTTGCGCCTATACCATTGTTGCGTTCTGCAGCGATAATACCAGCTACGTGTGTACCGTGTAACGCACCTTCTGGAGTAGGACCTACAACATTATTGTTACCATAATCTGTATCGTTAATATCATCTGGATCATCGCCTACAACGTCGCGGTAATGACCATCAAGATTAAGATTATCATTCACACGGCTAGTAAGATCTACAATACCTTCGTTAATAGACTCAAGAAACTCTGGAATGCTATCTTCATACTCAAACATCTGCATTAAGCCGTTTTTTGCCTGTTGCATCATGGGCTCTGTGAATTGCTGAGCGGCAAGTTCTTCTTTTGTGTAATCTTCTTTACCTAGTTTAGAAGAAACCATCTGGTGTGCTTGCTCTACAAATTGTACGATTTGCTGGTACTGCTGTAGTTGCTGAGAATATTTTTCATAATCCTCATCATATTCTTTTCTAGCTCGCTTATATGTAGCGAACATTTCTTTTTGTTTTGCAGGGATTTGATCTAAAGTCTTCCCTTTAAAAATAGGTTCATACTTCTGTATGATCCTAGACATCTCCAGCTGTTCTGCTTCAACATCTCCTAAGAAATTCCAGCCGTGAACATCATCGATGTAACCATTTTTATCATCGTCAATTCCGTTATTAGGAATCTCATCTTCATTGGTCCAAAGTACACCATCAAGGTCTTCGTGGTTAATATCTACACCACTATCAACAACGCCTACAATTACGGTTCGACCTTTTTTATTTTTAATGATTTCGGCGTAAGCCTTATCAACACTCATCCCAGGAATTGTGTCCTGCACAAGATCCTGAAAGTCCCAGGATTTTAATTGATCTTCACTAAGTTCTGCAACTTTAGTAGGAACAGCATCTACATTTTCTGTTTGTACCTGCACTAAGGGCGCGCTGGTATTACAGCTATGTAATGCAAAAGCAGCAAGTAATGCTGCTGGGATCATTCTTTTCATATAATCTATTCGTTGTTTAATTAATAATGTCTTCTATCTCAAAGCGTTCTTTGAGACGCACGCCTTTTTCTGTGTTTTGCACAGTGATTATTGGGTTGTGTGCATCGTGCTCTAGCCAAAGGTAATACCCTTCTTCTGCAGCTTTAGATAGAAATTTTTCTTTTTCGTTTAACGTAAGCAAAGGTCTGGTGTCATACCCCATCACGTATGGTAATGGTAAGTGACCTGCTGTAGGAAGCAAGTCTGCAGCAAAAACGATGGTCTTGCCTTTGTACGTAATATGCGGGATCATTTGCTTATCTGTATGACCATCAACAAATAGAATGCCGAAATCGAGTTCGCTGCTACTTACAAAGTCTGTTGAAGGTTTTGATACAAAATGCAATTGTCCACTTTCTTCAATGGGTAGAATATTTTCTTTTAGGAAAGATGCTTTTTCTCTGGCATTAGGGTTTACAGCCCAATCCCAGTGATCTTTGTTGCTCCAGTATTTTGCGTTTTTAAAAACGGTTTGTGGAGTTTTCCCGTCTTTTTTCCACTCTACGGCACCGCCGCTGTGGTCAAAATGTAAGTGGGTGAGAAAGACATCTGTAATATCTTCTGGCGAAAACCCTTTCGCTTTAAGCGAACTCTTAAGATCAAAATCTCCCCAAAGTGAGTAATAGCCAAAAAATTTATCACTCTGTTTATCGCCCATGCCGGTGTCTAGCAGTATGAGTCTGTCGCCGTCTTCTATAAGCAGGCAACGTGCGGCGATATCTATTAAGTTGTTATTATCAGCGGGATTTGTTCTGGACCAGAGTGATTTAGGTGCCACTCCGAACATGGCTCCACCGTCCAGTTTAAAATTTCCCGCTTCAATGGCGTGAATGTGCATAAATAAGAATCAGGTCTTGCAAGTTACTAAAAGCGTTAAAAATGGGTTTTTCGGTCGTAAGATATTAAGCTATATTTAACAAGGAAATATGAATGGCTAATTTTTGCCTTACGGCAGAAATACTTAACATAGCACAAATTTTGCATGCATGCTTGAACTAGGAGGAATAATTATATTGGGGATTTTGGCGCAATGGGCAGCCTGGAAGTTTAAAATTCCTGCAATCTTACCGCTTATTTTAGTGGGCCTTCTTGTGGGGCCACTTTCATCACTTTATACAGAAGATGGTACAAAATGGATAGAGCCTATTTGGGATGGCGATGCTGGGATCTTTCCTGGTGAACGTCTTTTTAATTTTGTCTCGCTTGCCATAGGTATAATTCTCTTTGAAGGCGGATTAACCCTGCGTATTAGCGAAGTAAGAAACACAGCACCGGTGATCACAAAATTGATCACGATAGGTTCTGTCGTGACGTTTTTTGGTGGGGCATGCGCTGCTTATTACATCTTTGATCTAGACTGGAGAATTGCCTTTCTATTTTCTGCTTTGATCATTGTTACCGGGCCTACGGTTATCACGCCTATTTTGAGAAACATTCCGCTTAAGAAAGATATTTCAGCGATCTTAAAATGGGAAGGTATTCTTATTGATCCAATAGGTGCACTTGTTGCCGTACTTGTTTTTGAATTTATAAGCGTTGGCGCAGGATCTGAATTCACGCTTACTGCGCTTGAAGAATTTGGTAAGATCGTACTCTTTGGGTTTACCTTCGGGTTCACTTTTGCGCACGGTTTAGCTTTCGCTATAAAGCGAAATGTAATCCCGCATTATTTATTAAATGTTTCAACACTTGCTGCAGTTCTGGGAGTTTTCTTGCTCTCAGATATCTTTGCGCACGAAAGTGGACTACTTTCTGTCGTGGTGATGGGTATGGTGATGGGAAATATCAAATTGCCTAACATCAAAGAATTACTTTACTTCAAAGAATCATTGAGCGTTCTGCTTATTTCTATTCTGTTTATTCTGCTTGCTGCAAACATCAACATTGATGATCTGTATCTTATTTATAACTGGAACGCGGTTATACTTTTTGCAGTTGTGGTTTTCATTTTAAGACCAGTAGGTGTTTTCTTAAGCGCCATGGGCAGCGGCCTTACAACCAGCGAAAAGATCTTTGTGAGTTGGGTAGGTCCTCGCGGTATTGTAGCTGCGGGTATCGCTTCGCTTTTTGGTCTTAAGCTTGCCAGCGAAAATGTAGAAGGTGCAGAATATATCACGCCATTAGTATTTATGATCGTGTTAGGTACTGTATTGCTTAATGCTACGACAGCAAGATTAGTAGCACGTATCGTAGGTGTATTCTTGACAAAATCTGAAGGTATTGTGATGATAGGCGCTTCACGTGCTTCAAGAATTATAGGCGAATATTTACAACGCAACGATCGCCATGTTGTGCTTGTAGATAGTAATACACAAAACATCCAGAAAGCAAAAGAGCGTGGCCTAGAAGCTATTGATGAAAGTATTTATAGCGATAGCTTACTTAACAATATTGAGTTGAATGACGTAGGGTATCTCATGGCTTTAACCGGCAACGGAGATATTAATAAATACGCTATAGATCGCTTCAGAGAGATCTTTGGTGAGAATGGATCGTTTAGATTGATCACACCAGAAGAGATGAACAATCCAACAGCAAATCCTAAGGAAGGTTTATTTTCTCCTACAGATGATTTTATCCGTTTAACAGAGGTTGCAAGAAGTTATCCTTCTATTCAAGAGATCGATCTGGATAGTAAAGAAAAATTTGTTGCGCTTATTGAATACACGCGCAAAGATCCAGATACTATACCGGTATTCTTAAAAATGCAAGATGGAGATCTTCAAATACTTAAATCTAATATTGAAGAACTAGAAGTTGACACTTTTGAAGGTACAAAACTTGTTTATCTAGGTAAGCCTATCGATCTAGAAGATGTAAACTTTAAAGCGCCTGCTACAGACGATTAAAAGTAAATGCAAGAAGTAATCATTGCACAATGGCCGTGATTACTTCTTGTCTTTTTTTGGCGAAAGCCAATCTGAAATTACCAGAATAATACCCAGGATCGTCCCGCCGGCCAAAATATAAACCGCCGTGTCGTTGTATTTAAGATCTGTTAATTGTGAGATGGCGCCGCATATAAAAATGAGGACAAGCCCTATAATTTGAATTCTATTCATCTTAATCGTTCAGTTTAAGAACGGCCATAAATGCCTCTTGCGGGATTTCAACATTACCCACAGCACGCATGCGTTTCTTACCTTTTTTCTGCTTCTCTAGCAGTTTACGCTTACGCGAAATATCACCACCGTAACATTTTGCGGTAACATCTTTTCTAAGCGCTTTTACGGTCTCACGAGCGATGATCTTTGCTCCTATCGCAGCCTGAATAGGAATATCAAATTGTTGACGCGGGATAAGCTGTCTTAGCTTCTCACACATTTTCTTACCTATGTCGTAAGCATTGTCTTTATGTAAGAGTGCAGATAATGCATCTACGTTATTACCATTAAGAAGTACATCAACCTTTACAAGATGAGATTTACGCATCCCTATAGGCGAGTAATCAAAAGAAGCATACCCTTTACTCACCGTTTTAAGACGGTCGTAAAAGTCAAAAACGATCTCAGCCAGCGGCATGTCAAAAATAAGTTCAACACGCTCTGGAGTCAAATAGGTTTGATTCACGATCTGCCCGCGCTTCTCGATACAAAGCGACATTACAGGTCCTACAAAGTCTGCTTTTGTTATGATCGAAGCCTTGATATAAGGCTCTTCTACACGATCCATAATAGATGGATCTGGCAAGTCAGATGGGTTATTTACTAAAATCGCTTCATCAGGATTCTTAATAGAATATGAATGATAAGACACGTTAGGAACCGTGGTGATCACCGTCATATCAAATTCACGCTCAAGACGTTCTTGTACGATCTCAAGGTGAAGCATTCCTAAGAATCCACATCTAAACCCAAAGCCTAGCGCCGCAGAACTTTCTGGTTGAAAAACCAGAGAAGCATCATTTAACTGCAGTTTCTCCATTGAGGCACGCAGCTCTTCATAATCTTCTGTATCTACCGGATAAATACCAGCAAATACCATAGGTTTTACGTCCTCAAAACCAGAGATCGCATTCTTTGTAGGTTCAGCTTTATCTGTGATCGTATCACCCACTTTTACTTCGCGAGCGTCTTTAATACCAGTGATGAGGTAACCCACATCACCAGCTTTAATTTCTTTTTTAGGATGCTGTTTTAATTTTAGCGTTCCTACTTCATCAGCAAAATAAGATTTACCAGTGTTGATGAATTTAATATTCTGTCCTTTTGTGATCTTACCGTTAATAACTCTAAAGTAAGTCTCAACTCCTCTAAATGGGTTGTAAACCGAGTCAAAAATAAGTGCCTGTAAAGGTTCATCCAGATTTCCCTTAGGAGCAGGGATACGATCTATAATTGCGTTAAGAATTTCTTGAATTCCTAGACCTGTTTTTGCACTAGCAGGAATCACATCTTCTGGGTCGCAGCCCAAAAGATCTACAATATCATCAGTAACTTCTTCAGGATTAGCACTAGGAAGATCTACTTTGTTAAGTACTGGGATGATCTCTAGATCATTTTCAAGCGCTAGATAAAGGTTAGAAATAGTTTGCGCCTGAATGCTTTGAGCGGCATCTACAATAAGCAAAGCTCCTTCACAAGCAGCGATACTTCTAGATACTTCGTAAGAAAAATCTACGTGTCCAGGAGTATCGATCAGGTTAAGAACAAACGGTTCACCATTATGAATATAATCCATCTGAATTGCGCGAGACTTAATGGTAATACCTCTTTCGCGCTCTAGATCCATACTATCCAGTAACTGGTCTTGCTTTTCTCTCTCAGTTACAGAACCTGTAAAATCCAGAAGTCTATCTGCCAGTGTACTCTTACCGTGATCAATATGCGCTATTATGCAAAAGTTTCTAATGTTCTTCATAGTCAATCAAAATGGCCTAGGTGCCAAAGCGCAAATATACGGTTTAGAAATACCATAAACTAAAATTTCTAAAGCACTAGGAACTTGCGTATCTCGATAAATTTTATCATTTTGGCGGTTAATACTCTGTAAGTATTAACGTATTTTTAACGCCCAAATGAAAATCCAACTTCAATTTTTTATCCTTATGCTGTTTGTGGCTTCCTATGGGCAGGAAGGCGCTATTGCCGGTAAGGTAGTTGATCAAAACGATCAACCAGTGGGGTATACAAATCTTCTTTTGCTTAAAGCAAAAGATTCTACCTTTATTAAAGGCAGTCTTACAGAAGAAGATGGAAAATTCACTTTTGAAAATATTGAATCACAAGAAGTTATAATTAAGGCTTCATTTGTGGGATATAAGGAGTTTTATACGCAACCGTTTCATATAAATGAAAACAAGAGCGACATTCTCATTAAGCTTGATGAAGATACTCAACAACTAGATGAGATCACACTCACGGCAAAAAAACCTTTTATTTCTCGCAAGGTTGACAGGATGGTTTTTAATGTAGAAAACACCGTTGTATCCACGGGGACGACCTATGATATTTTAAGAAGAACGCCTGGTGTAGTTGTGAATCAAGGGCAGATCTTAGTAAAAAATAATCCGGCGGCGGTGTATATCAACGATCGCAAAGTATATCTCAATAGTCTAGAATTACAACAATTACTTGAAGGTTATGCCGGCGTTAATGTAAAATCTGTAGAAGTAATTGTAAATCCGCCAGCAGGCTACGATGCAGAAGGCGGTTCTGTGATCAATATTGTTACTTCAAAAAATGTTTCTATAGGTTATAAAGGAAGTTTAAACGCTTCAAACACCGTGGGAATTGTACCAAAATACGCCGTAGGTACAAGTCAATACTACAAAAACAACTGGGTGGATGTGTATGCTAATTATACATTCAATTCTAGATATGATGCAAAAACTGATGATGGTTTTGTGCAGTTTTATTATCCAGATGGTAGTGAGAAAGCCACTTGGCAAGATATGTTTCATAAAGATGTGCGCACCTTTTCGCATAGTTTTAATACGATTATGGATTTCGCTTTAAGCGAAAAAGAAACATTGAGTTTTAGTGCAAATCTTTTACACACGCCAAAGGCTGATGCAGACATACACGGAAGAACCGAAATTTATAACGCAAACGGGAATCTTGATTCTTTGTACACCACAAAGAGTTTTCTAGAAAATGATTCTAATAATGTTCTCCTTAATCTTAACTACAAGAAAAATCTGGGTGAGAATGGAGCAACGCTTACGGTAAATGCAGATTATATTAATTTCAGAACAGATCAATCACAGTCAGTAAGAACAAAGTATTACAATGCTAGCGGCAATATGATCAATGCAAATGCCTTTAGCACGTTGCCTAGTCAAGATTCTGAGATCTATACCGGCCAGATAGATTATGATGGTAAAATTGGTGATTGGGGTTTTGAGGCTGGAGCCAAATATTCTGGTATTACCTCAAACAGCAAACAAGAGTTTCTTAATGAAACCGGTTCTGTAGATCAACAGTCTGCGACGCTTGATGATAATTTTGATTATACTGAAAATATCTACGCTTCATATTTCAGTTTTTCAAAAGAATGGGAAAAATGGAGTTTTAAATCGGGTCTGCGCGGTGAGTACACAGATGCAAATGGAGATTCTCGCACACTGGGTGTTGTAAATACACAGAATTATTTTCAGCTTTTTCCTACGGCATATTTATTACACATGCCATCAGAGAATCACAGTTTTAGGCTAGATTACAGCAGGAGAATTTCTAGACCACGTTTTCAAACTTTAAATCCGTATCGTTATTTTCTTAACGAGAATAACTTTAAAGAGGGAGATCCTAACATTCAACCAGCGATCGCAAACAAGGTAAACTTTAATTATACGTTTAGGAACAAGCTTTCTTTTGACCTGTATTATGAGCGGGTAGATGATAATATTAATATGCTACCATATCAAGATAATATAAACCTCAATTTAAGGTCTATAAACACAAATCTTATTTATGAGCATCAATATAGTCTTGATGTAGCCTATTATGATTTTATCACAAACTGGTGGTCAATTTATGCGCTTACTTCTGCTTTTAGAATGGAGAATGAATTTAATCGCATTGATCAGCCGGCAGAAACTGTAAAGACTAAAGTAAATGGACTTTTTAACCAACTGTACAATCACTTTGATCTGGATAAAGAAAGAGGCTTAAGTCTTGAAGTCACCACTTACTTAATGACCAATCTTGCATTAGGTTCTTATACACAAGACAAGCCACAATTTGGTTTAAACTTAGGAATTCGCAAAACCTTCTTTGATGATAGAGTGATCTTCACATTCAATTCTGAAGATATTTTTAATACAATGGCCATTCCTTTAAGTTCAAGATATCTGGATCAGAATAATTCTTACATGGCTAGACCAGAGAATCAAAAGGTGAGTTTTAGCCTTACTTACAAATTCGGTAACTTCAAACTTAACGACAACAGCCGCAGCACAGGAGCCGAAGAAGAGGCACGTTTAGAACAAAATTAAGCGGTAAATGTTCTTTTGGCTTAAAGCCAAAATGATATTGCGTATTTTTGCAAAAAATTATCTGCTTTGGCAAAAATAGGAGACATTGATGTAGGAGAATTTCCGTTGTTGCTTGCACCTATGGAAGATGTGAGTGATCCACCATTTCGTGCGCTTTGCAAAGAGCAAGGTGCAGATGTCGTTTACACAGAATTTATCTCGAGTGAAGGTCTGATTCGTGATGCTGCAAAAAGCGTTATGAAGTTAGATATTTATGAGAAAGAGCGTCCTGTAGGGATTCAGATCTTTGGTGCAAATCTTGAAAGTATGCTTCAAAGCGTCGAGATCGTTGAAGCGTCTAAGCCAGATATTATTGATATTAACTTTGGTTGTCCGGTAAAGAAAGTAGTTTCTAAAGGCGCCGGCGCCGGAATTTTAAAAGATATTGACCTTATGGTTTCGCTTACAGAAGCCATGGTTAAACACACAAAACTTCCTATTACTGTAAAAACCCGTTTAGGTTGGGATCACGACTCTATTAAGATCGTTGAGGTTGCAGAACGTTTACAGGATGTGGGTTGTAAGGCGATCTCAATTCATGGGCGTACGCGCGCACAGATGTATAAAGGTAGCGCAAACTGGGCGCCAATTGCTGAGGTTAAGAATAACCCTAGAATGCATATTCCTGTTTTTGGTAACGGTGATGTAGATTCGCCAGAGCGTGCTATTGAGATGCGTGATCAATACGGTCTAGATGGTGCGATGATAGGTCGCGCAAGCATAGGCTACCCGTGGTTTTTTAAAGAGGTAAAACACTTTATGAAAACAGGAGAGCATCTTGCTCCACCCAATATGCAAGAACGCGTTGATGCGGCGCGCAGACACCTTAAAATGTCAATAGACTGGAAAGGGGAGAAGCTAGGTGTATTTGAAACGCGCCGTCACTATACTAACTATTTCCGTGGGATTCCTCATTTTAAGGATTACCGTATGAAAATGGTTACCAGTGACGACGCGGTAGATGTCTTTGCAGTTTTTGACGAAGTAGAAGAAAAGTTTGCAGATCACGTATTCTCCTGAAACACGCCAGTGCCAGGAATGTGATTCTCACCTTGCTTTTTCTGAAACTTCAATTTCTCTGATCTTCCTTTTTTAAAGATCTTATTGCTGGCTTTTTTGCCTCTGCGTAGTGCTTTTTGCTCTTCGTATGGTAAAGCAATGATGTCTTTACATTCGTCAGAACAGCAATTGTTCATTGCCTCTTTACACTCATCACATTGTATAAAAAGTAGGTGACAACCTTCGTTAGCACAGTTTGTGTGATTATCGCAAGGTTTACCACACTGGTGACAATGTGCGATCACTTCGTCGCTAATTTTCTCAGCACGGCGGTGATCAAAAACAAAGTTTTTACCACGAAATTTATTCTCAAGTCCTTTTTCATTCACCTGGCGAGTGTACTCTATGATACCACCTTCTAGCTGAAAAACATTCTTGAAACCTTTGTGACGATAATAAGCGCTGGCTTTTTCACAACGAATACCACCGGTACAATACATCACAAGTTTTTTATCCTCCTTATGATCTTTAAGATCTTCTTCAATAATATCTAGCGAATCACGGAAAGTGTCCACATCTGGAGTAACCGCATTCTTAAAATGACCTATCTCACTTTCATAATGATTACGCATATCTACAAGTACCGTGTTCTCATCCTCAATAAGCGCATTAAAGGTTTCGGCATCTACGTGAACTCCTTTTTGAGTAACATCAAAGGTGTCATCATCAAGACCATCTGCAACGATCTTATGACGCACTTTTACTTTAAGTTTTAAAAAGGATTTAGAATCTTGTTCTACTGCGATATTTAAGCGTACATCTTCAAGAAAATAAATTCCGTCAAGAAAATTCTTGAACTCTTCAAAACGCTTTGCAGGAACTGAGAGTTGTGCGTTGATCCCTTCATGGGCAACGTAGATCCTGCCTAGGACTTCCATAGCGTCCCAAGCTAAAAATAGGTGATTTCTGAACAAGTGCGGATTGCCAATCTTGGCATACTGATAGAAAGACAGTGTTAATCTGTCATCGCCGGCCTCATCAATAAGCGCGGCTCTTTCTTTCGCACTTAACTTATTGTACAGTTGCATGCTATACTAATTTTTAAGATTAAAAGTGGCGCAAAAGTAATACTTATAAGTAGATGGTCAAAGTTTGCCTTTCGGCGAAAGCCAGAAAACAAAAATGCCCTCAGGAGTTCTAAGGGCATTTTTACTTGAACGGCTAATTCAATGTTATTATTAATTTCTCTTAATAAGAAGAAATCGCTAACCGCCGTCCAACTTTAGTGAGCAACTGAAAAAAGTACACTTCTGTTTCAATTGATCAAAAAATTCAAGATTTTTATAGATCATAGCATACTACTTTTACAAAGTAGATGCTGTATGTGTTAGAAGGTTGCGTTTATGGATGTTAAATTTTGGCGCAAACCATAAAAGGAAATATTCCTACAATTAGGAAATAATCCTGCGTGATGCATTGTAAATCATTAAAAGATGTGCTACCTTGCACACTTATAGAAGTATTGAAATAAGACAGTAAATAAATATGAGCAGCGAAAAAGAAGCTAAATTAAAAGCACTGAAACTCACCCTTGATAAACTGGATAAAACCTACGGTAAGGGTACGGTGATGAAAATGGGTGACAATGCCATTGTAGAAGTTGAGGCGATAAGCACAGGTTCTCTGGGATTAGACGTTGCTCTGGGTGTGGGCGGTTATCCTAAAGGGAGAGTTATCGAGATTTACGGTCCTGAATCTTCTGGTAAAACCACGCTTACATTACATGCGATCGCACAAGCTCAGAAAGCTGGCGGTATTGCTGCTTTTATAGATGCAGAGCATGCTTTTGATAGATTTTATGCAGAGAAGCTAGATGTAGATATTGAGAATCTTATTATTTCTCAACCAGATAATGGTGAGCAGGCGTTAGAGATCGCAGATAATTTAATACGCTCAGGAGCAATTGATATAGTTGTTGTTGACTCGGTTGCTGCGCTTACGCCAAAAAGCGAAATAGAAGGAGAGATGGGAGATTCTAAAATGGGTCTTCATGCACGTTTAATGTCGCAAGCATTAAGAAAACTTACTTCGTCAATTAGTAAAACAAACTGTACCGTAATATTCATTAACCAGCTTCGTGAGAAGATCGGGGTAATGTTTGGTAACCCTGAAACTACTACTGGTGGTAATGCATTGAAGTTCTATGCATCGGTAAGATTAGACATACGTCGTTCTACGCAAATTAAAAATAGCAATGGCGAGGTTATGGGTAACAAGACCCGTGTTAAGGTTATAAAGAATAAAGTAGCGCCACCATTCCGTCAGGCAGAGTTTGATATCATGTATGGTGAAGGGATTTCTAAAGTAGGAGAGATCATTGACCTAGGTGTAGACTATGAGATCGTTAAAAAGAGCGGATCATGGTTTAGTTATGAAGACACAAAACTTGGTCAAGGGCGTGATGCTGTGAAGTCATTATTGCTTGATAATCCTGATCTTATGGAAGAGCTAGAAGGAAAAATCAGAGAAGCTATTAAGATAGCGAACAGCTAGAGAAAAAAAATTTCTTTTAAAACGCAACCTTTTTCATCGATGCGCATCTACTTATAAAAGTATGATGTACAAGATGAAAAAGGTTTTTTTATTTTTAGGAATAGCGGCATTGCTAGCCAGCTGTTCTGTTGATGATGACACGATTGATTTTAGGTTTGAGGCTATGCCGGTGGCTGAGGTAGAGTTTCCAGACAGTTTAGTAATAGGAGACAGATACCAAATCCCGGTAAAATACGTTAGCCCATCTACCTGTCACTATTTTGAAGGGTATGACTATACAAGACAAGACAGTACAAGATTTGTATATGTTGTAAACCGTGTGTTAGAAAGAAATGACTGTGAGACTACTACTGATACTGTAGAGACAAATCTTAACCTTGAGGTGCTTTATAATTACACCTATGTATTTAAGTTCTTCAAAGGATATGATGAGAACGATGAACCAGAATATTTAACAGTAGAAGTTCCGGTAAAGTCAGACAATTAAAACTATAATTTGGGTCTAGAACAACTTATTGATGAATGCAAGAAGAAAAGACCCAAGGCACAAGAAGAGCTGTATAAGCGCTATGCAAATACGCTATTTACTGTAGCCTTGAAGTATTCTCGTGACCGGGCGCAAGCAGAAGATAACTTGCAGGACGCATTCATTACAATATTTGAAAAACTAGATCAATACAAGTTTAAAGGCTCTTTTGAAGGCTGGCTCAAGCGCATCACGATCAATACTGCGCTGCAGAAATATAGAAAGCAAGATACGCTTGAGCTGGTCAATGAAGAGAACGTTAAAGAAGTTACTGTAGAAGTTGATGAAGATGATCTTAAAGTAGATTTTTTACTCAAGATCATTCAGGAGTTGCCAGATAGATACAGGCTGGTTTTTAACCTGTATGTCATGGATGGCTACGCCCACAAAGAGATCGCAAAAATGCTGAAGATCTCACAAGGAACTTCAAAATCAAATTTGGCCAGAGCCAGATCTATTTTAAAAGACAAGATCAACGCTTTGCAAAACGATAATATTAAATCTTCAACCCTGTGAAGGAGGAGAAAAACATAGATAGATTATTTCAAGAGAAGTTCAAGGACTTTGAGGCTGCTCCTAGCGATGCGGTGTGGCAAAATATTCTTGCAGCTCAGCAAAAGAAAAAATCACGCGTTATCCCGCTGTGGTGGCGTGTTGCCGGTGTTGCGGCTCTTATCGCTGTGCTTTTTGGTCTGGCAAATATGTTCTTCACAAATCAAGATCCACAACAAGTTACACCAGCGCTTGTAGATCAAGATACGCCTGTAAAGACAGATCTTAGTGATACTTCAGATGTGGTGAATACTCAGGTTGTAATTGGTAATGATCAAGAGAAAGAAGAATCAAAAGCAACTCAATCAAAATCGAACAATAACTTACCAAATCCTAAAGTTACTGCTACAAAAAACAACACTGCAATTGTAACAACGGTAGACAAAAACGCTACTAACAATAACGCTTCCGCGAAAAAGACGCCGATAGAAAAGGTAGATGCAAACACGCAAAATGCTGTTGCGCAAAACCAAAATATTGGTGGTCTGGAAACTTTTGGCGAAAGCCAAAACAACAAGAATAACGCGCTGCAAAATGTAGATCAAACTACAATTACCGCTGTTGCAGAAAATGAAAAACAGCAGGAAAATGAGGAGGAAAAAACCTTGCCAGAGCTTGTAGATGAACTTAACAAAGAGCGTGAAGCGGTTGCAGAGAATGAACCAGAAGAAAAGGCAAAACGCTGGGGAATCGCGCCTAATCTTGCGCCGGTGTATTATGGAAGTTTTGGCGGTAATGGTATTGCGGCAGAGTTTAATGAAAACTCAAATCAAGGAGATGTAAACCTAAGTTATGGTGTGCAGGTGAGTTATGCGGTTAACGATAAACTTACCATTCGCTCTGGGGTTAATAAAGTAGATCTAAGTTACCGCACGGGCAATGTGGCGTTTACTCCGGGATTTTCGGCGCATGCGATAAGCAGTATAGATTATAAAAAGGATAACAGCATTGAGGTCGTTAATGCCCGTTCTAGTGAAGCCTTGTTGAACATGGCAAGTATTGGCACGTTCTCTGAAGTAGGGCAGACCAGCACAATAAGCGGCGGCGTGATAGGACAGCGAGTAGGTTATCTAGAAGTTCCACTAGAATTGCAATATGCTGTGCTTGATAAAAAAATAGGGATTAACGTGATAGGCGGTGTGAGCACACTGTTTTTAAATAACAACGAAATTAAACTGATAGACGGCGATCAAAGCAGCCTATTAGGAGAATCTAACAGTCTTAATAACACCAGTTTTTCTACAAACGTAGGTCTGGGACTAGATTATAAAATGACTGAGAATATTAAACTAAATCTTGAACCAATTTTTAAATACCAGCTTAATGCTTATAAAAACGCCGTAAGTGACTTTAAGCCTTATTATATGGGGCTTTACACCGGTGTAAGTATTAAGTTTTAACGACTCTAAGAGTTCATGAGGTGTTAATTGCTAGCTTCATGAATTCTCGTGAAAAAGGAGAATATCAACAATTAGGTTAGTTTTTTAGTTGGTTAGGTTATTGCAAATGCAATGATGAAGAAAAGCCGCCTTGGGTTAGGGCGGTTTTTCTATTTTTTATGGTCTGCTTTTAATTCTTCGAGGATCACATCGCGTGTTTGCTGGCGTAGCGACTTTCGGTCTTCAATACTTTCGCCGTCTGGCGAAATAAACTCAAGAACCTTGACGCGCATTTTACCCGGTCCACCGGAAAAGAAATCATAAGAAAAGCGTTTTTTATTATCGTAAAAAACCATTGGAACAACCGGAATGTTGTGCTCTGCCGCAAGCCTGAACGCTCCATCTTTGAAACTATCTAGTAAGATGCGTCTATCATTAGGCACGCCTCCTTCGGGAAAAATACAAATGCTTAAACCTTGTTGCAGACGTTGCTGGGCACTTTCAAAAACGGCTCTTCGACTGTGTACATTTCCGCGGTCTACAAGTATGCAAGTCTTTTTATAGAAGTAACCAAATATGGGAAACTTCGCTAATTCTTTCTTTCCTACAAAGACAAAAGGATTTTTCACCACGTGTAGCATCAACATAATGTCTGTCATAGATGTATGGTTTGCGACATACATATAACTTTTTCCTTTTTCAGTTTTTTGCAGGCGCTTGATCTTTGGCATAAAGCCCATACCATAAAGAATAATTCTCGCCCAGATTCTCGCTAAGCGAAAGAAAAAAGGATACCATTTATCTCTACTTACAGAAATTACAAGCAGCGGAAATAGAATAAGTATTGGCACAATGATCAAGATGTAAAACCATATGCGGTAAAGAAGTAGAAAAAATTTGCGAATGATCTTCATTACAATTTGTGCTATACCAGATTTATTTGCTTTGACAGCGGTTCAAAAATAGGCATTTCTCAGAGAGTTGTTTTTTTAAAAAAGATAACTTTGTAGCAAAATAATTTTCTAATGTCAAGAATACTTACCGGCGTACAAAGTACAGGAACTCCACATTTAGGAAACCTACTAGGCGCTATTATACCTGCGATAAAAATGGCTAACGAGCCAGAAAACGAATCTTTTCTTTTCATCGCAGATATGCACTCACTTACCCAGATCAAAAACGGGGAAGAGCTAAGACAAAACACGTATAGCACAGCAGCCGTATGGCTTGCTTGCGGGCTTGACATTAGTAAAACAGTTTTTTATCGTCAAAGCGATATTCCACAAGTTACAGAATTGACTTGGTATTTAAGCTGTTTTTTCCCGTATCAACGCTTAACGCTTGCGCATAGTTTTAAGGATAAAGCAGACAGGCTAGAGGATGTAAACTCAGGTTTGTTCACATATCCTATGCTTATGGCAGCAGATATCTTGCTTTATGATGCAGAGATCGTTCCTGTGGGTAAAGACCAAGCGCAACATATAGAAATGACCAGAGATGTGGCCTCTAGATTTCATGCGCAAATGGGAGAGACTTTTGTGATCCCAGAGGTTAAGCATAATGAAGAAACAATGTACATTCCTGGTACAGATGGCGCAAAAATGAGCAAGAGTAAAGGAAATACCATCAATATTTTCTTAACAGATAAACAATTGCGCAAGCAGATCATGAGCATCCAGACAGATAGCACACCGCTAGAAGAGCCTAAGGATCCGGATGTTTGCAACGTCTTTACGCTGTATAAGTTTGTCGCTTCCGCGGAAGAGCTTGCAGAAATGCGCAAAAACTATGAGCAAGGTGGTTATGGTTATGGCCATGCAAAAACTGCGCTTTATGATAAGATCAGAGAAAAGTTTGAAAAAGAGCGCGCGTTGTACAATGAGTACATGGCAGATCTTAGCAAGATAGATGAAGCTCTAGCAGTAGGAGCAGAGAAGGCTAGTGCCGTGGCAAATGATGTGCTTCAAAGAGTGCGTGTAAAAGTGGGTTATTAAACTAACTCAAACATTCTGCCGGGTAACGGTCGTATAACACCTTTAAGTTCCATGTTGAGTAAAACACTTGCTACTTTAAAAATAGGCAAGCCACAACCTCTTGCGATAAAGTCTAGTTGATCTTTCTCATTTTCTTTAAGGTAATTATAGATCTTGCGTTCATCATCGTCAAGTTCAACAAAGAGTAGTTTTTGTACAGATTTAGCAGGTTTGTCAACATCCCAGCCCAAAATATACACAAGATCTGCCGCGGAAGTAAGCAGATTTGCTTTTGTGGCTTTTATAAGATTATTACAGCCTAGACTCAGTTGATCATTGGGTCGCCCAGGAACTGCAAAAACATCTCTGTTGTAAGAATTAGCAAAATCTGCTGTTACAAGGCTTCCTCCTTTTGCAGCACTTTCAATCACGATTGTGGCTTCACTTATGCCAGCGATAATACGGTTGCGTTGTAAGAAGTTCTTTCGGTCAAACTTGTCACTACTCCAGAAGTCTGTCATAATCCCGCCATTTGCTTCTACATCTTTAAGGTATTTTTTGTGAGTCTTAGGATAGATCTGATTTAAACCATGAGCAACAACCCCCACGGTTTGTAAACCATGCGCCACAGCCGCAGTGTGAGCAGCGATATCAACACCATACGCAAACCCCGAAATGATCACAGGATCAAGCGGAGCAAGATCTTCAATGAGTTTGTTTGTAAAATGCACACCATGAGAAGTTACTTTTCTTGTGCCTACAATAGAGATTACTTTGCGATCTTTAAGATCGATCTTTCCTCTAGAGAATAGTAAAACTGGCGCATCTACACATTTTTTTAAATGATTAGGATAATGGCCATCTGTAAATGCGGCGCATTCAATATTGTTTTCTCTTATGAAGTTGAGTTCTTTTTCAGCTTCTATTTTATGCTCGTCGTTGTAAAACTCTTTGATCCTAATTTCTCCAATACCTTCTATTTCCATAAGATCACGCTTTTTTTGCTTTAAAACCTCTTGTGCAGTTTCAAAGCGAGCGAGCAATCTTTTGATCATAACATCACCCAGATTCGGGACGTGTTGTAGTGTGAGTAGGGCATGCAGTTCGGCGTTATTCATAATCTAAGTAATTGTATATAAATATATTAGAAATTGTTAATAAATAGAAAATACTTTGGCGTAAGCCGCATTACATTTTTTATATTTTTATGTTATGCAACTAGACAATTACATCAGCGACTTATTATATAGATATGAGTGCGTTACCGTTCCGGGATTTGGCGCATTTTTAGCTCAGCGCGTTTCTGCTAGGCTAGATGAGAACCTTCAGGTGTTTTTTCCGCCTAAGAAGAAGCTTTCTTTTAATAGTCATATAAAGGAGAATGATGGTCTTCTTGCAAACTACATTTCGTCGTCAGAGCAAATCACTTATCCTGATGCGCTTAAAGAGATCGAGAAGTTCACACAGATCGTGCTTTACAAAATAGAGCAGGAGGGAAGCTATACTTTTAATAAGATAGGTGCGCTTTCGCGAAATGAAAACGGAGTTCTTCTATTTGAACCAGAAGAAAACGTAAACTTCTTAACGCAATCCTTCGGGCTTGCCTCTTATGCTGCAAAACCAGTAGCAAGAGAAGAATACAAAAAACAAGTTGCTACGCTTGAAGAAAAAGCGCCTATTTCTATCACTCCAGAAAGAAAAGGTTCGCCGCTATGGGTGCGTTATGCAGCCGTTGGGATGCTTGCAATAGGCATCGCGGGTATGTTAGGCTATAAGCACGTTAAGGGCATTGAGAGTCACAATTTCGCTGCAAAGCAAGAAGCCGAGTCTAAACTGGAGCAAAAGATCCAGAATGCAACCTTTATAATTGACAATCCATTTCCTGCGGTTGAGGTTAATGCTTTTAAACCAAAAGGTAAATACCACGTTGTTGCTGGAGCTTTTAGAGTAGAAGAAAATGCTGAAAAGCGTGTTGAAGAACTTAGAGAAAAAGGCTTTAAAGCGCGCAACATTGGCGAGAACCGTTACGGTTTACATCAAGTGGTTTATGGCAGTTATGAAGATAAATCAGAAGCTGTGCAAGAACTACGCGACGTGCGTAAAAATGAAAATACAGCAGCCTGGATGCTAGTTCAGGAAATAGAATAATTCTTCTTTTACATTTTTGTTAGCTTCATAAGTTAAATAGGATTGTTAATTTTGCAGTCCTAAAATCGCCTATGGAAGCTAAAACCCCAAAAGAATCACGCGCAGTACAAACAGATCTTGTATTGCCTAACGAGACAAACCCGCTAAACAATATGTTTGGTGGAGAATTGCTAGCGCGTATGGATCGTGTTGCAAGTATCGCTGCACGTCGTCACTCTCGCCGTCTTACCGTTACTGCATCTGTAAATCACGTGGCATTTAACAAAGCGATTCCGCTGGGAAGTGTGGTGACTGTAGAAGCTTCGATCACACGTGCATTTAGAACCTCTATGGAAGTTTATCTGGATGTCTGGATAGAAGATCGTGAGAGCGGTCAAAAAACAAAAGCAAACGAAGCGATCTATACCTTTGTTGCCGTTGATGAAACCGCAGTTCCTGTAGAGATCCCTGCGATCAAACCAGAAACAGAACTTGAGATCTCAAGATATGAAGCTGCCTTACGGCGAAAACAACTTAGCCTTGTGCTAGCCGGTAAAATGGATGCACAAGACGCAACTGAGTTAAAAGCGCTTTTCTTTAAAGAGTAAGCTTACATATTAAAAACCCAATCTGCTGGGTTTTGACGTTCAGCGTCTTTAAACACAAGGAATTTTAAGATCGTTTTTCCATTAAAAGGATTCACGGCAACTTCGCCTATTTCCTGTTTGATGGAAACATCTTGTCCTACTTTTACTTTTAGACTTTTTAGGTTTTGATAAACAGTAAGATAATTACCGTGGCGAATTAGCACTGCATAACCACCACCTTTTATCACTTGTATTTGAAAAACAGTACCATTAAAAGCAGCTCTTGCCATGCTGCCAGGATCTGTTTGTATTTCAACGCCACTGTTATAAGTGGTAATATTTGGTAGCGTAGGGTGTCTACTGGTTCCAAATTTCTTTATAACAGTTCCTGTTTCAACGGGCCAAGGTAATTTTCCTTTGTTTGAAATAAAGTTAGTCGCAAGTGCTTTTGCCTCTGGTGTTAGCGCAAAAGTTTTCATGTTCTCGATCTCTTTATTACCGCCGCTCACTTTTTTGTTAGAAGCTGCAATTGCCTCACGAATTAACTTATCAATTTCCTTATCGATCTTATCTGCTTCGCGTTGTTTATCTCTTATTTGAGAAGCATACGTAGACTCTTTTCCACGTATGATCTCCATAAGTTTATCTTGCTGCTCTTTTTCGGTCTTAAGCTTTTCGCGGGCAACGCGATTCTCTGCGATGAGTTTTTCTTTATCCTTCTTTTGATCCAGTAATTTTCTGTTTGTCTCTTGCAGTAATATGGTGCGATCTTTAATATCTTCTCCTTGCTCTTTGCGATAATCGCTGTACTGTTTCATGTACTGTATGCGCTTGTATGCCTGCAAGAAATTCTCTGACGAAAGCAAGAACATTATACGACTCTGGCTACTTTTACTTTTATACGATTTGCGCACCATCGCGGCATAATCTTCCTTAAGTTTTTCAAGCTCTTTGCGCAGCGAGGAGATCTTATTTGTATTCTCGTTAATATCCTGCGTAAGTAAGTTAACTTGACTATTAGTTACCTTTATCAGATTTTCGCGCACAGCGATCTTACTATTAAGATCTTCTACTTGATTAAGAACATTTTTCTCCTCTTTTTTATTGGTTTGACGCAGCTTATTAATACGCTCTATTTGCGAGATCAGTTCTCTGCGCTTTTGCTCTAATTGTTGCTTACGGTCAAACTGAGCTTGAGCGCAAAAATTAGCTGCAAATAATAAAAAGGTAACTATGTAAAAGGTTCTCTTCAAGCCTATAATTTTATTTCTTCATATCCATCAGGAATGGAAAATGGAAAACTCACATTCACGTTTATATCAACGTTTCTGTACTCAATGTCAATTTCTGTGATCTCTGATGCTTCTCTCGCTTTAAGCGAAATAGTATTTGGCAAAAGGCCTTGTTCATAAGCAGTGAAATCACCGTACAAAACCATGAGTTCGCGATTTTCTTGGTCTTGTTTTATGCGTTGTTGCTCTAGCGTAAACTCTCCAGCTTTAATAAAGAAAAACAGATCAAAAAGTGCCTGTTGCTTCTTTGGTTCTATTTTATACTTGGCGCCTTCAGCGGTGGCGAGGTATTGACCGTTTCTAAGATCATATATCGGCTCTCCTAGCAATAAAGACTGTACCTGCTCAAAGTTTAATGAAGTGCCTAGAAACTCGCTTAAAAGGGCGAAATCACCATCAAAGTATGTTCCACCTATTGATTCGTAATACTGCACACGGTTAGGAGTTATTTTGGCTTTAGCCAAAGTGATACCCAGCAAAGAACCGCTTAACCAAATGGTCTTGTCTTTTTCCATTCTTAAATTAAGCGTCACATTCTGCGATTTGTCTGGCCCTTTGTAGCGCACTTTAAGTCGGCTGGCTAAGGTTTCAAAATCAAAATGCGTGGCATAACTCGCTTTTATTACTTTGGCTGTAGCCAAATCTTCTGCCGAAGAAACACCCGTTTTTGTGGTTTTACAACCGGTTAAAAACAAAGCACAAAGTATGTATGGAAAAAAATTCTTCATCATTTATTGGGTAAGTTGGCTTGCTTTTTTCTTGTAATCTGCCGCCTTTGTAGCGTCTCCTTTTAATTCATAAGCACGAGCCAACTGATTATAAAAATCAGCCTGCATTTTATTGTTCTCAATGACAAAATCTACGCCCATCTCTAGATAGTCTATAGCTTCATCAGGTTTTTGCAAACCATTGTACGCCACACCCGCTGAAAGATAAAAAAGCGGTTGCGCCGGGAATAAGATCATGGCTTCTTCGCTAATTTCTGCAGCTTTATTAAAATCTTGAACATCTAGTAATAACAACGCCAGATTCTTAAGAACGGTAGGATCTGTGCTGTTATTTTTATAAGCGTCTAGATAGACTTCTAGCGCTTTAGACTTGTCGTTTTTCTTGAGGTAAAATTCAGCTAGTTCTGAGTTGAGGTTAAGATCTTCTTTTTCTTGAAAAAGACTAATTGCATTTTCTAACTCAGTTTCATACTCAGGATTTTTCTCTGTAAACAGTAAAAAATCGTTGAGAAGAGAATGCTTTGTCTCTGGCTCAATAGACTCGCTTTTTAAAACCTTCTGCATAGAAGCGATCGCTTTATCTACAGCGCCGCTCTCAAGATTAAATTTATAAAGTGCAATGTGCACCGCTTCAGAATTAGGGTTGAGCTTGAGCAATTGCTGTGCAGTTTCGTAAGCTTTCTGCGTTTCTCCCTCGGCAGAATATACATAGATCAATTTTAAAAAATCCTGTTCGTTAGGATTTTTCGCTATACGCGAAAGCAAATCTTTCTCAAGCAAACCATCTTCGCTCTGTGTATAGATCTGGTCGCGTATCATATTGCGATAAGCATCTTTACCCAACTTTTCATCTAGTTCATCAAGTAAAGAAAGTGCTTTCTCAAATTTGCGCGTACGCACATAAATGCGCGCCATATCTTCTTTATACTGCAGATCAAATTTTGCTAATTGCGAAAGTACATTAAGCGCTTTTTCAAAATCTTGTTGCGCATAATACACTTCATACAGACTTTCAAGAATATCTTCTTGATTAGGTTTTAGCTCAAGCGCTTTGAGATAGCTTTGTTCAGCTTCTAGGGTTTGACCCAAAGATGCTAGATTCTTACCTTTTTCAAAATATAGAATAGATTCTTTTGGTTTGATCTTTATGCACTTGTCTAACGCTGTGATGGCAAGCTCATAATTCTCGATGCCTTTTTGCTTTAAAGCTTCAAAAAACAGTTCCTGGAATTCGTCAGAGACATTGCCTAGATCGTCAACATTTACATCCTGCAAGACATTATCTTCCTGTGCAACGCCTTTTGGCGAAAGCCATATCAAAAAGAAAATTGCTAGCAGTATGCGCATAAAGGTTCTATTCTAAAACGGAGTAATCTCCTATGCTAATTTCGGTAAAATTACCATCAAATTTTGCGTAATTACCTATCATCGCATTCTTTAACTTTGCGTTTAGAATCACGCTTTTATTTTGAATCAAACTGTGCTCTACAGTTGAATCTTTAATGACAGTTTCACGCCCCACAGAAACATAAGGTCCCACGGTACTGTTTGTAATTACTGCGCCTGGCGCAATGTAACACGGTGGGATGATAGATGCATTCTCAAGCTTAGCTTCTTTAGAAACCAATGTTTCTTCGCCTTCATTCTTTAAGAAATCTAGCATGCGGCCGTTAGTTTCTACAGTTACATTTTTGTTCCCGCAGTCCATCCACTCATCGATCTGGCCGGGTTTAAAGATGTAATCTTTTGCCATCATTTGCTTTATACCGTCGTTGATCTGGTACTCGCCAACGTGGGTAAGATTTGCGTCAAGAACGGCTTGCAATTCATTTTTAAGAACGGCAGCATCTTTAAAATAATAGATCCCTATCACGGCAAGATCAGTTACAAACTCTTTGGGTTTTTCAACTAATCCTGTGATGTTGTTCTTCTCGTTAAGCGATACCACGCCATACGCGCTAGGATTTTCTACTTGTTTTACCCAAAGAACACCATCTGCTTCTTTGTCTAACTGAAAATCTGCTCTAAAAAGCGTATCTGCATATGCGATCACACAAGGACCTTCTAGAGAATCGTGTGCACACATGATCGCATGACCTGTGCCTAGCGGTTTGTCTTGGTAATAAATACTTCCTTTTGCGTTTAAGTCTTTGGCTATAGCCAAAAGATCTTTCTCAACTTGCTCACCAAAATCTTCACCGATCACAAAAGCAACTTCCTCAATGGGTTCTTCAAGAACTTTTGCGATATCCTGTACAAGACGTTGCACAATGGGTTTTCCCGCAATAGGAATAAGCGGTTTAGGAACGGTTAAGGTATGGGGGCGAAGTCGCGAACCACGACCTGCCATTGGGACAATAATTCTCATATGTTTACTTTTCGCGAAAGCGAAAATGAATTTAATTCTACTTTATTTTGTGCCGGTACTGCCAAAGCCGCCAGCACCACGACTGGTATCGCTCAGCACTTCAACTTCTTCCCACTGGGCTTGCTCGTGCTTAGCGATCACAAGTTGGGCAACACGCTCACCACTCTCTACAGTAAACGGCTCGTTGCTTAGGTTTACAAGAATAACGCCAATATCGCCGCGATAGTCTGCATCAACGGTTCCAGGAGCGTTAAGAACGGTAATTCCTTTTTTTGCAGCCAGACCACTACGCGGGCGCACCTGCGCTTCATAACCCACAGGAAGTTCAATAAAAAGTCCCGTTGGGATTATTGCGCGCTCAAGTGGTTTAAGCACTACAGGTTCGTCAATATTCGCTCTTAGGTCAACACCTGCAGAAGCCACAGTTTCGTATTGCGGCAATGGGTGTTTTGACTTATTAATTATCTTGATTTTCATATTATAAATTTCTCTTTAAAATAGCTTTAAGCTCTTGCCTTTCGGCGAAAAATACGATGCCTGCAAAGCTAAGAAGCAAAACGGCACTTACCACATAATTTCCGCGGAAGCGATAAAAGGAAACACCAGCAATTGCAACAGCCATGAATAGATACAGTAAAATGCGTTTAAGATCGTATGGGATGGCATAATATTTCTTGCCATAGAGGTAAGAAATTAACATCATAAAACCGTAAGCTACGAGCGTGGCGTAAGCAGAAGCCATAAACCCGATCACCGGAATAAAAACAACATTAAGTATAATGGTTAGTATCGCACCAATAATCGAGAAGTACATTCCGTAACTCGTTTTGTCTGTGAGCTTGTACCAAACGGCAAGATTGTGATAAATTCCCAGGCAAAGATTAGCCAGAAGAACAACAGGCACAATTTCTAGCGCCTTCCAGTACGATGGATTTTTAATGAGCATTTCTTTAAACGGATCGATAAACGCAACGATGATGATCAGTCCGCCGGCACCAACGATCACAAAATACTTCATGATCGTAGCATAGGTGATCGGTGCGTTTTTATTTTTTGCATGATTAAAGAAAAACGGTTCTGCGCCTAATCTAAACGCCTGGATGAAAATGGTCATAAAAACGGCCAACTTATAACATCCAGAATACGCGCCCATGATATCTTTATCAAGCATATTGCCTATAAGAAGTTTGTCTAAATTTTCGTTCACAACAAATGCAAGACCAGCAACCATCACAGGCCAGCCGTACTTCCATAATTGCCCGAAAATTGCTTTATCAAAGGTGAGTTTTACTTTGAAGAATTCTGGTAGTAGGACAAGCAGTGTAAACAAACTCGCAGCTGCGTTTGCGATAAAAATGTATTGTACAAGATCTAAAGGATCATAAAAGTCAAATTCCCAACCGAACTTGGGTATCGCCCACAAGAAGAAAAAATTCAGTAATACGTAGATCGCAAGGTTCACTAATTTTACGCCGGCGAACTTTAATGCCTTTCCACGCGCTCTTAAATACGCAAATGGGGCAACTACAAGCGTGTCTAGTAAAACCACTGCAAAAAGCCACCAGAAGTATTTAACGGGAAGCTCAAGCCCATCAACAATGGGATCTTTAAGTAAAGCAAGAAGCGCGGCACAAAACAGGGTAGTGGTCGTTAGCGCGATCAAAACCGTACTGTACACGCGTGATTTGTTTTCGCTCTTAGCGAAAAATCTAAAAAACGCAGTCTCCATCCCGTAAGTGAGCAAAATATTGAGAAACGCGGCACCCACATAAAACGAAGTGTTCACAGCGTAGCCGTCAGTAGGCAAAGCGTCTGTATGAAGCCCCAGCAAAATAATGTTCATAATGCGTGGCAAAACCGTTGCCAGCCCATAAACGGCAGTATCTTTTACAAAACGCTTGAGTGTGCTCAAAAAAGTGGTGAATTTAGCTTCAAAATTAAGGTTTTTAACTCAGCCTTTGCGTTATGAAGTTGTTGAGGTCTTATGGCTTTCGCCAAAAGTTCTATTCCCGTGTGATTTCATCAATAATGTAGTACCATTCTTTGCCAGATTCATTGTACACGAGAAGCGCTTGCGTGGCATTTATTCCTACCGGCGATTCCTCAGGAAGCTGCGGAATTGTATTTTGTGACTCGGCACTCATATCGTTTGAAAGTATGATGTCACTAGGTTTGATAATGAATTCTGCGATATATTTTCCTTCTTTTTCTACGATGGCACATTTTCTTTTGTTGTAATACAGGGCTAGAAGTTCAACATCTTCTGGCATTTCTGTAACATCGAGATGTACCATGATTTTGGTTTGATCACCTTTGGCGAAAGCCTTATTAATTTTAAATGGCGGCTCTTTAACAAGCTGATCATGACTTGCACAAGCGGTAAAAATACTCGCCAAGAAGATCGAAAGGAGAAAGACTTTATTTTTCATCGCAGGATGTTTTTATAAAGATAACGTGGGCGATGATCAAAAATTTAGAATAAAAGCATAAAAAATCCCACGCATTTGCGTGGGATTCTATAATTGTAAGACTTTAAGATCTTATCCGTTAAGCGCTTCTGCACCACCTACGATCTCTAGGATCTCGTTTGTAATTGCAGCTTGACGGGCTTTGTTATACGTTAATGTTAACTGATCTTTAAGCTCTTTTGCGTTATCTGTTGCTTTGTGCATCGCTGTCATACGCGCACCATGCTCACTAGCTACAGAATCTCTAATTCCTTTAAAGAATTGTGTTTTAAGCGCCTTAGGTATAAGTTGCTTAACGATCTCTTCTTTAGAAGGCTCAAAAATGTAATCTACATTTTTAGGAGTTTCTGCATCTTCAAATTGCTCTTTTAAAGGAACGATAGGTAAAAATTGTTCTCTTGTAACAATTTGAGTAGCTGCGTTTTTAAACTTATTGTAAATAAGATCTACTTGATCGTATTGACCTTCGCTAAAAAGTTGCATTGCCTTTTCTGCAATAACCTCTACATTTTCAAATGTAAGATCATCGTATACTGCGTTCTCATTTTGAATTACAGTATAGGTTTTCTTTAAAAGGTCGTCTGCTTTTTTACCAATGGTTAGGAAATGCACTTCTTTACCAGCATAAGTTACTTCTGCTAGTTTCTTTGCTTCTTTAACGATGTTACTGTTAAATGCTCCTGCAAGACCACGGTTAGACGAGATCGCAACTACAAGTACCTTTTTAACCTCACGGTTTTCAGCATACTGACTACCGCTGTCTCCTTCCAGAGTAGCGCTAAGGCTTTGTAGCAACTCGGTCAACTTATCCGAATATGGTCGCATAGCAGTGATGGCATCTTGGGCTTTTTTAAGCTTTGCAGCAGAAACCATTTTCATGGCACTGGTGATCTGCATGGTAGAGCCCACAGACGAAATCCTGCTTCTTATTTCCTTTAAGTTTGCCATTCTAGTTAATTATGAGTGTATCAGAATCTTACTTGATCTAATTACTCAATTAATACTTCGCTGAAATATCTTTAGCTACAGCTGTTAAAGTATCTGTTACTTCTTCAGTAAGCTTACCTGCTTTAAGCGTGTCAAGAACGTCTCTGTGCTTAGCATTTAAGAACTCAATATAGTTGTTCTCAAATTCTTTTACTTTATCTACAGGTACATTTCTTAGCAAGTTCTTAGATCCTGCGTAGATGATAGCGATTTGCTCTTCTACTGGATAAGGATCGTTTTGTGCTTGCTTAAGGATCTCTACGTTACGCTTACCTTTTTCAATTACGTTCATAGTAGCAGCGTCAAGATCAGAACCAAATTTGGCAAAAGCCTCAAGTTCACGATACTGAGCTTGGTCTAGTTTTAGTGTACCAGCTACTTTTTTCATTGATTTGATCTGTGCAGATCCACCCACACGAGATACAGAGATACCTACGTTAATTGCAGGACGTACACCAGAGTTGAAAAGATCAGACTCTAAGAAGATCTGCCCATCTGTAATAGAAATTACGTTAGTAGGGATATATGCAGAAACGTCACCCGCCTGAGTCTCGATAATAGGAAGTGCAGTTAAAGAACCACCACCTTTTACGATAGGCTTAAGACTTTCTGGCAAGTCATTCATTTCTTTTGCGATATCGTCATCAGCGATCACTTTTGCAGCACGCTCAAGAAGACGTGAGTGCAAGAAGAAAACGTCACCAGGATATGCCTCACGGCCTGGAGGACGACGAAGAAGTAATGATACCTCACGGTAAGCAACTGCTTGCTTAGAAAGGTCATCATAAATAATAAGTGCAGGACGACCAGTATCACGGAAGTACTCACCTATTGCAGCTCCTGCGAATGGAGCATATACCTGCATAGGAGCAGGATCTGATGCGTTTGCAGCAACGATAGTTGTGTAAGCAAGAGCACCTTTTTCTTCAAGGGTCTTTGCTATACCAGCTACAGTAGAAGCCTTCTGGCCTACAGCAACGTAGATACAGTAAACAGGCTCACCTGCATCATAAAATTCTTTCTGGTTAATGATGGTATCGATACAAACTGTTGTTTTACCAGTTTGACGGTCACCGATCACAAGCTCACGCTGTCCACGACCTACAGGGATCATGGCATCGATAGACTTAATACCAGTTTGTAATGGCTCGTTTACCGGCTGACGATAGATTACCCCAGGAGCTTTGCGCTCTAGTGGCATTTCATAAAGCTCACCTTCTAATGGTCCTTTACCATCTATAGGGTTACCTAGTGTGTCAACAACACGACCTACGATACCTTCACCTACTTTTACAGATGCGATACGTTGTGTACGTTTTACTGTTGCTCCTTCAGTAACGTGCTTTGATGGGCCTAGAAGTACAACACCTACGTTGTCTTCTTCAAGGTTAAGAACGATACCTTCAAGACCACCTTCAAATTCTACAAGCTCACCATACTGAGCGTTAGATAGTCCATATACACGGGCTATACCATCACCCACGGTCAATACGGTTCCTACTTCGTTTAATGAAGCTGATGCCTCAAAACCGGTAAGTTGTTTTTTTAGGATTGCCGAAACTTCAGCTGGTTTAACTTCTGCCATTTTATTTAAATATATTTTGGGCGAAAGCCCTATAACTAGTTATATACTTTTGCTTAATTTTTGTTCTACCTTCTCGAGTTGACTTGCAATACTTGCATCATATTGAATATCGCCAACGGTTAGGATAAATCCTCCTAAGATAGCTGGATCAATGGTATGTTCAAGTTTTGCTTTGCTGGTTTTAGCCAGTTCTTCAACCTTTGCAAGGATTTTGTCTTCAAGACTTTTTGTTAGCTCTACGGCAGTAGTCACTTTTGCAACTACAATACCTTGGCTCTCGTTATACATCTCAATATAACTTTGAGCTGTTTTATCAAGAATAGCTGCTCTTTTGTTTGCTACAAGAACATCTATAAGATTAAGAGTTTCTTGAGAAGCGCCGCTAAAAACCTGATGTAAAGCTTGACGTTTATCTTCATCCTTAATTACAGGACTTTTAAGAGCAACGCGCAATTCTTTGCTAGACTCTAATGTTGCAACTACTGCTCTCATGTCATGATACACCGCTTCTTGCTTATCGCTTTGTGTGGCGTTAGCGAGTACGGCTTTTGCATATCTTACTGCTGCTCTAGACATAATAGTAGATTAGTTTAAAGTTGCGTCGTTAAGCATTTTATCAACAAGCTGGTGTTGCTTTTCTTTGTCAGAAAGCTCAGCTTTGATCACTTTTTCTGCAATCTCTACAGAAAGTTCAGCTACTTTACCCTTAAGTTCAGCTACTGCAGCACGTTTTTCTTGCTCGATAGCTTCTTGTGCTTGAGTGATAATTTTATTTGCTTGCGATTTTGCTTCAGCTTCTGCGTCAGCGATCATTTTAGTTTTCATCTCGCGAGCATCTTTAAGCATTGCTTCACGCTCTGCTCTTGCTTCTTGTAATGCCTTCTCGTTATCTGCTTTAAGATTTTGCATCTCAAGACGTGCTTTGTCTGCAGCATCTAAAGCATCTTGAATACCTTGCTCACGCTCATTAAGAGAGTTAAGGATAGGTTTCCAAGCAAATTTCTTCATCAATAAGATGAGAATAATCAAGACAACAGCTTGCATTATAAACAAGCCAGGAGAAAAATCATTTAATAACTGATCCATCTTTGTATTTAATGTTTTAAATAAAACAACTCCTGTAACCAACCGTTACAGGAATTGCTTAGTTGTTTAAGATTGAATTAACCTTGACCTAAGATCAACGCACCGAAAGCAAGACCTTCTAAAAGTGCACCGATGATAATCATCGCAGTTTGAATCTTACCAGCTGCTTCTGGTTGACGAGCGATACCTTCCATCGCTTTACCACCAATCTGACCTAGTCCGATACCACCACCGATAACGATTAATCCAGCTCCAATTAAATTGTACATAACAATTGATTTAAAAATTAAACAAAACTTTCTCTTACATCCTCTACATCATCGATCTCATTGCCATCAGCATCGTGTTCATGGTGATGATCGTGTTCTGCAACCGCCATCCCAATAAATAAAGCTGAAAGCATTGTGAAGATAAATGCCTGTAAGAATGCAACTAATAATTCTATAAGCGAGATAAATAAGGTAAGTACAAGAGAAAGTCCTGTAGAACCAACTGCGCCAAATTGTTCTTTCATAGTGATCGTCAAAGCGATCAATCCCATTACTACTACGTGACCCGCAGTGATGTTTGCAAAAAGTCGAATAAGCAGCGAAAAAGGTTTTGTAAGTATTCCTAATATTTCAATAGGAATCAACATAATTTTCATAACCACTGGTACATCTGGCATCCAGAAAATGTGTTTCCAGTAATCTTTATTACCGCTAAATTGAACGATAAAGAATGTGAATAATGCTAAACAAACAGTAACTGCAATTTGTCCTGTGATATTAAATCCAAATGGAGTCATACCTAATAGGTTTGAAACCCAGATAAAGAAGAATACAGTAAGCAAGAAGCTCATGTATTTACGGTATTTTTTCTCTCCGATGTTTGGACGAGCGATTTCGTCTCTTACGTAGATCACTAATGGTTCTAGTGCACGACCAAAACCTTTAGGAATACTGCGTTTTTTATATTGCTTTCCTAGGCCACCAAACCAGAAAATAAGAAGAAGACCTATTATAAGCATACCAAAGACACTCTTAGTAATAGAAAGATCTAAAGGAGTATGCGCATTTGCAGGATGATGGTGCTCATCCATAACAACTTCTTCAGCACCTTCTTCTAACTCATATATCTTATCATGAAGATTTACAAAGCGGCTGCCACCAGCTTCTACGATCACTTCACCGTTAGTATCATGGTGAAATTTAGAAGACATAAAAGCAACAGGACCATTGCTTGACCATACAATTACAGGAAGAGCAAAACCAATGCTGTGGCGCTCACCAGCATCATCAGTATAAGAAAAAAGGTGAAAGTCGTGAGAATCTTTCAAGTGGTGATTTTGATAATCTGTGATCTCCTCTTGAGTATTAATACGTCCTTCGTCATTAGCTTCCGCTACACTATGCTCTTGAGCTGATAGAAGCGTTCCAGAGAATAGAAAGCCTATAATGGCTAGAAAATGAATGGGTAAAGCAGATATTTTCATTATGGTTTTTTAAAAAAACAGGCTTGCTGAAATTTGGTGCAAAACTAATAATTTTATTCACAACTGCACCCTTTTTATTACAAAATAGATTTAAGGTTGCTTTTTTAAGATTTTGACCATCACAGCTACTTCATAAATAAGGAAGAGCGCTATGGGTATCAGCATACTAAGTCTTTCCGTACGGCTGTAGATGTTTTCAGAGAAAAGATATTCTTTAAAAACCGCTGATAGTAGAACGATTTTAACAAGAATGGCTCCTAAAAAAAATAATCCTAATTTGTTGAAAAGTTCTGGCATCGTCTCATGAAGAGCGATAAAACTCAATGAAATTATTAAACAGGCAATCGCACAAAAAATATAGAAATTCGCTAAAGTAAAAGGAAGATCAATATTTAATTGAGAAAGTATGAATTGATGCAGGAAGTAAGCAACAACTGCAATGATCACAATTAAAATTGAAGTTGTAATGAGGCGTTTTGTAAGATTCATTTGTCAAGATCTTTCACCGCTTTTATTACAGAATACATAGAGACAAAAACGGCAATAAGTGTAATAGTAGTTTCTAAAAAAGTAAGTGCGAATTTTTCATCAAGCCACGCGCCTAGAAGATTGCCCAAAAATATTGTGGCACCCATTTGTATGGCGATGGTTGAAAATTTTGCCCAGGTCTTAAGCTGGTTGTTTGGCTTTTTCTCCTTCATTTTCTCCCGCTTTTTTCATCGTCACATTGCCCATTTCGCATGAAGCGTTAAAAACAGCTCCCGGCTCTACAGATAATTTTTTAGTTTGCACTTCACCCTCAATAACCGCAGAAGATTTTAAAGTCAACAAGCCAGAAACAAAAAGTTTACCCGTAAACTTCCCCTCAATATCTGCATCAGGACAATTTAAAACACCATTGATCGCGCCGGCTTTTCCTATCACGACTTTACCTTTTACAGTAATATTTCCTTCTATCGTGCCGTCTAGACGCAAACCGTCAGCAGAAGTAATATCGCCTACGATTTTAGAACCTTCGCTTATGCGGTTTTGTTTGTGACCAGGATCAATGCCTATTGCTCTGTCTTTTTTCATGAATTAATTTGTTAGCTCATTAAGATATGCATCCCAATTCTTGTGGATTTGCACAACTCTATAATTAGCAGATGTAATGGTTGCAGGGAGATATTCCCATTTAAGTTCTTTGTCTGTTTTTAGCCTTTCGGCGAAAGCCATAGCGCCATTCTTGCTTTCAAAACCGTGAATGACGATCAAAGTGTTGTTCTTGTTGTAGCTGTCTAACGAAGCAAAATAACTACTGTAATTGTTACTAGCGATAAAGCCGTTGATGCGTTCTAGATCTGCATTTAAAGTGTCTGCGTTAGCGTCAAAGGTGTAAACTAACTTCCAATTCTTTGCAGCTGTAGAAGGATCAAAAGTGCTATCAGCAAGTTGTGGCAGCACGTCGTCTACCATTTTTTGTGCTTTTTTACCTTCGGCAGAGTTGGGATAGGTTAACGCAACATAATTCAATGCCTTTTCAAAAGCTTCATAACCTTCAAATCTTCCCAGCGCATTTGCCTTTAGCAACTCAAACTTGGGAACAAAAGGATCACCAGCAAATTGATCAATGTACACATCGCTCTGCGAGATTACTGCAGCATAATTCTCTTTTTCAAATTCGCGGTAGAGCGTGTTATAAATCGCTTCAGGACTGTTCTGGTCGCGTTCTAGATGTGCGTCAGGATTTTTAATGATCTCTGCATATCTACTTTCAGCATAGTTTGCAAGTATGTCTTGCTTGTATTTTTCGGCTTGCGCCAAATCGCCTTCTTCACTATAAATTTGATACAAATTATATTTCGCCGGAAGGATCAATCGCTCCTGCGGTTGCTGTTGTAAAAGAGATTCTAATCGCTGTGCGGCAAGGCTGTTTTCTCTAAACTTCTCTTTGTAGATCAAGCCCAATTGATAGTATGCAAAATTGCGATCTTGGGCTAAGCTGTCTAGCAAATTTTGATCTGATGGAATATTTGAAAGATACGTCGCCACATCATATCGCGCATCACCGGCAAGGCTTTGCGAATTTTGAGGAGCATTGATCGTGCCGCTTATCTGCGTATTTAAAGATGCCGAAATTCTCCAGTTGTCTTCAAGTGCGCGGTTGCCCCATCTTCTTTCAAAGTCAAGTTTTCCTTGTGCTACAAGCGCAGGATCATAAAAATAAAAGTTACCTCCAGGAGCTGGCGGTGTTAAGGTGTTTTGTGGTTTAAAGAACTGATTGTTGGTGATGGTTCCTTTGGCTTTAGCCAAACTATCTTGAACATCTTTTTCTTTAAGTTGTGTGATGTATTCTGTAAAATACGCCTCACGCTCAGCGTCTGTCATTCCCGAAAGTCGCAAAATGCTATCGTTGCGCTGCGCTGTGGTTTCATATAAGATCACATCGTTAAGATTCTCTCTCTTTTTTGTGATCAATCTTTTTTCGCGGCTGCGCTCCTGCATCACATTAAGTGTGCTGTCATAATAGGCACCTGCGGTTTGATATTCTGCATTGTTAAAAAAGATCTCGGCCAGACTGTTGTAGTTGCGAGAAACGAGCACTTTGTCTCTGGATTTCTTCTTTAATGATTTATTGTAAAAGGAGATCGCGCTATCTACATTTTCAGTTTTGAGATAGAACTCTGCCATCTGGTTGTAGATGAGATCAAGATATGGGCGATTTTCCCGATTTTTTTCAAGGTCCGTGAGTGTCTCGTAAAATGCGTTTTTATCTTCAGCCTCGTAGTTAAAGTTTCGCGCCTTAGCGATATATGCGTTTATCATGTATCGACGTGGCGATTTGCGATTAAGGTCTATGACTTTGTCGTAGCTGTCGTTGGCTAGACTGTATTCTCCAATAGCGTCATAAAGCTGGCCCTTGATAAAATAATAGCGGCCTTTTTCTTCATTTTTCTTGGTAAGTCTAGCGGCTTTGTCAATATAAACCAGAGCACTGTCTTTGCGATCTATGTTTAAATATGCTTGAGCAAGCATCGCTGAGGCGTCAGCATAATCTTGTGGTTTAAGCGCATCTTCTTCGTCAATAAGTTGATGAAGATTCTCTATCGCGACATTTTCATTAGAAAGTCTGATGTTAGTTTTCTCTTTCCAGACTTTCGCTTGAGCGATATTATTACTCGCAGGATAATAAGCAAGAATGTAGTTAAAGGCTTCTAGCGCACGTACAAACCGCTGATCGTAATAACGCGCTTTACCCAGCAGTAGGAATGCTTCATCCATTTGTGGATTCACTTCATTGCCTTTGATCTGCATGCTGTGCTTTTGTATCGCTTTTATCGCTTTTTCTTCAGCACGTTCAAAGTTGGGATCTTTGTTCTCTCCAGGAAGCGTTATTTCATTAAAAACCTCTAGACGTTCAATAGGTAAGATCTCCCAGAAGTTATCTTGATATGTTTGCACAAGTGCTTCTCTACCATCATCTAGTGCGACCTCGCCGTTATAGAGCGTGTTGTACTCTGCCGTTACTGCATGATAGTTACGGCTAAGCCAGTTGTCTTTCTTTCGGGAACACCCAAAAAACAAAACAACAGATAGAAAAAGTAAGAGTGATCTTTTTAGCAAACCATCTAGAAATTATACCTCTACAACTTTAAAGCTTACAAAATAGTATTGAAAGCTCGTAAAAATACATTTTCTTTTTAGGAATGCTAAAAATTAGGCGGTAAAGCCTGTGTTAAGCATCGGTTTCTACCACAACACTTTCTTTGCTGAAGTATTCTTCTAGCTCTTTAAGTGTAGCAGGAGATGTCATAATATCTTGAACAAGTTTACCTTTTTCTAGAACTACAATACGTTTACAAACTTCTGTAACGTGTATAAGATCGTGACTAGATACTAACACCGTTACATTAGGATCTGCAGCAAGATCTTTAATAATACCTTTAAGTCTGATCTGGGTAGTAGGATCTAGATTTGCAAAAGGCTCATCAAGCACGATCACATCAGGATTACCTATTAAAGTAGCAACGATACCAGCTTTCTTCTGGTTACCTTTAGAGAGGTCGCGCAGGTATTTCTTCTTGCCTAGAATTTCGTCATTAAAAAAGTCAGCAAAACCAGCAAGTAATTTATCTACATCTGCTTTGTTCTGGCCGCGCAACTCGCCTATAAAATAAAAGTATTCTTCTGGCGTGAGATATCCTATAAGGAAGGAGTCGTCAATAAAAGACGAAGTATGCATTTTCCAAGCTTCGCTTTCATTCACCTTTACACCGCCATTTTCAATATAGCCAGTTGTGGGCTGTATTAAATCTAGCAAACTGCTAAAGAGCGTTGTCTTACCCGCACCGTTGTTTCCTACAAGGCCAAATGACTGCCCACGCGGGATCTCAAGTTCTTCAATATCAAGAACAGTAACGCCGTTATATTTTTTAGATAGTGCATTTACTTTTATCATGATGCTAGTTTTTTTGTTTATAAGCGGCCACGGTTTTGTATTTCTCGGCCTTGTAAATATTTTCGATTTTCTTGAACATGTAGTCGCGTAGCGCGAAGCCACTAAGACCTACAATTGCAATAAGGATGTATCCAAAAGCTGGCCCCAATGTAAAATGACCTATAGCATAAAGCGCGATAGGAACAATAAGTTTTGGTATTGTGATCAGCAGTGTTTTTACATTAAAAGCAGACGTGTCACCAAAGGCTTTTTTATTACTCGTAAGATCAATAGGTGTTTTAATAAATGCTCCGCCCAGCAAAACCATGTGTCCATTTACACCCATGTTGTAAATACCACAAACAAAAACCGCAGCATACGCTTCCCAACCAAAAAAGATATAAAAAACGCCTAGCACTGTTAATGCGGCTGTAGCCAAAACAACAAGCAACCACTTAGAATACAAATATTCTCTATACTGAATGTTTTGCGTCATCATCAGCGGGTAATAGGAACTATCCCAACTAGGCACAAACTGACCAAAACTGAACATAAATCCGCCAGAAACAAATATCCCCGCAAAGATCTTCATAAAAGGAGTGTCGTAAACCTCAAGCGCGCCAGTAAAAAAGAGCATTCCATAAAAAAGAAAAACAATACTCATGATCACAGATGTGCGGCTTCTCTTATTTCTTTTGATCAGCTTGATGTCATTTTTAAGAAAGGTAGCGGTTTTACCAAAACGGTTCAGCCAATCTAGATTTTCTGTTTTTGCAATTTTGGCTTTCGCCGAAAGGCCAGCATCAAGATATAGATGTTTACTAAAGTAATTAAACGCCAGATAGATCATCGCGATAAGCACCACAACTGGGATCGCAAACCACCACGATACATCATAAAAATTCTGAAAGTACGGTTGTGTGATCTCTGTGATGTCAAAATATGCATAATACTGTAAAACCCCCAGCGTGCCCACGATCGCAATAGCGATCATCATGATAACTATCTTATTATTAAAGAAAACATTGATAAAATTGTTTACATAGATCATGCATAGCAAACCTAGATTCCAGCAAATCACGCCAACAGGATCATACCCTTTAGTGAGTAAAATAATACTGAAGGGAATAAAGAAAAACGCATGAATAATATTGAAGAAAGAAATTGCGGTTTTGCCCAGCGCATAACTCACGATCTTGTTTTTCTTAAAAGGTAACAACAGCAAAGGCTGTATATTAATAACAGGCATTTTTTGAAAGAAATACCTAAAAACCAGATCTACCACAAAATAATAGATCAAAAATTTATTAACCATCACCAGCGGATCGTACCCAGCCTTTTCTAAGCCAAAATACGCACCCATAGCCGTTAACACAAACATGCCCATGAAGTACAAAGCTCCTATGATCATGAAAATCTTTAAAACAAGATTAGTTTGAAACGATGCAGCTCTAGTAAAGCTTTTCCATTCAAGTTTTATAAAACGCTTGAGCATATGGTTGATTTTATGGTTTTTTGATCGTTGTTCACAACATCAGTATTGAAATTTATAAAAATGTTACGTTCAACCATGAATCAGATTGTAATTTTGCACCAAATAAATTTTCGATGGCTGATTTTCATTCTTTAACGATTCAGGATATAAACAGAGAAACTACCGCTGCGGTTAGTATCACTTTTGGCGTACCTCAAAACCTGCAAGAAACCTTTACATTCAAGGCAGGACAATACATTACTCTTAAGAAAAACATTGATGGTAAAGAGGTGAGACGCGCATATTCTTTATGTAGCACGCCGGCTAGTGGTTTGCTCAAAGTTGCCGTTAAAGAAGTAGATGGCGGTACATTTTCTGTACTGGCAAACAACAAATTAACCGTAGGCGAATCATTAGAAGTTCATCCACCAGAGGGAAGATTTGTTTATGAGCCTTTCGGCGAAAAGGCCGACTACGCAGCATTTGCGGCAGGAAGCGGTATTACACCGGTTATGTCTATTCTTAAAACCGTTCTAGAAGAAGAGCCGCTAAGCAGATTTTTACTCGTTTATGGTAACAAAACGGTTGAAGACACCATCTTTCACAAAGAACTACTTGAGCTTCAGCTTAAATATCCAGATAGATTATTTATAGAATTTGTTTTTAGCCGTAAGCAAGAAGGTGATTCTCATTTCGGAAGAATTGAAAGATCTACGGTAAATTTTGTGATCAAGAACAAGTTTAAAGAATACGACTTTAAGAAGTTCTTTTTATGTGGTCCAGAACCTATGGTAGAAGGCATCACAGAAACGCTTGCTGAAGCAGGTGTAGACACTGGCGATATTCTTTTTGAGCTTTTCAACACATCAGATGATGGTGAAGTAGATGCAGCTCTTGACGGTATGACACAGATCAAAGTGCTTCTGGATGATGAAGAATTTGAGTTTACCATGCCGCAAGATGAGGTTGTACTTGATGCAGTTTTAGATCAAGACATTGATGCACCACATTCTTGCCAAGGTGGTATTTGCAGCAGCTGTGTTGCAAAACTAACTAGCGGTACAGTAAAAATGCGTAAAAACATGATCCTCACAGATGATGAGGTAGAAGAAGGATTGATCCTTACTTGCCAGGCGCATCCTACCTCGCCAAGCATCACAGTGAGCTATGATGATGTTTAATGTAAAACTTTGATCACGCGATCAGCGATACGATCTGGCGATATAGTTTCCATGGCTTTTTCATAACCAGGAGGTACTTTGTTGCCATAAATTGATGTAGGTATCAGAGGAAACTTTTCGCGATCAGCGAGAAGAAGATTCTCTTCTGGTTGACCATAAGGTGCAAAACCAGCATAAGGATGTGTCACACCCCAGATGCTAATAACTGGCACGCCAAACATCGCCGCAAGGTGACCATTACCACTATCCATAGACAGCATGCCGTCTAATTGCGAAATGATCGCTAGCTCTTCACTAAAGCTAAACTTCCCTGCAACGCAGATGATCTGCTTTTGATCTTTTGCGATCTGCTCTAGCAGCGTTGTTTCTTTCTGGCCTCCGCCAAAGAGTAAGATCTTGCAATTTGCATTTGCTGCAATTTTTGTGATCGCTTCTTGCATTAACTCCAGCGGATATTGCTTGCCTTCATGTGCGGCAAAAGGAGCAACGCCAAGCCATTTGTGAGAAGAATTTTCTAGTAATTCTTGCGCTTTGTATGACAGTGAGCGCTTCGGTAAAAACTCGTTGCCTTTAAGAGAGAATGCGTAGCCCAACTGAGAAAACACATCAGCATAGCGCTGATGCGTTGTCTTTAGTGGGATGAATTTTTTATCTGTTTCGCGTGTAAGCGCTTTTTTCTCCTGTCTTCCTTTGTCTATCGTGGCACGTGGCACACCACTTATTCTAAAGAACTGTCTTAAGATCTTAGACCGTAAAACGTTGTGAAGGTCTGCTACCGCATTTATTTTGGCTGCAGCCAAAACCTTATAGAGTTTATAAAGTCCCGGCACACCTTTATGCTCGTCTTTAACCTTTGCAGGATAAAAAGTAAGATTAGGAATGCCCTGAAAAATGGGTTCAAAAAAAGGTTTGCTCACCACATGCAGGTGCAGCTCAGGATATTTTTGCGTAAGCGCGATGAGAACAGGCACAGTCATGGCAACATCTCCCATAGCCGAAAGCCGTATTACAAGAAGGTTGTTGCCTTTGTGCTGTCTCATTTATTTTTTCTGTCCGCGTAAAACAGGATTGAGTTCGTCATCATTATACATTTTCATCTGTTTGTAGACTTTCATGTATTTGTTGCCTTCCTCAATATCTTTTATAAGCGTATCTATCGCAAAACTTAGGTCTTCGCGTTGTTCAAGAAGAACGTCTAGTTTAGTTTGGCAAGCATTCTTATGTGCTTCAGAAGCATCTTCACGAGCAACTTCTTCGCGCATGTGATAGATCTTTAAAGCTAAGATAGACAAGCGATCTACCGCCCACGCAGGACTCTCAGTATTTATCGTCGCATCTTCATTTGCTTTAACCGCACTGTATTTATCTAAGAAATAAGAATCAATATATTCTACCATGTCTGTGCGATCCTGGTTAGAAGCATCGATCTTGCGTTTAAGATCTAAGGCAGCTACCGGCTCGATTTGTGGATCTCTAATGATATCTTCATAATGCCACTGCACAGTATCTATCCAGCATTTGCGGTAAAGCAAGTGCTCTATAAAATCTACATCCTTGTCATAAGGGTTTGTAAATTCTTGATATACATCGTCTTTTATATGATAATTTTCTATTGCGGTTTGAAAAACCCTGTTTGCTTTGTGTGTAAACATGAAAGTGTATTCTGGTTTATTTCGCTGCAGCGAAAATACTAATTGTGCAAAGGTATCTTATTTTAACCTTAAACCCAGCTATAAAAACAAGCTTGCCATCGGAAGCATAACAATTAGCCAGAGCAACATTTCTTTAAACCATTTGCTCTTGCTTTTTTCGATATAACGGGCGATCATGATCGCGATAAAAGGAAGCGCGATATAAAGTTCAGAGCCGTTGCGAATAGGTGAAAGTACGCCACAAACAAATACAGCGATAAGCGTTGTAATAAAGATCATGAAGTACAACGGTTTCATCTTGCGTTGTGCTTTTCCCATAAGGGCAACATATCTAAAGACACACCAGATAAAAAGCGTAAGAATTACTGAAAATGGGATGAGTAAATTTAAGTTTGAGTAGCTTGAGAAATCATAAGAAGGCAGCTCTACGTAGCTTTCAAAAAAATTAGTGAGATCTACAAAGTACAAGCCGTAAACTGTGGCGATAAGAATGATACATAAGAATGCTGCTAGTGGGATTAACCAATTGCGATAATCTTTAAAAGCATATGTGGTAATGGCTAAAAATAAAGGCACCATAAAAAGTATGGACCAGAAATAAAAAATAGAAGCAACGCCCAGCCACAGCGATGCGTCAAAGATCTTTTTCTTGATCTCTCTTTGCGAGTGTATGCTTATAATTCGCCGAAAGGCAAGCAAAACAAAAAGCATAGCAAAGATCAACCTGCCAGAAAAAAACAGATTGGGTAATGACAGTGATAGCAATATAAACGCAAGCGGTACATACGTCGCCTGGCTGGATAGCATATTCCGTTTTACGACAAAATTGAGCACCGCCATAGAGAATAAAAATACTAGAAGCGCTATGATGAGCGCGGGCAATTCTTCCGGTATATTTTCTTGATGCGGTATAAAAAATACACGCATAAAAAAGAAAATTATTGCGGCGCCTGACATCAATACGTGATGTATGGGTTTTGAAGTGCTAAAAAAGCTTGTGAGCATTATTGTTTTTGCTATTTTTGCATTGTGTTTGCCAAAGTTAGGCAAGCAAAAATAATGGACTACAAATAATACTCAATAATGGAGTTAAAGGATTTTTTCTACGGAATAGAAGATTTAGTTGTTAATGTTCTTTTTATACCTCTTGATGCGTTAAGAGATCTACAACTTGACACATGGTGGGGAGCAAACGTTTTTAACTGGGTTTTCCTTTTAATAGGTTTTGTTGCACTTGCATACTGGTTAAAGCAACTTAGAATCTTTAATGATGGAGATGATCACACATTTGAAGTTCACTCTGACGCAAACACAGAATACGAGTCTCACGCACACTAAGCGTAGCGATATATAATTGAAAACCCGCTCATTGAGCGGGTTTTTTGTTTTACTTTGGTGTTATGAAAAAGCTATTTATTTATCTCGCCACCGTATTTCTTATTATTTCTTGCAAAGAGGGGAATAAAAAATCATCTCAACCTGAAGAAACTTCTACAGTTCAGAAACTGAATTTTGATTGGCTTCAAGGAAAATGGAAAAGGCAAAATGATGAAGCCGGTAAGCAAACATTTGAGAACTGGAAGAAAATTTCAGAAGATCAATATGCTGGGGAAGGTTTTACCATGCAAGCGGCAGATACCGTTTGGCAAGAAAATATGCAGATTTTTAAACTAGAAAATAATTCATGGAAACTTCGCGTGATCGACCCCAATGCGCAAGACACTGTTTTCTTTGATCTTGCGCAGTTAACTGAAAATTCTTTTGCTTTTGAAAATAATGAAATAGAATTCCCAAACCTTATAAGTTACTCAAAAGATGGAGCAACTGCATTTACAGCAAAGGTTGAGGGAAGCGATATGGAAATTGATTTTAAGTTTGAAAAGCTTAATAAATAAGCTCAATTACAGATCAAAACCTATATCCTTGCGATAGTTCATTTTGTCAAACTTGATCTTCTCAATATTACTGTAAGAAGTTTCTAGCGCTTTTTTAAAGTCATCAGCAAGCGAAGTAACCGCCATTACACGACCTCCAGAAGTAATTACATTCTCACCATCAACATTGGTTCCTGCATGAAAAACAGTTGAACTTGTCACGCCTTCAAGACCGGTAACCACTTTGCCTTTTTCATAACTTTCTGGATATCCACCAGAAACCAGCATCACAGTCGCTGCAGATTGCTCATCAACTTCAAGCTGAGTTCCTTCTAGCGTTTCAGTGCTTACTTTGTCAAAAAGTTCAACAAGATCTGTTTTGATACGTGGCAGTACAACCTCAGTTTCTGGGTCGCCCATACGCACATTATATTCTATTACAAAAGGGTCATCACCTACTTTGATCAAGCCGATAAATATGAAACCTTTGTATTCAATTTCTTCTTTTTTAATTCCTTCAACGGTAGGGATCACAATGCGTTCTTCGATCTTTTTCATGAACTCAGCATCTGCAAATGGCACAGGAGAAACAGCTCCCATTCCGCCGGTGTTTAATCCTTTGTCACCTTCACCAATGCGTTTGTAATCTTTAGCTGTAGGTAAAGTAACATGAGATTTTCCATCGGTAAGTACAAAAACACTCAACTCGATACCATCAAGAAATTCCTCAATAACCACGGTCTCGCTGGCAGCACCAAATTTCTGATTGGTTAACATATCCTCGAGTTCGCTTTTGGCTGTAGCCAAATCATCTAAGATCAAAACACCTTTACCCGCCGCAAGTCCGTCTGCCTTTAAAACGTAAGGAGCATTAAGCGTCTCCAGGAATTTCTTACCAGCCTCCAGACTTTTTGCCGTGAAGCTCTCGTAAGCCGCCGTCGGGATGTTGTGCATCGCCATGAATTCTTTAGCGCGCTCCTTGCTTCCTTCTAGCAAAGCACCGCGTTTTGAAGGACCTATAACTTTTACATTTTTCAGCGCGTCGTCTGTTTTAAAGAAGTCAAAAACGCCTTCTACAAGTGGAGCTTCTGGACCCACAACAACCATATCAATTTCCTCATCCAGCACTAGTTTTTTGATCGCGTCAAAATCTGTCACACCAATATTCACATTGGTAGCGATCGTGTGTGTACCGGCATTTCCTGGCGCTACAAAAAGCTTGTCGCAATGTTTACTTTCTACAATCTTGTGCGCAAAAGTGTGTTCGCGACCGCCATTACCAAGGATAAGGATATTCATGTTTATCGAGTTTAATTGAGCCTTCAAAATTAATTGTTTGTAAATTGAACCGCTAATATTTATCTCTTGAATTTATTCGATTTTAGCTTACGCATCAAAGGTTTTGATATCGACACCGCTCGTGAGAAACTTGCTGAGATCAAAGCGCAAGAACCTGCCGCTTTTTTAGCGCAGCAAAAGCTTGAGATCGTCAAATTTCATCTAGAGAACAATACTTTTTATCAAAAACTTGCCGCAAACGCTGATCCAGCAAAGTGGCAAAATTTACCTGTTCTTACAAAAGCAGATCTGCAGCAACCGCTTGCAAACAGGCTTTCTTCTGGTTTTACGCCAAAAAATACACACGTACATAAAACCTCGGGTTCCTCCGGGCATCCATTTATTTTTGCGAAAGATAAATTTTGCCATGCGCTCTCGTGGGCATCAGCGTTTGCGATGTATGCTGAGGAAGGTTTGGATTTAAAAAATTCGCTTGAAGCCCGATTTTATGGTATTCCCGCTACTGGAATTGCGAACAAAAAAGAACGGTTAAAAGACACTTTAAGCAACCGCTGGCGCTTTCCTATTTTTGATCTGTCTGATAAAAATCTTGCGAGATTTGTAGCTGCCTTTCGGCGAAAAAAATACGGACACATCAACGGCTACACGAGCAGTATCGTTGCTTTTGCAAAATATCTCAAACAACAAAATCTCATCCTGAAAGAAATCTGCCCCACGTTGACGCATTGCATCGTGACGGCTGAGGTGCTTTTTGAGGATGACCGAGAATTGCTTGAGCAGCAATTGGGCATCCCCGTTTATAATGAATATGGCGCAAGCGAACTTAATATTATTGCAATGGCGCGTGCAGGAAAGCCTTTAAAAATTGACTGGCCACTGCTTTTTGTCGAGGTGCTTGATGAAGAAAATAAACCTGTAAAAGAAGGCGAAGTTGGTAAAATTGTGGTGACTTCGTTATTTAATAAAGCACATCCGTTCATCCGTTATGAGATAGGCGATTTAGGAAGTGTGATCATAAAAAATGGAGCACAATACATCACAAAACTTGAAGGAAGAACCAGTGATTTTGCCGTTTTGCCCAGTGGTAAAAAAATCCCTGGATTGGCGTTCTATTATCTCACTAAAGAAGTGATCACAGACGCAGGTTCAGTAAAGGAATTTGTTATTATTCAGACGGCAGTTGACGCTTTTAAAATTGAATATGTGGCTGATTCAGAATTTGATGATTTGGCTACAGCCAAAATAAAAAAAACACTAGAAAAGTATGCAGAAGGTGGATTACAGTTGGTTTTTGAAAGAAAAGAAAACCTTGACCGCTCAAAACGCGGAAAGTTGAAGCAGTTTACTTCGTTGCTTTAGTTTGTTGCGGTTTTACAAAAAAATGTTCCCAGAGAAAGCGAGACATTAAGAATGCACTTTTAATTTTAGAAAAACCTAAATGCTCGTGATAAACAGCAAAGTTGTATTTGAGCATTTCGATCTTGTTTGAAGAAATCGAATTTTTCCTGATGCGATAGTCGGCTAGAATTTCTAGAATTCCGTGTGCTTTTCCTGCTTTTTTAACGAGCGTTAACCAGAAAGCCCAGTCTTGTCTTTTTCGCAAAGTGGGCATAAAAACCTTCCCGAAAAATTTTGAATCATACACCGCTGTAAGATTCCCGATGTAATTAGAGCGAAGCATTTTTTTTAAGTCTACTTCAGGAAGTGCTTCAACATTTTGATTTAAAGAGCTTCCGTTTTCATCTATCAAATTATAAGATGTAAATGAGATCTTAGCACCAGATTTTTCCATAAATCGGACTTGTTTTTCCAATTTTTCTGGGCGCCATAAATCATCTGCGTCCAGGAAGGCGATGAAATTTCCTGTGGCGTTTTTTATGCCAAGATTTCGTGCTGCGCCTGCTCCAGAATTTTCATCGAGTTGCAAAGGTTTTATGCGGGGATCACTTTTGGCGAAAGCCAAAACTTTATCATAACCATCATCTGTAGAAGCGTCGTTTATGATGAGCATTTCCCAATCTGTGAAGGTCTGGGCGAGCACAGATCGTATGGTTTGCTCAATAAAGGCAGCCGAGTTGTAAAGCGGTGTGATGATAGAAACTTGCGGCATTTAGTACGCTTTAGGGTCGCCTTTTATGAGTTGGACGATCGTCTTTGCAATAATACGTACGTCCATGAGGAGCGACCAATTTTCTAGATAAAAAATATCGTAACGCACGCGGTTAATGATGTCGCTGTCTTTCTCAACTTCGCCACGGTAACCGCTTATTTGTGCAAGGCCGGTAATACCAGGTTTTATAAGGTGTCGCACCATAAATCGCTCTACGCGTTTTATGTAATCTTCGTTGTATTTTACCATGTGTGGGCGAGGTCCTACAACAGACATTTCGCCTAGGAGCACGTTGTAAAATTGAGGAAGTTCGTCTATGCTGGTGCGTCTAAGAAAACGACCTATTTTAGTCACGCGGGCGTCATCTTTTATCACCTGATCAATATCTTCTGGGTCACGCCACTTCATCGATCTGAACTTGTAACAATGAAATTCTTTATACCCTAAACCATTGCGCACATGTTTGTAAAAAACAGGTCCCTTAGACTCTAGTTTGATCAAGATCGCAAGCAACGGTGTGAGCCAAGAAAGGATGGTGATAAAAACTAACGAAGCTACAAGAATGTCAAAAAATCTCTTGAGGACTTTATTTCTGAAATGATCAAGCGGAATTTCTCTAATAGAAATAATGGGCGTAATGCCGTAGTATTGAAACTGCAATTTTCTCGAGAGAACCTCTTTGCTGTCTGGCAGGAATTTAAGCGTGATAAAATTGTTGTCTGCAAAGGCAACGATCTGCGCTATTTCTTTATTTGAGAACTCAGAAATGGAGCAATAGATCTCATTTATCGCGTTTTCTTTAATGAACGTAAAGGCGCTTTTTAAAGAGGTTTCTGGTGTTTTAAAATTAAAAAGTTTTACAAGAATATAGCCGTATGCAGGATCTGTGGTAAAAAATTCTGAGAGTTTTTTTGTCTTAGAATTAGATCCTAAAATGACCACTCTTCTAAGATTTTTTCCGGCTTTGATGCGTATGTTTTTAAGGATCGTAAAAACAAATATTTTAGCAAAACCTATCGTAACAAAGGTGTAAAGAAGATATTTTAAAGCGTATTGAAACTCGTAAGAGATGTTTTGGCTTAAGCCAAAAAATGAAAAAATTACAATCCCAAAAACAGCGAATTGTTTTAAAAGTAAGTACAATATCTTGAGCAATGGAGTAAAGCGGAATACTTCATAAAACCCTAAAATATTAGCGACTACAAACCACGCAACAGAGCAATAAACACAGAAATATATATTGAATGGATTAGAAAGATCAAGAATAGAAGAGATCCATATTATTGAAATGAGATCAATAAAAAATAGAATAAACCGTATTGAAGGTCTTTGAGTATTTCTTGATTGCATAAAACGCTTCTGTTATAGCAAAATAGTATGTTTGTTATGTTTTAAAAAAGAATATTATCAATTTGTTGAATTAATTTTAGTTGTCGATAATTACTGAGATTTCGACTGTCTTTTTGATATTACCCGTCTATGAAAGCTTTAAACATTCGTGTTTTAAATAAAAACTGTAGTCTTTAAATATGAATACGTTAAAGGTTGTACACATTGTGGAGGCTTTAAGCGCTGGGATACATTCTTATTTAAAGGATCTGGCGAGGGTTTTTGACACGATAGACAATGTTGAAACAACGATAATTTATAGCGATAAACGAAAGGAAATAGATGCGCTTAAAGTGAGAGAAGATTTCCCTGAGTCTACAAAGATGATCATGGTGCCAATGCAAAGGGAAATAGCACCATTTGCTGATATAAAATCCTACGCTTTATTAAAGCAAAAGCTTAAAGAGATTCAACCAGATGTTGTACATCTACATTCTTCTAAAGCTGGTGTAATAGGCAGAATAGCGGCAAGCGCTTTAAAGCCTAAACCTAAGATCTACTATACGCCGCATGGGTATTCTTTTCTCCGTAAGGATGTTTCTCCTTTTACGCGCAGCGTATATCGAACCATTGAAAAGAGTATGCAAAAACTTTATGGAGGTGTGACGATCGCTTGTGGTGATACAGAGTTTGAGTATGCAAAAGCATTGGGGTCATCACGCTTGGTGCGAAATGGTGTGAACTTTTTGAAATACGAAGGTGTGGTAAAAAGCGACTTTAAAGAAAAGCAGCAGCTCACCGTTGGGATCGTAGGCAGGATCACAGCGCCAAGGCGTCCAGAGCTTTTTAATCGCATTGCAGAAGCAAATCCTCAATTCAATTTTGTTTGGGTAGGAGATGGAGAGTTGAGAGATGTTCTAGTCGCTAAAAACATCAAAGTTTCAGGATGGTTTTACAATAGTAGCGATGTTCTTAATTGTTTAAAGAATATTGATATATATATTCAAACATCTGCTTGGGAAGGTTTACCCATCGCTCTGCTAGAAGCTATGGCTTTAAAAATTCCTGTATTGGCAACTAATGTAGTGGGCAATAAGGATGTTATAAGATCAGGTGAAAATGGTTACTTATTTAAAGATGAAAAAGAGGCATCAGTCATTCTTAAAACACTATCTGATTTTGAAAAAAGAAGTGAGATTGGGATGAACGGTTATTTGACTTGTAAAGAAAGATTCAACAGTTCAAAAAACTTTAAAAATCTCGCTGAAGTTTACCAGAACGCCCCGCAATAGATAAACTGGCAAAAATGCTGAGCCAGAAGGCGGCAAATACAATTCCGTCATAACGAATAAGAAAATCGTCAACTAAATTAGAAGTAAAGAAGATCCAGAAAAATACGACTGCTATTATACTCCCAGATCTAAGGCCAAGTTTGAAAATATAAACAAAGTAGATACATAAGCCTATAAAGCCAATAACTCCAAATTTGATAAGAAAATCTAAGAATTGATTATGTGCAGGAAAGGCAAATATGTGTAAGAAATTTTGATCAGTTTCTTTGTAATATCGGGTTAAAGCGCTTTTTCCGTCTGCGGCTCCAGTTCCAAAAGGCAGTTCTTTTATGCCTAATTCTCCTGCCGACTTCCAAATGCTCAATCGTGTAACTAAACCATTGAAAACCTCTGCTTCTGGATTCTCAATTTTATCAAGCTCTCCTACTTTATCAATATGAGCAAAAGTCACTCTGGTGAACTTTTCTGTTGTATGCGGGTAGAGTAAAGAGAAGGTAAATAGCAGAGTCAATAAAACAACGGCCAAAGCGCCAGTTCTTAAAAGTATCTTTTTAAAATTCCATTTGTTCTTATAGAATATCACGAGAGTAAAAAGACAGCAAATAAAAGCATTGATCAATGCAAGTCTTGTATTGACATAAAGAAGCATAAGCACCGAAACCAAGTAGTAGCCTATAGAAAAAAGCTTATTATTCAAGGGTTTACGATCTCTAAAAGATCGTAAGAGAAAATAGAAATTTATAACAACAGCAAAAGCAACATGCATATTTAATGCTGGGCCATGAGTGTTCACACTTTCGGCTAGTTTATAGCCCATTTCCCAAAGATCAACACCTTGAATGTATTTTGTGAATAGATCATTATAAAGAATGATAAATCTAATAAGGCAAAAGAGCAGGATCAAGGTAAATGCTCTTGCATACCATTTAAATAGGAAATAAAAATCTATAGTTTTCCTACTTCCTATAATTAAAAGCGGTAACAGTAATAGTGAAACTCGTTTTTCACCATGTTTAATGGCTTCTGAGAATGAACTGTTATTCCAGACAAAAATTATATCTAGTAGAAATGGTATAGCAATTAACAGGATGTTTTTGCACTTCAGGCTGTTAAATGAAAAGCTTCTGAAATTGAGGCCGCTATAGATCAGAAAACCTATTATGAGAAACGTACCAATACTTCTAAACACTAAAAATGAAGAAAGTATGATCAGTACGATCTCATAGTGTTTGTTCGAGCTTCCTTTCCCTAAAAAAGTCATAATAAAGCGCTAGATAGATTAAAAGAAAGACTCCCGTTTTATGCTTCATGGCAGATCCTAGATCAGGTTCAAAAATTCCTTGAATAACAAAATACGAGAATACAAAAAAGAGACCCCAAAGCTCATAGGCATAACGATCCTTTTTTTGCAAACAGTTTATAAGATTAATATAAAGCAATATAAACAAAAGTGTTTGCCACGCTACGAATAATAGAATTTGAGGAGAAAGAATAAACTTCAATCCGTTAATAGGAATATTGACCGAGAAAAAGCCATAAACAATACTTATAGATTCTCCATACCACGTATCTGTAAGCACAGGTGAGGTGATCATAGAATTTGCGTCTGGAGAATTTTTTCTAAACAAATTAAGCTCCTCACGAGTACTTTGTGAGAAGAATTCACCTTTTATAAAGCCGTATGAAAGCGAAAGAATTATTGTAACCAGTAGAGCAAGAGATATTGTTACAAAGGCCTTATTGCGCAGTTTTATCTTGCTTATTAAAAACATCACAATAGATAGCGGTACAATCAAAACCATATAAGGCCTGTAAAACAAACCAAATAAAAAGAATACCATCAAGCATATTAAAACAGTTTTGTTTCTTGAATATGTTTTTTTCACAAGAAGAAAAGCAACAGGAGATAGCGCGATAAATGTCAAGAATTCCTTACTAGGCATACCTAGATAAATGGCCACAAAAACCATCGTTAGATATATCACCACATTTCTTAAGGTAAGTAGATGGAAGTTTTTAGGAATACCGAGCTTACTCACAATAAAGTAAATAGTTGATAATTGAATAATTCCTATACCTGGAAAAGGCAATTTGTAGAGGCCGGTTATGTGATAAAATAAAATAGTAAGAGGATAACTACCGTTAAAACCAGCTTCATTATAAGGGTCTTGAGCTATTGTATTGGCATCATAAAAAAATCTTTCGGGAAGTACAAAAGAAGACACAACACCTAATAGAATTGTTGTTATGGCTATAAGCCAAAAGACAAAAACATTCTTTTTTATAACAACGCTCATTAATGTATCGCAATTTTAATTTTATCCTTTTTATAGATAATTAAAGCCGAAGCTCTACTCCAAAAAACAGTTGAAATTGATGATGCTATTGCAGCACCATTTAAACCAAATTCAGGAATCAACAAGCTGTTTAAAATGATATTCATGACCACACAAAACATCAGAATATATTGAAAAACCCTTTGTTTTCCTGTCATGTTTAAAAACATAGGCCCAATGGCACATGTAACACTTATAAAATGTCCTATCACTAATATAACTAACGCGCCTGATGCTTCACTATAGCTTTCGCCAAAAAAACTCAGGAGGAACTTAGGAAAAAGCAAGGCGATCACAATGATAGGCAAGGATAAAAAAACGATGATCCTGGTGTATTTTTTTATGATCTGTTGAAGAGCGACGCTTTCATTTATTGCATAAAGCCGTGCAATGTCTTTTGCGATAAAGGCATTAAATGTTGTTGTGATGGTTGAAAGTATGAGAATTATTTTCATGCAAATGGAATAAAAAGCAACATCTTGAAATTGCCCATATCTTTTTATGAAAATAACATCTACGCTCAATAGTAAAAAAAGCCCCAATGAACTTACAGCCATGGGATATGACTTGTGAAGTATAGAGGATAACCGAGTTTTAATAGGTGATGCAGTCCCTTTTTTTTGATAAACGATTATGCTGCTTATTATTGCTAAAACCACAAAACCAATTAAATAGAAATTTACGATCAAGTCTTGTCTGTCAAAAACGTACAGCAACACGGCAACAATGAGTAAGGGAGAATATTTAATAACACCTCTAAAAAGTTCTGAAAGATTGACCTTGTCTTTTGCTCTAATATATTCTGTATTTAAAATGGAGAGGCAATAAAAAAAAAGCGCCAGAGAACACTTTGTCACAATTATAAAAGAGATATTCTCTGTAAAAAAATAACCGAATATCTGTTGAGGTATTAAAAAAATAGTCAAACCAATTAGCAGACAAGCGATCGCTATTAACAACACCATTTTTAAATAGATCGAGTGTAGATCGCCTGTAGAATTATTTTTCTCAAGAATACCTGCAAAAAGTAAAATAGATTGATCTGTGCCTAGCAGCGCAACGCTTCCTAGTAGCAATAATATTGATCTTGAGAACTCATACTGCCCCACATAATCTGCATTATAGAAGTTTGTGAGAAAGAGAGTTATGGCAAACAAAAGAAAAATCCCGAGAAATCGAAGAGCCAAAGCAGAAAAGCTTTTTTCACCTAAAATGCGTTTAAAGATTTCTGTAAAAAGCTCTTTGATGAGTGTGCGAATTTTGAGATAAGATATGCAAAGCTAAAGTATGAAATTTTTAAGTCTGCTTAAAATAGATAAACTAGACTTACATTTGAATCTAAAACTTTTAAATGAGGCTGTTGCACATAATTAATAATCTAGAAAAGGGAGGAGCAGAGCGTCTTTTAGTTGATAGTTTGCCACATTATGAGGCGCATGGTTTTGACGTAAGTCTGCTAACTCTTACTGGTTCAAAGGGCAACTTTTATGATGAGTTAAATAGTAAACTCAAGAATAAGATCATAAATCTTGAATTTAAAAGCGCTTACAACCCGTTAATCGCTGTTAAGCTGCGTAAATATTTACAGAATTATGATGTTGTTCATGTGCATTTGTACCCTAGTCTTGTTTGGACTTTTATGGCTGCAATGGGTATAAGTCCCAAGATAATTTATACAGAACATGCCGTTATACCAGAGAAACGCAAGAGTCTTAAATATTTAGACAAGTTCATTTTTAAACGGTTGTCAAAAGTTATTTGTGTTTCTTCAGTTGTAAAACGATCACTTTGTGAATATATAGAGTTACAAGAAGAAAACATCTGCGTGATTCAAAATGGAGCTGATCTCGCAAAATTTAAGGATGTTAAACCCATGCGTAGAGAATCTTTTGGCTTAAGCCAAAACGACTTCGTCTCAATACAAGTTTCAAATTTTAAACCTGAAAAGGATCAAGAAACATTAATTAGAGCACTAGCGTTATTACCCGAAAGACATAAACTCATTCTCGTGGGCGAAGGAAAAACACAAGAAAGCGCCATTGATCTGGTTAAAGAAAAAAAGCTTGAAGACCGAGTCTTATTTCTTGGAAAGCGAGATGACGTTGCTGCGCTTATTGCGATGAGTGATGTTTTTGTGTTGTCTTCTAATTTTGAGGGATTTGGTTTAGCAACTCTTGAAGGGATGGCCTCTAAAAAACCAGTGATCGTCTCAGATGCGCAAGGGTCTGTAGATCTTGTGGGAAATTCGGGTTTAATTTTTAAAAGAAAAGATCACAGCGGTTTAGCACAAATGATGTCAAAACTTGAAAATGACCCTGCGTTCTACAGCAATGTAGCTGAGAAGTGTTTTGAGCGATCTAAAGAATTTGACATCTCAAGAATGATAGGATCTTACATCTCTGTTTATAATGAGATCGCTGGCTAGTAGTTATACTTCTTGTAACCTCTAATCAATAAGATCAACAAGAGATATATTGCTACAAAAACTACTGGCAATAGTATGTGGAGCTTATGTATAATACTCTTTTTAGAAGTGAATTCTGGTTTATTTATTACATAAACGATGTTCTGTAGTTTATAGAGCGCAATATCAATGTTTTCATTTTCTAGTAATAACAGGTTTTTTTGACCTATTGCGTTATTAATATTGATGCCTTCGTTAGAATTTATAGAGATCTCTTTAGCGGCTTGCGTTCTTTTAAGCGATTGATTTACATTCACTAACATTGAGTCAATTTGCTCTATGCTAAATGCATTTGCTTCTTTTTTAGCAAGTAAATGCTTCTTTTTTATGTCGTTTAATTGAGCAAGAAATTCATTGGTATTTATAAAACGCATAAAACTATCAAGATCCTCGCTTGAGAAGTATGGATCTAAAGACAATGTTATTTTGTGGTATTCATAGTCTAGTTTAAACAGTTCAGACTGAAAGAAACCTTCTTTTGTATCAACATTTTCAAGAAGAAGTATCACCTGCTCATCAGTATAATCACTCTCTTTATATTTAGAAAGCAAATCATCAATTTCTATAACAGGTTCAATCTCTACTTCCTTGATCGTATTTGTCAAGTTGTTATTTTGAAGAAATGCGTTGTCGTCATCATTAAGCTTATCTTGAAGCACTTCTAGCTTATTGTAGAGAAACTGCATGTTCTCTACTTTAGTACCTACGATGATCTCAGTTTCAAGTTTGTCATCTACAAAATTGTTTATGACGATACTTAAAACCACACCTAAAACTATTAGTCCTAAAATTATAAAAGCCTTCTTGATCAAGAATCTAAGAAACGAAAATAAAGCAGCAATTATGCTATTTGCAAATTGACCTATTTTATTAAAAATCATTGTGATATCCACCTCTTGATTCTCTTTTGACGTCATAGTTTAGCCCTTAAAAATTTGTTCTAAGATCTTCTCAGTAATTAAATACGTGGGTTTTACTCCAGTGGTTCCTAAGCCGCCAGAGGCTAGAGTGCTTCCGGTTTCTAGAGGATTATCAGAGGCGTAATACGCATATCTTACTTTTACATCACTGCTTATGCTGCCCCTTAATTTGGCGGAAGCCTGAATCGCTTTTTGATAATGCGCACCCTCCATCTCTAGACCAATTACGTCCCATGTACTTTCGTGAAAAAACTTCAGAATATCTCTATTTTGCAGCGATGTGCCCAACACTGTGATCATTGCGCCTTCATAAACATCAATGCCGTGACCTTCAAGATCATTTTTTGAAAGTTCGTTATCAAACGGATAATTATCTGCCGTGCCCTCAAATAAATGCGCCTTTGGGATCATAATATCTCCCTTGCCACCTTCTAAAATCCCGGCTTTACCCATTATAGAAATACTTTTGACGTCAAGATAGTGAGTTTTTTCGCCTGAAGCATAAGGTTTTAATAATTCTTCCATGGTTTCATATGCTTGCTCACCAAAGGCATAATCCATCACGATGATCACAGGTTCTTTTCCTGCTTCGTATTCCTGATGGCAAAAAGAGTTTTTGGACACATCCAAAGCTGCTGTGTCAAAAATCTGCACATCTATATTTGTACCGCTGTGATCTGGTATAAAAGTCATGCCGTGAGCTAGCGCAGTTTTCTCAACTCGAGCTCGTGTTTTACCGGCAGAAGAGTCGCTTAGCGCCTCGTAGATCTCAAGATTAGATTTCTTCTCTAATTCTTTTTTAAGCGCCACAGGAGCAAATAAAGTGTTCATCACACTGTGCATATTTGCACTGATGATATGTAACGGGCGATCAAGCAAATTCTTTTTCTGCAGGATCGCTTTAATATTATCTGCCCACACTTCACCATGAATGTGATGGCCTAAACGCTCTCTAAGCACAGGAGAAAAAGTAACGATGCGTTTTTCATTTTCGGCAACCTCTTCAATCGCGCGTTTTCCTAGCCAATAAATCACCTCTAAAAAACGCTTAGGATTGTTAGGCTGGGCAAATTTGCCTAGCATCTCATTAACCTCTTTAAAGGTTCTCCCTAAGATATTTGCTGTATGACTCAAGGCAATCTCACGATCTTGCCTATTGAGCTCTTCTTCTTGTAAAACAGCCGCTTCTAGCTTTTGCCAGTCGCGAGTGGTGCTGCCATCTTCATTAATGATTACTCTTCTAGAGATCTTATGAGACTCAATGAATAGAAAAGTAAGATGTGTAAGAATATCGTAGATCTCACTACGACCTCTTGTGATCTCAATATTCATTTGTTCATCATCAATGCGGTAGCAGTTGCGACGACGTTTTGGCGGAACAATAGGCGTGAAGTGAGAATCTTTGTATCCCTCATCACTAGTAAGATTGATATATCTACATTCTTCAATTCCCAGCGGTAAACGATCTATCACATAATGCAAGCCATAAAGCTCTACTTTTTCATCAGCGATCGTCCCATAAATTTCTGGTCTTAAGATCAACAATGCTTCACGCAAGGTTTCACCACTTACACCCATAGGCTTATAAAAACCACGGTTAAACAGGTGTCTCATTGTGATATACATGCGCTCTATCGCAGCAGAACTCTCTTGTGCGCGTGTTCTTCCAGAATTTTTATTCATACTCATAATAATCAAATATACCCTAAATTAAGCGGTTGCTTCAGTTAGTGCATCAGCAATTTTCCTGTCGTTTGCCAGTCGCGGCAGTTTGTTTTGACCGCCCAGTTTTCCTTGTGATTTCATGTATTCATGAAACCCGCCAGTAGGCACAACAGTTATTTTTAGCGGTTGTAAAACCTTACCTGTGATCAGGTCGTTATAATAGCTATTTTGTTTTTGTAGCGCTTTGTCTAGCCTTTCGGCGAAAGCCATAAAATCATGAGGTCGCTGGCTAAATTCTATAAACCATTCATGATACGGCAGGCCTTGCGCGGGATTGATCTGCGGTGCAACAGTGAATTCATTAACCTCTGCATCTACTTCTGAAAGTGCGCTAGCCATGGCTTCATCAACCTCTTTGCCTATTACGTGCTCACCAAATGCCGAAATAAAATGTTTAATTCTGCCAGTAACGACCACACGGTAAGGAGACGTTGAGGTAAACATCACCGTGTCGCCCACATTGTAACACCACAAGCCAGCATTTGTGCTTACCAGCATCACATAGTTTACATCTTTTTCTACTTCGCTTATCGTGTAGCGTCTGGGATTTTCATCAAAAAAAGTATCAGCCTTTACAAACTCATAGAAAATACCCGAATCAAGTAACAGCAACATACCATTTGCCTCCTGCTTATCCTGAAAAGCAAAAAATCCTTCGCTCGCAGGATAAAGTTCTATGCTGTTGATCTCGCGACCTATTAATTTTTTAAACGTCTGTTTGTATGGCTCAAAATTTACACCGCCATAAATAAACAGATCAAAGTGTGGGAAAATCTCTTTTACAGTCTCTTTACCCGTAGCTTTTATAAGTCGTTCAAAATACATTTGCACCCACGGCGGAATACCGCTGATAACGCTCATTTTTCGGGATTTTGTTTCCTCAACAATGGCGTCAACTTTATTTTCCCAATCATCTATGCAGTTAGTTTCCCAACTAGGCATTCTATTTTTTTGAAGATAGCTTGGCACATAATGCGCCACGATCCCAGAGAGTCTGCCGGTTTTTATGCCGTTAACCTCGTTCATTTCTGGGCTTCCTTGCAAAAAGATCATTTTACCATCAACAAAGTTAGATTTACCAGTTTCATTGATGTAATGTAAAATGGCGTTGCGCGCCGCATTGATGTGCGACGGCATAGAATCTTTTGTGATCGGGATATATTTTGAGCCAGAAGTAGTACCAGAAGTTTTTGCAAAATACAGCGGTTTACCCGGCCATAAAATATCTTCTTTACCTTCTACTACAGGTTCCACGTAGTGTTTTAACGCTTCATAATCTCTTATAGGTACCCTTTCGGTGAAATCTTTAAAAGAGCGTATGGACTTAAAATCGTGGTCTTGTCCAAACTGAGTATTTTTCGCGGAAGCGATCAAGGCATCAAAAACGCGTTGCTGCGTTTGTGCAGGTGTATTGATCCACTTTAAGTCTTTTTTTACAACTCGGCGAGCAAAGATCTTTGCAGCAACTGACTTTAAAGACATAATTTTTTATTCAAAATCGATATAATTTGTTGGGTCTACGGGATAGCCAGCGCTCCACAATTCAAAGTGAAGGTGCGGCCCGGTAGAGTATTCGCCTGTATTGCCAGCGGTGGCGATCACTTCGCCAGCTTTAACAAGATCTCCTTGAGATTTGCTTAGCGACGCATTGTGTTTGTAGGCGCTTATCATGTTGTTGCCATGCTCAATGATCATGACATAGCCGGTTTCGGCCGTCCATTCTGCAAAGATCACGGTGCCATCTGCCACAGCTTTAATAGGCGAATCTTTTGGCACAACCACGTCTACGGCATAATGCTTCTCATCACGATCATAACCTTGTGTGATGCTTCCCTTTACTGGTGGAAAAAGAGCGATAGAAGCTGTGGGCGATGCCGCCTGAAAAACATTGTATCTATCTTCTCTTTCTACCTGCTCGCGGAGTAAAGAATCTTCTCTAGAAACAGGAACGGTAACCTCGCCAGTTTCGGTAGGCATGGCTGCTAAAATAGAATCTCTATTAAAATCTATGTCCTTAACATCGCCGGTAAGCACCTTGCGAATGCTGGCATAGTATTGCTCGTTGATGTCTAATTTTCGCTTAAGCGAATCTGTCTCTTCTATAAGATCTGTGGCTTGTTTTTGTAAAGCTGTAGACGAGTAACCAGGGATATATTCTCTAAGCGGAGTGTAAGCTATTAATATGGTAGTAATGGCAATTAAAGCGATTGCAGAAAACCCAAAGAGGATAAAAACATTTAACCTGTTTAATTTGAAGGAAACGCGTTCCTCAAAGGTGTCTTCATTTAAAATTACTAGCCTGTATTTGTGTAACAGCTTTTTCTTGAGCCTCTTTTTTTCTTTCTTTTTGGCCATAATTTTTAACTATACTGCAAATATACAGGTATTTTAGAGGAGGTTTATGCTAAAGTTTAATAAGTAACGTTATAAAAAGTATATTCTTACTATCTTTACAATCTAAATTTTATCACATGAATGCATTAGCTATATTTTTAGGAATGATCGGTCCATGGCAAATTGCTTTGATCGTATTGGTCGTATTGTTGCTGTTTGGAGGAAGAAAAATTCCTGAATTAATGAGAGGATTGGGAAGTGGTATCAAAGAATTTAAAGATGCTTCTAAAGAAGAGGATGCTCCTTCTCACAAAGACGAGAAAATAGAAGAGCCTAAAAAGTCTTAATTATTTAGGTTTTAAAAATATAAATAGCCCGTTTCAATTGAAACGGGCTATTCGTTTTTATGCTGTTTTTAGGTCTTATTCTTCTGTAAACTTCACAGACTTTAAAATAGCCTCTAGCTCAAACATATTATCTCTTTGCTTAGCCGAAGGCTTGAACACAAAACCTTCTAGCACTAGATATCTGTTGTTTTTCTCATCTTTAATGGCATAGTTTACAAAAGGACCGGCCATAAATTTATTGCGTACTTCCCAAGTTCCTTTTGTCTCATAAGCAGGTTTGCCGTCTATAGTCACCTCGTTAAGATAAGGAGCGTATGCTGCTTCTGTGGTAAAACGCCCGCCTTCATCTACAGTGATATTATCACCGCTTATTAGATTGCGCATCCCGATGATCGAGCCTACAGTATTTGTGTCTTTGATCTTATCTAGTGGCACTTCATAGATCGTGATGTTCATGTCGCCATGAGAAATATCTTTTCTTATCCAGAAAAAATTATCCTCTTGTTTTGCATAACGATACGCTGTGGGGAATTTTAATGATACACCAAATTGCTTCTTAATAGGTTCATCTTCTTTTAAAGAAAGATTGATCCTTCTGATCTTTTCTTTTACATCTTCATCTTTAAAAGCGCTAACGATCTTTGCGCTGTCTTTTTGAATAATGTTTATTATGCTTTGGCTATCTGGTCCTTCTATCACAACTCCTGCCTGTGGACGTGCATATGCATCTTCTAGAATTTCCATTTTTGCGGTTTCTCCATACTTAATTTCAAGAAACGTACGCTGCTTGCGCATAAAACCGGTAAAAGCCTTTGCAGGCATTTGATTAATATCAAAAAGTGGTTCTACACGAGGAAGGCCGTCTACAGGACCGGCAAACTTCTCTCTTACAACTTCGCCTATGGTGTCTTGCCAAAGGTTATTTTCCATAACAACGGTAAGGGCATTAATTGCTCCAGAAGATTCAGGAACATAGCGCTCACTAGGTTTGTCGTTACAAGAAACTAGAAAAGCTAAAATGAAAAAGGCAGAAAGTAATTTTTGCATGGTGATAGTTTTATTTCGATACAACCAGTGTTTGACCTGGTTTTAGCGATGTGCCACTAATATCGTTCCAAACTTGTAAGTTTTTTGTACTAACTCCAGGAAATTTTTTTGCGATGGTCCATAAAGAGTCTCCGCTTTGCACAACATAGGTGCTTTTTCCTGAAGAATTTTTTGAAGTTTTTGTTGAAGTGCTCGCAGAACTTACTGGTCCTGAGGGATAAATTATAATGCGTTGTCCTATTCTTAAGCTCGTGCTTTTTAGGTTGTTCCAGCGTTTAAGTTCAGAAACGCCTACATTATATTTACTTGCGATTTTTCCTAGGTAGTCGCCGCTTTTTACGCGATAGACGATGCGTTCTGGTGCTTCAATATATTTAGGAAGTGTGGCTTCTTTTCGCGCAAGCTCATCTGAAGTGATCTGATAAATTGCATTCTCGTTTGTCACGAATTTTCCTAATGCGCGTTTAGGTAATCGTAATGCATAATTTTTGTCTTTTACATACGGGATGATATCCAGTTTGTATGACGGATTCAAAAACTGCAATTGCTCTAGCGGAACATCTGTGTATTGAGAAACTTGATCTAATGTGATCATCTTTTTTACATGCACCGTGTCTGTCTCAAAGTAGTTGTACGTAGGTCGTTCTGGTTTGTAACCGTGTTCTTCTGCGTATTCAAAAATGTACAGCGTTGCTAAAAATGCCGGCACATAGCCTGCAGTTTCACGAGGAAGATAGTGGCGTAAATTCCAGTAATTTTCTGAGCCACTGCGACGCATCGCTTTAGTTACATTTCCTGGGCCAGAGTTGTATGCGGCTAATGCCAGATCCCAATCTTCAAAAATATCATACAGCGTAGTAAGATAGCTTGTTGCAGCTTCTGTAGATCGCAAAGGATCCATGCGCTCATCTACATAAGAGCTTACATCAAGGCCGTATAATTTTGCGGTTGTGAACATAAATTGCCAGATACCGGTCGCTCCCACAGGAGATTTTGCTCTGGGGCGCATTGCCGACTCAACAATTGAAAGATACTTAAGCTCTAGCGGCATATCTTTTTTGTCAAGTGCTTGCTCAAATGCTGGGAAATAAAATTCTGTAAGTCCCATCAATCTTTCCATCGCGGGTTTGTGGCGGCGCAAATACATGTTGATCACGCTCTCAAGAGAAGCGTTGTATTCTACATTAAATGGCGTTTTAGAATCTAGAATTGCCAGTCGCTTTTTTAAAGTATCTGTAGGTACAATAAGTGCTTCTTTAGTATTGTAATCTAAAGTTTGCACCATGTTTGTGATCGAGTCAAAAAGATCTTCGGTCATAAGGCGAGACATCCAGATGCTGTCAAAACGCGCTGCAGATTCTGTATCCATCAGCTCATAACGCATCCTGTTATCGTCTTTTTTAACGATGATGCGCTGTAGATCTGGATTGATCTTGTCTACTGAGTCTAGCAGGATCATGAACTGATCTGAGTCAAGAAGGTCAGCGTTATTTTTATCAATCTGTACAACCAGCGAGTCTTGCCCGTTTACAAATTGAAATGAGAGTAATGCGAAAAAAAATATGTATCTAATCATATGTTCTTAAAGGGACAAATGCTAAAATCGTATTTTAAATTTTATTTGTCAACCGTTACTTGTTAAAGTAATGAACAAGTGTTTTGCTGGCTTTCATTTACATGAAAAGTACCGGGCAGGGATAGCAGCGTAAATCCCACAGTGTGCGGTGAGCACACGAGGAATTGCAGCGTATAGCCCGGCTGCCCGCATAAAATCACTCTAACAATTTAGGTTGAATTCTACTTGATGCAAGAAACGAAGCGAGTAAGCCTAAAATTGCGATGGTCGCAAAAACGGCGACAAAATTAAGCGTCATAAACTTCATGGGATAAGGCAGCGATGGTGTGATCATTACCCACTCAAAATTGATTTGGCCAGCAACAATGATCGCTCCTAGAAACAACCCGAACAATCCACCAAAAATGGTCATAAGACCACCTTGCATAAAGAAAACTTTTCTAATTTCTGGGATGGTTGCGCCTAGGCTGTGCAGTGTTTTTATATTGGGTCGCTTATCTAGAATGATCATGATAATGCTACCTATAAGATTAAAAAGCGCGATGATAAGCACAAGAGTAAAAATGAGATAAACTGCAAGATTCTCTGCATTGAGCATTTTATAAAGCTTGTCGTTAAGCTGTATGCGGGTAAGCACTTTTGTGTTTTCTCCCAGAAGTTTTTCGAGCGCGGCGATGGTGCTGGTCATGTCTGCTTCTGGTGTGGTTTTTATCTCAATAGCACTTAAAGTAGAATCGTCATAATTGAGTAACTCGCGCGCAAAATCAAGGTTTACAAAAACATATTTATTGTCCAGCTCTTCATTAACCTGAAACATATCACTTACTACAAGTTGTGACGAACTAAAGGCTTGTGTAGGATCTGTGATCTGGCCGGTTCCTGGTTTAGGAACCATTACTTGTAAGAGATTTTGATAATTATTAACTCCCAGAGAAAGTATGCGAGAAATACCAAAACCTATCGCAGCAACATGATCATCTGGAGTTATCCAGTTGCCATAAAGCAAGGTGCTATCTATGGCGTTAATTTTTCGGTAGTTTGTGTCTACGCCTTTAATGTATGCAATGTGATTCTTGCCACGATATTCAAGAAATGCGCGCTCTTCTATAACCTTTGTATACTGTGCAATTCCGGGAATTTCTTTGAGGTCGCTTTCTTGTTTTGGTGTAAGCCTAATGGTCTTACCGCTCGCCGGGATCACCTTAACGTCTGGATCAAAGATAGACGAGAATGAAAGGCTGAATTCTTTAAGACCAGAAAACCCTGAAAGCACGATAAAAAGTGCGGCAGAGCCAGCAACAATGCTTATTGCAGAGATTATGGTAATGATGTTTATTGCGTTGTTAGAACTTCGTGAAAAGAGATACCGTTTTGCAATAAACAGGGAGAACTTCATGTAGTGCGGTTATGATTTTTTTCTTTTTGGTAGAAGGTCTGGGTTTTCAATAGGGTTTTCTTCACCTTTAAGAGAACGGTCTATACCCTCAATATATTCTAAAGAGTCGTCTATATAAAAACTAAGATCTGGCATGCGACGCAGTTGATTGCGCGTGCGCTGTGCGATGTCGTGTTTTATAAAGGGTTTAACCGTGTTGATTTCTTTAATAAGCTCTGGCGCCTTGTTATGCGGAAAAACGCTAACATATACCTTTGCGATAGATAAGTCTGTCGTTACATTCACTTTGCTTACAGAGACAATAAGGTCTTTCACTCCGCCCTGGCGCAATGCCTTTTGTATCACATCTACAAGATCTCGCTGTAAAACTCCAGCTACTTTCTTTTGCCTGTTTGTTTCCATGATGCAAAAATACGTTATTCGCTAGATTCTATTTAATAAGTAAATTGCTTTTTAAAATTAAGATACAACCATGAAAAAGATAGAACATATAGGCATAGCGGTTAATGATCTTAATGTGTCTAATACGCTTTACGCGAAAATGTTTGCCGCGCCACACTACAAGATAGAAGAAGTGGAGACTGAAGGCGTGCGCACATCCTTTTTTAAAGTAGGAGAAAACAAAATAGAATTACTAGAAGCAACAAACGAAGATAGCCCAATAGCTAAATTCTTAGCAAAAAAAGGAGAAGGCATTCATCATATCGCTTACGCGGTAGATGATATCGTTGCAGAGATGCAGCGTCTTAAAGAAGAAGGTTTTGTATTACTTAATGAGAAGCCTAAAAAGGGAGCAGACAATAAGTTAGTTGCTTTTCTTCATCCTAAAACCGCTGGCGGAGTGCTGGTAGAACTGTGTCAAGAGATAACCGAATAAAATTTAATTGTCATACAAACGGCAAAATTGTTTGTAGCCGTTAAAAATTAATGTTATTTTTGCGCCCTCTTTGTCATGAAAATTGACGTAGAGCGGGTCCTATAGCTCAGCTGGTTAGAGCACTTGACTCATAATCAAGGGGTCCCTGGTTCGAGCCCAGGTGGGACCACTTTTTAAATTTTAAAACCCCTATAGATCAATGATTTGTAGGGGTTTTTTGTCTTTTGGGGTGGATATAAGGGCGTATTGTTTAATTTCAATTTATATATTTGATTAAATATTTTCTATGGGTTCACAGGCTCGAAATTATTCCCAATTAACCATAAAACGTTTATTTTCTCTGTCCTCAGGATATTGTTCTTTTCCTGGTTGTGAGAAAAAACTAGTTACTCAAGCAGATGCCTTGTCATCAAATATTTGTCACATAGAGGCTGCAATGCCCGAAGGAGAAAGATACAACCCTGTTATGACAGATAAGGAAAGAGCCGACTATGATAACCTGATTCTATTATGTCCGGAACACCATAAAAAAACAAACGATATTGAAGTCTATACGGTTGAGGCATTAAAAACTATGAAGTCGAGTCATGAATTGGATATGAATTCACGAATTGATCGTAATGAATTATCAAAAAAATATAATTCTAGTCTCGCAAAGCTTGTAAATAAATTAGCTGTAATTAATTTTGAGGATTTTAATGATGAAAATGAATCTTTAGTTACATTCAACCCTGATGATAAAATTTCTTATAATAGCGTAAAACGATATAAATCCATTTTCAAAGAATTTAGAATTTATTCAACCAATTTAGATAAAATATATTCTGTCTTTGAAGATGAAGGGTCATTTAAAAAGGAAAAAATTCTTCGAAATATTCAGATGGTTTATTTTCAGTCTAAAGGTGAAGTTTTAGGAGAGGATGACAGCTTAAAGAATTTAAGAGAAAATTCCGATGCAATTATTGACAGAGTAAAAACCATTTTATGGGAGAATTACGATAGTAGTCTTAATTCGGATCTAAGCTTAGATTCTGAAGACATTGATTATTACCTTAATATATTAATAGTTGATTCTTTTATTCGATGTAAAATCTTAGAACAACCGGATTATGATAGTTAGTAAAGATACTCGTCCAGAAAAGAAAATTTACTATTTAGGGGGGATATTAATTGAGATACTAGGAAGGTATCCGAAGGACTCAGAAGTAGATTTTTTTGATATTTACTCTGAATTTAATTCTAACAATGAAATCACAGTGAACCTATTTAGTATGACGCTTGATTGGCTGTTTTTATTGGATTTAATTAAAATTGAAAGCAACAGGATCGTAAAATGTTTTTAAAACAATTAGATATACATAACGGAGATGGATTAATCCGATCCATTAAATTCCATTTGGGACTTAATCTTATTGTAGACGAAACAGATTCGGAAAATCATAAGGAGTCAGGTAATAATGTAGGTAAGACTACGGTTTTAAGACTTATAGATTTTTGTTTAGGCGGAGAGGGAAAAAATATTTATAAAGATCCAGAGTTTGGTAATAAAAGTAATACCGAAATTGAATCTTTTCTTACTCAGAATGAAATTGTAATTACTTTAATCCTCAAGGAAGATTTAGAATTGGAATCTTCTGAAGAGATTAAAATAAGGCGTAATTTCCTAAAGTATTCATCTAAAATTCAAGAGATAGATGATGAGCCTATAACAGATAATAAAAAATTTCAGCATCGTCTTAAAGAGTTAATTTTTAATTCGTCTCAGAAAAAGCCATCATTTCGTCAAATAATTTCAAAGAATATTCGAGATGAGAAAAATAAACTTACAAATACAGTTAAGGTATTACACAATAGTGTAACGAAAGAACAATATGAAGCACTTTATTTATTTTGGCTTGGAATTAACCTTGATGATGCTGATAGAAAACAGAAAATTTTAGCTCAGAAAAAGATTGAGGAAAATTTACAAAGAAGATTGAGGAGAGATTTTAATTTGTCTCAAATTCAACAATCTCAAATTGTTTTGCAGAGAAATATCCTAGAATTAGAAGAAAAGAAGAATTCTTTTAATTTGAACGAAAATTATCGAGAAGATTTAAGCAGACTTGATGAAATAAAATCTAGAATTAATAATGTCAGTGGTAATCTTAACAGATTGAATTTAAGGAGAGAATTAATAATAGAAAGTAAGAATGATCTCGAAAAGAACAAATCTGATATAGACACAGAGCGAATCAAGAATTTATATAGTCATGCTAAAGTATTAATTCCAAATCTTCAAAAGACTTTTGAGCAAACCCTGAGCTTTCATAATAAAATGGTTGAAGAGAAAGTAAAGTATATTACAGAAGAGTTACCTCAGATCAATCAAGAAATTGAAGTTTTAGAAAAAAGACTAAGTTCTTTGATAAAAAAAGAAAAAAGTCTTTCTAGTCAATTAAGAAAGGCAGGAGCATTAGAGGATTTAGAAAAGATTATTGGTGAATTGAATATTGCTTATGAAAGAAAAGGCTCTTTGGATGAAAAGCAATCTTTATGGGAGAATTCAATAAAAAAAATAGACTCGCTTGATTCAGAACTAGAATTAATTAATCAAGGAATTTCAAGCAAAGAAGAATTAATAGAACAAAGAGTTGCTGAATTCAACCAGTATTTTTCCGATATTTCGAATAAATTGTATGGTGAGCTTTTTATATTAAGCACTGATAAAACGGAGAGAGCTTACGAGCTTAATATTTCTTCAATAAGCGGAAATCTTGGAACAGGCAAAAAGAAAGGTCAGATCGCTGCTTTTGATTTAGCATATATCCAATTCGCAGATTCTGAGGGAATAGAATGTCTGCATTTTATTTTACACGATCAGATTGAAACTGTTCATGGTAATCAAATCTTAAACTTGATAAATGAGGTTATAGGCGATATTAATTGTCAATATATTGCCCCAATTTTAAAAGATAAACTGCCAAACGAATTAGACTTTAGTGACTACATTATTTTAATGTTATCACAAGATGACAAGCTGTTTAAGATATAGGAGAAGTTATATTATTTAATCTTTTACAAAGTAAAACCATTTACTTAGCTTATTTGCCTACATTGTAGGTCTTTAAATGATCATTGCTTTCTCAATCGTTTGAGAACAGGTCAACTACTAACCAAGACTTACAACCATTATGAATCTTAAGCATAAGATCACTTCTTTGTGTGCGCTGCTGTTTATCACGATCTCTACACAAGCAGTCACGTTCTCAAGTTTAGATGATAATTTTCCTGTTTTGGCTTTAAGCCAAAATAAGACAATCAAAGCCGAGAAAAAATGGCTTTTACTCCCAGTGAAAAATGGCGTGGAGCGCAAAAGGCTAGATGTTTTTATAAACGGTGAAAAAGTACGCTGGATCGATATTGAGCTAGCTGAAGAAAATCCTGATTGGTATGCATATCTCGATATAAGTGCGTGGGAAGGAAAAACACTTGAGCTTTCGGTTGACGGTCTTGCGGTAGATGCAAAAGCGTTTGGTTTGATAAAACAGAGCAACAAAGAGTTGGATAAAGACAAGGTTTATAAGGAGAGCAATCGCGGGCAAATACACTTTTCGCCTAAGCGTGGCTGGAACAATGATCCCAATGGTATGGTGTATTATGGTGGTGAGTATCATTTGTTTTTTCAGCACAATCCTTATGGCAGCGAATGGGGAAATATGCATTGGGGACACGCGGTGAGCAAAGATTTGGTGCATTGGGAAGAAGTGGGAGAAGCGCTTTATCCTGATAAATATGGTCCGGTTTATAGCGGTAGCGGCGTGGTTGATAAAAACAATACCAGCGGTTTTGGGACAAAAGAGAATCCGCCCATGGTGGTGTCATTTACCTCAAGCGATGCATGGATTCAAGGAATTGCTTACAGCACAGATGGCAGGAATTTTACCCACATGGATCATCCTGCGGTAGAAAAGATCACAGACGGTAACCGCGACCCAAAGATCATTTGGTACGAACCACAAAAAAAGTGGATTATGGTACTTTGGGTAGAAAAAGAAAACCGACTTAATACCATTCACTTTTTCTCGTCAAAAAACCTTAAAGATTGGCAACTTACCAGCGTTCTTGAAGGTGGAATAGGCGATGATAGATATATGTTTGAATGTCCTGATTTTTATGAACTGCCTGTTGAAGGAAAAAATGGTGAGAAAAAATGGGTGCTCAATGCTGCAAATGGTGAGTATGCGATAGGAACTTTTGACGGAGAAACCTTCAAACCTGAAGAATCCCGATTGAAAAGCGTGCAAACCAATGATTATTATGCAGCGCAGACATTTACAAACGATCCGCAAGGAAGAAAAATAGAAATAGGTTGGTTCAGGACCAAAACAAATACTGCGCCCGGCAACAACTTTAACCAGAGCATGAGCATCCCGATGAACTTGCGATTACTTCAAACTCCAGAAGGGATAAGGCTTTCGCGAAAACCAGTCGAAGAATTTAAAGAGTTGCGAAGTAAGGCTTACACGCAAAAGAATCTTCTTTTAGGAAACGATCTTACGGAAGTCACTTTGAAAAAGAGCGGACCTGTTGAGATACAAACAGAGATCGATCTACAAAACGCTGAAAATATTTCTTTTGAAATTAAAGGAGTAAATATCCAGTATGATGCTAAGAATTCAACCCTGCAAGTAGCCGATAGAAAAGCCTCGCTTGTAAGCAGTGATAAAATTTTGAAGTTATCCATCTATTTAGATAGAACAGGTCTCGAGATTTTCTCAAAAAACGGAATTTTCTATATGCCGGTGAGCACAACAGTGGATCTAGAAAATAATAAAGTATCTATCTCAAGTGATGCTGCGGCTCAACTTTTAAATCTTGAGATCTATCAGTTAAAAAGTATCTGGAAGTAAAAATCTGTAGTTTGTGTCAAATTAGTTTTTGATCAAAGACCGCCTTTGTTGAGGTGGTCTTTTTTATTGGGAGCAGCTTCAGTAGTTAGTGCCAGCAAAGAATAGGTCTTTATCTCTAGAGATGTTAAAAAGCAAACATCTACAATATTTACAACTATCAATACAATATTGATAGTATTGATTTGATCACTCTGCTAGCTTTGGTAAACTTTTAACATTCGCCATATGGCAACCTACTTTCTAAAAGTAGTTCAACCAATAGTTTAAAAATAATTTATGGACAAAAGTCATATTCTTAAGCCACCACACTTCTTATTTGTGATGGCTATGCTATTGATTTCCTTTTGCTCCTTTGCTCAAGAAAATACTGTAACTGGAGTGGTAAAATCTCCAGATGGTATGCCGCTGCCAGGAGTTAATATTCTAGAAAAAGGAACATCTAATGGTACACAAACCGATTTTGATGGTATTTACGAAATCGATTTCGAAACAGAGGATCCAGTGTTAGTGTTTAGTTACGTTGGATTCAAAACAAGAGAAATTTCGGTAGGGACAGAGTCTAGTATAGACATAACCCTAGAAAGTGAAGATCAGGCATTAGATGAAGTTATCGTGGTGGGTTATGGTCAACAAAAAAGATCAACCGTTACCGGTTCAGTTTCTCAAGTTGAAGCAGATGATATTTCTAGAACTCCGGTTGCCAATGTTTCAGAAGCACTTGTGGGTCAAATTTCTGGTATTTCTGCACGTCAAACAGATGGCCGTCCTGGAAATACAACAAATTTTCAGATCAGGAATTTTGGCACGCCTCTTTATGTTATTGATGGTGTTCCGCAGGGTGAGGATCAATATAACAATTTGAACCCTGGAGATATTGAGAGCGTTAGTGTTCTTAAGGATGCAGCAGCTTCTATTTATGGTGTGCGAGCTTCTAATGGTGTGGTTTTGGTTACAACCAAATCAGGAAAATATAATCAGAAGAGTACTATTAAAATAAACAGTTATTATGGATGGCAAACGCTGACTAGGTTTTATGATCCTGCAAGTGCGGCAGATTACATTAGAGCTTTGGCGGAAGCCGATATAATTGAAACTGGTCAGTCTAACTATACTCCAGAAGAGATCGCAAAATGGAGAGCCGGTATAGAGCCAGGATATCAAGGATTTAACTGGGCTTCATACATCCAGAAAAATGTTCCGCAAAAATATATTCAAGGAAGCGTTACTGGAGGGTCAGAACGTATTAGATATTATTTTTCTGGAAGTAATATAAGTCAGAAAGCTGTTTTTGATGGATATGATTTTAATAGGACAAACGTTCAATCTAATATCACTGCAGATGTCAGTAAGCGTTTTACTGCAGGTATACGTATTAATGGAAAGATTGAAAAAAACCTTAGTCCAGGAGTTCCAGGAGCTGATGATTATTTACAGGCCTTACGTAGTGTTACAAAAAACAGACCTACGGAAACTCCTTATGCGAATAATAATCCTGAATATCTAAATACTACAAGTTCTTTACCTACTAATAACGCCATGTTTGCGATAGCCGGAGATGCACTTGAGACAAAGAGAACAATACAAACAAATTTTGATCTAGAGTATGATATACCTGTAAAAGGACTTACGGCAAAAGCGGTGTACGCCTATTTCTATAATAATATCTTGTTTGATGTCTTTGAAAAAAGTTATGATACATATACCTATGACAGGGAAACAGACACTTACAACATAACAGGAGGTAGAAATAACAGATATAGATCAAAGACTAATCAACATTTGCAGAAAAATACTGTAAGAGCAATGCTAAATTATGATCGAAAATTTGGAGATCATCATGTAGCAGGTGTTGCAGGATTTGAAGCAGAAGAAATAGAAACGAAAAATTTCTTTGTAAGATCGATACCAGCAACTAATGAAATTGAGCTTATAAGGGACGTAGCTGAGGTGCAAGATGTAAATAATTCTAAAGATGAACAGGCTAGGACTGGTGTATTCTTTAGAGCAAATTATGACTACAAAGACAAATATATACTTGAATTTTCGGGACGTTATGATGCCGCATGGAAGTTTGCTCCTGGTAATCGTTGGGGTTTCTTTCCTTCTGTGTCTTTAGGGTGGAGATTATCTGAAGAAGCTTTCTTACAAAATGTAGATTTTATAAGTGATCTTAAGCTTAGGGCTTCTTACGGTGAGATGGGAGATGATAATGTGGGCATTGGTCCATTTGCTTACCTTCCAGGATATGATTATGGGTCTGGCAGCGCAGTTTTAGATGGTGATCTAATTACTGGTTTAGTGCCGCGAGGATTACCTATTACTACACTTTCGTGGATTCACTCACAAATTACTAACGTAGGTGTTGATTTTTCTTTATTTCAAAATAAGTTGAGCGGTTCTTTTGAAGGTTTTTACAGACGTCGTACAGGTTTACCTGGTTATAGAAATGATGTGATTCTTCCTACAGAAATAAATATTGATCTACCACCAGAAAATCTAGGAGCAGATGCGAATATAGGTCTTGAAGCTGCTATACGGTATAAGAAAAACTGGGGGGATTTTAGTTTTAATATAGGGGCAAACGCTACGCTAGCTAGAAGAAAAAACTTGTATTCGTATAATCCCTTATTTGGAAACTCTTGGGATTATTATAGAAACTCTCAAGAAGGAAGATGGGCAGCTGTTAATTGGGGAAAACATGTTATAGGTCGTTTTCAAACAGAAGAAGAAATAGCCAATCACCCTGTGGATATGGATGGTAAAAACAACACCACCATCTTACCCGGAGACTTTATTTATGAAGATGCAAATGGTGATGGAATAATTAACGGTATGGATGACCGTCCTAATGGTTATGGAGATGGACAGCAACCTTATTTAATGTATGGTTTAACAGGTGGTTTAAAATACAAAGGGTTTGACTTAAACTTCACACTTGCTGGAGGAACAATGCAAAGTAGAGGACGTGGTGACGTATCTAAACAGGCATTGCTTAATAATCAAAACTCTCCAGATTATCTTCTCAACAATCGTTGGCATCATGAGGATATTTTTGATGTTAATAGTCCTTGGGTACCGGGAGAATATCCTGCGCTTAGAAGGTCTAATCGTGAATACATTGACATGGGCTCTGACTTCTGGTATTTAAATGTTACTTATTTAAGATTGAGAAATGTTCAACTAGGCTATAACTTACCAGAGAGCGTATTGTCATTGTTGAATATTCAGCAAATGAGATTATATATCAATGGATTTAATTTATTCTCAATTGATAATATAAAGGATACTGGTATGGATCCTGAAATTGAAAATAATTCAGGACACAACTACCCTCCTGTACGAGTTGTAAACGTTGGTTTTAATCTAACTTTTTAAGAAAAGATGACCATGTCACCTTTAAAAAATATACATATGAAAAAAATAATATACATTCTCGTTTTGCTGATAAGTTTCAGTAGCTGCGAGGATTATTTAGACAGAGAGCCTAACGATATTCTTGTAGATGATCAGGTTTGGAGTAATCCAGATCTAATAAAATCATTTCTTGCAAATCTATATGGTAGAATGCAACATTTCTCGGGTTTTGATGATGGGACAAGAGTGGAGATTAACGATTCTGATAACTCTATGTGGTCTGCGCACATTAATAATGATAATAATGTGAATAATCGTCAGCAGTATGCTTACAACTTTAGACAACTTTGGGTTTATCCGCTTATAAGAGATTTGAATATTTTTATTGAAAATGTTCAAATTACCGATCAATTAAGTGAGGAAAATAAGAGTAGATTTTTAGCTGAAGGTCGCTTTTTAAGAGCATATATATATTTCCTAGAGGTAAGAAGTATGGGTGGTGTGCCTCTTATAACAGAGAGTTTTAGTTATGATGCATCTACTGATATTAGCGATCTACAAATTCCTAGAAGTACAGAAGCGGAGATTTATGATTTTGTTGCGTCAGAATTAGATGATATACTTGATGATTTACCACAAGATAGCAGCAGTAAAACTCGAGCCAATAGATGGATTGCTCTAGCATTAAAGTCAAGAGCGATGCTTTATGCAGGATCAATAGCTAAGTATAATAACTTAATGGATACGCCTATTGAAACCCCGGGAGGAGAAGTGGGTGTACCAGCAAGTAGAGCAGATGAGTATTATCAAAAATCCTTAGATGCGTCTCAAGAAATTTTGAATAATGGACCTTATAGTTTGTATGACAATAATCCCAATAGAGAAGAAAATTTCTACGAAGCTTTAGTGAATAAGGATAGTCCTGAAGTTATCTGGGCATATGATTATAGTCAAGATGGTAAGACACATAAATTTACTTATTATAATATTCCTAGGTCTATAAGAGAAGCGCCAGATAATTCTTCCCAAACAGCACCTGCTCTATCCCTTGTTGAAAGTTATGATTATCTAGACGGCAGAGAGGGTATTTTAAAAACCAGAACAGATACTGATGATGATTACATCTATTACGATAATGTAGAGGATATTTTTGATGGAAAAGATGGTCGTTTAGGTGGATCAGTAATTTATCCTGGAGCTTCTTTTAGAGGGCAAGAAGTAAGTGTGCAAGCTGGTGTTCTTGTCTGGAATGGAAGTTCTTATACAATTGTAAATAGTAATAATCTGGGTGACACTTACACAGATGGCAAACTTATGATAGGTTTTGATGGACCATTGCCCAGCACAGGCTTTAATACAAATACAGGATTTTACGTTCGTAAACATTTAGATACTCGTGTAGGATCAGGAAATCAAGGTGATGGCAGCGATGTATGGTGGGTAAGGTTTAGACTAGGTGAAATTTACCTTAATGCTGCAGAAGCTGCCTTTGAATTGGATAACGAAGGTGTAGCCTTAAACTATATTAACACTTTAAGAGAGCGTGCTGGTTTTCCAGAAAATAGTCTCGCATCTCTAAGTTTTGATAAGATAGTTGAAGAAAGAAGAAATGAACTAGCCTTTGAAGATCACCGCTGGTGGGATCTTAAAAGATGGAGGTTAGCACATATTCTGTGGGATGGAGATTCTAATTCTGAAATAGCATATTTACGCGCACTTTGGCCTTATAGAGTGGTAAACTCAGAAGATCCAGAAAAAGATGGTAAATATGTATTTATAAAAAGAAAAGCTACGCGATTTAAGGCTGCAATGTATTTTAGATTAGGAAACTATTATGCTAAGATTCCTCAGAATGCTATAGATGCAAACCCAACTCTAGTTCCTAATCCTTATCAGTAAAATTTATAAAAATGAATAAATTAAAATATATCATATTATCTCTTACCTGTGGGTTACTTATGGCCTCATGTGAGTTCGATAATTACGAAGAACCAGAGTCAGTAATTGAGGGCCGTTTTGTTTTTAATGATCAATTAGTAGGGGTTAAGAGCGATTTAGACGTAATACGTTTGTATGAAGATGGCTGGCAAAAGTTTACCCCTATTACAGTTTCAGTTAAACAGGACGGGACTTTTAGAGCTACATTATTTGATGGAGACTATAAATTAGCCCTTGTTGCAGGTAATGGTCCTTGGGAAAATATCGCAGACACTTTAGCCTTTGAGCTAAAGGGGTCAAAAGTGCTTGATATTCCTGTAGAACCATTTTTCTGGCCTAGTCAGGAAGATTATCAATTAAATGGCGAGGCACTTACGGCCTCTTTTGATGTTGATCAAGTAGTAGAAGGTAGAGAGATAGAGTTTGTGTCCTTTTTTATAGGCAGAACGGCTTTAGTTGATAATCTATTTAACCTCAAGAATGTTAAGTTGCTTCCTGCAAATATTCCTGATCTTGACCAGCGTCTATCAATAGATATGGATGTTTCAGATGTTGCACAAAAATTTGTGTATGCCCGTGTCGGCATCAAAACAAGAGGAAATCAAGAGTTGGTTTTTACACAAGCTCAAAAAATAGATTTATAAATTTCGCCGTAAGGCAAAAAAATAAAACCTGATATGATTTTTAAAAGCAGGATCGTTGCGAGTTCATTTATGGCAATGGCGATATCGTTTTCTGGGTGTAAATCTTCTAAAGAAGATGGTACAAAAGCGGCAGAAGTAGCCTCAGCTAAAAAACCAAATATCATACTTATCATGTCTGATGACATGGGATATTCTGATATTGGTGCGTATGGCGGTGAGGTAAACACGCCTAATCTTGATAAGCTCGCAGAAAACGGACTTAAGTTCACACAGTTTTATAACACGGCTAGATGTTGCCCTACCAGAGCATCGCTAATGACGGGACTTTATCCTCATCAAACGGGCATCGGTCACATGACAAATCCACCTGCTTCTGATAATCACGATATGGGTTTACCATCTTATCGCGGTGTGCTTAACAGAAACAATGTAACGATCGCAGAGCTTCTTAAAGAAGATGGCTACAGCACATACATGGCAGGTAAATGGCATCTTGGGATGGATAAGCAAGAGCAGTGGCCGTTGCAAAGAGGTTTTGATCATTTTTATGGAATTCTCGCTGGCGCGGCAAATTACTTTAAGCCAGAAGGCCTACGTGGGATCACAGTAGATAATGAGCAGGTTGAGATCAACGAGAAAGATTACTACATCACAGATGCATTTACAGATAATGCGATAAAATTTATTGACGATTCTCAACAGCAAGAAGAAAAACCTTTCTTTTTATACCTAGCGTATACCGCGCCTCACTGGCCATTACAAGCGCCCAAAGAGGATATTGATAAATACAGAGATCGCTATGACGAGGGCTGGCAATCTATAAGAGAAGAGCGCTACAAGCGCATGATGCAAATGGGCATCATTAATGAAGAAACTGTTTTATCTGATCAGGACTCTAAAGAATGGGAAAGTCTTAGTGCAGAGAAACAACAAGAAATGACTTTGCGTAGAGCGATCTACTCAGCGCAGATAGACCGCATGGACCAAAACATCGGTAAGCTAGTAGATCATCTAGAGGCAAAGGGATTGTTAGAAAATACATTGCTTGTTTTCTTAGATGATAATGGGGCTTGCGCCGAAGGTGGTATGCTGGGAGGCGGTCCTAAAGATCAACTAGAAACTGAAGAAGGCTATTTCTTAAGCTACGGTCAGGCGTGGGCAAATGCCTCAAATACACCTTTTAGAAAATATAAACACTGGCTGCATGAAGGCGGTATTGCGACTCCGCTTATCGTTCACTGGCCGGCTCAGATCAAAGATGATATTAAAGGAGGAACCATTAGAAGTTATGGTTTCTTACCAGATATCATGGCAACATTTGCAGATGTATCTGGTGCGCAGTATCCAGAGAATTTTAATGGCAATGCGATCCCGCCGATGGAAGGCGAGAGTCTTCTACCACTTATGGAAGGCTCTAACCAAGAAGTGCATACTAAACCTATTTTCTGGGAGCATGAAGGTAACAAAGCCGTTCGTCTAGGTAACTACAAACTTGTGATGGAGTGGAAGGGAAAAGAAAAAAGCAAATGGGAGCTTTATGATATAGATAAAGACCGCAGCGAGGAGAATGACCTTTCTACAACACAGCCAGAAAAAACAGAAGAAATGATCGCCATGTGGGAAGCTTGGGCAAAAGACAAGCAAGTAGAGCCGTGGGATAAGATACAGCAGATCATGAGAGACAAAAACAATAAAAAAGGGTAAAGCATGATAAGTCAAAAATCATTTTTTAAAATACTGTTGCTGGGTGTTTTACTCACGTGTACTTCCTCTGGTAAATTATCTGGCTTAGAGCCAAAAGAAGAAAAACCCAACATCATTTTCATTCTTGCAGATGATCTTACCCGTTGGGATGTAGGTTGTTTTGGCAGCGTAGACTCAAAAACACCTACTATAGATAGTCTTGCCGCAAGCGGAATGAAATTTAATAAGTGCTACCAAGCGGCGCCCATGTGTTCACCTACGCGCCACAATCTTTTAACCGGGATGTATCCTGTAAGAACCGGCGCATATCCTAACCACACTTACGCAAAAGAAGGCACAAAATCTGTGGTGCACTATCTTAAACCACTAGGGTATAGAGTTGCCCTTTCGGGGAAAAGACATATACAAACTAAAGAGGTTTTTCCATTTGAATACATAGATGGTGACGATCATTCTACCACAGACCCAGAGCTAGACAAAATAGACTCATTTTTAGGAGATGTTGAAAGCAAGGACGACAATTTTGCCTTATTTGTAAACTTTAAATCACCACATTCCCCATGGACGGAAGGTGACCCAAGTCAATGGGATAAAGACAAAGTTACTTTGCATCCTTACCTGGCTGATACGCCAAAAACAAGAGAGCAATTTGTAAACTATCTGGCAGAGATCAATTATCTAGATGGCCAGATCAAACAAACACTTGCATTGCTTAAAAAACATGGTTTTGATGAAAATACCATCGTCATGTTTGCCACAGAGCAAGGAAGCAGCATGCCTTTTGCAAAATGGACACTTTATAACGCCGGTGTAGGTTCTGGACTTATCGTGAACTGGCCAGGAAAAATAAAACCCGGCACTGAAAGCGATGCGCTTGTTGAATATAGCGACATCGTGCCTACAATAATCGATGCAGCTGGCGGAAAACCAGTGAAAAATCTTGACGGTACTTCTTTAATGTCTGTTTTACTGGATGGTAAAAAGGAGCATAAAGATTATACATATTCGCTTCAAACCACGAGAACCATTTTCAGTGGTGCAGATTATTATCCTATACGATCTGTTGCAAACGGTGAATACAGATTGATCTTAAATCTCACTCCAGATGCTAGTTTTCAAAATACCACTGTGATGCGTGATAACTATTACAAAGAGTGGAAAAACAGTAGCGACCCAGAGATTTCGGCTCTTGCCAAAAAATATGAGCATCGCCCCGGTGTAGAATTGTACAATGACGAGAAAGATCCATTTAATCAACAAAATCTTGCTGGTGATCCACAATATGATGGTCTTATAAAAGAGCTTAAGCAAAAGCTTTATGAATGGATGAGCTATTGTGGCGATAAAGGAATTAGAACAGAGCTTGAAGCAAATATTCATACAAACCACAGAGTGAATTCAACAGAAACGGTGTCTATGTATCTTGAGGATTTGCCGGCTAAAGCCAAAGGTAATGTTGAGGTTAAAGAAGATGGTTTTTACATTTTCTACATTCAGCGAGGTGAGAATACTTCAATGCAAGTAGATGGTGAGACGCTTTACTTTGGCGACAATAACGGGACAGAATATTCTAATTATGCGGTTGTTTCGCTTAAAGCGGGAAAACATAATATCAAGAAACCGGCAGGTATAAAAATGGATTGGACAGGACCAGAAATAAACAGGAAAAAATTTCAACCGGGGTCTTAAAGATCAAGAAAGATTTCTTTTGGGTTTAACCCAAAAAACCAACGGCCACAGAGGGTAAGGTAATTTTTTAGTTTTTCCGTCCTTACCCCATGTTGGCCATCATTACACCAAATATAAAATTTATTGAGTTAACTATTTTGCGTTTCTATTTAAGACTTCTTAGTGTTTTTTTATTGCTGTTATTGCCATTAACAAGTGTGGGGCAACAGCGTCTTATTTTTAAAACATATTCTGTAGAAGAAGGTCTTATCTCAAACACGATCTGGTCTATAGGTCAGGATGGTCAGGGCTATATGTGGTTTGGGACGCGCAATGGTCTTAGCCGTTTTGATGGATACGAGTTTAAAACGTATCAATACTCAAACGTTGTACCTCATTCTCTAGGTAACAATTTTGTGCATTCTATTTTCACTGTAGATCAAAATACCATGTGGATAGGCACAAGTCGGGGTGTTTACATATTAGATCTCACTACTGAAAAATTCACCAAACTTAAAGGTATAGGCGAGATCACCGTAAACGACATGCAGCGCGATGAGGATAATAACATCTGGATTGCGACGAGCAGAGGTTTGTTTAAATACATTTTTAAAACCCAAAAGATAGAAAAACCAGATACCGCTATTAGGCGTATTCGCAAGATCGCGATAGACTTTAATGGTATAATCTGGATAGGAACTACAGGCGGTGGTATCGTAGCATATAATCCCGATACTGATAAACTTAAACGCTACGCAGATGAAAAAGACGGGTTGTTAAGTGGTTTTACACTCACTGTTTTTGTAGATAAAGAAGGTAATGTTTGGTCAGGGAGTTTTGGCGGGGGCTTGAGCTTGTTTGTGCCAGAAGAAGATAAGTTCAAAAATTATGTGCGGGAAAATAGCGGTATTAGCAGCGACATTGTGCGATCGTTATTGCAAGTAAATCATGACGAACTGCTTATCGGTACAGAACGTGGATTAAATATCCTAGACCTTAAAACGCAAACATTCACTAATTATCTTCATGATCCTTCAGACGCAAACAGCTTAAGCGGAAATGCCGTTTACAGCATTTTTAAAGATAAAAGTGATGGCATTTGGTTAGGGAGTTATTTTGGTGGCGTTAGCTATTATTCTAATAACACCAGCGGTTTTGAAAGATTTTATCCAGGTCAAGGAGAAAACACACTTTCTGGTGGTGGTGTAAGTGCGATCGTAGAAAAAGAACCTGGCAAATTCTGGATAGGTACAGAAGATGCAGGCCTCAATTTTTATGATGCAGAAACCGGAACCTTTCAAAAATATCCGTTTGAAGCAAAGCAACAGCCGCTATCTTATTTCAATATTTTGTCGTTAGCGTATGTAGATCAAGAACTGTGGATAGGTACTTTTTCTGGCGGATTGAATATATATAACGAGAAGACAGGAAACGTCCGCAAGTACGATAACCGCGACAAGAATAATTTCATTAGTGGGAACAATGTGCATTGCATCTATCAAGATAGAGAAGGCACAGTTTGGGTAGGAACTTCGCTAGGCTTAAGTCGCTATGATAAACAAACAAAAAAATTCACTAAAGTAGATCGTCTAGGTCAACGCTTTGTCACAGATATTTATGAAGATGATGCGGGCACTTTATGGATCGCAGTAAATGGTGGAGATCTTTTCGGGCAACGCAAAAAAACTGGTGAATGGGTTCGCTATAATTTTAGATCAGACAAGGATTTTTATGGCGTAGGCCGTTTTTCGATCACAGAAGATCATGAAGGTCACCTTTGGCTAGCGACAGACGGTAACGGCTTAGTTCGTTTCAATTTTAGAGATGAAACCTTTGATCTATATAATGCTAAAGATTATGGTATAGATGCAAATTTGATCTACGATATTTTGCAGCAAGATGATCGCACTCTGTGGTTGTCAACAAACAATGGTATTTATCATTTTGACTGGCATAAAGAAAAAACCACGCATTATACAAAATGGGATAATCTGCAAAGCAACGAGTTTAATTACAACGCAGGTTTCATAGCCTCAGACGGTAAGATGTTCTTTGGCGGAATCAATGGTTTTAACTCATTTTATCCAGATAGTGTAAAGATCAGAGACCTTAAAGGAAGCGTTGTTATTAACGAACTTCAGCTTTTTAATGACGATGTATCGCTAGATCAGCCAGAGCAAGAGATCTTAAAAAAGACCATCAATTTTACTGATGAACTTACGTTAAACCACAATCAAAGTGTGGTAAGTTTTGAATATGCCGCCATAAATTTTGAGAGTCCGCAGAAGGTAAAATACGCTTACAAAATGGACGGCTTTGATGAGCGTTGGAACTACGTTGACACCCAGCGCAAAGCCACCTACACAAACCTTCCTGCTGGTGATTACACCTTCATGGTAAAAGCCACAAATGATGAGCGATCATGGGATGGCCCGGCGACCAGCATTGCACTTACGATCAATCCGCCGTTTTACAGACATCCGCTGGCATATTTTTTCTATTTCATACTGGTGATCGCAATGATTTTGCTTGCGCGAAAAGTACTCCTAGACAGAGCCGAAAGACGAAACAGATTAAGAGTACAACAATTAAGCGTAGAGCGAGAAAGAGAATTCTATAATCATAAAATCGAATTCTTTACTACCATGGCGCACGAGATAAGAACGCCGCTATCGCTTATCACCGCCCCGCTAGAAAAGCTAATGGAAAATACTGAGTTACCTAAAAAGGTAATGAAGCCACTTACCATTATGGACGAGAACGCAAAGCGTTTGATCAACCTTGTGAACCAACTGCTAGATTTTAGAAGAATAGAAAGTGACATTTATGAGATAAGAAAAGAGCAACTTGATCTTATCACGCTTTTGCAGTCTATATATTCTAGATTTTCTGCGATGAAGTATCAGAAGAAGATAAACTTCACCATGAGTACAAAAATGCCAAAACAACAAGTAATGGCAGACCCAGAAGCACTCACAAAGATCTTTAACAATTTGCTTATTAATGCTTTTAAGTTCACACGCTCTGAGGTGCGCATGAGCATACAAAAGCCAGTTTATAGAGATGGTAAGAAGTATTCTTGTATCACCATTAAAGATGATGGTATAGGTATCCCAGAAGAAGAACTTCAGAACATTTTCAAGAAATATTTTAAGGTTGCCGGCAATTCTCCATCGGCTAATTTACTGGGAACAGGCATAGGTCTTAACCTCGCAAAATCGCTTATAGAAAAACACGGTGGCTTCCTTGAGGTTGAAAGTGAGCTGGATGTAAACACCACTTTTAAAGTCTTTTTACCGTTACAGGATCTTGTTGAAACGCCAGAAGATGCGGTTGAGATCGATGAAAAAATAGAAGTTTTGGCCGACGAGCCAAAAGAAAAAAATACAGAGGCTAGAGAGCAGATCTTAGTTGTAGAAGATGATATGTTCTTGCTTGATTTCTTTGAGCAAAATCTAGAGCAAGATGATTTTGCAGTGATCAGGGCGAGTAACGGTGCAGAAGCCTGGGAGCTGCTCAAGGCAAATGATGTTGATCTTATCTTATCTGATGTGATGATGCCAGAGATAGACGGGATCGAACTGTGCAAAATGATCAAGACAAATCCTGAGTACAGCCATATTCCTGTGATTCTGCTTACGGCAAAAACAAATTCTGATGCAGAAATTGCCGGCATACAAAGCGGTGCAGATGCCTATATCGCAAAACCATTTAAATGGAAACACGTGATGGCAATGATCGAGAACTTGCTTAAATCTCGTGCTAAACTCAAGAATAAATTTGCGACGCAGCCTTTCATTTCGGCAGATAGTCTTACTGAGAATATGCACGATAAGAAACTGCTAGAAAAGATCATTTCAACCATTGAAGAGCGCATTATGGATCCCAACCTTTCGGTTAAGGAATTGGGTCGCGAGCTGGGCATGAGCCGCTCTAATTTGCATAAAAAATTAAAGTCGGTTTCTGGTAAAGTGCCTAATGAGTTTATACGCCTTATCAGATTAAAACATGGCGCGAAGTTGTTACTGACTAATGAATATACGGTTTCAGAGGTGAGCTATATGAGCGGTTTCAATAGCCATTCATATTTCTCAAAATGTTTCTTCAAGCAGTTCAACATCACGCCGTCAGACTTTGTTGAGAAGAACATGAAACTCCCAGAGGATGAGAATGTGATTTGATCGAGTGTTCTTTTGGCTGCAGCCAAAACACTACTTGCATGAGTATTGTGCTGTGATAAAAGCCGTTGTGCGCCCGCAGATCTAATTTTTTATAGCATTAGCGACAATAGTTGTACACGATTGCTGGCCGTAAAGTTAAAATTGTAGAGAAAACAAGAATTAATTTTAAATAAATGAGAAGAATAACAAGCCTTATCACCCTAGGGTTAATTTTAAACACAATAGTTGTTTTGGCTCAGGGGCCAAAAAGCGCTACCATGCAGACAAAATGGGGTAAAAAAGTTACCGCTGAAAATGTATGGCAAGAATATCCCAGACCTCAACTAGAAAGAGAAGACTGGATGAATCTTAACGGTCATTGGGATTATGCGATCGTTGATAAAAACGCCGCTGCACCACAATCGTATCAAGGTAAGATCTTAGTTCCTTTTGCGGTTGAATCTTCACTTTCGGGCGTGGCAAAAGCTGTTACTCCAGATGACAAAGTGTGGTATTCTAAGACGTTTACTTTGCCTAAGAACTGGGGCGGTAGAGAAATTTTATTGCACTTTGATGCGGTAGACTGGGAAACTAAAGTTTGGTTAAACGGTAAAGAAGTAGGAAGCCACAAAGGTGGTAGTGATCCGTTTACTTTTAATATCACTCCTTATTTAAAGAGTGGTGAGCAAGAGCTTAAGGTTTCAGTTTGGGATCCATCAGACACTGGCATGCAGCCTAGAGGTAAGCAAGTACTTAATCCTAGAAGTATCTGGTATACTTCTGTAACGGGTATTTGGCAAACCGTTTGGCTAGAGCCAGTTCAAAAAACTTTTATTAAATCAATCGAGCCAGTTGCAGATATTGATAACTGTACGATCACTATTAAGAATGCTGTAGAAGGAGCAACTGCAAATACACAATTTGCTGTTGAGGTTCTTGAAGATGGCAAAGTGATCGCTACAGGTGCTGCAAAAGCAAATCAAGATCTTAAGATCGCGATTAAAAATGCAAAACTTTGGTGGCCAGAGAATCCATTTTTATACGAACTTAAAGTCACTGTAAAAAATGGAAATAAAACAGTAGACGAAGCAGATTCTTACTTCGCGATGAGAAAGATCTCAAAAGCTAAAGGAGAACTAGGCTACGAGAGAATGTTGCTTAATAACGAACCGCGTTTTCAATATGGTACGCTAGATCAAGGTTGGTGGCCTGACGGACTCTTAACGCCTCCATCAGAAGAAGCGATGCAATACGATATGGATGTGCTTAAAGAAATGGGCTTTAATATGCTTAGAAAACACATTAAAGTAGAGCCTTCTAGATATTACTATTATGCAGATAAAATAGGACTTCTTATCTGGCAAGACATGGTTTCTGGATATCAATCTGCTGAAGATAAAACACAGCACCTTAGACCTAATTATCCAGAAGATTGGGACAGACCAGCGGCTTCTGTTAAGCAGTGGGAAACAGAGTGGAAGGCGATCATGGATCATTTAAGATTTTTCCCGTCTATCGTTACTTGGGTTCCATTTAATGAAGGTTGGGGACAATTTGAAACTGATCGTATTGTAAAATGGACACAAGATTATGACACCACCAGACTTGTAGACGGAGTTTCTGGATGGACAGATCGTGGTGTGGGCGACATGAACGATGCACACCATTATCCAGGTCCTGGCGCTGAGCCAGCAGAGCAAAACCCAGGAAGAATTATCGTTCTTGGAGAATTTGGAGGTTTAGGATTGCCAGTAGATGGTCACCTTTGGAATCCAGATATGCGCAACTGGGGTTACAGAACATACCATACTGTTGATGAGTTGAAAAAGCAATACGCAACACTTATTCACAATATGGTTCCTATGGTAAACAAAGGCCTATCTGCAGCGGTTTATACACAAACCACAGATGTAGAAGGAGAAGTAAATGGTTTACTTACCTATGATAGAGAAGTGATAAAAATGGATACAGAGTATCTTAAATCACTTAATACTTTGCTTTACGCGAAACCTACTAAGGTAACACCTATTTTGCCAGATTCTGAGCTAAGCGATCAGAAGGTTTGGGTGTCTACGCAAGCACCATCTAATGGAAAAGCACAAGGAGCAAAAGAACAAAACGGATTAGTAAATCTTACTAAAGAAGATCACGTATGGTTGACTAAAAAATTCAACCTTAACAAAACATCTGAAAATCTACAGTTAAGATTATACGGTGCAGGAGATATTAAAGTCTTCATCAATGGAGAAAAAGTAGCAGATAAATTCATAGGTTCTAGAAGAGGACATTATGATGAGTTGAATATTAATGAATTTGCTTCTTCGCTTAAAAAAGGTGAGAACATTATTACTATGGAAGTAAATAATGTGAGAAACGAAGCAGAGTTTGACTTTGGTCTTTACACATACTAAACTGTAAATTCAAAAATTTGAGAACATTTCAGACTTTCTGTTAAGCATAGTGACCTCTTGATCTTAATCAGGGACTTAGTAGCAGAAAGTTTGATCTGTTTTTTTATAAAAATCCAATAAAAGCAATTAGAATGATGCTTAACCAATTAAAAAGTAAAGCTGTAGCATTTACCCTCGCAGGTATTTCTTTAGTGGGTTGTAAAACAAATCCCAATCAAGAAGAAACCGCCGAAACACAAAAAAGACCAAACATCATCCTTATCATGGCAGATGATCTAGGATATTCTGATCTGGGTTGCTATGGTGGAGAAATTGACACGCCTAATCTTAATTATCTTGCTCAAAACGGTATGCGTTTCACGCAATTTTACAACACATCAAGATGTTGTCCTAGCCGTGCTTCTTTGTTAACCGGTCTATATAATCACGAAGCAGGAATAGGCGAGATGACTTCAGATAGAAACCTGCCAGGTTACCGTGGTCACATCACAGAGAATACCGCGACGCTTGCAGAAGTTTTAAAAGCATCAGGATATCACACAGGGATGACAGGTAAATGGCACGTGTCTAACACCGTTGTTCAAGACACACCAGAGAAGCAATTAAGTTGGTTAAATCATCAAGAAGAGCACCCTTGGTTTTCACCAGAAGAGCAATACCCTACAAACCGTGGATTTGAAAAATACTATGGTAACATCTGGGGAGTTGTTGACTTTTTTGACCCATTTAGCTTAGTTAACGGTACAGAACCGGTTACAGAAGTTCCAGACGATTATTATCACACAGATGCGATAAGCGATACTACAGTAGCATATATCAAAGAGTTTAGTAAAGATGACAAACCGTTCTTTTTATACGTTGCAGAGACAGCGCCACACTGGCCGCTTCATGCGCTTCCAGAAGATATTGAGAAGTATAAAGACACGTATAAAGAAGGATGGCAAAGCATTCGCGAAAAACGCTACGCTAAAATGGCAAAGCTAGGTTTGCTTGATTCGGCTACAGCCAAATTATCTCAGCGATGGGAAGATGACCTTACTTGGGAAGAGAATCCGCATAAAGAGTTTGACGCTCGCGCAATGGCAGTTCATGCAGCAATGATAGATCGTATGGATCAAGGTATAGGTCGCATGATCGAAGCACTTAGAGAAACCGGAGAATTAGACAATACACTTATTGTTTTCTTGAGCGATAACGGCGCTAGCCCAGAGAGTTCTGCAGGATATGGCCCTGGTTTTGACAGACCAAGTCAAACGCGAGAAGGCGAGAAAGTGTCATATTCTAAAGACAAAGATGTAATGCCTGGTCCAGAAACCACATTCTTTTCAATAGGGCAACGCTGGGCAAATGTGGCAAACACACCATTTAGATTCTGGAAGTCTCAATCTTTTGAAGGTGGAGTTCACACACCAATGATCGCCTTTTGGCCGAAAGGCATAAAAGCAGAAAAAGGAAGCATCACACCACAAGTGGGCCACGTGATGGACTTCATGCCTACGTTTGCAGAATTGGGAGAAGCAAAATATCCTGAAACGCTAAACGGTAATCAAATAAAACCAGTACAAGGATTAAGTCTTGTACCTGTTCTTAAAGGTGAGCAGCGTCAAGGTCACGATATGCTTTTTAACGAGCATTATAATGCAAAATACGCACGTTCTGGAGACTGGAAGTTGGTTTCAAGATCTGGAAGGCAAGGCGAAACTTGGCATTTGTATAATCTTGCAGAAGACCCAACCGAAACGAATGATCTTGCTGCGCAATATCCAGATCGAGTAAAAGAGATGGAGGCCAGCTGGACGGAATGGGCAAAGAGCCACAGCGTTCTTCCTAAGAGAAAGAACCAGAAGTAAAACTTTTCGCGGAAGCAAAATCTAGAAATTATGAGTGTCAAAAAACTTAAACTATTTGCGTTGCTTGGTATGCTTGCGTTTTCGGTTTTGGGTCAAGCCCAAAAGGAAAATGCAGCGGTAAAAAATCCAAATGTCGTTTTGATCTTATGCGACCAGTGGCGTGCTGATGCTACAAAGCTCAATGGTTTTGGACTTGATACTACTCCGTTTTTAGATAGTCTTGCGCAAAAGGGAACTTGGTTTGATAAAGCATATTGCGCCATGCCTGCCTGTGTGCCTAGTCGCACATCTATGCTTACAGGCAGGTGGCCCAGTGCTACACGTGTGAGCAGCAATATGAATGCGAAAGATGCATTTTTTACTGAGGATATTTATGATGTGGTAAAATCTCAAGGTTATAAAACTGCTTTGATAGGTAAGAATCACACCTATCTTAAGCCTAATGAAGATCTTGATTTCTATGAAGATTTTAATCACTTAGGCACCGGCAAACCGCAAACAGAGGAAGAAAAGGAATTCAATACTTTCTTACATGCGACTAACTTCTATATGAGTGAGAAGGCAACGCCTTTTCCTATAGAAGATCAGATGCCGGCAAAGATCGTGAACAGCGCAGAACAATTTGCAGACAAGTCTAAAGCTGAAGGTTCTCCGTTTTTTATGTGGGTTTCTATCCCAGAACCTCACAATCCTTATCAAGCGCCAGAACCTTATTATTCTATGTTTCCGCCAGAGTCATTGCCAGAACTTGATACAGATGGCGATGATCTTTATAAAAAAGGAAACATTTATATGGTAGAGCGCGAGATCTTGCGCAAAGGATATGGTGATTACGAAAAGCAAATTCCGCGTATTCGCAGTAATTATTATGGTATGATGCGCCTTATAGATGATCAGATCAAGGGTTTTGTAAAACATCTTAAAGAAACTGGCGAACTAGAAAATACCATCATTGTTTTTGTTGCAGATCACGGTGATTATGTAGGCGAATATGGAATGATAAAAAAAGGAGCTGGTGTACCAGAATCGCTAACACGCATACCGATGATCTGGTACGGTCCCGGCATCGAGGCAAACAAAAAACCACACGATGCTCATGTGAGCAATGTAGATATTATGCCTACCATTTGTGATATGCTGGGAGTAGAATTGCCAGGCGGAGTGCAAGGTCGCAGTTTGTGGCCGTTGCTTCAGGGAGAAGATTATCCTGAAGAAGAGTTTGGAAGCATTGTGGTGCAGCAAGGGTATGGAAATCTACGCTATGTGAATTTTGACAATTATAGTCCGTATGATGATGACGGTACCATAAAACGGGGAAGAACACAAGCAGACGAATTAAATACCTGGACGCAGAGCGGTCGCTTAAGAGCGCTTCGCAAAGGTGACTGGAAGCTTGTCTACGACATGCAAGGACATGGCAATCTGTATAATTTAGCAGAAGATCCAGCGGCGATTAATGATCTTTTTGACGATAAAAAATACACTGAGAAAAAAGCAGAACTTCTAGAAGATCTGATCGCTTGGGAGCTGAGATCTCAAGATCCTATGCCGTATCCACATCCTAATCCTGCCCGCAAATATGGTGTGAAAAAGGATCCTAGAAACTACTGGTCGCCGTATAAAAATGAAGCAGAAGAAAACCTTCAAAAGTTGATCAGGGAAGAAAAGTCTAAAAAATAAAATCTCAAACAACAAATAGCATGAAGGTAAGGATCGCATCAATTTTTATGGTATTTGTTGTTCTTTTTTCCTGTAAAGGGAATAAAAATACTGCGAGTAGTTCTTTGGCTACAGCCAAAGAGAAAAAAATTTCCACATACACAAATCCCGTATTTGCCGAAAACTTCGCAGATCCTACTGTGATAAAAGTTGGAAATTGGTATTTCGCTTACGCCACACAATCACGTATTGATGGAAAAACGCAAAACATACAATGTATTAAATCTAAGGATCTGGTGAATTGGCAGCGTGTGGGCGACGCCTTACCACAAAAACCAGATTGGGCCGAAAATCATTTTTGGGCACCGCATGTCATTCAGGATAGGGAGAACAAGAAGTTCTACATGTATTTCTCAGGAGAATCTAAAGATGAGAACATTGGGAAATGTCTAGGTGTGGCCGTTGCAGACTCGCCAGAAGGGCCGTTTATTGATAAGGGCGAACCTTTAAAATGCGGTAAGAGCTATATAAATATTGATCCTATTGCCTTTGACCACGAGGGTAAAAAATATCTGTATTGGGGTTCTGGGCATAAGCCTATTAAAGTAAAAGAACTCACAGCAGACAGGTTGAATTTTAAAGACGATTCTAAGTCTGTAGATGTAATTTTTCCTATTCCAGATAAGGAATATGCAAAGCTCGCAGAGGGCGCCTGGATCATTGAGAAGGATGCGTATTTCTATATGTTTTACTCTGGTGAAAATTGCTGCGGCGAGAATGCGCATTATGCCGTGATGGTGGCTAGAGCGCAATCACCTCTGGGACCTTTTACCACACTGGGCGATGCAAATGGCACAGGAAACAGCGTGATCTTAGAACTTAATAAAACGTGGAAAGCACCAGGGCACAACTCGATCATTAAAGATGAAGCCGGTGAACACTGGATGCTTTATCACGCGATCTACGACGGGCAAGATTCAACCAAAATGGCCAATATAAAAGGCCGTGTCATGCTTATTGACAAACTACAATGGAAAGATGGATGGCCTTACATTGCAGGAAACGCGCCATCAACCACACCACAACAATCACCAATACTAAAATAAAATCCATGAACCGTATCAAAATCGCTTTTCTAGCAACGCTGATGTTCAATAGCATTGTGCTGATGGCGCAAGAAGCCGCAGAACCAGAATCAATTTTAACCGTTTGGGGAGAAAATGTAACTGCGAAGAACGTTTGGCAAGAATATCCCAGACCGCAATTGCAGCGTGAAGAATGGAAATCGCTTAACGGACTTTGGGACGTGAAGATCGCTGCTAATGATTTGGCTACAGCCAAAACAATACAATGGGAAGACAAGATCTTAGTGCCGTTTACGGTTGAAACAAAACTATCTGGCATCGATAAGCAAGTAAAAGATGATGAAGCTATTTTTTACCATCGCGCGATATCGATTGAGAAAGGCTGGAAAGGCAAAAAAATCCTTCTGAATTTTGATGCGTCAGATCACGAGACAAAGGTGTGGATAGATGATAAATACGTGGGTTCTCACGAGGGCGGTTACAGCAGATTTACGTTTGACATCACAGATTATGTCGCAGATAGCAAAGAACACGATTTGACGGTAAAGGTCTTTGATCCACAAAAAAGTATTTTTAAATCTCTAGGAAAACAGGCAAATGCGAGCATGCATTATGAGCGTTGTTCTGGGATTTGGCAATCGGTATGGATGGAGCCTGTTGATGAGACAGCTTTTATTACAGGAGTAAAACAAACACCAACTTTAAAGGCTATTCATTTTGAACCGCAAGTTGAAGGTTCACAAAATGAATTGACCATAAAATATGAAATTTTTGATGCAGGAACTTTGGTAAAAAGCCTTTCGGCGAAAGCTAATGAATCTGTGAAAATTGAAATTCCACAACCTAAACTCTGGTCGCCAGACGCACCTTTTCTATACGATACTAAAATCTCATTGTTTAATGGGAAGAAGAAAATTGATGAGGTTACAAGTTATTTTGGTTTACGCACGGTTGAAAAATCTGGTAAGGATTTTCTGCTGAATGGAAAGCCTATTTTTCAAGTGGGACCGCTGGATCAAAACTACTGGCCCGGCGGCGGAATGACTCCGCCTAGTGAAGAAGCGATGCTTTGGGAAGCAAATTACCTTAAGGAAATAGGTTGCAATATGGTGCGACTGCACATCAAGCAAAATCCAGATAGATTTTACTACAACTGCGATAAGTTGGGACTTTTAGTGTGGCAAGATTTTATTTGCGGGCAATGGGATAATAGAAATCCTGTAGATGCAGAAGATGACGATTGGCAAAAAGAGCAAGAAAATATGATGGATCAATTGTACAATTTTCCTTCTATTGTGCAGTGGATCACTTTTAATGAATCTTGGGGTCAGCATGATGATGAGCGCGTTTTAAAGTGGGCGCAGAGTCAGGATACAACAAGATTATACACGCTTGCCAGCGGTTGGGATGATATCAAAGGTAAAAGCGATATAAGAGATTTACACGATTATACAATGCGCCCTGCGGTTCCCACGCCAGATACAGAAGATCGCATCGTGGTGATAGGCGAAGGCGGCGGTTTTGCATCTGCTGTGCCGGCGCATAACTGGACGGGAAGAAGCAATAAGAGCGGCGAAATTCCTAATCCGTTATTTGGTGGTTTTAACCCAGAAATTCCGCGAGATACTGTGGTTACGCACGATATGTTTAGGCCAACATTTACCACGGGTAAAGCGTTTGAAAAGCAATATGGCGTCTTCGTGAACAACCTGATATTACTTAAAAATAGCGGACTCAAAGCGCTTGTTTACACACAGCTCACAGACATGAAATTAGAAGAAAACGGCTGGTTAACTTTTGATAGAAAAGTGAGTAAGATAGATAAGGACGCTTTGCGCGAAATGCACTCAGATTTGATCAATAGGAGCTATAAACAAGAGATTTTGTTAGAAAATTCGGGAAAAACTGCGAAAAAATGGAAAACTGCACATTTGCCATTTCCTGAAAAGCAAAAGGGAATTCTAGATGCAAAGTTGATACAAGAATTACCAGATCTCAACGCGTTGGTTTGGGAAGATGGTTTGGCGCCCTTTGGCAATACAGATAGCGTGAATACAATGTACGACGGTACAGATCAACTATTCACAAAAAAGAATTTCGCTTTAAGCGAAATTCCTAAAAATCTATCGGTTCGTATTTACAGTTATCAAGAAGGGTCAACACCGTGGGTTCATGCGCGTATTTATATAAACGGAGTTTTTGTGGCTGATGAAACCACTCGTCAAAAAATGCCAGAAATGCGTATCGCAGAAGTCATTTTGCCGAAAGGCGCAATGAAACATTTAAAGAAGGGTGAAAATGAAATTATCATACAATGGGTGCCCGGATTAAAACTTCAAAATGGGAGATTAGCTAATATTCCTACCCAACTTTCTGTAGATGCCTCAATAACAATATTCTAGAAATTATGTGTTTTGTTTAGCTGGTGTGAGCAATAAAAGATGAAATTAAAACGTTTTATTAGGTTTTCATTAACAGGTTAAAGCCACTGAAATGTTAAAAATCAGTGTATTACAGCGATAAAATTTGCATTTTATCTGTTTGTCGTTATTTTTGTGTCGTTCAACCTGAAATGGTAACTCTCATAAAATAACCCAACACCATTTCATAAGACGTTTTGTTTTATGAAGCTAAACCTATTATTCATTTTTTTGATGATAGCCGTAACTGGCTATTCTCAATCAGTTTCTGTAAATCCAGAAGCTGACCCTGCCGCGTTGGTAAGCTCATTGCTTAATGACGGTTGTGTGCAGGTGTCTAATGAATCATTCTCTTCTTTAGAGGCTGTTTCATACTTTAATAATAACGGCGGTAATTTTCCTATTAACGAGGGCGTGATCATTCGCAGCGGTAGAGCTCAGAACTCTGCTGGTTCTTATAATGGCTCAGGTCTAAGCACGCAGCTTAATACAAATTCTGATGCTGATCTTGTTGCGCTTAATGCAAGTAATGGTCAATCTTCTGTGATCACAGATGTTGCGTATTTACAATTTGATTTTGTGCCGTTGTCTAGTAATTTTTCTTTCAATTTTTTGTTTGCTTCTAATGAGTATGGCGAGTGGCAATGTGTTTCTAGTGATGTGTTTGCTTTTTTACTCACAGATCTAGAAACTGGCGAAACACGTAATCTTGCGGTAATCCCGGGTTCTAATACGCCTGTTTCTGTAAGGAACATTAAAGATTCTGCTTACAACAACTCTTGTGGTTCAGATAATGCAAATCTGTTTTCGAGCTACGAAGTGCAGGATCCTGCAAATTCTAGTGTGAATATGCGTGGGTATACGCAAGTGATGAACGCTTCGGCAAATATTACTCCAGGAAAATCATACAGATTGCGTCTCGTTATCGGCGATAGTAATGACGCTGATTATGATAGTGCTATTTTCTTAAGAGCAGGAAGCTTTAGAACTAACGTGAATCTAGGCGCTGATTTTTCGCTGTGTACAGGCGACGAGAAAATATTAAATACCAACCTTGACGCTTCGGTTTATGAGCATACTTGGTATCGCAACGGTCAGGTGATCGCCGGCGAAACGGGCAGCACACTTGCAGTTAGCACTTCAGGAAGTTATACTGTTGAAATTAGCAGAGCTTCTAGCAATTGTCTAGCTTCAGATACTGTAAATGTCACGGGTCTTCAAGTAAACGATCCTCAGGATCTGCTTACTTGCTATGATGCATCTGGTGTTTATTCTTTTGACTTAAGTCAAAACGACGAAGAAGCTTTAGGTCTCAATCCGTCAGTTTTTGAAGTGTTGTATTATGCTGATCTCAATGATCTTGTGTCGGGCAACGCAATTCCTGAAAGTGAATTGACCAACTTCTCAGGAAACGCTGATCAAAGAATTTATTTTAAGATCCAAAATAACAATACTGGCAATACGTGTAGCGCGATCTATAGTTTTGACCTGCTTGTTAACGATGAGATTGTCCCCGGACAAGCTGCTGATCTTGAGTATTGTGTTTCGCAGGGTGGTACTTCTGTAAGCGTTGATCTTAATTTGGCTAGAGCCGAAATAATAAATGGACAGAATCATCTTGATCTATCCTTTTATACTTCACAAGCTGCTGCTGAAGCTGGTAACTCAGCGATCGCTGATCCTTCTTCATATAATATAGATGCAGCAAATACTGAAAGCACCTTTTGGGTACGTTTAGTAGACACACGATTACCTTCTTGTTATGCTGTGACAAGTTTTAATGTGATCTTAAATATGCCACCGCCGGTAACTACACTAGATAATGTTGTGGCGTGTAGCGCTTATGAACTTCCAGTAATTGAAAATGGCGTTTTTTATACAGGAGCAAACCAAACAGGAGATATGCTTTCGCCTGGCGACCTTATCGAAGAAACGGGAACGATATATATTTTTAGCGGCCCAGATGAAAATGGTTGTGTAAGTCAGTCAAGTTTTAGAGTTTGGTTGATGGAAGATTTTAGATTACAAGAATATTACTGTGATCATTTTACTATTCCTCAATTGCCAGCTGGCGGATTTTACACGCAGGCAGGCGGCCCAGAAGGTGCTGGTGAAGAAATTCCTGTTGGCACAACGTTGTACACGTCTCAAACAGTTTACTTCTATGGTATTGTGGATGATGAGGTTTGTAAAGACGAAGGTCTAAACCTTGTAATAAGAGAGCTTCCGCCGATAGATCAGCCAGAAGATATTGTTACTTGCAACAGTTACGAGTTGCCGCCGCTTACAAACGGAGATTATTTTTCTAGACCTAATGGAGAAGGTAGAAGATATAATGCTGATGATGTTATCACGACATCGCAAACAATATATGTGTACAGCGATGACGGCTATTGTGGTAATCAAAACGCATTTAATGTAAATATTACTCCGGTTTTTGAGAACATTGATGCTTGTGGAAGTTATATTCTGCCAGAGGTAAATGTGGGTGGATATTTCACTGAAGCCAATGGTGCTGGTCAACAAATCCCAGAACTCACAGAAATTACGAGCACAACCATAGTTTATTATTACGCCGAAACAACTTCAACGCCTAACTGTACTTCTAATTCAGGATTTCAGATACATATTACGCCTATTCCGCCGGTAGATACTTTAAGTGATATCACCATTTGTGATGGCGATTCTTATGTGTTGCCCGCTATCGCAAACGGACAATATTTTAAAAAGTCTAATCGTGGAGGGCAAGAACTTTTAGCCGGTGAGGCAATTATAGAAACCACGACGCTGTATATCAATAATGAAGTAAACGGTTGTAGCGACGAAACTTCATTTACAGTAACAGTGCGAGAGTTGCCTCCAGTAGACAACTTCTCTGATGTTTACACCTGTTCACCTTATGAATTACCAGAGTTGACTAACGGTAGATATTACACGCAGCCAGCGGCACAAGGTGAAGAGTTATTCGCAGGTGAGATCATTGCAGAAACCATTACAATTTACATTTATAGCGAGTGGGATGATTATGACGCATGCTATAATGAAGATTTCTTTACCGTGTATTATGAAGGTATAGATGTAGGCGAGTTTGAGGATATTGCGACCTGTGATTCTTATATACTTCCAGAGATAGAAATTGGTAATTATTACACTTCCCCTCGAGGTGCTGGCGACATGCTAGTCGCGGGAGACACTATTACAAGCACGCAACAGATCTATGTGTATGCCAGGCGAGGAACTCGTTTTTTCTGTGAGGATGAGAACACTTTTACCGTGACTATTTCTCAAACACCAGAGCTTCCTGTTTTTGAAAACACAACAAGTTGCGGTGAGTTTGAGTTGCCAGATCTTTCTAATGAGAATGATGAGGTAACCTATTTCTGGAGGTCTAACACTGGTGAAGAAATGGTTGAAAATCAATATACCATTACAGAGCCCGGCACCTATGATATTTATGTTTTGGCTAATGCCAAAAGTAATCAGGACTGCTATGTAGAAGCAGAGTTTACTGTGACGGTTTATCCACTTAGAGAAATTGAAGCAACAGCTACATTGATCTGTAGAAACCCTGAAACTGGCGAAGTAGAATCGCCTGCATACGTTACAACAGGTATAGATCCGGCAGAATTTGAAGTAAACTGGTATATCAATAACACTTTAGTGCATACTGGAGTTGATTTTGAAGCTTTTGAAGTGGGCGAGTATACCATTGAAACTGTTAAACTTAATCCTGAAGTAGGAGCCGATTGTAATTATGCAGTTGAAAAAGTACAAGTAAAAGAATCCGGATTGCCTATAATTTCCGTAGATGTCTCACAGCCTTTTTCTGATGTTGCAAACATTGAGATAACTGTAGAAAGAGGTTATGGAGAATATGAGTATAAGTTAAATGATGGCGAATATCAGCTAGACAATATCTTTAAAGATGTAGATGCTGGTAAGCATTATGTTTATGTAAGAGGAGTAGGTAGTGATTGTGGTGAAGCTGTTGTTGAAGTTACAGTTGTGAAATACCCTAAATACTTTACACCTAATCAAGATGGATATAATGATACATGGAATATAACAAGCTTACAAGATCATCCAGAGGCAAAGATCAATATTTATGACCGTTATGGTAAGTTGATCAAGCAAATTTTACCTTCTAGCTCCGGCTGGAATGGGTTATATAATGGTAGAGATCTACCATCTGATGATTATTGGTTTAAAGTTTGGTATGAAGACGAAGAAGATGGTCTTGTTGAGTTTGCAGCCCACTTCACATTGAAGAGATAGAATGTAAAACGTTTTAGTTGTTAATTGTATGATTCACTGCTAATTTGTCTTGTAGTTTGTCGATAATAATGTTAATTTCGCCTCAGCGAATTGAATGCCCTAAATTAAATCGCTAAGATGCGCCCCACAAAAACCGCCTTATTCGTATGCTTTAGCATCGTGTGCAGTCTAGCTTATGCAGGAGGTGAAACTCCGCCTGCGCCAAACAGCACTAGAGCTGGTGGCCCGCCGCCGCCAGTAGGTTTACCGATAGATTCTGATCTATGGGTGCTGGCTTGCGTTGGATTACTTCTAGGTGTTTTTTACGCTTTTAAAACTAAGATTGTAAGGAGGTAATTCGGCTTACATACTTTCCTATTAAATCAAACTCAAGATTTACGGTATCCCCTATTTTTAGATCTTTAAATGTCGTATGCTCAAATGTATACGGGATTATTGCCACGCTAAAACCATCAATTTCTGAATCTACCACCGTTAGACTTACACCATTAACTGTGATGCTGCCTTTTGGGATAGTTACATTGTTAAGAGAAGTGTCGTACTTAAAATAGAATCTCCAGCTACCGTCTTCTTGAATGATATTTTCGCAAACGCCAGTTTGATCAACGTGTCCTTGTACGAGGTGACCATCTAATCTTGCGCCTAAGATCATTGCTCTTTCTAGATTAACAGGATCTCCTTCTTGCAGCTCGCCAAGATTTGTTTTTAATAGTGTTTCTTCGATTGCGGTTACCGTATACGTTTCGGCGGTTGTTGCTACTACGGTTAGACAGGCGCCATTGTGTGCAACGCTCTGGTCTATTTTTAGATTTGGCGTAAGCCTACTCATAACTTCTATGTGTAGATTCTCTTCTTCTTTTGTGAGGTTTTTAATTTTGCCGATATCCTCAATGATTCCCGTAAACATAGTTGAATCTATTTAAGTACTTTTGTTAGCAAACTTACAAAGAAAGCATTTGTGCTTTATGACAAAAGATGAAAACATAAAGGTGGGTATCTCTATAGGAGATATTAATGGTATAGGTGGAGAGATCATTCTTAAGACGTTTGAAGATGCTAGAATGCTGGATTTCTGTACGCCTGTGATTTTTGCCTCACCAAAATTGATAAGCTATTTTACAAAGCAATTAAAATTAGACCTTAAATTTCAGGGTGTAAAAACTGCTGAAAAGGCGATACCGGGCAAGGTGAATGTTGTGAGCGTGTGGAATGAGACTGTTGAGGTGAACTTTGGCGAAGAAAACGCAACTGGTGGTAAATATGCTTTAAAATCACTTCAGGCGGCGGTTAAAGCGCTTAAGGCAGATGAGGTTGATGTGTTAGTCACAGCACCTATTAATAAATCAAATATCCAGAGTGATGATTTTAAATTTCCTGGACATACAGATTACCTTAATCAGGAGTTGAAAGGCGATAGCCTTATGTTTATGGTAACGCAGGATATTAAAGTGGGTTTATTAACAGATCATGTTCCTGTAAAAGATGTGCCGGCTAAGATCACTAAGAAACTGATCCATCAGAAATTTAGAACCATAAAAGATTCTTTGATCAAGGATTTCGCTATAGCGAAACCTAAAGTGGCGTTTTTAGGCATAAATCCTCATGTGGGCGATAAGGGCGTTATAGGTAAAGAAGACGAGGAGATTTTAATACCAGCGCTAAAGGAACTTCAGGATAACGGCGAGATCGCTTATGGTCCTTATGCCGCAGATAGTTTTTTTGGGAGCGGTAATTATAAAAACTTTGATGCGATCATTGCCGCATATCACGATCAAGGGTTAATACCATTTAAAACGCTGGCCTTTGGCAGAGGGGTGAATTTCACTGCGGGACTTGATAAGGTAAGAACGTCGCCAGACCATGGCACTGCTTATGAGATAGCAGGTAGTTGTAAAGCAGACGAAGGCTCATTTAAAGAAGCGGTATTTGCCGCTCTCGAGATCTATAAGGCACGTGATTTACATCAAAAGTTAACAGCAAACGTGTTAAAAAAACAACCAAAAAAAGCAAGATCGTCTAAACGAGACCATTAGAAAATACGCGACTTTCTTGCAGATGTAGAAAATTTGTAATAAAATTTAAGCACAGGTAGTTATCACCTAAAATAAAATGTATATCTTTGCACCCGCCTTTTGGGCAGGGTGTCTCCTGTTTTTTAGGTGGAGTTGTCTGAGAAAGTGAAGTGAGATGAAAGAATTGAAAGTATTTACCATACAGTTTGTAGGTTTAAAACTAGGTGAGCACGATTTTCAATACCAGATTGACAACGCGTTCTTTCAACATTTTGGATACGATGATTTTAACAGCATAGCTGTTGATGTTAATGTAAAGCTCATTAAAAAGACCACCCTTATGGAGTTTGAGATAACTTCTAAAGGAGAGGCTAATGTAAATTGTGATCTTACTAACGAAGAATTTGATACACCAGTAAATGGTAGTTACAAGTTTGTAGTGAAGTTTGGAGAAGAATTTAACGATGAGGATGAAGATATCATTATTCTGCCTCATGGCGAATATGAGATCAACATAGCACAGCAGGTTTATGAAACTATCGCTCTTTCTATGCCAAATAAAAGGGTTCACCCGGGTGTAGAAGACGGAACATTAAAATCTGAAGTGTTAGAAAAACTTGAAGAATATAGTCTTTCAGCAGGTGATGAGAATGAAGCTGAGCCGGAAGACGATAAGGAAATAGATCCGCGATGGGCGGAATTAAAAAAACTTTTAACGGATAAATAACTTAGGAAATGGCACATCCCAAAAGGAAAATCTCGAAAACGAGAAGAGATAAAAGAAGAACACACTACAAGGCTTCTATGCCTAAAATCGCAGTAGATCAAACTACTGGTGAAGCACACCTTTATCACAGAGCACACTGGCACGAAGGTAAACTGTATTACCGTGGTCAGGTAGTGATCGATGCAACATCTGACGAAGAGGTTGCTTAATACGCACTAAAACATGTACATAGAAAACTCTCTATAATAAGGGAGTTTTTTTGTTTTGTGGCCAAAGCAAAAAAAGTTAATTCTTGAGCCAAAGTGTCCAAATTTTAGTACTTTTCAGGCCATTTTGGAGCGAAATGATCCCATTTTCGCACAAACACCAAGTATATGAGCAAAATCACGGCAGCCATAACCGCTGTGGGAGCGTACGTTCCTGAGTATGTACTTTCTAATAAGATTCTAGAAACTATGGTTGATACCACTGATGAGTGGATCACTACTAGAACAGGAATTAAAGAGCGAAGAATTCTTAAGGAACCTGGTAAAGGGACTTCCTTTTTAGGAATCAAAGCGGCAGAGGATCTTATTAAAAAAGCAGACCTTGACCCGGCAGAAATCGATCTGGTACTTCTTGCATCTGCAACACCAGATATGCCCGTAGCGTCTTCAGCAACTTATATTGCTTCTCAAATAGGAGCTGTAAATGCATTTTCTTACGATCTGCAAGCAGCTTGTTCCAGTTTTTTATATGGTATGTCTACAGCCTCTGCATTTATAGAGAGTGGTAGATATAAAAAGATATTATTAATAGGTGCAGATAAAATGTCCTCTATTATAGATTATACAGATCGTACGACTTGTATAATCTTTGGCGATGGTGCCGGGGCAGTTTTGTTTGAGCCTAATGAAGAAGGCTTAGGTCATCAAGACGAAATTTTACGTACTGATGGTATAGGTCGTGAGTTTCTTAAGATCGAGGCGGGTGGTTCTATACTTCCTCCTACGGCAGAAACTGTTGCTAATAAACAGCATTACGTACATCAAGATGGTAAGACCGTATTTAAATTTGCGGTTTCTAACATGGCAGATGTAAGTGAGCAGATCATGAATCGCAATGGTCTTTCACACGATGATATTAGCTTTCTTGTGGCGCATCAAGCTAATAAGCGTATTATTGATGCAACTGCTAATCGCATGGGTCTTGTAGACGAGAGCAAAGTGTTGATGAACATTCAGCGATACGGTAATACCACATCAGCGACATTACCTTTGTTGCTTAGCGATTATGAAAAGCAACTTAAAAAAGGAGATAATATAATTTTCGCCGCTTTTGGCGGTGGGTTCACATGGGGCTCCATATATTTGAAATGGGCCTATAATTCTTAGATTCTAATTCTAATCTAACTAACGCTTACATTATGGAATTAAAAGAGATTCAGAACCTAATCAAGTTTGTAGCAAAATCTGGCGCGAGCGAGGTTAAACTTGAGATGGGCGATGTAAAGATCACGATCAAAACTGGTGGTGAGGAAAGCAAAGGAGAGACAACTATCCTTCAACAAATCCCTATGGGAGCTATGCAACAAGCTGCGCCTGTACAGGCACAAGCACCAGTTGCTCCTGCAGCTCCAGCTGAAGCGGCTCCAGCTGCAGAAGCTCCTAAGGCTGCTGAGGATTCAAAATATATCACAGTAAAATCACCTATCATCGGTACTTTCTACAGAAAGCCTGGTCCAGATAAACCAACATTTGTTGAAGTAGGTGCTACAGTTAAAGAAGGTGATGTGCTTTGTGTGATTGAAGCTATGAAACTTTTCAACGAGATTGAAAGCGAAGTTTCTGGTAAGGTTGTAAAAGTACTAGTTGATGATGCTTCTCCAGTAGAGTTTGATCAACCACTTTTCTTAATCGATCCATCATAGATAGCATACAATTGCGGGCCTAGTTGCCCGCTTTTTGATTTTTTTGGCTACAGCCAAAACTTCTTTCAATCAATCTAGATCATATCATGTTCAAGAAAATACTTATAGCAAACAGGGGAGAGATCGCTCTACGTGTGATCCGTACCTGTAAAGAAATGGGTATCAAAACCGTTGCTGTTTACAGTACCGCTGATGCAGATAGCTTGCATGTGCGTTTTGCAGATGAAGCCGTGTGTATAGGTCCTGCTCCTAGTAGCGAGTCATACCTTAAAATGTCAAATATTATTGCTGCCGCAGAAATCACGAATGCAGACGCGATCCATCCAGGATACGGGTTTCTTTCAGAGAATGCAAAGTTCTCTAAGATCTGTGAGGAGCACGAGATAAAATTTATTGGGGCTTCTGCTGAGATGATCTCTAAAATGGGAGATAAAGCAACAGCAAAGGCAACCATGAAAGCTGCTGGTGTGCCTTGTGTACCTGGTAGTGAAGGGATCCTTGATGATTTTGCTGATGCAGAAAAGATCGCAGAAGAAATAGGATATCCTGTAATGCTTAAAGCTACTGCCGGTGGTGGTGGTAAAGGTATGCGCGCTGTGTGGAAGAAAGAAGACCTTAAGAAAGCTTGGGATTCTGCACGTCAAGAAGCTGGTGCTGCCTTTGGTAACGATGGCATGTACATGGAAAAACTTATCGAAGAGCCTCGCCACATTGAGATCCAAGTGGTAGGAGATAGCAATGGTAAGGCATGTCACTTGTCTGAGCGTGACTGTTCAGTACAACGTCGTCACCAGAAACTTACAGAGGAAACACCGTCTCCATTCATGACAGATAAACTGCGTGAAGATATGGGTAAAGCTGCCGTTCGTGCTGCAGAATTCATTAGCTACGAAGGTGCTGGTACAGTAGAATTTCTTGTGGATAAACACCGCAATTTCTACTTTATGGAGATGAACACACGTATACAAGTTGAGCACCCTATTACAGAGCAAGTTGTAGATTATGACTTGATCCGTGAGCAGATCTTAGTAGCTGCTGGTGTGCCAATTTCTGGTAAGAACTATTATCCTCAATTGTGCAGCATCGAGTGCCGTATCAATGCAGAGGATCCTTATAACGATTTTAGACCTTCACCAGGTCGTATCACAAATTTACATGCGCCAGGAGGTCACGGTGTGCGTATCGATACTCACGTGTATAGTGGGTATATGATCCCGCCTAACTATGACTCAATGATCGCAAAATTGATCACTACTGCACAAACGCGTGAAGAAGCGATCAATAAGATGAAGCGTGCATTAGACGAGTTTGTAATAGAAGGTATTAAAACCACAATCCCTTTCCACAGGCAATTGATGGATCATCCAGATTATGTTTCTGGTAATTATACCACAAAATTCATGGAGGACTTTAAAATGGCTCCTCCATCTGAAGACTAATCATACATTAAGCCTCGCAATTGTGAGGCTTTTTTTTGGCTTAAAGCCAAAATATTTTCTCCACGATTCAGCCTATATTTGAAAGTATGGGACAATCCTTTTCTTACTGGGAACTTAAAAGTTGGTTTACAGACATTGATTTTGTTGTTGTAGGCAGCGGGATCACTGGGGTTTCGTGTGCATTGGAACTTCGCAAAAAACATCCTGAATCAAAAATCTTGATCTTAGAACGAGGAATATTACCCAATGGCGCAAGTACAAAAAACGCTGGTTTTGCTTGTTTCGGCAGTCCATCTGAAATTATTGAGGATCTTAAATCTCATACAGAAGATGAAGTTCTACAGCTTATTGAGCAGCGTATACGTGGGCTTGAGATCTTGAGAAAAAGATTAGGCGATCAAACCATTAAATACGAGCAAAACGGCGGTTATGAGCTCTTTTTACAAAGAGATGAGCAATTGTATAGAGAATGTGTAGAAAAGCTTCCAGCGCTTAATAAAATGCTTTCTCCGTTGCTTGGAGCAAACACCTTTAAATCTGTAAAAGATCCATTTAATTTTAACGGACTCATGCCGCAATTGATCTTGAGCAAATACGAAGGTCAGATCGATACCGGTGCTATGATGCAAGCCTTATTAAAACTTGCCGCACTAGAAAATATACTCATTCTTAATCATCAGGAAGTTTTAGATTTTGAAGATCTGGGAGATAAAGTGAGCGTAAAAACGAACACTGCAGAACTTATGACGCGCAAGCTTCTGATCGCTACAAACGGTTTCGCTGAAAGGCTAAACATCAAAAATGTCGCTCCTGCAAGGGCGCAGGTTTTGATCACAAAATCCATAAAAAACCTGCAGATCAAAGGCACTTTTCATCTGGATAAAGGTTATTATTATTTTAGAAATATTGATAATAGAATTCTTTTTGGCGGTGGCCGAAATTTGGATTTTAAAGGTGAGCAAACCACAACGATGGCAACCACTTTGTTTATCCAAGAGCAATTAAAAACCCTTTTACAACAAGTTATTTTACCAAACACTCCATTTGAGATCGATCATCAGTGGAGCGGAATTATGGGCGTAGGCGAGCAGAAAAAACCTATTGTAAATAGGCTTTCGCCAAATGTCGCCTACGGCGTTCGCCTAGGCGGAATGGGAGTTGCAATTGGTAGTCTGGTAGGCAAAAGACTTGCTGAGATGATAGATTTATAGAAATGCACTCGCATACTGCTGCCAATCTTTTGTGCTTCTAATGTTCAACTTTTTTATGATCGTTTTTCTGTGAGTGGCCACTGTACTTTCAGACAGGTATAATTCTGCTGCGATGATCTTGTTAAGTTTACCCATTGATATAGATTTAAAGACCTCTAGCTCTCTTAACGTAAGTTGATCAAAATGTTCTTTATTTTGCATTCTAAAATGAAATTGAGCCTTCAATTTATCAAGGTGCTTAATCGCATGTGGCAAGTTTTTATGGTCTATCTCTAAGCGAATCTCTGTCTTGTCATAAGACCTTTTAATTTCATATTTCACTTCTTTGGGCTCTTCTGGGATTTGTATTTCTTCTTTTAAGAAATCAAGGGCTTGATTTTTTGTCATAAAATATTTTGGAGGCAAAATGGAGTTAACATTATTGAATGAGTCAATAAGAGAAAGATGGGCGTTTTCTTCTCGTGGCACAGTAAAAGCAACTTTGCGTAAACCACATTTGTATTGTGGTTCTAAAATGCTTTTTTCTATCCATTCGTGTAGCTCTGAAGGGATATGTAAATTGAAGTTTTCTTTAAGCCATAGCAATCCTTGTGGGCGTACTTTTTTAAAGAATCGTAAAAAGTTTTTTAGCTCTGTTTGAAATTGATCAACAGAGAGTTTTTTTGCAGTCCATTCTTGTATTAAAATGGAGTTTTGCTTTTCGATAGATAAGAAATCTGAGGTGTAAACTTGTGACATAATCGATTGGAGGGAAAAATTTTCTAACCGAAATGTCTAAAATATGTGTCACACAACCCCAATGTTTACGCGCCTTTGGCACGAAACGACGCTTATTAGTCATGAGTGACAGACTATGATTTTAAAATTAAAATGTCTTTACATGTTTAAGATGCAAAAAGGGGATGCCTTTCTTCTCTTAGCATTTGCTTGTATGTGCGCGAAAGTGGTATTGTATTGCCATCTTCTAAAATTACTTGGGCGGTATGAACTGCTTTTACCTTCTCAAGATTTACTACAAAAGAGCGATGAACTTGTAAGAAACCTTGTTGCTCCAGATTCTCAAGTCTATCTTTTAAACTGTTTCTTTCAGTGATAGGTAATTCTTGATCTTCTACGTAATAATCTAGATAATGTCCTTCACTTTTTACATAAGCCACCTTATTAAGTTTAATGACCTGTTTGTTGTTAAGGATCAAACTTTCTTCTTTCAGATTTTCTTTGGCCTTGAGCCCATCTTGTAATTTTTTAAAAGAAGCAAGCATTGCCTTGTGGCGTTCTTCTAACTGTTCTTTAGTATGCTTAGTTTTTCTATATTTTTTATAGACCAAGACCAAAACAATAATAATTGCAATCGCAGTTACACCTATGACAATAAGATATGTTGAAGATTTTTTATTTTGATCTAAAGCCGCGACGAGTTCTTCTTCTTTAGCATCCAGATCGTATGCATTTGCGGCCATTAAAACCTTGCCCAGATCGTTGTGCTTTATAAGGCTGTCTTTGATTTTTGTATACGTAGCAAGTGCTTCATAGGCTTCGTCTAGTTTGCCCTGTTTTTGTTTTACTTGAGCGATCTCTAGGTATAGAGGATACAAATATGGTGTTGACCTGTATTTTTTGATCAGGTTAACACTTGAGTCAACTACCTTTTCTGCGGCGTCATAATTTTCTTGGCTATTGTAAAGTTTCAATTCTACAGCAAGCAACATAATTGAACGTTGACCATTATAATCTGGCAGATCAAATGCTTTAGCTTTTTCTAAACTGGCTTTCGCCAAATCTAATTTGTCAAGAGAGACATACGCACTGGCTAGATTTTGATAAATAGACGATAGCTGAAGCGGAGAGATCTCATTCTTTTTTTCTAGAAGTTTATTGTAATAAAAAACACTGCTGTCTGGCATTTTTCTTACTCCAAAATTTGCTGCAAGATTCTTTGTCGCCATTTGTAATAACCTAGGCTCATTGTTTTTCTGCGCTTCTTCGTAGGCTCTTTTGTACCATCTAGCAGCTTCTTCATTTTGATAAAGGCGAGCGTAAGTATTTGCTAGATCTGCGTATGTTGTGATTAAGTTGGGAGATTTTAGAGAGTCAAATATTTTGGCTGCAGCCAAATAATTATCTACTGCTTTATTAAGATCTCCCTGACGCATTTGAGATCGTGCTTTATATGAAAGACCTATCGCATAAAGAGAATCATCTTTTTCTTGTTTAGCCAAAGTAAGGATGACATCAGCGATGGCGCTTAATTTATCATATTTTTCACTTCTGCCATAAGCGCTTGCCTGCATGCGTAAGATTCTAACTTTTAAATCAAATGGAGCCTCAGCGGATAGCTCAGCGGCCTTTTCAAAACTGGTAACAGCAAGATCAATATCATTTTTGCGCATCGCTGCAGAACCTATGGTAAAGTAACCTTCTGCTTGTTGCGTAACATCATCACTTTTAATGAGTTCTTCTCCCTGTTTTATAAGGATATCTGGATTAGGAGGTCTTTGTTGAGAATTTCTGGGAGGCGCTTGAGAATAAACTTGAAAAACTGAGAAAAAAACAAAAAAGAATACAGTCACAAAGCGTTTAATAAACGCTCTTAGGGATTGATTAGGAGTCATTAGTTTAGGGTTGGTTATATAGGTTGCTTAGCGTTTTTAAGCACTAAAACTCCTCGAAGATTGAAAAATAATAGCTTAATGGCAAGTTTTACAGCTATTTATAGCAATTAATTTTTCTTGCGTTCTTTAAGAAAAACTACTGATCCTTTTTTAAGTTCCTGATTTGCAATAAAAAACACGTTGTCAGACCTAACAGAAGCTTCTATCAAATAATGATCGCCTTTGTAGTAACTTTTAATTACTTCAGCTTGAATGTCAGTATTTTCTGAGCTTAAAAGAAGTTGATGTGGTAAAAACAACTTTTGCTCACCGTCAATATTAAAAATCGAAACATCACCAAAAAACGAAGCGATGTATTCATTTTTAGGATTCTCAAAAATTGACTTTGGAGTGCCGGTTTGTACAAATGTGCCATCACGCATTACTTTGATCTCATCGCTAAAAGTAAGCGCTTCTTCACTGTCATGTGTTGCGGTGATGCAAGTGATATTTTCAGCTTTTAAGTATGCGTAGAGTTTTCTTCTAAGCGCATTTCTGCGAAAATTATCTATATGTGAAAACGGTTCATCTAGCAGCAGAAGTTCAGGCTCTTTTGCGATGGCTCTTGCCAAGGCTACACGTTGTTTTTGACCACCGCTTAGCAGTTTTACATGCGTATCGCGATGCGCTGTCATATCAACAACTTCTAGAAGTTCGTCAATACGTTTTTGACGCTCTTGCATAAATCTGCGAGAAAGATGTTTGCCTATATTTTCTTCAACCGAAATAAAGGGCATAAGATCAAAATCTTGTGCGAGATATTTGATAAACGGTTCGCCGGGAACAAGATTAAAATCTGGCCCAAGCATTTTGTAATCGCCCCATTTTAGCTCGCCTTTTTCAAGCTGTAGTAAGCCATAAATGAGTTTTAAAAGGGTGCTTTTTCCGCAGCCGCTTTCTCCTAAAATTGATACATGTTGTCCACGCTCAATGATAAAGTCTAGATCTTTGAGAATAGTATTTTCCGCGTAAGCGAAATAAGGAATATCAACCGTAAGCATGGTGCAAATTTAAAAAGACCCCGCGGTTGGCGAGGTCTTTTTTGATTTATAATTTGAGTGAAATTAACCTTTCAACTTTTCAGGAAGGTTTTCATAACCCATATTGTACAGTGTAAATGAATACAGATCTGCATACTGCTCTATGGTTTTGCTTACCGGAGTTCCGGCGCCGTGACCTGCATCTGTCTCAATACGGATCAAAACCGGTGCGTCTCCTGCTTGTTTTTCTTGAAGTTCTGCAGCAAATTTGAAGCTATGCGCTGGCACAACACGATCATCATGATCGCCCGTAGTTACCATAGTTGCTGGGTATTTTACACCAGCTTTTACGTTATGCACAGGAGAATATCCTTTAAGATATTCAAACATTTCTTTGCTATCCTCAGCTGTACCATAATCGTATGCCCAGCCTGCTCCTGCGGTAAATGTGTGGTAGCGCAGCATATCCATAACGCCTACAGCTGGCAATGCCACCTTCATAAGATCTGGACGTTGTGTCATCGTCGCGCCTACTAGCAGACCGCCGTTTGATCCACCACGAATAGCAAGATAATCGCTAGAGGTGTAGTTTTCGCTTATTAAGTATTCCGCGGCAGCGATAAAATCATCAAAAACATTTTGCTTCTGCATTTTAGTTCCTGCATCATGCCATTCTTTACCATACTCGCCACCACCGCGAAGGTTAGGCACGGCATAAACGCCGCCCATTTCCATCCAGATGGCATTCGTGATGCTAAATGACGGAGTCAAACTAATATCAAAACCTCCGTAACCGTAAAGGATAGTTGGGTTCTTGCCATTAAGCTCAATACCTTTCTTGTAAGTGATGATCATAGGCACTTTTGTGCCGTCTTTTGAGGTGTAAAAAACTTGCTTGCTTTCGTAAGCATCTGGATTAAAATTGATGTCTGGCTTTCTAAAAAGTTCTGACTCACCAGTTGCGATCTCATATTTATAGATACTACCTGGAGTTACATAATTTGTGAAAGAATAATACAATTCTGTATCATCTTTCTCTGCCCCAAAACCACCTAAAGTTCCAATGCCTGGAAGTTCTACCTCACGAATCAAATTACCTTCGTAATCATATTGTTTTACTTGCGAAATTGCATCAACCATATATGTCGCGAAAATTGAACCACCACCAGTTGATGGACTCAAAACATTCTCAGTTTCTGGTAAAAATTCAACCCAATTCTCAGGCTGTGGATTTGCAGCATCTACCGTCATGATCTTGCGGTTAGGCGCATCCATATTTGTCACGATATACAGTTTGCTACCCACATTGTCCATAATGTAGGTGTCAGTATTATCCTCGTCTAGGATAGTAATGAATTTAGAGTTAGGCTTTGTCAGGTCTTTGATCAAAAGCTTGTTTCCAGAAGTTGACACTCGAGGTGAAATGATCAAATAGCGATCATCTTCTGTTACAGTTCCATAAATATAGCGGTGTTTTTCTTCTGGCTTACCGCCAAAGATCAACTCATCATTTTTCTGTGAAGTGCCAAGTTTGTGATAGTACACTTTATGTTGGTCTGTCTTTGCTGAAAGTTCGCTTCCTTCTGGTTTATCATAACTAGAATAGAAGAAACCTTCATTGCCTTTCCAAGACATACCACTGAATTTGATATTTACTAAAGTATCCTCAGTGATCTCTTTAGTCTCAGCATCCATCACAAGAATTTTGCGCCAGTCGCTACCACCTTCAGAAATGCTGTAAGCGGCAAGTTTTCCATTTTTTGAAAAACTCATTCCGCCTAGAGAGACTGTGCCATCCTCAGCAAAAGTGTTAGGGTCTAAGAAAACTTCTGCACTTTCTGGATCTTCGCCAGTTTTGTAGCGATAGATCACATACTGATTTTGAAGTCCGTCGTTTTTATAAAAATACGTGTAATCTCCTTCTATAAACGGAGCTCCTATTTTCTCATAATTCCAGATCTTTTCTAGCTTTTGCTTGATCTCCTCGCGGTATGGGATTTTATCTAGATAACCATAAGTCACTTGGTTTTCTTCTTTTACCCAAGCCTCAGTTTCAGGACTACGATCGTCCTCAAGCCAGCGATATGGGTCTTGCACTTCAGTGCCAAAATACGTGTCAACAGTATCTACTTTTTTTGTAGTAGGGTAGTCTACAGTCATTGCAGTTTCATTTTTTTTGGATTCATCCACACAAGAGAACAGCGTGATCGCCGCCAGTGGGAGAAGAAAAGTTTTTTTCATGATGAATTAGTTAAGGGTTTCCCCAAATATAAAGCAAAAAAAACCTCCTGTACACAGTGTGCAGGAGGTTGTTCTTTTCGCTATAGCGAAATAATTATTTACACAAGTTCTTTTGCAGCGAGGAATTCTGCGATCTGTACCGCGTTTGTTGCTGCACCTTTTCTTAAGTTATCAGCAACAACCCACATGTTTAGCGTGTTTGGTTGAGAGTTGTCTCTTCTTAAACGACCTACAAAAACATCATTTTTACCTTCTGCATAAATAGGCATTGGGTAAGTGTTTGTGTCTGGATTATCTTGTACAGTAACACCATCTGTCGCTGAAAGTAGTTGGCGAACTTCTGCCAAGTCGAAATCATTTTCAAACTCAACGTTGATCGCTTCACTGTGACCGCCCACAACCGGAATGCGCACTGCAGTGGCAGTAACAGCAATTGTATTATCGCCAAGGATCTTTTGCGTCTCACGCACAAGCTTCATCTCTTCTTTTGTGTAACCGTTTTCTTCAAAAACGTCACAAGCAGGGATCGCGTTGCGGTGAATAGGATAATGATATGCCATTTCTCCTTGCTCGCCTGTGTATTCATTTTCTAGCTGGCGCACGGCTTTTACTCCTGTACCAGTTATACTTTGATAAGTAGAAACTACAAGACGCTTGATCTTATATTTTTTATGCAAAGGCGCAAGCGCAAGAACCATCTGGATCGTAGAACAGTTAGGGTTTGCGATAATCTTATCTTCTGCCTGTAGTTCTTCAGCATTGATCTCTGGAACGATCAATTTCTTAGAAGGATCCATTCTCCATGCAGAAGAGTTGTCTACAACGGTAGTACCAACTTCAGCAAACTTTGGTGCAAACTCTAGCGAAGTACCACCGCCAGCAGAGAAAATAGCGATATCTGGTTTTGCAGCGATCGCTTGCTCCATACTATGAATGGTATATTCTTCACCTTTATAAGAAACCTTTTTACCTACAGATCTTTCTGAGGCAACAGGAATTAATTCCGTAACCGGAAAATTTCTTTCTTCTAATACTTTTAGCATCACCTGGCCCACCATACCTGTGGCACCTACAACTGCTACTTTCATAACGCTTTACATTAAATTAGGACGGCAAAATTAGTATTTGCACGCTGTTAATCAATCAATCTATAAAAAAAATACAGATTTCTCAGTTTTGTTATTTCTATAAAAAAAAGACCCTCCCGTTTTTGGGAGGGTTTAGTTAAACTACATTGGTGTAGCGGTCTACCCGATTTAACGGATTAAGCCTTTTTTCTCAATTCGTCACGAATCTCGATAAGCAATTCTTCTTGCGTTGGTCCCTTAGGAGCAGCAGGTTTTGCTTCTTCTTTTTTCTTGGTTTTCTCATAACCTTTAAGTAGCCAGAAGATCACAAAGCCTATGATGATAAAATCAATGATTGCTTGTAAGAAGTTACCATACGTCATGATCGCACCACCTGCTTCTACCGCTTCTTCAACGGTGGCATAATCGCCGCCATCAAGCGCAAAGAAAAGGTTGTTTACGTTTTTGTCTCCCATAAGCACACCTATAACCGGCATGATCACATCTTTAACAAGAGAACCTACGATTTTATTAAAAGCACCACCTATGATTACTGCGGTAGCTAGAGCGATAATGTCGCCCTTCATTAAGAATTTTTTGAAGTCTTTTAAAAATGCCATAAGGGATGATTTTTTAGTTTGTTGAAAGCTAATTTATAAAAATACTGTTTAGTAAAGCGGCTTAATTTTCGGGTTTTAAGAAATTATAACTCTTTTTACCCGTTGCGAGATCGCTGTTAACAGTTCGTAAGGAATACTACCTATCGCTGCAGAAAGCTTATTTGCGCTAGATTCTTTACCAAAAACTTCAACATCATCTCCTTCATTACAGTCAATGTCTGTGACATCAACCATGATCATATCCATACACACATTTCCGGTAATGCTGGCTTTTTTACCATTGATAATTACAAAGCCCTTGCCCTTGCCATACGCTCGTGAAATTCCATCAGCGTGACCCACAGGTATTGTTGCGGTCCTCATTTGCCTTTCGGCGAAAAAGCCTCTGTTGTAACCTACGCTTTCTCCTTTTTTGATCGTATGAATTTGTGAAACCACAGACTTTAAAGAAGAAACCGGAATAAGTCGTGCATCTTCTTCTGGAGTGTTGCCATAACCATAAAGCCCGATGCCAGAGCGCACAAGATCAAATTGAGCTTCAGGATAATTGATTATCCCAGAAGTATTGCTTTGATGTAAAAACGGTTTGTAATCTAATTGCGCTAAGATATTAGAAGAGATCGTTTTAAAATCTGCTATCTGTTTTAAAGTAAATTCTTTTTCATTTAAATCTTCGCTGGCAACTAGGTGAGAAAACAGCGATTGGATCTTTACTGCTTCGGTTTGAGCAATGATCTCTAATATCTCTGCTTCGCTACCTTTTTCAAAACCCAGTCTATTAAGGCCAGTATTAAATTTTAAATGAATGGGATAATGCTGTTGCTTTTTACTTTCCGCGGAAGCGATAAAAGCCTTAAGAACTCTAAAGCTATAAATATTAGGCTCAAGACAACGATCTATGATCTGCTCAAAATTTTCTGGCTGCGGGTGCAGTACAAGAATAGGCACGCGCACTCCGGCATCCCGAAGTGTTACACCTTCATTAGTAAAAGCAACCGCGAGGTAATCTGCGCCCAGTTGCTCAAGTTTTTTGGCTACAGCCACAGGATCACTTCCATACGCATAGGCCTTAACCACGCCCATAAATTTTACATGCGAGGCAAGTTTAGACTTTAGATAATTAAAGTTGTGCTCTAGCGCACGTAGATCAACTTCTAAAAAGCTTTGCGCCATTTATTTTTCCTGATTATCGGGGTCAACCTCCTTAGGTTCTTGCACGTCTATTTGTTTAAGACGTTCTTTAAGCATGGCTTTGTAATACGCGCCACGGCTTAGTGGTTCATATTCTTCGGTTTCACCAAGAAGAACCAGTTTATCATTAGTAGATTTTCTATAGCTATATTGTGCAAGATTGCCTGTGCGAGTACACACGGCGTGCACTTTTGTAACATATTCTGCAGTTGCCATAAGCGCCGGCATAGGGCCAAAGGGATTACCCTTATAATCCATATCAAGACCAGCCACAATAACACGAACACCACGGTTTGCCAGATCGTTGCAAACCTTCACGATCTCATCGTCAAAAAACTGTGCCTCGTCAATACCTACCACGTCGCAATCATCTGCAAGAATTGGGATATTTGCCGCTGCCGGTACCGGTGTAGATCGTATCTCGTTTGCATCGTGAGAGATCACGAGTTCATCATCATAACGAGTATCTATCGCAGGTTTAAAGATCTCAACCTTTTGCTTTGCAAATTTTGCGCGTTTTAATCTGCGGATCAATTCTTCGGTTTTACCGCTAAACATAGAGCCGCAAATGACTTCTATCCACCCAAACTGCTCTTTATGATTTACGGTATTTTCGAGAAACATTTTGTACTTTTCAAAACACAAACGGTAATATCACCGTTATAGGTATATGCTGGGCAAATTTAGGAAAACGGTAACGAGGTTTAAAGTTCAAAACCACTCAAATTACAGTTTTATTTTCTCAACATTATCTACGCTAAGATGAATCAAAAAATAGTATTTCCTGCGCTGCAAATAAAAAAGTTATGAAGAAAGAGTTAAGAGCCCAGTTAGTGAGTATTTCCCATTCTATTCTTAAAATGGATCAAGATCCAGACTATGCGACCATGCAGGCAGAGACAAAAAAGCTCTATGATACTTTAGCGGTTTTGGCTTTCGCAGAAAAGCACTTTGACGGGATCCAGCCAACCATTGGTAAGCAAGAAATTATTGAAGCACTTCAAGAAAAAACGGTTACAGAAGTAGAAGAGATCATTGAAAAAGTTGAAATAAAACAACCCGAACAACAAACAGCACCACCGGTAGAACAGTCTAAGCAGGAAGAAAAGCCAGTAACGCTAGAGCAACCAGAAATAGAAGTAGAGCCGGAAGAGCAGATCACTTTTACTGAGCAAGAAGAAGAGCCTACACTGCGCGTAGAAACAGATACAGAGCGTGTAGCACGTATTGCAAAAGAAAATCAAGAGCGTTTTGAAGCAAACAAACGCCGCAAGGAAGAAGAAGAGCGCAAAATAAGAGAGCGCCACGAGCAGAAGAAAAATGATCTTTTTCTTTTTGAGCCAGTAATAGAGGAGAAGCAAGATCCTCAAGATGCTTTTGAGCAGACTTACGAAGAAGCCATTTCGCCGAAAGGCCCAATGAAAAATGATATGGGCGAGATAGGAGAATATGGTAAAATGGCAGACTTTGAAGAGAAAGAAACTATTACAGAGGTAAAACCTAAGTCGCTTAATGATAAATTAAACCGCGGACTAACCTTTGGTCTCAACGATAGATTAGCGTTTATAAAACATCTTTTTGACGGCAGCACATCAGATTATAACCGTGTGCTGGGCCAGATAAATACCATGGGTTCTAAAGAAGATGCGCTTGCCTTTATTCAAAACATGGTAAAGCCAGACTATAATAATTGGGATGGTAAAGAAATCTACGAAACCCGCTTTATGGATGCAGTAGAAAGAAAATTTGATTCCTAAATTTGCCCTATGGCAAAACTATACCTTGTTCCCACGCCTATAGGCAATCTAGAGGATATGACTTTTAGAGCGATTAATGTGCTTAAAGAAGTTGATCTTATCCTTGCAGAAGACACACGCACCAGCGGTAAGCTTTTAAAACATTTTGAGATCGGCACACAGATGATCTCTCACCATATGCATAATGAGCATAAAATGGTTGAGGGATTGGTAAAGCGTATCGCTGCTGGCGAAAGTATGGCTTTGATTAGCGATGCCGGCACACCTGCCATTTCAGATCCTGGATTTTTATTAACGCGTGCCTGCGTAGAAAATGGTATTGAGGTAGATTGTTTACCAGGAGCGACCGCTTTTGTTCCGGCGCTGGTAAATAGCGGTTTGCCTAATGATAAGTTTGTTTTTGAAGGTTTTCTTCCGGTGAAAAAGGGACGACAAACGCGTTTGCAATTTCTTGCAGAAGAAATGCGCACTATCATTTTTTATGAATCTCCACACAAACTAGTAAAAACCCTAGGTCACCTTGCCGAATATCTAGGTGAAGACCGCAAAGCTTCGGTATCGCGAGAGATTTCAAAATTACATGAAGAAACCGTGCGCGGTACGCTTACAGAGGTGAAAACACATTTTGAAAATAAGCCGCCAAAGGGCGAGATCGTACTTATCGTCGCAGGGAAGGATTAACTTTGGCGTAAACCAAGTTTTTCTCCTTGAAGTAAGTCTACCAATTGGTTCACTGCATGCTCAGAATACTGATCGATCTTTAAAACCTCTTTTTTCTTCTTGGTTTTCCAGATGTAGATTTTGTCTTTTAAAACTTCAATGTTTTTGATCTGTGAAGGTCTAAAGGTTTTAGCACGTTGTTTATCGAGTTTCACGTGCACAAAATTCTTTTGATAACGCACGTAGTTTTTAAACTTAAGGGGAAAGATTATGTTAGCAAACATCATGATCATCCCTATAATATAGAGCCAGTTCCCTTTAAAACCGTCATAGATAAAAAAGCTACCAGCAGCGATTATGACTCCTGCGGTTGCCACGGCGATTTTCCAGGGTGCGCGCTGGTTAATGAATGTCAGGTCTTTTTCTTCGGCAGTTTTAAATGTGCTTTCCTCTTGTAAAACCATGTTTTCCTAGATATTTATTTCCACTATCAATGGCGTCATCTTCTAGCGTGGTCGCCATGCTATCATTCCAGCGATTAAGATAACCAAAAAGCGATATAACCCCAAGCATTTCAACAATTTCGCCCTCATTCCAGTATTTGTGGAGTCTTTCTTTGATCTCTGCATTTACGGCGTTAGGTATTTGGCTTGAAGCCAAAGAAAAATCCAGCGCAGCCCTTTCTGCTTCGCTAAATGCCGGATGTGTGCGATAATCCCAAATATTATCTAGTTGTTCTTGCTCTGCACCATAACGCTCTGCCGCTCTAATGGCGTGTGCCTGGCAATAGCGGCAGCCAGTTGCGTTACTACTCACCCAGGCGATCATACGTTTTAAGGCAGATGTTACCCGGCCTTCATTTGCCATAACTGCTTTGTTGAGATTTATAAATGCTTTTGAGATCGCTGGGCGATGTTGCATCGTTAAAACCGAATTAGGACAAAAACCCAATGTCTCATTAAAAAATGTTGCGAGCTGTTTTGTCTCTTGATCGTGATCGCTACTTAAAGGATTTACTAAAGGCATGATTGTTAATTTTTAAAAATTAGAGGGATAGAAATATAGATATTTTGGCTTAAAGCCAAAATACTACCTACAAGATTATCAATCTTAAACTCAAGTTTTTTTATTTAGCCAAATTTGTATCTTAATGCCTTGATTCTCATTCTAAAAAATAGAATTGCGTGCATAAATTTTTACTTCTTATTTTTTTGACAGTCAGCATGATGTCTTATGGGCAACGTGCAGGAAATTTTAAGCAAACCAAAGAATTCTACCTTCACGGAAACACTGCCGTAACCGGAAATAATTCTTTGAGCGATCATAAAACCAAACCTTTTAATGATCCTCGTGCTGTGAATGATCAGCAAAAAATGCGCTACATAGACATAGATGCAGATAAAACTACATTTAGTTCTAGCGCGGCAGATCTTATAGTTCCAGAGAATTCTACGATAAAATACGCAGCTTTATATTGGGCGGCGACATATCCAGGAGCAGAAGGCAAGAAAAAAGCCGAAGGCAACAAATATGTTTATGAACTTACCGCGGGTAGAAAGCAACCTATAAATAAGGTTTTAATAAAACTACCTGGCCAAAGATCATATTCTAGCATTGCAGGAGAAATTGTGCATGACGGTTTTAAGTCTGGCGTTGATCTTGAAGACAATTGTGAGCCGTTTGTTTGTTATTCAGATATTACAGATCTAGTAAAACTCAACGGTGTTGCAAATGGCACGTACACCGTTGCAAATATCCCGGCGTTAGAAGGTTTTATGTATGGCGGGAGTTCGGCGGGATGGATGTTGTATGTGATCTACGAAAATCAAGAACAACCACTGCAATATATAACCTCTTATCACGGTTTTGAATTCATAGATCTTCAAAATCCTGTGATCTTGAATTTTGATCATTTTCAATCTGCAGGACTAGGAAAAACAGAAACAGCTTTGACCATTGGCGCGCTAGAAGGTGATAATCTTTTAAAAAGAGATCAAGTCTCTCTTTACAATGAGCAATTGCAAAAATTTGTTGCAATTACGACTCCTGAGCGACCTGCGAGTAATTTCTTTAACAGTACAATAAACTCACACGAAGGGCAAAATCTTAATAGAAAACCTAACAGCATGAATACGCTGGGTTTTGATATCGCACAGATAGATAGTAAAAATGTCATTCTTGCAAATAATGCAAACAACGCAAAGCTAGAGTTCACCACTAGAGCAGATCGTTATTTTATTTATTTCACGGCGTTTCAAACAACGATAAGTGAGCAGTTTTATGAGGAGATAAAAGCTGTGAAATTTGACGCAGCACGACTTGGTGAGCAGCCAGAAGAAAGCGTTTTGAATACCGAGCAAAAAAACTTGCTTATCGACGCTGCTTTAAAAGCCAGACAAAAAATGAAAGCAGATACTTCTGAAGAAACTCCAGAAGAAAAAATAGAAAAACAGCCTAAAGAAGAAGCAAAAGTTGAGGTAAAAGAAGAGAAAGTAAAAGAAACTCCAAAACCAACCGTTACTAAAACAGAAACTAAAATTGCTGAGCCTCAAAAACAGACTGCAACTAAAGCTGCGCCCAAAAACTACGTGGTTTCATCCACATTTAAAATCCCAGAAATGGAAGGCGGCTATTACATCATTTCTAATGTTTTTTCACAAAAAGCAAATGCAACCCGCTGGATAGAAAGTTTAAAAGAATTAGGCTTTGCGCCAAAAACGTTCACACGGTCTCAAAACAATTTTACCTACGTTTATTTAGAAAAAAGTCAGGATCCTGTCGCGCTTTACAAGAAGATAAAAGAAATTCGCAAGCTCAAAGATCTAGAACAAATCTGGATGCTAAAAATTAACTAAGATTAATGCGCTGGACGCTTAAACCAAAACCCGATCTAGATAAAGTTACCGCGCTGGCAACAGCCCTTAATGTGCCGCAAACCATCGCGTATTTGCTCGTGCAACGCGGCGTAGATGATTTCGCTGCAGCGAAAAAATTCTTCAGACCATCGCTTGAAGATCTGCACGATCCTTTCTTAATGAAAGACATGGACCTTGCTGTTGCACGCATTGAGAAAGCTCTTGAAAATAGAGAAAATATTCTGGTTTTTGGCGATTATGATGTAGATGGCACCACCAGTGTAGCGCTTATGCGTAGCTATCTTGAAAGTCAGGGAGCAGCCGTTGCGAGCTACATTCCAGATCGATATGCAGAGGGTTACGGCGTTTCAAAGCAAGGTATTGACTTTGCGCACGACAACGATATGACATTGATCGTCGCACTAGATTGCGGTATCAAAGCGATCGATAAGGTGGCTTACGCCAAAAGTCTAGGCATTGATTTCATTATTTGCGATCACCACCGTCCAGGAGCAGAAATCCCAGAATGCGTTGCGGTGCTTGACCCAAAGCGTCAAGATTGTAATTATCCATACAGCGAACTTTGTGGCTGCGGCGTAGGTTTTAAGTTGATACAAGCGCTGCAACAAAATCAAGGTTTACCGGTAAAAACACTCGTGCCTTATTTAGACCTTGTGGCAACAGCGATCGCAGCAGATATTGTCCCAATTACTGGCGAAAATAGAGTGCTTGCTTATCATGGACTTGATGTGATCAACACCATGCCGCGCACTGGTATTAGAGCTTTGATCCAGAATGTAGATAAAAAAGAACTCACCGTTACAGATGTGGTTTTTATCATCGCACCACGCATCAATGCCGCCGGCCGAATCAAACATGGTTTACACGCGGTAGAATTACTTACAGAGCAAAATATCGACACCGCTTGTCAGATGGCTGCAGAGATCGAGTCTTTTAATACAGAACGTAGAGATCTTGATGCACAGATCACAGTTGAGGCTTTGCGTCAAATAGAAGATAATGCAGAGCAAGACCGCATGACTACAGTTGTTTTTAGTGAAGGTTGGCACAAAGGCGTGATAGGTATTGTTGCTTCACGTTTAACAGAAACCTATTACCGCCCAACATTAGTCTTTACAAAAAGCGGTGAAAAATTAGCGGCAAGTGCACGTTCTGTAAAAGGTTTTGATGTGTACGAAGCGCTTGAGGGTTGTGCTGAGCATATAGAGCAATTTGGAGGTCATAAATATGCTGCTGGCTTAACATTGCATGAAGATCAGTATGAAGCGTTTAAGCAAAAATTTGAAGAAGTTGTGAGCAACACGATTTCTGAGCATTTATTGATCCCAGAGATCAGTGTAGATTGTGAAGTTGATCTTGATGAGGTTAACCCAAAATTCTACAGAATTCTGCGTCAATTTGCGCCCTTTGGCCCTGGCAATATGACGCCTGTTTTTATGTCTTCTAATCTACGTGATACGGGTTATGGTAAATGTGTGGGTACTGATGATGCGCATTTAAGATGTACGATCATTCAGCCGGGAAGTACCGTGTCGCCCATAAGTGCGATAGGTTTTAATATTGGTAATAAATGTGATCTCATCACGCATAGAAAGCCCTTTAAAGCGGCATATTCTATAGATCTTAACGAGTGGCAAGGCAATGTCTCGCTGCAACTCAAATTAAGAGATATCCAAGAATAAACATTTAATTATTTAGATTTATTCTAAACAAGGTTTTATATTTGTGTAAAACCCTGTTATGAAGCACATCGATATCATCTTTAAAAATGACCTCGGAATTTCATTTTTCTGGAAAAAGAACGAGCAAAGCAATATCAATCTGGCTCAGGTAGTTTTCAGGGATATTGGCTTTTATCTTTCGCTAGATGAGCTCAAAGAATTTTCTGAAATGGTTCAGGTGAGTTTGCAGCATTCCACTTGTGCCGAGTGTCCACATGGTAAAGATTGCAGGTCATTCTTGTTAAAAACGCCTTCTTCAAAAATAGATTTGGCTATAAGCCAAAATGAATTAAATGGTCTGCGAGAGTTGCTAGATCAAACCATCATTAAGATGGATACGATCATTTACATTCAGGGATCTTTAAACTAGTTTTCAAATTTCGCTAAAGCGAAATCCTTACCGTCAAAAACGCCATAGGTGTAATAATGAATCCAGTCGCCTAGATTGTAATAGGTAGAATTTTTACCCACATTTACTTCCATAGGTAAATGGCGATGACCAAAAATGAAGTAATCAAAATGCTCAGTCTCCAGTTTACGTTTTGCATAAAGCGCTAACCACTCGTTATCTTCGCCTAAAAATTCTTTGTCTTCTTCGCCAGAGATCAACTTGTTTTTAACGGATAGATAGGTTGCTAATTTCACACCAATATCTGGATGCAACCAGCGATACAACCATTTTGAAAACGGATTTCTAAACACCTTCTTCATGCGTTTGTAACCGGTATCGCCAGGTCCTTTTCCGTCGCCGTGCCCTATGAAGAATTTCTTATCATTAAAGGTGAAAATCTTAGTCTCGTGATAAACTGGGATGTCTAATTCTTCTTCAAAATAGCCACGCATCCACAAGTCGTGATTACCTACAAAAAAGTAGATCGGGATACCGCTATCACGAATTTCGGCTAGTTTGCCCAAAACGCGAACAAACCCTTTAGGAACAACGGTTTTATATTCAAACCAGAAGTCAAAAAGATCGCCTAATAAAAAAATTGCCGCTGCATCTTCTTTTACCATATCCAGCCATCGCACAAATTTCTTTTCACGCGGTAAACTCTCTTCTGGCGTGGGAGCGCCCAGGTGATTATCGCTTGAGAAATAGATCTTTTTACCTTCGGGAATTTGCATGCGGTAAATATAGGTAATGTGAGAGTAGCTTTCGCGAAAGCGAAAAAGCCATGATCGTTTTATGCATTATCAGCAGCATACCACTCGGCAAAACTAGTGTCTGTCTCCTGAAGTTTTAAGCTGTGAAGTTTAATGTTCTCTGGAAGTCTTGCCTTGATCTTTGCGGCAAAATCGATCACCATCATCTCGCTTGTAGGTTGATAATCTACCAGTAAAACGCTGTGTCCACGATCGCTTAATTCTTTTGCAAGTTCTACGTGTGGCGTGTTTTTATTAAAAACGGTAGCGTGATCAAAAACGTCTACGATCTCTTCTTTGACGATCTTTTTAAGATCACCAAAATCGATCACCATCCCAAATTTTACATTCTTATTATCACCTATAGGCTGCCCTATCACAGTGACAGATAGTTTGTAACTATGCCCATGAACGTTGCGGCATTTGCCGTCATAACCATAAAGCGCATGACCGGTCTCAAAAGAGAACATTTTTGTGATACGAATATTTGCCATAAGTAGATCGTGCAAGACTTAGCGTCTGCCTCTTATTTTATTAATTACCACCACGATGATCAAGACTAGCGCTAGCACAAGAAACAAACCTGTACCGCTTAAAAACTGTAAAATATCCATAAGGATGTGTTGCTGTTAAAGCCACAAAAGTAGTGAGAAAACCAGCGCTTCACACATTTTTTAACCGCTAGTGTTAAAATTGATTTTTGTGTTAAAATTTTCACGTCATTTGCGCGCTTTTTTTAATTGTAATAGCACATGCTTTTTGAAGATATAACTTTCTCTGAAAATGCGGTTTATGAGCAAATTATAGATGATTTGCTAGCGCAAAAATACTGTGTGATGGACTCCTTTTTTGAACCTGCAGAAGTGCAGATGTTGCAAGGCTCGCTGTCGCATCTTAGAGAAGAAGATATGTTTAAAAAAGCAGCCATAGGAAACCGCACTAATGAGGAGATCATAAAAAGCATCAGAGGTGATTTTATTCACTGGATCAACGAGCAGGTAAAATCTCCTGCAGAAGAGATGTTTTTCAACAAAGTGAATGCGATGGTAGATTACCTTAACCGCACGTGTTTTCTGGGTATTTTGCAGAAGGAATTTCATTATGCGGTGTATCCCACAGGCACTTTTTACAAGCGTCACTTAGATACTTTTCAAAACGATGACAGGCGCAAACTCTCTATCGTTTGTTATTTAAATAACGAAGATTGGACGGCAGAAGATGGCGGTCAACTCACCATTTATTTGCCTTGCGGCGAAAATGAAACAGCCATAGATATTTTACCTAAAGCCGGTAGAATGGTAATTTTTGAAAGTCAGGAATTAGAGCACGAAGTAAAACCAGTGAACGCACCAGAACGCTGGAGTATTACCGGATGGCTTAAGACGCGCTAGCTTCAACCTTAGGTTTAAACTTCTTCCTGAATTTATAGATCAACGTGAAGCTGCGCACGATCATCCAGGCTGTAAATGCAAACCAGATCGCAAATAACTGAAAATCCAGTTGGTCAAAAATTAGCAATACAGGAACAAAGCCTAAGAATGTTGCAGCAAGAAGTACGTTGCGCAGATATTTCATTTCGCCCATACCTTTAAAAATCCCATCAAAAATAAAGGCTAAGGCATTAAGCGGTTGCATTAAGATCACGATAAAAAAGAGTTCTTTATACCGTGCGATCACGGGTTCTTCTTTGCTAAAAATGAGTCCAAGTGGTTCATATAGAATAACACCTACGAGCATCAAAATTCCGGCAACAGCAAAACCGTATAAACTGACTTTTTTGGCCAGTTGCCAGAGCCCGTTATAATCTTTGGCGCCAAGCAAACGCCCGGCAAGGATATTTCCTGCGGCAGCATAACCATCTATAAAAAATGCCGAAAAAAGCCAGATGTTCACCAATATGGTCTGCGCTGCGATAAATGTCTTGCCATAATCTGTCGCATAAGAATTTGCCAGATAAAGGGCTAAATTAAGTGCGATCGTGCGTAAAAATAGATTAGCCGCCATCCCAATGAGGCGATACAATTCTTTGTTTAGCGGTAGTTTTAGCTTTAAGCTAACATCTGTTTTAAGAACAAGTAAGATTAGCGCCATCACGGCCATAAATCCTTGTGCGATAAGACTTGCATAAGCCGCACCACGAATGTCCATCGCAGGAATAAGATCTTCCCAGCCGTAAACTAAAATAAAATCTAGACCGATGTTTAACGCTGCGCCAAGAATGGCAACAACCATAGGCCAAAATGTATTTTGTAATCCTCTAAAAATCCCAAAAACAGCAAACGTAAAAAGCGTCAACGGGAATCCCCAAACCCTGATGCCATAATACTCCACGCAATATTGGAGTATTAGATCTTCAGCATTGTAGAGTTTAAAAATACCTTCTATAAAGAAAAGTGTTGAACCAAGGATCAAAATGCTCAAAGCGATATTTAGGTAGATCGCTTGTGCGGGTAGATTTTTGATCTCATCAAGTTTGCCAGCGCCAAGATATTGTGCGATAATGGCTTGTAAAGCGCTGCGCGTCTGGCCTAGGATCCAAATTAGCGCTGAGAGAAACGAACCCACAATTCCCACTGCTGCGAGAGCTTCGGTTGCGTTTACATCTATATTTCCCACAACCGCTGCATCTGTTAAAGACAGTATGGGTTCTGCAATACCGGTAAGTAAGGCCGGCACTGCAAGTTTGTTGATGTTTTTAAAAGTGAGTAGGGGATGTGACACGGCGCTTATTTTTTAAAAACCAGTTCGTAGCAATAAAATGGATGTTCGCTTTGCTTCGGGAAATAAATATTTCCTAGTTGCTCATAGCCTCGTTTTTTGTAAAAACGCTGATTTCTTGTGTTTTGACTAAAGGTATCCAGTCGCACAGAATCATAATTGTTTTCTTCTGCGTGCCTTTCGGCGAAAGCCATCATCTGTTGAGCAATGCCTTGCCCTTGCATTTCTGGATGAACCGCCAGGCGATGAATGTAAATGTTCTTAGAGTTTTTTGGCGTAAGCCAATTAATATATATATATTCATCATCCATGAGCGTTGAGATGACAATGGTTCCCACGATTTTATCCTCGTGTTGAAAAACGTATAATTCATCTCGTTCAATATCCTTTGAGAAGGCTGCTTTTGAAGGGTAATGCTCATTCCATTGATAGATTTTTTGCGAAATCATGTGTGCGGCACAAGCCTTTGTGAGTTGGAGGATTTCTTCAATTTCGGTTGATTTTGCAAGTCTTATCACGGGAAGCGTTAATTTTGCAGCGAAATTACCCTTAAAAGGCTAAAGATGAAAACTGTTTTTTTACCCCTAGGCGATAAGCCTGTTTCTCAATTTCCTGTTCAATATGCAATTGATCTTGCTGAAAAGTTAGAGGCGACTTTAATTATTTCGCGCTTGTATAAAGAAGATGCGCGCAGTAGCGGTTTACTTGAAGGAAATCCTACGGTAGCTGAGATCACAGCGCAGAATATCACAGAAGAGCTAGAGGCTTTTGAGGTAAAAGGTGATGTAAAAGTCGTGCCAGTAGAAGGTGATGATTGGGTAGAAGGTGTGGCAAAATTTCATCAAAAGAACAACCTAGATCTTCTTGTTCTTACGCCAAGACATCAGGATCTTACAGAAGAATATTTCTTGGGTAATGTTTCTGGCGGGTTGCTTAAAAAGACTGAGATCCCGGTGCTAATCGTGCCAGAAGGTTACACTTTTAAGCCGGTGAAGAATATTCTTATGGCGATCAAATCTGGTATTGTAAATAATGAAGAAGTTCTTGATCCGCTTAAAGCGATAAAGAACATTGAGGATGCTACGGTAAGATTGCTACAAGTTAAAACGGCAGATTATATGCCTGAAGATTCTGAGTTTAATGAGGTTCTGGGTAAACTGATCTCGGCGTATAAGTCTAGTGAGAACGCAACGCTTTTTCAAGGTTTGTTAGAGCATCTTAATGAGAATTATCCTGATATGCTTTGCGTGTTTAGACGCAAGCGAGGATTCTTTAATAAGCTGTGGGAAGAAAATAGAGTTAAGAAATCTGACTTTGAAAGTAGAATACCATTACTAGTTTTAAAAGAAGCAGAATAGCATAGCGAATTTTAATTATATTTGTTTGCATCTGGGGCATTAGCTCAGCTGGCTAGAGCGCTACGCTGGCAGCGTAGAGGTCATCGGTTCGACTCCGATATGCTCCACAAAAAATCCGCTTTAAAAGCGGATTTTTTTATTACCAATTCTTTATAGGAATTTTTTTTTCTTCAAACGGTTTTTCTGGTGAGAGTATTTCTAGTATTAATGCAGAAATATCATTTTCAAACTGTGTGAGAACTTCCTCTGATATGATTTTTTCTCTTTCGTACTCAAAAGACATGAAGCCTTCTTTTAAGTTCTTAAAAGAAATAATACCAGCAAGAAAGTCTTCATTGTACTTCCCGCTGCGCTTCATCATCAACGCATAACACAAGACTTGGAAGGGTTTTGAATATTTATCGTAATCCTCAAAAAGCAACTCCCAATCTTTGACTTTAAGATTTGTTCCTTGCACGCGACCCGTTTTATAATCCATAATCCTCAGCTGGCCATTAATACGGTCTATACGGTCTACTTTTCCGCCTAGTTTTACGTTCTTTCCAGGGATATTCAGCGGAATCATATACTCTGCTTCTAGATCAAGAATCACGATCTCATTTCCGGCTGTAACCAAATCCTTTTCCATGGCAATGAAATTGCGCACAAACTGTAGCGCAACATTATAAATAATGAGATTCATGCCTTGTTTTATATTCTCAGAACTGTATTCTTCGGCAAATTGAGCCGATACTTCATCGTCAATCTTTTTCTCAATTTGTTCAATGATCGCAGCAGTGAGAATCGTGTTCTTAAAAGGTATGTATAGATTTTCGAGCGCATTATGCACCACAGTTCCCAAAGTGTTGAACGCAACAGTATCTTCTACTTCCTCAAGTTCTTTAATGCCCAGCACGTAGCGATTATAAAAATCAATGGGATTCCTGATGTATGTTGATAAGCCTGACGGCGAAAATCCTCTAGCTGCGCGCTCCAGTAGTTTTGCGATGATCTCTGGCGTTTTTGCGATCACTTTGAGCTGCGATGGCTGGATTTTAACTTCCGCGGAAGCGGTAACCTCTTTATACTTATATTTTGCATTCGCATCAGTTTCTAATTGAAGTAGAAATCTGCTTTTTTCCCCGCGATCTAATCCATCAGAAACATTGTTGTATAAGAAGTAGGCGGTCTTTGCACGTTGCAATAATCTAAAAAAGTGATAGGCGTAAATCGCGTCCTTTTCACGGTAAGTGGGCAGGTTAAATTCTCTTTTCATATCAAAGGGAATAAAACTGTTTTGACTTTTACCAGCAGGTAAAGTTCCCTCGTTAAGCGAGGTGATGATCACGGTCTCAAAGTCAAGAACGCGCGACTCAAGAACACCCATTATTTGCAAACCCGTGTAAGGATCACCGCGCAGATCTAGCGTCTCATTTCTTAGAATATCTTGATAGAAATAGTAAAGCGTGCGAATGTCTGTGATGTGACTATTGGCGCTAAGAAGTTGTTTAAGTTGATGAAAGATCTCTTGAAAACCGTTGAGATATTCTATTCGCAGCGGATCTTTGCTTTCTATCAATTTGTTGTGCAAAATGCTGATGCCGTTAAGCAAAATATCTAGTGCTTTTGCCGGCGAATCATTCCATGATTTAAAGAGTAATTCTAAAGTCGCTTTGTCATCGACGATCTTTGCAAGAATGTCGTAAGAAACATAAATAAGATTTTCTTGATTTATGATTTCTTTGATCTCAGTAGCCTTGTTTTCTAATAAAGTTGCAGTATGCTCCTGACTCAAAAATGCGAGTATATTTTTGTGAAAGAATTCATTTTCTTTTGAGTTAAGATGCATCGCGATCAAACTGTCAAAAAAAGCCGAGTCTGGCACTTGTGCCAGTGGTAAACCCATCGTTACGTTGAGGTTCTCAACCGTAGAAGGCAAACTGTTTAATAAAGGCAATAGCAGCGCTTCATCGCCTAGAACTATAGCCGTTTTTGATAAGCCTTCCGGCGAAAAGGATTCTAATAACTTCCCTACATATTTTACTTGTCCTATCTGCTGCGGAACTGCAATCGTGGTGAAGTTTTTTTCTTCATTAAAATGCTCTGGAAGCTGAGGAATAGGATTGTTTTTGTAGAAATTCCATGTTTTGAAATATCCGCGTATGAATCTGCTGAGCGCTAATTGCTCATCGTTGTAAAAATATTGATCTATTTCCCAGAAAATTTCGGCTTTGCCAGATTCTAAAAATTGCTGAATAATATGTTGTTCTGCGGCGTTAAGCGCATTAAAACCTACGAATACGTATTTGTTTGAAACACTATCAATAAAAGTTTGGGTATGCTCTGCTGCTTTGCGATAAAGCATGCCTTGATAACCCATGCCTTGCTCTTCAAGCTTTTTATTAAAGAGGTAGTAATATTCTTTTATAGATTGCCAGAAGGATAGATACTGATTTACAAAATCGGTAGAGTTGCCTTCTTCAATATTCCACGCGTTTAGTTTTTTCACGGCAGTGAGATAATCAAAGAATGATTCTCGATCCAGAAGGTAACGGTCTATCTCGTTAAAATCGCTGAGTAGCGTATTGCTCCAACCTAAAAATTCTAAGAAGTTCTCGGGAGCACTTTCTCTATCGCTATAAATTTCATAAAGCATCACCTGAAGATGTGTTTGCCCGGGCGAGAAAAGACCAGACATTTGTTCTATAAGTTCTTCTATACTCAAAATTTGAGGTAAGAATGAATCTACCCCTTGCAAATGTTTTTTGAGAGATTTTTTAAAAAACACACCCGCTCTTCTTGAAGGAAAAATGAGTGAAAGATCACTTAGATCTTTGTGTTTTTGGAGGAGTTGTTGAGTGACTTCGTCAATAAAGGTTACCATAGGTCTAAAATAAAAAACGCCCCGAAAATCGGGGCGTTTTAGTAAGCTTATTTTAAGAAGGCTTATTCCTCAATGATAGAGATTTCAACTCTTCTGTTTTTCTGTCTTCCAGCAGCAGAACCGTTAGAAGCTACAGGCTTAGTTTCACCAAATCCTTTAGACTCGATACGAGCAGATGGGATACCTTGGCTAGTTAAGTACTCACGTACAGAAGCTGCACGTTTTTCTGATAGCTCCATGTTGTAAGAGTTACTACCCTTGCTATCTGTGTGACCTTCTACTAAGAAACGAGTGTTAGAGTACTCTTTCATAATAGTTGCTACGTTATCAAGAGTCTCGTTAGAATCTTGACGGATAGTTGCTTTGTTGTAGTCAAATAATACTGAACGAACTTGTACGTTGATCTCTTCAAGAACCTCAGTAGATACTTCAGGACAACCGTTGTTTGCAGCAGTACCAACTACGTCTGGACACTCATCATCTTTATCTGGTACACCGTCACCGTCAGTATCAGGCCAAGGGCAACCGTTGTTCTCAGCAGGACCAGCTACGTCTGGACACTCATCTTCGTTGTCATATACACCGTCACCATCACGATCAGGACATCCGTTGTATTCAGCAGGACCAGCAAGATCTGGACAAGCATCATCTTTATCAGCTACACCATCACCATCGCGGTCTGGGCATCCGTTAGTTTCAGCAGGACCAGCTTCAGTTGGGCACTCATCTTCAGAATCTTTGATTCCATCACCATCAGTATCAGGACATCCGTTGAATTCTTTAAGACCTGGAGTTTCAGGACACTCATCGTCTTTGTCAAATATTCCGTCACCATCAGTATCAGTTCCGCCAAATACGAAACCTATACCAGCTGTGTGTTGAAAAGTCTTAACATAACGATCTTCGAACACGTGCTTGTAAGTAGAGCTTAAGTTAAGGTTGATGTTTTCACCTAACCAAATTTTAAGACCTACAGTACCGTTTGCAGTACCAAAGCTAGGACGGTCACCAATAAAAGTGTAACCACCACCAACTCCTAAATAAGGATCAAACCAACCGCCTTCTCCAAAAAGAGCATCACGGAAGCTGTAAGAGAACATACCGTCCATTGCGTAGTAAGCCTCATCATCTACTGGAGTATCACCAATAGTTTCGATCTTGTTGATAGATCCACGTACACCAAGTGCAAAACCAGCACCGATGTAACGACCGATGTAAAGAGTACTTACAGATGGAAGAATATTCCAGTGGTCTTCTACGTTGTAAAATTCATTTGGGAAGCTCTCACCTCCGTAACCAACTTGGTCATAAACGTCTGGAAATGCATCTACAGCATTGATACCTACGCTTAGCCCCCAAGGATTGTTTTTATCCTGCGCATTTGCAGTTAAACCGATTAAGGCTACAACCGCTACGAGGAATAATCTGCTAAGATTTTTCATATTCAAATCGTAATTTTAAGTGTTAATTGGAGCAAAAGTAAGTTGTTAAAATTTATGAACAAAGCTTAAAGTAATAAAATTTTATTAAATAAATCTCAACGCAAACCCGCTTAAACCCCCTTATTATTCAATGATTTTCAAAGATTTACCCACTTTCTTGAAAGCAGCTAAAGCTTTGTTAAGATGTTCTCTATCATGAGCGGCAGAAAGTTGAACTCTAATCCTTGCTTTGTCTTTTGGTACTACTGGATAGAAAAAGCCTATGACATAAATTCCCTCTTTAAGTAGCTCATTAGCCATGTTTTGAGATAATTTTGCATCATAAAGCATAACAGGCACAATCGCAGAATCTCCATCTACAATATCAAAACCTGCTTTCTTCATTTCTTGCTTAAAGTATATCGCATTTTCTTCAAGCTTGTCTCTCAACTCAGTACTTTGAGAAAGCAAATCAAATACCTTAATAGATGCTCCTACAATTGAAGGTGCTAAAGAGTTACTAAAAAGATAAGGACGTGATCTTTGTCTTAATAGTTCAATGATCTCTTTTTTACCAGTTGTATAACCTCCCATAGCTCCACCTAGAGCTTTACCTAGAGTACCAGTAATAATATCTATTCTTCCTAGTACACCTTTTTCTTCAAGAGTACCGATACCTGTTTCGCCTATAAAACCAGTAGCGTGACATTCGTCTATCATTACCATTGCATCATACTTGTCTGCAAGGTCACAGATTTCGTCAAGCGGAGCGACAAGACCGTCCATTGAGAAAACGCCATCAGTTACGATGATCTTAAAACGAGCACCATCTTCGTTTGCTTGTTTCAACTGTTTTTCAAGATCTGCCATGTCACCATTCGCATATCTATATCTTCCAGCTTTACAAAGGCGCACTCCATCAATGATCGAAGCGTGATTTAAACTATCTGAAATAATAGCATCATCCTTTGTAAGTAAAGGTTCAAAAACCCCACCGTTTGCGTCAAATGCAGCAGCATATAAGATCGTATCTTCTGTACCGTAGAAATCAGCGATTTTCGCTTCAAGCTCTTTATGAATATCTTGAGTACCACAAATAAAACGCACAGAACTCATACCATAACCATGAGTGTCAAGAGCATCTTTTGCAGCTTGAATTACTTCGGGATGAGATGAAAGTCCTAGGTAGTTATTTGCGCAAAAATTGATTACTTCTTTACCATCATCCAGTTTAATGACAGCGCCTTGCGGCGAAGTAATTATGCGCTCAGTTTTGTAGAGTCCGGCTTCCTTAATTTCGTCAAGCTCGGCCTGTAAATGTTCTTTAATTTTTCCGTACATGATTGGTTTTTTGCAAAGGTAAGTTTTAGTCCTTATATCTTATGCAGCATTTGCTCTTCATTAAGATATGCTATGACTTTCGTCAAAACACTATACCCCATTTCTTCTAGCGCTTTTGCATAGTGCGTTATTTGCGCTTTGTGCGTTTCCATGGGTTTTCCTGTTTTGTAATCTAATAAGAGTGCCTCATTATTTTTTGTGATCTCCACGCGGTCTGGTCTTATGATCTCTCCTTTGTAAATTAAGTCGCGCTCTAAGAAATGCTTGTTGTCTTTGTTGAAAAACCCTTGGATCTCTAGCTTTTCAATTAAAACTAGCAAGGATTCTTGTAGTTCGTCATGATCTTGTTCTTGCAAGAATCCTTGTTGAACGGCTCTGTGAAGAACTTTAGACAGATCATTTTTTGTTTCGATTTGGGATAAAAGTTCGTGTGCGAGATTACCGCTTTTTACAGCTTCGTCATATCCATTTTCCCAGTACTCTGTAGATCGTGTGACGATATGTAAATTGTGTTTTTCTTTTGCGTTAGAAATAAGCGAAATATTCTCTGGCTGCGTTTTTTGCTGCTCTTTTTTTGAAACTCTACTTTCTTTCCCAAATTCATATGCTGATTTTTCCGGATCCCATAGATTTTGATCTTCTAAATACTTCTGAAAAAGCTGAGCATACGTTGTGGGTTCGCCCACAGGTTTAGAAGGATCTTTTATGCTTGTGATCACATACAAGCGCTCTACTGCTCTAGTTAAAGCAACATAAAGCGTATTCATACTATCTAACTGTTGCTGATTATTGATCTCGTTAAACAGCGCAGCTGTATCTTCTGTGTATTCTAGCAGACTTTTGTTTTGCGAAATAAGCAACGCCTCAAAACCTTCGTGCTCTTCAGGATCTAATTGTAACCAATTTAGATCTCTACTTTTTGTAATCTCAGTATCTGCAAAAGGATAGATCACCACAGGAAATTCAAGGCCTTTTGATTTATGAACTGTTAGTATTCTAATGGCTTCTGTAGTTTCGGGTGTGCTGATGCTTAGTTTAGACTCGTTGCGCAACCACCACTCGTAAAATCCATAAACACCGTTTTGATTTTTTTCCGCGTAAGCGAAAACATAGTCTAAGAAAAACTGCAAATGTGCGTTAGATTGATCATCTAGATCAAAGGTTCTAATGATATATTCTACGCTCTCATAAAGCGGCAACTGACTGAAAACTGAGAGCTCAAAATCAAAACCGGCTGTTTTGATCTCCTCATACAGATCTGCCGGAGTTTTATGAATATTGTTGTAAATAAACGCGTGTGGATCGTGAAGTTTTAGCTTGTTTTGCGCGACAAATTCTAAGATAGATAGGGCGGCTTCTTTGTCTTGTGATTGTAAAATATACCGCAACATGGCGATGATAAATTGCACCTCGGGAGCTTGATTGATCAGCAAACTCTCGTTAGAAACTACGGCAAAACCATTTTCTTGCAAATGTTGCGCGATCTTCACACCCTCACTGTTTTTACGCACAAGGATGCTTATTTCGCCCAGCTCAAAATCTTGCTGCGCACGCTGCACCATCTCGATCGTTTTCTCGAGATAAAGCGGCTCAGTTTCTTCCTTTTTTTGTCCTTGTACAAACGAAATATTCACATAACCACCTTCTTTGTGATTGGTTTCTTGCTTGCTGGTGAGTTCGTAGATCGCTTTGTATTCTTTGGCGTTTAATGTTTTCGCTAGATGCGAAAAGAACGCATTGTTGAAATTGATTACTTCCTCATGACTACGCCAGTTTTTTTCAAGAGGAACCAGCTCTTTTTCCTTATTCATAAAAGGATTTGCGTGGTCGCCATACAGATTGATAAACTGTTCTGGCATTCCGCCGCGCCATCTGTAGATAGACTGTTTTGGATCGCCCACGATCATCAAGCTATTTTTAGGCTTAGCGTGTTCTTTTGAGATCAGCGCGTTATCGATCAACGGAATTAAATTTTGCCATTGCAAAACAGAAGTATCCTGAAATTCGTCAATAAAATAATGTGCATACCGCTCGCCTAAACGCTCATAAATAAAAGGCGTGGGCTGATCTTTAATTTCTTTATGAATGATATCATTAAACTCAGAAATAAGCACAAGATTCTTATCTTTCTTAATGCTATCGATCTCTTTTTTAATCGCCTGTAAAACTGAAAGTGGCGTTACCTTTTTTAGTAATTCTTGCTTTAATTTAAGCGCCGGGATTTCTCTTTTAATGATTACAAAACCCGCAACGAGATCAGCTGCGATCTCATCAATTGTGTCTTTTATGTTTTGCTTCTGGGTTTTAGTATAAAGACTTGTTGGGTCATTTTCTAGCTTCTGTGCCCAAGATGAATTAAAATCTATCCCGTAATTATCATCCAGAAGTTTAGCGATATTGTTAGGAAACGAACCTCTATAAAAATCTTTACTAGTAAGACCTTTTTCAGCAATGAGATCCATTATCTTTTTTGCTTCTTGCTTAATTGCAGCTTTAGAACGCTCAATGTTTTTTGTCAGGCCGGTTTTCAATTTCCCGAAATCTTCCAAAGATTTATGCTTAAGTAGATCAAGATAATTGCGGTGATTTTCATTGAGTAGCATTTTGCCTATTTCTATGAAATCACGAGAAATGTCCCAACTTTTATCTTCGTTGGTCTTTTCGAGCGCATAATCTATAAGAACCGGAGTGAGGGTTTTGTCTTGGCCAGCTTTGTCTAGCAAATTCGCAACAGCTTGTTCTAGTATTTCTTCGGTTTTTAACTCTACTTCAAAACTTTGCGATATTCTAAGGTCATGCGCAAAAGTTCTAATAATGCGGTGTGTGAAATTATCTATGGTAACCACATCAAAGGAAGCATAATCCTGAATGATGTTTTTAAGAATGCGTCGTGATTTTTCCTGCGTTTCTTCCGCTGTAAGTCCGGTTTCTTCAACAAGATTGAGAAACATAGGTGATGGATTTGCTAAAATGCCTTCAGCCGAAAATTCTTGTAGACTTTTTACGATACGTGATTTCATTTCGGCGACAGCCTTATTAGTAAAAGTGATCGCAAGAATGTGTCTAAAGGCAAACTCATTTTTAGAACTGAGCAGGATGTAGAGATAATTGCTTACCAGCGAAAAAGTTTTACCCGCGCCGGCAGAGGCATTATAGATAGAAAAGGCTGGTTTTTCCTGAGTTTGTTGCATCATAAAAAAGACTGTATGCTGTCAAATTAATAAAAATTAGGACTATGTGCCTGCATGTCTCAAAACTTAAGACATTTATAACATCAAAGGTACGTGCCTTGCGATTGTTATTCGTAACTTTGATAGACATTTAAATATTAACAGATAAAATCTATAGCAAAATGGCTTTTGAACTTCCAGAATTACCATATTCTAAAGATGCTCTTGAGCCTCATATTGACGAGGCAACAATGACGGTGCACCATGATAAGCACCACGCAGGGTATACAAATAAACTTAATGCAGCTATTGAAGGTACAGACCTTGATGGCAAAACAATAGAAAATATTCTCATCAACCTAGATATGTCTAACGGCGCTGTAAGAAACAACGGCGGTGGATATTATAACCACGACTTGTTCTGGAAGGTGATGTCTCCTAATGGAGGTGGAGAACCTACTGGCGAACTTGCTGAGGCAATTAATAGCGCTTTTGGTTCTTTTGAGGATTTTAAAGAAAAATTCATCGCTGCGGCTGGAGCACAGTTTGGATCAGGATGGGCATGGCTTTGCGCTCACGAGGGTGGCAAAGTAGAGATTTGCGCAACTCCTAATCAAGACAACCCGTTAATGCCAGGTGTAGGATGCGGCGGAACTCCGATACTAGGAGTTGACGTTTGGGAACATGCTTACTACTTAAAGTATCAAAACCTACGTCCAGATTACCTTAAAGCGTTCTTTAATGTGATCAACTGGGAAGCAGTTTCTAGCAACTACGCTAAAGCGAAATAAGAATTCGCACTAATAAATTGTAAGAACCCATCGCACAAGCGGTGGGTTTTTTTGTTTTGGCTTGCGCCAAAAGGTTTTATGTTTCTTCATTCTGTAATAGATCTGTGATCTTTTTGCGTAAGCGGAATGAGAGGTGTGAAGAAGATTTCTAAAAGTGGCGGGCGATCTCTGTCGAAACTCTTAACAGGTTAGACAGAAAAAGGGTATAGATTTTTAACAACGCTAACGTCCTCACTACTGTTTTTAGTTTAGGTAGGAATGTATAAAAGCGAGCTGTAAAGGTGATAGCTAAAAGATAAAACTATCTTGTTACTCACTAAAGATAATATGAAAAAGGATGGTAATTTTAAAATGTCAGTCGTCTCCATACTCTCCTTGAATTACATAGAATTAATAAATGCGAGCTGTGAGTAAGATTTTAAAAAGAACAAGCTGTCTCTTTACTCACCAAATATTAAATGATATAGAAAATTATTGAGATTGGTGGAGAAGATTCTTAAAAATGGCAGATGATTTCTGTTGTGACTCTTAACTGGTTAGATAGAAAAAAGAAGGGTAATTTTAAAATATCAACGGTTTCGACGCTTCCCTTGAAATATATAGGAATGATAAATGCGAGCTGTGAAGAAGAATTATAAAGAACTAAACTAATTCGTTACTCACTAGAAATTAAATTAAAAAAGGGGCGAAAATTTTTAAAATGCTAACGTCCTTGTTGATGCATTTAGGTTAGATAAGATTATTAAATGCTAGCTGTAAAGAAGCTTTTAAAAAAGATCTAACTAACTCGTTACTCACCAAATATTAGATGGTTAGGAAAATCATAAAGATTGGTGTAGAAGATTCTTAAAAGTGGCAGGCGGCTCGTAAACTCGCCACCCCGTTTTAGATTTGGGCCAAATAAAAAAGGTGGAGAAGATTCCACCTTTTTTGCCCCAAATCTACCATGAACTTAACCTACTTATGCTATGGCAGATCCAAATATATGTTTATGCTGATCTGAAAAACAAAGTTTTTAGATTAACTGCATTTTAATTAGTTAAACTACACAAAGCATAAATTAATACGCTCTAGAAGCATTACCTTCTACATAGTTTATAAAGGCTCTGTTCACTACACGGTTTCCGCCGGGAGTTGGGTAATCTCCTGTAAAATACCAGTCGCCCAAATTCTTTGGACAAGCTTTGTGTAGATCTGCAACCTTTTGATAAATAATACTTACTTCTGGTGCAGTTGTTTCGTCTTTAAGAAGTTCTGCGATCTTTATTGAGATCTCTTCATCTGTAAATGGCTCGTAAATTTCTTTTACGTAGTTCTTCACATCTTTGTCTTCAAAGTCAACTTGAGTAAGACACTTCTCATAAACTTCTTGTACAAGAGACTCTTTATCGTGGTCTTTAAGCAAATCTATCGCTGCTCTAAACGCTACAAAATCCTGAAGTTTTGCCATGTCAATACCATAACAATCAGGGTAACGTATTTGCGGCGCCGATGAAACGATCACAATTTTCTTTGGCTTAAGCCTACTCATCATTTTTATGATACTCTTCTTAAGCGTCGTACCACGCACGATACTATCATCAATGATCACAAGATTGTCAGACTCCTTAACCACGCCATACGTCACATCATATACGTGGGCTACAAGATCATCGCGGCTGCTATCTTCGGTAATAAACGTGCGGAGTTTTACATCCTTTATGGCGATCTTTTCTGTTCTTAGCTTACGCGAAAGGATCTCATCTAAGCTCTTTTCGTCCAGTTCGTCCTTGCGTCTTAAGATCTCGTCCATCTTTTGAACGTCAAGTTCGTGCTGAGCCGCTTCAACCATTCCGTAGAATGAAGTTTCTGCCGTATTAGGAATATAACTGAAAACGGTGTTCTGCGTGTCGTGATCAATTTCTTTAAGCACAGCCGGCATCAATAATCTACCCAGCTCTTTACGCTCTTGATAGATCTCTGCGTCGCTTCCGCGCGAAAAGTAAATACGTTCGAAAGAACATGCTTTTCTTGGTAGTGGCTCATGAATCTCTTCAATAGCTACACTACCGTTTTTCTTAATTATCATAGCGTGACCTGGATCTAGTTCTTCAACTTGATCAAAAGGCGCGTTAAATACCGTCTGTATCACCGGACGCTCACTTGCAACAACTACAACCTCGTCATCTTTATAATAATATGCGGGTCTAATACCAGCAGGATCTCTTAATACAAAAGCATCACCGTGACCTAGAAGTCCAGCCATTGCATAACCGCCATCCCAATCTCTTGCTGCTTTGCGCAAGATCTTATCAACTTTAAGTCTTTCGGCGATAAGCGGTGAAGCATCATGTTTTGAGTAGCCTTCTTTTTTAAGTTTTTTATACTGTTTCGCAACAGCGTCATCTAAGAAGTGGCCTATTTTTTCCATCACAGTGATGGTGTCTGCGCGCTCCTTAGGGTGTTGACCTAGTTCTACAAGCTTGTTGAAAAGCTTAAAAACATTAGTCATATTAAAGTTACCAGCAACGATAAGATTACGGTGCATCCAGTTGTTTTGACGCAAAAATGGATGAACGCTCTCAACGCTGTTTTTTCCAAAAGTTCCATAACGCACATGGCCTAAAAGCAATTCGCCCACATAAGGCACATGGCGTTTTTGCCATGCCACATCTTGAGCCTCTTCTGGAGTTGCGGTAGCAAGTGTGTCGTTTATACGAGAATTGATTTGCGCAAAAATATCTTGTATGGGTTGCTGCGCCACACTACGCTGGCGACTTATGTACCTTTCGCCAGGTTGCATGTCTAATTTAATACTGGCAAAACCAGCGCCATCTTGACCGCGGTTGTGCTGTTTTTCCATCATGAGGTACATCTTGTTTACCCCATAAAAGGCAGTGCCATACTTTTCTTTATAATACTCAAGGGGCTTAAGCAATCGTATTACCGAAATCCCACATTCATGTTTAATGGCGTCGCTCATAGCATGTTAAATGAAGGCGCCCTCCAGACAGGAGGGCGCGTAATTTTAGTTTAATTCTATTTCAAATTGCGTTAGCTTCTTAAACCGCTGCAATCTGCTGTTTATTTCTTTTTCTGTAAGATTCTGCATTCTCTCTGTGCCAAACTTCTCTACACAAAACGAAGCAAGATTTGATCCATGTATGATCGCTCGTTTCATATTCTCAAAAGAAGTGTCGCCTGTGCTTGCAAGATAGCCTGTAAATCCACCAGCAAAAGTGTCTCCTGCTCCTGTGGGGTCAAAAACTTCTTCAAGCGGTAATGCAGGCGCAAAGAAAATCTCTTCGCCTTGAAAAAGTAGAGCGCCGTGCTCACCTTTTTTGATCACAACAAACGTAGGTCCCATCTCGTGGATCTTCTTAGCAGCAACAACTAGAGAATATTCGCCAGTAAGTTGTCTTGCTTCTTCGTCATTAATAGTAATAACGTCTACGCGGGCGATGATGTCTTTAAGTTCATCTAGCGCGCTATCCATCCAGAAGTTCATAGTGTCTAGCACTACAAGCTTAGGTTTTGTTGTCATTTGATCCAGAACGCTGCTTTGTACAAGCGGGTGTAAATTACCCAGCATCACGATCTCTGCATCTTTATATGCCTCTGGCACAACTGGGCTAAAATCTGCCAGTGTGTTTAATTCTGTGATTAAAGTATCTCTTGTGTTAAGGTCGTTGTGATAGCGGCCTTTCCAGAAGAAGGTTTTACCGCCTTCTACGATCTCTACACCGTCTATGTTTATACCTTTATTAGTAAGCAAGTCTAGATATTCTTGCGGAAAATCCTCGCCCACAGTAGAAACAACGGCAGGATCTACATCAAACTGAGACGCAGCAAGGCCTATAAAAGTACCAGCTCCACCCAGTATCTTGCCCGTCTTGCCAAATGGCGATTCAATTTCGTCAAATGCACAAGTACCGACAATCAATAATTTACCCATCAAAAAAATTTTTGCAAATATACATATTTGAGCGGCCAATCATAAATAGCATGACCGCTTTGGCAATATTTTATTTTCTACCAAAATCTGCAGGGATTTCCCCCCAGACCTTTGTTTCCCATTTTGCGATGGGTGTATTAAAGTCATTTTCTTGAAGCCATTTTTCTGCACGTTGCACCAGTTCAAAAACATCTTTGTTCTTAGCGTTTTGCGTCAATTTTGTGCCGCATTTCTTTTTGCGCACCCAGCCTATCGCAATACGAGAATCAGAATAAATGATGCGATCACTGTTGTTTTTCTTTAAAAAAGCCAAGCCGTGCACAAGTGCAAGAAACTCTCCCACGTTGTTTGTTCCTTGTTTAAATGGACCTTGATGAAAAAGCTGTTTTTTACTCTTAGTGTCTACGCCGCGATACTCCATAATGCCAGGATTTCCGCTTGAAGCTGCATCTACCGCAATACTATTATAATTAGGTTGACCTATTTTTTCTAGCAAGGCTTTGTCAACCACTTTTGGCGCGTTTTTAGAAGATTTAAAGTCGGCATAATTACCGTTGTATGCTTTTTTTGCTTCCGCAAAAGTGGGAAAGCTTTTGTACTGCGCTCCTTTAAAACCAGCAGTTGCCGCCTTGCAATCATCCCAAGAATTATAAATCCCGGGGCGTTTACCCTTCCACACTACATAAAATTTTTCCTTCTTTGCCATCTTCCATTTTTATTTCCGCGTAAGCGCAAATCTTACTTTAATATATACATTTCCTTTTCGCTTAAAGCGAAAACTACTCTGCCGTCAATAATTTTTCTAACACCTGCGGAAAGTGCTCATGTTCTAAAGCGTGAATTTTTGTTGCAAGATCATCTGGCGTGTCTTCTTTGTCGATCTGCGTCGTCGCCTGAAATATTATTGCGCCTTTATCATACTCTGATGTTACGTAATGAATGGTGATGCCAGACTCCTTTTCGCCTTGAGCGATAACAGCATTGTGCACATTCATACCATACATGCCTTTGCCGCCATATTTAGGTAAAAGTGCTGGGTGAATGTTGATCACTTTATTTTTATAGGCGTTTAAAATATCATCTGGAAAAAGCCATAAATAGCCCGCAAGTACGATGAGGTCTGGCTTTATGTCGTCTATAATAGTCTTGATGTAGCCGTTGTTGATGGCTTGTTTGTTAAAAGAAAGTGCAGGAATTTCTAATGAATTTGCTCTATTTAAAACATGTGCCTTAGCTTTGTTAGACAGGACGAGTTTAACGCGTGCAATTTTTTTAGAATGAAAATATTCTATTATTCGTTGTGCGTTAGAGCCGCTTCCTGAGGCAAAAATTACAATAGACTTCATGTATATATGGGGTTTGTAAGAGACGCAAAGCAATGCATTTTAAAGTATTTTTTAAAAGAAATTGCGGCAAATCTTAACATGAAAAACCTTAAATTACATAACTTTTGGATTCCTTACACGGTCATAAGGTAAAGTTTGCTATTTTTGCCACCTAATTTAAAATTTAAAATTCGAAGATTATGTCAGACATTGCATCAAGAGTAAAGGCCATCATCGTAGATAAGCTAGGCGTTGATGAGAATGAAGTTGTTGCTGAAGCAAGCTTCACGAACGACTTGGGAGCAGATTCACTAGACACAGTAGAACTTATCATGGAATTTGAGAAGGAGTTTGATATCCAGATCCCAGATGATCAAGCAGAAAACATCGCTACTGTAGGACAGGCAATTTCTTATATAGAAAACGCAAAGTAAGCAAAACAAGCAAAACACGTTTATGGAGTTAAAGCGGGTCGTAGTCACGGGTCTTGGAGCGTTAACGCCCATAGGTAATAATGTCCAAGAATATTGGGAAGGTTTGCGTACCGGTAAAAGCGGGTGTGCACCTATTACCTATTTTGATACCGAAAAATTCAAGACTAAGTTCGCTTGCGAAGTCAAAGGCTTTAATGCCTTAGATTACTTTGATAGAAAAGAAGCTCGAAAACTCGACAGATTTGCACAGTATGCCCTTGTTTCATCAGATGAAGCAATTAAAGATGCGGGCATCAATCTAGATGAAGTCGATAAGTTTAGAGTAGGAGTAATCTGGGGAGCCGGTATCGGTGGCCTTGAGACTTTTCAAGACGAAGTTATCAATTTTGCAAATGGCGATGGGACGCCTCGTTTTAATCCTTTCTTTATACCTAAGATGATCGCTGATATAGCGCCAGGTAATATTTCTATTAAACATGGATTTATGGGGCCTAACTATACAACGGTTTCGGCCTGCGCGTCATCTGCGAATGCACTTATCGATGCATTAAATTACATCCGTTTAGGACATTGTGATATTATCGTTACCGGTGGTAGCGAAGCAGCAGTAACACAAGCCGGTATGGGTGGATTTAACTCAATGCATGCACTATCTACTAGAAATGACAGTCCTGAGACTGCGTCAAGACCATTTGATGCAACACGTGACGGCTTTGTTCTAGGTGAAGGTGCAGGAGCTCTTATTCTTGAAGAATATGAGCACGCAAAAGCAAGAGGAGCAAAGATCTATGCAGAAGTTGTGGGTGGAGGTATGTCTAGTGATGCATATCACATGACTGCGCCACATCCAGACGGTATAGGTGTAGAACGAGTAATGCAAAATTGTCTTAGAGACGCTGGTGTAAGTTCAGAAGTTGTTGATGCTATCAACACGCACGGTACATCTACACCACTAGGTGACGTTGCAGAGCTTAAAGCGATCTCAAAAATCTTTGGCGCTCACGCTGCAGATATCAATATAAATTCAACAAAATCTATGACCGGGCACTTACTAGGAGCTGCAGGAGCTATTGAAGCGATCGCATCTATCCTTGCCATAGAGCATAGTCTTGTACCACCTACGATTAATCATACCGTGGTAGATGAGAATATTGATCAATCTCTTAACTTAACGCTTAACAAAGCACAAGCAAAAGAGGTAAACTATGCAATGAGCAACACCTTTGGTTTTGGAGGTCACAATGCTTGTATCTTGTTTAAAAAATATAGCGTATAGTTTTTTTGATGAGTGCTATACATAACATATTTAATTCCCGTTCTAAAGAGGACGGGAATTTTTTTGCTCATATAAAAAACATTGTTGGCTTTAAGCCAAAGGATTTAAAACTATACAAAGAAGCATTTACCCACAGATCCTTAGGAATACAAGATGATAGAGGTAATGCCTTTAATTATGAGAGGCTTGAGTTTCTAGGAGATGCTATTCTGGGTGCTGTGATAGCCGCTTATCTTTTTGAAGAAGTACAAAAAGGCGATGAAGGTTACCTTACAAAAATGCGCTCTAAGGTTGTGAATAGAGAACATCTCAATGAGTTGGGACGCGATCTTGACCTTTTAGACCTTATTAACTCTGCGATACCTAAGGATAACTTTGGAGTAAACGTACACGGTAACTTATTTGAAGCTTTAGTAGGTGCTATTTATAAAGATAAAGGTTACGCTGCCGCGCGAAAATTTATCTACAAACGGGTGATCGATCCATATGTAGATATAGAGAAGCTAGAAGGTAGGATCATTAGTTACAAGAGTCTTTTAATTGAATGGTGCCAGAAGGAAAAAAAATCCTTCAACTTTAATACTTACGAAGATACAGGGCAGGATACCGTGAGGCATTTTGGGGTAAAACTCTCTATTGACGATAAGCAAATAACAAAGGCCAGAGCAACCTCTAAGAAAAAAGCTGAAGAAAAGGCGGCAAAAAGAGCATACTACGCCTTGCAAGATCAGATAGATAAATACAGGCGTAATTTGCGCTAAGAATAATTTACTTATTCTTAAAGAAGACGTTTTAAAAATATACTTTAGTTTAAGTATTTTTGTCACTTATTTTCTAAGCAATGAGCACTACAATGTTAGTTCTTGAAGAAGAATTTGAATATGATTTTTCGCTTATTGCTATACATTGCTCGCTTGAAGATTACCGCATGGCGTTTATGATAAATAAACTCATGGGGCTTAGATTAAGTAGAACAAAAGAAGATCTTAGTTTTAAAGGGTACGGGTTTGAAGTTAACTTTCCTAGATACCACTTTGAAGACGAAAAAAAATACATTACCTATAATCTATTAGGTAATAAATTTAAGGCCAGGGTTGATCGCAGCAAGATTAGCAGTGATTTATTCGCAGAAATTGAACATAATGCGATAAAAACTATTAACCTTGTGCCAGAATATAAAAGCGCAGATTACTTATTATTGTATGATGCACATTTTAAGAATACATCCATTACCTTATTTCTTAATAAACTAAAAGAAATACCTCAGATTATCACAGCATATGAGATAGAGGTAGAGGAATTAAAATCAAAGAAGAATTTAATTTTTGAATAATGCCAAGTATTAAAAAGACTAAAATTGTGGCCACATTAGGCCCAGCAACCTCAAGCAAGGAAACCCTATTAAATATGGTTAGGGCTGGAGCCGATGTTTTCCGTATAAACTTCTCACATGCTGATTATGAAGCGGTGACTCAACGTATCAAAATGATACGAGAGATCAGTGAAGAAATAGGCCACAGTATAGCTATCTTGGCAGACCTGCAAGGACCTAAACTTCGTGTAGGTAAAATGAAAGAAGAGGTTAATGTAGAGCCTGGAGACATCATCACGTTCTCTACTGCAGAAGAGTTTGAAGGCACAAAAGAGCGTGTGTATATGAACTATCAGCAGTTTCCAAGAGATGTGAATAAAGGAGAGAGAATTCTTCTTGATGATGGTAAACTTATTTTTGAGGTTCTTAAAACCGACTCAGAAAATGAGGTTGAAACTGTAGTGATTCAAGGTGGACCACTACGCTCAAGAAAAGGTGTGAACCTTCCTAACACAAATATTTCTCTTCCGGCGCTGACCGAAAAAGATATTGAGGATGCAAAATTTGCAATCTCTCAAAAAGTTGACTGGATCGCACTTTCTTTTGTAAGACATGAAGGTGATCTTAAGCAACTTCAAGAATTGATCGATAAACATTCTGACTATAAAATCCCGATCATCTCAAAAATCGAGAAGCCAGAGGCGATCACAAATATTGATAAGATCATCGCATATAGCGACGCTCTTATGGTTGCTCGTGGAGATCTAGGTGTAGAGATCCCAGCAGAAGAAGTACCGTTGATCCAAAAAGAACTTGTTTCTAAAGCTAAAAAAGCAAGAATACCAGTCATCATAGCAACTCAGATGATGGAAACCATGATCGATAGCCTTACACCTACGCGTGCAGAGGTAAACGATGTGGCAAACTCTGTAATGGATGGTGCTGATGCGGTTATGCTTAGTGGCGAAACTTCTGTGGGTAAATACCCAGTTCAGGTTATTGAGAAAATGAGCTCTATCTGTCTTAGTGTTGAGAACTCTTCAAGAATTAACGTTCCTCAAGAGCCACCACATATCAAGACAAAAAGATATATCACAAAAGCCGTTTGCTATCATGCAGCGCTTATGGCAAATGAGATTTCGGCGAAAGCCATAACAACATTAACAAATAGCGGGTACACAGCATTTCAGATCTCTGCGTGGAGACCTAATGCACACATTATTGTATTTACTTCAAACAAGCAGATCTTAGGACGTCTTAACCTGCTTTGGGGTGTTAAAGCATTCTATTATGACAAGTTTGTTTCTACAGATGAGACTGTGCAGGATGTAAACAGAATGTGTCTGGATCGTGGTTATGTAAATAAAGGCGATATGGTTGTAAGCCTTGCGTCTATGCCTGTTAACGAGATGGGAATGACAAATACATTGCGCGTTCGCGAAATAGGAGCAGACTATTAAAAGTCAAATTTAAGCTGCACGGCTATCTCCTTCTGATCTGGTTTTTCATCATCCTTTTCAGTATTGAGATTCGCCAGCGAAATGCCCAGCAATCTTACAGAGTTAAGGAGCTTTTCTTGAAAGAGAAGCTCCTTTGCTGTTTCTAGGATAATGTCTTTGCTACGCACATAATAGGCCAGCGTTTTGCTGCGCGTTTTTAAAGTAAAATCGCTGTATTTTATTTTTAATGTCACCGTTTTTCCTGCTACGTCAGACTTGCTCAGGCGGCGCTCAATTTCTTCAGCGATGTTCTCTAGCTTCTCGATCATAAAGATCTCTGAAGATATATTTTCACTAAAAGTGCGCTCTGCACCCAGCGATTTCCTGATGCGATGTGGTTTTACCTCACTGGTGTGAATACCGCGCACAACGTTATAATAGAAGTTTCCGCTTTTGCGAAAATGTTCCTCAAGGAACTCCAATGACTTATTCTTAAGGTCTTTTCCTGTAAAAATGCCTAGACTGTACATCTTGTTTGCCGTGACTTTACCCACGCCATAAAACTTCCTGATCTCAAGATCTTCTAGAAAAGCTTCAACCTCTTCTGGGTTTACAGTTTTTTGACCATTGGGTTTATTAAAATCGCTGGAAACCTTCGCGATGAATTTGTTTATCGAGATCCCGGCAGAAGCGTTAAGACCCGTTTTTTCTTTGATCTTAGCGCGTATTTCTTTGGCGATAAGCGTTGCAGAAGGATTTCCTTTTTTATTCTCTGTGACGTCCAGATAGGCTTCGTCTAGCGAGAGAGGTTCAACCAGATCTGTGTATTCATAGAAAATTTCGCGAATGCGTGAACTTATTTCACGATAGCGCTCAAAGCGTGTTTTTACAAAAATAAGATCAGGACAAAGCTTGCGCGCTACCTGACCGCTCATGGCGCTTCGCACACCATATTTACGCGCTTCATAACTCGCTGCACTCACAACACCTCGTGCTGAACCGCCACCCACAGCAATGGGTTTGTCTCGCAACTCTGGATTATCCAGCTGCTCAACAGAGGCGTAAAAAGCATCCATGTCTACATGAATGATCTTGCGAGAAGTGATTTCTTGAGTCATCTATGCTGTAAAAGTAGCATCAAAAAATACAAAAACTTAAATTTGAGAGTTTGCAAAATTTAAAAGCTTATGAATAAGCACTGTGCTTTTTTTTCTCTTCTGATGGTTACACTTTTGTCGTGCAAATCAGAGAAAACTAATACGGTTTCTGCCGAATCTTCTCCAGAAATTTGGGGTAAAAAAGAATATCTCGCATCGCCATTTGTTACCGCCGGTGAGCGTATTTATATGGTGGGTCATCAAGATGGTTCTTTTGCTGATCTGGGTTGGCACATCACGGGCGAGATGGGCGGCGTGTGGAGTCATCCTATAAAGTTGATGGATGGTTTTACTGCGACAATACAGCAAAATGATCAAATCTGGCAGTTAAACAAAGCAGATAGTTTTGTGAATTATCCGGCAGCTAACGCCCATATTTTTAAGAATACAGAAGATGGATTGCAGGTTGAGCGCTGGCAAATGGCGGCACAGAAGGACGCTGCGATCATCGTTAAATATGCTATCGAGAATACAACCGATTCTGATAAGGACATAGACTTTAAATTCACGGGATTGTCTGATCTGCGACCTACTTGGTTGGCTGAGCGTCAAAATATTGCAAACGCAACAGACAGTCTTTTTTATAATGCTGATCTAAGATCATTCGTCGCAAAAGATAAAGAGAACGATTGGTTTGCTGTGTTTGGTGCTGATCAGGATCCGGTGGAGCATGAAGCGGCGATAAGTTCAAATGTTAAGCAGCCGTCGCAAGGTGTTTTGTCGTATTCATTTTCGCTTAAAGCGAAAGAAACTAAGACCATAACTTTTGTGATATCCGGCTCTTCTGAAAGTGAGCAAGAAGCATCTGAAATATTCAAAAACACATTTGCGGACCTTGATAATATCATCGCAGAAAAGGAGAAGTTCTATAAAGAATTAGCCGAAAGATCAAAGCTAAAAATAGCAGATGAGACGTTGCAAGAGACCTTTGAGTGGTTAAAATATAACAGTCAATGGTTAGTGCAGGAAACGCCGGGAATAGGCCGCGGCATTGTTGCCGGTATTCCAGATTATCCGTGGCATTTTGGTGTGGATAGTGAATATGCTTTGCAAGGTTATCTCGCGATAGGTAGAGCAGATGTGGCGGCGAGCATGATCAAGATCTTAGACAGTGTGAGCAATGCGGTAAATGGCAACGGGCGCATCATTCATGAGATGTCTTCTAACGGTGAAGTTTTTAATCCGGGAAATATTAACGAGACGCCACAGTTTGCAACTTTATTGCTTCAAAATTATAAATGGACGGGCGACGAAGCGTTTACAAAAGCTATTTTTCCCACAGTAAAAAAAGGCTTGAAGTGGATATACGACGAGGCAGATCTTGACAAAAATGGATTTCCTGATGGTTTCGGGATGATGGAAATTCACGGTCTTGATAGCGAGATGATAGATGTTGCTGCATACACACAAAAGGCGTTTGCAGATGCTGCGTTGCTTGCAGAAGCTTTTGGTGAAAGCCAGATAGCAACCGAATATAAAACCAAGGCAGAGAAGCTTAAAAAGATGATCAATGAACAATTTTGGTCTGAGGAGTTTTCTTCTTATGCAGATTTTAGAGGGACGACAAAGCAGGCATTACACCTTATTGACGATGCGATCGTGCGTGCAGATACATTGCAAAAACCATGGTCTGTAAAAGAGCTTAAAGCTACCAAAGCGGCTATAGAAAATACAGCGAATGACAGTGTGCAACCTTTTGTTTTGCATCATAATTGGGTGGTAAATACGCCTATGGAAGTTGGCCTGGCAGATGAACAAAAGGCGCAGATAGCGCTTAAAACTGCCAAGCAATATGTAAATCCTTTTGGCACATTTGTAACGGGGATAGACCGTGATGAGACGGCTGGTAAAGACGAGGCGTCGTTTAAAGGAAGCAAGATTTTTTCTTACACAGGAGCTGTGATGACGTTGCCTACGGGTGTTATGGCTGTCGCCGAAAATAACTACGGCAATCCTGATGAAGCTTTAGATTATATAAATCGGATGACACGTAGTTTTAGTTACGCATTCCCGGGGAGTATGTATGAAGTTTCGCCAGATTATGGGATGATCGCTCAGGCGTGGAATATCTATGGATACGCTGTGCCTATCGTGAGACAGTTTTTTGGCATTGATCCATGGGCGGCAAAAAAGGAAGTGATCATCACGCCACAATTTCCTAGCACGTGGGATGAGGCTTCGTTAGAAAACGTGAAAATTGGCGACAATGATCTTTCGGTGTATTTGTCTGTTCAAAACGGTAAAAAGCATTTAAAGATCACACAGTCTAATGCAAATTGGACAATTAAAGTAAAGCCATTAGCTGATCAAGAATTGCAGAAATTTACTGGCAAAACGGTTGAGATAGATCTTGAGTAAGGTTTTTTGGCTGCAGCCAAAAAAAAAATCAATGCACCGCAATTTTTGAAGGATCTGTAGCAATGCCTCTTAAGTTGAAAACAATAAGATGGTTTAGCAACTCGTGAATGGGATATTTTTTGCTCAGTGAGGAAGTGGCAAGATGTTCGTCCATTTCTGAGATATACAGCTTGCAAAAAAGCTCAAGATTAGCCTGCGGGATAATATCTCCGTCTTCCTGAGCTTGCTTAAGCAAACCCAGGAATTTATCAGAGATCATTTTATTTTTCCTTTGCTCATATTCTGTGCTGAGCTCACGGTGATATTTTTTAATATCATAATAGTAGCTAGGATGATAAGAGATCAAAAATGAAATACCATATTCATAGATCTTCATGAACTTTTCTAGCGCGGTAAGATCTTCTGCGAGAATCTTACTTATGGTGCGCTCATGATTCTTGAAGTTATGATTTATGGTGTCTTTTACAAGTGCTCTCTTGCTGCTATAATGAGCGTAAAGCGTTTTCTTTGATATCGCTAATACTTCGGCAATATCATCCATGCTGGTGCTTTTTGTGCCGTGTTGTCTAAAAAGCCTCAGTGCGGTATTCAGGATCTTATGCTTTACTTGCTCATCCATCATCTACTGCCAGCCGCCGCCCAGCGCTACATAAAGATCAACCACAGCTTGCAATTGATTGTTGCGCGTGGTAACAAGACCTAAAGCAGAATTTAGCGCGTTTTCTCTTGCGGTTAGTACTTCAAGATAGTTTGCTAGACCGTTGTTCAACAATTCTTCAGAATATGAAGTTGCCAGACCATAGGCATCATATTCCTTTCGTTTCACCTCGATCTTTGCCGTTGCGGCTTCATAAGAATACAACGCGTCTGAAACATCTTTTGTCGCGGTAAGAATGGCTTGTCTGTAATTTAAACGAGCTTGTTCTTGTTGCGATTCAGACACCTCATATTGAGTTTTAATTTGTCTCTTATTAAAAATAGGTTGAGTAAGACCGCCTATTAATGTTGCGAATAACGAATTTGTATCAAGCAGTTCTGCTGGATCCAAACTTTGAAAACCACCTGTCGCAGAAATTGTCAGCGAAGGATAAAAGTTGCTTCTCGCAGCATTTGTAAGTTCAAAGGCATTCATGTATGCATACTCTGCAGCGACAACGTCTGGTCTATTTCGCAAAAGCGAAACAGGAACACCTACAGGAAGATCGCTAGTGATGTTTTGACCTTCGAGATTTCCTCTCGGAATTTCTGTAGGTTCTGTGCCTAGTAAAATTGACATCGTATTCTCTAGGATCTTGATCTGCATTTTGAGATCAATTACCAGTGCTTGCGCTGTATAAAGTTGCGCTTCGGTTTGCTTCACAGCAACTTCTGTAACAGAGCCTGCGTCTTTAAGCGCAGAGGTAGTCTCAAGACTGTTCTCGCGGTTGCTCACCGTTTCTTCTGTAATGCGCAACTGCGTGTCTAGCGAAAGCAAATTGTAATACGTTGAGGCGATGTCTGCCACAAGTCTAGATTTTACCGCTTGATGCGCCGCTACACTTTGTAAATAACTCGCCTGAAATGCACGTTTGTTACTGCGGATTTTTCCCCAGATGTCTGCTTCCCAAGATAAACTTCCTGTGAGTTGGTATTGATCTAAAGAAGAGAACAAACTCCCAAATTGACTATTTGCTGATAGTTCCTGGTGTGTGTATTGCGCTCCGGCTTCTACGCTGGGTAAAAAGGCGGCTTTGCCTTGTTTTAAATACGCTTCCGCGGAAATGATCTGCTGCAAAGCAACTCTAATATCAATGTTATTTTGCAATCCTTGATCTATATAATCTACCAGCAAAGGATCTGTAAAAAGTTCTTTGTAAGAAACATCAGCCAGTGTGATGCTGTCTTGCGGCAGATTGTCTGTTCTATAGTTTGCTTCATTTATCATTTCTGGTCGCTCATACTCTTTCGCTGCAAAGCAAGAAGCGAGAAGCAGTGGCATTGCGCCAAAAAGGATAATTCTATATAAAATTTGTTTTCTCATAATTAATGCGATTCTTCAGATTTAGGGGTAGGAGCTCCAGAGATCTTTTCTTGAAGCCATTGAAAGAGAATGTACAGCACAGGTATGATAAATACCCCGATGATGGTTCCTATCAAGAGTCCACCTACGGCACCAGTTCCTATAGAACGGTTACCTTCTGCGCCCACACCATTTGCAAAAACAAGTGGTAAAAGTCCCATGATAAAGGCAAATGACGTCATAAGAATAGGTCTTAGTCTAGACTCTGCACCGTGTACCGCTGCATCTACAATACTCTCACCTTCTTTGCGTCGCTGTATGGCAAATTCTACGATAAGAATTGCGTTTTTAGCAAGAAGCCCTAAAAGCATGATCAATGCGATCTGAAAATATATGTTGTTTTGTAATCCTGTGAATTGCGTAGTGATGTATGCTCCAAAAATCCCAAAAGGCAATGAGAACAATACTGAAAGCGGTAATAAATAACTTTCATACTGTGCGGCAAGCAAGAAGTAAACAAACACAAGCGATAAGATAAAAATCGTGGTGGTTTGGTTTCCTGCATTTACTTCTTCACGGGTAAGTCCAGAGTATGCTGTGGTAAAGTTACTAGGCAATGTTTTTGCCACTTCGTTTACCGCGGCGATACCATCACCAGAACTATAACCAGGATTTAAGGCTGCCGTGACTTTAGTAGAGTTAAACAGGTTAAAACGGGTTACAGATTGTGGTCCATATACACGCTCTAGCGAAATGAACTGCGTGATAGGCGTCATCTCACCACTACTGGTTCTTACATACAATTCGTCTAGATCTGCCAGGTCAGCGCGATCTTGTGGCAATGCCTGTACATAAACACGGTATTGCTTCCCGAAACGAGAAAAATCTGCTGCAAAAACTCCACCTATATATCCCTGAAGCGTAGAGAAAATACTGCTAATTGGCACACCTAATTCTTTAGCTACAGGAACATTAAGCTCTAATTTGTACTGAGGATATTTGGTGTTAAATGATGATTGAGCGTATTGAAATTCTGGTCTTTGGGTAAGCTTGCTGATGAACTCTTGGTTTGTCGCGTCAAGATTTGCAAAACTTCCGCCAGAGCGGTCTAATAAATTTACTTCTACACCGGCAGAGTTACCAAATCCAGGAATACTAGGCGGAGAAAAGAAAATGATATTTGCCTCAGGAATTTGGGCTGCAACGCCAAATAACTTCTCAGTAATGGCTTGTAACGCTAGTGCATCATCCTCACGTTCATCCCAATCATCAAGTCTGATAAAGCCTAGACCATAGTTACTACCTTCACCGTTAATAAGGCTTCGACCTTCAATAAAAGACATTCCTTGCACACCTTCAAGATCCTTTATCATTCCATAAAGTTTCTCATTTACCTCGTGTGTTCTGTCAATTGACGCACCTGCAGGAAGCTCAATATTTACAAAGATGATCCCTCTGTCTTCATCAGGAACAAATCCGGTTTTTACAATAGAAGAAGACCACCATATTCCGGCTATAGCCAAAATAAAAATCAGCACAGTCACCCATTTATTACGGTACAAGAAATGTACTGAGCGCCCATAACGATTGATCGTAGCTTTAAAACCACGGTTGAAAGCATCAAAGAAACGCTGAAGGAAATTCTTTTTATGACCTTCGTCGTCGTCATGACCTTTTAAGAATAAAGCACAAAGCGCCGGACTCAAGGTTAACGCGTTGATCGCTGAAATTCCTATCGCAACAATAAGTGTGATACCAAACTGCTCATAGAAAACACCCGTAGGTCCTTGCACAAATGTAACCGGAATAAATACCGCCGCCATCACAAGGGTGATCGAGACGATTGCTCCAGATATTTCGTACATTGCAGTTGTTGTAGCTTTTTTAGCGCTTTTCTCACCTTCATCTAGTTTTGCATGAACAGCCTCGACAACAACGATCGCATCATCCACCACAATACCAATTGCGAGAACAAGAGCGAACAATGTTAAGAGGTTGATAGAATATCCGAATAAATTCAGGAAGAAAAATGTACCTACAATAGATACAGGTACCGCGATCGCCGGGATCAATGTTGATCTAAAATCTTGCAAGAAGATAAATACAACGATAAACACAAGAATAAATGCCTCTATAAGTGTGTGAACTACTTTATCAATAGATGCATTTAAGAAGTTATTTGTGTCATATGGTATAAAGATCTCTACACCTTCTGGTAGATTAGCACGCACATCTTCAAGCTCAGTTTTAATGGCGTCAATGATCTCTTGTGCATTAGAACCTTTAGTTTGAAAGATACCCATGTTTACTGCTGGATATCCATTTGTATTAGAAGAACCTGAATATGACTGCGCTCCCAGCTCGATCTCTGCAACGTCTTTTAATCTTAAAAATTGACCTTCGCCCAGTGCTTTGATGACAATGTCGCTATATTGATCTTCAGTTTTAAAACGACCACCATATTTTATAGTGTATGAAAAAGATTCACCATCATTTTCTCCTAGAGAACCTGCGGCAGCTTCTAAACTTTGTTCATTTAAAGCAGCTGTAACATCAGAGGGTATAAGATCATAAGCGGCGAGTTTTTGTGGATCTAGCCAAATACGCATCGCGTAATCTTTAGACCCAAAGACATTCACATTACCTACACCGTTTACACGCTGTATTTCTGGAATTACGTTGATCTTTAAATAGTTCTGAAGAAAGGTGTCATCATAATCTTCATTAGTGCTATAAAAAGACATGAACATCAGCGCACTGGTCTGTTGTTTTTGTGTGGTTACACCCGTCTGGATCACTGCCTGTGGTAAAAGCGAATTTGCTCTGGCAACTCGGTTTTGCACGTTTACTGCGGCAATGTCAGGATCAACCTCTTGATCAAAGAAAACGGTAATTGCTGCTGTACCATTATTAGTTGCTGTAGAAGTAAGATACGTCATTCCTTCTACACCGTTAATTTGCTCTTCAAGAGGTATTATTACACTCTCAAGAATAGTTTCTGCATTCGCCCCTGGATATGTTGCGCTTACCTGTATAGTAGGCGGCGCGATATCTGGATATTGAGTAATAGGCAAAGAAGTAAGACCTAAAACTCCCAGAATAACAACGATTATGGAAATAACCGTTGAGAGAACGGGGCGTTCTATAAATTTTTGTAACATGATATTTCTTGTTTGGTCAGGGGTTTATCTAAAGACTTTGTTTAGCGGTTGCGCAATGCTATCAAAAGGTTTTTCCTGCGGTTGGATCTTTGTCTGTCCACGCAGTGAACTCACACCTTGAGCAACGATCTTATCACCTTCTTTAATCCCAGAAGTCACCACATATAGATTATCTACATCACCAGCTATTGTGATTTTTGCAGCGGTTGCTGTGTTAGTTTGATCAAGTTTGTAGACATAAATACTTCCTTGTTGATCATAAGTAGATTCTTTAGGTACAACTACAGCATCAGTATATACTTTTGGGATTTGGATCTTTCCGCTGTTACCGTTTGTAAGAATGCGCGAAGGGTTGTCAAAAACAGCTCTAAAAGAAACAGAACCAGTATGCTCATTTACCTGTGAGTTTATGGTTTCAATTTTACCTTTCTGGCTGTATTCGCGACCGTTTGCAAGTAGTAAACCTACTTGCGGCATTTTCTCGATCTTTTCTTCAATGGTTGCGCCATCGGCGTTTTGGATAAAATCCAAATACTCCTTCTCATTCATTGAGAAATACGCATAAACTTCGCTAATGTCTGAAACTGTCGTTAAAGGTTCCTGACTTGATGGACTTACTAAAGAACCAGAACGCAGATTGATAGATCCTACATAACCATCTACCGGACTTTTTATCGTCCCATAACTGATGTTTGCAGCAACACTATTGTAAGAACTTTGTGCCTGCTGTAGTCTTGCTTTTGCAGTTTCAAGTTGTACTTCGCTGATGATGTTTTTTGCAACAAGAGGTTTTAATTTATCAACTTCTACTTGTGCTGCGTTCACATTAGCTTTCGCAGCAGCGGCATCCTCAGTAAGCGATTGTGTTTCTAGTTTAAAAAGGATCTGGCCTTTGTTCACATGTTGCCCTTCATCTACAAGCACATCTGTGATATAACCAGAAATTTTAGCATAAACTTCAGCATTTACAACACCTTCTATTTTTGCAGGATAAGAAGTGTTTCCTGTTATTGTTTTAGTGGGCAAAGTCACAACCGGTAGGCTAGGAGCTTGCGCGGCTTGCGGTTGTTTTGCTTCGCTTTCACCGCAAGAAGTGGTGATAAGGCTTACGCCAAAAATCGCCGGGAGTATATAAAGAAAGATTCTAGTTTTCATTTAAGGGATTTTTTAATTGTTTTTTGATTGTTCTATTAGTTTTTCGCGCAAGCGCTGAATCGTTTCGCTCGCTTGATCTAAAAAGGTTAAATATTCAGTATGGTAAACAAGGTCAAATTGCGGTTGCTCGCCTTCTGGCAAACTTTCGTTAACTAACTTTTTAAAGCAGGTAACCTCCAGATGTAATTGGCGCTCTTCCTCCCAGTTGCGCAACATCTCATCCACCTTGAGTAAAGTTGCATTAGGGTTTAGAATAAAGTACTTCTTACGATCGCCACACACTGTGTAATACGTGATCTTCTGCTGAGTTTGCAAGGTGTTGAGGTGGGTAGAAACAGTACTTTTGCTAGCCTGCAGACTCTCTACAAGATCGTCAAAGGTGCAACCTCTATTTCCACTAAGTATCAACGAAGAAAGTAAACGTGCCGCCACAGGTGCGATCTGGTCTTTTTGTTCAAGGTGAACGCCCAGACGCTCTATTAAACGCTCTTTTTTCTTAAGCAAAGTATCATCCATAAAGAAAATTTAAGCGGCAAAATTACGTTTGGTTCGGAATTAACCGAACTAATCAAAATTAAAGTTTTGTTAAATAAAATAACTTAACTTCACTAAAAGGTTTGCGATGGCTAAAAAAGCAATAATTCTAGGAATAACAGGGCTTGTGGGAGATGCGCTTTCGCGAAAGCTACTCAAAGACGATAACTATAGCGAAGTCATTAGCGTGCATCGCCGTAAGTCAAAAATAGATCATCCTAAACTCACAGAGATGATAGGTTCTATAGATGCTCTTGAAGAACCGCTGAATGCAGATGTGGTTTTTTGCTGCATCGGGACAACGCAACAAAAGACGAGCGATAAAGAGCAATATCGCGCCATAGATTATGGAATTCCGCTACAAGCGGCGCAATATTGCAAAGCACAAAATATCCCGACACTTATTGTAATTTCGGCACTGGGTGCAAATCCAGACAGCAATGCTTTTTACATGCGATTAAAAGGCGAAATGGAACGCGATGTGCTCAAAGTGGGCGTGAAAAACACGTATTTTATGCAGCCTTCATTGATCGCCGGTGATCGTGAAGAGAAACGTTTTTTAGAAAAAATGGGAGTTGTTCTCATGAAGATCATGAATCCGTTTATGTGGGGGCCGTTAAAAAAATACAGAAGCATCCATCCAGATGCGATCGCTGCAGCGATGATCGCCGTAGATAAAAACGGGTATGAAAAAGCAAGAATACCCTCAGACCAAATACAAAAATTAGCAGATGTCACTTATTGAGATAGAGAGAAAATATTTAGTCAAAAACACAGATTTTAAGGCTTTCGCCAAAAGTAAAATAGAGATACAGCAAGGTTATCTTAATAGCGATCCGGCGCGCACTGTGCGTGTGCGAACCTATGGCGAGGAGAACTTTCTTACCATAAAAGGAAAATCTAACGCCACCGGCACAACCCGCTTTGAATGGGAAAAACCCGTGGAGCGCACCGAAGCTAAAGCGCTTCTTGAAATTTGTGAAAAAGGCGTGATCCAGAAAAACAGATATCTTGTTCCTGCGGGCAAACACACCTTTGAAGTTGATGAATTTTTTGGTGAGAATGAAGGCTTGATCATCGCCGAAATTGAACTCAACGATGAGCATGAAACTTTTGAAAAACCAGATTGGCTTGGCGAAGAAGTTACAGGTGACAGCCGGTACTACAATTCGCAGCTCAGTCAAAAACCCTATACGTCATGGTAAAACGAGTATTTTTTATTTTGACTTTAAGCCAAATGCTATTCACTGCGTGTAAAGAAGATAAAACACTAGAAAATGAGCCGCCCGCGCTGGTAAAAAAAAACGGTACACAGGTGGAGAAAGAAAGTTATGCTGCTCTTTCTAAACGATTGAAGGACGACGGTTTTGAGATCTTCACCTATTTTGATGAAGCGGTGGGAGACACGGTCGTGATGCAGCAATATTTTATTGCGTTCTTAAAAAATGGACCAGATCGTACGCAAAGTAAAGCGGTGGCAGATAGTTTGCAGGAGCTGCATCTTGCGCACTTAGGCAGGATGTATGAGGCGGGCTATGCAGATATTTCTGGACCTTTTGGCGATGATGGCGACATTCGCGGTATCACAATTTATAACGTGCCTACTCAAGCAATGGCAGATAGTCTGGCAAATATGGATCCTATGGTAAAAGCAGGAAGATTAAAGATCGAAATTCACCCGTGGTGGGCTGCAAAGGGATTTCCGTTGCGATAATCAGGAATCCTAACTTGTAGATATCTCGATCATTTGAGCAATTTCATTGCCCTCTTCATCCACGACGGTGAGTTTATATTTGCCCGGTTCAGGTTGTATCGCAAGCTCATGAAATGTTTCAGTCTCACCGATAAAAGTATCGTCTAAATACCAATATACTTTTGTTTCTGTATCGCGGTGCGCCAGTTTAAAAACCACCTCGTTGATCTCTTCATCAAAATTCTTGGGTAATACAATCGCTTCATTTTTCTTTGGGAAAATAAACTCCATAAGTTGTTCATTTTCTCTAGCGCAACCTGACTTAAATGGTGGCAATGGCTCATATTCTGGGTGCAAAGGCGCATAATAATATTCCATTGCTGGGGGCAACGAGAACCACTGTTTTGCCTTCATTTGCGCTAGTGGATAGCAAGAATTATTCACTCTAAAATTTTCTTCAGCATCCATAAAGATCTGCTGATGATACGGGCAAACATTGGTTTTTACACCTTCATTTGGGATCCATTGCGTTGTTGTGCTTTCGCAAAAAGGACCTGCTAGATGTCCACTTTTTGAGCAAATCTCTGCTTCTTTTAATTCGTCATAAGGCATGGCAAACCAGTTGCCAGAATCTGGTAACACATTTAAAACATCAAACAGAACCGGCGCAGCACTATCTACTCCTGAAAGTCCCGGGCGGCCCTCGCCATCTGCATTTCCTGCCCATACACCTATGGCGTATTTTGGCGTTACTCCCACAGCCCACGCATCTTTAAAACCAAAACTTGTCCCTGTCTTCCAAGCGATGGGTTTAGCATTTTCAAAGAAATTCCAGTTGAGCTCCCCCGTAGGTCTATTCACTTTTCGCATCGCCTCAAAAGTTTCATAGATCGCACCGGCGTCATATAATTTTGATCGGTTTACGATCTTTCCAGGTTTGTAGATTTCGCTTTCGCGAAAAATACTTTCACCATATTCATCGGTTCTGTATTCACTTGACGAAGAATTGAAAAAATTTAGCGACGAAGCCATTCCGGCGTAAGCCTGAGTAATCTCAAGCAAAGAACTCTCGCCGCCGCCTAAGATCATTGAAAGCCCATAATAATCTGCCGGATTTTTGAGTCCGTCGAGACCCAAAGATTTTAATTTGTCATAAAACCGTTCTAAACCGTGTTGCTGCAACATGCGAACCGCCGGAATATTCAAGGAACGAGCAAGCGCTTCAGACGCAGGAACTGCACCGTTGAATTGTTTGTCAAAGTTCTCAGGATTGTACCCATTTACCGTTAAAGGCGTGTCTGCAACAAGCGCATCTGGGAGCATTTCGCCATCATCAAGCATCGCCGCATAAAGAAAGGGTTTGAGAACGCTTCCCGTACTGCGATAAGACTCGATGAGGTTCACATAGTTTTGATGCGCAGAAGTCGTGGGAGCATTTGCTGTGTAGGCTAATACTTTGTGTGTTTCTACATCAATAACTAAGACCGCAAGATTGTGAATCTGGTTCTGGCTAAGCAAACGATGATGATCTGCCACAATACTATTTACACGTTGCTGAAGGCGATAATTGATCGTGCTTTCAAAGTATTCTCCTTTATGCGATCTTCTGATCTTCTCAGTAAGATGCGGAGTATGATCTGGCAACGGAAAAGGCTTTCCTGGCAACTCTTCATCTAGCGCAAGATCTAGTGTTTGCTGATCTATGATCTGATTAGCAAACAATTTATTCAGTAGAAAATCACGCTTGTTTTTGAAGATTTCTTCATTCTTCCCAGGGAAAATCAACGCAGGAGCATTAGGTAAAACTGCAAGTGCAGAGGCTTGTCCCCAGCTCAATTCTTCTGCAGGAATACCAAAATACCTCCAAGAAGCCGTTTGTAATCCAACTACATTTCCGCCGAAAGGCGCATGAGAAGCATACAGCGCTAATATCTCATCTTTAGAATATGCGGCTTCTAACCGCGTAGCTTGAAATATCTCAACGAGTTTTTCTAGGTAGGTGCGTTTTTGATTTTTTCGCGAAAGCCTTATTACTTGCTGCGTTAATGTACTACCACCACGGCGCGAATCGCTATTGATATTTTGCCAAACGGCCTTAACGATCGAGACTGGATTGAAGCCCGGATGGCTGTAAAAATACTCGTCCTCAAAGTTTAAAATACATTGCTGAAATCTGTGAGGAACGCTGTCCATTTCTGGGAAGCGCCACTGCCCGTCATCTGCGATACGAGCGCCAAGCATAACACCTTCTTTACTCGTCACGACCGTAGCCGTGGGATCTTTAAAAAGTGTAGATGGCAGACAAAAAATCCAGATCACAAAGGTTAAAAACGCCAGTGTGAACGAGATTTTTTGCTTTCGCGAAAGCGAAATAGACCTACCTAAAATCTTCACTTATTCTACCACTTTGATCCATCTGCCTTTGTTGCGAGCAAAATAGTTGTCGTCATACATCGCCTCAGCTTGTGAACCCGGTAAATAGTAAGTTCCCAAGTAAGAAGCGTTGAGTTTTACAGTGAATGTAACTGATTTTTTTGCATCAAGATCAAAGAAGAAATTGGCTCTGTCATCTCTAATATCAATATAATCTGCCTGGCCTGTGGTGGTCGTGTTGAGGTCTGTAAAACTTGTATTCACGATCTCCCAGCCGCTAGGGAATATTTGGCTTAAAGCCAAATTATCTATGTCGTTTGCCGTGGTGTTTGTCACGACAATTTTTGCAGTAAAGCTAGAGCCTTGACGCAATGTCGAAACATCCATCGCGTTATCGCCGCCATCTAAAAATTGCGTGGAAACCGTTAAAGATTTTTGAGAAGCCAACTCTTCGCCCACGGGTAATTTCCCTTTTTGAGTGAGGGTGACATACACTTTGTTATCCTTGCTGTTTTTTATAGCGATCGTTGCTGTTTCTTTGTCCACTTCCAGATCACGGATCGCTAAGGCTTGCGGAGTTTCGATCTTAACTTCTTTGCCGTTTATGGTGTAGCTCAATTGCATAGATTTGCCGCCATTTGCCTCAACCATCTTAGAAATTGAAAGTAATGCATACGACGTTTCTTGCGTGCTTAACCATTGCGTTGATGATAATCTCGTTGCTAAAGATTCTGCTACTGTAAGCATTTTGTCATCCTTCAAGATCACCATGGTTTCAAGCGCCATCGCTTGATTTCTAAATACAGAACCATAGGTGTAACGGTCGTTTTCTGAGCTGGTAAAGTCAATATTTGCATTTTGTGCCAGACTCGCCGCAACATCTTTTTTGCCAGCCAAAGCATAAGCCGCAGCCAGTCTCCATCTAGCCTGGTTGCTTAAATTGCTCGACTCACGAAGGCGGTTCATCGCTGCTAATTCTGGTTGGCCAGCAAGCGCTAACGTATACAATCTATATGCCTGCGTATGGCTCGTATTATAAGGTCGCGCATTGTTGCGCCACTGGCGAGCAGCATTCTTCTGATAACGCAGCCAATTGCTTAAAAATGTCAGTGGCAGCGAATATCCTTTTTGCTTTGCTTCAAGCATAAAATGTCCGGCGTAGGTTGTTCCCCATTCGTCTGGAGTGCTTTGTCCGGGCCAGTAACTCAAGCCACCGGCAGGAATTTGAAAATCACTCAAGCGTTGGATCGTTGCTTTTACGTTCTTTTCTATTTTTTGCTTTTCAGCGAAAGTGAGATCAACAATATCTCTTAAGAACAACTGCGGGAAGGCGCTAGAAGTAGTTTGCTCAACGCAACCGTAAGGATAATTCATCAAATATTCCAGTCTCGCAGAAAGATCCATTGGTGGAATAGTAGAGAACTCTAAAGTTGCCTCGTTTGTTCCTGCTACGCCAAAGGGTTCATAAACCATTTGTAAATCGCCATTTTCAGCAAGGGTTTTACTGGTTTTGTTTATCGAGATCGGATTTGGGTTTTCCACATCAACTTCTAGATCGTAAGAAGCAGATTCTCCATTGCCATTTGCCGTGATGGCGATGGTTTGAAATTCATCTGTTTCTTGAACTTCATATTTAAAATTCACGATCTGCTCACCCGGCCCATTAAAGCTTATCTGCTGACTAGTATTGCCCACAGGTTTTAAAGCTTTACTGGTTTTTACAGTGATTTTAGCCGACTTCACTTTGTCTTCCATAGCAAAAACAGTAACCGGTAAAGTCACGGTCTCGCCTGGCGATAGCTTTTGTGGAAGCGATGCTAATACCATTAATGGTGTTCTTACAGGCGTGGTTTCTTCGGTTTTGCCATAAGCGCCTTTTGAGTTATCACCTGCAATGACCATCGTACGCACAGAGCCCACATAATTAGGCATTGTAATAGTATGTGTTTGGCTTTCGCCGGAAGGCAACTCAAACGGACCTAAAAATTTAACGACAGGTTTAAAGCGATCTGCTTTTCTGTTTTTTGCGCCGGCAGCCACGTCACCACCACCTACGGCATAAATATTATCCACCTTGCCGCCATACGCACCGATGACATAATCAAAAACGTCATAGGTTTTAACGCCCAGCGCTTCTGGTGTGTAAAACGCGTTGTGAATATCTGGAGTCGCAAAGCGCGTGAGATCAAGTAAACCTTCGTCAACCACAGCCAGCGTGTAGGTCATGGGTTTATTATCTTTTTCAGAAACGGTGACGTTAAAATCTTTTTCTGGTTTGAGGACTTTTGGCATTTTTATTTCAGGATGAAGAACCGTCGCCGGGTTCTCTACCGCCAGCGGAATAACACCATATAATCGAATAGGCAGATCATTTTTTGTCTGCTCGTGTGGTTGCAATAGTGAGATGTTCACAAAGGCATTAGGCGCCATAATATCAGTGATCTTGATCTTTGCGCTGGTCTCACCTTTATGTGTATCGATCCATTGCATGTCTAGCACTTCTGTACCATTTTCTATACTAACTAAGGCTTTGCCATCGCTTCCAGAAGGGAAAGTAACAATGGCTTCGTCGCCCACTTTGTAACTTTCTTTGTCTGCAGAGAAAACCAGCATTTGAGCATTTTCTGCTCCGCTTTCGCCAGGCGTTTTCCACCAGTTGCGATAAAAATATGCTGTACGCCCAGTAGCGTGACCAGATTTTTTATCGATCACACGCACTAGATAACGGCCGCCATCATCATCAGGAATATTGATGTCAAAATTTGCTTTACCATCACCAGAAGTTGTTAAAGAAAATTCTTTATATGGCTTGTATACTGCGCTATTCTCATAGCGAGAAAGGTTGTCTCTGCTGCGATTCCACCACCAGCGCCACTCGATCTTAAATACTTTTACTTCAACCTCGCGATTGCCTGCAGGTTTACCTTGAGCATCAACAGTAACTACATCAAAATTTGTTTTTTCATCTGTGTAAAACGAGCCATAACGATGTGTTTCAGGAGAACGCAGACCTACAAAATGACTATACGGCGCTAGCTTTTTCGTGAAAACGTCCATACTAAAATCGCCTCCTCCTTCATAGACTTTCGTCAAAAAGACTGCTTCTAGCATTCCTGGTGCTTTGCTATTAATGTCTAGTTTTTGCGAGAACGGTAAACTTCCCTGCGCTGAAAGTTCTTTTTTGATAATAGGAACTGTAGAACCATAGAAAATGCGAACAGGATCTGTAAAATCATAGTTTTTGTAATCGTCAAAAGCCGAGTTTGCATTGCGCAGCGTTACTTCCATCTCAGCATCTAGATTGCGGGCTGGCGCGCCGTGTAACCAAGTACTGCTAATTGTTCCTGCAATGGGTTTTGAAGCATCAAGAATCTCATCTTTAAAATCAAGTTTGATCTTTAGACGATTAGGTTTTACGGTTGCGACGCGCAAGGTTTTTGTGAATTGCGCTCCGCCCAGGCTTACAGTTGCTCGCCATCCACCAGTGGGATCAGTGGCTTTTGTGGGAATTGGGAAGTAGAAAAAGTTGTTCTTAGCTTTTGAGCTATTATCATCCATGTTGATGATCTTTCTTTCTACAAGTTTGCCACGGGCGTCGTTTACTTCTAGTTTTAAAGGATGTCCTTCTGGTAGTGGATTTGCCTCATCATTCAATGCAAACGTCAAATGAATGGTGTCGCCTGGTCTGTGAACACCTCTTTCAGTATATAAAAAGCCTTTAAGTCCGCGTTGTAAATACTTCCCTGAAACGTCAAATTTGCTCATAGAAAGCGCATTGCCATCACCTAATTTAGCGTAAGCATAATCATTTCTCTTTTCTGCGACAGCAAAGGCGATTTTGTTTTTACTGTCATAATACGCAATACCATCAGCATCTGTAGTTGTGGTTTGTATAAGCTGCTGCTGATAATTGTAAAGGTGAACTTTAGTAAAAGGTTCTGGCTTTGCTGTAAGTAGATTTGTGGTCGCAAACGAGTAACTTTTATTGTCTCCTTCTTTAACTATAAGTCCAAGATCTGACGCAAGAATATTTGTGGTAACTACACGATCTTCATTAAAAAAAGCATCATGACAAGGATTGTTGCGCTGTTGCCAATTGTATGTGTAGTCGCGCCATTCGTACAACTCATTGTCCCAATATTGCTCTTCTAGTGCATCTTCTTCTAGCGCGGTAAGATCACTTTCATCAGCATATAAAAGTTCATTATCCTGCGCCGACTCTAGTGCTTCATCATCGCAAGCGTAGGTGCTGTAGCCTTTTTTAAAGCTCAATTCTACACGGTAGATCGCGCCTTTTTCAGCATTAAAGATCTCCGAAAGATCCAGCGCATGTGCACGCCATGCACTATTATCTGTAATACCATCTTTTTTAAGCGGGATCGTTTTTTTTGCGATGCGTCGTCCTACCTCACGGATGTAGTAATTATTTGTTGTGTTAAGGTCGTTGTCTTGTAAAAACTGCAAAACATTATCTTCAAAGATCTGGATGACGCGCACATCTACAGCGTTGAGATTTACAGTTTCAAAATAAAGCGGAGTATTCTTAGCATTAGGCAAGATCACACCTTTAGAGATCATTCTTACCTCTGGTTTTAATTGATCAAAAGACAGCGTCTCGCTAAAAGTCTTTTTTAGGCTGTAGCCAAAATCACTCTTCAACCCTTGAAAAACACTGATCAGTTTATCGCCCATAACTCGCGAAGAAGGATAAACCCTTAGCACGTTTCCTTCGGGTTCAAAGCGTAAGTCAGTTTGTCCTTCAATAGTTACAAGACCATTAAAATCTTGATCTTCTTTAATAGGATCAGAAAAATTGATCGTGAGCACAGATTGTGGCTCAATGCGGGTTGTAACATCCACGATGGCAAAAGTGTTCTTCCCGGGTATATTAAGTTCACGTTCTCCTTTATTTTCGGCATTAATGGCTTCGCCGTCCCATTGTACTGTGATTTTAGAATCTTCAACCTTGCGTGCAATACTGTCAATAGTAAAGGTGAAATATTTAGCCGTTTCCTCAGTTTCTGGCCATACTATAGATAGTTCTTTTCCCTCTTGTTCTGTTTTCAGGAGTTTTTTGGCTGCAGCCAAATCAATAAAATCTGCAGTCTCGATGCTTCCCTCGATGTATTGCCACTCTTTGCTGTACGACTGTAAATTGCTAAGGTTTACTTTGAAATTTGGCGTTATGGTTTTAAAACCAAAGGTGTATGTTCTGTAATCCTTAGGTAGATTTTCATAAAACCTGTGAAGCATCAAAGTTACTGTGTACTCAGTATCTGGCTCCAGATTCTCACTGGGCTGAAAGGTTAGCGTTCTACCGTTTTCGATAATAAGTTTTCCCTCAGTTTTTGGGCTGATCTTAATGAAGTTTTCTGGCAATTCTTGCGTTAGTTCGTATTGCTCTGCAGTTTTTGCAAGACCTATTTTAATGGGCGTAGTAACAGACTTCGTACCGTATGTGTTATAGCTTAGGTAATCTTTGTATTTAAAAAGATTATCTGTTTCTTTCTTTTTTGAGCAGGACGATACAGCCAGCGCGATGACCAGTAAAAGGAGTAGTGTTTTCTTCATTATCTTAATTAAAACGGAGTGGGAGGGTTAGAACTTTAACGCAGTTTAAGTTACAATTCTTGTGTTGATTTCTAAAGATTAAATTTCGCCAAATTCATACTCACGTTCTACATGGCAAATCCTTATTTTATAATACTTGTACCATTCAGATCTTCCTTTGATCTGCGCAAATTGATGCTCTGCATTTTCCTTCCAGTTTTTGATGCTTTGTAGATCCTTCCAATAAGAAATAGTGATACCTACTTCTTCGCGGGCATGTTCTAGATCAAGAAAGCCCGGCTGCTGCCGGGCAAGTTCTTCCATTCTTTTGGCCATTGAGCCATAACCAGAAATATCTTCTTTTTGAATACTGGTGAAGATCACCGCATAATAACTACTCATTGTCCTTATATATTCCCAAAGTTAAATTGCCATCTGCGTCCATGTGTGCGCGATACATTCCTGCGGTGTTAAACTCCATTGAGACGTTACCATCGTGGTCAAGGCTTACCACGCCGCCGGTTCCGCCCATTTTGGTCAATTTTTCTTGTATTACATTTTGTGTGGCTTCCGCCAAAGTCTTACCTGCATATTCCATTTGTGCAGAGATGTCGTAGGCTACTTGGCCTCTTATAAAATACTCGCCCCATCCCGTTGAAGAAACTCCGCAAGTTGCATTGTTTGCATACGTTCCAGAACCTATAATTGGTGAATCACCTATTCTGTTCCATCTTTTGTTTGTCATACCACCGGTAGAAGTTCCTGCGGCAATGTTTCCGTTTTTATCTAGTGCTACACAACCTACGGTTCCAAACTTTTGATCTTTAATAAAAGGATCTACAAAAGCGGTGCTCGCATCGTGATCTAATTCGGTTTTTTCTTGTTCAAGGATACGTTGTAAAGATTGGTATCTTCTCTCTGTGTAGAAATAAGAAGGATCAACGATCTCTAAACCATGATCTGCGGCAAACTCTTCTGCGCCTTTACCACTTAGAAGTACGTGTTCGCTATTTACCATTACTTCATACGCCAGATCAATAGGATTTTTAACTGTAGTAACGCCGGCAACAGCTCCGGCATTAAGATTAGATCCGTCCATTATAGAAGCGTCTAGTTCATTTTTGCCTTCATGAGTAAATACAGCTCCTTTAGCAGAGTTGAATAGCTCTGAATTTTCCATGACATTTATGGTCTTTCTCACGGCTTCAAGGCTAGTTCCGCCATTTTTAAGGATCTCGTGTCCGGTTTCAATGGCTTCAGTAAGTATGGTTTTGTATGCTTGTTCTAGAGAATCTGTCATGTTCTCTTTTAAAATGGTTCCTGCTCCTCCGTGAAGTACTATTCCAAAGGTAGGTTCATCTGTTTTTGCGCTTTCTTTTGTTGCAGTTTCTGCTTGTTTATCAGACTGCTTTTCGGCGCAAGCCAAACATAATAAAATGAGTAATAGCGTAGTAAGGGTTTTTTTCATGATCGTGTGTTGGTTTTGAATATATGAAAGTACTAAATGTTCTTAAAAGTCCACTTGTGCTCAATTAAGATTATATAATGGAGTTATGTGCTAAACTTCTGGTTCTTAATTATATAAAATGTAATATTTCAAAAGATATTATTTGTAGGAATAACGATTAATTACCAATTAAAATCGACGAAATGCATAAATTGATTTAGTAGGGTGTTTTTAAACTGCAAAAAATATGTTAATAAACATCGATGAAATGCACTAAAACACGCTATAAGTGTTAAATTTTACTGTGTAATCGATGAAATGCACAAATTTTACGCTGAAGTGCTTGTGAGAATAAATTATTCTCTTCATATTTGCCCTGTACATAACTCATAAACCCCAAATTATGAAACTGATTATAACCAAGGCTTTCGTAGCCATAGCTTTCCTTTGCCTTTTTGCAAGCTGCTCACAAGACGAGCTAGAGGTAACTCCCACTGAAAAAGAAAACGTTGAAATTTCTGCTGATCTAGTTGTAGAAAATGGATTCGCACAAGAAGTCCTTGCAGAGATCAATAACTACAGATCTTCTATAGGTCTTAAATCACTAGCGATGAACACTGACCCTAAAGTTCAAGCGCTAAACCACACAAAATACATGGCTTCTAAAAACAAAATAAGCCATGACAATTTCTTCGAGCGTTCTGATTATCTTAAAGCTAAAGGTGCTATCACTGTTAGCGAGAATGTAGCCTTTGGTTACTACACTGCAGAAGACGTTGTTAAAGCTTGGCTTAACAGCCCAAGTCACAAAAAAGCTATTGAAGGAGACTTTACCCATACAGGTCTTTCAGTAGTTGAGAATGAAAGAGGAGTTCCATACTTTACACAGATCTTTATTAAGAAATAATTACTCAAAATATTCTGTAATATCTCATAACCAGTTTACCAACTTATAACAAAGATCTCAGTTTTTTACAATTGAGGTTATGAGAGTTACACTTAAACAGCAGGCGGGGGCCTGCTGTTTTATTTTTAGGACTTTTTTTGGCGAAAGCTATATTGTAACTTTACTATAAACAAGAAAACTATGGCGATTGCAAAACCTTTTAACCTTAATAAATGGCTTGATGAAAACCGCGACAAGCTAAAACCACCCGTTGGTAACAAGAACTTATATAAGGACGCAGATGATTATATCGTGATGGTCGTTGCTGGTCCCAATGCTCGCAAGGATTATCACTACAATGAGACCGAAGAACTTTTTTATCAGCTAGAGGGCGAGATCGAAGTTCATGTGCAGGATGAAGGTGAGAAAAAAACCATGAAACTAGGTCCTGGTGACATGTACTTGCATCCGGCGAAGGTGCCGCATTCACCAGTAAGAAAGGAAAATTCAATAGGTCTTGTGGTTGAGCGCAAGCGTGCAGACCTAGGTGCAAAAGATGGCCTGCTGTGGTTTTGCGACAATTGTAACCATAAATTATATGAAGTGTACTTCCCGCTTGAGGATATAGAGCAGGATTTCTTGAAGCACTTTAAGCACTTTTATGGTAGCGAAGAACTAAGAACGTGTGACAACTGCGGCACCGTGATGGAAGCCGATGAGCGTTTTGTGGGTTAAACCCAAATGCAAAATAATATTGATAATACTAAAGCCGAAGCATGTAAAAAGCATCGGCTTTTTTTATATTCGTGAGCAAACGATACATTTTTTACTAATACTTCAAAAATTATGGCTGCATCTACTGCCTTTAATATACAAGAAGTGCTTACCGCACTTGAGATAGATCCTTTAAATCATGGTACTTCTACCGGGAGCAAAACCTATGGAGCTGGCGATGAGCTGGCTTCTAATTCGCCGGTAGATGGTAAGGGTATTGCAAAAGTTACGCACACCACCGCCCAAGAATACGAGACCGTGGTACAAACTGCTGCCGAAGCTTTTAAGACTTGGCGCCTTATGCCCGCGCCACAACGCGGCGAGATCGTACGCCAGTTTAACGAAGAACTGCGCAGATTAAAGGAACCTCTGGGCAAGCTTGTATCCTATGAGATGGGTAAAAGCTACCAAGAAGGTCTGGGCGAGGTGCAGGAGATGATAGACATTTGTGACTTTGCCGTGGGACTTTCACGCCAGTTGCACGGACTTACCATGCACAGTGAGCGCCCGGGGCATCGTATGTATGAGCAATACCATCCGCTGGGGATCGTGGGGATCATCTCTGCCTTTAACTTCCCGGTTGCGGTGTGGAGCTGGAACACTGCCCTAGCATGGGTATGTGGCGACGTGTGCATCTGGAAACCTTCTGAGAAAACACCGCTTACCGGTATCGCATGCCAAAAAATAGCCGCCCGTGTCTTTGCACAAAACAACCTGCCAGAGGGCATCAGTTGTTTAGTAAATGGTGATTTTCGCGTAGGCGAAATGATGACAAAAGACGAGCGAGTGCCGCTTGTTTCTGCCACGGGATCTACGCGTATGGGTAAGGAGGTTGCAAAAACTGTTGCCGGTCGTCTGGGCAAAACATTGCTAGAACTGGGTGGTAACAACGCCATCATCGTGACGCCAGATGCTGATATTAAAATGACGGTGATAGGAGCGGTCTTTGGTGCGGTGGGCACCTGCGGGCAGCGTTGTACCTCTACCCGCCGCCTCATCGTGCATGAAAGTATGTATGACAAGGTGAAGGATGCCGTGGTTGATGCTTATAAGCAGCTGCGCATAGGCAATCCGCTGGATGAGAACAACCACGTGGGGCCGCTAATTGATACTGATGCAGTAAAAATGTACAGTGATGCATTGCAAAAGGTACAGCAAGAAGGCGGTAACATCATCGTGCCTGGCGGAGTGCTAGAGGGCGAGGGTTACGAGAGCGGTTGCTATGTGAAGCCCGCGATCGCAGAGGCAAAAAACGAATATGACATCGTGCAGCACGAGACCTTTGCGCCCATACTGTATCTTATTAAGTACAGCGGCGATGTAGATGATGCGCTGGCGTTGCAAAACGGAGTGCGACAGGGGCTCTCTAGCGCCATCATGACAAACAATCTGCGTGAGGCAGAGCGCTTCTTAAGTGTGGCGGGCAGCGATTGCGGCATCGCTAACGTTAATATAGGTACTAGCGGTGCAGAGATCGGGGGTGCCTTTGGCGGCGAAAAGGAAACCGGCGGTGGCCGCGAAAGCGGTAGCGATGCCTGGAAGATCTACATGCGTCGCCAGACCAACACGATAAACTACACTACAGAGCTTCCGCTGGCACAGGGGATTAAATTTGACTTATAATTTTTTGGCTTAAAGCCAAAGAAAAACACATTGCATAGGTATGTCCACATCACGGCATGCCTATGTTGTTTTAGGGAGTTGGGCAACTCTATGTAGAATGTTGCGCAAGACTTCACAGAGAGTTGCGCAACTCTTTTTAATTTAATGCATATGATTTTTTAAAATGATGCGGTAGAACTTTCAGAGTGATAGGGATGTTTTGATGATTGAATAGTAATATGTGGGCTATTTATAAACATTCAATGGTTTGGGGTATAGGTAATTAGTGTGTAGATGAGTATTTTTGGCTTTAAGCCAAATAGCTATAAACCAAAATATTACTACCCACTGATGAATGATCTTACCCGTATTAAGGAACAATTGCAAAGCATTGCGGCGGTGCTTCGCAAGCCAGAAACTGATTACTATGAGCTGAAAAATGCATTGACAGTCTATGAAGAGATCGTGCTGAGATTGGCAGGTGTAGACTATGCGCAGGAGGATAATCGCACTGATATACATTGTGAGAATGGCAAGGCGCTGGGTACGACCTGGGCGGCGATGTGCATACAGGATTTAGTACGTACTAAGGTTTTTGTAAAAGGGTTGTTTGAGGCGGTTGAAGATGTGCGGCGTAAGAAGCCGGGTGCTGTGCATGTGCTGTATGCGGGCACGGGGCCTTTTGCTACTTTGGCACTGCCGCTTATGGCTACGCTTGCGCCACAACAGGTAAAATTTACGCTGCTAGAGATCAACAAGCAGAGCTTTGACTGTGCAAAACGAGTGGTAGAAACACTGGGGTATGGCGATCATGTGGTGCAAATGCTGTGTGCAGATGCCACTACTGTTGCTTTGCCTGATGCGCATTCTTATGATATTTTGCTAAGTGAGACCATGCAGCATGCGTTAAAGAAGGAGCAACAAGTGCCTATTGTGTTGCATCTTTTGGGGCAATTGCGGGAGGACGCTATTTTGATTCCGCAGTGTATACAGTTGGACGCTGCCTTATTAGATATAAAAGATGCAACTATAGATTTGCCTTCTTTTAGTGAAGAAAATTGCAAACGGTTGGGTTCGTTTTTTCAATTGAACCGCGAAAATTTGCCTGCTCTTGCGCAGCATACGCTGCATAATGGCGCAATACATTATGATAAGCACACGTACAAAATACCAGCAGATGCGCTGAAAGAATTTAATACCGTGGCGGTACTTACCGAGATACAGGTATATAAAGAAAACAGGATACACCTCAACGCCAGCGGACTCACCATACCGTATATATTGACCATGGCTACCGCAAGTGATGATGATGCCGTATTGGATATAAATTACATGGTATCTGAAGAGCCAGGAATAGTTTTTGAGCTTAAAAAACAAACCATAGCCTTATGAAATATTATGTTCTCTTTCTATTCTCTCTACTTATCTTATCATGCAAAGATGGGGGTAAGAATGTTGACACTTCCGCGAAAAATACACAGCCAGAACCTATTACTGATGAAGCGCCCGCTCAGAGATCTGGCGACACTTTGCTTAATGATGATCGTTATTTGATACTTAGTAAAAAGGATGGTGAGGTGCTTGTGCTTTCAGCATCAGCTGCAGAAGATCATATAGAGCTAGAGATTTTAGCCATGTATGGTGATGAGGTAGTTTTGGGTAGCGGGTTGACTTATGAAGACGTGACGGTGTATCGCAAGTACACCCCTGCTAAAAAATTTGAAGACTTCCCAGCAGCGCTGTATACAGGGCCGCTTGCCGAGCCAGACTTTAGCAGTAATGCGTTTGCAAGACAGTTTAAAACCCGCATAACCGAAGGTTGTGAGGCGGGTATTAATTATGCAGGTCAATATACTTTAGTGACATGGGGATGCGGTTCGCCCTGCCAGGTCGGGGTGGTTGTAGATCGTAAAACCGGTAAGATATACGAGGGGCATCAAACTTCATTAGGCTCAGAATTTAAAAAAGATAGTAAGCTTATAATTCGCAATATTGGCGCGCTTGACAAAGACACCGGCCTTATTGAGCCATGTTCGTACTGTGAAGTAACGCAAGCCGTGTGGACTGGAGAAGGCTTTGAGGAGGTGGAGTAAATGGAGTGTAATTTTTCCTTCTATCCCGCAAACAGATAAAACAATACAAAGAATAGGATCACGGCCAGTACTGCAAAGTATTTCTTTTAAAGAAGATAGTGAGCAAATATTTAGTTCTACGGCAGTAACACAATAGGAAATACGGCAATTGCCGTATGGTCATAATTATAATGTAATAAGACATTTACTTAAAAATTATGATCATGAAGAAACTGGTGTATTTAGTCGTTGCGTTTTTAATGTTTAGTTGTTCAAGTGATGATCCTATGAGTGACCTACCAGATGAGGAGCAGGTGCGCGGTGAGAACAATGGCAACCCTAATGGTTTAAAAGAAGTAGACCGCACCGCAGATGTGTGGACGGTGGTAAAAGACAGCAGAATAGGCCCTATTGCAGATACACACCACTCAAGAGTGTGGCAAGCCGGTTTGCTAGATGGGCAGAGAATACACCGTGTAGGCATTAGCACAGGGTATCAATACACAGAAGACTTGATGTTCTTTAATGATAATACGTGGTCTAAATTTATACCTACACACGGATATATTTATGGGATGGATGCTTCTGCAGGCGTGTTTGGTGCGGGGGTACGAGGTAAACGCTTGTCTACAGGATTACCAGAGAAGATGTTTGCCAGAGAATATAATAGCGCTACAAAGAAGTTTGACGAGTATGAACAAGAGGGATTAGGCAAGACTTGGTCTGATATTGAAGTGCTTTATGCGCAAGGCGCATGGCATGCACTTGTTCATGATATGGAAACGCATGATATATTTGATTATGTATGGGATACAAACACCAAGCTATGGACTGAAAAAGCACAGCTTACTCCCACTACCAGATTGATTCCTGATTTTGCTGCAATTGTGGGGCAAAACGGCGAGATCATCATTACAGGTAAAGAGAATACTAATGAAACAGCATACAATCAGGTAGCATATCTTTATAAAGGAGGTGAGTTTACCGAGTTTTATAGAGAAGATAATTTCTTGCCAGGCCGGGCAGACAATCGCCCTTGGCATATGGTCTGGGTAAATAATGAGTATTACGTTGTAAGTGCAGGAGGTATAACAAATGTTGCAACGGGGGAAAGCTTTGGCGGTAATGTTATGGCTCATACAGTTACAAATGGCAAACTAGTTGTTCTTTATGGTACTTTAGGTGCGCTAGATACTACCACGATCACCGGAGTTTCAGTATTTGATTTTGCATCAAAGGAGCATATTGTCTTAGGTGTAGAAAATGATGGTAGTCATTTAGACAGCCGGGTAGGAGAACCACAAGACCCACGCGGTTGGTCTTTTTATATAGAGGGCAATGAATTACATATGATAGCAAATACCAATCAAGGAGTGGGTGGTGCAACAGGAAGAATCGTCACAGATGCCTATCATTACAAGATTTCGCTTTAAGCGAAAAGGACTCTTATAAAAGAACCCACTTCAATGGTTTTATGAAGTGGGTTCTTTATTATTAATACTGTGCCAGAATGAGCTGTGATCTTAGCGTTTAGTTCTATCCCGCAAACAGATAAAACAGTACAAAGAATAGGATCACGGCCAGCACCGCAAAGAATATCTTCCAGAAAGAATACGGCCGCTTCCCAGAAAGGTGACCGTTCTCACCATTGACAAAAAAGCTATAATCTTTGCCTTTATAGCGATAACTGCTTATATAAACCGGCAGTAGGATGTGCTTAAAGGTCTCATTTTCTAGCTGCATATTGAGACTACTTACGCGTTGCTCGTCACCACCTATGTCGCGTCTCGCCCATACATGAGCGATGTTGCGCATCTCTTCCTGAGATTCTAGGTGTCCGTTGTTAAGCGGTATGGTATATTTCTCTGTCACAAAGCCAGAAAGAAAACTACTCTGAAAGGGTTGCAGCTTAGAGAGATTCCATTGAGCGATGCCCTGCGGTATCTTCCCTGTGTGCTGTTTTGAGGCATTGATAAGTGTATCATCTACAAAGCCGCTTACGCTTCCGCTGGCGGGCGTCCATCGTGTACGGCGTTCTTGCCTTGTGCGGGTGTTACCCTTGCTGTCGCGGTAGGTTTGATTTACATAATAATAGTCGCCACGTTGACCACGGTATTGCGCATAAAGATTAGCATCAAACGTCCAGTATGGTAAATACAGTCCTTTAGTAGATTGCGGTTTTAAGGTTGCTTTCTTAAGGTCATTAGGCGCCCACCAGAGTTTACTTACCCATTTTTTGAAGATCTGTAAGGCTTCTTTTTGCGTAAGCTGAAAGGGTAATACCGCGCCGGGTAATATCCATTCTTCTGTGGTGGCGTCTTCTTTAATAAGCGGTTCGCCGCAATACACACAGTTTAGCGACTTGTAGTTTTCTTCCACATGCTGATTGGCACCGCAATTCTTACAGTGAAGAATACTTATCTCTTCGCTATTAGCCTGCGCGCCCTTCTCTTGCAAAAACTGGCGTAAAGGCAACTCCTTAATAGGGTCTACCTCAAGACTTATCTTCTCCTCGTGCCCGCAATACTCGCAGGTTACAGAAGTAGTGCCGGGTTTGTACTTGAGTTCTGCACCACAATTAGCGCATGCCTTTTTAATTTCAGATTTATGAATGGTAGATTCCTGCAAGATGTGGACTTTGCTTTATACTTCCGTGAAAACGTTTACCGCCAGATTACTGTGGTGGTAGTGGCGGTGGCGTGTTACCTCCTAAGAAGGATTTAAGCTCCTCAACCTCAGAGAGCGGTTTCCACTCGGCCATGCCTTGTTTCCACACCAGTGAATTGCGGTTAATGGTGCGCGAAGCAAAAAGTGATTGCATCTGCTCAAAGCTAGCCGGCCCTTGCTGTGCGCCGTTCACGGCATAAAAATATTGTACTGCGGCAGGCATAGGTGGTGGCGTGGCATCTGCCGGCTGTTGTGGCTGTGCTGCGCGGGTAACCTGTTGCGGTTGCGCCATTGCTGCGCCCATTTGCTGCGCCATGGCAAAGCCCATACCCATACCCATTCCTGCGCCAGCGGTACCACCTTCGCTATTTGCAGCGGCCTCGATAGCTTTTGCAGTCTTGAATTTGGTCAATTTATCCAGGTCAAGTTTGTCAAGACGGCTGTATTCAAAGATCTCTTTCTTAAGTTCTTCGGGCATGGAGACGTTCTCGATAAAGAAACGCTCAAGCGAGATACCCACACCTTGAAACTCTGGCTGCATCACTTCCTTGCAGGTGTCAGAAAGTTCGGTGGTGTTTGCCGCGTATAATTCTATAGGAAGATTTGCCTCGCCCACAGTATCAGTAAAGCGGGTTGCGATAAGGCTTTTAAGATGTTCGTTGATCTCAAAGTTTGTAAACGTGCCATCAGTTCCTACAATGTCTTTGATGAATTTTCCGGCGTCGCTTACGCGAAAAGCATACGTACCAAATGCACGGATCTCAACAAGACCAAAACGGTCGTCGCTAAGCGTGATAGGATTTTTTGTTCCCCATTTCTCATCTGTAAAAAGGCGGGTGTTCACAAAATAAACCTCAGCCTTAAACGGACTGTCAAAACCGTACTTCCATCCCTTAAGTGTAGATAGAATAGGAAGGTTTTGCGTACTTAATGTATACGTTCCTGGTCCAAAAACGTCAGCCAACTGGCCTTCGTTGATAAAAACAGCCGTTTGCCCCTCGCGAACGATGAGCTTTGCGTTGTTCTTTATTTCGTTCTGGTAACGTTCAAAACGGTGGACAATGGTATCATCTGTGTAGTCCAGCCACTCGATGATATCAATAAATTCATGACTTAATTTCTCTTTGATCTTATCAAATATTCCCATGTTTTGAAGTTTAGATTACGTTTATATGTAGCAGCTTAATCGGTTTTGTTTCAATAACAACGAAAAAAAATTAAACTAACTAGGATAAATTTCGGGTACTTTATTGTCTTGTACAACACTTAATTCATAGATTTTTTCTTTTGGCGAAAGCCAAAAAAAGCGATGACTAGCACCGCTTGATATTTTTTTAATTTCTGCCATTTTCATCTGGGTAGAGTTCATTTACAGGATCGCTTTGCCAGTATTCTTTAGTATCAACGTCAATAATAGACAACGGATTTTTATAAGCGGCGCCGGTGTCAACATTCCATACGTTCATCATTTGCGTGGGTACAGATCGCCCTATGCGCGTGAGTGGTGTATGACCAATATACATTTCATCAAAAATGGTTAAACGCTTTGGGTAAAGTGGATCATCAGGACTTAGATTTTTATCGGTGGCACAAGCAAGTTCCCACAGCGTTCTATCCCAATAATACGTGATCTCATGGTATTCATGCTCGGGACCTTTAATGTTTTGAAATCCCGCATGCGCGAAAAATTTATTGCTAGGTAAGATGATGTAATTATCTAATGATTCAAAAAAGCGTTTGTGGATCTCTATATGCGCTTTAGAATATCCTTCATAAGATTGTACTGTTGCTTTACCACCATGAAAAAGCCAACTTTCATTGTGTTTTCTTTCTGTGAGCCATTGGTAAGCAAGATCATCGTGATTACCGCGAAGCAATGTGATGTTATGAGTACTTTTTAGTTCGATAAGAAAGTCGATCACCTGGGCGCTTTCACTCCAGCCGTCTACATAATCTCCTAAAAATATGATATGATCTTCGGGTGTTACTTTGGCTTTAGCCAAAACCTGTTTTAATGCTTTTAGAGCTCCATGAATATCGCCTACTGCGAGTGTTCTACCCATTTAATTGTATTTAACTTTTCTAAGGATTCGCATGTTGTCTTTAAACGAATCATAAAATTTTTGACCTAAACTTTTTAAGTATGGTTTGCTTTCTTCAAGCTTGTTTATTGCTTGCTCAAAACCGTTGAGATAGCAAATAAGATAGGTGGAAGATAGATTATCTAGATCTTGCCATTCACCTTTGTTCAGCGTTTTTTTCGCCTTGAGCTTTTTTAAGATCGTATTGTTGTTGTTATAAATATGATGCAGCAACTTCTTATCAAATTGTGGCGGCTCAAAAACAAGTTTACTGTCAATTTTATAATTGCCATTGTCATGAAAATTGATCTGCAGTTCTTCTAGCGGATAGTATTTGTAATTGCCCTGCAAGCCCAGATGAACATATTCAAGAATCTTGAAATGATCATCGTTATACTCAATGCTCACTTCGTCTAAAGCTGAGTAAAATAGACGCACTTGCTCGTTGATCAATTCAATATCTACCCTGCTGTAATACATGCTTTCTTTGACGCGTTTTGGGATTCCTGCCCAGCAAACCACAAATTGTTCTTTAAAGACTTTATAAGAGGTAAAAAGATCATTGTGGCGATGGTTAATAAAATCGATCACACCATCTAGAGTGAGTTCGATATTATTGCGGGCATGTTTTTCAATCTGAGCAACGGTCTCGCTATTTACATCCTCGATCTCAATATCAAAAACCTTAGACATTGAGATACTTCCATCTCTAAAAAATACGCTGCCACCCCAGTATTTCCAGATGTTTTTGCGCAGCGAGGTAAGTTTACCTGTAGGTCTTATGGTTACTAAACCCACTACCATATCTGGCGACAGATGCGGAAACGGGATATTCTCATAAGATATTAACGGCGGATTATTGAGATATGCGTTGACTAAATTCTGTATCCTGCTGTCATCAAAAAACGGGACTCCGATGATCTCATTGGTATCATCTTGCACGCCAACTACAATAAAACTATTGTTCTTAGGATTGCTGTTTGAAAGGGCACAAATGTGCTTTAGAAATTTTGCTTTGCCTTCTTTATTACTTATATCGATCTTAAGTTTCTTATCGTAAAAACTGTTCTCGTCATTATGTGCGAGTAAGTTTTTGATAAGAAGCCGTTTGTTGATCAAAGCTTATTTCTATTAGTATTGTTATTATTAAGAGGTTCTAATCAAATTTATAACCTTTCTTCTCGGACTTCTTTAAGTAAGTGATAAATTTTCCTATTTGATCTATTAACTCTTGAGTTTTAAAGTAAAGCTTATCAAATTCATCTTGAGAAATATATTCTCTATCTAAACATCTCATTAATTGAGACTGTGTTTCGCAGCAAGAACCTTTTGCGATACCTAAGAAATTGATAAATTCTCTATTGCCTCCTCGTCCAAAACCTTCTGCAATATTATCCATTACAGAACCTGAAGAGCGGTTAATTTGCTTTCTTAGTTCAAAGTCGGTTTTAAGGCGTGTATTATTAATAATTGACCATATTTCTTTTGAGATGCTTCTTGATAGAATAAAAATATCAAGTTCCTGAAAATTATTATAGTGAGCCATTGAGATAAGAATAACAATAGCAATAAAAATAATAATATTTATTCTTTGTTAACCACCGTTGAACTTGCTTGATCAGTACACATAACCACTAGGTCTGCGATGTTCACGTGATAAGGGCGTGTTACCACAAAATGAATGATGTCTGCAATATCCTCCGCTTTAAGCGGTGTAAAACCTTGGTAAACCTTATCGGCTTTTTCTTTATCGCCTTTAAAACGCACTTCGCTGAACTCTGTTTCTACCATTCCTGGGTGTATTGCACCCACTCTAATGTTGGTCCCATTTAAGTCAATGCGCATTCCTTGATTTATTGCATCAACGGCATGCTTGCTGGCGCAGTACACATTTCCTTTTGGGTAAACTTCTTTTGCTGCTGTTGAGCCTATGTTTATAATATGACCTGCGTTGCGCTCTTTCATTTGTGGCAAGATCGCTTTTGTAACATAGAGCAATCCTTTTACGTTGATATCAAGCATAGCATCAAAGTCATCTAAAGTCGCATCTTGAAAAGTATCCAACCCATGCGCATTACCAGCATTGTTGATAAGGATATCTATCTGCGAGAAATCTTCCGGTAGAGATGCTATTGCAGTGTTTACTTCCTGTTTGTTTCTCACGTCAAAGTTTAACGTGTGCACTTCAGTTAATGAAGCTAATTCATCTTTCAAAGCATCTAATCTTTCTTGGCGTCTACCACAAAGTATCAAACGGATTTTATGCTTTGCAAAATATTTGGCTGTAGCCATACCTATACCACTACTTGCTCCAGTAATGAGTGCTGTTTTTCTTTTCATAGTTAAATATATTAAGGGGTTTTAACGATTTGCTAAGTTAAAAACTCACAAGCTTAGTTAAGCTTAGTTAACGAATTTGTTTGTAAGAGAAGTTGGGTGCCATATTTGCCAAACCAAATTATTAATGAACTAATTTATACTACGATGAAAAAACTATTTGTAATGTTTGTTGCAGGAGCGATGGGACTAGGTCTTACAAGCTGTAGCGATGATAACGATAATAACAATTCTACTCAGGGAACTTCTAGAATGTCTGTAAAGCTTGTAGATGCTCCTGGAGACTATGATGAGGTTAATATTGATGTTGAGGATGTTGTGATTAAATATGAAACGGCTGTTGATCTAGATGGTGAAGTTGAATATGAAGAAAACGAGATCGCAATAGGGGATGTAAACGCAGGTGTTTACAATATGCTAGAACTAACAGGTGGTGAGTTCGTACTACTTACTGATGATGAAGTGCCAGCAGGGAGAATTAGCCAAATAAGATTGATCTTAGGTTCTGATAACACAGTAGTTGTTGACGGTCAAACGTATCCTCTTGATACACCAAGCGCACAGCAATCTGGTCTTAAGCTTAACGTAAATCAAAATCTTGAAGCTAACACAGCTTATGCTTTTACACTGGATTTTGATGTAGATGCATCAGTTGTTGCAAAAGGTAACGGTGGTTATTCACTTAAACCAGTAATAAGAACGTATGCAGATGAAGTTAGTGGTCAGATCACTGGTACACTTTTAGGAATTCGTCAAGCGACTGTAACAGCTGTTAACTCGGCTGGTCAAGAGTTTACGTCTTATACAAACGAAATGGGTAACTTCATGATAGGTGGTCTTCCAGATGGAACTTATGACGTGATGATCAATGCTGAGATCGCTGTAGGAATCAATACAACACTAAATATTGATGATGTAGTTGTAGCTGATGGAGAAGTAACTAGCTTAGGAGAAATTACAGTAGAAGAGTAATTCAATCCATAAAAAATTAATTATTAAAAGGGTAGCCGTAAGGTTACCCTTTTTTTCTTTGGCTTAAAGCCAAAAAATACATAATTGATCAATTTTTTTTGCTTCATCTTGCAACATTGTAAATCGAGGTTCGTCTTTGAGCTGGAAGCTCAGTCTTTGAGTGGTGCAACACCCCGAAATAAACTTGAATATTAGCCGTTGGTTTGCTAATTTCCGCATTCTTAATTTTCAAAGGAAGATAAGTAACCACGGGACGGGAAGATTGCCCAGAGATTAAGATACAAGACACATTAAAAAACTTTTTTAAGAAATAATACTATGGAAGGAACACAATCTAGTGTGGATATAGGTGCCATAAATGAAAAAATACAACAGGAGAGTGCTTTTGTAAAGATCCTCACCATGGAGATGAACAAGGTGATCGTGGGTCAAAAGCACATGGTAGAACGATTGCTTATAGGGCTTTTAGGACGTGGTCATATTCTTCTAGAAGGTGTGCCAGGACTTGCAAAAACACTTGCGATCAATACACTTTCTAAAGCAGTTCATGGATCTTTCAGTCGTGTACAGTTTACACCAGACTTACTTCCTGCTGATGTTGTGGGTACTTTGATCTACAACATGAAAGACAATGACTTTAGCATAAAGAAAGGACCTATTTTTGCAAACTTCGTTTTAGCAGATGAGATCAACCGTGCGCCTGCAAAAGTGCAGAGTGCTTTGCTAGAGGCGATGCAAGAGCGTCAGGTTACCATAGGTGATGAAACTTTTAAGCTTGAAGAGCCATTTCTTGTAATGGCAACACAAAACCCGGTAGAGCAAGAAGGTACGTATCCACTTCCAGAAGCGCAGGTAGACCGTTTTATGCTTAAAACGGTAATAGATTATCCAAAGCAGGCAGAAGAGCAAATGATCATTAGAGCAAACCTTAAAGGTTCTTTTGAGAAAGTGAATCCGGTAGTTACTATTGAGCAGATCTTAAGAGCTCAATCTGCAGTGCGTGAGGTGTACATGGATGAGAAGATCGAGAAATATATTCTTGACATCATTTTTGCAACTCGTTATCCAGAGAATTACAAACTAGAGAATCTTAAACCGTTGATCAGTTTTGGTGCTTCTCCTCGTGGTAGTATAAACCTTGCACTTGCGTCAAAATGTTTTGCGTTCATTAAAGGGCGTGGATATGTAATTCCAGAAGATGTGCGTGCCGTTGTGCATGACGTATTGCGTCACCGTATCGGGATCACGTATGAAGCAGAAGCCGAAAATATCACTACAGAAGAGATCATCAATAAGATCGTTAACGAGATCGAGGTGCCGTAGACATGCATTCAGAAACAAGTTGTCGGGTAATCGACAATCGCAAACTGCAAACTGTTAACTGAAAAGATGGATACAAAAGAGCTTTTAAAAAAAGTACGTAAGATAGAGATCAAGACACGTCGTTTGTCTGATCATATTTTTGGGGGAGAATATCATTCTACCTTTAAGGGGCGTGGTATGACCTTTAGTGAGGTGCGTCAATATCAGTTTGGTGATGATGTAAGAAATATTGATTGGAATGTGACCGCGCGCTACAACGAACCATACATTAAGGTTTTTGAAGAAGAGCGCGAACTTACCATGATGTTAGTTGCAGATGTGTCAGGGTCAGAGTTCTTTGGTACAGATGAGCAATTTAAATCTGAGATCGTTACAGAGATCGCTGCTACTCTTTCTTTCTCTGCGATGCAAAACAATGATAAGATCGGGTTGATCTTGTTTAGCGATCAGATAGAGCTTTTCATTCCGCCGAAAAAAGGTAAATCTCACGTGTTACGCATAATTCGCGAGTTGCTAGAATTTGAGCCAAAAAGCAAGAAAACAGACATCTCGCAAGCGATTAAATTTCTCTCAAACGTGATGAAGAAAAAAGCCATTGTTTTTGTGCTTTCAGACTTTATCGCAGATGATTATAAAGACACCCTTAAGATCGCCGCAAATAAGCATGACATCACAGGCATACGAGTTTACGACCGCCGTGAGGAAGAAATACCCAGTCTGGGCGTAGTGCAAATGCAAGATGAAGAAACGGGCGAGTTACTGTTAGTAAACACCGGTTCTAAGAAGGTGAGGAATAATTATGCTAAGTTCTACAAAGAGAAAGTAGATTATTTTAACGAGAGCTTTCAGCGCAGTGGCGCCGGTGTTATAAGCGTGCGCACAGATGAGAGCTATGTAAAAAAATTGTTGGGTTACTTTAAAAGAAGGGGCTAGAAAAAGAAAATGAATAAACACAACAGCTACATAAAAAACTTCAGGAAGCAGGTGTTTCCGGTGGTGGCTATGCTTTTTATTTTTTTGGCTACAGCCAAAAGAACACAAGCGCAACAAGTAGCCGCATCCATAGATTCTACCAGCATTAAGATAGGTGAGCAGATCAATTATACGATAGAGGTTGAAGCAGACACCACAGATCTTGTGATGTTTCCAGAGGGTCAAACCTTCTCGCCACTTGAGGTGATCGAGTCCTATGGCGTAGATACTTCTTTCGCTGCAGCGAAATATAAACTCATAAAAAAATACGGGCTAACGCAATTTGACAGTGGGTCGTACACCATCCCAAGGCAGCGCATTATCATCAATGAAAAACCATTCATGACAGATAGTATGCGTGTTGAGGTGGCTAATGTGCAAATAGACACCACAAAGCAAAAACTCTATGATATCAAGAATATCATTGAAGTAGAGAAAGCATCTGGAGCATGGGTAGAGTATTTGCTTTGGATCTTAGGAATACTTCTAGTGATCGGTCTTTTCTTATTCTTGATCATTCGTCGTAGCAAGAAAAAAGCTGAAGCTGAGCGCAAGTTGCCACCATTTGAGCAAGCGATCACTTCGCTTCACATGCTTGATGAAGAATACAAAACTCCGGGAGCAAACGATGATCCTGTAGTTACAAAAACATACTATTCTAAGTTGACAGACATTGTGCGCCGCTACCTTGTAGAAGAACATGTGTATGACCGCTCAATGGAGAGTACATCTGCAGAGTTGATAGAGCGTTTACATGAAGAGCGTGCAGAAGGTAAAATAGAGTTGAGTCGAGAGACGATTAATAAACTAGAAGAAGTCTTACGTCGTGCCGACTTAACAAAATTCGCTAGAACCTTACCGCGCGAAGGTCAAGCACAAGCAGACCGTCTAGCCATGGAGCAGGTGGTAAAAGAAACTAAAGAATCTTTACCAGAACCTACAGAAGAAGAACTGTTGCTAGATGAAGAATATCGCAAAGCTAAAGAGGCAAAACGCAAGCGTAAACTAATAATCACCGGTATTGTAGGTACAATGGGAATTTTAGTGATCGCGCTGGGAGTGCTTATCGCTATTAAAGGCTTTGATTATGTAAAAGATAATTTAATAGGACATCCATCTAAAGAATTGCTAGAAGGAGACTGGGTTCGCAGTGAATATGGTGTGCCGCCAATGATCATTTCTACGCCTAAGGTTCTTAATCGTGTAGATTTGCCATTGCCAGCGCAAATGCAGGGTAAAGCAGAGATGACATCATTTATGTACGGCAGTATGTATGGGAAGTTTTATATCATGCAATCTACCACGCGCTATGGCGGTGATCAAGAGGTTGACCCGCAGGTTGTGGTAAATGGTAGCATATCAATGATGGAAGCTCAAGGCGCAAAAAACATGCTTGTGAAGAGTGAGAAATTCACAACGCCTAACGGTGCTGAAGGAGTTAAAACTTTTGGTTCTGCAGAGTTCCCAGATGAGCTTGATAAAGAAAAGTACGAAGAAGGCGAGTACACGATATTAACCTTCACCGCAAAAGGCGTTCTGCAACAATTAGTGATCATGCACAAAGAGGGTGATCAATATGCGCAGCAAATCGCAGACAGAATTATAACTAGTGTTGAACTTCAAAATAAAAAGAACTAATGTTTGACAATTTTGAATTCATGCATCCACAGTTTTTCTGGTTATTACTGGTGTTGCCGGTTGCGGCGGCATGGTATTTCTGGAAACGCAATAAAATTACTCCAGAGGTAAAACTTTCAAGTTTAAAGGGATTTAAAACGGGTTCTGGCTTGTTAGCCAAAATGCGTCCGCTACTTTTTGTGATACGTCTTTTGGCTCTAGCCTTATTAATAACAGCTCTTGCAAGACCGCGCACAGTAGATGAATCTACACGAACAAAAACCACAAGAGGTATTGATATCGTGATCTCAATTGACGTTTCGGCGAGTATGCTTGCGCGAGATTTGAGGCCTAATCGCCTAGAAGCGCTTAAAGAAGTTGCATCTCAATTTATTTTAGAACGTCCTAATGATCGTATAGGTCTGGTAGAATATGCTGGCGAAAGTTACACTCGCACGCCTATTACCAGTGACAAAAGTATTGTGCTAAGTTCGCTAGAAGATATTAAGTACAACAGTATTATAGAAGGCGGTACAGCGATCGGGATGGGACTTGCAACTTCTGTGAATCGTTTAAAAGATAGTAAGGCAAAAAGCAAAGTGATCATCTTGATGACAGATGGTGTTAACAATGCTGGTTTTATTGATCCGGTGACGGCGAGTGAACTTGCGGTAGAATTTGGCATCAAAGTGTACACTATTGGTCTGGGAACAAACGGGACTGCGCTTTCGCCTATTGCTTTGCGCCCTGATGGTGGTTTTCAATATGGAAACATCAAAGTGGAGATCGATGAAAAACTACTAGAAGAGATCGCAGAAAAAACCGGCGGACTCTACTTTAGAGCGACAGACAATCAAAGTCTGGAAGAGATCTACGACGAGATCAATAAATTAGAAAAAACTGACGTTGAAGAATTTAAGTATACTAATCATGAAGAAAAATTCAGACCTTTTGTAATTCTCGCCGGTCTGTTATTGCTTTTTGAATTGTTATTGAGATATACTGTATTTAGATCATTTGTATAGCATGGGATATTTGTTTGAAGATAAGATTTGGTTTTGGGCATTCCTGGTAATACCGGCGGTTTTACTACTGTATTTTGCTGTGGTGATCTGGAAGCGTAGCGCACAAAAGCGTTTTGCGAGCAAGCACCTCATGGGCAAATTAGCTCCTGCGCAATCTAAATTTAAATCGCTTTTAAAGGTTATTGTTATTTGTCTTGCGCTGGCGTGCATCACAATGGGCTTAGTAAACCCTAAGGTGGGAACAAAACTAGAAACGGTAAAACGTGAAGGCGTTGATGTTGTTTTTGCAGTGGATGTCTCCAAAAGTATGCTGGCCGAAGATATCGCGCCTAGCCGCATAGAAAAGGCAAAACAATTGGTCTCGCAGATCATAAACAATCTGGGGAGCGACCGCGTAGGGATCATTGCGTATGCCGGTAGCGCGTTTCCGCAATTGCCTATTACAACAGATTATAGTAGCGCAAAAATGTTCCTAAGTTCGATGAATACAGATATGCTTTCTAGTCAGGGAACAGCGATCAGAGAAGCTATTGAACTTGCAAAAACATATTACAATGACGAGGAGCAAACTAATCGCGTGCTTGTCATTATTTCTGACGGTGAAGATCATGAAGGCGATGCAGCTTCGGTGGCAGAACAAGCCTCAGAAGAAGGGATCAAGATCTTTACCATAGGTGTGGGAACAGAAAAAGGTGAACGTATTCCGCTTAAGCGAAATGGAATCGTGCAGTCTTATAAAAAAGATCAGAATGGCGAGACCGTGATCACAAAACTCAATGAAGAAACCTTAAAGACCATCGCATCTGAAGCAAACGGTGAATACATTAATGGTAACAACACCCAAAACGTTGTTGACACCATGAAAGATTACCTCAATAAGATGGATAAAAAAGAGTTTGAAGCAAAGCAATTTGCAGATTTTGAGGATCAGTTTCAGTGGTTTATATGCGCGGCATTATTATTGTTATTTTTAGATGTATTTCTACTGGAGAGAAAGACTGCGTGGTTGCGTAAGCTTAATCTCTTTAACGAGAATAAAGATGATGAGAAGTAAAAAAATGATGAAGATAGAGCGCATGAACAAGCAGGTGAAAATCATTTTTTCAACGCTTTTGCTCTTATGTGCAGGAAATCTTTTTGCACAGGATGAAGATAAAAAACCAGACCCGGCAATTGCTGAGGCAAAGAACTTTGTAGCAGAGGGTAACGAGCAGTTTACAGAGAAAGAATTTTCTTTGGCGGAAGCCTCATACAGAAAAGCTGTAGCAAAAGATCCTGCGAATGTTTCTGCAAAGTATAACATGGGTAATAATTATTACCGCAATAAGAAATTTGACGAGAGTTTGCAGCGCTATTTGCAAGCCGCTCAAGTTGCACAAACAAAGACTGAGAAGCATAAGGCATTTCATAATTTAGGAAACGCATACTTTCAACAAAAGGATTTTAAGCAGGCAGTAGAGGCTTACAAAAATGCACTTCGCAATGACCCTACTGATGATGAGACGCGTTATAATTTGGCTTTAGCCAAAAAAGAAGAAGAGAAAAACGGCGGCGGTGGCGGTGATGATCAAAATCAAGATCAGGACAAGAACAAAGACGAAAACAAGGATCAGAATAACGAGGGCGACGGCGATCAAAAAGAAAATGAGGACGGCAAGCCTAAGGAAAATGACGAAGGTGAAGGCGACGAGAACGAGGATAAAAAAGATGAAGGCGAAGATCAGCAGGATAAAGGAAAGCCTAAAGATGAGCAAGGCGATAATAAAAAGCCAGAAGGCGAAGGTGATGAGAAGCAGCAGCCTCAACAGCCGCAGCAAGGTCAATTATCTCCTCAGCAGGTTAAAAACTTGCTAGAAGCGATGAAGAATGAAGAGAATAAAACTCAGGATAAAATAAACGCTAAGAAGGTAAAAGGCGCAAAAGTCAAGACAGATAAAGATTGGTAAATTTGAGTTGTAAAACACATAGATCCACGATGATGAAGTTGAAGTTTGGATTTTTAATGGTATTGCTTTTTACAGGGCTCAATGTGTTGGGTCAGGTAAAATTTGACGCTGTTGTGAGCAAGAAAACACTGGGCGTTAATGAGCGCTTGCGGGTAGATTTTGAGATGAATCAAGATGGTGATGATTTTAGACCGCCGTCGTTTCAGGGATTTACCGTTGTAGGCGGGCCTAACCAGAGTGTGAGCCGTCAATGGGTTAATGGTAAAAGCAGTTTCTCAAAAGTATTTTCGTATTTCTTACAACCTAATACACGAGGTAAACTTACTATCGCTCAAGCGGAAATTACCATAGATGGTGAAGTGTATAAAACCTTGCCAGTAACGGTAGATGTTACTGCGGCGGTTAATAATCCCACAGATGAAAATAATGAGGATTTCACGGTTTCTGACGCGGTGCATGTAGTTGCCGAAGTTTCTAAAGCAAATCCTTATCTCAACGAAGCGTTTACTGTAACCTACAAATTATTTGTCTCTCGTAGCACGGGTGTAAATGGCTGGAATGTTATTGATGAACCCAAGTACGCCGACTTCTGGAGTCAGAGTATAGACGAGAAGCAGTTTAAAGTTTATGACGGCAGTTATAAAGGCGAGCCTTATCGCTACGTCATCTTAAGAAGAACGCTGCTGTATCCTCAAAAAACTGGCGAACTCAATATTGAACCCATCACCTTAAATATCAATGTAGATGTACCTACAACTAGAAGAGATATTTTTGGGATGGCGGTTACAAGACCTAAGCAAATCACAGTTGCTGCAAATAATCAAAAGATCAATGTAAAAGAGTTACCTCAAGAAGGTAAACCAGCAGATTTTACAGGTGCTGTGGGAGATCTAGATTTTAATGTTGAGGCAAGCAAAACTACGCTAGACGCTGGCGAAGCGCTAGATCTTGAGATTTCTGCAAATGGTAATGGTAACCTTAAACTTTTTAAATTACCAAAGCCTAACCTGCCTAAGTCTCTTGAAGTTTACGAGCCAGAACACGGCGAAGATGTGCGTACTAATTATACAGGAATGAGCGGTAATATTCAAGATCGTTACACCGTTGTACCGCAGAGTAAAGGTAAATATCCTATTCCGCCTATTTCATTTTCATATTTCAACCCAAAGACTGAAAAATATGAAACCATTTCATCTGAAGAAATACTTATAGATGTAGAGAATGGCCCGATGAATGCTGTTGCTTCTAACGACGGTAATAAATCGCCAGTAACTTCTGGAGATCAATTTAAATACATCGCAACCAGCACAGACCTTGAGCCTGTTTCGCAAGAAACGTTCTTTGGTTCTAAGACATTTTGGGGTATGGTTGCAGCGCCATTATTTGTGATTCCGCTATTCATATTTGTGGGTAGAAGACGCAAAGCGTATCAAGCAGATGTTGTGGGTAATAGATTGAGAAGAGCAGATAAGCTTGCGCGAAAATTTCTCAGCGAGGCTAAAAAGAATCTTGGTGATCAGAAGGCATTTTATCTCGCCCTTGAAAGATCGTTGCACAACTATCTCAAAGCAAAACTCAATATCCAAACAAGTGATATGAGCAAAGAGCGTATAAGCAAGTTACTTGCAGAGCGTGGCGGTGAAGAAGCATCGATAGAGGCGTTTGTCAAACTGCTAGAAAGCTGCGAATTTGCAAGATATACACCTGCAAGTACAGTCACCATGCAAGAGGATTACAATAAAGCCTCACAAACAATTTCAGATCTTGATAAGCAATTATAATGATGATGAGTAGAAAGAAGATTGCTTCGGTTTTTATCCTGCTTTTGATAAGTAGTTTTGCGCTGTTTGCTCAGAGTCCGCAGCAGTATTTTGAGCAAGGTAATGACGCGTATTCAAAACAAGATTTTCAAGGCGCGGTAGACAATTATAACAAAGTGCTAGATGCAGATGTGCATAGTGCTGAGGTCTATTTTAATTTGGCGAATGCCTACTACAAATTAAATAGGATCGCGCCTAGTATTTACAATTATGAAAAGGCCTTAGAGCTTGATCCAGGCAATGCTGATATAAAAAATAATCTTGCTTTTGCAGAGAATATGAAGATCGATGCGATCTCAACTTTGCCGCAAGGTGTTTTTAAAAGGTGGTACAATGCGCTGCTCAAAACCTTTAGTCTAGATGGATGGGCAATTCTCACGGTAAGCCTTATTCTGCTGGCGATGGTGAGCTTTATTTTGTATTATTTTACCTATGCCACTGGTCGCAAGCGTTTGTTTTTTACATCAAGTTTTATCGCGCTTGGTCTGGGAATTTTTGCATTATTTATGGCTTTTAATTTTCAGGCTAGAAGCCAAAAGGACCAATTTGCTATCGTTTTTTCTAAAGAAGCACAAGTTAAGAGCGGCCCTAATCTTGCCAGTGAAGAAGCTTTTATTTTACACGAAGGAACAAAAGTGGGCGTTATTGAGGCAGACGGCGACTGGAAGCGTATCAAACTTGCTGATGGCTCTGAAGGCTGGATTCCTGCTAGCGATATTAGAGAATTATAGAAATTTTTATAGATTATACCGTAGTTGACAACATTTTTGTTAATTTGGCTTTCTCAAACGATTGAATAGTGAAATTTAAACAACTTCTTTTTCTATTCACCTTTGTTGCTTTCTTGGCGACACCTGCTGTTATGCAGTTAATTCAAGATGAAGATGACATCAAGATATCGTCTATCATCGAGGATGAAAAAGGAGAAGATGTTTCAATTGAACTTAAAGAGCAAATAGATCTATTTTCTAAGCATGATCTTTTTGCATCCATATTACTACACAGTGAAGAAGAGAATGTGATCATTGGTTTTTTAGAATTAAAAACTAATGGTTTTCATGATCCTCTATTTCAACCTCCCAGAACAATTTAATCCAGATTGTTTTATTCTTTTTACGTAAGAGTCTACCTTTAATCGACTCTTAAATCATTATTTAATTTAAAAACATACTTATGATTACTACTGCAATAGACAAGGTAGAACAGGATAAATTGCGTCCAGATGCTGTGCTTAAGGATCTTATGGAAGGTAATGAGCGATTTGTGAATGGTGCAATGCTAGAGAGAGACTTTTCGGCTCAAATTGAACAAACAACGGGTGGGCAATGGCCTAAGGCTGTTATACTAAGCTGTATAGATAGTAGAGTGCCTGTAGAGACCGTTTTTGATCAGGGAATAGGAGATATTTTTGTGGCTAGAGTAGCAGGTAATTTTGAAAATACAGACATACTAGGAAGTATGGAGTATGGCTGCAAAGTGGCAGGAAGTAAACTTATTCTTGTGCTAGGTCATGAAGCTTGTGGTGCTGTTAAAGCTGCTTGTGATGGTGTAGAACTTGGTAATATCACGCCTATGCTTGCAAACATAGAATCTGCCGTGCGTACAGTGCAAACAGATGGTGAGCGCAATTCTACAAACGGAGCTTTCGTTGCTGATGTTGTTGAAGAGAATGTAAAGCAAACCATTCAACGTATTTATGATAAAAGTATCATCTTAAGAAAGATGGTCGAAAAAGAAGAAATTAAGATCGTAGGTGGTGTTTACTCTATCAAAACTGGTAAAGTGACATTGCTAGACTAAAAATTCGTATTGCTACTAATAAACTTTTAAAACCTTAATCAATGTTCAAGAATATAAAATCAGATTTTCCTGCTAGTGTAGTTGTCTTTTTTGTGGCTATACCATTATGTTTAGGAATTGCATTAGCCAGTGGAGCACCGCTCTTTTCTGGATTAATAGCCGGTATTGTAGGTGGTATTGTAGTTGGAGCATTAAGTGGATCTAGCCTAGGTGTAAGTGGTCCTGCTGCTGGTCTTTCGGCAATTGTGCTTACGGCGATCACAGCATTGGGAGGTTATGAAAATTTATTAGTAGCAATTGTTATTGCCGGTGCGATCCAGATTCTTTTTGGAGTTTTAAAAGCCGGTATCATTGGGTATTATTTTCCGTCGTCTGTGATTAAGGGAATGCTTACTGGTATTGGTATCATTATTATTTTAAAACAAATACCGCATTTTTTTGGTTACGATGCAGATCCAGAAGGTGACTGGGCATTTTTTCAGATGGATGGTGAGAACACCTTTTCTGAGCTAGGAGCTATGCTAGGAAATATCAGTGCTGGAGCAACACTTATCGCTTGTATAGGTATGGCAATTCTTATTCTGTGGGAAGCTGTTTTATCAAAAAAAGGAAAATTCTTTAAACTCGTGCAAGGTCCTCTTGTTGCTGTAGTAGCAGGTATAGTTTACTATGTTTTTACACAAGACACAGAACTAGGAATTGCAAAAGAGCATCTTGTTGCTGTACCAGTTCCAGAAGGTATTGACTCTTTCTTGGCGCAATTCACATTTCCTAATTTTAGTATAATAGGCAGTGGTCAAGTTTGGGTAACGGCATTTACTATTGCGCTTGTAGCAAGTTTAGAAACGCTGCTTTGTGTTGAGGCGACAGATAAATTAGACCCGCATAAACGCGTTACTCCTACTAACCGAGAATTATTCGCGCAAGGAGCTGGGAATATGGTTTCTGGTTTAATAGGTGGTTTACCAGTGACTCAAGTAATTGTGCGTAGTTCTGCAAATATTCAATCTGGGGGACAAACAAAAATGTCTGCTATTATTCATGGACTTTTACTGTTGATCTCAGTAATTCTCGCTCCTAATGTGCTAAATCTTATTCCACTTTCAGTGCTGGCGGCGATATTGTTCTTAGTGGGTTATAAGTTAGCAAAGCCTGCACTTTTCGTGAAAATGTATAAGCTAGGATGGAAGCAGTTCATACCTTTTGTAGTTACTGTGGCAGGTATTGTGTTTGCTGATCTTTTAATTGGTATCAGTTTAGGTCTTGCTGTAGGAATTGTAGTTATATTGATAAAAAGCTATCAAAACTCTCACTTCTTACATATCGTGAAAGGTGAAAATGGCGCAGATGTTACAAATATGACTCTTGCAGAAGAGGTTACTTTTATCAATAAAGGTGCGATCATTAAAGAACTTGATAAGCTAGAAAAAGACAGCTTTGTAGAAATAGATGTGCGAAAAACCAGATATCTTGATAATGATATTATTGAGATCTTTGATGATTTTGCCATCAAGGCAAAAGAGAAAAACATCAATGTTAAGATCATCTCGGAACGTGGTGAAATTGACAACCCTGAAGATTACGCATCATTTTTTAAACAGGATAAAGTCCCTGAGTTAGAAATGAAAAAACCGTATCTCGATAATAAAGCTGGATCTTAATCCAGCTTTATTTTTTTAAATGCTTTGCTCTTCGTAAGCCGGTTCTTCTTCTTGCTCGTCATAATTGTATTCTTCTACCTCTTTTAAAATATTAGGTAATACAAGTGGAGCAACATTTTGCACATATGGATAAAGAACAGATTCTTCCTTTGTTTCTTCGTCTAGAAATGAAATGCTGTTGTGAAGCGAGTTAATAAACATGATTATTACGCTTAGAATAAAGGCAGTTTTCAAAATGCCAAACAGCGCTCCTAAAATTTTATTGAGCATCCCTAGCATCGCCATATCAGCGATTTTTGTGAGTACTTTTCCCGCAAGGGTAATAACAACTACTATAATTATAAATGTAATTGCAAATGCTGCAAGGTTGATTGTTGCCGCGCTCCAGTTTACCTTCTCACTGAGATAATCTACAGCGTAATATGAAAAATGGATCGCACCATAAATTCCGGCGATCAATGCGATGAGAGAAGCTAGTTCAACAAAAAAACCATTTTTTAGTCCGCGGAAGAGTCCCCAGAGCAATAAAATAGCGAGAATGATATCTATGTAGTTCATGCGTTAAATATAACGCTTTCCTAAACAAGCATATTATCTTTGTCGCATGACAAGAGATGAAGATTTAAAGAAAAGGTGGGAGGATGTTGTCACCTTACTTTCAGATAGGTTTGCAGATGGTGATCGTCTGGATCTGGATGCGATCATATATTTAATAGGTGTGCAGGAGTTTGGGAAATTTGATCGCAAGTTTAAAAAAGACGACAAGATCAATCTTATGCATATTGCGATCTGTAGATTGCTAGAGCCTTATGGGTATTATGAATTTGACTTTCAGGATGAAGATGGCTGGCCGCATTATAAAATGCTAGAGCAATTGCCGCCGTTAAAAGCAGGAGAACAATCTGTGTTAATGAAGCAGGCGATCGTAAATTATTTTCTAGATAAAGAAGTTATACGCTAATACTTTGTAATGTGCTATCCAGCTTAAGCCTTTTACTTCAAAACTTCCCTAACGACAGCGGGCCGATCTATAAAGAAACCATCGCAGGAAGACTGCCGGTAGAGCCATTTAATACCTTCAGCAATCTTATTTTTCTGTTTATTGTGATCTACTTTGGCCGCAAGGTTTATAAAGATTATCGCAATCATAGATTTCTGGCTTTTGTGCTGCCTGTAATTGCGTTGAGCTACGTAGGCGGTACGATCTATCACGGTACACGATCGCATGAATTTTGGCTTAAGCTAGATTATTTACCCATACTTTTTTTAAGCCTGGCGGCGGTGTTCTACTTTGTTTACAAATGGCTAGACAAATGGTCATCTCGTATAGTTTTATTCCTTGTGATGCTGGGGTTGTTTTTTGGCTTGCGGGCGCTGCCCTTGCCAAAAGGACTACAAATCACCTTGGGCTATCTTATAATTGCAGCAACGTTAATTATTCCGGTGTTGGGCTTTTTGGTGAAAACCAAATGGAAAAATACAACATACGTGATCGTAGCATTTACTGTCTTTTTTATCGCGGTATTATTCAGATTTCTTGACAAAAGGATAGAGCTCGATTTTTTCTGGATGGGAACACACTGGTTGTGGCACTTGCTGGGCGGAGTAGCGGTCTTCTTCTTAATACTATATATTTTTAAGGACAAGCAACAACAAGCCACAGGGAATGCTTAAATTTGCGCTTTGAGAAAAAGATAGCCATGCTTGAAAAGATCAAGGAACTAATTGCCGAAGCAGATGCTTTTAACGCAAAAACCCTCGATGAGGTTGAGAAGTTTAGAATTAAGTTTTTAGGGAAGAAGGGTCTTCTTAATGAATACTTTGCTGAGTTTAAAAATGTGCCTAACGAACTAAAAAAGGAGTATGGGCAAACCATTAATAAACTTAAATCTACTGCTCAGGATAAAGTAAATGCTTTAAAAGATTCTTTAGAGTCGCAAGACGACAAAGGAGGATATGGAGATTTAACGCGTCCTGGTGAGCCTATTTCTTTAGGTTCTCGTCACCCTATATCGCAGGTAAAAAATCAGATTATTGATATTTTTTCAAGAATAGGTTTTAATGTGTCTGAGGGTCCAGAGATCGAAGACGACTGGCATAACTTCACCGCATTAAATTTACCCGAATATCACCCAGCACGTGATATGCAGGATACCTTTTTTATTCAGACAGATCCAGATATCTTATTGCGTACGCATACTTCTTCTGTGCAAGTGCGCTATATGGAAAATAACAAACCGCCCATTCGTACCATTTCTCCAGGACGTGTGTATAGAAATGAGGCGATCTCTGCACGTTCGCACTGCTTTTTCCATCAGGTAGAAGGATTGTATATTGATAAAGACGTTTCGTTTGCAGATCTTAAGCAAACGCTTCAATATTTTACAAAAGAACTTTTTGGCAAAAGCAAAATTCGCCTGCGCCCGTCCTATTTCCCGTTTACTGAGCCTAGTGCAGAGGTAGATGTGTATTGGGGTCTTGAGACAGAAACCGATTACCGAATGACAAAAGGAACCGGCTGGTTAGAGATCATGGGCTGCGGAATGGTAGATCCTAACGTTCTTAAAAACTGCGGTATCGATCCAGAAGAATACAGTGGTTTTGCCTTTGGTATGGGTATAGATCGTATCGCATTATTGCTGCATCAAATCCCAGATATTCGCTTGCTTAGCGAAAACGACATTAGATTCTTAGAACAATTTCAAGGCATATGAAAAAGTACCTCGTCATCGCAATCCTACTCATCGTTTTAGCGATCGTAGCGTATCTCACGTTTATCATCGCGGCTATCAAGATCATCATAGGTAGCATATTTTTAGGAATAGGAGCGCTGGCGTTGATCGCACTTTGGATCATGTGGAAGGTTCACGATTAATGAAAAAAGATATTGAAATCCCGCAGGTAGAGAACGTTCATGTAGCGGCCGTACGACAGTTTAACAAAGAACATCGCACACATGACTGGAATGCCTATATCATCAACAACACTGGCGCACCGCTAGAAACGATTTTAATACGTTCTAAGGGGCTTTCTAAGACTAAAGTCACAAGTGAGCTTAGGCACAAATTAGAGCTTCTTCCGGCTAAGGCTTACGCCAAAATCGAGTTTATAGAAGACAGTGTCCTTGCCTTAGACAATACATTTCAAGTCACCTTTTTTCAAGACGGAAAATTGTTTGACAAGAAATTTGTCTTTAAAGCAGGAAGCATCAAAGAAGCAAAAACTGTCGAACTCCCGGTAATTCCAGAAGCTGGTATCCTAGCTGAATAATTTTTTACTTAATCTAACTTCTCAGTAAGTTTTGAGAAGGTCTTTTTAGGATCTTTTCCTTTGTATAAGACGTTATAAACGGCGTTGAGAATAGGTGTTTTTGCGCCTAGTTTTTCATTGAGCTCAAAAACGCATTTTGCGGCATAATACCCTTCGGCAACCATGCTCATCTCCATCATGGCGCTTTTTACGGTATAGCCTTTTCCTATCATATTACCGAACATTCGGTTTCTACTGAAGATAGAATAACCTGTTACAAGCAGATCTCCTAGGTAAGCAGAGTCGTTTATATTTCGCTTAAGCTTATGTGTCTTTTTAATGAATTTCTTCATTTCGCGGATAGCGTTACTCATAAGCACACTCTGGAAGTTATCTCCGTAGCCTAAACCGTGAGCGATACCACAAGCGATGGCATAGATATTTTTAAGCGTTGCGGCATATTCTGTACCTATGGTGTCGTCACTTATTGTAGTGCGAATGTATTCGCTGCTTAGATGCTTTGCCACGATCTTTGCTTGCTCTTCGTCTGTACAGGCGATGGTAAGGTAAGAAAGTCGCTCAAGCGCTACTTCTTCTGCATGGCAAGGCCCAGTGATCACGCCTATATCGTCAAAGGGTATTTCATACTTCTCATGAAAGTGATGACCTACGATAAGTCCGCTTTCTGGCACAATACCTTTAATGGCCGAAAATAACTTTTTACCTTGAAGTGAAACAGTGACTTTCTCTAACTCCTGGCCTACAAAAGCAGATGGAATGGCAAAGATCAAGTAGTCTGCATACTCGATGATCTCATTGATATCGTTACTAAGTTTAAGGTTATCTGGCTTAAACTCAACCGCGCTAAGATAATTAGGGTTATGAAACTCTTTCTTGATGTGCTCTATGGCATATGTACTACGCATATACCAGGCAACCTCTTCAAGATTTTCTGTAAGCATCTTTACGATCGCTGTGGCCCAACTTCCGCCGCCAATGACACCAAATTTTATCGCCATCGATGTAGTCTTTGTCTATTTTTTTCAAAATTACCCTTTTTCTTGGGTTAATTAAAACACTGTTAATCAGGTTTATGAATTTTTTGGCACGTCGTTTGGTTACTGTAAAATGTAATTGTCCGGTATGTTACCCTTTTGAGAATCCTTTTGGCGCAAGCCAAAACATTTTTTAAAGCGTTTTTAAAATGATTATGAACTTAAAAATTAACGCGTATGAAACCTAAAAGACTACTCTCGATATTTTTTCTTTTTTCAATTGTTTTATCGTCTTGTACGGTAGACTTTTATGACGAAAGTTACCCGCCAGATGCTCCTAATTTTTCTTTGTATGATGTGATGACATCTTATGAATTATGGTATCTAGATGTTGATCAAACCAGCGGCGGTGCTTACATCCCATTTATGGAGAAGGCATTTACGTTATCATTTAGAGGTGATGATGTGTGGGCAAATAATAATCTGGCTGGCATAGGTGATCAAGGCAACGGCTACGGGATTCCGGTAGGATTTTTTGACACCTTTGACTATGATCTGGACATTGATCATGATATAGATGGCTTTTACAGCTTTGAGGTAACTGTTCTAAATTCTAGCACGATTGAGCTGTATAATAGAGCTGGTAACACTTCTTATATTTTAAAAGGCTACCAGCGCAATGACTTTGATTATGACAGATTGTTCTATGACAACATTCATTATTTCTTACAAGAATATGTGGCTTGGGAGAAGATCTCAACTAGCGTAGAAGGCGCTTTTAATGAATTTGACTCAGAGAATTATTTACAGTTCTTGCCAGCAGGATCTGGCAGCAATTTTCAAAGTTCTCAAGACAAAAACGGTATGTCTGCAAATATGGTGTATTGGGATTATTCAGGTATTTATGATATAGATAATGTGCCAGGAAATCCGCTGTTGAAGAGGCTTACGTTAGATTATGACTATTTTGACAATGAGTTTTTTGAGCTTACTATAATAAATGATAATACAATAGAGTTATATCATTCCTCGTCGGGTACTTCTTATCGCTTTCGCGGAAGAAACTACATACAGTACAAGCTTGCTGATGAAGGTAAACCCAGAGAGAAAAATGCAGTTATAGACGCTAAGATCGAAGATTTAAAGGCGTCTAAGAAATAAAGACTTTTGGTTGGTTATTTAGTTAAGAAACCGCTCGCTGATTTTTAGTGTTAATTAGTAGGGCGGTTTCTTTTTGCATAAAATTTTTCACGATTCTTTAGTAAAGTTTTGGCGTATAGATAAGATAGTGCGGCTGCGCACTTTTGTAATTTGCCATGCTAATCAACTAAATTTTATGCTATGAGTTTATTTTCATTTATAAAAAATGCCGGAGAGAAGATCTTTGGCTCTTCATCAGAAAGTAAGAAAAAAGAAGCCGCCGCCGAAGCTGAAAATGCTGCAGAGGCAATCGCAGAAGCAAATAAAAAAGCAGCTGCAAGAATTGAAGAGACAATTGCAGATCTAGGCCTTGAAGTAGAGAATTTAAAGGTTGTGATCAATGGTGAAACGGCAACGATCACCGGTCTTGCAAAAGATCAACCTACGAAAGAAAAGGCCGTGTTACTTACTGGTAACGTAGAAGGGATCTCTGAGGTTGATGATCTTCTTGAAGTTAAAGAAACCGGTCCGCAAGCACAATTCTACACTGTAGTTTCGGGTGATTCTTTGAGTAAGATCGCTAAGAAATATTACGGCAATGCGATGAAGTATCCTGTAATTTTTGAAGCCAATAAGCCTATGTTGTCTGATCCAGATAAGATCTACCCTGGTCAGGTTTTAAGAATTCCAGAATTGTAAGAGAGATGGTGTAGGATTACTTTTTGCCGTATGGCGAAAAAAACAATTACCTGTAAAAGTTCATCTCATCAATGTATTGCCACGCTTCTTCTGTAAGTAGTGGCTTTACATTTTTACCTGCTTTGATAGCCTTGCGTATAGCTGTCGCCGAAATTTCAATAATTGGTGCGTCAACAACGTGTTTGATCTTAGGGTGATCTTTAAATTGATGTTCTACCTCACCTTCTGAAACCCTGGGATAAACATAAATATCATGGAGTTCTAAGATAACCTCATGATTTTTCCATTTATGAAAGGACTTCAAGTTGTCTTCTCCCATAATGAGGCTAAACTCCTTATCAGGATATTTTTCTTGAAGATAGATGAGCGTGTCTGAAGTATAATTGGGTTGGGGTAAGTTAAACTCAATGGTGCTGGGCTCGATCTTATCATAATCTTCTAGCGCGCGCTGCACCAGTTGGTAGCGATGATGATTATCGAGTAAAGTCTTTTTCTTCTTAAAAGGATTATGCGGAGTGATAACAACCCAAATCTTATCTAGATCGCTAAACTCTACCATGTGATTTGCAATGATGAGATGCCCTATGTGTATGGGATTAAATGTCCCGAAGTACAACCCTATCTTCATATTGCAATTTTATTTTTCAAGCACAAAATTTGATACTAGATCGTATGCTTCATTAAGCGCGGTATCAAGATCGTTGTTCTCTATAATGTGATCAAATTGTGGCGCAGTTGCAAGTTCTATACTTGCTTTAGCGATGCGCATATTGATGCGATCTTCGCTTTCGGTTTTGCGTTTTTTGAGTCTGATCTTGAGCTCTTCAATACTTGGTGGTTTCACAAAAACAGCAAGCGTACGCTCTGGAAAGAGCTTTTTAATATCAAGGCCACCCACAACGTCAATATCAAAAATAACGTGTTTGCCGTGGCTCCAGATGCGCTCTACCTCGCTCTTTAATGTGCCGTAAAAATTATCGCGGTACACTTCTTCCCATTCAAGAAAATTTTCATCCTTGATATTTTGTTTAAAGTCTTTAAGCGATAAAAAATAATAATCCTGACCATGAACTTCGTTCTCGCGAGGATCGCGAGAAGTCGCCGAAATACTGAACTCAAGGTTAAGTTCTTCTTTGGCTAAAAGCCATCTTACAATTGTGGTTTTGCCACTTCCTGACGGTGCTGAAAAAACTAAAAGCTTACCGTTTCCTTCCATTAAAGTACGTTTAGAAGTTGTTCTTTGATCTTTTCTAACTCATCTTTCATGCGCACTACTACACGTTGCATAGGCGCATAATTAGACTTTGATCCTATGGTATTGATCTCGCGACCTATCTCCTGACTTATAAAGGCTAATTTCTTACCATTACTTTCAGGTGAAGTGAGCGTTTTTTTAAAGTAAGTAAGGTGATTGCGCAGTCTTACTTTTTCTTCGTTTATGTCGTACTTCTCAAGATAATAGGTCAACTCTTGCTCAAAACGATTTTGATCAACCTCTACCTTAAGATCTGCGACGGCTTTATTAAGCTTTTCGCGTAAGCCAGAGATTCTTTCTTCATCAAGAGTCTCAACTTCCTCTAGCGCATTTGCGATGTTGTCAACATGTAGTTCAAAATCTTGCTCTAGCGCTTTGCCTTCTTCAATTCTAAAATTTTCAATAGCTTCTAGCGCCTCGTTAAGACCAGAGAGTATGCTGTTGTATTCTTCTTCATCCAGTTCTTCACGCTCAGTTTTAAGCGCATCTGGAAGGCGAATTGCCATTTTAAGCAATTCAATTTCATCTGCATTTACAATTTTGCCTAGTTGTTGCATATAGGTTTTAACCGCAGCTTCGTTGATAGAAGAGCTGGTTTCTTCACCATTAAGCTCAACATAAAGACCTAGATCTACCTTACCGCGTCCTAGTTTTTTTGCGACGATGTTACGCATTTCTAATTCCTTCTCACGATAGGTAGAAGGGATCCTGGCGTTAAGATCCAGGTTTTTACTGTTAAGACTTTTTACTTCTACAGTAATTTTTTTGCTAGGTAGCTGGGTAACGGATTTCCCAAAACCGGTCATCGACTTGATCATTCGGCAAAATTTATAAGTGGCAAAGATAGCAATTACAAAAGGTATTGTGGCTGTTTCGCTTTCGCGGAAGCTACTAAAAGAAAAAACCGCTATAAAAGCGGTTTTCTTATGTTGTTTTTTTAGAAATTAATCTTCTAATTCTCTTAGCCAGATATTTCTAAAACTTACGGTATTGCCGTGATCCTGAAGGATGATAGGTCCATCTTCATGAGGCTTAACCTGTGGGTGACCTATGTATTCTGTAGTTCCCTCAAGTTCTATATGATCTTGAACAAGAACACCATTGTGAATTACAGTCACGGTTCCTTTTTTAGTGCGCTCGCCATTTGCATCATATTTAGGCTCGTGAAAAATGATGTCATAGGTTTGCCATTCTTTAGTAGGCTTTGTTGCATTTGCAAGCGGAATGTGTTGCTTGTAAAGTGAAGAAGCCTGCCCGTTAGAATATGTTCTATTCTCGTAGCTGTCTAGCACTTGCACTTCATAAAGCCCTTGTAAAAAGATACCGCTGTTACCACGACCTTGACCTTCGCCTTCTACCTTTTGTGGCGCTTGCCACTCAACGTGAAGTTGAAAACTGTCAAAATTATCTTTTGTGCGAATTGCTCCTTTGCCTGGCGCTACAGTAAGACTACCGTCACCATTCACCGTCCATGCAGCTTCTGCATTCTCGTCTGAATCGCTTTGCCATGCACTAAGGTCTTTACCATTAAAAAGCACAGTTGCATCTGATGGAACACCGTTTTCATCAAGCGTTACAACCGCTGGTTCTGGTTCCCAAACTTCAGTTACCTTAGGATCTGTAATTTTTTCTTCCTGCTGCTTTTCTGCCACTTGGGTAGAATCGCTCATCGCTTCGCCTTCAGTTGCTTCTTTTTTATCATCAGCCTTTTCTGCGCAAGCAAAAATTGAGAAAGCTGCTGCTAGGGTTAGAATTGTTTTTTTCATTATTAAAGTTCTTTGATTTTTATGTTTTTAAACGAAACCTGACCGCCGTGATCCTGAAGAGCTATGTGGCCAGTTTCAACTTTTGCAAAATCTCCCCAGTTTCTAAACTTACTGTTTTTTACAAGCGTGTCCCATTCTTCACCTTTTACAGGGAAAGTCACAACCTGAGTACCATTCATCTCTATGATGCCTTCGTTTGTGTCATAGTTAATAGTGATCTCATAATGGTTCCACTCGCCAGCTGGATTTGCTTTTTCTGAAGCTCCTATGATATCATATAAAGCACCAGACTGGTGTGATCTTCCATTTTTACCATCAGGGTGACCATCGTCATCTAGAATCTGAATTTCTGGTCCTGTTGCGTATGGCTCATGAAATTCTGGTTTTTCTTGTACAGCCCACATGAAACCGCTGTTTCCACCTTGTGCGATCTTCCAGTCAAAAGCGATTTTGAAGTTTCTAAACTCCTGCTTAGTGATCAAGTTTTCTGAATGTCTGCGATCTTCTCTAGGTGTAAAAACCATTACATCGCCTTCAATCTTCCATTGATCAGAAAGTTCTTCTTTGTTGTATGCTTTAAATGCATCAAGGTTAGACCCGTCAAAAAGCGTGATCCATTTTCCGCCTTTTGAGCCGGTGGTGCTTTTGCTGCTATTGCAACTTACAAGTGCAAGGCTAAGAACAATAGCGCCTACTATTAATTTTTTCATTTTTGGTGGTTTATTTAAGTCCTAAGATTCTTTTTAGTTTAGCATCATCAATGGCTGCTCCTGCAAAGTCGTCAAACTTCTTATCAGTAGCTTGGATAATGTGGCTGGCGATAAATGGTGCTCCTTGCTGCGCTCCTTGTTCTGGAGATTTAATGCAGCATTCCCATTCCATCACAGCCCATACATCACAACCATACTCTGTGAGCTTTGTAAAGATAGTTTTAAAATCTACCTGACCATCACCCGGATGACGATAACGACCTGCGCGGTCTATCCAATCACCGTATCCACCAAAAGCTCCTTTTTTCCCCGTAGGTTTAAACTCTGCATCCTTAACATGGAACATCTTAATGAACTCATGATAATGATCTATATACTCGATATAATCTAATTGCTGTAAAACAAAGTGGCTAGGATCATAAAGAATATTTACGCGTTTATGATTACCTGTTGCTTCTCTAAAACGCTCAAAGGTAACACCATCATGCACATCTTCTCCTGGGTGAACCTCATAACAAAGATCTACACCTTGATCTTCATATACATCAAGAATAGGCTTCCAGCGGTTTGCTAGTTCTTCAAAACCCATCTCAACTAGACCTGGAGGTCTTTGTGGCCATGGATGAAAAGTATGCCACAATAATGATCCACTAAAAGTTCCTGAAACATCGATCCCAAGATTACGAGAAGCTTTAGCAGCATTTTTTACTTGCTCTACCGCCCACTCTGTTCTTTTCTTAGGATTGTTTTTGCATTCATCTGGAGCAAAATTGTCAAACATCTCATCATATGCAGGATGTACCGCTACAAGTTGCCCTTGTAAGTGCGTACATAATTCTGTGATCTCAAGACCATAGCTGTTTACTTTGCCTTTAAGTTCGTCGCAATATGTTTTGCTTTCTGCGGCTTTCGCCAAATCTATTAGTCGAGTTTCCCAAGTGGGGATCTGAATACCTTTATATCCTAAGCTGCTGGCCCATTTACAAAGCCCATCAAGAGAATTAAAAGGCTCTTTATCGTCCATAAATTGCGCCAGAAATACTGCTGGGCCTTTAATGGTTTTCATAAGTTGATTGGTTTTTGGTTATTTTGGGTTTAACCCAAAAAAATTATTCTATTAAAGAGACCCAAGCTGCGTTGTTATCGCTAGAAGCTACTGCACCATAAATAAACTGCATGCCTCTTAAACCGTCTACTACGGTAGGGAAATCTAGCTCCTCTGAAACTGGATTACCTTCTTTAACGCTAAGAACCTCTCTAGCAAAGTTATTGTATAAAGTTGCAAAAGCCTCAAAATATCCCTCTGGATGTCCTGATGGTACTCGTGTGTATCGTGTAGACTCTTCATAAGTGCCATAGCCTCCCGGAGTGTAAATTTCCTTAGGACGATCTACCCATTTTGCGATAAGCTCTGTGGGTTTTTCTTGATGCCATTCTAAGCTTCCTTTAGTTCCATAAACTTTAAAAGAGAAGGCATTTTCTTCACCAGTGGCTATTTGAGAATAAGAGATTATCCCTTTTCCGCCGTTTTCTAGTCGTATAAGAATGTTGCCGTCGTCGTCTAATTGTCTGTTTTTACCAAAGCCAGTAAGATCTGCAGCGATCTCAGAAATTCTGAGTCCGGTAACTTCTTCAACCATATTTGCGGCATGCGTACCTACATCTCCAAGTGAACCACCAATTCCTGATTTATTAGGGTCTGAGCGCCATCCAGATTCATTAGTGTTAATGTAATCTTCTGTAGACATCCAGCCTTGCAGGTAGTTTACAACCACTTTACGGATGTCACCAAGGTCGCCTTTTTTGACCATTTCTTTAGCCTGGCGAACAATGGGATAACCCGTGTAAGTGTGTGTAAGGCAAAGCACTTTGCCACTTTTTTCGGTGATCTTTACTAGATCATACGCTTCTTCAAGCGTAAGCGTGATAGGTTTATCACAAACCACATGAAAACCATTTTCCAGCGCCATTTTTGCCGGTGGAAAATGCATGTGGTTTGGTGTAATGATAGTTACAAAATCCATGCGCTCATCTTCGCTGAGCTGGGATTCTTTTTCTATCATTTCTTTATAATCAGCGTAGCTTCTTTTTGGCGAAAGCCCAAGATACTCTGCTGTTTTTAAACTTTTTTCTGGGTTACTGCTAAATGCGCCGCAAACTAACTCTATCTTATCATCAAATGCAGCGGCCTTGCGGTGTACGTCGCCCATAAAGGCGTCGAGGCCACCGCCTACCATTCCCATTTTAAGTTTTTTCATTGACTATACTTTTTCTCCTTTGTATTCTATTTTTTCATTTTTGAAAGCAAGAAGGAAGAAAACAAATACTACTGCGGCAAAAATCGCAGGGTAAATCCAGATCTTCTCCCAGTTGTGCAATTCGCCTACAAGATAGTTATCGGTGATTTGGCCTGCAACCCAAAATCCTATTAACATTCCTACTCCATAAGTAGCAAGTGTAATTAGACCTTGTGCGGCACTTTTGTTTCCTGCGCCGGCTTTTGAGTCTGTATAGATCTGACCAGACACAAAGAAGAAGTCATAACAAATACCGTGAAGTGCAATACCTACTAATAACATAAATGAAAGCTCGTCTGCATTACCGTATGCGAACAGTAGATAACGCACCGCCCATGCGATCATACCAAAAAGTAAGGTTTTCTTGATCCCAAAACGCAATAAGAATACAGGAAGTAATAACATAAATAGAACTTCTGAAAGCTGACCTATTGCTTGTTTTGCGGTTGCGTTTGTCATTCCTATTTCTGTAAGGAATGGGTTTGCATTTTGATAATAGAAAGCTAGTGGAATACAGATCAAAATTGATGATACAAAGAAGATCAGGAAGTTTTTGTTCTTAAGCAATGTAATTGCAGAAAGACCAGTTTTTTCCATAATAGATGCATTCTCGCCAGATTTGTTAGGTGGAGTTTTAGGCAAGAAGAAGCTAAATAACCCAAGAAATGCTGAAGCTACTGCTGTCATCAAGAAGGTGTTTTTAAGTAAACCTTCTGTAAGACCTTCTTGAGAATCCCAACCTAAGAAGCTGATCAAAATTCCTGCAAGAATCCATCCTATTGTTCCAAACACACGAATGAACCCAAAATCTTTTGATGGATTTTTCATTTGTCTAAATGCAACAGAGTTTACTAGCGCAAGCGTTGGCATGTACGCGATCATATACCCTAGAACATAAGGATAGAAAGCGCCAAAATCTTCGGCGTAAGCCATCTTATACATTAAAAATGCTCCAACTAAGTGAAGCACACCAAGAATTCGTTCTGCATTAAAATATTTGTCTGCAATAAGACCTATTATAAAAGGCGCAATGATCGCACCCCAAGATTGTGTAGAAAAGGCCATTGCACTTTGTGCACCTGTTGCTTCAAGGTTTGTTCCTAAAAAAGTACCTAAGGTCACAAACCATCCTCCCCAAATAAAAAATTCAAGGAACATCATTAAGGAGAGTTGAATTCTAACTAGTGGTTTCATGTATCTATTTTGAGTTTATTGTTTAGTTTACGTTTTGAGCGTCTTTGATTAAAAGTTCTTTGGTGCGCATGATCCCTTCTTCTGGTTCTAGGTTGCTACCTTCATATTCTATACCTACGTAGCCATCATAACCAGCGTCTTTTACCAGTTGAAGCATGCGTGTAAAATCAATTTTTGTCTCCTCACCATCTTCATCAAAGTTGTATGCTTTTGCGCTTACGCCAAAAGCCTTCGGCATCATCTCCTCAACACCTTTGTACATATCGTACTCATCCTCGCATCCATTTGCGGTATACGTCATACAAAAGTTACCAAAGTCTGGCAGAGTACCAACATTATCTTTGTCAACTCCATTAATAACTTCCATAAGCTTCTCGCCGTCAGAACTGAAGCCTCCGTGATTTTCTACGATCACATTGATATTTTTTGTAGCCGCATAGTCTGCAAGTGCGCTAAGCCCTGCGATAGAAGCCTCTTTCCATGCTTCAGGTTCTTTGGCTCCAGCCAAATTTACACGAATAGAATGACAACCTAGGTATGCTGCGGCATCAACCCATTTTTTATGATTGTTAACGGCCTCTGTGCGTTTTGCCTCATCTTCTGATGAAAGATCTCCCTCTGCATCAACCATGATCAAAACATTTTGAATACCATATTCATCTGTTTTTGCTTTCATTTTAGGAAGAATAGAATCTAAGGCCTCTTCTGGCGAGTCAAACTCATTCATCATAGGAGTATACAGTTGACTAACGTATTCTATACCAGTAAAACCCATTTCTTTTGCTTTTTTGGCAAAGTCAAGTGGATTCATTTTACCACTACGTATAGGTTCTTGTAAAGACCATTGAGCAAGCGAAATTTTGAAGAAAGGTTCCTTCATTTCGCTTTCCATTGCTTCATTTTGAGACTTTTCTTCTTGAGGTTTTGTATCGTTTTTACACGAAAACATTAAAAAAACGGTTAGAACCGTTAAAATCAATTTCAATTTCATGATGGCTAAGTTTCTTATTTTGTGGCTATAACGTTATAGAATGATTCTAAATATTGCCAAATATTGAATGTCTAAATTATACTTTTTTTATTTCCTAAAAAAAATAACATAGAATTTATATATTTGAGAACATACCTTAATAGAAATTAACAAAAACATAATTTACGTGAACACACAACCTGAAGAGATGTACGACGCTATCGTTGTAGGTACAGGAATAAGCGGCGGATGGGCCGCTAAAGAGCTATGCGAAGCTGGTCTTAAAACCCTGGTTCTAGAACGTGGGCGCATGGTTAAGCACATTGAGGATTATCCTACGGCCAATATGGATCCATGGGATTTTAAATTCAAAGGACAACAAACCCGTGAAGAGGCTGCTAAACAATTTAAGCAAGCCCGCACAGGGTATACTACTAACAAGGCGCACAGTCACTTTTTTGTGAATGACCTGGATCATCCGTATAATGAGACTAAGCGTTTTGACTGGATGCGTGGGTATCACGTAGGAGGTAGAAGTATTATGTGGGGAAGACAAAGTTACCGTTGGAGTGATTTTGACTTTGAAGCTAATAAGAAAGAAGGAGTAGCTGTAGACTGGCCAGTGCGTTATAAGGATATCGCACCATGGTATGATAAAGTTGAAGAATATATAGGTGTAAGTGGTTCTAATGATGGTTTACCACAATTACCTGATGGTAAATTTGGTCCTCCTATGGCGATGAACTGTGTGGAGGAGGAAATGAAAAAGAACATTGCACAGAACTATAAAGATAGAATAGTTACAATAGGTCGTGCTGCGCATATTACAGGAACAAAATCCTTTGAAGGGCGTTCTAGTTGCCAGTATCGAAACCGTTGTATGAGAGGTTGTCCGTTTGGGGCATACTTTAGTAGTAACTCATCTACATTGCCTGCTGCAGAGCGTACAGGTAATATGACACTTAGACCATTTAGTATCGTTCATGAAGTAGTTTATGATGATGCAACAGGTCTTGCTACAGGAGTAAAAGTTATTGATGCAGAAACTAACGAGAAGTTAGAATTTAAATCTAAAGTTGTTTTCTTATGTGCTTCTGCGATCGCATCTGCTTCTATCTTGATGCAATCTAAGTCAGATCGTTTTCCTAATGGTTTAGGAAATGATAGCGGTGAGCTAGGTCATAACATTATGGACCACCACTTCCGTGTGGGTGCTTCTGGTAAATACAATGGCTTTGAAGACAAATATTATAAAGGAAGACGTGCAAACGGTATCTACATTCCACGTTTTAGAAACTTAGGAGGTGATACAGATATGCCAAACTTCAAGCGTGGTTACGGTTATCAAGGTTCTGCTAGTCGCGGTGACTGGACAGAAGCTGTTGCAGAGCTAGGTTATGGACCAGAGCTTAAAGAAGCCATAGGTAAACCAGGTGGATGGACCATTGGTATTACTGCTTTTGGCGAATGCCTACCATACCATGAGAACAAGATGACGCTAGACTATGATAAAAAGGATAAGTGGGGCTTACCTACAATTACCTTTGATGCAGGATGGAAAGAGAATGAGTGGGAAATGCGTAAGGATATGAAACAACAGGCAGTTGATATGCTAGAAAAGGCAGGTTGTACTGATGTTTATGCGTATGACGCTCCAGGTGCTCCAGGTCTTGGTATTCACGAGATGGGAACTGCTCGTATGGGTAGCGATCCTAAAACATCTGTTGTGAACAAGAACAACCAAGTGCATACAGTGCCTAACGTATATGTTACAGATGGTGCGTTCATGACTTCAGCAAGTTGTGTGAACCCATCACTTACATATATGGCCTTTACTGCAAGAGCAGCAGCACACGCAGCAGAACAATTAAAGAACGGTAAATTTTCGGCATAATGATGAATAGAAGACAAGTTTTAAAGAATCTAGGTTTAGGAGCTGGTTATGTTGTTGCAGCACCCACTGTTTTAAGCCTTTTACAAAGCTGTAAAAATGAGCCTGGCTTTGAGTGGGAACCCGTTTTTCTTACTCCGGCTAATGGTTATGCGCTTCAACAAGTTTTAGAAGTCATTATTCCAAAAACAGATACTCCAGGAGCTACAGATGTTAATATTGCACAATTTATTGATGCATACCTTGACGAAGTTGCAGGAGAGCAAGAGCAAAAAGATTTTAAAGCTGGTGCAGATGCATTTGCAATAAACTTTAAAAGCAACTTTAATAAATCTGTAGACGAAGGCGAGCCAGAAGATTTTGAGAAGGCTGTTGCGATGTACTTAGGTGCAGAAAAAGAGAAGAGAGATGATTATGTAAAAAGACTATCTGCTACGCAAGATCCAGAGGCGCCAGAAGGAGCTGAGATCGATACAGAAGCTTCATCATACGGTTATCTTGAGAATGTGAGAAATCGTGCGATCTGGGCTTGGAAGAACAGCGAAGCGGTAGGAGAGAATGTGCTTTGGTACGATCCTGTACCAGGACAACTTATCGGCTGTATTGACCTGGGCGAAGCAGGAAATAACGGTAAGACGATGTCTTTATAATGAAAAGACGAGATTTTATACAAAAAGGAACCCTTGGGGGTTCCTTTTTAGCTTTTGGTGGGGCGCATGCCTTTTCGCTTAAAGCGAAAAGTGATTTGCCAGAACATAGTTTTAAACTCAAGTACGCTCCGCATTTAGGAATGTTCAAGAACATGGCGGGAGAAGACCCAATAGATCAGCTAAACTTTATGGCAGATCAAGGTTTTACTGCCTTTGAAGATAACGAGATGCGCAACCGAAGCATTGATCTTCAAAATAAAATGGCTGCAACAATGCAAAAGCGAGGCATTGAAATGGGTGTTTTTGTAGCGCATAAAATTTACTGGACAGAGCCCAGCCTTACCAGTGGAAAGCTGGATAAACGCGAAGAATTCTTGTCTGAGATCAAAGCGAGTGTTGAGGTTGCAAAGCGAGTGAATGCAAAATGGATCACTGTTGTACCTGGTTATGTAGATCAAAAACAGAATCTCGCATATCAAACCGCACATGTTGTAGAAAGTCTTAAACAAGCTGCGGAAATTCTTGAGCCACATGAAATAACAATGGTGCTAGAACCACTTAATTTTTACAATCATCCTGGCTTGTTCTTAAAAGAATCTCCACAAGCTTACGAGATCTGCAAAGCTGTAGATAGCCCTTCGTGTAAGATCTTATTTGATATTTATCATCAGCAAATTCAAGAAGGTAATTTGATACCTAACATTGAAAAATGCTGGGATGAGATCGGGTATTTTCAAGTGGGGGATAATCCTGGAAGAAATGAGCCTACCACCGGAGAGATAAACTATGAGAATGTATTCAAGTTTATTTATGATAAAGGATATACCGGTATCGTAGGGATGGAACACGGCAACTCAAAAGCTGGTAAAACTGGCGAGCAGGCTGTAATTGATGCATACAAAAAAGTGGATATCGATTAAGATATCCACTTTTATTTTTTGGCTTTAAGCCAAATATTAATTCTTCTTAAGGTCCATATATACGCCATTTGTCCACCCGAAACCGTCTTGAGTAGGGTATTCACCACCACCGGCAACAAGGGTTGTATCCATAACGTTATATTTCTCTAGCATCTTACCAGTGCGTTTATAAACTTGCTCGTTAAGTCTTAACCAGCGCATTTTAATAGCATCTGCAAGATTATTAAGGTTGTGTTTTTCAAGACCTCTTATGGCTAGCCATTGATGCGGCGGCCAACCGTTAGGGCTATCCCATTGCTGCCCATTGTCAACAAGAGAAGTTACTAGTCCGCCAGGTTTTAAAAAGTCTTTTTTAAGCTCAGCAGCCACGCCATTTGCTTGCTCTTCTGAAGCTAAATCAAAATACACAGGATATACCATCGCAAGAGATTTCACAGAAGTGAAACCTGTATTGTCCAGATCATAATCTTTATAAACTTGCTCTTTAGCATCCCATAAATAGCGGTTAATCGCAAGTTCACGAGCACGAGCAGCCTCAGTCATTTCTTGAGATTTTAGCTCGTCGCCTGTACTTTTGTAGGCTTTCGCCAAAGTAACTTCGAGATTATACATTAGCGCATTAAGATCTACAGGAAGAATTCTTGTGGTCTTAATAGTCGCAAGATTTTGAGGGTCTTCAAACCATCTACTGCTAAAATCCCAGCCACTCTCACAAGCCGCCGAAATATTGAGATACACATCTTTTGCATCTCGTCCCTCAGCTTCTTGAGCGGTCAAGATATCTTCGCGATAGCTCTCTGCTCTAGGCGTGCTTGTGTTGCTGAAGTAACGGTTAAGAATACTGCCGTCTGCTAATTTTACAACACGAGCGTTTTGATCACCATCAGCAAGATTTTCAGAGCCCTTCATCCAGAAATCGTATTCTTTTTGCAGTGCGTCTTTATATCTAGAATAAACGGCTGTATCACCATTAACTCCGGCAAGTAGATTTACCATCTCTGCAAAGAATGGTGGCTGACTTCTACCTTTGTAATACGTACGGTTACCGTTAGGGATAAAACCTATTGTATTGATCTGATACGCAAAATTATCAAGTATATTCTCTATCAATTCATTCTCACCAGCTTCTTGCAGACCTAGAAGTATAAAGTAGCTATCCCAGTAATATACTTCTCTAAATCTGCCGCCTGGCACGATATAAGAATTGGGAAGTGCTATTCTAGAACCTGTTTCGTGTTCATCTGCGTCACGCATAAGATATGGCCACAGCGCAGTGATGTGTTCTGCCACAGATCTTGTAGTGTCGCTATGAAAGCCGCTGGTAGGCGTATCTGGGAGTTCAAAATTCTCTGTGATGAACTCCCTAAGATTTACCTTAATATCAGATTGTTTTTTTGCTTCTTGATACCATTTTAAGATAGAGTCTGCAGGGTGCTTAGGATCACTATCTACAAATGTTTTACCATCAGCAAAAATATGTTGCATTTGTACGTCTTCAAGCAGTTCGCCATAACGATCTATGGGATCTTCAGACTTTTTAGGAAATTGTTCTTCTTCGGCAGGTAAGTTTGTGTTGTTCTCCTTACCGTCGTTTTTACAGGAAGATACTATCACTAGAAATAAAAATGCAATTAAAAAATGGGGTTTTCTCATAGGGGTAGATTTCGCGTAAGCTTACTCTACAATAAACTTGCCGTTCATCATGCTGTAGTGACCTGGGAAGCTACAGATAAAAGTATATTCTCCTGCTTCTGGAGCGTCAAAAGTGATTGTAGTCTCCTGACCACCACCTATCATTTTTGTGTGAGCGATAACTGCATCAGTTCCTTCTGGGATGTAGTTGTTATCTCTTGCAGTAGCTGCTTTTGCTGCAAACTCAGACATCTGTGTGTCTTGTGTAAGAAGTACAAAGTTATGACCCATAACTTCTACCGGCTGCTTACCAGTGTGTCTTAGAACAATTTTTACTTGTTTTCCTGCTGGTACTTTGATCTCTTTTGTGTTAAACTGCATCTGGTCGTTAGCAAGTAGCACAACTTCAGTTACGTTAGGATCTTCTTTTTTTGTAGTTGTAGAAGAGCTTGTTTTAAGTTTTACTTCTTCTTTTTGATCATCTTTCTTGTCACCGCCACCGCAGCTGATAAAAAGTACTGTTAATGCAGAAAGGGCAATTGTTTTTAGAATTTTCATTGTTGTGAATTTTGTTTTGGCTTAAAGCCAAATGAAATGTTTGTAGTGTGTTTTAAATAATAGTTTTCTCTTTTTTAACAGGGCAAAAAAGGAAGCGGTAATATACGAACGATTTTATGCGACTGCAATTAAAAATATGTTAGCGTAAAAACTCTAGCGCCCGTTCTTCGTTGTAATAAAATGGTGTGCGCTTTACAAAACCTACATGGCCGCCAGTCTCTGGCAACTCTAAGAAAAGATTGCTATTTGCTTCGGCTTGTTTGTGTGGGTAGCAATTGCCGCTCATAAAGGTGTCGTCTTTAGCGTTGATAAGCAGCGTAGGTTGCTGTATGTTTTGCAGAAATTGCGCGCTGCTACTTTTGGCATAATAATCCATTGCGTCTTTAAAACCGTGTGCTGGCGCGGTGTACAGATTGTCAAAAGCTTCAAAGGTCTTTATCTTTTTAATTTGCTTAGGATCAAGGTCTGTTTCAAATTTTGCGAGTTTGTTTTTAAACTTACTGCGCATGGTAAGCAAAAAGTTGAAGCGGTACAGTAGATTGATATTTTGATTTAAACAATCTAAAGATTCTTTAAGGTCCACCGGTGTTGAGATCGCTACTCCTTTATTGATCGTAGCAGGTAGTTTCCTGTCTTCTCCCAGATATTTTAAAATAAGATTACCGCCCAGACTAAATCCTACAAGATCAATGGTGCGGTATTTATCTTTCTGTAAAACGTGATTTACGATCGCTTCTACATCATCTGTTGCGCCGCTGTGATAGGTTTTGTAACTCAGGTTTTCTTCGCCACTGCAGCCACGAAGATTTACAGAAACATTGTCAAAGCCATTTTGATTCAGGATTTTTGCCATGCCCAGAACGTATGGTCTTTTTGAGTTGCCTTCAAGCCCGTGAAAGATCACCGCAACTTTGTCTGATTTTTTTTCGCCATGAGCGAAACTCCAATCTACATCAAGAAAATCACCATCATCAAGCCATAGTCTTTCTCGCTCATGTATCACGCCGGTAACTCTTCTAAACTGCGACGCGTAAATGGTGTTTACATGCGGGTTTCTAAAAGTTCTAGGAGCTTTGTATGAAGAATTGATGATAGGCATTGATGAATTTTGAAACTAAAGTATGATGCAAAGATGGTTCTTACAACCGTTTTAACTGTTATGCGTGCATAATATTTGTAATTTTGATGAAAACTTCAATTTTATGTTCACAAAACAGTTTGAAATTCGCTGGAGCGATATCGACGCAAACAGACACCTTGCAAATAGCGCTTACATAAGTTTTATGAGCCATACGCGCATGAGCTATCTTATGGAAATAGGTTTTGGCCAGCTAGAACTTAATGAGCAAGACCTTGGGCCGGTGGCATTTTATGAGCATATTTTTTACTTCAGAGAGGTTTTTCCGGGTAAACCTATCACGGTTTCTTTGCAATTGCGTGGACTATCAGAAGACGGGATGTTCTTTGAATTTGCCCATAATTTTTATGATTATAAAGGCAGGAATTTTGCTTCATGCGAAATGATGGGCGCCTGGATCAATTTGCAAGATCGCAAGCTTGTGGGCTTGCCAGAAGAAATGCTTGAGCGCTTTAGAGAGCTAGAAAAAACCGAAGATTTTAAGGTGCTTACTAAAGAAGATACGCGCCGCTTTAACAAAAAGCCAAAAGACCTTACGCTTTAATTTTTTTAGGCTTGCGCGTTGATAGATAAACGCCTGTGAAAATAAATGCAGCAGCGATTATCCTGATCATGCTAAGGCTGTCTGCGCCTACGATCACTGCAAAAAGTACTGCGATCAACGGTTGCAAGTAGATAAATGCACCAATGGTTGATGCTTTAAGCGTTTTGAGCGCGTAGATGTTTAGTAAATAGGTCATAAACGTCGTTCCCAGAACTACAAACCCCATGATAAGCATAACGTCTGTGCTAAGAGAACTCCATTGTACCGTCGTAAATTCTTGAATAGTAAACGGAAAATTGATCACAACTCCTATGAGAAAAAGCCACTTCATCAAGGTGATGGTGCTGTATTTTTTGGTAAGCGGTTTTACTAATATCAAATACACCGCATAAGCCGTCGCATTTACAATAAAAAGCAAATTTCCTAGCGCGATATTTGGAGCGTTTTGTTGTTGGCTTTCGCCAAAAAGTATCAAAACCAAAGCCCCGATCAAACCCATTGCAATACCTACGATCTTTACCCAACCTATCTTTTCTTTTAAAAATAGCGCTGAAAGTAACAACAGCATTACAGGAGAAATGGTGATTACAACAGAGCTGTTAATAGGCGTTGAAAGTTGCAAACCTTTAAAGAAGGCAAGCATATTAATCGCCATACCAAAAACAGCACAACCCAATAGACGTGGCCAGTCTTTACGGTCTATTTTTTCGTTTTTAGTAAAAATACTAGCGATCCAGAATAATATACTCGCACCTAAAACGCGTAGAAATATAAACCCAAACGGCTGAATGTGCGTGGGCATTATATCCTTTGCAAGCGTATGGTTTATACCATAAATAAAGCTGGCAGTCGTTGCTGCGGCTAATGCGAGGTAACGTTTATTCATGTATGGATTATTATCCGTTTATCGCTTCGTTTGCAGCGGCAACGGTTTTCTTGCTGTTACCTACAAAGATTTGATCATCGTTTAAGATCACAGGACGCTTTAAAAAAGTATAATGATCTAGCAATAGATCTTTAAAATCTGCTTCTTGAAGTTCTTGAGTGTTCAAGCCACGTTCTCTATATAATCTTGCTCTTTTGTTAAAAAGGGCTTCGTAGCTATCAGTTAGTGCATAAAGTTCATCTAACTCAGTTGCGGTGATAGGATTTTCTTTGATCTCACGACGTTCAAAACTTGCAGGAAGATCTAGCTCTTTTAAGATTCTAGAGCAAGTATCACAGGTAGATAGATAGAAAACTTTTTGCATCATTTTATTTTTTGAGTTGCAAAGGTACTTCACCTTATTTCAATAACCCATATCACTTACAAAAACGGTATTTTTGTTACAAATCAAACAATAGATCATGATCGACTTTGCAATAGACGGAACGCTTAAAAATAGATTGGCTTTTAAAAAATATCTGGACGATCTAAGCCTTGAGCAATTAAACAAAATCCCAGAAGGATTTAATAACAATATCATCTGGAATATTGCGCATACAATGGTAACGCAGCAATTGCTGGTTTATAAGTTAAGCGGACAAAAACCTCTTGTAAATGATGAGATGATCGCTGCTTACAAAAAAGGTTCTAAGCCAGAGCGTGACGTTACTCAAGAAGAAGTTGATGAGATCAAAAAACTACTTTTTTCTACTATTGAGCAAACAGAGGTAGATTACAAAAAAGGGATTTTCAAAGATTTTCAGTCGTATAGTACATCTGTGGGCGTGACGCTAGAAAATGTAGACCACGCGATCTCTTTTAATCTATTTCATGAAGGTTTGCACAGAGGTTCTGTTCTTGCGTTGCTTCACGTTATAGATTAACAGCAAGTAAGTCTTTAATTTCGTTGAGCTCAATGCGTAGCTCGATAATCCCTTCCGCGTAAGCGGCAACCTCATAAGGATTGTAGATCAAGACGATCTCATTATCTTGAAATCCTATGTTTTCGGGTAATGCGAACACGTCGTCTTCAAACATATAACCGGTGTAATTAATGTATTGATCTGCGGGTATATCTTGTTGCGCTCTGAATTTTTTTTCGGCTATAGCCAAAAAAGCCTTTTTGTCTTTAAAGAGTGCATCGTTTGCTAATTGCTTGCCCGTTTCTTTATTAAAATTTAAAAAAGAAGTGCTGCCATAACCATGCGCACCGCCCCAGTAGCTGTAGCTCTCGATCGCTAGAGAAAGTAAAGCGGCAGATTGATAAGAAACAGAAGTGGTGGCTTCCATTTCATAGCCTGTTTCCGTTTCGGGGAAGTCGGTTTTAAAATCTCTGAAGTCTTTTATAAAGCTGTCAATTCCTTGATCTAGCGTTTCAACTTGATCTTCTTCTTCAGGAGACATGATAAAATAGGCGGTCAACCTTTTGTTCAAAGCATCATTAACGGTTTTTGAGAGGTTAGAATCTCCTTTCGCCGTAAGGCTATTGATATTAATTGTAGGGCAGAGTGAGTCTTTGCACTGTTCTAGAGAACTTTTGTCTATGGCCGTTTTCTCAAAGCTCATCATCACCGGTTCTTCCTTCTCTTCTGGCTTTGAGTCTTCTTTACAACTTATAAATAGAGCGAAAATGATCGCTGTGTATCCTATGCTAAAAAATCGTCTTGTGTTAATCATGGCATAAAGGTAGGAGCATTTTTGGCAATAGCTCTCGAGCTTTCTATTTTTACTTAATCTTTAACACTGCAAATTAAGCGTATGAAATTCAACACAAAGACCATTCACGGAAATCATAAAGAAGTAGATCCTGCATACAACAGTGTGATGCCGCCTATTTATCAAACGTCAACCTATGCACAATCTACGCCGGGCGGTCATAAAGGTTTTGAATATTCGCGAAGCGGTAATCCTACTCGCGCCATTCTTGAAGATACGTTGGCAAGTATTGAGAATGGTGAATTTGGACTAGCCTTTGGTTCTGGTCTTGCGGCGATTGACGCTGTGATGAAGCTCTTTAAACCGGGCGATGAGATCATTTCCACAAACGATCTTTATGGTGGCTCATATCGTTTGTTCACGAAGATCTTTGAAGATTTCGGACTCAAATTTCATTTTGTCCCAATGGATGATGCGTCTAAAATTGAGTCCTACATCAATGAGAATACAAAACTCATCTGGGTAGAAACGCCTACTAACCCGATGATGAATATAATTGATATAAGGGCGGTTTCGGCTGTAGCCAAAAAGCATAATTTGCTATTGGCGGTAGACAACACCTTTGCTACGCCATATTTGCAACAGCCGCTGGAACTTGGCGCAGATATCGTGATGCATAGCGCTACAAAATACATAGGAGGTCACAGTGATCTTGTGATGGGTGCACTTGTTATTAAAGAAAAAGAACTTGCAGATAAACTCTACTTTATTCAAAATGCGAGCGGTGCCGTTTGCGGGCCGCAGGATAGTTTTCTCGCTTTACGCGGAATAAAAACACTGCACGTACGCATGCAACGTCATTGTGAGAATGGTCGTGCTGTCGCAGAATTTTTAAAAGAACATCCTAAGGTTGATAAAGTGTACTGGCCAGGTTTTGAAGATCATCCTAATCATGCGACCGCTAAAGATCAAATGAAAGATTTTGGAGGGATGGTATCTTTCACCACAAAAGAAGATTCTCTTCAAGGTGCAGTGCAAGTTGTAGAAAAGCTTAAAGTCTTTACCCTCGCTGAAAGTTTGGGTGGTGTAGAAAGTCTTGCTGGTCATCCTGCAAGTATGACGCATGCAAGTATACCTGCTGAAGAGCGTGCAAAAACAGGAATTAAAGATTCTTTGATTCGCTTAAGCGTAGGAATAGAGGATATTGAAGATCTGCTAGAAGATCTTAAAAGCGCTTTAGCTTAATAATTAAGGTAAATAATATAACCTACCATCAACCACATGATAGAGTCGTCAAATTTGTTTGGTGGGTAAAATTGTGGGTCAGGATTAAGGCCATCTACCCAGTTTGAGAAATATTTGTGGTAGCGCAACTCAAGTAAGATGTCGTTAAGTTGACCAACTTTAAAACGCAATCCGCCACTGGCAGTTACAGCCCAAGTGTTTTGTCTTGTATCATCAAGACCACCCAAGATCCCATCGCCCACTAAAAAAGCATTGTAATAAATATCTTCTGGTGTGGCTCCCGGAACGTCTTGTATTGATGAGAAGTCTGGTTTGAAATTCACGTAGTGTGCGCCAATACCAACGTAAGGATGAACAAAAGAGGCTCCAGCATTAAAATCTCTAATACTAAAAGGATGAAACTCAATTTGCGCACCAGCTTCAAAAACGTTGCTTTTACCCATGTGATCTCTAAGGTCGCGACCTTCATCTGTATCTTTTTCAGATAACGGACCTTCATGCGTAAGATTTGTAATATGGTAGTCTAACTCTACTCTTACCATAAAGTGATCATTAAAATAGCGATCTCTACTATAGCAATCACAGTCAGCACGATAAGCAAAGTTGAAGTAATGAAAAACACCTACACCAAGACCTAGGTTGCTAACGTTTGTGTCAAAGTTATTTCTTAAACCAAAGTCTGATTGAAAAAGCAGCGGACCAGCAAGAACACCCACTTCACTGGAGAACATTGATTGTGCCCTTGTTACCATAGGTTTAAGGGCAAGAACCAATACTATAAGTAGGATTCTGGTTTTCATACGTCTGGGGCAAAAACTTGCGGGCAAAGATAGAAAATCTCATTAATCAACCCTCTTAAAATATTAGGTTAAATTCATCTTAACATACATTGGCAAAATCACCTCTTTATAATTAAAGATTCTTTAAAAAAACATATATAAAATTCAAGATAATGTATATTTGCACCGCAAAATAAGGCTTAAAATTTCAACTATATAAAACGTTTGCGAAATGACTGAAAGCGTAAAGAAGTTTGTTGATTCTGTTGAAAAACGAAATCCAAATGAACCTGAGTTCCTTCAGGCGGTAAGAGAGGTTGCAGAAACTGTAATTCCTTTTATTGAAGAAAACCCTAAATATCAGGATGCTAAGTTGCTTGAGCGTATGGCAGAGCCAGAGCGAGTGATATTGTTTCGTGTGCCTTGGGTAGACGACAGTGGAGAAATTCAGATTAATAAAGGGTACCGTGTAGAATTTAATTCTGCAATAGGTCCATATAAAGGTGGTTTAAGATTTCACCCATCAGTAAATCTAAGTATTCTTAAATTCCTTGGTTTTGAGCAAGTGTTTAAGAATAGCCTTACCTCATTACCTATGGGTGGAGGTAAAGGTGGATCAGATTTTAATCCACGTGGTAAAAGCGATGCAGAAGTTATGCGTTTTTGCCAAAGCTTTATGACAGAGTTATATCGTCATATTGGCCCTAACACAGATGTACCAGCAGGAGACATAGGTGTAGGTGGTCGTGAGATCGGGTATATGTTTGGTCAATACAAGAGAATTAAGAATGAATTTACAGGTGTTCTTACCGGTAAAGGTCTTTCTTACGGTGGTTCTAAGATCCGCCCTGAAGCTACAGGATATGGTAACGTGTACTTCACAAAGTATATGTTGAAGACTCGCGGCGAAAAGATCTCTGGTAAAACTATCGTGATCTCAGGTTCTGGTAACGTAGCACAATATGCGGCTGAAAAAGCAATGCAACTAGATGGTAAAGTGGTTACACTTTCAGATAGTGGTGGTTACATTTATGATAAAGACGGTCTAAACAAAGAGAAACTTGCCTTTGTTATGGAACTTAAAAATGAGCGTCGTGGTCGTATTAAAGAATATGTAGACCAATATCCAGATGCAGAATATCATGAAGGTAAAGCGCCATGGGATGTAAAATGCGATATCGCATTACCATGTGCAACACAAAACGAACTTGATAAAGCTGATGCTGAATTGCTTGTTAAAAATGGAGTGATGAGCGTAGGTGAAGGTGCAAACATGCCTTGTACACCAGAAGCTGTTGAGGTATTCATCGCAAATAAGATCTTGTTCTCACCAGGTAAAGCGTCTAATGCTGGTGGTGTAGCAACTTCTGGTCTAGAGATGTCTCAAAACAGTTTACGTTACAACTGGAGTGCAGAAGAAGTAGATCAAAAGCTGCATGAGATCATGTACGATATTCACAATGCGTGTATGGAGCATGGTAAGCAAGAAGATGGATTTATAGACTATGTAAAAGGTGCAAACATCGCAGGCTTCGTTAAAGTTGCAGATGCTATGCTAGCACAAGGTGTGGTATAAAACACGCACAACATAATATTATGATGAGCCTCTGCAATAGCAGGGGCTTTTCTTTTACAATAATTGTACTTTTGGGCGTTATAGGTTTAGCCCTAAGTATATGCTTAAAAAACTGTCACTTATCCTCATTTTGCTTTTTTGCCTTTCGGCGAAAGCACAGGATTTTTCAGATAGCTGGAAGGGGTATTTCTCATACACAACCATTGAGCATGTGGCTTATGGCAACGATCTTATTTTCGCTGCAGCGAAAAACAGCATTTTTGCTTACGATCTCGTAACAGATAAAACCACAGAATTCTCTACAATACAAGGCTTGATGGGTGAAGAGATCTCTGCTATTTATTACAGCCAAAGCATAAACGCCCTATTTGTAGGCTACGTTTCTGGGAAGTTTGATGTGGTGCGCGAAGATGAAAATGTACTTACCGTCGTAGATATTAGTAACAAGCAAACCATTTTACCGCAGGCAAGGCGCATCAATCATTTTATGGAATATGACGGCTTTGTCTATATTTCATCAGGTTTTGGGATTTCACTTTTTGATCTTGCTCGCTTAGAGTTTGATGATTCTTACTTTATTGGTGATGCCGGCGAATCACTTACTATCAATCAAACCGCTGTTGTGGGCGATTATATTTACGCTGCTACGGCGGCAAATGGCATTCGCAGGGCGCTGGTGCAAAATGATGATCTTATAGATTTTGCAAACTGGTCTCAGGTTGCTGGCGGTAGTTGGTATGGCGTCGCAAATCTTAACGAGCAGCTGTATGCGATCAATACTTCTAATCAGTTGCAGCGTTATGATGGCAATACTTTTGTCTCGGTTGCGAGTTTCTCTGGGAGTTATAGAGATTTTATGCCTTTCGGCGAAAGCCTAACAATTACGTTCAATAACACAGTCTATATTTTTAATGCTTCTGGATCGCAGATCGCGAGCGTACCCGTTTTACCAGAATATGATGCGACTTACAATACAGGTATTGCGGTAAATGAAACGATCTATCTAGGAACAAACGACAACGGACTCCTAATTAGCAGCACAACAAATCCCACGCAAGCTTTGCAAGTTGTGCCAGATGGTCCGTTGCGCAATGATCCTTTTAATATTGAGGCGCATCCTGGTGGTTTGTATGTGGTTTATGGTGATTATTCTAATACGTACAACCCTTTTCCATTAAAGCGCCGCGGATTAAGTCATTTGCATATTGATAGTACTTGGGTAAATATCTCTTATGACGAGGCTTTGCAGGCAAATAATTTAACGAATATCACTATTGATCCAGAAGATAATGATCATGTTTTTGTGAGTTCGTATAACTCTGGTTTGTTAGAAATTCAGGATGATGTGCCGGTGGCGCTTAGCGATGAAACAAATAGCGGCCTTAGCGATATACAAATCAATCCTACAGATGTGCGAATCAATGCGGCGGCTTATGATCGTGACGGTAATCTATGGATGACAAACAGCCTTGTAGATAATGGTATCGCTCGCAAAAGCGGCGGAAATATTCAGGGAATAGACGTGAGCGATATTCTTGATGGGCCGGCAACTAACTATAGTTCGCTAGTTGTAGATCGCGCGGGTAATGTGTTTTTTGGGACACATAATTATGGTCTTGCGGCATACAATCCTAGTAGCGGAGCGTTTGTTTTGCTTACAGAAGAAGGCAATAATCTGCCGTCAAAGAGAATAAGATCTCTCGCTATTGATAACAACGGTGTACTCTGGATCGGTACAGAATTAGGCTTACGATTGTTATACGGGCCAGCGCAGGTTTTTGATAACCCAGATGTGCAAACCCAACCTATAATTATTTTGCAAGATGGCCTTGCGGCGGAATTACTCAATGAGCAATTTATTTACCACATTGAGGTAGATGGTTCTAATAACAAATGGATAGGGACATTAAACAGCGGAGCATTCTACTTTTCTTCAAGCGGGCAGGAAACGCTGGCGCAATTTGATCAATCCAATTCTCCCTTGCCATCTAATAACGTTCAAGATATAAGCATAGATTCTGAAAGTGGTGAAGTGTATTTTGCGACTCCGCTTGGGTTGGTTTCTTTTAGCGGCACAGCGGTAGATCCATCAGATGATCTAGAACAAGTGCGTGCTTACCCTAACCCCGTTCGGCCAGATTTTCGTGGCAACGTAATTATAGATGGTCTTACTGCGAGAGCAAATGTAAAGATCACAGATATTACTGGTAATCTTGTGCATGAAGAAGTGGCAGTGGGTGGAAGCATACAGTGGGATACAATAGCTTTTGGGAAATATAGAGTGGCCTCTGGAGTGTATTTAATTCTAGTGACCAGCAGCGATGCCAGCGAAACGAAGGTTGCAAAACTTATGATCATTCGCTAATGCTGGTTAAAACAAAAGCCATAGTGATCTCGGCAATAAAGTATGGTGAGGCAGACCTTATTGCAAAACTATACACAGAGAGCGACGGACTCAAATCGTACTTGCTGCGCGGTGTTTTAAAGTCTCGTAAAGGCAAATTACGCACTGCGATGTTTCAGCCGGCTACGCAGCTAGAAATTGAAGCAAATCATAAGAATAAAGGTAATCTTGAGAATATAAGAGACGCTAAGGTTTTGCATCCGTATGTGAGTTTGCATACAGATTTTTCTAAAACAGGGATCGTTATGTTTTTAAGTGAATTGCTTAAAGGAGCGATACAAGAAGAGGAAGCAAACCCTGCGCTTTTTGCTTATCTAGAACATGCTTTTCTTTGGCTTGACCATCATGATAAAGTCGCTAATTTCCACCTGCTTTTTATGCTGAAGCTTACGCGGTTTTTAGGCTTTTATCCAGATGAGAATCATGAGGAGTTATCCTATTTTAATTTAGAGACAGGGATGTTTCAAGCGTATGAAGAGCATTATTGTATTGAAGGACAACCGTTGCTTTTGCTCAAAGATCTGCTCGAGACAAGTTTTGAAACTTTAGCAGCGCTTAAACTCAACAAAGAGCGTCGCACCTCATTTTTAGAAACCTTGTTATTATACTATGATTTACATTTGCAAGGATTCAGAAGGCCACGATCGTTAGAAGTTCTAAGTAGCCTTTTTTAAAAACCCCTAAAGTTCAAAAAGCATTTATGAGAAAATTTCTCTTCATTCTCACTTTTTTCATTTGCAAAATCGGTTTAGCGCAGGAGGTCACGATCTTAGATCAATCTAGCGGTAACCCAATTGCTGAAGCTACTTTGGTGAATACAGACCAGAGCAAATCGGCCATCACAAATGCAAATGGTGTTGCAGATATTACCGCTTTTAGTGATGATGAGGCGATCACGATTTCTCATGTTTCGCATGAAGCGAAAAAAACAACCAAAGCTAAGATCCTCGCCTCAGGAGGTATTATCTTCTTGCAAACTGGCGAACTAGAGACAGTGGTTTTAAGCGTTTCAGGGTTTGAGCAGTATGATCGCGAAGTTTCTCAAAAGGTATTGAGACTTAAACCAGAGGATGTTGCTTTTCGCAATCCGCAGACCGCTGCAGACATGTTGCAGGGAAGCGGCGAAGTGTATGTTCAAAGAAGTCAGTTGGGCGGCGGTAGCCCTATGATCCGTGGGTTTTCTACTAATAGATTGCTTATCACGGTAGACGGTGTGCGCATGAATACAGCGATCTTTAGAAGTGGTAACCTGCAAAATGTGATCAATGTAGATCCTTTTGCGTTAGAAAATACAGAGGTTATTCTTGGGCCAGGTTCTGTGGTTTATGGTAGCGATGCGATAGGTGGTGTGATGAATTTTTATACTAAAAAACCTGTGTTCTCTTTTCAAGATGGTATTGCTTTTAGCGGTAACGCGATAACAAGATATTCTACCGCAAATAATGAGAAAACAGCACATGCCGACTTTAATATAGGTCTTAAGCAATGGGCTTTTTTAACCAGCGTGAGCTATTCAGATTATGATGATCTTAAAATGGGGAGCCAAGGGCCAGACGATTATTTGCGTCCCACTTACGTGAAAAGGATAAACGGCGAAGATGTTGAGGTTAACAATGATGATCCTAAAGTGCAAAAATTTACCGGGTTTAACATGCTTAACCTGATGCAGAAAGTGCGCTTTATGCCTAACGAAACCTGGGATTTTAATCTAGGTGTGATCTATAGCACGACTTCAGATTATCCGCGATATGATCGTTTAACGCGTACGCGAAATGGACAATTACGCGCTGCCGAGTGGTATTACGGTCCACAGAATTGGTTCTCAACTAACCTCCAAGTCACTAAAAAGGGATATGAAAATCTCTATGACGAAGCCAAATTTACAGCGGCTTTTCAGGCATTTGAGGAAAGTAGACACGATAGAGATTTTGGATCAGATATTCTGTTCAACACCAGCGAGAAAGTAAACGCATATTCACTAGGACTCGATTTAAAGAAAGACTTTGGCGAAAATCATCTTTTTTACGGTTTAGAATACGTTCTTAACACCGTAGCTTCAGATGGTGATCAACTCAATATTATCAATGTTGAAACTGCGCCTACCGCAAGTCGTTATCCTGATGGTGCGACCTGGCAAAGCATGGCGGCGTATGCTAGTGGTAATTTCCGCGTAAGCGAAACAACAACCCTTAATACAGGACTGCGCTATAACCAGGTGATGCTCAATGCCGAATTTGACGATACGTTTTATGATTTTCCATTTAGTGAGGCAGATATCAACACGGGGAACTTAAACGGTTCTGTGGGACTGAATTACCAGCCCAGCAATTTCTTTACCGGTAGAGTAAATCTTTCTACCGCGTTTAGAGCGCCTAATGTGGATGATGTGGGTAAGATATTTGACAGCGAGCCGGGTAGTGTGGTTGTGCCTAATCCTGATCTTAAGGTAGAGTATGCGTACAACGCAGATGTAGATCTGTTGTTCAATTTTAATGATATGGTACGTCTGGATGTCGCGGCTTTTTATACCAAGCTAGACAATGCATTGGTGCGTCGCGATTATAGCCTTAACGGCGAAACGACTATAGATTATCAAGGAGAACCTAGCAACGTGCAGGCGATACAAAATGCAGCGCAGGCAGAGTTATACGGTTTTGAACTGGGCGCAGAGATCGTGTTTTGCGAGAGTATGTATTTGCGCAGTCAGCTTAACTGGATCAATGGTAGCGAAGAATTAGACGATGGTACAGAAGCGCCTGTGCGTCATGCAGCGCCGCTGTTTGGTAATACGCATCTGGTTTTTGAACAAGGTAAATTTAAGGTTGACGCTTTCGCGGAATATAACGGTCAGTTTGATTATGATGATCTGGCGCCATCGCAGCAAGGCAATGCATATTTGTATGCGCTAGACGGTAATGGTAACCCTTATGCGCCGTCATGGTACACGTTAAATCTTTCAACACAATACACTTTAAGTGAAACATGGAGTTTTACTGCTGCACTAGAAAATATTACAGATCAGCGTTACCGCCCGTATTCTTCTGGGATCTCTGCACCGGGTAGAAATCTTATCTTGGGTGTGAGGTATGGGTTTTAGTTTTTTGATAAGACATTGTTCTTTATTACATGATAGGCTTTAATTCCTAGTATAATTTGTAATAAAAGAATAAAAACAACCATCGAGACAATAAGTGTCAAATACAATTCAGACTTAACCTTATTGAAGTAAAGAAACCCAATTAGAATAATAGCCATAAAAGCAAATGATCTTTTATTTGGATAAGGGATCATTTTTTTTAATGTTCTATTTTCAAATTTCAATAGGAAATACGGAGAATAATATTCTGTGTAGTTTCCCGGTTTATAACAAATTATATATTCATTTTCTTTTTTCCACCTTGTCGAGATTGATGAGCCATTTTTTAAAAACACTTTTTTAGTTTCTCCGAATTGTGAAGGTTTAAATTCTTTTGAAATAGGCGAGTACAAGTAATTAACCATTGTCATTATTGGATTAATACTTAATCATTAATCATTAATTTCTTTTACACTATAAACTTTGTGCCCTAAAGTTAAATAACTAATTCTCTGGAGCTTTCCACTTTCATTATGTTCAAACCTTTTGTAAAAAAGGTCATTATAAGACTCATTTTCCCCATTCATTATTTTCAAGTCAGGTTCAATCTGGTTATTTGTTTTACTTAGGTTCAGGGTGTAGTCAAATGTGTACCAATTATTGGTTGAAAAGTGACCAAATTCATATAGCTTTTGATCCTGATAATACAATTCAAAAATTCGATGACCGTATTCATTATCAATTCCCGATAGTTTTTTCCCATCAGCAAAAATTGTATTACCGCTATTTTGATTCACAACTTTAAAATCATTTATATTTAGGCTTGAATCAACTTTTAATTTAAAGGAATTAAAGTCAAAAATTTGCGAAGATATTATGGTTGCAATACTGTACTCATCTTTTACTTTTTCAGCATAATGCATAAAAACGATGTAGCATGATAACAGGGCTATTAGAATTAATAGTGATCTTTGGTTTTTCTTCATGTGTTGACTTTGCAAATTGCAATGGTTTTTCTGTCTGATAAAAGATAGAGGTAATAGACTTTGTCATACTTGTTATCCGTAATTAATGATTGGGCCATATTAATTATATAGAGGTCATTTTCGTAGATGTAATCTTTTAACTCAATGTTGAAGTAAAATGTACCTTCTTTAAAATTGTCATTTGTCAATACCGAATTTTCCAAGCTTCGGAAATCAGATGTATCTACCGTAAAGAGGCTGTATTCAGCCATTGGTTCAAGAAAGCCACTTTCCTTTCCTGATTTAATTAAAGTCAGTTCATAGTCTCTATCAAACTCAGCTATTTTATTTACATCATCAAAAAGCTCGGTCTCTGTTTGACAACTTATAAATAATAGCGAGGCTAATATGAAGAGAAGTCGGTTCATTTTAATGCTTTAAAAAGATCTCGTATAACCGTCAGTTGCGGTTTTCTTTTTTTCTTCATAAGTGCCTAGATAATCTTCAATTGCCTGTTTGTTATTTAGGTCAACAGTTTTGCTAAGGTTCCAGTCTTGAAGCAATAAGTTCCATTTCTTCCCTATTTCATGAAGACATTCAGAAAGCTTTTTTCTGTCTATACTCCAATGATTTGTCATCCAAATGCCTTGCACAATTTCGTCTTTAAAGTCATAGTATATTGCCGAATAGTCCTTACCGAAAGCGATACAATCCTTATGTAGTTTGCGATAAGTTTGTCCGTAACCCGTTATTACGTTTTGCAACCTTTCAAATCCAAGAATTTCAAGTTTGTGCTCTAGATCATTTGGTTTTATTGATCGCTGCTTTAATTCAATTTTGTTGTCATCACTCCGCACATAAATGTCTGTATAACCTGAGCCGTCAAAATGTTCATTGGCAAAGTCATTCACCTTTTTTGATTCTTCTTCCAAAATAGCAAGGTTGTCATTCGGGACAATCTCAACTTGTCTGTAATCATCTTCATGATAAAAGATTGTAAGGCCTTCGATTGTTGATTCGTGGTCATTAGGTCGAGTAGACTTCTTGTTTTTAAATATGTCGAAAAGCCCCATTTTTTAATCGGTTTTAACGGTTTGGCTATGCTTCCGTTGCATGAAAATCCGCTAGTCCATATAGTAATCGGGATTATGCCAGACTTAAAGATAGTAAAGTTGCCTAAATAAACTGTTGGGAAAACCACAGCAATGAATTGTAGTGGGTGTTGGCTTTTACACACCCTTTTTTTTAGAATCAAACCTATGAATTATTAGCAGCTTTGATGCGCAGTAGATACTAAAAAAACCACTACTTACAGATTTTTAAAATTCGGAAATATCCTCTTTCCTTTAAAATATTGACTTGTGTAACTGCTAATATTTTTATTGTTATTTCAATCTGTAAAATAGAATTGCCCAAATCACAATTTCGAGATGATTTTTTTATTTTTGGTCAGATTACAGAAAACAATTTTGACTGCGCTTTTATTACTTTATTTCCTTAAGTCCGATTTGTTTTAAATAGGTATATGTTTCGTCATAAAACTTGGATTCTCTTGTTAAATCTTTTTTTGATCCCTCGGGAATATATATAATCATGCCTTGTCTCGCTCTTGTTAGTAAAACTCGATATGTATTTTTTAAATATTCTTTTGAAACTTCTTGTTTGATGTTTTGCCATTTAGTCCCTTTGAAATTTTGATAATACCATTCATTATTATTTAAATAGAAATTAGCTCCCCATGCTAAGCAAGTCCAATCAATTTCAAGGCCTTGAATGTCAAATTCAGTGGCAATTTCTTCTAGGAAATAAGAAGATCGTATGTCATTCTTATCATTTAAAAACCAATTGGGTGCAGAAATTTCATTTTTAACGTCAATACCTAAAGCTCTTAATCTTCTTGCTCCTGAGGAAGCCACAATTCCAATTCTCTCGCTTCCTTTTGCTTTTGCATTCAGCCATTGTTTAGCTGATTTAAGATTTCTAGTTACTACTATTGGGTAAACTGTATTTATTTGGCTGTATAAGTGAAAAGCTTCTTCAACTTTCAACTCAAGTAGATTATGAATGAACTCAGCGAGTTTTTCTGATCTAAAAGACCTAACAGAAACAGAAAGATGTAATTCTCCTTCAGAGTTTGCATTATGATTTAACCAATTTCGTGTTTCAAGGGTTTTCATATAATTGCTGTTGCTGGAGATTGAACTGGAAAAATAAATATCCCAATTTGAATAGCTTTTCTTTAGTGAGTTGATCCATTCTTCTAGACCTGCTTCACCTGTATTTATTTCCTGACCACCGCCAATTAAACAAATAATTGAGCACCAATCATCATGTCTGTCCATTACATCTATCAAAAACTCTGGCTCTGACATATTGAAATTTTCTATACCTTTTTTACGCCTCATGAATGAGCTAACTTGACTTTCATTCCAAGCTCTTTGGGCTTCATCAAAAACAACTACTTTTTCTGTCGGTTTTTTGGCATGTTTTAAGTATTCATCTCTAAAATGGTGAATGTTTTGAATAAAAGCACTTGTCTCTCTTTGCGCAGATTTTTTGGTTATTGGACTTCCTTCTAGTTTTGAACTTAACACTAAGTCTCTCGCAAGGGCTTCCCTTAAAACATCTACTAAAGGACCATTGCCTGAAAGAAAAACAGCATGTTCGTCTTCATCGGCTTTCATCCTATCATTAGCAATATTTAATCCTGCAAGAGTTTTACCCGCTCCTGGAACACCAGTAACAAAGCAAATGGCTTTTCTCTTATTGATTTTAGCATTTTCAATTATTGAGTTTAAGCAATTTGCTGTTTTAGATAAGTTTATTGCTCCTGAATCTGATCTTGATATTTCTTCAACCTTGTGACCTTTATATAAGGCTCTTGCGGCTTCTACTATAGTTGGTGTAGGTTTGTAAATAGAGGTTCCCCATTTATGATGGTCAAAAGAATATTCTTTTTGATCTAAAAAATTAAAGAGTATTTCTCGTAAGTTTTCCTTGTTAGATTTTGCTACTTTTTTGTGATCAAGAATGTCATTGATTGAATTATAAACCTTTTCAGCATTTGTTGCAATTAGAACTGGAATCAAAATTTCATTGTGACTTCCTTCATGGAAATTCTGCAAATCAAGTGTATAATCGAGAACTTGTTCTTGGTCATGAAAACTATAATTTTGGCTCCCAACTTTGAATTCTAATAGAAAAATTTTGTCTTCTAGTATTACGACATTATCAACTCTTTTACCCATTCTTGGGATTGCAAATTCAAAATATATCTGGCCGGACAAACTTTTGAGTTGGTCTTTTAATATGTCAATTTGCTTTAGCCAAGCATTTTTTTGAAGATCCTCAAGTTGTCTATTTGTGTGGTTAATGCTCAGTTTTCCAAGAATCGAATTTCTATCTTCAAGTATAAAACTTGATATTGAATTTTTGTAATATGCTCGATTCATTTATTGGGTTTATTTTTTTGTATTGTAAAGCGCATCAACACACTTCAGTCAATTCAAGATCTTACTGCTCACTAATATACACATATCCCTTAAATACAAGCATTTTCATTTTATTCAATTATTTACAACCATTTGTAAACGACTATAAACGAAAGTAAATCGGTAACTACCGGCTATCGCTTGCATGCCGCCACATCTTTGCAGTGTATCAATTGTTTAACGATAAAATTTAAAACTATGAGTACGCTAAGAAACAAAGTACAGTTGATTGGAAATTTGGGCAACGACCCAGAAATTGTAAATCTTGATTCAGGTAAAAAGCTGGCAAAATTTAGTATCGCCACAAATGAATCTTACAAGAATAACAAAGGTGAGCGCGTCACAGATACGCAATGGCACAATGTTGTGGCTTGGGGTAAGACCGCTGGCATTATTGAGAGTTACGTGACAAAGGGTAAAGAAGTGGCTATAGAAGGTAGACTTACTTCTCGCAGTTATGAAACTAAAGAAGGCGAGAAGCGATACATCACAGAGATCGTATGCGATGAACTCCTGATGTTAGGTAAATAAAATGGTATTTTTGTACGTAAACAAAGCAAGCACTGCGCTTATGATAAGCTGTGCTTGCTTTGTCTTTTATATTAATTATATCTTGTGCATTAAGGCAAAACCCCATGACTATGAATGAAACTGTACTCCTGCAATTACTGAAAAAACATTTTGGTTTTTCTGGTTTTCTTGCTGGTCAGCAGGCTATCATTAACGATGTTATGGCTGGGAAAGATACCCTCGCGATTATGCCTACCGGTGCGGGTAAATCGTTGTGTTATCAGTTACCAGCATTAGCGTTAGAAGGAACCGCCATTGTAGTCTCGCCGCTAATTGCGTTAATGAAAGATCAGGTAGATGCGTTGCGCGCTAATGGTATTTCGGCAGCGTATTATAATAGTACACAGCCGGCCTCTGAACAGCAGGAAATAATAGATAAAGTGCGAACTGATGCGCTTGATCTTATCTATGTAGCGCCAGAGAGTTTGTCGCTTTTACAACCGGTTCTTCAGGAAGTAAAACTTAATCTTATCGCCATAGATGAGGCGCATTGTATCTCATCATGGGGACATGATTTTAGACCAGCCTACACACAGTTAGCTTACCTTAAAAATGTTTTTCCCGGCATTCCTGTCATTGCGCTTACTGCAACAGCCGATAAGCCTACGCAAGAGGATATAAAAGTGCAATTGAACATTCCGCAAGCTGGGGTGCATTTGTCTTCTTTTGACAGGAAAAATATTTATCTAGAAGTTCGCCCAGGGCAAAACAGGATCAATCAGATTCTCAATTTCATCAAAAAAAGACCTACCGAAAGCGGTATTATATACTGTTTGAGCCGCAAAGGCACAGAAAAATTAGCTGATAAATTAACGGCAAAAGGCTATGCCGCGGCGGCTTACCATGCCGGGCTTTCGCCGGAAGAGCGTGCAACGATACAAGAGGATTTCATCAACGATCGTACACCTATTGTTGTGGCTACGATCGCCTTTGGGATGGGTATAGACAAGAGCAACGTGCGCTGGGTGATCCATTATAATATGCCGAAGAACATCGAAGGCTATTATCAAGAAATAGGTCGTGGTGGTCGTGACGGTTTGCCTTCTACGTCGCTTATGTTTTACAGCTATGCAGATGTTGTGCAGCTCAGTCAGTTTGCGATGGGTAGCGCAAAAGAAGAATACCAGTTGGCCAAGCTAGAACGCATGAAGCAGTTTGCTGAAGCGTTGAATTGCCGCCGGAGAATGTTACTCGGTTATTTTGGTGAACACGTGTATCAAGATTGTGGTAACTGTGATAATTGTAAAACGCCTCCGCAGTATTTTGACGGCACGATAATAGCTCAAAAAGTATGTTCTGCAGTAGCTAGACTTAAGGAGCAAGAGTCTATCACAATGGTTGTAGATGTACTTCGTGGATCTAATAATGCTCAGGTTTTTGAGAAAGGTTATCAGCAAGTAAAGACCTTTGGAGCGGCAAAAGATATTGCTTGGCTCGATTTGCAGCAGTATATCATTCAGTTGATCAATCAAGGAGTGTTAGAAATTCATTTTCATGAAAATGGTAGACTCACGCTCACGCCGCTAGCGAGTAAAATTCTGTATGAGGGTAAAAATGTGCAACTGGCAACACTTGTAAAAGAAGATGCAAAAGCTGAAAAATTTATAAGAGAAACAGAGCCCGAAAGCGCGGTGCTTGATACGCTTAAAAAACTGCGATACACTATCGCAAAAGAAGATGGTATCCCAGCGTATGTGATTTTTAGTGATGCATCATTAAAAGCGTTAGAGAAACAAGTTCCGCATACGCTAGAAGAATTTGCAGATATCAAAGGTGTGGGTGAGGCTAAACTCGAGAAATATGGTGAGCGATTCTTAGAAGTGCTCAAAGAATTTGACCAACCCAAAGCTCCGGTAAAAAAGAGCAAACCAAAAGCAAAAAAATCTAAATCCACCGCTCAAAAAACAGCAGAACTCTACAACAACGGACTCAATCTTGAGCAAATTGCAGAGGAGCGATCACTGGCGGTGAGTACTGTTTTCAGTCATTTGATACAGCTTTCAGAAGCGGGAGAAGACATTGACTTTTCTGGATTGATAGATCAAGAAGATCTTGACAAGATCGCCGATGCACAAGACAAAGTAGAAGACGGCACAAAACTTAGGTCATATTTTGAGTATTTCAACGAGGAGATCCCTTACTGGAAGTTGAGATTAGCCCTTCATTTACTCGCTGATTCTGCTTAGAGGGTTTTGGCTTTAAGCCAAAAAGTGTTTCTCAAAATTCTAGCATAATTTCCTAGTAAGATTTAAACGCCTATCTTTTATGCTGTTTACTATCTTTAATCTATGACTAGACTTCTTAAAACCTTGCTTCTGGCTGTGCTTTTTGTTTTTGGCGCATGCCAAAAGGAAACAAAACTTGAAAAACAAGCTGCTCTTTACAACCATTATTGCGCTTCTTGCCACATCGCCCCGCAGATAGATGAACTGCCCGCGGCCACATGGCAAAAATATGTGCTACCAGATATGGCGGCTCGTATGGGGATCAAGATCCACGATTACAACCCGTATGAAAAGATGAGCAACTCTGAGATGGAAGCGCGCATGCGTAGCAATGTGTATCCTGCGCAGCCGCTCATTAGCAAAGAAGATTGGGATCTTATAGAAGATTATGTTGTGTCGCAAGCACCAGACTCGCTGCCGGCTATTGAACAGCCAGCGTTAACCATGAATATTCCCGGTTTTGAACCGCGGCCTGTCGCTTTTGATGAGCAGCCGGGCGCGTTGATCACTTATTTGGGTTTTGATAAAGATGCTGGCAAGATCATGACTGGCGACATGCAAGGCAATTTTGTAAGCTATGATGCAAAAAATAATATGGCTTCCGCCAAAAATCTTCAAGGTTCACCCATTGTAGATCATGATAAAACCGCTCAAGGCGAAATGCTCACACGCATCGGCATTATGAATCCTGCTGAAAGGCCTGAAGGTGTTTTAGAACTTCTAGAAGACGAAAAAACTTTAGTTGATAGTATGCATCGCCCGGTGAATACGCTTGTCACAGATCTTAATAATGACGGTAACGAAGAATATATTGTGAGTGAATTTGGCCATCTTACCGGCCAGTTAACGCTCATTCAAAAAACCGATTCTACTTACAAAAAACGCAGCATTTTATATCAACCGGGATTGATGCGCGTTTTAGATCGTGATATGAATGGCGACGGTAAACTTGATCTTATCGCGCTCACAACTCAAGGCGATGAGAGTATCACCGTTTTATATCAAGAAGAAGATTTGCAGTTTAGAGCAGAAAAAATATTGCGCTTTAGCCCTGTGTGGGGAAGCAGTTGGTTTGAACTAGTAGACTATGATGGCGATGGTGATCAGGATATCATCACTGCGCACGGCGACAATGCAGACAAGAGTATTATTACAAAACCATATCACGGCATACGTATTTATCTTAATGATGATGGGCGCTTTCGCGAAAGCTACTTTTACCCAATGCATGGTGCGACGCGTGTGATGGCTCGTGATTTTGATAAAGATGGCGACATTGATCTTGCGGCGGTAAGTACATTTCCTGATTATGAGAATAATGCAGACCGCAGTTTTGTGTTTTTACAAAACCAAGGCGATGATACTTTTAAAACCTATACCTTCCCGCAGGTGCAGGATGCTAATTGGTTTCTTGTGGACGCGGCAGATGTAGATAATGATGGTGATGAAGATATTGTTTTGAGTACTTTTTCATACGTTTTTGTTCCGGTTCCTGAAGAAATACAAGAGCGCTGGTCACAGCATAATATTGATATTATGGTGCTTAAAAACACTTTGAACGATTCCAAATAGGCGTCTGAAGTTGCAAAACCCATTAATTTTGAGCAATATTTGCCGCATCATGAACAAAACTTTAATGCATAACATTCCATTTCTGCGTGTGCAGATAGGTTACGGGTCAGCAAAAACTGACTGGTATGGGGCGTTATGTATTCATGATTTAAGAGGATTGATGTAGATTTTACAACATATGTGAATAGATAACGCCCTGCAAAACAAATTGCAGGGCGTTTTTTTTTAATCAAAGATCAATAGGAAGTTTTTTTGATCACATAGCGACCCAAGTTCAAAAACCATTGACTATCAAGTTGGTGAAAATAGAACGAAAATCCGCAATAAACGGACAGGAAATCTATTGTCTTAAAATTAATTAAGTTATTGATTATCAATAAAATAAATTTAAAAAATTGTTTGTGGAATTAAAAAATGTGTTCATCTTTGCACCGCATTCAACACAATGCAAAACAACAATTAGAAATCATTAATAACGAAGCGATGTTTTATACAAAACCTTTAGGATGGATTGCGCAACGCGATCTTCATAGCGACCAGCTTCGGTATTTTTCTTAGATAGCATTATCTTCATGAAAAATCCGGAGCATAGATAAAGTTCCGGATTTTTTTATGCCCTTTCGGCACGGCAGCAACCGCTGTCACATGATCTGGAACGTAGCAAAAAACTTTTGGCGAAAGCCATAACAATAAACGTAACAGATTGTGGAAACAATACAAAATACATATTTGATCAAGGCGCTTGCGGCCTATCCTTACGAGCTTGAAGAAGCGGTAGAATCCTTGAATTATGCGTTGTCCTATGACGCAAATAATGTGCAGGCGCTTTGCTTGATGGGCAGGATCTATAGCGATCATTTGCGCGATGTGGCTACAGCCAAAGAATATTATGCGGCGGCCATGGCTAGTAATATGGAGTATGCGGCACTTTACCCAGCGTATGGGCGTGTGCTTATCATAAATGATGACTTTGATGAGGTGAAGAAGTTGATTGATTTTGGCTTGACCATCAAGGGCGCAGATAAGGCAGCATTGCATTTAGTGCAAGGTCAGGCGTATGAAGCGCAAGGGCTTTATGAGCAGGCGAAAGCTTCATTTAAAACGGCAAAACGAGAAGGCTTGAACAATGATTTTATCTCTTTTGTAGAAAATGAGTTGGCTCGAGTCAAGAAAAAAATGCCAAAAAAGAAGAAGTCAAAAAAATCCCGAAAGAAGAAAAAATAGGGGGTGAAGTAGGTGCTGTAGTTCAAAGGCTAGAACATTTGCCAGCGGCGAAAGGGTGAGGGTTCGAGTCCCTCCTGCACCTACTTCTAAACAGGAACAATAGCAAAGGCGGTCAATGCGCCAGACTGAAAATCTGGAGATAAAGGTTCGATTCCTTTTTGTTCCACTTTAAGCGGCCCTGTGAGGTGTATCTGTATTGCACCCTTGCATAAAATGCTGCCCGTGGGTATGGTGTTTTTATGTTCAGCGGTTTAAAGGATTTTAGGGTGTTTTATCCATAAAAAGCATCCGCAAACATTGAGTGTCGCGGGTTCGAATCCCGCTCCCAGAGTAATTCCTGGGATAGTTCAGTTAGGTAGAACATCAATAATCAAGTGCGCAGGTTCGACTCCTGCAGAACCCTTTTAAGGTTCTCTACTGGTTAGAGCGGCAAGCTGGGGCATCTTATAAAACTGCTCCACCATGAGACAGACCGTAACTCTGTTCCCGCAAGGGAGAATTTGCAAAAACAATGCGCGGTGCGTCGGTTTTTATTTGGCTTTCGCCAAAAGTAAACACTTGTTGCACAGCCTTGAATCTTTGACAATTCTGAATGTGCAAGGCAACTTTCAATGAATAGGATTTTAAGCTCTCGAACTTAAAAATCTGAAAGTGAAAAGTTTCTGGAAGATTCAGGATCCTTGAGGGTTCCGCCGTAAGGCAAGGATGCGTCGTGGCATTGTTTTATTAAGAAGTAATTATTTAAAAATAAACTTTTGCGAGTGGCCGGCATTTTCGCAGAAGCGATAAAAGGAGAAATCCATAGTGTTTAATTTAAAGTTGAAAATCATGTTTAAAAGAGTACAAGTAAGGGCCGGTACCGTGGGATTGGTCTTTAAAAAAGGAGAATACAAGCGCGTGTTGACTGAAGGTATGCATTGGGTAGGCCTTACAGAACATGTGGTTGAAAAGAGCATGGCCTTGCAGTTTACTGCTGGTATTGCAAATGAAGTTTTATTGCGTGACAAAAAGCTCGCAGCAATGCTAGAAGTTATACGCGTGAGCGATGGCGAGATGGTGCTTGTTTTTAAGAACGGAGTTTTTGTGAACTTGCTACAAGCTGGAGAATATATGTTTTTTAAAGGTCTGATAGCATGGAGCTTTACCCGTGTTGACAAAAGCAAGATTTACATCACAGAGAGCATCAATCCTATACTGTTCAAGAACTTTATCTTGAGTCAGCAAATCAGGGTTTTTGAAGTAGCTGCTCATGAAAAGGGTCTGCTTATGGTAAACGATGAATTTGTAAAAATCCTTGAAGGAGGTACGTACAGATTTTGGCAAAATGAGAAGACTGTAAAAGTCTTGAAAGCAGATATGCGTCAAGTTCAAACCGAAGTGCCTGGTCAAGAATTATTGACTAAGGATAAGGCTTCAATCAGGGTAAACTTTGACATCACTTACCAAGTGGTGAATATAAAGCAAGCCTTGCTAGAAAACAGCAACTTCACGAAGCAGTTGTATGTGATGGTTCAGTTGGCTTTGAGGAAATTCATAGGTCAAATGACGCTTGACGAATTGCTTGAGAACAAAGTTGAGGTTGCTCAAGAAGTTTTTGAGCAAACAAAACTGGAGGCTGAAGTTTTAGGTGTAACCTTGAAGCAATGCGGTATGAGAGACGTTATCCTTACCGGTGAAATGAAACAGATCATGAACCAGGTTTTGATAGCACAAAAGAAGGCTCAGGCTAACGTCATCACCCGTAGGGAAGAGACGGCCAGCATAAGGAGCTTGCTCAACACTGCAAAGTTGATGGAAGAGAACGAGATGCTTTTCAAATTGAAAGAAATGGAATTTGTGGAGCAGATCGCAGATAAGATTGGCGAAATAACCTTGACCGGTAACGGCGGGATGTTAAATCAATTGAAGGAGATATTTACCGCTGGTAAATAAGTAAACCGCTCAGGTGATGGGCGGTTTTTCTTTTGGCTTTAAGCCAAAAAAATACCCCTCTAAAAAGAAGGGTATTTACTATATAATATTTGTTTGATCTATCTCTTTGCAGAAGATTTTAAATACTCGCGGTTCATACGCGCGATGTTCTCAAGGCTAATACCTTTAGGACATTCTATCTCACAAGCACCTGTATTTGTACAGTTACCAAAACCTTCTAGATCCATCTGGCGCACCATGTTCATAACACGTTCTGGAGCCTCGATCTGACCTTGTGGTAACAAAGCAAATTGAGAAACCTTAGCAGATGTAAATAGCATTGCACTTGCGTTTTTACAAGCGGCAACACAAGCACCACAACCTATACAAGTAGCAGCATCAAAGGCAAGATCTGCATTCTCCTTGCGCACTGGGATGTTATTTGCATCCTGAGTGTTACCAGAAGTGTTTACAGATACATAACCACCAGCTTGTTGAATACGGTCAAAAGATGAGCGGTCTACAACAAGATCCTTTATTACAGGAAACGCCGTCGCACGGAATGGTTCAATAGTGATGGTGTCACCATCGTTAAACATACGCATGTGCAATTGGCAAGTAGTCACAAGACGGTCTGGACCATGTGGCTCACCGTTGATCTGCAAGCTACAGCTACCGCAAATACCTTCGCGACAGTCATGATCAAAAACCACAGGTTCTTCACCTTTATTGATAAGTTCTTCATTAAGAACATCAAGCATTTCTAAGAAAGACATGTCACCGTCAATATTGTCAATTGGGTAATCTACCATTTTACCCTTTGCGGTTGCGCTTTCTTGACGCCAAATTTTAAGTGTAAGTCTCATATATCAATGAGTTTTATTTAATGCATTTTGGCTTAAAGCCAAAATGACTTATTTGTAACTTCTGGTTTTAACTTCGATGTTTTCAAAATTAAGATCCTCTTTGTGAAGCACTGCTTCTCTAGGATTCCCTACAAACTCCCATGCAGCTGCATAGGTAAAGTTTTCATCGTCTCTTAATGCTTCACCTTCTTCGGTTTGATACTCTTCTCTAAAGTGACCACCACAAGATTCGTTACGGTGAAGTGCATCTTTAGCAAAAAGTTCTCCAAGTTCTAGGAAGTCTGCTACACGACCTGCTTTTTCAAGTTCTGGGTTCATGCCTGCTTCTGCTCCAGGTACTTTTACATTTTCCCAGAAATCTTTGCGCAGTTCAGCGATCTCTTCCATTGCTTCTTGTAAGCCTTGAGCGTTACGAGCCATACCACACTTGTTCCACATGATCTTACCAAGTTTCTTGTGGTAATAATCTACAGAGTGCTTTCCTTTTGCGCTGGTAAGTTTTTCTATACGCTCGCGTACAGCTTTCTCAGCAGCGTCAAATTCTGGTAATTCTGTTGAGATCTCACCTGTTCTAATATCTTTAGAAAGGTAATCACCTATTGTGTATGGAAGTACAAAATAACCATCAGCAAGACCTTGCATCAATGCAGATGCTCCCAGACGGTTTGCACCGTGATCAGAGAAGTTTGCTTCTCCTGCTGCGTAGCAACCAGGAATTGTAGTTTGCAGGTTATAATCTACCCAAAGTCCACCCATAGTATAGTGTACCGCAGGATAGATCTTCATAGGTGTTTTGTATGGATTCTCATCTGTGATCTTCTCATACATCTGGAAGAGGTTACCGTATTTTGCTTCTACGATATCTTCTCCTAGTTTTCTTATTTGTGCGTCAGATGGATTGTGAATACCAGAAGTGTGCGCTTTTTCTTTACCATAACGCATGATCGCGCTGCTAAAGTCTAAGAATACAGCTTCTCCTGTTTTGTTCACACCATAACCAGCATCGCAACGCTCTTTTGCAGCACGTGATGCAACATCACGAGGTACAAGGTTACCAAATGCAGGATAACGACGCTCTAAGTAATAATCTCTATCTTCTTCTTTGATGTCAACCGGTTTAAGCTTTCCAGCTCTTATGGCTTCAACATCTTCCATTTTCTTAGGAACCCAAATTCTACCATCGTTACGTAGTGACTCAGACATCAAAGTTAATTTTGACTGATGATCACCAGAAACAGGAATACAAGTAGGGTGAATTTGAGTAAAGCAAGGATTTGCAAAATATGCACCACGACGGTGTGCTCTCCATGCTGCCATAACGTTACTTCCCATTGCATTTGTAGAAAGGAAGAAAACATTACCATAACCTCCAGAAGCGATCACAACAGCGTGAGCAGAGTGACGCTCTATCTCGCCAGTTACAAGATCACGAGCGATAATACCACGAGCTTTGCCATCTACAAGTACAAGATCTAACATCTCATGACGGTTGTAAGACTCGATCTTACCACGGTTGATCTGGCGGTTCATTGCAGAGTAGGCACCTAATAAAAGCTGCTGCCCTGTCTGACCTTTAGCGTAAAATGTTCTTGATACAAGTACACCACCAAAGGAACGGTTGTCTAACAAACCACCATATTCACGTGCAAAAGGAACACCTTGAGCAACGCACTGGTCAATAATGTTTGCAGATACTTCAGCAAGACGATAAACATTTGCTTCACGAGAGCGGTAGTCACCACCTTTTACTGTATCATAAAAAAGACGGTAAACAGAGTCACCATCTCCTTGATAGTTCTTTGCTGCGTTGATACCACCTTGAGCGGCAATAGAGTGCGCGCGACGAGGAGAATCTTGGTAGCAAAATGTCTTTACGTTATAACCTAGTTCTGCAAGTGTTGCAGCAGCACTACCTCCTGCAAGACCAGTTCCCACAACGATAACATCAATGTTACGCTTGTTTGCTGGATTAACCAGATTAATATCGTTTTTATGTTGAGTCCACTTATCTTTAAGTGGGCCTTTTGGTATTTTAGAATCTAGGATTGCCATACGATTAATGCAATTGATTAAAATGGTGATAGAGTGCGATAAACACGAATCCTGCAGGAATTACAATAGCGTAGATTCGGGCTGCTTTAGTCCAAACGTCCTTAGCGTAGGCACTTTTCCATCCCATAGATTGAAATGATGATGCAAACCCATGGTAAAGGTGCAATGCAAGAAACACAAATGAGATCACATAAAGACCTGTTCTTACAGGACTTTCAAACTTGTGAACTAATTCTTCAAAATAGCGTGTTTCTACAGGTGGGTTAGCTTCTACATATTTGTAAATGATTTCTGGTACCCAGAAGTCATAAAAGTGTAGTGCTAAGAATCCTAAAACAACAAGACCAGTGTAGATCATGTTGCGAGATACCCACATACTGTTTTTGTTTCCTTTAAAGTTCTTGTACTTCACAGCACGCGCTTTGTTGTTACGAGCCTCAAGGATGAAACCCATTACAAAGTGAAAAATCACACCAAAGATCAATACCGGTTGTAAAACCGCTTGTACAAGGATGTTGGTTCCCATGAAGTGAGACCATTCATTAAAAGTATCAGGGCTTAAAACTGATGAAAAGTTAATGGTAAAGTGCTGACCAAGAAATAGAACCAAAAACAAACCAGAAAGTGCCATTGATACCTTTCTAGCGATCGAAGAGGAATTTACTCCCATTTAAATGTTTTTTTGATTTACGGAGAGCAAAAATACGGCTCAGGCTCGGGTTTCCCAAACTTTGGGAAGGTTTTGCTTCTTATTTAAAATAAGTTTAAGCAAGCATGCGATAATGGTTGCGAAATACCATTTTTTACTAAAAGCTTTTACGTGTTTATGGCTTTCGCCAAAAGGCAAATATTAACCCTCCATGCTTTTAAGTTGTACCTCTAGCGCTTGTGTAGAAAGTCGCACTTCTATGAGCAAAATGATGAGCGATACAACAAGAAATATTAGGCTTACGCCAAAAATAATATTGGCAAAAACCATCATCTCAACATAGATCAGGAACATACATACCGCAGCCAGCAGAAAGCTTAAAATGGCTGCGGTTTGCATTCCTTTAATGTATGATAATCTTTTGCGCAAAAGATAGATTTGCTGCTTTAATGGCGATGCTGAAGTTTCTTCAAACTGTTTATGTAACTGCCTGATGAGTGAGGCGATGGCCAGATAGCGCGCATTATACGCTAACATCGTAAGTGATATCGCCGGAAAAAGCAATGCGGGTATACTTAAGGTTAGCTGCATATTTTGTTAGTCTATTTCTACGCTTCCTGGTACTGGCATTCTAGCCCAACCGCGACTCTCGGTTATTTTGAGTGTTGTTTTGGTGGTTTTGCCAGCCATCTCAATTTTTACGGTGTATTCGCCTACTGGTAAATAATGTTTGCCGTTACCGGTTTTGTTTGATATTTCTTTTTCTTCTGTGTTCTCCAGATGATATTCGGCGAAGTTTAAACCTTTATCTGCTTCTACTTCCCATGTGCTTTGAGTTTTTCCTTCACTGTCTGAAACTGTGATGGTAGCTGTGCCACTTTGTGGAGCGTAAAAACTTATTTCGGTTTCTGGTTCAAAGGCGTCATACCACGATCCCCAGCTTGATCCCCAGCGTGGTGAGAAACGTACTTCTTCTATATCAAATACTTGAAATTGTTTTTGATCGCTTTTCGCGAAAGCGTGAATAGTCTCAAGATCTGCGATATAAATAGAGCGGCCGTGCGTACCCACGACAAGGTCATTCTCTTCTTCTTGTATCACAAGATCGTGAACCGCTACGCGTGGCAATCCATTTTTAAACGACTCCCAACTAGTGCCATGATCAAAGCTAACGTACACTCCGTTGTCTGTACCTACGTAAAGAATTGAAGGGTTTTTAGGGTCTTCTTTGATTACATTAACCGGGCTCAATGGCAGATTGCTGCTGATGTCTTTCCAGGTTTTACCCATATCGTCGCTCATGTAAACGTATGGTGTGAAATCGTCCCAGCGGTAGCCGTTAAGTGAAGCGTAAACGCGATCTTTTTTATGTTGAGAAGCAACAAGGCGACTTACCCAAAGATTCTTTGGCAAACTTGCAGAGATCTTTTGCCAGTTTGCGCCGCCGTCTTTTGTCACGCTAATGAGGCCATCGTCACTACCGGTGTAAATTAAGCCAAATTGAAATGGAGATTCGCTTATAGTGGTAAGTGTGCCATACGCTACATTTCCCTTTTTACCGCCATAGGTAAGATCATCAGAAATTGTTTCCCAATCGTCACCTTGATTAAATGAGCGATGCAATTTGTTCCCACCAAAATAAAGAATGTCTTGATTGTGTGAAGAAAGCAAAATAGGTGTTTGCCAGTTAAAACGGTATGGCGATTCGCCCAGATTATGCTTAGGCTGAATGTATTTTCTATCGCCAGTTTTAAGGTTAATTCTAGAATAACTACCAAACTGCGATCCTGTGTAAATAATATCAGAATCTCTAGAATCTATCTGTACTTGCATGCCATCACCGCCAGCAAGTTCCTTCCACGGGTATTCGCCTTCACTTTGCCATCTTGTGTTCATCTCGGCATTGTGCGCTCCTTTCCAAACTCCGTTGTCTTGCAGCCCGCCATACACATTGTAAGGCTTTTCATTGTCAACATTGATGTAATAAAACTGCCCTACAGAAGGTGTGTTGTTTTTAATCCAAGTTTCGCCATCGTCATAAGAAATGTTCACGCCACCGTCGTTACCATTAATGATATGGCCGGGTAAATTGGGATCAACCCAAATAGAGTGATGGTCAGAGTGCATATTGTCACCGCTTATCAACTTCCAGGTTTTACCTGCATCGTCAGAACGGATAAGCGGCACACCGCCTGTATAAATTTTGTCTTTATTGCTAGGATCTACAGCGATCTGAGCAAAGTAATAACCATAGCTATAGAAAAGTCCATCAATATACTCTTCGTTCATTTTTTTCCAAGTCGTGCCGCCATCGTCGCTGCGGTAAACTTCTGCGCCTATTACCGGCGTGTCAAACATTACCGAGTTTGCATCCTCAAGATATTTTACAAGATCAAGCGGTGTGATCTCTTCATCTTTAACCATTTGCTTTACATTCTCAGCCTTGTATTTAGATTGAAAACCATTTTGTCTCAAATAAGCTTCAACTTTTTTATCATCAAGCGCTAAGAATTGCTTTGATTTCATTGTTCTAAGATCATCCTTTGTAAGAATGTCTTTGTCTTCATCATCTTCCTTTTTTTCTTCCTTACGGTGAAATTGACTATCGTGAATCGCATAAATGGTGTTGCTGTCAAACATTGCAAGACCAATACGTCCTACGCCTTCGCCAGTAGGAAAGCCACTGTCTTTTGTGCTAACGACCTTCCAGGTTTTACCAGCATCAGTACTTTTGTAAATACCTGAAGTAGCACCATTACCTTTAAAATTCCATGCTTTGCGATCCTTTTGCCAGGTAGCCGCAAACATGGTGTTGTAATCATCAGGTGAAGCAACTAGTTCTATAACGCCAGTAGCATCATCAATAAAAAGTGTTTTTTCCCAAGTTGCGCCGCCATCTGTACTACGGTAAATACCGCGCGCTTCGTTGCGAGAGTAAAGATGACCTACTGCTCCTACAATAACTTCGTCTGCATTATCTGGATTAACCAGAATGCGACCTATGTGGTGTGAGTCTGGCAGGCCAATGTTTTGCCAAGATTCACCATGATCTGTAGATTTTAAAATACCAATACCGGCATAAGAAGAACGAGAAGAATTGTTTTCACCAGTTCCTACGTAGATCGTTCCAGAAGGCCAGTGCACATCAATGTCGCCCACATTTTGCGTAGGCGCGTTGTCCATTAATGGCGTGAATGATGTTCCGTTATTTTTTGTGTGCCACACTCCAGCGGTAGAATATGCTACATAAAATTCAGTTGGATTTTCTGGATTTACAGCAATATCCACAACACGGCCGCTCATGATAGTAGGGCCTACGTTTTTAAACTTTACATTTTTAACGATAGAGTTTTCTTCAAGCTTAGCTTGTGTCTCAAGCGATTGGATCACTTTTTTAGCGTCTGTAGCTGGAGTAAGATCTGTTTTCTGGGCATTTGCTTCCGCGAAAGCGATAAGGGAAACAACAGCAAAGGGGAGAATGCTTTTTAATTTCATTTTTTTGACGGTCAATTTGTGCTCATGAAAATAGCAAATTAATTCTACATAGGCGTGGCAGGGTTTAACAGGATTATAGCAGCATTTGCGGGGTATCTTTGTATTTTTGGCGAAAGCCAAATAAACACAATGAAATACGACTTAATAGACAGAGAGTTATTTATTAAAAACCGAAAGAATTTTATGGCGCAGATGAAGCCTAATAGTCTGGCGGTGTTTAATTCTAACGACATTTATCCTATAGGTGCAGATAGCACAATGCCTTTTCAGCAGAATAGGGATCTTTTTTATCTGAGCGGCGTAGATCAAGAAAACAGTATTCTTGTGGTTTTTCCTGATTGCCCAAAAGAGAAACACCGCGAGGTGCTTTTTCTTACTGAAACTAACGATCACATCGCTGTGTGGGAAGGTGAGAAACTCACTAAGGAAAAGGCAGAAGAGGTGAGTGGTGTAAAAACCGTTTACTGGAAACAGGATTTTGAGAAGATCTTTTATGAAATGATGTCTCAGGCTGAGAACATCTATATCAATACAAATGAGCATTACCGTGCAAATGTGGAAACCGAAACTCGTGAGGCACGTTTTAATAAATGGGTGCGCGAGCAATATCCGGCTCATGCTGTTGCAAAAAGTAATCCTATCATGCAACGTCTGCGCTCTGTAAAAGATCAGATCGAGATAGACATCATGCAGCAAGCATGTAATATCACCGAAAAAGGTTTTAAACGCGTACTGCAGTTCACTAAACCTGGAGTTTGGGAATACGAGATCGAAGCAGAATTTATGCATGAATTCTTGCGTAACCGCAGCCGCGGATTTGCATATACGCCTATTGTTGCCAGTGGTAATAACGCAAATGTGCTACACTATGTAGTGAACAATCAGCAGTTGCAGGCAGGTGATCTTATGTTGCTAGATGTAGGTGCAGAATATGCAAATTACAGCAGCGATATGACGAGAACCATTCCGGTTTCTGGGAAGTTTACAGATCGCCAGAAGGATGTGTACAACGCTGTTTTACGCGTGAAGAAAGAAGCTACTAAGATGCTTACACCTGGTAATCTTTGGGCAGATTTTCATGTGGAAGTTGGTAAACTAATGACGTCTGAATTGCTTGGTCTTGGATTACTAGACAAAGCAGATGTGAAAAATGAGAATCCTGATTGGCCAGCGTACAAAAAGTATTTTATGCACGGTACATCGCACCACATAGGTCTTGATACGCATGACTACGGCTTATTACACGAGCCAATGCAGGTGAACAATGTTTTTACCGTTGAGCCAGGAATTTATATCCCTGATGAAGGTTTTGGTATTCGTCTAGAAGATGATGTTGTGATCCAGGAGAGTGGAGAGCCATTCAACTTAATGCGCAACATTCCGCTAGAAGTTGAGGAGATAGAAGAGTGGATGAATAAGTAGTTTTTTGGCTTTAAGCCAAAAAATAAAAGCAATAAAAAAGCCTCGCATTTGCGAGGCTTTTATTTTATTAGAACCATGCTGACCACGGAATTCTACTTAACAAGCACAAAAGCGCAAGTGTGTAAAAGATCGAAAGGATCTTGAATTTAGGTCTGCTGGTTAATTTCTTCTTTTGCTTACTGTAACCTATGGTCACAAGTGTGATCGTGATGATCATCATAAGTGGATGCTCAATTACATAAAGGCGCAATGTATCATTACTCATCACTTCGCTCATGCCTACTTCGCTAATCGCATCTATGGTGTATGGAGAAACGAAGTAAAGAACAATACCTATCAACAATTGGATATGCGTACAGATCAAAGTGAATAATGCAAGCCTGAAGTCCTTAGGCGCAAACTCTCTATCGCTAAAATAGCCTATTAAAGAATTGATCGTTGTGATGACCATCACGGCCAAAACTAGATATGCCCAGTAAGAATGTATGAATTGAACAGTGCTATACATATAGGTTGATTTTTCAGCAAATTTAGATTATTCCCATGTATTTTCAGCAGCCTGGCCACCCCAAATAAGAGTCGCAAGGTATGGGTTGTCAATAAATGGGTTTCTGTCTCCCTGAGCACCTTCTATCACTGCGTTGCGTTGCTTTTCAAAGTCAGAAACAGGATCTTCTCTATTCCATTTTAAGAAAAGTTCAAGCGTTCCCACTTTTTCAAACGTTTCGCCATAGCGCACATTAAGATACATCACCATACGCGCTACATCGCCTCTCCACTCATCACCCGGATACCAAGTGTTGCCATTAATTTTTTGATATGTACCAGAACCATCAACAAAAGGATAATTAGAACGTTGACCATTCACTTGATCGTCTGCAGATCTAAGATGGTGCAGATCTGTAACGGCATCTTCTGTAGCAAGTTTTGATTGAGGGTAGATGTGCTCTGTATTAAAAGTTTGCGGAGTGTGAGAGTTGCTGCCAGAAGTATACTCTCTTTTGTCGCGGCTTTCGCCAGAATACATAAGGATCACGTTTGCGGCATTACTAAGATCTGCATCTGCATCATAAAGATAGTTGTGACGCTGACCATAAGTAAGAATTGTGGTGTGACTTGCGATCGTAAGTTCTCTTATCACATCAAAGTTTGAATCTTCATCTGTTGTAAGCGGAATATTTCCGTAGTAATACTCAAGCTCTGATGGAATGTTGAATGAAATAGGTTCTACAACTTCAACAGTAACTACAGCTGAAGAACAAGTAGGCGTTTCATCATCATCGCAAATAGTGTAAGAGAAGCTGTCTGTTCCTACAAAACCAGTTGTTGGAATATAGGTCACAGTACCATTCGCGTTAAGCGTTACACTACCAGTGGTTGAAGAATTATCTATAGAAGTTATTGCAGCATCATCTACAACAACATCATTATCTAGAAGGTTGCTTATCTCAATTTGATTGTCTTTACTTACTACAATTTTATCATCCTTTGCTTCTGGAGAGCCTTCATCAATTACTGTAATAGTTATTGTTGCTGTTGCGCAAGTAGGCGTTTCATCATCATCACAAATGGTATAAGTAAAGATGTCTTCACCAGCAAAACCATTAGGAGCGGTATATGTGATTGATCCATTTTCATTAAGGACAGCAGTACCTTTAAGATCGCTGGTTTCTATTGAACTAATATCTGAATTGTCTAGAAGTTGATCATTCTCAAGGTAATTGTTTATTTGAAAAACGGTGTTTTCCTGAACATCATAAGAATCATTGGTAGCTACAGGTCCAGATTCAGTCACAGTAATAGTAACTGTACCTTCTGAGCAATTTGCTGGTATCTCAGCATCACATAGCGTGTATGTAAATGTATCTTCACCTATAAAGTTAGAAGCCGGAGTATACGTGTAAGTTCCATCACGATTATCTTCTATGGTACCACCTTGAGAAGATTGCGAGTCAATATCTGTGATTCTCCCATAATCATAGATGGTGTCATTTTCAAGAAAGTCATCAATAGTAATGGCTTCATTTTCTCCTGTTGTGTAAGAATCGGCAGTAGCTACCGGTGCTTTTACTTCTGGATCTGGATCAGGTTCTGGTGTTGTGTTGCTGTCGTCACCGCTACTACATCCTAGCATAAAGATTGCTAAAGCGAAGTTTAGAAATTTGATGCTTTTCATTTTAAATAATTTCTTTTTCATTGTAATAATAATTGCATTTCAATATAGCTATAGAAAAGAAAACCTCCTACGGGATGTAGGAGGTTTAACTTATAATCTATTCGATAATTACTGCATTACCCAATCTCCGTCAGTTTTTATAACTAGGAATGTTTCAGTAGTATTTGATCCATTATAGATATCAAATGTTACAGCATATTTTTGTCCATTCTCTGAAGATCCATCGATCTCATTAAGAAGCAAGTTTAGTGCTTCAAGGATCATATCATCACTCCAGTATGCGTCATTACCTGTACGTCTATCAAGGTTGTTGTAACGCAACATACTTGATGTTTGGTTAGGGTATTTAGCCTCAAGTTGAGCACCAATGAAGGTGTAATCTGCTAAAGAAAGCGTATACGCAATAGTGTTATCTGGAACCCAAGTTGTACCATCATGACCAAATTGTAATGAATTTTCAACAACGCTAGGAATGTTTACAAAACTTCCATTCTTGAATATAAAGTTTGCATATTCAGTAGATACAGAACCATCGTAAAAAGCATATGCTACAGTTGCGAAATCTCCTTCTTGAGCGTATGGAAACTCTCTTCCTAGGAAGATTTGAAGTTTATAAATAGCCTCATCTTCATCATCAAAGTTAGGATAAGATTGTCCCATTGCAGTATAATCTTCAGTCTCTAGCATGAATGGAGCATTCCATGTGCCATTTGCGTAAGCATATACAGAAGAAGTTTCAATTACAGATATAGATGCATTGGTATCTACGATGTAAGAATCACCTTGTTTTACAACAGAAATTACTTCCTCGCCAGCAGAACCTGTGTATACATCGTAAGTAATCTCAAATTTAGCACCTTCTGCTGCATCTGGATATTTTTCACCTAGAAGAAAGTTTACTGCTTCAAGAATCATTGCGTCACTCCAGTAAGCATCGTCATCAGTTCTACGCTCAAAGTTATCAAACTCAATAGCACTAGCCGCTGGTTCTGGATAAGTTGTAGCAAATTCATTACCAATTTGAATAAACTCATCATCTGAGATTTCAAAAGCAGTTCCGCCTACAGCAACGTATGCATTTCCATTAAATTGAACAGTCATGCTATCAGCACCACCTGAACCATTATAAGTTGCGTAAGAAACACTATATTTTTGGTTAGTAACATTGTCGAAATTATCACTTAAAGCAATGTTGATTGCTTCAAGAATCATTTCTTCAGACCAGTAACTATCTCTTGTGTCTCTTATTTCAAAGCTGCTATATTGCGCTGCATTTGAAGCTGGGTCTGGATACTTAGTGGCAAGTTCTTCACCAATTAAATCAAAATCATCAGCGTCTAAAGTATACTGAATTTCGTCAGCAAGTACTTTGTAAGTGAGATTTACATAATCACCGTTTTCTGCTTGTGGATATTTAAAATCAAGAATGTCTTGAATATCACCAAGGCCTGCCGCGTATGAAGTAGAAAGACCAGCAGAAGCATAATCTGCATCAACTACTGAATAATTTACAACACGAATAGGATCGTAGATTTTAAAAGTTACATTAGCTAAAGATCCCTCTCCTAGTACTGGGAAGTTATCATTAAGAACTTGTGGGATTAAAGCTTTAGCATCATCCACACTACTAAAGTTCCCAAAAGATAGCTCTAAAGCCTCGTAATCATCGTCAGTAAGCGTGTAATCTAAAACTGTACTGATTCCTGGCTCGTTTGCTGCTAACTGATCATTAATATCCTCTACAGGATCACAGCTAGCTACTAAACCAGCCGCAAAAAGCGCGGAAAATAAATAGTTTAATTTTTTCATTTCAATTTTTTTTAGAAATTAATTTTTGCTCCGATAGTATAAGTTCTACCGGCACCATAATACACTAATGCAGTTTCAGCAACAGAGTTGTTACCATCTTGTGCATCAGAGATGTATTCAGTGTTCAACACGTTAAATACGTTAGCGTTGATCTGAGCGTCAAATCCTCCAAAAGTAAATTTGTGAGTTAAACCAAGATCTAAAAGACCATAAGCTGGCATTTCCCAAGTTTGTGGTAAACCTTGTGCACTACGACCAGTTGGGTCATAATCTGCATAATAGTCAGATGCGTAGTTAAATGAAGCTCTTACAGAAGTAGAAGAGAATAACGCATAATCAGCACCTAAAGCAAATGTAGTTTGCGCAGAGTTACCCACTTTTACACCATCAAGGTAGATGTTGATTGGGTCACCAATAGGGTTTTGCTGATCGTCAAATACTTGAACGTCATTTACATCATTTGCAAATTGCCAGTCACCTATAGAAGCCATACCAGTAAGAGTAAGTGCTTCAATTGGGCGGTAAGACATTTCAAGTTCAACACCTTGGTGATTTTGGTTAATACCTAAGATGTTAGCAACATATTGTATGTTGTCAGCTGTTCTTGTGATGGTATAAGATCTATCCATCCACTGAGTACGGTAAACGTTAAGGTCAACTTTAAAGTTATCACCTCTAAAACCGTATCCAACTTCTGCACTAAAGATCTTTTGGTTTTCAGCATCTTCGTTTGCTACGTTACGGTTGTTAAGGAAAACAGCATCATTAAACGGTGCACGCTCAAAGTAACCTACGTTAGCAAAAACGTTGTGAGATTCGTTAAGACGATAGTTTACACCACCTTTAGTACTGAATGCTGCAAAGTTTACCCAGTCAGTTTCTCTTAATGGATCATCTGGAGTATACTTATAAAGGTCTTCTCTCTTGTAAGCAGTGTTGTTAGCCGCTACAGAAACTACTGCAGAAAGTGCGTCTTTGTTATATTCCGCTTGTGCGAAAAGACCTGCCCAGTTAGTATATCCAAAGTCATAGTAGTTATACTTGTCACCTTCTTTTACAATTTTGTTAGGATTGTTTACGTCATTGTTGTCAACGTAGAATGAAGCTCCTAATAGATCAGTAAGTTCTGTGTAGTGCTCTCCTTTGTAAAAACGAAGATCAAGACCAGCTGTAAGATCGATATATTCTGAAAGTTCAGTATTGAAAGTTGAAAGAGCGCCATACCAAGTGTGGTTGTTTCTTGAAGCTCTTAAGAAAGTCTCAGCGCTAGCTGCTTGTCCTAAAGCTTTGTTCTCTTCAACGATTTTGTCAAGGTTTACTGGGCCAAATACTTCATCACGATAGTTTGTATCGTATTTTCCGAATTTGTTCACACCAGCAGTACCACCACCTCCACCAGTACCAAATGAATAGTACACAGCAGTTGTAAGTGAAGAAACGTCGTTAATAGTCCAATAGTGGTTAAGCGACATTTGTGGTTTGTGGTAGAAGTTATCTTCTATGTTCACTAACTGGCCATTTTTATAACCATAGTCAGTGTTTGTGCGAATACCGCGCTCACTTCTTCTGTAATCATCAATAAGAAGTCTGTTTTGACGCTGTCCGTGACGTTGTGGAGCACCAAATGCAGTGAAAGATAATTCGTGATTCTCGTTAATTCTTTTTGCAACGTTAACGAAGTAAGAATAAGCATCAATTGTAGTAGCATCTACAAATTGCTCACCTGTAGTTCTTGAAAGGCTTACAGTAGCAGCCCAATCGTTTTCCATTAAACCTGTAGAAAGTGTGAAGCCATACTTAGTGTAACCATCGTTACCAGTAGCCATCATCACGTTACCACCTTGATCAATGTCAGTAGATTTTGTAACAACGTTTACAGTACCACCTATAGAAGGAAGACCAATCATCGCTGCACCAAGACCTCTTTGTACCTGCATGCTACTTGCTACATCAGCAAGACCAGCCCAGTTAGACCAATAAACACGACCATTTTCCATGTCGTTTACAGGAACACCGTTAATCATTACAGCAACGTTTTGAGAGTTAAAACCACGAATACGTAGTTCTGCATCTCCAAAACCACCACCACCACGTGTTACATAAACACCAGGTGTAGTTTTAAGAATTTCAGGAAATTCCTGGCTACCAAGTTCTGTTTCAATTTGCTCAGCTCTTACAGTTGATACTGCAACAGGAGTTTTTCTATCAATTGCAAGAGAGTACCCTTTTACAATAACCTCATCAAGAGAGTTAGAGTCCATCGCAAGAGTGATAGTACCTAGATCTGTTTTACCATTTGCAACGTCAAAAGCAACATTTTGAGTTACAAATCCTACGTAAGAAACTCTCAAAGATCCAGTGTTTTCTTTAGCCTGGATTTTGAAAAAACCATCAAAGTCTGTAGTAACTCCAGTGGTAGTTCCTTCAATAATAACATTTACTCCTGGTAGAGGTGTGTTGTTTTCACCGTCTACAACCTTACCTGTTATAGTTCCTTGTCCGAAGCTTACTGCTGAAGTAAGAACAAAAAACGCTACAACTAGTAGTCTGGAAACATTTTTCATTAGTGAGTGTTTAGAATTAGATTTTGCGGCAAAAGTCTTACTATCTGCCAAAATAAATATTAAGGCAATGTTAAGAATAACATCTAAAACAAACACTATGTATAATCGGCTTTAACGTGCTAAAACGTTGTCGATAAAAGCTTTAACATTTTAACGAAAAATGTTAAATGTTAATTATTTCTTATATCTTTTTAAAAGTGAAGTAGTTGAAGAATCGTGCTCGCTGATCTCTTTTGAAGTAATATCTGTTAAAATATTCTTCGCAAGTTGTTTTCCGAGCTCCACACCCCATTGATCATAGCTATAAACATTCCATATTATACCTTGAACAAAGATCTTATGCTCGTACATTGAGATAAGAGCGCCTAGAGATTTTGGCGTAAGCTTATCTATAAGTAAGGTGTTTGTAGGTTTGTTTCCTTCAAAGACTTTAAAAGGAGCTAATTTTTCTATGGCTTTCGCCGAAAGGCCATCTTGCACAAGCTCGGCTTTAACTTCATCAGTAGTTTTACCATTCATTAAGGCCTCTGTTTGCGCAAAGAAGTTGGCCATTAATTTATCATGATGATCCTGCTCGCCGTGCAGTGAGTGCTTATAACCGATGAAATCTGTAGGGATCAATTTTGTTCCTTGATGGATCAATTGAAAGAACGCATGCTGAGAATTTGTTCCTGGTTCTCCCCAAACGATCGTTCCGGTTTGATAGGTTACAGGCTCGCCGTTGCGGTCTACGCTTTTACCATTACTCTCCATAAAAGCCTGCTCTAGATAAGCAGAAAAACGGTGTAAATATTGCGTGTACGGAATCAAAGCTTCGCTCTCTGCGCCGTGGAAGTTGTTATACCAAACGCTGATCATCGCAAGGATAACCGGGATATTTTCGCCGAAAGGCGTATTCTTAAAATGCTCATCCATCTCATGAGCACCTTCTAGAAGTTTTTCAAAATTATTAGGCCCAACTGAAAGTGCGATGCTCAATCCTACAGCGCTCCACAGAGAAAAACGACCGCCTACCCAATCCCACATCGGGAAGATGTTTTCGCTCGCGATACCAAAGTCTGCCACAGCTTCAAGATTTGTTGAAACGGCAACAAAATGTTTAGCGATCGCTTCTTTGCTTGCATCATCTGCAAGTGCAGCTTTTTCTAAAAACCATTTTCTTGCTGTCTTAGCATTTGTGATGGTTTCTTGTGTGGTGAAGGTTTTAGAAACAATTACAAAAAGCGTTGTTTCTGAGTTAAGATCTTTAAGTTTCTCTTGAGAATGATCACCGTCAACATTTGAGATAAAATGAACTTTAAGGTGATTTTTATAATATTCTAGAGCTTCAGTAACCATCGCCGGCCCAAGATCAGACCCGCCAATACCTATATTTACAATGTCTGTGATCGCTTTGCCGGTAAAACCTTTGTGCTCACCGCTTATAACCGTATTGCTAAATCTTGCGATCTTAGCTTTAACATCAGTAACCTCGCTCACCACATTCTCGCCGTCAACCATTGCAGTCGCTGTACTTGGCAAACGCAAAGCAGTATGCATTACTGCGCGATCTTCAGTTTCGTTGATATGGCTTCCGCCAAAATAGTCCTTAATCGCTTCATCTAGCTTCATTTCTTCAGCCAGTTCTAATAGCAATTGTACAGTGTCTTCTGTGATGAGGTTTTTGGAGTAATCCACATAAAAATCTTCCCACTCCTGCGAAAATTTTGAAGCGCGATTGCCATCTTTAAAAAGCTCACGCATATTAAGACCTTGAGAAGCCTTAAAGTGTTCTTCTAGTTTTTTCCAGGTTGTTGTAGTGGTTGGATTTATGTTTTGCATGGTTATAAGATTTCCTCAAAGTTAAGACTGTCTAGTCTATTTTTCAGTGGATTTATTGTATTATAAAATTCTGGTCTTAATGCTTCTTCTAGCGGCTCACTATCTGGAAGATCTTGTTTAAATGGATCTACTTGCTCACCATTTTTCCAGAAACGGTAACAAACGTGTGGGCCACTGGTATTTCCTGTCATCCCGATGTATCCTATCACATCGCCTTGACGCACATAATCGCCCACTTTTACTGCGCGCTTGCTCATGTGCAAATACTGTGTTTCATAAGTGCTATTGTGGCGCACTTTTACATAATTACCGTTACCGCCACGATATTCACTTTTTATAACGGTACCATCTGCAGTTGTCATGATAGGAGTTCCTACAGCGCCAGCAAAGTCTGTACCACGGTGAGGACGTATTTTATTACCGTAATATGCGATGCGTCTTTTAAGATTGTAGCGCGAAGAAACACGGTTAAACTTAAGCGGACCTTTTAAGAAAGCACGTCTTAAGTTGTTTGCCTCTTCATCATAAAAGTCGATGGCATTAGGTAAGCTGTCATTTTGATATCTAAAGGCATACACAGGTTTGCCTTTGTGCTCAAACCAACTCGCCTTGATCTGGTCTATACCAGCTGGGATGGTGTCATTGATATATTTCTCAGTATAAATTACCTTGAATTTATCTCCTGCTTGCAGGTGGAAGAAGTCAATAGTCCAGGCATAAATATCTGCGATCTTGTACGAAAGTACAACGCTAAGTCCTAGCTCATCAAAGGTAGAAGACATGTTATCGTTTATAACGCCGTGCGCAGTTTTTTCAACGATGGTTACAGGCTTCTTTTTTGCTTCCACTTTAAGTGAATCCTGAAAATCTACTACAACATAATCTATCTTATTTTGCTCGTAGATAAAAACCTTTGCTTTGTCTGTAGTGTCTTTTGCTTTAAGCAAAACGTATGGTTTACCTATATCAATTTTGCGCGTGTCAAAAACAGCTAAAGAAGAATCTGTAATATGCTGAATGGTGCCGTAGTCAATACCGTTGTCAAAAAGTATTTTCCCGAAGCTATCGCCACTCTTAACGGTGTCTCTCACAACGTTGTAGTTGTCAAAGACATACCCGTATTCTTTATTGATCTTAGGCTTAGTCTCTAGTTTTGGAGTTGGTTTTTCTTGTTTCGTTTCGTCATCAGCACACGATAGGATCGCAAGTGCCGCCAGCATCAGAAGAAATTTTTTCAATTTAGGGATTTTTGTGCTTTGCTAATACGTTAATTAAACATGCTCGCCCCAGCTATCACGCTCTTCTTTAGACCATAAATCAGGAAAGAAAATACGTTTTTGATACTTGGGATGCATATATTTTACCCAGTCGCTGCCTCCAGTAGCCTCCATAGGTTCTTCGCCTTGATTTAGGTAATACTTTGCAGCCCTAAAGTGAGACATGACCCATTTAATATTGACCGTATGGTCATAATGACGCATCGCATCGCGCAATGTTGCATCATTTTGATCCTTTTCTGGAAGCGTTTTAAAACGGGCGTACAAATTTAAATTTTTAAACTTAACTAGAAAACGCAGAAAATCCTCCTTATATTTTAGTTCAAATTCAGAAAGTGTGTATGATTTCTTGCCGGTTTTAAAATCCTTGCCGGCCGCTTGCCAGTATAACATTTCAAAGGCTTCATCCAGAGACATCTGGTCAGTGTACTTTTCGCGAAAGCGAGCATCTATAAGATTTACAAGATCTGTGCTGCCAAATTCAATAAGACGATATTGCGCGCTTTGAAAACCGCTCGCAGGACTTAGCGTAAGTCTAAATTTAAGATATTGCTCCATCTCCATGCCTTCGCGCATAATGGTAAACGAGCCCGTGAGCATGTCAAAGTATCTGCTTATTCTTTGCAGCCTTTCGGCGAAAAACTGTGCGGTAAGTTCTTGTTTTGTTGCAACCTGCTCGATCTCCCAGAGGATCATTTTAAATAGCAACTCATTAACCTGATGGTACATGATAAACACCATCTCATCAGGATACATCGTGCGTTGCACTTGCAAATTGAGCAAAGCATCCGTCTGAATATAATCCCAATAATTCATGGGTTTTGCATGTAAAAAACCTTCCAAATGTGATGAAAGGTCATGCCCCATGGCATCAAATTTTTGTGCAAGTTTATCTATCTGTTCCCGTGCGTCGTCTGGGATTTTGCTCATTAATCTATAATTATCTGAAACGGATTTGCTAAGCCTTTAAAGGCGTCAATATCTGCCTTTAGCGAACCCACAGCAAGACTGGCCTTGAGTCGCAAAGGTATTTTATTTTTATCATCACTTACCCAGATGGTAAGGCTTTCTTTTTCTTTAAAAACGCGTCCCGCTTGTACATAAGGTCTAAACTTTAGCGCTTTGATCTTTCCTAGTTTTGTGTCGATCACTTCTCTACCCAGAAATTTAAGCTTGAACTTAAAATTCTCTTCGTCAAAAAACATATTAAGCACCGTCTCATCGCCCACTCGTAGATTTTCGGTATCAATTTTATCTCTTAGGTAGAAGAAAGAAGAGATAAAATCATGCACCTGCGCCTCTGTGGTATGGGTTGATTTTTTGTTATGCTTCTTATCGTTTACATAAGCCTTGTTTGCCGCTTGATCAAAGTCAATGACTTTATCTTTTGTGTGGCCGCCTTCATCGATCTTTCTTATAAAACGATATGGCAAGATGGTATTTTTATCTACATAGGATTCATAGTAATCTTCCACATTAAAAAATAATGCAGATAGACCGGTAGTTTCGCCATAGCCTTTAAGATGGTAAACAGGTTTGCCGTTAAGCACCTCGCTATCCACATCTAGCGTTGCATATCCTGCAGTCACAAGACCGTAATGAATGCGAAATTTGAACCACTCACCATCTTTAAATGCACGGGTTTGCGCTTTCGCGGAAGCGATAAAAACCAGAGCGATCAATATTGTATAAATCTTTTTCATAGCTGTAATAATTAGGCTTACGCCAAAGTAATTACAAGATGTGTTCCAAAATTAGCCAAAACGATTTAATAGCCTTTTCTTAAAGCACAAAAAAACCCATCTCGATCTTAAACGAAATGGGTTTTATTTAATTGCGATTTTTTAATAATTAAAGCGTTCCTCTTAAAGCCTGCTCACGCTCGATAGATTCAAAAAGGGCTTTGAAGTTTCCTGCGCCAAAACCTTTAGCACCCATACGCTGAATGATCTCAAAAAATAGCGTAGGTCTGTCTTGTAATGGTTTTGTGAAAATCTGCAGCAAATAGCCTTCTTCATCAGCATCCACAAGGATTGAGAGTTCTTGAAGTCTCTTAAGGTCTTCTTTCATCTTGTCCATGTGTGTGCCTAATCTTCTTGGGATATCGTCATAATACGCTTGTGGAGGTGGAGGTAAAAATTCTACTCCGCGTGCTTTTAAAGCGGCAACGGTTTTTACAATATCATCTGTGGCCACGGCGAGATGTTGCACGCCCGGACCTTCATAAAAATCAAGATATTCTTCGATTTGAGATTTTTTGATTCCTTCAGCAGGTTCGTTGATTGGGAATTTGATCCTTCCGTTGCCATTGCTCATCACTTTACTCATCAAAGCAGAATATTCTGTGGTGATCTGCTTGTCGTCAAAAGTGAGAAAGTTTACAAATCCCATTACTTCTTCATACCATTTTACCCATGTGTTCATTTCGCCCCAGCCTACATTACCTACCATGTGGTCTATGTATTTTAATCCGGTAGGCTCAGGGTTATAATCTGAGATCCATTGGCGAAAGCCAGGTAAAAATTGACCGTTATAATTTTTGCGCTCTACAAACATGTGAACGGTCTCGCCATAGGTATAAATCCCAGAGCGAACGACCTCGCCATGTTCATCATTTTCAACCTTGGGCTCCATAAATGGTTTTGCGCCGCGTTTTGTGGTTTCTTCAAAAGCGCTACGGGCATCTTCTACCCAAAGCGCAACAACCTTCACACCGTCGCCATGCTTTACAATATGGTCATTAATGGGAGAATCGCTGTTGAGCGGCGAAGTCAAAACCAGTCTGATCTTATCTTGTTTGAGCACATAACTCACGCGGTCTTTTTGACCGGTTTCTAGTCCGCTATAGGCGAAGGATTGAAAACCAAAAGCTGTCTTGTAAAAATGCGCTGCCTGCTTTGCATTACCTACATAAAATTCAACATAATCTGTACCTAGAAGCGGCAAGAAATCCTGCGCTCCATCAAATATTTTTTCTAGTCCGTAGTCAACGGATTTTAAATCTTCTTTCATGATTTTTCAATTACTCGATTATCGATTAATCAATTGAGCTAATTAGCAAATTCGATAATTAGCGAATGACTTTATTTTAAATTTCTTTTACTTGTGCCTATTATGCTATTCAGCAATTTTATAATCCCGCTAAGTTTGGTAATTAGGCTTTCACATTCTGGATAAGAGTCTATGTTTTGACATAAAAATAACCAGTATTCTGTCTCATCAGCTTCTTTAGAAGCAATTTTCATTTTATGAACAAAATCAGCTTTACTCTCAGCATTCTGTGCTTCTTTAACATTAGCTCCTATTGAAGTTGCTGATCTTAAAAGTTGTCTTGCTATGACAAATTTCTTTTTGCTTTCAAGTTCTTCAGCATACTTAACTGCTTCAATCGAAAATTCAAACGTCAGCCTTAGTATGGCATTATCCTTATATTTTTCGCTTAAGCTAAATTTCATTCTCATGAATTTGTTGAATTAGCTAATTTGCTCATTTTCAAATTCACTAATTATTTATTCAAGCCACGATTTATAATACGTTTCGTCTGCAATTTCCATGGCGTCTTCACAAACCATAAGCGGTTTAAAAGTGTCTACCATAACTGCGAGTTCTTCTGTTTCTGTTTTACCTATGCTGCGCTCTACCGTGCCGGGATGTGGCCCGTGCGGAATACCCGCTGGATGCAACGAAATATGTCCTGCCTCGATATCATTGCGGCTCATAAAATCACCGTCTACATAGTATAGAACTTCGTCGCTATCAATGTTGCTATGGTTGTAAGGCGCCGGGATACTTTCCGGGTGATAATCATATTTACGCGGACAAAAACTACATACCACAAAAGCATCTGTTTCAAAGGTTTGATGCACCGGTGGCGGCTGATGAATGCGGCCCGTGATAGGTTCAAAATCATGAATTGAAAATGCATACGGATAATTATAGCCATCATAACCCACAACATCAAAGGGATGCGTGGCATAAACCATATCAAAGATTTCATCCTGCTTTTTGATTTTCATCAAAAAATCTCCCGTCTCGTCATTTGTTTCTAGCTCGTATGGTCTTCTCAAATCACGTTCGCAAAACGGCGAATGTTCTAGCAATTGACCAAACCAGTTGCGATAGCGCTTAGGCGTGTAAATAGGTCGGCGGGATTCTACGATGAACAAACGGTTGTCGTCTGTGTCAAAATCCATTTTATAGATCACACCACGCGGGATCAATAAATAATCTCCGTATTTAAAATCTAAATTTCCCAGATGCGTACGCAACTTACCACTGCCGCGATGCACAAAAATAAGTTCGTCTGCATCGCTGTTTTTATAAAAATATTCTTGCGTTTTATCCTGTGGCGCGGCAAGAATTATGGTGCAGTCGCTATTAGTCAAAATAGGTTTGCGGCTGTCTAAATAATCCTTTTCAGGCTTGACCTGAAAACCTTTAAAGCGGTAAGACTGTATGTGGTTTTTCTTGGCGATTTTTGGTGATGCATCACGGCTTCCGCGTATTTCTTTTACTTGCGTGGGGCGGTGCTCATGATACATATTTGTGTACATGCCATCAAAACCTATGGTGCCAAAAAGCTGCTCGTAATACAAGTCTCCATTGGGTTTTCTAAAAATGGTATGTCGCTTGTGCGGGATTTTTCCCAGTTTATGATAAAAGGGCATGGGGTTTTATTTTTTTGGCTTTAAGCCAAATTAATCCAACTCTAATTGAAGCATTCTCATTTTTTTGAGCAATCTCTTACCAAATATCGTAAAATTGAAACGGTTTTAGATCAATATTTTCTTAAAACCAAAATCCTAGGCTGAAATGCCAGTGCGTTTCATCAATTTCTGGAGAATAGGTGACGCGTGTTTGTAGCGGACCAAGAAAAGTCTCCAGACCATAACCTATGTAATAGCCGGTATAATCTGGCGTGCTGAGCCAGTTGCCGGTGCTAAAAAGATCATCCTCAAAATTGGCAATGTTCGCTCCAAAGGTGAGGTGGTTTTTACCATAAAAATTATAGTCAAAATCTAGCGTGGTCATCACATAGGAGTTGGCAATATTACTCACAAAATCATAGCCATAAAACGGGATGAGATTATTCACAGGATTATTACCCCAACCGCCCAGAATAAAGTCTAGCGATTTTGTCTGATTACCGCCTAATTTAAAGCCGCCTTCATTGCTTATAACTGCCGAAAAATCTTTGAGAGGAGAAAAAGCATATTTAAATTTTGCTTTACCTATTGAGAACTCTTCAAAGTCGTTAAAGCGATCGCTAGATAAAAGATAAAGGTGAAAATCTCCATTAAAATAAACACCGCTAGTAGGGAAGTATTTATCATCAAAGGTGTCTAACTCTAATTTTCCGTATGCGCTGAAATAATGGTTGTCTTCAAAAACAAAATCTTTGTCTGCTTCGTCAGATCTCAGCGTTTGGGTTTCAACGGCGAGGTAGTTATGCTCAATACCCAGATCAAGTGAGAATTGCTTTTCAAAAAGGGTTTGCAAGTAAAACTGATTGTTAAACGTAGAATATTCTACATCCACGCTGTTAAGGTTAGAAAGTGAAGTCTCTAGAAGTTGATCTACAAAATCTGCATCTATTCTTTTCTCAAAACTGTTGTAAGAAGATCTAATCCCAAAACCTAGGTAAAAACCGTTATCGCTAAAGTAGTCTATGTTATATCTTATATTATCGCCCACCACAAAATCTACTGAAAGCTCGTCATTGCGAAAAAGCAATCTCTTTTTTGTGAAGTTCACTAGAGCAGCACTTTTATAAAGATCATCATAATGCAGCGCAGCACTTATAGAAGTTGTGCTTTTACTTTCTCTTACATTTAGTCCTAGGTGATATGAGTCGTCATCATATTCTTCTAAGCTATAATTAATGCGTTTAAAATTTCCTGTGGCGCTTAGGTTGTTTATTCCCTGATAAAGTTTGTCGTAAGTTGTAGTTGTGGGAGTTCTTAATTTAAGTTTTCCTAAGATGTATGATCTGGTGTAATATTCGTTACCATTAGTTGCGATAGATTTTAAGGTGATGCTATCCTTTGATGCGATCTTTAATTTAGGCTTCTTGTAAAAGGCATATTGGCTTTGAGCTACTTTTTCTAGTGCAGCTTTGCACAATTGGGCTTTCTTTTCGCCACAAGCGATAATATCATTTCCTTTTTCAAAATCTACGACCGAGTAATCGTCAATATCTGGCCTGATGTAAATGTCTGTGAGTTTGATCTTTTCTTTCATCGCCTCAATGGTGCGATAATTATTTACCTGCACAAGAATTTCGGGCGCGCTGCCTAGCTCTTCGCGTGTTTTAAGATCATCTTGAACATCTACACCTATGATGAAATTCGCACCGCGTTTTCTCAATTCTTCCACCGGGTAATTATCAAGCACACCGCCATCTATAAGTAAACGGCCATCCATATCAATAGGACTAAATAACGATGGCAAAGCGCCACTGGCTGTGATCGCTTCAGGTAGAGCGCCGCTGTCTAAAACTATCGCCTGACCTTTTACCACATCTGTTGCGATACAAAAAAATGGTACTGGAAGTTTACTGAAGTCTCTCGTATCCTTCACATGCATGGTGAGTTTTGCTAGCAAATTATACATGTTCTGACCCTTTGACAAAGCAGAAGGAATTGATACTTTAAAATTATCAAACGGAAGCGTTATCGCATAACGCTCAGAATTCTTCTTCTCATTAAAGCTTTTAGAACTTCGCGGTAGTTGATCTTGAATCAATTTTTGGAAGTCGATCGCATGAAAAATAGAATCAAGCTGAGAAGCTGTGTAGCCAGAAGCATAAAGGCCACCCACGATCGCGCCCATGCTTGTACCGCCTATGTAATCTATCTCGATTCCGGCTTTTTCAATCTCTTTTAAAACACCAATGTGTGCCAGACCTTTTGCCCCACCACCGCTTAAAACCAGACCAATTTTAAGGTCGTCACCCTTTGGGATATTGCTAAGATCTATGTCAATAATATCCTGAGCTTTTACGCTTAAAGCGAAAAGAACAAAAACGAGAGCTATGTGTTTTTTAAGTGTCACTTTTATGGTAATGGTCATGTATGATCCTTGCGCGCGATGGGCCGACAATTTCAGAAAGACTTTCTAAAGAGGCTTCTTTGATGCGTTTTACAGATCTAAATTGTTTTAATAATTCTACTACCGTTTTTTCTCCTATTCCTGAGATTTCTTCAAGTTCTGTATTTAATGCAGAACTGCTGCGTTTATTTCTATGAAATGTGATCCCAAAACGGTGGGCTTCATTCCTTAGTTGCTGAATGATCTTTAAACTTTCACTTTTTTTATCTAAATATAACGGAATACTGTCTCCCGGATAAAAAATCTCTTCCAGACGCTTTGCAATGCCTATGATGGCGACCTTTCCGCGTAAGCCTAATCGCTCAAGAGCTTTTACTCCAGAAGAGAGCTGACCTTTACCACCATCTACGATAATAAGCTGTGGAAGATCTTCGCCTTCATTAAGTAAACGCCTGTATCTGCGGTGAACTACCTCTTCCATAGACGCAAAATCATTGGGCCCTGTGACAGTCTTGATATTAAATTTACGATAATCCTTCTTGCTGGGTTTGCCGTTTTTAAAGACAACACAAGCCGCAACAGGATTTGTACCTTGAATGTTTGAGTTGTCAAAACATTCTATGTGGCGCGGTTCTTCGCTAAGACGTAGATCTGCCTTCATCTGCGCCATGATACGGTTTGTATGGCGGTCTGGGTCTACGATCTTTACTTGCTTAAAGCGCTCCATCCTGAAGTACTTTGCATTGCGCTCACTTAGTTCTACAATGCGTTTTTTGTCGCCCAGCTTAGGTACGGTAACTCTAATTTCTTCGCCTATGTCAACCTCAAACGGCACATAGATCTCAGGAGATTGTGAAGTAAATCGCTGCCTGATCTCAATGATCCCGATCTCAAGTAATTCTTTGTCGCTCTCGTCTAATTTTTTCTTGAGTTCTAATGTGTGCGAACGAATGATCGCCCCGTGCGAAAGTTGGAGGAAATTTACATATCCATAGCCTTCATCACTTACAATACTAAAGACGTCAACATTGTTGATCTTAGGATTTACAACAGTACTTTTTGACTGGTAATTCTCAAGGATCTCAACTTTATCTTTAATGCGTTGTGCGTCTTCAAACTCTAGATTTTCGGCGTGTTCTTTCATCTTTTGTTTAAAACGCACGAGAGAATCTTTGAAGTTTCCTTTTACTATTTCGCGTATAGCGTCAATGTTCTCATGATACGTTTCTGCAGAGATCAGATCTTCGCACGGGCCTAAACAGTTGCCTAGATGATATTCTAAACAAACTTTGTATTTGCCGTTCTCGATTTTCTCAGCCGAAAGGTCATAATTACACGTGCGCAGAGGATACAGGCTTTTTATAAGATCTAGCAACGTGTGCACGGTTTTCATGCTGGTGAACGGCCCATAATATTCGCTGCCGTCTTTAATAAGCCTGCGCGTAGGAAAAACTCTAGGGAAGCGTTCATTCTTAATGCAGATCCAAGGATAACTCTTGTCATCCTTAAGCATCACATTATAGCGCGGCTGATATTTTTTTATCAAGTTGTTCTCTAGTAAGAGCGCATCTGTCTCACTATTTACAACAATGTGGCGTATCTCTTTGATCTTTTTGACAAGCAAGTGCGTGCGCGCATTGTCATGATGCTTTGTGAAATAGGATGAAACGCGTTTTTTTAGATTTTTTGCTTTACCTACATAAAGCAATTTCCCGTTCTTATCATAATATTGATAAACACCAGGACTATTGGGAAGAGTTTGTAATTGTACGCTAATTTCAGGAAGCTTCATCGCTCAAATTTACCCAGAATTGTGCGTATCTAAAATGGCTTTTTAAATACTTTAATAGATATTTTTTAACTTTTAAAAAGTAATGCGCCGTTAAGCATTTTAAGCATACTTTAGCGCCCGTTTTAACAAAGGCTAGTGGCTTTTTATTAAATTGCATATTGTGGAAAAAAAGATAATAGGCAGGACAGACAAAGTAGACTTCCCAAAATTGGGTTTTGAAGACATTGATGTCAAGATCGATACAGGTGCTTACACCTCGTCTATACACTGTGCGCACATTAGAGAAGAAGATGATGAGTTGCACTGTACTTTTTTAGATCCACAACACCCCAATTATAACGGCAAACCCATGGTCTTTAAAGATTATGATATCACTGCCGTGAAAAGTAGCAATGGAGAAGTGCAGTATCGCTATGTTGTGCAAAGCAACATTCGTATTTTTGGTAAGATCTTTAAGATCACCCTTACCTTAAGTTCTAGAGAAGATATGCGTTTTCCGGTTTTGCTGGGGCGAAAATTTCTCACAAAAAAACTTATCGTAGACACAGAACTCACAGATGTTTCCTACAACCTTAAGCTAAATGAAAATAAAGATATTATCCAGAAATAGCCATCTATATTCAACCGCAAGACTTATAGAAGCGGCTAAAAAAAGGAAACATGACGTAGAAGTAATAGATCCATTAAAGTGTGATCTTATTATAGAAAAACGTAAACCCACCATTTATTATAAAGGTCGTTACCTTAACGATACAGATGCTATCATTCCTAGAATTGGAGCTTCAATTACCTATTACGGTACAGCAGTTGTGCGTCAATTTGAGATGATGGGGTGTTTTACAACAACCGAGTCTCAAGCGCTTGTAAGAAGCCGAGATAAACTAAGAAGTCTGCAGATCCTATCCAGAGCACGTTTGGGTTTACCCAAAACAGTTTTTACAAACTACTCGCGTGATGTTTCTGAGATCATTGATCACGTAGGCGGTGCACCATTGATCATAAAATTGTTAGAGGGAACACAGGGATTAGGCGTTGTACTTGCCGAAACTAAGAACGCTGCCGAAAGTGTGATAGAAGCCTTTAATGGTTTGCAAGCTCGTGTGATCGTTCAAGAATTTATTAAAGAAGCAAAAGGTGCAGATATTCGCGCATTTATAGTTGATGGTCAAGTTGTGGGAGCGATGAAGCGTCAAGGTAAAGAAGGAGAATTTAGAAGTAACCTTCACCGCGGCGGTTCTGCAAGTATCATTCAGCTTACTGATGAAGAAGAAAATGCAGCGATCAAAGCAGCAAAAGCGATGGGCTTAGGAGTTGCTGGTGTTGATATGCTACAAAGTGACCGCGGACCGTTAATTCTTGAGGTGAACTCATCGCCAGGTCTTGAAGGGATCGAGGCAGCAACAGGCAAGGATATCGCAAAAAGCATCATCCGTTATATTGAAAGAGGAATCTAATCATGTCTTGGATAGACGATAATAATATCCTTCATATTCTAGGAGAGAAAATTCCGCCAGGAGGTAAGCGCACCATAAATTTCAATATGGCGCGTCTTTATACTACCACTTCCGTGGAAGTGCCTATCGTCATAAACCGATCAAAAAAACCAGGTCCTTGCATACTTTTTACAGCAGGAATTCACGGCGATGAGATTGGCGGCGTAGAGATCGTACGTCAAATAATCGCAAAAAAGATCAATAAGCCAGCCCGCGGAACTATTATTTGTATCCCAGTGCTTAATATTTTTGGCTTCTTGAATATGACACGAGAATTTCCTGATGGGCGCGATCTTAATCGTGTTTTTCCAGGATCAAAGCATGGTTCTTTAGCAAGTAGATTTGCCTATCAATTTGTAGATAAGATCTTGCCAGCTGCAGATTTTTGTATAGACTTTCATACTGGCGGCGGTAGTAGATACAATGTTTCGCAAATAAGAGTAGAAAATGGTGATGACGAACTGTATAAATACGCTGCGATCTTTAGCGCGCCGTTTATATTGTATTCTAGAAACATCCCAAAATCCTATCGATCTACCTGCGCAAAAATGGGTAAACCTATTCTCCTTTTTGAAGGTGGAATGTCTAAAGTGAGTGATAAAGAGATTGCAAGAGAAGGCGTGCAAGGCGCCATGCGAATTTTAGATCATTTTAACATGCTTAACAAAGAGTATGATGTACCAGCTTCACGCGAAAAAATGGTGCTTGTGCATGACAGTAGATGGATACGAGCAAAATACAGTGGCTTATTGCATCTGCGTAGTTCTTGCGGAGATTATGTGGAGAAAAATCAGGTCATAGCAAGAATTACAGATCCTTATGGTAGCTTTAGTCACAAGGTAAAAGCGCCGCACGATGGTTATATCATCAATGCAAATGAGGCCTCTTTGGTCTATCAAGGCGATGCGATTTTTCATATTTCAATAAGTGATGACCTTACTGATGACAAAGGCACAATTACGAGCTAAATATAAAGGTCTTCGGGATAGCCTTTCGGCGAAAGCCATAGAAGAACAAAGCATCGCGATCGCAAATAATGCGCTTAAGCTTGACATCTGGAATCACGAAAATTACCACATATTCTTACCTATTGAAGGAAAAAAGGAAGTGAATACAGAGTTTCTCTTAAGTGTTTTAAACGGTAAGGATAAAAACGTTATTTTGCCAAAGAGTGATTTTGAGCAAAACACGATGACGCATCACTTGCTTTCTGATAATACCAGACTTAAAGTGAATGCCTGGGGAATTCCTGAACCGCAAAATGGTTTAACGGTTGATCCTAAGCAAATTGATGTGGTTTTTATTCCTTTACTGGCTTATGATAAAACCGGTGGCAGGTTGGGTTATGGCAAAGGTTTTTATGATAGATTTTTGAGCGATTGTAAGGTTGAGGTGCTTAAAATAGGACTAAGTTTTTTTGAGCCAGAAGAAAAATTGCCTGCTGATAGTCATGATATTCCGCTAACCCATTGTATCACAGCTGCTGAAATTTATAAGTTTTGAGCGCATAAAGTATATATTTATTATCTTCGTTGTCCCCATTTAAGAACCTATATGTAGTATGACCACTCAAAAACGAGGTCGATTACTCTCGATATTCGGTAATTCTCAAGAACCTCAAACTGACAATAAGCAGGAAAAATTCTTTTATGAGCAGCTAGCCATGATGGCGGGTGCAGGCGGTTTTGTTATAAACTTTGAAGAGAAATCTACCTATTACGATCGTCAGCTAAGAAATATTATTGAAGTTCCTAGTAGTTATAGACCTTCTTTTAAACACACATTGCACTTCTTTGATATGGATTCTCACGAGACCATTATTGAAGATTTTGAGAAACTTAAAAAAGGAGTTTCTTATCAGCATGATGTGAAGATGGTTACTTATAAAAATCGCACCTTCTGGGCGAGGATCGTTGCAAAACCTATGCTTGACAAAAAAGGCAATGTAAGCGGTTTGCGCGGTGTGATCATGGATGTAGATGATTTGCGTAAAAAAGAAAAAGCGTTAGAGAAGTCTAATTCTGTCATTGAGTCTAACAATAACCGACTTTTTAAATTTGCCAATTACGTTTCTCAGGATCTTAAATCGCAGGTTAATAATCTAGAGCTTACTTCACAATTAGTTGATGAGCGCAGACTTGTAGATGATCACAAAGATCTTTTTAAGAATTATGAGCAAATCGCTGCAGGTTTAGGACGCACGGTGAGACAGCTTAATGAGGTGGTTTCTATACAAAACAGAGCTAATGAGAAGCGAGAAGCCGTGATCTTAGAAGAGCTTCTTGAAGAATGTGTTGGCGAATTACAACATCTTATCAATAAAGAAGAGGCGTATGTATATTCAGATTTTTCTGAGGTGCCTTCTGTAGAGTATATTGAAGATTTTCTACATAACATATTCTACACGCTTATCAAAAACGGTATTCTAAGCAAGAACGCAGGTAGAAAACCAGAGATCAAAGCATACAGCATTAATGAAGATGGTAAGGACAAAATTATCATAGAAGATAACGGCGGCGGCATGGATCTTCAGAATGATAGTGACAGGATCTTCCACATGACAAAGTCTGTAGAAAACGACGGTTATAACCAGTCGGTTGGGTTATTTATTGTAAAAAATCAAGTTGAAGCTCTAGGTGGATCAATAGCAGTTGTGAGCAAACTAGGGTATGGTACAAAGTTTATAATCACGGTTTAAACTCTTGGGTTATGGAAAAAGCTACTTCAAAAAAAGTTAAACAGATCTGCTTAATTGACGACGATCCTATTTTTACTAAAATGCTGCAAAGGCTAATTACTTTGCACGATTTTTCGTCAGATTTTATATCATTTAACAACGGTAAAAAAGCGATGGACTTTTATCTGGAAGCACAAGCAGAAGCTCCAGATATGATCTTGTTAGATCTTAATATGCCGGTGATGGATGGATGGCAATTTCTTGATGCGCTTACCGCGAAAAACATTCACAAACTGTCTAAGACGCCTATCTATGTTGTTACCTCTTCAGTACATTCAGTAGATGTTGAGAGAGCTGCAGCGATCAATAGAGTGAAAGAATATGTAGTAAAGCCTATTACCTTAGAAAACTTGGTTAAGCTACTTCAAACTACATTTCTAGATAACGGTAAGAATATAGCTTAAGCAGTCTCAGTACTTTCTTTAGACTCGATAGCTTCTGTGGGTTCATCTTTGGCGAAAGCCTTCTTATTAAAAACAAGAAGTAAACCTACTCCCACGCTGATCGCTGTATCTGCAATATTAAAAACGGCATTGAAAAATGTAAACTTCTCACCCTCATAAATAGGGAAGTAAAGCATGTCTACCACCTTGCCGTGAAACCACGTGCCATAACCACCTTCTTCAGGAAACATTGTCGCAACCTGACCTTCGCTACCGTTAAAGATCACACCATAAAAAATAGAATCTATAATGTTGCCAAAGGCACCAGCAAAGATCAAAGAAATAGCAACGATAAGGATTTTTGGGCTGTTTTTTCTAACGCTATCATAAAGCCAATACCCAATTATAGGAAGAATACAAATTCTAAAAACAGTAAGAATGATCTTGCCGTAATCTCCAGGAATTTTAGTTCCCCAGGCCATTCCTTCGTTTTCTACAAAGAGTATTTTAAACCAACTAAAGACTTCTACATCTTCGCCAAGAATAAAATTTGTTTTGATATATATTTTACTGATCTGATCGATCAATAGGATAAGAACGATAATACCTATTGCCTTCTTTAACGACATCGCAAGTTTTTAAAAACAGAATGGCAAAAATAACTAAATTATTTAGACCGTATTACTTTAATATCGCCATCAATAGACCTCAGTTTCAAAGTGGCAGTAGTAGTGGTCGTTTCTGCAATATCTAGTTTGCCGTTTCTCGTGCTGGCTTCAATAGCTTGATCAAAAATATGAGCGATAATATTACCGCGCTCAGTATTTACAATACCGCTTCCGCGGAAGGTTTTTAAAAAGCAATTACCGCTCGAAAGATTAAAGTTCACATAGTTATAATTACCACTCGCTGTCACCGAAGCCAGGGCTGAGGCAACTTCGATATTAAGATTTTCGGGGATGGTAAGATGTAGGATAATTGAGAGTACTTTATGCGCAGCGAGCTTATCATCTATCTTTTTAAATGAAGGTGATCTAGCTGTATGAATTTCTAGGATTCCGTTTTTAATTTCTGTTTGGATCAGTAAAGTGTCAAAGGTTTCACCTTCTACTTCCGTATGGATCTTTATATCATCAGCTGTTCTTTCAGTTTCAATTTTAATGTCAAAAACAAGGTCTGTATCGATAAATATCCCTTCTATCCCAGATGCAGGAATTTGCTTCTCCAGAGTTTTTTGGCTTAAAGCCAAATGACTCCAAAGACAAATCATAACAACGCTTACAATTCTTAAAATCTGCATATTATTTATAAAACAAAAAACGCTCCAGGACATGCCCGAAGCGTTAAATATAATTTTAAAGTAATGGTGTTCTGCTTATTTCTGCATGTTTTTTGCCTCGATGCTCAATGTAGCGTGAGGTACAAGTTTTAGCCTTTCTTTATTGATAAGCTTACCTGTAACACGGCAAATACCATAGGTTTTGTTCTGTATTCTTACTAGAGCGTTCTTAAGGTCTCTAATAAATTTTTCTTGACGTATGGCTAGTGCAGAGTTTGCTTCTTTGCTCATCGTTTCGCTACCTTCTTCAAAGGCTTTAAACGTAGGCGAAGTGTCATCAGTACCATTATTACCGTTATTCATATAAGCACTTTTAATAAGATCTAGATCAGACTGAGCCTTATCGATCTTTGCTTGAATAAGTGCGCGGAATTCTTCTAATTCTGCGTCGCTGTACCTTTCTTTAGTGTCTGTAGCCATAATACATCAATGTTTAGTGATAGAAAGCCTTGTCTCTACATCGTCAAAGGCAATTTCTATGCCATTATCAACAGTTTCTGCAAGGTCAAGGGTTGCAGTAAGTGTTTCACTCTTAATATACTCAAGATTGCTATTAACGGCATCCTCGACCTTGCCGTCTTTTTGTATCGCAACATTAATCTTGTCAGTCACTTCAAAACCAGAATCCTTACGTAGGTTTTGAATACGATTCACTAATTCTCTGGCTATACCTTCAGATTTTAGCTCATCAGTAAGAGTAACATCAAGGGCAACCGTTAAACCAGCATTGCTTGCAACAAGCCATCCCTCAATATCTTGTGAAGATATTTCTACATCTTCAAGGCCCAAAATAACGCTTTTTCCATTAATGTCAAGCGTGTAAGCGCCCTCTTTTTCAAGGGTTTTTATATCACTTGCTTCAAAGGTATTTATGGCACTGGCTATCAGCTTCATATCTTTGCCAAAACGTGGGCCTAATGCTTTAAAATTAGGTTTTATCGTCTTAACTAAAATCCCTGAAGCATCGTCAATTAGCTCAATTTCTTTCACATTAACCTCAGATTTGATCAAATCCTGCACGGCAAGAATCTCTTTTCCTTGCTCTTCGTCAAGAATAGGGATCATAATGCGTTGCAACGGTTGACGCACCTTTATTTTTTCTTTCGCTCTAAGCGAAAGGGTTAAAGACGCAATTTCCTGAGCTTTCTGCATCTTGCTTTCTAGCTTGGTGTCAATAAACTTAGGATCACTCACTGGGAAATCTGCAATATGAACACTTTCAGCCGAATCTTTTTGCACAAGACCGTTAAGATCGCGGTACAAACGCTCTGCAAAAAATGGAGCTACGGGCGCCATTAATTTGGCTACAGCCAGAAGACAGTCAAACAATGTTTGATATGCTGAAAGTTTATCTGGGCCATACTCGCCCTTCCAGTAACGTCTTCTGCTCAAGCGAACAAACCAGTTACTCAAATTCTCTTGCACAAAGTCTGAAATCGCGCGTGTCGCCTTTGTAGGCTCATAATCTGCGTAGAATTCATCAACCTTGCTGATAAGCGTATGCAGTTCTGAAAGTATCCAGCGATCGATCTCGGGGCGATTTTCATAAGGAACTTCAGCCTCGCTATAATTAAATCCGTCTAGGTTTGCATACAAGGCAAAGAACGAATAGGTGTTGTACAACGTACCGAAGAACTTGCGCTGCACCTCTGTGATACCGTCAAGGTCAAACTTGAGGTTATCCCATGGGTTTGCATTGCTTATCATGTACCAGCGAGTCGCATCTGGACCAAAGGTATTAAGCGTTGTAAATGGATCTACAGCATTGCCAAGACGCTTAGACATTTTCTGCCCGTTCTTGTCAAGCACAAGTCCGTTAGAAACCACGTTTTTATACGCAACATCGTCAAAAGTCATGGTTGCGATAGCGTGCAGCGTGTAGAACCAACCGCGCGTTTGGTCAACGCCCTCCGCGATAAAGTCGGCTTTGCGCCAGGTTTTTTCAACCATTTCTTTATTCTCAAACGGGTAGTGCCACTGTGCATACGGCATGCTTCCGCTATCAAACCAAACGTCAATAAGATCAGCTTCGCGTTTCATAGGTTTGCCTTGCGGCGAAACCAACACAACTTGATCCACCACGTTTTTATGAAGGTCGATCTTGTCATAGTTCTCATCGCTAAAATCACCAGCTACAAAACCTTCAAATGGACTTTTGTCCATAAATCCGGCCTCGATGGATTTTGCGATCTCTGCTTGCAGCTCTTCAACCGAACCGATGATAATTTCTTCTTTGCGATCTTCTGTTCTCCAGATAGGCAACGGAATTCCCCAATAGCGCGAACGCGAAAGGTTCCAGTCGTTTGCATTGGCAAGCCAGTTGCCAAAACGGCCTTCTCCGGTTGCTTTTGGTTTCCAGTTGATGCCTTGGTTAAGTTCATGCATGCGGTCACGCACGTCAGTCACTTTGATAAACCAAGAATCCAATGGATAATACAAAATAGGTTTATCTGTTCTCCAGCAATTAGGGTAGCTGTGAACGTATTTCTCAACCTTAAAGGCTTTGTTTTCTATTTTTAATTTGATTGCGATCTCAACGTCTATTGACTTTTCAGGAGCTTCGCCATCATCGTAATATTCATTCTTAACGTATTTGCCTCCAAATTCCTTAAGCTCTGGTCTAAATTTACCTTGCAGGTCCACCAGCGGAACAAGATTATCGTTCTCATCTTTTACCAGCATCGGCGGAATTTCAGGCGTAGCCTGTTTCGCTACAAGCGCATCATCTGCACCAAAGGTAGGCGCGGTGTGCACGATACCTGTACCATCTTCAGTGGTTACAAAATCTCCAGAAATGATTCTAAAAGCATTCTCAGGATTGTCGTGCGGCTGCACATAATCTATCAATTGCTCATAACGCAAACCTACCAGTTCGCTACCCTTGCATTCTGCTAGGATCTCGTATGGGATTTTTTTGTCGTTTTCGCTGTAGCTTTCAAAAGCGGTTTCATCTTCAGCAACAAAATATTTCTTGCCAAATTGCTTCGCAACAAGCGGCTTTGCGATAACAACCTTGATAGGTTCAAAGGTATATTGATTAAACGTGCGAATCAGCACATAATCAATTTTGTTCCCCACGGTAAGCGCCGTGTTAGAAGGCAGCGTCCATGGTGTGGTCGTCCAGGCTAGGAAATATACATCGCCTGCGCCTTTATGGCTTTCGCCGAAAGGTGAACTCTTAAACGCGTCATTCTCCACAGCCTTAAACTGTGCTGTCACTGTGGAGTCAGTCACATCTTGATATGTTCCTGGTTGGTTCAACTCGTGTGAACTCAGGCCAGTTCCCGCTTTAGGAGAATACGGCTGAATGGTGTAACCCTTGTAGATCAGGTCTTGCTTGTAGATATTCTTAAGCAACCACCATACAGTTTCCATGTATTTTGGCTTGTAAGTGATGTAAGGATCTTCCATATCCACCCAATATCCCATTTGCTCTGTGAGGTTGTTCCACACATCAGTGTAGCGCATCACGGCATTACGACAAGCTTCGTTATATTCTTCAACGGTAATTTTCTTACCGATGTCTTCTTTTGTGATACCAAGTTCTTTCTCAACACCCAGTTCTACGGGTAGTCCGTGCGTATCCCAACCCGCTTTACGCTTAACCTGAAACCCTTTTTGCGTTTGAAAACGACAAAAAATATCCTTGATGGCACGTGCCATAACGTGGTGAATTCCCGGCATTCCATTTGCAGATGGCGGGCCTTCAAAAAAGATATATGGGTCCTTGCCCTCACGGCTCGAAATACTTTTTTCAAAGATTTCATTTTCTTTCCAGTAAGACAGGATTTCTTGTGCTACGTTTGGCAGGTCAAGCCCTTTGTATTCAGGGAACTTTGCGCTCATGGTATGCTTTTTTAATAAGAGGTGCGAAATTAAGCATTTTTGAGCAGAAAAACGCTCTTAAAATCTGCAGGGATTAAAGCAGGCGACTTCCCTGTTTTTGAAGTACTTTTATTTACATAACGCTTTCGCGGAAAGGACTCGTAAACTTGAAAATTTTTTATTTAAACTGATGAGTTTTGGCGAAAGCCAAACCTTAGCGATAAATTTTAAAGTGGCCGTTGTTTAGTTCCTCTAAAATTGATTATCTCAATTTGCTTATTGTCGAGATTTAAGCGGTAGATAATGTAGTTATTCTTATCTACAAAACCTTTGTGGAGATTTGAAAAATGCTGCGTAGTAGGACAGATTTCGGGGTGTTTGCTTATATGCTTTAGAAGTTCTTTGAGGTTGTGTTCAAGATTTAAAATTTCATTGATAGTCCATTCTTCCTCAAGGTAGTTTAAGACATTTTGTAGTCCTTGGTTTGCTTGAGGAGTCCAGACAATCTTTAATGCCATTTTTCAAAATGATTCATGATGGTTTCATTGTCTATAAGCTCACTTTCGTTTGCTTGTTCAAGACCTTTTTTAACTTCCTGTTGCTCTTCTTGTGACATCTCGTCAAACCAGTCTGTATGCTCTTCTTCAAAAACTTTTTTAAGCTTGTTCAAGACACTCTTTTTCTCAGTTTTGAGTAAAAGATTCATCAGCTCTAATTTTGTGGCTTCTATGTTCATCACCAATTTTTTAACACTAACAAAGATAGCTTTTTCTTGGTAATTTATTATTGATCCGGTGCGTGTTGTTTTATAAATGAAGAGTAGCTTTTGTTATAAAAATCAATAAATTGGCTTTTGCGAAAAGGACTAAAACATGGAACATTTAAAATATCCCATCGGTAAATTCACCGCGCCAGAAATGATCACTCCAGCCGATATAAAAGCCTGGACAGAAACTATAAAAACCTTTCCAGAAAAAGTTAGGGCAAAGGTTGAAAATTTGGCGGAAGCCGATTTACAAAAAACCTATCGCCCCGGTGGGTGGACGTTGCGCCAACTCGTGCATCACTGCGCAGATAGTCACATGAATGCGTTTATACGGTTTAAACTTGCGCTCACTGAAGATACGCCGGTGATCAAACCGTATGACGAAGCAAGCTGGGCAGAAATGCTAGATTATCTAGAAATGCCTATTGAAACTTCCCTGAAAATTCTTGAAGGTTTGCATGCGCGCTGGGCATTTTTATTAGAGAATTTGACGGAAGATCAATTTCAAAAGCAGTACACGCACCCTGAACATGGTAAGAGTTTTACATTAGCTTTTACTGTGGGCATGTATTCTTGGCATTGTAACCACCATTTAGCACATATGGATCTTGCTATTGAGAATTAATAAATTGATTTTTATTATTTTAGACAAAAGTCAAAATAAAAAATGAACAAGGCTTGTCCAGAATGTGGAGAGAAGATCATAGGTCGTGCCGACAAGAAATTCTGCAGTGACTCTTGTCGTAATTCGCATAATAATCGCAACAATCGTGATAGCAAAAATCTCATGCGCAACATCAATAATAAGTTGCGTAAGAATTACCGTGTTCTTGAGGCGTTGAACCCAGAGGATAAGACAAAAGTTCCGCTTGCAAAACTAGCAGATGCTGGTTTTGACTTTAATTACTTCACAAGCATTTATACCACAAAAAAAGGAACGATCTATTATTTTGTGTATGATCAGGGTTATTTGCCGTTAGAAGGTGATTTTTATGCGCTTGTAAAAAGAAAATAGACTTACTTCCAGGTTTGCCCTTTGAGATTCAATGCGGCTTTTAGCACATCTTTTTGACTTATTTGTCCTATTAATTTCCCGTTTTCTACGATTGGGAAACGACGGTGCTTTTTCTCGATAAATAGTTTTGCCGCGTCAAAAACATTCATTTCGCCATCAATTGTATCTACATGGCAATTCATGTTTTTTTCTACCGTAGCTTCATTCATGGGCATATTGTAGTAGCGGCTATCGCTAATTTGTTTCATACAATCGCCCTCACTAATGATGCCTAGCAATTCGTTGTTTTCATTAACCACAGGACCTCCTGAGATACGATGTTTTATAAGTTGTTCCATAACCTCAAAGACGTGTTGATCTGGCCTGAAGGTGATCAACTTGCGAGACATATAATCTGAAACTCTAATGTTTGTGGGCGCTTCCACAACGGTGGATCGCTTTCCCATAAAGCTTTTAATACCCATATACTTGATTTTTTGGCTCCTATAAGTTAACATAATTTTCCGAAAACGTTTGAAGTTCTCCCAGAATTTAACGTAAACATCAATTGTAGTTTGTGTATGCCGTTACTTCCTGCTACCTTTAATCACATCAATACATGTATATGAAAAAACATGCTGCTTCTGCATTATCGCTGCTATTCATCATAGGTTTGGTAGCGTTTACTTTTTATACCTCAAAGCCTCAATCTATAAGTGTAGAAGACACTCCGGCTGATCAATTCTCAACCGCAAGAGCATTTGATTATCTCAAGAATATCAGCGCAAAACCACATGCTGTGGGCACAGAAGGCCATGATGAGATCCGTGATTATATCGCTGGCGAATTAGAAAAAATGGGTCTTGAAGTTGAGCTTCAAGAAGGTTTGGGCTATAAACCGGGCTGGGGAGCAATGAGTGAAGCGACAAATATAATCGCTCGCATTAAAGGCTCAGAAGATGATAAAGCTGTGCTGCTAATGTCGCATTACGATAGCGCTCCGCACACGGCAAGTTATGGAGCGAGTGACGCCGGTAGTGGTGTGGCTGCGGTTTTAGAAACGGTGCGCGCATTTTTGGCGAAAGCCAAAACCCCAAAAAACGATATCATAATATTATTTACAGATGCCGAAGAATTAGGTCTTAACGGCGCATCGATCTTTGTAGATGAACACCCGTGGGCAAAAAATGTGGGCGTTGCGCTCAACTTTGAAGCGCGTGGTAGCGGCGGTCCATCAAGTATGATCGTTGAGACTAATGGCGGTAATGAAAAGTTGATAAAAGCTTTTGCAGATGCGGGCCTTTCTCATCCATACGCAAACTCGCTAATGTATAGTATTTATAAGCTGTTGCCTAATGATACAGATTCAACAGTATTGCGCGAAAATGGTGATATCGATGGATTTTTCTTTGCCTTCATAGGTGATCATTTTGACTATCACACGGCGATGGATCGATACGATAGACTTGATCCAGAATCGTTAGAGCATCAAGGTAGATACGCCAGTACGCTGCTTACTTATTTTGCAGATGCAGACGTGGATCTTAAGAGCGATACAGATTATATTTACTTTAATGTCCCGGTGCTAAAGATGATCTATTTTCCGTTCTGGATGATCTGGCCGCTGGTTATTGGTGCATGGATCCTGTATGTTTTAGTTATCGCTTACGCGAAAAGGAAACAGCATTTTTCTTGGGGTGAAGTAGGTCGTGGATTTTTACCATTTCTAATTTCCTTGATCGGTTGCGGACTGATAACGTATTTTGGTTGGGCGCTGATCGAAAGTTTTCATCCCGCCTATGAAGATATTTTGCAAGGATTCACGTATAATGGCTATATCTACATTTCGGCATTTATTGCTTTAAATCTTGCCTTTTGCTTCTGGATCTATAAGCTTTTTCAAAAACCGCAACAAGCAGCAAGTCTCACGATCGCACCATTATTTTTCTGGCTAGTAATTTCAACGTTGATGGCTTTGTATTTGCCAGGAGCAGCGTTTTTCGTGATTCCGGTTTATTTTGGGATTTTGTGTGTTTATCTCATTGCGTCTGGTCGCATGAAAAATCTTTTTGGACTGACACTTTTATGCGCGCCAGCGATCTTTATTTTAGCGCTTTATATTAAAGAATTTCCTGTTGGTCTAGGGTTAAAAATGCTTGTAGCTAGTGCGATATTTTTGGTTTTACTTTTTGGTCTTTTACTACCTGTTTTTGGTTTTTACCGCTTCCGCGGAAGACTAGCAGCGATCTTTGCGCTCGTTGCGATAGGCTGTTTTGCTTCAGCTGAAAGTAAAGCAGATTTTAATGAAGAACGACCATTTCCTACAAGTCTTAATTATGTGTATGATGTAGATTCAGATCAAACGTATTGGGTAACGACAAATACGGTTTTAGACAATTGGCTCAAGAGTATTTTGGGCGAAGACCCAAAAAGCGCAGCAAGCTTTTTTGAAGGAGAAGGAACCGGTAAATACGGCACAGGGTATAGTTTTGCAAAAGAAGCCGAAAAACGTGCCGTTGCACCGTCTAGTGTTTATGTTGCGAGAGATACTGTGATGGGTGATGTGCGCGAATTGCATTTTACCATTTATCCGCAGCGGGCTGTGGGCGATATGATATTAGAGGCAGACGTTAAAACGCAGTTTAGAAAATTAATATTTAATGGTAAAGAGGTAGAAAAGGAAGCTTCGGCAGATCATGTTTTTGAAGGTAGAACGAGTAAAAGATTGCTTTCTTACAGAGTGTCAGACCGCGCTCCGCTAGATGTGATTGCAGTGGTTGATAAAGATGCAGATGTGCAATTTGAACTTAGAGATTACAGCTATGATCTGATGGAGAATAGAGATTTTGGCCTTGAGCCAAGACCGGCAACTAGCATCCCGATGCCCTTTGTAAATACAGACGCCATTATCACAAAACAAACGATACAATTTGAGTAATACGATAGCAATTGCAGGAATGGGTTGGCTAGGAATGCCACTGTACACCCGCTTAAAGAATTTGGGTTTTACGGTAAAAGGTTCAGTCACTACAGATGCAAAAAAGACTGATTTAAAGAAAAAGGGTTTTGATGTTTATAAAGTCCTAATTACAGAAAATGAGGTGCAGGGAGATGTGAAGGATTTTTTGGCTTCCGCCAAAATTCTCTTTGTGCTTATCCCACCAGGTTTGCGTCGTGGCACGGGACATAATCATGCCTTGCGCATGGCAAGATTTCTTCAAGAAGTTGAAAGTTCTTCAGTAGAAAAAGTAGTGCTCATCAGTAGTACGGGAGTTTACGCTGATCATCAAGGCAAAGTGACTGAAAAAGATATTCCGCAGCCGGAGACAGAGTCTGGAAGGCAGTTGCTAGAAGTAGAGCAAATATTCTTCAGGTCATCGCTAGAGTGTACGGTTGTGCGTTTTGGTGGTCTTTTTGGCGGAAGCCGAAACCCAGTGCGTTTTCTTGCAGGAAGAAAAAATCTTAGCAATGGTGATGCGCCAGTAAACCTGATTCACAGAGAAGATTGCCTGAATATTCTAACGGCGATCTTAATGAAAAATGCCTACGGACATATTATCAATGCCGTTATACCGCAACACCCATCAAAAAAAGAATATTACACCGCAGAGGCTGATAGGCTAGGCCTTGAACATCCAGATTATAGTGAGAATACAGATGAGGTTTTTAAACAAATAGACAGCGTTATACTTGATGAAGTGCTGGGTTATGAGTTTCAAAATCATTTACTTTAAAATAACAAAAACCCGGCTGGTGGGGCCGGGTTTTTTGATCTGCCTCAAGACAGATAATTCTAACACTAACTAACAAAGTTTAAACCAACGCTTCACTCAATTGAAAAAGTTGCTGGTTAAGGTATCTCAAGGCATTTACCTTCTCGCTAGTGGGAACAAGAAGGGAAATATTGTTATTGCTTCCACCGTATGATATCATACGCACAGGAAGATTATTAAGTAAACCAAATGCTTTATAAGAGGTTTGATCTTCAATAAGATTTTCTCCTACGATACAAATGATACTATGGTCTTTTTCTACCGTGATCTCTGCGATCACTGAAAGTTCTGTTACAATGGCATCCAGTTGAGAATCGTCATCAATAGTAAGTGAGATCGCAACCTCACTAGTGGTGATCATATCTATGCTGGTCTCGTGACGGTCAAAGACTTCGAAGATCGTTCTTAAAAATCCGTGTGCTCCTAGCATGCGATTACTACGAATCTTGATCGCTGTGATTCCGTCTTTTGCTGAGATCGCTTTTAAACCACGGTTGTGATACTCATTAGAAATCTGTGTACCGTGCGCTTGTGGGTCAAATGTATTTTTTAACCACACCGGGATATCTCTGTCAATTACTGGAGCAACCGTTTGTGGATGCAGGATCTTTGCGCCAAAATAAGCAAGCTCTGCAGCTTCGTTATAAGTAAGGTGGTCAATAGGTCTTGTTTGATCTACATAACGTGGATCATTATTATGCAGCCCATCAATATCTGTCCAGATCTGTACTTCAGCAGCGTTGATCGCGGCACCAATTATAGTTGCTGTAAAATCGCTACCGCCGCGTTTAAGCGTAGATATAGTTCCCATCTCATTGCGGCATACAAATCCTTGTGTGATGTATATTTCAGATGGATTTTTATCTAAAATAGGTTGTAGTCTTTTACCCACTTCAGCGATGTCTGGATTCTCAACGCTACCTACAAACATGAAGTCTTTCGCGTTAAGCAAAACATTATTTATACCCTGCTGATTGAAAAACTCTGAGATCATCGCAGTGCTCATGCTTTCGCCAATGGTCACTATCTCTGCATAGCTAGACGGCGTCGCAGTGCCATAAGCTAGTTCGCTAAGTTGATCAAGATAATCATCTATTGCAAGCAAGATCTTACTTGCAGTTTGCGAAGATTTAAAAAGTTGACTTACGGCGTCAAAGTGTTTTCTTCTTATCGCTTCGATACCGTTGCGTATCTGCTCTTCATTCTGTTGAACTTGCCCTTCATAAATCTGTACCAGTAAGTTGGTCACACCGCTCATTGCACTTAGTACAACGATCTTAGCACCTTCTGTCTGGTTAAGAATTTCTCCCACACGCTGAATGTTATCTGCGCTTCCTACTGATGTTCCTCCAAATTTAAATACTTGCATTGCGATAATTTTTTTGCATAATTACTTCAGGCTTAACACTAAATGAAATAACTCAACAATTTTATATAAATTTGCACAAATTGTTAAATATATAACAATGCGTACGATTTCATCATGTGTAGAGGATCTGATAAAACATCAGCCTTTTGTAGAAGACGCGCTTTCGCGAAAAATAATCAACTTCAGTGCCCTGGCAGAAGACTTTCAGCCGCGGGTGGAAGAAATGGTGGGGAAGAAGGTAAACGTAGGAAGTATCGTAATGGCCTTGCGCAGGTATTTTCCGCAGAAGCGTCTTAGTGAAAAAATGGTGCGTAATCTGGGAGATGTTACTGTGCGCAGTGGTATTACAGAATTCACTTATTTAAATAGCGCATTGATATTAGATAGTCAATCACGATTGCTAGAGGAAGTAAAAAGCATCCCGAAGGCTTATTTTACATACTCGAGTACTTTTCACGAAAGTAATATTCTTGTTTCTAACGATCTTACAGAGATCGTAGAGCGTTGCTTTGCCAGCGAAAATAAGATCACCGTTAAAGCTGATCTTTCTTCAATTTCTATAGAGTTGCCTGAAAATAACTCAAAAACCGTGGGTCTTTATTTTTACATTTTTAAGCTGCTGGCGTACGAGGGAATTCCGGTTTTTGAGGTGATCTCAACGTCTAATTATTTTACCCTTTTTCTTGAAAAAGAATACGTGAATCAAGCTTTTGCGCTTATTAACGAAATAAAGGATTAATAAAAAAGCCCCTGCGATTTGCAGAGGCTTTAGTTTGGTTATTCTTTGGTTATTACCAAATTCTCACACGTTGCTCTTCTGGGATAAACATGCTGTCTCCTTCTTTAATACCAAATGCATCATAGAACGCATCGATGTTTTGAAGTGGTACATAAGCTCTGTACATTCCTGGTGAGTGTGGATCTGTTTTAATACGTGTGCGAAGTGCATCTTCACGCATTTTTGTTCTCCAGATCGTTGCCCAAGAGATAAAAAATCTCTGCTCTGCAGTAAGACCATCTATTTTTTCTGGATGACCGTGCTCTTCATAATATTTTTGAAGACCTACGTAAGCAGCAGTTAAACCACCAAGGTCACCAATGTTTTCACCTAATGTGAATTTACCGTTGATGTAAACGCTATCAAGAACTTCAATGCTGCTGTATTGCTCAGCAAGTGCATCACCACGTTTTGTGAATGACTCAAGGTCAGCGTCTGTCCACCAGTTTTTAAGGTTACCATCACCATCATAACGCGCACCGCTATCATCAAAAGCGTGAGAGATCTCGTGACCTATTACAGCGCCTATACCACCATAGTTCACAGCTTCGTCAGCTTTGTAGTTGTAAAATGGAGGCTGAAGAATCGCTGCTGGGAATACGATCTCGTTATAAGATGGGTTAAAGTATGCATTAACCGTTTGTGGAGACATACCCCAAGTAGTTTTGTCTACTGGCTGGCCATAGTCTGCAAGATTATCTGCACGACCCCATTTTCTTACCGCTTGAAGATTCTCATAGTAAGAGTTTCCTTCTTTGATCTCAACATCAGAGTAGTCTTCCCATTTGTCTGGGTAACCTATCTTCACAGTAAACTTGTTTAGTTTATCAATAGCTTTAGCTTTAGTTGAGTCTGTCATCCAAGCAAGACCATTGATACGATCTTTAAAAGCATCCTTGATATTGTCTATCATTTCTACTGCTTTTTCTTTTGCTTCTGGTGGGAATTTCTCGTCTACATAAACCTGACCAATAGCTTCACCCATCGCTCTATCTACAGTTGCAAGCGCACGCTCATCTGCTGGTTTTGGTTTAGGAGTACCATTTAAGTAGTTATTGTAGAACTTCCAGTCTGCGTGCTCCATCTCTGTTGTAAGAGAACCTGCAGCGCTGTTTAAAGTTGCCCACTTAACTAATGTTTTAAGATCTTCAATGCTACTAGAAGCAATTACATTTTGAAGTTCTTTCATGTATTCTGGTTGAAGAACGATCACTGTGTCAACCTCTTGCTTAAGGCCTATGTCGCTAAACATTTTCTTCCAGTCTATTGCTGGAGTTAATGCTTGCAATTCTTTAACGCTCATTGGGTTATTCATCTTGCGAGCATCACGACGCTCAACTTTAGTAAGCATAGATTCTGCTAGTTGAGTCTCGATCTTAAGGATTTGCTCTGCCTCACTTTTGGCGGAAGCCTCATCCTCACCAATATATTGAAGCATATTTGTGATGTGCTCAACATATTTTTGTCTGATCTCTTGAGATTTTGCATCCTGATCTGTGTAGTAATCACGATCTGGAAGACCTAATCTCCCTGGGCTAATGTAACCCGCGTTCATGTTACTGTCTGTAAAATCTGCGCGTACATAAAAACCTGCAAAAGGATTAGAAACAGCGCTATTTGCAGAGGTTACTGTTTGTAACTCTAGCGTGTTGCTGATGCCTGCAATAGCGTCTAATGCTGGTTGTAATGGTGTGATGCCAGCCTCGTTTCTTGCAACAGTATCAAGTTCTGATTTGTAAAGGGCGATAGCTTTACCTTGATCAGAATTGATATCGTATTTGTTTGTTTCTTGAGCGTTGTTCACGATCTCAAGAACGTCATCTACTGTAGATTTACGCAAAACACTAAAACCACCCCAAGTAGATTCTTCTTCTGGGATTTCAGTGTTTTTCATCCAGTTTCCATTTACGTAGTTGTAAAAGTCATCCTGTGGACGCACCAATGTGTCCATGTTTGCCAGGTCAAGACCTGGAGCAGCAGTAGCCTGGGCTTTATCATCAGCGCCATCTTTACAGCCTACCACTGTAGCTGCAGCAACAGTCATTACTGCAAGAGATTTAAAAATAATTTTCATGTTGTAATTAGGGATTAAAAAATTCTAGTTGTTTGTTTGATGAAACGGCAAAACGTTACTGTTTTGCTCTTAATTCTTTGATCATTTTTTCATCAAAATCTTTCTTGATCTTCACAACCGCATCTACATCAGCATTAGGTATCGCGATCGAAAGTACATAATGGGTGATCTTCCACTCACCATCTTTTTTGAGTAAAACTCCGCTGCCACGACAAATACCCATTTGCGTGTCTAGCAACTCATCAAACCAAGCGGTTTTTTTATGTTGGCCTACATAAATATTGCGTTCTAAAGTGGTAAAAGACCAAGCTTTGCCTTTATCAAAATACGGTTTTGAAAACGCTTTAAAATCTTTGTTCTGCCAGTTTTCAGAGGCGTCTGTGCCTATAAAGACACTGTTTTTTGTCATTAGACCAAAGTAAGCGTCAAAGTCTGCATCAGCGGCTGCTTTATGCCAAGCTTCAAGTTGTGTGTTTATGGCTTCTTTTTCGTTTTGAGCAGATATATTTTGGCTTAAAGCCAAAAAACTAAAGATCAAAATAACGTACTTCATGATCATGATTTTTTAATAGAGTCAACCTTTTTTAATTGTTGAGGTCTGGCAGATTGTGGGATGTTTTGTGAGTTTGGGATCTCTTGCCTTTTAAGCGGAGCTTGTGGTCTGCTGAATTGCGGGATCACCGAAGTTGTATCATTTGCGTCCTCACGATATTCTTCTAGCAACTCCTCAACCGACTTTTGAAACTGTATGTTGATCCTGGTCTTAAGATGCTGAAAAGCTTCACTAAGTTCTGTAGCTTCATTAAAAACCATGGCGGTGTCAACTTCATCTTTTTTTGCTTCTTGAACAAGTGAGCCGGCTTTAGTTTCTAGAACTACGAGTCTAGATTTTATTGCAACGTTATCTAAACTGTCTGGTAGATTGATGCGCATTTTTTTGATCTCTTTGATCCACTGTATGCCTTCTTGTTTTATGTAAGCGATCTTGACCTTGCCTAACGTTTCGATCTCTTGAGCGGTTTCAACAAAACCGGGCCACTCTGTTGTTATTTTTTCGCCTTCAGGCAAAAGTTGCACCTTGTTAACGGGATGTGTGAACGCGATCTCTAACGTGTCAGTCGCTTTTGTGGGATCTTCTTGCACTGCTTTTTTTTCTTCGCAAGAGGAAAAAAGGATTGTGATAAGTAAAAATATATAGAAGCTGTTCTTCATTACTGCTTTAAAGTTCCAAATGTAAGCAAAGAAAAAAACAAAAAAAGCCTTCATGAATACTCATGAAGGCTTTTATGATGGGAAAGGGATAAATTTTATGAATTCTCTTTTGAAGCCATTGAGTTTATAGTTTTGTTGAGGTCATCAAAAGCATCTAGAATCTCATTTATATGTCTTTGAGCAACACGCTCCTGCAGTTCTGTTTTTTCAATTTTTGCATAGAAGTCTGTTACTTGACTGTCAATTTTTTGTATTCTTTCTTCTACTTCTTCATTTTGCAAAGTTTCTGGGATTTGCACGCCCATAGCTTCTACGTTGTTTATCATAACAGGCATTAGGTTCAAAGAATTTAGTGCGTTTGTGTTACTCACAGTTGCTAAATTCTTATACAGCTTGTTATAGGCTGTCCAGTTTTGTACTTCTTGTTTTGCCTTAGGATTTAAGGGTTCAACTTTATTAACGGTCAACTCTAGATTTGAAGTAGAATTGTGTTTTTCAGAGCATGATCCTAAAATCATTACAGTAAGCAAAACCATGATCAATCTTTTCATCGTGGTTTAAAATTTGGGGTTTGTAATGACAAAATTACCATGAATGCTATAATGTGATGACATAGAGAGATTTAAACTTTATATAAAGTTTCTTGAGATTTTAAGAAGCTAATCCATTAACTCAAAAAAAAACTTTAAAATTTTCTAAAAATGGCAAAAAAAAAGTGCCGCAAGTGCGGCACTTTAATAGTGTTAATAAGTTGACTAAAGTCTTATTACATATTTGTTTTAGCCTCTGCTTTTGCTTCCATCTTTTTAGATTTCTGCTTAATTGTTTCGTTGATCTCCTCGTTAAGGTCATCATACGCTTCAATAAGCTCTTCTACTTGACGGTCTATTTCATTTTCGTTTACACCTTCTTTGTCAAGTATCGCTTTAAGATCAGCAACCTCTTCATTAATATCTTTAATGTCTTCCTCAACTTCTTCAGTCATTAATAATTGTGGAATGGTGTTCTTAAGATTTGCAGCTTCTGTTACTAGACGGTCACCATAGGTTGGGATATCTGCTTCAGGAACTTCAATTTCTTCCATTGTAACGTTGATGGTATTAAGCTCTTCCCAAGATTGGATCTCTGCACGCACTTCTGGGTCTACTTCATACTCATCATAATCCATAGATTTAAAGTCAATGGCATAACTCTGCTCTAGACTTGCGTCTGCATACTGCATCTCATCAGGATTTTTTTCTCCTGTGGTTGTGTTCACTTCTAGATTGTCTTCTGCCTGCGCTTCTTTGTCTGATGCGTTATCCTTACATCCTACAAGTAAAAGTCCGGCTGCTATAAATGTCAATGTTATCTTTTTCATAATGATTCAATTTTAAAATATTGAATGACAAATGTAGCAGGAGAATTAAGCGGCGTTGCAAAGTTTTTGGCCAAAATATTGCTAAACTTCATCTAGTTTTTTAAGAAAAAGATTGCGTTTTGTTAAACCTAAATCCTTAGCTGTTAAGGTTCTTTGAAAATTGCTGTTATGGCACGTGAGTAGTGGTAGTTTTTTTCTTTTGGCTACAGCCAAAAAACGAGAAAAAAGTATCTTTGACGCATGAGAAAAACTATGAAAAAAGGTATCCTGATCCTGGGAGCTTGCGGTCAGATAGGTACAGAGCTTACGCAGTCTTTAAGAAAGCGATTTGGCAACGAGCGCGTTATTGCCAGCGATATTCGTTGTGGTAATAGCAGCTTTGTGAATGATGGTCCTTTTGAGATCATTGATGCGATGGATTATGAAGCGATCGAGGATGTGATCTTTAGATATAATGTAGATACGGTTTATCTCATGGCTGCGATGCTTAGCGCTGTTGCAGAAAAATTCCCAGAGAAGGCATGGAATCTTAATATGAACTCTCTCTTTAATGTGCTAAATCTTGCTAAAGAAGGTAAGATCTCTAAAGTGTTCTGGCCATCTAGTATTGCTGTTTTTGGTCCTACTACGCCGCGAGTAAATACACCACAGGTGACAGTGATGGAGCCAACCACTGTTTATGGGATAAGTAAACAAACCGGTGAGCGCTGGTGTGAATATTACAATAAGAAATTTGGTGTAGATGTACGAAGCATACGTTACCCTGGTCTTATAAGTTACGCTACGGAGCCGGGCGGTGGTACAACAGATTATGCCGTTGAGATCTTTCATAGAGCTTTAAAACATGGTAACTATCGTTGTTTTCTTAACGAAGAGACAACTTTACCTATGATGTTTATGGATGATGCTATTAGAGCAACTATAGACATTATGGATGCTGAAGAAGAAGACATAAAAATAAGAAGTAGCTACAATCTTGCAGGAATTAGCTTTAATCCAGAAGAAATTTCTGAAAGTATTAAGAAGCATTTACCTGATTTTGAGATATCTTATGAGCCAGATTTTAGACAGGAAATTGCAGATACCTGGCCACAATCTATAGACGATAGCAAAGCGCAAGAAGATTGGGGATGGGAAAACAAGTTTAGCCTGGATAATATCACGCAAATAATGTTAGATAGCTTAAAGCCAAAATATGAAAACTGATTTTACAGAAAGAGAACTGGATAGAATTATTGAAATGGCGTGGGAAGATCGCACGACCTTTGAAGCGATTGAATTTCAGTTTGGTATTTCTGAAGATGAAGTTATAAAAATAATGGCTCGTGAGATGAAGCCTTCCAGCTTTAGAATGTGGCGCAAGCGCGTGCAAGGAAGAGCTACAAAGCATGAGAAATTGAGAGATTTTAAAAAGGGAACTTTTAAAAGCAGTAGACAAAAGCATATCTCTCAAAACAAAATAGCAAAACGCTAAAAATATAAAAGCCACTCATTTGAGTGGCTTTTTAATACTGTTTAAATGATAATGTGTACTTAATCGTTGCTCACAACTGGCTCAGTGATCTTCCATGTGCTTACATTAGTGATCTCTGAGTTGTTATAATCAACTTCTTTAAGAGTTTCTTCAGACCAGAAGAACCATTTTCCTTCTTTTTCACCGTTGTTGTATTGAGCAACAGCGATCTTCTTACCGTCAGTATCAAAACTCTTCCAAGTACCGTGTAGGTTTCCGGCCTTGTTATAATAGCCAGTTTGACTTACTTCTCCATTATCATAGTAAAAAGTTGCCTTAATAAGTTTACCTTCTTTTTCATAAGTAGGCTTAGGCTTGTCTTGCGCATTAGCAAACATCATTCCTCCAATAAGAGCACAGATAACTAGTAAATTTTTCATGATATACAGGGTTTCAGTTAAACATTACGTTACAAATATAACTATTATTTAAATATGACGTAACATTCAGGTAACATTAAATTAACATTGAAATTATAATTAGCTATAATTCAGTTAATTAAATGTTTTTTATTTGTAAACATTTAAGATTACACGCAGTGTCAAAAGGCTTTGAATGCCTATTTTTAAGAAGCAGAAGAGATATAGATAACTTTCGGTTAACATACATGCAGAAAATATATCTCAAATTTGCTGACTAAATTTGATAACCATTAATGGACAATATTTATCTTATTATGCTGATCGCGCTGGCTATACTTGCCATCGCAGATTTAGTGGTGGGAGTGAGTAATGATGCTGTAAACTTTCTTAACTCAGCCATTGGCTCAAAGGCCGTTTCTTTTAAAACCATTATGATCGTCGCCAGTGTCGGGATCATCTTTGGCGCACTTGCTTCTAGCGGTATGATGGAAGTAGCCAGAAAAGGAATCTTCGTCCCGGGTCAGTTCTATTTTGACGAGATCATGGTCATTTTTATGGCGGTCATGCTCACAGATATTCTTCTTCTAGATTTCTTTAATACGCTTGGGATGCCAACATCAACAACGGTTTCTATCGTTTTTGAGTTGCTTGGTGCCGCATGTTGTATGACTTTTATAAAACTCGCTGGTAGCGACGATACTTTACTTCAATTAGGTAATTATATCAACTCAGATAAAGCGATAGAGATCATTCTAGGTATTTTACTTTCAGTGGTTATTGCCTTTACGGTAGGAGCTTTAGTTCAGTTTATATCAAGACTCTTCCTTACTTTTCACTATGAGAAAAAGGCTAAATGGGCTGCGGCTGTTTTTGGCGGGATCGCAATTGCTGCGATCAGTTATTTCATAATCATTAAAGGACTTAAAAGCGCCAGTTTCATTGAAGGCGCTTTCTTAGATTGGGCAAATAATAACGTGTGGCAGTTTATAGGATTAAGTGTCATCGCATGGACGCTTATTTCATACGTTCTTGATGCCATTTTTAAGATCAATATTTATATCGTGGTTATCGTTCTCGGGACGTTTGCGCTAGCTATGGCTTTCGCCGGAAATGACCTTGTGAACTTCATTGGTGTACCAATGGCCGCTTACAACTCATATGAGATCTGGTCTGCCAGTGGTGTAGCTGCTTCAGAATTCACCATGGAATCTCTTGCTGAAAAAGTGCCAACACAACCTATGCTGTTACTTCTTGCAGGTATTGTAATGATACTTACGCTTTGGTTCTCTAAAAAAGCAAGACGCGTAGTAAAAACATCTGTAGATCTATCAAGACAGGATGAAGGTGCAGAGCGTTTTAAACCAAATACGATCTCAAGACTTTTAGTACGCGGAGCGATCCAGCTAAACTATGCTGTGATGAAACTTGTTCCTAAATCTACACAAGAAAAGATGAACAAGCGCTTTGAGAAAAAGGTTCACACACGTGTTGCAGCAATTGATCTACCAGCATTTGACCTTGTGCGTGCGGCAGTAAATCTTATGATCGCCAGTGTTCTTATTTCTGTGGCTACTTCAATGAAATTACCACTTTCAACAACCTATGTTACTTTCATGGTAGCAATGGGTTCTTCTCTGGCAGATAGAGCTTGGGGAAGTGAAAGCGCGGTTTATCGTGTTGCCGGTGTGCTTAACGTGATCGGTGGTTGGTTCCTTACTGCGATCTGTGCATTTACAGCGGCTGCTTTAATGGCATTTATCCTTTATCAAGGAGGTACACTAGCATTATTCTTATTGTTTGCAGCTGCAATAGGTATTTTAGTACGTAACTATGTAAATCATACAAAACGTTCTAAGGCAGAGGCAGAAGAAGGAAGACTACTTCGTGCGGTAAGTAACAGTATTCAAGGGATCATTAACGAGAGTACTACTAATGTTGCAAACGCTTTTAAAAGAGGTAATAAAGTTTACAACGGTACGATAGAAGGTCTAGCAAAAGTTGATCTTTCGCGACTGCGAAAAAGCAAAAAAGGAATTACAAAACTTAACGCAGAGGTTGAAGAACTGCGTAGCAACCTGTATTATTTTATCAAGAATCTTGATGAGAGTCACGTGCAGGCAAGTAGATTTTATATTGATGTTTTGGGGTATTTGCAAGACGTTACACAAAGTATAGACTTTGTTACTTCGTCTAGCTTTAATCACCTTAACAACAATCACAAAGGACTTAAATTCACGCAGCTTAAAGACCTTAAGGAACTTGAGCATAAGATCGGGGAGCTTTTTGATAAGATCGAAGAAACGTTTAAAAACAAGAAATTCGATCAGATCGTAGATATCATTGAAGAAAAAGAAAGCCTTCTAGGTAGCATCTCTTCTAAGATCGAGAAGCAAGTAGAGCGCACGCGCAATACAGATTCTAGTCCTAAAAATACCATGCTTTACTTCAGTCTTCTTCAAGAGACAGAAGATCTTGTAAAAGCTACAATGAATCTTTTAGAGCATTACTACGTAGAGCATAAGAAGCATTTGTAACGCTTTCGCGAAAAGCATAAAAACAGAATAAAGCAGTCTCGCAAGGGCTGCTTTTTTATTTTTCTGCCAGCAATATCAAAGAGTATCATTAACACTTCTTTGGCTGAAAAGCCATACAGAGCATAGTATATTTAACATTACAATTTTAAATACTACAACGATGTCTCTATTTGGCAAGGTGAAGCAAACCCTTAAACTTTTAAAAACCGTAGATCTTGAAGCGATAAATAAGCTTTCGCAAAAAGTGGATCTCCCTGAAGTAATGGCCGCAGTAGGTAATCTAGATGATAGCCAACTTAAAGGGTTGATGAAAATGCTAAATCACAGAGCTAAAAAAGGCCAACACAAATTGCCACCCATTGATGGAGATTTTTATGATCTAAGTTTAAAGTTGACTAAAGAAGAACGCGAGATCCAATTAAAGATCCGCAACTTCATGGAAAAAGAAGTTGATCCCATCGCAAACAAATATTGGAATCGCGCCGAATTCCCTCATGAGATCATCCCTAAGTTAGCAGAGCTTAACGTTTGTGGTATTGCTTACAAAGGCTACGGTTGCCCTAATCAGTCATTTTTAATGGAAGGGATCTTAGCGATGGAGATCGCAAGAATAGATGTTTCTATTTCTACGTTTTTTGGTGTGCATAGTGGTCTTGCAATGGGTTCTATTTATTTATGCGGAAGCGAAGAGCAAAAGCAAGAATGGTTGCCAAAAATGCAAAAATTCGAGAAAATCGGTGCCTTTGGTCTTACTGAGCCAGAAGTAGGTTCTGGTGCAGCTGGTGGTCTGGGAACAACGTGTAAGAGAGAAGGAGATGAGTGGGTTCTTAACGGTCAGAAAAAATGGATTGGTAATGCAACATTTAGTGATATTACCATTATCTGGGCACGCGATGTAGATTCTAATCAGGTTAAAGGTTTTATAGTGCGCAAAGAAAATCCTGGCTTCAAGGCTGAGAAAATGGAAAATAAAATGGCGTTGCGTACGGTGCAAAATGCATTGATCACGCTTACAGATTGCCGCGTGCCAGAAAGCGACAGACTGCAAAATGCAAACTCGTTTAAAGACACTGCAAAAGTGCTTCAAATGACGCGTGCAGGTGTTGCGTGGCAAGCTGTGGGTTGTTCACGTGGTGCTTATGAAAATGCCGTAAAATACACTAAGAAGCGTGAGCAATTTGGTAAACCTATCGCAAGCTTTCAGCTGGTGCAAAATCACCTTGTGGAAATGCTTTCAAACCTTACTGCGATGCAAACGCTTTGTTTTCGCTTAAGCGAAATGCAAGACGCCGGAATTCTTAAAGACGAGCACGCATCGCTGGCTAAGGTGTTCTGCTCACTGCGCACACGCGATGTTGTGAGTCAGGCGCGAGAAGTGATGGGCGGTAACGGTATTTTGCTAGAATATGACGTGGCTCGCTTTGTGGCTGATGCAGAGGCGATCTATTCTTATGAAGGTACAAAAGAGATCAATTCGCTTATCGTGGGCCGCGCGATCACGGGTTACAGCGCTTTTGTGGGGTAATTAATAAGCCGAGTAAGAAGTGGGATACAAATAGGTGCTGGTAATGTGATTTACCGTGTCTTGATATTCTGCTTCTGCGCTTAATTTTTTCCAAACTGGCGAGCTGCCAAATGCCTGCCAATGCGCATCGCGTTCTGCTTCGTTCTCAAAAGTCACCATGTAAACAAGGTTTGGCATTTCTGGACCTATGATCGCTTCGCTATAAAAAACCGCGTTAAAACCTAAAGCGTCAAAAAGTTTTATTTCGCCGCCAGCGTTAAACATTTTCACCTTGCGAGCAAAGTAATCTTCTGTGGGCGATTGGTAACTGCGCAGCTCATAAATACGATTCTCACGCGGGCCGGTAACTTGCGACGGTTGCATCACGGGCATATCTTCAAAGGCTTTTAAAAGTGTAGAAGAGATACGAGCGTAAGGCGCATTATCTGCTTTTGCATTGAGGTAGTTTTTACCGCTTTCGCGAAAGCTACTAAGACCTGATAACTTATCCTGCAACGAGGTAAATTCTTCTAGTGAATCAAAAGGCAAAAGAACATAAAGCTGTTGCAAACTATCTGAGATTTTCACAGGTTTAAAAACACCTACTGGGCCAATTCCTATTTCTTTTAAAGCTGGTAAATAGGCGTTTTCAAGAAAATTTTCGGTGGTTTTAAGTTGCTCATCAGTGTTGAAAGTGTACGTTTTTAACTCATAATATTGTTGAGCGGTTTGCGCATTTGCGTTGATCATCACAAGTGTAAAAAGCGCAGCGACAAAAAATATTTTTGAATTCATAATTAGGGTTTTTAAGTCTGATCTGTGGTGTGATTTTTCTTTTGGATTCATCCAAAAAGATATTCTACAACATCGTTTACTTTAGCAACTCTCACGATCTGGATGGCGTAAGATTGCTTAGGTAATTTGCAATATTTTGAAATTATTATTGTCCCGAATCCGAGTTTTTCGGCTTCAAGGATGCGTTGATCAACTCTTGTAACGGGTCTGATCTCACCGGCTAAACCAATTTCGGCAGCAAAGCAAATGTCTTTCGCAATAGCGATATCTTCATTACTTGAAAGTATTGCGGCGATCACAGCAAGATCAATCGCAGGATCGTCAACTGAAATTCCGCCAGTGATGTTGAGAAAAACATCTTTTGCGCCCAGTCTAAAGCCGGCTCTTTTTTCGAGAACGGCAAGAAGCATGTTTAAGCGTTTTGCGTTGTAACCCGTTGCGCTTCTCTGCGGCGTTCCATAAACCGCAGTGCTCACCAGCGCCTGAATCTCAATCATAAGCGGGCGCATACCTTCTAAAGTCGCAGAGATCGCAGTACCGCTAAGGTCTTCGTCATTTTTAGAGATCAAGATCTCAGATGGATTTGATACTTCTCTTAAACCAGCACCTTGCATCTCATAAATTCCAAGTTCATTTGTGCTTCCAAAACGGTTTTTATGTGCGCGTAAAATGCGATATACATGATTGCGGTCGCCTTCAAACTGCAGCACGGTGTCAACCATATGTTCCAAGATCTTGGGTCCGGCGATGGTTCCATCTTTTGTAATGTGACCTATAAGAATTACCGGTGTCGCGGTTTCTTTAGCAAATTTTATAAGCTCTGTAGTGGTCTCGCGAATTTGCGAAATACTACCAGCGCTGCTCTCAATATAATCTGTATGCAGTGTCTGGATTGAGTCTATCACGACAATGTCTGGCTCAATTTCTTCAATCTGTCTGAAGATGTTTTGCGTTTTTGTTTCGGTAAGAATGAGGCAGTTTGCAGCTGATGGATTGATACGGTCAGCGCGCATTTTAATTTGTTGAGCACTTTCTTCACCAGAAACATAAAGCGTTTGATAGGGCAAACTAAGCGCGATCTGTAGCATCAAAGTACTTTTGCCAATTCCTGGTTCACCGCCTAGAAGCGTTAAAGATCCTGGGACGAGGCCACCGCCTAATACACGATCAAGTTCATTATTGCTGGTTTGTAGTCTAGCTTCAGAAGTTGAGGCGATCTCACGAATGGGAACTGGTTTCGCAACCTTTTTGGCGGAAGCCGTATTAGACTGTTTCCAGTCTTTTGTATCTTTTTTTTCTACAACTTCTTCTGCAATGGTGTTCCATTGTTTACAAGCGTTGCATTGTCCTTGCCATTTACTGTATTGAGCGCCACAGTTTTGGCAATAAAAGGTGGTTTTAACTTTGGCCATAGCCAAAAATAGCTATTTAATCGTATCCAAGAGCTCTTTTAAGTCTTGAGGCTCTCATTTGTAAAAGATCTTCTGAAATTCCGCCGATCTCGTTCATGGGATAAGCGCTTTCATAGGTTTTAAGCGCTTTTTTCTTTTCGCCAAGACCTTCTTGAGCTAGGCCAATGTAGTAATATCCCAGATTTGCTCCTGGGTATTCATCTTGTGCTAATTTGCCTAGTTTGAGCAAATCTTCCCAATTTGATTTCTTCTCGAGCGCTTGAGAAATGGCTAGAAAATCATTAACTCTGATGGTTTCTCTAAGTTCAAAAAGATCTTCAATGGTTTTGTATTTTTCTTCTAGATAGTCGTAAGCTGAGCCATCTAAGTTCAAAATAACATCTTGATATTCTTCTCGAGTGATAGGTTTAAAAACAGAGAAAATATTTTCTAGCGCACGCGGAATCGCTCTTGTTGCAAGGGTGTAATGATTTGCGCCTTCAAGGTTTTCAAAGTAATATTTAAAGTTAGGTTTGTCTAAGCTTTTTAATCGTGTATTTAGCGCCTCAATTCCCTTTTTTAAATTGCCTAGATCACCGCTAGCCGTGGCTTGATAGTAAAATATCTTACTTTCAGAATTACCTATGTTTATGGTAAGCCACTCTGGCATTTCTTCAACCAGATCAGGGCTTAACGAGATGTAAGCGTTAAATAAAGGGTTGTCTTTTAAAAGGTAATAGTTGGCAAAATTTGCTGTGATATCATGGCCCACGACCATGTTGAAATTTGAAATTCTATAATTTTCTGAGATGTAAGCATAAAGATCTAAGCCCACAAATTCAAAAAAAGCTGCGCCTTCCTCAATAGGTAAATGCGTGTCTGGCGAATATTTTGTGTCTTCCTGGCGGTTGTCGTGCACAACTCCCACAACGATAGCCTCTGGCATATCTTCCCAGTAACTAAAATAATCTACGTTGCCAGCAACCGGTTCAAAAAGATAATTACCGTCTAGAACAACAATTAAAGGATACGTTTTTTTTGTATTGCTGTTGTAGCTGCGTGGTAGTTGCAGCTTGATTTTTCTAGGTTCGTTATATCTGGGAGAGGGAATTTCTAGGTACTCTACTTGTGCTTGGCTTACGCCAAAAAACAACAAAAGCAAAAGCAGCGAGCAAACACGTTTCATACGTTAGGTTCTTGTTAGTGTGGCTAAAGTATGGAAATTTACCGATGCGTCAGAGGATTAACTGTCGCTTTTCATTTTGTTCTTACCATTTAAAATAGGAAGAAATACAAATGAAAGTCCGCCGAGAACCAGTACAAGTAGCGTTTGTGTGCTCCAAACAAGCCAGCCAAAAGCTTCACCAGCTTCGCGTGTAAAATTAAAGAAAATAAACAGCGCACCAATGGCCCAAGGATAACTCCCAATACCACCGTTTGTAATAGAAATAGCAAAAGAACCAATCACAAACGCCGCGAGAATGATGCTAAAATCTGCTTCAGAGATCACGGGAATAGTAAATTTCACCACCCAGAACATCAGCACATACATTACCCAGATAAAGATGGTGTGAAAAATAAATGCTGCTTTATTTTTCATGGTGAGAATACTTTTCATCCCGTCAACAAGACCTTTGATGAAGTTGCTCACTTTTTGAATAAAAGCGTTTTTTGATCTTTTTATTATTTTGGCGAAAGCCAAAGTGAGGATCACAAGACCGGCAAGAATAGCAAGCGTGTAAAATGGATTTATGTCTTTAGAAGCAAAGTAGCTATAAAACTCAGAGGTGTTCATGACAAGCGCGGCGCCTATCACGACAAGCAACATAAAAAAATCTGCAATTCGCTCTGAAATGATAGATCCAAAACCTTTCTCAAGCGGAATGTTCTCATAGGTTGTGAGCGTTGCTGCGCGCAAGACTTCTCCAGAACGAGGGATGCCCAGATTTGCAAGATACGCCACCATCACGGCCATAAATCTATTTGCAAAGGTGGTTTTATACCCCATTGCGTTGAGCATAAACTTCCAGCGATATGCTCTTGAGAGATGGCTTAAAGCGCCAAAAACGCAAGACAGAATAAGAAAACGTGGGTCAGCATTTTTAATGTGATTCCATAAAGTTTCTTGCTCTGCAGGCGTTAGTGTTGCCAGCATATACCAGATGAGGCCAAGTCCTAAAAGTAACGGGATTACCGTTTTTAAGATCTTTATGGTTTTTTTACTGGCCAAGCTTATTTAAGCAGGTTTGTTTCTTCATCAGGAAACACAAGTGTAGGCTTAAATTGTTTTGCTTCTTCAACACTCATAAAAGCATAAACAATAAGAATAAGGGTGTCTCCTTTTGCAACTCTGCGGGCAGCGGCACCGTTAAGCGTGATTTCTCCGCTTTTTCTAGGGCCGGGAATTGCGTATGTTTCCAGACGCTCGCCATTAGTTACATTTACTATTTGTACGCGTTCTCCTTCAATGATGTTTGCGGCTTCCATAAGTTCTTCATCTATAGTGATGCTACCTATGTAATGAAGCTCTGCTCCTGTACATTTAACGCGATGTATTTTTGATTTTACTACGTTGACTAACATGGGGTAAAGTTATGCTTTTTTAGTTTAGGCGTAGATTGTCTATAAGCCTTACGTCTCCTGCAAAAACTGCAATAAACGCTCTGTAGGTTTTATTATTATCTATGGTGTGCGCTGTGTTAAGCGTTTCTTCATCTGCGATCTCGATATATTCTAGCTCGAGTTCTTCTTGATCTTCAAACTGCGCTTCTGCCCATTGTTTGAGTTCTTTTGGCGAAAGCCAAACAAACTTCTCTTTAAGAGTGGTGAGCGTTTTAAAAATAAATGGAGCTACTGCTCTTTGTGCTGGTGTGAGGCGGGTATTTCTTGAGCTTAGCGCCAAACCGTCTTCTGCACGGCTTATGGGACACGGAATGATCTGTGTGTTTATTTGCTCAATTTCTACCAGTTTTTTTACGATCTGCAACTGCTGAAAGTCTTTTTCGCCAAAAAATGCTTTGTTTGGCGTTACGATCTCAAAAAGGTGTTTAAGAACAGTGCCTACACCATCAAAATGTCCTGGTCTAAACTTGCCTTCCATCTTATTTTCTAGCTCTCCGAAGTTAAAATGCAACGATTTTACCTCGTCGCCATACACTTCTTTTGCATCAGGAATAAAAATGATTAGGCTGTTGCCAAAGGGTTGCAAAAAATCTATATCTGCCTGAGTATTGCGAGGATATTTCTCAAGATCATCTGCATTATTAAATTGCGTAGGATTTACAAAAATACCTACTACAACCCTGTCGCACTGGGCGATGGCTTGATCAACCAGGCTGCCGTGACCGGTGTGCAATGCACCCATGGTGGGCACGTAGCCTACGGTAAGATTATTTTTGCGCCAGTTTGCAACTTGCGTTTTTATTTCACGTCTTTGGGTAAATACCTGCATACAACATTATGCTAAATGGGGCGCAAAATTAGTATTTAACTGGCAATCTGCATAAATTTTAGTAATTTTGCGTGTTTTTTAGCCTAATCGTTTTAAAAGGATTTTATGAAAGATAAGAGGATATTGTACGTATCATCTGAAGTTATACCTTATTTACCAGAAACAGAAATTGCTTCTATGTCGTTTGATGCACCACAAATGGTGAACTCAAAGGGAGGGCAAATCAGGATCTTCATGCCGCGGTACGGCAATATCAATGAGCGAAGACATCAACTTCATGAAGTTATTAGGCTTTCTGGGATGAATCTTGTTATTAACGACTTTGATATGCCGTTAATAATTAAAGTAGCTTCAATACCCAAAGAGCGTATACAGGTATACTTTATTGATAATGAAGAATACTTTAAGCGCAAAGCTACCTTTACTGATGAGAAGGGTAATTTGTTTGAGGATAATGACGAGAGAGCGATATTTTTTGCAAAAGGGGTTGTTGAGACCGTTAAAAAATTGAACTGGGCTCCAGATATCATTCACGTTCATGGATGGCTCGCATCGTTACTACCGCTATATCTTAAGCAGTATTATGCAAGTGAACCTTTATTTAAAGAGAGTAAGATTGTTACTTCGGTTTACAATTCTGGCTACGAAGGCACGTTAAACAATGAGATGATCGATAAGATCGCTTTTGACGGTGTAGATAAAGGAGATATCGCAGAGCTTGCAGAACCTACTTATCCTAATCTTATGAAAGTGGCTATTAAAAATAGTGATGCCGCGATCATAGGTTCTCAGGAGTTAGATGATGAGATAGTGAATTACCTTAATACAACAAAAATACCAGTCCTTCCATTCAAGAAAAAGGAAGAGTTTGCACAAGCTTACGAAGAATTCTACAACGAAAAAGTGCTTGACTAATTTTAAACATTGTAATGAGATTGAAGAACTTGGTGTTAAGGACGCTTAGCGTATTATTTTTACTTACCGCGTTAGTTTCCTGTGATGAGGATTTTCAGCCTATAGGCGAAGATCTAGTGGGAGATATTAATTTTAAATCTGATAGTATTCTTCAGCCGGTTAGGGCGTATACTAAAAGACTTTTTGGGATTCAAGGAGTTCAGACTAATGGACTTACCAGTGGTGCTTTAGGTATCTACACAGATCCTATTTATGGTACTACTAGAGCTTCTCATTTGTCTCAGGTTTTTCTAAGTAGAAATGATCCTGCCTTTGGAGAAGGAAATGTTGTGATGGATAGTGTGGTTTTTAATTTACCATATTATTCTACTGGTGGTGTTGATGAAGAAGGTGCAACGGTTTATGAATTAGATTCTGTTTACGGTCAGGATCCTATTAAACTTAGTGTTTACAGATCTAACTATTATTTGAGTGGAAGTAATCCGCCAGATATAACGGACGGGGCTAGATATTACAGTAATCAATTGGAGAACTTTAGCGGGATAGAAGGTGATCTTCTTTTTCAAGTTGATCAGTTTGTGCCGTCTAATGAGGCTGTAATAACTACTGTTCCTGGTGCTACAGAAGAAGATGAGGATGTAGCGACTTCTAGTGCTCCAGCATTAAGATTGGTTGATGCTAGTGCTGAAGGTCTAGCATATTGGAAACAAGCAATTATTGATAGAGAAGGCGAAGAAGTACTTTTTAATGATAACACCTTTAAAGATTACTTCAGAGGTGTTTATATTAAGGCAGAAGCTTCAAGTGGAGATGATGAGAATTACTTTCTTTTTAATAGATCAGGAACTAACATAACCATATATTATCGCTATGATAATACTGCAGGTAATCAAATAGATGGTAGTCTTGCTCTTAACTTTTATGGAACTAGTGAGAGCACTCCAAACCCAATTGGTTTCACAGGGTTTACTAATGATTTTAATCAAGCGATCACTGATGAATTAGATCCTGCTAGCATTGACATGGTTAATGGGGAAGAAAATATCTTCTTGCGAGGAGGACAAGGAGCTACAGGTGTTATTGAGCTTTTTGATCCTATTGACGATGATGGTGATGGTATTCCTGATGGGCTTAATGATCTTAGAGAAAGAAATATTCTTGTAAGAGAAGCTAATCTTACTTTTTATGTAGATCAAGAAAAAGTATCAGAATATTACCCAGGAGTGACATTTGCAGGTCCAGAGCGTGTTTATCTTTATAATCTTGAAACAAATGCACCTTTAACAGATTATACGGGTGATGCATCAAGTATAGCGAGCACTGCAGTTGGGTCTAAAGTGATTCACTTAGGGCCGCTTCAAAAGGATGGTGATGGTTATGGAGTAAGCTATAAAATTAGACTTACTGAGTACTTCAAGAATCTGTTGAATGAAGATAATGAAGATCCTGCAACTACTTTGGGGATCAATGTTACTAGCAATGTAAATCGCGTAGGTATTCAGAATATTCAGAATACTACAGATAGCGATTTACCTAACTCGGTATCTTCGGGTAGCGTTTTATATCAAGAAGGAACAATACTTCATGGTAATTTAAGTTCTGATGTTAGTAAAAGACTTGTTCTTAGAATTTACTACACAGAATTAGAAGACTAAATATTTGTTGAAATGTGCGGAATTGTAGGTTATATAGGAAAACGCGAAGCGTATCCTATAATCCTTAAAGGTCTGCGGCGTCTGGAATATAGAGGTTATGACAGCGCTGGCTTGGCTCTTTATGATGGTGAGGAAATACAACTATGTAAAACTAAAGGTAAAGTAGAAGACCTTAGAGCAAAATGCGAATCTTCTATTGATACCGCTGGTTCTCTCGGGATAGGCCACACTCGTTGGGCTACTCACGGTGTGCCAAATGACGTAAACTCACATCCACATTTCTCTAATAGTGGCGATTTGGTGATCATTCATAATGGGATCATTGAAAATTATGAGTCCATAAAAAAAGAATTGATCAATCGGGGGTATACTTTTCAATCTGATACAGATACAGAAGTTTTGGTCAACCTAATTGAAGAGATCAAAACTAATGAGAAAACAAAGCTTGGTAAGGCGGTTCAGATCGCTTTAAATCAAACGGTAGGCGCTTATGCTATCGCTGTTTTTGATAAGAAAAAACCTAACGAAATTGTAGTCGCTCGCCTTGGTAGCCCACTTGCTATAGGTGTGGGTGAAGACGAATTCTTCATCGCTTCAGATGCTTCTCCTTTTATAGAATACACCACAAACGCGATCTATCTAGAAGATGGAGAGATGGCGGTTGTGCGTCGTGGTAAAGATGTGAAAGTCTTTAATATTAAAGATGATCGCCACGTAAATCCGTATGTTCAAGAATTGCAGATCAATCTTGAGCAGATAGAAAAAGGCGGTTACGATCATTTTATGCTCAAGGAGATCTATGAGCAGCCGCAAGCCATTCGTGATACGTTTAGAGGGCGCTTACGCGAAATGGAAGGCATCGTGAAAATGGCGGGTATAGATGATAACTTAGAGCGTTTTCTTAATGCAAAAAGGATCATTATCGTCGCTTGTGGTACTTCTTGGCACGCTGGCCTGGTAGCCGAATACATTTTTGAAGATTACATGCGTATTCCTGTTGAGGTTGAATACGCGTCAGAATTTAGATATCGCAATCCTGTGATATCTGAAGACGATGTAGTGATCGCTATTTCACAAAGTGGTGAGACGGCAGATACAATGGCTGCTATGAAGTTGGCTAAAGAAAATGGTGCGTTCGTTTTTGGCGTTTGCAACGTTGTAGGTTCTTCTATTTCGCGACTTGCCGATGCAGGTGCATACACTCATGCCGGCCCAGAAATTGGCGTAGCTTCTACAAAAGCATTTACTACGCAGATCACTGTGCTTATGCTTATCGCACTTAAGCTAGCAAAAGAAAAAGGAAAATTATCAAATTCTGTTTTTCATAGACTGCTTCAAGAAATGCAGCAAATACCTGAGAAGGTTGAAAAAATGCTCGAGTCTAATGAGCATGTAAAACAAGTTGCTGAGGTTTATAAGAATGCTAAAAACTGCCTGTATCTAGGTCGTGGATATAACTTCCCAGTGGCGCTAGAAGGCGCGCTTAAGCTTAAAGAGATCTCATACATTCATGCAGAGGGTTATCCTGCGGCAGAGATGAAACATGGGCCTATCGCACTTATTGATGAGCAAATGCCAGTGATCGTAATTGCAACACGTAAAGGGCACTATGAGAAGGTGGTAAGCAATATTCAAGAAATAAAATCCAGAAAAGGAAAGATCATAGGTATTGTTTCAGAAGGTGATGTTACGGTTAAGGAACTTGCAGATCACGTGATCGAGGTTCCAGAAACTTCAGATTCTCTATCGCCTCTGTTAACTACTATACCGTTACAATTGTTGTCATATCATATTGCAGTGATGCTGGGTAAAAATGTAGATCAACCGCGCAATCTAGCAAAATCTGTTACTGTAGAATAATCAATTTTTCTTAGCATTTCCCATCCATCCCATGTGGGTGTTGTGAAAGCTATCAGCATATTTTAGTCCGTATCCCCACATTCTGTCAAAGGCAGAATGTGCCAAAAACGTGAGACTGATGACTTGCAATGCTTCAATATTTTGCCAGAAGCTTAAAGCGAAAACTACTGCAAAGAAACCTTGATGATGCAAAAGATTATAAGCGATCGTGCCTAATTTTTTATTTATTGCATATCCCACAAAACTTAGATCTGGCGCGAAGAATAGGATGAAAAACCATTTCATCTCATAATTCAGGTAGATATATGCCAGCAAAAACAATAGGAATAGACCCAATCCTTCCAGTTGTAATTGCAGTTTCATAGACTTTTTCATCGGGAGGTTTCTTTTAATTCTTACTCAGGTTTTTTTGATTTTTTGCTTAACGCAAAAAGTACTGTTAAAGATAGTATTTAAGGTGGATGAGACCTTTTCGCGAAAGCGAAAAATGCAGCTTTAAAACACTAAGATAAAATCAATTAATTCATAATTAGTTTTTTTGATATTAAAGACTATCTTTGCACGACGAAAAAACCGGGGGTTTTGACAGCCCGTGTAAAGGTTTTTAAGTATGTATTTTGCTAAACATTAAATAGTTAAAAATGTCAAAAGTTACAGGTAAAGTTGCCCAGATTATAGGCCCTGTTGTAGACGTAGCGTTTGCGGACGGTGCAGAACTACCCAAAATTTATGATTCTTTAGAGATTGCTAAAGAGGATGGTTCAAAACTGGTACTAGAGGTTCAATCTCACATAGGCGAGAGTTCTGTGCGTACGATCTCGATGGACTCAACTGATGGTCTTAGTCGCGGTGTTGATGTTGTTGCTACCGGTAATCCTATCCAGATGCCAATAGGCGAGGATGTGTATGGTAGACTGTTTAATGTGATCGGTGATGCTATTGATGGTATCGGCGAGTTGCCAAAATCTGGTGAAAATGGTCTTCCTATTCACCGTGAGGCACCAAAATTTGAAGATCTATCAACTTCTACAGAAGTTTTATTCACAGGTATCAAAGTAATTGACCTTATCGAGCCTTATGCAAAAGGTGGTAAGATCGGTCTTTTTGGTGGTGCAGGTGTAGGTAAAACTGTATTGATCCAGGAGTTGATTAACAATATTGCAAAAGGTCACGGTGGTCTTTCTGTATTTGCTGGAGTGGGTGAGCGTACTCGTGAAGGTAATGACTTGCTTCGTGAGATGCTTGAGTCTGGTATTATTAAATACGGTGAAGACTTCATGCACTCTATGGAAGAAGGCGGATGGGATCTTACTAAAGTAGACAAAGAAGCGATGAAGGAGTCAAAAGCGACTTTCGTTTTTGGACAGATGAACGAGCCACCAGGAGCACGTGCACGTGTAGCACTTTCTGGTCTTACTATCGCTGAGTACTTCCGTGATGGAGCAGGAGATGGTCAGGGTAAAGACGTTCTTTTCTTCGTTGATAACATCTTCCGTTTTACACAAGCAGGTTCTGAGGTATCTGCACTTCTAGGTCGTATGCCATCTGCGGTAGGTTACCAGCCTACACTTGCAACTGAGATGGGTGCGATGCAAGAGCGTATTACTTCAACTAAGAAAGGTTCTATTACATCTGTACAGGCGGTTTATGTACCTGCGGATGACCTTACTGACCCGGCACCAGCAACAACGTTTGCTCACCTTGATGCAACTACAGTATTATCTCGTAAGATCGCAGAGCTTGGTATTTACCCAGCGGTAGATCCTCTAGATTCTACATCTCGTATTCTTACTGCAGATATCTTAGGTGATGAGCACTATAACTGTGCACAACGCGTTAAGGAGCTTCTTCAGCGTTATAAAGAGCTACAGGATATTATTGCGATTCTTGGTATGGAAGAATTGAGTGAAGAAGATAAACTAGCAGTATCGCGCGCACGTCGTGTACAGCGTTTCCTTTCTCAGCCTTTCCACGTGGCAGAGCAGTTTACAGGTATCCCAGGAGTTCTTGTAGATATTAAAGAAACAATCAAAGGCTTTAACATGATCATGGATGGTGAGTTAGATCACCTGCCAGAAGCTGCCTTCAACCTTAAAGGTACTATTGAAGAAGCGATCGAAGCTGGAGAGAAAATGCTTGCTGAAGCGTAATTTTAGTAGGCAGTTTTAAGTAGCAGTTATCAGTAACTGCATAACAGCGAACTGCAAACTGCAAACTGATCGATATGCATTTAGAAATAGTAAGTCCAGAAGCAACATTATTTAGCGGCGAAGCAACATCTGTTACCGTTCCTGGTACAGATGGTACTTTTCAAGTATTAAATAATCACGCAGCTATCGTTTCACTTTTAGAAAAAGGAACTGTGAAGTTTACAACCTCATCAGCATTGACAGAGGATTTCGCAGCAAAATTCAATAAAGGTAAAGACAGTGGCGAGTGGACCATAGATATTACATCTGGTACAATAGAAGTTAAAGAAAACAAAGCTATTGTTCTGGTAGACTAAAGTTTAAAAGCTTTACAAATTATTTAAAACCCGGTTTAATTAAGCCGGGTTTTTTTATGGCTTTCGCCAAAGGTTCTCTCATTCACTTTCCGTTAAAATCTTAGGTTATTGACAATCAATAATCCCGGCGGTGATAAATTTTACATGTAGTAAATCGTATTATTAAAATCTATTTTATATTTTAGTCAAACATAACGATCTAAATCAACCAATCATGAACGCCCCCAAACTTTTAAAGTATTTGGGGGCTTTCTTCTTTTTGGGCTATTAATTCTTTTGGCTTTAAGCCAAAAAACAAAACCGCATCTAGGGTTAATTCCCCTTTAAATACTGGTTTTCATAGAAATAATTTTCTTCCTTGTATTGATAGATAGCTCCCGGAGGTTGTGTTACTAATTTGCGGTAAGTAACAACATAACAATCTCTTATCATGAAAAAATTCTTATTTGTATTCGCATTTCTTTTTCTAGCAGTTTCATTTTCGGCGGAAGCCCAAAGCTGTAGTCAGGGTAAACAAATTGCTCAACATGAGTGGTCAAAATTTGGTCCTTGGTCGCCTAACATTTCATTGATCCCTTTTAAAAACGGAGTAAAAAAGATCAAAAATGCATGGAACTGGATCTCATCAAACAGCAGCGCAAATATTGGCCCGCGCTATCTTGAGATGGACGGCGGTAATGAAGAAGGAACAGTAATGGGGCAAACGCAGCGCACATTTGTAACGCCGCCATCATTTAATAACACAGTAAAAGTAACCTTAAACAAATACGACGGTCGTGCAGAGACTAAGGTGCTTATTTGCTCTCATGGTGATGATGGTATCACTAGAACGTTGAAGGAATATACCTTTGAAAATAACAAAAATGGTCAGACAAAGGTTTTTACACTTACTGGTGTAAAGGGTAAGATCATTAGCATTGCGATAAAGAATAAATCTGTGGGTAATAAATTTAAATACCGCATTAACGCAAAATAGTATTGGCTAATTTGTTTTTCTAAACCGGCGTGATCTACAAAATCATGCCGGTTTTTTTGTTGTAGGAAATGTGATATTTATCGTCGTGCCTTGTCCAGGGTTTGTGTCCCAATTAATATCACCTTCAAGAAATGTTACTCTACTGTTTATATTCTCAAGACCTAGACCAGATTTTGAGATCGCTTCATCATAGTTAAAACCTTTACCATCATCCTCTATTATGATGTAAGCCGTGTTGTCATGCCCCATGAGTTGGATAAAAATGCTTCTAGCCTCGGCGTGTTTTTTGATGTTGGCGATCACTTCCTGCACAAGTCTGTAAACAAAAACCTCATGTGTTTGCGACAGCTTTGGGAAATGCTGAAACTCCAAAGAAACATCATAACCTTCTAACTTAAGTCGCTCTGCGATGTCGCGTATTCCTTCTTCAAGACCCGAAATAGTTAGCGCGTGCGGCATCATGTTATGAGAGATCCTGCGCACATCTTCGCAAGCACGATCTATAAGTTCTTTAGTGGTTTTTTCAAGTGGCGTTTCTTCTGTGCTATCGCTTTTTACCACGGCTTCAAAATGTGATCTTACTGAGCTTAGCAAACTGCCTAAACCGTCATGTAGATCTTTTGCAATGCGACTGCGTTCTTTTTCTTGACCTTCTATCATGCTATTCATGGTGCTGAGTTTATTTTTTTGACTCAACTCTGTGATCTCTTGTTGGCGTATCTCATCCTTTTGCTGTGTGATGGTTTTTTGATACTTAAGTCGTTTTAAGAAAAACAGTAAAAGTGTAAAAGCAAATAGACCCAAAAATATCGCGCCGGCTATCCAGATCTTTTTTTGTTTTTGTTGCTCTTCTATCGCTATTTTTTGTTCTGCTTCGCGCTTGTCAAAGTCGTATTGCATGGCGAGGCGCGTCATTTTACGCACGTTCTTTTCATTAAAAAATGAATCTTTCAGTTGTACGTAACGCTCATAATTTTCAAGCGAAGAACCGTTATTCCCTAAGTCACGCTCTACTTTATACAAAGTATTGCTGGCGTTCATGATGGTTTCGGTGTCTTGATTTTTTTTGGCTAAAGCCAAAGCATTCTTAGCGTCATCTAGTGCTTGCTCTAGATTGCCCAGTTCATAGTTAAGGTCACCTCTTAACCAAAGCGCAAGCATAATCCCGTTTGAATAATTGTTTGCTCGGCTGGCTTCAAGCGCCTCGTTTAAATATTGCATCGATTCTTGCTTGTCACCCATTTTTCCCAGAATAGAAGCTATGTTAATGTTAGAAGTGATCACAAATCGCTGCGGAAGTTGATATTTAACCTTCATGTCGCGAGCCTCTATAGACGTTTCTAGCGCTTCCTGATAATTGCCCATTCTAGACAACAATTCACCTTGATTACTCAGCACAACAGAGGCATTTGCTGGCGTGTTCATCTGCATTGCAATGTCAAAGGCTTCTTTATAAAATTCTAATGCTTTGTCATTGTCTTCTGTCTTGAGATAGAGGTTAGCAAGACTATTGCTAAGAACCAATTGCTTGCCGCGAAACTGCGTCATTTCTTGCGGACTGGCAATTGTGGTTGTGTCAATAGCATCAAGAATTGCTTGCGCTTCAAGGTTTGTTGTGATGGCGAGTAAGACGTCGCCTGTGCGGTTGTAAATTCCGCCGCGGGTAGAGAGTACAGAGGCTTGCAAAAGCGCATCGGGAGTTTTTTTAAGATTTTCATCAGCTAGATCTAGTGCGGCAAGCGAAGAATCTATTTGTGATGCATAGAAGTAAAAATTACCCAGCGAATAGTAAGAATTTGCAAAAAGAAGTGGGTTATTTTCTTTTTTGGCTATAGCCAAAGCGCGCTCTATATAATGCTTTGCATCTGGCGTGTAGCGCATCTTTGCAGCTTCTTGAACCAGCGTTATCACTTGGTCTTTTTTTGACGCATTGATCGCGATAATAGAATCTATATTTTGTGTGTGATCTGGCTGTTGCCCAAAGGAAAAATGAAAGCAGAACGCAGCAAGAATAAGTAGCGCCGGTTGAAGCGATTGAGAGGTTTTCAAGAAGGTTAGGTTTTAAATACGTGTTGAAAATAAAAAAATCTAGAGATTAGTTGTTGAGCCTTAGGGTGTTTTTCCTGATAAAATCAATGAATTCTAGTATTTAAAATTGCTGTATGTAATCTTTTATAGTGCTGAGTTTTTTGGCTAGTTACTTTACACATCCATCAACACTAACCGTAATTCTCATGAAAAACCTCCTTCCTCTTTTAAGCCTTTTACTCCTAATTTCTTGCGTTTCAGAGGGTGAGCAAGCTTCTCTAGATAACGTTGCTAATTTTTATCACACAAAAGCGTCTTACTCAAAGGGTATGCGCACAGCAGAGGGAAAAGTTCAAAAGAATTTTGGGGTAAAAGTTGATGCAGCTCCTATGATAGATTCTTTAAACTGGGATCTCGTTTCTTCTAACATTGCCCTGATGGTTTATGAAGGCATGAGCGCAGACGAACGCGCGTCTTATGACGAGATCGCTATTGAGAAAAATGAGGAAGACGCAGAGAAAACCTTCTTTAAAACAGCTTCTTTAGCCAGCGGCCTTGAGCAAAGCGAGCTGTTTACACGTTTTTCAAAAGATGTTCTTGCGCACGATTTTGATAAGATCGTTCAAGATCTAGATCCGGCATATCAGTCGGCTGAGTTAGCTGGTAATCTAGGCCGATTTTTTGACAAGATCACTGCCGTACACGGTGCGCCTAAAGATTTTATGCGCACAGGTTTTGGCGTGATGACCACAGATGATGGCGAGCAGCTTTTTCATTATTCAGGATTTTTGGCTTTTGAAGACGGTCATAATCAGCCTTATTTTGTGACTACAGATATGGACGAGAGCGTAGATTATTACGCTGGTTTGAGCCTTCAGCAATTAAATTAGGTGCCCAATACTTTATTTATAGTTTCTAATAATGCTCAGTTTGCTGAGCATTATTTAATTTAGAGATTATATTCGTTTCGCTTTCGCGGAAGCAATACCCACAACATCCCAACCAAAACTGAAATATGATACGTGTTTTTATTGTAGACGACCACAAGATGGTCATAGAAGGCTTTAAACTACTTCTTGAAAATGAGCCAGAAATACAAGTCACGGGTCATGCGCTTAATGGTAAAGAAGGCATAAATGCGATAAAACAAGAGCAGCCAGATGTGGTTTTGCTAGACATCAATATGCCAGAGCTAGATGGGATGGAAGCGTGTAAAAAGATTCTTGCCAGTTGGCCAGATATTAAGATCATCGCGATCACAATGCATAAAGAAGGCAGCTTGATCAAAAAAATGCTTAGCAACGGCGCAAAAGGTTATGTACTTAAAAATGCCGGCAAAGATGAACTTGTTAATGCGATAAAAACCGTGTACAGCGGCAACCCTTATCTTGATAATGCCACAAAAGAAATTGTGATCAATAGTATGACCAGCTCGCATAAAGCAGAGACAGAAGCGCAGATGTTTCCTAAGTTGTCTCGCCGTGAGAAAGACGTGTTGCGTCTTATTCTTGATGAGCATACTACACAAGAGATCGCAGATAAGCTTTTTATAAGTTTTGGCACGGTAGAAACGCACCGTAGGAACATGCTTATCAAAACCGGAACACGCAATACAGCAGGTTTAGTTCGCGTGGCATTAGAGTATGAATTGCACAATTAAATATCCTTAAAGGGGAAAAACCCCTAACGTTTCATAGAATTCCCATAGATTGAATTGCTGTAAGTTTTTGTAGAGGTGATTGCAAATGCATCAAGGTATACTTGTATGTAGAATAAATCATAACCTCAATTACTCATGAAACGCTCAAACTTCTTATCTCTTGCCTTGTTGCTGTTTTTTGTAGCAACGCTTTGCGCTCAGACTTCGCCTAATTTTGCTAACGAAGGTCGCGATTGGTACATCAGTCAGACTACAGGTTCTGGTCAACTGGGAACTAAAGAGAGACCTGCAAAAGACATGGCAAATATTTTGCATCATCTTAAACCCAATGACCGCATACATATCGCCGAAGGTACTTACATGAGTAAAGGACAACGCGGCGCAGATGAGATCAACGTTCCTGTGCAGATCTATGGTGGTTATGACGTTAATTTCACCACGCGCGACCCTTGGGATACGCACAAAACGATCTTCACCGGTACAAATGAGTACATGAAACTCACTACACCCAGAATTTATATTAGAACAGATCAGCAACGTGAGAGCAATGGTCAGAAGTCGCAAGGCGGACTCATAGTTGTAGACGGGATCATTGTAGACAACGGGCCACGTAACCGTTATCATCTTAATCAAGATCTTGCCTTACGGCGAAAAGCAAGCCCAAAGGACAACATCAACGCATCACCAGAGTCTGGCGGAATTGTAATTGTTGCTAGCAAATTCACAAATGTTGTTGTGCAAAACAATGTAGTGATGAATACCGCTCCCACAGAAGGTGCAGTTTCTGTACGCATTTTTCAGGGCGCAAAAGGAGTTATTAAAAATAACTTTGTGATCAATAATACAGGTTATGGTATTCACGCTCGCACAGGATATATGGGCACAGACGAGAGCTTGATCCCACAATTTGAAATCAGTCACAACACCGTTCTTTTTACCTGGAAGCATGATCCTATTGCCAGTTATGGCGGCGATGCGATCGCCTTTGATCAAAACTTAACAGCAACAGTTGAGAACAACGCTTTCGCCTTTGGTCACATGGGCGGGATGTATAACAAAGGCGCAAAACTTAAATTGAACAATAACTTATTTACAGGTAATAGTAAATATGATTACAAAGAGATCAATGATAAAATGTCTGTAGATAACATCCTTGATGAAGCCATGCATATTGATCCTTACAGCGACGGAAATCAAAGTTTACTCATCAAGATCGCTGTGGCAGAACGCTGGGCAAAAATTTATGGCGACCGCGACGAGATCAGTAGAGAAGAGGTAGATGCATCAGTCACTGTTGCAAATACAGGCGCAAATCAGCTGCGCAGCATGTTAGGATTAAACGTGCAAGGCAGCAGCGCGGGCGGCGATGCAGAGATCTTTTTACCTAAGATCACGATAGAAGAAGCATTGCCAGCCGGCTTATACCCATGGAATGGCATGGGCTGCAATATCCTAAAATCACAACAGTAAATACCTTTTGCTCCAAATAAAAAAAACCGCTTCGATCATGAAGCGGTGTTTTGTTTTTCTTTATTTGGCTTTAAGCCAAATTTCTCTAGCCTTGACAGCTTTTTTAGAAGAGCTATCGTCAATGCTTATCGTGTATGTGGGATCAAAACTTAAAGTAACCTCAGTTGCCATTGTCTTGCCGAAGCGAGTGAAATTTACTTTTACTGTATCGCCTACTTTATGATTCTTAATAAGCGTGGTAAAAACATCAGTAGAAGTTAATTTCTCACCATCTACCGAAAGTAAAACATCGCCAGCGTCAAGACCTGCTTCGTAAGCCGGAGAACCTTTAGTTGTCGTTCTACTGATCTCTAGACCGCTTTCGGTTGTGCTAAGTGATGCGCCAAAAAATGCCTTCTCTTTGTCTTGTTCCATTTTAAGGCCTACGGTTTCAAAAAGGGTTGCGTAGTCTGGCATTTTGCTTTCATAAATGTATTGTGCAAAGAAGTTTTTGGCGAAAGCCTCACCCGCATATTCGCCTAGTGTTTCTTCAATATCTGTATAATCATAAGCTACTTCTGGCTTACCATATTTTTTCCACATCATTTTCATGAAATCGTCTAGGCTATGTTCGCCTTCTTCAGCTCTAAGCGAAAGATCTAGCGCAAGTCCCAAAATGCTTCCATACGAATAATACGAAATGAACGTGTTGCCACGATTCACAGGATCTACCGAGGTTGCAGCGTCTACAAACGGCGCTTGATAACTCATCTCGATAGGATTAAAATACTCGTGCGCTGGAGAATTCCACACATAATTGAAAGTCCCGTTAAGGCTTTTTACGTATTGCTCTGGCGTGTAAATGTCTGCACGCTCAAGAATCAATGTGGTGTAATAGCTTGTAAAACCTTCAGCAAACCAAAGTTCGCCAGCCATGTTTGCTCCAGTGAAATCAAACGGTTCTAGATCATCTGGACGGATGCGTTCTACATTCCAAGAGTGAAAATACTCATGAGAAACGGTGCCAATGTTGTTGTCATAGCCGCCATTGGCAAGCCCTTCAGTATCTGTAAGGATGGTACTGTTTCTATGTTCCATCCCGTCGCCTGACGCGTTAGGCATGTAGCAAGCAAGAAATGTGTATTTGCCGTAGTCGTATTTTGGCAATTCGCCAAAAACAGCTTTCTCCTGTTTCACGATCGCCTCGACATTTTTAAAGTATTTGTCAAAAAGCTCTGGCGTGGCAGAATCATCATGAAGCACAAACTGAATGGTTTGTCCATCAAGCGTGAATTCTTTCATTTTAAAATCTGCGATCTCAGTAGGACTATCCATAAAATATTGCAGATCTGGAGCGCTATAAGTATTGTTAGATTCCTGCTTTAACTGGGTTGCAACCTTCCAATTAAGATCCTTGCGCGCCTCAAAAGTGACCTCAATAGGACGATGATTTAAACCTTCAACAAACATGAACGTTGCAGGCATATTAAGATGTGCATGCGTGTCATCAATTTGAGAATATGTACCATCACCACGATTTGCAAACAATATATATTCAATATTCACCGTGCCGTCATGACCAGTGATTTCCCAAGAATAAGGATCTGGGCGGGTTGCTGTAAGCGGCTCTCCTTTTGAGTTAGTGACTTTTACTGCATATACGTTTTTTGCAAATTCGTGCAGCGCGTATCGCCCGGGGCTCGTGCGCGACACTCTTGCTACTACCGTTCCGGTTTTGATATCCGTAAAACTCGCCTTTACCACGGCCTCGTGATGTGCTGAGTTTTCAAAAGAGATAGAATATGTGTTTTTAGCTTGCGCCAAAATTTCCGCGGAAGCGAAAAGAAATAGAAAAGCAATTAGAAGTTTTTTGATCATCATGGGTGTTAGATTTCAAGTATGGCTAAAACTACAAAAGTTTGCTAGTTTTTAAACTGGGCAACTACTTTTTTAGTGTCAATTGACTTTTCTTTTACCTTTGTTTTATGATACCCATAGGCCTTCAAAAAAAACTGGATGCGCGTATTAAAGAAAATGCGTTGCGCACGTTAAAACCACAGAGTGAGTTAGTTGACTTTTCTTCTAATGACTATCTGGGTTTTTCTAAAGAAGTGGGCATTTATGAAGAAGCGCATGAGATTGTTAAACGTCATGATCTTGTGCAAAATGGCAGTACAGGCTCTCGTTTACTTTCGGGCAATCATGCTTTGTTCGCTTCCGCGGAAGCGAAACTGGCAAAGACCTACAACTCAGAAGATGCCTTGATCTTTAACTCAGGATATGATGCAAATGTGGGTTTTTTCTCTAGCGTTCCTGGGCGGCTTGACACAATACTTTATGACGAATATGTGCACGCTAGCATACGCGATGGGATACAGATGTCTCATGCGCGATCTATAAAATTTAAGCATAACGATCTGGATGATCTGCAATATCAGATCGATAAACTTTTGCAGTTGCTTGCCGGTCATATTTATGTTGTTACAGAGTCGGTTTTTTCAATGGATGGTGACTCGCCAGATTTGCGTAAAATGGCCAGAATTTGTCGCAGAGGTTTCACACATTTGGTCGTTGATGAAGCACATGCTGTAGGAGTATTGGGTCAGGGTTATGGTTTGGTAGAAGATTTGGCTTTAAGCCAAAAAGTGCTTGCCCGCATAGTGACTTTTGGGAAGGCGATGGGATGCCACGGAGCCGCTGTTTTGTGCAGCGAAGCCTTAAAATCGTATTTGGTTAATTTCTCCAGAAGCTTGATCTATACCACCGCGATGCCACCACACGGTGTTGCGACGATACAAGCGAGTCATGAAGTGCTGGGGGCGTATAAAAATACAGACGATCCGCGGCCGTTAGAAGAAGTTGAAACACTTCAAAAAAACATTAAATTCTTTAAAAAAGAATACGAAAAACTGAATCTTCAAGAATTCTTCATCCCTAGTGAAACGGCGATTCAGTCTGCTGTGATTAGCGGTAACGAGCGTGTAAAAGAGGTTTCTGAAAAGTTAAAACTTGCAGGGTTCTCTGTGTTGCCAATCTTATCGCCCACGGTGCCAGCCGGCGAGGAGCGATTGCGCTTTTGTCTGCACACGTACAATTCGCAGGAAGAAATGAAAACTGTTTTAGCGCTCTTGGCTAAATTTGTAGCATGAGCAAGCCGTATAAAATTGTAAGGACTTTTGAATATTCATCAGAAGCACAGATCTTAAAAGGTAGACTTCTTGCGGAAGGTGTTGATGCATTTTTATTGGATCAACACACGATTGATACAGATCCTTTAATGAGTGTTGCTATAGGTGGAGTTAAGCTTGCTGTACTAGAGCAGGATTATGAGAAGGCTATTGCTATTCTTGATGAGATCCCTAAATATTCATTAGACGATGAGGGCGAAGCTATAAGTTGTCCCAATTGTGGAAGTACAAATGTGGACTATTTTACGACTATAAACAGCGCAAGAGCGCTAGTTAGTTTTATAGTTGGCTGCATATTTTCGGTATTTCCCTTCTATACAAAATACGCATACCGCTGCTCTAATTGTAAAAAGCAATTTAATCTAGATGAGTAAAAAGCACGTTTTTTTTATCACCGGTATAGGTACTGAAGTTGGTAAAACCATCGCTTCGGCTATTGTTACAGAAGCATTGCAAGCCGACTACTGGAAGCCTATTCAAGCTGGTGATCTCGATAATTCTGATTCACATAAAGTGAAAGCGCTGGTTTCAAATAATAAGACTGTTTTTCATGAAAATGCCTTTGCGCTAAACACGCCTATGAGTCCGCACGCTGCCGCAGAAATTGATGGCATTGAGGTAACGGCTGCAAAGATAAAAGAACCCCAAACCAATAATAATCTTGTTATAGAAGGCGCCGGTGGATTGCTAGTTCCCATCAATGATACTGAGACTATTTTAGACTTGATCCAGCCGCATCACAAGGTGATCGTCGTGTCTCGTCATTATTTAGGAAGTATCAATCACACGTTGCTCACGATCGAAAAATTAAAGCAAGCCGGGAAGCAAATTCACGGGATTATATTTAACGGCAACGAACATCCCACAACAGAATCTATCATCAAGAAAATGACAAATGTTCCTGTTTTAGGAAGAATAGATGATGAGCCGTATTTTGACGAGCATGTGGTGCGTGAGTATGCTGAGAAGCTAGATTTGAGTAGTTAGTTATTAGAATTGAGATGTCAGTTTAAGTGTCTGCAGCAGGCGGATGTATCGAGAACTATTCAAATCTAGAAAATAGAAAATTGAATAAAGAGAAAAGAGATTGCCTTTGGATAAATCAAATTTTTCTAAAGAATTAGAAGAGAAAAGAAAGCAAGAGCCACTTACTTTAAAAGAATGGTTGCTGTTTTTTATCTTTCCATTTTTCACTCCAAGACCAAGGTATCGAGAAGATCACTTTTCAATTTCAGAGTTTGAGCGTTTCAAAAAATATGGCTACGAAACAAAATTAAAACAGGCTAAAGAGGTGAAAATTATAGGGTTTATATTCTGGTTTATTACTATATTACTGGTAGCTGTTTTGGCTTCCGCCAAATAGACCTTAAATCAATTCCTATAGCTATGATCAAATACGTTTTTACCATTCTCTTTTTATTTTTATTAAGCTGCTTAAAAGCACAAGAAATTGTCAAGTTTCCAAATTTTCAAAACAATACGTTAGAAGACGTGCTTGATAATGATGATTGGGAAGTTTTAAAGCGAGCTGATGGAGATCTAAACAACGATTCTCAAGATGATGTGGCTTTAGTTTTGCAGTCAAAAGATAGCGTTTATGAAAAACGTTGCGAGAGTTGTAAACTCAATTCAAGTAAAGCCCGAATTCTTCTGGTTTTTGTTTCAAAAGATGATTCTCAAAACGTGATTTCTCAAAATAATGATTTTATCCTTAGAGGCGATGAAGGAGGAATGAGTCCTTATATCGAACCTGAGATTTCAATTGATGGAGGTGTTTTAAAAATTGATAACGAATTCACGAGATCTAGAATAGGGTATGGTGCAAAATTTATAGATGACGAGTTTGTGATTTTTTCTGTCTCATCATCTGGAACAACCGCCGCAACAGGCGCTTTTGAAAATTATGAAATTGACTTTGAAAAGGGAATAATTCATGAAACCAAAGGTTTTATTAATAAAGAAGAATCTGAAGAAAAAACCTTGCCTTTAAGTGCAAATCCTAAAAAGCTTTCGGAGTTTAGTGAAATGATGAATTGGGAAATAGCTCCGGATATTTTTATTTAAAGAATTTACTAGTTGAACATTACAGAAAAAGACAAAAAATACATCTGGCATCCATTAACGCAGCATAAGCTAACTCCAGAAACGTTGCCTATAAAAAAGGCAAAAGGAGCGTTGCTTTGGGATGAAGATGGTAAAGAATACGTTGACGGGATCTCATCTTGGTACACCGCGGTTTATGGCCATTGCAATGACTTTATCATCAAGCGTGCTCAACAACAAATGGAGCAGCTAGACCAAGTAGTTTTTAGTGGTTTTACACATCAGCCTGCGGTTGACCTTGCCGAAAAGCTGATTTCCATTTTGCCAGAAGGTCAGCAAAAGGTTTTCTACAACGACAACGGCTCCACAGCGACTGAAATCGGGATTAAAATGGCGCTGCAGTATCATTTTAATCAAGGGAAACCACGCAAACGCATGCTCGCTTTTGAAGATGGTTTTCATGGCGATACGCTAGGCGCGATGTCTGCTTCTGGGCTTTCTGTGTATAACGGTCCGTTTGAGGATTTCTTTATAGATTTTAAACGCATTCCGTTGCCTGATGCAGAGAATCTGGATGCGATTAAATCGAAAATCAAGCAGTTTCACGAGGAAGAAAATATTGCGGGTTTTATCTACGAACCTTTAGTTCAAGGAGCGGCCGGCATGCATATGTATTCCGCGGAAGCGTTAAATGAAGTATTAGAATTTTGCCGTTCGCTAGGCATTATTCTCGTGGCTGATGAGGTGATGACGGGTTTTGGTAAAACCGGTAAAAACTTCGCTTCAGAGTTTGTTGACACAAAACCCGATGTGATTTGTTTGTCAAAGGCACTCAGCGCTGGCCTTGTGCCTATGGGCGCTACGACCTGCACACAGGCGGTTTATGATGCATTCTATTCTGATGATATAGGCAAGGGACTTTTTCATGGGCACACATATTCTGGGAATCCTATTGCTTGTGCTACAGCGCTGGCGGGTCTCGATTTATTGACTTCCGCAGCAATGCAAGAAAATATCACTAATGTGGTTTCCTGGCATGAGGCTTTCGCCAAAGAAATGCAGGCAGAATCTCGTGTGGAAAATGTGCGCCAACTAGGGACGATCATCGCTCTAGAGTTAAAACTTCCCATGGAGCGCTACGGTAATTTGCGCTATCAGATCTTTAATTTCTGTTTAGAAAATGGAGCATTTCTACGTCCGCTGGGAGCAACGATGTACATCGCAGCGCCGTATGTGACCAATCGTGAGGAGATGGAGCGGTTGTATGAAACCATCCGCAAGGTGATAAAACGATTTTGTTAGTGGCATCATAATTGAGTTGGTTTTTTTTGAAACCTAATCCAATTATGAGGAAAATTACGCTTCTTTTGCTTGTGTGTCTTTTCGCTTCATGCGAAAAGGATAAAACTTCCATTGTTTTAAAAGACTTCTTAACTGTTCCTCAACCTGAGGAGCAGATATTTGAACTTCGTAATGACACGGTCAACTTTATTGAAGGAAAATTTGGCACAGAGATTACACTAAATCCTCAGGATTTGGATGGTTTAAACACTGGTAAAAGCCTAAAGCTTGAACTTATAGAATTGACCACTAAGGAAGCCCTTGTAAAGTACAATGCTCAGACCACTTCTGATGGAAAGTGGCTTATTTCTGGAGGTGCATATAATATCCAAGTGAAGAACGGTGATAAATATTTAGAATTAAAGTCAGGAAAAACTATTCAAGTTTCATTTCCACAATTATCCACAGAAGCCATGAAAATTTTTGAAGGTATTCATGATGATTCTGGTAATATGAATTGGAGTCTTACTGATAAGAATCTTGAGGAAAAAGTATATCCGTGGATATTTTTAAAAGATACAATCGTACTGGATGAGGAGATGACCAGAATTAATAGAGTAGACAAGTACAGAATTGCATCTAAAACTGTTTTTAAGGATTCAGGTTCGTTTTCTGAATTTGAAAAAGATGAAAGGGTTTTGGTTAGTGATACCACGTTTTTTAAAAATGACACTCTTTATTCACAAATTAAATTAAAGATAGCGACTGAAGACGCTTCTGATGAAATTTTCTTTGACTCAACAGATGCAAGCCTACTGAAAGAATACAATAATCTGATTTACCAGCGGAACAACACTTTAAGATTATATCAAGAGATTGAGATTGCAAAACTTGGCTGGATCAATGTTGATAGATTTTATCCAGAAAATTTAGAAAGGGCAGAACTCACAATTGAGTCGGCATCTGCAATGGGTGAAAACGTCGCAATATATATTGTAGATAGAAGCAATATGACAGTGTTGAATGTATATGAATCTAATATTAGTTTGACATTAAATAAAACATTTGACCTCTTGGCTTTTGATGTTTCAGCGCAAGGTTTCAAAGCTGCTAAAACTCAAATACGGCTCTCTAAAAATCGTTAAGTTGAATTAAAATTAAAAGAGGTAAGTGAAGAAAAACTTCAAGAATTACTCAAGTTCAATTGATTTTTCTGGCCTCAAATCCAGCACTAGCGTATCGCCAATTGTAACCTCAAAGGTGTCGTAGATCTTAGCTTCGCCTTTGCCGTGACTTTTTATGTATGCGTGGCCTGAGCCATTAGGACCTTTGATCGGGAAATTAGCTTCTGCTTTTCTAAAACCATTGCTAGTCGAAACATTAAAACTTCCAAAACCATCTTTCTCAATAGGTTCGCCAAGATATTCTATAACACTTTCATTTTGTTGAATAAGTGTCATCGCATCGTCGCTACCGCTTTCTTCATTTATAAAATTAAAGAAGCTAAACGCTGCAGAACCTATCAATAAAATTAAAAGGATAATAAGACCTAAGCAACCCGATGGAACAACCCACTTCCAGTTACGTTTCCACCAGCTTTTTTTAGGCGCTTCATAGTTATTTTGAGATTGAGGGTGTTGTTCCATGCATTATTGAATTATAAAGAGTAAAGTAAGTAAAATAGTTTTGGCTGCAGCCAAAACGCTAAAGATAATTAGCTTTTTTATGGTTTAAATCGTTGTCTTTTAGCTTTTAATCGAATTTTTCAGAAAAGTTAAGGAAATACTAATATATTACATCGATCATTTTTTTGAGCGTCCCCTTATACCCGTTCTATGATCAGAAACTCCCCCTAAGTTAAAAAAGTTTTTAAGCGCAAGTTGTGTAGAAGTATTCTATTCTGCTATAACCTGTTTGAGAACTTGTTTGTATTTGAATTTTAACCATTCTAAATATTTTACTTATGAAAAATGCAATTTTAGTTGCGGGAGCGCTTCTCTGTGGAGGCGTTTTATTAGCCCAGGACAATGAGGGCACAGTAGCCCAAAAGGGAACAAATCTTACAGGTAACATCCATCAAATAGGTGTGGAAAATGACGCGCTTGTAGATCAAAAAGGATTATCTAACACCGGTTTGGTTCATCAAAATGGGGAATATAATGAGGCAACCATTAATCAAATGGCTTTATCCGCCTACAATACGGCTACCATAGATCAATTAGGTATAAGCGGTGAATCAACAACGACTCAATCTGGTATTTCAAACACTTCTAGTGTTTTGCAAAAGAATACTGCTGTAAGTAACTTTTCAGATAATACACAAGAAGGTGTAGGTAACACATTCTCATCAGAACAAGAAGGAGGATTTGATAATTCTATTTGGATGAGTCAAGTAGGTGTTAGTAACAATGCAGAGATTGCACAAAATGGATCTAATAACACTACAATTGATGGTTCTGTGCAAAGCGGATCTAATAATCATCTTTATATTGATCAAATAGGAGACGGTAACTCTACTTTAACTATACAATCAGGAGGCGCTTTGGGTAACACCATTGATATAGATCAAGAGGGTAACAATAATGAATCTTATAATTTACAAAGCGGTGGCCTTGCTTGGAGTGCAGGAGGTGCTTATGAGCCACCACTTATTCATTTTCCAACAAATTCTTTTGCTTCTAATAATGATGTTACAACAAGACAAGAAGGAGAGTCTAATATGTCTTTAACTCAACAAGCAGGAGACGGTAATAATATCGTTCAATCGCAATTAGGAAGCGGTTCTGAGGATAACTTCTCTGGTATCGTTCAAGATGGTGTTGATAACACTGCTACAGATTACCAAATGGGTGATGAGAACTACGCAGCTACTAATCAATATGGTACTAACAGCTCAAGTGCGACAACTCAGCTAGGTGTTAGCCATTACAGCGCTACACTACAAAGCGGAGCTAACCACACAGCTACTGTACTTCAGGAGAACTAAGATTATTAATAACCAGCCAATTGTAAAAGCAACGCCTAGGCGTTGCTTTTTTCTTTTTAAACTAGTTCTCTAATCTTTCTTAAGATGTACTCTATGACGTATTTTTGCATCTAGAATTCTATTCTTTTGAAAACAAAAATTGCAGTCACGGGAATAAGTGCTATTTCTGCTTTAGGAGCACATAAAAATAACTTCCTGTTCACGCCAGATCATAACTTAAAATTTGATGTTGATTTAAAAGCGTGGATAGGTAAACTGCCTACTGAGCTTGCGCAAGAGATCAACCTTATACGTGATGAAAATAGAAATTATCAATCACTAGATCCTACGGTGCTTTTTGCCCTATACACAAGTAGAATAGCTGCAAAAAATGCAGGTTGGAAGCATGGTGATAGTTTTGGTATCAACATAGGTTCATCACGTGGTGCCACGCAACTTTTTGAGAAATATTATTCCACTTTCGCCAAAAATAAACAGACAGAAACCCTTGCGTCTCCTACAACCACCTTGGGTAATATTTCGTCATGGGTGGCTCAAGATCTGCAAAATGATGGACCAGAAATTTCTCATTCCATAACATGTTCAACGGCTTTGCATGCTTTGTTAAACGGTGTTGCATGGTTACGCTCAGGGATGTGTGATAAGTTCTTAGTGGGTGGTAGTGAAGCCGCACTAACAGATTTTACCATCGCGCAAATGCGTTCTATGAAAACGTATAGCAGAGCAGATGAAAATGCAGAGTACCCATGTAGAGCCTTAGATCCTGATAAAAAGGAAAACACGATGGTGCTGGGTGAGGGCGCAGCGAGCGTTTGTCTTGAAGTTGGTGAGCAAGAAAATGCCCTCGCATATATTTCTGGTGTGGGTTATGCTACAGAGAGGTTGATCCATGCAGTTTCGGTAACGGCAGAGGCTGAGTGTTTTCAAAAATCGATGAAAATGGCGCTGGGAGAAACATCACCAGAAGAAGTTGATGCCATTGTGATGCATGCGCCAGGAACAATGCTAGGCGACAGCAGTGAGGTAAAGGCCATTGAGAAGGTTTTTGGCTTTAAGCCAAATAAAGAAAATGAAAATTACCCGTTATTAACAACGAATAAATGGAAGTTGGGGCACACCTTTGGCGCCAGCGGACTGTTAAATCTTGATCTCGCAATAGCAATGCTGCAGGATCAAAAAATACTTAAAATTCCTTTTGTTAGCCCCCAAGTACAAGGCATAAAGGAGTCAAATAAAAATAGAGCAATTAAAAATGTGATGGTTAATGCTGTGGGTTTTGGCGGAAATGCTGTTAGTATTTTAGTCACTAAACCCTAGCTTTTGCAAGCGTTATAAACATCTTATTTAGTACATTTACTACTTAGACCAAGCGATTATGAGACACGACTGGACAAAAGAAGAAATCCTTGAAATTTACAATAAACCCCTGATGGAGCTGCTTTATGAAGCGGCTACCGTGCATAGAGAATTTCACGATCCTAACACGGTTCAGGTTTCAACTTTATTATCGATAAAAACTGGTGGCTGCCCAGAAGATTGTGGGTATTGCCCGCAGGCTGCGCGTTATCATACAGATATTGAAGGTAACGACCTTATGACGGTAAATCATGTAAAAGCGCAAGCATTAAGAGCAAAAGCTTCTGGAAGTTCGCGCGTTTGTATGGGTGCCGCTTGGCGTAATGTTAAGGATGGTGAAGAGTTTGATCAAGTGTTAGAGATGGTGCGCACCATTAACAAACTGGATATGGAAGTTTGTTGTACCCTTGGTATGCTTACCGAAAATCAAGCGCAGCGTCTTGCTGAAGCTGGTCTTTATGCATACAACCATAATCTAGATACATCAGAAGATTATTATAAAGATGTGATCTCTACAAGAGCATATCAAGACCGTCTGGATACCATAGGCAACGTTCGTAAGACTAATGTTACGGTTTGTAGTGGTGGTATCATCGGGATGGGAGAAAAGCTTGCAGACAGAGCTGGGATGCTTGTTGCGCTGGCAACATTGAGTCCGCAGCCAGAGAGTGTGCCTATTAATGCTTTAGTTGCTGTTGAAGGTACACCAATGGAAGATATTGAGCCTATTTCTATCTGGGAAATGGTTCGCATGGTAGCAACAACACGTATTGTTATGCCACAAACACAAGTACGACTAAGTGCAGGTCGTACACAAATGAGCAGAGAAGGACAAGCAATGTGCTTTTTCGCAGGAGCGAACTCGATCTTTGCAGGAGATAAGCTTTTAACTACGCCTAATCCAGATGTAAACGAGGATATGGAAATGTTTAAAATGCTAGGTCTTAATCCGCAAAAACCATTTGTAAAAAAGGCGCAACCAGAAACTGTAGAAGCTACAGATTCTAAACATATGCCTCTTGGCGAAAAACCAAAATGGACACGTCCTGGGCATAGCATTCCGCGTAATGAAGAAGCTAAGGCTAAAGCCAAAGCGTAAAAAAGAGGAGGATTTTTATTGAAATTTCAAGAGATACATAGAGTTAAAACAATCTCTAAAAAAGAGTTTGTACGCGATTATTTGAAGCCACAACGTCCTGTTGTGATAGAGAATCTAATTGAAGATTGGCCTGCGTTTGATAAATGGGATCTGGATTACATCAAGCAAGTAGCTGGAGATAAAACAGTACCGTTGTATGATGACAGGCCGGTAACTCATGAAGATGGCTTTAATCAGGCTCATGCCAAAATGAAAATGGATGCGTATATCGATCTGCTAAAAAGTAAGCCAACGAACTTCAGGATTTTCTTGTATAACTTGATGAAAGAAGTTCCTTCTTTAAAGGAGGATTTTAAATTTCCTAAAGTTGGTTTACGCCTTATCAAGCAAATCCCGATGCTATTCTTTGGTGGAGAAGGAAGTAAGGTTTTTATGCATCATGATATAGACTGGGCAAACATTCTTCACTTTCATTTTCATGGTGAGAAGCAATGTATATTGTTTCCGCCATCGCAAACACCTAATCTTTACAAAGTACCACATTCACTTATAACACGAGAGGATATCGATTTTGATAATCCTGATTATGAGAAATTCCCGGTGCTTAAAAAAGCTGAAGGTTATATCACGCATTTAAAGCACGGTGAAACCTTGTACATGCCAGAAGGCTGGTGGCATTATATGAAGTATGTAACTCCCGGTTTCAGTATGAGTTTGCGTGCGCTTCCGCGAAAGCCTAAACATCTCGCTCAAGCAGTTTACAATGTATTTATCATGCGCTATTTTGATAACTTCATGCGCCGTCGCAAAGGTCAAGCGTGGATAGATGAGAAAAATGAGCGTGCTATTGCAGAGACTCACAAGCTTCATAGTATTTCCTAGACAATTTTATTTTTATTCTATTAATTGATTTTCAACCTATTAATTGGTAAAAAGTTTATGTTCAAATTTTTTATTTATAATTAGTCTAATTTAGCTTGTTTAGAAGTAGCTGACGTTCTATTTTTGCGCCTGTTTAAAATCATTCTAAATTGTTTTTAAGAAGGCAGCTTAAGGTTTATTTGATACTATTCACTTTGTTAAGTAGATTAGTAAGTGTGGCGCAGACACAAAAGACAGGTTCAGTAAGTGGTATTGTAACCTCTGAGAATTCAAATCTCGAAGGTGTAAATGTTATAATAAGAGCATTATCTGTAGGAACTGCCACTGATGCTTCAGGTTTCTTTCAGTTAAAGAATATTCCTCAAGGGAAATATACAATTGAGGTTTCTTCTTTAGGTTTTGTAAAACAAGAGAAGGATATTAATATAATTGCAGGAGAGAACCTTGAATTAAAAATTGAACTTGAGAATTCTTCCTATGAGATCGATGAGGTTCAATTAACAGGAAAGTCTAAGGTTCGTTTACTTAATGAACAGGCATATTCTGTAACTTCAGTTTCTACTAAAGATCTTTTAAATAGTACTGCAGATGCGCAGCAAGTGCTTGATCGAGTTCCTGGTGTAAGAATACTTCAAGATGCCGGATTAGGTTCTAACTATACCTTTTCACTAAATGGATTTAGTGGCAATCAAATCAAGTTTTTCCTTAACGGAATTCCCATGGATAGTTTTGGGTCGTCATTCAACCTTTCTAATATTCCGGTTAATTCTATTGAGCGTGTAGATGTTTATAATGGTGTTGTGCCTGTTTGGTTAGGTACAGATGCTTTGGGCGGAGCGGTGAATATCATCACAAATCAAAAAGATGATTATCTAGATGTTTCTTATTCTGTAGGATCTTTTAATACGCACAAAGCTTCAATTAATGGTGCGCATACAAACAATAAAACAGGTTTCACTGTACGTGGAAATCTAAACTATAATTATTCAGATAACAACTATGATGTTTTTGTAGACATCTTTGATAGCAATGGTAATCTGGAAGAAGAGAATGTAGAAGTTGAGCGTTTTCATGATGCGTATAGGTCAACAACTGCGCAGGTTGAAACTGGCTTTGTAGACAGGTCATTTGCAGATCAATTACTAATCGGAGTTCTTGTTTCTGGCGATGATAATGATGTGCAAACTGGCGCGACAATGGCCACTGTCTTTGGCGCCATTAAAACCGAAAGTTCTTCAGTGATCCCGACACTTAAATATAAAAAACAGAACTTGTTTGTGGAGGGTTTTGACGTAAGTCTAAACACCTCTTACAACATTACACAAACTAAAAATATTGACACGCTTACTGGTGTGCGATACAATTGGTATGGAGAAACGTATGCTACAAGTTCAGAATCAAATGGAGAGCAAGGGGAAGCCAATTTGCTAGAACTGGATGATCATGAATTCTCTACGCAACTTAATTTGAGTTATCTGGTAAATGAGAAGCATTCACTCTCATTTAATCATGCGTTTCAACATTTTAATAGAGATGAATACGATAGTGTAAATCTAGATCGCAATCAATATTTCTTCCCAAAATCGCTGGACAAGAATATATTTTCACTTTCGTATAAATATCAAATCAATAAAAACTGGACGGCAACCGTTTTTGTAAAAGCATACACACTTAATGTTGCTACAGCGGCGCAAGAAGATAATACTGTAGAGTCTACCGCTTCACGCGAAATAGAGAGCAGCGATGTGGGATACGGATTTGCAAGTTCTTACTTCTTATCGAAAGATCTTCAGGTAAAGGCCTCTTTTGAAAAAGCCTTTAGATTGCCTACGGCTCAGGAGTTTTTTGGAGATGGATTGGTGGTCCTGGCAAACCCTGATCTAAGACCAGAGCAAAGCAATAATTATAATATAGGAGCAAATTATAATTACACTATAGATAGCGCAAATTCGCTAGAAGTGGGTGGTACTTTTATCTACAGAGATACCAAAGATTTGATCTACAATATTGTGACGGTATCTGGGCCAACCACAACAAATGGTAACCTGACCGAAACAAGAGCTATAGGTGTGCAAGGAGCGCTTGCGTATCGATATAAAAATCTATTTAATTTATCTGCAAATGTAACTTATCAGGATATTACTGATCAAGCAGATTTGATCTACAATGACTATTCTGGTTATCAAGAGAACTTTAATAAAGGCGCTAGAATTCCTAATACTCCTTATCTATTTGGCGGTGCAACCGCTGGATTTAATTTTCAAGATGTAGGAGTAGATAATAGCCTGTTATTTTTCAATTACTATTACAGGTTTACGCAAGAATATTTCTTGTCTTCAGACAGGTTTGGAAGTCGTGATAGTAAGGCCATTATTCCGCAACAATCTTCGCATAGTGCAGAAATAGGTTACAGTCTAGAAAACGGAAAATACAACGTCTCCTTTGAGTGTAGAAACTTTACAAATGAGGCACTTTACGATAAGTTCAGGTTACAAAAACCGGGCAGAGCCTTTTATTTAAAACTCAGATATAATTTATAAAATCATAATAAATCCCTTACCATGAATACTAAAGCTTTAAGTTTTAAAAAAGTTTTTACTCTTTCCATATTTGCCACTTGCATGGCATTGTTCACTATCTCGTGTACTTCAGATGATGATGCTATTGATAATCCAGGCGAATCTGAAGATTTCGATCCATATGTGTTATCTCTTGCGATACAAGCGACAGATGGTAGCTTTTCTTACTATACTGTTACTTATGATGATATCATGTCTGGCACTTTAACTGCAGAAGGTCAAGGTATCGAGCAGCCAGGTTATTACGACTTCACAATGATCGATAATACGATTTATAGTATAGGAGGTCTTGATGATGATAATGTAGTAGCGATCAATAAAGATGAGGAGTCACAAACCTTGAAATTAACAGGAAATGTTTCTTTCCCTAATAGTCTTTCAGATCTTGTGAAGGCAGATGATAACACACTTGTTTCTGTTACAATGTCTGCAGCTTCAGATGTTGTTACTTTCCGTAAATTCAATCCTAGCACCGTGGCGGTTCTAGAAACTGTAGAAATTCAAGCGTCAGAATTAACAACAACTTTTGGTCCTGCCTATTCTGGTATGGTTGTAAGTGGCGATCACCTGTTTTTAAGCTATTATGTGTCTGATCCAAATACCTATGACACTCCATCTACAGACCAAGCTCAAGTTGCTGTATTTTCTTATCCAGAGCTAGCGCTCGAAAAAGTGATCACAGACGATCGTGTAGGTCCTATAGGTGGTTTTAATACAAAATCTGGATTAGTGAAGGATGCTGCTGGTAACGTATATGCGCTGTCGCATTCTAATCCTGCTAATGGTTACAGTCAATCTACAAGACCTAGCGGAGTTTTAAAGATCAAAAGCGGTGAGACAACATTTGATCAAGATTATTTCTTTGATATCGAGAATGTTTCAGGAGGCAATATTGTGTATTCACAATTTCTTGAAAACGGTAAGGCTTTCGCCGAAATTAACACAGAAGACAGAGCTTCTCAAGCAAGATGGAGTGATGGCCCGCTAGAGTCTGCAATCGTGGATTTTGAAAATCAAACAGTAGATTTTATAAGCGGTGTTCCTAGTCATGGTGGTGATGGTAGAAGAATGGCTGCCTTTGAAGAAGATAACAATTTTTACATCACTATCCCTGAAGATGGCGGAATCTATGTTTACCAGATCAACACGCAAAATCTAAGCGTAACAAAAGGAGCTAAAGTACAAGCGAGCTTCATCGCTGGTCTTTACAAACTATAAGAATTTAATTACTAGCCGGCACAGTTTGCATTATCGTGAACTGATGCTGGTTTTTTTATTTCGGTATGAAAGGCAATAAGAAAAAAAACAAAAAAAGTCTTCTAAGAAAATTTAGCGATTGGCTGCATTTGTGGCTTGGGCTTGTTTCTGGTATAGTGGTGTTTATTGTGAGCATTACTGGCTGTTTTTATGCTTTTCAACAAGAAATAAAAGATGCTATGGAGCCTTGGCGATTTGTTGAGGTTCAGGATAAAGCGTTTGTTCCGCCTTCTCAGATTCTTGATACGGCAAGTGAACACATGCCAGATCAAAAACCTACAGGATTAACGTATAGCAATAAAGAAGGCGCGGCAGCAGTTGGGTATAGTTCTTTTAATAACGGAAAGAGAAGTTTTACCGCAATATTTGTAAATCCCTATACGGGAGAATTCTTAAAGAAGCAACAGCTTCTAGGAGCGGGGAATTTTGATTTCTTCAGATTTATGATAGATGGGCACCGCGCGCTGTGGCTTCCTTATGAAATAGGAAGACCTATTGTAGGTGTTTGTACGCTTATATTTGTCGTTCTATTGATCACGGGATTGGTGATCTGGTGGCCAAAAAACCTAAAGAAAAGCAACGTTAATAAGAGCTTTAAAATTAAGTGGAAAGGAAGTTTTAAGCGTGTGAATTATGATTTGCACAATGTTCTGGGCTTCTACAGTCTTATTCTGGCTTTTGTGCTTGCTGTTACAGGATTAGTGTGGAGTTTTCAATGGTTTGGTGACGGACTGTATTACATTACATCTGGAGGAGAGAGTAAGCCAGAGCATCATCACCCACACTCAGATATTGCCAATAAGGGTTTAATAGAAAATGATACTATTTCTCCGTTAGATAAAGCTTGGTATAAAACCATTGAGCAAGAACCAGATGTACAAGGAATGTACATGACTCCCATAATAGCTGATGATGACGATCCTATTGAGATCGTCGCTTATCAAGATCATGGTTCTTTTTATAATAAAAATGAGTATTACTTTGATCGATACACTTTAGAGGAGTTAAGAATGAAAGGTGATCGATATTCTGAGGCAGATTTTGCAGACCAACTCTCAGCTTTAAATTATGATATGCATATTGGGGCGGTTTTCGGTTTTCCCGGTAAGCTTCTGGCCTTTTTTATAAGCTTGATCTGTGCAAGTTTGCCAGTTACTGGTTTTCTAGTATGGTGGAATAAAGGCCGAAAGCTTAAGCCTTAAAGCAGTTGCGCGAGATTGATTTTTACTTTATTATCAATGACTAGGTCTACGGGATAAGCTCTTTAGCTTTCTCATAGATCCAATCACTGGGCCAGCCGCGGTAAAGCAAGTAGTCAGCTAGTTTCTTGCGCTTTTTGTATTTGTTAGGCTCTTTGTTTATCTGTGCGAGTCGCTTTCGCGAAAGCGTATCAAAAACCTCATAATATTTCTTGTCTTCAATCTCTGTGAGTGCGGCGTCTATATTGAATTTTGAGATGTCTCGCATTTTGAGTTCGCGTATGATGCGATTTTTGCCCCATTGTTTTTGATTGAATTTACTACGGGCAAATGTGCGTGCAAAGCGCTCTTCGTTAAGGTAATTGTTTGTGAGGAGGTGATACAAGATTTGATCTACCGCTTCTGGGATCAAATTCATCTCTCGTAGCTTTTCTTCTACTTGTTTGTGGCAACGGTCTTCCATTGCGCAATAACGCTCTAGTCGTACTCTGGCTTCGTCTACTGTATAAGTGCGGTGTGGTTGTTGCATGAGCTGCAAAATTAAAACAAAAAAACCCCCACCGAATGCACGATGGGGGTTTCCTAATATTATCTAATCTCTTTACCGTCTTTATCTGTAAAACGGTATTCAAGATACGTGTAAGCATCTCTGGGCATTATTCGTACCCATTTTTTATGCTCCAGGAACCACTTGGAGCGTATAGATGGAAAGCCTTTCATTAAAAAGGCTGCTATAAAAGGATGCGTGTGTAACGTTATCTTTTTATAGTCTTTCTTTAATAGTTTGATAAGATCAGTCTGAATACGGTTTACAACACTGATAGGCGCTTCTATCTCGCCTTCTCCGTTAGGATTTTTCTCGCGTGTTTTAATATTCATTTCTGGTCTTACGCGTTGCCTTGTGATCTGGATGAGTCCAAATTTACTAGGCGGTAAAATTTTATGCTTAGCCCGATCATCGCTCATCTCTTCCCTAAGGTGGTTAAAGAGTTTTCTGCGATTTTCTGACTTGTTCATATCAATAAAGTCTATCACTATGATACCTCCCATATCCCTAAGCCTAAGCTGTCGGGCTATTTCAGTAGCTGCGATCATGTTAACCTCAAGAGCTGTTTCTTCTTGGCTTTTTGCCTTGTTACTGCGATTGCCACTATTCACATCTATTACGTGAAGGGCTTCTGTATGTTCTATAACAAGATAGGCGCCACGGCTCATTGAGACGGTTTTACCGAAGGAAGTCTTGATCTGTCGCTCTATACCGTATTTTTCAAATATAGGGATGTTGCTTTGGTAAAGCTTTACGATATTTTCTTTGTGTGGTGCAATTTCTTGCAGATAATCTTTTAGTTGATAATACAATGTCTCGTCATCTACACAAATTCCGGTAAAGGAGTCGTTAAAAATGTCTCTTAAAATAGAAGAGGCACGGTTCATTTCTCCTAATACTTTGCTTGGTAAATGGGCATTGTGAAGCTTTTTGCACATGGCGTTCCAGCGATCCTGTAAATTCTGAAGGTCACGATCCAGTTCTGCAACCTTTTTGCCTTCAGCAACAGTGCGTACGATAACGCCAAACCCTTTTGGGCGAATGCTTTGTACAAGTCTTTTAAGCCTTGCTTTTTCTTCACGAGATTCAATTTTTTGAGAAATCGAAATCCTGTCTGAAAAAGGTACAAGTACCACATAACGTCCAGCGATAGAAAGTTCGCTGCTTATACGCGGTCCTTTTGTACTAATAGGCTCTTTTACAACCTGTACTAAAATTGATTGGTTAGACTTAAGAACATCAGAGATTTTACCATTCTTATTGATGTCTTGGTCTTTAGGAAAGTCTTTAAGACTATAGTCCTTGAGTTTACCTGTGCTTACACGTTTTACAAATTTTAACAGGGTAGAGAGTTGCGGTCCTAGATCATGATAATGGAGAAATCCATCTTTTTCATAACCTACGTTCACAAACGCAGCATTAAGACCGGAAACGGTCTTACGTATTTTGGCAATAAAAATATCACCTACGCTAAATTTACTGTCTTCTTTATCCCTGTGTAGTTCAATTAATTTTCCATCCTTTAATAAGGCAAAATCAACGGACGTGGAACCAGATCTAATAATTAACTCGTTGTTCACGTTACGTTAAATTTATAGAGTAGATCTTCTACTGGTTAGGAGAAGATCACAAAGGATTAAACAATTTGTTTTTCACAGGTTTAATTGTGTAACGGTAGATATAAAAAATTACTGCCCTAAGGTATGTGGGCGATTTTTTAATATCCGGATGTCAAAGAACGTAAGATTTACTTCAAACAAGTAAAACAAAAAGAAAAAGTAGCCTAGACTACTTTTTCTTTTTGTGACGGTTCGCTCTACGTCTCTTTTTACGCTTATGCGTTGCTACCTTATGTCTTTTTCTTTTTTTACCACTTGGCATAAGTGCGTATTTTTAAGGATTAGTAATTTATTTGTCCTCAACGGCTACGTTAGACTTAACACCTTCTACAAAAACCTTAGCTGGTTTAAATGCAGGAATGTTGTGTGCAGGAATCTTGATCGTGGTATTTTTAGAAATGTTACGACCAGTTTTCTCAGCACGTGTTTTGATAATAAAGCTACCAAAACCTCTAAGGTAAACGTTGTCGCCGCTCTCAAGAGAGTTTTTTACTTCGCTCATGAAAGACTCAACAGTTGCCTGTACATCATTCTTTTCAATTCCAAGTTTCTCAGAAATCCTTGCAACGATATCTGCTTTTGTCATTACGTATTATTTTTAGGGGTTAAAAATTTTTAAGGGTGCAAATATAAGTATTAATAAATCAATTTTTCAAACGTAATCGATTAAAATATAAATACATAAACTCATATTTTCGAGAAATGGTATTTTCAACACATATTTTTTCTAAAAAACTCATTAACTGGTACTTAGAAAACAAGAGAAACCTGCCTTGGAGGCAAACACGTGACCCATATCGCATTTGGCTCTCAGAAATTATTTTACAACAAACGCGAGTAGAGCAAGGAAAACCGTATTATTTCAGCTTTACAGAGACATATCCTACTGTTTTTGATTTGGCTGCAGCCAAAGAAGACGAAGTAATGCGATTATGGCAAGGTTTAGGCTATTATAGTAGAGCAAGAAACCTGCACGCAACCGCAAAAATGGTAGCGTACGCGATGGATGGGAAGTTCCCTGACACCTATAAAGGTTTAAAACAACTTAAGGGCGTGGGCGATTACACCGCAAGCGCCATCGCATCTATTTGCTTTGACGAAGCGCAAGCTGTTGTAGATGGTAATGTGTATAGAGTGCTCTCGCGTATATATGGTATAGAAGAAGAGATAAATACCACCACGGGACAAAGGATCTTTAAAGAACTTGCTCAGAAGTTGATCGATAAGAAAGACCCTGCAACTTTCAATCAGGCGATAATGGAGTTTGGTGCGACGCATTGCAAACCTAAAAATCCATATTGTCTGCATTGTCCTTTCAACGAGAAGTGCGTTGCCCTGGCAACAAATAAGATTGATGAGTTACCTAAGAAAAAAGGAAAGATCAAAGTAAAAGACAGGTTTTTTCATTTTATGCTTTTCCGCGAAAGCGATAAGATCGCCCTGATGCGTCGCGAGGGAAAAGGCATTTGGCATGGTTTGTATCAATTTCCGTTGCTGGAGCTTGATAAAAATATGCCCGAAGAAAATGTAGTACAACATATTGAGGCTAGTGTTTTAAATGGTGATCTCTCTAGATTTATTTTCGCTTTAAGCGAAAAGGCCGCCGAAACGCCTGCTCCATATATTAAGAAGCTTAACGAAACGCCTGTGCTGCACAAGCTCTCGCATCAAAATCTGTATATTGATTTTTATGAGATGCAAGTTGAGCAAATTGATCCAAAATTTGCTGTAGCGATCGAAGCGCTTGATTCTTATGCGCTTCCTCGTGCGATAGACCGTTTCTTAGAAAAGTATAAGTTTTAGGTCTGACGGATTTTAATTACTTTTGATTTAAAATTTAAAGAAAGAGTTCAATGTCTGGTACGTTAAATAAAGTGATGCTAATAGGGCATACGGGAGATGAGGTGAAGATGCATTATTTTGAAGGAGGTGGTTGTATAGGCCGTTTTCCTGTGGCGACAAACGAGACATATACTAATAGGACTACAGGCGAGCGCGTATCTAATACAGAGTGGCACAATATTGTGGTGCGTAACAAAGGCGCTGAGATCTGTGAGAAATATTTAAAGAAAGGCGATAAAGTTTATATAGAAGGAAGAATTAAAACACGCAAATGGCAAGACGATTCTGGTAATGAGCGTTACAGTACAGAGATACAATGTACAGATTTTACCTTCTTAACGCCTAAAGAGCAAACTGGTCAATCTATGCCGGGAGCGAGCCAAGCTCAACCTGTGCAGCATCAGCAACCACAGGCTTCAAGGCCGGTGCAACAGCAAAGCAGTGAACCTGCAAGCAGCTATGAAGATGATGACGATTTGCCATTTTAATACAAATAATCTAACTCAATTATAAAGATTGGATCCTGACCCTTCCAGTTTACTTTTAATAGAAAACAGTTTTTCTGTGGCGACAATCCTTGGGTTGATCGCCGTTTTGGTTTTATTAGTCTGTTCTGCGCTTATTAGTGGTACAGAGGTGGCTTTCTTTTCACTTACACCAGCAGATCTTGAACTAGATCCAGAAAAACAATCCAGAAAACAAGCTATTGTAATTCGTTTGCTCGAGAAGCCAAAAAAGCTTCTCGCAACCATACTTGTAGCTAATAACTTTATCAATATCGCGATCGTTTTGATCTTCTCTAGCGTGAGTGATGTATTCTTCTCTGGTCTTGAAGAGATCAAGATCTGGGTTACAGATTTGCGTTTCTTGTTAGAAGTTGTTGCAGTAACATTCTTGATATTGATGTTTGGCGAAATTTTACCTAAGGTTTATGCGAGTCGTAACAAAGAGTCATTCTCTAATATGATGGCATATCCCATGGCTGTGCTAGATTTTATTTTTGCGCCTATAAGTATGCCTATGCGCTCAGTTACGCTCTTTGTGCATAATAGATTTGGTAAACAAAAAGGAAACATCAGTGTTGATCAGCTTTCGCAAGCTTTAGAGCTTACAAGTGAAGAAGACACCTCTATAGAAGAGCAAAAGATCCTACAAGGTATTGTGAGCTTTGGTAATACAGACACAAAGCAGGTGATGAAGCCGCGTATGGATATTTTTGCTTTGAATGAAGATTGGCCTTTCGGCGAAATAATCCCTCTTATTGTTGAGAATGGCTATTCTAGAGTGCCTGTTTACAAAGAGAATGTAGACAACATCAGCGGTATTCTTTATGTGAAAGATCTACTGCCACATATTGATGAAACAGACTTTAATTGGACTGCACTTTTGCGCGACGCATACTTTGTGCCTGAAAATAAAAAGCTAGATGATCTTCTTACCGAGTTTAAGAACAAAAGAAATCACCTGGCGATTGTTGTTGATGAGTACGGTGGTACCAGCGGCTTGATCTCTCTTGAAGATATTATTGAGGAGATCGTGGGAGACATAAGCGATGAGTTTGATGATGAAGATATCGTGTTCTCTAAGTTAGACGATAACAACTACGTTTTTGAAGGTAAAACATCGTTGAAGGATTTTTACCGTGTGATCAAGTTAGAAGATCCTACCGAGTTTGAAGAAAACAAAGGCGAAGCTGAAACACTTGCTGGTTTCTTGCTTGAGGTTGCTAAAGGCTTCCCACGTAAGAACGAAATAATAAACTTTAATCAATACTCGTTTACCATTGAAGCTATTGATCGCAAGCGTATAAAGCAGATCAAGCTTACCATTGGCGATTAAAGCCGTCGCAAAATCTTCCTGTTTTGAGAATTAAAATTTTACTTGTTGCTCTTGTTTTAGGTTTTGCTGTTTCTTGTGGAGATGAAACTTTGCCAAAGCCTGCTGCCCAACTTGCATTACAGTATAAAACGCCTGCATACAAGGCGTGGAGTTATGGTGGTTGTCCTTACACTTTTATGAAAAATACAGATGCGCGAGTAGAATATGATGGTAACTGCTCAGCTATTTTGCATTACCCTAAAATGAACGGCGCTTTATATTTAACCTATCGCCCTGTAGAAGGTAATTTGCGACAATTATTAGGCGATGCGCAGAAGTTAACATACGAGCATGTGATCAAAGCAGATGAGATTTTCAATCAGCCGTATGTGGATGAAATGAACGGTGTTTATGGTATGTTCTATGATGTTTCTGGTAATGCGGCTTCTCAATCTCAATTCTACGTTACAGATAGTTTAAATAACTTTCTTACGGGTTCTATCTATTTCAATACAGAGCCTAATTACGACAGTATTCTTCCGGCGGCAGCCTATTTAAAAAAAGATATTAAGCGCATTCTTGAGACGTTACGCTGGCGCGAAAAGAAATAAAAAAGGACTCCCAGAGGAGCCCTTTTCGTGTTAAACGTAATAAAGAAATATCTACTCAAAATCTGAAGCTGATAGCTCAGGATTGATCTCGATTTTTGAAACGTTGAAGTCAAAATTCTGCGGCCCGAAACTTTGGCTGATCGTAAATGGAAATTTGATTCCCTCTACTTCTTGATAGTTGCTAAAGTTTGTAACCTGCTCTATAGATTGCGGTCCCATGTTGATAACAGCTTTCTTTCTCAATTTTAGGCCTGTTTCTATGTCAAAATAAAGTGTTTCGCCATTTGCCATGTCAACAACATATGCTGGTTTACCGTCTACTTTTTCTGCGCCTACAAGCTTAACTTCAGGATTTTCTACCTGCGCTAATTCTGGGAAGGGTACAGAAGCAGCTTTAAGTCTGTCGTATTGCTCACCTTGCACTGGTATTTTTTGTCCTTGCTGAACCGCAAAAGCATTATCACCATTAAGTACTTGCTTGCTCATTACATTACCAGCCATTGCTAGCGTTTGTAAAAACTTATTGTCTGTAGTGTTTACCATTACCAGCTCAAGTGATTGCCCTTGTATTGATGCGCTTGCCTCCATTGAGACTGCATTTACATTCTCAAGATTACCTACGCCGCCTATTGCTTCTAGGTAATTTGCTAGAACTTTAAACGAGTTCATTCCTTCTGGGATCTCGATCTTGTATTCTGGTCTTGGTACATCGTTACCTTGCTTATCAAAGTAATTTACAGGAATCGTTTTGCCGTTAAAGTTTACTTTTTCAAGATTATCAAGAACCTCGCTGCCTTTACCAGCAACAATAATTCTTGCGTTATCTACCATAAAGTATTTTTTAGCAACACGCTGTACATCTTCAATAGTTACTGCTTCTAGCTTAGTAAGATAATCTTTGTAAAAATCATCATCTAGATTCTCGGTTTCAATGTTAAGAGCAAAAGTCGCAAGCGTTGATTGTTGCTCTAATGATCTTACAAATGAGCCAGTATATTTCGCTTTAGCGTTCTTAAGATCTTCTTTGCTTACAGGTTTGTCTCTAAAGTTTTTGATCTCGTCAAGAAATGCCACAACAGCGCTATCTGTCACTTCGTTTCTTACACTCGCTGAGGCGCGAAAAGTTGTCGCCCCGTATTTATCGTTACCTATTGAAGAGTATGCGCCATACGTGTAGCCTTTGTCTTCACGCAGATTTAGGAAAAGTCTCCCTTCGCCACCGCCACCTAAGATTTGGTTTGCAATGATCACTGGGAAGTAGTCTGCATCTTTCATCTTAAGATCTACTAGATTGAGCACAATGATCTCTGATTGTACCGCGTTAGGCATGTCTACAAAGTCAATCTCTGTATCAGCAACATTCTCTGGAGTAGCGTTTGTGTTTTTAAGCGCAGCGCCTTCCTTCCAGTCGCCAAAGTATTTCTTAACCTGCTTTTTTACATCTTTATATTTTACATCACCTATTACAACTAAGTAAGCATTATTCGGGATGAACACTTTTTTGTAAAACTGCTGCATGTCTTGCATTGTAACTTTTTCAAGTTTTTCAGCAGTAAGAATTTCTCCTTTAGAGTTGTTTTCGCCATAAGCGAGAACATTAGCCAACTTTGAAGCGGCTTGTCCTACGTTTTTCTCGTTGCTTTTAAGATTCTCAAGAATGATATTTTTTTCTTTGTCAAATTCTTTTTGCGAGAAATTAGGATGTAACGCAGCATCTGCCATTAATTGGATGATGCGTTCGCTGTATTTTGATAATCCATTTGCAAATGCGCTAGAAGAACCAAAATTTATAGAAGCTCCCATATAATCTACTTCTTCATAAAATGCGTCTTTGTCAATAGATTTAGAACCTTTGCCAAGCATGCTGCTCAACATATCAGAAACTCCAATGGCGTCACCTTCTTTTACTGGTGGATTATCTGTTTGTAGTGAATAAACCACACGTGGTAGTTTGTGATCTTCTACAACAATTACCTGCAGGCCATTGCTTAGGTCAAAGGTGCGTGGCTCTTGAATATTTATTTCGGGGGCTGGTCCTGCTGTAGGCTGCACAGATCTATCTACTTGTGCAACTGCAGTAAGCCCGGTGAGTAATAGTAAGCTTAATATTAATTTTTTCATTGCTGAATTTTTTTACTGTTGTTCTTTTGGTAGATATTCTAAAGTAAGTCGTTGACTAGGCTTTAGGTATTTTTTTGCTACTTCTTGAATTTCTTCTCTTGTAATGGTTCTGTAAATTTCAATTTCAGAATTTATAAGATCTGTATTGTCATATAGCATGTAATATCTCGCAAGCGAATTTGCTATTCCTGAGATGCTAGAGTTGCTGTTTACAAAATCAGTTTCAGCGTTGTTTTGTAGTTTTTTAAAATCTCTTTCAGAAATTAATTCTGTGCGTAGTTTTTCAATTTCGGCCTCAATTTCTGTAGAAAGTGTTTCAAGAGAAGTTTCGCCAAGAGGCAATGAGAAAATAAGATACATCCCATAATCTTCCTGCTCTAAGTTAAAAGCTCCAACTTGAGCTGCAAGTTTTTTGGTGTCAACTAACTTCTTATAAAGCACAGAGCTTTTACCGCTGCTTAAATACGTGCTGATCATGTTTAGCACATAAGCGTCGCGCTCGCCATAGCCTGGCGTTCTGTATGCTGTGATATTTGCTGGCAATTGTATGTTTGCGTCATACGCCTTTGCCGTGCGCTCTGCTGTGATAGGAGATTCGGAAGGGTAAGATCTTGTGATCTCTTTTCCTTTTGGGATGTCTCCAAAATAATCCTTGATCAAATCCTTAGTCTCGTCAATTTCAATATCTCCTGCAACAACAAGCACTGCGTTGTTAGGAACATAATATTTATTGAAATAATCTTTGAATTCGTCAAGAGTTGCAGCGTCCAGATCTTCCATGTAGCCTACATTGGGATCTTTGTACGGGTGATTGTCAAAGAGGTTTTCGCTTATAGCGAAAATCATTTGCCCATAAGGTGAGTTGTCATAACGCATGCGGCGCTCTTCTTTTACAACTTCGTTTTGTGTGTCTACACCACCTTGCTCAATTACCGGGTGAAGCATACGCTCAGACTCCATCCATAGGCCAAGTTCTAAATTATTACTCGGGAAAACTTCATAATAATAGGTACGGTCTTGTGAAGTGTTTGCATTGTTTGTCCCGCCGTTAGAACTTACTATCTCAAACCATTTACCGTTTTCAATGTTTTCTGTTCCTTCAAAAAGGAGGTGTTCAAAAAAGTGAGCAAAACCTGTTCTTCCTTCTTCACGGTCTTTACCGCCCACATGATACATTACCGATGTTGTCACCACGGGAGCTGCATTGTCTTTGTGAAGGATAACGTGAAGACCGTTGTCCAGATCATACTCTTCATAATCTACCTGTTGCGCAGTGGCGCCAAGGGAACAGGTAAATAAAGCGAAAGCTAAAATTTTTCTCTTCATTTAATATGGTTTTTAATATTCTGGTAAGTGTGCGAAATCTGTAATTTGTTACAGGCTATCCCGCTAATTTTTGTAAAAATAATTAGTAAATATTGCAAAAATCGTTAAAAATTCAACTTTATAATGCGTTGCAACATCAACTTTAACAGTGCCTTAAGTTGGTTCAAGAGGTTAATTCTCGAACTTTATGAGATAACATTTTAAAAACCCCCGAAGATATGCCTAAGATAACATTGCCCTTACGATACGGAATTGCAATAGCCGCAGGCTTAATTGCATACTTCCTTTTTTTAGCACTATTCAAGTTGCATACTAATCCGCTGTTTAGTCTTGCAAATGGACTTATAACTGGTTACGGTATTTATGAAGCTATCAAGCATTATAAATTAAAGAAAATAGGAGAGATGGATTATGGTGACGGTTTCTCAGTAGGCGTCGTTACTGGTTTTATAGCAACACTTCTTTTTACAGCCTTTTTTGCTTTATACGCTGGTAATATTAATCCTGAGTATATAAATAAGCTGATCACGAGTTGGTCTACCACTTATAAAACTGGTATAGGAACAGTGATTTTTATGGTTGCTTTAATGGGATTCTCAACCTCAGTGGTTCTAACGCTTTCGTTTATGCAACTCTTTAAAAGAAGCTGGAATACCCGCAACACAAAGAAAGAAATGAAGCAGCGTCAGGAAAACATAGGTAAAACTGCGCCGCAACATTCTTAAAACTAATTTTCTATATAGTTGTATATTAGCATTTAATAATGTTTGTATTTTATTGAAATAGGTGTATATTTGCGCCCGCTTAAGCGAGAAGCTTTTGCGCCTTTTAAAAACATTATTTTTTTAACAACAACGCTATGTACGCAATTGTAGAGATAGCAGGGCAGCAATTTAAAGTTGCAAAAGACCAAAAGATCTACGTTAACCGTCTTGCAGAAGATGAAGGAGCTGAAGTAAGCTTTGACAAAGTTCTTCTTACAGGAGATGGAGATAACGTAACTCTTGGCGCCCCGGCTATAGAAGGAGCACTAGTAGGTGCCAAGGTGGTAAAACATCTTAAAGGAGATAAAGTAATTATCTTCAAAAAGAAAAGACGTAAAGGTTACAAGAAGAAAAACGGTCACAGACAGTACCTTACTCAACTTGAGATTCTTGACATCACTCTTGATGGTAAAAAATCTAGCAAAAAAGCTGAGTCTAAGAAAGCTGAACCTGCAAAAGAAGCAAAGGCTGAGCCTGCAGCTTCAGAAGACCTAAGTTCACACACTGTTGCAGAACTTAGAGAAATGGCCAAAGAAAGAGGTCTTGAGGGATACTCTTCAATGAAAAAAGCTGAATTAATTGAGTTACTAAGCAAATAAGAGCTCACAAAACTTTATATCATGGCACACAAAAAAGGAGTAGGTAGTTCGAAGAACGGTAGAGAATCAGAATCGAAACGACTTGGTGTTAAGATCTTTGGTGGACAAGAAGCCATCGCTGGTAACATCATCGTAAGACAAAGAGGAAATACACACCATCCAGGTGAGAATGTATATGGTGGTAAAGACCACACGCTTCACGCTAAAGTAGACGGTACAGTTAAGTTTACTAAAAAAGCTGGCGGTAAATCTTTCGTTTCGATCGTACCTAAAGCAGAGGCTTAATCAGTTAAGTTCTTTGTTTCAAGATAAAAAAAGCTCTTCAGGATTCTGGAGAGCTTTTTTATTTGTGATAACCTAGAGTTAAGGCAACTCCTACGCCTAATGAAGAATATTTTGAAGCTGCTCCAAATATTTTTGCCCTCATACCTATGCCAAATTTATCTGGCTTGCGCATAAAAAGGTCAAATGAAGCTTCAAATGGGATTGTAAAATAAGCTTCATACGTTCTATAATTATTGTCTTCTGTATAGATGTAGTCATAAAAAAATCCTACTCCAGGTCCTGCCGCAATTGTCCATGATTTGTTGTCGTTTACAAACCTTTTACCGTAAACTAAACCTGATACATTATTTACGTGATCTAGATTGATCGTGAAATAAGGTAAAATTACAAACGGCGCTGCAACAGCTGCCTCGCCTTGTACTCCGATATTGGTCGTATTAAAATAGCGTAGGCCTATTAGATCACTTTTCTTAAAATTATAATTGAGCCCAGCACCCACTGAAATTCCGCCACCGTTACCAAATTGTATTGCAGATGGCATTAGCTCTAAATAAAGTACAGGGTATTTGTCTTTTTTATTTTGGCTTAAAGCCAAAAAACTATAAAGTGAAAAAAGGATTAGTAATCGATATCTCATATTCTATAAGATGAAGGCTATAGCAAATGGTTGCGCGAAAGTGGTGAAATAAAAAAGCCCCGCAATTTGCGAGGCTTCTTAATCTATAGAAACAGATTTCTTAGTATCTGTAGTATTCTGGCTTAAATGGGCCTTCAACTTCAACGCCAATGTATGCCGCTTGTTCTTGATCTAGCTTTGTTAACTCAACGCCTATTTTCTCAAGGTGTAGAGCAGCTACTTTCTCATCAAGATGCTTAGGAAGCATATAAACCTTGTTCTCGTACTGATCTGTATTGTTCCAAAGTTCAATTTGTGCAAGCGTCTGGTTTGTGAATGAGTTACTCATTACAAAACTAGGGTGACCTGTAGCACAACCTAGGTTTACAAGACGACCTTCAGCAAGAAGAATAATGTCTTTGCCATTCACAGTATACTTGTCTACTTGTGGTTTGATCTCAACTTTAGAATCACCAAAGTTCTCGTTTAACCATGCAACTTGAATTTCGTTATCAAAGTGGCCTATGTTACAAACGATGGTTTTGTCTTTCATCGCTTCAAAGTGCTCACCGCGCACGATATCTTTATTTCCTGTAGTTGTGATCACGATATCTGCTTTCTCAACCAAAGTTTCAAGACGTTTTACCTCAAAACCGTCCATTGCAGCTTGTAGTGCACAAATTGGGTCAATTTCAGTCACAGTAACAATAGAACCCGCACCACGGAAAGATGCAGCGGTACCTTTACCTACATCTCCATAACCGCAAACAACAACGCGTTTACCAGCGAGCATCACATCTGTAGCACGACGTATCGCATCAACAGCGCTTTCGCGACAGCCAAATTTATTATCAAACTTAGACTTAGTCACACTATCATTAACGTTGATCGCAGGCATAGGAAGTGTTCCATTTTTCATGCGCTCATAAAGACGGTGTACACCAGTTGTAGTTTCTTCAGATAGGCCTTTTACACCCTTAGCAAGCTCTGGGTATTTGTCAAGAACCATATTTGTAAGATCACCACCATCATCAAGGATCATGTTAAGTGGTTCACGGCTTTCGCCAAAGAAAAGCGTTTGCTCGATACACCAGTCAAACTCTTCTTCGTTCATACCCTTCCAGGCATAAACTGGGATTCCTGCAGCGGCGATCGCAGCAGCAGCATGATCTTGAGTAGAGAAGATGTTGCAAGAACTCCAAGTAACATCTGCACCTAGCGCAACAAGGGTTTCAATTAAAACCGCTGTTTGAATGGTCATGTGTAAACATCCAGCGATGCGTGCACCTTTAAGGGGTTGCTCTTTTCCATACTCTTCGCGCAAGGCCATAAGCCCTGGCATTTCAGCCTCTGCAAGCTCTATTTCTCTTCTTCCGTATTCAGCAAGAGCGATGTCTCTAACTTTATATGGTACGTAAGGCAATGTTTCTGTTGACATATTGCTATCTTTACAATTCTTGATTTTGGGGCAAAATTACGCATAATCCTTTATTTAACGTGCCACTTTACAAAACAATAGCAGTTTCTCAACAGACCACGGTTTACATCTGGAAGGTGACCGAGAGTCTTAACAATCTTATGCACGACATCAAGTTGAGGGAACACTGCCAGGATCGTATGGCGCGTATGAAGTCTGAAATTCATAAAAGAGGATTTGCGAGTATCAGGCATCTTTTGGCGAAAGCCGGATACACAGATCACGATCTTTATTACGATGAGGTAGGGAAACCACATTTAAGAGACGGTAAATTTATCTCCATAACACACTCGCACAATTTTACCGGTATCATCGTGAGTGATGATAAAAAAGTAGGTATCGATATTGAGATGCAACGCGATAAGATTTTGCGCATTGCGAGCAAATTCACGCCTATTAAAGAATATCGCACGCTTGCTAATGATGAGGCTGTGATGAGAAAACTTACGATCGTTTGGGGAGCAAAAGAGTCTTTATACAAGATCTATGGCACGCAAGGTGTAAGTTTCTTGCAGCATATCAACGTGACCGATTTTGATATGGACGAGACGGCTACCACGGCAAAGATCAATTATCATGGCAAGGAGAGTTGGTATGACGTCAATTTCCTAGAATTTGAGGGATTTACCTGCGTTTACGCGCTAGAAAATGAGTAATCTTTTGAAAGTAAAATCGCAACGTTCTCAACACGTTTTCTCGCAAATGCTTAAGGCTATTGAGGCGGGTAAAAAGCTTTTTGCGATTCTCATAGATCCAGAAGATTTTGATTTGGCTGCAGCCAAAGAAACCCTCACACGTTTACCTGATTTTACCACACATATTTTTGTGGGCGGGAGTACCGCTTGCGCAAAAAGTACACAGGCAACCGTACAAGCGATAAAAAAATATACAGAATTACCAGTTTTGCTATTTCCGGGGGATCATGAGCAGATCACTGCTGAAGCTGATGCGTTGCTCTTCTTGTCATTGATCTCTGGCGATAACCCTGAATATCTAATTCATCAGCAAGTTAAAGCGGTAGAGAAATTAAAAGATCTCGATCTTGAAATTATACCTACGGGTTATGTGCTGATAGATGGTGGTAATGAAACCGCTGTTCAGCGCGTGAGTAAAACCTTGCCCATAGCTCAAGATGAGATCGCTAGAATTGTAAATACAGCGCTAGCGGGAGAATACACCGGCAAAAAGATGATCTATCTTGAAGCCGGCAGCGGAGCGAAATTTGCTGTAAATACATCGATCGTAAAAGCCGTGAAAGCTGAAGTTTCAATCCCGGTAATCGTAGGCGGCGGAATAAGAAACCGTAAGCAAATCAAGGAGATTTATAATGCAGGTGCAGATCTTATCGTGGTAGGAACTGCTTTTGAAAATGATCAATTTTCTGGTTAGAACTGTATATGGATGCATTTATAGATTTTTTCTTCACGCAGTATTCAGAGTATGAAACAATAGATATTGTCTTAGAAATTCTGGGGTCTATTTTCGGTTTGCTCTCTGTTTATTATTCTATGAAAAATAATGTACTTGTATTTCCTACTGGGATCATCAGTACGTCTATTTACGTTTACATTCTGCTAAAATGGGGTTTACTGGGCGATACGCTTATTAATTTTTATTATACCATTATGTCCATTTACGGTTGGTGGATCTGGACACGCAAAGTAGACAGCGATCACGTGACGCCCATCACAGCAACCACTTCAAGAGAACATATATATTCTGTGCTAATATTTTTCGCGACAGCGATAGGTGTATTTGCGATCTATGAATATTTTGACAAATGGCAAAGTTGGGTGAGTTACGTAGATATCCTTACCACTGCCATATTTTTTGTAGGGATGTGGCTCATGGCCAAAAGAAAACTAGAGAACTGGATTTACTGGATCATAGGAGATATTATTACGGTTCCGTTATATTTTCACAAAGGCCTAACATTTAGTAGTTTTCAGTATCTTATTTTTACCATCCTAGCAATCTACGGCTACAAGCATTGGAAGAACAACTTAAACAACAACCTGCTCGCTGCAAACGCATAGTCCTTTATGGACCAGAAAGCACAGGCAAAACCACTCTAGCACAAAAACTTGCAGAACATTATGACGCCCCATGGGTAGCAGAATTTGCAAGAGAATATCTACAAGAAAAATGGGATAAAGAGCAGAAGATTTGCGAGCCGCATGATCTGCTTCCTATCGCCGTGGGCCAGATGAAACTTGAGAATGATGCTGCTGCAAAAAGTGATGATTTTATTTTTTGCGACACGAACTTACTTACCACAAAAGTGTACAGTGAAGCATACTATAATGGGTGGTGTGATCCACTTCTAGAGAAGTTTGCACTTAAAAATCAGTATGATGTATATTTTTTGCTCTATATTGATACACCGTGGGAAGAAGATGATCTAAGAGACAGACCAGATCAAAGGGAAGAAATGTTTGCCGCATTTAAAAACGCGCTAGAAGAAAACAATAAACCATACATACTATTAGACGGAGATCTGGAAACTAGACTTCGCAAAGCAATTAACCACATAAATCAACTAAATTGAACTTTACTGACGCTGACATCAAAGAAATTACCGCTCATGGACTAACACCAGAACAGGTGGATGAGCAGGTAGACCTATTTATTAACGGAGTTCCCAATGTGGTCTTAGAAGATGCCGCAACTACTAAAAAAGGTATTTTAAAGCTAAACAAAGACCAGAAGGCACGATACATAAAACTATACAAAGACTACAAAGAAGAACTAGACGTGATAAAATTCACGCCGGCGTCTGGTGCAGCTTCTCGTATGTTTAAGAGTGTGTATCAATTTCTTGCAGATTATGATCCTAAAAAGGAGAAATTAAAAGATTATCTAAAGGGAAAAGACAGCAAATTCTTAGACAGATTCTTTGATAAGTACAAAGACTTCCCATTTTACAAGGAAGTTATGTCTCGCGTTAAAGAGAAGTACAGTAAAGAGCAGCTAGACGATAAAAGCTTTAAAAAATATGCTTTTGTAGAAACGATGATGGCGAGCGATGAGTTTGATTTTGGTAGCGATCCTAAGGGGCTTTTGCCATTTCACAACTATGATGGCACACTGGTTACAGCTTTTGAAGAACATCTTTATGAAGCTGCGGCTTATGCACAGCAGCATAAACATGCCAAGCTACATTTTACAGTTTCTCCAGAGCATAAAGAAGGTTTTGAGAAGCTTTTCAGCGAAATTGAATCAAGAGTATCAGAAGCCACCGGAACAAAATTTCATGTTTCGTATTCTTTTCAAAAGCCAGAAACAGATACCGTAGCGGTAACTGAAGATAATAAACTATATCGTAAGCCAGACGGAAAGTTACTTTTTAGACCTGGCGGCCACGGCGCGCTTATCAATAACCTCAACGATATTGATGCAGATATCATTTTCATTAAAAATATAGACAACGTACTCACACAAGACAATCTTGACTCACTGTCTAGAAATAAGAAAATGCTTGCCGGAATTTTGCTTGAACTTCAAGAGCAAGTTTTTGAATACGCAGAGCTTTTAAGTAAAGACAAGATCACGCCGGCACAGATAGAGAAACTTAAGATCTTCCTAGAGAACGGTTTCAGTTTAGGATTGCGAGAAGATTATGAAAGGCTTTCGCCAAAGGAGAAAAAAGAATATCTCTTTGATCTTATCAATAGACCTATTCGTGTTTGCGGTATGGTGAAGAATGAAGGAGAACCAGGCGGTGGACCTTTCTTTGTAAAAGATAAAAACGGCAAAGTAAGCCTGCAGATCATTGAAAGTGCTCAGGTAAACTTTGACGATAAACAACAAGGTGAGATATTTAAACAATCTACACACTTTAATCCGGTAGATGTTGTTGCTGGTGTAAGAGACTTTAAAAGAGATAAATTTGATCTTGAGAAATTTGTAAATCCTGATCTTGCCTTTATTGCGAGTAAAACGGATAACGGTACGCCTATTAAAGCGCTAGAGCTTCCAGGTTTATGGAATGGCGCAATGGCAAAATGGAATACCATTTTTGTAGAAGTTCCTGTAAAGACTTTTAACCCTGTTAAGACCATTAACGATTTGCTTAAACCTTCTCACCAGGCGTAGTGAACAAAGAGCAACTCATTGAAGAATGCAGCTTTTCTGCAGTGCGCAGTAGCGGTCCTGGAGGTCAGAATGTAAATAAGACAGCCACAAAAGTGGTGCTCACTTGGGATTTTGCAAACTCACAAGCGTTTAATGAAGATCAAAAAGAGCGCATTTGCGAAAAGCTAGCAAACAAGATCACAAAAGAAGAAGTTCTTATTTTAACTGATTCACAAAGTAGAAGTCAGCATAAGAATAAGCAGAATGTGATCGCAAGGTTTTTTACTTTGCTAGAGTATGCCATCCAGAAACCGAAGCCCAGAAAGAAAACAAAACCTTCTGCAGCGGCAAAAAGAAAACGGCTGGAGTCAAAAAAACGACAAGCAGAGAAAAAGGCGAATCGCAAGCCTCCTAAATTATAAGTTTGAAAATGTAAAAAGTGTGGATTTATTCCACACTTTTTTGTTTCATTCCACACTTCTACACAATTTCTACACTTTTGGCGAAAGCCACATAAAAATCATAAACAACTGTTTTAAAGTTAATTACTGGTAATTTAGTTAACCATTATTGTTCTGGTACGATTTTGCTACTTACTTAAGCGAGTGTTTAGAGAAACTAACACAATCAAAAAATTTGAATTAGTAAAATTAGAAACAATGAAAAAGTTAATAATGTCAGTAGCTGCTGCAACAGCACTACTATTCGCAACACAAACCGCATCTGCTCAAGAAAAAACTGAGGAAGTAGCGATGAATAAAACTGAAGTACAAGCACCTGTTCAAGATGGTTTTGAAGCTATAGAAGTTTCAGCATTACCAGAAACGGTTTTAGAAGCTGTAGCAGCTGATAAGGCTGGAACAAAGATCGCTGAAGCTGGTTTTAACGCAGACAAAGAGCTGTACAAATTAGAACTAACTGCTGAAGGTGTTGAGCCAGAAACGGCATATATCACAGCAGATGGTACATGGGTAAAGCCTAAGAAATAAGGCACTCATGAAAATGAATAAATCCATGATTTGATAGATTTTTCATATTGTAGTAGAGGTTAATAATGACTTCAGGTTATGGTGAGAAAGCCTGGCGCGACAAGCGTCAGGCTTTCTTGTTTTATTTTAAGATTTCTTTGTGCGTTAGAGCATATCACTATCTATAATTTTAACGTTTTTAAAAGCGCATGGCAAAAGTTTTACTCATAGAAGATGATGTTCCGTTTTGTAAAATGCTTGAGGCATTTTTAAAGCGTCAGGATTTTGAAGTGGCAACAGCATTCACCGCTGCAGCTGGTTTTGAGATCATTGATGATCAAGAGCTAGATCTGCTAATCACAGACGTGCGTTTGCCAGATCAAGATGGTTTAGAGATTTTGGCTTTCGCCAAAAAGAAAAATCCGCAGCTTCCCGTGATCCTAATGACCGGTTATGCCGAAGTTTCAATGGCCGTTGAAGCGATGAAAAAAGGTGCTTTTGATTATATCTCAAAACCCTTCAGGCCCAATGACGTTTTAGACAAGATCCAAGCTGCGATCAATACAGAGATCGCACAAGATCCGCTTCCGCGAAAGCGAGAAAAAGAATCAAAACCCACTGAAAAACAGGAGCAAATTCAACCGGAAACTTCTAATTCATTTTTAAAAGGATTGAGTGATGCCTCTGCAAAATTGAATCAATATGTAGATCTGGTTGCGCCTACAAATATGTCTGTTTTGATCATAGGCGATAGCGGCACGGGTAAGGAATATGTTGCAAAAAGCATTCATGAAAAAAGCAAGCGTGTAGGCAAACCTTTTATTCCTGTAGATTGTGGCGCGATCCCCAAGGAAATTGCAAGTAGCGAATTTTTTGGGCATAAAAAAGGTTCTTTTACTGGAGCGCTAGATGATAAAGTGGGGCATTTTGAAGAGGCAAATGGCGGTACACTTTTTCTGGATGAGATAGGCAATTTGAGCTACGAATTGCAAGTGCAATTGCTGCGTGCTTTGCAGGAACGCATGATCAAACCGGTGGGAAGTAGTAAAGAGATTCCTGTAGATATTCGTGTGATCGCAGCGACTAACGAAGATCTTGAGAAAGCTGCAAATGAGGGAGATTTTAGAGAAGATCTGTATCATAGATTAAACGAGTTTTCTATACAGGTGCCGCAGTTAAAGGATCGCGGCGATGATCTTATGTTGTTTGCTAATCTCTTTCTTAAAAATGCGAATGCTGAGCTGCAAAAGGAGGTTTTAGACTTTGACGACAAAGTGGTTGAGGTTTTTAAAAGTTACGCCTGGCCAGGTAATTTGCGCGAGATGAAAAACTTGATAAAACGACTGGTTTTATTGACCGAAGATTCAACGGTTGCTGCTGATATCTTACCAGAAAAAATGTTCGAAAATACGGCGCAATCCACTCAAGATGGCGGACTTTTTAATAGCGAGAATGAGAAGGAAATGATCATAAACGCTCTCGAAAAAACAAACGGAAACAAGAGCAAAGCCGCACGATTACTCAAGATCGATCGTAAAACGCTTTACAATAAATTAGATCTTTATGAGATCAATGCTTGATCTCTTGCTCAAGCTTAGGTAGTAATTCTTCAAACTTATTCTTGAGGATTTTAAACAGCGAATCCCAAACCACGCCAGAAGACTTTTCAAATTCTGGTTTTTCCATTTTGTCTAAAATGCTGATGATCTCTGAGGTTTGTAATTGTCGGCACATAGGCAGCATTTTGTGCGCTACGCGATTTACATTTTTAATGTCTCTTTTTGCGATCGCTTTTCTCAAATCTGCCAGATTGCTTTTTGAACTTTCAATAAATGCGGTGATAACAGGCGCTATACTTTCTGGGTCTTCGCCCAAAAATTGCTTTATCTCATTCAAAGAATATGCTTCGTTTGAATTTTCTGCATTTTGGTGAGCAATAGCTTTCTTTTCTATCTGAAGGATTTCTTCTAGAATTTCTTGTAGATCTTGCTGGTCGTAGGGTTTTTTCAAGCTTTTTAAGAATCCCAGATCTTTATAATCATCAACGCTCATTGCTTCATTCCCCGAAAGGGCAACAACAGGAATTTGCTTCTCAGATCGCTGAATTTCCTTTTGTAAACTCACGCCGTCCATAACAGGCATTTGGATGTCTGTAAGTACAAGATCAATGTTATTTTTTGTGATGATCTCTAGCGCTTGTTTGCCATTTTTAGCTTTTAGAAAATCAATATCTAGTTTGCTTAAGAATGCTCCTAGAAGCATCAATTGCGCTTCTTCATCATCAACGATAAGAACTTTTTTCTTTGCAAGAGTTATGCTTGTAACTTCTGACTTTTCTTGTTTTAAAGGTTTCGTTTCACTCGTCTTTTTTGCGGGGATTTTTAAGGTAAATGTGCTTCCTGTTCCCAGTTTACTTTCTAGCGAGATCTTGCCTTGAAGTAGTTTAGCCAACTTCTGTGAGATCGCAAGACCTAGTCCAAATCCGCCATATTTTTTCTCAATAGAATCTTCGGCCTGCGCAAATTCTTTAAAAATGAGATGTTGTTTTTCGCGAGCGATTCCCGTTCCTGTGTCTTCTACTGCAAATTGCAGAGTGTTATTCTCAGTTTTTACAGTGATTTTAATGTGACCTTCATCAGTGAATTTGTACGCATTTGTGATGAGATTTGTCAAGATTTGCTTGATGCGAAAAGGATCACTCAAGAAGTACGATTCAGCCTGCGTCTCGATCGCAGTTTTGATCGAAAGCTCAGGCTTAAGCTGCGAAGGAAGTGCTGTTGCAAGAACGTCTTCAATAAGATTTTCTGGATTAAAAGGTACATTCTCTATCTTGATATGTCCGGCTTCTAATTTTGAAAAATCTAAAAGATCATTCACAAGCGTGAGCATATACTCGCCAGATTTTTCTACGTTATTCAGGTATTTTTTTTGCGTGTCATTAACGCTGGTTTTTTGAAGCAAATCTGTAAAACCCATCAGCGTGTGCAATGGCGATCGCATGTCATGCGTAATGGTTGTCATTAACTGCTCTCTGCTTTTTAGCAAAGATTGAGCGCGTTTATTACTTTTTTCAAGACTTTGATTATACCGCTGACTTTTTGAAACGTCTCTAAATATCAAGATTACAAAACCTAGCATTAGCGCTAAGCACAAAATCCCAGCGATGCGCAGGGCATCTGAGATATCATCTAGTTGGGCGGTGAGTTCTTTTTGGCGCTCAGCCAGACCTTGATTGTTTTCGCGCTCTAGCGTACTAAGCAATTCTCGTATTTTTATGTTTATCGTGCGATCGTTGCTTAATAATTGATTTTCTTGAGCGATGATATTTTTCTCAAGTTTACGTTTACGCTCTTCGATTTTTGCAAGTGTTTCGCGCACGGTTTGCGCCATAGTGCCTAGATCTTGCGTTGACGCATTATCATCACGAATATAGTTAAGCCAATCTACGATCACCTTTTTTGTATACGGATCTACAGAGTCTAACCGCGGATCATTCTCATAATCCTCAAAGTAAATATCCTCTTTAGAGAGTTCGTTAATCGCCTCGTCATAATAGCTGCGAGAGTTTTGCTCCTGCCGCAGATCTACCATCGCCTGGATGTTTTGCGTTTTGTTTTTAAGCAAGATCTCAATGCTGTCTATCTGCACAACTTGCTCATTTTTATTAGTAATTGCGCCCAGCGAATCTAGCTCTCGGCTTATGTTGCCTATTGCGATTTTATACGCTTTAAATTGTTGTTGAGAGCCTGTTGCCATTGCAGTTCGGCCTATGGTCTCGGCTTCATAGAGGTAGCTTAAAGCATTACTTGTGAAGGTTAATTTCTTATTGGTAACACGTTCTTCTTTGCGTGGTTTCAAGAAATTTTTGATCTCTGGATAGATAAAATAAAACGCACCGATCACTAGCCCGACGATAAGTAAATATCCCAGTAAAACTTTAAATGTGATGGATCTTTTTGTGTTGCGCATCGCTTTATTTGCCTTCCGGCTAAAATTACTCTAATACAACGCCGTAGTGTTTTAAAGCTTTGCTAAAACAGGTTTTTGTTTGAGGTATTTTGGCTTTAAGCCAAAAGAAAAATCACTTTATGAAATGGAAATAAAACTAAAATTTTACATTTGCCGCCTAATCTCAAAGGGGTGTCCGGAAGTAAAATTCTAGACTGAGATCATACCCATTGAACCTGGGCGGGTAATGCTGCCAAGGGACGGTAATACAGGCTGCCTATCACAGGTATGCCATTTTTTAATCAAATTTTAATCAAGAATAACTGCCCCTTTTATTCGTAAAACTTTTACGAATGAAACTTTTATTCACAACAGTGGCGGCCCTGCTAGCTGGCGGCCTCTACGCGCAGCAAACACCTGCGCAAGACAGTACAGATGTAGAAAAACTAGACGAAGTACTGGTAAAATCTGTGCGAGTTAATGCACAATCTCCCATCACATTTAGCAATGTTGAAAAAGAAGAGATCGAGGAGCGCAATCTGGGTCAGGATCTTCCTGTGCTTTTAAATTATTTGCCTAACCTGGTTTCAACATCTGATGCGGGTGCTGGTATAGGTTACACCGGTTTTAGAGTGCGAGGTACCGGTAATCAAGGGATCAATGTTACGATAAACGGGATCCCGTATAACGATGCTGAAAGTCTGGGGACTTTCTTTGTGAACCTTCAGGATTTTAGTTCATCTATCCAAAGTTTGCAGTTGCAACGCGGTGTTGGGACGAGTTCTAATGGTGGCGCAGCTTTTGGCGCAAGCCTTAATATTCTTACAGATGCGGTAGATGATAACGCTTACGCGGAAGTAGGTGCGTCTGTGGGGTCGTTTAATACCCGAAGAGCCAATGTGAAATTTGGCACGGGATTGCTTAATAATCACTTTAGTTTTTCAGGAAGGTTATCTACCATAAAATCTGACGGATTTATAGATCGCTCAGCGTCTGATCTTAAATCTTACTTCTTGCAAGGGTCGTATAAAGATGAAACGACGTTGATCAAGTTGATCAGTTTTGGCGGTAAAGAGATCACGCAACAAGCGTGGAATGGTATTGATCCACAAACGCTGGAGCAGGAGGGAAGACGTTACAATCCTATAGGTTTTCAATATGATGCTGATGGTAATTTTACTGGTTATTATGGCGATCAGGTGGATAATTACGCACAAGATCACATACAGTTGCACTGGAATCAAAGATACGGTGGTGGCTGGTCTACTAATGTGAGTTTAAACTACACGTACGGCCGCGGATTCTTTGAAGAGTATGTAGATGATTACTACTATTCAAACATTTTATACAGCGGTGATTCTTCTTTTGATTTTATAGGTTGGCAGCCGTATATGGTAAATGGCGAACTTGTAGAATCTACAGATTTGATACGTCGTCGCTGGCTAGATAATGATTATTACACGGCAAGTGCAAATTTGAATTACAAAGACGAAAAGCTAGATTTTAATGCGGGAGTTTTTGGAAGTATTTACGGTGGTGATCACTTTGGCGAGATTACTTGGGCGCGCTATTTTGATCAAGATGCAGAAAAAGGATATCGTTATTATCAAGGAACTGGTGATAAAAATGAATTCACAACTTTTGCAAAAGCGACTTACAGACTTGACGAGCAGTGGAGCTTTTTTGGAGATCTTCAAGGAAGATTCATTACTTACAAAACTGACGGTATAAATAGCGATGTAGAAGAATTTATAGTTGATGAAAGCTATTCATTCTTTAACCCTAAGGCTGGTTTAACGTACAGCATAGATGATCAGAATGATCTGTATGCATCGTATGCAAGAGCAAATCGTGAGCCTAACCGCACAGATTTTGAAAACGGAGATCCAGAGCCAGAACGTCTTAACGATTTTGAGTTAGGGTATCGTTTTAATTCGCCACAAGCGCGTTTTTATGCAAACGCTTATTACATGGATTATCGCAATCAATTAGTGCTTACGGGAGCGATTGACGACGTAGGAGCGCCTATTCGTGCAAATAGCGGTAACAGTTATCGTCTAGGGATCGAGCTTGAGGCTGGTTTACAATTAAGCCGTATGCTTGCGATCTATCCTAATGTGTCTTTAAGTACAAATAAGAATAAGGATTTCTTCTTTCAGCGTGATGGAGAATTGCAAAACCTAGGAAGTACAAACATCTCGTATTCGCCAAATATCGTTGCAGGTAACCGCTTCGATTTTATGCCTTTTGAGAACTTCCGCGTAAGCTTATTGAGTAAATATGTTGGCGAGCAGTACTTAGGTAATATTGATGCCGATCTTTCAAAGTTAGAGGCATATTTTGTGAATGATATCAATATTCAGTATACGTTAAATGATGTGGCTTTCGCCAAATCTATTACCATCACTGCGCTGATAAATAATATTTTAAATGAGAAGTATATCTCAAACGGTTATTTCTACACCTTTGATGATGATTATAGTGTGCCGGGAGAGATCACAACTATTGAAGGCGTGGGGTATTATCCACAAGCAACGACTAACTTTTTAGTAGGTGCGACAGTAAGATTTTAGGGGGATTTTGGCTTTAAGCCAAAAAATCAATTGCAAAGGTCCTGAGTGATCAGGGCCTTTTTTAGTTTGAAATAGTGATAATATTACCGCTCACCGACGTTCTGTAAGCAAGCAATGGATATTGAAGATCTTCTTCTACGACCAATCCTGTGTAAAGATTATAAGTGTGATCTTCACAAGGGCAAGTAACTTCTATACCATTAAGTTCCATCGTAGAGCAATTAGAAGGTGCGTGATTAGGGTCGCTGGCTTCCCAAGCTAAAATACCAGAACCGGTGTTTACCACAAAAGCTCCGCGTATGCCTACACTGTTTACATAAACGGCATTACCAGGAAATTGCAAATTGCTGTATTTCGGCAAATTTGTGTTTATGCTTGCGCTAAATCCTATCGCAGGCAAAAACGGGTTTCCTATTCTTGCATCGTCAGATGAACATGAAAATAAACAGATTGCAATAGCAGTGATAAAAAGCTTTTTCATCATGGTACTTAGGGAGTTTCAGATTGTGAATTTATAACAATTAAAGCGGGATAATTATAAAATTCGTATATTAGCATTATGAAATCCCGTTAAAAAATGGGATTTTTTGTGTTTATACCACAGCGCCTTATTTTTCATTAAGGCGAGCAAAAATCACAAAGTCAAAACGAATTTACTAAGCACCTAATTGTGCTATAAAAATATTGAAGTTATGAGCAAAGTATCTTACTACACGGCAGAAGGATTAAAGAAATTGAAAGACGAGCTCAATCATCTTAAAGATGTAGAACGTCCTAGAGCATCGCAAGCTATCGCAGATGCAAGAGATAAGGGAGACCTTAGTGAAAATGCAGAATATGATGCTGCAAAAGAAGCTCAAGGAATGCTTGAGATGCGTATTTCTAAATTAGAAGAAACCGTTGCAAATGCTCGTATCATAGACGAGAGTCAATTAGATACTAGCAAAGTGCTTGTGCATAGTACAGTAAAGATCAAAAATCAGACTAACGGTATGCAAATGACCTATAAGTTAGTTGCACAAAGTGAGGCTGATCTTAAATCTGGTAAGATCTCAGTAGACTCGCCTATTGGTAAAGGGTTACTTGGTAAACAAGTGGGTGATGTGGCAGAGATAAGCGTGCCAAACGGTACAATGAAATTTGATATTCTAGAGATCTCAAGAGATTAATTATGGCTTCAATATTTACAAAGATCATTAATAAGGAGATCCCAGGGCATATCGTTGCAGAAGACGATAAGCATATCGCGATCCTAGATATTAACCCTAATGCAAAAGGTCATACGCTTTGTATCCCTAAGCAAGAGGTTGATAAGATATTTGATCTTCCAGAAGATGATTATACAGCACTAATGCAATTTTCTCGCAAGGTTGCGCTTGCGCTGAAAAAAACTGTGGAATGTAAACGCATAGGTGTTTCTGTGATTGGTCTTGAAGTGCCACATGTGCACGTTCATCTTATTCCTTTAACTACAATGGAAGATGCGAGATTTCTCAATAAAACTTCAATGACACAAGAAGAGCTAAGTGATCTTGCTAAAGAGATCAACGCTAATCTATAAGTTACTGCATTTTATAAATAACCACTGCAGCTGCGATACTCGCAAGCGCAAGGCCTAAGAATATAAAACCTGTAAGCGGTTTAAAATGATAATAGGGTTTAGGTAACTCTGCAAGTTTGTAGTTGTAATCATAAACCCTTTCAATATCATCTGTCCATTGACTAGGATAGATCTGATTATTACAAACACTACAATGTAATTCTGACTTAACGTCCTTTGTAGAACGCTTAATAAAGGCGTTCTCATCATGCTTTTGCATGAAGCTAAATGTCAATCCGGTATTAGAAAAGCACTCCGGGCAGTTGTTGTTAAGTTGGCCTTCCCAGTATTTCTTGTAAGAAGATTTCATCAGGATAAAATTAGCTTAAGTAAAACGTACTTTATTTATAAGAATTGTTAATTCTCAAAAATATTGAGAGCTGCATATTGCAATAACAGCAGTGTTTTTGCGTCTTTGATGCGATTTTCTTGCATCATTTTTTTGATTTCATCAAAGGTAAATTCTACTACTTTGATGTCTTCGTTTTCTTCGGCGAGTCCGCCGCCTTTGGACTTTTTATCTTCGTCACGGTACGAGGCTACGAAACCATAGACTTTTTCTGTCATTGCACCAGGACTGCTATATACTTCGTAGATTTTTTTGGCTGCAGCCAAATGATAACCTGTTTCTTCCTCGATCTCTCGCAACATGGCTCCTTCTGCAGTTTCATCTTCTAGAATTCCGGCGCAAGCCTCAAGAATAAAAGCGTCATCTTTGTTTGATAAATACACCGGCATCCTGAATTGCTGCGTGAGGATCACGGTCTTTTTTACTGTGTTATAAAGTAGGCAAGCAACAGCATTAGGTCTGCAATAGGCTTCTCTGTCCATGTGATTCCAGGAGCCATCCATGTTTTGATAGTCAAACATCAATTTTTTAAGCGGTACCCAATCGTCTGCGAGGATCTCTTCTTTTATGTTCTTTATTTGATACGTCATTGTTCAATTAATTTTAAAGAAACCTGAAATGTGCTTCCTTTGCCTTGCTCGCTTTTTAAGACTTTTATATTCCCGTTGTGGTATTTGTCTATAATACGTTTTGCGAGAGATAAGCCTAAGCCCCAGCCACGTGTTTTGGTAGTATAACCTGGCTCAAAAACCTTTTTAAAATTCTTTTTCGGGATTCCCTTACCGGTGTCAGATACTTGGATAAGCGCATTGCGGGTATCGCGTTTGATCACGATAGAGATGGTGCCTTTTCCTTTCATGGCATCTATGCCGTTTTTCACAAGGTTTTCTATCGTCCAGCTGTACAACTCATGATTGAGCATCACCTGCAATTCTCCTTGTGGCACGTCTATATTAAACTTCACCAGTTTAGAGCTTCGCTTTGCGAGATATTCAAAGGTGGTTTGCGTTTCATGAATAATATCATGTTGCTTTAAAACAGGAATACTGCCTATTTTGCTAAAACGACCTGTGATGGTCTTTAACCTATCAATGTCTTTATTGATCTCGTCGATGTAATCTGGATCTACATTTTCGGTCTTAAGGATCTCTGTCCACCCCACGAGAGAAGACAACGGTGTGCCGATTTGATGCGCGGTTTCTTTTGCCATACCAGCCCAAAGCAGGTTTTGCTCACTAGCCTTTGATGAGGTGTACACAAAATAGATCACTGCGGCAAAAAGTACCATTACAATTATGAGCGCCACTGGAAAAAATACTAATTGCGTGATAATCGTAGAATCGCTGTAAAATGCCATCTGCGTTTCATCTTCAAAAACCTGAATAGGAACAGGAGCATTTTCAGCAGCCATTTCTTTAAGTAAGTGACGTACTTTCAGAGAGTCTTTTAAAGTTTCTTGAGGAATGTTAAGGTGATTGATGATCGTTCCTTGACCGTCTGTAACAATAATGGGTATGGAGGTGTTTTTTTGGCTTATAAGCCCAATGAGATCATTATTTGCGGTAAAGTCACCCTCTAGCGGAATTTCATTCAAAGCCTTTAAAGACGAGGCCCAAATTTCCATGCGGTCACGCTCTGATTTCTTGAGATGATCGAAGAAAATAGAGACATTCCACAGGATCAATCCTGTAATGATAATTGCCGAGATTATGATAAACCATCGCGAGAATCGCTGGCCTGGACGAAACTTCATTGTGTTTCCTTATTTCATGTAAAATAATGAATTTCTAAGCAAATTATTGTTTGCCTAGCCGTTTAAAGTACGTCATCATATGATTACCTTTGCCAAAAGTTCAGACACCATGTTGACAATAGACCCCAAAGAAGTTTCTACCGGCAGAATTCATCACTATTTGTTAGGATCTGTAGGTCCGCGACCTATATGTTTTGCGAGCACTGTAGATCTTCAGGGTAATGCAAATTTGTCTCCGTATAGCTTTTTTAATTGCTTTAGTGCAAATCCGCCTATTTTAGTTTTTTCGGTGGCGAGACGCGTGCGTAACAACACGACAAAACACACCTTGCAAAACATAAAAGATACTGGCGAAGTTGTGGTTAATATTGTAAATTACAGTATTGTACAGCAAATGTCGCTTTCTAGTACAGAGTATGCTCAAGGTGTTGATGAGTTTGTAAAATCTGGTTTAAATAAAGTAAAATCAGATATCGTGAAGCCTTACCGAGTGAAAGAATCTCCTGTGCAAATGGAGTGCAAAGTAAGAGATGTGATCTCTATGGGTGATGAAGGCGGAGCAGGAAATCTTATTATTTGTGAGGTTGTAAAAATGCACATTGATGAAGCTGTGCTAGACGATGAGAAAAATATAGATCAACATAAAATTGATCAAGTTGCGCGCATGGGCGGTAACTGGTACACACGTGCTAATCAAGGAATGTTTGAAGTGCCAAAACCTTTATATAATTTAGGAATAGGTGTAGATAAGATCCCTGATGAGATACGATTAAGCACGATCTTAACCGGTAATGATCTGGGTAAATTAGGTAATGTAGAAAGCCTGCCAGAAGAAGAAGCGATCAAAGAGTTCATGAAAGAAAAATGGGAAGAACTTGATATGGTAGCTACTGGAGATAGACAACGTGTACACCGTCGCGCTCAAGAATATTTACATGAAGATAGAATTGCCGATGCATGGATGTTGCTCATGGCAAAAAAATAAAACAAGATTATAATTAAGAAAAGAAGATAATGGAAGTACAAGGAAAGATCAAGGTAAAAGGAGAAACGCAAAGCTTTGGAAGTAATGGTTTTCGCAAACGCGAATTAGTGATCACTACAGAAGAACAGTATCCTCAATTTTTAAATATTGAATTTGTACAAGACAAAACAGATTTGCTTGATAGCTTTCAAGTAGGGCAAACGGTAAAAGTAGGGATCAACCTTCGCGGTAGAGAATGGGTAAGCCCACAAGGCGAGACTAAATACTTTAACAGCATTCAAGGATGGCGAATAGAAGCTGTGCAACAAGGCGGTTCTGGGCAAGGTATGCCACCTGTGCCACCAGCAGATCAGTTTGAGCCAGCATCAGACTTTAATGATGAAGATCACGACGATCTACCATTCTAAGAATAATAAGACAAGAATTACCAGCCCGAATGAGAATATCTTCGGGCTTTTTTGTTCTCAAGGTTTAGAAAAAGAAAAAAGCTCTTTTGCGTAAGCAAAAAAGCTTTTTAATTGGTTTTAGGTTAACCCATTCAATAACTAAAAAAAGCAATGATGAACAAAAATTATTTTAAATAGGTTACTTTAAATTTCAATAAAAAAATTCTAAAACGCTACCATAATTTTACTTTTAACAGATTAAAGATCAAGTAACAAATGCCTATTTATCGCCTTCATCATTCAGATATTAGCTTCCCGTCGCCGGCAGATGCAGACGATGATGGTTTGTTAGCTTTTGGCGGTGATCTTAGTGTAAATAGACTTTTGCAAGCTTATAAAAGTGGGATTTTTCCGTGGTACAGCGATGGCGAACCGATCTTATGGTGGTCGCCAGATCCTAGAATGGTGCTTTATCCTGATGAGGTAAAAGTCTCAAAATCTATGCGCAAAATTCTTAGAGATGATTATTTTAAAGTGACTTTTAATACTCATTTTTTAGAAGTGATTCTCAATTGTCGCCGCATTAAAAGAGATGGTCAAGCCGGCACTTGGATCACAGATGAGATGCTTCAGGCGTATGTAGATCTTCATGAAAAAGGGCATGCGCAAAGCGTTGAGGTGTGGTTTGACGATGAATTAGTAGGTGGATTATACGGTGTTGACCTCCCAGAAAATAAAGTGTTCTGTGGCGAGAGTATGTTTGCTAAAATGAGCAATGCAAGCAAAGTCGCGTTAATAGCGCTTTCGCGAAAGCTACAAAAACAAGATTACAAGTTGATCGACTGCCAAGTCTATACTTCGCATCTTGAAAGTATGGGAGCACAAGAAATTTCCCGAGAGGAATTTTTAGCATCGCTAGTTTAGATCTTGTAGATCGCAGATGTGCTAATTAAGATCCGTTCACTTTTTTCGTTTAAATAATTCTCAAAACGGTACTCAAGGCCTAGTTGTAATTTTAATTGCTCTGTGATTTGCTTTCCTAGCGTTGTTGTAAATCGCTGATCAAGTTCTGGACTCATTTTCGCCGAAAGGCTATACAAAACCTCTGCGCTTAAACTGCCATAAAATTCTTTGTGATTAAGAGAAGCGCCCTGCAGCGGGAAGTCTGCTGCAAATCGATATCTGCCGCGGTAAACCGTGTTGCCTGTGTAATATCGCTGCTCTGTGCGCAATCTGTGGCTAAGGCGCAAAGCGTTGTATTTTTTTGCAAAGCTATATTGTTCTGTAACTCTGTATTCATCGCTATTTTCTGGGTTGAACCAGTCTTTATTGCGATACATCACGCCCAGACTTACCTTACTGTAAAAGCCGCTTTCATAACTGGTAAAATGTGAAAATTCTAATTGTTGCGCCTCTAGAAAATGCGCTCCATCTTTAATCACAAGATTGCGATTTGCGAGTTGAAAATTAAATGACCATCTGTTTTTTGGGCTGTGATTTACAGATATTTCTGGTTGAAAATATACATCTGTTTGTGCTTGACAAACGGTTGCAAAAAATAAAAAGAGCCAAAAAAATCTAGAAGAGAATAAAGTCATACGAGCGTCTTAATACTTTTCTGGAGTTAACAAAATTGCCATTCTTATCGTAAGTAATTTCTAGATTTGAGAGTTTGTTTTCCTTGTTTTTAGTAGCCACGATCAGTTCGTAACCATCTGGATTTTGTGATGAGAATGCCTGCTGCCACAGCGTTGAGGAGAATTGTTTCTGTAGTTTTTCGATCTTATGGCGCTCAAATCTTGCTTTAAGATCTTGCTCAATTAAGCCCGCGATCTGTGGGTCAATCTCATCAAGATCATAAGCGATCTCTATATCCTGCAGTTCGCCAGAGGTAGAAAATTCTACACTGTATTTGTGTTTGTTGAATTTAAATTTTGCCTCAAAACTTTCATTGTCGCCGTCGCTTTCAAAATAATATTTAACGCGATTTTCAATGGGCATTTCTTGTAGCAATGCTAGCGCAGGTGCTGGCATTTCTTCAGCATTTATGCGTTTTTCTACCTCGTTTTTTGTGTTTTGGCTTAAAGCCAAAAAAGGAAAGATTAACCCTATGAATAGTAATCTAAGCTTCACTTGCGGCAGCTTTTATTTCGCTATAGCGAAAACAATTAACCTCATGATCATTGACCATGCCAGTGGCTTGCATGTGCGCATAAACCACCGTTGAGCCCACAAATTTGAATCCTTTTTTCTTGAGATCTTTGCTCAATTTGTCGCTCAGGGCGGTGGTGGCGGGAGCTTCTTTATAAAACGCCACCGCATTTTGAATGGGTTTGTGATCTACAAAGCTCCAGATGTATTTTGAGAAACTGCCGTATTCTTCTTGGATTTTCATAAAAGCTTGAGCGTTTGTAACCGCCGCGCGCACTTTTAATTTATTGCGAATGATGCCAGGATTGGCAAGCAATTCTTGAATCTTGTCTTCGTCGTATTTAGCGATCTTTTTGTAGTCAAAATCATCAAAAGCAGTTCTGAAGTTTTCTCTTTTTCTCAAGATCGTGATCCAGCTTAATCCCGCCTGAAAAGTCTCAAGAATTAAAAACTCAAACAACGTCTTGTCGTCTTTAACTGGTACGCCCCATTCTGTGTCGTGATACGCCTCATACAACGGGTCGCCCACGCACCATCCACACCTGTGCTTTGTCATTTTTTCATGCTTTTATAGGTTAAAGATATACTTTTGAAAGCAGAGAAAAAGAAAGATGGAGCATCATAATTTATTAGAAATTCAGGAGCAGATCGCGGCAGCTTTTGCAGATGGTATGACGTATGCTGAGTATCATGTGCTTGTAAAAAAACATGCCGAAACATTTACCAGCACTGGTCATAATCCGCCAGAATCGTATGCCGAATATACTGTGTTAAATCACAGAAGGATGAAGCGCTGGGATAAGGTTTTTAAACTCACAGATGAGCAAAAGGCGGTTCTTGAAAATCTGAAAACCGAGTATAATTTCACGGTGATCACAGAGAGTTGGTGTGGTGATGCGCCACCATCTGTAGCGGTGATGAATAGTATTGCTCAGGCTTGCGCCAAAATTGATCTGCGCGTTATTCTACGTGACGACCATCCTGAAATTATGGATGCTGTGGCTGTAAATGGTATTCACTCAATACCAAAGCTGATCATTCAAGAGAAGGAAACAGGGAAGATCGTTACCATTTGGGGTTCTAGACCGGCGATTTTGCAACAAATGTTTGAAGATTTTAAAGCAGAACACGGTAATATCACAGCAGAATTTAGAGAGGAAATTCAGCAGTGGTATAACAAAGATAAAGGCAAAACCATAGCCGCAGAATTGATCGATATTCTATCTGCTTTCAATTGATTTACTTTTTGAAAGTTTAAGATCGTTAGCTCAAATTGCTGATTTTGATTGTTTCCGGTAATTTAGTTTTACTAAGTTTAATAGATTAGCTAAAAAATGTAAAAAGTACACTTGTTTCGATAAAAGTTTACACTTATCGATTACCTTTAATACTTTTCAATACATTATATGTGCTATAAATTAAGTTTAGCAAAGTCAGAATTACAGATTAAACAACAGTTATTTAATTCATTTTCTCTAGACATAAATAAGATTCAAGACTACGAGTCTTATTTTCACAGAAGTGCTGACACAGGCCAAAATCTCTTTATCATAAAGGGAGATAATCTCAACGAAGTCTTACCCGCGACCTGGACGCTTTTGCCAGAAAAGAACATTAAAGGTTTAGCTGAAGGCGAGGAGATGCATTTTGAACACAGATTGTCTAACATCAAGAAAGATGATCTGTTTAATGACGAACTCCTAAAAGACGGAATGCAGCAGCGCAGATGTCTTATTCTTGCAGATGGTTTTTTTGAACATTTGATCATCAATGAAGTTGCGCAACCAGTTTACCTCTACAAAGAACATCGAAAGTTGTTCTGTTTTGTTGGGGTGTACACGCAAGTTGCAAAAGATATGTATACATGCAGCCTGATCGTTACTCCGGTGGATGGTGAAAATCCTAGTCAGCGATTTTTTAAAAATCAATTTAAAATGGAGTATCTGCCGTTAATAATTGATCCAGTGTATATAAAGATGTGGCTTGAAGCCAAAACTACTCCACAACAGCTGCAAACGCTTTTAAACAATGGTTTTTCTAAGGATAGACTGAACGTGCATGCGGTGAGCGATCAAATAAGCGACAACAAAGCGTACAATAAACCAGATGCGATAGAAGCTGTAGATTGCCCAGAGCTTAACTTATGCTCTGAAACGCTTTAAGTATCAAAGGAATCTTATGAAATGTAAAAAGCCTCTTTGCATTTGCAAAAAGGCTTTTGTACTCGGGACGGGACTTGAACCCGTACGGCCTAATGGCCATTGGATTTTAAGTCCAACGTGTCTACCAATTCCACCACCCGAGCCGGACTTCAATTTCAAAATAAAAAACCTTCCAAACATTTGCTTAGAAGGCTCAGAGCGAAAGACGGGATTTGAACCCGCGACCCTCACCTTGGCAAGGTGATGCTCTACCCCTGAGCTACTTTCGCATTAACATTAATACCTATCGTTTAATGCGGATGCAAATTTACAAGAATTCTATAATCTGCAAACATTTTTTTGCAAAAATTCTGTCAGATTTTTTTTCGCGTAAGCAAAACACTAGCTCACATTGCTTTTCTTGCTGCGTATGAGCATACGTTTTATCTCATTAAGTTTCATGAGCGCTTCCACAGGCGTGAGCGTATCTATATCAGTATGAAGTATTTCTTCTTTGATTTCTTCAAGCAAGGGATCGTCTAGATTAAAAAAGCTTAGTTGCATCTCATCTTCAGAGGCATTTTTCAACGCATCTTGAGTATCTTCATTTGCATGCGATTTTTCTAGATGTTGTAGCATTTTATTTGCTCTGTGAAGCACTTGTTGTGGCATTCCGGCCATTTTTGCTACATGGATACCAAAGCTATGCGCGCTACCTCCAGGCACAAGTTTGCGCAAGAAAAGCACATTGTCCTTAAGCTCTTTTACAGAAACATTGTAATTCTTGATGCGCTCAAAGGTTTCGCACATCTCATTAAGTTCATGGTAATGCGTTGCAAAAAGCGTTTTTGGTCTTGCAGGATGCTCGTGTAAATATTCACTGATCGCCCATGCTATAGAGATCCCGTCATATGTGCTGGTTCCACGGCCTATCTCGTCAAGAAGCACAAGGCTACGATCAGAAATATTGTTCAGGATATTTGCGGTCTCGTTCATCTCTACCATAAAAGTAGATTCGCCCATCGAGATATTATCGCTGGCACCCACGCGCGTAAAGATCTTATCTACAGTGCCTATTCTTGCGGCTTTCGCCGGAACAAAACTTCCCATCTGTGCAAGTAGAACGATAAGCGCGGTTTGCCTCAAAATAGCCGACTTACCAGACATGTTTGGCCCAGTGATCATGATGGTCTGTTGATTATCGCGATCTAGATACACATCATTTGTGATATAAGCCTCACCCAGCGGAAGTTGTTTTTCGATCACAGGATGACGACCATCTTTTATGTCAAGGTCAAACGATTCATCCATTTCTGGTTTAGTGTAACCGTTTTCTTTAGCAAGACAGGCAAAAGAGCACAAGCAATCTAATTTTGCGATAGTTTGTGCATTAGCTTGCACCTGCTCGATAAATTGCGTCATCCAATTTACCAGTTGGCCAAAAAGTTGCTGCTCTATCGCTAAAATGCGTTCTTCTGCGCCTAAGATCTTAGACTCATATTCCTTAAGTTCTTCAGTGATGTAACGCTCTGCATTTACAAGCGTTTGCTTGCGTATCCACTCTTCTGGTACTTTATCTCTATGCGTGTTTCGCACCTCGATATAGTACCCAAAAACATTATTAGAAGCGATCTTAAGCGAAGTAATTCCCGTTCTTTCGGTTTCTCGCTGCAGCATTTTGTCAAGATAATCTTTGCTCGTGTGTGCAAGACCTCTTAACTCATCAAGTTCATCATGAAAGCCAGTAGCAATGGTTTGCCCTTTTAAAATATTTACCGGCGCTTCTTCATTAAGCGTTTCTTTAATCTTTGCTCTTAGATGCTCTAAGGTGTTTAGGCTTTCGCCCAAAATTTGTAAAGCTTCATTATTCGTTTCTTGAGCGATAGATTTTATGGGTGTCATCGCTTCTAGAGAATTCTTAAGTTGAATGACTTCTCTAGGGCAGATCTTAGTTGTCGCCACTTTAGAAATAAGACGTTCTACATCGCCCATTTTCTTTATGTGACCAGTAAATTTTTGCCAGATGTCTTGTTCATCAAGCAAAAACTGAACAACCTCGTGTCGCTGTTTTATGGGTGCGATATCTTTTAGCGGAAGCGCTAACCAACGCTTTAACAAGCGTCCGCCCATTGGCGAGATGGTCTTATCTATCACATCAAGAAGCGTGATAGATTGATGGCTCGTGCCTTGATACAATTCTAAGTTGCGCACGGTAAAGCGATCCATCCACACATAAGATTCTTCAGCGATACGACTTATAGAAGAGATATGTTGCAGGTTTTTATGCTGTGTCTCGCTAAGGTAATGTAAGATCGCACCAGAGGCGATCACGCCTTCTTCCAGATGATCTACACCAAAGCCTTTAAGTGATTTTGTGTTGAAATGTTTGTTTAAAGACTCGTATGCATAATCTACTTGATACACCCAATCTTCTAGATAGAAAACGTGCATATCTGACACAAAATCGTCTTTAAAACTCTTTTTGCAAGATTTACTGATCAGGATTTCGCTGGGCGCGAAATTTTGTAGCAATTTATCAATATGGTCTTTATTGCCTTGAGCGGTAAGAAACTCACCAGTAGAAACATCAAGAAAAGAAACGCCAAGTTGTTTCTTGCCATAATGTACAGCCGCTAAAAAGTTGTTGTGTTTGCTGTGAAGAACTTCGTCGTTTAGCGCAACGCCAGGAGTTACAAGTTCTGTAACGCCTCGTTTTACAATGCTTTTAGTCGCTTTAGGATCTTCTAGCTGATCACAAATAGCAACACGGCAACCGGCTTTTACAAGTTTTGGTAAATAGGTGTTTAAAGAATGATGCGGAAAACCTGCAAGTTCTGTACGCTCGCTTCCGTTGTTACGATTAGTTTGTACAATACCTAGAATCTGTGATGCTTTTACTGCATCTTCACCAAAGGTTTCATAAAAATCACCCACTCTAAAGAGCAACATCGCATCAGGATATTTTGCCTTGATGCTGTTGTATTGCTGCATTAGCGGCGTGACTTTCTTTGCTTTTTTTGCTCCCATTTTTGCCCAGATTCTTAGTGCACTAATTTACAAAATGAGGTAGGAGTAGCTTTCGCGAAAGCGAATGACTTATTGATTTTTTTCAACAGTAAATTGCTAGAGAAATGCCACCGATTTTTGAGAATAGATACATTAATTTTGCCGCCATGAGAGATAGAAAACTTAAGAATAGCGAACTAGAGAGAAAGACGGTTGAAGAATTTACTGAGGCAAGAAAAACGCCCATTTCTATTGTGCTAGATAATGTGCGAAGCCTTAATAATGTGGGTTCTGTGTTTAGAACGGCTGATGCATTTTTAATAAAAAAGATCTATCTGTGTGGGATCACAGCGCAACCGCCACATAAAGATATTACTAAAACAGCGCTGGGCGCTACCGAAACCGTTGAGTGGGAACATAATAAAAGCACAGCAGAGGTCGTTAATAATTTGAAACGGCAAAATGTGCAAGTACTTTCAATCGAGCAGACCGAAGGTGCTGTGATGTTAAATGATTTTAAGATCGATCCTGAAGCAGAATATGCTATCGTTTTTGGTAATGAAGTGAAGGGTGTTGCGCAAGATGTTGTGGATCTATCTGATCAAGTGATTGAAATACCACAAATTGGCACAAAACATTCGCTTAATATTTCAGTAAGTGTAGGTGTTGTGACTTGGGATTTATTTTCAAAAATGAGTAGATAATTATTTTTAAAAATAATATAAGTCGGTTTAATTTCTAAAAATTATATTAAACCTATCTTAATTGGCAATTATTAACCTGTAATAATAAAATATATAAAGCACCTTTACTTCGACCAATTTAAATATCCAACTAGATGAAACCTAAATTTGATTATCCTTCTTATAGAATAGGAGAACGTTACGGGAAGCGGTTAGGACTTTTAATGGGATTAGTAATAGGAGCAATCGCTTTGCTGATTCTGTTTGTCTTTAAGACTATTTAAGCCCAACTTACTACTCACAGATCATCTCAAGAATATTGAGGTAATCTGTTCTGTTTTCTACAAAGTTAAGGTCAGACACATCAATGATCTTGAACTTTTTACCAACCTTAGATTTGATATAATTCATGTATCCAGAATTGATCTTCTCTAGATATTCTGGGCTAATGTCTTTCTCATAATCCCTGCCGCGTTTTTTGATGTTTTGCAGAAGACGCTCAGTGTCTTGATGCAAATAGATATAAAGATCTGGCTGCTGAATTTCTTTGTACATAATACTGTGAAGCTTCTTGTACAAATTATATTCGTCTTCATTAAGTGTAACTCGGGCAAAGATCAGCGATTTGTGACTGTCATAATCTGAGATCATGAAATTCTTAAAAAGATCATACTGCCCCAGATCATCTAGTAGTTGTTGATATCTATCAGCTAAAAAAGACATTTCTAGCGGGAATGCATATCGCGATTGATCCTTATAAAACTTGGGTAAAAAAGGATTGTCTTTAAAGCGTTCTAAGATCAACTTTCCGTCAAAATCTTCAGCGATCATGGTAGATAATGTGGTCTTCCCGGCGCCTATATTTCCTTCAATGGTAAGAAAATCAAATGCATTAAAATCTAATCCTGCTGCAGGATCTTTAAGCCATCTGTTTATTTTTTTGGCTGCAGCCAAATCTTCACAAACCGCAACAAGCTCATGAACTTCTTTATTTAAAACGGGATGTTTAACCTTTGACGCAATGTCATTGAGCGGTAACAAGACAAAACCTCGTTTTTGCATCAAAGGATGTGGAAGCGTCAATGCTTCATCATTCATGATCTCGTCTTCATAGAAAACAATATCGATATCAATAGGCCTGTTTTGATAGGTTTTTACCTGATCGTTGCGATCGCGACCCATCTTTTGCTCGATAGATAAACAAGCTGCGAGAAGTTCTTTTGGCGAAAGCCTAGTGCTTACCTGCACTGCACAATTGAGAAAATCGTTGCCTTCAAATCCCCACGCAGGTGTTGCGTAAACAGGAGAGATCTTTTTTATAAATCCTGCTTTCTTAAAAATAAGATCAATGGCAGTTTGAAGATTTTCAAACGGGTCTCCTAGATTGCTGCCCAGTGATAAGTATGTGTTTTTTAAGGAATTGATAGCGATTTTGCTTGAGATATTTTAAGAGCAATTTAAGTAAAACATATGGACAAACTTCTAATTTTGAGTGATTGAAAACCGTTAAAATAAAGGCTTTGGAGCAACTCCCACGAACACAGAAAGATGCTAAGTGGGCATTTATAATTTATATGATCTTAGGAGCGCTGTTTATTTGCTCTCTTGTTGTGTCTAACCTTATTTTTCAGAAGTTCTTTTACTGGGATTTCTTTGGGTACACTTTTGAGATCTCTGTAGGTATACTGCCGTATCCCATCACATTTTTGATCACAGATCTTATAAGCGAGATCTATGGTAAGAAAAGGGCAAATCAGGTTGTAACCGCTGGAGTTTTTGCGTCGTTCTTCTCATTGCTTATCGTTACGGTTGCTGATAAAGTGCCGGCCACGGGATGGTCGCCCATTGATGATTCGTTATTTACTACAGTTTTTGGCGCGACGGCTATCGCGGTTTTGGCTTCAATGCTGGCGTATCTTTTTGCACAATACCTGGATATACAATTGTTTCATTTCTGGAAGAAGTTGACAAAAGGTAAGCACCTCTGGCTGCGTAACAATTTCTCAACCTTCTTGAGTCAGTTTGTAGATACAGCGACCGTGCTGTTGCTTTTATGCAGTTTTGGTAAGATAGAATGGGAGCTTTTTACCGGATTATTAATTTCTGGATTTTTGTTTAAAGTGCTCATTGCGGCTTGCGACACGCCATTTTTATACGCCGGAGTTTTTGGGTTTAGAAGATGGTTTGGCCTTAAAGCCGGAGAAGAACTTAAAATTGAATTTCAATCACAAGTTGAAAAAGAAACTATATGAAAAAGATATTTAAAATCGTGGGCATCATACTCGTGGTACTCATCATAGGATTGATCCTTGCGCCTGTTTTATTTAGAGGTCAGCTTGAGGATCTGCTAAAAAAGACGATCAATAAAAACCTCAACGCCACGGTAACTTGGGAAGAATTAGACCTTAGTTTGTTTAAGAGTTTTCCGCAGGCGGCGCTGACGGTGAAGGATTTTAGTGTGGTAAATAAAGCACCTTTTGAGGGCGATACACTGGCAAAAGGAGCAGAGCTGCGACTGGATATGGGGATAAAGCAACTCTTTAAAGGTGGTAATGCGCCTATTAAAATTGATCAATTTATTCTTAATGATGCGCTCATAAATATTAAAGTAGACAGCACAGGTCAGGCCAATTATGACATTGCTATAAAAAGCGATGCAGAGCAAGCAGATGTCGCTTCCGCGAAAGATACTACGGGAGGATTTCAATTTGATATGCAACATTACGAGATCAATAATAGCCGCGTGAATTATCTGGATGAAAGTACAAATACATTCATCAGACTCACTGAAGTAAACCACGAAGGAACGGGTGATTTTGCCGCAGATATTTCAAATCTTGAAACACATACTGAAGGTATTGCTTCACTAGATATTGATGGCGAGAATTATTTAAATGGGCACACCTTAAAGCTAGATGCAGATTTTGAAATGGACCTAGAGAATCAGCGCTATACTTTTAAAGAAAATGAAGCTTTTGTAAATCAGTTGCCATTAGTTTTTGAAGGTTGGGTGCAAGTGAATGAAAACGATAATGACATAGACCTTTCATTTAAAACGCCAGATAGTGATTTTAAGAATTTTCTTGCCATAATTCCAGAGACGTATGCAAAGAATTTGGATGGTGTAGAGACTACAGGCGATTTCCGCGTAAGCGGTATAATTAAAGGAAAAGTTGATGAAGAACATATCCCAACGCTAGATATAAGTATTGCTTCAAACAACGCTGCATTTAAATATCCAGATCTGCCTAAACGAGTTGAAAATATTGTGATTGATGCACAGGTAATGAACGAAACTGGTCTTGTAGATGATACATATTTGCGATTAGGTAATGTGACTTTTAAGATTGATCAAGATGTATTTGCTGCAAATGGTCGTATTGATAGACTTACAACAAATCCGCTGATCGATCTTGCATTAAAAGGTAGATTGAATCTCGCAAATCTTGAGAAGGCGTATCCATTAGAATTAGATCAAGATTTCAACGGAATGCTGAATGTAGATATGACGGCGAATTTTGATATGGAAAGCGTAGAAAAAGAGCGCTATGAAAATATCAAAACTACGGGTAAAGCCAACTTAAAAGACTTTAATTATGCTTCGCCAGAATTGCCAAAACCGCTAAGTATCGCTGAGGCTGATATTACTTTTAATCCCGGGACGATCACGCTAAATACCATGCAAGCGCAAATAGGGAACACAGATTTGCAAGCTGCCGGGAAGATAGATAATCTTATTCCGTTTATAGTTTCAGATAAAGATCTGCAAGGACGTTTTACGGTAAACAGCAATACTATAAATCTTAATGATTTTATGGTTGCAGAAACTAAGACCGTTAAAGATGAAAGCACTGCTAGTGGCACAAAAGAAGTGACGACCGGCGATGAAGCAATAAAGATCCCTTCGTTTCTGGATGCCGAGTTGAGCTTTAAAGCAAATAAAGTGATCTACGATGATCTTGTGCTTAATAATGCGTCTGGTAGTTTAAGTGTTAAAGATGAGGCGGCGACAATTACAAATATTCAGTCTGATATTTTTGGTGGTAAAATCGCTCTTAACGGTAATGTGAGTACAAAGAGTGATGTTCCTACTTTTGGGATGCAGCTTAATCTTAGCGATATAGATATTGATCAATCTTTTGAAGGTCTTGAATTATTGCAAGGTCTTGCGCCAATTGCAAAAGCACTGCAAGGAGCGCTAAACACTACGATAAACTTAAAGGGTAGTCTTAATAATGATCTTACGCCAGTGCTTACAAGTATCGCTGGTGATGCTTTTGCGCAATTGCTTACCGCAGAAATTGAAAAAGATAAAATGCCGCTCATGGCACTTCTTGATAGCAAACTAGATTTTATAAATCTAGATAAGCTAGATCTTAGTAAGCTTAAAGCAAATCTCACTTTTAACGATGGCCTTGTAAGTGTGAAGCCCTTTGACTTTAATGTAAAAGGCATCAACATTAAGGTAAGCGGTTCTCATAGTTTGCAAAATGAGATGAATTATAATCTAGCGCTTGATCTTCCTGGTAAATATTTAGGAAGTAAAGTTGGCGGAACATTAGCGCAGCTCAATAATATTGATCTTGATAAATTCACGGTAGAATTGCCTGTAAGTATTTCGGGGAATTTGAATAGTCCTAAGGTAGCTGTGAATACACAACAGGCCGTTACAGAACTTACGCAGAACATCGTTGCAAATCAAAAAGATCAACTTAAGCAAAAGGGCGAAGAAAAAGTTACAGAAGCTTTAGGTAAATTACTTGGTAATAAGACCACGACAGACACCACACAAACCAGCGGTTCTACTCAAAAGAAAGACACGCTGTCGCAAACGCAAACAACTCAAAAGATCGTAAAAGATGTACTAGGAGGCTTGCTTAATAGGAATAAGAAGAAGCAAGATTCCACAGGGAATTAAATAAAAAAGGGAGCTAAAATTTAGCTCCCTTTTTTAATCTCTTTAATCTTCTTGAGGCGGGGTGGATTTTAATTGCTCGCCACTTATGCTTGTTACAATAAACTCAGATCTACGGTTTAATTGATGCTCTTCTTCAGTACAATCTACACCGTTGCTGCACTCATTTATTAATTGGCTTTCGCCAAAACCTATACCAGAGATTCGCTCACGTTCTATACCGCGACTTACAATATAATCTGCGGTAGATCTTGCCCTTTTATCTGAAAGGATAAGGTTGTATCTATCATTACCGCGGCTATCAGTATGTGATCTAATTTCAACCACCATACCTGGATTTGTTTCCATCACAGCAATAACTTTTACAAGTTCGATAGCTGCATCTGGTCTAATGTTGAATCTATCAAAATCAAAGTAAATAGGTTTCAGTTCTAGCAGTTTTGCGAGGTCATCACCTTCATTCACTCTTGTAATTCTAGGATCAAGTAAAAGTTCAACTTCTTTTATCTCATTATTTCTTTTCGTGACAACGTGCTCCTCAGCAGAGAAGTATTCTGGCTCGTCTGCTCTCACTATTTTCTCAACATTACAATCTGTAGTTATTCGTACTTTTCCGTTTGCATCAACCTTTAAGGTTTGCTGTACACTTGCGTTGCCATCCATTAGAACCACAGTTGCATTAGGTAAAGGTTCTAGCGTCTCGCTATCTTTTACAACAATATCAAGTATCGTGTTGCAAACAGGTTCAGGTTTTGGTTCGCGAGTAAAACTGAAAATATCATCGCTTCCCATACCAAAGTTGCGATTAGATGAGAAATAGCCTTTGTTTTGGAACTCATCAACGATAAAGGCAAAATCATCCTGCGGACTGTTTACTGGCTTACCTAAATTGATAACATAAGAGATGTTGCCATTCTTGTCTTTTGCAGCGACATAAACATCAAGACCACCCAAGCCCGGACGACCATCTGATGAGAAATAAAGATTTCCTTTTTTACTTAAAAATGGGAAATTCTCTCTTCCTTCTGTGTTAACTGTATTTCCAAGATTTTGAGGTTCGCCGTACTCGTCTTCACCAATGATATCTACATACCAGATGTCAGATAAGCCAAGACTTCCTTCCATATCAGATGAGAAATAGAGTTTCTTGCCATCTGGACTTAAAGCCGGGTGAGAGATCGAATACTCATCGCTGCTAAAGGGAAGTTCTTTTTCAGAGCTCCAACCATTACCTCTTTTCACGGCAGTGTAGATCTTAAGACGCGTGGTCCCGCCTGCGTCTTTTCTTTTTACACCGTGGTTGTAATTGTTTCTTGTAAAATATACTCGGTTACCGTCTGCAGTAAAAACCGCTGAAGATTCATGAAACGGCGTGTTGAGGTCTTTTAAAAACTTTTCAGGTTTTCCTATATCACCGGTTTCTTGATCTATGGGCGCGGCATAAAAATCTAGAAATGGCTCGTAATTCCAAGTGTGTATTTTTTTAGAATAATTACCAGTGTCACGTGAGGATGCAAAAACCAATTGGTTCTCATAGATGGTGGTTCCAAAATCAGAAAAACGGGAGTTCATCCATCTTAAGTTCTCAACATCATATTCGCTGTCAGTATAACTTATACCTTCTAGATAATCTGGCTCTTCTTCAAAGAGATCAGCTCTAAGATCTTCGCCTTTTAGTGCCATGAATTTCTCCATGATCTTATCAGATCGATCGTAGTCTTTAGTCGCTTTTAAAGTCTGTGCGTATCTAAAGTAATATTCAGGTTCGGTTTCTTCTGGATAAAGTTCTACAAGCTTTCCATACCATTTTGCGCCTTCTTCATAAAGGCCATTAAAGTAGTACGAATCTCCTAGTTTTCTAAAAAGTTCTGGAGAAGTCTCGCCTTCTTCAGCGAGTTTTAGATAGATGCGTTGCGCATCGATAAAAGCATATTGCTTAAACTTTTTATTCGCCTTCTCTAAGTCTTTATTTTGTGCAAAAGATGAGGTAGAATAAGAAAATGCCAGGATTATAACCAGAAATAATCTAGAGATAATTCTCATTAGGTTTATGGGCTTAAAGATGAGTCAATTAAAGGCCAAATATATGAAAAGGAAGTTTTCAAAATCTACACCTTATAATTTTAACGCAAGAATGGGGGAAAACCCCCTATTTTTCACATGTGCTTTTTTATTTCAAATAAACGCAAAGCCACAACTGGCGCGGAAAGTTTTACTTTTTTATATTTACTAAAACTAACGTTATGAAACACCTTTTTGACCATATTAAAGGCCGTAGATCCATCTATCCTGAGCAATATCTTGATGAACCTATAGAAAAAGAGATCATTCATAGGCTACTTGAGGCGGCAAACTGGGCGCCTACGCACAAGAAAACAGAGCCGTGGAGATTTAAAATCTTTATGGATGACGCGCTAAATTCTTTGAGTGACGCTTTCGCGGAAGCGTACACAAAAACAACACCTGCAGATAAGTTTTCTGACTTTAAAATGAAGAAACTCACCTCAAAACCTACAATGTCTGGAGCTGTGATCGCCATCTGTATGCAACGCGATCCTAAAGAAAGTTTGCCAGAATGGGAAGAAGTTGCAGCCGTATCAATGGCCGTGCAAAACATGTGGCTTATGGCAAGTTCGCTTGATCTGGGATCTTATTGGAGCTCACCGGGATTGATGTCTGAAATGGGAGATTTTCTTAAACTCGCTCCTGGCGAAAAATGTCTGGGCTTTTTCTATCTAGGTTATTATGATATCGAAAAACCCAAAGGCAAAAGAGGCTCAATAGATGATAAAATAGAGTGGGTGTAAGATCACACGCTGCATCTTTTGCCTTTCGGCGAAAATCTTGATCCTTGAATTTATCCTAAAAATTCAAGGATTTTTTTTGTAATAAAGTCTATTTGCTCATCATCAAGCTCTGTGTGCATAGGAAGCGAGATCACTTCTTTACAAAGTCTATTTGTAACTGTAAAATCTGCTTCATTATAGCGCTCATCCTTGTATGCTTTTTGCAAGTGCAATGGGATAGGGTAATACACTCCGCATGGGATGCCTTCAGCGTTAAGATGTTTTACTAATGCGTCACGATCTGTGTCTTTAAGTACTAAAGTGTATTGGTGAAAAACATGACTGTCTTCTTCTCCTAAAATCTCAGGAGTAATAATATTAGGATGATCTTTTAAACGCTCAGTATATTTTTTGGCGGAAGCCCTACGCTTCTCATTATACGTATCAAGGTGTGGAAGTTTTGCTCTTAAAACCGCAGCTTGCAAAGAATCTAGTCTACTGTTTACACCCACAACATCGTGATGGTAGCGCTCGTACATACCGTGGTTTACGATACCTCTAATGGTGTGCGCAAGCTCATCATCATTTGTGAAGATCGCTCCACCATCACCATAGCAGCCCAAGTTCTTAGAAGGGAAAAATGAGGTGCTAGCAACATGGCCTATGGTCCCAGTTTTTGATTTAGAACCGTCTGCATGTTGATAATTAGCGCCAATACCTTGTGCATTATCTTCTATTACATAAAGATCGTGCTCTTTTGCAACAGCCATGATCTCATCCATATTTGCCGGTTGCCCAAAAAGATGCACAGGAACGATCGCTTTTGTGTTCGGCGTAATAGCATTTTTTATAGCCTCAATATCAATATTAAAAGAAACCGGATCAACGTCTATAAGCACAGGTGTAAGTTGTAAAAGTGCGATCACCTCTACCGTTGCGGCAAAAGTAAAATCTGCAGTGATCACTTCGTCGCCAGGTTTAAGACCTAGACCCATCATCGCGATTTGCAATGCGTCTGTACCATTTGCGCATGGGATCACATTTTTTACATCAAGATACGTCTCAAGCTCTTTTTGAAAATTTTGAACTTCTGGACCGTTAATAAAAGCGGCATTCTCCAGAACTTCGTTAAAAGAAGTGTTTATTTGATCTTTTATGCTTGCATATTGACCTACAAGGTCAACCATTTGTATTTTTTTCATCTGAAAATATTGAGCCCAAAAACTTAATTGTCAACTTCATAAAACCATATTGGGCTTGATTTGTAGAATATGGTGTACAGTGATCAAAATTACAAAATAACCCGCTATTGCCAAGGCAGTTTTTATTATAGTGAAAAGCCTAATTTTGCCACATGCGAAGCATTTATTCCCTTGCCATAAAAGCCTTTGAAAAAGTCCTGCCGCTCACCGGTAAAATGAGTGATAAAATGCACGATTTTGTGCAGGGAAGAAAGGATGTTTTTAAAACTTTAGAAGCGCAGATCAAACCCATAGATAAAGTTATTTGGTTTCATACAGCTTCACTTGGCGAATACGAGCAGGCTGTTCCTGTAATCACTGAAGTCAAGAAAAAATATCCTGCGCATAAAATTCTGGTTACTTTTTTTTCGCCGTCTGGCTACAACAATAAGATCAAAAATAATCTTGCTGATGTGGTGACGTATTTGCCAATAGATACGCCTAAGAATGCAGCCCGATTTTTAGAGCTTGTTCATCCAGAACTCGTGTTTTTTGTGAAGTATGAATTTTGGCCCAATTTGTTGTTTTCGCTTAAAGCGAAAAGCATAAGAACATTTCTTATATCGGGAGTTTTTAGAGAAAGTCAGCAGTTTTTTAAATGGTATGGCGGTTTTATGAAAGAGGCGTTAAATTCCTTTGAATATTTCTTTTTACAGGATAGATCATCGCTAGAGAATCTAAATAGTTTAGGTTTTGAAAATGCTGTAATTAGTGGAGATACACGATTTGATCGAGTTTCGCGACAGCTGGAAATGGATAATAAAGTTGATTTTCTTGAAGAATTCACCGCTGGAAAAACAACCCTTGTTTGTGGAAGCACTTGGCCAGAAGATGAAGAACTTCTCATTGAATTTTTAAATGATTGCGGGGCTCATGATGTAAAAGTCATCATTGCGCCTCATGAGATCAAAGAAGAGAAGATCAAGAGTCTGATGGCAAAACTAGGAGATTCTGTTGTACGCTTTTCAGCGAAAGATGGACAAAACTTATCTCTCGCGACTTTCTTTATTCTGGATACTGTGGGATTTTTAGGTAGAGCGTATCATTATGCAGACATTGCGCATGTGGGTGGAGCTGCAGGAACTACAGGATTACATAATATATTGGAAGCAGCGACTTTTGGTTTGCCTATCATCACAGGTGAAAATATCCAGAAATTTCCTGAGGCGATACGACTTAGATCCCTCGCCGGACTTTATACAGTAAGCTCTTCCGCGGAAGCGAAAGAAATATTAACACGCTTAGTTGATGATAGAAAATTTAGAGAACAAACCGGGATGATCTCTGGGCATTTTGTTGCTTCAAACACTGGCGCAACTCGCGCAATTCTGGACTATCTGGCTTAAACCGTTGTCGCCTGATTGAGGTATTTTCTAAACGGCAACATCTTCTTATAAACTTCTACCACATGCTCATCAAAATCTGGTTGCATAATGCGCTCTGGCGTTAAAGTGTGCATGGCGGCAAAGGTTTTCATGCGCAATAGATCTATGTGCTCATGTTCTTGTGTGAAGCCTTTTGGCGCGGTTACAAGACTATCGCCATCGTCAATAAATTCAAAGGTGTCTTTAAAAGACTTTTTATTGAGTATCTTCTTGAGATCTTCACCATTATAATCTATCGCCTCCCGGATACTTTTTAAGATCTTAGAACCGGGTTTGTAATAGCCGCCAGCAAGAATGCTGTTGTTTACACCTATCTGTATGTAAAAATCACCTTGCTTAGAAACTTGGTCTAGGCCTGCGCCAAAATGATCCTTATAAATAGGCTTATTAGGATGATAAAGTAGATTGTTGTTTATTCTGTTTAAAGCTTTGCGTGCGTCTGTATGTGTGTAATTAGGATCAACTTTAGCAAGTTTAAGATCTATGGTCTCTAGCCATTTAATGAAAGAATCTCTAACCTTTTTATAGCGCTTTCTATTCTCATCCATCCACTCTTTATTATTGTTCTCTTGCAGCTCATTTAGAAAGTCAAAAAGTTCCTTCCAGTCCATTATCTCGCTAGTTTTTAATCGTTAAGCATTGATATTTAACGATTTATTTGCATTATTTATGAATACTTTACAAATCAAAATTACAATAGATAAACTTTATGCTATTACATTTGCCATATAAATAATTGAAAAATGAAAAAAACAATTTTTGCAGCACTAGTTGTAATGATTTCAGCGGTAAGCTTAACTTCTTGTAGAGAAGAGCCTAAGGAAACAACCACCACCGTGATAAAAGAGGTAGAAGTAGAGAAGGAAGCAGATAATGAAGGAATTCTTGAACGTACCGCTAAGAAAGTTGATCAAGAAGTAAACAAAGAGATCAATCAAGAGATCGACAATATAGGTGACGATAACTAAGGTATTTTTTTGGCCCTAAAAAATTGCTATGAAAAGGGATTATAAAAATATAACAGCTATGAAAACATATTTTAAAATAGGATTACTGATCATGACACTTTCTTTTTCTCTTACTTCATGTAGAGAACAAAGCGAGAAAGAAAAGTTAATCGAAGAAATGGAATCTAACGGCGCCGAGATCAAAGAGAAAACTGACGGAGACGAAAGTAAACTCAAAATGGAAACCGAAAATAAAGAGGTGAAAATTAAAGAAGAAGACGGCGAAACTAAGATCAAAGTAGAAGAGGATAATAAATAAAAGTAAAGTACCCCTTTTTAAAGCCCCCTAATAATCCATCCGCAGCCCAGCGGATGGATTTTTTTATGCAAGTCTGTTTACTTGCTTTTTAAGATCTTCCATAGATTGTTGCAATTCGCGCAACAAATTACTCTCTGACGGTGAGTCTAAGTGAAAAGTGAGTTTACTATTTACTTGCCATAATTCTTGTACATCACTTACACTTACCTCAAATGGTAAATACTCTTGATTAAGAGAGATAAGAAGTACTTTAGTAGGATCTGGTAATTTCTGGAGTTTTTTTACAACCACGCTATCTTGCATCACAACAACATAAACTCTGTTATTGTCAGCTTCATCCATGCTGGTTATCGCTTTTCCTAAAACCCAATCATCTGGTTGGAAGTTTGGTGTCATACTATCTCCTTCTATCTGAAAACCACGATACGTTGCGTTGCGATATTGTGGTAATGGGAAGTCAAAAGCCGGTAATTGTTTGTACCATTCTACGTCCTGAACGTTATGCGGATATCCAGCGGCAGCTTTTTGGTTAACCAAAACAAGATTTTCATTATCCATCTCGTCTACAGTTACAACCTTAGGGCTTACATCACCTTTACCTGCTTTTAGGTATTTTTGATTGCTGTAGCCAAAAACCCAAAGCGGATTAATATTGTACAACCGCAAGAGTTCTGTAACCACATGGCCAGAGAGTTTTGTGCGGCCGCGCTCAATATCTGCAGTAGAATTTTTAATCCCTAAAGCCTCTGCAAACTCGGTTTGAGTAAGATCTAATTCTTCTCTAACCTGCTTAAATCTTCGGATGTCTCCTGATACATCATTTATTCCCATATAGTAAAAATACCAATTTTTGGAAATTATCCAAACATTATGATGGATATATTCCATAATATAGGAAAATTGCCTTATTTTGTATCGCTATGAATTTTGAAAGAATAAAAGAAAAACTCAACATTCTTGCCGATGCGGCAAAGTATGATGTTTCCTGCTCCAGCAGCGGGAGCAAGCGCACAAATACTTCTAAAGGCCTGGGAAATAGTAGTGGTATGGGCATTTGCCATAGCTATACAGAAGATGGTAGATGTGTGTCTCTTTTAAAAATATTATTGACTAATCATTGCATTTTTGACTGTGCATATTGCGTGAGCAGGAGAAGTAATGATATAAAACGTGCGGCATTTAAAATTCAGGAAGTGGTAGATCTCACGATCAATTTCTACCGCCGCAATTACATCGAGGGGCTTTTTCTAAGTAGCGGGATCTTTCACACGCCAGATTATACGATGGAGCGTCTTGTGGCTGTCGCCAAAAAGCTTCGGCTAGAAGAGAATTTTAATGGCTACATTCATCTTAAATCCATACCAGGCTGCAGTGACGAACTTATGCATGAAGCAGGGCTTTACGCCGACAGGCTATCTGTAAATATTGAGATCCCAACAGTTTCTGGTTTAAAATTACTTGCACCTGAAAAGGATCATAAGGATTTTATTAAACCGATGGAAAAGGTGAAAAATCAAATCCAGATCTATAACTCAGAGCGAAAGATCATGAAAAACACTCCTAAGTATGCTCCGGCTGGTCAAAGCACACAAATGATCGTAGGCGCAACGGGAGAAAGCGATAAAGATATTATGTACAGCGCGGTGCATTATTATGCTAATTATCGCATGAAGCGTGTGTATTATTCGGGTTATGTGCCGGTTTTAGAAGATTCTAGATTGCCTGCGTTAAATACAGAAGTTCCTATGCTGCGCGAGAATCGATTGTATCAAACAGATTGGCTGTTGCGCTTTTATGGTTTTGATGTGCGCGAATTGCTGAATAATGATCACCCTAATCTTGATGTAGATATTGATCCAAAGTTGAGTTGGGCTTTGCGCAACATGCAAAACTTCCCGGTAGATATTAATAAAGCAGATAAGAGGATGCTGGCGAGAATACCAGGTCTTGGGATGAAGTCAGTAAACAAGATCATCAATGCGCGTCGTTACCGCAGGCTCAATTGGGAGAATTTAAAAACCATAGGAGTTGCGCTCAATAGAGCAAAATTCTTTATCACCTGCGACTCTAGAGAATGGGAGCGTCGAGACCTCACGCCAGATAAGATCAAGGGGATGATCTTGCAAAGTTCGGCGAGTAAGTACAATAAATTTTATAACAATCAATTGACGTTGTTTTGACCTCACAATTAATATATGATGGGAGTTTTGAGGGATTTCTCACTGCGGTTTTTTCTATTTATGAGCTAAAGCTAAAAGATGTCACGATCGTTCCCGACCATAACATACAGCCGGGACTTTTTTCTGAAGAAATACATGTGATCACCGAAACTGAAAAAGCTGATCGCGTATGGATGGGACTAGCGCCTTTTAAGGTTTTTAGGAAGAATATTTATTGGTCATATTTTAGTGAAATAACCGGTCATGAAGATGTGATGTTTCAAGCGATAAAATATGTTTTTGAAACAAAGAATGATCAAGATTATGGTCAAGAACATGTTTTAAAAGTTGCCCAAGTTGCAAAAATGGTAGGTCGTGAGAAGCATCGCATGGATGCTTTTATTCGATTTGAACTTACTAAAGACGCAATCTATTTTGCACGCGTTGAGCCAGATTTTAATGTGCTTCCGTTATTGATAAAACATTTTCAGGATCGCTATGCAGATCAGCACTGGATCATTTATGATATGAAGCGCGATTATGGGATTTCTTATGACATGTTCGGGGTAAAATTCATCCATCTTGAATTTTATGAAGATCCACGTGCGGATCGTTTCCACGAAAGTGAAGCCGACTATAGCGAGTTGTGGCAAGAGTATTTTTCTAGCACGAATATTAAATCTCGCAAAAACCTAAAATTGCATACACGTCATGTGCCTCGCCGTTATTGGAAATATTTAAATGAAAAACGCCCCCGTTGATCAATATTTTCTAACTTTAGTTTAAGCTAAACCTTAAAACAAAAATCATGAAAAAAGTATTGATGACCGCTGCAACTTTATTATTAATGATATCTGTAAGCGCTTGCCGCGAAAGCACTGTAGAGAAAACAAATGACGCCGCTGAAGCAATTGGTGAAGACATTGAAGATGCTGCTGAAGACGCTGGCGATGCGATTAAGGAAGGAGCAGATGAACTTAATGATGAGATCCAAGGGAATGATGATATGTAACGTTTGAAGTCAATTTTTTGATTTTTAACCAAATACACATATCTGTTAATAATATTGTAAAATATCTTAAAATATTCTTCACTTCTTGCGGATATACTGTTAATTTATATACTTTTGGTCCACGATTAACACTAATAAAAATCTAGAACAAATGAAAAAATTAATGTACAGTGCATTCGCACTATTTTTCGCAGTATCAATTACTTCATGTCGTGAAACTACTGCAGAACAAGCAGCAGATGATATGGAAGATGCAATGGATGACGCAGGAGATGCGCTAGAAAATGCAGCTGACGAAACTGGAGAAGCAATTGACAATGCTGCTCAAGAAGTAGAAGATGAAGTAGAAGGAAACGACGATATGTAATTTATCACGTTCTCAACGTATATGTAAACCCGTTAGCCTAGGCTAACGGGTTTATTTTTTTATACTGTTGCGCTCTCAGTTGCTGCGCTACGGTCTATTTTCTTCACAAGACCTTGTAGTACTTTACCAGGACCCACTTCTGTAAAATGTGAAGCGCCGTCTGCAAGCATGTTTTGTACAGATTGCGTCCATTTTACTGGAGCTGTTAATTGAAAAAGTAAGTTTTCTTTGATCTTAGCTGGATCTGTAACAGCATCTGTACTTACATTTTGATAGATTGGGCAAGTAGGAGTATTAAATGTTGTTGCCTCGATCGCAGCTGCAAGCTCTTCACGAGCAGGCTCCATTAACGGACTGTGAAATGCTCCGCCCACAGGAAGTACAAGCGCTCTTTTTGCGCCACGCTCTTTAAGACGCTCGCAAGCTTCTTTTACAGCTTCAATTTCTCCAGAAATAATTAATTGTCCAGGGCAGTTATAATTTGCTGCTACAACTGTACCTTCAACATCAGCACAAACAGCCTCAACGATATCGTCTTCAAGACCAAGGATTGCTGCCATGGTAGAAGGTTGTGAGTCACATGCTTTTTGCATTGCTTCAGCACGCTGAGAAACTAATTTTAAACCGTCTTCAAAGTTTAAAACACCATTTGCTACAAGGGCAGAGATCTCACCAAGAGAGTGACCAGCAACCATATCTGGTTTTACATCGCCCAGCGCTTTGAACAAAGCAACCGAATGTAAGAAAATAGCCGGTTGAGTAACTCTAGTCTCTTTAAGTTCTTCATCAGAACCGGTGAACATGATGTTTGTGATATTAAATCCTAAGATCTCGTTAGCCTGGTCAAAAAGTTTTTTAGCTTCTTCGCTAGCATTGTAAACGTCTTTACCCATGCCGCTAAATTGAGCTCCTTGTCCAGGAAAAATATATGCTTTCATAATTAATATGGTTTCAAAATTTAATAGTGCAAAAATAGGTTATTGTAAAAGATTCTTCTAACCATTGAAAAAGGCCATGAATTTCTTCACAGCCCGTTTCTCTTTTTCACGCAATTTTACTTTTATAATATTGTCTTAGACCGTTAATGTGCCAGTCTCGCCAATGTCTTCTTTTTCGCCAGTAATGGCACCTTTTGCCATTTTGAATAAGGTGACAAATTTGTTGTTTTTAGGCTCCCAATATCTAGCTTGTAGTGGTGTAACTTTAAGAACAGTAACGTTTGGATCATTCACTCCGTCAAAATAAGTGTCATCCGTTTTACCGTACAATTCTTCAATAAGCGCTTTATCTTGACTTATCGCAGCGTCTGCATAAATGCTCAAAAACTCCATATTACCGGGTTTTGAGTAAATAAGCTGCACAAAAGAATCATGTTTAATATTTGCATTATGCTCGCTATCTGCACCGCTTAAGAAGTAGATGTTTCCCGCTTCGTCCACCTTTTTTGTGCTCATCGGTATCACATCTACTGGCTTAGCGCCAATGTTTGTTGCAAGCATGCAAAAGTCTATATCTTCAGCCAGTTCCTTAATTTTCTTTCTGGCATCGTCCTCTGTCAAATTTTTAATACTCATGGCTTTTAATTTTTTAATAAAAATAGCCATAAAACCATCATGCCTATTTCAAAGGATTCACAATAAATGCGTGCTAAAACCTAAAGTTTGTTAAGGCTAGCTGTATTGTTTTAGTATCGCTTTCGCGGAAGCGAGATAAGAACGCCCAAAAAGATTAAGATGCACCAATATATAATAAAGTTGCCACAACTTGATGCGACCTTGCCAGCCATCCAGAAGCGGAAAAGTCGCATTGTATGCTGAAAATAATTGAGGTTCAAAACCACCAAAAAGATGCATCATTGCGATGTCCATTTCTCGCGGTGCATAAGCCACGGCAGGATCGATCAAGCAAGGATCTCCGTGTTGATTCACTATATAATTGCCACTCCACAGGTCGCCATGAACAAGCGCTGGAGGTTCTTTAGGGATGATTGTTTTGAGTTTTTTATAAAAATCTTCGAGTACATTAAAAGTAAATCCGTTTTGTTTTGCGAGTGCTAATTGTGGTTTGAGACGTTGATCTATATAAAATTCGCCAGCAGTATTTGATTGCGCATTGTATTGCGGCAAACTGCCTATGTAGTTATTTTGGCTATAGCCAAATGTCGCATTGCTTTGTTTATGAAGCTGGGCCAACTGCTCACCGAAGCGCGTCCAGAATTTCGGATCCTTTTTGGCGGAAGCCTTATATTCTAAAAGCAAATAACTAAGATCTTGAAATTCTCCTATGGCGATAGGTTTAGGAACGTCGATCACTTTTGGTGCGCGCAAGGTTTCGAGTCCGGCTTTTTCTGCAGCGAACATCCTGGGATAGCGTTTAGCATCGTTTACTTTTATTACTAGTTTTTTTGTGCTAGTTTCTAGTAAATAAACAGCATTGATGTCGCCGCCTGTTAGCGCAGTGGCTTGCTTTATATTTATTTTATGCGTGTTTTGTATGTGAGCTTTGAGCTCAGCGTCTAGCATACGTCAGGTAAGTAAATGCGTAGTCGTGACGTTCATCTTTGGGATGAAATTCGTCTTTAAGAAGTTGCCATTTTGCTTCATCGATCTCTGGGAAAAAAGCATCAGCCTCAAACTCGCCATGCACACGTGTAAGTTCAATATGTGTAGCGTGATCTATGCCCAGTTTGTAAATCTCGCCACCGCCTATGATAAATGCATTCTCATCATTTTTTGCAATGTCAAGAGCTCCCTCAATACTGTGAACAACAATGGCGCCTTCAGGATTGTAATCTTCTTGTCTGGTAATAACCACGTGGGTGCGATTAGGCAATGGTTTGGGGAAAGATTCAAAAGTTTTTCTCCCCATTATAATATGATGACCCGTGGTGAGTTTTTTAAATCTTTTAAAATCATCTGGAAGATGCCAAACGAGATCATTGTCTTTTCCTAGTGCGTTATTTTCGGCGGCAGCCGCAATCATTGTGATCATTTTCACCTTAAGGATTTAGGGGTTCGTTAGGTTTTGTGTAGGTGCTTTTTTGCTCTTGAGGTAGCGGATATTCTTGCTCAACTTGCTTTTGCATTTTTGCGATCTTGTCTTTTTGTTTCGCGACAAGCTTATCCATCTGTTCATTTTGCCAGCGCTTGTTCATAAAAGCATTTACAAGAGAAACATTAAGTGTGTGAATTAAAAATACAAATAACCAAACCAAGATCGCAGCAACAAACCAGTCTGCGCCAAAGGGTTTAAAATCTTTACCAAGATTTAAAGCAACGTTTAAAATAATAAGCAAAACGGCGCCGGCCAGAAAAACAATAAAATGTCTAAAAAGATTTTTTTTCTGTGCGATGCGTGCTCTTGCATAATCATACATTTCTCGCTGCTCAGCATCAATTTTAGGCGTATCTTTCTTCTTTGAAAACATCTTGGTTTAAATTAGTTCAAAACCAAATTTACAAGTTTTAACAGCCATTTCCTCCCATGAAAAACTTAAAAAAGGAATTTCCCGTTACAGCGCAGTATACACATTTAAACACGGCCGGTTGCGGTCTTATGTCAGAGACCTTGCTAGATTGGAGACATGATCATGATCTAGATTATCTCATTATGGGAAGCAAGCTAAAGGATAAACAAGAAACGTTCATTAAGAAGTTGCGCGCAAAGATCGGGCAGTTTTTTAATGTAGATCCAGAGAAACTGGCGCTTGTGCCTAATTTTAGTTTTGGCATCAATATTTATCTTGATTCTTTAAAGCGGGACACAAAATTCTTGCTGCTTTCTAATGATTATCCGTCTATCAATTGGCCTGTAGAAGAGCGTAAATTTGAGGTTTGTTATGCCGAAATAAACGAACATCTAGAACAAAATATTCTTAAAAAGGTAGAAGAAGAAAAACCAGACGTTTTGGCCTTGAGCCTAGTGCAATATCTCAACGGCGTGATGATAGATCTGGATTTTTTAAAGACGCTTAAAGCGAAATTCCCTCAGCTGCTGATCATCGCAGATGGCACGCAATTTCTAGGTACACAAGAATTTGATTTTCAAAATAGCGGTATTGACGTGCTGGGCGCCAGTTGTTACAAATGGATGAACGCTGGCTACGGCAACGGACTTTTTCTTTTTAAAGAAACCACCGCACAGCAATTGCCCGAAACGCTGGGTTATGGCAGTGTGCGCGGTAGAGGTGATGACAAGCAAAACTTCATCGGGAGATTTGAGCCCGGTCATCTAGATACGTTGACAATGGGAAGCATTGGCGCGGCGATAGATCTTATCAAGAAAGTAGGTTTTGAGAACATAGAAAATCACATAAAGCTATTGAGCGATAAGGCTATGCAGGCTTTCGCCAAGAGAGATCTTCTGGAAGATTATATCCCAAAGCGTAAGCAACATTCTTCGATCTTTAATATTAAAGGAGACGAGAAACTGTATAATAAATTGAAAGAACACGATATAATCACTACGCCTCGAGGAAGCGGAATTAGAGTGAGTTTCCATTATTTTAATACAGAAAAGGATCTTGAGAAGCTTCTAAAGGTAATTTAGAATGTAATAGAAGCGATTTTGCAGAATGGCTAATTCTTAAAAATTTTAAAGAATATTTAGAAACAACGTTTTCGTATTTACTTATTTTTCAAATAGATAGCTGTTTAATGTGTATTTCGAAAAAATAGTCTTATTGTGTTGATTTTGTGAGTTTTATTAAAAAATGAACTATACATTTGTTATTCAAAAAAATAAACTATGCCTTTTACAAAACAATATCTTAAGTCAAAACCAGAGTGTAAGGTTACTTTTTCTTTTCCTGCAAAAGAAGCTTCTTCTGTTGCAGTAGCAGGAGATTTTAACGAGTGGGAAAAAGAAGAATTGAAAAAGCTTAAAAACGGAACTTTCAAAGGAACCGTTAACGTGCCGATAGATAGCGAATATGAATTCAAATATTTGGTAGACGGCGAGTGGAAAAACGACACAGAAGCAGACAGCTATAAATGGAATGATTTTGCTGCTAGCGAGAACAGCGTAGTAGCGATCTAAAAATATAAAAGGGAAGCGATAGCTTCCCTTTTTTTATGCTTTTCGCCGAAAGGCATAATCTGCAAAACATTTACCAGCGTCTGTAAATCGCTGTATGACTTCAAGCCCAGACTGGCTTGAGAGCCACTCTACAATACTGTCGTCATATTTTTGCGAGATCTCTGTGTGGATGCTTTCCCATTGGTCAAAATGTACAGTGAGATCAATGCTGTTTATGTTTACATCTTGAGCGGTTTTGCTTACTAAGAAGCTTTTTGTAGTTCCAGATTCTGGATCGTATGTAGGCCAATGCATGAAATTGTCGATGTCAAAATTGGCGTCCATTTCCTTATTAATGCGCAACAACAAATTCTTATTAAAAGCCTCTGTCACACCTTGCGAATCGTTATAAGCAGCAAGGATTTTTCCGGGTTCTTTTTTAAGGTCAAAACCCATAAAAAGAAGATCGCCTTCTCGCATTGATTTTGTGATGTTTGACAGAAACTCTACAGCCTTTGCGTGTGGCAAATTGCCAATATTTGATCCTAATACAAAGATCACTTTCTTGCGTTTGTTATAAGCTGCGAGTTGGCTTAAGACCTTAAAATACGTGCCCTGCTGAGGTTTGATATTCAGCGATGGCCATTTGTCTTTTATGGTAGATTCTAGCTCGTTTAAAACATCCTGACTTATGTCTACGGGTAAATAGGTGAAGTCTTTTTTTGTCTTGGTCAATTCTTCTAGCAATACCTTCGTTTTCTTGCCATCGCCAGCGCCTAGTTCTATTAATTCAAATCCGTCTTTCGACGAAAATAAATCTGCGATCTCAGATTTGTGTTCATCTAAAATTGAATATTCGCAGCCAGTGAGATAATATTCTGGCAGTTCCATGATCTGCTGAAAAAGCTTATCGCCTTTGCTGTCATAGAAATATTTTGACGAAAGATATTTTGGGAAAGCCGTAAGGCCTTCATGAACTTCCTCTTCAAAGGAGTTTTTAAATGTAGTTTTTGCCTTTGTTTCCATTAAAGAAGAAAATTATTTTACTAAACGAAGACCTGTGAATTGCCAGCGTAATCCCGGCTGAAAGAAATTGCGGTATGTATGGCGCGTGTGATTGCTAGAAGTAGCAACAGAGCCGCCACGCAACGTTTTTTGACTCACCATGAATTTACCGTTGTATTCACCTAAAGCTCCGGGAGCTTTTTTGTAATTGGGATAAGGCAGGTATGCGCTCTCTGTCCACTCCCAACGTTGTCCCCATTCAAAATGTTTTTGTGCAATCTCCCACTCAAACTCTGTGGGAAGTCTCATGCCTTTATATTGAGCAAAGGCAAACGCTTCATAATATGAGATATGTGCAACTGGCGCAGAGCTGTCTAGATCCTGGAGGCCGGCAAGTGTGTATTGCTTCCAGCTTCCATCTATTTTGTGCCAATACAGCGGGTGTTTGATGTTGTTAGTTTGTACCCAATCCCAACCTTCAGCATGCCAGAGCAAAACCTGTTCATAGCCGCCGTCTTTAACAAACTCTAGGAATTCGCCATTAGTGATCAGTTTATTTGAGATCTCAAAATCATGCAGATAAACTTTATGTCTTCCTAGTTCATTATCATAGCAAAAACCTTCACCTTCATAGCCTATTTCATAAACGCCTTCGGGGATCTTGATCCACTGCTGTGAAAAGTCTTGCGGTGTTGACTCTTTAAAATTTTTGGCGTAAGCCGGCAAAAGAGGATTATTACCTAAGATATATTTAATGTCTGTAAGCAGTAATTCTTGATGCTGTTTCTCATGATGACAGCCTATCTCAACAAGCGATTCAATTTCTTGATCGATGCCTTCTTGAAGCATTTCGCTAAGATGTTCTGTCACATATTTTCTGTACGCATAGACTTGCTCTACCGTGGGGCGAGAAAGATTGCCGCGATCTGTGCGCACAACTCTAGCGCCCACGCTTTCATAATAACTATTAAAGACAAAGGCAAATTGCTCATCAAAGAGTTTGTAGCCGGATTTGTGAGGCTTTAAAATAAACTCTTCAAAAAACCATGTTGTGTGGCCTAGGTGCCATTTAGGGGGAGAGACATCTACGATAGGTTGCACCACATAATCTTCAATTTGCAAGGGTTTGCAAATCATCTCTGTATCTGATCTTGTTTGTGAAAAAAGCTCAGATAAAATAGAAGTTTGTATGATCATAATTTGAGTGCAACCGTGGGTTATACTCAAATTTACAATTTAAAACCTTTGTGATTCAGTGCTCTAAGTTAACCTCGTGTTAAAAGGTAAATGGCACAGTGTATTTGGTGGCTCTAGGTTTTCCGCCGGCGTTACCTGGTGTCATTTCTGGGATGAGCATAATGTTACGTTTTGCTTCATCTTGTAACACTTTTGTGCCGCCAGTAACTTTTAAGATCTGTGGTTTGCCTTCAGTATTAATGATAAATTCTACAGTTACTTTTTGCTTAGTTCCATCACTTTTATACCCTTCAGGAAATTTAAAGTTGCTGCTAATATGCTCTGAGAGTTTTGTGCTAAAACAAGATCTTAGTTCATTACTTTTACCTTCACAACCGGGCCAAGTAGGTGGTGTAGTTTTAATTGTAAGTGTGTTGCCTGTAAGTTTTACACCTTCTTGGGCAAAGGTTGTACCTGCAATGAGAAGCATTGCTAGGATAAGTAGGTTTTTCATAAAAATGGGGTTTTATATTAAATCGCAACGGCGCCTTTGATAAGTGGGTGTGGGTCATACCCAACTAATTCAAAATCGTCGTAAGTGAACTCAAAAATATCTTTGATCTCTGGGTTCATCTTCATTGTAGGTAATTTACGGAAATCTCTCGTAAGCTGAAGTTTCACCTGATCAATATGATTTTTATAAATATGCACATCACCAAACGAGTGCACAAAATCACCGTAAGCATAATCACAAACCTGTGCCATCATCATGGTAAGCAGTGCGTAACTTGCGATATTAAAAGGCACTCCTAAAAATACATCAGCGCTACGCTGATATAATTGGCAGCTTAATTTTGGTCTTTTATCATCTGCATTTTCATCGCCCGGCATAACATAAAACTGAAAAAACGCATGACATGGTGGAAGCGCGGCTTTACCATTTGCAACGTTCTCTGAGAAAGAAACAGAAGTGTCTGGCATCACACTAGGATTCCAGGCTGAAACTAGCATGCGACGACTATTAGGATTGCCTTTAAGAGTCTCGATAACTTCTTTGATCTGGTCAATGCCTTCGCTGTTCCAGTTACGCCATTGATGACCATAAACAGGACCTAGATCTCCATTTTCGTCGGCCCATTCATTCCAGATCCTAACACCGTTTTCTTGAAGATATTTAATGTTAGTATCGCCTTTTAAGAACCAAAGCAGTTCATGAATAATAGACTTAAGGTGAAGCTTCTTTGTGGTTACCATAGGGAAGCCTTCGCTGAGATCAAAACGCATTTGATGCCCAAATAAACTCAAAGTCCCTGTGCCGGTACGGTCGCCTTTTTCGGCGCCATTTTTCAGAATATTTCTTAGTAGATCGTGGTACTGCTTCATCTTAAAATCATCATTTTATCTATAACAAATTTATGATCTTAAGATTGTGTGAGGTAGAAAATGATAAACAAGTTATTCAGAAAATATCAAGATTCTTTGAGCTAGCATTTTCATAAAAATATTAGCTGTTCGGTCTGTTTTCTTTTGGGTTAAACCCAAAAGAAATAAAACAAAAGAAGTAGTTAAATCTGAAAATTAACCCATTAACATCCCGGCGATCGTGGCCGTAAGAAGCGCAGCAACTGTACCGCCTATCAATGCTTTGATACCAAAGGCAGCAAGCGTAGATCTCTGGCTAGGAGCCAAAGCGCCAATTCCACCAATTTGAATCCCGATAGACGCAAAATTCGCAAAACCACAAAGCGTGTAAGTCGCAATGACAATAGATCGCGCATTGGTAAGCACACCAGAAGCTTTAAGATCTCTCAAAGACCCGTAAGCGTAGAATTCGTTAAGAATAGTTTTCTCTCCTAGAAGTTGGCCTACAACAGTGATATCTTCTGTGGGAACGCCAATTAACCATGCAACTGGAGCGAAGATCACGCCTAAGATGTATTGCATTGATAAGCCAGAGTAGCGACCATCAGTATTTTCGGCGATGTTGTCATTTACGCCAAGAGCAGCACCAACCATATCCTCAGTAAACCAGTTAAGAACCGCCATAAGCGCAGTAAAAACAAGAAGCATTGCACCTACGTTTACAGCAAGTTTAAGTCCGTCTACGGTTCCTTTTGAAATCGCATCTAGAACATTAGATCCCGCTTTATCTCTTGAAATGTCTAGCTTTCTATCTATTTCTTCAGTTTCTGGATATAGCATTTTTGCTATAATTATGGCTGCCGGAGCAGACATGATCGATGCGGTGAGTAAGTGTTTTGCAAAAATCACTCGTTGTGCTTCGCTATCACCACCTAGAAATGAAATGTAAGCTGCAAGTACGCCACCAGCAAGTGTTGCCATACCGCCCACCATTAGACAAAGCATTTCTGATTTGGTCATTTTCTCCAAGTATGGTTTTACCACAAGGGGAGCTTCAGTCTGACCTATAAATACGTTTGCGGCTGCCGCCAAACTCTCTGCGCCCGAAAGTTGCATGGTCTTACTCATTACCCAAGCAAAGCCTTTTACAACCAGTTGAAGAACTCCTAGATAATACATCAAAGAAGTAAATGCGGAGAAGAAAATTATAGTAGGTAATACTTGAAAAGCAAATATGTAACCGAATGTGTCTTGATCTGTAACAAGACCGCCAAAGATAAACTCTGCACCGCTTTGGCTAAAGCCTAAAAAGGTTACCACTTGTTGTGAAACCCAATCAAAAGCAACTGCTATAAAGTCTACTTTAAAGATCAAAATGGCAAAAACCAATTGAAGTATAAGGCCTATACCTACAAGACGCCAATTGATTTTTCTTCTATTGCTACTAAGTAAATAACAGATCCCGATAAGAAAAACCATCCCGAGTAAACCACGACCAATACTTGTTGTAGTAATGCCTTCACCCATTTCTAGCGCTGTGCCTACGGGTTGTTGAGTTTCTTGTGCAATTGAACTGAACATGGGAAAAATAAGGAGCAGTAGGGTAAAAACTTTTTGCATGAGCGGGGTTAATTACGTTTAGAGATTTCATCCCTTACCTTAGCTGCGGTTTCATAATCTTCTTGAGCTACGGCTTTGTCTAATAAGTTGTGCAATTCATTAAGAGATAGATCTCTGTAATCTGAACTTGTTGCTGTGGTTTCTTCTTCATCTTCTACCACAAGTTCATCTACAAATAGGCTCTCTTCTTCATCCTCTTCTTTCTCCTCGTGAGTTCCTTTTAAGAATATCCCAGCTTTATCTAGAATATTCTTGTAAGTAAAAATAGGAGCGTTAAAACGAAGTGCCAGAGAGATCGCATCGCTTGTACGCGCATCAATGATCTCTTCAGTGTTTTCTCTTTCGCATATAATGCTACTATAGAATACACCGTCTACCAGTTTGTGGATGATAACCTGTTTTATCACGATATGAAAGCGATCTGCAAAGTTCTTGAACAGATCATGTGTTAAAGGTCGCGGTGGGCTTATCTCTTTTTCTAGAGCAATAGCAATAGATTGTGCCTCAAACGCACCTATGACGATAGGTAGCTTGCGGTCACCGTCTACTTCGCTAAGTATCAAAGCATATGCCCCGTTCTGGGTCTGGCTATATGAAATACCTTTAATGTTAAGGCGCACTAAACTCATGTTGCAAAAATATAAAAAGGCTGTTTTAAAAAAGGCTTTACGCCTAAATTAAAACAGCCTTTTGTTAAGGAGTCTTAAAATTCTATGAATTTTGTGCTTTAAATTCCTTTAATTTCTCATTGAGTTTAGGCACTACTTCAAAGGCGTCACCTACAACTCCATAGTCTGCGGCTTTAAAAAATGGAGCCTCAGGATCATTGTTAATAACTACCTTAGTTTTTGAAGCATTTATACCGGCAAGATGCTGAATTGCACCACTTATTCCTACTGCGATATAAAGATTAGAAGCTACTGGTTTACCGGTTTGCCCCACGTGTTCGCTGTGTGGTCTCCATCCCATATCGCTCACAGGTTTAGAACAAGCTGTTGCTGCACCTAGAATGTCTGCCATTTCTTCGATCATTCCCCAGTTTTCTGGACCTTTAAGTCCGCGACCACCAGAAACTACAATCTCTGCATCTGCAATGGTAACCTTATCTGTGGCTTTATCTATAGATTTTACATCTGCGCTAAATGCATCACTTGCAATTTCTGGAGCAAAGCCTTCAACTTCTGGAGTTACCTCTTTTTCTTTAAGTCCGTATGCATTTTTAGAAAGACCTAAGATTCTCTTATCTGTAGTGATCTCTGTTACATTAAATGCTTTGTTTGTAAATGCTGTACGCTTTACTTTAAATGGTGAAGTACTTTCAGGAAGTGCGACGATATTTGAAGCATAGCCAGCACCCATTGCTACTGCAAGTAATGGTGCAAGATATTTCGCATTTGCACTGCTGCTTAATATGATCGTAGTATTTTCTCCTTTTTCTGCTGCTTGTTTTATCGCTTCCGCGAAAGCGGCTGCCTTAAATTTTGCGAACTTCTCATCTGTTACATTAAGCACCTTGTTTACACCATATTTTCCTAGTGCTTCTGGCTCATCTGCATGAAAAGTAATTGCGGTTACGGTATGGCCCAGCGCTTCTGCAACGCCACTTGCGTAACTCGCAACTTCAAAAGCTGTCTTCTTAAATTTTCCTTCTTCTGCTTCTGTATATACTAAAACTGACATGTTTTTCTTTTTTTAGAGTTAGACTAAACTGTTTCTTCTGTTTAAGAATACTAGATCACTTTTGCCTCGTTGTGCAATAAGTTGATCAGCTCATCCAGATTGTCTGGAGAAACAAGTTTTACATCACCTTTAGGAGCTGGTTTTTCAAACTTCACAGCTTGAGTTTCGCTGCCAGCGCCACTAGGCTCTACTACATTTAATGGCTTTTTTCTTGCCATCATGATACCACGCATATTTGGGATGCGTAGGTCACTCTCTTCTACAATACCTTTTTGGCCAGCAACAACTAGTGGTAATTTAAAACCTAAGGTTTCTTTACCGCCATCAATTTCTCTTGTCGCAGTTGCGGTGTCACCTTCAACTTCAAGACCGATACAAGTATTTACAAAATTCGCATCGAGCAATCCGGCTAACATACCTGGTACCATACCGCCATTGTAATCAATAGATTCACGACCAGCGATGATAAGATCATATTCTCCTTTCTTTGCGATCTCGCTAAGCTCTTTAGCTACTTGATATCCATCTTTCGCTTCAGCGTTAACGCGTATTGCAGTATCTGCGCCTATGGCAAGACACTTACGCAAAGTTGGTTCTGTTACTGCTCCACCTACATTCACTACATCTACAGATGCGCCTTGCTTTTCTTTAAACCACATTGCGCGGGTAAGACCAAACTCGTCATTAGGGTTGATCACAAATTGAACACCGTTAGTATCAAATTTTGTATCTCCATCAGTAAAGTTGATCTTTGAAGTCGTATCTGGTACATGACTTATACAAACAAGTATTTTCATTATATCTAGATTTTTATTCTAACTATTTCGTTTTCGATACGAAAATACGCATTAATAAGTGAAAAATACTATGCATGCATAACAAATTTTCGTTAAAACGTGTTTTCATACAGTGAATTTAATTCCTATTTTTGCCATCCGCCATGAATGGCGAATTTTTAACGGAATATTTCAGCTGAAATTACCATATCATTCAATGAAGACAATACAATTTAGAGAGGCAGTTTGTGAAGCGATGAGCGAAGAGATGCGTCGCGATGAGTCCATCTACTTAATGGGTGAAGAAGTTGCCGAATATAACGGGGCTTATAAAGCTTCTAAGGGAATGCTAGATGAATTTGGCCCAGACCGTGTAATTGATACTCCTATTGCGGAGTTAGGTTTTGCAGGTATAGGTGTAGGTAGCGCGATGGGAGGTAACCGTCCTATCATCGAGTTTATGACCTTTAACTTCTCACTTGTGGGAATTGACCAGATCATTAACAACGCAGCAAAGATCCGCCAGATGAGTGGTGGTCAGTTTAACTGTCCTATCGTTTTTCGTGGTCCTACAGCATCTGCAGGTCAACTAGGAGCAACACACTCTCAAGCTTTTGAGAGCTGGTTTGCAAATTGTCCTGGTCTTAAGGTTGTAGTTCCATCTAATCCAGCTGATGCTAAAGGTCTTCTTAAAGCAGCTATACGTGATGACGATCCAGTAATTTTTATGGAGAGTGAGCAAATGTATGGTGATAAAGGAGAAGTGCCAGAAGGAGAATACCTTATTCCACTAGGTGTTGCAGACATCAAGCGTGAAGGTACAGATGTAACTATCGTTTCTTTTGGTAAGATCATTAAAGAAGCTTACAAAGCTGCAGAGCAATTAGAAAAAGAAGGTATTTCTTGCGAGATCGTTGATCTTAGAACTGTGCGTCCTATGGATCATAAAACGATCCTAGAGTCAGTTAAGAAAACTAATCGTCTTGTGATTCTTGAAGAAGCGTGGCCATTTGGTAACGTAGCGACAGAGATCACATATCAAGTACAAGCACAAGCTTTTGATTACCTTGATGCGCCTATCGTTAAGATAAACACGGCAGACACTCCAGCACCATATTCACCTGTTCTTCTAGAAGAATGGTTGCCTAATAGTGAAGATGTTGTTAAAGCTGTTAAAAAGGTTATGTATAAATAATAGTATACAACTATATTTGAGGCTTCACAACAGCGTTGTGAAGCCTTTTTTGTTTTAAATGAGCATCTTAAGCTCAGTCTATCACTGCCTATGAAGCATTTTCTTGCACTAATCTCTTGCTTTCTTTTTCCCTTTTTGGCTTTAAGCCAAACTAAAGCTGGCGGTGTGGTAAGCGATTCTCAGGGTAATCCTGTGCCATTTGCAAATGTGATCTACGTAGATTCTAACGATGGTACCATCACAGATGAAAACGGTAGATTCTATCTTGAGACAGACGAAAGTTATAAGCAACTACGTGTAACATTTATAGGCTTTGCGCCAAAAATAATCGACCTCGCCGGCCGTGTAAACTATGATCTAGAGATCGAGCTGGAAGAAGAAGCCGAGCAAATGGCAGAGGTTGTGGTGTACAGCGGGAAACAACCGAAGAAGAATAACCCAGCTATAGATATTCTTAAAAAGATCTGGGCAAATAAGCGCGAAAACGGACTAAAACAATTCAAGCAATATGCTTACGATAAGTATGAGAAGGTAGAATTTGACCTTAATACTATTGACAGTACTTTAATAAAACGCAAGATCTTTAACGGGATGGAGTTCATCTTTGATCAGATGGATACATCTCGCATTACAGGAAAAACCTATCTGCCCGTTTTTATCAATGAAGCTAGCAGCGAGGTGTATGGTGATAATATTTTAGGTAAAGAAAAAGAAGAACTTAAAGGAAACCGCAACAGTGGTTTTAATACAAACCAGACGATGATCTCCTTTATCAATGAGATGTATCCTGAGTTTAATATTTATGACAATTACCTGAAGTTTTTTGATAAAAGCTTTGTGAGTCCACTATCTACCACGGGCGTGAATACCTATAATTACGTCCTTGCAGATAGCACCTATATTGATGATAAGTGGTGTTACAATATCATTTATTACCCACGCAGAAGCAATGAACTTACCTTTAAAGGAGACTTCTGGGTGAATGATACAACGTGGGCGATCAAAGAAATTAACCTCACCGTTAATAAAAGCGCAAACATCAACTGGGTAAAAGAGATTTATGCAGAGCAGGAATATGAGGTTTTAAACGATAGCGTTTTCCTCATCACCCGCGATTATTTTATGTCAGACTTTGCTTTGAATAAAAAGGAAGAAAGCAAAGGGATTTATGGTAAGCGTACTACGCTTTTTAATAATTATGTCTTTGACGAAAAGAAGCCTGAGGAGTTTTACAAAAACCGCATTACCGCTTACGATAAGTCAATTTATACTCAGGATGATAGCTTCTGGGAGAAAAACCGCATGGAAGCCTTAAGCAAAGATGAAAAAGGCATTTATGACATGCTAGATACGTTGCAGAATGTACCAAAATTCCAGCGTTTGTATGACATGGGTTCTGTGCTCGTCTCAGGATATTATGAGTGGGATCAAGCGAACTTAGATATTGGTCCGGTTTTCTCGGCTTTTGGGTTTAATGATGTAGAAGGTTTACGTTTGCGCGGCGGTGCTAGAACCTATTTTGATCAAAATGATCCTTGGCGATTAGAAGGTTATCTTGCTTATGGATTTAAGGATGATAAATTCAAATTTGGGATCTCTGGTAAGGTATTGCTAGATAATGAAACCAGACTTATCGCATCTGCCGGTTATAGAAGAGATGTAGAGCAAACGGGCGCAAGTCTTACACAATCTACAGATGTTCTGGGTAGAAGTTTAGCTTCGTCTTCGTTAGTGACTGTGGGTTCTAATAACCAACTTACAAATATTAAACTAGGTAATTTTGCCATAGAAGCAGAACCTATTAAGAACCTTATCTTTCGTTCTGATTTTTCATACAGAACGTTAGAGAGTGCTTCGCCTGCATTTAATCTGAATTATTATACAGATGAAGCACGTACACAAACCACAGGAGCAGTAGAGCAAGCTGAGTTTATGCTTAGCGCAATTTTTGAGCCTGGTAAACGCACATCAGGTTTTGGTGTAGAGCGCACCACAACAAATGAGTGGTTCCCGACGATTTTTATGGGTTACACTAATGGAGTGAGCGATATTTTTAATAGCGATTTTGATTACAAAAGATTGCAATTTAGCTATCGTCAACCTTGGCGCGTAGGCGGTCTTGGTGTTTTTACTTCAGTTATTGAGGCTGGTAAAACCTTTGGCGAAGTGCCGTTGAGCTTATTACATGTTATCCCAGGTAATCAGAACCTGTTCTCGATCTATGGTACATTCCCGCAGCTCAATTATTATGAGTTTGTGACAGATACTTACGTCACTACGCATCTTGAGCATAACTTTGGCGGTCGTCTATTTGCGCGAGTTCCTTTCTTAAAGAAGCTTAACCTTAGAGAGATCATCGGGTTTAGAGCGGCTTATGGTTCAATTTCAGAAGAGAACCAGTTGCTCAATGCCACTGGTAAGATGTATCTGGCTCCAGAGAACGAGCCGTATTATGAATACAGTTTTGGTATTGGTAACCTCTTCAAGATCTTACGTTTTGACTTTCACTTTCGTGGAAACTACAATGACCTTCCAGATGCGAGAAAATTTGGAGTTACCGGTCAGTTAGAATTCGCATTTTAAGCGCATATTTTTAAGGATATGAGTAGTTCTTTGGCTTTAAGCCAAAAAACTTTACATCACGAAAACGTTTACTTGTAAATATTATCAATTTATTGACACTCTTTTCTTGCCTGCCGGTTTGATTAACGGTATTTTTGCACCCCTGAAATTGATGAATTTAATACCAAATAATAAAAGCAATGACAGCTGAAAAAATCAAATCCTTTGACGTCTTAGTTGAAATACCAAAGGGTAGCAGAAACAAGTATGAGTATGATTTTAAGCTGAAGAAAATACGTTACGACCGTATGATATTTTCTTCAATGATGTATCCTGCAGATTATGGTTTTATGCCAGAGACGCTTGCACTAGATGGTGATCCATTAGATGTACTTGTTCTTGTAACAGAACCTACATTTCCTGGCTGTGTGATTGAGGTTTATCCTATAGGCGTTTTTCATATGACAGATGAGAAGGGTCCTGATGAAAAAGTGATCTGTGTGCCTGTAAGTGATCCTATAGGTAGCGCTGTAAAAGATCTAAGTGATCTTAACCCGCATCTTATTAAAGAGATCGAGCACTTCTTCCAGGTTTATAAAGATCTTGAGAAAAAGAAGGTAGACGTAGGTGGCTGGGGTGATGCAGCAGAGGCTAAAGAGATCGTTAGCCAGTGTATCAACCGTTATCAAGACAGTGATGTACCAGTAGAAGAAGTGAGTATCAAATAAGTGATATTTTCTTATAAAATTTATAAAGGCCGCAATTTTGCGGCCTTTTTTATGACATAATCTTAGGTATTTATTATTGTGTTTAAATTCCTTCAATTTTGTTACATTAGCAAGTCTATAATCAAATCCTAATATTTTATGGAAAGTAATATGATCTGGGTACCAATTGGATTGGCCATCCTCGGGCTAATTTTTATGTTCATGAAAATGGCTTGGGTAAAAAAACAAGCTGCCGGCAGCGAAAAAATGCAATCGATTTCGAAGAGTATAAAAGAAGGCGCACTTGCCTTTCTCTCTGCAGAATATAAGTTGCTTCTCATCTTTGTTGTGATCGCGGCTGTCTTGCTTTACATCGTTTCAACTATTGTAGATACCACTAGCTGGATGATCGTTCCGGCATTTATTGTAGGAGCTTTTTTCTCTGCACTTGCAGGAAATATAGGTATGCGCATCGCTACAGAAGCAAATGCCCGTACCGCCGAAGCTGCCAAAACAAGTTTACCACAAGCGCTTAAAGTAAGTTTTGGTGGAGGTACAGTTATGGGACTAGGTGTTGCCGGTCTTGCGGTTCTGGGTTTAAGTTTATTTTTTGTTGTTTTTGTAGCACAATTTGTTACTGGTGGTGCAGATTTTTATGATGAGATGACGATGGTGCTAGAGGCGCTGGCTGGTTTTTCGCTTGGCGCAGAAAGTATTGCGCTATTCGCACGTGTGGGTGGAGGTATTTATACTAAAGCTGCAGATGTAGGTGCAGACCTTGTAGGTAAAGTAGAAGCCGGAATACCGGAAGATGATCCTCGTAACCCTGCAACTATTGCAGATAACGTGGGAGATAATGTAGGTGATGTTGCTGGTATGGGTGCAGACCTTTTTGGTAGTTATGTGGCGACTGTACTTGCGGCAATGGTTCTGGGTAATTATGTGATTAGAGATATGAGTGTTGATAGTCCGTTTACTGATGCATTCGGTAATATGGGGCCTATTTTACTTCCTATTGTAATTGCGGGAGTTGGAGTGTTAGCTTCAATCTTAGGAACTTTCTTAGTTAAGATCTCTAGCAATGATGCTAAAGAATCTCAAGTGCAAAAAGCTTTAGATCTTGGTAACTGGGTTGCTATTGGGTTGACGCTGGTGGCGAGTTATTTCTTGATACAGTATATGTTACCAGAGAATCTTGAGATGTTTTATTTTGGCGAAAGCCAAGCCCGTATAATCCCATCTATGAATGTGTTCTGGTCTGCTTGTATTGGTCTGGCTGTGGGCGCTTTGATATCTTGGGTGACGGCGCATTATACAAGTCTGGGTAAAGGACCTGTTCTTGATATCGTTAAAAATTCTTCTACTGGTGCGGCGACTAATATTATCGCTGGTCTTGCTGTGGGGATGAAATCTACCTTTGGTTCTGTGTTGCTTTTCGCGGCAGCGATATATGGTTCTTATGAGCTGGCTGGTTTTTACGGTGTGGCACTTGCTGCATCTGCGATGATGGCTACAACGGCTATGCAACTTGCAATCGATGCTTTTGGACCAATTGCTGATAATGCAGGTGGTGTTGCAGAGATGAGCGAACTAGAAGATCATGTGCGTGAGCGTACAGATATTCTGGATTCTGTGGGTAATACTACTGCGGCTGTAGGTAAAGGTTTTGCGATCGCTTCGGCGGCACTTACAGCTTTGGCATTATTTGCGGCTTACGTGACTTTCACAGGTATTGATGGTATTAATATTTTTAAAGCAGATGTGCTTGCTGCACTCTTTGTAGGTGGAATGATCCCTGTGATCTTCTCTGCGCTAGCCATGCAATCTGTAGGTAAAGCCGCGATGGAAATGGTACAGGAAGTACGTAGACAGTTTAAGGAAATTCCGGGAATTTTAGAAGGTACTGGGCAACCGCAATATGGTAAATGTGTAGAAATTTCTACTCGTGCCGCTTTACGCGAAATGTTATTACCAGGGTTGATCACGATCGTAACGCCTATTCTTGTTGGACTGATTTTTGGACCTGAGCCACTAGGTGGATACATGGCTGGAGTTTGTGTGTCTGGCGTGATGTGGGCGATCTTCCAGAATAATGCTGGCGGAGCATGGGATAATGCTAAGAAATCTTTTGAAGCCGGTGTGGAGATTGATGGTAAGATAGAATATAAAGGAAGTGATGCGCATAAAGCTGCCGTTACGGGCGACACTGTGGGTGATCCTTTTAAAGATACTTCTGGTCCATCGATGAATATTTTAATCAAACTTACTTGTCTGGTAGGTCTGGTGATCGCACCTATTTTAGCCGGTCATGGTGAAGGAGAAACGATGCTTGCTTTAGATGAGAAAAATTTTTCTGAAGAATTAGTAGTTACATCTGGAGAGCAAGATATTGCTTCAAAAAACGTGTCTATTACAGCAAGTGGAACAGAGGAGAACTATAAAGCTTTTGTGGATAAGGAGACTGTGATGAAAGATGGGAAGTCTATCCATGAGTATGTAACATTTAAAGGTACTCAGGATGAGGTCTTAACTAAAGTAGAATCTTTTAAACTACAGCCTTCTGTTAAAATAGATTAAAAGAGTCCTGTTAAATTAATAGAAGTTAAACCCCGCCTCAAAGCGGGGTTTTCTTTTTGGCGAAAGCCTCGTTAATTAAGATAAGTTTATAATTCAATTAAAATTCAAGTTCGGCGATATTGTATAATTTGAGTTCTATGCTGAAAACTCTACTTCAAAAATTGCGTTTACACGAAAAAGACCCTTTGCAGATCCATGGGTATCAAACCTATGGCACAGATTCTCACCTTTATTTAATAGGCCGCGCGCTTGAAGAAGAAGGTGTGAATCTTGATAAAAAAGGAGTTTTAAGCGCGTTTAAAAATGCATATTATCAATTTAAAAGCGACGAGTTGCCGCATGTAAAATTGCGTATTCGATTACCAGATGATCGTGTGTTTTATGTCACCACAGGGCCAGAAGGATATTACAAATTTGATGAAAAGGTAGAAGGTCTGGATGACTTAACAAATGAGGAAGGATGGTTACCGCTTGAAGTCGCTTTTGACGAACCGCGCAAAGACAGAGTAATCATAAATGATAACCGTTTCCCGGCGCAAATGCTGGTGCCTTCTAAAAATGCTGAATACGGCGTTATTAGCGATGTAGACGATACGATCTTACAAACAGGAGTTGTCTCTTTGCTTAAATGGCGTGTTATTTTAAATACGGTTTTTAGAGGTGTGGGTAAGCGTTTTCCGCTTAAGGGCGCGCCCGAATTGTATCAAAAATTCCATCTTGGGAAATCTGGTAAAGCGGCTAATCCCATTTTTTATGTGAGCAATAGCCCATGGAATTTATACCACTATCTTGAAGCTTTTATCAAGAACAACGACTTCCCAAAAGGGCCTATTTTATTGCGTAACATTCGTGGACCTTTTGATAAATCACCTAAGCCTGAAAAACCGCATAAGCAAAAAGAGATTCGCAATATTCTTAAGACCTATCCGCATTTGCAATTTGTATTAATAGGCGATAGCGGCGAGCACGACGCAGATATTTATATTGAGATCGCAGAAGAATTTCCTGAGCGTATTAAAGCAATCTATTTACGCAGCGTTAATCACGATAAGCGTGTTTTTCGCGTACGCGGACTCCTAGAAAAATTCAAGACTACGCCAGCCATGCTAGTTAAAGAAAGCACAGCGGCAGAAAAGCATGCTCGCGAAATGGGTTTGATAAAGTAAAACTCTAGAAAAGACCGTGAAGCTCTGCGTCAATACGGTTTATAATGTTACCTAGATCTTCAGGATTGTCTACAAAGTTTACATTATCAACATCAATGATCAGTAGATTTCCTTTGTCATAACCATGGATCCACGCTTCATAGCGCTCGTTAAGTCGGCTTAGATAATCAATAGAAATTGAGTTCTCATAATCTCTACCGCGCTTGTGTATTTGCTTCACAAGATTAGGAATTGTGCTGCGTAGATAGATAAGAAGATCTGGACCTTTAGTAACACGTTCCATAAGTTCAAAAAGCGATTTGTAGTTCTCATAATCGCGATTTGTAAGCAATCCCATCGCATGCAGGTTTGGCGCAAAAATATATGCGTCCTCATAGATCGTCCTGTCCTGGATGGTGTTTTTACCGCTTTCGCGAAGTTCTAACAACTGGCGGAAACGACTATTTAAGAAATAGATCTGCAGGTTAAAACTCCATCGCTCCATAGAGTTATAAAAATCGTCTAGATAAGGATTGTCTACTACGTCCTCAAATTGTGGATGCCAATTGTAATGCTTAGCGAGTAATCTTGTAAGGGTGGTTTTTCCGGCGCCAATATTACCGGCAATTGCAACGTGCATAATCTTAATTTTTGGGTAGGATAATCCTGTTGAACGACACAAAATCGAGGGTGTAAAGATACAGGTTTCCGCCATTCAAATAAAACTGTTTTAAGCCTTGAACGTTATCTTTTATAATTCTCCATGATTTTTGATTTTTCACTCGCACAACCAGATTATTATCTTTAATCGCGTACATATTTTCATCCACCACTTGCAAATCCTGCACTCCATAAATTTTCTCTCTACTCAGCAAACTTCCATAGCGATTGTAATGCAGCAACTCGTCTTCTGTAAGTATCCAGCAATTATTAAAATCACTCGCCATCTCAATTGCGTTTTTGCCTTGCGGCGAAAAAGTTTGCACTACTTTATTTAATCGATAGTCAAATAATTCTAACTGCTGAAGATCAATATTAAAGACCCATAATTTTCTGTCAGCCGCAGTTCTCGCATGGCTGATGTTGCGGTAATTTTCCAGGCGATTAAAATCTATGCGAGTGATCTCACTAAGCGTGTTGTCAAGAATGATCGCAGTATTAAACTCTTTATAAAAAACCGTGATCCGTAGCGGATTCAAAATGTCTACAGAGGTTATTTCGCCCAACTGGATGTCGCTAAATTGCAGATCTTCCTTATGATTCTTTTTATGAAGAATAGCGCCATCTACAAAATAAACATGCGTGTCAACACCTATAAAATCTTTATTCTTGAGTTGAAAAATGGTGTCTAGCGGCGAGATAGTAATATTTTGGCTTAAAGCCAAAAAAGGAAACAACAGAAAAACCCATACCAATTGCATAGCTGAAATTTAGTCATTTTTTTGAAAGGCAAAAGACGAAAGAGTAAATACGAAATGTGAAAGTTGAAAATCACCAGTCACTCACTAATTGACAAATTGAATAATTAGTTTCAATCCGTCAATTTATAGCCAAATCCTCTAACGTTTATGATTTGCAAAGAAGGGTCTTTTGCTAACTTCTTCCGGAGTTTTGATATGTAAACATCCATGCTGCGGGCGGCAAAAAAATCATCGTTATTCCACAATTTGTTAAGCACAACAGATCGATCTAACACCTGATTTTTATTCTTGATCAGGTGAAAAAGCAAATGCGCTTCGCGATGCGTGAGCATTTCGGCATCTGCATTTTTATATTCTAGTGTTTGCTTTGGGAAATCAAAAATGTAATCGCCCACTTCAAGCTTCTCGCTTTTTTGTTGCGTTTTCTTGCGCTGCAGCAAATTGTGAATGCGCACAATAAGCTCCTCCATACTGAAGGGTTTTTTAAGATAATCATTGCCGCCTATGGTAAAACCTTCTACAACATCGCTGGTCTGGCTTTTTGCCGTGAGAAAAATAATTGGGATGCTATCATCTTCTTTCCTGATCTCTTTTGCGAGTGTAAACCCATCTTTTTTTGGCATCATTACATCAAGCACAAGCAATTCTGGTTGTTGCTCACGATACATTTGCAGGGCTTTTTCGCCATCTGTGGCGAGATGAACTATAAAATCACGAGTCTCCAGACTTTCTTGCACGATCTGTCCCAGTGCGGGTTCGTCTTCGGCGAGGAGTATATTTATTTTTTCAGCCATGAGGAAGTGTGATTATAAAGTTAGTCGAATTCTTAAGCGCAACCGCAATGGTGCCTTGATGTCCTTCAATGATCTTTTTTGTGTAGTACAACCCGATCCCAAAACCTTTTACATCATGTTGATTGCCTTTTGGTACGCGATAAAACTTTTCAAATATTTGTTTCGCTTGCGCGGAAGTAAGGTTCTTTCCGTTGTCTTCAATGGTTAAGATCACTTGGTTTTTATCTGTGGTAAGTGTGGTTTTTATTGTATTTCCACCATATTTTACGGCGTTATCTAGCACATTGTTAAGCGCATTTTCCAGATGAAAAACATCAGCTGTGATCCACACGTTTTCGCGTAAAGCGGAAAAATCAAACTGCTTATCTGTAGCCAGTGCTTTGTGACGCTCTATAAGATTTTGAAGCAGGTCAACGAGGTTGATCTCTTCTTTATTAAGCGTAAGGATCTCACTGTCTAGCGTGGCAGTTTCTAGCAATTTCTCAACCATAAGATTGAGTTTGCTGAGTTGCACACTAGAGGTTTGCACATATTTTTTTGTCTTCTCAGGGTCGTTTGCTTTGTTGAAATTCTCAATACCCTCTAGCGCCACGCCTATGGTCGCGATGGGCGTTTTAAACTCATGGGTGATGTTGCTTATGAGATCATTTTTCATCTCGGCAATTTGTTTTTGTTTGTTAATGATCTTTAGCAAGAACAGTAAACAAGCGATGACGGCGATCATTAAGATGGTTGATAGTAAAATACCCATCATGTTTCTTTTGAGAACCGTTGCGGTGATATTTGTGAAGTAAAGATTTAATTCACTCTCGTCTGGAAGCAATTCTGAATTTGATGAGATTTTTAAAAATTTTTCATCAACAAAATCGGGATGTACAATTTGAGAAGCTTCGGTGTTAGTGGTTAATTTTAATCCGTAATCAACGTCAAGGTTTTTACGTTCAAGGTCAAGGGAGAAAAGACTATCAATGATATCAACATCAATAAAATCTGATTTAGAAGTAATTATTATGCTCGAGAATTCTGTCTTTTTTCCTTTTATATCGGCGAACAAAGAGTCATGCAGTCGGCGAGAGTTCTCAGCAAAATTTGAATTTCTTGCAATTGTTTTTTGCAGCGAATCAAACAGCTTTTCTTTTTTCTCTAAACGAGATTTTAGTTCTTTTAATGCTTTTTTTGCAGAATCAGATTCTTCGGTTTCTTTATATGTTATGGAGCTTTTAGTAAGTTGTATGTTCTTTTTATTTATTCCTTGAAAGCTATCAACGCTTTTTTGCCCGCGTAAAATCACAATGCCAGGAGCTCTTTTGATACTAATGCTATCTAAATTTTTTAACGAAAATCCATTAGAAGGTATGTTTTTCCCTATACTATCGAGAAAATTTGAGATGTCTCCAGTAGAACTTGTTGAACTATCTCTAAACAGTCCAATGGTGCTATTTTTTGCAACTGTAGCAAAATAATTGTTTACAGATTGGTCTAGGCTAATCTGCATGTCGTTTACCAGCCTTTGCTTTTCAGATCTATAATTTTTTACGTTCCAGTAAAACTGTATCGCCAGTGTAACCAGCACAACGCCAGCAACAAAGTAGATCATTGATTGATATTTGTTATTTTTCATATTCCAAATGTAGATTGAAAAATTAAGGCCTTCTCGACCGCTTAACACACGTTAACACTGGTTAACCTTTCTGCCGGTTTGTAACATAGACATTTGTGACATCAAATTACAAAAACACATAGTATGAAAAGAATACTCCTTATTAGTCTTATTTTTTTCGCTTTCGCGGAAGCGAAACTTACAGCTCAAGATTTTACTGGCGTTGCAACTTACAAATCGCGCAGAGCAGTAGACATCAAGATGGGCGGCAACATGAGCGATGAGATGAAAAAACAGATGGAAGAGCAAATGAAAAAACAGTTTGAAAAAGAATTTACTCTAACCTTCAACGCGTCTGAATCGCTTTACACTGAGAATGAAAAACTAGACGCGCCATCAATGCCTTCTAGCAACGGGATGGTGATAAAAGTTATCGAAAGTAGAGATGTGCTTTATAAAAATACACGTCTGGGAACTTTTGTAAATCAACAGGATCTTATGGGTAAGCAATTTTTAGTTCAAGATAGTTTGTCAAATGATAAATGGACGCTAGAGAAAGAAACAAAAAACATAGGTGATTATCTGTGCTACAAAGCCACGATGGAAAAAACCTATACCACAATGGAGTTTAACTCAGAGGATGAAGACAGTGATGGTCTCAAAGAAATTGAGAAAACAAAAACGATCACGGTGTGGTACACTCCGCAAATTCCTGTGAATAATGGTCCGTCTACATATTATGGTTTGCCAGGATTAATTCTAGAAGTTCAGGATGATAAGCTAAGCCTTCTATGCAGTAGTGTGGTTTTAAACCCAAAAGAAAAACCAGAGATCATTGCACCAGATAAAGGTAAAAAGGTAAGTCAGGATGAGTTTAAAAAGATCCAGAAAGAGAAAATGGAAGAAATGACTGCTAGGATGAAGTCTAACAGAAAATCTGGTAACGGAGAATCAATAGAAATAAGAATAGGAGGTTAATTTTCTGAAATACATTAAACTATTTTCTTTTTTTGTAGTCATATCGTTAAACATTTAAGAAATGAAGAGAATAGTTATAGCCCTTGTTATTGCACTTCTTGGTGGTGCAGTTAATGCACAGGATTTTAAAGGTGTCGCTACGTATCAAACTAAAACTACGCTAGACATGAACGGTTTTGGCGGTAGAGAGATGAGCGAGCAAATGAAAAAACAGATCGCAGAGCGTATGAAGTCTATGTTAGAAAAAACATACACGCTTAGTTTTAATAAAACCGAATCTGTTTATGAAGAAGAAGCTAAGTTAGAAACACCCGGTGCTGGCGGTATGCGTTTTATGGGCGGTGGTTTTAGTCAAGGGCCGGTTTATAAAAATGTTGTAGAAAACCTTTATTCTCGTGAAAACGAACTTATGGGGAAGCAATTCTTAGTAAAAGATTCGCTGCCTAATTTAGACTGGAAGCTAGAGAAAGAAAGTAAAATGATAGGTCAGTATGCCGCTTTTAAAGCAACAGCAACAAAATCTAGCGAAGGAACCTTTAGATTCAGACCTCGCAGAGAACAAGACTCTACAGAAAATGACGAACCAAAAACTGAACTAGTTACCGTGTGGTACACTCCGCAAATTCCGGTAAATCAAGGTCCGGATGAATACTGGGGATTACCAGGATTGATCCTTGAAGTTCAATTTGGTAACACTGTGATCATTTGCAATAAGATCGTACTTAATCCTAAAGAAGAGATCACGATCACAAAGCCTAAAAAAGGCGAAGAAGTAACCCGTGAGGAATACGCACAAACGGTAAAAGAAAAAACCGAAGAAATGCGCGAGCGTTACAGCGGCGGCCGTAATCGCGGCGGATTTCACCGTGGCGGACAATAATTCTCTTTAAGGGGACCATTCATCATCCGGCGATTGCCGGGCATAATCAACCAAATTTTATGAAAAAACTATATGTAATTTTCATGTTCATTGGCATGCTCGCCAGTGCGCAAAACATTAAAGTTTCAGGTACAGTTAAAGACTCAATAGGTACGCCGCTTGAGCTTGCAAACGTCATCGCGACAAAGACAGATGGCAGCATGGAGTCTTATTCTATTTCTAACACAGAAGGTAGATATCAAATGAGTTTGCCTTTCGGCGAAAGCTACACACTCACAGCTAGTTTTCTTGGGTTACAGGCTACGCAAAAAGAGTTAGACCTTACCACAAATGAAGAAGACAGAACGCTAGATTTTAATCTTAATCCGCTAGCAAATCAACTAGACGATGTGGAGCTGGTTTATGAAATGCCAGTTGTAGTGCGTGGTGATACCATTGTTTATAACACAGATTCATTTACAAACGGTACAGAGCGTAAGCTAGAGGATGTTCTTAAAAAATTACCTGGTGTTGAGATCACAGATGATGGCGGTATTCAAGTAGAAGGTAAATCTGTAGGTAAGGTGATGGTAGAGGGTAAGGACTTCTTTGATGGAGACACAAAACTTGCGACAAAGAACATTCCGGCGGATGCCTTAGAAAAAGTTGAGGTGCTTAAAAACTACAACGAAGTTGATCAAATGCGCGGCCTAGGAAATGATCAAGATAATGTTGCGATCAACTTAAAATTAAAAGAAGGAAAAAAGAACTTCTGGTTTGGTGAGATACAAGGCGGTATAGGCGATGGCGAGAGAACGCGATATAAGGGAAGCACAAAACTATTTTACTACACGCCTAAGGGAAGTGTGAACATCATTGGTAATTCTAACGACATAGGCGATGTGCCTTTTACCTTTAGAGATTATTTCAACTTTACTGGTGGTTTTAGAAATTTTAATCGCGGTGGCGGTACATCTTTCAATATCAGTGATAGTGGATTGGGCTTTCTTGTAACTCAAAATAATCGTGCAAACGAGATCAAGACAAACTTTGGTGCAGCAAACTTTAGTTATGAGATGGCGCAGGGTCTTGATGTGAGTGGTTTTACACTTTTTAGTGACAACAAAACAAACTTTATAAACAGATCGCTACGTCAGTACATCACAAACAACGCTACTGAAAATAGCACGTCTAATAGCGAGCAAAGTAATCAGTTGGCTATGGCCAAATTCAGCGCGACGTATAAACCTAGCGCTAGTTTGCAGATCGATTATGACGTGATCGCAAAAAAATCGAAGCAAGACGAGTTTACTGATGCGCTTTCGATCTTCACGGCAGATGGCGAGACTACAAATAACACGGTAAATGAGATGAAAGAGAATGAACCTTTCAGTCTTAATCAAAACGTGAATGCATATTACACGCTTAATGAGAAGAACATTTTTGCAGGTTATGCTCAGCATTTGTATCAAAATGAAGATCCGTTTTACAATGCCGCCGTTGCTGCCCAGCCCTTTGAAGGTATTTTACCTTTAGATGAAAATCAGAGTGTTTTTGATGTAAATCAAGACAAAATGATAAAGTCTAATAAGCTTGACGCAAAATTAGATTACTGGTGGGTGATCAATGATAAAAGTAACATCAACTTTAGCTTGGGTTCTACCTTAAGCCGTCAGGATTTTAATACTTCTATCTTCCAGATGCTTGACAATGGAGATAGAAATAATTTTACTGACGATGCATTTAATAATGACGTGCAGTACAATTTTTCTGATTGGTATGTTGCAGCGCATTATAAATTTAAAACCGGGATCTTTACTTTTACCCCAGGGTTGAATTTGCATAATTATAATGTAAAAACAGATCAGTTAGGCTCTACAACTTCAGATAATCTTACCATGTTATTGCCAGATGTTTTTGCGCTGGCGCAGTTTAAACAAAGCGAAAGTTTGCGTTTAAATTACAGTATGACGGCTAGCTTTAGCGACGTGAATGATTATGCTGAAGCGTATGTTTTTAATAATTACAACAGACTTTCTCAGGGTAATCGTTACCTAGAAAATGGTGTTTTTCATAGCGTGAATTTAAATTACTTCAACTTTAATATGTTCAATTTTACGAACATGAACTTTGGTGTAAACTATACGAAGAGAATTGACGCGATCAAGAACTTTGCAAGCATTGTGACCAGCGATAACAGTCAGGTAATTAACCAGGTTTCTTCGCCTATTAACAGTGATGAAGTTGATGAGGTGATTAGCGGTAATGGTAGATTTCAGAAGACTTTTAGAAAATTTAAGTTGAACACTAGCGCTAATGTTTCTTACAGTTCGCTGTACAACATTAACAATGGCGACTACCGTCAATCAGAGAATTTCACGCAAAACTATCAAGCAAGTTTTGAAACCAACTTTAAGAACGCGCCAAACTTTGAAATAGGCTACAACCGCAGCATAAATGAGTATATGACCGGCGCTGTGACTTCTAAATTTTTTACAGACAGACCATTTGCAAACTTTGAGGTTAATTTCTTAAAAGGTTTCACCTTCACGGCAGACTGGAGTTATTATAACTACACTAATGCAGATGACACGGTGCAAAACGAGTATTCGTTCTTAGAAGCGAGTTTATTTTACCGCGGCGAAGACAGCAAATGGGAGTTTAGATTAGACGGCTCAAACCTGCTTAACGTAGACTCTTTAAACCGCGACAGTTTTGTAGAAAACCTAAGCACAACCACAACAGAATTCTTTGTGATGCCACGCATCGTGATGTTCTCGGTTTTGTACAACCTATAATTTCCGCAACTGCGAAATTCTGGCAGCAGCGGGAATTTCGCGTAAGCGGAATACGATTTGAACCCTATGAGCTTTGCTTGTAGGGTTTTTTGATTTGAGATATTTTATATATTTAACCGTATGAAAAATGTATTGGTTTTACTTCTTACGGTTTTTGTTTGCCTTACGGCGAAAAGTCAACAAATAGACATGGGTGTTTATGCTGGTGCTTCTGCATTTAGAAACAAGTCTTTTGATGATAATTTTTTTGGAGATGTTGAGGTTGGTGTAAGTTTTTTAAACAAGTTTTGGCTTTCGCCAGAAGTAAGTGCGGGTTACACCTTTGGTGATCTAAACGATTTTGATTCCTACGACACTCAAGATCCTAATTTTGTAAATGAAAGGGTAGAAACCTCTTATAAAGGTACTTTTTATTCTCTAGGAGGAAGGTTGCGCGTCACAAAGCGAGAAGATGTCTGGTTAATTTTGACGCCTAAATATGTGCTTGGTAATTATAAATTTAACTCTAACTATTATGAACGTCAGAATGAGAATAATTATCTAACATTAACTGAAACCGCTAGTAACAGGAGCAGTTTTAGCTATTTTAATTTTGGTGCAGGTATAGAAGGTTATCTAGATAGTGAAGAAAAATTGCTGGCTTCTTTCTCAATTTTGTACACAACACGCTATCTCAAAGATGAGTTTGACAAATTAAGTTTTGAAAACACAAACCGCTCTACCGGCTCAGCCAGTGGAGTGACAATAGGTGTAGGTGTGAAGTTTCAATATTGTTTGTTTTAAAATAATTACATTATGAAAAAGACCTCACAGGTTTTCAAAACCTGTGAGGTCTAATATTTCTTATTTTTTAGATTTCAGAAGCCGAATTTGTATTGATCAACAAGTCGGTATGATAAGTATTTTTATCAATATCCTCGCTTCCGCGAAACACTATTTTTTAATTTTTCTCCGCGCTGCATGCGTTTGTAGTTTTCTGCAACTTGGGATGCAAGCGCCCGTGGACTGCTAATACTCGCCGTATGCGGAGTTACAAAAACATCAGGGTGACTCCAGAACGGATGTTCTTTAGGCAAAGGTTCGGTTTTAAAAACATCTAGGGTTGCGCCTTTTAGATTGCCATTTTCAATTGCAGGGATGAGGTCTTCTTCTTTAAGATGACCGCCACGACCTACATTGATGAGGTAAGCGTCTTCAGGAAGTTTGGCAAACAAGTCGGCATTAAGGATATCTTTTGTGTTCTCGTTGAGTGGTAAAAGGCAAATAAGGATTTGGCTTTGCGCCAAAAATTCATCCATTTCATCACTCGTATAACTTTTAATGCCCGGTACTTCTTTTCGCGAATGCGAATACCCGATGACTTTAAAATCATTCTTTTGAAGCAATTTACCCACATGTTGACCTAACGTTCCAAAACCTAAAATTCCCACAGTCACATCTTGCGGTTGTGGATATTTATAGCGCTGCCAGTTTTCATCAGCTTGCTGATTGAAAAACCTATCAAAAAACCGAATAGCATTAAGACAAGCGGTCAACACGAATACGCCCATGTCTTCCGCGAGTTTGTTGTCCACAATTCTGGCAAGTGGGATTTCTTCGGCGATACTATCGTCTTCTAAAAGATGATCAGCACCGGCGCCCATAGAGCCTATGGCTTTAAGATTAGGATATTCCGCGTAAGCGCCTTGCGGAGCTTTCCACGAAAGTGCAAACGTGATCTCACTTTTATCTTTTACCGTTTCTGGAGTGTACACCGGTATTTCTGGAGCCGCACTATTGAGTGCTTTTAACCAAGCGTTATAGTTGCTGTCGTCTCTAAGAAGAATAATTGCCATAGGGGTAAAATAATTCTGTCACCCTGAACTTGATTCAGGGTCTCATGAGGGTAACTAAAATAATAAGATTCCGGAACAAGTCCGGAATGACCTTAAGCGGCTTTATAATTATAGGTTAAATGCTTCCTTAACTTGGTCTACATAATCTAGTTTTTCCCAAGTGAAGAGCTCAACTTCTTTTGTGATTTTTCCGCTATACGGACTCTCAAAAACCTTTGTGATGATTTGTGGAGTTTTACCCATGTGACCATAAGCTGCGGTCTCACGATAAATAGGATTGCGCAATTTTAGTCTGTCTTCAATCGCTGCAGGACGCAGGTCAAAAAGTTGGCGAACCTTTGCGGCGATCTCTCCATCGCTTAAACCTACTTTGTTTGTTCCATACGTTTCTACAAAAATAGATGTAGGCTCAACTACACCAATTGCGTAAGAAACTTGCACTAAAGCCTCGTCAGCCACACCAGCAGCAACTAGGTTTTTTGCAATGTGTCTTGCAGCATATGCTGCAGAGCGGTCTACTTTACTTGGATCTTTACCAGAAAAAGCTCCACCACCGTGCGCACCTTTACCACCATAAGTATCTACGATGATCTTTCTTCCTGTAAGTCCGGCATCACCATGTGGCCCACCGATCACGAATTTTCCGGTAGGGTTGATATGGTAAACGATATCATCGTTAAAAAGTTTAGCCAACTCTTCTGGCAAAGCATTTTTAACGCGTGGAATCAAAATTTTCACGATATCCTCACGGATCTTGGCTAGCATTTTTTCATCTTCATCAAAAGGGTCATGCTGCGTAGAAACCACGATTGCTACGATCTTTTGCGGTACGTTATCGTCGCTGTATTCTATGGTTACCTGTGCTTTTGCATCAGGGCGTAGATAGGTGATCTCATCATTCTCACGACGCAATTTTGCGATCTCTAGCATGATGCGGTGAGAAATATCTAGCGCAAGCGGCATGTAATTTTCGGTCTCTTTTGTAGCATAACCAAACATCATCCCTTGGTCACCAGCGCCTTGCTCTTCCTTGCTCTCACGGTCAACACCTTGGTTAATATCTTGTGATTGCTCGTGGATCAAAGAGATCACACCACAGCTATCACCGCTAAATTGATAAGCACCTTTAGTATATCCTATTTCGTTGATAACATCTCTAGCGATGGTTTGCACGTCAAGATAAGTGTCGCTTTTTACCTCGCCAGCAAGTACTACTTGACCGGTAGTTACAAGAGTTTCACAAGCTACCTTTGACTCAGGGTCAAAAGCTAAAAAGTTATCGAGAAGCGCATCGCTAATCTGGTCTGCGATTTTGTCTGGGTGTCCTTCAGAAACACTTTCAGATGTAAATTGATAAGCCATTCAAGCCGATTTTAAAATTCAAAAAAATGGGGCGATTTGACTTGAAAAAACCAAAAAAGGTAGAAGATACTGCCTTTAGCATTTTTTAGCGGTCTTAAGACCTAGAGGTTGCAATCAGTCAAATCTTTCCTCTTTTGCGGGGCAAATGTAGGCATTTGCAGAATATTAAAAAACGGAAATCGATTTCTTATGAAAATTTATGATTTGTGAATCAATTTGCGATTTACTTGTGATTATTTAGACCGTTTGATCTTTATGGGATTTTGGCGGGTGTCAAAAACGTCAACAATTTCAATGCGACTTTTTACCTCATTCAGCCAATAGATGATTTTATAATTTGAATAGATCAAATACCTGAAGTTTTCTTCTCGTGCGATTAAAAGCTCCTCGATTTGCCCTAATTGGGGTTGAAGTCTTAATAATTTTGATTCAGAAACGATGCCGACTATAATTTTCTTGGCAACCTGACTACTAGCTTTCTCTTTGTAATAGGCATATATTTCGGCCAGTTGGTTTTTAGCAAACGCTGTCCAAAATACATCTAGCTCCATGAGTCTATTTCTTTCTCAAGATCTTTTGTAGAAATTATATTGTCTTGCTTAGAGTCATGCATAGACGCATCGATTCTTGCATTAAACTCTTCTTCTGTCATTGGGTCAAACTTCTTATTGTCAAGATTTTTTCGCTCAACATTAAGAATTTTTTCAAGCTGCAGGATTACATCTTCCTGTTGTACTTTCAGGAATTCTTTGATCAATTCTAATTTTCGGGTTTGTAAATCCATCGTCCTAGCTTTCTCTTTATCAAAGATAACAATTTATGACGTGTTTGTTTTTTTGGCTGCAGCCAAAATATCCTCAAAAGAATCTCATCACAAAAAGTTTGCATATTCTAAAAACGTTTTGCAATCTTTGCACTCGCAACGTTCAGCAATTTACTGAAAACTGTTATCAAGAAAGGCGGAGGGAATAGACCCTATGAAGCCTTAGCAACCCTCCTCCCGGAGAAGGTGCTACATTCTATCTGCCTTTCGGCGGAATAGATAACGAGAAGGAATTTTCCTCATGTCTTTTTGTAACGGTTTTTAATTTTTTTCGCCATTGAGCGAACAAGAAATTTTATATGTTACAAAAACTCGAAATACACGATTACACCACATTTTCTGGCTATACTTTAGAGTTGCCATTAAGCTATGAGACCTTTGGTCAACCCTTAGGCAAAGCGCCTGTGATTCTTGTGAATCATGCCCTTACGGGAAATTCGCACGTCTCTGGTGATGGCGGCTGGTGGAGCGACCTTATCGGTCCCGGAAAATGTATCGATACTACAAAAAACACGGTAATTTCCTTTAACATTCCCGGTAATGGTTATGACGGATTTCTCATCGAGAATTTTAAAGAATTCACTGCGCGTGATGTTGCGGCGATTTTTTTAAAAGGACTAGAAAAACTAGAGGTAGGTGAGCTTTTTGCTATTATCGGGGGTTCGCTGGGTGGCGGTATCGCTTGGGAAATGGTCGCCCTTAACCCAAAGATTACAAAGCATCTTATACCTGTAGCTTCAGACTGGAAATCGACGGACTGGTTAATCGCAAATTGCCAGATTCAGGAGCAGATTTTAAATAACAGTTCGCAGCCGGTGCATGATGCTCGCATGCATGCGATGTTGTGTTACCGCACGCCAGAGTCGTTTAAGAAGAAATTTGGCAGAAGCCAAAACGAAGAACTCCAACTTTTTAATGTTGAGAGTTGGCTAGACCATCACGGCAACAAGTTGAAAGACCGTTTTCAATTGTCTGCTTACAAATTGATGAATCAGCTTTTGCGTACCATTGACGTAACTCGCAGTCGCGAAAGTTTCAATGAAGTGCTGGAGCAGGTGGATGCAAATATTCACATCATAGGTGTGGATAGCGACCTGTTTTTTACGCCTGTTGAAAACCGTGAAACGTACAAGCAACTTGCGCAGGTGAAGAGTAAAGTGACCTATGGCGAGATTACTAGCGAGCACGGTCACGATGCGTTTTTGATAGAATTTGAGCAGCTTGAAAAATTGCTGCAACCCGTTTTTCAGGGAGACGATAGAGGGATTAAAGTGCTGAAATTTGGAGGTAAATCTTTGAGCAATGGTCAAGGGTTAGATACTGTTGTAAAAATCATTCAAGATAAAGTCGCTCATGGCGAAAGAATCGCTGTTGTGCTTTCTGCACGTGGTGGCGCTACTGATGAACTAGAAGCGATTCTAGAAGCGGCGGCATCTAATCAAGAATATCAGCATCAATTTGAAGCGTTTAGAAAATATCAGCAAGAAGGTTTTGAGGTTGATTTAACCGAAGAATTTGAGCAACTGCAGCGCCTCTTTGAAGGTGTCGCTTTGCTAGGCGATTACAGCACAAGAGTAAAAGATGAGATTCTTTCGTATGGCGAAGTAATTTCGGTAAAAGCTGTGACGCACTTATTACAGCAAAAAGGCGTGAATGCACAATTTGCTGATTCGCGTAAGCTGATAAAAACAAATGACGTTTTTGGCAATGCGCAGCCTATTGACAAGCTTAGCAAAGAAAATATAGTAAGACATTTTGCTGAGCACAACGGCGATACCGTGAATATCATGACAGGTTTCATAGGTAGCAATGCAAAAGGGCAAACCACCACCCTAGGTCGTAACGGCAGCAATTATTCTGCGGCGCTTCTTGCAAATTATCTGGATGCGGCAGAGTCACAAAACTACACGCACGTTGACGGAATTTACACCGCAAACCCAGAGCTGGTTGCTGATGCGCAAAAGATTGAAAAACTTAGTTATAGCGAAGCAAATGAGTTGGCGAATTTTGGAACTTCTATTTTACATGCGAAGACCATTATTCCGCTGATTGAGAAGAATATCCCGCTGCGTATTTTAAATACGTTCAACGCTGGCGATAAAGGAACATTGATTACTGCAAATGAACCAGAAGACGGCATCAGGTCGCTTTCGGTTTTAAATGATATGGCGCTAATCAACCTTGAGGGCCGCGGACTTCTGGGTAAAGTGGGTGTTGACGCGCGAATCTTCCGTGCGCTGGGCAACAGCGGCATTAGCGTGAGCATTATTTCGCAAGGTTCTTCAGAGCGCGGTATCGGTCTTGTGGTGAGTCTTAAAGAAGCTCAAAAAGCGGTAAAAGCGCTCCAGTTTGAGTTTGAAAGTGATTACCAGAATCAAGATGTAAATAATATAGATATTATTGATGAAGTTTCGGTGATTAGCATCGTGGGGCAGGATTTGAGCAGCTTCCACAAGCCGTATAGCGAACTCATCAAAAACGGAATCGTACCGTTATTGTTCAACAACACGGTGACCGGTAAAAACGTGAGTGTCGTGGTGCGCAAGAATCAGTTGCACAAAGCGCTTAACGTGATGCACGGTGAGATTTTTGGGATTTCTAAGAAAATCAACATCGCCATTTTCGGTAAAGGAACTGTGGGCGGCACACTCATTGACCAGATTTTGGCTTCCGCCAAAAGTATCGAAGAAAGAAAAAGCATTAAGCTGAACATTTTTGCGATAGCAAACAGTAAAAGCGTCTTGCTTAACCGCGACGGCGCTACTGAAAATTGGGCAACAGATTTAGAAAATGTAACCCAACTAGGCGGCGTTGATGAGGCAATCGCTTTCGCGAAAGCGAATCATCTAGCAAATCTTGTGGCGGTGGATAACACGGCGAGTTCAGCGTTTATTGAGAATTATACGAAGTTGGCTAAAAACGGTTTTGACCTCGTTTCTTCAAACAAAATAGCAAATACCGTTGGTTTTGATTTTTATCAAAACCTGCGTGATGTTCTTGAGAAAAACCAGAAGCAATATTTGTATGAAACCAATGTAGGTGCAGGGTTACCGCTGATTGATACCATTAGATTACTGCATCTTTCTGGTGATAATATCACGAGAATCAAAGGTGTTTTTTCTGGTTCGTTGAGTTATTTGTTCAACACATTCTCGGTGAATGACAAAGCATTTTCAGATGTGCTTCAGGAGGCGATTGATGCCGGATTTACTGAGCCAGACCCGCGTGAGGATTTGAGTGGTAATGATGTGGGACGAAAATTGTTGATTCTTGCCCGTGAACTGGACTTGCACAAAGAATTCAGTGATGTGGAAATAGAGAATTTGATTCCGGAGCAATTTCGCGAAAGCGAGAAATCACATTTTCTCAATAGTTTAAAAGACCTGGATTCTATTTTTGCCGAACGAAAAAAACAACTAAAATCAGGACAAGTTCTGCGATATGTTGGCGACCTTTACGGTGACCTTTCGCAGGATGATGGCGGTAAGCTTGAGGTAAAACTTGTGGCTGTTTCGCAAGATTCGGCGTTAGGACAAGTTAAGGGCAGCGACAGTATTTTTGAGATTTATACTGAGAGTTATGGCGAAAATCCGCTCGTGATTCAAGGTGCCGGTGCTGGAGCTGCGGTGACTGCTCGCGGGGTTTTTGGAGACATCCTTAAACTGGCCGAGCGTAATATTTAAAACAAGAAAAATGAAAGTTACTTTAGAACGTAAAAACAGCGAATTCTTATTTGAGGCAAAAGGTGCCAGCGGGATTCCTGTGATGATTGATAACAAGACGGTAGACGAGGTGAAGGGCAGTAGCCCGATGGAGCTTTTGCTCATGGGTGTGGGTGGTTGCAGCGCGATTGATATCATCTCGATTTTAAAGAAACAAAAGCAGGAAATCGCTGCATATAATGTTGAGGTAGAGGGCGAGCGTAAGGAAGTGGGCCAGGCAAAACCGTTTGAATTTATCACGGTAAAAGTTTTGCTCGAGGGCGAAATTGACCCTAAAAAGGCCATTCGCGCAGCGCAATTGAGCTTTAATAAATATTGCTCGGTTTCCATAACGTTGGAGCCTAGCGTGACCATCACGTATGAAGTTTACCTTAACGGAGAAAAATTAGAAGATTACGCTTAAAGCCAAAATTGAATTCCATGGAAAAACATTTTGAAACCGAAGCAATTCGTAGTCAATTAAACCGCACAGAGTTTTTAGAACATTCAGTGCCATTATACCTTACCTCAAGTTTTGTTTTTGAAGATGCTGAAGATATGCGAGCATCTTTTACAGAAGAAAAAGAGCGTAACATTTACAGCCGTTTTACAAACCCGAATACAACTGAGTTTGTAGAAAAAATGTGCAAACTAGAAGGAGCTGAGAGCGGTTATGCCTTTGCTACTGGTATGGCAGCGGTTTTCTCGACCTTTGCAGCATTGCTAGAAAGTGGGGACCATATAGTATCGTGTCGCTCGGTTTTTGGGTCCACCCATAGCATGTTTACCAAGTTTTTACCAAAATGGAATATCACGACCTCCTACTTTAAAGCTGATGAGGTTGATATCGTGGAAAGCCTGATAAAACCGGAAACTAAAATTCTTTATCTAGAGTCGCCTACCAACCCTGCGGTTGATGTTCTTGATTTAGAATTGATGGGCAAAATCGCAAAAAAACACAACTTGATTTTTATCGTGGATAACTGTTTTGCGACGCCATATTTGCAGCAGCCTATAAAATTTGGAGCTGACATCGTGATTCACTCGGCGACAAAGATGATTGACGGTCAAGGTCGTGTTCTTGGCGGAGTAGCGGTTGGTCCATCAGACTTGATTAGAGAGATTTATTTGTTTGCACGAAATACAGGCCCGGCACTTTCTCCTTTTAACGCGTGGGTGCTTTCTAAAAGTTTAGAGACATTGCCAGTGCGTGCAGAAAAGCATTGTGAAAATGCCATCAAAGTAGCCGAATTTCTTGAGGCCCACGATAAAGTGAATTTTGTGAAGCATCCGTTCTTAAAGTCGCATCCGCAATATGAAGTGGCTAAAAAGCAAATGAAATTAGGCGGAAACATCGTCGCTTTTGAAATAAAAGGCGGAGTAGAAGCCGGCCGAAAATTTCTTGATGCAATTAAAATGTGTTCGCTCTCTGCAAACTTGGGCGATACCAGAACCATTGTTACGCATCCAGCGTCAACCACACATAGCAAGTTGAGCGAAGAAGATAGGCTAGAAGTGGGTATAAGTGATGGTCTTGTGCGTTGTTCTGTAGGTCTTGAGCATGTAGATGATATCATTGCAGACCTAGACCAGGCGCTTAATGCGTAGAATTGGTTAGATTTTTGGTATTTTTAGCACATGCTATCCAAAAAGACAAAATACGGTTTAAAGGCTTTGACCTATGTTGCTAAGCAAGAAGGTAAAGACCCTGTGCAAATAGGTGCTATCGCTAAGAGCGAAAATATCTCTCAAAAGTTTCTTGAAAGCATTATGCTTAGTCTGCGTAAAGCCGGATTTCTGGGTTCTAAAAAAGGCAAAGGCGGAGGGTATTACCTTCGCCGTAAGGCTGAAGATATCAAGATGGTAGAAGTGATGCGTGTTCTTGAAGGACCAGTTTCTATGGTGCCTTGCGTGAGCTTAAACTTCTATGAAAAGTGTGATGACTGTGTTGATGAAGTTACTTGTTCTGTACACAACTTGATGATTCAGCTACGAGATGCAAACTTAGGCGTCCTGAATAACAATACCCTTGCAGATGTGGTCGCAAAATCTGACCAAGCTTGAAAAATTTGAAAATCAGGTTAAATAAATTAAAAAACATTTGGTCACTAAAGCTCAAGATATTAGTTTTGTTCTATAATCCTAGTAAATCGATAGGAAATAAGTTTTTTAATTATGTACAACGATCAGTTAACATATATCAAAGCAAATATTGATGAGTTTAATAGGTTTTTGAGAAATCAATCTCCAGATAAAATTATCAAGTTTATTTTGAGTACGGCTTCAAGACCAGTTTTGACAAGTAACTTTGGCCCTTATAGTGCCAGTCTAATTCATGCAGTTTCTGTGCAAAAGGAAGGTATTCCTCTAATATGGTGTGATACAGGTTTTAATACTCCTGAGACAAGGAACTACGCCGCCAAGTTGAATAATGAATTGCCTTTTGATTTGAAGATATATAGGCCTGCCGGCGAAAAGAACTATCTATTTGCTCCATCTCCAGAGGACAGTGCCTTTGAACAATTTGTAGAACGTGTAAAATTAGAGCCTTTTGGTCGCGCAATGGATGAGCACAAACCAGATGTATGGTTTACAAATATTAGAAAAGGGCAAACTGCACACAGGGATAAGCTAGATGTTTTGAGTCTTACAAATTATGGTATTTTAAAAGTTAGTCCTTTTTATCATTTTTCAGAAACTGATATTCAAGATTACTTAAGGCAACATAGTTTGCCTAATGAGTTTAATTATTATGACCCTACTAAACCGCAGGCCAATATGGAATGTGGACTCCAACTTAGATAAACTATATTTTTTTGAAATATAATCCTAGTAAATCCATAGGAAAATAGATTTTATATATGCAAAGTTTTAGAACCGAAATAGAAAACCCAGTTGTTGAACGCGATATTCTTGAGTTAGAGAAAAAGATTCGCCTGTTCAAAGAAGGAAAAGTAGATGAGGAGCGTTTTCGTAGTCTGCGTCTTGCGCGTGGTGTTTATGGCCAGCGTCAGCAAGGTGTGCAGATGATTCGTATAAAACTACCTTATGGTAAAGTGCGTGGCGAGCAATTGCTTCGTATTGCAGATGTTTCTGATGAATATTCAACTGGGCGACTGCATATCACGACGCGTCAGGATATCCAGATACATTATGTGAGTCTTGATAGAACTCCAGAACTTTGGGCGCAGCTAGAAAAAGATGATGTTACTCTTCGTGAAGCGTGTGGTAACACTGTGCGTAACGTTACGGCTTCCGCTTTCGCGGGAATTGACCCAGAAGAGCCTTTTGATGTTACGCCGTATGCACATGCGACGTTTCAGTTCTTTCTGAGAAATCCTATCTGTCAAGAAATGGGAAGGAAATTCAAGATGTCCTTTTCGTCGTCAGACAAAGACTCTGCGCTTGCATTTATGCATGATTTGGGTTTTATCCCAAAAATCAAAAACGGTGAGCGTGGCTTTAAAGTGATGTTAGGTGGTGGTCTGGGTTCTCAGCCACGTCAAGCAGACTTGCTATATGATTTCCTTCCGGCGAATAAAATCATCCCGGTAACCGAAGCTGTTTTGAGAGTTTTTGACCGTCATGGTGAGCGTGCTAGAAGACTGAAGGCACGTATGAAATTCTTGATAAAAGACATCGGTCTGGATGCGTTTAAAGAACTTATTGAAGAGCAGCATAAGGCCCTTTCGACCACAACTTATGAAATTGACACAACCGCTTTTGATACATCGGCTCAATTTAATGATGCTGCTATTCCTGCCGTTGAAATAAAGGATGAGAAAGCTTTCCAAATTTGGAAAAAAACAAATGTGATTCCGCAAAAGCAAGACGGACTCTTTGCAATAGGAATCAAGGTTAAGCTTGGCGATTTTTACACAGACCAGGCTAGAGTGCTTGCTGGTTTGATTAAAAAATATGCAGCAAATGAGTTGCGATTAAGCTTGCGCCAAAATATAATCTTACGTGACATCCGTGAGGAAGCGATACCGTTTTTCTATAGCGAGTTAGAAAAGCTCGGTCTTGTTGACCCCGGATTCAATTCGCTGATAGATATCACCGCTTGCCCAGGGACAGACACCTGTAATCTGGGTATTGCGAGCAGCACGGGTATCGCGGCAAAGCTTGAAGAAGTTTTACAGGAAGAGTATCCAGATGTTGTAGAAAATAAAGATTTGACGATAAAGATAAGCGGCTGTATGAATGCTTGTGGACAGCACAATATGGCGCATATCGGTTTTCAAGGTATGAGTGTTCGCACGCCAGAGAAGTTGGTTGCTCCTGCGCTGCAGGTATTACTTGGCGGCGGAATTCTAGGCGATGGTCAAGGGCGTTTTGCAGATAAGGTTATAAAAGTGCCTAGCAAACGTGGTCCTCAAGCTTTACGCGAAATTCTCAATGATTTTAAAGCAAATGGCAACGGGCTAGACTTTTTAAGCTACTACGACCAGCAAGGACAAAAATATTTCTACGATTTTCTAAAGCCTCTTTCAGATACAGATAATCTTACTGAAGACGATTTTGTGGATTGGGGAAATGAAGAAAAATATATTCAGGAAGTTGGGGTAGGAGAATGTGCCGGTGTTGTGATTGACCTTGTACAAACGCTTTTGCTTGAAGCGAAAGAAAAACTTGCTTCATCCATTGAATCTTTTGAAGATGAGCGCTGGGCAGATAGCATTTACCACACCTACACTGGGCTTGTAAATGGCGCAAAAGCATTACTTGTAGCTGAAGATATCAAAACCAATACACAAGCCAATATCATCAAATTATTCGATGAGAATTTCGGTGAAATTGAAGCCGTTTCTGGCGGAGTTAATTTCCCTGAGCTTGTAAATCAAATCAATCAAAACGAACCTTCTAAAGCTTTTGCAGAAGATTATTTGGCGCAAGCCAATGCATTCTTCAACCGCGTAGATGCGTACAGAAAAGAACAGTTAAGCCATGCAGAATAAATCACCAAAACTTACCGTAGTAGGCGCTGGTCCTGGTGATGCAGAGCTTATTACTTTAAAAGGAATTCGTGCGCTTCGAGAAGCAGATGTCGTTTTATACGATGCGCTTATTAATGAAGAATTATTAGAGTACGTTTCGGCGAAAGCCGAATTGATTTTCGTGGGTAAACGCCGCGGATGTTACGCATATCAACAAGAACAAATCAATGAACTCATCGTCGCAAGGGCGCATAGTCACGGTCATGTGGTCAGGCTCAAAGGAGGTGATCCATTTATTTTTGGCAGGGGTGCTGAAGAGATGGAGTATGCGGCCTCGCACGGTGTAGAAACTGCTGTAGTTCCCGGAATTTCATCATCGCTTGCCGTGCCAGCCATGCAAAATGTGCCCCTCACCAAGCGCGGTAGTTCTGAGAGTTTCTGGGTAATTACCGGTACTACTAAAGAGCATAAAATTTCTAAAGATGTTGAATTGGCTGCCCGCTCCACGGCGACAGTGGTAATTCTCATGGGGATGGGAAAGTTAAGAGGTATCATGGAACTTTTTGAACAAAATGGTAAGCATGACACCCCTGTGGCGATAATCCAGAATGGGACGACGCCGGAGGAACGTTGTGGAGTTGGGACAGTCAGTACAATTGAGCAGGTTATTGCAGAGCAAGGTCTTGCAAACCCTGCCATTATCGTGATTGGCGAGGTGGTAAAACATCGTGAGCAACTGCAAGAAGTACAGCGTCAATATGATAAAAGTCATGTGCTATGCTAGCAGAGCGCAATAATTTGTACCCGGTATTCCTCAAAGTGCGTAATCTGCAAATCCTTATTGTAGGAGGTGGAAATGTAGCGCATGAGAAGTTAACGTTCTTGACAAAGTCCAGTCCTGATGCGCAGGTTGAGATGATAGCTCCTTTTTTTAGAGAAGAGACTTTGGCTTTAGCCAAAGAATTCAATGTGAAAATAACAGAGGGAAGCTATGAAAAATCCCAGTTGGAAAAACGTCATGTCGTTATCGCAACGACGGATAGTCCTGAGGTAAACAAGCAAGTTTATGAAGACGCTCGCGAGCGTTTTTTACTCTGTAATATCGCAGATGTACCTGAGTTGTGTGACTTCTATATGGGTGGAATCGTAACAAAAGGAAACGTGAAAATCGCTATTTCCACAAATGGTAAATCACCCACTATGGCAAAGCGTTTGCGTCAATTTTTTGAGGAAGTGATTCCTGATAATATTGATGAGCTGGTTCAAAATCTCAATAAATATCGCAAGACTTTAAAAGGAGATTTTGAAGAAAAAGTTGACCAACTCAACGAGTTCACAAAAAGTATAGTAGAAAAGTAAAATAAGAGTGAAGATGAGATGCTGAGTCAAGCTCAGCATGACAATACCTTCACCCTGAATTTATTTCAGGGTCTCATGAGAATAAGAATAGAAACAAGAATACATATAATGATCAAGACAGATATTCTAATCATCGGTGCAGGGCCCACGGGGCTATTTACAGTTTTTGAAGCAGGATTGCTTAAACTGAAATGTCATATAATTGACGCCTTGCCACAGCCTGGAGGGCAGCTTGCAGAAATTTATCCTAAAAAACCTATCTATGATATTCCTGGTTTTCCTGAGGTTTTAGCGGGCGATTTAGTTGATAATCTTTTAGAACAAGGCAAGCAGTTTCAACCTGGTTTTACGCTGGGTGAACGCGCAGAAACCATTGAAAAATTAGAAGACGGTAGTTTTATCGTCACCACAAATAAAGGCACTCAGCACCATGCGCCAGTGGTTGCAATTGCTGGCGGACTGGGAAGTTTTGAGCCTAGAAAACCGCCTATCCCAAATATCGCTCAGTTTGAAGACAAAGGTGTGGCATATATGATTAAAGACCCAGAGCAGTATCGCGGCAAAAAAGTGGTAATTGCTGGTGGTGGAGATTCTGCGTTAGACTGGAGTATTTTTCTCGCTGAAATCGCAGAAGAGGTAACCTTGATTCACCGTAGAAATGAATTTCGTGGAGCGCTTGATAGCGTAGAAAAAGTGCGCGAGCTTAAATTGCTTGGGAAGATAAACCTTATTACTCCTGCAGAGGTTATTGGGCTTGCCGGTACAGAAGAACTTAACGGTGTTGTCGTTCAGCAGGGAGATGAAGAATTCCAGATTGATGCTGATGCATTTATTCCTCTTTTTGGGCTTTCTCCAAAATTAGGTCCAATCGCTGGCTGGGGATTAGACATCGAGAAGAATGCTATAAAAGTGGACAACACTTTAGATTATCAAACTAACATTCCTGGGATTTTTGCCATTGGTGATGTGAATACGTATCCAGGAAAATTAAAACTGATTCTTTGTGGTTTTCATGAAGCGACATTAATGTGTCAGGCTGCATATCAAATCATTAATCCGGGTAAACGTTATGTTTTAAAATATACTACGGTATCTGGTGTGGATGGTTTTGACGGAAGTCGTAAAGAGGCAGAAAAAGCTGTTGTACAGGCTATAAATTAAAATTTATTAGTGAAGTGTAAATGGGCCTTGTTCTTAGTGAGCGGGGCCTATTTTTATTATGCTTGTCACCTTCTGGATTGCTTCTCTAGATAATGGTTTCTCGCAATAGTCAATCACGACATCTGCATATTCTTTCATCCTTTCTTTGTCAAAAGCACTTGTGCTGCTCGTGCAAATAGCAACTTTAGAAGTTGACTCTATTGTGCGCATCCTGTTTAAGAATTCCCAGCCTGTCATCTCGGGCATGTTAAGATCAAGTAAGATAAGATCAGGATTGATCTCTTTAATAGCGTCCAGAGCATCTAGCGGATTTGTAAAATCATAGACATCATCAGATATGCTGCTAACCTCGATCAACTTCTTGTTGATGAAGTTTGCGATGCCTTGATCATCTACTAAGAATATTATGGGACTATCTTTCTGCATGCTTAAGCATTGAAAATTGAATATTCTGTCATTTCTTTTTCTGTTTTGATGATGATCTCTCTCAATGTTTGATCCATATCTTTTACAGAGATTTTCATCCTCTCCAGAATCTCAGTTTTAAATTCTATCTCGTCAATAGTTTCTGCAAGATTCATCAACCCCATGATCCTGGTAAGTGGCTCTCGCAAGTTATGAGCATTAAGGGTTGAGAATTCCATTAACTTCTCATTTTTTCTCTTGATCTCTTTTGTTCTCTGCTCTATGATCTTGAGTTGATCTTCAATGATCTCTTCAATACGCTGATTTTTATTCTCAATTTCCTTTACAGCGCGTTGCAACCTTTTGTTCTTATCAGCCAGTTCAAATTGCAAATAGATCTGCTGATATTTGATAACAAAGCTTTCAATCAGCAAATGTAAAATTTCCATATCCGCACGCGAAAACTTCTTCACATCATCAGTAAGTAATGAGATTGTTACATCAATATCTTCATAGCCTTGATACCATCCCCATAATTTTGGAGACTTAAGTTTATCAAATGCAATGATGTCTTCAAATTTATGCTCAAACTCATCCTTTAAAAAAGGCTGTTGACTCTTCACAAGATCCCATTCATAAGCCATGATATTCTTTTTAAATTTTTCAATTTTAAAGTCATTGCCATGAAAAGTAAAAATAGTAGGCTTTCCATTTCTTATCATACTTATTCTAAAAATCCTGTAGTCAAAGAAATACTTAACGTGTTTGCGCACCACTTTTGCTAAGTCATCAAAAGTTTTTGTCTTGCCTAGCTTACTTGAGAACTTAGAAAAAGCTTCATAAGCAATTCTGTACTTAGCAGAAATGGGGTCAAATTGTTGCATCAATAATGTTTAATTAAGCTTCAGCCTCAACCAGTTCGTTGTCAATTTGAATACCACTTACATCAGCAAGAGTATTTAGCATATTAACAAGATCTGCCTGTGCCATCAATTCTTGAATTTCTTCATTATCAAAACCTACATTTCTAAGTTCTTCAAAATCATCTTCAGTAATTTCAGATGCGTTTAATGCTGCTTTAGTAACAACTTTAAGCGCGGTTTTGTAACTATCAGGAATAAGAGGTGAATCTAAGTTGTCTGTAGCTTTAAAACCTGGTTCTTCAGAGATCATACCACTCATACTATCTGCAAAAATACCATGAGCTTTAGAACAATATTTACAATCTCTTATCTTAGAAACATTATAGATGATCAATTGTTTCAAGACATTAGGAACATCGCCTAGAACAAGCGTATTTTTTAATTTCACCCAGTTGCCTTCTAGCAAAGTTGCGTTAGACCCTTGACACTTAAACCAGTTAAGAACAAATGGTAATTGAAAGGTTTTCATAGTGTCATCATAGATAGCTTTCACTTCAGCAGAAGCGTCATCATATTCTACGATTTTGTAACGGGGGTTTACAATTGTAGAGTTATTCATAAGAGGGAAAAATTTATAGGTCTAAAAGTCGGTAAATATATTGATTTTTGATAATTAAAATCGGATAGAATACCACTTTCCGGCGTTGAATGACGCTTTTTTGTCGATATAACTTGTAAAATTTAACGACTATGCAGAAAAACACTAAGATGATTCTTGCAAATTACTAGCTTCTAAGTATTTTTTATAGCATTATTATGCTATCTAATTCTAAATTCAGATATTTGCCCAGTTCTTTGCAAACTGAAGTTATCAAGAAAGGCGGAGGGAATAGACCCGGTGAAGCCTTAGCAACCCTGCGCTTGCAGAAGGTGCTACATTCTATTCGCCTTTTGGCGAAATAGATAACGCCATGAGTTTTTTATAAAATTCACTCACATACTTTCTTGACATACTATTTTTGCGGCTTATCCTTTGGGGTGAGATTGTCCTTTTCGCTACAGCGAAAAACAAAAAAGAACCACAATCGTGATGATAATATGGCTTACGCCAAATGGATTGATCGAGATTAGAAAATGACAAGAGAAGAGAGAATTAAATCATTGTATGCTGCATTAAACGAGCGAATCCTTGTGCTTGATGGCGCGATGGGAACGATGTTGCAGCGGTATAAATTCACCGAAGAAAATTTTCGTGGTGAGCGTTTTGCAGATTGGCAATTCCCTGTGCAGGGAAATAATGATATGTTGAGCATCACGCAACCGCACGCAATTGCAGATGTGCACAGGTTGTATTTTGAAGCAGGTGCAGATATCGTGGAGACAAATACCTTTAGCGGTACTACGATTGCCATGGCCGATTATAAAATGGAGGGATTTGTGTACGAACTCAATTATGAGTCGGCTAAAATCGCCCGCAAAGTTGCTGATTATATCACCGCAAAAGAACCTCATAAACCTCGTTTTGTCGCTGGTGCCATGGGGCCAACGAATAAGACCGCAAGCATGTCGCCAGATGTGAATGACCCAGGTTTTCGTGCGATTTCTTTTGACGAATTAAGAACTGCTTACAAGCAACAAGCCGAAGCTTTGCTAGATGGTGGCGTTGATATTCTTCTTGTAGAAACTATTTTTGACACGCTTAACGCAAAAGCCGCGCTTTATGCGATTGAAGAAATTAAGGATGAACGAAATATCGAGATTCCCATCATGGTGAGCGGCACGATTACAGATGCTTCTGGGCGTACCCTTTCTGGTCAAACCGCTGAAGCATTCCTGATTTCTGTGGGACATATGCCTTTGCTTTCGGTAGGGTTTAATTGTGCGCTTGGCGCGAAACAGTTAACGCCATATCTGGAAACAGTTTCCTCAAAATCAGATTTTGCGATTTCGGCTTATCCTAACGCCGGTTTGCCCAATGCCTTTGGAGAATATGATGAAACTCCGACAGAAATGGCAAGTCAGGTAAAAACGTATCTTGACAAAAGCCTCATAAATATTGTAGGCGGATGTTGCGGTACAACTCCAGAGCATATTAAAGCTATTGCAGATTTAGTTAAGAATTACAAGCCGAGAAGGCTGAATAATTTAGTTTCAAATTGATACTAGAACCTTTAGATAAAGAAAAATTAAAATTCCGTCCGCTGCGATTAAGTGGACTGGAACCGCTTATCGTAACCAAAGACAGCAACTTCGTCAATGTGGGCGAGCGTACTAATGTCGCTGGGTCGCGAAAATTTCTCCGCCTCGTTAAAGAAGAGCAATTTGACGAAGCGCTCGACATTGCCAGAGACCAGGTAGAAGGCGGTGCGCAAATCATTGACATCAATATGGATGACGGACTCATCGATGGTAAGGAAGCCATGGTGAAGTTCCTTAATCTTATCGCTGCAGAGCCAGATATCGCCCGAGTGCCTATCATGATAGATAGTTCAAAGTGGGATATTATTGAAGCTGGTCTTCAGGTGGTGCAAGGTAAATGCGTGGTGAATTCTATCAGCCTTAAAGAAGGTGAGGAAGAGTTTATAAATCACGCCAAAAAAATAAAAAGATACGGTGCGGCTGTTATCGTGATGGCATTTGATGAAGTGGGCCAAGCAGATAATTATGACCGCCGCATCGAGATTGCAAAACGCAGTTATGATATTTTGGTCAATCAGGTAAAACTTCCGCCAGAGGATATCATTTTTGACCTTAATATTTTTCCCGTAGCAACGGGGATGGATGAGCACCGTTTAAATGCTATAGATTTTATCAGGGCGACAAAATGGGTTCGGGAAAATCTTCCGTATGCTAGCGTGAGCGGTGGTGTGAGTAATGTTTCTTTTAGCTTTCGCGGAAACAACGCTGTAAGGGAAGCCATGCACTCTGTCTTTCTATACCATGCGATAAAGTGCGGAATGAACATGGGTATTGTAAATCCTACGATGCTTGAAGTGTATGATGATATCCCGAAGGATTTGTTAGAGCATGTTGAGGACGTAATTCTTGACCGTCGCGATGATGCTACTGAGCGCTTGCTAGATTTTGCCGAAACGGTTAAAGGTACAGCAAAAGAAAAAACAGTTGATTTAAGTTGGCGTGAAGAGCCACTTCAAGACAGAATTACACGTGCACTTGTAAAAGGTATTGACGCATATATTGAGCAAGATGTTGAAGAAGCGCGTCAACAAGCGGAAAAGCCTTTGCATGTGATAGAAGGTCATTTAATGACCGGGATGAATGTTGTGGGAGACCTTTTTGGTAGCGGTAAAATGTTCTTGCCACAGGTGGTAAAATCTGCCCGCGTGATGAAAAAAGCGGTGGCATATTTACTTCCTTATATAGAAGAAGAAAAACTTAAAAATCCACCCGAAGAAGATAAAGGAAACGGGAAAATCCTCATGGCCACCGTAAAAGGCGATGTTCATGACATTGGTAAAAATATTGTGAGCGTGGTGCTTGCCTGCAACAATTACGAGATTGTTGACTTGGGCGTAATGGTTCCGCCAGAAAAAATTATCGCTTCTGCGAAAGAGCATAATGTTGACATCATCGGCCTTAGCGGATTGATTACCCCGTCGCTGGATGAGATGGTTTTTCTTGCAAAAGAGATGAAGCGCCAGGATTTTGAAGTTCCATTATTGATAGGTGGGGCGACAACCAGCAAGGCGCACACAGCCGTAAAAATTGACCCAGAATATGAGCACGCTGTAGTTCATGTAAATGATGCATCGCGCGCTGTTACTGTGGTTGGTGACCTGTTAAATCCCGTGAGTTCTAAGAATTATGTTTCTGGTATTAAGAGCGATTATGCAGATTTCAGAGAGAAATTTTTATCGCGCGGTAAGAAGAAAGAATACCTTACAATCGAGCAGGCTCGTGAAAATAAATGGCTGCTAGATTGGGAGAATTTTGAGGCTTCAACGCCAAAAAATCTAGGAATTCAAGTCATCGAAAATCAAGATTTACGCGAGTTAGTTGATTATATTGACTGGTCTCCGTTTTTCAGAAGTTGGGATTTACACGGCAAATATCCTGAGATTTTGAGCGATGAGGTTGTGGGCAATCAAGCCAGCGAACTTTTCGCGGATGCGCAACATATGCTCAATAAAATCTTGGATGAGAAAAGCCTTTCGGCGAAAGCCATATTTGGGGTTTTTGAGGCAAATACGGTAAATGACGACGATATTGAGATTAGCGCTCAAGGCGAAAAGTACACCTTTAGAACCTTGCGTCAACAGAGTAAAAAAGCAGTGGGCAGACCAAACATCGCACTAGCAGATTTCGTCGCTCCGAAGAATTCTGGAAAGAAAGATTACATGGGCTGTTTTTGTGTAACTGCAGGTTTTGGAACACAAGAATTGGCTAAGAAATACGAGGAAAATCTAGACGATTATAACAGTATTATGGTAAAGGCTTTGGCAGACCGTTTTGCTGAGGCGTTTGCAGAATTCCTGCATGAAAAAGTGCGTAAGGAAGAGTGGGGTTATGCCGCAGATGAGAATTTAAAAAATGATGAATTAATAAAAGAATCCTATCGCGGGATTCGTCCTGCACCGGGATACCCTGCGTGCCCAGACCATTTAGAGAAATTGACGATTTGGGATGTGCTAGATGTTAATGATAACATAGGTGTTGAACTTACAGATAGTTTAGCCATGTGGCCAGCAGCTTCGGTTTCTGGGTATTATTTTGCGAATCCTGAAGCGCGTTACTTTGGTGTAGGTAAAATAAAAATGGACCAAGTTGAGGACTTTGCAAATCGCAAGAATATAGATTTGGCGAAAGCCGAAAAATGGTTGAATCCTAACATCGCAGATGATTAAATGGGTTGCGTCACGCTGAACTTGATTCAGGGTCACAGTTGAGTGAGTTTAGAACAAGATTATGATGAGATGCCGAATCAAGTTCGGCATGACGTTTTAAAATAGATAAATGAAAGCTCGTCACCCTAAACTTGATTCAGGGTCTCGACCGAGTGAGTTTAGAACAAGAACATGATGAGGCCCCGAATCAACAGTGGCATGACGTTTAAAATAGGTAAATGAAGGCTCATCCCCTTAGACTCGATTAAGGGTCTCGACTGAGTGAGTTTAGAACAAGAGCATGATGAGATGCCGAATCAAGTTCGGCATGACGTTTAAAATAGAGTAATGAAGGTCGTCACCCTGAACTTGATTCAGGGTCTCATAAAGAGAGGAGATGAAAACAAGTTATGTTTATATAGTAACTAACAAATATAGAACCACTCTTTATGTAGGAATGACCAGTAATCTGGCAAAAAGAATAACACAGCATGCAAATGGCGAAGGTTCTGTTTTTACTAAAAAATATAATCTGACAGATTTAATTTATTACGAAGAGTTTTTAGATATAAATCAAGCAATTGCAAGAGAAAAACAGTTGAAAAACTGGAAGAGAGAATGGAAAATGGATTTGATTAAAGCTAAAAATCCAAAACTTGAAACTATAAAATTACTAGGATGAGATGCCGAATCAAGTTCGGCATGACGTTGAAAATAGATAAATGAAAGCTCGTCACCCTAAACTTGATTCAGGGTCTTGACCGAGTGAACTTTTGAAATAAATATAATGAGATGCTGAGTCAAGCTCAGCATGACAAATCAATTTACTAATAAATAACCATTCCCTTTTCTTTTAGAGAGGGCTAGGTAAAGGAATATGAAAATCACCGAACACTTAAAAAAAGCAGAAGGTAAAACGCTGTTTTCTTTTGAAATTATCCCGCCAAAAAAAGGTAACAATATTCAGGAATTGTATGACAATATTGACCCTTTGATGGAGTTTAAACCGCCATTTATTGATGTAACGACTTCTCGCGAGGAGTCAATTTACATTGAAAAAGATGGTCTGCTTGATAAGAAAATCACACGTATGCGCCCAGGAACTTTAGGGATTTGTGCGTCTATTAAACATAAGTATGATGTGGACACTGTGCCGCATGTTTTGTGTGGTGGTTTTACAAAAGAAGAGACTGAGTATCTGCTGGTAGATTGTCATTATCTAGGTATTGAGAATGTGATGGCGTTGCGTGGTGATGCGATGAAAGAAGAGCAATATTTTCAACCTACAAAAGGTGGTCATAATTACGCGACCGGGCTTGTGAGTCAAATTGCCGACTTAAACAAAGGGCGCTATCTTAACAATGTTATCGAGACTGAAAACTGCTCTGATTTTTGCATCGGCGTGGCGGGTTATCCTGAAAAACACCTTGAAGCTCCATCTTTAAAATCAGATTTAAAACGTTTAAAAGAAAAGGTTGATGCGGGTGCAGATTATGTTGTGACGCAGATGTTTTTTGATAATCAAAAATACTTTGAGTTCGTTAAGCTAGTGCGCGATTCAGGTATTGATGTGCCTATCATCCCTGGGATTAAACCCATCGCCGTGAAGCGCCATTTGCAGCTGCTTCCGCAAGTTTTTAAAATCGATATTCCGCAGGATTTAATTGATTCTATTGAAGATTGTAAAGACAATAAAGCTGTGCGTCAAGTGGGGATTGAATGGGCGATTCAGCAGTCTAAAGAGTTGATGGATTTTGGCGTGCCGGTGTTACATTATTACAGTATGGGCAAGAGCGATAATGTTCAGGCAATCGCATCCCAATTATTTTGATACATTTGCCATTCACGTTGCTTGAATGAAGAAAAATCTGCTTGCTGTCTTGCTTTTGATGTGTTGTTTTTTGGCTCAAGGCCAAAATGACAAATACGAAAGCATCGATGCTAATTTCTTTTATGGTTCTATCTTAGAACATAATAAGGACCTTGCGCATCTTATAACAAACCATCCCACGGGAATCATCCTGAGTTACAATAGAAAAACTTCTAGTGATGATGAGTGGGCAAGCCGATTCAATTATCCAGATTGGGGATTTTCATTTGTTCATCAGGGGAATAAAAATGAAACCTTAGGCAACAACTACGGACTTTATGGTCATTTTAATTTTTACTTCTTAAATAGAAAATTGATGGCACGCGTAGGTCAAGGTGTGGCCTACAACACAAATCCTTTTGACCTTCAAGACAATTACCGAAACAATGCGTACGGTTCGCACTTGTTAAGTTCCACGTTTTTGATGTTTAATTATCATCAACCTAATATCATTGATAAAATAGGTTTGAACGCCGGGATTTCTTTTGTGCATTATAGTAATGCGAATTTGCGGGCGCCAAATACAAGTACAAATACCTTAGCTTTTAACCTGGGTCTTAATTATGACCTTGATGAAGAAGAACCAGAGCGCGGTCCTAAGATAAAATCAAGATATACAGAGCCTTTAAAATTCAATTTTGCTTTACGCACAGGCTTAAATGAGAGCGATTATATCGGCTTAGGCCAAAGACCTTTTCTTGTAGTTTCTTCATTTATTGATAAGCGGGTTACTCACAAAAGCAGTTTTCAACTTGGGGCAGATTTATTCTTATCACCCTTTTTAAAAGATCAGATCAGGCACGAAGCTATCAGCTTGCCGCAACGTGATGCAAGTTTAGATCAAGATTGGAAGCGCGTAGGTGTTTTTGCAGGTCATGAGTTGCATTTCAATAAGATTGCGGTGGTTTCTCAGTTGGGTTATTATGTGTATTACCCGTATGATTTTGAGGGTAGGGCGTATTTTAGAATCGGCTTGAAAAGATATTTTGGCAAGCGCTTTTTCGCGGCAGCGACATTGCATTCTCACGGGGCAAAAGCAGAAGCGGTTGAATTTGGAGCAGGAATCAGATTATGAAAAAGGGATTAAAAATAGCATTGATATTTTCGCTGGTTTTGTTTTTAGGCTGCAGTACGAAGTTTGAAGACTGTTTTCAGGGTACGGGAGATATTATTGAGCAGGAATATGATCTAGAAGTTTTCACGAAAGTGCGTGCCGAGCGTGGCGTGAAAATGATCATAAAACAAGGCTCGGAGCAAAAGGTAGTTTTACAAGCTGGAGAAAACCTTATTGATGATATTACCGTACAGATTGTTGACGGCGTTTTGAGCGTTCGCGATAACAATACCTGTAATTTAGGTCGGGATTATGGTACGACAACAGTTTTTGTAACCGTGCCAGATCTAACCGAAATACGCAATGCATCTGGTTTTGAGGTAAGTAGTGATGGTGTTCTTAATTTTGAAAACTTGTTGCTTGTTGCCGATACTTCAGTGAAAATTTTAAACCCAAAGAAAGACGGAACTTTTACCTTAGATTTAAATGTTACAAACTTAATAGTTAGGTCTAATGGATTGGCTGAGTTCAATCTTCGGGGAAGCGCTGAAGTTCTTAATTTGAGGTTTTTTAACGAGGCGCCTCGACTTAACGGTCGTAATTTAGTTGTGCAAAACGCAACGCTTGACCATCGTGGGGGAAATGATGCTATCTTTGACGTGCGTCAAAGTATCTCTGGTATCATTCGCGGGGTGGGCAATGTCATTTGTCCTACACAACCGCCCAGCGTGGATGTTGAAACGCTAAGCAAGGGCAAACTCATTTTTGAAGATTAATTTATGAAACAGTTTTTTTCGGTTATCGCGATGTTAATAGTTGTCTTTTGCACAGCTCAAGAAACCGAAAAAAAAACTGTAACTATCGACGCTTCGTATTTCTACGGAAGTATCTTAGAGCATAATCCAGATATCAATCATTTAATCACTGGGCATCCCACGGGCATTCTTTTAAGCTACAACCGCAAAACGTATGGGTACAATGAGTGGGAGCGCCGTTATGGTTATCCAGATTGGGGTTTTAGTGCGGCGTATCAAGATTTGCACAATGAATATCTGGGGAAGAATATTAGCTTCTACGGTCATTTCAATTTTTACTTTTTAAATAGAAATGCCTATTTCCGCATCGGGCAAGGAATAGGGATTGCAGGTAAACCCTACGACCCAGAAACTAATTACATCAACAATGCTTACGGCACAAAACTGTTAAGTTCAACGTATATCGCGGCGCAGTATTCAAAGCAAAATCTGTTTGAAGGTTTTGGCGTAAACGCAGGTTTTACCATTATTCATTACAGTAATGCGAACCTGAGAGCGCCTAACAACAGCACAAATACATTTGCTTTTACGGTGGGCGCCAACTATACTTTTGACCACGAAGAAGGCATTCCTGAGTTTATTGAGCGTGAAGCGGAAGATTACAAATACACAGAGCCTATTCACTATAATTTTGTGCTGCGCGGCGGCCTTAATGAAAGTGACATTGTAGGTTCTGGGCAATATCCTTTTTATGTGGTTTCGGCGTTTGCAGATAAGCGTATCAGCCATAAAAGTACGCTGCTTGCGGGAGTAGATTTTTTTGCGGCAACGTTCTTAAAAGAGCTTATAAAACTGCAATCTACTTCATTTCCAGAGTTAGAAGTTGACCCAGATACAGACTGGAAACGCGTTGGGGTTTTTGTAGGTCACGAACTACGTTTTAACAAAGTTGCCTTTGTTTCGCACGTGGGGTATTATGTGTATTGGCCGGTAGAATTTGAAAACCGAATCTATAATCGTCTGGGCCTCAAGCGCTATTTTACAGATGATATATTTGCCGGAGTCACGGTAAAAGCCCATGGCGCAAAGGCTGAGGGCGTAGAATTTAGCGTGGGATACCGTTTGTAAAACTTTCTGCTTAAAATCGTATTTTTCCACGATTGAAATTCAATACTATTAAGCAAATCCTCACATATTGTCTAATTGCCGCGCTCGCTGTCGCCTGCAAGGATATCGAGACCAAGAAAATCTCGTCAGAAGATTTTTTGCAAGAAGACCTCAAGGAAATCGACATGCGCAATGTAGATGATTTTCCCACCTTTGTGAGTTGTGATTCGCTTTCGCGAAAAGAACAAAAATGGGATTGCTTTCAGCGAAAGTTAGCCCAGAACTTTCAAGAAAGCTTAAAGCGAAGGGTAATCGTGGTTGAGGAAGAAATTCAAGATACCGTATGGTTGCAACTTGCCGTAGACGCTGAAGGAAAACCATCTATTGAGAAGTTTGACATCCCTGAAAAAGTAGAAGAAAATCTACCGCAACTCAAAACCTGGCTCACTAAAAGTCTGGATTCACTACCCAAAATTCACTCAGCTATCAAGCGCTCAATACCTGTAAAGACTTCGTTTAAAGTGCCAGTGGTTGTGAGAGTGGAGTAGGATTTTAATGTTTTTAGAAATTTTACTGTCGACTGAGAATTTTCAATAATTTATTAGGGTCTTGCCGGTTATCCCAAAAAGCTATTACGACAATTTCAGTGTCGTCCACTTTATAGAAAATACTGTAGTGTTTCATCGCAGAAACCCGAGAGTTTGGAAAAATAGATTCAGGGCTTCTTAGCGGATTTAGAACTATTCCTTTTAAGTTTTCTTCTACCTGATTTAGAAGTTTGAGAGAATAAGTGTTGGATTTATTATTTTCAATCCAGAATTCTAGGATTGTTCTCAATTGAAGGCTCGCAATTTTTGTCCATATTATTTTGCGTTCAGCCATTCTCGCTCTCTTTTAAAAAGCTCTTCTTGAGAAATTACATTTCCTTCTTTTATATCTTTTTCACTCATTTCGAGCATTAAAATTTGCTCTTCGGTAAGCTCTACTTTTTGATTTTTTGAAGAAGAATTCACAAGGTCTTCAATTGCAGTAAGAATGCTCTTGTCCTTAATAGTCAAAATCTTGCTTATCAAAGAATTTCTAATATTATCAACTGCAGCCATTGTTTAAGAATTTGATTATAAAAATACTGAATTTATTTATTTCCTAAACATCCTATCCTTCCACACAAAACTTCCTAATTGACTTCGCACTGCAACCCAAACGGTAAAAAACGGATAAAATACTGCCGTGGGAATAAAATACAACAAAGCTTTTTGCTGCTTTAGAAGATTTGCTGTGAGTGCGATTAACACAAAATCGATGATGATTTTTGGCAAAAGCAAAATATAGATTTCAGGGAAAAACAGCACGGTGATACACGCTAAATTGCCAAAGAAAACCAGAAGCCCAATCAGCAAAGCTTCGGGGTTTTTATAAGCGCTTGCCTTCGCCGCCCAGCGCACGCGTTGTTGTATTAAAGCTTTCCAGCTTGTTTGAGCAGCGGTTTCTACAGTAGCTTGTGATGCGTTGTGATAGACTACTTTTTTATCGGTTTTAAGAAATTTATGCATCAGGAAAACATCGTCGCCACTCGCCAAGTGATTGGTCATTGCATAACCGCCCACTTCCTCAAAAGTTGATTTTTTAAAAGCGAGATTAGCACCGTTACACATAAATGGTTTCTGGATGCCAAAACTTCCCATGGTTGCGCCTTGCAGCGATAAAAAGTCTAGTTTTTGAAAAGCGTTTAAAAATCCTTTACCATCAAAGAAAATCACCGGAGCTGCTATGAAATCGGCATGATTTGCGGTGATTTCTGTGTGAAAATGTTTTAGCCAGTTGGCTGGCAATTTGCAATCGGCGTCTGTGGTGGCAATCCACTCAAAGTTGGCATGAGTAATGGCTTTGGTCAGGGCGTCTTTTTTCGGTGAGCCGGAAAATCTTTCATTTTCCAGGATGCGGAGTTTGAGATTCATTTTCGCCGAAAGGCTATTTATAATCTCCACAGAAGCATCAGTAGAATCATCGTTTACTAGGATGACTTCGAATAATTCTTTAGGGTAATCTAATTGAGAAAGTGAAACGAGCAATAGCTCCAGATTTTCAGCTTCGTTGCGAAAGGGAATCACAATGCTAAACCGCGTGGTAAATGGACCTAGAAAATGCTTTTGCAGTCGGCGAACTTTTGGCGCAAGCCTTAAAAATCCCACACAAAGTAGCGCGATGAGGGCGGTGTAAAGGATTAAGACGACTTTGATGATAAGCACGCGTAGATTGATTAGTTTTGTGGTGACTTCAAAGATGTGAAATTTTAGTTTGAGCACAGAAAAAATAATATTGGGGATTGACCCGGGGACGACCATTATGGGTTTTGGCCTTATTAAAGTGGTCAATAAAAAGATGGAGTTTTTGCAGCTCAACGAGTTGCAGCTCAAGAAATATAACGACCCGTATATTAAACTCAGGCTGATTTTTGAACGCACGATTGAACTTATCGACACGTATCATCCTGACGAAATCGCCCTTGAAGCGCCGTTTTATGGCAAGAACGTGCAAAGTATGTTAAAGCTAGGCAGAGCGCAGGGCGTGGCGATGGCTGCTGGACTTTCGCGACAAATTCCCGTGACAGAGTACATGCCAAAAAAGATTAAAATGGCGATTACAGGCAACGGTAATGCGAGCAAAGAACAGGTTGCAAAAATGCTTCAAAGCCTGCTAAAATTAAAAACACTGCCTAAAAATCTGGATAGTACAGATGGTCTCGCCGCGGCGGTGTGTCATCATTTTAACAGCGGTAAAGAAATCGCGGGCAAGAGTTACAGTGGCTGGGATGCTTTTGTAAAGCAAAATGAGAAGCGCGTAGTTAAGAAATAACATGTCTAGTTTATACATCCACATCCCGTTTTGCAAGCAGGCGTGCCATTATTGCGACTTTCATTTTTCTACTTCTGTGAAAAAGAAACCACAACTTGTAGATGCGCTTTGCAGCGAAATAAAGCTTCGCAAGACCGAAATAGGCAACACGCTTGAAACTATTTATTTTGGTGGAGGAACGCCCAGTTTGCTTACCGCAGAAGAGCTGAAGCAGATTTTTGATTGTATCAATGAGCATTTTAAAGTTGTCGCTGACGCGGAAATTACGCTGGAGGCAAATCCGGATGATTTAAACGAAGATGTCTTAAAAATGCTAGCGTCTTCTCCCATTAACCGACTCAGCATTGGTGTGCAATCTTTTTACAACGAAGATTTAAAGTTGATGAACCGCGCGCACAACAGTGGCGAGGCGTTGCAAAGTATCAAGTTAGCTTTAGCCTATTTTGAGAATATCTCAATCGACCTGATTTATGGAATTCCAGAGATGAGTAATTTGCGCTGGCGCGAAAATCTAAAAATTGCGCTTGAACTTGGCGTGCCGCATATTTCAAGCTATGCGTTGACCGTGGAGCCTAATACAGCCTTGAAGAAATTCATTGAAAAAGGTGTTATCAAACCTGTGGATGATGAGGTTGCGCAGCAGCATTACAAGATTTTGCTAGACGTGATGGAAGCGAATGGTTTTGAGAATTATGAGTTTTCAAACTTTGGAAAACCAGGATTTTACTCACGTAACAACACGGCATACTGGACGCAAAAACCGTATCTGGGCATTGGTCCTTCAGCGCACAGTTATGACGGTAACTCCCGCAGTTGGAATGTCGCAAACAACACCATTTACATCAAAAAAATTGAAGCTGGCAAGCTTCCGCTAGAGCGAGAAACGCTTTCTACCACAGATAAATACAACGAGTATGTGATGACCGGTTTGCGTACAAAATGGGGTGTTTCGTTGCAACGTGTTGAAAATGAATTCGGTAAAAAATATGCAGAATACCTTTTAATTCAGGCAAAAGAGCATCTGGAAGATGGGTTTCTTTTTCGCGCCGTGTCTGCCGACAGGCAGGAAAGCGACCGAATAGTTGTCACAAAAAAAGGCAAATTCCTTAGCGACGGACTGGCAAGTGACCTGTTTTTGGTAAATTTGGAGTAATCCAAAAAAAGATATGCTAGCACACATTCATCATCAAGGGGAGACCTTTCAGGTTGACCTTTCGCAGCCTTTAGATATTTCTATTCCTATGAAATCTGACGCGGGAAGTCCCGTGGCATGGTACATTGAGCCGCCTAAAATTGAGCCTGTGGTTGAGAAAAACATGAAGGCTTTAGTGAGCGAAGGCTCTGTGATAAATTTTCAAAATATTCATTTTAATCCGCATGGTCACGGTACGCATACCGAGTGTGTGGGCCATATTACTGAAGAAATTTATTCGGTAAATGACGTCTTGACCGAGTTTTTCTTTACCGCAGAGGTGATTACCGTAGCGCCCGAAATGCGTGGCGAAGACCAGGTCATCACGCTAGTACAAATCCAGAATTCGTTGCTGGGCAAAAATCCAGAAGCGGTGGTGATAAGAACGCTTCCCAATGGTCGCGAAAAGCAGACAAAAAATTGGTCTAATACAAACTGGCCTTATTTGTTGAGCGAAGCAGCGATTTTCTTGCGCGAGATAGGTGTAAAACATCTTTTGATTGATTTGCCCAGCGTGGACCGCGAGCGTGACGAAGGTGAACTAGCAAGCCACAAAGCTTTCTGGAATGTGAAGCCAAAACAGCAACCACGCATGGATGCAACCATTACAGAAATGATATTTGTGCCGCATCACGTGAAGGATGGTAGCTATCTCCTCAATCTACAAATCGCTTCTTTTGACAATGATGCGTCGCCCAGTAAACCCGTTTTGTACAAGATTGTAAAAGACGCGCAATAATCCCATTTTGATACCTATCTTTATCTAATGGAATATCTGTTTATAGGTCTTGCGGCCGGCAGCATTGTCGCTTATTTTGTTTTTTCGCGCTTCAGCAAAAGCCAGAAAAATGCTAGGGCAAACACCCAGAGCGTTGTGCTTATGGAGAAGATTAGAAGCGTGTGTAAATTTATCACGGTAGAAGGTGATTTCTCTGAGATTTACCATTATACTAACGTGAAAGATAAGTGGATGAATTTATTGCTTGGCAGCAAAAAGGCGCTGATACTAATTGATGCAAAAGCGTATGTAGGTTTTGATTTGACTAAAATCAAAATGCATCCAGAAAATGGCAAGAAGACCATTCATCTTACCGGTTTTCCGGAACCTGAGCTGTTGAGCATTGAGACCGACTTTAAGTATTATGATAAAAAAGAAGGTTGGGCGAATCCATTTACTTCCTCAGATTTAACCGAAATTAACCGAGAGGCAAAACAGCACATCGTTGATAAAGTACCACAAAGCGGCTTGTACGATGAAGCCAGAAAACAGGCGTTAGAAACCGTAGCGCTGATGCAATCTGTTGTAGAAACCATCGGTTGGAAATTAGATTATACCGCGCTTGAAGAAGCCACTGCAAAAGAATTACCTCATGAAAAACAAGCTTGAGATGGTTGCCGTGCCGTTGCACGAGAAATACCGCATTCAGGAATTGGCAAACCGTATCTGGCCACCCAGTTTTAAAGATATTTTATCGCCAGCGCAGATTGAATACATGATGAACATGATGTACAGCGATGCAGCGCTTGAGGAGCAAATAGGGCAAAAGGGTCATGAATTTTTCATTTTGGAAATTGATGGCAAACCATCAGGCTATCTTTCTTTAGAGCATGGCGAAAATCAGCGTAGTAAAGTGCAGAAGATTTATTTGAGCCACGATTGTCATGGCCTTGGTGCTGGTAGATTTATGATGGATTTCGCTTCCGCGGAAGCGAAAAAAAACGACTCACAAACCCTTTATCTCAACGTCAACCGCTTTAATGCTGCGGTGAAATTCTATGAGCACTACGGCCTCAAAGTGGTAAAAGTAGAAGACAACGACATCGGGAACGGGTATTTGATGGAAGATTATGTGATGGAGAAATCGCTTTTTTAAAGTTACCAAATTTTGGTAACTTTGATAAAAAGCATCTGCAATGGGAAAAAACACATCGATTTCTTTAGGAAGCCATTTTGAAGAATTCATTAAGGCTGAAGTTAAGTCCGGTAAATATGGTTCTGTAAGCGAGGTTGTTCGCTCTGCATTGCGATTGCTAGAAAGCGAGAAGCGCAAAGAAGATGAGCTTATTAAAGCGCTAGAAAAGGGAGAAAGTAGCGGGTTTATTGAAGATTTTGATTCTAAAAATCACTTAAAAAGACTTCATGCTAAACACCTGTGAGAAGTTCTAAATATCATATCAGTAAGCACGCGCTTTTAGATATTGAAGACATTTGGATATATACTTTTCACAAATGGTCAAAAGAGCAGGCGGATAGATATTATCAGTTGATTTTTTCTGAAATTGATTTTATCGCAGAGAATTTTATCGCAGAGAATTTCATGGCAGGAAAATCAATTGAGCATATAAGAAAAGGGTACAGGGTTTCTAAAGTTAAATCGCATCTTATTTTTTATAGGAAGAATGTTGATGAGGTTGTAGAAATTATAAGAGTGCTACACCAGCGAATGGATGTTAAAACGAGATTAAGATAAATGCACGCCGAAGAAATACGCCAATATTGTATCGCAAAACCAGCGGTGACCGAGAGTTTTCCGTTTGATAATGACACGCTTGTTTTTAAGGTGATGAACAAGATGTTTGCGTTGCTCAGTCTTGAGAAATTTGAGCAGGGCGGTGGAAGTGTCAACTTAAAATGCGACCCTGATTGGGCTGAGGAATTGCGAGGTGAACATCCAGATGATATTTTGCCGGGTTTTCACATGAACAAAAAACACTGGAACACGGTGCAGGTAAATGGTGAGCTTTCGCCAAAATTTATCATCGAACTCATCGACCACAGTTACGGCCTCATTGTAAAAGGTCTTCCTAAAAAACTGAAACAACAACTCGAAAACGGCGACTACTAAGCATGCCCAATCCACAAGAATTTTACCAGGAAAATCTCAACGTCTATCAAGCAAAACATGCGGAAATCAAGAAGAAACTTGGCGTAAGCAGCACGCTGCGATTACTGGTTTTTCTTGCAATTATCGCTGTTTTTTATTTTTTATGGAGCTATACGCAGGTAATGATCGCGGTGGTTGTTGTGCTGGCCGTTTTCTTTGGTTTTTTAGTAAAACGACATACAAATCTGCAGTATAAACGGGATTTTTTACAGCAATTATTATCGCTCAACGAGACAGAAATTAAAGTCTTGCATCGTGATTTTTATGATTTGCCTTCCGGCGAAAAGTTCAAAGACGACACGCATTTCTACAGCATGGATGTTGACCTTTTTGGGCGTGGTTCGTTCTTTCAATATCTTAATCGTACCAGTCTGGAGAGCGGGGCAAAAAAGCTTTCAGAGCTGCTGAAAGCAAATGACATCACGCGCATTGAAGATAAGCAGAAAGCGATACAAGAACTTTCCGCGAAAGCGAAATGGAGACAAGAATTTAATGCCACTGCTGCACTCGCCAAGTCAGAAATGTCTGCAGAAGAAATCACCGGCTGGTTAAAGTCGTACACCTTTTTTGTCCCAAAAATCATGAAGGTTGTACCGCTTATTTTTTCGGTGTTTTCTATTGCGATTGTCGTGCTTGCATACTTTAGTATTGTTCCTGAAATGATTGTGGTTACCTGGCTTTTTCTGGGATTGGGAATTACGGGTTCTTACATCAAGAAAGTCATGGTTTTGGCTGATAAGACAGAAAAAGCTGCGAGTACTTTTCAGCAGTATTATAAGCTTATTCTGATGCTTGAAGAAGAGCATTTTGAATCTAGTTTACTTATTGAAGAGCTTACTAAAATTAAAAGTAGCGAACAGGAAAAAGCCTCACTAAAAATCAAGAAATTCTCTAAAATCCTTGATTCCCTTAACCAGCGTAACAACATGTTGGTGGGGATTTTCATCAACGGATTTTTCCTCAATGACCTTCGGCAGTCATACAATTTTGAGCGCTGGATCGAGGCGCATGCTGCTGATGTTGAGGCTTGGTTTGATGTGATTCACTTCTTTGATGCGTACAACAGTCTTGGTAATTTCAGCTTCAATCACCCAGGTTACGCTTTCGCGGAAGTGAAACAAAGTGGAGCAATACTAGATGCAAAAAACCTAGCTCATCCTTTGCTAGACCCTGCAAAAGCCGTGACAAATGATTTCGCTATAGCGGAAGAAAATTTCTTCATTATCACCGGCGCGAACATGGCTGGGAAAAGTACATTTTTAAGAACGGTTTCTTTGTCTATCGTGATGAGCAATATGGGTCTGCCCATTTTTGGGAAAGAGGTAAAATACAATCCTATTAAACTTATCACAAGCATGCGTACGAGTGATTCACTTACTGATGATGAATCGTATTTCTTTTCTGAGCTAAAACGCTTGCAAACCATTGTGAATGCCATCAATACCGACCGCTATTTTATCATTCTCGACGAAATTTTAAAGGGCACAAACAGCGAGGACAAGGCAAAAGGATCTAAGAAATTTGTGGAGAAACTGGTTGCTTCAAATTCTACCGGGATTATTGCCACGCATGATTTGAGTTTGTGTGAAATTGAGCAAGAATTAGAACCAGTTTCAAATTATTATTTTGACGCTCAAATCATCGATGGCGAACTCTACTTTGACTACACGTTTAAACCTGGTATTTGCCAGAATATGAACGCTTCTTTTTTACTTCAAAAGATGGGAATTATTTAAATATTTCTGAATTGAATATTTTATACAAGTAATTACTTTGAAAAATGCATAATCATAAAGCATTTCTATTGCAGATTTGATGATTTAGTGTCGTATGTCGCTTATTTTTAGTTGTTAATCGAACTAAGAATCTAAATTATCATCGATGTTTAAGAAAATTACTACTGCTTTTTTGCTTGTGTTTTTCTGCATCATTCATGCTAACGCACAGGTAGGAATAGGAACAAGCAACCCAGATCCTTCTTCTATTCTAGATATGAATTCTACTAGCGCAGGGATGCTTGCGCCTAGGATGACTACGACCCAGCGTAATGCTATTTCTTCTCCTGCTACGGGACTTCTGGTTTATGATCTTACAGAGTCGGCTTTTTATTTTTATGATGCTGGCTGGCAGCCAATAGGCTCCGTTCAAGCGGCAGAAACAAGAGATAACTACAAGCTTGTTAAGAATATTTCAGATCTAAGTGATGAACTTACCGCAGGAGGTGGATCGCTGTATCAACTCAATACAGATTATTTATATGAGATCAATGGTACGATCGTTTTTGATCATCCGGTAGATCTTAATGGAGCTTATGTTGAGGGTGTAGATGTGGGTGAAGATATTCTTGTAAATGCTAGTGGTGGTACATTTTTTACAGGTTCAACCGCTGGGAGTTTGCGAAATGTTACTATTAGCGGTGGAGGTCAGCAAATCTTTAATTTGTCTGGAGGAACGTTAGTCGTGAATAATTCAATTTTTGCAGGAGCTTCATCTTTAGGTTCTTTAACCGGTTTAGATCTTGTTTTTATGAGTGTAACGCAATATGTAAGCAATGCTAATGGTTATACGATTACTGGCTGCGATAGTTTTTTTATGAATAATCTTTTCTGGGAGCCTTCAAACACAGGAACTTTTATAGATTTTAACGGTGCTTTTGAAAATGTACAATTGGCTAATGGTCGCGTAATAACAGAGAGTGGAGAGACTGGTATAGATGTCGCAAGTAATCCTACGATATCAAATTCGGCAGCTATGAGCAATATAAGTTTCTCAGGAGCTGGTACGCGTGTACGCAAGTATACAACTGGTACATATACAAATTATAACTTCAGTACTGCATGGGATGTAAACTGTGAAGGTATCCCTGTTGAGACAGATGCAAATGCTACAGGTAATTTTTATTTTAATGGCTCACTTACCTCAGGATTTGTACAGTTAGTTAGTAGTTCTACACCAGTATTGATTCAAGGGTCAGGTATTTTTACAACTTCCGGTCTGTTTAGATTTACTTCAAATTTAACAGGAAATAGGCTGGAATATGAAGGAGTTAAAGCGAGGGATTTTCAAATTAATGCAAGTTTATCTGTGAGAGTTACAGATGCAAATAATGATTTTTATGCGTTTATATTTGCTAAAAACGGAGTTTTAATTAATCAATCTAATGCGGTTGTAAAAATTGATAATGCATCACAAATTCAAAATGTTAACCTTACAGCGGTTACCAATTTAGAGAACGGCGATTATATAGAAATTTATGTTCAGCGCCTTTCTGGTGGAGGGATTGATACAATGGCCATATTTTCAGAAAACCTCAGTCTTAAATAGCTTTCATTTTATTCGTTGAATGAATTATTTTATCTGTTAAAGAGTTACTTTTTAATTTAAGAGAGAACTCTTTTTTTATGCCTTTCGGCGAAAGCTACTCTGTCAAGATCCATTAATCTTCATATTTTTTAATTGCTTCATATTTTGTGAAATAACATCTAACATCTTTACTTATTAGATATTTACAAGTGAAAAACGTCATGAATAATTAAACAATTTTTTTGGTAAAACGATATTTTTTATACAAAAATTGACACAGGTCAATTTTTGTGTTTTTGTAAGTTAATGGTTACTAATTATTTGTAAAATTTAAGTTTGATCTTTTTTGCGATTTTATACTAGTACTTAATTTTAAGTTCCCAAATCACACCTGCTTAAAACCCTAATGCTATGTACAATAAACTAGTTATTGTCCTTGGCCTATTTATGCTTTTATGCACACCGCTATTTGCACAGGTAGGCATAGGTACAACAACTCCAGATCCATCTGCAATTCTGGATGTCAATTCTGCAACTGGTGGGATGTTGACTCCTAGAATGACTTCTGCGCAACGTCAAGCGATAAGTGATCCGGCACAAGGGCTTATTGTTTTTGATACAGATCAGGATTCTTTTTATTTCTACACAGGCGGAAGTTGGGATACTCTAGATAGTGAATCACGAGCAAATCATAAAATCATTAAATCTGTAGCAGATCTTGCTGATGAGTTATCAGCAGGCGGTGGCAGTTCATATCTTCTAGATGCAAATACACTTTATGAAGTAAACGGCGTGATTTCATTAGCAGTGCCTATTGATCTTAATAACTCATATATCTTTGGTAAAAACTCTGGTCAGGATAGGTTAGAAGCCACTGGCGGTACAGTTTTTCAAAGCACAAAAGGCGGTACTGTAAGACGTCTTACCATTAGCGCAATAGGTGGTATTATTTATGATTTTAACGCATCAAATGGTGGCGCTCTAGTTGTTAAAGATTGTTTTTTAAATGGATCTAATTCTGTAGGTACAGTTAATGGTTTTGACTTTATCTTTTTTAGAGCTGTTATTTACAGCAACAATAATGATGGTATCACTATTTCAAACATTGACAACGTGTATGTTGCTGGTCAAGGTTGGGATGCTACAAATAATGGAACCTATAAAACATTCTCAGGAGTTTTTAATTCTATCCAGAAAGAAGGAGGTTTTATGGAAGTTTCTAGCGGCGATGGAGCTGTAGGTATTGATATCACTGGTATTACCTCAATAGCAGGGAGCGCACAGCTTAAAGGTGTTAACTTCTACGGAGGCGGAACCTACGTTGTCGGCAATTCTCCTTATTCAGGTTATAATTTCACGAATGATTGGTATGTGGCTTGTCCAGGATTACCATTAGAAACAGATGATACAGCTACTGGTAACGTTAATTTAAATTACCCAATTGGCTTCGGTGCAGAGACAACGTTCTCAGGAAGAGGAACCTCAAGTAGAACAAAAGTGGTGGGTGACACAGACTCAGACAACCTTTTTAGATTTACATCCACAGGAGATAATCGCTTGATCTATGATGGTACAAAAACGCGTTTCTTTAATGTTACTACCAGTTTGTCTTATCAGGGTGATAATAACAATGCGATATTTATATTTTATCTAGCAAAAGGGACTAGCGGTTCTGGTACCGCTACAGTTCTTGAAAAAACAAGAGTATACAAACAGAACAACGGTAGTAATGACCTTGGTGCTGTTTCGATCGTGGGAACTGTTGAGCTTTCGCCTGGAGATTATATCGAGGTTTGGGCAGAAAGATACAGCGGCGGCGGTGACCTGCTCACTGTATCTCTTAATATGACTGCACAATAAATTAGAGCAATCTGCTCTGTCTCTTGTAAAAAGAATCTTGCTGACGTTTCATAAGTTCGCGAGCCATTTTCTTTTTGTAATCATAAAGCTCATCTTCTTCTGTAAGATCACCATAAACCTTGTCGTTAACCACATTATCTGCATCCACAAGATTTTTGCGTTGGTTGGCTTTTTGCGTTGCCCAAGATTTAAGTTCGCCCTCTGCGTCGGCTAGTTTGATGTCATATTCCCCTTTCGGCGAAATCAATTTTGCGAAAATAGGTGTGGTCTCAATAGCCAGAAATAACAGTAAAATAAAGAATGACGGAAGCCAAGGAAGTTCATCTAAAGCATCTACACGCGCCATGAGTCCATCAAAATTATCAATAATGGGTTGTGCATCTGCCACAGCAGTATCATACTGAGAAGCAAGTTCCACTTTTTGACTTTCAAGCGCTGCGATCTTCTCTGCGTTTGTTTTTTTAAGTTCTGCTAATTCAGCTAAAGCAGCATCGTGCTTCTCGCGTTTTTCTTTATAAACAGGACCTTTGCCTATTCGTTCAGTTCCGGCGCGTCCTTCCGCTTCAGCGATATAGGTTTCATAAAGCGCATTTACTTCATTTTCCTTTGCCTCAGTTTCTGCTTTGATCTTTGTGATTTCATTATCGATGGCCTGTGTCGCCGGAGTATATTGTTCTGCAATCTGATTTTGATTAGCCAGCGTGAGATCATTCTTCTGCTCTAGTAAAACACGATCTATTTCCTTCTCAAAGATCTTAAGCTCTAGAGGTTTTGAAATTACAATGGCGATAATGATAGCGAGTATAATTCGCGGAAGCGCCTGTAAAAACTCATCCATAAAGCTGTCGCGTTTCTTAATGGTAGAAACGATAAAACGGTCTAGATTGAAGATCAAAAGTCCCCAAACAAGCCCAAAACCAACAGCAACAGGAATGCTGTCAAATACTGTATAAAGTGCGTAACCAGCGGCTATAAAAGCCATTAGCGCAGTGAAGAAAACGGTGGCGCCAATGCCTACATATTTTGTTTGTTCTCCTTCTGCGCAGTTATCCAGTAGTTTAGAGTCTGCGCCAGAGCAAAGAATAAAAAAGCGTTTTAGCATAACTTAAAAATTGATTGATGAATGGGGTTAAGTTACTAAAACGCTCTTTGTTATATTGATATTGTATGCATTTTATGCACCATTACCATTGCGATCAATGTATTGTGTTTGATCCTTATGAAGGCTAATACCTAAGGTTTTCTAGTAAGTGCTTTTTAAATCAGCAAGCGTGATTTTACTGCCAGATTTTTTTACACCTATTTTAAAATCATCTATGTTACCTGGTCTATTGTCCTTTTTTCTCAGCTATTGTTAGAATTTTCTTTCCTGAGTTGTTGTTCAACATGATGTTATATTGATCAGCATTTTTAAACAGTTTTGATGCTTCGTCCTTAGAAATCTTTTTTCCATTATAGTAGATGTCTTCAGCACTTTCTATCATTTGCTTAGGAGAAGGCGGTGGCGGAGGTGGTGCTGGATGACCTATTACAGCCTTTTCATATTTCACGCTATTAATTTTAAAGGCTTCTAAAACATCCCAAAGTTCTTTAGTTCTTTTATCATCTACGCCGGGTAATTGATAAACGAGTAATGCTCTACGTTTACTTTTTTCCTTCACCCAATCTGAAAAGTTATCCCTGATGTAATCATTAATTCTTTCTAGAGATATATTGTCTTCTTTGCCCATCATTATTTTATCTGGGCCTAGAACTATTTTGAGAACATGAAAATCACTAGTATCAAACGGACCTTCTGGAGCCGGAGCTGGTGGTGGTGGTGGATTGTCACCCATCTTTGAGGCAGCATGTGCTGGTGGTGGCGGAGGTGGCGGTAATAACTGTCTTGGGCTAATTTTGTAAAGTGCTGTTTTCTTAAACTGCTCTTGAAGCTTTGCCCAATCAAAAGATTTAGAATCTGTTACTCTAAAATGAACGCTGTAATTCTTTTTTTCTTCTTCTGTCCAAGCTTTAGTGAGATTGTCTACTTCATTAGTAAAATCGTCTAGTTTAACTAATTTCCCATTCAGCCAGAGGCTTTTGTCAGTTACGGTAATATTTAGGACTTTTTCTTTTTGGAGAAATTGCTTTTCCATTTCTTTCCAGTCCTCAGTCTTTGTGAAGTTTACAAAACTCTCCAATGCAGAAGTAGTTATTAAATTAACCCTATAAGTATATTCACCATAGTTTTTAGCATTTTTCTCAAGTTTGCTTACTAGATAGCTACTGTATTGCTGACCATCTCGTAGATCTTTATTTCGAATGCGCTTACCATCTACCTAAACTCCATATTTAGCAGCATCCTTCCACTCCTTTATTTGTGATTGTGTGGGAGACTTTTTCTCTAAAATTCTATACTTAGGATTTTTGGAAATTTGATTAAGCTCTGCTTGAGTGATTACTTCAGGCTTTTTTGCTTCCTGACTTGCGGAGATGTTTACATTATTTACACCTTCTTTTCTCAAAATATCTTTAACATCTGTAAACAGACCCATTGGGGCGTCTTCGTCAATTTTTACTTTGGCAGAAACATTCTTTGAATTAGTTGAATTTGCTTTTAAAAACTCTTGAATTTTATCTTGTAGTTTTTCAACAGATGTTGCTTCTCCCATAAAATAGAGCTTTCCATTTTTGGTAACTTTAATTTCTAATACTTTGCTTTCGCTAGAAATTGTTCCTTGGGAAGTGGTTGCCATTCCACTTTCAGTAAAAACAGGCTTTGCCACGATCTCCTCGTTAAAAAGATAAGCGCAAAGCGCCAGTACGGGCAGCAAGAGTCCTAGCCGCAGTGCTAGTTTTCTTGCAGAGAATTTATTTGATAACATAATAATTCGCTTTTTAGTTAATGAATAATTAAGTGAACTCGCTAATGCAGTGTGATCAGTACCGCCAGAGTATCTAAACAATTGATGTACGTAAGCATCAATATTTTTATAATTTTTTATTGTGGCTCTATCGGCCAAAAACTCATGGTTAAGTGCAATGCTTTTTTTGTAAAAATGTATCAGCGGATTAAACCAAAACACAACTCGAAAAAACTCAATAAGCAGAATATCCCAACTGTGTTTTTGCTCAACATGAGCGCGTTCGTGCGCTAAAACTTCAGGCGCAATCGTATGATCTTTAAATTCTTGTTTGGGTAAGAAAATATATTTTAAGAATGAATGTGGTGTAATTTTTTGATGCAATAAAACATTCACATGCGTGGATTCTTTTATCTGCTCGTTATGATTGATCTTGCTGTTGATCCCTAGTAGATTTCGCGTAAAGCGAAAACCAAATAACAACACACCCGCTCCATAGATCGCCCAGAGTACAATTGACCAATTAAAGGGCTTCTCTTGCGACACAACTTCTTGCGCAGTTACAAGATCATTTTCTACCACCTGAAGGTTTTGCAGCACTGGTTGAGGTTCTACCTCTATGGCATAAGTTATCGTTATGAGCGGCAAGATCGCTGCGATAAACAGACTGGAAAGCAGATAATAACGCTTAAATCGATGTGCAGAAACCTGCTCTAGCGCTATCTTATAAAACGCCCAAAGTACAAGTAAGCACAAGATTGATTTTAAGATATAATCGATCATTTTTCTTGAGATTTGATGCGTTCGTCAATCAGTTTTTTTAAGTCTTCTAGCTCTTTTTGACTCAAGTCTGTTTCTTGGGTAAAGAAGGATGCAAACTGTGCTGCAGAGTTGTTGAAAAACGATTTTATCATCCCGTTCATCTGCTTTGAGAAGTAGTCTTTTTTCTTCACGAGAGGGTAATATTCGCGAGACCTTCCTGTTTTTTCATAATCTACAAAACCTTTGTCTTGCATGCGTTTTAGCAATGTAGCCACCGTTGTTGTTGCAGGTTTTGGCTCAGGATAACCAGCGATTAGATCCTTCATGACCGCTTTTTTGTGCGACCATAATATTTGCATAAGTTGTTCTTCGGCGTTACTAAGTTGCATGACTTTAGATTTTGTTTCTACAAATGTAGAATATTATTTTAATTCTACAAGTGTAGAGTAATATTTTTTGGCTACAGCCCAAAAATGATAACCACAAATTAGCCTTATCTTTGCCCGAAAATCTACTACAATGAGCCTAGAACAAGAACTTTTTGCCCGCGGTGAAAACGCATGTGAACTTTGTAAAAGTCAAGACGATCTACAGATTTATGAAGTTCCTGAAGCGCCAGAAAGTGGTTCTGCAGGAAGTATTCTTGTATGCGGCACATGCGCAGATCAACTTAATGATCCAGAAAAAATAGAGCCTAATCACTGGCGCTGTTTAAATGATAGTATGTGGAGCACTGAGCCTGCTGTGCAAGTTGTGGCGTATAGAATGTTGAACAAATTAAAAGCTGAAGGCTGGCCGCAAGATCTGCTAGATATGATGTATATGGAGCCGGCTACAGAAGAGTGGGCGAAGGCTGGTATAGTTGCATCTGCTCCTGCTGGGATCGTGCACCGCGATAGTAACGGTAATACTCTTGAAGCGGGAGATTCTGTTGTGTTGATCAAAGATCTTAAGGTTAAAGGCAGCAGTATGATCGCAAAGCAAGGCACGGCCGTGCGTCGCATTTCGCTAGATCACGAGAACGAAAAATACATCGAGGGAAAAGTGGATGGTCAACACATTGTGATCATCACAGATTATGTAAAAAAGATCTAAAATTTTCACTCATTATGAATGTGTTAAGTCAAATATAACATCGCATTAATAGCGCCATTTACTGCCTTGCAGTAATTTGGAGCTATGACTAACAAAAAAGAAAAACTTGCCAGATTTGGTATCGCGGCAAAGGGTGCTGTCTATGCACTCATCGGACTTCTAACTGCTCTTGCGGCCTTTAATCTGGGCGGCTCTATGAGCGGCAACACAAATGCACTTCAATTTATCGCATCGCAACCTTTTGGGAGGATTTTGCTGGCTATTTTAGGTATCGGTCTCTTTGGGTATTCTTTTTACAGACTGTATGAAGCTATCAAAGGTTCAGGGAAAAAGTGGAGTGAATTTAAGGGTTTTGTAAAGCGCGCTGGTTTTGTGGTGAGCGCTTTTTTTTATGGAACTTTAGGTTTCACTGCCGTGAAAATGACGCTGGGAAAATCAAGCGGTTCAGGCGGTGATAGCATGGTGCAAACCATTATGAGCAAGCCTTATGGGCCATATTTGCTAGGCTTTGTAGCCATTTGCCTCGCCGGAAAATCTTTTTATCAATTCTATAAAGGTTTTACAGGAAAATACCGTCATGATGTTGAAGAACACAAACTTTCTTCAAAAGTGAAAAAAACACTTTTGCGTGCAGGAGCTGTAGGATTTACTGCTCGTGGCATTGTTTCTGGGATCGTGGCGTATTTACTTTTTAAAGTTGCCATCACGCACCAAGGCTCAGCCAGTGGTAAAGTTGCAGCTTTTGAGTTTCTGCAAAATTCTCTAGGAGCCTCGGTGATGGGCTTAGTTGCATTAGGGCTTGTTGCCTATGCGGTTTTTATGTTTGTGCAAGCAAAATATGCTGACGTACGCTTCTAAGATTCTTTAAATAAGCGTGTGAACTCATGATAAAAATGCGGGATGGTCTGTATTCCTTTTAAGAAATTCCAGATCCCGAAATGCTCATTAGGCGAGTGAATGGCGTCGCTATTAAGGCCAAAGCCCATTAAAATGGTTTTGCTTCCTAATTCTTTTTCAAATAACGCAACAATAGGAATACTTCCGCCGCTAAATTGTGGTACCGGAGTTTTGCCAAATGTTTTTTCGTAGGCGATCTCTGCCGCTTTGTAGCCTATATTATCTAGTGGCGTTACATACGCTTGCCCACCGTGGTGTGGAGTCACTTTTACTTTTACACCTTCAGGCGCAAGACTTATAAAATGCTTCTTGAATAATTCAGTGATCTCCTTCCAGTCTTGATCGGACACAAGTCTCATGCTAATTTTGGCGTAAGCCTTACTTGCAATTACAGTTTTTGCGCCTTCTCCTATATAACCACCCCAGATACCGTTTACATCTAGCGTAGGTCTTATTCCTGTGCGCTCATTTGTGGTGTAATCCTTCTCGCCGTGCACATCTGCAATATCTAGCGCTTCTTTATATTCGTCAAGCGAAAAGGGCGCTTCTGCCATCTTTTCGCGCTCAGCGGGAGTAAGTTCTAATACGTTATCATAAAATCCTGGGATGGTAATATGATTATTTTCGTCGTGCAATTGAGAGATCATATCACACAGGATGTTGATGGGGTTTGCAACCGCGCCGCCATAAAGTCCGCTGTGAAGGTCACGATTAGGTCCGGTAACTTCTACTTCAACATAGCTTAAGCCGCGTAAGCCGGTTGTTATGCTTGGTACATCGTTAGCGATCATCCCAGTGTCAGAGATCAAGATCACATCGTTGCTAAGTTTTTCTTGATTGCGCTTAATGAACCATTCAAGATTTTCACTTCCTACTTCTTCTTCACCTTCAATCATGAATTTTACGTTGCATGGAAGATCATCTTGCGCGAGCATGTATTCTACCGCTTTAACGTGCATGTACATTTGCCCTTTGTCGTCACAAGCGCCACGAGCAAAGATCGCTCCTTGCGGATGTTTAAGCGTTTCTTTGATCACTGGCTCAAATGGCGGACTGTCCCATAACTCAACAGGATCTGGTGGTTGCACGTCATAATGACCATAAACTAGAACCGTGGGAAGATCAGGATTAAGGATTTTTTCGGCATAAACCACAGGATTGCCCGGTGTCTCACAAACTTCTACAGCGGTGCAACCTATTTTATTAAGATTGTTTGCAATACTTTCAGCAGCTTTGATCACGTCATTTTTGTACGCAGAGTCTGCGCTAATTGACGGTATTTTAAGTAGTTCGATTAACTCTTCGAGAAAACGATCTTTGTTCTCTTTTATATAAAGTTGAATGTCTTTCATGGTAAAAATTATATAGCTGTAAATTTAATGAATATGAAGATGAAATTTTTTTCAAAAAAATGATTTCGCAATCAAAAATCTTTTCTATATTTGCAGCCCATTACAACAAAATGCGGATGTGATGGAATTGGTAGACATGCCAGACTTAGGATCTGGTGCCGCAAGGCGTGGGGGTTCGACTCCCTTCATCCGCACCAATTTTGAATCCCTGACCAGAACGGTCGGGGATTTTTTTTGCTTCATACTTTTCCTCTTTTTATTTCTTGTTTGAATTTTCAATTGCCAGATCTTCTGGTGCTTTTTCTTACTCAAATTTCATTTCAAATCCAGTTAAAATTGGGTGGCATTTTTTGGCTTTAAGCCAATAAATAAATCACTTCTTCAGCCTGCTGCAAAAACATCTAAAACTCATTATTTCTGATAATCAATTTTAAGATAAAATTGGGCTTTTATACTTCTTTTAAGTTGATTGCGTATTCGTTGAATTAATCAAAGTAAAAGCTGTAAAATTTTGAATATGTGCTAAAATTTTACAGATAAAGTGGCTCTGTAACACATTTTTTACAGGATAGACTACAAATTTTATAGTGGTACCAAGGGCATCTCAGTAAAATTGTTGAGCAAATTTTCACAAAATCTTAAGAGTTAGATTTTGAATCAATAATCAAAGGCACATAACGCTCAGAACTTTGCCTTATAAAACAAGTTCTTTCATGATTAAAAACTACAAGTATCATCTAATTAAAAATCGACCTCCAAAAAACGTTGATGCTATTATTAAAGATAATGGCGGTGGACGATCAAAAAGGGCTCCTCTCTATTTATTTATTTTATACATCGTTTTAGCTGCGCAAACGACAGTGGCGGCAACTCCTGCTATGCTCTTTCAAGACAGGATCACAGTAAAGGGTATTGTGCGCGATGAACTGGGTCAACCTATGATAGGTGTGACCGTGATAGAAGATGGAACTTCAAACGGAACACAAACAGATTTTGACGGTAATTTTACCTTATCTGTAAACGAAGATTCAAAACTGAAATTCACTTTTGTGGGTTACAAACCGCAATTGTATAGTGATTTTAGTGCTGACACGCCCGTAGAAATAGGTATGGAGCTGGATGTTGCCAGCCTTGAAGAAGTGGTAATTGTAGGTTATGGTGAGCAAAAGAAAGAAAGTGTTGTTGCTGCCATCTCACAAGTAGATGGAGAAGAAGTTTTAAAAACGGGAGCAACCACAAATGTATCAGAGTCTTTGCAAGGTCTTGCACCGGGTGTAACTGTTGTAAATAGTGACGGTTTACCTGGTAAAGGAGCAAACGGAATACAAATTCGTGGCGTTGGGACCTGGGCAAATACAGATCCGCTAATTATAGTAGATGGTATTGAGCGAGGTTTTAACCAGATAGATCCTAGTGAGATAGAAACGATCTCAATACTTAAGGATGCATCGGCAACCGCTGTTTATGGGGTGCGAGGTGCAAATGGTGTTATACTTATTACTACAAAACGCGGTAGAACAGGAGATCCAACATTTAATTTTTCTTCAAATTTTGGTTTCAAATTCCCTACGCGAAATAAGCAAAATACAGATTGGGTTACCACCATGCAGATGTATAATGAGGCTGCGGCCAATGACAGACTTTGGGAAAATCAAATACCACAATCTGAGATACAAGCATGGATAGACAATGCAGGTCAAGCAGGACCTTATAATCCATATTTCCCACAAATTGACTGGTGGGATGAGGTTGTAAGAGACTTTGGTTTCCAGCAACAATACAACCTGAATGTGAGCGGTGGTACTGAAACCATGAAGTATTTTGGTTCTTTGGGATATGTTAAAGATGGTGACATCTTTAATACAACACTTAATGAGAGTTCAGATTTTGATCCAGATTTTGGTTTTGAACGTTACAACTGGAGATTTAATCTTGATTTTGATATTACTAAAACCACACAGTTCTCGATCAACTTTGCGGGTAACTTTAGAAATAGACTGCAGCCATTCTTTGGGCCAAGCGATGCTTCTATTTATAGTAAGGTACACACATTACCTACTAACAGCTTCCCTATAAAATATCCTGATGGTGAGTGGGGAGATTCCGCTGCTGGTGGACAAAACTTTATCGTTCTTCTTAACGAAGGTGGGCAGGAAATTCATAAGTCTTATCAAGGTTTCTATGATGCAAAACTGAATCAGAAACTTGATTTTGTGACGAAGGGTCTTTCCGCGGAAGCGAAAATAGCCTTTACCTCAAACTCGAGCTACTTTAGTGCTTTGAGAAGAGATAGATCAACTTTTGGTAATGCGAGTTTAGGTGCAGAAGTGCGTTATTACAGAGATTATGATATTACAAATCCTATTTACAATGAGGATGGGACAGTAGATTATCCGTTACTTTCAGAAATTCGCTGGCCTACCAGTGAATATCAAGGCGGTAAACCTATCGTGACAAATTATGATCAGTTTCAAAATTATGGTAGGAGATTATTCTATCAGTTCTCTACAAACTATAAGAGAACCTTTGGTAAGCACGCGGTAACTGGTCTTGCATTGATGAACAGACAGACCAATGTAGATGCGAATTCTTCTGCTGTTTTTGATTTTCCATCGTATCGTGAAGACTGGGTAGGAAGGGTTACTTATGCTTATGATAGCAAATATCTTCTTGAATTAAACGGGGCTTACACAGGTTCTGAAAAATTTGCCAGAGGTAAGCGCTTCGGGTTTTTCCCATCGTTTGCTGTAGGATGGGTACTTACTAATGAAGATTTCTTTAATAAGCTCACAGGTGACGCTATTGATTTCTTCAAAGTGCGTTACTCTCAAGGAGAAATGGGTAGTGATCTAGGAGCTCCAAGATTCGCTTATGTTCAGACATATTCTTCTGGTGGTAATGTGCCTTTTGGTTACGACAACCGTACAAATTATGGTCCGTTGTATCAAGAAGGTAAAGCGGCTAGCCCTGATGCTAGTTGGGAGACTGCGCTAAAGCGAAATCTAGGTTTTGAACTTAAACTCTTCAATAAAAGATTAAATGCTAATCTAGATCTATACACAGAGAATCGTATGGGGATCTTGATGGATTATCAAACCATTCCTGCATGGTTTGGAGCAAATGAGCCATCAGCAAACATAGGTGAAGCAAAAAATAGAGGTTATGAACTAGCCTTGACCTGGAGAGATCAAATTGGTAAAAACTTCAATTACCGAATAGGTGGAGATATCTCACAGTTTGAAAACCGCATTGTTTTTCAAGATGATCCTAGAATGCAGGATGATTATTTAAAAAGTGCAGGTAAGCCAATACGCTGGACAAATCAAGGGCCTCGTGTAATAAACTCTGGGTATTATCAATCATTAGATGACATTTATAATTATGCGCCTCCTGGTTTAGGGATCTCAGTAAATAATCTGGTTCCTGGAGATCTGCTGTTTGTAGATTATAACGCAGATGGTGTTGTAGATGTTCAAGATCAAGTTGTGATGAAGCAACAGTTGTATCCTAGAATGATTTACGGATTCAACATGGGCTTTGATTATAAGAACTTTAGCTTCCAGGCGCGTTTTTATGGAGTATCAGATATAGGACGTAATAAAGGAGATAGATTGACTTGGGATTTCCTTGACGGCGAAATAATGGCGCAGAATGATGTCTTAACTCGCTGGACGCCTGAAACTGCTGGCACTGCACAAAAACCTTCTCTACACATAGGAAGTAACATACTGCACAACAACAGTATCAGTACATATAATTATACAGACGGTGACTATCTAAGATTGAAAAGTGTTGAGATGTCTTACACTTTTAAAAATGGCCTAGAGAAATTTGGAATGAACAAACTTCAAATTTATGGTAACGCAAACAATCTTATTACTTGGTCTAAGAATAGCTGGGGTACAGACCCTGAAGCTTTTGCGGGTAACACTTACCCTATCGTAAAAAGATATAACGTAGGTCTTCGTCTCACTTTTTAAAAAAGCAGTTATGAAATTAAGAATACTAAGCATTACATTATTATTTATAACACTCACGGGCTGCGAGGATTATCTTGAGAAGTCGCCAGATCTGGGACTTACTGAAGATGATGTTTTTCAGGAATATGAGTCGGCGAGAGGTTTTCTAGATCAGAATTATTCAATGTTAGAAGACTTTCATATTTGGAGTAGTCAGGGACTTTTTAACCTGAATTATACTTCAATCTCTGATGAGACAGCTTTAATTATTGACGATCTTAACTTAACACGTTTTGTTATCGCTGGGCAATGGAAGGATTTCCCAAACAAAGGAGAAATAGGCTGGAATGGTTGCTGCGGTAATCAATCTCCTATCATGGGTCGTGCCTTTAGAGGATTGAGAATTACAAACAAGATCATTGCAAATGTAGAGACAGTTCCAGATCTGTCTCAAGATCAAATTAATGAACTTCTAGGGCAAGCCTACTTTTTACGTGCTTGGTGGTATTTTAATATTATCACAAGATGGGGCGGGATGCCAATCTTTGATAAAGTATACAAACCTACAGAAGATCTTGATCTTCCTAGATTAACGTATCAAGAGTCTACCCAGTGGTTAATTACAGATCTAGAAAAAGCGATAGAATTATTACCACATCAGTGGGATGATGCTGAGGCAGGAAGAGCAACAAAAGGTGCTGCTTACGGTCTTAAATCTATGGCTGCGCTTTATGCTGCTAGTCCGTTAATGAATAATGATCTTAATACGATTCAGAATAACGGTTATAATACTGAGTGGGCAAAAATGGCCGCTCGTTATGCTAAAGATGCTATAGACTATGTGAATAGCGGTGCTGCTGGTAGACCACGATTAATGGGCGGTGATGAGTATGAGCATATTTTTTATCATGACAATTTTGTGGGAGATGAAGATCTATGGTATCGTGCTGATGTGGGCCGACATAATGATAGAGATCTACGATCGCTTTATATCCCTAAGCGTATAAATAACGATGGTGGTCAGGGATTCTCTGCAATGAATTATGCAAACCCTACTCAAAACTCTGTTGATAGATTTGAGATGAATAACGGTTTGCCTATTGATGATCCTAACTCTGGTTATGATCCGGCTCGCCCTTTTGAAAATCGTGATCCTAGATTTTATAACAACATTTTTGTTCCTGGTGAGCAATGGGGCGTTAATGCTGCAAACAGACCTCTATACTTAGAAACTTATGTAGGCGGTAGAGATTATAAACTTGCGGCTAATGTAAACGTGACTTCAAACCGAATGATCACGGGCTATGCAAACAAGAAGTTTATTTGGACAGAGGCTAATGGTTTCACCCGCAACTATGGTTTGTACAACTATAACATGGTTTACATACGTGTTTCTCAATTGTATCTCGATTTCGCGGAAGCGATGAACGAAGCATATGGACCTAATAGTGATCCTGAAGGATTAGGGATGACTTCTGTGCAAGCGATAAACATGATACGTAACAGAGTGGGCATGCCAAATGTGTTACCACAATTTACGGGATCTAAGGACGCTTTTCGCGGAAGGGTGAGAAATGAGCGCTCTGTAGAATTGATGTTTGAGCATCCTCATAGATGGAACGATATAAGAAGATGGATGATCGCTGAAGAGATTTTCTCTGAGCCACTAGAAGGCGTGAGAGCATACCCAACTACTTCTGGGAATGCGCCGCAGGATTTTACATATGAATTTATCCCGCTTATCACAGAGCAAAGAAACTTTGAAACAAAGCACTACTGGTATCCGGTTCCGCCAGATCATGTAGACAACTTATTTAATTTTTCTCAAAACCCTGGGTGGTAATATCAACCGAATTAAACCAACAAAATGACAAAGAAATCATATTTATCTTTTCTCATCCTATTGGCCGTTTTATGTAGTTCGGTTAGTATGCATGCACAGAAAAAGAAAAAAGAAAAAGTTACCGTAGAGTCGACCATCGTGGATGAAAGTGGTAACCCTATCCCAAAAGTAAAAGTAACACTGGGAGAAGGCAAAATTGAAAAACTCACTGATGAAAAAGGTCGTTTTTCTATAAAAACAGATCTCGATGGTCAATTGCTTATTGAAGCAAATGGTTATGAAAGTCAATGGATAGGTCTTAAAAAGATCACTCCAGAGATCGTGCTTGTTAAAAGTTTATTGTTCTCTGGCGCAGATGACAGTGTAAATCTTCCGCTGGGGCTAGAAACTACACAACGTAAGTTAACCGGAGCGGTAAGCGGTATTGATGCAGCAGAACTAGAAAGCTATCCAGATCTTAGTATAACAAATGCACTGCAAGGTAGGATCTTAGGATTACAAGCAAGAAAAACGCTTAATGGCCTAGGGAATAACGGTGCGGCTTTAAGCATTAGAGGCCTTCATCGCGGTGGCGGTAACGGTGTTATCGTTCTTGTAGATGGTATTGAACGGAGTTTAAATACGCTTAATCCTCAAGAGATCGCTCGCATAGAAGTAATGAAGGATGCGACCAGTAAAGTGCTTTATGGTCCACGAGCTGCAAACGGTATTGTTTTGGTTACAACCAAAAAAGGAAAACCCAATACCCGCGTACTTAAGTTAGGTGTAGAATATGGTGCATCAATGATCACCAGAACACCAGAATATCTTAATAGTTATGAGTATGCAACACTTTATAATGAAGCTAGAGCAAATGACGGATTATCTCCGTTCTATACGCAACAGGACCTTGATGGATATTTAAACAGTACCGGTGAGAACGATCAGCGTTATCCTGATGCAGATTATTATGATTATTTCATGAATGAAGCTGCAGCTTTTAAAAGAGCAACGGTAGAATATTCGGGAGGTAATGATAAAAGTCAATACGCACTTGTGCTAGGTTATATTGGCGCAAATGGTTTTGAAAAAGTAGGAGAGCAACCATCTCGTCACAGATTTAATCTTCGTGGTAACATGAACTTTGAGGTGAGTGATTTTCTTAGCGTGAATCTAGGAACCGCGGGTTATGTAGAGACAGAGCGACCTACAAGAAATAATGGTTCTGTTATCTCGGCTTTAACTTCACACAGACCTAATGAATATCCTTTTTTACTTACCGATCCAGAATTACAAAGTGAAGACGCAGACTTCCCGCCACTAGGTGGAAGTTTTCAAAGGCCTAATAGTTTATATGCAGATATGCTTTATGGCGGTTTTAGCGAATCTCAGGCATTTTACGGTCAGGCGAATCTGGGTATTGATCTTGATTTTAGCGATATCATTACAGAGGGCCTTTCGGCGAAAGCCTATTATACAACAGACAATTACCAGTATTTCTCAAACGGTAAAAGCGAAACTGCACCCACATTTGCACAACGCTGGTTAGAGACTGACGAAGGTGAGGAAATTGTGTATTACCAGTTGAGAAACCGTGTGATCAACGATAATCAGCAACGTCTTAATGAAGATTATACAAACAACAGCGGTTTTTATGCTAATGTAGCTTATGAAAATTCTTTTGGAGAGCACGATCTAGGCGCAAGCTTCAATCATATTTATTATCACAACGATGATGATGATGTGGTGCAGGATCTGCGTTTTACAAATACCGTTTTAAAACTTAATTACAGTTTTAAAGACAAGATCTATGCAGAAGCGTCAATGGCGTATATGGGTAGTGATAAATTAGCTAGAGATCAGCGTTATGAAGTTTTCCCAACGGTAGGTTTAGGTTGGATACTTTCAGAAGAGAATTTCCTTAAAGATTCACAGACCATAGATTTCCTTAAGTTGAAAAGTAGCTTCGGGATCATAGGTTATGATGGGTCAATGGCATACAATCTATATGTTACCCGCTGGAATACGAACGGTGCAGTACAGTTTAATGAGCGAAACAATACAAACGTTTCAAGAACGATACTTCAGCAAACAGGTAATCCAGATCTTACTTGGGAAAAATCTAGAGAATACAACATAGGTGTAGAAGGATTGATGTTTGACAATAGGCTTCAATTTGAGATGAATTATTTCAATGAGTTTAGATACGATATAATCCAGACGCCGGCGTATAGATATTCTGTTACAGCAGGAGATCTTTTTGCTCAGGAGAATAGAGGAGAAGTTCTTAACCGTGGGTTTGAGGCACAGGTAAACTGGTCTGATGTTATTGGAGATCTTAATTACTCTGTAGGTGGTCTTGTGCTTTTCAGCAAAAACAAGATCGTTACCACAAATGAGATAGACTACCCGGCAGAGCAAGAGTTCTATCAGCAAACGGGCATGCCTTCAGACTCTATGTTAGGTTTTGTAGCTGAAGGTCTTTTTACAAGTCAGGAACAGGTAGATAATCATCCTGTGCAACGCTTTGGACCTTATGGTGTGGGTAATATTGCTTATAAAGATCTTAACGGCGATGGCTATGTAGATAACCTAGACAGAGCCAGAATAGGTAATAGCTTCCCCAGAACATCTTTTGGTGTAAACCTAAAACTAGATTACAAGAGATTCTCGCTCTTTATGCTAGGTACAGCAGAAGTAGGTGTTGACAATTTTACAAACAACAGCTATTACTGGAACTATGGCGAGCGCAAATACTCTGTGCAAGCGAGCAACAGATATCATCCGCAGAATAATCCACAAGGCACGTATCCAGCGCTTACCACTACTAATGGTCTAAATGACTTTAGAAACTCAACCTATTGGTTAGAAGATGCTTCATTCTTCAGACTTAAGAATGTAGAATTGAGCTATACATTGCCATCAGAGCGTGTGGCAAAGTCGTATAGATTTCATTTAAGAGGAACTAACCTTTTTGTTCTTTCGAGCAACAAGGATCTAGACCCTGAGGTGCCTAACGCTGGTGTAGATAACTATCCTGTTCTTAGAACTGTTACGGGAGGTGTGACAGTAAACTTTTAATCCATGAAAACATTTAGCATGAAAAGTAAAAATACATATCTCTTTTTATTCATTTTCATAGCAGGTCTTACCGTTTCCTGTGATCTTGATCCCACGGCGGTAAACACCTTTGATGATGAAGCAACCTGGAGTTTTCCGGATTATGCAGAAGGCGTTTTAATGAATGCGTATGCAAATATTCCGCAGCGAGTTACAAACTACAACGACAATTTTCTAGATGTTGCTACAGATAACGCAGTTACTAATAGTTATGGAACTGGAATATACGAAGTGGCCGTAGGCGGTATTAGTCCTACTCTTAATCCCGTAGGAAGATGGAACACGGCTTATGATCAGTTTAGAAATATTCACTTATTTCTAGATCGTGGTCTAAGTGAGAATGTCACTTATAATCTTACAGATTCTGTTGCAGATGCAGAATACAGATCTAGACTTAAAGGTGAAGCTTATTTCTTAAGAGCATACTGGGGTTTTCAGTTGTTGCAAGAATATGGTGGTAAAGCAAATAATGGAAAAGCTTTGGGTTATCCTATCACAACCAGAACACCTACAGACGAAGAACTGAACAATCCACAAAACACAACAAGAAATACATATCTGGAGTGCGTACAACAAATCTCAGACGATCTTGACACTGCAATGGTTTACTTGCCGGTACGATATTCTGGTAGTAGTACAATTACTGGTGTTAGCGGTTTGGGTAGAGGTGATGATCAGATCGCGCTTGCGCTAAAATCACGCTTAATGCTCTACGCTGCGAGCCCAGCATATCAAGATGATAGTGTTACATCTTTGGACGGAATGGGAAGCTTTACCGTTCTAGACGAAGGTTTCTATAATGCAAGATGGATCATGGCAGCTCAAGCAGCACAAGAAGCGCTTGATATAATAGGTAATGTTCCTGGATTAAAAGAAAGTGATTTTAACCCAAATAACACACCGGGAGAATATATCTGGAGAAAGTATCATAACGATCGTGTGCTTGAGAATCAAAACTTCCCTCCGGTAGATTTTGGTAATGGTAATACGAGTCCGTCGCAAAATTTAGTAGATGCCTTCCCGGCACAAAATGGTTTCCCTATTACAGATGCGCGATCTAATTATGATCCTGCAGATCCTTATGCAAATCGTGACCCTAGATTTTACTTAAATATCATGTATAACGGTAGAGATTTCTTAGGAGATCCTCTAGAGACTTTTGAAGGTGGTGTTGACTCAAGAGCCGAAAGTCCTAACGCGACAAGAACAGGATACTATTTGAGAAAATGGTTAGCGTTACAAGATCTTTTAAATAGACAGAATCCTTCAACAGCGCACCATTATCATGCATTGATACGCCGCACAGAAGTGTTGCTAAATTTCGCGGAAGCGTCAAACGAAGCTTGGGGTCCTAGCGCGGTAGGTCCAGGAATGAGCATGTCTGCACTAGATGCGATCAAAAAAGTGAGAAGCAATGCGGGTATTTCTGATGCCACTTACGTGGAAGAAGTTGCGGCGATGGGTAAAGCAGACTTTAGAACGCTACTACAAAACGAGCGTAGAATAGAGCTTGCGTTTGAAAATCATAGATTCTTTGACATGAGAAGATGGTTCTTGCCGCTTGATACACAGGTACAGGGAATTAAGATCACAGAGCAGCAAGACGGTTCTTTAAATTATGAAAAATACAATGTTGAAGAACGCGGATTTAAAGATTTGAGAGATTACTATTTACCGTTACCATATGAGGAGCAGATAAAGAGTGATCTTATAAATAACATGGGTTGGTAAAATAAAATTAATGAGAATGAAGATTAGATTTTTAATAGTAGTTAGCGCTTTTGTCCTGATGATCACAGGATGTGAGAAGTATGACGAATACATCAAGGATTATAAATATTCTGCGGTTTACTTTGCCACTCAAAAACCTCTTAGAACTATTGTGTCTTACGACGAAATGCAGTTTAAAGTAGGTGTTGCTCTGGGAGGAAAACGCAATAACTCAGAAGGCGAGTCGGCTAAATTTGAGATAGACGCAGCCTTACTGGATGATGAGGAATTGACAAACGGTAATGACTTTATGCTGTTGCCACAAAATTATTATTCACTGTCAGATGATAATACAATGAATATCCCTTCCGGGGAATTTATTGGCGATGTAACTGTTACTTTAAACAAAGAGACTTTTACGGCAGATCCTCTTTCTACGCAGAATAATTATGCGCTTCCTATACGCATTACTGAAACATCAACAGACAGTATTCTGAACGGTAAAGGTTATACCATTTTAGTAGTAAAATATATCAGTGCTTATCACGGTACATATTACCATAAAGGCGAGCAAACTGAGGTAGATGGTACAGGAGCAGTAGTAGAGCAAACAGTTTATAATGATGAAGATCTTATAAATAATGAAACTTGGGCTGTAGGTACAGTAGATGCTACAACTATTAGCACGCCAGCGGCAGGAACATTTGCAAATGGCACATTGCTTCTTAGTGTTAATGAAGATAATTATGATGTTACCATAACATCAGACAATACAAATGTTGAGATCACATCAGAAACCGGAACGTACAATCTAGAAGATCGCGAATTCTATCTTGAATATGCGTTTACTCGTGATAGTAAAATGTATCAGGTAAAAGATACTCTTGTGCTAAGACAAGCACCAGAAAGAGATCTTTATTTTGAGGAGTGGTAGTAAGATTTTGGTTTTCAATTTTTGATCAAAAATATTAATGAGCATAAAGAGATCGTATCGTTTTTTATTAGTAGTTAGTTTTCTATTTTTTCAGGTAGTTCATTCCCAGACAGAAAAGCCGAATATCCTATTGATCCTTGCAGATGATATGGGGTATTCGGATCTGGGATGCTATGGCGGAGAAGTACAAACGCCAAACATTAACAAACTTGCCAGTAACGGCATACGATACAAACAATTTTATAATGCGGCCCGGTGTTGTCCCACTCGGGCCGCACTTATGACCGGTCTTTACCCGCATCAAGCTGGGATGGGCTGGATGGCCGCTGCAGATATGGGCACGCCAGAATATCAAGGCAATCTCAACAACACCAGCGTTACCATTGCAGAAGTTCTCAAGACCGCCGGTTACAGTACATACATGACGGGTAAATGGCATCTTACAAATGACCGAAAAACGCAAGGAGGCGTTCAGGATAATTGGCCCATGCAGCGTGGTTTTGATCAATATTTTGGTATCGTTCCTGGTGGTTCTAATTATTTTACACCCACAATTTACAGCGGTAATGAGCGCTATCCTGCACCAGATGATTTTTACCTTACTAATGCTATTAGCGATACTTCGGTGGCGTATTTAGATGAGCATTTTAAGAAGAAAAAAGACGATCCATTCTTTATGTATGTGGCTTATACTGCGCCACACTGGCCGCTTCATGCATTGCAAAACGATATCGAGAAATACAAAGAAGCCTATAAAATTGGTTGGGATAGCATCCGTAAAAGCAGATTTAAAAAACAAAAGGAGTTAGGACTTTTTGGCGAAAGCGTAAAAATGAATCCCCGCGATGAGGAGATACCGGCTTGGGACGAGATCCCTGATGATAAAAAGGATGAAATGGCGATGCGAATGGCCATCTACGCGGCACAGATCGACATAATGGATCAGGGCGTGGGTAGGATCATTAATGCAATTAAGAAAAACGGAGAGTTAGAGAATACACTTATATTTTTCTTGAGTGATAATGGCGCTTGCGCGGAATTCATTAGCAGCGGAGAAAGCAAGGAAGTTACAGGTAAAGAAAACACCTTTGAAAGTTACCGCATCAATTGGGCGAACGTCAGCAGCACACCTTTTAAAGAGTACAAGCACTACACATACGAAGGCGGTATTGCGACACCATTTATCGTGCACTGGCCAGCCAAAATGAAAAAATCTCTTGAAGGTGAATTTGTAGATAATTATGGTGAGATCATGGATGTGATGGCAACCTGCGTTGAGGTTTCGGGGGCGCAATATCATGAAGAATATAATGGCAATACGATCACACCTTTGCAGGGAAAAAGTTTATTACCTGTGATAAAGGGCGAACCTTTAAATCGTGGTAAGATCTTCTGGGAACATGAGGCAAATATCGCCATGCGTGATGGCAAATGGAAGTTAGTCGCAAAGACTGAAATGGCAGAGAAATTTGATAAAGCTTCCTTGCACTTATACGATATAGAAAATGATCCTACAGAGATGAATGATCTCGCAGCGCAATATCCTGAGCGACTTAAGGCGATGTTTGACGAGTGGCATGAATGGGGAGAAAGTATCAATGCTTTTCCTATGAATACTGAAGGTTATGGCGAGCGCATGACGCTTTTTCGCAGAAGCATAAATGGAGAATTTGATGATTATCTAGGCGGCTGGAATTTGCAACAGAATAAAGTAGTGGATGCAACCGTCACGACAGATCATACTTCTAAGATCAAAGGGAAAAACGCACTTTATGTAAAGATGAATAAACCTAATGATAAGTCGGCAGGTCTAATGATGAACTGGGGTTTTCCTGCAGAGAAAGGGGAACATTATGAAGTAAGCATTTCTGGTTTGAGTAAGACAAAAACTGCTTTTACATTGCGTGTTGAAAGTCTTAAAAAAGGAGAGAAACCACTTCTTGAAAAAGTGATAAATGTGGGAGAAAATATTCAGACGTATAATTTTAAAACTCCTTCAGTAGAAGAAGCCGGCCGATACCGAGTAGCACTTTATCTAGGTTCGCTTAAAAAAGGTGATGAAGTCTGGATCGATAGCATTGCATTAAACCCCAAGCAATAATTAAAGAATGATGATGAACTTAAAAAGAATACTTTCAACTGCCGTTGTTGTGCTTATTGGTGCGGGCGTAGTTTTTTTCGCGGAAGCGTTTACCAATAAACCTGCTGAGAAAACCATCACCATAAAAAAGGATAAAAAACCCAATGTGGTTATTATCATGGCAGATGATCTAGATAGCCGAGAATTGAGCTGTTATGGTGGTCAAAATCTAAACACTGTTAACATCGATGCGCTGGCAGAAGAAGGTATGCGTTTTGACAATATGATCTGCTCTGAGGCGATGTGTGTGCCTACCAGAGCTTCACTATTTACGGGGCTTTACCCTTCGCGTCACGGGTCTTATCAAAACCATAAACGCGTTTATGATAGTCTTGATATTAAAAGCGTACCGCATTATCTGGGCGATCTGGGTTATCGTGTTGCCCTTACGGGAAAAGATCACAGCACCAAGCCCAAGGAGGTTTTTCCTTTTGAAATTATTGAAGGTTTTAAGAAAGGATGTACCGCAAGAACAGATGAATATTCTTTAGATCAAATTCAGGAATTTACACAGACTTCTGAAGATCCATTTTGTCTTTTTGTGATGAGTATAAATCCGCATGCGCCTTGGACGGTGGGCGATCCTACAGAATTTGATCCTGATATACTTGTGCTTCCGCCTAGTTATGTTGATACGCCTACAACTAGAAAGGAATACACAAAATATCTGGCTGAGGTGAGAAGACTGGATGATCAGGTAGGTGATGTTGTAAAAATGCTTAAAGAGACCGGGCAGTATGATGATACGATAATAATTTTTCTTGGGGAACAAGGGCCACAAATGCCGGGTGGTAAATGGTCGCTTTGGGATCTGGGACAAAAAAGCTCAATGGTCGTGAAGTGGAACAAAACTGTAAAGCCAGGTTCTACCACAGATGCTATCGTGCAGTATGAAGATATTGTGCCTACGCTTATTGATATCGCAGGCGGTAAAACTATTGATAACCTTGACGGCAAAAGTTTTCTGCCGGTATTGAATGGTAAATCTGCTACAAGTCGTAAATATGCGTACGGCATTCATAACAACGTGCCAGAAGGTCCACCATATCCTATAAGAAGTATTCGTGACGAGCGATACAAGTTGGTCGAAAATCTAACGCCAGAAAAAGAATACTATCTTAAATGGCTGATGAATCCTAACAACAATAGCAGCGTGTGGTTCTCATGGTTAGATAAAGCAAAAACCTCAAAAGAAGCTCAAGAACTTAGTGATCGTATTTCAGATAGGCCAGCAATAGAATTCTATGATCTTAAGAATGATCCTTACGAGATAAATAATCTTGCAGAAGATCCTCAATATAAAGCTAAGATCGCACAATACGATGCAGAACTTAAGCAATGGATGAAAGATCAAAACGACGGCGGAGTGCTGTATGATCAACCAAGAGGTAAGAAAAAGTAAACAATGAAAAAATACATTCTACAAACGTTGATCTTGGGGCTGCTCTTTACGCATGTGGCAGTAGCTCAAGACGCTAAGAAACCTAATATTGTGATCATCCTTGCTGATGATCTGGGATGGGGCGACGTAGGTTTTCACGGCAGTGAAATAAAAACACCTAATCTTGATCAACTAGCAAAAGAAGGTGTCATTTTAAGTCACTTTTATACAGCGCCGGTTTGCTCACCCACACGCGCGGGTTTGCTCACGGGGCGTTATCCTAACCGTTTTGGGTTGCGTGAGACTGTGGTGCCGCCTTGGTGTGAATTTGGCGTAGACCTAGAAGAAAAATTATTGCCAGAATATCTAGTAGATAGCGGTTATGAGAATAGAACAATTCTGGGTAAATGGCATTTGGGTCATGCCCAAAAGCGCTTTCTTCCCCTAGCAAGAGGCTTCACCCATTTTTACGGCCATTATAATGGGGCCATAGACTATTTCACGCATTTAAGAGAAGGAGAATTAGACTGGCATAACGACTGGGACACCAGTAGAGATGAAGGATATAGCACAGATCTTATAAGCGATGAAGCGGTAAAGAATATTAAAGAATATGCCGGAAAGCCATTTATGCTATATGTTGCTTACAATGCGCCTCACGGACCATTGCAAGCCAAACAAGAAGACTTGTTAGAATATGGTTTTGATGAAAGTAAACCGCTTTTTAATAAAAATACAGAAGGGTATGGCGGTCAAGGTAAAGGCAATACTAAGCGCCAAACATATTCTGCCATGGTGACTAATATGGATCGCGGTATCGGTAAGATCCTGCAAACCATAAAAGAGGCCGGAATAGAAGATAATACGCTTGTGCTTTTTTTTAGCGACAATGGCGCAGCGCCAGGCGAAGGTAGTTCTAGTGGAGAACTCAAAGGAAGCAAGTTCACAGAGTGGGATGGCGGTGTGCGTTCTCCCGCGATCATCCGCTGGCCAGAAGGCTTTAAAGGTGGCAGAACTGTAGATCAAGTAATGGGTTATATTGATGTTTTACCTACGGTAGTCAATGCCGCTGGTGCAAGAAGTGATTCTCCTAAGCCTCTAGATGGTATCAATATGCTTCCGGTGTTGCAAGGCGATGTACAAACCATAGAGCGTGATATGTATCTAGGTTATGGAAGCATTGTAAATAATCAATGGAAGCTGGTCGAAACTAACAACGGTAATCCTAGAATGAACAATAAAACTGATGTTCTCTTTGATATCATGAAAGATCCTAGCGAAACGAATAACGTTAGGAAAGATCACGTGAAAGCGTATCAAGAACTTAAAAAACGACTAAGCGTTTATGAAGCGATAAAACCAGAAAAATCTGTTCCGCCGTATGGCGAAGGAAGAAAAGGTTTTGTTGCTCCTAAAGATTGGCTAATAACAGAAGATTAGCTTTTTGCAAACTTGTTAATGTCTGTGTTTGCGCCATAAACAACGATGATGTCACCCTTTTCTAAAACCAAGTCTGGGGTGGCAACACTTTGTACATCTGCTATCATTTTAGATCTTCCCACTCTTGAAGAAACCTTTGCATTTTTGATCGTGGTAAGAACAAGAAGATTAAACTTTTCTCTAAACTGAACTTCTTGAATAGTTTTACCTTCAAACTTTTCAGGTGTTTTGATCTCTACGATACTAAAGTAGTGATTAAGCTCAAACGAGTCTACAACACCACGTAGGCATAGCTTTTTTGCCCAGCGCTCGGCTGTTTCTTCTTCAGGATGTACGATCTCATCCACGCCTATAGCGTTAAGGATTTGCTCGTGTAAAGAAGCAACCGCTCTACTGATGAGTTTTTTTGCGCCCAAGTTTTTAAGAAGCGCGGTCGCCATCACATTAGCACCGCTATTTTCTCCTATCGCCACGATCACAATATCAGTATCTTTAAGAGGCAAGCCTTTTACCGTATATTCGTCAGTTGCATCTAGGCAAATAGTGTGCGAGATCTGCTCTTTGAACTCCTCAACTTTTGCCATTTCTATATCTACACCTATAACTTCATTTCCTTGCTGCGTTAGCTTTTTAGCTAAAGAAGCACCAAAGTTTCCTAAACCAACGATTATGTATTTCATGATAATTTAATTGATAAGAATTTCTTCACTAGGGTAGCGATACGCTGTGTATTTCGCTTTATGAAAAATAGCGATCATAATTGATAGCATACTCACTCTACCCACAAACATTACAATAATTAAAACACCTTTTCCTACGCTACTCAAACCTGCGGTAATGCCCAGCGATAAACCCACGGTACTATATGCTGAGAAACACTCAAAGGCGATGCTAAGCAAACTCAATTCACTGTCAGAAATTGAGATCGTGATCACCGCAAAACCTATTACAACCAGTGAAAGCGACATGATCGCAAATGCTCTTTTTACCGAGATATCTGCGACTTCACGGCGATAAACCTCGATGCGTGTTTTACCGCGAGACAAACTCAAGAAATTAAGCGTAGCGATCGCAAAAGTACTCGTCTTGATACCACCACCGGTAGACGCAGGAGAAGCCCCGATCCACATTAAAAAGATAATAAGCATCACCGTAGAAAAATGAAGTTCATCCATCGGTAAGCTATTAAAACCAGCCGTTCTAGGAGTTGCTGCACCAAAGAGCGCATGAACCCATTTCCCCATTCCGCCATGAGCGGCAAGCGTATTGCTATATTCTGCGATATAAAAAACGATCGTTCCCACAATGGTAAGAGAAACGGTCGTGATAAGCGTAATGCGGCTATTAAGACTAAGCACCCACGGTTGTGTGGTTTTACGCCTTTCGGCGAAAAAGTAAATAGCTTTATACTTCAGGTATTTTATCAAGTTCATCACAATAGGAAAACCCAGTCCGCCCAAAACGAATAAAGCAATTATGAGGATTTGAAAGGTGTAATTATACCTAAAATCTATATCGTACAAACTGTTTGAAAGCGTAGAAAACCCAGCATTACAAAAAGATGAAATACTATGAAAAACTGAAAAAACCAGTCGGTCGCTAACATCTGCGATCGCTTCTTTCGGGATGCTGAAGAATATGGTGATCGCACCAATGGCTTCTATTGAGAATGTGATTAAAAGAATACGTTTGAGCGTTGAATATACTTCTCCTATTTTCTGAGAATTAGTAATATCACTCAGCATTACCTGGTTTTCATAGGTTGACCCGCCTTTAAAAAAGTAGCTAAAATAACTGGCGAAAGTAAGAATCCCCAGTCCGCCTAGCTGTATCAACAGCAAGATCACGCTTTGGCCGAAAGGCGTAAAAAAAGTCCCGGTATCCACAACAACGAGTCCCGTAACGCAAACCGCGCTTGTTGAGGTAAACAACGCATCCAGAAAATGTATGCCTTCATACGACGCCTTAGGAAGCATAAGCAGGCATGCGCCAAATAAAATAATCCCCAGAAAACTCAAGATAAACACCTGCGCCGGATTAAAATACGTGCGTTTTAAATTGATGTTTTGTTCTGCAAATTCTCTGATGAATGTAAGTAAAATGGCAAATTTCACCCAGTTGTCGTTATAAAGTACACTAAGATGTTTGTGCGCTTCAAGCGAAAAAAAGTGAATACCCATAATGTAGAGCGTCACCAGTATACTTATGGCGTCAAAGACAATTACAGAGGTGCTTAACTTCTTTCTTCGGGAAAAATATCTAAGCAAAGTCGCCGCGATACCAACTATAAGAATTACCAGATAATAAAAATTAAGCGCGTGCTGTATGCCTTCAGATTGGTCAAAACCAAAATCAACAATAAACGCCAAAACCCCTATAAAACTTAGAATAAAGGCTGTCTTAAAAATTATCTTGAGATACCGTGCATTTAAAATAAAGTCGCTCAAACCTAGGTAGATTTAAGGTCTGCAGGTGAGAAAAGAGAGATCGCATCGCAGAACTTATAATATGCCGCAAGGTAAATGTTCTATGCAAGTCAGCAATGACAATATCTTTTAAATAAATCTTAACGTGCCGCAGTATTTTTTTGGCTGGGACGCCAAAAGTTTTAAAACGCTGATCATTTGATAATCAATTACCTCAAATTTTAAGGAATTAAACATATAACCTTATCTTTAATGAGTTTAACCAAAGAAATAAATCGATTTTTTATCAATTTAATTTCTGAATAACCACCAATCAACCATGAGTAATAACAGAAGATCTTTTATCAAAAAAGCCAGCATGGCCGGAGTAGGAGCTGTAGTAGCTCCATCTTTTTATAATGATGCTAATGCAGAAGTAAGGCAAATGCATAGGAAGTTATCTCCGTTTTATGAAAAGGAACTTAAGATCGCGCTCATAGGTGCTGGCGGTATGGGAACCGCAGATACAAAAACAGCTTTAACTGTAGACGGAGTTGAACTTGTTGCTGTTTGTGATCTTTATGACGGTAGGTTGGACGATGCAAAAGCCCTGTGGGGAAATAACATTTTTACTACAAAAGATTATAAAGATATTCTTAAGCGGGATGATATTGATGCAGTGATCATCGGGACGCCAGATCATTGGCATAAGCAAATAAGCGTAGATGCGCTTAACGCAGGAAAAAATGTGTACTGCGAAAAACCCATGGTACATTCCATTGATGAAGGTAAGGAAGTGATCGATGCCTGGAAGAAATCAGGAAAGATCTTTCAAGTTGGGAGTCAGGGCATGTCTTCTCTAGGAAACGAAAAAGCTAAAGAACTCATAGCAGCCGGTGAAATAGGCGAAATAAATTTTGCAGAAGGCTTCTGGGCAAGAAATTCACCTACGGGAGCATGGCAATATCCTATTCCGGCAGATGCGTCTGCAAAGACAGTAGACTGGCAAAAATTCATAGCAAACACAACTAAAAGACCTTTTGATGCCACCCGCTTTTTCAGGTGGAGAAACTATACAGATTACGGTACCGGCATGGCGGGCGATCTTTTTGTACATCTTTTTTCTAGTTTGCATTTTATCACAAATTCTATGGGGCCAGAGCGTATTGCGGCAACTGGCGGACTGAGATTTTGGGAAGACGGCCGCGAAGTGCCAGATGTTTTGATCGGGATGTTTGATTACCCTAAAAATGAACGTCACCCTGGTTTTAACTTGTCTCTGCGATGCAACTTTGTAGATGGCACAAGCGGCAGCACATATTTGCGTATCGTGGGTAGCAAAGGCTCAATGAATGTAGAGTGGGAGCGTGTTACAGTTAAGAAAAATGAGGCGCAAGTAAGCGACGATCCCTTTTTTGCAGAAAAGAATAAAGAAGCTGGCGGAAGTTTAAGCAACCGTAAAAAAATGACTGGCCCGCTAGAAACGGTTTACACAGCACAAGACGGTTATAAAGGCGCGCATTATGATCATTTCAATAACTTTTTTACCGCAATAAGAAATAACGGCTCAGTTGCCGAAGATCCACTTTTTGGCCTTAGAGCCGCAGCACCGGCATTGTTATGTAACGAGAGCTATCGCGAAAATAAATTCATTCATTGGGATCCCGTGAATCTAAAAATCAAATAAGCTAACCATCAAAATTTAATCAAAATGAAAAAGTATATCGCAGTCTTTTTGGCTTTAAGCCTATGGGCATGTAAAGAAAATAAAGAGGAGAAAAAAGAGGATATGGCTGTCGCCGAAAAGGAAACAGAAACCGCAGCAGATGACTCATGGACAGATCTCCTTGCTGATGAAAATATCTCACACTGGCGAGGCTATAATGAAGAAGGTTTACCGAAGGGTTGGACCGTTGAAGACGGTGTGTTGATGTCATCAGGTGAAGGTGGAGATATAGGCGGAGACATTATTTATGATGCAGAAGAATATGAAGAGTTTGAGCTTTCGCTAGAATGGAAGTTGGCCCCAGAGGGCAACAGCGGAATTTTCTATCATGTCATTGAGGATGAAAAATACCATGCGCCTTATGAGATCGCGCCAGAGTATCAAATTATTGATCAACTTGGTTTTCCTCAAGAGTTAGAAGATTGGCAATCTATAGGTGCAGACTACGCCATGTACACACCAGATTATAAAGACGAAGATCTTAAGCCCATGGGTGAGTGGAACACTGCAAAAATTGTTTTTACAAACGAGAAGGCGGCCTATTATCTCAATGGTAAAAAAACAGTAGAATTTATACCATATTCAGAAGATTGGGAAAAACGCCGAAACTCTGGTAAGTGGGAAGATTACCCAGATTACGGCACTTCAAGAACTGGATTTATAGGCTTGCAGGATCACGGTAGTGAGATCGCTTTTAAGAATATTAAGATCAAAAAACTTTGAGATATTTAAATGTATTAAAGTCAGCAGCGATCGCATTGCTGCTGATTTCTTGTGCCGAAAAATCTGAAGGATCACAAGAAGCTACAGAGCAAAAAAAGCCAAATATCCTGTTCATTATGGCAGATGATCACGCCTATCAGGCAATCAGCGCTTATGATGACAAATTGATGCAAACGCCTAATATTGATAGGATCGCAAAAGGCGGGATGCTGTTTACAAATGCGAGTGTGACAAATTCGATCTGCGCACCGTCACGCGCCGTTATTCTTACCGGTAAGCATTCGCATATCAATGGTAAGATCGATAATCGCAGTCCGTTTGACACTACAAATGTGACTTTCCCGCAGTTGTTTCAAAAGGCGGGTTATCAAACAGCGATGTTCGGTAAGTTACACTTTGGGAATAACCCAAAAGGCGTTGATCAATTTATGATCCTACCAGGGCAAGGACATTATTATAACCCAAAATTCATCACAAAAGATGGCGACACCACGATCACTGGTTATGTCACAGATATTGTGACAGATCATGCGATCAGTTGGCTAGATAAAGAGCGAGACAAGCAAAAACCATTTTTGTTGATGTATTTTCAGAAAGCTCCGCATCGCCCATGGAGACCGGCGCCCAGACATTTTAAAGAATTTACAAAAAAAGAGTTTCCGCTTCCGCGAAATTTATTTGACGATTATAAACGCGTATATGGGGAGAATTTACCAGATAGCGTTCCTGTTTACAGTACTGCAGCACGATCTGCCGAAATGAATATTCTCACCCACATGTCTTATGATCACGACACAAAGATCACCCCAGAAAATATAAAAGCTCTGGGAATTAAAGGACAACGTTTAGAAGATCCTAGATGGCGAATGAATGCAGAGCAAAAGGCAGCTTGGGATAGCGTTTATGGACCGATAAATCAGGATTTCCTAGAGCGATATCCTACCATGAATGATGAAGAACTCATGAAATGGAAATATCAGCGATACATGCAAGATTATCTAGGCAGTATTGCCGCTGTAGATGAAAATGTGGGTAGAGTTCTAGATTATCTAGAAGATAATGATCTTGAAGAAAACACGATTGTGATCTACACGTCAGATCAAGGTTTTTATCTGGGAGAGCATGGATGGTTTGACAAGCGATTTATGTACAACGAAAGTTTTAAAACTCCACTGCTAATTAAATGGCCCAACGTCATTACACCTAACACCACAGAGGATGAGATGGTTCAAAATCTAGATTTTGCACAAACATTTCTAGAGATCGCAGGTATCGAAGCGCCAGAAGATATGCAAGGCAAGAGTTTTGTACCCTTGCTAAAAGGTGAAGATGATACTTGGGATAGAGAAGCGATCTATTACCATTATTATGAATATCCTGCTGTACACATGGTAAAAAGACATTATGGTGTGGCGACTAAACGCTACAAGTTGATGCATTTTTACTACGATATTGACGAGTGGGAATTATACGATCTTAAGAATGATCCTGATGAGATGCACAACGTTTACTACGACAAAGATTATCAAGATATAGTGATAGATCTTAAGAGTAAACTCAAAGAACTTCGGGAGAAGTATAAAGATTCAGATAGTTTAGATCAGGAGTTTATTGCAAATTATAAATAAGCTACACTTTTAAAACGCATATAAAAATCCTCAGTTCGGCTGAGGATTTTTGTTTTGGCGCAAGCCATATTCTATATCTTCTCAAAAACTTAATTTTGCAAAAAAATAATTCATGAAGCCAGAACAAGCAGCAAAGCTAGAACTTCCAGAAGATGAGATGAGACAATACGGTCACAGCATCGTAGATAGGATCATTGAGCATAATCTTCATCAGCATGAAAAATTGCCAGTTGCAGTGGCAACACGTTCTGAGATGGACTCGGTTTTTCTTGAGGAAGCTCCAGAAAACGGCACCGAAGTGATGAAAGTGCTCGATTTTGTGATGCAACAAGTGGTGCCTTACAGCAACATCATGAGCCATCCCAAGTTCTACTCGTTTGTTCCTGGGCCCAGCAATTATGTGAGCGCCATGGCAGATGCGCTGGCAACGGGCTTCAATATTTTTTCTGGCGGTTGGGCAGCGGCTCCAGCGGCGGCAGAGCTAGAGATTGTTACGATAAACTGGCTGTTAAAGATCTTTGGCCTTCCGGCGAAAAGAGGTGGAGGGATTTTTACCAGCGGTGGAAGCATGGCAAACCTCACAGCGCTTGTTACCGCCCGAAGCATAAAATGTGGCGACGATTTTTCAAAAGCGGTGATCTACCTTTCAGATCAGGCGCACTCTTCAAATATTAAGGCGATACGTATTCTAGGTTTTAGAAAAGAACAAATACGCATCATCCCTACTGATATCGAATTCAAGTTTGCCATAAACAAACTGAAAAACGCGATAAACAAAGACCGTTTAGAAGGTTTGCAACCGTTTTGTTTGATCGCTTCTGCGGGAACGACAAACACGGGAACGGTTGATCCACTTTCTGAATTGGCGGCGATCTGTAAAAAAGAGAAACTCTGGTTTCATATTGACGGTGCGTATGGTGGCGCAGCGATTTTGGCGAAAGCCGGAAAAAAGATTTTAAAAGGCATAGAAAAAGCAGATTCTGTCACCGTAGACCCGCATAAATGGTTCTACCAACCGTATGAAATGGGTTGCTTGCTGGTGCGCGATCACAAATGGTTAAGCGGTACTTTTACCGAAAAACCCGAGTATCTCAAGGACGTAGAAGGCAACTCGTCTGAAATTAATTTCTACGACCACGGGATCCAGTTGACGCGCAGATTCAGGGCGCTTAAGTTTTACATGAGTGTCAAGACTTTTGGTCTGAAAGCCTTTAGAGAAGCGGTAGAATATAATTTCGCTTTAGCGGAAAAAACCGAAGCATTGCTACGCAAAAGTGCTAAATGGGAAGTGGTTTCCCCGGCGACGCTTGCGGTGATCAATTTTAGGTACAATCCCATCGACAAGAAATTAACCGAAGATGAGATTGATGACCTTAACCGCATGATCTCTAAAAAAGTGGTAGACTCTCGCGAGGCAATGCTGGTAACGACTTATCTCAACGGTATGGTTGTTTTGCGCATGTGTCTTATCAATCCGCGCACAACGCTTGATGATGTGCGCGATACGATAAATCTTTGTGAGAAATTCGCAGTAGAATAGGCTATTGCAAATCCATATTTCCGCGGTAATATTCTAAGACCTTAACGCGCAGCATGTATTCATAACGCACGTTAGCGAGGTTGATGCGGGCATTCTCCAGATTGTTTTTGCTCACGATATAATCCACGCTATTGGTAACGCCATTGTTGAAGCGTATTTCATTAATCCGGAAGGATTCTTCACTGGCTTCAACCTGTGCCTCCAGAGCATTGAAGCGTTGCAAAGCGGCTTGCATATCATAATACGCCTGCTTGATGTTTGTGCTCAGTTGGAGTTCAGTTTGTTCAAGGTTTGTTTGCGCCTGATCGCGTCTAATTTTTTCTAGTTGGACATTTTGTTTTGCACGCCATCCATTAAAAATAGGTACAGAGACATTCACGCCAATTGAAGAATTAAGGTTATTGTCAAACTGATCTCTGTAGCTTATTTGTTCTTCTGTAAATTGAGTGTTTTCAGTAAGCACAGGCAACACCTGACCGTCATAATTCACAAAAGCTCCTGTGTCTTCTACGAGCGTTCCATTTTCATTAAATAATCGTGCCGCGCTAGAATAGTTGGTATTAAGATTCGCAAAAAACGAAACTTCCGGTGTGTATTGCGCACGAGCGACAGCAACACCTTTTTGGGCGGCGGCCAACTGTAATTCGCGGGTTTTAAAAGTTGCAAGATTGTTCAGGGCGTCTTCATAGACTTCTTTTGGCGAAAGCCCATATTCTTCAAAATCCATAAGCAATGCGAGTGCATCTGGGTTGATCTCATAATCCACATTCATGAGCTGCGCGAGATCGAGCAGTGCGCTGGTTAACGAATTGCGAGAGGACACAAGACTGGCTTCATCGCTAGCGACTTGACCTTGCAAATCGCGATATTCAGAAGGATTGACGGATCCTTCTTCAAACATGGTTTTTAACCGCTTGGCTTGTTGACGAGTGTTTTCAATGCGGTTTTCGGCGAGTTTTAGCAATTCTCTGCTGTTCAAAGCCCGTAAGAATGCTAAGGTCACATCAAGCACTAGATTTTGCTTGGCTTCTTCCACCTGCATTTCGGCGGCCTGCATGTTGAGTTTCCCCTGTTTTAAAGAATTCAATAATCTAAAACCGTTAAAAACCGAAGCATTCAGCCCTAGACCAGCGCTGCTATATTCTAGGCGCTCGTTCACAAAATCGTTAGTGTATGGGTCTATGCTGCGTCCCTGCGAGATCCCGTAATTCCAATTTCCATTGATAGATGGTAAAAGCGCATTCCGATTACTCTTATAATTCACCGTTGAGGTTTCGGCGCTAAGTTTTGCGGTCTTCAGGTTAAGGTTGTTTTTCAGGGCAATGTCTATGCATTCATTAAGTGTGAGATCTTGATTGTTTTGGCTTAAAGCCAAAAGAGAAAAAAGTAAAGTGATGATTGATGAAATGGTGGTCTTCATGATGCGAATTATTGTGCGATGCTGCCGTCTAGCAAATGGATCGTGCGGCTGCCGTATGCGGCGTTTGACTCTGAGTGCGTCGCCTGAATTATGGTGACGCCGTCTTCTTCATTGAGTTGTTTAAAAAGTTGCATGATCTCGTCGCTTTGTTTTGAGTTGAGGTTACCGGTGGGCTCATCTGCGAGAATGACGCTGGGCTTTGCGATCAAGGCGCGGGCAACGCCCACAAGTTGTTGCTGACCGCCACTCAATTGTGTGGGGAAAAGGTCTTTTTTACCCACGATGTTAAATCGATCTAGAATATCAGCGACCATGGCCTTGCGCTCAGAACCTTTTATTTTTTTGTACAAAAGTGGCGTCTCGATGTTCTCATAAACAGTGAGTTCATCAATGAGATGATACGCTTGGAAAACAAATCCCATATTGTCTTTAAACAATTTTGCGCGCTGCTTTTCTTTGAGTTGGTGTACAGGTTCGCCATCAAAATTATAAGCACCTTCGTCAAAAGAATCGAGCATGCCTATGACGTTGAGCAAGGTGGATTTTCCCGACCCAGAAGGTCCCATGATCGAGATAAATTCGCCTTTTTCTACCTGTAAACTAAGGTCGTTAAGAAGAAATGTTCTTTTACCGGCTGTGGTCACCCACTTGTAAATATGATTGAGTTCTAGAAGCATGATTTTATTGCTGTTTCTGTTGTTATTTTATTCTGTTCTCAGGCTTTTTATGGGGTTTTGCATCGCTGCCTTGATGCTTTTAAAACTTATGGTCGCAAATGCGATGAATAAGGTGATTATGGCTGCCGCCAAAACGAGCCAGACGCTTATCTCGATGCGATACGCAAAATCCTGAAGCCATTGATGCATGAGGTAATAGCCCAGCGGCAAAGCAATGACGAAAGAAATAAGGATAAGTTTCAGGAAATCTTTAGTGAGCATGGCCACGATTTGCGTCACGCTAGAGCCCAAAACCTTGCGCACGCCTATTTCTTTAAAACGCTGTTCAGCGGTGTAGGTCACAAGACCAAAAAGTCCTAAACAAGCTACAAAAATGGTAAGCAGGGCAAAGACAAGTAAAACGGTGCCCATCTTTTGTTCCTTCTGATAATTTTGCTCAAAAGACTCATCTAAGAACACATAATCAAAGGAGCCACTGTCGTCAAACTTTTGCCACAGCGCGCTCACGTCGCTTAGCGTTTTTGCGATATTGTCGCTGTTTACTTTTAAGATGAGTCCGCCGTAAGGTTGATTCACCATCACAAGTGGCTCGATTTTCTTGTGAAGCGATTCAAAATTAAAATCGTCTATCACGCCAATAACCGTAAGCGTTTTCTTGCCATTATTATCATCCATTTGAAACTGCTTCCCTAGCGGATCATCAGCAATTCCCAGTACTTTTGCGGCTTCTTTGTTGATGATGGCTTTGTCGCTTTCTACGCCGGTAACGTCATTAAAATTGCGACCTGAGGTAAGACGCATTCCCAGCGTGGACAGATATTGCGAATCAACATTGTAGAAAAAGAATTTACGCAGGTAATTGCTATTTTTAAAAATCCCGCGCACGTTATTGTCGCTTTCGCCGGCAGGCAAATACGCCGACTGTGTAATGCTTTTTACAGTGCTGTTTTGGGCAAGTTCATTTTTAAGGGATTGCATTGCGGTGTTGTCCATCATTGCGGCATCACGAATTACCAAAACCTGCTCTTTGTTATACCCCAAATCCTTATTCAGGATAAAATCGAGTTGCTTGTAAACCACCAAAGTCGCGAGAATTAATCCCGCCGAAATCACAAATTGAAACACCACCAGACCGCTGCGCAGCGACGTAGTTTTTCGGCTGCTGAATTTGCTTTTCAATGCCGTAATAGGTTTAAATCCAGAGAGAAAAAATGCGGGATACGCTCCTGCCAAAACCGTGATCGTAAGTGCAAGCGCCGCGAGTGTCAACGCAAACTTGAGGTTTATGATTTGGCTAAAGGCAAATGTTTTCCCCGTAAGGGAATTAAAGAAAGGCAGTGCCAGATAACACACCGCGATAGCCAGCGTAATCGCGATTACCACCGAAATAAAAACCTCTGTGATAAACTGAACAATGAGCTGTTTTTTGTTAGAACCCAGCACTTTTCTGATGCCCACTTCGCGCGCACGTTTTGTAGCGGTTGCGGTAGAAATATTCATGAAATTGATGCAGGCGATGATGAGCATAAAAACCGCGATTACGCTAAAAATGTATACGTATTTGATGTCGCCTCCATTTTCAAATTCGGTTTTGTTTGAGAAATCAGATTTTAAGTGAATATCGAGCAGCGGCTGTAGGTAAATCCCAAACGCATTTTGAGCCTTAAACTCTGAGTAAGAAACGCCAATCGCCTCCTGAATTTGCGGTCCCATATATTTCTCTAGCATTCCCGGGAATTGCTTCTCAACTTCGGTAAAATCTGCACCTTCTTTAAGTAAAACATAGGTCGCAAAACCAGAATTTACCCAAGAAGTGCTTTTTGCTTCATTGTTTCCGTTCATGGAGACAAACGCATCAAAATGAAAGTGCGAAGTTTTAGGAATGTCTTTGATTAGCGCAGTGACTTCCTGCTGATTTCCATTGATGAAAATGGTTTTGCCAATGGCATTTTCTTCGCCAAAAAGATGCTTCGCTTCCTGCTCTGTAATCACAACCGCATTAGGGTTTTCCAGCGGATTTGTAGCATTGCCTTTTACAACGGGCAAAGTGAAAAAATCCAGCAGATTGGCATCGGCATATGCGACTTTGAGATTTTCAAAAGTCTCATTGTTATATTTTACTTCCGGGTCGTAGAATTTTGCGATTCGCGTAGCATTTTCTACCTGCGGTAAATCCTGTTTTAAAGAAACACCAATGGGCGCTCCCACAACGGCTTCCTTAAGTTCCTCGCCATTGATGTTTGCCTTTAGAACCACACGGTACATCCTGTCAGCATGCTCATTGTAGCGGTCATAACTAAGCTCATCAACCACAAAAATCCCTATGAGCAGACAGCTGGCGATTCCCAGCGTCAATCCCAAGATATTAATGCCAAACATCGTCCTGTTTTTCAGGATATTTCGCCACGCGATTTTAAAATAGTTACTAAGCATGATTTTATTTTTTGATGATGATGTCTATTCTGTTCTCAGGCTTTTTACAGGGTTTTTCATGGCTGTCGCCAAAGTTCTTATGCTCATAATGATCAGGGCAAGAGCTATCATTCCTATTCCGCTTAAAGCGAAAACCCACCACGAGAGTCCGGTTCTGTACGCAAAATCCTGAAGCCAATCGTTGAGCAACCAGGCTGCGATAGGAGCCGCAATAACAAAAGCGATAAGCACTAATACCAAGAAATCTTTACACAGTAAAATATTGAGTTGGGCGAGTGAAGCGCCCAGCACTTTTCGTATTCCTATTTCTTTTGTCCTTCTGTTTGTGGTGTAGATCACAAGGCCAAGCAAACCAAGGCAGCTTATTAAAACCGAAAGTCCCATCGCCCAATTCAGTAGAGTAGAAAGGCGATTTTCGCTTTGGTAAAATCTTTTGATAGACTCATCTACAAAGCGCATCTCAAAGGTCTCGCCAGGAAATATTTCGCTATAAGCGTCTTCTACTTTAGCAATCGTATTTTGTAGTTCCCCAGAATTTGCACTAGGCAAGGTCATATGAATGTTTCTAAACTGCGTCCAATCTTTGCGATACGTGTCGCCAGTAAAAGCCATAGGATTAATGCCAGATCGCAGCGATCGTTGATTAAAATCTTTCATGACGCCCACAACTCTGTGCTCATCTTCTACTTTTAAGGTTTTCCCGAGAATATCTTCTGGATTTTGATAACCCAGTGTGTGTAATGCAGTCTCGTTAATGACAAATTCTTTGATCGTGTCATTAAGTGGAGCTCTTCCCGCTATTAGCGGAATTTCATAAATATCCATGTATTGCAAGTCGCCATATAGAAACTCAATTTCTGTATTGATCTCTTGATCACCGTTCATGAATTTAAGTCCAGAAGAATGTGTGCTGAATGAAGCCGGAGGCATCCCACCAATACTAATTTTTTCAATAGAAGGAATGCTTTTTAGTTTGTTATAAAGAACCAGATTTTTATCAACGCCTCTATACGACCATGGCGCTTGAACATAACCTATAGACTGCGTTTCAAAACCCATATCAGCGCGCATCAGGAATTTTGTTTGCTTGCTCACAAGTAACGTAGCAATAAGAAAACCTTGAGCGATCGTGAATTGAAAAACGGTAAGGAATTTTCTCAAGCCCACTTTTCCAGGAGCTGCGGTGACTTGGTTTTTGAGAACTCTCACGGTTTTAAAACGCGTTAAAACGAGAGATGGATAAAACCCAGAAAGCAAAGCGACAATCCCAATAAGGACTACACAACATAGCAGGACTAAAGGCTCTTTAAAAGCAGAGAATGACAAACCTTCTGGAGCGAAATCTGCAAAAACCTTAAGAAGCCAGTAAGACAAAAGAACAGAAATGAGAGCAGCGGTAATTGTAAGCAGTAAAGTCTCGCCCATGAACTGCGTGATCAGTTGCTTTTTAGAACTTCCTAATGTTTTTCTTATGCCTATTTCTTTAGCACGTTGATTGGCCTGCGCAGTATTAAGATTTATAAAATTCACGCAACCCAGAAGTAGCAAAAAGGCAGCGATAATACAAAGACCATAAAGTGCAGATTTGTTTGCTGTGTAATCTGTAAAACTGAAGATCCCAACCTGCTGATCAAAATGCATTTCTTTGAGCGGTTGTAATTTAAATCTTCGCTTACGGTTCATTTGTAAATCATACTCAGACTCATGTGCAGCGGCTGTTTCATCCAGTTGCTTTTGTAGCAAAGCAGGATCTTGCTCGTTGAGTTTTACAAACAATTGCGAACTATTGCTTGTGCTTCCCCAATCTTCATTGAATGCCTGGCGAGCCATTTCTGTATTTTTTGCTGTTTCCAGCGAAAGGAACTCTTCAAAGATCAAATCTGTACGTTTTGAAAAATTCTCTACAATACCTGTGACTTTTACCAACACAGAATCATTATAAGCAAGTTGCTTGCCTATGATCTCATCAGGTTTATGATCAGGAAAATATTTACTTGCTCTAGACGCTGTAAGAACAACTTGGTTTGGCGCACTAAGTGCAGTTCGTGATGAGCCTGCAAGCCAGTTGTACTCAAAGATCTCAAAGTATTCAGGCTCTGTGAAAGCAGTAAATTCTGGGTCTTTAAAAATGTTGCCGTTTTCAGTGTTTTTTACATTCACAAAACCACCTGTGAAAATAGTCGCAGCTTCTTCAATATTCGCGATATCTTCTTTTACAAAAGTGTGTAGCGGGATACTTACTCCGGCATTTCCATAGGTTTCTTCTGGAGCAATAAACTGGGTTGTGATCCTATAGATTTTGTCACTATTTCGATGAAAATCGTCAAAAGTAAAATCATAATACACCATCAGTCCTATCACAAACGATGCGCTAAAACCTATCGCCAGACTTATGATATTGATAGCCGAAAACAGTTTGTTTTTCCAGATGTTGCGCCAAGCGATCTTAAAATAATTCTTCAGCATTTTATTCGTTTCTTAGGCTTTTAATTGGATTGGCAATGGCTGCGCGTATGGTTTCAAAACCTACGGTAAGTATCGTGATGAGTAATGTGATAGCTCCTGCAAGTGCAAAAACATACCATTCTATCTGGGTTTTGTATGTGAAATCTTGTAGCCAATCATGCATAAAATACCATGCGATAGGCGAGGCGATAAGTATGGCTATAAAAACCAACTTTAAAAAGCTTACTGACAGTAAAGATGTAATTTGATACACTGAAGCACCCAAGACTTTGCGAATACCTATTTCTTTGATCTTTTGCTGAGCTGTAAACGTTGCCAGGCCAAAAAGCCCCATACCCGCAATCACAAAAGTGAGCATGATAAAAATGTTGAAGATATACGCCAAGCGTTGCTCAGACCTAAAGGTTGCGTCAAAAGCATCATCCATAAACTCATATTCAAAAGGGGTTTCTTTATCATATTGAGCATAGATGTCCTCAATTTTTGAAAGCATGTTTTGTAAATCGGTTTTAGGGGTAAATCGCACGTACATACAACCGCCACGTTCGCCTAATAACTTTGTATTTGCATTCGCTTCAGTAGTTGTAAAAAGTGCAAGTGGTTTAATGGGTGTATCCAGGCTAGAGAAATTGAAATCTTCAGTCACGCCCACGATTTCATAATCTTCTACGCCCATGCTTATCTTTTCTCCTATTGGATTTGGCGAAAGCCGAAACTCCTTGATCGTGGTGCTATTTATGGCAATCGTTTTGTCGCCGCTGAGTCTTGTAAGGTCCTCGGGTTTGATTTTCCATTGTACTTCTAGCGTGTTAAGAAAGTGCTCATCTATTGAGAAAATAGGTAAGGCAACATTGTCTTCTTTGCCATCAGAGCTTGCGAAATACATATCATAACCCCTGTACATGACTTGCCTAGATACTGCGGTTTGCTCGACTTCGGGGAGGCTGGCAACTTCATTTCTAAAGGCTGTACTGTTTGTGCCAATTGTATTTTGCAGCGGCAACATCAAAAGGTTTGAGCGGTTGAGGCCTATATCAACCTTGCGCATAAAATTGATCTGTTGCTGTATGATAAGTCCGCTAATGATGAGCGCTACGGCGATAACAAACTGAACTACGGTGCAGGTTTGTCTCAGTGTGATTCCGCCTGTCTTTTTTGAAAATTTCTTGCGCAGATTATCTATAGGATTGAATGATGACATCAAAACCGCAGGATACAATCCCGTTAAAATCACGGTGAGGACAAAGAGGCCGCTTAAGGTTAAAAGGAATTTGCCGTTAAGAAAGAATGAAGCATCGATTTTAATGTTCAGCAAATTGAAAAAATAAGATTGCAAGGCGGCTGTCAAGGCAATTGCGAGCAAAAAAGCAAGAATCACATAGAGTGTGGATTCTACATAAAATTGCAGCGCAACGCTTTTTCTGCTGGCGCCATTTACTTTGCGCACGCCTATTTCTTTTGCTCTGAGCGAGGCCCTGGCGGTTGACAAACTCAGGTAATTTATGAGTGCCAAAAAGAGAATGAGAAGCGCGATAAGCGGGAAGATCTTGAGGTATTTTGCCTTTCCTTCAGAGCTTTCCTGAAAGTGCTTTTTAGTAATATTCATCAAGCTGTAGGTCTCGTTAGATTCTTTGTCTGCTTGTTTACTAAGCTCTTCAGTAGTTTTTAAAACCTGGGCTTCAGTGCCCGTTTCCTTAAGTTTTACAAACGTGGGGAAACTTCCTCCCCTAAAAATGGAATATTCAAAATCGCGGTCAAATTTCTTGATCGTGCGCATGCTGTTTAACGAGGCGATAAAATCTGTATGCACGGTAGAATTTGAGTGAGAATTTTCGGCGATACCAGTGATGGTAAATGTGTAAACGCTATCAATTTTTACATTTAGGGTTTTTCCTAGAGGTTGGCTTTCGCCAAAATACTTCTCAGCCATTTCCTGTGAGATCACCAAAGAGTAAGGCTTTGTCAGAACGTTGTCCTTTTTGCCCTGAGCGAGATCAAAAGAGAAGAAATCAAAGAAATTCTCATCAGCAAAACTGAAGTTTCTCTCAGAATGTTTAGCATCCTTAAACGTGGGATTTGCGACAACAACCGGTTCGTACATATTATTCATGCGCACGGTAGCCTCGACCACAGGGCTGTTTTCTTCGAGCATTTCACCCACAACCGAGTTGAATGCCTGAATATTCATGGTTTGCTCGCCCATTTTAAAACTGGCACGTAAAGAGAAAATACGGTCAGCATCCTTGTGAAAGGTGTCGTAGCTATTTTCGTGGCCCACGAAAAAGAGAATCAAGAAACAGGCACAAAGCCCCAGCGCCAGCCCACCGATATTGATGAAACTGTAGAGCTTGTTTCTCTGTAAGTTGCGCCAGGCGATTTTGATATAGTTCTTAAGCATGTTTTTTGATTGATGTGATGAATTATTCGGTGCGTAAACTTTTAATAGGGTTAGCGACGGCGGCTTTTAGCGCTTGTAAGCTCACAGTGGCAACCGCTATGAAAACAGCAAAAAGACCAGCAATGGCATAGATCCACCAACTTATATTTATGCGATATGCAAAATCTTGTAGCCAACTGTGCATGCCCCACCAAGCTAACGGTACAGCGATGACAAATGCGATGATGACTAGTTTGAGAAAGTCTTTTGACAACAGAGTAACCACACCTTGCGACGAAGCTCCTAGCACCTTGCGAATACCTATTTCTTTTTTGCGCTGCTCTGCGATAAATGCGGCAAGCCCAAAAAGCCCAAGACATGCGATAAAAATGGCTAAGACAGAAAATAGCAGAGCGATCTGGCCCACGCGCTGCTCACCGCTGTACATTGTATTAAAAGCTTCATCTAGAAAGCGATAGTTAAAAGGCATGCCGCCAGCAAGATCGTCCCATTTATTTTTGATCTGTGGTATAAGTGTGCTGATGTTTGAAGTATTTACTTTAAACGAAGCAATACCAATGTTTTCAGAAAGTTGAAGACTTACAGGGCCTATCTTTTGTTTAACAGATTCAAAATTAAAATCCTTCACAATACCAATAACCGTGTGCGCTTCTGTGCCATCACCGCCATGCGTGTAAATGGTTTTTGAGAGCGGATCGCCGCCCAGCATTTTTGCGGCGGTTTCATTAATGATGATCGCGCTAGAGTCTGACGGGAAGTCTTTAGAGAAGTTTCGGCCAGAATGCATCTCCATGCCCATCGTCGGGATGTAATTTTCATCCACACGCCAGCGTTGCATCTGTATGCTGTTGCTGCTATTCATAACCGCCTCAGTAGAATATGAACTGTCGCTGCGAGAAGAACTACTTATGGGTAGAAATCCGCTTAACGTTCCATTAGAAACTCCTGCAAGTTGTTGCACTTCTTGCTTAAAAGTCTGTGCATTATCACGTAAAAAATAGGTGTTATCTACCAGTAAAACTTGGTCTTTGCTAAAGCCCAGATTTGTGTCTCGTATAAATTGTAGTTGCTGATAAACAACGATCGTACCTATGATCAAAACAATAGAAGTTATAAACTGAAAGACCACAAGAGAGCTGCGAAGACCTAGGGTTTTACTGCTTTTAGTCAGTTTGCCTTTTAAAACCATTATGGGTTTAAATGCAGATAGAAAAAATGCGGGATAGGCTCCTGCCAAAAATCCTACCACAGGAACTACAAGAATAATGACAAGCAATACCGGCCCAGAAAATATGTCGCTAAAAGAAAGTTCTTTAAAAGCGATATCATTAAAAAACGGAAGCGCCAGATAAGTAAAACCTAAAGCGATCACCAGAGAAATAAAGACAAGCAACATAGATTCTACCAAGAATTGACCTACCAAGAAATTTTTTGAAGTGCCCAGTACTTTTCTAATCCCCACTTCTTTTGCACGGTTAGAAGATCGTGCAGTGGTAAGATTCATAAAGTTGATACACGCGATGAGTAATATAAATATGGCTACAGCCAAAAAGATATAGATGTACTGAATATTGTTAGGCGGCATCAATTCAAACTGACGATCAGAATGTAAATGGATCTTAGTCAAAGGCATTAGAGAATATTGAATGCTATTACCAGAGTTTTTAAACTCTTCCATACTTTCAAGCTCCATAAATTGACGCGCGCTAGGAAAAACATATTCTTCAATATATTCAGGAAAATGTTTTTCAAAATCTTCTGCTTTTACCGAAGGTTTAAGAACTAAATACGTGAAGAAATTATGGTTAGTTAATGCACCCCAATTGTAGTTCACATTTTGCATTGAGAAGAACATTTCAAAATCAAAGTGTGATTCCTTCGGTACATCTTCAACTACTGCATTGATTTTAAATAATACAGGTTCATTCTCTTTAACTTCAAGTTCTTTGCCTATTACGTTTGTAGTGCCAAAATACTTTTCTGCAACACTTCTAGTGATCACAACAGAATTTGGCTCAGCCAAAGCATTATCAGTATTTCCTTCAATGGCAGGTAAAGTAAAAACCTTAAAGAAGGTAGAGTCTACGTGAGCTACTTTACTTTCATTGATAAACTCGTTTCCTTTTTTAATCAGTTTTGGGCCGTTAGAATTATAGATCCTTGTATAATTCTCTACCTCAGGATAATCTTTCATGAGCAGTTCGCCCATCATGTCTGAAGTTGTTGCTAGCACAAGATCAGAGCTTCCTATGGTGATATCAGAATTTACGCGGTAAATACGATCTGCCTTGTCATTGTATTTATCATAGCTTAACTCACTAAAAACATACAACGCAATGAGTAAAAAACAGCAAAGACCTATCGCAAGTCCAGCGATGTTTATAAGCGAATAGGTCTTATGCTTTCTAAGATTTCTCCAGGCGATTTTAAAATAATTCTTAAGCATGATGATTTGATTGATTGATGAATGGCCCCTGTTTTATTGAACCTGCAGATTTCCCTTGTATTCTGATAATATGTTCTCTGTTACTTTTTGTCCGTCTAGCATTCTAATGATGCGATGGCTGTATTTTGCATCGTGCTCACTGTGGGTCACCATGATGATCGTGGTTCCGGCTTCGTTGAGCTCTGTGAGTAGGTCCATCACTTCGTTACCGTTGCTACTATCCAGATTCCCGGTAGGTTCATCAGCAAGAATAAGTTTAGGATTATTGATCACGGCACGAGCAACGGCAACACGTTGTTGCTGCCCGCCAGATAATTGCTGCGGGAAGTGTTTTCTTCTGTGCATGATCTGCATTTTTTCAAGCACTTCGTCCACGCGTTTTTTACGCTCGGCTGGTTTTACGCCGGTGTATATTAATGGCAATTCTACATTTTCAAAAACGGTAAGCTCGTCGATGAGGTTAAAGCTTTGAAATACAAAACCAATGTTATGTTTGCGCAAATGCGATCGCTTACGCTCGTTATATCCTGCAACTTCGATCCCGTCAAAAAGAAAACTTCCGCCATCTGGATCATCCAGCAATCCTAGAATATTTAGCAATGTAGATTTACCACAGCCTGATGGTCCCATCACGGCCACAAATTCACCTTCTCTTACTTCAAAAGACAGTTTGTTCAAGGCAATGGTGCGCACCTCTTCGGTGGTGTAGTATTTTTCAAGGTCAGTAATTTTTATCATGATGTATTTTTTTACTGTTCGTTTTTGTTGATTTTTCTTTTTGGCTTTAAGCCAAATTACTCTTTAAGCAATAGTTCTTGTACATCACCATAGTTGTCATAACTGCTGGTAATGACCTTGTCGCCGGGTTGTAATCCGCTGAGTACTTCATAATATTCTGTGTTCTGGCTACCCAAAGTAATTTCGGTTTTATAAGCCACATCGCCATTCTCACTCACTTTAAAGATCCAGTTGCCGCCAGTTTCCTGAAAAAATCCGCCTTTTGGGATCAAGAGGGCTTGTTTCTCATCGCTCAGGGCAATGCGCATTTGCACGGTTTGCCCACGACGAATACCTTCTGGAATATCTTCAGAAAATTCCATATCCACTTGAAAGCGGCCTTCTTTAACTTGCGTGTATACTTTTTTGATCACCAGCGAGTAGCGTTTTCCGTTAAATGGGAAACTTCCGGTTTGTCCTGTGTAAATTCTTGAGATATAGTGCTCGTCAATATCTGCGCGCACTTTGTAACCGCTCAAAACATCGATCTGGCCCAAGCGCACGCCTTTACCTTTTGATTCTCCTATTTCGGCATCCAGAGAAGTGAGCTGGCCGTCCACCGGAGCGCGAACGACAAGATCATTTACCTTTTGACGCATAAGTTGCAGCGCATTTTGTGTGCGTGCATAGCTATTGCGAGCCTGTTGACTTTCTTGTTTTGTAGAAAGCGAATCCTGCGCTAAGATTTGCCTTGTAAGATTCATACGCTCTTTTTGATACTTATAATCATTCTCAGATTTTATATAATCCTGCTGGGCTAACGCTCCTTTTTCAAACAGCTTTTTATTGAGTTCGTATTGGCGGCGAGCTTCTATCAAACTGTTCTCTACATCAGTATATTGATTGAGTTTTGAAATGGTGTTTTGACGCGCATTGTTCTGCGAGATCTGCATTTGCGTTAGCAGATTGTAAACCTGTGTTTCTTGATTTACAAGACTAAGCTCTAGATCTGTATTACTTAGTCTCAGGATAGGCTCGCCTTTTTTCATCACGGCGCCGTCTTCAACAAATTTTTCTTCTACGCGACCACCTTCAAGCGCATCAAGATATATGGTAGAAATAGGCAAAACAGCACCATTCACAGGAATATTCTCCTGAAATGTGTTTTGCTGCACCGTGGCGATTGAGATTCTTTCCTTTTCCACATTGAGTTTAGAAGCACCCGTGGTAGAAAAGATCACATAAATAATTAAGATTAGAATGAGCGCGCTTCCTGATATCATCAGGATATTCTTAGTGTTAAAGCGCTTTTTTTCTAAAGGTATGTCCATTTTTTGATTGATTTCGGCTAGATATAAAGCATTATCGTGCCAAAAAATTAAATAACTGTAAATCAATATTTTGTGCATTTTGGCTTTTGCCAAAGTGTTCGGTTTTGATACACTGGGTGTGCGATGCTGTAACAGTTTTTTAACAACGCAAAATTTGGGTCGTGAGAGGCGCTTTCGCGGAAGCGAAATTTTATAATATTGTAAGTATGCTGCTTAAAAATGCCAGAATATTGATCATTGATGACGATGAGGATGTGCTCATTGCGTTGCGGCTGTTGCTAAAATCAAAAGTGAAAGAGGTGGTGACGGCAAAGAATCCTAATCAGATTTTAAGTTTGATGCAGGAGCAAAAATTTGATGCGATCATTCTGGATATGAACTTCAACGGACTCGTAAATACAGGTAATGAAGGTATTTTTTGGCTCAATAAAATAAAGCGCCAAGACGAGGATGTTGATGTTATACTTATCACTGCTTATGGCGATATTGACCTCGCGATAAGGTCGCTTAAAGAGGGTGCTTCTGACTTTATCGTGAAGCCATGGAAGAATGAAAAAATCCTGAGCGCGGTGCAAGAACTGGTTGAGAAAAAGAAGAAAAGCAAGCGCGAACCCATCCTCGCAGGGCCCGAAACGCAGATTATTGGCGAAAGCCCAGCAATGCACGATGTTTTTGTAAAACTCAAGAAAGTTGCGCCTACAGATGCCAATATTTTGATATTGGGCGAGAATGGTACGGGTAAAGATCTTATCGCTCGTGCGATGCATGAAAATTCGTTGAGAAAAGACAGTCCATTTGTAAAAGTGGACGTCGGCTCATTGACCGAAAGTCTTTTTGAAAGTGAACTTTTCGGTTATGTAAAAGGTGCTTTTACTGATGCGCGCGAGGATAGAAAAGGCAGATTTGAGTCGGCAAATGGCGGCACGCTTTTTCTTGATGAAATAGGCAATATCACGCCGCGCCAGCAAGTGCGATTGCTCACGGTTTTGCAAAACCGGGTGGTAACGCCGCTGGGCAGTAATAAAGCGATTCCTGTTGATATAAGGTTGATTTGCGCCACAAATCTGGATTTGGGTCAGTTGGCTGATGAAGGTCGCTTTAGAAAGGATTTAATCTACCGCATAAATACTGTTGATATCACCATGCCGCCGCTTAAACAGCGAGGTAATGATGTCACGCTTCTCGCGAAATATTTCATCGAGCGGTATGCTGAGAAGTATGGCAAGGGCAATCTTACTATGGATATTGGTTTCACTTCAAAACTGAAATCGCATTCCTTTCCAGGAAATATACGCGAACTGCAATACGCTATAGAACGTGCGGTTATCATGGCAGAAACTGATGTTCTAATGGCAGAGGATCTCGTTTTTTCGGCAATTGAAAAAACAGAGAACATAGCGATTTCTACAACGACAAACCTTGAAGATCTTGAGAAAAATACCATCCTCAGCGTCATCGAGAAGAACAACGGTAATATTTCACAATCGGCTAAAGAACTAGGAATAACTCGCACGGCTTTGTACCGCAGACTCAATAAATATGACCTTTAAAAGCTACGGAATAGCGCTTTTTCTCAGGGTTTTGTTCTTGGGATGTGCTCTGGCTGCGCTTTCCTATGGTGTGGTAAAACCGTCAATTTATATAGCGGTTTGTGGTGGCTTTCTTACGCTTGTGGGTTTTGTGAATCTGTACCGCTATGTGCATAAAAGATTTACAGAAGTTGCAGATTTTTTTGAGTCGGTTAAGTATCGTGATTTTTCTCGCTGGTTTAGCGAAACTCACGGTACAAAGGACATGCAAGAACTTCACAAGGGCTTTAACCTTGTCAACGCCACCATAAAATCGATCAATAGCGAGCGGCAGGCGCAATTGGTTTATTTGCAAAAGATCCTAGAGATGGTTGATGTTGGGATTTTAGCCTATAATCTCAATAGCGGCGATGTGTTGTGGATTAATGAGAGCATGTTACAAATTCTGGATTTGCCCCGATTTAAAAATATAGGTTTCGTCGAAAGACGTCGCTCAAAAATGTATGACGAACTTTTTGATACTTATCATAACACGGCGGTTTCAGTAAAGCTTGAGGTTCATAAAGAGACGATAAAAACGCTTATTTCAGACACGGTTTTTCAAGTCGAGGAGCAATCTTTTAAGCTCATCGTACTGCAAAATATTGAAGAAACCCTTAACCGTAACGAGAGCGAAGCCTGGAAGAAACTGCTTAGCGTGATGACCCACGAGATCATGAACAGCATCGCGCCGATCACATCACTCGCAGAAACATTGCAAGGTCAGGTGGAAGAAGCCATTGAGAGTCCACAAAATACAATAGAACTAGAAGACCTAGGCGACGGAATAAAAAGCATCAAAAAACGCAGCGAAGGCTTGATGAAGTTTGCGCAGACTTACAGAAGTCTCAACAAAGTCACCAGGCTCAACCGCAGCACGATTAAATCACAGGAACTTTTTGAGAACATAAGCATTCTTATGCAACCTTCATTGCAGCAGCGCGATATCGAGTTGGTTTTTAAAACCGCCCAGCCAGACGTTGAACTCGATATTGACGTTTACCTTCTTGAGCAAGTGTTAATCAATTTGATCCTTAATGCCATTGACGCTTGCGCCGAAAATCCAGAAGGTAAAGTAGAAGTTTTTTCTGGCTTAAGCCAAAATAACCATCCTCAGATCACTGTAGTGGATAACGGCAAAGGTATTCCTGCAGAAATTATGGATACCATCTTTGTGCCTTTTTACAGTACAAAAAAGACCGGTAGTGGAATAGGTCTAAGCCTTTGTAAACAGATCATGACACTCCACGGCGGAAAAGTGCAAGTGCAAAGCGAAGAAGGCGAGGGGGCGATCATGAAATTGATTTTTTAAGCCGCTGTAACTTCTTTGTTTTTAGGTCGTATTTTATTGTAGCCAATCAAAATACACTAACCAATGATCACCAAAAACAAACCGCTTTTCAGGTTTCTTTTCCTGTTTTTTGGACTTTACATCTTCCCGTTTCCTTTAAACAATATCCCTCTTTTAGCCTATTTGGCGCAATGGTACAGTAAAGGTGTTGAGGCTTTAGCTGTCTGGGTAGGTAACAACATTTTTATGATGGAAACTGCTGCTCCGCCTTTATCCGGTAGCGGTGATAAACAAATAGATTATGTGACTGTCTTAATGTTTTTTTGCATTGCGGTTTTAGGTAGTTTGATCTGGACTTTGATAGAGAGAAAACAGCGCGATTACAAGAAAATAAATTATTGGTTTTGGGTTTGGTTAAGGTATTATTTGGCTGTAATGCTTTTAGGTTATGGCCTGGTAAAAGTATTCCCGCTGCAGATGCCACAGCCAGGTTTAAGCCGTATGATCACGGAGTATGGCAGTTTTTCTCCCATGGGCGTTGCGTGGAGTTTCATAGGGCAGTCTACTGGATATTCTATATTTTCTGGCCTTGCCGAAACGATTGCTGGGTTATTGCTTTTTCACCGCCGTACCACTTTGCTTGGCGGACTCATGGCAATCGGTGTGATGAGCAATGTCGTAGCGCTTAATTTTTTCTATGACATTCCAGTGAAATTGTTTTCAACCACATTATTGCTTATTGCGGTTTTGATCGTGTCGCCTCAAATAGGCAAATTATTTCAGTTGATGTTTGGCTCAAAAAAAGTCGAGCCTTATCGTATTTATGATCCTTTGGCTGCAGCCAAATGGAAAAAAGCTCGAGTAATAGGCAAATGGGTGATCATTGTATTTTTTGTGCTCTCTCAGGTTTATGATAATTATGAAAGTTTATATGCACGAGGACCTTTGGCTCCCAAGCCACCACTTTATGGACTTTATGAGATCGAAGAATTTAAAGTGGATGGTGATGTGCGCCCACCTTTGCTGGAAGATAGTTTGCGATGGCGCTATGTGATCTTTGAATTTCCTGAAAGTATGCAGGTGTACACAATGAAAAAGGAGAAAAAATGGATGAAAGTGCAGGTGGATACAAGCGAGCAAAAGCTACAATTTCATGAGTATTATGACACACTAAAGAAGTATGATTTTAAATATGAAAAGGCTGATTCTTCTTTAATTATGCAAGGTGAATATTATGGCCAAGATATTTATTTTAAAGCAAAGCGCCTGACAAAGGAAGATTTTCCATTATATAAACGACCCTTTAATTGGGTTCAGGAATATCCTTATAATAGATAAAAAAAGCTCCGCCAATCGCGGAGCTTTTTGCTATTCATTTATTTTATGAGCGATGTCTTTAAAAGTGACTTTTGCATTTGCTCCTTTAGTGCCGGCGACAAGCGCGCCCAGCGCACAAGCAAATTCAAGCGCTTCATCTGGAGAATTTTCTTCTTGATACAATTGATAGATCAAACCTGCTAAAAATGAATCGCCAGCGCCCACAGTGTCTACAACCTTTGTTGAAAATCCTGAGTGAGAGAAAAGCGTGTCATCTTTAAAAAGCACTGCGCCTTCTGCGCCACAAGTCACGCAGATAGCTTCACAGTTGATGAGTTCGTTAAGCGCTTTAAGTTGATCTTCCATATTTTGCTCTTTGATCTGTAAATGAGCGATGATCTCATCAAGTTCTTCATCATTCATCTTCACAAACTGAGCTTGTTTCATGAAATTATAAACCTGCTCTAAAGTATAGTGAGGTGCTCTTAGATTTACATCAAAAACAGCAAAATCAGATGTTGAGAGCAATGCATTAAGCGTTGCTCTTGAAGTTTCATTACGAGCTACCAGCGAACCAAAAAGAAAAATATCTGCTTCCTTAACAGCGGCCTTGTTTTGATCTGTAAGTTCAATAGCGTCCCAAGCCACAGGTTGATTTATGACGTAAGATGCACTGCCGGTTTCATCAAGCGTTACAGTTACTTGACCAGTTTCTAGAGTTTCATCCGTCTGAATAAGTTCTAGGTCAAGATTAAGTTCGCTAACAAGCTTAAGTGTTTCATTAGCAAGTGGATCATCACCCAGTTTACTAATGATCCTTGTTTCTGCTCCCAATGAAGCCAATCTAGCTGCAATGTTAAGCGGTGCGCCACCCAATGCCTTCCTATCAGGAAAAACATCCCATAAAATTTCGCCGAAGCTTACAACCTTAAGGTCCTTCATTAATCCAATAACTTTTCTTCTAGTTCTTCTAGCGTCATTCCTTTAGTTTCTGGCATCATGAATTTTGTGTACAATAATTGTAGCACCATCATACCCGCAAAGAATGCAAAAATTGGCCAAGGGTTATCTTTGAAGATTCCTTCATCGCTATCTAAGAAAATAGGCGTGAGAAGTGTGATCAATGCTGCAAAAACCCAGTGAGTTCCTGTTCCCCAAGATTGTCCGTAAGCACGTACTTTGTTCGGGAAGATCTCTGAGATGAAAACCCAGATCACCGCTCCTTGTCCTACCGCGTGAGATGCGATAAAAATACAGATGAACGTAAGCAGTAACTCAGAACTTGCACCACTATAGAAGCAGTATGCCACGGTTACAAGACTTATGATATATCCTATAGAACCTATGTACATCAGTTGGCGTCTTCCTAATCTGTCGATCAAAGCAAGCCCCACAAATGTGAAAATTAAGTTTACAACACCTAACGCAATAGAGCTAAAAAGTGAATCCTGCTCTGCAAGACCAGCTCTTTCAAGAATTTCTGGAGCGTAATACAATACGAAGTTAATACCAGATAGTTGGTTAAAGAAAGCGATCAAGAACGCCAGAATAAGCGGCTTTTTAAAACGCTTCTGGAAGATGTTTGCTTTGCTTGTGTCTTTATTAAGATCGGCTTCAATTTCTTCAAGTTTAGCTTGTGCAACTGCTGGTTCATGAACACGACCCAAGATCTCAAGTGCTTGCTGCTTTGCACCTTTTTTATACAATAACCATCTTGGACTTTTTGGCACACTAAGAACCATAACAGTATAAAGAATTGCAGGAATTGCCTCTACACCCAGCATCCAGCGCCAATCGTTCGCTCCACCTACACCTTGTAACATAGCGTTAGATAAGAAAGCGATCAAAATACCTAGCACTAAGAAAAACTGGTACAATGCCGTTAATTTACCTCTGTTCTTTGCAGAAGATATCTCTGAAATATACATAGGAGCAGCAACAGTAGAAGCACCTACACCCAGACCACCTATGAATCTAAAGAACGAGAAAGAATATGGATCTGGAGCAAGACCAGAACCTATTGCCGAAACCGTAAATAAAATACCGATCCAGATCAATGAAACTTTACGACCAAAACGGTCTGCTGGTATCCCGCCAAAAAGAGATCCCAAAACCGTTCCCCACAAAGCCATACTCATGATAAAAAAGCCATGAAAGGCAGGAGAAGTGTCCCAAAGTTCTTTAATAGGTTGATTAGCACCAGAAATCACGACAGTATCAAAGCCAAAAAGAAAACCGGCAAGTGCTGTGGTTAAAGCCCATTTAGTTGTTGAATTCATGTAAGAATTTTTGATTTATTCCCAGATGCCCGGTACAGGCGCCAGAGAAAGATTGGTTAGATTATTTTCTGTTGTTATATTAAAAAAGTTGTAAGCCTCATTCGGGAAAAACTGTACACTCATCACCGTCGCACCACCATCTACAAAAAATTCCATGGCAGATTGATCTACATATAAAGTGAAATCTACAGTGTCACCTTCTGCAAAAACTGAAGGAGCGATCAAGTCCTTATCTGCAAACTTATCAGAAAAGTCTGTAACTCCACTTTTACTACGATCTACTTTAAACATTTTTTCAGCAGCGACATAACGTAGACTAAGCGTGTCGCCAGCATTATTTCCCATTGTGTATTCAAAGTCCTTCAGAGGTTGCTCTAGCGTAAATTTAATTTGCGATTGTTGTACTGCTTTATCTTTTACAGGTAGATCTTCGGCAGTATAACTTTTTGCTGTTAGCCTTTCGGCGAAAGCCTTAATAGGATAATTGCGCACCACGTAGTTACCGTCTATATTCGTTAAAGAGAGTTTTCGCGGAAGCGTCATAGAGCTGCGCCATTTTTCTGTGGGTGTTTCCTGGCCGTAATCCCAGTTGCTCATCCACCCGATGAAAATACGATCTTCTGAAGGTGTGTTATTATAAGTCACACCGGCATAATTGTCTGGTCCCCAGTCCAGCCATTTTGCTTCGGTTTGATCTGTGGTGAATTGTTTACCATCAAATTCCCCTACAAAATATTGTGTGCCGCTACCGCCGTTAGGCGCACCGGGATTAATATTAATGATAAGTACCCATTTTTCTTCTTTGCCATCATCTACAGGAAGTTTAAAAAGATCTGGACATTCCCAGACGCCACCGTGCGCGCCAACTTCTAGGCCAAAGTCGCTCATTTTTTCCCAGTTCTTAAGATCCTTAGATTCATAAAAACTTGAGTGATCCAACACTGAAAGTATTAAAACCCATTTTTCTTCTGGTTCGTACCAAAAAACTTTCGGGTCTCTGAAGTCTTTTATCTTTTCGTCGTTAGGCACCACAGGGTTGCCCTCGTATTTTGTGAAAGTCTCACCGTTGTCAAGGCTGTATGCGATGGCTTGATATTGATAATCATCTTTACCTTCTTCTGCGCCTTTGGGCTCGTGATAGGTGTACATCGCAATAAGCGGCGCATTGTCATCTGTACCAAATCCTGAAGTGTTGCGCTCATCTATTACTGCACTTCCGCTAAAAATATAACCAAGCGAATCTGGATAAAGTGCGATAGGCTTATTCTCCCAATGGATGAGATCTTCGCTTGTTGCGTGGCCCCAGTGCATAGGGCCCCATTTTGTATCTTCTGGATAATATTGATAAAAAAGGTGATAAATACCGTCGTTGTAAACAAGACCATTGGGATCGTTCATCCAGTTTGCAGGTGGAGAAAAATGGTATTGAAGCCTGTACGGCTCATTATAGGATTGCGCCGTAGGTTCAGATTTTGCTTCTTCCTTTTGCTGTTCTTTACAGGCAAAAAGCAAGAGCGAAAGCACCATGGGGAGGAAGTACTTTTTCATCGTATTGCGTGTTTATGTACAGGTTTAGTTAAAAAATGTGGAAATTAAAATAAATTATTCATAATATAACGTTTTCGTTTAATTGATTTGTGGAATAAGCCTTGTTAAATTCCATATGCCACGTTTAATATTTTAATTTTACAGCTGTTTTAGTATACCATGAAGAGAAAACTGACATTAAAATTAATAGCCAAGGAACTTAACGTTTCGATTTCAACAGTATCAAAAGCGCTTCGCGACAGCTCAGAGATTAGTGAGGAGACAAGAGAGAAGATCAAGGCTTTTGCTAAACTGTACAATTACAAACCTAATAACATTGCCTTAAGTCTTAAGAACCGTAAGACTAATACTATTGGGATCATTATACCTCAAATCGTGCATCACTTTTTTACGACAGTGATACGCGGGATAGAGCAGGCAGCGAGAGATCATAATTATAATGTGATCATTTGCTTGTCTAATAATGATTTTGATAAAGAGGTTCTTAATATGGAACTTCTGGCTAACGGTAGTACAGATGGTTTTATCCTATCTGTTGCTAAGGAGACGATGGATAAAGAAGATTATCACCATATCAATGAGGTGATAGATCAAGGGATGCCGGTGGTGATGTTTGACCGTGTTGTAGAAGGTATTGCTTGTGATCGTGTTCTTATCGATGATAAAGAAGGAGCTCGCAAAGGTGTAGCTCACATGCTAAAAACAGGATGTCGCAAAGTGGGAATTATTTCTACGTTAGACAATTTTACTGTGGGTAGCCTTCGTACTGAAGGATATATAGCGGCGCATGAAGAGTTTGGTTTGCCTGTAGATGAGAAAAAGATCTTGAAGCTAGACAACATTGATGAACTTGATGATGCTTCTAAGCAAAAGATCAAGAACTTCATCAAGGATAACGATCTTGACGGGATTTTTACCGTTAATGAATTATACGCTGTTGAAGCTGCTCGTGTGATCACAGGTATTGGTAAAAACATACCAGATGATTATTCTATAGTGTGTTTTACAAATGGTAACTTATCACAGCATTTTATACCTAGTCTAACGGCTGTAAGTCAGCATGGTGAAGAAATGGGTCGTGCTGCTGCAGAATTACTGATAAAGAAACTAGAACGTCCAGAAGATGAGGACGTAGATGAAAAGACAGAAACGGTTTATATAGACACCAGTCTTATAGCTCGTGAGTCTACAAAAAGCTTATAAATCAATTCATTTTAATGGCAAGAAAAGGAATAATATTTGATCTCGATGGTGTGATTGTTGACACTGCCGGGTTTCATTATTTAGCGTGGAAGAGCCTTGCAAACGAGTTGGGGTTTGAATTCACCGAAGAGCAAAACGAAAGATTTAAGGGAGTAAGCCGTGTGCGATCTCTTGAAATATTACTAGAAATAGGCGGTATTGAAGCTGAGCAAGCAGAAAAAGATGTTTGGCTACAGCAAAAAAATGAAGAATATCTAAGTTATATAGATAATATGACGGCAGATGACATTCTTCCTGGAGTTAAGCCTATTCTTGATTTTCTGGTAGAAAATGAAGTGCCTATCGCATTAGGCTCTGCTAGTAAAAATGCGAAACCCATTTTAAAGAAAGTTGGTCTTCTACCCATCTTTCAATCTATTGTAGATGGCACGCATGTAAAGAAAGCAAAACCAGATCCAGAAGTCTTTTTAATAGGCGCAAAAGAGCTAGGTCTTGCAAATGAAGATACCATTGTTTTTGAAGATTCTATCGCTGGTATACAAGCTGCAAATATCGCAGGCATGACTAGCATAGGCATAGGCGATGCAGAGATTTTACATGAGGCAGATCATAACTTCCAAGATTTTACACAAATAAGCATACCATTTTTAGCTAACCTATTGAAAATATAAAAGATGAATCAGGATTATATTGTGCCATCGGCATGGTCTATTATTGAAGAAGGATTTGAAAAAGACCGGGTAAAATCCTCAGAGAGTCTTTTTAGTATAGGAAATGGTGTCATGGGCCAACGCGCCAACTTTGAAGAAGAATACTCAGGTAAGACTTTTCAAGGAAGTTATATAGGCGGAGTTTACTATCCTGATAAAACGCGTGTAGGCTGGTGGAAAAACGGCTATCCTGAATATTTTGCAAAGGTTATCAATGCACCTAGCTGGATCGGTATTAAGGTAAAAGTAGATGGAGAATCTTTAGATCTTAACGCTTGCGCGGAAGTGAAAAATTTTCGCCGTGAGCTTAATATGAAAGAAGGTTGGTTAGGCCGAAGCTTTGAAGCAAAATTGCAAAATGGTACAGAACTTAAAGTAAAAGCAAAACGCTTTTTAAGCCTTGATCTAGACGAACTAGGCGCGATAAAATATGAAGTAACACCGCTTAATAAAGATGTGAGCATAAGCTATGAACCATATCTAGATAGCGGCATTACAAATGAAGATACAAACTGGGACGACAAGTTCTGGAACACGCTTTCAGTAAGAGAAGACGGTAATCGTGCATTTATTGAGGCGCATACAATGAAGACTTTTTTTCACGTATGTACGGCGATGACAAATGCCTTTACTGTAGATGGTAAAGAGATCTCGCTTTCGCTGAAAAGCAATAAAACTGAAACGTATATAGGTCATGTTTATGAGACCGATATTCGTGAAGGTGAAACGTTTGCAATTCACAAATTTGCGGGTTACATCACTTCTTTTAACCATGATAAGGAAGAATTGTACAATGCGGCAAATGATGTTCTTGATAAAGCTGTAGAAAAAGGTTTTGAGCAAATGCTCGAAGATCAGAAGCAGGCTTGGGCAGACATCTGGGCAATGGCCGATATCACTATAGACGGTGATGTAAAAGCACAACAAGGTATTCGTTTTAATATTCTACAACTTAACCAGACCTATTCTGGTAGAGATGCGAGATTAAATATCGGTCCTAAAGGGTTTACTGGCGAGAAATACGGTGGTTCTACCTATTGGGATACAGAGGCATATTGTATTCCGTTTTACATGGCGACAAAAGATCAACAAGTTGCCAGAAATCTTCTTACCTATCGTTACAATCAGCTTGATAACGCGATTGAAAATGCAGAGAAATTAGGCTTTACAAACGGTGCGGCACTTTACCCGATGGTAACGATGAACGGTGAAGAGTGTCACAACGAGTGGGAGATCACTTTTGAAGAAATTCACCGTAATGGGGCGATGCTTTTTGCGATCTATAATTACGTACGTTACACCGGCGATTATTCATACATCCCAGAAAAAGGATTGGAAGTAATGATAGGCGTGGCTCGCTTCTGGAAACAGCGCGCGACATGGTCTGGCCAAAAAGAAAAATATGTTATCCTAGGCGTTACAGGTCCTAACGAATATGAGAATAACGTAAACAACAATTTTTACACCAACTACATCGCGCAGTGGTGTTTAAATTTCGCTTCCGCGGAAGCGAAAAAAGTAGCTCAGGATCATGCTAGCGATTACAGTAGAATTGCAGAAAAAACAAATCTCACAGAAGCTGAAGTACAAGAATGGGCAGATGTCGCTTCAAAAATGTATTTCCCGTATTCTGAAGAAAAAGGAGTGTATTTGCAGCAAGATGGTTTCTTAGATAAAGAACTTGTTACCGTTGCAAACCTTGATAAGTCGGAAAGACCTATTAATCAAAAATGGTCTTGGGATCGCATTTTGCGCTCGCCATATATCAAGCAGGCAGATACTTTACAAGGGTTTTACTTTTTTGAAGATCAATTCTCAACAGAGGAGCTTGAGAAGCACTTTGATTTCTATGAGCCATTCACAGTGCATGAGTCTTCTTTGAGCCCATGTGTGCATTCTATACAAGCAGCAAAGCTAGATAGAATGGAGCAAGCATATACGTTCTATTTGCGCACAAGTCGTCTGGATCTTGATGATTATAACAAAGAAGTTCATGAAGGGTTGCATATCACCAGTATGGCCGGTACATGGATGAGTGTTGTAGAAGGTTTTGGAGGTATGCGAGTAAAAGACGGCAAACTTTCATTTGAGCCTAAACTTCCAGATGCATGGGACGGATTCTCATTTAAGATCAACTTTAGAAATCAAATTCTTAAAGTAAGCATCAAGAAGGGCGAAAATAGCTTTAGCCTTGATAGCGGTGATGATCTTGAGATCTTAGTGAATAATAAACCAGTAACGGTAAGCGCAGAAGGTGTAACCGTTGCTTAGTGAGCGATCACACCATAAATTAAAAAGGCCAGCATTTGCTGGCCTTTTTTAGTTTTTAGGGATGTAAACCGTCGCGCTCCAGTTTTCTGCATTGGTATCAACCAGCGGACTGTTGTGATACACTTCTATGATGGTGTCGCTTACTTTCTCACCCTTTTGTTTTATCTGGCTTTGCATCTCTGCCCATTGTCTATGCGAGAATTTGTAATTACCATTATACGTCGCACCATAAGCTTCAAAGTCTGGTATATTCTCAAAAGTAGTATTTCGCGTAAGCGCTAAACTATCGCTCATTTTTAATGGGAAACAGAACTTAAATTTGATGTGTTCTTCATCATGATCCCATTTTTCCATAATAAGCAAAGGGTCGCCCGTAGGCTTCACATTATTCTCGTAAAAGAAATAATCTAGAATGCTAAGCTGATCTAGCATGTTGTGCGCCTTAAAATTGATCTTGGCCTCACTAAACGTGCACACGCAGGTCTTACCAGTAAAGATTGTTTCTTGCAATTCTTGATCAATGCGATACTTTTTCTGTTTCTCGTCCATCAACCAGTTATATTCCTTAAAATAGCTCTTAAGTTGCGTCACATAATCGCTATTAAAAGGGTTTAAAACATTTAGCCTTGCGGCGAAAGGGTGTGAGCTTTCCTTGATATTCACCGTTACTTGAGTGGTAGAATCTGTATTTTTCTCAAAGTTCCACTCAAATAAAAAAGTAGTATCGCCTAGAATTGATCTTTGTTCAAGCTGAGAATATTTTATGGAAGAAAGCAGCGTATCCCGATTGATCTCTTGCGCATCATAAAAGTCATAATAAATGGCAGAAGGACCGTATTTTGTTTTAAAACTGATTTGATAATCAAATTTTTTTACAAAAAGATACCAGCCTAATGCAAGGATCACCAGGCTTAAAAGTACAATACCTATTTTCTTCATTTCGCGGAAGCTACTTGCTCGTTCTCTTTTACAAGTTGTAGATTTTGAATAACATAATTACCCAAGTTTCTACCTTGTTTTAATCCTACTTCAATCGCAGCGCGGTAGTGAATGCCACCATACATACGGCTTATGGCTGCTTCTGCAGAAGCATCATTAAAAGAATCAAAACTACGCACAGGAAGACCATAAGGAACCTCTGTATCGTCATCAAACTGGAAGTTGTCACCAAAGAAATCTGTAAGTACGATACCCGCAGCACCAGACACAACAGAATGTCCACTGGTGTATTCTGGGAATGGTGGCGTTTGTAAAACAGGTAGCCAGTTCTCATCAATGAATTTGTTGATCACTGTTTCTGGTCTTATTAAATTACTGCGGTATTTCTCATCCCAACAGCTTATAAAACCATCTGCTATCGCAAGGCTGGCCTGTGTGTAAGCAGCAACTGTTTTTTCAAAATCAGCATTTGTTTTACGGCAAGCGATCTTTGTGATCCCGATCCAGTGACCACCTGGAGTGATCTTTTTTGTGGCAAACATAAGATGCCCTTTGTGTGTAGATACATAAGGGTTACAATCCCAAAATTTTGCGATCTCTAGTTTTTCTTTAGCGCTTTCATCTTTTCTTAGGTCATTACCAGTATTGTAAACTTCCATTAACTCTTCATGAAATTTACTGCCTTCTTCCATAGAATATTCTGGTGGAGGTGGAGGCATAAACTGGTCTGCACGTCTTATTACAAATGGTCTGATCTTGCTCCAGTGTGGCTCAATACCATCCATATAAGCAGGTGGAGTAGGTTGCCAGCGGCCTTCTTCTTCTGTGCGCACGGTGAACTTAGGCATTGTACGCGTTTGCGCATAATTGTCTTTGCTCATCCATTGCTTTACATGATTTGCAACAGCAACACCATAATCTTTAGACTTTTTAAAAGTTTCTGGATCTATTTCTTCCCAACTCATATAAAGACTATCTCTAAAGGTTGTAATACGAGCTTCTGAGAAAAGTAGCGTTTGTGCGATCTCATAATACGCAACGATACCTGCAACACGATTGTTGAAGTTGGTCGTGTCTGCTAGCTTAGGCGCATCGCTATAATCATTTATCTGACCAGCAAGCGGCAGATAATTTTCTTCATTGGGTCGCATTGCTTCATAAGCTGCAATGTTTGTGTACGCAAAGATTCGGCTGGCAACGGGAGGTGAGAAAATATCGTGAATTTGTACCTCAATAACTTTGTCTACAGCAGCGTGATAATCTTCAGCTGTAACTTCTATTGTGTTAGGACCATTTTCGCATGAAGCGAAAAAAAGTGCTACTACTGAACTTAATAAAGTGATCTTTTTGATCATTAGTCTTCTAATTTATAGAGTTCGCATTTACGGTTGTTAATGGTAACCAGTAAATAAGTTTTGTTTTTAATGGTAATGATATTTAGGTTTTTGACCATTTTATTAAATAGGTCAAGCCCCAGATCATGGGTTTGTAAGCGTTGGGTTTTGCTCTTAAGTAAAATGCCGTTAAGCGCATCAAACCTACCATGATATGGCGTAACGCCAAAATAATTTCCGGCAATTAAAACTTCACTTTTGCCGTCGTTGTCAAAGTCATGTTTAAGCATTGCTCGCACTGGTGCAACTTGCAACTCTTGTGCAAACGGAACAAATGTAAAATGATTGTTAACGTTTTCCAAATATCCTGATGCAAGGTTTTGTATTTCAAATTTTTCTGCTGCATCAAGTTTGTCTTTCCCCACTATTTCTTCGGCGGTTTTTCCTGCAAAATCACTGTATTTAGTGAACTTCTTGCGCAGTGAAATAAGCTGAGAAAAAAGCAGGTCAAGGTCATTGATCAAATAATAGTTGCCGTCTCTTTCTTGCGATATGAGCGTTTCTTTTAATCCATTGCCGTCAAAGTCTGCATGATACATCACCAGTGGCGCTTTCGCGGAAGCATGTAGTTTAGAATTCAATCCCCAGTTGCCCAATAAATAATCTTCATCGCCATCACCATCTATGTCAAACGGAAGGATCTTTTGATACAAGCCGTTGATGTTTCCGTCAGTTGCAGCGGTATCTTCCGTAAAGTTGCCGTTATTGTTTTTTAGAAATTTTGGAGACATCCACTCGCCAACAACAATAAGATCCTCGTCGCCGTCGCCGTCATAATCTGAGAAAATAGCGTCTGTAAGCATGCCCAGTTCTTTAAAAACCGCGTCAGCACTTGCTTTAAAATTACCGTTTGAGTTGATAAGCAATTGCGAATCAGGTTGCGCTCCATAATCAATATTCACGCCGTTTGAACCCAAGAAAACATCCAGATCTCCGTCGCCATCTACATCGGCAAGCCGCACGATAGCTGAGTTTGTTTTTGTAGCGGGTAGATTTTCATCAGCGGTAAAGTTGCCTTTGCTGTCGCTTAGATACAATTTGTCCTTTAAATAATCACTGCGAATGGACTCACCATCACCGGTGGCAAAAACTAAGTCTGGATTGCTGTCGCCGTTAAGGTCTGCAATCGCGATGCCATTTTCTTCGCTGGGCAAAATGTTGTTAAACGCTTCGCCAGCGTATCTCGTAAATCCTGTGTTGTTTTGAAAATAAACAGCGAGGGTGTCAAAACGAGAACTTCCAAAGACTACATCATCCAGGCCATCACCATTGATGTCACCCACGGCAATTCCCGGCCCTTGGTCAGACATCTTGTGCAGCAGTAACTTCTGCACATTAAAATCTGTGTAGTCATTTTCTTTATGCGCATAATCCAGCCCGAGATTGTCCTCAACTTTGGTAAAAAGTTGTTTTGGCTTGCGCCAAAATTCAATCTTTCCAGTTGCGGTTTCTCTGTTTTCTGAGGGTTTTAGCACTAGTGTTTGACCTAGTTGCACATCGCGAATAACCTCAAAAGTATTGTCTGGCCAGAAGATTTTAAGTGAATCGACAGCGTTGTTTTGGCGAAAGCCAAAATGTATTAATGGCTCTGAAGAAGACTGCCATCCCTTTGTGGTGTAAAGCTGTCTTATCATAAGGCTGTCTCCTTGATAAGCGATAACCTTTGTGCCGATGCCCATGGTGTTTTCACTTTTTGGGCGAGGATAAATCTTTAAATAATTCTTGCCGTTTGTGGTGTTCTCATAGATGGTTGCCGGCTGGTTAACGTTGTTTGTCACTACGTCAAGGTCGCCGTCGTTGTCAAGGTCGCCATAGGCAATCCCGGTAGAGATGATGTTGTCGTTTTCTGCCCATTGCGCTTGATGTTTAAATGCCAACTCAGGTGCGCCGCTAAACATATAGTTGCTCACGGCGCCGCTTGGCATCTTCTCAATAGCTTCTTTGTCGATGCTTTTTGAACTTTCAAGCTTTTGCTGTACATCCTCATTTGAGGTGTATTTAATATAGTCAAGGTCGTTAGGACGATGCGGAATACCATTGCTCACAAAAAGGTCCTGGTAGCCGTCTTCATCAAAATCTGCAAAAACCGCTCCCCAACTCCAGTCGCTGGCGGCCACGCCAGCCATGAGTCCGGTTTCTATGAAGTAGTCGCCGCCTTGATTAAGCTGCAACATGTTGCGGGTAAATTGCGGCTGATATCCTAGATTATTGGTACGCAGCTCGTATGTCGCAACATTGTCGTCACCCATGGATGATTTTAAAATGGTTTCATCTTCTGGGAGCATGTCAAGCGTGATAAGGTCTACATAACCATCGTTGTTGATATCTGCGGCGTCGCTGCCCATACTAAAGCGCGAGATATGCCCGAACTCGTCTTTAAGCTTTTCACTAAAAGTGCCATCCTGATTATTGATGTAGTAATAATCGTCCTCATGAAAATCATTACTCACATAGATGTCTGTGTAGCCATCATTGTTAAAATCTGCAGTGGCGATGCCCAGGCCATAACTGTTTGCTCCGCCAAAAATCCCCGCTTCTTCACTACGGTCTACAAAAGTGCCACCCTCGTTTATCATGAGTTTGTCGCCACTTTCTTCTACGCGGGTATTGCGAATTTTAGAAGGCCCAAAGCTATTTGTGGTATGCACCGCGTGATTGAGCAAATACATATCCAGGTCGCCGTCATTATCTGCATCAAAGAACGCCGCATGCGTTGTGTAATCCTCAAACGCGAGATTGTACTCTTCTGACTTTTCAGTAAAGGTGAGGTCGCCGTTGTTTATGAATAATTCATTGTGACCAGTAAAACCATTGATGCCCACCACCGCCGAAACATAAATATCCAGCAGCCCATCACCGTTTACATCAGCCATGGTTGTGCCGGTGTTCCAGGTGGAGTTTCCGGCAACGCCAGCTTGTGCCGTGATGTCCTCAAACTGTAGATTACCTTTGTTGAGGTACAGCTTATTCTTGACTTGATTACCTGTAAAATAAAGGTCTGGCAGGCCATCATTATTAATATCGCCTATGCTCACACCGCCGCCATTGTAAAAATAGAGGTAGTCTAAGATGTTCTGCTCTGGCGTATTAGTAAGCGTATTTGTAAAGTCTATATGGCTTTCGCCAAAAGGCTTCTTAGCAAATAACCTGCTTACCGTTTCTTCCTTGTCTTTTGTACAGGAAGTGAACGATAAAACTAGAGCGAGAATAAGGATGATATTACTGCGCAGTAACTTCAAAAATGCGGGGTTTTTGATTGTTAATAGCGGTTACAACATATTTTCTGCCGTTCTTATCACGAATGGTCTTCAAGAATTTTACCTCGTTGCGCACATTAAAGCCACTTTGCTCATAGTTCTGCCAAGTAAAGTTCATCTTACCATCGCCCAGCAACACGTTACCAAAACTCGCATCCTGACTGCTAAACTGTGGTTTTAATTCAAAGTTGTTACCTGCCATCACAAGGTCAAGAAAACCATCGTTGTTCACATCCTCACAGCTTATGCCGCAAACGCATGAGAACTGCACACGGGGCGGAAGTTCTTTGATTTCAAAGTTTCCGTTGCCGTTGTTGATAGCAACCACTGAGGCCTCGGTATTAACTTCACGCATGATCGCACGCTCTACTTTTGCTTTTTCAAACAACTGCGCTACTGGTCGCTGTGCATAATCAGAAGCTTTAAGGTTGTTTTTCTTTAAGAATGGTAACTGCGAAGTGATTTCCTTCTTCATATGTATAGGATAATCATCGCCGTCCTCACGCACTGTTACTATCTGTTCTATCGTGCCGTTGTCATCATAATCATTGATCCACATGCGCACGGGTTTGTCTTTTGACGCTTGGTAAGGGATGTTTTGCCCTTTGTTACCTAATACAAGATCAAGGTCACCATCATTATCAAGGTCTGCTGCTTCTACTGTATTCCACCAGCCGCCATATTGGTCTAGGGTAGATTCCATTTTTGTGAGGTTGCCGCCGGTGTTCTTGTAGATCTTTGTGGTGTTCCAGTCTGCTGTTACGATAAGGTCTTTAGTACCATCACCATCCATATCTTCCCAGATAGCATCGGTTATCATGCCTGCTTTCTTAACGTTTGCAGCATGTTTTTGTGTAGCGTCAATAAATGAACCATTACCTGTGTTCTCTAACATCATGTGTTTTGGGTCAACCCCAAAAACACCCGGCATACTCCTTGACCCCACAAATAGGTCTATGTCGCCGTCATTGTCGTAGTCAAATGGAGCAATGGTGCTTATGTTTTGATGCATTGTAGGCGGTTGTTGCGCCGAAGCTATGAAGTTACCTTTACCATCATTAAGGTAGATGCGCGCCATATAATACATCTGCATGTCTACTTCATTACCACCAGACCCTATAACAAGGTCAAGGTCTCCATCACCGTCAATGTCTGCAAAGGCAGCTGCTGTGTCTTCAAAGAGATTGTCGAGCTTTAGTTTAGGTTGATCCTTAAGGGTGAATTTACCACCGCCTAGGTTCATATAGATGTTTCCGGCTTGTCCTTTTGCACCACCTATGAAGAAATCTTCATTACCATCGCCGTCTACATCGCCCACTGCCATCGCTGGTCCTTCTTGTGATAGCTTACCATATATAAGACCCTCGTAGTCAAAATCAGAATATTGATTCTCCTCGTGAGCCGCCATGAAGTTGTTATCTATCTCGTTAAGGATTTGATTTTTCTTATTGCCGTGGTTATACTGGTACGTGTCAGTAGCATCAGCGAGTTTCAGGGATAGTGTCTGATTCGTTTTCACGGAAGTGAAAAACTGCGTCTTATTATTAGGCCAAATAACTCTCAACGAGTCTAAGGTCTCAATTTCTCCCAGACCAAAAAGCAACTTATAGTCCATTGAAGACTGGAAGCCGCGCGACGGATTTTGCTCTTGCATGAACACTTTGTCGCCGGCATACGCCAAAAGCTTTGTGCCAATGGCAAACTTATTCTTGCTGTCGCCTTCTAACTGGATGGTTAAAGAGTGTGCCTTGTCGTTCTTGTCGCTATTGTTTTTATAAACAAACGAGGTCATGTTAACGTTATTTACCACAAGGTCAAGGTCGCCATCGTTATCAAGGTCACCATACGCACAACCATTTGAAAGACTTGGGATGCCCAGACCCCAGTCTTGTGCCATGTTCTTGAATTTAAAGTCACCTTGATTCATAAAGGCGTGGTTTGCAAGTTTTGTAACTGGCATCTTGTTTATGATACTATCTATGGCTTCTTTTTTACCATTGAGCACCATCTTCTGGATAATTTCATTGGCAAAGAACTCAACAAAGTCAATATCTGTAAGGTCGTGGTTAATACCGTTTGTGACATATATATCGCGCATTCCGTCGTTATCCATGTCAAAGATGAGTCCGGCCCAGCTCCAGTCTGTCGCTTCTACGCCGCTATAATGTGCAATTTCAGAGAAGGTACCGTTACCGTTGTTAAGCTGTAGTGTATTGTGTATATACTGCTGGTAAAAATCTTTGCTCTGCTTAAGTTTAAAAACATTGTATCCTTCAAACTCCATCACAGACTTCACCCTTTTGTTTGTCTCTGGTAACATGTCTGTAATAAAGATATCGCCGTGACCATCGTTGTTGATGTCTGCCATATCTACACCCATTGCAGATAGGCAAAGGTGCTGTGTGTAATCTTCTATACTCTCAGTAAACGTGCCGTCTTGATTGTTTATGTAGAGGTAATCGCGCTCATAAAAGTCGTTAGACACATAGATATCTGGATAAAGGTCTTCGTTAAAATCGCTTACCATAACGCCCAGACCAAAACCTATGAGGCTTCCATAAATACCAGCTTCCTGGCTCACGTCTGTGAATACTCCGTTGTCATTTCGCAAAAGCATATCACCCACACCTCTAAACTGCTCAGAAACACCTTCCCAGTCTTGCGCTCTTACCTCGCGCTGTGCCGCATACCCCAAGCTACTTACCGGGATGTTGCTATTGTTTAATATGTATGCGTCCAGGTCGCCATCCTTATCATAGTCAAAGAACGATGCGTGCGTGCTAAATCCTGTCTTTGCCAAATTATATTCTGCCGCCTTCTCAGTAAAAGTAAGGTCGCCATTATTGATATAAAGGTCATTGTCGTGGTTGTTGCCTTCTAGGTTACCGGCGTTGCTCACATAGATATCAAGCAGTCCGTCCTGGTTGATGTCTACCATATTCACTCCCGTAGACCAGGGTTTGTTACCCTCAACACCTGCAGACTTTGAGATATCTTCAAACTCAAAGTTGCCTTTGTTAAGGTAAAGTTTGTTAGGAGCCATATTCCCCGTAAGGTAAATATCTGGCAAACCGTCATTGTTGATATCGCCTATCGCTACGCCACCACCGTTGTAAAAGTTACGGTATTTAAAGATGTTGAAGTCTGGCTGATTCTCAACTGTATTCACAAAATCAACACCTGTTTCCTCAGGAGCCATAAGGGTAAACAGCGGGTCTGTGCTCGCTTGTTCTTCCTTCTTGTCCTTATCACACGAAACAATGGTAGTGATAGCTATTCCTAAAAAAATCAATCTCAAGTAATTCATTCCCTGTTCAATTTTAGAAAAATGGGCTTTTCGCCGTTTCTTGTAATTATAAAATACGTATCATTTTTAATCTGCACGGTATCAATGTCTCGAGCCGCGCCTTTGAAATCTAAAACTCTTGCCGATGATTTTGTAAAATCATGCTTATCATTTATCAAAATCATGCCTATCATTCCGTCAAGTCTTCCCAGCTGTGTGCTCACCTCATAGTCATTGCCCGCAATAAGCACGTCTATCGCCCCATCATTATTAAAGTCATACGGGTACATCGCATGCACAGGCGCTGTTTGCGCCGCCAGCGGTAGTCGCTTTTTTACAAAGCCTTTATCACCCTGATTCTCAAAATAACAACTAGCCAACTCCTCAACTTCTTTATGAACGGCCATTTTAAGCTTATCGCCTGGTAGCACATCCTCAAACGAAGCCTGCGCATACGAAGCATAATTAGGGAATTTCTTTTTAAGAAAAGGCATTTGCTTCACTAATTCGTCATACGAAGAAAACGCCGTTTCTTCCCCCTTATAAAAGTAAGTCACCACCGGGTCTACCGTGCCGTTTGCGTCATAATCATACGCATAAAGCTTCACCGGTTTTTCAGGCGACGCTGTGAATCGAGAATTCAACCCCCAGTTGCCCGCCATAATATCCATATCACCATCACCGTCAAAGTCCTCAACTACCACGCTATTCCACCAGCCGCGGGTGTTTTCTAGCTGCTCAACGCTTAGTTTACCGCCTTTATTATGCACAATGCTAATGGGCATCCAGTGGCCCACCGCCACCGCCATACTGCCATCTGCAGACCATTGCAGATCCTGCACATTGGTCAGTTTTTCAACCATGTCGTTTAGCGTATCGTCCACTGCAAATGTTCCATTGTTATTAAGCAGGATGTGTTGTTTAGGGCTTGCGCCAAAATCATTTGCAGCGCTGTTTGCCGTGATGCACAAATCTTGCCAACCGTCGCCATTCACGTCCATAGCTTTTACACCCGAAGCATTGATAGGAAGAAGAGGTAATGTGGTAGTCGCTTTCGCGAAAGCGCCTCCTGTATTTTGATACAGCCGTGGCTGCAGTGCTTCGCCGTTTGTAAACTCATTACCACCGCTCACAACCAGAATATCTAGGTCGTTGTCTTTGTCATGATCCAACAGCAATATTGCCGTGTCTTCGTTAATAGCATCAGCATCAAAAGCGGAAGATTCGCTCATCATAAACGAGCCGTCTGCCTGCTGTAAGTGCACCTGAAGCGGTTGTGCCTTACCACCGCCAAAAACGATGTCTTGCAGCCCATCGCCATTAAGGTCGCCCGTCGCCACCGGTGGCCCCTGATTAGAATACGCAAACGGAATAAGCGGCATTTTGTTAAACTCAAGCGTTGCCGGTTCACGGTGAGAATACCCCACAACCGAGTCAACAACGGTGAGTAGAGCGGGAGGGATGCTGCGAGAAGACAGTCCCGTTTCTGACGCATTTGCCGCATCAAGAATTAAAGTTTGGTTTGCCGTGATACCCTTTAACACCTGAGTTTTGCCCGCCGGCCAGCGTACCACCACAGAATCTATGGTGTTGTCAATGCCCAGCCCAAAGTGCAATCCCGGCGCGACACTAGAGAGATATCCACGGGTGAGGTAATGCTCTTGCGTGAATTTGCCCTGCTGGGTGTAGACTTCTACCTTAGTGCCTATCGCTGTCTTGTTTGCGTTATTTCCGCGCAAGCGAAAGTCAATATAATCATTACCGCCAGTGTTGTTCTTAAAGATAAAGGCCGGCGCGTCTGTGTTGTTCGTGATGATATCTAGGTCGCCGTCATTATCAAGGTCAGCATACGCCACCCCCTGACTTAGCGATGGCTGGTGGTTGATCCACTCACCGTTCTCATTAGTAAAAGTGAGGTCGCCGTTGTTCTTAAAAATATAGTTAGGAACTTTTTTTTGAGGCAGTTTGTCTATCAAAGCGTCGTAGTTGCTAAAGTCGCCTGCACTGAGTTTCTTTTGTATTTCGTCGTTAGCAACATAGCTTATGAAGTCCATGTCATTGGTAGCTCCTTTGATGCCGTTGCTTATATAAATGTCTTTGTTGCCGTCATTGTCAAAGTCGGCTGCAAGAACTCCCCATGACCATTCAGTTGCGGCGATGCCACTCATGTAAGCAGTCTCAGAGAAGTTGAGGTCGCCCATGTTGTAATGCAGGGTGTTTTGCATGTATTGAGGCGCGTAGCCATTGCGTAGGTAGTTTGCGTACGTTTGGTAAGGATACTCTAAACCTGAGGTTTTATAAGTCTCAAGATTTTCGGGTAGCATGTCAAGCGATACGATATCCAGATTACCATCATTGTTGAGATCGGCGATCTCGTTACCCATTGAGAAGTGCGAAGAATGCCCTAGTTTTTCAGGAGCAGTGGTATTAAGTTCAATAAACGATGCCCCCGCCTGATTGATGTACAGATAGTCGTTCTCAAAAAAGTCGTTACCGATGTAAATATCCGGGAAGCCATCATTGTTAAGATCTCCCACAGAAATACCCAATCCATAGCCAGTTCTCCCTTGAAAGATGCCCATCTCTTTGCTCACATCTGTAAATGTGTTGCCGTCATTGCGGTAAAGACGGTCGCCAGCCTTCTCGTCAAAGCTCATACGCGCACGCCCAGAGCCGTAGTTGCTATTGGGATATAATGAGTGATTGAGCAGGTACATGTCAAGATCTCCATCCTGATCATAATCTAAAAATGCCGCTTGAGTAGAGAAACCCGCAAAGTCCAGATTATAGTCGGCAGCTTGCTCTTTAAATTGAGGTAACCCATTTTCATCTGGCCCCTGGTTTACATATAATAAATTGTGACCATCAAGTCCCAGATGCCCGCTTACCTGACAGATGTAAATATCCAGTAAACCATCGTTATTGATGTCTACATTGCTTATTCCGGTAGTCCAGGAATTGAATTCTGGATTAGGGAATGGTGTTTTTTCAAACTTGAAGTTTCCTTTGTTGAGGTAGAGAATGTTTTCATTTTGGTTTGCACCAAAAAGTATATCGATGAGTCCATCATTGTTATAATCACCTGTGGCAAGACCAGCGCCATTGTAGTAGTACAAATAGCTGAAGATATTAAGTCCTTTAGAGTCATCTAGCACATTGCTAAAATCTACCCCAGAATCTGAAGAAGCTACTTGCTCAAACATGAGATTCTCTGGCTCATGCTGGCAGCTACTAACTAGGAGTAGCAGAAGTAGTGGCAGGGTGGTTTTCGCTTTAAGCGATAGATTGATGAACATTGTAGGAGTATTGCTAGCTTATTTGGGTTAGTGTAAAGCTAATAATAAAAGAAGAGGGCTTTTCATAAGAATAGCCCTCTTCCTGGATATATTCAAAATTTAATTTCTAGTACCCTGGGTTCTGAGTAAGATTAGGGTTAAGAATTAACTGACTAGCAGGGATTGGGAACAGATTTCTGTTTGCATTACCTACTTCAGAGCTAGCTTTAAGCTCCCAGTTTCTTGTGTATTGCCCGAAACGGATCATATCGTTTCTTCTCCAGAACTCAGCATAAAGCTCTCTACCACGTTCTGCAAGCATGTCATCCTCAGTAACAGAGTTTAATGCAGAAGCACCTCTTGTTGTTCTTAGAGTATTAACCATTGCAGTTGCATCTTGACCAAGTCTCATCATAGCTTCAGCTTTCATTAAGTAAGCATCTGCATATCTAAAGAAGATCTCATGCTCAGTAAAACCACCGTAACGAGGGTTGTACTTCATCATACGTATACCAGTAGATTCGCTGTTGTTGATAAGGCTTGAGTTACCGTTACCATCAGTGAACGCTTTCTTAAAGGTAAGTGGGTTAGCACCACGATCATTAAGTAAAGAACCATCATAATCATATTGCTGACCAACTAGGAAACCAAAACCAACGTTTGACCCATCAGCATAGCCATCATCATTGCCATCAGTACCGCCTTCAACCTGACCTACAGGAAGACCTGAAGTAGGAACATAACCTCTACGCTCTTCTTGACCATTACCTGGTTCGTTGTTGTTAGGATCTCCCTCGAACATATCGTAGTATTCAGCTAGAGTAGAGAAACCATTCCAACCACCACCAGCGATCTCTGGAGCTTGGTTGTAGTGAAGACCGTTCCACATTCTGTTACCTACAGAAGTAGGGATGAACCAGATAGTTTCGCTGTCAAGCTCATTTCTAAAGATGTCAAAGTAATCGCTTTCTAAAGCATAACCCTTAGCAGTAATAGCATCTACAAGAGATACCACTTGAGTAAGATCTGCTTGATCTGGCTGAGTTCCTAAATAAATGTGCTTATTCAAAAGAACTTTAGCTAATAGATACTGAGCAGCTTCTTTAGTTGCTCTTGCATGAGTAGAGCTACTTGTACCTACACCGCTTCCAGGACCAGAAGAAGGAAGGTTAGCGATAGCTGAATTAAGATCAGAAACCATTAGATCTACAGCAGCTTGACCAGTTAATACTTCTGGGTTATCTAACAAAGATGCTTCTGGATCTCTTACAGGCACTTGACCAAAGTTGTCAAGAACAAAGAATACACCAAGAGCTCTTAAGAAAGAAGCATGAGCAGCTTGAACAGCGCTAGGTCCAGAAAGATCTGATAAAACCTGAGTTGCAGCAAACTGAGTTTGGTTCCACTGGTTGAAAGTGTTTGTGATATACTGGTGGTCAGTTCTCCAGTCGTGCTGGTGAAGCTGTCTCCAGATACCGTTATCACCCCAGTCAGAACCTCTAGTAGGTACTAATTGAGCGTCAGTAGTAACTTCGCTTAACGCGTAAAGGTTAGCTTGATCACCTATCTGACCATTTAAGCTATTGTAGATACCGCTAATAAATAGGTCTACATCACCCACCCCCTGGAAGCCAGGAGATTGTTTTGAATCTGTTTCTTCAATTTCAAGGTCAGAGCAGGATACCATGAGACCTACTGAGCAAACTCCCACGAAAAGCCTTGACCAGATGAATTTTGAGTTTAAGTATTTTCTCATTTTCATTTTATTTTTTGTTAAAATCTTGCGTTAATTCCAAAGGTTACAGTAAGCGGCTTTGGATATGCTGCATAGTCGATACCTGCACTTGGAATAGCTGATGAGTTAAGAGAACCAGTGTTAGTAGCAACTTCTGGGTCTAGACCGCTATATCCAGTGAATAGTAATAAGTTTTGACCAGTAAGAGAGAATCTGATTCTATCAACTAGAGAACCTTCTTGAAGTGTCCAGTTGTAACCAAGACTCATAGTTTGTAATCTTACAAAGTCTGCTCTTTCTAGGAAGCGAGTTGATACTGCTACTGTAGAACCAGGAGCTTCACCGCTTGAAAGAACATCTTCAGTTACGTTCTTAGCTATAGTAATACCACCTGCATTGAAGAATGCGTTATCTGTAGCATTATATACTGAGAATCCAAACTGACCATTGAAATATGTTGCAAGGTCAAAGTTCTTATATCTTAGGTTAAGAGAAAGACCAGCAGTTACATCAGGAATAGCATTCTCTCCAACGAATTTTTTATCTGCATCTGGGTCACCAACACCGTTTCCGTCAACATCTACATACGTAGGGTTACCATCTGCATCAAATCCTGTGAACTCTGCCATATAGTAAGAGAAAAGAGGCTGACCTGCTTGTAGTCTTTGGGCGAAAGCCCCAGTAAGACCGTTACCGTTAATAGGTGCAGTGTCAATTACTCTATCAGTTCCTTCTACCATGTTGTCGTTATAAGCAACGTTGAAAGAAGCTCCGAAATCCCAATCTTCTGTCTCAACGAATCCATAATCAAGAGCAAGTTCTATACCTTGGTTGATTACAGTACCATCAGTAAGGTTTTGGAAGATAGTCTCGATTCCTGGAACCTGTGGAGCAGCTAATGTACTTCTTAAAAGAAGATCGTTAGTCTCTTTACGGTAAAGGTTAATCGAACCGTTTAATCTATCTGCGTTGAAACCAAAGTCAAGACCAACGTTGAAGTCTGTAGTAGACTCCCACTTAAGTTCTGGGTTGTTGTTACCTACAACTACAGTACCTGGATCTGTGATAGTAAGGTTGTCTGTAATACCTATATCAGAGAAACGAGTTCTTCTTAGGAAGTTACCATAACCTAGACCTTCTTGGTTACCTACAACACCAGCACCTAATCTAAGTTTAAGAGTAGAAATGTTGTCTCCTACGAAGTCTTCTTTGTGTAATTGCCATGCAAATGCTCCAGAAGGGAAGTAACCGTAACGGTTATCAGCACCAAAAGTAGAAGAACCATCAGCTCTGAATGTACCAGTTACTAAGAATTTATCATTGATCGTTAAGTTAACACGAGTGAAGTAAGACTGAAGTTCGTCGTAGTTATCAAAGGTGTTACCATAAAAAGCAGTAAAGTACTCAGTGAAGTTACGAGTTAGATCGTTTGTCACGAAAGAGTTTTCAAATGCTTGATCAAAAAGGATACGGTTTACGTAAGCACGGTTTTGATCATAACCAAAGTTTTGGAAACCACCGTTGATCGCTCCAGCGATAGCGTCATACTGATCTTCAAAGTTCTGAGCAGCTGTATCAAAATCAGGATCAAGTACGATACCCCCAGCATTGAAACCGTTTCTGTCAAACTTTTGGTAAGAGTAACCTACTAATGCATCCACAGAGATGTTATCAAAATCTTTCTTGAAGTTTAAAGTAGCTTCAAGAAGTGTGTTTGTTTGATCAAAAGTAGAGTAGCTACCTTGACCATTTCCTGATACTCTGTTAAGACCTACAACATTAGGAGAGAAAATAGTGATAGTTTGAGCATCACTAGTATCATAACCTCCAGTTACTTTAACACTCAATGGATCGATGATCTGGTATTCTGCTGAAAGGTTAGCAAGAAAACGGTTTGTATTAGAGTTACTCTGGTAGTTGTTTAACAAGTTAACTGGGTTAAGCAAGTTACTTCCAGGGTTGAACTCTGGATCGATAGGCCAAGTAGGGTTTGCTGTAATAGATGCACCAATAAGGTCACCAGTAGAACCAGCGCTACCAGATATAGGAGCAGCCTCATCATTTACTCGAGATAAAGTACCTTGGAAAGAAAGCGTCAATTTATCATCAAATAATCTTTGAGTTGCATTAAGACGTCCAGTGATACGCTCTTGTCCAGTATTCTTTACAACACCTTGCTGATCGTTGTAACCAAATGATGCTCTAATGTTACCAGTATTATAGCTACGAGAATAGCTTAAGTTGTTAGAAACGCTAATCGCTTCTCTAGTATAGAAATCTTGGAAATCTGAGTTAGAACCAAAATCCAAAGCAGATGGGTTACCACCATAATCTGGTAGAGCGCTTAAGTACTGCTGACGATCAAGAAGATTATATCTGCTTGCTGGAGTAGCGATACTTGTAGAAGTGTTCAATTCAAACTGTCCACCAGTTCCTCTACCACCTTTAGTTTGGATAATTACAACACCATTTGCTCCACGAGAACCATAGATCGCTGTAGCAGAAGCATCTTTCAAGATACTGATACTCTCAATGTCACTTGGGTTAAGGAAACTTAATGGGTTTCTTCCTGAACCTCCTCCAAAAGCAAGGTCACCAGGAGCAGGAGTTCCTGCAGAAGTTAATGGCACACCATCAATTACGAATAAAGGGTTGTTCCCTGAACGGATAGAGTTTGAACCCCTAATACGTACATTGATACCAGCACCAGGCTCACCAGAAGTTTCAGAGATCTGTACACCAGAAGTTTTACCTTGGATAAGTTGCTCAGGAGAAGCAATCACACCTTGGTTGAAATCTTCAGCAGTTACAGATGCAACAGAACCGGTTGCGTCACGCACTGTAGTTTGACCATAACCAATAAGAACAACTTCATCTAGCGTATTATCGTCTTCTTGAAGCGCGATATTCACTGTCGTTCTTCCGTTAACGGCAACTTCTAATGTAGCAAAGCCCACGTAGCTTACAACTAATGTTGCATTACTAGGAACATTGTTTAAGGTGTAGTTACCATCAAAATCTGTAGTGGCACCATTTGTGGTACCTTTAACTAAAACGTTTGCGCCTGGGAGCGGGCCATTAGGCTCGGTCACCGTACCGCTAACAGTCGTTTGGGCATAGGTAATCGTTGCTAAAAACGATGCACAAACAAACAATACGCTTCGTATGAATTGTTGTTTCATAGTTTAATTTTTAAAAATTGATTTTACGTTTAGCCAAGGGCATTTTGAGTGCTAAATTAGATAAAAATTAGTTTATGAAAACGTTGTAATTGGGCGTGACACTTGTGTTATTATAAATGTAAGTTATACGTTTATAGGCTTTTGGTTTTTTTTAATTTTAGAATATTTCATCATATTCAAAGAATCGTTAGAAGATAGATTTGTTAATTCGATTTAGTAATCATAATTATTCTGAATAATGCAATGAAAACTGAAAAAGGATGCTCTGTGATGGAGCATCCCTTTTCCTAATTAAATGTTAATAACTTTACTAAATTAATTTGATTTTAACATTTAAATCTTTCAAAAGGGTTGATTTTACTACTGTTTTCAAAGTTGACTAAATTCTTTTAGTCGGTTTACAGCTTGGGAGAATTGTAGTACAAAACGTCAAGTTTGTCCAATTTTTTCAGTTGAAATTTCAAACGACTTTTAAATCCTTCCCAATCTTTTTTCTCTGCTTGCGACCATCCTATTTCGGCATAAGCCAAAAGACGAGGAAAAACCATGTACTCAATATCTTTTGTAGTTTCTATTGTTTCTGTCCATAATGGAGCTTCAATGCCTATGATCTGATCATCTGTGATGTCTTGAACATAGTTAGAAGGATCCCAATTGTAAGCGTCATCTAATTCTATATATCCGGCCCACTTTAAACCTAGTTTCGTTATAGAGTCATATTTCATGTCCATATACATCTTGCTCGCTGGCGAAAAAAGTAATTTGTTGCCCTTTGCGGTAGCGCCTTTTGCATTTTCTTCGCTTGCCCAGAATTGTGCTACGGTATTACTATCAATAGAAGCCAATTGCACTTCATCCCAACCTATCATGGTTTTATTGTACTTGCTAACGATCTTTTGCACGCTGTCAACAAATTTGATATAGTCTTTTTCTTCAGTAGCATGAGATTCGTCGCCACCTGCGTGAAAATACTTCCCAGGCGTTATTGCGCTAATCTCTCTTACAACATCATCGATAAACTTATAAGTAACAGGCTTGTCTACGCAAAAGCTGCTAAAACCTACTTCAATACCTGTATAAAGCTCTGTGGCTTTATCATCACAGTTTAACTCGGTATAAGAAGCCAGTGCCGCATTAGTATGACCTGGCATATCAATTTCTGGAACCACAGTGATATATCTTTCAGCTGCATATGCTACGATCTCCTTATAATCCTCTTGTGTGTAGAAACCGCCTTCTCCACCACCTACTTCTGTACTTCCACCCACTTTAGTAAGCTCTGGCCAGGATTTGATCTCAATACGCCAACCTTGATCATCACTTAGGTGTAAATGCAAGTGATTAAATTTATATGGAGTTAAAAGATCTATATAATGTTTTACTTGGTCTACCGTAAAAAAATGTCTAGATACATCCAGCATACTACCTCTGTAATCAAATCTAGGCTTGTCATTTATCTCACCAGCACCTACGGCCCATCTCTCATTATCCTTTGTGCCATCAAGTAATTGTATCAAAGTTTGGATTCCAAAGAAGACTCCTGCTTCACTAGGGCTAGAAATTTCAATATTCTCTGAGCTTATTTCTATTGTATATGCTTCCGCGGAAGCGAATGCCGCATCATCTTTTAGCTGTAGCGAAATAGTATTCTTAGATTCTTCGCTGCTTTCTTTTGGCGAAAGCCCAGTTCTGCTATTAATCGCTTTTGCAAGATAATCTGAAACAAATGCTAATGATTCATCACTGGATACGATTGAAACTTCTTCGTTTACCTCAAAATAGCCGTTGCCTTGATTTACCTCAACAGGTGCAGGAATTAAACTAGCTTCTGAGAGTTTAATGAATGGCGGTGGAGTTTTTGATTCGCCGCAACTTACAAAAACGAATAAAAAAGAAAGAAAAATGAGTCTTAAGGGTTTAAGTACATTTTTTTGGGAAAGGTTGATCATGGCAGATGCATTTTTAATAAAACGTTTAAATATCTGAAAAATCTATTAATGAATAGGAATTATGGCTTGTGATTTTAAAATAGAAGCAAAAAAAAAACGGGGCCTAAGCCCCGTTTTCCAACTTTCAAAAATTAATCTGCTATAATTAATATTGTGGATTTTGTGTAAGCACATTTTGACTAAGATCTATTGCATCCTGAGGGATAGGTAAGATCTTCATATGCGCTTGAAAAGATTTAGTCTTAGGACCAAAGTTTGAAATTGTTCTAGTTTCGTCTTGCACGTATTCGTTAAGAACTTGAGATGCTACACCCCAACGCGCAAGGTCAAAGAATCTATGACCTTCCATAGCTAGCTCAAGTCTTCTCTCAAAACGTACAGCTTTGCGAGCATACTCAACGCTTCCGAATGATGGATATGGCTCTACATCATAATTTGCTGCAGGTCCTGAACCGTCTTCTGCTTGTTCTGGGGTCATGTTCTTAGCTCTGTTTCTTACTCTGTTCACGTAATTTAGAGCTAATGGTAAATCTGGGTTTGTCTTCTCAACAGCAGCTTCAGCAGCCATTAATAAAACATCAGAGAAACGTATGATGTTATAGTTCACACCAGAGTGTTGCTGTCCCCAGCCACCTGTACCCATGTTAGCTCCTTCGCCAGCATAGTAAATGTTCTTTTTAGGTAAATAAGGTCCTGAGATATCAGAAAAACCAACTCTCACCCAATCTTTACCTGGGTTTTCACCAAAGTTATTATAGTCAATACCACGGCGTCCTACAGTATAGTCAACACGAGGATCTAAAGGATCACTTTCAATTGTGAAAGACTCATCGCTATTAATTCCGTAATCATTCGCTACATCACTGTCTCCAAAAGTATCCAGTAGAGGAAGTCCGCTACCATCCACTTGGAAAGCGTTAACTAAGTTTTGAGTAGGAACATAAAAACCACAACAAGAGTTGAAAGGTCCTCCACCAGGGAAGTTAAGTGTTCCACCTACGTTACCGTTAAAAGATTGTGCATCATCAGCAGCAAATTGAATCGCAAATATTGATTCTGGACTATTTTCACCTGCAAGGGTAAAATTGTCTACAAATTCTGCATTAAGTGAATATGGTCCTTGATCGATCACTGTTTGAAGTAAAGTCAAGGCTTCACCATATTCTCCTTGGTATAGATGAACTTTACCCTTCATTGACATTGCCGCCCATGAAGTAGCTCTACCAGGCAGGTCTTGAGCTGCAGGAAGATTGTCAATTGCAAATTGAAAATCTGCTTCTATCTGATCCCAGATAGGTCCAGGATTAGGTTGGTTAAACTCAGTGTTTACATAGTTATCTTCAGAGATATAAGGAACATTACCCCATATTTTCTGAAGTTCAAAATTGAAGAAACCTCTTAAGAATCTTGCTTCAGCAAGCTTCGCAGAAAAATCATCTCCTTCTAGTGAAGCGATCAAAGAAATAACAGCATTAGATCTGTTTACACCTGCAAACAATGCTGACCATCTACCTAGGAAGTATTCATTGTTAGTTTGCCAGTCATATGTTTCAACTTGGAAGAGTGGCAACTGGTCACCATCTGTACTTCCTTTATGTGCATCGTCTGATATTACATCAAACCACCAGTTGTCGCTACTTACTGCAAAACCATTACCCGAAAGGTCATTTCTTTGCCCATCAAGTACTGAATATGCAGCTGTAAGTTTAAGGTCTACACCCTGAGCATTCGCTAATTGATCGTTGCTCAGTGTGCCTAGGGGTGTAAGTTCTGTGAATTCCTCACCACATGAAACTGTCAAGCCCAGGATACCGGTTAAAAGGTAAATAAACTTCTTTTTCATTTTTTTAAAATTTTAGGTTTACACCAATTGTATATACTTGTGCCAATGGGTAAACATTGTCATCAATACCAATTTCTAAGTTGTTTGGAGTTCCATCATTATTTAGACGCGGTCTGATCTCTGGATCAAATCCTGTGTAATCTGTGATCGTAAATATGTTAGTACCTTGAAGGTAAACTCTAAGGTTAGATAACCCTAAAGTGTCTAACATGTCTTTAGAGAAATTATATCCTACCTGAAGGTTTTTAAGTCTTAAATAAGATCCATCTTCTACGAAATAAGTGTTAGGTCCTGCCTCATTGTTTGTGATAACACTGCTTAATTGAGGTAGAGATGCTCCTGTATTAGTAGGGGTCCATGAATCTAAAACTCTTACACTTCTATTTCCATTAAAGAAAGTAGGGAAGTCTGTATAGATCTTCTCATAGTTATAGATATCGTTACCCTGAGAACCTTGGAAGAATGCCGAAATATCAAATCCTTTATATTCAGCATTAAGATTCATACCGTAAGTAAAGTCGGGGTGAGGAGAACCTATGAAAGTTCTATCATCTGCATCTATATTTTCATCACCATCTATATTACGGTATCTAAATCTACCTACACCATCGGCTGGACTACCAAAACCTTGATCTGGAGCACTTGCAACTTCTTCTTCAGACTGGAAGATGCCTTCTACAACATAACCATAGAATGAAGATATAGGCTGACCTACTTGTGTGCGAGTTAGGTTACCAACTCTTGATGCTCCGTTAGAATAGAATGCACTGATCAGATCAGTTACCTCATTTTTATACTGAGATATATTAGCATTGATTCCATAGCTTAAACCATATTTAGTCGTGTGGTTATAACCAATTGTAAAGTCAAAACCTGTATTTTCTACAGCACCAAGGTTTCTAAAAGGAGCGAAGGCATCAATTGCAGTTGTACTGATCAAGCTATTATCTCTTGATATAAGGCCATCAGTCTTGATCTTAAAGAATTCTAGCCCTATCGAAAGATCGCTATCAAAAAGATCTGCTTCAACACCAAAGTTTGTAGTTTGGCTAGTTTCCCAACGAATATTAGGGTTACCTACTTGATTAAGCGCAGCACCTACTGAAATTCCTGAGTTTCCATTAAAAACGTAGTATGAGTTAGACTCATTAAGGCTAGAAAGATCAGTTTGTGGATATGCGATAGGTAATGTTTGGTTACCTAGCTCACCATAAGATGCTTTAAACTTTAATCTATTTACAACTCCGTCTGATGGGAAGAAATTTTCTTTACTTACAACCCAACCAGCACTTACAGAAGGGAAAACATCGCTCTTGTTTTCTCCAACAAAGCGTGAAGACTTATCACGACGCAGAGTACCTGTAACAAAATATTTGCCAGCATAGTCATAGTTTACGGTACCAAAGATTGAATAAAGCGTAGAAAGTGATTCAGACGCATAGCTTACTACTGCAGCTCCAGCACCATTGCTTAGGTTATAATAGTTAGGATCTTCAAAAAGATAGTCATTACGGAAGATATCCTTTCCTTTAAAATGTTGGTTTAAGGCTTCAACACCCACAAGGGCATTTAAGTTATGATCGCCAAATGTTCTCTGGAAATTCAAGGTGTTGTTCCATAGCCACTCGTCTCTTACGAAGTCTTGCTCATAAAGTGTGTTTACTGAGCGAGCCTCACTGTGCTCTGGGTTTACAGCAAGAAATCTTCTGTCATTATAGTTACGAATATCTGCAGCAAGGTTAGTTTTGATAGTTAAACCATCAATGATCTCGTAAGATGCGTAAACATCTCCAAAAACTCTAAAAGAGTGGCGATAATCATCTCTTGCTCTAATAAGGTTTGCAACTGGGTTTGTAGGGTTTGATAATCCAGCTGCTGCTGTATATGTACCCGCAAAATCTCCGTTGTCATCATAAACTGGTACAAGTGGAGAAGATCTTAATGCGTTATCTGTTTCACCACCAGTACGTGTGTCAGAATAAGAGATATTCACGTGCTCTCCTATCTTTAATTTTGAATCAAGAAGTCTAAACTCTGAGTTGATTCTTGAAGTTGCACGCTTATATCCAGTTTCTATCATAATACCATCTCTTTTAAGGTATCCAGCAGAGAAAAGATATTTGCCATTTTCATTACCATTAGATAATGTCATAGACACACTGCTTGTAGGCGCAGTAGTGAAAACTTGGTCTAACCAATTTGTTCCGTTAGGATTTACGGTCACAGGAACACTTACGCCCTGTAGCATATCTGGAACTACAGGATCAGGTCCACTACCATACTGAGGGTGTTGCACTGCAGCACCATCATTTCTTAAACTCTGAAAGATCATCTCACCATGCTGCTGAGCATTCAATAGAGTAGGCAAGTTAGTAGCTGTTGATACACCAGTGTAAGCATCAACAGATATTGTAGCTTTTGCCTGGTTGTAACCTCCAGATTTTGTGGTGATGATAACAACCCCGTTTGATGCTCTTGCACCATAAATAGCAGCAGCACCATCTTTAAGAACGTTCATCTGTGCGATGTCGTTAGGATTGATAGAGTTAAGGATGCTAGGATCATCAGATTGTACCCCGTCAATAATATATAAAGGGTCGTTACTGTTTGTAGAACCAAAACCTCTAATACGTACTACAGGAGTTGATCCTGGGTTACCGTTATTAGTAACTGTAACACCAGTAGCTCTACCTTGTAAAGCTTCTGCAGCACTTACAATAGGTTGTTTTGTTGCTTCCTCAACATCTACAGACGCCACAGAACCTGTAACATCTCCTCTTGTTTGAGCCGCATACCCCAAAACAACTACCTCTTCAAGTGCACTTGCTTCTTCGGCGAGTGATACATTAATTTGTGTTTGAGTGCCTACTGCAACTGTTTTTGTGGTAAAGCCTACGTAGCTGAAAACTAACGACTCGCTTGGCGCGACATCGATAGAGTAATTACCGTCAAAATCAGCGGAGGTACCCCGTGTTGTTCCTTGAACAAGAACATTCACACCTGGGATAGGTGAACCTGACTCATCAGTTATTGTACCGGTTACTGTTTTGGTTTGTCCATAAGACAAGCCAGTAAGCAAAAGGCAAAGAACCAATAAGAATCTTTGAATAGTTAATTGCTTCATGATCAATTTTTAGTTTGCTTGATTGTTTTCGTGAGAGTTAAAAATATGTAAATAAAAGGTTAAAATCCGGTTACTATAACGTTTGAAATTTCGAAATCGATTTCGCAAAAATTGTAATGTTTCAATGTCAAATATTAATCTTTCAAAAAATCATATTGATTTTACGAAACCGTTGTAGTTTTTCTATTGATTTACCGAGATAGGTGAATATTTTCTAACGCTAAAAGGTTTTATAATGCCTAATATTTTCACTAAAAAAAATGTTTTAGCCTCAAAATCAAGCCTTACTAAATCGATTTTACATTTTTTTAAACGTCCATTTTTTTTGTTAATTCTTCTAGCAAACCCAATTTTTGAGTTTGTAGTTGAGTAAGTTTTTTGGCTTAAAGCCAAAAAATAACCGCCTTAATATCTCTTAGAATTATAATCTGAAAGGACAATCTTATCTTTGCGCACTATGAACTTCAATGTAATAATAGTAGGTGGTGGTGCAGCCGGATTTTTTAACGCTATAAATATGGCAAAAATGTGTCCAGATCTTAGCATCGCGATCTTAGAACGTGGTGGTGAGTTTCTTAGCAAAGTGCGTATTTCTGGTGGTGGAAGATGCAATGTCACTCATGCCGAATTTATCCCGAAACCGCTTACTGAGCATTATCCTCGCGGTGAGAAAGAATTGCTTGGGCCTTTTCATAAATTCATGACAGGCGACGTGATGCAATGGTTTGAGGATAGGGGAGTTGATCTTAAGATTGAAGAGGATAATAGAATCTTTCCGGTTTCAGATTCTTCTGAGACGATTATAGATTGTTTTTTGGCAGAAGCCAAAAAATACAATATTAATTTGTTCACAAAAACCGCTATCGCTGAGATTGAACGCAATGAGGATAGATGGTTTTTAAAAAGTAAGACAGAGCATTTTATTTGTGATGATCTTGTGATCTGTACCGGTAGTAATCCTAAAATGTGGAAACTTCTAGAACAGTTGGGTCATAAAACGATCGCTCCGGTTCCTTCGCTTTTTACCTTTAATATTAAAGATAATAGAATTATGGGTCTTCCTGGTGTGGCGACGCAGGGTTCAATTAAGTTATTAGACCTTAATGGTGACGCGCTTCAAATTCCTGGAGCGAATGGTGATGAAAGTTCTGGTCCTATTCTGATAACGCATTGGGGTATAAGTGGGCCGGCGGTTTTAAAACTTTCGGCGATCGCGGCGCGCGTCTTGCATGCAATGGAATATAATTTCTTGGCGCAGGTAAATTGGTTAGATCATTTTAGCTTTAATGAGGCGGTTGAGATCATGAAAGATTTTAAGCTCGCTTCCGCGAAACAAACGGTGATAAAACGCAACCCGTTTGATCTTCCTAAACGCCTGTGGAATAATCTTGTTCTTAGTTCGCAAGTTTCAGAGAATGTGATCTGGGCAGACATAAATAAGCAGCAAATTGAGCATATTGCGCAGAGTTTGACGCAGTGTACTTTTCGCGTAAGCGGTAAAAGCACATTTAAAGATGAGTTTACCACGGCTGGCGGCGTAGATCTGACAGAGGTTGATTTTACCACTTTTGCGAGTAAGATCTGTCCTGATCTGTATTTGGCGGGCGAAGTGCTCAATATTGATGCGGTTACGGGTGGGTTTAATTTTCAAAATGCGTGGACGGGCGGCTATCTCGCCGCAGAAGCTATTGCAAAAAAATATAACGCATGAAAACACACATCGCCTTATTGCGCGGCATTAATGTAAGCGGACAGAAAAAGATCAAAATGGCCGACTTGCGCACGGCGCTTGCAAACGCTGGCCTTACTGATGTTGCGACGTATATACAGAGCGGGAATGTGATTTTTAAGGCTTCCGCCAAAAGTGCTGCGCTGCAAAAATTAATAGCTCAAGTGATCATGAAATCCTTCGGGTTTGAAGTTGAAGTGCTTGTAATTGAGCCAGATTTTATCAAAGAGGTCGTATCTAATAAACCGTATGACGCTACGGGTAAGGAATATTTTATTTTACTTTTTGATGAGCCTTCCGGCGAAAATCTATCAAATTTAAAGGCTATTGATTTCTCTCCAGAAGAGTGGGCCTATGCTCCTGGCTGTATTTATTTGCATTTACCCAATGGTGCCGGAAGAACAAAACTGAGCAATAACTTCTTTGAAAATAAACTGAAAGTAAGAGCAACTACACGCAATTTAAATACCTTAAATAAATTGATCGATCTGGCAGGATCTTAGTTAAGTCTAAGAATTTGAAAAAGGATAAATGCGATAAAGCCTATCCATATAATATAAGGTATAAGTAAAATGCCGGCGATCTTTTCTACGATCGCAAACCATTTAAACGTAAAGATCAGTAGAATAAAAAGTCCTAAACAACAGATCAATCCTAGAATTAGTGATTTTGCTCCAAAGGTCACTAAGAAGAATGTCGCATTAATGATGATCTGAAAAACAAAATGATAAAGCGCTGTTTTTACCCATTTGTGATAAAAACCTTTGTTCCACACAAAACCGGCGGCAACACCCATAGTGATAAAGATAAACAGCCATACCCAAACAAAGAAGTTGTGACTAGGTGTGTAAGACGGCTTGTTGAGATCTGCATACCATGTATTAATACTAGCTTGGTATGAGATATGAGCAAAGAATCCCAGAATGAGGCAAAAGCCTACAGATGTGATGATTCTTAAAATTAATTTGTTGCCCATTCTTTATTATCTAGACTACTAAAATATAAAAAATGCGTTGAGTTCCTGTCTTTGAAAAACTTTTGAACAGGCGAGAATTTAAAATGCTCTTATATTTGCAGCATGATTGAAACTGATTTTTTGCCATTACCACTGGCAACTTTACCCGAAGCAGGATTTACTGAAGCTGAAGCGCCCAGCAATATTGCACTTATAAAATACTGGGGAAAACACGGAACTCAGCTGCCTAAAAACCCATCTATAAGTTTTACACTTGATGCTTGTAATACAAGAACAAAACTGTATTACACAAAGAAGGAAGCTGGTAAACCTGAATTTGATTTTAAAGTTTTTCTAGACGGTGAGCATAAACCTCAGTTTGAACCTAAGATCGCTCAGTTTTTTGAACTTATACAAGACTACGTTCCATTTGTGAAGGAGTATAGTTTTAAGATCGAGACGTCTAATACTTTTCCGCATGGTAGCGGTATTGCCTCTTCTGCAAGTGGGATGTGCGCGCTGGCGTATTGTCTTGTGCAGTTAGAAGCAGAAGTTTCTCAAGAGATGTCTGTTGAGATGATCGAGCAAAAAACTTCGTTTTTGGCACGTTTAGGCAGTGGTAGTGCGTGTCGCAGTGTACGCGGACCGATGATGGTTTGGGGAAAATCAGAGAGTGTAGAAGGAAGTGATGATCTTTACGGGAAGGTTTTTTCTGATGAATTGCATCCTGTTTTTGAGAACTTTCAAGATATCATCTTGCTGGTAGATCAGGGCGAGAAACCTGTGAGCAGCACTGTGGGTCATAACCTGATGAATAATCATCCTTTCGCGGCAGGAAGGTTTGAGCAGGCGCATGAGAATATGCGCGAGATGATCCGTATTCTTAAGGAAGGCGATCTAGAAGGTTTTGTAAAACTTACAGAGAATGAAGCGTTGACACTTCATGCGATGATGATGACGAGCGATCCTTATTTCATTTTAATGAAACCTAATACGCTTAAGATCATTGATGCGATTTGGGAATTCCGTAGAAAGACTGGCGTGCCGGCTTGCTTTACATTAGACGCTGGTGCTAATGTGCATTTACTTTTCCCCGAAAGGGAAAAAGACAAAGTTTTAGAATTTGTTAAGACTAATGTGGTTGCTTACTGTCAACAAGGACGTTATATTTGTGATAGCGTGGGCAGCGGAGTGAAAAAACCGTAACTTTGCAACCGCCTGATAATTATAGTATGAAAGGACCTTTATTTTATTCTAAAATCCTACTCTTTGGTGAATATGGTATCATCAAGGACTCTAAGGGCTTATCTATACCTTATAACTTCTATAAGGGTGCACTTAAAGTAGAAAAAGATCTGGATGAAAAGGCAAAAAGGTCTAATCAAAATTTAAAGGCTTACGCTACTTATCTTGAGAAACTTCAGGAAGAAGAGCCAGAACTGGTGACTTTTGATATCGCACGTCTTAAGGCAGATATCGAGAGCGGAATGTACTTTGACAGTACCATACCAGAAGGTTATGGCGTGGGAAGTAGCGGTGCTCTTGTAGCTTCTATCTACGATAAATATGCTACAGATAAGATCACGATCTTAGAAAATCTTACCAGAGAAAAACTGCTAGAACTGAAAAAGATCTTTGGGCAGATGGAATCCTTTTTTCATGGTAAATCCTCTGGTCTTGATCCATTAAATAGTTATCTAAGCCTGCCTATTCTTATCAATAGTAAAGACAATATTGAGCCTGCAGGTATTCCTTCTCAAACGCCAGATGGCAAAGGAGCTGTTTTTCTTTTAGATAGTGGTATCATAGGTGAAACTGCACCTATGGTTAACATTTTCATGGAAAACATGAAGCAAGAAGGTTTCCGTAATATGCTGAAAGATCAGTTTATTAAACATACAGATGCTTGTGTTGACGACTTTTTAAAAGGTGATGTGAAGTCGCTTTTTAAGAATGTGAAGGTGTTGTCTAAAACAGTTTTAAGCAACTTCAAGCCGATGATCCCTGCAAAATTTCATGAACTTTGGCAAAACGGTCTTGAAAGTAATGATTATTACTTGAAGCTTTGTGGTTCTGGAGGCGGCGGTTATATCTTAGGCTTTACAGAAAACATTGATAAAGCGCGCGAAGCTCTTAAAGAGCATAAACTAGAGGTGGTCTACAGCTTCTAGAAACGCTTTCTTAATCTTGCGGTCATGGCCCTCATCAGCCGAAAAAACAGACTATTATTACTCAAATTCCTGAGTTTATTCTCAGTGGTACGTGGTTATAATATTCTCATTATTGTGATCGCTCAGTATCTTACATCTATTTACATCTTAGCACCAGATCTTCCGGTTAAGGATGTGCTTTTTGATCCCAATCTTTTTCTTTTGATCCTAGCATCTTCAATGGTGATCGCTGGCGGATATATCATAAATAGTTTTTATGATAGTGAGAAGGATTTGATCAATAGACCCACAAAAACTAAACTTGATCATTTAATAAGTCAGAAGAAGATCTTAGCACTATATTTTGTGCTTAATTTCTTGTCAGTAATCGTGGCGAGTTATGTATCGTTTAGAGCGGTTTTGTTTTTCTCTATCTACATTTTTGGCATTTGGTTTTACAGTCATAAGCTTAAGAAAATCCCGTTGCTGGGTAACATAACCTCAGCGATTTTATCTATCACTCCGTTTTTTGTGGTTTTTATCTATTATGGCAATTTTCAGCAGGTGATCTTTGTGCACGCCATGTTCTTGTTTTTAATACTCTCAATGCGAGAGATCATTAAAGATCTAGAGAATATTAAAGGCGATCTTGCGCTTAATTATAGAACGATACCTGTAGTCTGGGGAGAAAAATGGGCAAAATTAAATATCACAGGATTGTTACTTCTCACAGCAGTGCCCATCTACTTATTGGTGAATTATTATGATGTGGGGCACATGATCTACTATTTTTATCTGAGTATAATTCTCCTAGTAGTCTTTCTGTTTATGGTGTGGAAATCTCGAGAAAAACTACATTATCTCGTGTTGCACAACATTTTAAAATTCATCATCGTTTTCGGCGTTTTTTGTATTCTTTTCATTGATATGGATACGGTGATCAATAGGATTTTTTAAGTTTTTTGGCTTGAAGCCAAAAAATAAATCACGCAACTTATTGTATTTAAGAGGTTAATATATTTATTGATGCGTTTTTACTTTGATAAAAAATACCAAAATCAATTCAGTACCTTTGCAAAAAATTAAAAGACGCCATGAGCAGACATCAAGGGAGTAAAAGAGGAGGAAAATCTTCTGGTAGAGGATTTAAAAATAAGCGTAGCGAGAGTCAAAGCAGAGGGAATGCTCCAGTGAAAAAAGCTGCTGCAAATAGCAGCCGTGGTGAAACTAAAGCAGAGAACAAAGGCGGGATACGTCTTAATAAATATATCGCAAATAGTGGTATTTGCTCTCGTCGTGAGGCAGATCTTTATATTTCTACAGGTCAGGTTACTGTAAACGGTAAGGTGATCAATGAGATGGGGTATAAAGTAAATCTTACTGATGATGTTCGTTTTGACGGTAGAAGGATCAATCCAGAACCTATGAGTTATGTGTTACTTAATAAGCCTAAGGGTTTTGCAACTACTACAAGTAATGCAAAGGGAATGACCGTTATGGATCTTGTGGCAAATGCTACAACGGCAGCTATCAAGCCCGTGGGAAGATTGGGTCGCAACGCTACTGGTCTTTTACTTTTTACAAACGATACTCAGCTTACAAATAAGCTTCTGAATTCTAAAGCTGGTTTACCTAGACTTTTTCATGTAGGTCTTGATAAAAACCTTAAAGGTGATGATCTTGATAAAATTAAAGCTGGTTTTAATCTTGAAGGTAAGGATATCATTGTTGACGAAATAAGCTACGTAGACGGTGCGCCACATACAGAGGTGGGCTTGCGTATTAAAAACACCGGTAACGGAATCATAAGACAGATTTTTGAGCACTTCAATTATCAAGTAGTGCGTGTAGATTGTGTTACTATGGGTAATCTTACTAAAAAAGATCTTCCACGTGGTAAGTATCGCATCCTTACGCAACTAGAGATCAATACTCTTAAAATGCTCTAGAAAATTTTTTCTAGGGTATTGCATATTAATTTTTTTTATCTCTCATTTGTGGTGTAATTATAGCTTTCGCGAAAGCGGAATAGATAAATGACCAAAACACCTCAAAATATAGGCTTTATGCCCTTCTTTAACTCAATCCTGAGTTGAAAAAATCGTCGCATCCATACACGAAGGTTTGCGACTTCTTGATTGATTTTTACATTTTTCACAAATTCTTAATACCTTTTTAAGGCTAAAAACAAATAGCTTTAGATAATTTTCAGCTTTATAGCAATCAATGAATACTAAATACATAGACTTAATTGACCAGTCTTTTTACTTCCCAACCGAAGAATTTAAACTGGATGAGAACAAATTACAGTTTCATGGTATTGACCTCATGGAACTCATTAAAGAGTACGGAGCGCCGTTAAAGTTTAGCTACCTGCCTAAGATCTCAGAGAACATCAATCGTGCAAAAAAATGGTTTGCAGATGCGATCGAGAAACATGATTACAAAGGCTCGTATAACTATTGTTATTGCACAAAAAGTTCACACTTTAAACATGTGCTTGATGAGGCTTTGAAGAACGATATACATATCGAGACTTCTTCTGCCTTTGATATCAATATTGTGCAAAAGCTTAAGGAAACAGGCAAGATCAGTGATAAAACATATGTGATTTGCAACGGTTTTAAGCGTGATCAATACATCAAGAATATTGCTGGCCTTATCAATGGTGGGCATCAAAACTGCGTTCCTATCATCGATAACTATGAGGAGCTAGATTTGCTTAGCAGCGAAATAAACTCTGACTTTAAAGTAGGAATTCGCATTGCATCTGAAGAAGAGCCAAAGTTTGAGTTCTACACCTCTAGGTTAGGAATAGGGTATAAAAACATTGTTCCTTTTTATGAAGACCAGATCAAGAATAATGATCAGGTAGAGCTGAAGATGCTTCACTTTTTTATCAATACGGGTATTCGTGATAACGCGTATTACTGGAACGAATTGATAAAATGTCTTAAGGTGTACACACGCCTTAAGAAGATCTGTCCTACTCTAGATAGTTTGAACATTGGTGGTGGTTTCCCTATTAAAAACTCATTAGCGTTTGATTACGATTACGCATACATGGTAGATGAGATCTTAAATCAGATCAAGATCACTTGTGAAGAAGCTGAGGTTCCTGTTCCGCATATTTTTACTGAGTTCGGGAGTTTTACCGTAGGTGAGAGTGGAGGTGCGATCTATGAAGTGTTGTATCAAAAACAACAGAACGATCGTGAGAAGTGGAATATGATAAACAGTAGTTTTATCACGACACTTCCAGATACTTGGGCAATCTCAAAACGCTTTATCATGCTACCGGTTAACCGCTGGGATGAAGAATATGAGCGCGTACTTCTAGGCGGTCTTACTTGCGATAGTGATGATTATTACAATAGTGAGCAACATAGTAACGCGATCTATTTACCTAGATATAAAAAAGAAAAACCATTGTATATAGGCTTTTTTAATACAGGAGCTTATCAAGAAACAATAGGTGGTTATGGTGGTTTACAACACTGCCTGATCCCGCAACCTAAACACATTCTTATTGATAAGGATGATGATGGAAATATCACAACACAAATATTTAACGAACAACAAAAAGCAGAAGATTTGCTTAAAATCTTAGGTTATGAGTACAACTAAAAACTTTGCTGGCATTCCGGATGAGTTTGCCAAGTTAGACAATGCGAAAATCGTATTGATCCCAGTTCCTTATGATGGGACAAGTACATGGCAAAAAGGTGCAGACAAAGGCCCACAGGCGTTTTTGCATGCAGCCGAGAACATGGAGCTTTATGATATCGAGACCGATACAGAGGTTTACCAGCAGGGCGTATTTTTGGCGGAAGCCATAAAAGAAAATGCATCTCCAGAAGCAATGGTTGATGCGGTACACAAAACCACAAAACAATACATTAAGCGCAATAAATTCGTGACGCTTTTTGGTGGTGAGCATTCTATTTCAATAGGCAGTATTCGCGCGTTTAGTGAACTGTTTGATGATCTTACCGTGTTGCATATAGATGCGCATGCCGATCTTCGTAAAGAGTACGAGGGTTCTTCTTGCAATCACGCTTGTGCTGTTTATGAAGCAAGCCAAACTACAAACCTTATTCAGGTAGGAATTCGTAGTATGGATGTGCTTGAGAAAACTGTGATGGATGAGGATAAAACCTTTTTTGCACACGAGATGGCGTCAGATGAATATTGGGTTGATAATGTGATCGATCTTTGTACTGATAATGTTTTTATCACCTTTGATCTAGATGCTTTTGATCCATCAATTTTGCCTTCTACCGGTACGCCAGAGCCAGGCGGACTGTTCTGGTATGAGACGATGGATTTCTTAAAGCGTGTGTTTGAGGAGAAAAACGTGGTAGGGTTCGATATTGTTGAACTTTGCCCTAACGAGGTTGATAAATCTTCAGATTTCCTTGCGGCGAAATTGTATTACAAAATGCTAAGCTATAAGTTTCAAGGAGAAGAAATAGAAGACGATTATGATAACAGCTATGTGTCAAAATCAGGAAAAACTAATGTGTCAAAATTTGATCTAAATGACGAAGACTAAAGGAAGTATTTCACAATTTATAGAAAAATATTACCTGCATTTTAACGCAGCAAGCGTTGTGGATGCAGCAAAAGCATACGAAGAACAATTAGAGAGCGGTGCAAAGATGCTTGTGTCTCTTGCGGGAGCGATGAGTACTGCAGAACTGGGTAAGATCTTTGCAGAGATGATACGCCAGGATAAAGTACAGATCATTTCTTGTACAGGGGCAAATCTTGAAGAAGATATCATGAATCTTGTGGCGCATTCACATTACAAGCGCGTGCCAAACTATCGTGATCTTACGCCTCAGGAAGAGTGGGAATTGCTTGAAAAGGGTTTAAACCGTGTTACAGATACATGTATTCCTGAGGAAGAAGCATTCCGTCGTTTACAACAGCATATCTTCAAGATCTGGAAAGACGCAGAGGATGCTGGTGAGCGCTATTTTCCGCATGAGTTTATGTACAAGATGTTGTTAAGTGGTGTTCTTGAAGAATACTACGAGATCGATCTTAAGGATTCTTGGATGTACGCTGCCGCGGAAAAAAATCTACCTATCGTAGTTCCTGGTTGGGAAGACAGTACAATGGGTAACATTTTTGCTTCTTATGTGCTCAAAGGCGAACTTAAAGCAAGCACAATGAAGTCTGGTATTGAATACATGACTTTTCTTGCAGATTGGTATACAGATAATTCTAAAAACGGAATAGGATTCTTCCAAATAGGTGGTGGTATCGCAGGAGATTTCCCTATTTGTGTAGTGCCAATGTTATATCAAGATATGGAGCGTGAGGATACACCATTTTGGAGTTATTTCTGCCAGATATCAGATTCTACCACAAGTTATGGATCATATTCAGGTGCAGTGCCTAATGAAAAGATCACTTGGGGTAAATTAGATATTGATACTCCTAAATTTATTATAGAAAGTGACGCTACCATCGTAGCGCCGTTGATCTTCGCATATCTTCTAGATATGTAATTAGAGATCGTATAAAAAAGAAAAACCTCATTAGCAATGATGAGGTTTTTTGTTTTTGTGAGTTATTTTCCGACGCCACGTATTATAACTTCGCCTTCTGATTTTTCTTTTTCGGTGTCTTTAGTTTCTATCATTATGATCTTAAAATCGCTTTTAATATTCTCAAAAGTCGTGCTCTCTTCATAAGCGATCGTTTTTAAAAGACTTTTGTCAAAGACCACTTCAGACGGCTTGTTTATAGGCTTACCATTGATTAAGAAAAGCGCATTACTACCATTAATGTCATTTTCTTGCGAAAGCTGAATAAGATTTACAAACGTAACAGCGTCTTTTGTTGTTATAAAGATTTGACCATTATCAGTGTTTTTCTTCACGCTAACGTCAATGATGTTTTCTGTGTTTATAAATGATTTTCCCATTTCTATTTTCTCACCGTTCAAAAAATATTCTGGTAGATTTTTGTCATGAGTTTCCTGACCTAGTATGATAGCCGGAAACAGCATCAGTAATAATACGATCTTGTGCATGCGATGTGATTTAAATGATTGATAATCTTAAAGATATTGCTTTTTGTTGGTTCGTGTGTCTTTTTTTGGCTTAAAGCCAAAATATCTTTACCCGCATCCTGTTTGTAAAAAACGTACTTTTGCGGTTTTCAAATAAAGGCATGTCGTATCAACTCACGGTAATTGTTCCCGTACATAATGAAGAAGAAAACCTCCCAAGGGTTGAAAAAGCGTTTTTAAACTTTTTTGAGGTTGCTTTGCTGCCCACAAAGGTGCTTTTTGTGAATGATGGTTCTACAGATACAAGTCAGCAGCTTATTGAAGAGATCTGTAAGCGTAGTGCCGGCTTTGAATATGTTTCTTTTAAAGAAAATAGAGGTCTTAGCGCAGCGATCAAAGCAGGTTTTGATCATGTTGACACTGCCTTTACGGGTTATATTGATAGTGACTTGCAGACCACTCCTGATGATTTTAATAAACTTATTCCTTCTATTGGTGAGTATGACTTAGTAACTGGTCATCGGGCTGATCGTAAGGATAGTTTTGTGAAAAATATGAGCAGTCGTATCGCAAATGGTATACGTCGTGCGTTTACGCATGATGGTATGGATGATACGGGTTGCCCGCTTAAGATCATTAAAACAGACTATGCAAAGCGCATCCCAATGTTTAAAGGCTTGCACCGCTTTTTACCAGCGATGATCATGTTGCAAGAAGGTAAAGTTTTGCAAGTGCCTATTAGGCATTTTCCTAGAGTGGCGGGTAAAGCGCACTTCGGGGTTTGGAATAGGCTGCTAGGTCCTTTAATGGACTGTTTTGCGTATCTATGGATGAAGAAAAAATACATTAACTATACGGTAGCAAAAAAGTCTGATGACTAGTGCCTGGTGGATATATGTTATAGGTTTTCTTGCCCAGATACTCTTTAGCGGGAGATTGATCCTTCAATGGATTCTCTCTGAAAAATCTAAAAAGGTTTTAACGCCGGCCAATTTCTGGTGGTTAAGTCTGGGAGCTTCTTTCTTACTTTTTGTTTATGGATATCTGCGCGAAGATTTTGCGATCATGCTGGGGCAGACGCTTACGTATTTTATTTACATAAGAAATTTGCAACTGCAAGGGCAATGGGCACGTAACCCTAAGGTGATCCAATATTTCCTATGGATCTTTCCGGTCTTGATCATTATTTATTCTTACAACAACGGCGCTTACGATATTGATAAATTGTTCAGGAATGAGAATATCCCGTTGTGGTTATTGCTGCTGGGTATTATTGCGCAAGTAGTATTTACTTGTCGTTTTATCTATCAATGGATTTATTCTGAAAGAAGAAAAAAATCATCATTGCCGCTAGGCTTCTGGATGCTTAGTTTGATAGGCGCGGTAATGATTTTGGCGTATGCCATAATACGTAAAGATCCCGTGTTATTTATAGGACACCTCATGGGATCGATCATTTACACAAGAAATATTAGGTTGTCCTTTGGTGAAGATAAATGATCCTAGTCCCCGAAAAATATCATATTCCGCTTTTGCTTCTTGTTTGTTTGTGCATCTTTTTCCCGCATCTGGGAGTGATGTATGAAAACATTATGGAAGCGCGCAATTTTGTGACTGCACGCGATATGGCAGAGCGTGGCAACTGGATATTTACCACGATCAATGGTGTGCCGCGCTATCAAAAACCACCTATGCCCACGTGGTTTACAGCTGCGTTCGGGATGATATTTGGGTTTAGTAAAATTTGGGCGTTGCGTTTACCCGCAGCGTTAATGGCGACACTGCTTACGGTTTCTGGTTACAAAGTGGGTAAAGAGATCTTTAAAGATGCCGCTCAGGCACTTACCGGAGCATTGATATTGGCGACTTCATTTTATATTGTTTTTGCTGGACGCAATGGTACTTGGGATATTTATTGTCATGCATTTACAGTGATGGGAATTTACTGTTTATGGCATTTCTTAAAAGGTAATAAAGTGTATGCTAATGCGGCTTGCGCCGGAATTTTCATCGGGTTCTCCTTTCTCAGCAAAGGGCCAGTTTCTCACTATGCATTGCTACTGCCTTTTATTATCGCGTATATCGCGGTGTATCGCCCAAAATTCAATCGTAAAAAAGGACTGCCGCTTACGGTTTTGATCTTGATGGCGCTCATCGTGGGATTGTCTTGGGGATTAATAGTTTACTTTTTTGATCACGATACGCTTACTAAAGTCCTTGCGCAAGAGGCTGCTGCACGAGGTAATCGCAATGTGAGACCATTTTATTATTATTGGTCGTTCTTCACTCAAAGCGGTATCTGGACGATTCCGGCATTTGTGAGTTTGTTATATCCTTATTTAAAAACTAAAGTGAAGGATCTGCAAGCTTATAAATTCACCTTGTGGTGGACGCTCGCCGCTGTGGTTTTGCTATCGATCATTCCAGATAAAAAATCTCGATATCTCATGCCAGTGTTGATTCCGCTGGCCTTAAATACCAGTTTTTACATCAAATATATCATTGAGAACTTTCAGGATTTTACAAATAAGTTTGAGAAGCTTCCGGTGTATTTTAATTTTATTGTGATCGCCGGTGCCGGCCTCTTAGCTGGCGTTGCGGGAATGTTTTTTCTCGATCTTAACGGACTTTGGGTTTGGTACGTTCTTTTGGCCTTGAGCCTTATTATTGTTGCAGTTTTAATGCTACGTGGCTTGCGCCAAAAAAATATCGCTCGCGTCTTCTGGTGTGTGATCGCATTTCTTTGCTGTGTGGTAGTTTTTGGATTTCCGGTGATGCGCGTGACGTATACAAATCCAGATTTTGATAGGCTTGCGCCAAAAATAACAGCGCTGCAACAACAAGGTGAAACGGTGTATGTGTATGATAATGGTTCGCCAGAATTGCTGTGGGATCTTGGTCAACCTTTACCGTCAATTGAAGGTGTAAACGGAATAGAGATCCCAGCAGAAAATGAATTTATTTTACTTCTAGATCATGCTAGAATTGAAGATTTTGAAGCCACTTTTAAGGACTATACCATTGAAAATCTTGAAATTATAGATGGTAATGTTTTACCTGCCACAAATCGAAATCATAAAGATAGACGGGTGGCGCATATGTATAAGGTGAGCAAAAAATAAATAAGCGTATTCTTTACGTGAAATTAAGTTTAAGATAACTTAGGCTTAAACTTCAAGCTGTTAATCAAGGTTAATTTTAGAGCCTAACTAATCTTAAACAAACAGTTTATGAAAAAACTCTACTCATTTTTTCTACTTTCTCTAATATCTATTGTTGCTTTTGGGCAGAGCGCTTTGATAACGGGTTATGTAGATAGTACTTGTCCTAGCGCAAACGGGCGCGTTCTTGAAATTTATATTGACGGCAAGATCGATCTTAGCGGTTGGGCTGTTCAAAGAATGGCAAATGGAGGTGGTTTTGGTAGCGATATCGACCTTTCTTCTTTAGGAGAAGTTGAAGATGCCTTTATTTATATCACCAATAATCAAACAGTTTTTGAAGGCGAGTTTGGTGTAAAAGATAATCTTATCCAGAGCGGAACGATCTCTAGTAATGGTGATGATGGCTTCCAGATCATTGATGCATCTTCTAATGTTATTGATCGTTTTGGGGGAGAAGGTAAAGACGGTTCTGGTGAAAGCTGGGAACATGTAGATGGTTATTATCTGCGTAACAGCGGTTCTGTTGCTAATGGTGGTAATTTTGATGTGTCAGAATTTACTATTTCTGCTATTGACGCGCTTGATGGTCAAGGAACATGTAACAGCGGTACTTCATTTTCTACTATTGTAGCTTTAGGATCTTTTACTGCTGCTACTGTGGCTAACCCTGTGATCGATTTTAAAGAAGAATCTACAGTGGTAAATGAAGGTGAGAACGCTTCAATAGTCGTTATGATCTCTGAAGCTCCATCTGCAGATGTTACTGTAGATATTAAAGTGGTTTATCCAAGCATTGGCGGTGAGATCACAGATAAAACCATCACATTTACTCCGGCAGGAGATCTTGAGCAAACAGTGGATTTTACTTTTGCAGATAACGCAGTTGCGGCTCCAGATATGTTATATGGTTTTGAACTTTCAAACGCGGCGAATGCTACAATAGGAGATGATAGCGCGCATGCGATCTATGTGCTAGACGACGAGGCACATGCTCCTGTGGGTACTGCGGCGTTGGGGATAAATTTTGGCGTAAGCTATAAAATTACAGGAGATAATCCTGGCTCTGAGATCGTGGCGCACGATGCGGCGACAGAGCGTCTTTTTGTGATGAATAGCGGCAATGCTTCTATTGAAGTTTTAGACTTTTCAGATCCTTTAAATATCACTGCTTTTTCTACCATCGATCTTTCTACTTATGGGGATTCTGGGACGAGTGTTGCTGTGATGAATGGCGTTGTAGCAGCAACTGCGGTTCCTGATGATAAAAATCTTAATGGTAACGTAGTTTTCTTTGATACTGATGGAAACTTCTTGAGCGCTGTTGAGGTTGGTTCGCTGCCAGATATGGTGGTTTTTACTCCAGATGGTACAAAAGTGCTAACAGCAAATGAGGGCGAGCCTAATAGTGATTATACCATTGATCCAGAAGGTACGGTTTCGGTAATTGATATTTCTGGCGGAGTGGCTAATCTAACTGCTGCAAATGTTACGACTTTAAACTTCAATATTTTTGATGATAAGAAAGAAGAACTTATTGCAGGCGGAATACGCATTTTTGGTCCTGGAGCTACAGTTTCACAAGATCTAGAGCCAGAATACATCGCAGTGTCGGCTGACTCAGAATTTGCTTGGGTAACCTTGCAAGAGAACAATGCTGTGGCGGTTATAGGCCTTGATGCATTGCAGATGAACACGCTTCTTCCACTGGGTTACAAAGACCATAGCTTACCTGAAAATACGCTAGATGCGTCAAATAAATCTGATATGATCTTTATGGCAAACTGGCCTATTTATGGGATGTATCAGCCAGATGCTATCGCAACGTATAATGTAGGCGGAGTAAACTATTTTGTAACGGCAAATGAAGGCGATGCACGTGAGTATGATCCGCTTGAAGAAGAGGTTGATCTAGGAGATATTACTTTAGATCCTAAGGCATTTCCTAACGCAGATCTTCTCGCTGAGTCGTGGAATCTAGGTAAACTTAAATTCACTGACCAAAACGGCGATACAGACGGCGATGGCGATTATGATAAGTTGTATGCCTTTGGCGGTAGATCATTTAGCATTTATAATCAAAACACTGGGAAGATGGTTTATGATAGCGGCGACGATTTTGAGCGTATCATAGCAGAAGACCCTACATGGAATCCTATTTTTAACGCTACAGATGATGAGAACGAATTCAAGAACCGAAGCGATAATAAAGGTCCAGAACCAGAGGCTGTGATCGTTAAAGAGATTGAAGGTAAATGGTATGCATTTGTAGGTCTTGAGCGCGTAGGCGGATTTGTGGTTTATGATATTACAGACCCACAGAGCCCAATTTTTGAGGGATATTACAACAACCGTAGCACAGCGCCTGGCGAAGATATCACAGGAGACCTTGCTCCAGAAGGCATCGTGTATGTTAAGCCAGAAGAGAACAGCTTAGAAAAAGGTCTTGTGGTGATCGCAAATGAGGTGAGCGCTACGATCAGTGTTTATACTTTAGACAACGTTACGATGAGTGTTAATGATTTCGCTGTTGCGAAAAATACTTTTAAAGTATATCCCAACCCAGCTTCAGGAAATCATGTTTTCTTTGCAAAACCTACCACTTATAAATTATACGATATTCAAGGAAGGATGCTTAAAAATGCTGAAAATGCGGTAAGCGTTGAGGTTGGCTCCTTAAATCCTGGAACCTATATTTTGACTAACGAAAGTGGTCAAACCAATAAAGTTATCATTCAGTAGATCAACTTTTTTTATTGAGTCGTCCTAAAATAGGTTGACAGTTTTTAATAATTTAAATCAATCCCTTGGAGCTAACTTCAAGGGATTTTTTGTTGTGTATAAAATTAGGTGTTTTGTAGTTAAGGCTTAGATGTGGTCTTTGATTATTATAAGTTTTAATAGACTGCTGAACTAGCAGGCTGAGTTCTTTGCCTGTATTGCATTTGTTTATTAAGAACTCACTCTTCAATATCCCGTTAATTCGTTCTGCTAATGCATTTTGATAACAGTCATATCCATCTGTCATTGAAGGTATCGCATTTGATCGCTTCAATTGAGTTTGATACAACGAAGAACAATACTGCAAGCCTCTGTCAGAATGGTGTATTACCTCGCTTGATGTGGTTCTACTCTTATTAGCCATTTTCATTGCTTTAACTACATTTTCTGCACTCATGTCATCACTTAGATGATAGCCCATTATTTTTCTGCTAAAAGCGTCTGTCACCAAGGAAAGATAATGTGTCCTTTCTCTACTCTTGATGTAAGTAATATCGCTTACAAAGTATTGCTCTGGTCTTACGGGTGTAACATCTTTCATTAGGTTAGGGTGTTTTTTTAGCCAATGCCGAGAGTCTGTTGTCCTTGTGTAATTCTTTCTTGGTTTTATAAGCATTGATTCTGACCTGAGATAATCAAATAAGGCGTCCCTGCCTATTTTAACTCCCATCTTTTCAAACTCAACGTTGAGTAAATAATACAGTTTACGAGTACCTAGTCTTGGCATTTGCTGGCGCACCCTTAAAATCAGCGGTTTGATCAAGGCAAGTTCATCAGCTCTTGTCCTTTCTCGCATTTCTGCTTGATAGACAGCCTGTCTGCTTATCCCAAACAATCTGCAACAACGTGACAGGCTTAGTCGGTGTTCTTGCCGGATTCGTTGGATTGATTGGGCAAATACTTTTTTCGAATAGAAGTTCCGTATTGCTGATCTGAGATATCGATCATTGTGTTGAGAATCTTATTCTTAAGCTTCTCATCTGACAGCTCTTTTTCAAGCCTCTTGATCTTTTGAGCAGGTGTTTCCTTCATTGTATTACAGGTAAGTCTTGTCTTTGGTTTACTCCAGTCTAAGGTACCGTGTTTGCGCAACCAAACCAAAACAGTACTCCTTCCTTGAATACCGTACGCTTTTTGGGCTTGCTTATAAGTCATTTCGCCCTTTTCTACCTGAGATACAACCGCCAATTTAAAGCCTAAATTGTAATCACGCTGAGTCCGTTTCTGCTCAGCTCCTTCTGAGTCTTTCATAAATAAGTCGAATTTGTGTCAACTTATTTCAGGACGAGACATATACTCTAAATAAGCCTTCGAGATTTTCTTGGGGGCTTTTTCTTTTTCTTTTTCTTTTGGCTGCAGCCAAAAAATCTCATAAAGCATAAATAAAACCACCGAACCATATTCTAAGCCTAATAGCCAGTAATTTTCTTTAACTTCTTCAACGCCGTAAGCATAATAACTAAGCATTACAGTTCCTGCCCATAATAAAGGAAATCTGTAGCGTGTGAAAAGACAAAGCAAAAGTGGTGTCGCCGCATACCAAGGATGAACGGTAGTTGATAATAAGAAATAGAAAAAGATGCTAAAAACCATCGTCGCAATGAGAGGTTTTAAGCGTACACCTTTGCCAAAAATCGACAACCCAACCACAAATAAAAATGTGATTGTCGCCAGATAAGGCGTTACTTTAGTGAGCACATTATATCCTTTAATAGAAAACCCGATCTCGCGTATGATGTAAAAAATGCTCGCATTAAACTCAAACTTCTGAAACCATAAAGCAACACTCTGCGCAAAATTATCTACCAGAAATCCTGTGAGAAATGGCATAAAGGTGAGAAAAACAGAAAGCGCAACCGTGACATAAAAACCTAGGAGCTTAAATATGGAAGTCTTTGAGGGTTTTAATTTGTTTGTTTTACGCTCTTTGATGAGGAATTTCCAGAGTAGTGGTAAAAATATCAGCGGGATCAATTTTACGCTTATAGAAACTCCGATCAATAATGCCGCATAAAACCAGCGACCGTGATATAACATATAAATTCCGCTGAGCAGGAAGAACAACATCATGCCTTCAAAGTGAATATTACCAGCAAACTCAATGATCACAAAAGGATTAAGAAAATACCAGAATATTCTGTGTTCAGGAAGTTTAAGGTCTTCTAATAATTTTCTACCAATGATCACAATGCCCAGATCTGCAAAAATGAGCAGTATACGATAAGCGATCAGCGTGCCGCTGATAGATTCCCAACCTATCATCGCACCCATGGCAAAGAACAATTGATTAATAGGAGGGTAGTTTGTAAAATGACTAGCATTAAGCGCGCCCATGCCATCCACGAGTTGTTGTCCTTGAGCAAAATAATAATCACTAGTAACCGCCCATTGAGCTGGCGTGCTGAGATAGGGATTTTCGCCAGAGATCAACATGCGTCCATCCCAAATAAAACGGTAAAAATCCTGCGATAGATTAGGCATCGCAAATAGAAAAACGAACCTAAATAGCACACCGATGATCACCAGTGTGGTAAAGTTCACTTTCATAAGCTGTATGAGTTTGTAGCTTAAAAAAGTGAGCCCGGCATAAAGTGTAATGAGTTTTACAAAATCTGCACGTTCTAGATCGTAGGCAAAAGTGCAATACATCGCTAGAATTCCTAAAACGATCAGAATCTGAAATTTATAAAGCTTCAGGAATTTTATCATTGCGCGTACCATTTTTTCATTACCGCTTCTGCAGGTTTTCCTTGTGGGGTAAAGCGATTATTTTCTTGCTGTATGGTGCGATCATGATCATGAAACCACTTCCAGGAAAAACCACCGGCAAACCAAGGTTCTCCCCAAAATGTTTCAAAAAGCGCTTCGTATAGATTTTCTTGTGCTTCGGTGTTCATTTTACCATCATGGCGTTCGCTCGTCCATGGTTCACGGCCTGCAAAGTCAGAACTTCTGTAACCATATTCGGTAAAAAGAATGGGTTTGTTGCGCTTCCGCGAAAGCGAGGCTAATAGTTCTTTATGCGTTTTCCAACCTTTTTTTGCATCAGCGATCGTAGGTGTTTGCATCATTGATACCGGGAAATATGCATCTGCGCCAATATAATCCAGATATTCCCAAAATTGTACTTTATCCACTTTATCCCAGTTTTCGGCATAGGTGATCTTTCCTTTGTAAACTTCACGAACATCTTTTATGAGCTTGCGCCAGAATGCTGGTCGCGCATTTGTGAAGTTGTAGAGTTCTGTGCCAATGCATAAGATTTCTACATTTTCTTCCTGAGCTAATTTCGCGTAAAGCAAAATATACGCAGCATAACTATCTTCAAATTGCTTCCAGGCGACTTCACTAGGCAACAGCATATCGCCTGTAAATTCGCCACGCCAAATCCATAAATGCGGCTTGAGCATCACTTTAATATTGTTGTTATGCAACTGCTCAATAGCTTGTTTTACACCTTCTCTACGCTCGCCATACCATTGTCTTTCGGTATTAAAAATAACCTCAGGATTTGCTGTGTCGCGTATAAAACCATAAGGGATCACAGCGGTATGCGTCGCGTTGATCTTAAGTAGCGGATCTATGTGATTTTGAGCGATCGTGTCGTGTGAAGCCACATAACTCACACCTTTAATTTTTTCTTGAACCACAGGACTCGCATAGCACGAGACCAGAAGCATGGCGGGTAATAAAAGCAACAGGAAAAGGGGGCTTTTCTTCATAGGTTCAATTTACTCATTTAACTCGAAGCGCAATAGCGATCTGCAAATCTCAGCCTAGATTTTACCAAAAATTTAGAGCTATTCTAAATCCTGCGCCCACTTTAAGTTTATATCTTTAAAATCTACCTAATCTCACATTTGCTATGGAGCACGTTGTCATCATAGGCAATGGCATCGCCGGCGTTACCGCGGCACGTCACATCAGGAAAAACTCAGATAAGCGCATCACTATAATCTCTGGTGAGGCAGATCATTTTTTCTCACGCACGGCTTTGATGTATGTGTACATGGGCCATATGCGCTGGCAGGATATTAAGCCGTATGAAGATTGGTTCTGGGAGAAAAACAGGATCGAACTTAAGAAGGCTTGGGTAGAAAAAGTAGATGTTGAGAACAAGCGATTGATTTTCGCTCAAGGCGAAAAGTTCTCTTACGATACCTTGATAATAGCTTCTGGTAGCCTTACGGCGAAATATAATTGGCCAGGTCAAGATCTCAACGGAGTTCAGGGATTGGTAACAAAGCAAGACCTCGAACTGCTAGAAAAAAATGCACCGAATAACAAAGAATGCAAACACGCCGTCATCATAGGCGGCGGCTTGATAGGCGTAGAACTCGCCGAAATGCTCCACACCCGTAAAATTCCAGTTACGATGCTGGTGCGCGAAGAAGGATTCTGGAGTAGTGTTTTGCCCATGGGCGAAGCTTCAATGATCTCACGACACATAAAATCGCATGGCATAGATTTGCGTCACGGCGAAGAACTTGATACGATTATTGACGACGGCGATGGCAATGTAAAAGCGATCATCACAAAAAAAGGTGAAGAAATCATTTGTGACCTCGTTGGGATCACTACAGGAGTGAAGCCTAATATCAGTTTTCTTGAAAATTCAGGGATTGAATGTGGTAAGGGAATTCTAGTTGATGAACATCTACAAACTAATGTTGACAGTGTGTATGCCATTGGCGATTGTGCGCAATTAAGAAATGCGCCATCGCACCGCAAATCTATAGAAGCAGTTTGGTATGTAGGTAGGATGATGGGTGAGACCGTTGCGCAAAACATTTGTGGAAAAACCTTTAAATATAAACCGGGACATTGGTTTAACAGTGCTAAGTTTTTTGACATAGAATATCAAACCTACGGTCAGGTTTCAAGCGAGAAGAACAAACCTGAAAATGAAGCACATTTTCACTGGAAGCATGACGATGACACAAAATGGGTAACAATAGCGTATGATAAGAATTCAAATCAATTTCTGGGCATAAACACCTTCGGGATTAGGATGCGTCACGAGGTTCTTGATAGATGGCTGTCTGAAAAAGTAAGCATTGATCATGTGGTAGAAAATTTGGCGAAAGCCAACTTTGATCCAGAATTCTTCACACGCCTTGAACCACAGATTTTAAAAGCTTTTAATTTAAAACAGCCAGACCTCACAGGTTTCCAAAACCTGTGAGGTCTTGAAATAAAAATATGAATACAAATTTTAAAAGCATGTCGCTAGCGGTCGAACCGCCCAAAGCAATCTCAAAAAAACAGCGCATTGCGGTTTTTATAGGAGTTCTGGGCTTGTTCATTTTAGCGCTAGCGTTATTTAACGTCAACTTCCCGAACAAAACAGTGTTTTTGTCACTTGCAATTGGGTTGATTACTGTGGGGACGATCTTGTTTTCAAACAGGTTGTATCTGGGTAAACACGCCGGGATAAAAAACGACGGAGTCTATTTTAAATCCATGTCGAGCAAAGGGATTCTAGGCTGGGTCACGGGAATCGTTTTGACACTTTTTTACGTGGTTTTGTACTGGTTTCCGCAATACTTAGGATTAAATGCAGAGGGAGAAAACACCGGGCTTATTGCACTTTTTGATCCGTTGAGCAAATTGCTCAATGGCGGTCCTGCAAGTCAGTGGTTTGTGTATGGAACGCTGTACACTGTGGCGATTCTTGTTTTTGGATACAAGTTCATTTTAAAGTACAGACACAATCGTTACGAGCAAATTCGTACCGTTTCGGTAATGTTTTTTCAGTTGGCTTTTGCCTTTATCATCCCAGAAATCTTGGTGCGATTAAATCAGCCGTATTATGATTTTAAAAATGTTTGGCCGTTAAATTATGACCTGTTTGCAGGCTACAGGATTTCAGAATCCTTGAGTGCTGGTGGTGTGGGATTGGCAATGTTGATCTTTGGTGTGCTGAGTATTTTTGTGATAACACCTATTCTAACTTATAAATTTGGTAAACGTTGGTATTGCTCATGGGTTTGTGGTTGCGGCGGACTTGCCGAAACTGCTGGTGATCCTTATCGTCATCTTTCAGATAAACGAATGTCTGCCTGGAAGGTAGAGCGCTGGGTGATTCATAGCGTGGTGGTTTTTGTCACGGTGATGACCATTGCGGTGGTGTATTCTTTTTTGGCTGGCGCCGAAAGTTCATCAATAAGCAAATGGTCGCAGTTGCAGGATAAGGTTGTAATTATGAGCGAGCCTGGAGACAAACCCGTTATTGACCGTATCGCTGCCGCGGAAGAAGCCGGCGCAAAAGCAGTGGTATTTGTGAATAAAACTGAGGAAGCGATCATGCTACCTGATAGCGAGACCGCGAATATTGATTACATCGTGGTCAATGAAGGTCAAAATAAAGAAGCCTTAAAAAATATTGAGCAGGGCAACGGCGGAATATTGATCAACGCCGAAGGTGGCGATAACATGGAAATCGCAGCAAATCAAGAATACCAGAAGTTTGACCATGTCTGGCTTACAAAAGATCTATTTGTCTTTCTTGTCGCGCTTTTGCTTACTGCCGTTTTTACTTGGGTAATGGTTTTTCGTAGAAATAGGTTAGCAAAAGATGCTAAAAAGGGCGCCATCATCTATTTTTCGGTGGTGATGGGTATTTTGCTTGTTACTTATTTTGCAGGGATGAACCTGTTTTTCTTCAATAGCTATCAGTTGCGTTCTACTTATGGTTTTGTGATAGGCTCAATGTTTAGCGGCGTTATTGGCGTGGGTTTTTATCCCATTTTTGGAAGCCGAGTTTGGTGCCGTTTTGGTTGTCCCATGGCAGCGATTTTAGGTTTCCAGCAGCGACTTTTTTCTAAATTTAGGATTACTACAAATGGCGGTCAATGTATTTCTTGCGGTAACTGCTCAACCTATTGTGAGATGGGTATTGATGTTAGGGCTTACGCCCAAAAAGGAGAAAACATCGTGCGTAGCTCATGCGTAGGCTGTGGAGTTTGCTCGGCGGTCTGCCCACGTGGCGTGCTTAAATTAGAAAATGACAATCGCAAAAACCGAATCAACAGCAACGAGATACTTTTAGGTAACGATATTGATTTAATGGATTATGTGAATAACGGTAAAGCTTAAGAAATTTTATTAAATTGGGCATCTAACCACTAATTAAAAAAGTATGTTCTTAGGAATGATCGGCCCTTGGCAAATAATATTAATATTCGTTACTATTTTCGGATTGATCTTGCCGCTTATTGCCTTGATCGATATCATTCGCAGTGAATTTGAAGGTAACAATAAACTTATTTGGGTGCTGATCGTGATCTTTCTAAGCATCCTTGGAGCATTACTTTATTTTGCTATTGGACGTAAGCAAAAAATCAACAAAGCTTAAAGACCTCGTCAGGTAAAAAGATTATATGCGTCTAAACGCTGAAGAAAGGCTATTTTTGCCCAAATTTTCAGCAGATTAACGCAAAGCAAGCTCATATCAAGGTTATCATTCCGGCTTTTAATGAAGCAGACTCCATCGCGCTTGTGGTGGGCGATATTCCTGATTTTGTTGATGAGGTTATCGTGGTGAGCAATGCTTCTACAGACGCCACCGAAATTAATGCCGCAAGCGCAGGCGCTACCGTGCTTACAGAAAATCGCCCGGGTTATGGCAATGCTTGTCTCAAAGGCATGCAATATGTCGCGCAGCAAAACCCTAAACCTGATATCATCGTATTTCTTGATGGAGATTATAGCGACTTCCCTGAGCAGATGAACGAACTCGTGGCACCTATTATCAATGACGAAGTCGACTTTGTCATTGGAGCACGTGTGAGTCGCTTTCGCGAAAGCGGTAGCATGACTTTCCCGCAGCGTTTTGGGAACTGGCTTGCCACCTCATTAATGCGTTTGTTTTTTGGTGCACGATTTACAGATTTAGGTCCGTTTAGGGCGATAAAATATGACAAGTTGCTGCATTTAAAAATGGAAGACAAAACCTATGGCTGGACGGTAGAAATGCAACTCAAAGCCATAAAACAAAAACTGCGATACACTGAAATTCCTGTAAAATACCGCAATCGCATAGGCGTCTCAAAAGTATCTGGCACGGTGAAAGGCGCTATCTTTGCAGGAGTAAAAATCCTGGGATGGATTTTTAAATACAGCTTTAAATGAACACGTTTGTTATCATAATTTACTCACTCGCGCTGCTGCTTATTTTCTTGTACAGCGTGGCGCAATTACAGTTGTTAGTGAATTATTTGCGTGCAAAAAAGCAGGATGACGCTTCCGCGAAATGGAATCTTACAGACGAAAAGCAAGTTCCTTTTGTAACCGTACAATTGCCGTTATACAACGAGTTGTACGTGGTAGAACGTTTGCTTGAGAATATCGCCAAACTTGATTATCCCAAAGATAAACTCGAAATTCAAGTGCTGGACGACAGCACAGATGAAAGTCTGGAAACTACGGGAAAAAAGGTAGAACAACTTCAAAAAAACGGACTTGATATACAACACATCACGCGCACAGACCGTAGCGGTTTTAAGGCCGGTGCGCTTAAAGAAGGTTTAAAAATCGCAAAAGGCGAGTTCATCGCCATTTTTGATTCAGATTTTATGCCTAAGCCAGACTGGTTGCGTAAAACAGTTCCTTATTTTAAGGATGAAAAAATAGGCGTGGTGCAAACCCGCTGGGGACATCTCAATCGCAATTTTTCTTTGTTGACCAAAATTCAGGCGTTTGCTCTCGATTTTCATTTTGTGTTAGAACAAGTGGGAAGAAACTTTGGTAACCATTTTATAAACTTCAATGGTACAGCGGGGATTTGGCGAAAGCAAACTATTCTTGATGCCGGAAACTGGAGTGGAGATACTTTGACAGAAGATCTTGATCTGAGCTATCGCGCCCAACTGAAAAAATGGAAGTTCAAATATCTTGAAAGCGTTGAAACTCCCGCAGAACTTCCTGTTGCTATAAGTGCAGCGCGCTCGCAACAATTTAGGTGGAATAAAGGCGCTGCGGAGAATTTTCAAAAAATTTATAGCAAGGTTTTAAAGGATGATTCGGTTTCTTTTGGGACCAAGTTTCATGGCTTTTTTCACCTGTTGAACAGCAGTATGTTTTTGCTGGTTTTGCTCATTGCAGTGTTGAGTGTTCCGGTTTTGTACATTCAGCAGACGGATGCAGATTTTAGTTGGTATCTCAATTTTGTCGCGTTTTTTGGCGTAAGCACAATCATATTTTTTGTTTGTTATTGGGTGGCGTATCGCAGGATTCATGGCGGTGGCGTGAAGAATTTCTTCAAGTTTGTGGGAATGTTTTTCTTGTTCTTTTCTGTTGCGATGGGCTTTAGCGTTCATAATTCGCTAGCGGTTCTTGAGGGGCATTTTGGTAAAAAATCTGAATTTATACGTACGCCAAAATTCAACATCAGCGACTTAAAAAAAGGCTGGAAGAGCAATCAATATCTTTCTAAGAAGCTTCCGCTAAATACGATCATTGAGCTGGTGCTTTTTGGATATTTTGGGTTCGCAATTTATTATGGGATTTCTCAGCAAGCGTACGGCATGCTTATCTTTCATATCATGCTTTTTGCTGGCTTTGGTTTTGTGGCTTTTAAGTCGCTTGCTGCCCGGCTTTAAAAGGCTAAACTCTTCTTAATTCACAAGAGTTTAAGGGAAAGAGATATGGGTTTTGAGTACTTTTCGTGAAAACGAAAAAACTAACAAAATGTCTATTTTACTTATTCTAATTACTATCTTATTACCGCCACTTGCTGTTGCTATGAAGCAAGGCATTGGGACGGCTTTTCTTGTAAATATTTTGCTTACGCTTCTTGGCTGGTTGCCGGGTGTGATCCACGCTTTTTATGTGAACAGTAAAGGAGCTTAATTACTCACCAGTTACGGCTTCTGGAGATTTTTTTAATGCACTAGAATTACGCTTATTGCGAATGTTATTCACGTAATATTGATGCAATTCTTCTGCGTCTGCGCCCATCCATTTTTTTACATAAATGCTCCAGAAGTGGTACTGCAAATACCATATTCCTTTTTCTTCATAGAGTCTGGCAGAGGTGGTTAACCACTCTTGAATAACCACAAATTTCTTGCGAGCATATAGTTCGTTGATCAAAATATTGTCTTCATAGATCACAAAAGTTTCATCATAACCGCCTATTTCATCAAATAGTTCTCTGGTTATAAATTGACTTTGATCGCCGCCGCGACAGGCTCGCCAAGAGAATTTTGTAAGCCATCCAGCAAGACGCAGCCACCAGTGGTTGTTGTCGAATTTCATTTTAAAACAACCTGCAGGATTGCCCTTCTTCACTTGCTCTTGTATTAAAGAGTCAAAGCCTTTCGGCGGAGTAGAGTCTGCATGCAGAAAGTAAAGAATTTCACCACTTGAAGCATCTGCGCCAGCATTCATCTGTTTTGCGCGGCCTCGATTTGAGTGAATAACTTTAATGGAAGTTACTGGAGAACTTTTGGCGAAAGCTAAAACAATATCTACGGTGTTGTCATCACTACCGCCATCTACCACAAGAATCTCGCAATCTTCTTTGTGGTGAAGATGCGAGGTTATCTTTGTGAGTGCATTAGCGATGTTGCTAGCCTCGTTTAAAACGGGTATAATTATGCTGAGCATCGCCTAAACATACGGAATATTCTCAATTATAGATTTATTCTCGGTAATTATTGTTTGTTTAAGTTCCAGTCGTAGTCTTTATAACTTAAGGTCGCGCTTGTGTTGATCTGCGTTTTACTGAATTTGTTGATGTAATCAATTACCTTGGGAGCTTCGTCTGTAATAAAATCTTTTTTGTACCAATCAAATATCGAAGAAACCTTAGGGCTGTTTTTTGAAATATCGTTCTTGTCAGAATTCACAAATTCTTCAGAAGCCTTTTGTAATTGTTCATTAATTGATGCAGCGGTGTAAGCTTCATTCATCAATTTTGGGCAAGACATAGATGCGCAGTTTATGGCAAAATGAATTCTAGGTTCATTCATTTTTCTTAGAATTCCGTTTTCAATTCCTCCTAGCGAAAGTTTCTTGCCTCTTACAGGAACGATGGCTTTAGTCCAAGCGCCGTCAATATCTTTTATGCTTTTTACATTAGGATTATCTAGTATCAACTTAACCGTGTATGCGTTATACAAATTGATGTAATATGCTAACAATTCTTGAACGCTCCAGTCATTATCAGGATCTTGAGAAGATAGATAATCTAGATATTCTTGCAGTGCTGCTTTATCACTTGCAAAACCTTTATAGTCTACTAAACCAGCATTGCTCACATGTTTTTTAAGCAAAGTAGTCCAGTCGCTGTGATCAAGGTTTACAGCGCTATTTGCCGTGGTTGATGTAAGATCGCCAGTAACCTCTTTAGTAGGTTGACCTTGGCTAGAAATACCCGCCGCCGAAAGTAAGTTGCAACTCTGCGTGGTGCATAAAAATGTAAGAATAATAGCAATAGTAAGGTAACGTTTCATGGTGTGCTTTTGTATCATTTACGTAAGATACATACTCGTGGTTGTATAAAAACGACATTAACAGCAAGCTTAACATAATTGGTAAAACCTTGTGAGTTTAGAGGTTTTTTGATAAGAATTTCGCTTTCGCGAAAAGGAATCTCACATAAAAAATCACAATAAAAATAACAATGCTATAACAACAAGAATAATAGTAATTTTGCAGCATTCCGCAACAGCGGTATAAAATGATATAATATGAGCATTGTAGCGATCGTAGGAAGACCTAATGTAGGAAAGTCAACATTCTTTAACCGTTTGATCCAGCGCCGTGAGGCCATTGTTGATTCGGTGAGTGGTGTTACCAGAGACAGACATTATGGTAAGACAGATTGGAATGGAAGAGAGTTTTCTGTAATTGATACTGGCGGTTATGTGCGCGGTAGTGATGACGTTTTTGAAGCAGAGATCGATAAACAGGTAGAACTTGCCATAGATGAAGCAGACGCTATAATCTTTGTTGTAGATGTAGAAAGTGGCGTTACCGGCATGGATGAAGACGTTGCAAATTTGCTTCGCCGTGTAGATAAACCTGTTTTTCTTGCAGTGAATAAGGTTGATAACGCTATGCGCGAAAATGACGCCGTTGAGTTTTATAGTCTAGGTCTAGGAGAATATTATACTATCGCTGGTATGAGCGGTAGCGGTACAGGAGAATTGCTTGATGCTGTTGTAGAAGCTCTACCAGAAAAGGAAGAAAAAGTAGAGGAAACTTTACCTCGTTTTGCCGTTGTAGGAAGACCTAATGCTGGTAAATCTAGTTTTATCAATGCACTTATAGGTGAAGATCGCTATATCGTGACAGATGTTGCTGGTACAACGCGTGATGCTATTGATACGAAGTATAACCGTTTTGGTTTTGAGTTTAATTTAATTGATACTGCTGGTATTCGCCGTAAGGCAAAAGTTAAGGAAGACATTGAATTCTATAGCGTAATGCGTAGTGTGCGTGCGATCGAGAATTGTGATGTTGTAATGCTAGTGGTAGATGCGACTCGTGGTTTTGATGGACAGGTGCAAAATATCTTTTGGTTAGCCCAAAGAAACAATAAAGGTATTGTCATCCTTGTGAACAAATGGGATCTTGTTGAGAAAGAAAGCAAGACCATGAAGCAGTTTGAAAAATATATAAAAGAACAGATCGAGCCTTTTACAGATGTGCCAATTGTGTTTATATCTGCACTTACAAAGCAGCGTGTTTACAAAGCGATCGAAACTGCAGTAGCTGTTCATGAAAATAGAAGCAAACGTATTAAAACGCGTGTGCTTAATGATTATATGCTGCCTGTGATACAAGCTACTCCACCGCCAGCATATAAAGGGAAATATGTAAAGATCAAGTACTGCATGCAATTGCCTACAATGTATCCACAGTTTGCATTTTTCTGTAATCTGCCGCAATATCTTAAAGATCCATATAAACGTTTCTTAGAAAATAAACTGCGTAAAGAATACGATTTTACAGGAGTTCCTATTACGATCTTCTTCAGGAAGAAGTAGTGTTAAAGTTTTCTTAAATCGATTTAGTCGTTTCTTATTGGGATGAAAATTGTGGTATTTCGTATACCAATCAAGAAACGTATGAAATACAATTATTATTTGTTGCTCATCTTTATGAGTTTGACAAGTATTGCCTCTGCGCAACAATTTAGCATCTCGGGTAGATTAGTAGATGCAGAAAACAAATCTCCATTAGAAGCAGCCACGGTATTTGCAGAGACTGTTACAGACAGTTCAATGGTAACTTACACCATATCAGATGCTGATGGAAAATTTGAACTCAAAGGACGCTCAGGTCACGATGTTTTAAACGTTTACGTGAGTTTTGTGGGATACACTCCTTTTGAGAAAAAAGTAGACCTTTCAAAAAGCAAAGAAATTGTTTTAAACGACATTCCTTTAGAGTTACAGATAGAATCTCTGGGTGATGTGATCATTAAAGCAAGAAGGCCTCCAGTAAGAATTAAAAAGGATACATTAGAATTTAATGCAGATTCTTTTAAAACTGCTCAAGGAGCAAATGTTGAAGATCTTCTTAAAGAATTGCCTGGTGTAGATATTGATCCTGATGGTCAAATTACCATAAATGGTAAACCGGTAAATGAGATCCTTGTAAACGGAAAACCATTTTTCTCTGGCGATCCTACCGTAACTACAAGAACGCTTACTAAAGAAATGGTAGATAAGATCCAGGTGAGCGATACAAAATCTAAATCTGAAGCTTTTACCGGCGAGATGAGTGATGGTCAAAACAAGTCTATCAATATCACCATAAAAAAAGAGCGAAGTCGAGGAGTCTTTGGTAGAGCAACGCTAGGCGGCGGTACAGATAAACGTTTTGAATACGCAGGTCTTTTTACGTATATGGACTTTAGTAGCGGCTTGCAATTAAGTGCACTGGGAGCGGGTAATAACATTAATGTTCCAGGTTTTAGCTATGGCGAAATAGAGAAAATGTTCGGGAATGCTCGTAACGTCAATTTTGGCGGTGGACAAGGAATTACAAACTCCAGAACAGGTGGTTTTAATTATGGTGACGATTACGGAAAGAATACAGAGATAAGTACAGATTATTTGTATTCTGCAGGTAATTCTTATAATGATAGTTACTCACAAAGAGAAAATATCCTTCCAACGAATCGCTATTTTTCAGAGTCTTCATCTTCTTCAGTGAATTCTAATGATAATCATCGTGTGAATACCCGTTTTGAAACAAAGATCGATTCTACTTGGTTTATTGAAGTACGACCAGAATTTAGTTATAACGAGCGATATTCACGTTATAATAGGGAAGAAGAAACAAGAGATGAAAATAGAGATTTAACTAACGAGAGTACCTCTAATTCTAATGGATACAATACCGGCCGAAACTTTTCAAACGACTTAAATATTACAAGAAATTATGGAAGTAAGGGTGGTTTTTTTCGCGTAAGCATAGATAACAGGATCAATGAAGATCGCAACGATGGCTATAATAATTCTGTAACAGAGATCTATGGTGATGAGCCAGAAACAATAGTGCGCGATCAATATACTGATGGTGAAAGTGGCTCGATGAATTACAGTCTTAACGGGCAATGGCGCATTCCTGTAATTGCAGAAAAATTGTTTGTGAGCGCTGAGTATAGATTTAGAAAAAATAGGCAGGAAGATCAGCAAAGTGTTTATGATTTTGATACAGATGCTAATGGATATACGATCTTTAATCCTGATCAAAGTACAGACTTTACAAATACAAATCAGACCTCTAGACCAGAGTTAGGAATTCAATATACAGATAGAGAAAGTGATATGCGAATTAGAGCTAATGTCGCTTATCTCAATATTAAGTTGGATAGTGATGATGCAATTCGTAATATTCAATTTGACAATACCTTTGATGCGATCGAAGCGCGTGCGAACATAAGAAAGCGCTTTAGTGAGAAAGCGAGTATTTATGCAGATTATAACCTGAGAAATGATGCGCCAAGTGTTTATCAACTTTCGCCATTTGTAAATATTTCTAATCCGCTTAATATTAGAACTGGTAACCCTAATCTGGTGCCAGAGTCGTCGCACTCTATGTACTTTTATTTTAATAATTATGACTGGCAAGCGCGTTCTGGATTTAACATAGGTCTTAATGCAGAATTCAATAACAACTCAGTTATCTCTAAGAGTACGATAGATCCAAATACCTTTGAGAGAACCACAACATATACTAACGTTGACGGTAGATCTAGAATGGGTGCTTATGGTGGTTATTCAAAGAACATTGAGCTAGACACCGTGAGAAGCTTGCGCGTTAGTCTTAACATGAGCGCAAGTACAAATAGAAATATAAACTTCAATAACGAGGTGCTTTATGCAAGTAGAACAACCTCATATTCTCCAAGTCTTAATGTAGACTTCACATGGAGGGATGTAATGGAGTTTAGACCTAATTATAATGTGTCTTTTTCTAAGAATAGTTTTGACCTTGAGTCTAGAGCAGATCAAAGATTTGTGCGTCATGAGTTAGGACTTTCGACAAGTACAACAATTCCAAAAAGCCTTGAGTGGCGTAACGATATTCGGTATATCACAAACCCTAACGTTGCTGCAGGATTTAATAAAAGCGCAGTCTTCTGGAATGCTTCTTTAACCTACACATTCTTTAAAGAAAATGCACTTGCAACGCTTAAAGTGTATGACCTTTTAAAGCAAAACACAAACGCTCGCAGAATGGCGACTCAGGATTATATAGAAGACGTTCAAAGTACCGTTTTGCAGCAGTATTTTATGTTCAGTCTTACATATAAGTTCAACACTTTGGGGCAAAAAGGAGAAGTGAGAGAATCTCGATGGCGCAGATATTAATTATCTGGCTTTCGCCAAATAAAATAAAAAAAGGATCACCTGTGCGTGATCCTTTTTTTATTTTATTCGTTTTTACCATCCGCCGGAAGCGCCGCCCCCACCGAAGCCTCCACCACCGAAGCCACCGCCAAAGCCGCCACCGCCGCCAAAACTTCCGCCACCACCAAAGCTGCCGCCGCCGCCGCCAAAACCGCCGCGTCCTAAGCTACTTAAAATGATAACATCAAGCAATGAACCGCCGCCACCGCCGCGACTTCCCGGGCCGCCACGATTGTTTCTAGCGCCTATGAAGAAGAATACGATTATGATGAAAATAAGAACAGGAATGATCTTGCTCAGCTTGCTTCCTTTGCTTACAGGTTCACCTTTGTAATTCCCTTGAAGCATTTCAATTAAAACATCTGTGCCGTTATCTAGGCCAGCATAATAATTGCCGCTTTTAAACTGAGGGATTATCACACGGTTGATAACCTGTTCTGCCATGCGATCTGTTACGATGGTTTCAATGCCATAACCGGTATTGATGTCAACCTTGCGATCGTTTACAGCAAGTGTGATAAGAATGCCGTTGTCTTTTCCTTTTTGACCGATGCCCCATTTTTGTCCCCATTTTGCACCCAGAAAACTAATGTCTTCTCCCTTTGTACTTGGGATGATCACCACAACTATTTGCGTTGAGGTAGTATCAGCATAACTGGTAAGCTTCTGTTCTAATGAGCGCCTTTCAGCTGTGCTTAAAACATTAGTGTCGTATTCATAAACACTGGTTTCTTTGCTAGGAACATCTGGTATGTCATATTGCGCAGTAGCTTTCGCCGAAAGGCATATAACAAAGATTACACTTGCTAGGACGGTTCTGTAAATGTGATTTGAAATTTTCAAGAAGTTGAGATTTCGTCAGGTAGTTCATTAATGTCATCAGTATCCCATGGGAAGAATTTTTTAAGTTGAATTCCCGCAGAATTAATGCCTTCTACCAGGCCGGTCTTAAATTTTTGTGATTTAAAATGTGATTGCATCACATCGCGTGTGCTTTGCCAGAAGTTATCAGGAACTACGGCATTGATGCCTGTGTCGCCACAAATGGCAAACTTTTTATCTTCTATAGCCACATAGATCAACACGCCGTTTTTCTCCTTTGTATTGTCCATTTTAAGCTCATGGAAGATCACTTTAGCACGCTCTAGAGCTTCGCTAACGGAGCACTTTTTTTCAAGATGCACACGTATTTCTCCAGAGGTTTGCAGCTCTGCCTCGCGGATGGCGGCAACGATCTCCTGCTCTTCATCGGCGGTTAAGAAGTCTTCTACTTTTGAAGCCATAAGGCGCTTTTTAAAATTCTACAGTAGGAGCTTCGCTAGCGCTTTCATCTGCCTTAAAATATCCTTTGCGCTCAAAGCCTAACATGCCAGCAAAGATGTTCTTAGGAAATTTTCTGATGTATGTGTTGTAATCTTGAGCTGCGCCATTAAAGCGATTACGCTCAACGTTGATACGATTTTCGGTACGCTCTAGTTCGTTAATAAGCTCTTTAAAATTCTCGTTTGCTTTCAAGTTAGGATATTGCTCAAATGTTGCCAATAATCTTGAAAGCGCAGAGGTAAGTCCGCCTTGTGCTTGTTGAAAAGCAGCGATATTTTCTGGTGTAATGTTGCTGGCGTCAATGTTTACCGAAGTAGCTTTGGCTCTAGCTTCAATAACCTGCGTAAGCGTTTCTTTTTCAAACTCGGCATAACCTTTTGCGGTGTTCACGATGTTTGGGATAAGATCTGCACGACGCTGATAGCTACTTTCAACATTTGCCCATTGGCCAGTTGCAGCTTCGTCTTTTTCTACCATGGTGTTGTTTATACTTCCCACGTAGAGTGCGCCAAGAATTATGACGCCAACGATGATTATAATTGCTATTATTCCTTTTTTCATTGCTTTATTTGGTTGTTATAGATTTTCTTTTAGTTCGTTGAGTTGGGCTTTAATGCCTTCTAATTTTCTTATGAGTTCAAATTTATCTAGCGTAGGTTTTTTATGCTCTTTAAGATGTGTTTTTGCACCTTCAAGAGTGAAACCTCGCTCTTTTACTAAATGATAAATAAACTCCAGATTTTTGATGTCTTCTGGGGTGAACTTGCGATTACCCTTTGCGTTTTTCTTAGGTTGAATTACATCAAATTCCTTCTCCCAAAAACGGATAAGTGATGTGTTGACGTTAAACGCTTTTGCGACTTCGCCAATACTATAATATAGTTTTTCAGGAAGGTTTACGTGCATTAATCCAGCGATTGGTTCTCAAGTTGAGCACGTTCTAATATAACGTCAAACTCTTCTGGAGAAAGATTACCGTAATAGAAGTTAATAGGGTTAATGCGCTGGTCATCTTTAAAGATCTCGTAATGCAAGTGAGGCGCTTCAGAGCGGCCTGTACTTCCCACAAAACCTATAAGATCACCACGTTTTACCTTTTGACCTTTGCGTACATTGTATTTTGATAAATGCGCATACAGACTAACATAACCATACCCATGTTCTACACGAATGTGATTACCATAACCTGTTGCATTATTATCTGCACGAATCACTTCGCCATCACCAGTTGCATAGACGGGAGTTCCTCGAGGAGAGGTGAAATCCATACCCCAGTGCATTTTGCGTTGTTTTGTAAAAGGGTCTGTTCTAAATCCGTAACCAGATGCGATTCTTGTAAGATCTTTATTTGCTACGGGTTGAATTGCGGGTATCGCAGCGAGAAAAGCTTCTTTCTCTTCTGCAAGAATAGCAACTTCATCTAGCGATTTACTTTGTACAACAAGTTGTTTTGTAAGAATGTCAAGTCTTTTATGAGCTTCAACGATCATTTTAGAGTTGTCAAAACCTTCTAAACTTGCGTATCTGTTAACCCCACCAAAACCTGCTTTGCGTTGCTCATCAGGAATGGGGTTTGCCTCAAAATATAATCTGTAAATGTTGTTGTCGCGCTGTTCTACTTCATCAAGAACTACTTCTACTTGGTCCATTTTTTTGTTCAGGACGTTGTATTGTAATTTCATGTTTTGAAGCTCGCGTCTTAATGCTTTTTCTCGTGGAGTCTCAATATTAGGTATATTGAGGTAAACGATAAGTAGCAAGAAACCTGCTAAGAAAGCACCTAGAATAGACAGTACGGCAATGCCTAACCGGCGCCCTTTTTTGCGCTCTATTTTTCGGTAACTCAGCGTCTCGCTGTCGTAATAATATTTAACCTTAGACATAAGTTGAAAAATCCTATTTTTGCCATGTAAAAAATTGCAGTAAGCTGCTATTTTCAAAGGGAAAACGAACAAATATATAAAATAGTTTGTCGTTTTTGACTACATGTCAAATTCCACAATAATATCCATTGATGAAAAGCCAAGAAATACGTAATACATTCCTATCTTTTTTTGAATCTAAAAAGCATGAGATCGTGTCATCTGCACCTATGGTGATCAAGGACGATCCTACACTTATGTTCACCAATGCTGGGATGAACCAGTTTAAAGAATATTTTTTAGGAAATACCGTGCCAAAGAACTCGCGTGTGACAGATACGCAGAAGTGTCTTCGCGTAAGCGGTAAACATAATGACCTTGAAGAAGTGGGTAAGGATACTTACCACCACACCATGTTTGAGATGCTGGGCAACTGGAGCTTTGGTGATTACTTTAAAAAAGAGGCGATTTCTTGGGCGTGGGAACTTTTGACGGAAGTCTACAAAATAGATAAATCTAAGTTATATGTAACCATTTTTGAAGGTGACGCGTCAGAAGATCTAGAACGTGACACAGAGGCTTATGATTTCTGGAAAGAATTGATAGATGAAGACCGTATTCTTAACGGGAATAAGAAGGATAATTTCTGGGAAATGGGTGATCAAGGACCTTGCGGACCTTGTTCTGAGATTCACGTAGACCTGCGTTCTGACGAAGAAAAAGCTAAAATACCTGGTAAAGATCTTGTAAATGCAGATCACCCACAGGTGGTTGAGATCTGGAATCTTGTATTCATTCAATTTAACCGTAAGGCAAACGGAAGTCTAGAGAATCTACCGGCAAAACATATTGATACCGGGATGGGTTTTGAACGTCTTTGTATGGTGCTTCAAGGCAAAACATCAAACTATGATACAGATGTTTTTATGCCGCTCATCAACGAGATAAAAACGATCACTAATAGCGAATATGGCGTTACAGAAGAAACTGATATTGCCATACGTGTGATCGCAGATCACGTGCGTGCGGTTTCATTTAGCATCGCAGATGGGCAATTGCCTAGCAACACGGGTGCTGGTTATGTGATTCGCCGTATTTTGCGTCGTGCGATTCGTTATGGATTTACATTTTTAGAAACTAAAGAACCATTCATTTTTAAGTTGGTTAACGTGCTTGTCAGCGAAATGGGCAAAGCCTTCCCAGAGCTTAAAAAGCAGCAAAACTTAATTCAGAATGTGATCAAAGAAGAAGAGATCTCTTTTCTTAAAACATTAGATCAAGGTCTTGTTCTTCTAGAAAATATTATACAGCAAACCAGCGGAAAAGAAGTGAGCGGTGACAAGGCGTTTGAGCTTTATGACACTTATGGTTTCCCTATTGATCTTACTGCGTTGATCCTTTCAGAGCGTGGTTTTTCGCTTGACGAAAAAGGCTTCCATGAGCAGTTGCAAAAACAGAAAGAGCGTTCACGCGCTGCGACTAAAGTTGAGACAGACGATTGGGTTGAGCTGCACCACGACACAGACGAAGAATTTATAGGCTATGATAGCCTTACGGCGAAAGTAAAGATCACTCGATACCGCAAATTCACGACAAAAAAGGATGGCGATCAGTACCAACTGGTGTTCAATCTTACCCCATTTTATCCAGAAGGCGGTGGCCAGGTAGGAGACAAGGGATATCTTGAAGCGTCTAATGGCGATGTGGTTTACATCATCGATACGAAGAAAGAGAACAATCTTATCATCCACATTGTGAAGAACCTGCCAAAAAATCCGCAGGAAACCTTTGATGCGGTTGTAGACGAGAAACAGCGCGGTCGCACGGCTGCAAACCATACCGCGACTCACCTTTTGCATCAAGCGTTGAGAACCATTCTAGGGACGCACGTTGAGCAAAAGGGAAGCATGGTGCACAGCGGTTATTTACGATTTGACTTTTCTCACTTTGCTAAAATGACAGCAGATGAGATCAAAGATGTTGAACAGTTTGTAAACGCCCGCATCCGTGAGCAATTGCCGCTTGAGGAGCAACGCAATATCGCTTATGCAGAAGCGCTTGAGCAAGGAGCCATTGCGCTTTTTGGTGAGAAATATGGCGACAGTGTTCGTGCCATCCGCTTTGGGAAATCCATGGAATTATGCGGTGGAACGCACGTGGCAAACACAGCAGATATTTGGTATTTCAAGATCAAGTCTGAAGGTGCCGTTGCAGCTGGTGTACGCAGGATTGAAGCGATCACAGGCGATGCCGTGATGAATTATTTTGCAGATCAAGATGAGCAGATGATCCAGATAAAATCGGCTTTAAACAATACTAAAGAACCTGCAAAAGCCATTGAGAATCTTCAGGAGGAAAACAACAGCCTTAAAAAGCAAATAGAGGTTTTACTTCAAGAGAAAGCCATGAACGTTAAAGGCGAACTCAAGAATGAAGTTGAAACTGTAAACGGAGTTAATTTCCTTGCAAAAGAAGTTGACCTTGACGCTGCCGGAATGAAGGATCTTGCTTTTCAGTTGGGTGGCGAGATTGACGATTTGTTCTTGCTTTTGGCTTCAAGCCAAGGCGGCAAAGCTTTGTTGAGCTGCTATATTTCTAAAGATTTGGCTACAGCCAAAAACCTAAACGCAGGAACCATTGTACGAGAGCTTGGTAAATTTATCCAAGGTGGTGGTGGCGGTCAGCCGTTCTTTGCAACTGCCGGTGGTAAAAACCCAGACGGAATTGCGCAAGCGCTGGCTGAGGCTAAGAATTACATTTCATAAGAAGCAAGTAGATAATTTGAAACTTCAAACGACAATCCCATTAAAGCCTTCAGGAATCGAGATTGATTACGATTCGCAGGTTTTAATGTTAGGTTCTTGTTTTATTGAAAATATTGGGTCGAAGCTTAGCGAACATAAATTTCAGGTTGAAGTGAATCCTTTTGGGATTCTATTTCATCCGTTTGCGATAGGCAGATTTGTTGATTTTGTTGTCAAGAATCATCGCTTTACAAAAGATGATCTGTGGTTTGTGAACGAGCGTTATCACTGCGCATTTGCGCATAGTGATTTTAGCGATGCTGACGCAGAAAAGGTAGTTGACAGCTTAAATACAGCAATTGAAAACACAACGACTTTTCTTAAAAATACCACGCATGTGATATTGACCCTGGGCACCGCCTGGGGTTATCGTTTTAAAGAAAGTGGTGAGATCGTAGCCAACTGTCATAAAGTGCCACAAGCTGCGTTTAATAAGGAGTTGGCCACGGTTGAAGAAATCAAACTTTCGCTAAAAACCACTATTGAAAACCTCAAAATCCTCAACCCAGCGCTTGAGGTTATCGTCACCGTTTCTCCCGTGAGACACATTAAAGACGGCTTTGTTGAGAATCAGCGTAGCAAAGCGCATCTCATTGCTGCCGTGCATGAGCTGATAGAAAAAGAAGCGCTTGCAACCTATTTTCCCGCATATGAAATTATGATGGATGAATTGCGTGATTATCGTTTTTATGACCGTGATCTAGTGCATCCCAATGCTTTGGCGATAGACTACATCTGGGAAAAATTTATTGAAGTTCACCTTTCGGCGAAAGCCAAAGAAATCCTCCCTGAAGTGATCGCCATCTTGCGCGATATGCAGCACAAACCCTTCAATCCTGCATCTACAGCACATCAAAAATTTCTGCGTAAGCTAGATGAGAAAAAATCTTCATTGCTTAAAAAAGTTCCGCATATTACGTTTTAAAATTCTATTTGTGAGTTAAATAGGGCAACTGCCCTATGTTTTGGTTTGTGATCTCGAGATACTTTTATCCTCAGAAATCAATAACCAAATCAAAATGAAATTTTCAAGTAAAATAATGATCGTACTTATGGTATTTGCCGCGGCATTTACCTCGTGCAAAAGTGATGACGATGGCGGTACAAGCGCATCTGCAAATGGAACATTAACTGCAAAAGTTGACGGGCAATCTTATGAATCTATGTCTGCCGCAACCACTGCTGAAGAAAGCAATAGTGGTGGCGTAAGCACGCTGGCGATCACTGGTGGAAGCGCAGATAGCGAGAACATCCAGTTTATTCTTGTGGGCTTTGACGGCGAGGGAACGTATCAATTAAACAACATTAATTTAGGGACTTATACGTATTTAGAAAATCCGTCAGATTTTAATAGTGTGATGCTCTACAGCACGGTGACAGACGGTTCTACAAATGGTGAGATCAAGATATCTTCATACACGCCGGGTGACAATGTGCAGGGAACTTTCAGTTTTACCGGTTACAACAACCAGAACATTAGCGATTCTAAAGTGATAAGCGAAGGCTCTTTCAATGTAGACATTCGCAATTAAGACATTTAAGATCTCATATGTTGAGGTTTTTACATGGAGTCGGCTTGAGTTTTTATTCATGCCGGCTCTTTTTATTTGGCTTTAAGCCAAAAAGATAACCTCATATTTTTTTAAAGAATACGGCATAAATACGGCAATTGCCCTATTGATAAAAAAATGACATCTCACCACATTTGTCATGTACATAAAAACCTCAGATTATGAAAAATACATTACTAATTCTTGCGCTTATGATAAGCACTTCTTGTGTGTTTGCGCAAAAGGCTGAAGCTCCAGATTACACTTATAATGTGGGAGCAAATATTAATGATATGACGCTTACACTTGCGGGAACGCTTGTGGTTTCTACAAATGATGGTCTGGTAGGAATTAAACCAGGAAGCAATGAGCTGGTTTTTAATTTCACTGATTATGGCAAGGTAAAGCCAGAGGAAGTTCAATACATTCCTAATTCTCCATATCTAATGGTAGATCAGGGAGGTGTTGCCGGTATTAAAGCGCTTGCATCTATGTCTAGCAAAAAGGCGCTTATAGATTATATCTCTGGTGAGGTGATCTTTAGTACAGAAAAAAACGACTGGAAGACTGTGCAAACTGCAGATGTGATCATGCCAGATAATAAACTTGTTATTAGCGGACTTCAAAAAGGTGGAAACATGGCAGAGAACAACACAGTGAAGATCGCTGTTTATGATCTGTTAAGCGGTAAGTTAGATTATTCGTTTTTTATCAATGAGCCGGGTAAAACTACTGCTCGTGTTTGGGTAGTGACAGGAACTCCGCTATTGCTTAAAGACAAAATGCTTATCCCAACTTCTCAAGGGATCGTGGCAAAAACACATGATGGTAAAACGCTTTGGGAAAATAAAGTGAAAAACGCACAGTGGATGACAACAAACATGGATGAAAAAGACATCTATGCTTTTGAAACAAATCCTAATAAAACCAATACAGAGATCTACAAAATAGGAACCGATGGCGCAGAAGTTTGGAAGGACGCAGCAAAAGTTCAAGGTGTGGTTTCAAAGTTTGAGATCTTGCCTCAAGGTCTTGTTGTGGTAAGTGATAAAGATACTTCTGGTAAATCAATTCTTGCAGGAAGATCAGAGTCTAAGATCATGCTTTTTAGTGCTACAAACGGAGAAGATCTTTGGGATAAAGCACCAAAAACTAAAGGTTTTGTGCAGCATTTTTACACCATGGATGATGGTATTCTTTTCGGGATCTATGAAGGCGGGATCAACAAAGTTTCTTACGATGGGAATGCATTATTTAAAAAGCCATTAAAGACAGGAGAAAATATTCTTACTATGGCTGAGACGCCAAAAGGTCTGATCTACATCACTAGCGAAGATGCGAATATTGTAGATCTTAATACAGGAGATCAAGTCTGGAAGAAACCAATCAAATACAAAAAAGCTGCTTCGGTTACTAGTGGTTATGATGCTAAAAACGGAAGATATCTTATCAATGCAGACGATGAATTATTAGCGATAGATGAAAATTCTAGCGAAGTAACAACGCTTGCAAAAGTAAAATTTGATGAAAAGGAAAACCCAACAACGCTTCAAATACGCGATGGCGGAATCTTCTTAGGTAGTGACCAGAATGCCGCGCTTGTAGGTTTTGATGGAGATGTAGCTTGGCAGGAATATTACAAATCTCCAGGAAGAAGCACAGCAGGAAAGATCTTTGGTGGGATCATGGCTGTAGCATCTACGGCAATGCTGGTTGCTTCATCAGCACAGGCAGGAGCAAACCGTACTGGTTATGATATGAATGATCTAGATTCTTATAATGAAACTGGTAAGCAAGCAAAAATGGCTTCAGATATGTTTGGCGGTATTGCTAACGCATCTTTTGAATATTTATCTACTCGCTTTAAAGCAAGTGCTGCGACAGAGAATGCACAGTTTACACTTACTAAACTTGATGACGGTGTTGGCCTTGTAAAACTTAATAAAGACAGCGGTGCAGTAGAAAAAGAAATTGTTCTTAAAGATAAAAAGCCAGAATATGAAGTAGATGAAGTAGGTGGTGTGCTGTATTACATGGCTGATAATAAAACTATTTATGCATATGATTTAACCAAATAATTAAGGGAATTATTTGGCTTACAAAATGGCTGCACTGATTTAGGGGGAAGTGCGGCCATTTTAATTTTCAAGAAAATGATAAAAGAAATTTTTAGACCGACAGGAGATAATACTACAGTATATCTTAATGCTCTTTTTTTACTAATGCTTCTTGTGATAGGTGCCGCAGATGCATTTATGATCGTGATCACATATTTTTTAGAAACTGTGATCATCGGGTTGATCCATGTGGTAAAACTTTTTCTAACTGTAAAACATGGTAAACCACCAAAACCAGATTCTAAAGGTTTTAACGGGTATGGCATAATACCCTTTTTTATATTTCATTATGGGATTTTCGTGGGTGTGCAGTCAGCTTTTGTGTTTGGTTTTTTTGGGATCGATACACTTTCATCGCAGGGAGTTTTTGATGCATATTGGGAAGCATTGCTTAGTCCAGGTATGTTAATGGCGTTAGCATCTATCTTGTTTACCAATCTATCCTATTTTTTCACCAATTTCTGGAAACCTAAGAAATACAAAGATTACGGCCCAGATGAGATATTCATGAAACCTTATCTGCGCATCATCATTCAGCAATTTGTGGTGATTATAGCTGCATTCTTCCTTGTGGTGCTTAACGCGGGGCTTGCAGCAGCAATATTACTGATCGTTTTGAGACTCGCTGTAGATCTTATTATAATAGGTATTAAATCAGATTCTACCTTGCTTAAAAAGTTGGCTATTAAAATCGCGAAAGATCCAGAAGAGATCCTACAGATCGAAAAATCGCTTGAGCAATTTACAGAATAGGGCATTTGCCTTATTCTGTAAATGGTCAATGTGTTGTAACTATGTGACTGTAAAAATCTTAATCATGAAAAAAATTCTACTACTAGCAGTTTTAGCTATTACATTTTTTGCTTGTTCTAATTATGGTGACAAGGTCGTTTATGATGGCACAGAGGTGTACTATAAAGATCCAGCCTTAAAAGGAAAAGCAGAAGCCACAGGCGAGTTTCTACAAGAAATTCAATTTACAGATGGCACTACAAAATCTATACAAGTCACTAAAGACAGCGTGTATAATTTCAGGATGGTCGCCATTCCAGAAAAAGTGAATGATCCAGAAATGGAAGTGAGTTTTCAAGCGCTGGGCATGTTGCTTTCTAACGATGTTTTTGACGGCGAGGCAATCAACTTTCAGTTGTGTGATGAGGTTTTTAAAACCGTGCGAACGATCTACATTGAAGGTGAAACGGGTAGTGAAGCGATGGCTCAATAAAACTGTTTTTTGGCTTTAAGCCAAAAGATCACTCACGCCGTTTTTAAGATGAAAAATTTTCTTCTTTATACAGATTTTGGGTATTTGTTGCTCATTCCGTTTTTGTTGAGTTATGTGCTTTTTTTTCTGTTTTATTTGGCTGTAGCCAAAATCACTCGCAGAATGCAAAGCCATAAGACAAGATTGGGTGTTTATGCGGTCACGGCTACGCTCTTTAGTCTGCTTGCAATATTTTTTGCATTGGGTGGTGCGGGATACATTAATTTGCTATTAACGCTCCCAGTGGGGCTGGTGGCAATTTTTATCACACGATTAATGTGGCGTGAACGTCCCGGACATTGGCTGGCAAAAAGCAATTATTTTTTTCTTCTTCTTGTAATTATTCTTTTGGTTCTGCCAGAGTTTGGTTACGATTTATTTGTATAAAAATTTGATTTGTTGATTTTTAGATTATTTTTATTACAAGTTAAAACCTAACCCATGTTACAAGCTTTTAAGGAGAAATCGTCTGTGGCGATTCTCGTTGCGGCAATGCTTTTTTCTATTACAACTGTATTTGCTCAAAAAACCACTGATGCGCAAATACGCGAAATTCAAAAGCTATATAAAGAATCTTACCCGCTTTTTACAAAGGGCGATAGCGCAGCGCTACCTTTCGCCGAAAGGCTAAAAAAGATCGCAGCCACCGCTGACGAATCTATTGTGAGTAGATATGCAACCCTACGAGCAGGACATATATTGCGACCTTTAGATCAATATGCAGCAAGAGATTATTTTGAGAAAAATCTAGAGAAGTTTGAGCAAGAGCAAGATACCATCTTAGCAGATGCCTATTCTTTTTATTCTCGTATTGTAACAAGCATGGGCGAATATCCGCCAGCTTTGAAGTACATGTTAGACGCTGTAGAATTAGATAGAGCGTTAAATGATACATATCGTGAAGTGCGAGATCTAGCTTCTGTGGGTTACATACATGATAGGATGTATGAGTTTAGAGAATCTATAAAGTGGAGTAAAGAAGCACTGGAGATCGCGCTTGCAAATGATGATCTTGATGGGCAGTCTGACGCTTACAATAATCTGGGTATCGCTTATGATGAGCTCGCTGAGCGCAATGGCTTTGACCGAGTTCTCTTTGACAGCGCGTTGTATTATAACAAAAAATCGCTTGCCATTCTAGAGCTTAAGAAGGATTATGGCGGTATGCGCGTGGATTATTCTAATATTGGTAATTCATATAGCAAGCTAGGTGACTACAAAATGGCTGAAGAGTATACTTTAAAAAGCCTTAATGTTCCTGGTTTTGAAGATCGCAAAGGGGTTACACTGGTGAATCTGGGTAAAATTTATCTAGAGACTGGAAGGTATGATGAAGCTCGAAAAATTTTAGATAGTGCCATGCGCAATACAATTGCATACGGTAATAAGAAATATCAGTTTGAGGCATACTACCGCATGCACGAGTTAGACATTAAACTTGGTAATTATAAAAGCGCTCTTGAAAATTATATCGCTTACAAAAGCATAGAAGATTCTCTACTTAATGATCGCAAAAATCAGCAGGTAGTAGAGATGAATACACGTTTTAAAACTGCGCAAAAAGAGCGTGATCTTGCACAAACAAGAGCAGATCTTGTAGAGCGTGATATAGAAGTAAAACGCAAGAATAATATGCTTTATGGCAGCATTGCGCTCATCGTTATTCTAGGAGTTTTAGGGTATCTGGTTTACAATCAGCAGAAGCTTAAGAACCGCCAACTCAAAAAAGAAAGTGAACTTAAAGAAGCGCTTGCAAGATTAGAGACTCAAAACAGGCTAGAAGAGCAGCGTTTGCGCATAAGTAGAGATCTTCATGATAATATTGGTTCGCAGCTTACATTTATAATTTCAGCAATAGGTAACCTGAAGTTTGCACTTAAAGATGATTTGAAAATCACAAGCAAGCTGGATGAAATAGGTGATTTTACAAAGCGTACAATTAATGAGCTGCGCGATACGATCTGGGCGATGAACAAAACCAGCATAACTTGGGAAGAGCTTCAACCGCGTATCGCAGATTTTATTAATAGCGCAAAACGATCTACTGAAGATATTGACTTTCAATACAACTTAAGCGATAAGATCCCGGCAGAGTATACATTTACTTCTGTAGAAGGTATTAATGTGTATCGCATCATTCAGGAGGCGGTAAACAATAGCATGAAGTATGCAAGCCCTAACGTGATAGAACTGTATATCGCACAGCCATCAGAGATGTTTTTAGTGCAGATCAAAGATGACGGTAATGGCTTTGATACTGAGAATTACATGCCCGGTAACGGTATAAAAAACATGAAAAAGCGTGCGCAAGAGATCAATGCAGATTTTGCGTTATTCAGCTCAATAAATGGCGGCACAAGAATAGAATTAAGACTGGGCGGTCTAGGGCAAGAATAGGTCAGTTGCCCTATGTATTTGCGTAGTTTAAAATCTCAATTTTGTTAAATAACAAAAATGAAGATCAAACTATGCAAGCAGTGTTCTGGTTTCTGGGCGTGAGCAACGCATTCAGTTTTTTAGCATTTATCACAGCTTTGGTATTTGTGATTTTATGCTTAATGGGCTGGTATTATGCGCGTAATTTTGGTTTAAAAAAAGAGCATGCGCAAGTAGTTTTTTCGCTTAAAGCGAAATTTACTCTGCATCAACAACAAATAGCAAAACGCAAAGCAGGTCTTGACACCTACGATCTTTTAAAATACAATCTCAAAGAAGCACTTGTAGTGCAAAACAACATCTCACTGAAACCTCCCAATTAATGAAAATAAAATTTGCCTTTCTATTTCTTCTCATAAGTTTTTTCGCGGCAGCGCAAGACCCAGTAAAACTTATAGATAGTCTTAAAACAGAACTTGCAAAAAATCCTGCTGATGAGCAAAAGGCAAAAATCTACGCAGATCTTACCTGGTATTCTGCTTTTGTATCTACAGACAGCGCCATGGTTTATGGCGAGAAAGCTATTGAGTTAGCAAAAAAGTTAGAAGATTCTGTGCTTTTGGCGCAAGCCTTAAACGATTATGGTACAGTAAATTTTGTGCGTGGTGAGTATAACGAGTCTAATGCAAAATTTAGGCAAGCATTGATGCTTAGAAAACTCCTGAAAGATACCGTGGGACAAGCAGCGCTTTACTCAAAAATGGGCAATAATTTTTACCGTAAAGCCCAATTTGATAGTACGATGATGTATTATGATAAGGGTCTTAGGATTTTTGAAGAAAAAGGCGTGGTGCGGGATGCGGCGATTTTAAGAAGTAATATCGCATCGCTTTTTATGGAGATGAAAGACTATAAAAAGGCGCTTGAGTACAATGAAGAATGTATCGCTTTTTTTAGAAAAAATGGTCTTGTAGAACCAGAGGCAAATTCTATAATCAATAAGGGAATTGCATATTTATTTTTAAAAGATACTGCAACAGCAGAGCAAAATTTTGAGAAAGCAGTTGCCCTGGCGACAGATATAAATGCTAGCAAACCACTGGGAGCGGCTTATAATAATCTCTCAAATATTTATGCATGGCGAGGAGATTATAAGGAGGCAAAAGTTGCGATACAGCGATCTATAGAAGAGCGTCAAAAATTGGGAATGTTGAGCTTGGTTGAGAGTTCGCGTATTTCTCTAGCTGAGATCGAGATCGGGCTGGGCAATTATAATACAGCGTATGATATTTTGCTTAACGCGAAAAAACGTATCAATGCTCAAGAATACAATGAGAAAATGCCTAATATTTACGCAGGTCTTATACAAGTTCATGCTGCAAAACGCGCGGTAGATAGTACAAGCTATTATATCACAAAGCTTAACACGATCTATACTGAAAAATCTGAACGACAAATTCAAGAAGTTACCGCAGAACTTGATGCAAAATACGAGTCAGAGAAAAAAGAAAATCAAATCTTAGAGCAACGCGCAGAGCTCGCCGAAAAAGAACTGCAGGTAAAACGTAAGAATGCCTTTATTTATGGCGGTTTTGGGCTGGCCGTGATCTTAGGTTTAATAGGGTATTTGCTTTACAATCAGCAGAAATTAAAGAACCGCCAACTCAAAAAAGAGAACGAACTTAAGATCGCTCTTGCTAAGATCGAGACACAAAATAGGCTACAAGAACAGCGTTTACGCATCAGTAGGGATCTTCATGATAACATTGGGTCGCAACTTACTTTTATCATTAGCAGCATAGATAATTTAAAGTTTGCTCTAGGCGATGCAGATGATAAGATCACAAATAGACTTACGTCGATTAGTGCATTTACAGCCACAACCATCAATGAGTTGAGAGACACGATCTGGGCGATGAACAAAGAGTCTATTTCTGTAGAAGATCTGCAAAATAGAATTTCAAATTACATAGAGCGCGCACAATCTTCGGCGCAAGAAGTTGATTTTAAATTTACCGTTGGCCATGGGATTAATAAAGAATTAATGCTAACCTCTGTAGAAGGTATCAACCTGTTTAGGATCATTCAAGAAGCGGTGAACAATGCGATAAAATATGCAAATCCTCAACATATTATTATTGCTTTTGAAAGAGTAGAGCAAACGTTAAAAGTGACGATCACAGATGATGGTGAAGGCTTTGATCTTGAGAATTATCTTCCGGGTAATGGTATTAGAAATATGAAAAAGAGAGCTTCAGAGATCAATGCGACTGTAGATGTTATAAGTAAAAAGGAAAATGGTACAAGTATCATTTTTAAAAATGACAATGTGTTGAGGTGAATTGTATGATTTCTTTTGGCTTAAAGCCAAAAGGTAAAAAAATCTAAGGCAGTTGCCTTATTTTTAAAGCCGTATAGATGTGCTAAGTTTATCTCGCCATAAAACTAACCGAACCGATGAAAATTAAAACCGCCATAGTTGACGATAATACTTTTTTGAGCAAAGCAGTAGCTGAGAAACTTTCATTCTTTGATGAATTTGATCTTAGATGCGCGGCGATGGATGGCGCAGAGTTGCTTAAGAAGTTAGAAGACAATCACAATATTGATGTGATCCTTATGGATATTGAGATGCCGGTTCTTAATGGTATTGAAACTACGCAGATCGTCAAGCAAAAATATCCACATATTAAGATCATCATGCTTACGGTTTTTGATAACGATGAAAACATTTTTAACGCGATCAAGGCGGGCGCAGATGGTTATTTGCTTAAAGACATTGCTCCAGATGTTTTGCATAAAGGCATTCATGAAACCTTAGCTGGTGGCGCAGCGATGAATCCTAGCATCGCGATGAAAACGCTAAAATTACTGCGCAATCCTGAGTCGATTGACAATGCAGCGAGTAGAGAAGAGATCTCATTATCTAGTCGTGAAGTTGATGTTTTAGAGCAATTAGCAAAAGGTTTGAGCTATACCGTGATCGCAGAACATCTGTTTTTATCGCCTAGCACCGTGCGCAAGCATATTGAAAATATTTACAAAAAACTACAAGTGCACAGCAAGATAGAAGCCGTGCAAAAGGCGAAAAGCCACAATATTATTTAAAATAATATTTTACTTTCTCTATTCTAATTTAGGATCATATTTCTTACCTTAGTAACCAGAAGTTTGCGTTATACTTAAGTATCACAAAAACTCAGGCCCCTAACATAGTTACTGATGAGAAAAATCCTGCTTGGCGCGATCGCGACCCTGCTCATTGTTTTTACCATAAATTTTGTGGTAAAAAAGTATGATGATTCTGATCAATTAACTCAAGAAACTCGCCTTATACAAGAGCAAATTTCTAACGTAGGCAAGCTCGTTGTTACAGAGGGGCACTTCTCACAAGTCTTCACGTATCAAGATTCTAAGAAATTTTATTTTGATGTCCTTTCGGCGAAAAAGAAAGCGCTTATCATAATCAATGCAGATGTTACTGTGGCTTATGATCTACACGCGCTAGAGACTGAAATAGATCAAGAAAATAAAGTTATCCGCATAACAAAAATTCCAGAGCCAGAGATCAAGATACATCCTGATATAGATTTCTACGATATTGAGCAGGATTATCTCAACCAATTTAAATCAGAAGATTATAATAAGATCAAGAAGCGCACAAATGCGATAATCGCAAAAAAGATAAAAGAATCTGGCCTTAAGGAGAATGCAAAAAATAGATTGATCACAGAACTGTCTAATATCTACCTGCTGTCTAAAACTTTAGGCTGGACATTAGCGTATAAAAATGAAACAATTTCTTCGCCCCAAACTATTGAAGAACTGTTATAAAATGTAATCCTTTTTATGAAAAACCTAGTTGATGAAAGATGTACTTGACATTACAGATCTATCTGTTTTTATCAGTGAACTTCCCATAGTCATGGCGCTGGTTGATCCTGCAACTGGCAAGATCAAAGCGCATTCAGACTTATGGAAAGATGAATTTGATGAAACTGATAATATCTATAAAGCACGCTATGTAGATCGCCTAGATTTCAATAAAGCCATAGATCGCGCATTTGCTCAAAGCGAGGCTTTTATTTTAGGAGAAGATGAGAGTCGCTCGCTAAGCTATAAATGGAAGCTTAGAAAATTTGGCGAAGATACCTTGTACATTCAATGGGTAACCATGTTGAGCGGGCAAGAATATAGATTGCATCACTTATGTGAAATGGCTAATCGTGTGGCTGATATAGGCTATTGGGAAGTAAATCTTCTTAATGATCAGATTCACTGGAGCACCGTAACACGACAAATACATCGTGTCCCTGAAGATTTTCAGCCAAATATGACAAATGCTTTAGCTTTTTATAAAGGTGAGAATAGAGCGATCATAGATGCGGCTGTTGGGCAAGCGATCGCCGAAAAAACGTCTTATAATGTAGATTTAGTAATAGAAGATTATACAGGCAACCAGGTAGATGTAAATGCAAGAGGACAAGCCGAATTTGTAAATGGGCAACCAGTAAGATTAGTAGGTACTTTTCAAGATATAACAGAAAGAAAGCAACGCAAACAATTGCTGCGAGATGCAAAAGAGCGTTATGAAAAAGTATTAGATAGTGCGCTAGTGGGCTTTGTTACAATGGATCTTAAGTCATATAAGATCCTAACTATAAATCGCCCTGTACAAGACATGTTTGAAGGTTCAAGTTCTGAGATTATTGACAAACAATTGCTGAGCTTTGTAAATAGAGAGGACAAATCTGTATTGGTTCAGGATTTTTATAAAGTTCTTAATAGTGAGAAGACAGGTGTTCAGCGGCAAGTCCCACTTTTTACACTCAAAGGAAAACCAATTTATGTTGATTGTTACCTCTATATTAACAGAGATAGAGATGATAATTCTCAAGAATTGGTAGTGCAATTAAACGACGTCACAGAACTTGTTGAGAGTACTAAGAAAAACGATCAGTACCTAGAAGCGCTAACAAAGCAAAATGATAGATTGATTAATTTTGCACACATTGTTTCGCATAACCTCAGGTCACATACAAGCAATATCTCTATGTTGCTTACGCTTATGGAGTTTGAAGATGATGAGGCTGAAAAAGAAAATCAATTGCAGATGCTTAAAAAAGCATCTGTTATGCTGGCAGAAACAATAGATCATCTTAATGAAGTGATCGCTGTAGATATTGAGGATAAAGAAAGAGAACGTGTTAACCTCAAAGCTAATATCGATAATGCGATAGAAGCGACAAAAGGATTGATCATCTCAAAGAATATCACTGTTAGAAACATGGTTGATAATGAGATAATAGTTAATGTCGTACCCGCATATCTTGATAGTATAATTCTTAACATGCTTACTAACGGGATAAAGTATTGTGACTTAGAAAAAAAATGTTTCATAAATTTCAGGTCAGAAAGGCAAGGCGACTCTGTAATTCTTTACGTTGAGGATAACGGTCTAGGAATTAACCTTGATCGCTATGGTGATAAAATGTTTAAAATGTACAAGACCTTTCATAATAATGAAGAGTCTAGAGGCTTAGGTCTTTATATGACGAAAAGTCAAATAGAAGTTATGGGTGGTTCCATAGGTGTAGAGAGCAAAGAAGGAAAAGGAACTACATTTAAAATTGAATTCGTATGACAAAGCTTAAAAAAGTTTGCGTGATTGACGACGATGAGATTTTTGTATTTGCATTTAAAAAAATCCTTCGTATTTCTGGTTTTTGTGAAGATGTAACCGTTTATTTTAATGGTAAAGAAGCAATAAATGGGATTACCAGCTCTAACGAAGATCTAGATCTTATCTTTCTAGATATCAACATGCCAGTGATGGATGGTTGGGGATTTTTAGAACAGTTAGAACAACAAAATATTGATCATTCAACGCCTATTTATCTTTTGACGAGTTCCATAGATCAGTATGATAAAATAAGAGCAGAGCAGTCTCGCCTAGTTTCAAAATATCTGGTGAAACCACTTTCAGTTGAGGATCTTACAAAACTAGAAGTTTAACGAGCAACGCCTTCAGTTATCAATTCTAAGCCATCTTCTATAAGGTGCGCGATCTTTGCTCGCTTGCCTTTAAACTGTTTTAGGTATGTTAATATTTCTTGCTGTTCGGTTTGATCACCTTTGGCGAAAGCCCACTCATAAAGTTCTAAGGCTAAGAGCCAGTCGTGAGGATGATCTTCTTGCAGGGTTTTTAATATGCCTTTCGGCGAAAAGTTCTCAGCATTCCCTTCTCTCTGATTTCTCACAGTAGCATACAGATCTTCTAATTGTTGGCGCTTTTCACTCTTTTTTGCCTTGATCGTATTTGTGCTCGAAACATGCGTGATAAGATCAAAAGAATTAAAATCTGCCGGCCCGGAAAAAGCAGAAGTGATCTTCTTGCCCACAGCCATATCATATTGTCCCCATTCTGGTTTGAAAAGAATCTTGTCGTTGTAAGTTACCGTGCAATCTGTAAAACTTATCAGCAGGATTTTACCTTTAAGATTTCGGGTGCCGGTTATGATCTTACCTTTTACAACAATGCCGCCCTCAAATTCTAAAGAGACTTGCTCACCTTCATAAATTTTGTAAGCCTTAAGATCACGCGGACTCATATCTTCAATAGCCAGATTGATGCCTTTGAGCTTGCCTAATGCCGTGCCGTAGCCTTTTGTGTGAATTTTAGTTCCGTGGCCTACTAATTCCTTTTCGCGATAAGCGAGCGCCGTTTTACCAGTGGTTTGTAAATAGGCAACCTTATTTTTATGCGTCACCATATCTGTAAACTCTCCCGAAATTTGAAGTCCTGTGCTTAATTCTACAGTGCCTAAGGCTTTAGAATTTATGAGTTTTTTCAGTCCGTCAGGGCCACCTGTTCTCAAGGCCATTGTATTTGCAAATTCTTCTAGCACTTGGCTTAAATATGCAAAATCTGGGGTTACGAATAACTGTGGTTGAGGTTTTGTGATGTCAAATTCTTGATCTGCTGCGGCTAGACTATATTCTAGTTTTTTAACCTCTTCTGTCATGCACCATTTGCTTTCACCTATTGAAGATAGCAATCCTGCGCCATAGATCTTTGGGTTTTCGGTTGTACCGATCAAGCCATACTCAACCGTCCACCAGTGCAAATTGCGAATACGCGCCATTTCGCTGGGTTCACCCATGTTATTTTGCAGGTGATTCACTTTTGCTTCAGCGGTATCAATTTCTTCTTGTGGCGTGTCTTCTGCCTCTTTTAAAATAGAGAGTTTGCGCACCGCTTCATACAATTCATAATCCTTTGCCGAAGAGATCGCTTTGCAGCCTATTTCGCCAAATCGACGTAGATATTCTGCATATTCAGGATTTGCGATAATAGGAGCGTGGCCAGCGCCTTCATGGATGATGTCCGGAGCGGGTGTGTACTCAATATGTTCTAACTGCCGAATATCTGATGCGATCACAAGCACATTATACGCCTGAAACTCCATAAATGCACCCGGTGGAATAAACCCATCAACGGCAACGGCCGCCCAGCCAATTTCTTTTAAAATACGATTCATCCCGTACATATTTGGGATGTGATCGATAGAAATACCCGTTTGCTTAAGGCCGTCTAGATAAGAATTGTGAGCAACTTTACTTAGATAATCTACATTTTTGCGCATCACATATCGCCACACCGCCTGATTTATAGGTGTGTAATCTTCATAGTTTTGCGGTTTAATGAATTGCTTTAAATGCGGTGGCAATCGGTCAATAAGTGGATTGCTTTTTATATTTTCATCAAGTAAATCAGCCATACTCAAAATTAGCAATATCTCTGTTAAGTTATATCGCTGCAAATATAAATTTCTTATATTTTGAATGGTATTTTTGAGAATTTAACATTGACTGTAAATTATTCAACATGAAAAATGAATATTCTGTAGATGTAGTGATAAAAAATAAGGTTGCTTGGTTAACCTTTGGAACTCCAGATCATAACGCTTTGCCTTCTTCCGCTTTAAGCGAAATAGAGCGAGCCTTCTTAGCGCTTAGCGAGAATAAGGATGTATTAGTGATCGTTTTAAAAAGTGCTGGTGATCGTACATTTTGTGCGGGAGCGTCTTTTAAAGAATTGATCGCAATAGAAGATGAAACTACAGGAAAGGCTTTTTTTATGGGTTTTGCCAAAGTGATCTTGGCGATGCGTAAATGTCCACAGTTGATCATAGGCCGCGTGCAAGGCAAAACCGTGGGCGGCGGTGTGGGACTTGCGGCTGCTACGGATTATTGTCTTGCGACGAAATTTGCTTCGGTAAAATTAAGTGAGATCAGCATAGGTATTGGTCCGTTTGTGATAGGTCCTGCGGTGCAGCGGAAAATGGGAGTTTCTGCTTTCTCACAACTTTCAATTGATGCGACCGAGTTTTATGGAGCAGACTGGGCGCATCAAAAAGGATTGTATACAGAAGTTTTTGCTGATGCAGAGGCGATGGATGCAGCTGTTACAACTTTGGCCGAAAGGCTTGCAACTTACAACCCTGAGGCTCTTATCGCTTTGAAAAAAATGTATTGGGAAGGAACAGAAAACTGGCTAGAAGTGCTGGAGAAGCGGGCGGAACAGAGTGGTACTTTGGTTTTGTCTAGTTTTACAAAAGAGGTTCTAGCTAAATATAAGTAAATAAAAAAGCTTCCATTTTAGTGGAAGCTTTTTTATTTGAGTTTCTTTTTAAAGAATTAGTTGCTGCTTAACATCTTAGGTGGATATTCTTGCATGATCTCATTTACGATCTCGCTAATTCTTTCTTCTTTGCGATCCATTTTGCTAGGAAGATATCCAGTGCCTTGACCTTGCCAAACGAGTTCTTTTTTGTTTGAATCGATCAAGTCGATGTACAAGGTTCCTTCTGTTGAGGTTGAAACTGAATTTGTGCTCATTCCCATTCCCCAAGGTCCCCATGCACCCCAGCCCCAGCCGTTGTTGTTATAAACATTAACGCGTTGCTCTGCGGTTGTAAAAATGCTTACAAGAAGTGCTGGATTTTCAGATTTTGTAAAACCTTTAGCTAGAAGTTCAGTCTCAATAGCTCTTAATATTCTTTTCTTGTCTAAGTCAGAAATTTCTGCTTTGTCGATGCCAGGCTTGAAGAATGCAAAAGTTTTGTAGTTATTGAAATTTGCATTTTGATCATAGTCAGATGCAACCCTTACAGAGCTGCATGAAGCTAGCAGGCCAACAGTAAATAAAAGTAAAAGTGTTCTCATTGCTCTCATATGCTTTGATTTAGTAGTTAAGATAAAATACCTTGAATTGATTTATTGTTTTGTTTTAAACACAATAATCATACCAAGGTTTAGTGATTATCCTTTTTAGGATCAAAGCCATAAGGGCAATGTCTACATCCGCTTTTGCAGCAATATCCACGTTTTAAATGATATTGTTCAGTAAAGCATCTGTACCCTTCAGGTGTAAGATAATAATCACCATCTTCGATCTCAATGTGTTTTTTAAATTGAGACATCTAAAAATTTACCAAAGATATATGAGCGTAAAAAGTTAATTATTTACCTATCGCTGTTTTAGAATTAGATTCAGAGCTATTAGCCTTTTCAGTAAGCATAGCCTTGATTTCCTCAATTGATGCTTCTAGACTATCGATTTTGCTATTCTGCCCATCAATGATCGCTTGCTGCTCTTTAATTGCGTTTACAAGAATAGGAATTAAATCAGTATAGTTTAATCCTAGCATTTTCTCAGGATCATCACCAACTTCTACTATTTCTGGAAGAAATTCTTGAACCTCTTGAGCTATGAAACCAAAACGATCACGTTTTTTCTTATCATTTATAAAGTTGTACTGATAAGAAGCCAATTTGTTCACTGTTTCGAGACCTAGGGAAAGAGGTTTTATGTTCTCTTTCAATCTTCTATCCGAATCATTTGCGGCACCATTATAATGAATGAAACCAACCCATGTGGTTCCCCAGCGACTTCCATCTGCTCCTAGTTGTTTTACTTGGTTGCTATTGGGATAAAATGAGTTTGTATTCATTATGTAGGTTGGTGTAGTAGTAGCGCCTAAAGTATAAAATACGGTTCCTGTGGATTTTAAATTGATATCATCTTGGACATTACTTCCTAAAACGTCATTTTGAATTCCTATTTCTAAAAGAGAGTTTTCATTGGTACTTCCAAAAGGACTTCCATCATCAGAGTATCTTATATAAGCGTAATCACTACCATTGTTAACAGCACTGGGGAAGACAATTGAAGATTCACCTAAGTTATTACCATGCCTAAGAACAAGAGATCCATTATTAGCTGAGGCCGCTGTCCCGGTTGCCTCATATATTCTCATAGCTCCCGTGCTCCCTGCAATATTAACAGTAGTATTATTACCTGAGAAATTGAGGTTGTTAGTACCCATGGTAACTGTTCTGTTACCGCCTAAAGTTCCGTTTGCGATGTAAAGATTGTTTTTCAAGTCGGCAATAGGTTCTTCGATAATGTTACCGCTAGCATCAACAGCTAAACCTCTTGTAGCTGTTCCTGCGATAGTACCAGAGCCATAACTTGCAAGACGCACATTTCCGTTTGTATAAATATTGTTATTTATGTTAGTTGCCGCAGCGTTTGTACTTTGATCATACCAGTCTTGATTCGCGGCAGCGTAAGCTGCTTGAGTATTTAATTCTACTACTCTTCCTGCCGCTGTCACTCCTAAGATTTGCGTAGGAGTTCCTAAAATACTTCCAGAACCATAAGCGCCAAGATCAATAGAGCGGTCAGCATTAACTCTTAAGCCTAGATTTCCTCCATTGCTTACGCTTAAGCTACTTCCATTTAAATTAATTGTTCTAGCACCTGTAAGTGCACCATCTATATTGTAAAGATTGTTCTTGTAACTAGCGATTGATTCTTCGATCAGATTTCCGCTGGCATCTACAGCTAAACCATATGTTGCTGTACCTGTGTTGCTCCCTGAGCCGTATGCGCCCAAAGCAAGAGAACGATTTGCGGCGTTAATTCGTAAACCTAAATTAGCTCCATTGCTGAAGCTTAAATTGTTGCCATTAAGATTTACAGTTCTTGCTCCAGTTAAGCTGCTATCACTATTGTAAAGGGTTGTCGCTGTGGTACTGTTATTTTGTAGCCTGTTCCATTGGTTGCTTGCCCAATAATAAAATCCAGGTGTAACTGCTGTAGAACCTGAACTAGCAGTAGCAGTGTTGAAAACAAGAAGTCCAGTGGGTACATCAGCTTGAGCTCCGTATATGGGAGCGCTATTGTTAGTAGCGGTTAATGCAACACGGTTGATCAAAATCCCTTTATTGGTTTGACCCATATCTATTGAAGCTCTCATGTTAGGAGCAGTGTTGGATATTCCTAAACCTCCAGAAGAAGCAATGTTTATATTATCTACATCATTGTCAGAGATACCAGTTCCATCATTTTGCACGCCTAAGGTCAAAAGACCATTCTCATTTGTTGATCCATTTGTAGAACCGTCGTCAGCAAAACTTAAATATCCATAATCGCTATTTGCATTAGAGGCACTAGGAAAAACAATAGAAGAAACTCCGCTACCATCATTTGTTTCGTGTTTTAAAACAAGTGAACCAGAATTAAATGCTGGGGGTGAACTTGCAGTAGTAAATGTTGCCATACGATTAGCATCAACTACAAACGCATCATCGGTGCCTATTGCAAGACCAAGTCCTGCACTTGTAGACCAATAATATTCGTTAGAATATAAACCTGCAGGCGAAAGAAACAAATAATCGTTATCTGTTGTGTTGTTTAAGAAACCAAAGATATTGTTATTGAGGTTTACTGTTCTAAATCCGGTGCCAGTAGTTACAGTCCCATCATTAGCGTACAAGCTAGTATCAGCATCATCTGCACCCGTAGTAAGTTTTACCCAAGCGCTACCACTCCAATAATAAAAACCTTTGTCAATACCAGGTGTAGAACTATTAATATTATATACTAGAAGACTCTCGGCCATCGTTCCTGCTATAGGTGCGCTACTACTTAAATTTGTGATCGCTACACGAGGAATTAAAAGACCTTTTGTACTTGCATCAATATCAAGCATAGAAGATTCAACGGGAGTGTCTGTACCTATACCTACCTGGGCAGTTGTTGTGATAGTAAACAGTAAAAATGCAAAAGAGCTTAGTAATAATTTTTTCATGGGGTGATGAAAGTTAGATGGCAAAAGTACTGGGTTATTTTAAATTAACTGTATTTTTTACTTGTATTTAACATTAAAATTGTAAGATATTATTGTAAGAAATCAATAAAATTCTATTAATATTCATTCTCAGGTCTTTATAAATGGTCCGTTGGTCTAGTTTTTTGGTTCCTAAGGGTTTTGCTGCAATTACCCTCTTTCCTTTTATCATCTTACGATCAGATACTTATAAAAATGATCAAAAACTTTTGTTGCATGAGCGCATTCATCTTGCTCAGCAAAAGGAGTTATTGGTCACTCCATTTTTTCTCATGTATAGTACGGAGTTTCTAGTGCGATTGGTTTTGTATAGATCAAGAAAAAAGGCATATCGTAATATTTCTTTTGAGCGAGAAGCATATGCAAACGAAACAAATCAGCAATATTTGCATTCTAGAAAACCATACAGTTTTTTTAAATATCTATGATCTTCAAAGAGCAGCATTCACAAACGCAATTTATCGCGCAGATCAACGGAGTCAATATTTCTCTTAAGCGAGAAGATATGCTGCATCCCGAGGTTTCTGGTAATAAATTCAGGAAGCTAAAATATAATTTGGCTGCAGCCAAAAATCTAAACAAAAACACACTGCTAACCTTTGGAGGTGCGTTCTCAAATCACATTGCGGCAACGGCCGCTGCGGCAAAGCTTGAAGGCCTAAAAAGTATAGGGATTATTCGCGGTGATGAGCTTGCAAAGGATATTGAGCTAACGCTTAAGCATAATAAAACATTAAGCGGAGCCTTTAAAAATGGGATGAAGCTCATTTTTATAGATCGAGAGACGTACCGCAAGAAAGAAGATTTAGATATCAGTGAATTACTTAAAGAAATGAGTTTTTGTAATGAAGATTTTGTTTCAGAGGTAGATGAGATCTTTGTCGTGCCAGAAGGTGGTACAAATGAACTTGCGGTTAAAGGTTGCACAGAGATCTTAGAAGAAACCGATTCAAATTTTAACTATGTTGCCTGCCCAGTAGGAACCGGTGGCACCATTGCAGGAATCATTAATTCTTCCGCCGAAAGGCAAAAAATACTGGGATTTCCTGCGCTTAAAAGTGATTTTCTCACTGCCGAGATCACAAAATTTACCACAAAAACTAACTGGGAACTTATCACAGATTTTCATTTTGGCGGCTATGGCAAGATCACAAATGAGCTTGTGACTTTTATGAACGATTTTAAGCAAACGCACAACATCTTGCTAGATCCGGTTTATACGGCAAAGATGCTTTTTGGGATATGGCATATGGCAGAGAATGGCTATTTTCGCAAAGATGATCACGTGCTTGCGATTCACACTGGCGGTTTGCAAGGAATTGAAGGTATGAATCATGTTTTGAGAAAAAAAGGGATGCAAACAATCATTCAATAATGAAAAAAATAGTTGTTTTAATCGTGTTAGCACTATTGCTGGCAAGTTGCGGTGGCGCAAAAAAGGCTAAGAAGAAACAGGTGGTTTTTAGACCGTCTAACAGCATGGAAAAATTAGACAAGCCGGCTGACGTGCCTAAGCAAACTGAGAAAGCTTTTGAGGCGGCGCCGTTTACAAGCGTAGAAGGTTATATAAACGCTTACGCGGAAGTTGCTAAGATAGAAATGAAAAACTACGGCATCCCGGCAAGTATCACCATGGCGCAGGCAATTTTAGAAAGTGGCGCGGGTCATGGCGAACTCACGATGAAAGCGAACAACCACTTCGGGATAAAATGTCACGACTGGAAGGGAGAATCTGTAACTCATGATGATGATGAGAAGGGAGAATGCTTCCGCAAGTACGATCACCCGATGGAGTCTTTTAAAGATCACTCAGAGTTTCTTGCAAATAGAAGTAGATATGCGTTTCTTTTTGATCTAGAGAAGAACGATTATGTGGCTTGGGCCAAAGGACTGCGTAAAGCAGGTTATGCAACAGATAGAAAATACCCTGAAAAGTTAATAGCACTTATTGAAAAATATGAGCTGTATAAATTTGATGAAGAAGTTACTGGTGAAGAATATGTAAAACCAGAAGTTATGGAGGCGCTAGCAGCTTATGATAACAGTTCTTCTAATTCAAGTGCAAACAAAGAAAACAAACATGTTGTTGTAAAAGGCGATACGCTGTATAGTATAAGTAGACGATACAATTTAAGTGTAGACGAGCTTAAGAAATACAACAATCTTAATGATAATACGATAAGCATCGGGCAGGTGCTTAAAATCTCAAAATAATCTTTTAATGTTATATAAAAGAAGCAGTGCGCTTTTTGCAGAAGCAAAAAAAGTAATCCCTGGCGGAGTGAATTCTCCCGTAAGAGCATTTAAAGCAGTAGGCGGTGATCCTATTTTTATAAAGAAGGCTAAAGGTGCTTATTTGTATGATGAGGATGATAACAAGTTGATAGATTATATCAATTCTTGGGGGCCAATGATCTTAGGTCATGCACATGACAAAGTTGTAGATGCGATTGTTGAGAGAACAAAACTTGGGACTTCTTTTGGTACGCCCACAGAACTTGAAACTAAGATCGCAGAGCTTGCGGTTTCAATGATCCCTAATGTAGATAAAATACGTTTTGTAAATAGCGGTACAGAGGCGTGTATGAGTGCTGTGCGTTTAGCACGTGGTTTTACTGGTAGAGACAAGATTATAAAATTTGCTGGTTGTTATCACGGCCATTCAGATTCTTTCTTGATCCAGGCGGGAAGTGGTGCGATGACCTTTGGTACGCCTAATAGTCCTGGAGTTACAAAAGGTACAGCACAAGACACGGTGCTTGCAGCTTATAATGATCTGGAGCAAGTTGCAGAGATCATGAGTAATAATCATGGTGAGATCGCTGCGATAATCCTTGAGCCAGTAGCTGGTAATATGGGATGTATTCCGCCGGCTGAAGGCTTTCTTGAAGGTCTGCGTAAACTATGTGATGAGCACGGTACTTTACTCATTTTTGATGAAGTGATGACAGGCTTTAGATTGGCAAGAGGTGGTGCGCAAGAACTTCTGGGTGTTAAGGCAGATATTGCAACATTTGGTAAAGTGATAGGCGGCGGTCTGCCAGTAGGAGCTTTTGCGGCAAGAAATGAGATTATGGATTATCTCGCTCCGCTAGGGCCGGTTTACCAAGCAGGAACTTTAAGTGGTAATCCGCTTGCGATGGCAGCTGGTTACGAAACGTTAATGATTTTGAACGAGGATGCTGAGATCTTTAACCGTCTAAAAAACAAAACCGAATATCTGCATAAAGGCATTGAGAACGCACTTACTCAAAATGGCGTTACACATACCATCAATAGAGTGGGATCAATGATCTCTGTGCATTTTGCAGAAGAGGCTGTGTCAGATTTTGGCTCGGCGGCCAAAGGTGATAACCCACAATTCAAGAAATTCTTTCATGGGTTGTTGGCTGAGGGAATTTACATTGCGCCCAGCGCATATGAAACATGGTTCTTAACAGACGCTTTAACCCAAGAAGATCTGGACAAAACAATAACAGCTATTGAAAAAGTAGCAAAAGAACTTTAAAAAAAATCCCCGTCCATCGACGGGGATTTTTTTTAGTTACGCGTTTTGTGACGTCTGTTATTCTTGAATCTTTCTTTCATCTCCATTGCGCGGTGGCTGCGCATTTTGCGCCACTGGTCAAACTGCTTCTCAGTAAGGATACCTTGCATTTTTTCTTGATGTGCGATCATTGCATCCATCATTGAAGTGCGCATCTCCTTACGCTGCTCTTCTGTAGGTTTTTCACCTGCTTTTCTAGCTTCTCTAAAAGCTTCCATCTTAGCTTTTCTGGTTTTAGCTTCAGCTAACTCAAGGTCATATACCTTTTTTTGTTGAGCATCATCTAATACTAGCGCAAGGGTAAGTTTCTTTGTTTGCATTTCTGCCATCTCTTCTGGAGTGGCGTTCATCATTTTATGATCTCCATCGCGATGACGTGGACCATCTTGAGCTGTCATAAATCCGCCGATCATTAACGCAGCGATTAAAAGCATTTTTTTCATATTCATCGTTTTTAAATTGTTTCTGCGAGTATGACCTGATGAAATAAAAAAGGTTTAGCTTTTTGCTGAAAAAAAAATAAAAATTTCTTTTTCCAACCTTGTTAAGTCTATAAAATTAAAAACCCGACTCACTGATTATAAGTCGGGTTTTTTTGTTTTTGTTCTTTTGGCGAAAGCCAAATATTACTCTACTAAAGAAACGATCAAAGCGTCATCTGTCTTAGTGACTTTAGCGATCTTTTGCTTGGTTAGACCTTTTATCGCCTTGTCCCATTTTTTGTTGCTTAGTCCAGATTGCTCTTTAAGTGTATCTAGCGGAAGCTCTTTTTGCTCCTTTAAGATCTTGAAGATCGCTTTTTCTTCTTCAGTGATTTCTAGAGGTTTTTTCTCTGGCTTCATCTGCGGGAAGAAAAGCACTTCTTGAATTGAAGAATTGTTTGTCATAAGCATCACAAGTCTATCGATCCCGATCCCGATTCCTGCTGTGGGAGGCATCCCGTATTCTAGTGAACGCAAGAAATCCTGATCGATGAACATCGCCTCGTCGTCGCCTTTTTCGCTTAAAGCGAGCTGCGCTTCAAAACGTTTTCTCTGCTCGATAGGATCATTAAGCTCAGAGTAGCAGTTTGCAACCTCTTTACCGTTTATCATAAGTTCAAAACGCTCTGTAAGATCTGGGTTCTCGCGGTGCTCTTTAGTAAGCGGACTCATCTCTTTAGGGTAATCTGTGATGAAGGTAGGCTGGATGTATTTGTGCTCACATTTTTCGCCAAAGATCTCATCAATAAGTTTACCTACACCCATCGTTGCGTCTGTCTCGATGTCTAGCTCTTTACAGATGGCTTTAAGCTCTTCTTCATTTTTACCAGCTACATCATAACCTGTGTGATCTTTTATGGCTTGTAAGATCGGCACACGAGGATATGGTGCTTTAAACTCAATCTCGTTGCTGCCTACGGCGATCTTGCTTTTTCCGGTAGCGTTAAGAGCGACTTTTTCAAGCAATTGCTCTGTCATGCTCATCATCCAGTTGTAATCTTTGTAAGCTACATAAAGCTCCATCACGGTAAACTCTGGATTGTGTGTGCGGTCCATACCTTCGTTACGGAAGTCTTTTGCAAACTCGTAAACTCCGTCAAAACCACCTACAATAAGTCTTTTAAGATAAAGCTCATTTGCGATCCTAAGGTATAATGGAATATCTAGCGCATTGTGATGTGTGATAAACGGTCTTGCCGAAGCACCACCAGGAATAGGTTGAAGAATAGGAGTTTCAACCTCAAGATATCCTTTGTCGTTAAAAAATTCTCTGATCGTATTTGTGATCTTAGTGCGCGCAATGAAAGTGTCTTTTACACTGCGATTTACAATAAGATCTACATAACGCTGGCGGTAACGTTGCTCGGCATCTGTAAATGCATCATGCACTTTACCCTCTGCATCTGTGCGTGGTTGTGGTAATGGGCGTAGAGATTTACTCAAGATTGAGAAGCCTTTTACCATTACCGTTTTTTCGCCCACTTGTGTTTTAAAAAGTTCACCTTCTATACCGATGATATCGCCTATGTCAAGTAACTTCTTATAAACATCGTTGTAAAGCGTTTTGTCTTCACCCGTGCAGATCTCATCACGGTTAAAATATATCTGTATGCGTCCTTCGCCGTCTTGTAACTCTGCAAAAGATGCTTTCCCTTGAATTCTGCGTGACATTAATCTACCTGCAAGAATTACTTTTTCTCCTTCTTTGTAATCCTTCTTGATCTGGGCAGTAGTATGTGTATAGTTAAATTCGTCTGCGGGATATGGGTCAATACCCATTTTGCGCAAAGCGGCAAGTTTTTCTCTTCTTACTATTTCCTGTTCTGAAAGTTGCATACAGCTCTTAATTTTAGCCCGCAAAGATAGTTACTCACAACGGACAAATCAATAATTGTAACATAAGCTTGCATATTGATACTTATAAGTATCATCAATCAATCAACAAAATGAGTTTTTTAAGAGCGTTAGTGGCTATTTTTTTGCCACCGTTATCCGTTTTAGACAAGGGCTGTGGCTCTGTTCTTCTAGTTACATTGCTGTGGTTTTGTGGCTGGATCCCTGGGGTTATCGCTGCACTTGTGATCGTGAATGGATCTAGGCGGTGAGGTTTTTTGGCTTAAAGCCAAAACAACTTAAACCTTATCAATTGTCGTATCTTTGTAGCATGAATAAGAAGATAGCTGTAGAAGATCTGGGACGTAAGGATTACAAGGAAACTTGGGATTATCAAGAAGAATTGTTCAAAGAAATTCTGGATATAAAGGTTAAGAACAGGAGGGAAGATGCCGGTTTAGAAACACCGAATCATTTTTTATTTGTTGAACATCCGCATGTGTATACTTTGGGTAAAAGCGGCGATGCTTCAAATCTTCTTGTAAATGAAGAACAGCTGGCTGAAAAAGGCGCGACTTTCTATAAGATCAATCGAGGTGGTGATATAACGTATCACGGTCCCGGTCAGATCGTGGGATATCCTATTCTTGATCTGGAGAATTTTTTTACAGATATTCATAAATACCTGCGTTTGCTAGAAGAGACCATAATTCTCACGTTAGCCGAATATGGTATAAAATCTGAACGTTCACCAGGTGAAACCGGAGTTTGGCTAGACGTAGGCACGCCATTTGCTCGAAAGATTTGTGCGATGGGTGTGCGTGCGAGTAGATGGGTAACGATGCACGGTTTTGCATTTAATGTAAATGCAGATCTAGGTTATTTTGATAACATCGTGCCTTGCGGAATACGTGATAAAACCGTGACATCTCTTAATGTTGAGCTAGGAAAGCCAGAAGTAGATATTGAAGAGGTAAAGCCGAAACTCTTGAAACACTTCAGCGACTTGTTTGAAGCAGAGTTACTACAACAAAAAACCGAGGCTTAAACCTCGGTTCTTACTAGACTAATTATTGAAATAACGATTAGTATAAGGGTCTTTTGAATTATCAATTCTAAAGCTCGTTAAAACTAGCCATTTTGATTTTCTCATGAATTAGGGGTTTTTCCCCTTTTTTTGATTTTGAATCATTGATCAAATTCTGTTAGGATGTTAACCCCAGCGATTGCGCCTTCGTTGTTGTATTCTATTTGTTTTACAAGTCCTATTCCTTCTGCGATCCATTGTTTTGCTGAGCCTTGGCCTTTTAAACCTTTTTCAAAAACAGTATCGTAAGTGATTACTTTGCAATTAAATGTTCCTGCGGGTGTGTGTAAAGTTTCGTTTGCTTCTACTGTTCTGTTTGTCATTTTATATTCTACTTTCATGACAATGGGCATTACTCGCACGTTCATTGTGATCTTTGCGTCTGGTAATTTTTCTCCTTCTTGTAGATCGTTAGGGATCTCAACTTCTGCGTCTACAACTTCGTAATCTAAGTTGCTAAATTTTTCCATCAAGAATCCTGGTAAGATGGATTTATAATTCAGTTTTATGCTGTTTTCTTCGGTGCATTCTAACTCTAAAACGGGTTCGCTGTTTTTGTTTTGTGTGCCGTCTTCAACAGTTGCGGCGATGATCGCTTTTTCACCTTTTGGCGTAAGCCAAACATCTTTAACCTCATAATTGCTTATCGCGATGAGGTTGTTGTCTGTGCCGTATGATCTGATCTCAAAAGCTGTATTTTCTTTAAATGGATAATAGCGGCTGCAGTTTTCTTGCGCTAATGCTCCAAGAGCAAAAAACAAAGCGAGCGTTACAAAAATTCCTTTCATGACAAAAGTGAATTTGTATGGTTAATAAGGGGAAATGTAATTGGGTTTTTAGGGAGAATGAGATAAGAAGGGATGCTTATCTTATGAAAACTCAATTATAACCGTCAAGAAACAGAAGAAAACAAGGTGTTGTAACCTTCTGATTATCAAATATAAAAATATAATCAATAGGTTGGTAAGAAAGTTTGCTTTTTATGTGTTGACTTTTAAGGATTTATCTGATAGAGCAAAATGGTGTTTTTCTCACCTTTTACCACGATACCTGGATTTTTGCCTTTTTGAAGATTGGCGATACTCGCTGCAGAGTTACCGTAAATAGGGAAATTAGGCAGTAATTCTCCTTTAGCACTAAAGAGATAAACTTGTTTAGATTGGTCATCTGTAAGTGAGATGTATTCTTTATTGCCAACTTTAAAAATGTTGAGACCCGTATAAAGTCCGAAGTCTAACTCTGATGTTTTGCCATTAATAGTGAGCATATTTCCTATTAAAGTAGCTTTTACCTTATCAGTTGTTTTATGCAGTATTTCGTTGCTTTCTACCGGCGGATCTTGTTTTATGTTGCCTTTTTCAGAGATTGTGATCAGGCTGCCTTTTGCGTCATATAATTTAAAATTCTTATCGCCTTCTTGCGTGCTTGTGCTACCAAAATCAAAAGTCTCAGCTACATCTACACGCACATCGCCCGTTCTGTCAAGAATTTTCAACTTGCCGTTACTCAATTGAACTACGATATAATCTTTTGTGCCAATTCTTATATGCTTGGGAGCAAAAAGTAGCGCGCTGCCAGCATCTGTGTATTTAAAGCCTTTTACGATCTTACCGTCTGTGTTATACATGAGCAGTTTATCGCCTTGCGTGATGATCATTCTATAATTGCGATTGCCGTCATAATCAAAAAGCGCCAGCGGCTGCGTAACTTGGTCTTCAAATTTTAATGGATACGGTTTTACGTCATTTCCTTCTCTGTCTATAATTCTAAGAGAAGAAGCTGTAGCAAAAGCCAACTGCAATCTGCCATTTTTATAAAGATCGATCTGTTTAATCTTGCCCAGAATCCTGTTGTCTAATTGCTTTTTCCAAAGGATTTTGCCTTTGTTGTTTATAAGATAAAGCACATTATTAACATCCTGAACGGCGATATCACTTCCTTCGGTGCGATGATTGCGTACTAGTTGTGGTGCAATGGCAAGATCAGCTTCTAGTTTAATAGAAGCGAGTTGAGAAACAGCGCCAGCCTCAGGTTTTATAGTGTTGCGCTCTGCAAGCGCATTTACATGCATAAAGCCATTTTCTTGTGTGAGTTGGATGATTCCAAAAGGATAATCGTCCAATTTTAACGCTTCAATGCTGGGTTTCGCTTCCGCGGAAACTGATTCTTTTACCTTTTCTAAAACCTGATCTGTGTTACCCAGAAGTTGTAGCGAAGTTCTGCCAGCAAGATGCGACCGGAAGGTTTCAAAATTAGATTGCTGCGCCAAATATGAGTTATTCTTCAGGTTGGTAATAAGCGTTTGAAGTAGGTTTTTACTTTTGGCGAAAGCCATATACTGCTCTGTGCGACACATGTAAGAAGCCGTTTCTGGAGCGATAATTTCTTTAAAAGACTTGGATAAAAAGGTGGAATCTGCAATTTTGAAGATCTCTACTTCTCTGAATGTTTCGTCTGTCTCTTGAATGGGTGCGATAAACTCAAGCGAAGCTTCAGTATCAGGAAATGCCAGTGCAGTTATTGAGCCGTCTGCCAAGTGAATTTTAGAGATTTCTGTGGCGTTTGCAAGCAGGTCTTCCTCCGGTAATTGCAAATCGGCCGGCTGAATGCCGCGATAGTTTGCGAGATTCTTTTTGTATTGATCCCAGTTTGTGTAATTCAAAGAAACCGCGCCAATTGCAGAAGACGGTAGAATTTCGGCGATTTTATTAGTCGCAGGTTTTACATCTTTAAGGAGTGAGAGTGTGGTTTTGTTTGTTGTTCCGGGTAGCAAAACTCCATTAAATTGCAGTGATGCGTTCTTGTCATAAAGATCAAGACCTATCCAGCTAAATTTGTTTTTTATAGTATTACGCTTTCGCGGAAATAACTCGTCAAAAAGACTTGAAGCGCCCTCGGCTGGCATAAAAATATTTGCGATCGCATCGTTGTCTGCGGTGCTTGCTATTTTGATAAATTCTTCGGGTAATAATTCTTTATTATTCTGATTGCGAATGGTGTTTTCTAGCAGTAACGGCGATGTGCTGGCGATCAACGTATTGTTCAGATTGATAAAGTGTAGGTCTTTGTTGTTTTCACTTAAAGTGGAAATAGCTACGTCTTCATAATTGCGAGTGGTAATGTTTTTTTGGCGTAAGCTATCTATTTTAAGATCTGAAGCGTTGTACTTTGTGATGAAAGCGAGGTCATATTCAGCTTTGCCAAGTGGCACAAAACACAGCCATACCGGTCCAGAAGGCGTTATGCTTGAGAGGTTTTTAGTGCTCTCAGAAAGGGTTTCATACGCAGGAGTGTGATTAAGCGCCGTGATGAGGTTGTTTGATTGCAAAGAATTTGATAATTCTTCCCAGTCGTTCACTTTTATGATCACCGTAGATTGAAGCGGAATAAAATTCTCTAAACCATTGCTATTGCTGGTTTCTTTAGAGCATGAGAGCATGCAGAATGCTGCTAAGATCGCCAAGAGAATTTTTTTCATGATCTGTGGTTTTGTGGCGAAATTAATAACGTGATACCTTTGAATAAAGCAATAACGGCATTATTAATAAGATATTTTTCAACAAATTATAGTGGCAATGAAAGTTGATCAGGAAGTTGCTTGAAGCTTTTTCTGTGATACGGCGATATGCCATGTTCTCTAATGGCAGCGCGGTGTTCTTTAGTAGGGTAACCTTTGTTTTTAACCCAGTTATAATACGGGAATTCTTCGTGAATTTGCTGCATATAGAAATCACGCTCAGTCTTTGCTAGTATTGACGCCGCTGCAATTGATAGGAATCTTCCATCACCTTTTACAAAGCATTCATGAGTACAGTCTAAATAGGTTTTAAAACGATTGCCGTCTACTATTATATGCTCTGGTTTTTGGCTAAGCAATTCAATAGCAAGATGCATAGCTTTAATAGAAGCGTTGAGAATATTTATCTTATCAATCTCTTCTGGAAATACATGTGCGATACCGTAACATATTGATTCTTCTTTAATTACATTTCTGAGAATAATACGTTGTTTGTGGCTAAGCTGCTTAGAATCATTGAGTGATGGGTTAGAAAATGAATCAGGAAGTATAACGGCAGCAGCAGTAACGGGGCCTGCGAGGCATCCTCTACCGGCTTCATCAGTGCCACATTCTTTAAGAAGGCTTTGGCTTTTAATTATCAAACTCATGTTAACGATTTCTTAATCTGGAGCTGTTATAATATTAATTCACTGTTAATTCTACAATTAAATGTTGCAAAAAATAAATTTAAGGAAATTTTAAGATAACGTATAACTTAGAATATTAACACTATTTGAGGTTTATTTAAAAAATAAATCGATTTAATTATTTTTTTATCATTAAAAACGTCTTTTTGTTGATTTTATATCAAAATAAAGTATTGAAATGCCGATGGGTTTAAGGATTTTTTTTGTTTTTGGGCTAAAAGTTTATGAAGTTTGCGACTGGCTAATTCAAATTAAATTACAATTTATGAAATCAAAACTTTTTTGGTTCTTGTCGTTGGGATTGCTGTTTTTTACACAGTTATCTCTAGCGCAAGAGAAATCAATCAGTGGTACCGTGACCGATGGGTCTGGCGTTCCACTACCTGGTGTGAACATTGTTGTTAAAGGGACAACAACAGGTACACAGACAGATTTTGATGGGATCTACACAATCTCTGCTTCTCAGGGAGATGTGCTAGTTTTCTCTTATGTAGGTTTTGCTTCACAGGAGTCTACTGTGGGTGCAGGTTCTACAATTGATGTTACACTACAACAAGGGGAAGCTCTTGAAGAAGTGGTGGTAACAGCATTAGGTATTTCTCGTGAGAAAAAATCTCTAGGTTATGCAACTCAGGAGGTAGATGGTGCGGCAGTTAGTACTGCAAAAGAGGGTAACTTTGTTAACTCGCTTTCTGGTAAGATATCAGGTCTTGATATTAAAAGAGCAACTACTATGGGTGGTTCTTCTAATGTTATTATCCGTGGGTACTCTTCTATTACTGGAAACAACCAAGCGCTTTTTGTTATTGATGGTGTGCCAGTTAACAACGATACTTTTAACACTAGCGGTCAGCAGAATGGTGGTGATGGTTATGATTACGGTAACGCTGCTTCAGACATCAACCCAGATGACATCGAAAGTGTAAACGTTCTTAAAGGTGCTGCTGCGACTGCACTTTATGGTTCTCGTGCTTCTAACGGTGCGATTATCATTACTACTAAAAAAGGTAAGAAAAATCAAGGTCTAGGTGTTACTGTGAGTACTACTGTAAACGTTAATAACTATGATCCTGATACTTTTGCTAAATTCCAAAATGAGTATGGACAAGGTTATGGTCCTTACTATGATGGTGGTCCTAATGGTCCTTATTTCTTAGATGCGGGAGGTTTTGGAAATGGTTCTTCAAACTATGTTGTTCCTGTGGGTGAAGATGCTTCATTCGGTGGACGTTTTGATCCTAGTATTATGGTTTATCAGTGGGATTCTTTTTATCCTGAATTAGATACTTACCAGCAAGCGACTCCTTGGACAGCTGCTGAGAATGGTCCTGAGTATATTTTCCGTACTGGTTATACCGATATTGAGAATGTAACTTTAAGTTCAGGAAGCGAGAATGCTACAGGGCGTATGAGTTATACCCGTTACAATGAAACAGGTATTCTTCCAAATAGTTCTATTGCTCGTCACACATTTGACTTAACGGGTACTTTAGATCTTAGTGAAAAATTACATGCAGTAGGTAAAGCTACTTACACTAAGAATGCTGGTCGTGGTCGTTTTGGATCAGGATACGATGCTGAAAACATCATGACTAACTTTAGACAATGGTGGGGTGTGAATGTTGATCTTAAAGAGCAAGAGCAAGCGTATAAGCAAACTGGTCAAAATATTACTTGGAACCCTTCAAGCACAACTAACACGTCTGCAAAATACTGGGATAACCCATATTTTACAAGATATGAGAACTACAACACAGATGAGAGAAACCGTCTTTTTGGTTATGCATCTCTTACTTATAACATGACAGATTGGTTAGATGTTATGGGTCGTGTGAGTGTGGATACTTATGATCAAATTCGTGAAGAACGTAACAACATTGGTAGTGTAGACCTTTCAGAATATTCTAGAAGAAACCTTAACTACAGTGAATTTAACTACGACTTGTTCTTGAATTTTGATAAAGATATTAGTGAGTCATTTGGTATTACAGGTACTTTAGGTAGTAACTATCGTCAAACTAAATTTAACGATATTTCAGCTTCTACTAACGGAGGTTTAGTTCTTGAAGGGCTTTATACTTTGAGTAACTCTGTTTCTCCAATTCAGTTTCCTGCGGAAACAGATTATGATGTTCGGGTTTTTGGTCTTTTCGGTCAGGCGAGTATAGATTATGATAATACAGTGTTTTTAGACGCTTCATTGCGTAACGATACTTTCTCTACACTTAAAGATGGTGAGAATAGCTTCTACTATCCTGCTATTTCATCAAGTGTTATTTTCTCTAACCTTTTTGAAAGTGATGCAATTACTTATGGTAAGGTGCGTGCAGGTTATGGTGAAGTAGGTAACGGTGCAGGTCCATACCAATTGATTAATACTTTTAATGCTGTTGCTGGCTTTAATGGTAACACTTTGTATTCTAATCCTGGTGATTCAAGAAATCCAGATCTAAAGGAAGAGCGTACTAATGAACTTGAGGTTGGTTTAGAAATGGCTTTCTTCTCGAGAAGATTAGGATTTGACATGTCTCTTTATAAGAAAGAAACAGAAAATCAAATTTTCCCAGTTGCTGTAACTCCAGCGACAGGATACACTTCTAGATATGTAAACTCTGGTACTGTGCAAAATAAAGGTTTAGAGCTTCAGCTTTATGGTTCTCCAGTAAGAACTGAAGACTTTGAGTGGAAGATCAACACTAACTTCTCTACTTATGAGAGTGAGGTTACTGCACTTTTTGAAGATTCTAAAAACTTATTGCTTACAAGCTTCTTTGGTGTAACTCTTAATGCGACACTAGGTCAGCCTTACGGTACTATTAAAGGTACTAACTATGAGTATGTAAATGGTGAAAGACTTGTGCTTCCTGATGGGCGTTATTCAAAAACTACTTCTAGACAAGAGGTTATTGGTGATATTAACCCAGACTGGAAAGCGGGTATCAGTAACTCTTTCAGATATAAGAACTGGAACCTTAGTTTCTTGATCGATATTCAAGAAGGTGGTAGCGTATTCAGTGGTGATATGTACTTTGGTCTTGCAACTGGTCTTTATGAAGAGACTGCAGGTCTTAACGACTTAGGTATGCCACTTCGTAACTCACTATCTAATGGTGGTGGTGTTGTGCTGGGAGGTGTACAAGCAGATGGTACTCCTAACACTGTGCGTGCTGACTTTACATCTTATGCAAACCCTTATGGTCGTTATGGTAATGCTCCTGACGCTCAGTTTGTATATGATGCTTCTTATGTGAAATTAAGAGAATTAACATTGTCTTATTCACTTCCGCAGGATATCCTAGAAAATCTTTTCCTTACTAATGTAACACTTACTGCTACAGGTCGTAACCTTTGGATTATCTCTAAAGATCTTCCTTATGCAGATCCAGAAGCTGGATTTAGTGCAGGTAATGTACAAGGTTTCCAGATTGGAGCATACCCTGCAACTAAGCAGTATGGTCTTAACGTTAAACTACAATTCTAAAAAATTAAGATATTATGAAGAAGTTATTAATCCTTGGCGTTCTAGTTGGGATTGTCGCTGTAAGTTGTACAAACGACATTACCGATTATAACGTTGACCCAAAACGTCCGTCAGAAGTTCCTGCCGCGACGACTTTCACAAATGCTGAGAAGAATCTTGGTGACCTTGTGACTACAATGAGTGTGGGTACAAATGTTTTTCGTCTATGGGCTCAGCACTGGACAGAAACAACCTACAATGATGAAGCAAATTACGATGTAATAGGTCGTGATCTATCAGCTGGATATTGGACAACTATTTATAACAATATCCTAAATGACCTTAACTCTTCTGTTGAGCTTATTAATAATGCTGAATACACAGATGAGCAAATGAGAACAAATCAACTTGCAGTTATAGAGATTGTAAAGGTTTATTCTTATCAGATGCTTGTTGATCTTAATGGTGATGTTCCTTATTCTGAAGCATTGAATATTAATGAGAATCTTTTCCCTGTATACGATGATGCTGAGACTATTTATTTAGATCTTATTGCTCGTGTGACTGCAGCGCAGCAAACGCTTAGCGCTGGTGGTGATAGCTTTGGTTCTGCTGATATTTATTATGGTGGTGATACTGCACTATGGAGAAAATTTGCAAACTCTCTTAAACTTAGATTAGGTATGAGATTAGCAGATTCTAATCCATCAGCGGCATCAACTGCGGTTTCTGAGGCATTTACAGCTGGGGTGTTAACAAGCTCTGACGATAGCGCGATTATCATGTATGAGGATGCTGCTCCAAACACTAATCCATTATACGATACTTTCGTATTAAGTGGTAGAGGTGAAGATTATATCGCAGGATCTACATCTGTAGATTACCTATTATCTGTAAATGATCCTCGTCTTGATGATTTTTATGATCAAAACCTTGGTGATGATACTTATGTAGGTGGTCCAATTGGAGGTAACAACTCTTACCCTGCTTACACGCATATTAAGCGTGATCTAGTCGAAGAACCAACGGCTACAGGTGCTATCCTCGAGTATTATGAAGTAGAATTCTTTTTGGCGGAAGCCGCAGAAAGAGGATTTATATCTGAAGTAGCAGAATCTCATTATGATGCTGCAATTACTGCTAGTATTCTTAGTTATGGTGGTACTCAGGCAGAAGTTGATGCTTATCTAGCTCAGCCTGATGTTGCTTATGCTACTGCTGCTGGTAACTATGAGCAGAAGATTGGTACTCAAAAATGGATCGCTCTATTTAATAGAGGGTTTGAGGCTTGGACTGAGTGGAGAAGATTAGACTATCCTAATTTCTTAGTATTAAGTGATCAATCTGGATTACCTGTTCCTACAAGAGTATTCTATCCTACTACTGAGCCTGCTGTTAACGGTGCTAACTATGATGCAGCCGTTGCTAAACAAGGCGGCGAGGATGATCTTTACGGAAAGATTTTCTGGGACGTACAGTAATTAAAGGTTGTTGAATTAAAAAGAAATTAAAATGAATAAAATTTTTAAACATATAGCGTTAGGCGTGGCTCTATCAGTTGCTTTTGTTTCTTGCGACGATGAAAGAGAAGTGCCAACGACTGGTATAGGAGGCTATGCATATTTATCAGAAACTTCAATAAGTAGTTTTGATGAAAATGCGAATCTTGATATCAAACTTATCACTAAAGACGGGGTTACTTTTAACTCTATTGAAGTAAGTACAGAAACTGCAAGTGAAATGGCAACAATCGCTTCAGATGAACTTGCAACTGTAAATACTGCTTTTCTAGGAACTTTGTCAGAGGATGCATATGAAGTATTTATTTCTTCAGAATTGTCTAATGGTAAAATGGCAGGAGACTACTTTACAATAAGTGTGGATAATCCTATCTCTATTAGTGAAGATAATCTTGCAGAGGCAACTTTGGATACTTTGCCAAATGTTGAAGTGGCTTATGAATTGTTTACAAACACGGCTAGCATTGATGATGTTATGCTTTCGCTAAAAAAGAACTCAGACGGCATCTATGCAGATAGTGGAGCGACTGGTCTTAGCACAGTGGATGGTGGTTCAGTATTATTAAGTGATACAAACTATCAAGCGCTTAATTTAGTAGTAAATGATACATTGTATTATAAGTTTACTGCTACAAGTGGATCTTTGTCTGCTGATGCTGAAGGGCAAATGGTAATTATTGAAGAAGACTAGATCTTCTAACGCAGCATAATGCTTAAAAGCCACCCAAACGGGTGGCTTTTTTATTTTAAACGGTTAATTGAAAATCCTGTTATTTACTGTCTAATCATATATCAGTGACGTTTTTTGAGGTGAGTGCTATTCTATATGTTAAATGTTGAAATCAATAAAGTGGAGATATTGTTTCAATATTAAGCAATAATAACGGTTTGCCGTAAGGTGAAAAAGAAGTGTAAGTGTTATAGAATCATTAAAATTTGACAATCTATGTAGTGTAATTTTGAAGTATTATTAGATTATTGTGCAACTAAATCGTTTTTACGAAAAAATTACAAATAAGCCCTTTCGATTAAAAATTCACTAGTATAAATAGTATTTCACTGAGAAACCTGCAAAATATTTTTGTTTTATAATAAAAAATTGAGGATGTTTGCGATTGGCTAATTCAAATTTAAAATGAAGTATGAAAACAAAGTTTCATTTACTACTAACGCTTTTGTTAACGTTAGTAGCGCAAGTAACTCTTGCGCAGAGTAAAACAATTACAGGAACGATAACAGATCAGGATGGGCTTCCTCTACCTGGTGTTAACGTAGCTGTACAGGGTACGAACGCTGGTACCCAAACTGATTTCGATGGTGTTTATTCTATCGAAGCTTCAGAAGGTGATGTTTTATCATTTACTTATGTGGGGTTTTCTTCACAGTCTATCACAGTAGGTGCAAGTAATGAGGTAAATATTACGATGGAAGCTGGTGAAACCTTAGATGAGGTTGTTGTTGTTGGTTATGGAACATCAACTAAACAAGCTTTTGCTGGTACAGCTGCAACAGTTAAAGCTGAGCAGATCGAGGCAAAATCTTATTCAAACGTTTCTCAATCTCTTGCAGGTGAGGTTGCGGGTGTAACCGTAATCAATACATCAGGTCAGCCTGGTACAACTTCTACTGTTAGGATTCGTGGTTTTGGATCTGTTAATGGTAACCGTGCTCCTTTATATGTTGTAGACGGTGTGCCTTTTTCAGGAGATCTTAACTCTATTAACCCCGCGGATATTGCTAGTACCACTGTTTTAAAGGATGCTACTGCAACAGCTATCTATGGTTCTCGTGGTGCTAACGGTGTTATCCTTATTACTACTAAAAAAGGTAAAGCTGGTCAAGATTATATCGAATTTGATATTAAATCTGGTGTAAACTCTCAGTTAATCCCACGTTATGATGTGATAAAGTCTCCTGAGACTTATATCGCAACAGTTTGGGAAGGTATTTATAATAGAGGGGTTATTAATGGTGTTGCTGATCCAGTAGCATATGCAAATTCAAATCTATTTACAGATAACTATATTCCTGCAGGTTATAACATGTGGAATGTAGCTGATGGAGGTGAGCTTATCGATCCTGTTACTCGTATGGTTAGACCTAGCGTATCAAGAAGATATTCTCCACAGAGATACGAAGATGCTGCTTTTGATTCAGCATTTAGAACTGAAGCTAACCTAAGAATGGGTGGTGGTAGTGACAAAACTCAATATTTTGTTTCTGCTGGTTATTTAGCTGATGATGGTTATGCTATCAATACAAGTTATGATAGAGCTACAACAAGATTAAATGTTACTTCGGATGTTCGTGACTGGTTGACTGTTGGTGCAAATATTGGTTATGCATATTCTGAAAGTGTAAACAATGGACAAACAAACGGATCTGAAAACTTATTTGAATTTTCAGATAAGATGGCTCCAATATTTCCAGTATTCTTAAGAGATGATAACTATCAGTTAGTTGATGATCCAATTTTTGGAGGTTATCAATATGACTATGGAACAGCTTCAGGTTTTAGAGCTCGTCCTAATGCAAACCAATTAAACCCTATTGGTTCTGCTCTTTATGACTTTGTTGGTACAGATCGTCACGAATTAAACGGAAGTTTCTCTTTAGATGTGAAGTTTACAGATCATCTTACATTTGAAACTCGTTTTGGTGCTCAGTACGCAATTAACCACTACAAATCTTACTCTAACCCATTTTATGGTGGAGCATCTTTGGATGAGGTAAAAGGATCTCTTTTTGTTTCAGATACAGAAACGATAACTAAGAACTTCCTTCAGTTATTAAGATATAAAAATCAGTTCGGTGATCACTCACTTGAAGTTTTAGCGGCGCATGAAAGCAATGATTATCATCTTTCAAATAGAACGGCTTCTAAGCAAACAGTAGTACTGCCAGGCTTATTAGAGCTTGATAACTTTATTAAAGATCCAGGTGTACCTGGAGGATATTCAAATGGACGTACAATTGAGTCTTACTTTTCTCAGATTAACTACGACTACTTAGATAAATATTACTTTACAGGTTCTGTAAGACGTGATGGTTCATCTCGTTTTGTGAATGATAAGTGGGGTACTTTTGGTTCTGTAGGTGCAGCTTGGGTTGTGTCTAATGAAGATTTTCTTAATAGTGATTTCTTAACTTTCTTCAAGTTAAAGGCTTCTTATGGTATTACAGGTGATCAAGCTGGTGTAGGATTCTACTCAGGTTATGATACGTTTAATACAGGGATCCTTGGAGGTACTTACTCTATTTCTGCAAGAGATAATGGTAACCCTAACTTAACTTGGGAAACTTCTAACATGCTTCAAGTTGGTGCTGAGTTCACACTTGGGAATATCATTGATGGTAGTATTGATTTTTATGATAAAATCACTGACAACCTTATTTTTGATCGTCGAGTAGCTCCTTCTCAAGGTATTGCTATAGTAACGGTAAATGACGGTGAGTTAAGAAACCAAGGTCTTGAGATTGATTTAACAGGTCACATTTTTAAGACTAATGATTTTATGTTAGATCTTAATGTAAATGGTACATTATTTAATAATGAGATAAAAACGATGCCTATTGATCCAACAACTGGTCTTCCTCGTATCATTGATGTTTCTCCAGGCTCTTATGCTTACTCTAAGGGTAGCTCTATTTATGATTTCTACATGAGAGAATGGGCTGGTGTTGATCCTTCAGATGGTGCTCCAATGTGGTATCAATATTTCAATGATGCTAACGGTAACCAGGTTCTGGATGCTAATGAAGATGCTATTGAGGATCTTACTTCTTACTTGATAGATAATGAAGATGCAACGGTAGAGAGACAAATAACTAAAACTTACTCTCAGGCAACTAATAAATATGTTGGTAAATCTAGTGTTCCTACTGTAAGAGGTGCTTTTAGACTATATGGTAAGTTTAAGAATTTTGACTTCTCAACTCAATTCCTTTATAGTTTAGGAGGATGGGCTTATGATGCTCAATATGCAGAATTGTTAAGTGATAGATTTGGTGCTGCCGGTAACAACTATCACAGAGATATCCTAAACAGATGGCAAAATCCAGGAGATATCACGGATGTTCCTCGCCTTTCAGATGGTATTGATCAAAACTCAATTTCTCAGTCTACACGTTTCTTAGTGAAATCAGATTATTTGGCATTGAACAATGCAAGAATCGGTTATACTTTCTCTCAAGATTTGCTTGGTTCTACTGGTATTGATGCTCTTAATCTTTTCGTTTCTGGTGATAACCTATTTATCAAAAGCGCAAGAGATGGATTCAATCCTACAACTAGTGAAACAGGTAACACAGGTCGTGGACTTTACGCTCCTTTGACAACTGTTACATTGGGAGCTCGTGTTAGATTTTAATTAAAAAAAATAGCTTTATGAAAAATATATTTAAAACTTCATTAATTGCTTTTTCAGTTGCCGCATTGGTAAGCTGTGGAGACGATTATCTAGAAGAAGAGCCTTCTGAATTCTTGACAATAGATCAAGTAGCAGAAGCTGCTGAAACAAATCCAGATGTAATTGCTGGTACTATGAACGGTATTTATGCTTTAACTGTTCAGACTGGAACAGGGGGTACTACTGGTCATGATGATTTCGGGCATAAAGGGTATGATATTTATGCTGATTTTTTATCAGGAGATATGGCTCTTTCTGTTAGTACATACGGTTGGTATAGAGCAAATATCACTGAATTTATTGCTCTTCAGGATTTTACCAATACTGATAATTACCAAGTATGGCGCTATTACTACCGTATTATACGTTCTTGTAATACGGTGATCGATGCATTAGGGGGTAATGACGTAGTACCTGAATTAGCCGCTAATAAGGCTATCATGGGGCAGGCTAAAGCTATGCGTGCTCATTCATATTTCTACCTTGCTCAGTATATGCAAAAAGAATATGTTGCAGGTGAAGAAATACTTCCTATATACACAAGCTTAAGTGGTGAGGCAGCTGCTAAGTCACCAGCATCTGAAGTTTATGGACTTATGGAGCAAGACCTTCTTGAAGCTATTGATTTATTAAATGGTTATCAGCGTGGTGCTAAGAGTGAAATTAACCAAAACGTTGCTAAGGGTATTTTAGCATATGTTTATGGAGCTATGGGTAGAGATGGTGATGCAGCAAGTTTAGCTAATCAAGTTGTCACTTCTGGAGAGTTCACTCTTATGAGTGATGAAGAAGTTACAGGAGGATTTAATGATCTATCTACTTCAGGATGGATGTGGGGTATTGACCTTACCAGTGATCTTGAGATAGACCTTGTGTCGTGGTGGGGGCAAATGGATGCTTTTTCTTATAGTTATGCTTGGGCTGGTGATGCTAAAGCTATAGACGCTGGGTTGTATGCTCAAATTCCTGATGATGACGTTCGTAAGGCGCAGTTTCAAGAACCAGAAGATGATTATTATGATCTAATGCCATTGAATAAGTTTTACGCTCCTGCACGAGTTATTGGAGGTCAGAGACCAATGATTACTGATTTAGTGTATTTAAGAGTTGCTGAAATGTATTTGTTGGCTGCTGAAGGCTCTGCAAAGAGTGGTGATGAAGGAACAGCTCGTACTAGACTTAAACAGTTAGTTAGCCAGCGTGTGCCTGATGCGTCTTATATAGATGGATTAAGTGGACAAGCTTTGCGTAATGAAATTTATCTTCAAACCAGAATTGAGTTATGGGGAGAAGGAAAATCTTATCTAGCACTTAAGCGAAATAAAGCTAACGTTGTTCGAGGAGCAAATCACCTTTCTTTTGTTGGTGAATCTATTCCTTATAATGATGAGAGACTCACCTTCGAAATACCTCAGTTAGAAATCCAGTTCAATCCACTGATTTCTTCTCAAAATGATTAATGAATAGTAGATAAATTATATTATCATGAAGAAAATTTTTATAGCATTAGTTGCAGCTGTAAGTTTAGTATTTACTGGTTGTGATTTGGAAGAGAAAGTGTATGAAGAGCCTAACTATATCACTTTTGATAGAACTAGTGAAGATGTGTCTGTTCCACAGGATGGAGCAACTAGTCTTGATTTGACTGTTTATATTTCAAATATGAGTGGTTCTAGTCGCACTTATGATTTAGTTGTGGAGGAATCATCCACTCTATCGGCTCAAGCTTTTGAAATACCGTCTAGTCTTACTGTTGATGGTGATTCTAATGAAGTGAGTTTCACCATTAATTTTACAGATTCTGGTATTAGTAACTCTGGTGATGTACTAGTTCTTGGGTTTAAACAAGGCGATGGTCTTTATGTTTCCGATCCTTTAGAGATTAGCGTGCTTAGGGATTGTCCTTCTGAGCTAGAAGGTACTTATTATTATGAGTCTATAGGTACTGGAACTCCTGTAGTTATTACCAATACGGGAGGTAAAAATTACAGCGTAAGTAGAGATAATCAATTTGGTACTGCATATGCATTTACCATAAGAGATGTGTGCGATAATATTACCGTAACAGGCGGAGATATTCCAGACAACTTTGATATTCCTAACTCTGGCTCAGGAACGGTAGATCCTAATACTGGTGAGATTACTATATACTATACTGTAGATGGTTATTTTTCAGATGCCGAAATGGTTCTGATTCCTATGCAATAATTTAATTTACAGATATTAAATATTTTTAATAAGCCCGATTTTAATCGGGCTTATTTTTTTGATCTTTATCAGGTTGTTAGGAATAAGATGTGACGTTTTATTGTTGATATGTGGCATCAAACCTGGGGTCAACTATATAGTCCATCCGGGCGATGTGATTTACTTCTATAGCAAGGGCATCATATTCTACTGTTACTTTTCCTCTAATTCGGTAAACTCCTTTGTCGTTAATTGAATATTTTCTAGCTACATTAGGGAAGTGAATAGTATCTATCCAATGGCCGGTTTGGTCTAAAAAGGTCCCAAAATGCATCTTATGTCCTTTTGAAGTATTTGTGTTTTTTGCGGTAACTAGATAGCCATAAATACTTATAATTTGATTGAGATAATTAGGTAGGTCACAAGTTAATAATTGGCTTGACGGAGGCGTGGCTAGCAATATAAAAGGATCATATAATGTAAATCCTAATAATTCTAATTGATCAAAAGCATTTTCTAAAGCTGTTATTCTAAAATCTGGAAGTGTAAAATCACTCATCGAGATCTTAAATAAGCTTTGTTGCTCTTCATTTAGTGGAGCATTGTTTTCTTTGTAATAGGCTTCCCATAGTAGACTTCTTTTATTTTTTTCTAGGTTTCTAAATGCATCAATGCGTATTAGAATATCCATTTGTTCAATACTTAGTGGAACGCGATCAATAAAATCATCTAATGAAACAAATGGATTATTAACGCGCGCATTAATGATTTGAATCATGCTCTTCTTTTCTAGGCTATGTAGATGTTGAAAGCCTAAATAAATTATTTTACCTAGAATGATTGTCTCTATCTGACTGGTGTTAATACACGGAGGCTCTATTTGTGCTCCTTTCATCCTGGCTTCGTGTATGTAAATTTCTGTTTTATAGAAGCCACCACCATTGTTTATGGTAGCAACCATATATTCTAAAGGGTAATAACATTTTAAATAAAGACTTTGATAGCTTTCAACGGCGTATGAGGCTGAGTGTCCTTTAGCAAAGGCATAACCGGCAAAGCTCTCTATTTGTCGCCATACATCGTTCACGACAGATTCGTTTTCGCCTCGAGCGATACAGTTATTCTTAAATTTTTCTTTTACTTCTTGAAATTCTTCTCGAGATCTAAACTTGCCACTCATGCCTCTACGAAGCACATCTGCTTCATCTAAGTCGAGTTTAGCATAATGGTGTGCAACTTTGATCACGTCTTCTTGGTAAACCATCACGCCATAGGTGTCTGGCATGATTTGATAAAGAATGGGGTGTGCTTCTTTGCGTTTTTCTTTGTTGCGATGCCGCATAATATACTCTCGCATCATTCCGCTTTTTGCAACGCCTGGTCTTATGATGGAGCTGGCGGCAACAAGAGTGTTGTAATCTTCAACGCCTAATTTTAGCAACAGCATGCGCATGGCTGGAGATTCTACATAAAAACAACCGATGCAATCTGCGCGTGCAATCATCGCGTTGATCTTTTTATCTTTAAAAAAAACTTTTGCATTATGGATGTCTGGAAGTTTTACCTCTGGATGATTCTGTTTAATGATCTCTACCGCATCTTTTATTTTGCCAAGGCCTCTTTGTCCCAAAATATCAAATTTGAATAACCCTACATCTTCTGCGATGTGCATATCAAACTGTACTGTTGGGAAGCCTTTCGGCGGAAGATGGGTTGCAGAAAAATAATGAATAGGCTTCTCAGAGATCAAAATTCCGCCGGCATGAATACTCAAATAATTAGGTTTTTCATGAAGCAGTCGCGCATACTTCAAAACTAATTTTGAGAGTTCATCGATTTTTGCAGGATTGAATTTACCGCTACTTAATTTGTCAATCTCGTGTTTAGGTAAACCAAAGACTTTTCCTAGCTCACGCACGGCACCACTGTGTTTAAAAGTTACATATGATCCTAAAAGCGCTGCTTGACCGTTTTGACCAAATTCTCTAAAAATAAAGTCTGTAATATCATCACGATCCCAGGTAGAAAAATCAATGTCAAAGTCTGGTGGATTTGCTCTAAATTCATTCATAAATCGTTCAAAATACAAGTCGAGCTCCATAGGATCTACGTCAGTAATTCGTAGTATATAGGCAATTATACTGTTAGCTCCGCTGCCGCGGCCTACATAAAAATAGCCTTGTTCACGAGCATAATCTATGATGCATTTATTGATAAGGAAGAAAGAGACAAAGTCTAACTTTTTAATTACAGAGAGTTCTCTATTGATGCGTTCTTCAATTTCTGGGGTGAGCGCGTCATAACGGTCAGGGAAACCTTTGTTACAAAGATCTTTGAGAGCTTCATAATCAGCTTCTGATGATCCATGTAGGGTTTTAAGATTTTGTGGTTGTCTGTTTTTTGAGAAATCAAAATGTATAGAACAAGATTCTGCTAAATATTTTGTGTTTTCAATAATCTGAGGATATTCAGCAAAAGTATTTTTGAGCTTTTCTAGATCAACCATCATTTCCCACGGGTCGCCTTCTTCCTCTTTGGGGAGTTTGCTGAGTAGACAATTATTGTCAATGGCCCGTAGTAACCTATGTAGATTAAAATCGCGTTTGCAGGTAAAGCTTACGGGTTGCAAGATGACCAGTTTTTCTAGTTTGTTCTTGTATAGTGAGAACGGCAGTCTGCTTATATTTCTTAGGCTTACGCCAATGTATTCATGAGGTAATAGATCTGTTTTTCTAAGGGTTACGGCAGTTTCAAATGGATAAATGACAAAAACATTTTTAAATGCGGGGGCTTCCGCCAAAAAGGATTTCTTTTCATGTAAATGCTGTGAAAGAAAATTATTGAGTTCTAGAAAACCATCATTATTTCGCGCAAGGGCAACATAGCATTGCTCCATGCCATTTCTAAAGTCAATACCCACAATAGGCTTTATGGATGCTTCCTGTGCTTTTCTTATGAAATTTAAGCACGCAGAAGTGTTGTTGATATCTGTGAGCGCTAGAGAGGTTACTCCATTTGTTTTTGCCAGCTCAAGGAGCTGTTCTTCGGCTAGTGTGCCGTAACGCAGGCTGAAATATGAGTGACAGTTAAGATACATATTACTGATGTCTGTGAGCAAGCACGATAGGAGGCTCGCCGTTAAACGGATTTTTAAAATTGCCAATGGTTCTCGCGCCATCGCCCATACAAGCGGCGCGCATGATGATCCTGTCTCCATAGCGATCACGTATATTGTCCATCGCTTTATAGAGATTGATGGTTTTTTTAGGATCTTCAAATAGTTCGATCTGGGAGTGACCTTCAGTAAGAGAGCTATATCTTACGCCTACTAGCCTGATGAGCATACGTCGGTTGTATAGCTTATAAAAAAGCTCCATAACTTTGGGTATTAGATTATGATCTGCAGCGGTGTATGGAATACTCATCTGTTTTGAATAGGTTTGAAAATCTGAGTATCTAATCTTCACGGTAATACATGATGTAAGTTTGTTACCTCGTCTTAATTGAAATGCGAGATTCTCTGCCATGGCGCTAATAGTAGTCTTTAGCATGCTCATGTCTGTTGTATCCTGACCGTATGTGCGCTCATTAGAAATAGATTTACGCTCATGATATTCTATTATAGGAGAGTTGTCAATGCCATTTGCGCGCTCCCAGATAATTCTGCCATTCTTGCCAAAAACAGAGATCATCATTTCTACGGGCATTTGTTGAACTAGTGAAACTTGCCGCACACCCAGATTGCAAAAGGTGCGAAAGGTTTTCTCTCCTACCATGGGTATTTTTTTAATAGATAATGGTGCTAGAAATAACTTTTCATACCCATTGTCTATTTTTAATTGATTATTAGGTTTGGCTTCATTTGTGGCAACTTTAGAAACAGTTTTGTTGAGTGAAAGACCAAAGGAAATAGGCAGGCCGGTTTCTTTTATGACTTTTTTGCGTAGTTCAGATGCATATTTGTAGCACCCGAAAAATTTATCCATCCCTGTAAGATCTGCATAAAATTCGTCTACGCTTGCTTTTTCGAGAATGGGGACTTGTTCTTGGAGAATTTCCGTTACGGCTTTAGAGTATTTAGTATAAATACTGGCGTTGCCTCGTATGTAAATGGCATTTGGCAATAGTTGACGAGCCATTTTCATAGGCATGCCAGAGTGAACACCAAATTTTCGGCACTCATAACTAGCAGCGCTTACAACACCTCTGTCACCAGTGCCGCCCACAATTACAGGTTTTCCTTGTAGTCTGCTATCTCTAAGTCTTTCGCAAGAAACAAAGAAAGTGTCAAGATCTAGATGTAAAATACTTCTTGCCATAAATTGGAAATATTACAAAATTATGGAAATATTCCAATTTTTTAAAAGTGAGGAATACTAAAGTTTTGAACAATTCCCCTTTTGGCTTTAAGCCAAATCAACTAAAAAAACCAACATGGCATTTACCTAAAAATTTGCGTAAATTCGCACCCTATTCTACACAGCATGCTAGATAAACTCAATATAGTTAAACAACGTTTTGACGAGGTTAGTGACCTTATCATTCAACCAGATGTAATTAGCGATCAGAAGCGTTACATCGAACTTAATAAAGAATACAAAGACCTTAGAGCTTTGATGGATGTGAGGGAGCAATATGTTACCCTGCATGATCGTCTTACTGAGGCAGAAGAAATTATCGCAGACGGTAGCGATGCAGAAATGGTTGAAATGGCCAAAATGCAACTGGATGAAGCTAAAAGCGAACTTCCAGGGCTTGAAGAGAAAATAAGATTCATGCTTGTGCCTAAGGATCCTGAAGACGGTAAAAATGCCGTGATGGAAATTCGTGCGGGAACTGGTGGTGATGAGGCAAGTATTTTTGCAGGAGATCTGTATCGTATGTACACTAAATATTGCGAGAGCAAAGGTTGGAAGACAAGTACGATAGATTATAATGAGGGTACTAGCGGCGGTTTTAAAGAAATTCAGTTTGAAGTAAACGGTGAAGATGTTTACGGTACTTTAAAGTTTGAAGCAGGAGTGCATCGTGTACAACGTGTGCCACAAACCGAAACTCAGGGTCGTGTACACACAAGTGCTGCGACTGTAATGGTTTTTCCAGAAGCTGAAGAGTTTGATGTAGAGATCGATCCTAAGGACGTTCGTATAGATTACTTCTGTTCATCAGGACCTGGAGGGCAATCTGTAAACACAACCTATTCTGCGGTGCGTTTAACGCACGAGCCTACAGGACTTGTTGCTCAATGTCAGGATCAAAAATCACAGCATAAGAATAAAGAGAAAGCCTTTAGAGTACTGCGTTCTAGACTGTATGATCTTGAGCTTGCAAAACGCCAGGAAGAAGAGGCTGCAAAACGTGGTAGCATGGTAACTAGTGGTGACCGTAGTGCAAAGATCCGTACGTATAACTATCCACAAGGTCGTGTTACAGATCACCGTATCAACCTTACTTTGTATGATTTGTCAAACATAATTGATGGTGACATTCAAAAGATTATTGACGAGTTACAACTGGTAAGCAACACAGAGAAACTTAAAGAAGCCGGCGAAACCTTTTAGCATACCGTTTTGACAATAGACCACCTTTTTGACCAGATCAAGAAAAAAAGATCCATGCTTTGCGTGGGGCTAGATGTTGATCTTGGTAAAATACCAGCACATTTGCTGGATGAAGAAGATCCCATTTTTGCATTTAATAAAGCGATCATTGATGCAACGCATAAATTTGCGGTGGCTTACAAGCCTAACACAGCTTTTTATGAGGCTTATGGATTAAAAGGGTGGCAGTCGCTTAAAAAAACCATAGATTATCTCAACGGCCAGTATCCTGAGATTTTCACTATCGCAGATGCAAAGCGTGGCGATATAGGCAATACCAGCCGCATGTATGCAAAAGCATTTTTTGAAGATATGGCTTTTGATTCGGTTACGGTGGCGCCGTATATGGGTAAAGATTCAATTGAGCCGTTTTTGTCTTTCGACGAAAAGTACGCCATCATGCTTGCGCTTACCTCTAATGAAGGCGCATTTGATTTTCAGACTAAAGATGTTGAAGGTACTGAGCTTTATAAACAAGTGCTTGAGACTTCAAAACAATGGTCTGGAAGTGAGAAATTGATGTATGTTGTAGGCGCTACAAAGGCTGAATACTTTTCAGGCATACGTGAGATCATTCCACATGCATTCTTACTTGTACCTGGTGTAGGAGCGCAAGGCGGTGATCTAAGGTCTGTTTGCAAATATGGCATGAATGATCAAGCTGGTTTGCTTATTAACTCCTCACGCGGAATCATCTATGCATCAAACGCAGAAGATTTTGCAGAGGCAGCCGCTAATGAAGCAAGCAAGCTACAAACACAAATGGCCGAAATACTTACAGAAAAATTCGATTTGTAAAAGCGGTTAAGCTACTGTAAGATCTGCACGATTTTTATTTGAAGCCATTGATGAGATCTCTCTCATGATCTGCTCTGCTTCAAAATCATAATAATCGCTTTCAGAGGGCGAAGTGAACTTTAAATTGTACGCTAGTTCTAGAGCCTGCTTATACTTGGCTTCTAGTTTTTCCATGATAGACATAGGGTAAATATTTAGGGGTTACTCTAGTAAATATCGAATAAAAACGCATTAATCGCATGTGTATTTTGCAAATTCGAAATTGTTTAACAGCTTAATTGTTAAATTCCTAAAAGTGCAATTCTACCTTTAATACAGCTGTTTCTTCCTTAGCCTTTTAAAAATCAGCGTTTTCAGATATCGGTGTTTTTTTCGCTTAAAGCGAAAAGAAATTTTCTTAAATAAAGTTTAACATCTTTTGTAAATTGATGTGCGTCAATTTTTTATAAAATGAGGAAGTTTATACAAGTAGTTACAGTCTATTTCTGTCTATCGGCGGCGAGTTTGACTTTTGTTTATGCGCAAAATGAATGTAATTGCTGTTCAGAGTCTTATGAAAGTTTTGATTTTTGGATCGGCAAATGGAGTGTTACAGATCCTTCTGGTAAAGTTGTAGGCTCTAATACGATCACAAAAATGGAAGATGGATGTGTGATTCGCGAAGAATGGAAAGCAGCAAACGGCACATACACAGGAACAAGCTATAATTTTTATAATAGTAAAGAAAAGCAGTGGGAGCAGCTGTGGATTGATAATCAAGGTCAGCATTTAAAATTAAAAGGCAACCGTGAAGGGAGCAAAATGATTTTGGCCTCTGAGCCAACAAAAGATCGATCTGGAGAAACAATAATTAACCGCATCACTTGGAGGGCAAATAGCGATGGCATAGTGCGCCAGCTTTGGGAAGTTTTAAAACAAGATGGAAGTAAGACTACGGCCTTTGATGGATTGTATAAAAAGGTTGACTAGCCGTAATGTTCTTCACGAATAAGCTCAGTTTCTGGAGCGCTTTTAAAAACGTCCCAGTCTTTACCTTGTGTTCTTCTTGCCCCTAAAATATTAGCATACTGCCCGGCAAGAATAGGATCGTTAAATTTTGCGAATCCATAAGCTAGTCCGCCAGCAAAACTATCACCACAACCAGTGGTGTCTACAACTTTGTCCACTTTTACTGATGGGATCCAGTCTTTCACGGTGAGACCTTCTTCTTTGTGATACAATACGCAACCGCGAGAATCCATAGTGACATAGAAATATTTCACGCCTTTATTTAAAGCGTGTTCTGCCACAGCATCAAGATGATCTACTTTGTTCTCATCATAAATTGACGGTATATCACCATCATATTCATTTGCAAACCACATGCATTGTGATTCTTCAAGATTCATTTTAAGAACGTCTATATAAGGCAACCATTCATCACGATCTACCCAAAATTTGCGATGTCTATTTCCTTTTACATCCATTGCTGTGGTTGCTCCATGAGCATCAAAAATAATAGGAGCTTCGCTATTTTCTTTAATGAACTTTAGCGTGCTAAGGGCGATCTCAAAATCTGTGATAGGCACAAAAACAAATGCATCTGCATCAATATGCGCTTCCACATGATCTGGACGTATGGGATTCATACACGCGAGTTGTTTTTCTTCGCGATTGTTTTGATCCTTGAAGTTTAAGAAGATTACCGTTCCGCGGTCTTCTTCACTATTGATGCCTGTGAAATCTATATTGTTGTGACCGTCAAACTCTGCTATGATGTTTTCTTGATCTTTTTTATGGATGTTAGAAACTGGGATTACAGTACCTTCCTCTTTTAGCAATTTCGCAAGAGCGATAACCGGATGCGTAACGCAACCGTAGCGTGTGATGATATCGTTCTCATATGTTGAAATTGTATCTCTGGGAATAGGTCCTGCGACCACGATCTTAAGTTGATCCATAATTAATCTTGTAATGCAAAAACGCGCTGCAACAGGTTTGTGGTGCGTGCGGCAATATTGTCTCTAATATCTTTTTCTTCAACAGCGATCATGGTAAAAACACCATCTAACGCCTCGTTTGTAACATAATCGGTAAGGTCTGGATTTACCTTATTCACAAACGGAATTTGATTATATCTCGTGATCAGTTGCTCCCATATGGCGTCTGCGCCAACCTTTTGAAATGAGCTTTTGATCACCGGATTAAATTTTGCGTAAAGCGCAGTTGTTGTTCTATTCTCTAGATACGTGGTCGCAGATCTGTCGTTGCCTAGAAGAATTTTTCTCGCATCTGCAAAAGTGATTCCTTTTACTGCATCTATAAAAATAGGTGTGGCTTCACTCACGGCATCTTCAGCGGCACGATTGAGTAATTTTAAGCCTTCATCGGCTAAATTGTCAAGGCCAATATCGCGCAAGGTTTTGTCAACTCTTTGCAATTCTTCTGGCAGGAGAATTTTTACCAGTTCGTTTCTATAAAAACCGTTTTCCTGAGTGAGTTTTGTTACCTCTTTATCTATACCAAATTCTAATGCTTGTTTCAATCCGTCAGCGATCATCGCGTCGCTAATGCCTACATCGCCAGGCAGGTTATTGATCACTGTGTTAAGCTCTGCACAGCTCACAAGGGAGAAAACAAGAAATAGGGCAACGATTTTTTTCATGTAGCGGTATTTATTTAGAAAGTTACGAATTCTAAAACTCTCAAGAGTCTAAAAATGAACTTTGCGTGCGTATTTTTCGCTTAAAGCGAAATCAACTAAAAATAACTGTTTTGTTGTTGTAAACCAGAACTTTATTTTCGATGTGTGCTTTTATGGCTCTTGCCAAAACTACTTTCTCAAGATCTCGCCCTTTCTCAATAAAATCCTTAACCGTATGCACGTGCGAAACCCTAACGATCTCTTGCTCAATGATGGGACCTTCATCAAGATCTGCAGTGGCATAATGACTGGTCGCACCTATGATCTTCACACCGCGTTTAAACGCCGCGTGATAAGGCTTTGCGCCTATGAAAGCTGGCAAGAACGAATGGTGAATATTGATAATCTGATCTGGAAATTGTCTCACAAAATCATTACTTAGAATTTGCATATAGCGTGCAAGAATGATGAGATCAATGTTGTGTTCTTTTAAGATCTTAGTATGCGCTGCTTCGGCTTGAGATTTTGTTTCTTTTGTGACCGGCACATGTTTAAAAGGGATATCAAAACGCTTAGCGACGATCTCAAGATCGGGATGATTGCTAATGATCAACGGAATTTCAATTTTTAACTCACCGGAAGCATAGCGACCTAAAATATCATACAAACAGTGATCGTATTTTGAAACAAACAGCGCCAATCTAGGCGTGTAATGTGCGTCAAAGATTTTATAATCTAGTTGATATTCTTCTGCAAAATGCTTTTTAAACTCTGCTTCAAAAACCTCTTGATCAAACTCCGGACTATCAAATTCACATTCTAGGCGCATAAAGAAAACCTGTTGCTCACGATCTACATGCTGATCGAGGTAGACAATGTTCCCGTTTTCATCAAGCATAAATTGCGTGATTGTAGTGATAATTCCTTTTCTATCAGGACAATTGATAAGAAGTGTGATTTTATGCATAGCAAAGCTTTAACACTAAACTAAAACTTTCTATGAAAAATCATAATCAAAACACTTCAAAAGAATCGGCTTTTTCTTGTCAAATCCTTAAATTAGCAACGCATTAAAGCAATTTTTTTACGAATGGAACAAATAGCGCCGTACACGCCAAAAAATAAAATCAGAATTGTAACCGCAGCCTCACTTTTTGATGGTCATGATGCTGCCATAAATGTGATGCGTCGCATCATTCAATCCACTGGTGTTGAGGTGATTCATTTGGGTCACGATCGCAGTGTGGATGAGGTGGTGAATACAGCTATCCAGGAGGATGTGCAAGCCATTGCGATGACGAGTTATCAAGGCGGCCACATGGAATATTTTAAATACATGTACGACCTTCTTCAAGAGCGCGGTGCTGGGCAGATCCAGATTTTTGGCGGCGGCGGCGGAGTGATCCTTCCAGAAGAAATTGAAGAATTGCAAGCCTACGGCATCACTCGTATTTATTCTCCAGATGATGGCCGTGAGATGGGCCTTCAAGGTATGATCAATGACCTTGTAGGGAAGTGCGATCATACGGTAGGTGATTTGGCTTTAAGCCAAAATCTAACCGATGCACTACACGCAAAAAATACAAATGCCATTGCGCGTCTCATTAGCTTGGCAGAAAATCGCCATGATGAGTTTGAAAATCATTTTAAGCCTTCCGGTGAAAAGGTGCCTGTGCTGGGAATTACCGGTACTGGCGGTGCTGGGAAGTCGTCTCTGGTAGATGAACTGGTGCGTAGATTTTTAAGCGATTTTGATGATAAAACGCTTGGGATAATTTCGGTTGACCCTTCTAAAAAGAAAACTGGCGGCGCTTTACTGGGCGATAGGATCAGGATGAATGCGATCAATTCGCCTCGTGTTTATATGCGATCGCTAGCGACCCGTCAGAGTAATTTGGCGCTATCAAAACACGTGCAAGAAGCCGTTGAGGTGCTGAAGGCTGCCAAGTTTGATCTTATTATTCTTGAAACGTCTGGGATAGGGCAAAGCGATACCGAAATTCTAGATCACAGCGATGTTTCGTTATATGTGATGACGCCAGAATTTGGCGCGGCAACCCAACTGGAAAAAATCGATATGCTTGATTTTGCAGACCTTGTTGCCATCAACAAATTTGATAAGCGTGGCGCAATGGATGCCCTGCGTGATGTGAAAAAGCAATATGCGCGCAACCATCAATTATGGGATGCAAAAGATGATGAATTACCGGTTTTTGGTACGATCGCTTCCCAGTTTAATGATCCGGGAATGAACCAACTTTACAAAGCCGTGATGGATGAGTTGGTTGAAAATACAGAGGCAGATCTGCAAAGCGCTTTTGAGATCTCAAATGAGATGTCTGAGAAGATTTTTGTGATTCCGCCGGCACGCACACGCTACCTTTCTGAGATCGCAGAGAGCAATCGTCATTATGATAAAACGGCTTCAGAGCAAGCTGAGGTTGCGCAAAAACTTTACGGCATTTTCAAGACGGTTTGTACAGTTGCAGGATTGCCTTTCGGCGAAAGCGAAAATGCAATTATCACAAAGAACGGCTTAGATGCTGATGCGTTAGTGAGTCAAGTTCAAGAGGAAGATAAAAAGGAATTGGTTGAATTGCTTCTCAAAGAATTTGACCGCGTAAAAATGAATCTCGATCCGTACAATTGGGAGGTGATCGTAGGCTGGGATGAAAAAGTGAACAGGTACAAGCAACCGGTGTATAGCTTTAAAGTTCGTGATAAAGAAATAAAGATCGATACGCATACAGAGTCGCTGTCGCATTCTCAAATCCCAAAGGTTGCCTTGCCAAAATATAAGGCGTGGGGCGATATTTTAAAATGGGTTTTACAGGAGAATGTGCCGGGTGAATTTCCATACACTGCGGGACTTTATCCTTTTAAAAGAACTGGCGAAGATCCCACGCGAATGTTTGCAGGCGAAGGTGGCCCAGAGCGTACTAATCGTCGCTTTCATTATGTAAGTTTGGGCATGCCGGCAAAGCGACTTTCTACGGCTTTTGATAGCGTGACGTTATACGGTAACGACCCAGATTACCGCCCTGATATTTATGGGAAAATTGGTAATGCCGGTGTTTCTATCTGTTGTTTGGATGATGCAAAAAAACTCTATTCTGGTTTTGATCTGAGCGACCCGATGACCTCGGTGAGTATGACGATAAATGGTCCTGCGCCTATGTTGTTAGGTTTTTTTATGAATGCCGCGATCGACCAAAATTGTGAGAAATACATCAAACAAAACGGTCTGGAAGATAAAGTTGAGGCAAAGCTAAAAGAGCTTTATGATGACAAAGGAATAAACAGGCCGGCGTATAAAAATTTTGCCGCTCAAGGCGAAAACCTCAATGACAAAAACCTACCAGAAGGAAACGATGGTCTAGGTTTGATGCTGTTAGGTCTTACGGGTGATCAGATTTTGCCAAAGGATGTTTACCAGCAGATTAAGATCGAGACTTTAAATAAAGTTCGTGGTACCGTTCAGGCAGATATTTTAAAGGAAGATCAGGCGCAGAATACCTGTATTTTCTCAACCGAGTTTGCCCTGCGCTTAATGGGTGATGTTCAGGAATATTTTATTGAGCAGCAGGTGCGCAATTTCTATTCGGTTTCTATTTCTGGATATCACATTGCAGAGGCTGGCGCAAACCCGATTACGCAGTTGGCCTTCACGCTTTCTAATGGTTTCACTTACGTGGAATATTATCTGAGCCGTGGCATGGATATCAATAAATTTGGTCCTAATCTTTCGTTCTTCTTTAGCAACGGAGTTGACCCAGAATATGCCGTAATAGGACGTGTGGCGAGAAGAATTTGGGCGAAAGCCTTAAAAGAAAAATACGGTGCTAACGCGCGTGCGCAAATGTTGAAATATCATATTCAAACTTCGGGAAGATCACTGCACGCTCAGGAAATTGATTTCAACGATATTCGTACAACCTTACAAGCATTGTATGCCATTTACGATAACTGCAACTCGCTGCACACAAATGCGTATGATGAAGCCATCACAACACCTACAGAAGAAAGCGTGCGCAGGGCAATGGCGATACAGTTGATCATCAATAAAGAATTAGGATTGGCGAAAAACGAAAACCCAATTCAAGGAGCGTTTATCATTGAAGAACTTACAGACCTTGTGGAAGAAGCTGTTTTGTTAGAATTTGATAGGATAACAGAGCGCGGCGGAGTGCTGGGCGCGATGGAAACCATGTACCAACGTAGCAAAATTCAAGAAGAGAGTTTGCATTATGAAACCTTGAAGCATACAGGTGAATATCCTATTATTGGTGTGAATACATTCTTGAGCAGTAAAGGTTCGCCAACCATAAAGCCTATGGAAGTAATCCGTGCGACTGAGGATGAGAAAAAATCTCAGATCAACACGCTAGAGAATTTGCATGTAGCTTTCGCCGAAAGGCAAACAAACGTCTTAAAAGAAGTGCAGGAAGCTGCCATACAAAACGAGAATATCTTTGAAAAACTCATGGAGGCATCAAAGGTTTGCTCGCTAGGGCAGATCACTAATGCGCTGTTTGAAGTAGGCGGTCAATACCGCAGAAATATGTAGGGAAATTGTATTGAAGAGCTAAAAAAAACCGTTGTCAGAATTAGAACTGACAACGGATACGCAATAAAATGATTAGGGGTGAAATTTTAAAGCGTTAAAGCCCATTTGCGTTGCAGACGGTTAAATTTCTTCACCTCGCGACGCAATACTTTTATAAAATCTTTTCCGTTGCTCTCTGCGCGCTCAAGGCGAACGCATGTTTTATACAGACGCTGACTTAGCTTGCTTACAGAGTCGGCGTGCTTTAATCTTTGATCCTGGAAGGGATGCATTTCAGCCTTTTTGATCTCTGGCGCAAGAGAATCTGAATGTCTTATAATATCACCAGTAAAATAAATATTAAGATCTTCTGAGCCGTCATTTTTAAGCTCAGTAAGATCATAACCTAAGTAGTCTGAAATATTGCGAGATAAGTGCAATATTTCTAACGCATGGTTATAAAGTCTAATATTTCCTGGTAATCTTTCCATAGCAAATTCTAATATCAAATTTAATAGGAAAACAAATTGATTATCTTTGTGATTTAACGTGATATTCATTTTTTGATTTAAAATCAAAAGATTTAAAGCTTAAAACCTTTAAAATGAAAATAGATTCAACAAACTGGAAAATTTTGCAGTGTTTACAGCAAAATGCACGCATGAGCAATGCAGAGATCGGTAGGCGAGTAGGCATCACTTCTCCCGCTGTTGCAGAGCGTATTAGGAAGATGGAAGACGCAAATATTTTAACCGGTTATCGCGCTGAGGTTTCACCATGGCACACTGGCCATCAACTTAAAGCGATCATCACGCTGCGCGTTTTTATGGGTCGCTTAAAACCCTTTCTTGAAAAAGTAAAAGAATACAAAGAGATTCTCAACTGCTATCGTATCACAGGAAATGAGAATATCATCATTGAAGTTGTGCTAAAAGACCAATTTCACCTTGAGAAATTCATTGATAAACTCATCACGTACGGCGAAACAAAAACCCACATCGTGCTCTCTACAGTTATAGAAAACGCACCGATCTATAGCAACGAAATGAAATCTACATAGAGCCTAATCTGCCGCCATCAACTGCTAGACTTACGCCGTTGATATAACTAGCTGGCTGGCTGGCCAAAAATACAATGGCATTTGCCGTTTCCTCAGGGTTCGCAAATCTGCCCATTGGGATGGCGCTTTTCCAGTTGTTTTCTTCCTCGGCGATGCTGTGTCCTCCTTTTTCTGCGCGCGCTTCTATCAAGCTAGAAAGTCGTTCTGTTGCTGTCGCTCCAGGTAAAACGTTGTTTACTGTAATTCCAAATTTCCCAACCTCATTGCTCAAGGTTTTTGCCCAGCTAGCGACTGCCCATCTTGTCGTGTTTGAGACGCCAAGTCCCGGGATAGGTTCTTTTACAGAGGTCGAGATTATGTTTATGATTCGGCCGTAATTTGCTGCTTTCATTCCGGGTATTATGGCTTGCGCCAAAAGGTGATTGCACTTAAGATGTCGCGTAAGTGCAGTTTCAAATTCTGACACGTCAGCTTCTAGAATCGGGCCGCCAGCAGGACCGCCAGAATTGTTGATGAGAATATGAACGGGATCATTTTTCTTTAGAAATTCCGTGACAACGGCATTTACATATTCAGGATTGTCAAAATCTGCTGCAAGCATCGTGTGCTTTTGACCGGCAGAAGTGTCAAGCTCAGCTAATGTGGACTTAAGTTTGTTTTCATTTCGCGCAAGCAAAATAACATTTGCGCCTTCTTGTGCTAATAGCAAAGCCGTTGCTTTCCCGATGCCGGCCGTGCTGCCACAAACCAAAGCATTTTTACCGTGTAGACCTAAATTCATAGTTAATCTTCTTCCATTTCATTAAGCACAGCCTCATCGTGAAGCATACTTTTTATCTGTGCTTTTACGAGATTCAACTTTTCGCGTAAGCTTAAAGAATCTGGCAGTTTGCCGTCATAAATAAGGTTAAGGATCGCCTTATCTTGCAGTCTACCACGCAGCATGGCTTCTGTGTAGCGCAGGTCTTCCCTGAAAGTAACAAGCGAATATTTGCTGTAATATTCGGTAGGGAATTGTTCTTCAAAAGCGATTTCAAGCTTGCGTTTTTCCTGAAAAATAGGACGCGCCGTATGCGCTTTCATCTCATGAAAATTGTCTACGGCAAGGTCTGCAATCGCATCTGTATCGTCTTTGCGCACCGCTTGATATTCTTTAAAAATCTTTGTCCAGTCGCCCTCATATTTGTCGATAAATCCATCCAGCACATGAATGTCTTCAAAGGCGCTATTCATCCCCTGACCATAAAATGGAACGATACCATGTGCGGCGTCACCTATTAAAAGTGTTTTGCCGTAGGCGTGCCAAGGCGAACATTTAATCGTTCCTAATGGTGAAGTTGGGTTGTTCTCAAATTCTTCGGCGAGATTGGGCATCAACTTTAAGGCATCAGGAAATTCTTCCTCAAAGTATTTTGTTACCGCTTCCGCGGAATCTAATTTGTCAAAACTATTAGGTCCTTCATCCCAAGAAAGGAAAAGCGTAACCGTAAAACTGCCGTCAAGGTTAGGCAGCGCGATCATCATGTCTTTGCCACGCGGCCAGATATGCAATGCGTTCTTAAAAACCTGAAAATCTCCGTCTTTCGTTGGTGGGAAGGAAAGTTCTTTGTAACCGTGCGTCAAGAAATGTTGACCATAACTGAACAAGAATTTTCTATGCGCAAGCATACTTTTTCGCAGCATACTGCCCACGCCATCAGCTCCCATAATCACATCTGCTTGAAAGGTTTTTTTCTCCTCGCTCACAAAATGCTGAAAAGTCGCTTTGCCTTCCTCAAGGTTTACATCCACGCATTTCATATTAAAATGCATTTTGATGTTTGGCATTTTATCGCATTCGTCAAGCAACATTTTGTTGAGGTCTTCTCGCGAAATACTATTGATAAATTCCCCGCGACCACTATACGGACTCATAAAAGTTTCGCCCTCGCGGTCATGTATCATGCGGCCTTGCATTGGGATGCAAAGCGGTTTTACTTTATCTTCAAGGCCGGCGAGACGAAGACCTTTCATCCCCCTATCAGAAAAAGCAAGGTTAATACTACGACCAGAGTCAAGAGACATGATTCTAAGATCTGGGCGTTTTTCCATCACGGTAACTCGGTAACCACGTTGCGCCATGCGCAGTGCAAGAAGCGAACCGCAAAGTCCAGCGCCTATTACCAGTATATGTTCGTTATTGGTCAAAGTTTTTTGATTGATTGGTTAGCAAAAATTAGTTGTTTAGCAATTCGCGCAGTCGCACCGCCATTTCATAAACATCTTCAAAGTTGTTATAGATAGGAGCAGGTGCCACACGAATTACATCAGGCTCACGCCAGTCGCAAATGATGCCAGCCTCCAAAAATCCGTCAAACATGCTTTTGTCAGCATTTTTCACTTGGATCGAGAGTTGACAACCGCGCTCCTCCGGATTTTTTGGAGTGATGATATTGATACGGTCATCGTTGATCTCATTGATCAGAAATTCCAGATAGCCGGTTAACTTTATAGATTTCTCTCTAATGTTTTTGAATCCCGCTTCCGCGAAAACTTCTAGCGAAGCTCTCACTGCTGCCATGCTCAAAATAGGAGGATTGCTCAATTGCCATCCGTCTGCGCCAAAAGCTGGGTCAAAATCCAGACGCATATTAAAACGCGTTTCCAGTTTGTGTCCCCACCAGCCTGTGAATCGCTGAATTTCTTTATCATCTGCATGACGCTCATGAACAAAACATCCGCCAAGACTTCCGGGGCCGCTGTTCAAATATTTGTAAGTACACCAAACAGCAAAGTCAGGACCGGTTTCATGCAAATCTGCTTCGATGTTACCCACGCCGTGAGCCAAGTCAAAACCAACCATTGCGCCATGTTTGTGACCTAACTCGGTGATTTTTTTCATCGGGTATTTCTGGCCCGTGTAATAATTTGTATTTCCCAGCATGACAAGAGCAACTTCGTCGCCATGTTTTTCCATGATAGCTTCTAGATCCTCATAATGATTGAGGTATTCACCTTCGCGAGGTTGCCATAAGATCAAGGATTCATCAGGGTCGTAGTCGTGATGTTTTATCTGTGATTTTACCGCGTAAATATCAGACGGGAACGCATCACTCTCGATGACGATCTTATTTCTTTTTGGCGTAGGCCTGTAAAAAGAAACCATCATCAAATGCAAATTCGTTGTAAGCGTATTCATGATGATCACCTCGTCTGGCTTGGCGCCCACAATGTCTGCCATTTTTTTAGACAGCGCACGGTGATATTCTGTCCATGGGATTTCTGCTTTAAAATGGCCTTCTACACCTATTTTTGCCCAGTGGTCCAATTCTTTCTGAATAAATTCTTGAGCATTTTTGGGCTGTAAGCCTAGCGAATTCCCGCAGAGGTAAATGTAATTGTTACCATCTGGATCTTTTGGAAAATGAAACTTTTCGCGAAAGCTACGCAACGGGTCTTGCGCGTCGCATTCTTTGGCAAAAGCCAAACTGTTTTGATACCGAATCTGAGTGTCTTGCATATCCTACAAATTTAACAATATTGCTTTTTAAATGCCTGCGAGAATTGTGATATGTGCGATGTTTAAGGCTAAAATTTTGTTATTTTTCATAATTCAAAAGCATTTATGGAAGCCATCAAACTCGTTTTTACGAACCGAAAGTATTTTTCTCCTGCATTTCTCTTTGCGACGTTGAATATTGTCATCGGGACTTGGGCGATTTACATTCCTGCGATAAGCGCGAGACTTGATCTTGAAGAAAGCGAACTGGGTTTTGCGCTGTTTTTTATTGCGCTGGGCACGCTTGTGGCGCTTCCTTTTTTGCCTGTTTTGGCTAAAAGGCTCGGCATTGGGAAACTTTCTTTCTTGGCGGTTGTCTTGATGTGCGTGAGCATTCTAGGTCCATTTCTGGCTGAAAATTATATCACACTTTGCGCATCGCTTTTTGTTTTTGGCGTTTTTAATGGGTTGCTGGACGCTGGGATGAATACGTTGGTCAACGAAATCGAGAAGCAAGAAAATGCTCATTTTATGAGTATTTCACACGGCTTTTTCAGTCTCGGCGGGATGGTGAGCGCGGGTATCGGGACTTTTTTGATAGGTGTTTTTGACAGTGCGGTGTTGCATATCGCGACGGTGGTGGGGTTGATGATCGTTTTGAATCTGGCTTTCGCCAAAAACTATTCAAGTGTAAAAACCTCTGCCCATGAAGAAAGTTCAGGGTTTAAGTTGAAAAACCTCAAACCTTTGATTGGGCTGGCTATAATCGCTTTTTTGATCTTTGCCTCAGAAGGTGCGATCGTAGATTGGAGTGCTTTGTATCTTGAGAAAGTTACGCTGGCAGATGTTTCGCTTTTTGGGATGGGTTATACCGCTTTTAATGGTATGATGGCTGTGGGGCGCTTCTTTGGCGACGGAATAAGTAAAAGATTTGGTTCAAAAGTGATTCTCGTGGGTGGTGCTTTACTTGGTGCGATAGGTTTTGCGTTAGTTTTAACCGGCGAAACTTGGGTTGCCATCACTGGTTTTGCCATTGTAGGAACTGGCCTTTCAATTATAGTTCCTGAGTTGCTGCGTTATGCAGGTCAGCTTCTTAATGTTCCTTCAGCGGAAGGAGTGAGCTTTGTTGCAGGTGTAGGATTCTCAGGAATGCTATTAGGTCCGGTTTTACTTGGGTTTCTGGCAGGCGCCTTTTCGCTAAAAAGCAGCTTTATCGCACTATTGTGCGCAACGGTATTTGCTGCGGTTTTATCCTTTTCGCTTAAGCGAAAATAAATTGTATCTTGTATCAAAAGTAATGGATATGAAAGAGATTGTAGTAAAAGTGCCTGAATCTAGATTTGAGTTTTTTATGAATCTTGTGCGAGAATTAGGGATAGAAGCGATGGATACTGCTACCATATCTAGAGAGCAGGAAAAGGAGGTGGAAGCAAGAATAATGAAATCTTCAAAAAATCCAAGTCGCCTGTTGAAATGGGATGAGGTTAAGGGTGATCTTCTATAAGTTTGATGAGTTTTGAAATTTTAATAGAACCCGAGGTTCTTGAGGATATTAGAAATTCACATGCTTATTATGAAGAAAAATTAGATGGTCTGGGAGACAGGTTTATTGAGGAGGTCACTAAATGTATTGAAGACATAAAACTAAATCCCTATTATGAGGTGAGATATGGCAAGATTAGATGTGTTCCGCTTAAAGTTTTTCCTTATCTCATACATTTTGCACTTCGCGAGGAAACTGCTGAGATAACGATTCACGCCGTTTTTAATACATATCAAAATCCTGATAAATACCCAAAGAAATAAGACTACTCTGCAGTTTTAACTTCTATACCTGTAAAATAAAGCTTTACCATGTCACCTTCTGTATTGTGAGTTTCGGCGATCTGTAAACCTTCAAAGTTCTTGTAGTCTTCACAGCTGGTAACCATGCTCCAAGAATCTGCATTACCACGACGGAAGATCCACTCTTTTACCATGTAATCTTTGTCGTAATAAAAGTCGTAAGCGTCGCCAGGAGTATAACCACCTTCGTCACCATAAACGATGGTGATCTTTGATAAAAGTTCTTTGCTCATCGGCGCTGTGGCGGTGTCTTGAATAGTAAGACTTGTAGATTCTTTATCCCAAACCAAGTGATATGGAGCCAGTAACCAGAAAGAATCATTGATAAAACCTTTGTCTGTGGTAGTGGCTAGACTATCCATTTTAGTACGGTTATATTCTACCATGTCTTCTGGGTTTTTCATGGTGATATCGCCAGTCTTTGGCTTCCAAGTCCATGAACGCGCCATATGATCTTGACCACGATCTACATTAAATGTAAAAGCTAATTCTTCTACTTTATCCCAGTTTTCAATACCCGAAGCTTCTGCAATTTTCCAAGCAACTTCCTCTTCAGAAGTAAGGCTAGCGATGTCTATTTCTTCAGTTACTGTTTCTTGTTTTTTAGTGTCATTACAAGCGATCAATACAAGGCTTAGAAGAAATACTGAGAAAAGATTTTTCATGGTAGTTGTTTTTGTAAAAATACACAAAACTAAAAGCGGTATTCTTAATATTTTCTCAAAGCGGTGGTATCTTTGAATCAAAACAAATTCAAGATGAAAAATCCATCCATACTTTTACTTCTACTTTCAATTTTAACTGTGGCCTGCAATAATAAGGAAGCCGATATGCAATCTGATTATGATGCTATGATGGCCGAAACTATTGAAGTGCATGATGCTGTGATGAAAGATATGATGCCGTTGGGCAACATGAGTTCAAAAATGAAAAGGATGACAGACAGTCTTCCAGAAAATATGGAGTATAAAAATGCCTTGTCAAAACTTGAAAATGCGCATGATTTTATGATGAACTGGATGCAGGATTTTGGGCAGAAATTTCCTTATGAAGAGCGTCAAGGTAAAGTTGAACCATCGCAGGATCTTAAAACAAGATTTGACTTACTAAAGGAAGAAAATCAAGAGGTAAAAGCGATGCAAGATTCTGTTACCACTAGCATTGAGAACGCAAAGCAATTACTAGGCAGTTAATGAAAGGCTAAAGTAGCAACGTCTAAAAACGCGAATGGGTAACTTTGAGTAAATACAAATTTTATGAAAACCATATTGCATAGATCAGAGTCCAGAGGCGAAGCAAATTTTGGCTGGTTGCAGAGTAGACATACATTTAGTTTTGGGAATTATTATGACAGTCAGCGTATGAACTTTGGTGCGCTGCGTGTTATAAACGATGATAAAGTAAAAGGCGGTCAAGGTTTTGGTACGCATCCACACAAAAATATGGAGATCATTTCCATACCGCTGGTGGGCGCGCTAGAGCACAAAGACAGCATGGGCAATAGCGGTGTGATCCAGAACGGCGACATACAAGTAATGAGCGCCGGGACTGGCATTCGTCATAGTGAATTTAATCACAACGCAGATGAGGTTGTAGAATTTTTACAGATCTGGGTGATCCCAAATAAAGATAATGTTACGCCTAGATATGATCAATTAACCATGGACGCTGGGGCGCGAAAAAACAAATTACAGCAGATCTTATCGCCTAATCCAGATGATGACGGAGTTTGGATTCATCAGGATGCATGGTTTTTTATGAGTGATCTTGATAAAGACAATTCAATTGAGTATTCATTGCAGCATCCGGATAATGGCGTTTACATTTTCGTTTTAAACGGAAAAATCACTGCTGCAGATCAAGAGCTCGAAAAAAGAGATGGTCTTGGCGTTTTGGAAACCGAAACTTTTACAGTGACGGCGCACGATGACGCTCAAGTACTTTTTATGGAAGTGCCTATGAAATAATAAAATTCTTAAAATTTTTCAGGTCTTAGTGTAATTGATACAATTGTGGCTCGACTACTTAAAACATCAATCATTAATATTAAAATCTGAAAAGCATGGAAACACCTATTCAACTCACCTTAGTAGGATTTAAGAATGGAAATTATCAACTAAAATATCCTAATCTGGATATTCCCATTTCGGTAAACGAGGAACTTTACAGGAAGTTTTGTTCTAGCAAAGAGTATGTGATAAAACACGCGGTAGACAAGACAAAAATCCCAAAAGAAGAACTACAACAAATGTCCATTTGCGGCATGCAATAACTTAAGAAGCGCGATCCTGAGTCGCGCTTTTTTATTTTTTGGCTGCAGCCAAAAGAACACTCAAACCTTTTAGGTTAAAATTATGCGGTAAACTGCTAAAGACAGTTTGCTTTATGCGCAGAGGCGTAAATTTGCAAAACATGATAGGGAAGACAGAAGCGCTAAGAACAAAATCAAAAAACATCATTGTTGTCCTGCTGGGAACACTCATCGCACTAGGACCATTTTCTATAGACATGTATCTGCCGGCTTTTGGCAGTGTGGCAGAAGATTTTAATGTTGATATTTCAAGAGTTGGGCTCACGCTTACTAGTTATTTTATAGGCATTTCGTTAGGTCAATTAGCTTACGGCCCGTTGATGGACCGTTATGGAAGAAGAAAACCGCTGATCTTTGGTCTAATAATTTATATAGCATCCAGCCTTCTTTGCGCCTTGAGTTGGAATCTAGATGTACTTATCGTTGCCAGATTTTTTATGGCGCTTGGCGGTTGTGCTGGGATGGTAGCCAGTAAAGCCATGGTGCGTGATCTTTTTGAAAAAGAACAAGTAGCAGATGTCTTGTCTACTTTGATGCTTATAATGGGTGTTGCGCCTATTATTGCACCCACAGTGGGCGGAATTGTGATCTCGTCTTTAGGCTGGCACAGTGTGTTTATCATTTTGGCCGTTTTTGCAGGGTTAATGCTTTTTAATGTAACCTACATTTTACCCGAAAGTGCTTCGCCTAACCGGGCGACAAGCCTGAGACCAAAAGCTGTTTTTCTTGAATATGTTTCTATTTTAAAGAACAGAGATTTCTTTATTTTCTCAATGGTGCGCGGTATGGCGATGGGAGCTTTACTTTCTTATGTGTCAAGTGCGCCGTTTGTTTTTATCGAGTATTTTGAAATGAGCGAGCAGCAATTTGGTTGGATCTTTGGTGGTAATGCAGCAGGTTTAATTTTAGGTAGCCAGATGAATCGCTTTGCATTAAAACGCTTTTCACTATTAAAGATCACAATAGCAACGGCCGTAATTCTTGCGATAATCACAGGTGTAGGGCTGGTTGTAAGTTCGGTGTCTGTTCAGTTTTGGGTGGTTTATCCTATTTTATTCTTGATGCTGTTCTTTATAGGTTTTCAAAATCCCAATGCCACAGCACTTTCTCTACAACCGTTCACAATACAAGCGGGTAGCGCATCAGCTTTGATAGGAAGTTTAGGGATGATCTTTGGGAGTCTCGCTAGTATTCTTGTAACCACTTTTGTTACGACGAGCATCCTTCCGCTTTTTGTAATTGTTTTTACAAGTTGTCTTCTCAGTTTGGCGCTCATCGTGGTTTATAAAAAAACAAGACATTCATAAAGAATGCCTTGTTATTGTATGTGTTGCGCTTTCGCGAAAGCTATTCTAACCCAAAATCGACATGATCAGGATCTGGACCTAAACGCTCATGCTTGTCCATTGCATCAATGGTTGCCATTTCTTCATCTGAAAGTTCAAAGTTAAAAACATCTGCATTACTGATGATGTGGTCTTTTTTTACCGATTTTGGTATTGTAATCACTCCGTTTTGTAAATCCCAGCGCACGACAACTTTACCTTCGCTCACGCCGTGCTTGTCTGCTATTTTCTTTAAAGTTTCGTTGCCAAATGCATTGCCTTGCATAAGTGGCGACCATGCCTGATATTGAATATCGTGTTTAGCGCAAAATTCTTGTAGATCTTTTTGCACCAGCCAAGGATGAAATTCTACTTGATTAACCATAGGTTTTATGGTTGCGTCTTGCATTAGATCTTCGAGGTGATGCTGCAGGAAGTTACTAACTCCTATCGCTTTTATGCGGCCTTCTTTATACAGATATTCTAAGGCTTTCCAAGTTTCTTTGTATTTGCCTTTTACCGGCCAGTGCACGAGGTAAAGATCTAGGTAATCTAGATTAAGTTTTTCCATGGTCTTGTCAAAGGCGGCAATGGTTTTCTCGTATCCTTGATCGCTATTCCACAGTTTGCTGGTGACAAATATTTCGCCACGAGGCACATCGTGAGAATTTACAGCTTCTCCCACGCCTTCTTCGTTATCATAAAATGACGCAGTATCTACGTGTCTGTATCCTGCATCTAGTGCCCAGTGAATGGCATTAATGACTTCGTCGCCATCTTCTGCTTGATAAACACCTAGGCCTAAATATGGCATTTCAACACCATTGTGCAGCTCCCATTTGCCTTGAAGGTTTGTTATAGTTTTCATTTTATATTGTTTTTATAATTATGATAAAACACAAAACCCGTGATGTTTTAATTCACGGGTTTCATCTTTATTAGTGCGTATTGTTAATCTACTGCATCTTCTAGAGCATCTCCTGCATCGTCGATCGCATCTTCTACATCATCTGCAGCGTTGTTGCTTTCGCGACAGCTAACTAAAGTTGTACTTAGCGTTGCCATCATGCATAGAACTAAAAATATTCTTTTCATAATTATAGTGTTTAGTTAAGTTAATGGTTGATTACAGTCTTCTACCAGTAAGAAGTTTGTAAATGATAGCAATTACTGCTAGTACTAGAAGTATATGAATGATACTTCCTAAATCTGGAAATGCGAAATATCCCACTAGCCATCCAATAATAAGTAGTACGACTATGAGCCAAACAATGTCTCTCATGATAAATTAGTTTTAATTAGTTATCCTAAAAGTACCTAGTCGCTATGGCTATCGATGTCTAGTTAACAGCGGTTTAACGCGGGTTCTAGAAATTTTGTGGGTTCTTTATGATTTCGTAAGCCCTTTTCTTAAGGTTTTTAAGTTCTTCAGGATCTTTTTTCTCAAGAAGGCTCATCATCATGCTCATGCGTTGATTGTCTTTAAAATGTTCTCGCTTGTCGTCAAGAAAATTCCAATACAGACTATTAAATGGGCAAGCATTTTCACCAGTCTTTTTACTTACTGAGTAATGACAGTCTTTGCAGTAATTACTCATTTTATTTATATAGCTTCCGCTAGAAACGTATGGCTTTGTAGCTACGAGGCCGCCATCTGCAAACTGACTCATTCCACGTGTGTTTGTGATCTCAACCCATTCTATCGCGTCAATGTAGATGCCAAGATACCAATCGTCTACTTCGTCTGGATGCGTTTGTGTAAGTAAAGCATAGTTACCAGTGATCATCAACCGTTGTATGTGGTGCGCGTAAGCTTCATCAAGACTTTGCTTGATCGCATGGTGTAGGCAATTCATTTTAGTTTCTGCAGTCCAGTAGAATTCTGGTAGCTTGTTCTGGTTGTCAAGCTTGTTACTGCGGCGGTAGCCTGGCATTTCCTTCCAGTAGACGCCACGCATATATTCTCGCCAACCTAAGATCTGCCTAACAAAACCTTCTACCTGACTTATATCTATCTCATCTTTATGATCGCGCCAGTAATCAACAACACTCTCAATAACCTCAAGCGGATGCAGCATTTTACTGTTTATAGCAAAGCTCAGTCTGCTATGAAATAAAAATGCTTGATCTGGATCCATCGCGTCTTGATAATCGCCAAAGTGTTGTAGTAGATTTTTACAGAAATAATTAAGAACCTTAAGGCCGTCTTCTCGAGTTGTGGGCCAAGAGAAATTTTTCTCTTTAATATTTCCAAATGTTTTGACACCTTCATCATTGATCATTTTTACCAAAGAAGAAACGTCTTTCCTAAAGCCGCGCTCATGCGGAATTTCAGTGTCGCCTTTCCATTTGTTGCGATTGCTCTTGTCAAAATTCCATTTACCACCTTCAGGATCTTTACTGTTTACCATCATGATGTCGTATTTCTTGCGCATATCGCGGTAGAAATATTCCATTGTCATGGTCTTTTTGTTCTTGAAAAACTCTTCTAAATCTCCGCGCTGTGTAAGAAAATGTTCGGTGTCAAAAGCCTCTGTCTCAATCTCTAGATCTTTGCAGATTTCCTTGAGTTGCTTATCTAAGCGGTATTCATCTGGTAGTTGATATTCAAACTTTTTGAAGTTGTGCTTTTTGATGAGGTTTTTCAGGTTTTGTTGAAGATCCTGTTTGTTTTCTTTTGCGTCAAGCGAAAAATATATAACCTGATGATTTTTGGCTTTAAGCCAATCTGAAAAATTGCGCATCGCACTGAAAAACGCAACCACCTTTTGAATATGATGCTTTACATAATCTGTCTCCTGGCGCATTTCGGCCATGAAATATGTAATTTCTTCATTGGGATCATCATACCAAGAATGTTTATGGTTAAGCTGATCTCCCAAGATTAAGCGAAGCGTTTTCATAATTAAGAGGTAAGAGTTGAGTAATTAAAGACCGCCGTTTACTATGGCGTTAGTTAGGGTTTGCCCTGAAGTTACCCACAGGTAACTACGCTATAACCACGCTATAACTATGCTATAAGGTGATTCTAGAAAGCGAGTTTATATAGTTTAAACCATGAAAATACTTTGTGCGATCTAATAGATGTGTCATGGTTTTCATAAATTAGAAATGGTATTTGTTAAAATGATGGTTTGTTGAATTTTGTAGATATGAGGAATTTTTAATTGTATGGTGTAAAAAACTATCTTTGTGCGAAGCATACCTTATGTCTAGAAAAGCCCCTCTTCTTTATTTATGCCTGCTGCTTATATGCACGCTTGCTTCTTGCGTGCCTACTAAGAAACTCACTTATTTACAGGAGAATGAGAATGTGTTAGATTCTCTTATGGTTGTAAACAAACAGCAACAACCTTATCGTGTGCAGATGAATGATGTTTTAAGCATACGCGTTAAGGCGTTGGATCCTGAGCTCGTGGCATTTTTTAATCCGGTTAATGCAGGAGGAGAATCTGGCGGGCAATCAGCTTTGAGTGAAGGTTATTATTATGACGGTTTTGTTGTAGATCGCCACGGGAAGATAAGAATTCCTACGTTGGGTGAAGTTTCAGTTTTGGGATATACCACAGAAGAGATTAGAGGTATAATAGAGAAAAAGTTGCTTGAAGATTACCTTAAAGAAGATGCTGCACTTTTTGTAAGCGTGAAATTAGCTGGTATTCGCTATACTATTGCAGGTGAAGTAGGCTCTCCAGGAACTAAAGTTGAACTTGCTGAGCAATTAACTCTGCTAGAAGCGATTGCAAATAGTGGAGATATCCCGATTACAGGAGATCGTACTGATATAAGGATAATAAGGCAATATGCCGGTGGGCAGCGCGTTCACCACGTAGATCTGACTAAGCTCGAGTCTATGAACTCTCCGTATTATTTTGTGCAGCCCAATGATGTTATTATTGTGAATCCGTTGCCACAAAAAGCTTTAGGGACAGGTACGACTGGACTTTCAACTTTTACAACCGTTTTTTCGCTTATTACATCTATATCAGCTATTATTCTATTAGTTACTCGATAAATGGACGACGGATTTGAAATAAAGGATAAACATAACTACTTTGATTTTAGAGGGTTCTTGATCAAGCTACTTAATTGGTGGCCTTTGTTTGTAATTTGTTTGTCAATTGCGATGTACGTAGCATATTATATTAATGTAAGAAAGCAGACAGTATATAGGATGAGTAATATGATCACCGTTAAGGATGATCAGAATCCTTTTTTTACCAGTAACACGAGCCTTACCTTTAACTGGGGAGGAACTACAGATAAGGTGCAGACTTCAATGATCCTTCTTAAATCTAGAAGTCATAATGAGAAGGTCGTTGAAGATCTTCAGTTTTATGTAGATTATTTACAACAAGGCGAGTACCATCTTAATGATGTTTACGGTTCAGCACCTTTTAAGATAATAGTTAATGAAAGTAGGCCTCAACTTCAGGGGCAACTTATAAAAATCACTTTTACTAGCGCTGAGAATTTTAAGCTGTCTATTCCTTTTAGTGGAGGAAGTGGAAATCTTTATAATTATGAGACTAAAGAGGCTGTCAATACTAATTTTCCTGATATAGCTTTCGCCAAAAGCTATGCGCTAGGAGACCCTGTTGATGAACCTTTCATGAATTTTAAAGTTCAGCCTACAGATGTTGCTCCTGTTGCTGGTAAAGAATATTTCATACGCTTTTCAGGTTTTGATGGGACGGTGGGACGCTATCGTGGCATTAACATTAATCAGACACCCACGGGGAGCAGCATTCTTGAATTGAGTCTTACAGGAACCAATAAAGAGCGTCTTGTAGATTATCTTAATACTTCTGTGAGAGTTTTAAGTGAAGATCAGCTAGAGCGTAAGAATCTTTTTGCGACAAAAACCATTCAATTTATTGATAGCAGTCTGGCAGTGAAATCTAGAGAGCTTAGTGCTGTGCAGGATGAGTTGGATGATTTTCGTAACTCAAATAGCGGAGTAGGCATTACAGGTAATGAAGAGAGTTTAGTTACCAAAGTGACTGAGCTAGATACGCAAAAACAAAACATTGAGCAGCAGCTCACTTATTATCAAAATTTAGAAGATTACCTGCGGAATCGCACAGATTACTCACAAAATATCCCAGCACCATCTATTACAGGTATAGGAGAAGGAAGCATAAGCACTGGTATCGCAACAATCATTGAACTATCTGAGCAGCGTAATAAATATACATTTACTGCACGCCCCGGGAATCCTGTTTTTCAGGATCTGGATCGTAGAATAAACGCTACTAAGAGTGTTTTGCTTGAAAATATTAATTCTTCAAAAAGCTTACTTAACGCTCAGCTACTAGATATTCGCAAAGAAATAGGCAGAACAGAATCACAAATGCGTCAATTGCCGGCAGAACAGCAGCAATTGATGGGGATTCAGAGAAGGTATAATTTAAGTGAGAATACATACAGTGTGTTTCTTGCAAAACGCAGTGAAGCCGGGATCGTTAAGGCTGCAAATGTTTCAGATGTTTTAGTTATTGATCCTGCTAGAGATACCGGCGGCGGCGCTATTGGTCCCAATACGCGCACAAATTATGTGATGGCTAGCATTGTAGGGTTAGCATTTCCTTTTGCGTTGGTTTTTTTCCTTTTCTTTTTTGATAATAAGATAAAGAACACAAAAGAGATCAAGCGTTTAAGTACGATTCCTATTCTAGGGACGATAGGTCAAAGCAAATCTGATTCTAATTTGGTTCTAATCAATGAGCCTCGAAATGCTATTTCAGAATCTTTTAGAGGTTTAAGAAGTAGTCTTCAGTTTTTATATAAAAAGCAAAATGTGCGAGGTGCAAAAACGGTGCGCCTGACGTCTTCTATTTCTGGAGAAGGAAAAACATTTTGCTCTATTAATCTGGCATCGGTTTTCGCTTTAAGCGAAAGAAAAACAGTGCTTGTAGGACTTGATCTGAGAAGGCCAAAGATATTTGATGATTTTGAGTTGACTAATGATAAAGGGGTTGTGAATTACCTTATCGGCGAAAAGTCTGTTGATGAGATCACACAGAAGACTAAAGTTGATCATCTTGATATTATTCTTGCCGGTCCTGTGCCGCCTAACCCATCAGAACTTTTGATGAGCGATCAGATGGATGAGTTGATGAAAGAATTGAAACAACGCTACGATTATATAATTCTAGATACACCGCCTATAGGTCTGGTTGCAGATGCGCTAGAACTTAACGATTATGTTGATGCAACTTTATATGTTGTAAGGCAGGGCTATACTAAAAAAGGTATGCTTGAAATCATCAACGAAAAGTACAAAAAGGGTCAGGTGAAAAACATCAGTTTTGTGTTTAACTACTTTAGAACAAAAAGTAGAATGGGTTATGGCTATGGTTACGAATATGGCCACACTTATGGTGGTTATGGGGAAAAGCGTAAAAAAGGATTGATGTCTAAGATTTTCAATAAAAGGAAATAACTATCAGGATGCAGAGTAGTGAGCAAGATGATTGGCTTTATGTGATTGATAGTAAGCAGAATCTGCTTGATTTTAATTTTCAGGAAATCTGGAGGTATCGAGATTTGCTTATGCTTTTCGTGCGAAGAGATATCGTAGCAACTTACAAACAGACGATCTTAGGACCGCTTTGGTATTTGATCCAGCCATTATTTACCTCGGTGATATTTACGTTAGTTTTTAATAATATCGCTACGATTAAAACTGGTGGAGCACCACCTTTTCTTTTCAATCTGGCTGGAGTGACTTTGTGGGGATATTTCACACAATGTTTGACTAATTCTTCAAATACGTTTGCCAGCAATTCTGGTTTGTTCTCAAAGGTGTATTTCCCACGGTTGATCTCGCCGCTTTCGCAGGCAATTAGTAGTTTGTTCAAGTTAGGAGTTCAGATCTTGATCTTTACAGCATTTTATCTTTTTTACTTTTTAAAAGGAAGTGCTATAAGTCCGGAGCCGCAATTATGGCTTTTTCCTATTTTGATATTGATACTTGCTATTTTTGGCCTTGGAGCCGGAATGGTAATCTCATCGTTAACTACTAAGTATAGAGATTTTAGGATCTTAATTGGTTTCGCAACAACCTTGTTGATGTATGTTTCTGCTGTGATGTATCCACTTTCAGAAGTTGAAAATAGCGCTACGCTTTCAGAATATTCATGGATAGTTGAGTATAATCCTATTGCTATAATCATTGAAGCATTTAGATATATGACGTTAGGAGAAGGATATTTTAATGGTGTAACTTTAGGATATTGTGCAGGAATAAGTGTGTTTCTTTTTCTTTTTGGCTTAGCCATATTTAATAGAACAGGTAAAAACTTTATTGATACGATTTGATATGAGTAAAGTGATATTAAAAGCCGAAAATATTTCAAAACAGTACCGTTTAGGACTTGTAGGAACGGGTACATTGCGCGATGATTTTAAAAGAGGTTTAGCACGCTTACGCGGAAAGGAAGATCCTTTTCTTAAAGTAGGCGAAGTGAATGACAGGAGCAAGAAGGGGAATGATGATTATGTGTGGGCGCTTAGGGATATAAATTTTGAAGTAAAGCAAGGAGAAGTCCTTGGAATTATAGGAAAGAACGGAGCGGGAAAGTCCACTTTACTGAAAATACTTTCTCAGGTTACATCACCTACCACAGGGAGAATTAAGAGCAGAGGTAGAATAGCTTCTTTGCTAGAAGTAGGAACAGGTTTTCATCCAGAATTGACAGGTAGAGAAAATATATATCTAAACGGTGCGATCTTAGGAATGAACAAAGCTGAGATCAACTCAAAGCTCGATGAGATCATTGATTTTTCGGGCTGTGAGCGATACATAGATACTCCGGTAAAAAGATATTCCTCAGGAATGACTGTAAGACTTGGTTTTGCGGTAGCAGCCCACCTAGAACCAGAAATTCTTGTAGTGGATGAGGTATTAGCCGTAGGTGACGCCGAATTTCAGAAGAAGGCTATAGGTAAGATGCAAGATATCTCGCAAGGAGAAGGTAGAACTGTACTTTTTGTGAGTCATAATATGGCGAGTGTGCAGAGTTTGTGTACAAGGGGGATTTTGCTAGAGAATGGGAAAGTATCTTATGAGGGTCAAGTAGACAAAGTGATTTCTCACTATATATCAGGAGAACGCGGTTTGTTATCGGGATTTGATACGTTTAAGAATCCTGATTACTATGATGGCAATGATAATTTTCATGGGATATATAAGGTGGGAATTTATCAAGAGAATCAATTATCCAATAATATAGAAATAGGTCAAGATTTAAAGCTTAAGATTTATTATAAATCTTTGAGAGATTTAAATAATGCAGAAGTGGGGTTTATTTTAAAAGACGCTCTTAATGTTGCCTATGCAGGTTTAAATAATATTCATTTAGGAAAAAAAATTATTGTAAATAAGGGTTATGGCTCTTTTGAACTTTTATTTCCGAAGTTTTCCATTTACACTTCTAATTTTTTCAAATTTGATCTTTTCTTTGGAGATGAAAATAATTCAGATTATTTCGAATGGAAAGACGCTTGTCATTTTAAAACAATAATATTGAATCCTTATAATTCAATTAGAAATATAGATCCGCATTTAAATAAAATTTTCTTGGGTAATTTGGAAATAAATCATGAAATACTTAATTAACACTCAGGTTTTAATCAGAATAAAGTTTTCAAGATTTCTAATTAAGTTTTCGGAAAGGGTTAAACCAAGATTTATTTTGGAAAATATTTTGAATAAAAATTTTCCTGTAAATAGTAACTTTTCATTTGTTCAAATCGGCGCACATGATGGCAAAAGTTTTGATTTTTTATATGATTTTCTAAAATTAAGGAAGTGTAATGGTATTGTTGTTGAGCCAATAAACTTTTACTTTGAGAAATTAGTTATGAATTTTTCAAGTTTTGAGAACGTTAAGGCTTTTAATCTGGCTATACATGATTCACAATCTAATGTGTCTATCTTTAGAGTGGCTTCTAAGCATTTAGACAAATATCCCGATTGGGCTGAAGGGATTTCATCAGTTTTACTAAGTCATCTTGATAAATTTAGGATTGAAAGGTCGGATATAGAGGAAGAAGTAGTTCCAGCGGTTACATTAATGGAATTGATAACTCTTAAACCAGATTTACCTCCTCTTGATTTAATTCAAATTGACGTAGAGGGTTTTGATTATGAAATTTTAAAAATGATAGATTTTAGAGAAATGAAACCTTCAATCATCAAGTTTGAATGTGTGAATCTATCTAGTGCAGATTTGAATTCTTCTATAACCCTGCTGAGAAAAAACGGTTATTTTGTTTTTCAAGAAATGAATGATTGTATTGCAATAAACTTAAAAAAGATTATTATTTGATTCCCAAAAAAATTCATTATTGCTGGTTTGGTAAAGGAGAAATGTCTCAAGTTGAATTGAAATGTATAGAGTCCTGGAGAGATAAGTTATTTGATTATGAGATTGTTGAGTGGAATGATTCGAATTTTAAAAGTTCTAATAAATTTTTTAGAATTGCTCAAGATGAGAATAAATGGGCATTTATGTCTGATTATGCTAGGTTGAAAATTCTTTACGATCATGGAGGGATTTATCTTGATACGGATATGTTGGTCTTAAAGAGCCTAGATGAATTTTTGAGTAATAAATTATTTTTTGGAGCAGAATCAAATGAATTTATAAATGGAGCAATAATTGGTTCGGAAAGAGGAAATAACTTTATTAAAAGCTGTATTGATAATTATGGCAAAAAAGACTTTTTTAAAAATGATTGGGGCTTAATTACAATTCCTAGGGTTATTACATCTGTGTATCGGAAAAAGTATGATCATCAAGGCAATTTTGATAATAATATTATTAAAGGTGAAATTGCTATCTATTCTCCATTTTATTTTTACCCAATCCCATATGAAAAAAAAAATTTAATTGATGAAAAATATATTTTGTCTGAAAAGAATAAAGCAGCCTATGCGATACATTTATGGAAATCTTCGTGGGTAAATAATTCTAATAAGAGCCAATTAGCAAAAAAAAATACTCTGCTGAAACAAATCAAATCAATATTAGATCTATTAAGAAGATGAATGGTTTAGTTTCAGTTATCATACCCTGCTATAATCAGGGGGATTTTCTCGGTAATGCTTTACAATCTTTAATAAATCAAACTTATTCAAATTGGGAGTGTATTATAGTTGATGATGGTTCCGCAGATAATACACCCGAGGTAGGTAAAATATTTCAAAATGGAGATAGCCGAATTACATACTTTAAAAAAGAAAATGGGGGGCTGTCCTCTGCAAGGAATTTAGGACTTAATAAAATAAAAGGAGATTTTGTTCAATTTTTGGATGCAGATGATTTTATTTCAGTTAAAAAATTCGAATTAAGTATTAAAAGCTTAGTGGAAATGCAAGTTGATATGGTCATTTCCAATTTTCAATATTATAAAAGCAGTCTTGATAAATTTGTATCTCCATATTTTAAATTAAACGAGAAGGTCTTAGATACATCCTCTATTATTAATAAATGGGATCTAGAATTCACAATACCTATTCACTGTGGATTTTTTAAATCAGAAGTTTTTCGCAACTTTAGATTTCCAATCGAGCTAAGAGCAAAAGAAGATTGGATAATGTGGGTTGATCTATTTAAAAAAGAAAATACCTTTTACTTTATTGATTTATCTTTAGCTTTCTATACAATTCATGACGCAAATATGACAAAAAATTCAGCCTTCATGTTTGCTATGCGAAAGAATGCTATTCTTTACCTGAATCAATCACTGGGAGAGCAGGAATGTGCTGTTTTGAATAAAAATGAACTCATAAAAGTTTTTGATTTATATGAATCAAATTTAAGGCACCAAGAGAACATTAAATCTTCATTGGGATATAAGATTGTTCAGACTCTAAAATCCAGTTTTCTTCTTAATATCTATAGTTTTTTCAAAAAAAAATGTTAGCTGTAGTTATACCATATTTTAAAATAGATTTTTTCAAAATATGCCTTGATTCTTTAGTTAATCAAACTAACCAAAACTTTAATGTATATATTGGGGATGATGCCTCACCGGAAAATCCCGAGGAAATATTAAAGGAATATTCTGGTAAATTGAGTTTTGAATACAAAAGATTTAAAAACAATCTAGGCAACAAATCCCTAGTTCAACATTGGTCTCGCTGTGTTGAAATGACTCAAGGTGAGAATTGGATAATGCTTCTTTGTGATGATGATTTTATTGGAAATAATGTTGTTGAAACATTCTATGAAAATATTGATTTCATAAACTTTCATGAAACAAATTTAGTGAGTTTTGCTACTCAAGTTATTGATGAGAAAAACAGACCTATTTCAAAAATATATAGGCGTCATAAAGTAATGAATTATGCTGATTTTTTCTTTGATAGATTTGTACACGGGGGGCGAAGTTCGCTTTCAGAATACATTTTCAGGTATGATATATTCAAGGAAAAAGGGTTTAGAGACATGCCGCTGGCTTGGCATTCAGATGATCTTGCGTGGATGGATTTTGTTGATTTTAATAAAATCATAGTTTTTAATGAAGCAAAGGTTTTGTTTCGACTATCTAAAAAAAATGTATCTCGTCCAAATTATAAGTTGGATACTAAAGTCATTGCTACAAGAAAGTTTTTTCAGATAATCTTAATTGAATCTTTTAATAAGTTTAAAAAAAATGAAAGGAAACAACTATTACTTCTTATAGAGAATACATGGTATAGACACCCTTTTAACCCTTTCAGATTTTGGAATCTTTTAATTTTGAAAAAAATCAAAAATTCGGGTTTGATAGATTCAATAAAATTTTCGCGGAGAGTTTATCTTAATTACTTACGTCATAAATGAAGCTTGTTTCTATAATCATTCCAGTTTACAATAGGGCTAATTTATTAGCCTATACATTGGATTCCATAGCTGAGCAAACTTATACAAATTGGGAGTGTATAATAGTTGATGACGGAAGTGTTGATGATACCTTAACTATAGCAAAATCATATGAAAATAAAGATTCAAGATTTAAAGTTTTTACTAGACCAAATTATTTAACAAAGGGGGCTAATTCATGTAGAAATTTCGGGTTTAAGAAGGTGTCAGGAGAATACATTAAATGGTTTGATAGTGATGACTTAATGGAGCCAAAGCATATAGAAATATCTGTAGAAGCATTAGAGATTGGCGGGTATGATTTTGTTATTAGTGATTCGATTAATTTTATTACAGGTAAAGAAATTAATCAAAAACCCTATTCTTTCGATAGAGGTTTAGCTAGAATTAATATGATTGATTTTGCAAAAAATAGAATAGGATGGATTACCGATGATTTTTTAGGAAGATATAATGTTCTACGGAACCTTTCCTATAATGAAGATTTAATTGATGGGCAAGAATATAATTTTTTCACAAGATTTTTAAGCTTAAACACGAATGGGATTTTTTTAAATGAAATATTGACTAAAAGAAGATTACATGTTGATTCATTGACTTCGCAAAATGCAAAAGATTTATTCTCTTACAAAAAAATTGTTGCAGAGATTAAAATTTTGACCGCGTATGATTTAAATAGAGAGTCTCGAAGTGAAAATAAACTTATTGAGTGGTATCTATCAGGTTATATAATATATAGTTATGAGTTGTCTAAACAAAGGATTATACCTCCATATTTCTATAAAGCTTCAAAAATGATACTTAGGTTTAAAGGATTTATGAAAGTAACATCATTTATTTCTGGCGTATTCATTAGTTATTTAATTAAGAGAGGCTATGTTCTTTTTACTTTTTCCAGGTCCTAAATAAAAGGGGTTATATCTAAGAATTTTATTTTTTATAGATGAACATTAATAGCAATAAGAGCGGGTCGATTTCTAACCCTTTAATCTCCATAATTCTTCCAGTTTATAATGGACAAAAATTTCTCGACAAATCTATTCAAAGTATTCTGGATCAAACTTATAGTCATTTCGAGCTTATAGTTGTTGATGATTGTTCAACAGATCTCACCCCTGATATTATAAAGAGATTTGAAAAACTAGATTCGCGAATAAAATCATTCAGAAACCCTTTCAATAAGAAATTACCCGCGTCTTTAAATCTGGGGCATAAAGTTGCTTCTGGTGATTATTTTACTTGGACTTCAGATGATAATTTGTTAAGAAATAATTTTCTTCAAGTATTAGTAGAGCATATTAGTGAACGCGATAGTGACTTGATCTTTGCAAATTATTTCTTAGTGGATTATCAAGGGGAAGTGCTAAAACCTTTTATTGCAGGTCCTTTAACGAAAATTTTTATTGCCAATGTCTGGGGATGTGCTTTTTTATATAAAAGGGTGGTTTATGAAGATTTAAAAGGGTACGATGAAAACTTATATTTAGTAGAGGATTATGATTTTTGGTTAAGAGCTATCTGTAAATTTAAAGCTGAGCACATTTCAGATTTTATTTATTATTACAGGATTCATGAGGATAGTTTGTCTTCAAAAATTGAATCTAATGAGCTTTATAAGTATAAGTTAGAGAAAGGAATCCGAACTATATTTTTGAAGGTAGGGAAGGATATGGGGTGGAGTAAAACAACTATTTTAATGACGCCAGATTTATATTTTAATAAAAATATAGGGGACATTAATTTACTCTTAAATACCAAGGATAGCTTAATTAAAGATTGGATGAAGAGCGTTTCTTTAAAAGGGGACGAGAGTAAGAGTCTTTCTCTTCTATTATATAAAAGAATACGTGAAATATTACTAAAAGATAATGTCAAACTAAATTTTTTTATGTTGATAATTGTTTTAATCAAAGCACCAAAACTATTGCTTCATCCGAAATTTAGTAAAAAATACACTTTACAAATCTTAAGAAAATGCGTAAGAATTTAAAGGTTGACTTTTGTGATTTCTGGGCATATTTTGATAAAACTGATAATTTTTTCTTCAAGAGTCTAAGTAAGAAATATAATTTATTAATTTCTGATGATCCCGATATATTAATCTACTCTTGTTTTGGAAATGATCATTTAAAATATAAATGTGTTAAAATATTCTATACAGGGGAGAACAAAGTCTCTGATTTTTATGCTTGCGATTATAGTATATCTTTTGAAGATAATAATAATCCAAGACAATTTAAGTTGCCTTATTATGCATTTAGGCTCCTGGAACTTGATTCTATAAATGAATTATTAAAGCCAAAAACGCATGAAGAGGCTTCGTTGATATGGAAAAACAAATCTAAATTTTCTTCTTTTGTTATATCTAATGCTAAGGCAAAGGAAAGAATATCATTTTTTGAAAAGTTAAGTTTATATAAGAGAGTAGAGTCTGGAGGAAGATATTTAAATAATGTAGGTGGCCCAATAAAGGATAAAATTCAATTTATTTCTCAATATAAATTCAATATTGCTTTTGAAAATGAACGCTTTCCTGGCTATTTAACTGAGAAAATAGTTGATGCATTCTTAGCGAATACCATACCAATTTATTGGGGAGATCCATTGATATCTAAAGTCTTTAATGAGAATAAATTTATTAATGTATCTCATTATTCTTCTTATGAAGAGGTCATTGAAAAAATTAAAATTATAGAAAATGATGAGGTCTTAGCTATAAATATGTTATGCGAACCAGTTTTCGAAAATGTTTTGCCGAATGAGTTAAACTTAAGTAAGTTTGAAAATTTCTTATTCGGAATTATTGAAAATAAAAATAAAATTAAGCCTGTGAGCCGAACTTGGAGGAGATATGTTTGTATTTTCAAATATGGTAAGAAAACTTTCGAAAAAAATGTCAAGAGGCTAATAATGAAAACCACGAGATTTTTAAAGTTTTTAATTCTTTGACCAAAGAATTTTTCAAAAACCTCCAAAGCGTTTTTTGAGATTTTTTATTAATCTTCTTTTTCTTCTTTTTAAAGGAAATAATGAATCTTTAAAGATAAAGGGAGAACTACTTTTAGTATCTGAAAAATCAAATTTTTTAAAAACACTATCAATTCTGTCAGTGTGCCTTCCTCTTTTATCACCATATTCTCTCGAAAACCAAGTGTGATATAAAAGAGGTTTTTTTTCATGGTCTAGCACTAGATTAGTTATTGAGTCTTCTTTAAAAGGAAGATATGTATCTAAATAAAGAGCTTTCTCTCCAATTCTTTTTAGCCAAAAATAGAAGCAATAGTATGGTTCACTCATACTTAAAACATTATAGTCGTAAATTAGATGAGATAAATCATCCTCAAATTCATCATTGAGAATATAATGTTCCTTAAGCACTTTCTTTCTATTCCATAAACTCTTTATTTTTCTAAGATTTAAAATAGAGAAGAAAGGATTTATAACATATGGATTTCCAGATCTTTCAGGTAGCATTCCTCCATCTCTAACTCCGCAGGTTATAAAATCATTCTCACTCATATATTCGATTAGAGGGAAAAGTCCTTTAGGTTCGATCAATAGAACATCTTCATCCATCAAAATTACCCAGTCAATATCTTTATTTTTAAATTTTCTCATCATGTACATGATACTGTCGATACCAAACATTCCATTTCTTCCATCAATTACATAAGAGTTTATATTACTAGGGTATAGTAAAGAACTTTTTCTGTAAAGAGTGAAATTGTTTACGGTTGAAAGAATTGCTATTTTACTATTATCCATTGTCATAAATTTGAAGCTAATATATAAATTTAGTATTAGCAAATTTATGGTGTCTATTATTCTATCTACTTATAATCGAGCACACCTCATAGGGGGGACATTACAATCTATTTCTAATCAATCATATAGGGATTTTGAGTGTGTTATAATTGATGATGGTTCTACTGATAACTCATTTGAAGTGATAAAAAGCTTTTTAAAGGATAGTCGTTTTAGATATTATTTAAGGACAAGTAAATACAAAAAAGGATTACCGGGTTGTAGAAATTATGGTCTTGATATCTGCTCAGGAGATTTTGTTATTTTTTTTGACGACGATGATATAGTGCACCCAGAGAATTTGAGGGTTTCTTTAAATGCTATTTTAAAAGAAAAATCAAAGTTTTGTTTATTTGGAAGAGAGGTTTTTTTTGGTGAATTTATTGCTGAGTTTCATTCTTTAGATAATCTTTCAACTACAAAATTGATTGGGCAAGAAATTTTGTATGAAATGGTGACCGGAATTATACCATTCAATAGTTGCGCGGTACTATGGGATTTTTCATGTTTTAATAATTTAAGATTCAATGAAGATTTGCTGTATGCAGAAGAATGGGAATGCTACCAGCGAATATTAAGTAATAAAACAAATGGGGTTAAGATAGACCAAGTTTTATACTATGCTCGAAAGCATCCCGAATCAAATACGGGAGAGTTTTATTCTGGAAACTCAATAAGGTTAAAAAGTTATATTGAAGCGTGCATATTAATTGTGAATAATCTGAACACAAAAAAAATATTTTCATCGAATCTTGTGAAATATTTTACTTGGGTGGCTTATATTCAGAATTCGAATGATCTGTATAACAGTATTATTGCGAGCGACATTCCAAAGTGGCAGAAAGTGAAATCAACATTGTTGTATAAATGTGGTGACTTGATTAAGGGCTATTTGCTATTTAAAAAACGCATAAATTTTCGATGAGAGTATTGATTGTAGCTGATAATATAGATTTTCAAACTTCAAGCGGAGCAAAAGCAAATTGGGCCTTCGCCAGATCACTAGCTTTTAATAATAGGAATAAAGTAAAGGTGTTACACTATAGTTTAAAAGATCTTTCCTCATCTGTAATGGAACTAGTAGAAATTAAAGAAAATAGAAGGGGTTTTTATTTTTACTCTAGTCGATTGCAAAGGGTTATTCGTAGAAATTTTGGAATCGATTTGCCAAAATATATTAATAAATATAGTGGATTTGATCACACCTTTAAAAATGATGTACAAAGTATTGTAAGTTACATTACAAAGGAAAATCCTTCTAAGTATGATTTACTGATCACATTAAGCCAGGGAGCTCAATTTATGAGTCATGCTGCGGTTTTAAAAAGGCAAGAGTGGCACCATAAATGGCTTGCTTATATGCATGATCCATTTCCTATGTGTTGGTACCCTGAGCCGTATAACTGGGTTGAACCTGGATACAAGAAAAAGAAGCATTTTATCATATCTGTTGCAAATAAAGCTAAATGTATAGGTTATCCTTCAAAGAGACTTGCTGATTGGATGGGGCAATTTGAAAATGCTTTTAAAGCGAAATCAATTATTTTAAGACATCAATCTATTGAAGTTAAAAATAGCTTAAAAAATCAACAAGCATATTTTTCAGAAAATAAATTTGTGGTTTTGCATTCAGGTAATCTTCTTAAACAAAGAGATCCCTTTCCTCTTATAGAAGCATGGACTAATTTCTTAAAGAACAATCCAAATGCATCCGATAATGCAAAGTTGGTTTTTTTGGGTAATGGCGAATATCATGAGCCGGAACTTAGCGAAATGTGTTCGAAATATAGTATTCTTAGAATCTCAAAAAACATTGACTATGAAATTGCTAGGCAATTAGAAAGTCGATCTACTATAAATGTTATCCTTGAGGCAAAGGCAGAAATTAGTCCATTTTTGCCAGCAAAGTTTACGGGTTTGGTGTTAGCAAATAAGATTATTTTACATTTAGGTCCAAAGAATAGTGAGGTTTTGGATATTTTAGGGTCATCTTATGAGTGGCATTCTAGCGCAGGTAATGTGGCTGCAATATGTGATTGTTTGTCTAAGCTTTATGATAAGTGGAAAAAGGGCAATTCTTTGACACTGGATAGAAATGATATTTTGAAAGAAATTTCTCCTGAGAAATTAAATAAAATGATCTACAAATCTATTGGAAAGTAAATTATCACACTCAATTGTCATCACAACCCATAATAGGGCAAAGGAACTTCGAGAAACACTTCAACGCATGAAGCAATTGACACAGGGACAGCCTGTGGAGTATATTGTCTATAATGATGCAAGTACAGATGAAACTAAACAAATTTTAAATAATTTTAAAGATGTTAGGATAATAAACGGCATTAAGAATATTGGCCTTATTGCAGCACGCAATATTCTAATGCAAGAAGCTCGTGGGGAATATATTTTGTCTCTTGATGATGATTCTAATATTGTCAACAAGAATTTTATGCATAATATTGAAAACTACTTTATCGAGAATCCTAGATGTGCTGTAATCGCAACAAGAATATTTTGGGGGAAGACCTTCCCTGATAATTATACTATCAATGAGCAGATTACAACTGTTAAGTCATTTGTAGGTTGCGGGCACATCTGGCGAAAGTCTGCGTGGTTAAATATTGTAGAGTACCCAGAATGGTTCCAATTTTATGGGGAAGAAGATTTTGCATCTATTAATCTTTTCATTAATAATTGGGAAGTAAATTATGTTCCCAATATAGTCGTACATCATAGGGTCGATTTGTTGGCTCGCAAAGGGGATAAGGATAATTTTAGACGTGCGAAATTATCGCTAAGATCGGGGTGGTTTTTAATTTTACTTTTTTATCCTCTAATGAGTATACCTAGAATAATGATTTATACTATCTGGGTTAAAATCAAAAATCGTGTTTTTAAGGGTGACTTTAATGCTCTTTGGGTAATTTTTGCTGCACAATGGGATGTAATTGTGAACATGCCTAAAATACTATCCAATCGAAATCCGATGACAAAGAAAGAATTTATAACTTATAAAAAGTTAGAGGAGACTAAGGTTTACTGGAAGCCAAATCTATAATATGAACTTGCAAAAGGTAATTTTATAACTAATGCGAAAGGGATCGAATCCGCAAAAAAAAGATTTCAAGGTTGCTAAGATTAAAAATCATCACGTGGTTATGGTACTTTTTGTACCTGAGCTAAAAGGCTATTATGAAAATCTCTTTGAAGTTTTTAAACTTTCCATACAATCATTATATCTTACTTTACCTTTAACTTCTTCAATTACAATAGTTGATAATAATAGTTGTAAAGAGGTGAAGGATTTTTTGATAAGGCTACATAAGGATAACAAAATCCATGGCTTACAACTTCTAAATGAGAATATAGGGAAAATTGATGCTTTAATTGGGGTTGCGCGTTCCTTAAGAGAGGATTATATTACGTTATCCGATTGCGATATTCTTTTCAGACAAGGTTGGGTTAATGCAACATTTGATATATTCTCTAAAATAGGAAAGACAGCATCAGTATCTCCCATTCCTACAAGAGGTTTAAGCTATTATACATTTAGTCTACAGAAAGATATTCTTTTGAAAAAAATCAAGTTAAGATTTAAATCATTTCCTTTAAATCACAAAGACTATAATTTGTTTTTAAATAGTATCAATTGGGATATTTCTGATAATAAGGACTGTAAATGGCCAGTTATTTATAAAGGAGAAGAGGATGTGGCCATAATGGGTAGTGATCATCAGGTACTTACTCTTAAAAGATCTATTTTATTTAAAAACTCCCCAAAGGAACCATCCTATGTTAAAGTTGGTAACCTCTCAGAAGAAAATTATATAGACTTTCCAATAGACGTGAGTGGAGGCTATAGACTGTCAACGCTTAAGTTTTATGCACAGCATATGGGTAATAAACCTGAGGCTTGGATGTACAAAGAACTAGAAAAGCTTAAAAGCAATCAAGGGAAAATTGACTTGTTCCATTTAAAAGAAGATTATTACGATAAGAAATCTTTCAACATAATAGGTCACAAATTAGTGAAGCGAATTGTAAAAAAACCTTTTCAATGGATTTCAAAAGGCATGTTGTGAAAAGGACCTATGGATAAAAATCAAAAATATCTAATCATCATCCCCGCTCGCGCGAATTCACAGCGCCTTCCGGGGAAAAACATGAAGCTTTTAGACGGTATTCCTCTTATAGCGCATTCAATCAATTATGCTCAAGAATGCGGAATCGAGAATATTGTTGTCACTTCAAATGATTATGATGTTTTGGCTTACGCCAAAAATAATCAGGTTGAAGCAATTGAAAGACCTAATGCCTTAGCGGGAAATGAAGAGCCAGTGATCACGGCGTTACAACATGCTATTGATCAAATTGGTCAAGATTTTAAAGCTGTTGTTTTGCTTCAGCCCACAAATCCACTAAGGCCAAAGAATCTTTTAGCAGAAGCTATAGAAATATTTGAAAAAGAGAATATAGATTCATTTATGACAGTATCCAAGCTAGAAAAAAAGCTTGGCAAAATTACAAATCATCAATTTCAGCCGTATAATTATACAATGGGGCAACGTAGTCAAGATCTCGAGCCTTTATTCTTTGAGAATGGTTTGCTCTACATTTTTACACCAAAACTTCTTCAGGAAGGTAAATTGATCGGGGATAATAATTATGCAATGGTTGTCGAGCATCCATTTGCAGAAATTGATATTGATACTCAAGAAGATTTTGATAAAGCAGAACTATATTTAAAACATTACGTTCACTAGTAGATGGTTTTATAACTTTGTCTAGCAAAATTTCATTAAATCATGAATCCCCAAATAGAAATAGCAGGTCGAAAAATCGGTCCAGAACATCCCCCGCTAGTCATCGCCGAAATAGGTATTAACCATGAGGGTTCTTTGGCTGTAGCCAAAGAAATGGTAGATGCGGCAGCACGCGCAGGTGCTGAGGTTGTAAAACATCAAACACATATCGTGGAAGATGAGATGAGTGGTGAAGCAAAGAAAGTTATTCCTGGCAATGCAGATGTATCCATTTATGAGATAATGAAGCGTTGTGCGCTTAATGAAGCAGATGAAATTGCGCTAAAGGAATATGTAGAATCAAAGGGAATGATTTTTATTTCTACTCCTTTTTCAAGAGCGGCGGCAAACCGACTCCAAAAAATGGATGTTACTGCATTTAAAATTGGTTCTGGTGAATGTAATAATTATCCACTTTTAAAGCATATTGCTTCCTTTGGAAAGCCCGTTATTCTCAGTACAGGGATGAATGATTTGGCAAGCGTTGCTAAAGCAGTTGAGATTTTTAAAAATTACGACGTGCCAGTTGCGATACTGCACACGACAAATTTATATCCTACTCCGGTAAATTTGGTGCGTTTTGGAGCAATGACACAGCTGCATGAAGCCTTTCCTGATTTGCCTTTTGGACTTTCAGACCATACATTATCTAATCATGCATGTCTGGGAGCAGTGGCGCTTGGAGCTTCGATATTAGAAAGACACTTTACCGACCATAAAGCGCGAACAGGTCCAGACATTATCTGCTCTATGGATGAGCAGGAATGTAAAGAATTGATTGAAGGAAGCAGCTTGATTTGGCAAATGCGCGGCGGTAAAAAGGAAGCTGCTAAAGAAGAAAAGGTGACAATTGATTTTGCCTTTGCTACAGTTTGTACAATTAAGCCTATAAAAAAAGGAGAGCAGTTCACAGAAGAAAATATCTGGGTAAAGAGACCAGGAACAGGAGAAATTCTTGCAGAAGAATACGAGCAGGTTCTTGGCAAAATCGCAGCTGTTGATATTGATGAAGATGCTCAATTAAAGAGAGATTATTTGGCTTAAAGCCAAGAAAGCATTAACTAATAAATACCTAAGTGAAAATCAAAGCTCTGAAGAAAATTATAAATGGTCTACTATCGTATTCCGATTTAAGACTAGTAAATAATTCTTCTTATCAAAAAATATTAGAATCAAAAAAAAGACTAGATTCACTGGGTTTTTGTATTAATTATAATGAGAGTATAATAGGACAATACTGTGCTAAAAAGTCTTTTAGCAAATCTCAATTAAAACAAGATTTGTTTGTGCTTTGTGAAACAGATTTTAAAAGGAATGGTTTTTTTGTAGAATTTGGAGCTACCAACGGAATTGATTTAAGCAATACCTATTTACTTGAGAAAGAATTTGGTTGGCAAGGTATTCTAGCAGAGCCCGGAAGAAATTGGCATGAGGCTCTTTTTAAAAATAGAAGCTGTGAAATAGAAACAAAGTGTATTTATAGTTCAACTGGGAGAAATATACTTTTCCATGAAGTCGATATGCCAGAGTTATCTACAATTTCAGAGTATTCAAGTCAGGACTACCATAGTCAATTTCGACGAAATACAAAAGAATACAGGGTAAAAACATTGTCTTTAAATGATTTGCTAACTATTCATCAAGCTCCTATTGAAATAGATTATATCTCCCTAGACACAGAAGGTTCAGAGTATGAAATTTTAAAAGGCTTTGATTTCTCAAAATATAAAATCAAAGTTTTGACTATAGAACACAATTATACGGCTAGTCGTGAGTTGATTTATGAATTGATGATATCTAATGGATATCATAGAGTTTTTCAAAACTATAGCATGTTTGATGATTGGTATGTTTTAAAGGACTTATGCTGAAGAAAACCTTGAAAAAAATCCTATTTCTTACCGGTACCCGTGCAGACTTTGGCAAGTTGAAGTCTCTCATTCAGGTGGTTCATGATTCCATGGAGTTTGAATACTGCATTTTTGCAACAGGGATGCATCTTTCAGATAAGCATGGGCTTACGGTTATTGAGATTGAGAAATGTGGTTTTAAGAATATTCATCGGTTTGAAAATGCTACTTCTGAGGCTACGATGGACTTGACACTTGCTAAAACCATTGAAGGCTTTTCAGCTTTTGTAAAGCAGGAAAACTCTGATTTAATTATTGTGCATGGAGATAGAGTAGAAGCGCTCGCTGGTGCAATTGTGGGCTCCCTTAATAATATTCTTGTAGGTCATATTGAAGGCGGAGAAATCTCTGGAACTGTTGATGAATTGATTAGGCATTCAGTGAGTAAATTGTGCCATGTGCATTTTGTTTATAACAAGACCGCGGCTAAAAGACTGGTGCAAATGGGTGAAAGAGAAAGCTCTATTTTTCAGATTGGTTCGCCAGATTTAGACGTGCTTTTTGATAAGAATTTGCCAAGCCTAGAAAAAGTAAAGAACTACTATGAAATTCCGTTTAAGCAATATTCGGTTGTTCTTTATCATCCTGTTACAACAGATTTTAGCAATTCAAAGAAGCATGCTAATACATTTGTAAAAACACTTCTTGGCGATGAGGGAAATTATGTGGTAGTTTATCCCAATAATGATTTGGGTTCAACCCAAATCTTGGAAGCTTATGAACAGTTAGAAAACAATCAGAGATTTAAGATATTTCCCTCGTTACGTTTTGAATATTTTATTACGCTTTTGCGAAATGCAGATTTTCTTATAGGCAACAGCAGTGCCGGAATTCATGAAGCGCCTTATCTGGGCGTCGCCAGTATAAATATTGGTAGGCGTCAGGAAAATCGGGATATTGAAACTTCTTCAATCTTGCATGCAGATAATATTGAAGCTGAAATTAAAGCCGCCATTGAGCAAGCGAGGGAAATGGAAGTTGAAGCAAAAGAAATCAAGAGTAGCGAAAAAGCTTCAAGTGCATTTCTTAAGGCTCTTAATAACGATACGCTCTGGGCGATTGACCATCAAAAACAATTTAGGGATATTTAGCCTATTGCTTTAAATAGCGTATTTTCGCCTAACCCTAAAATCTTCACATTGAGAAACAAAACCCTTGGCATTGTAATTACTGACGGTGTAGGTTATAGAAATTTTATTTTAAGTACTTTTTTGGCTAAAGCCAAAATGAGTTTTTCTCAAATCATCATATTTTCTGGTTTGCCAGCATCAGCATATCCTGAGCTTGAAGAGGCTGTTTTTAAAATCGTAGAACTTCCTGTTTTTACTGAAAATAAACTGAATTGGTATTGGCGAAAAGCCAAAGAAGTTGCGCATCTACAGAAGTATAAAGACAATCCAGGTATCAAGGATAATTTAAACATGAACCGTAAAAAGGGCTGGTCGCCTAATTCGGTTCTTGTGAAATCTATTTACGCTTTTACCCGTTTTTTACATTCTGAAAATTGGATTGAAAATTATGAACGTCTACAAGAAAAGAGTTTTGCTAAAAGCGAAGTCGTTAAGAATTACAAGGAGCTTTTAGAAGAAAATCCAGTTGATTTATTATTCTTTACGCATCAGCGTCCGCCTTTTATTTCGGCTTTGGTGTATTGTGCAAAGGCTCTCAAAATACCGACTTCAGCATTTATTTTCTCATGGGACAACTTGGCTTCAAAAGGTCGTATGGCAGCAAAGTTTGATTACTTTCTAGTGTGGAGTGATTTGATGAAAAGCGAACTTTTGCGTTTTTACGAAAATGTAACTGTGGACAAAGTTTCAGTTGTGGGAACTCCACAGTTTGAGCCGTATGTTTTGGATGAATTTGGTCTAGAGAAGGAAATGTTTTTGAGAAAATTTGGGCTTGACCCAAATAAAAAAATAATCTGCTACAGCTGTGCAGACAAATCAATCGGGCCTAATGACCCATTGGTGATTAAAACAATTGCCGAAGCTATTGATAATGGTGTTTTAAAGAATTGTCAATTGCTGGTTCGTACTTCTCCGGCAGAGGATGAAAGTAGATTTTTGCCTACAAAGCAGGCGTATCCTTCTATAAATTGGAATCATCCCGTGTGGCATTTAACGCGAGAAAATCATCCTGAACCTTGGTCACAACGGGTAGCGACAAAAGATGATATTTCTGATTTGAAGTCGATTTTGCAGTTTTGTGATATTAATGTGAATATGTGCTCTACGATGAGCCTTGATTTTATGTTGTATGATAAGGCTGTGGTAAATACGGTTTTTGGGAATAAAGAAAGCGGACTCTACGATGACCAGCGATTTTTGAACTATGAACATTATGATAATGTTGTAAAAAGTGGCGCTGTCGTAATCGCAAAAACAGAAAATGAATTGCTCGATGCCTTAAATGCATATTTAGAAAATCCATCTCTAGACGCTGAAAATCGTAAAAAACTCATCGACCTTCAAGTAGGTCAACCTTTAGAAAAAACTACGCAGGCCTGCGTGAATGCACTTGCTGATGTCATCAATTAAAAAGAACATTGCGGTAATCTGTAAATATGCCCTTAGGCCTGATAGGATAGGAGGTATGGACAGGTTCTATGTGGCTTTTGATGCAGCTGTAAAAAATCTTGGGCACGATATTGAGTGGTTTTTTGTGGATGTTAAGTCATTTGATTTTTATAATGATTTAAAGATTCACAGTGCTCAAGGCGGTGCTGTAGAGCAGTGCTTCTTAAACCGGGCGTCATCAAATGAGGTGAAATATGACGTTGTCATCACCCATTTTATTGAGTTGTGTACACCGTTTTACAAATCGGTAAAAAGTTTAGACATTGACAAAATCATTGCGGTAGACCACAATCCACGACCTCTAAATGGTTTCCCTTTGAAGAAGCGTTTAAAAAACAAGCTGAAAGGAATTTTATATTCAAAGTATATAGACCTTTTTGTGGGCGTGTCTCAGTACACGGTTGATAATATCCTGAGGGATTATGGGAGTTTTTTAAAGAAGAAAACCCAACGCATTTATAACGGCATTGATACTTCGGTTTATAAAAATCAGAGTGATAAAACTTCGGGTAAAAAACGCTTTATTGTGGTTTCTCATCTTCGGGAATCAAAGGGCATTCAAGATTTGCTTGAAGCTGCACGATTGATGGATTCTGGCTTACGCCAAAAGTTTACTATAGACATTTTTGGTGAAGGTCCACTAGAAGATAATTTCAAGGAATTTACTGCTCAGAATAATTTATCTGAAAGCATAAAATTCCACGGAAGCTCTTCTGATATTCCGGCATTTTTATGTGATTATGATTATTTGCTCCAGCCTACGTACATGGAGTGTTTCAGCCTTTCTATTCTTGAGAGTTTGTCAGCAAACGTTCCTGTGATAACCACGACCGTGGGCGGTAATCCCGAAATCATAAAGAACGGTGAGAATGGTTATTTGTTTAGCGCAAAAGATATTTTGGCTTTAAGCCAAATAATAACTGAAATAGTTGAGGGAAAAAGAGCAATTGAAGAAGAAACCCGAAATTTGATTGAAGAAAAATACAATCTTGAACGTATGGTGCAAGACCATCTAAAATATATTGCTTAATGCATCTAGGCTTTCTCACTCCAGAATATCCACATGAGAAACTTGGTCATAGCGCCGGGTTAGGGACGAGCATAAAAAATATGGTGGGAGCTCTAGTGAAAAATGGAGTAAAAGCGACTGTTTTTGTCTATGGCCAGCAAGAAAACGAAATCTTTAAGGATGGAGATGTAGTTGTTCATTCCATAAAAAAGAGAACATATAAAATTGGTGGCTGGTATTTACATAGAAAATTCATTCAGCGGTATGTAAATAAGGTTGTGCTTCTGGAAAAAATTAATGCCATTGAAGCGCCAGATTGGACGGGGGTTACAGCGTTTATGAAATTTAAATGTCCGCTGGTAATACGCTTTAATGGTAGTGATTCGTATTTCTGTAAGATTGAAGAAAGAAAGCAGAAAAAGAAGAACTTCTATTTTGAGAAATTTGCTCTACAAGATGCAGATTATCTGCTTTCCGTTAGTGAGTTTACAGCCCAAGAAACCCGTAAGATTTTTGATTTAAAAAAAGAAATCCAAGTTATTCCTAATAGCATTGATACAAATGTTTTTGCACCTGATGAATCTGTAAAAGTTGAGCCTTTCAAGATTCTGTACTTTGGAACAATTATCAGGAAAAAAGGTGTATTAGAGATTCCAGAGATTTTCAATAAGGTGGCTAATCAAATTCCCAATGCTGAAATTTACTTTGCAGGTGTTGATGTAGTGGATAGTAAGACTGGGAATTCGACATTGGAGTTGATGATGAGTACTTTGGGCGAAAGTCATAAAAATAAAGTGCACTATCTAGGGAAATTGCCTTACGGCGAAATCAAAAAAGAGATTCAATCTGCGGCGGTAATTATTTTGCCTAGTTATGCCGAGGCTTTACCTATGACATGGATTGAAGCAATGGCGATGGAAAAGGCTTTGGTGACTTCAGATATCGGTTGGGCAAAAGAGGTGATGGTTAATGGAGAAACCGGTTACACTGTTAATCCTAAAAATCATCAGGAATACGCTGATAAGATTATTGAATTGCTGCATGATGAAAGTCTTAGAGAAAGGATGGGAAGAGCAGCAAGAAGAAGGGTTGAAGAAAGGTTTTCAAATATGATAGTGGCTCAAAGAAATATTGAGTTTTATAAAAATATAACTGCCTGATGCAAGAATATATCACATCTAGCGGAGAAGTTCTGTTGTATAGTGGCAAGCCAGATTTAAGTTTGCTAGAAGGGTTAGCTCATGGCCCCGGAGACCTTTGGCATAGCGGCTGTCAGCAAGGTTTTAAAAATGCATTTAAAGAGATCATTTATCAAACTGCAACATTTTGGTGGTATCTTAATGATTTTGAAAATATAGATCCCGCTATTAGTTGGCGTTTAAATCCTGAAGCATTTGTGGTCCGTAAGTCCGTTTGGGAGCATCTGGGCGGTTTTGATGATAAATATGAAGGAGCGGCGATTAAAGGTTTGGACCTAGCATATCACATGTTGAGAAATCTTGGTGGAATTCCACTCAACGTTACTAATTTGTTTCCTGCAGAGAATAATGAAGTCAAGATTTCAGCTGTTGATCGCTATAGATTTTTTCTAAAGCATTTCAAAAAACATCATAGTTATTATATGATGTTGCGTAAGGGAATTTTTAAATTTCCGGCAGAATACAGAGCTTTTAAAAAGGCTCAAGAAGATCCTGCTTCTAAAAAAATAAGTGAGGTTATCAAATCAAGAGAGCTTCAAGAAATAAAGGGAAATCCTAAAGTTTGTGCTGTGATTCCCACAATGCGTAGACAGGATTTTATGCTTAAGTTACTTCGTGATCTTGACGCACAGACTTATCCTTTGCATCAAGTAGTTTTGGTAGATGCAACTCCGCCAGATGAGCGAAAGGAAGGGATTTATCAATCTATCGATACTGCATACCAATTAACGGTGATCTGGCAAACTTCTAAGGGTAGTTGCCGAGCCCGCAATGAAGCTATTGAGGCGTGTGTTGGCGATTACATCATATTTGGAGATGACGATATTAGAGTGCCGCCTGATTTTGTAGAAAATCATATTCGCACTTTACAAACCTATGGCGCAGATGCAGCAAATGGTTTAGACATTAGAGCAAAAGCACCAGATGATGATCTAGATAATTTATACAATTACTTAAGCGATTACGACAAGAGTTTCTTTAGAGTTGGTGCCGCACAAAGCTTCAGTAATGCAAACTCTTGTGTAAAAATAGAGTGGGTAAGAAAGCTTGTAGGTAACGATATAAACTATGATGGCGGTTATGGAGAAGACGGTGATTTTGGTATTTCGCTTACGCGAAAAGGAGCCATTGTCATTCACAATCCACATTCAGTAAACTTGCACCTTAAGCCACCCGCTGGAGGTTATAGATGGTGGGGCGAACAAGCCAAAGTTATAGGCAAGAAAAGAAAAAAACAACCTTGGGAATTGGATCATCCAGTACAAGGCTTGGCGCCAAAACCTAGCCCGACAGTTATGTATCAAATCATGAAATTTCATGATGCATCGGAGGTTAAAGAATATAAATGGAAATATTTCTTTATTTATCTCTTTCAATCAAAAGAAGGGACGATCTTTTCACGAATTTTGCATTTACCCAGACGATTGAAGCAATTCAAGAAATCACAGTTTTACGCAAAAAATCTCCTGAAGCTTGGAACAAGGCATAAATAACAGACTTTCATTTGCGCTTATTGTTTGCACTTACAAGCGTGCAGTTCCTCTTGTCCTGTTGCTTGATTCTGTTGTGCCTCAATCTTATTTTCCAGATCAAATTCTAATTGTTGATGGTTCTGAGGATAATGAAACTAGAATTGCACTTCAACAAAAGAATTATCAAAACTTAGAGTGTTTTAAGATAAACCCTGAAGATCGCGGAATAACGAGACAGCGTAATTTTGGGATAGACAAAGTGCATAAAAGTATTGATGTTGTCTGCTTTCTTGATGATGATATAATTTTAAAACCTAGATATTTTGAGCATTTGATCAATACGTATCAGAAATTTCCAGAAGCTTTGGGAGTTGGTGGTTATATTGATAATGAGGTGAAGTGGGAGAAGAGGTCTTTTGGCTTTAAGCCAAATAAAAATGAGTTTTTTTACGATGGTTATTGCCGTAAGGATGGAAGCCGATTTGTTCTAAGAAAAAAGCTTGGTCTAGATGCTGATAGGCCACCGGCACATTTCCCGGATTTTGGTCATGGTAGAAGTGTTTCGTTTTTACCGCCTTCAGGAAAAATTTATGAAGTAGAGCAGTTTATGGGTGGTGTGGCTTCATACCGAAAGGAAGTTTTTGAAAAACTAAGCTTCTCAAAATACTTTGAAGGATATGGTCTTTATGAAGATGCCGATTTTACCTTGAGACTTTCAAAATTAGGAAAGCTGTTTGTGAATACGGCTGCTCGGCTAGAGCATCATCATGATCCGTCTGGAAGACCAAATATGTTTAAGTACGGAAAAATGGTTGTGCGCAACGGCTGGTATGTATGGCGAGTAAAATATCCTAAGCCATCGATCAAGGCTAGACTAAAATGGAATGCGACAGCTTTATTGCTCACTCTTGTGAGAGCATCAAATGTGATCACTACTTCAAAAAGAAAAATGGCGTTTCAAGAAACACTGGGACGAATAATGGGATGGTTTAGTGTTATTTTTAATAAGCCAAAAGTTCAATGAGATTTTTGATCGTTAGTCATACGCCGCATTTTATTGAACAAAAAGACATTTATGCTTATGCACCCTATGTTCGGGAGATGAATATTTGGTCAAAGTATGTTGATGAAATTGAGGTTGTAGCACCACAGAAAGATTCTAGAAAAAGAATTGATTCTGCTTACGAGCATAAACAAATTGAGCTTACGAGAATTCCGGCGATTGATATTACATCATTTGCAAACGCATTGAGAGCTTTGGTGTTGCTTACGGTAATCTTTCTGAGAATTGTTGTTGCAATGCGACGAGCAGATCACATTCACTTAAGATGTCCTGGAAATATCGGTTTGATAGGATGTTTTGCTCAGGTGTTCTTTCCGCGAAAGCGAAAAACAGCAAAATATGCGGGTAATTGGGATCCTTATTCTAAACAACCGAGGAGTTACAGGTTGCAGAAGTGGATTTTAGCGAATAAATTTTTGACCAAGAATATGCAGGTTTTGGTGTATGGCGATTGGCAATCAATATCAAAAAATATCAAGCCGTTCTTTACTGCAACCTATGCTGAGGAGGATAAACAGGCAGTCCCGATTAGGAAATATGATCTTCCTTTACGTTTTGTTTTTGTGGGTTCTCTAGTCTCTGGTAAGCGCCCGCTGTATGCTTTAGAATTGGTTGATGCGTTGATAAAAAAAGGGTTTCCTTCTGAAATTCATTTTTATGGCGATGGCCCTGAAAGAGAAACGTTAGAGAATTATATTCTGGATCATAATTTGAAAAATATCGCGTATTTGCATGGCAATCAAAATATGGATGAGGTGAGAAAGTCATATTCAAAAAGTCATTTTTTGATCTTGCCATCAAAGTCTGAAGGCTGGCCTAAGGTTGTTGCAGAAGCGATGTGGTGGGGCGTTATCCCTATAGTTACTAAAGTTTCTTGCGTGCCGTGGATGTTAGATTTTGGCAAAAGAGGAGTACTTATAGATGCTCATTTAGATGATGATTTAGAAAATATTCAGGATGTTCTAAAAGATAAGTCAGCGTTAAAATTAATGTCTCAGGATGCTGTTGAATGGTCTATAGAATATACGCTTGACAAGTTTGAGTCTGAAATAAAGAAGCTTTTATAATGCGCGTTTTACAAGTCATAGACAGTTTGCAGTTGGGCGGAGCAGAGCGCATGGCGGTCAACTATGCAAATGCGCTTGTAGGCAAAATTGACGCTTCATATTTGTGTGCGACACGTGAAGAAGGTGATCTTAAGGATGAAATTTCAGATGAGGTTGGTTATCTGTTTTTAGATCGTAAATCCACATTAGATTTTAATGCGTTACGCCGACTTTTAAAATTCATAAAGAAGAATATGATCACGGTAATTCATGCGCACAGTAGCAGTTGGTTTATTTCGGCTTGCGCCAAAATGTTATCGCCGGGAGTAAAATTAGTTTGGCATGATCACTATGGTAATAGTGAAAATCTAGAGTTGAGGCCTTCAAGATTTCTTAGAATATTCTCTCATCAATTTGACATGGTATTTGCCGTAAATGATAAGCTTAAGAAGTGGGGAATTGATAAATTATCAATCAAGAGAATATTCGTTATTCGGAATTTTATAAAAATACTACCGTATAAAGAAGATTATAAAAGAAGTGAATATTTTAATATAGTTCACATAGCTAATTTTCGACCTCAGAAAAATCATATCTTTCTTTTAAATTGTTTTAAGAAGATTGTTAAGGAATATCCCTCATGTCGACTTCACTTATATGGTAAAAAATTTAATGATGCGTATAGCTCAAAAGTTTTATCAACCATTGAAGAATTAGAATTAAAGGATGTTGTTGCTGTACATCAAGAAAATCCAAATATATCTGAAAATATCTATAAATATGATCTTGGCGTTTTAAGTTCAATATCTGAAGGTTTGCCTTTAGCTTTGCTTGAATATGGTATGGCTGGTTTACCAGTTGTAATTACTGATGTAGGACAATGTCGAGATGTGGTAGGGGAATTTGGAGCGCTAGTGCCATCAAACTCTATAAATAAATTTATATCAGAAGTAAGACAGGTAATTGAAAACAAATCACAAGCTGAATTGAAGGGAAGTTTGCTTAGGCAGCACGTTTTGGCAAACTTTAGTAAAGACTCAATTATCACAGGAGTTGTGGAGTATTATAGTCAGATTTGAAAGAGATTTTAAAAATAGGATACATTAAGCTTTTACTTATTCATATAGGTATAGGTTTTGGTGTTTATATTTTTAGACCTATAGCAATACTTTACTTCTTTGCGACATTAATTTTCTTCACATTTAAAATTTTTCAAACAGCAAACAAAAGAAATGCTGCTCTCATCGCTGCGGTCTATGTTACTGCTGGAGAGGTTTTTTTTAGAATGACCATTAGTGAATCTATACTGCCTTGGGATGGAGGGAAATATAGTGTGATTGCTTTTGTGACATTCGGACTTTTTTTTAGCGGAACCTCGAGAAAATCGATACCCTATTGGATTTATCTGCTTTTGCTCATTCCAGGAATTGTATACTCCGCAGTTACACTCGATTATGACACCGATGTAAAGAAGGCGATTTTCTTTAATCTGAGTGGACCAATTTGTCTTGGGATAGCAGCATTGTATTGTTATAATAGGAATATTACTAAAGCGCAATTGCAGCAAGTTTTGTGGTCATTAGCAATGCCGGTTGTAGCTATGACTACTTATCTTTATTTCTATACGCCAGCAACACAATCTGTGTTAAATGGTACCGCTTCAAATTTCGCTTTATCTGGAGGTTTTGGGCCAAACCAAGTGTCCACAGCTTTAGGTATAGGCATGTTCGCAGTTTTTACTCAAATTCTAATTCACTCAAAGAATAGATTTTTATTGATTGTAAATGTTTTATTACTCGGTTTGATCACTTATCGGGCGATAATTACATTTTCAAGAGGTGGTGTTCTTACAGCTTTATTGATTAGTATAGCATTTGTTTATGCCTATTTTCAAGGTGTATCTATTTCGCGGAAGCGTAATCTGGTAGGATACATTGCGGTTATTGCCGGAGTTTTATTCTTAACATGGTTTATCACATCTATAAGAACTCGAGGTCTTATTGATATGAGATACGCAAATAAAGATGCAGCAGGTAGAGTGAAGGAAGACCTTTCTACAGGAAGAAAGGAGCTTATAAGCTCAGAGTTGACCTTTTTTCTAGATAATCCTATAATGGGTATAGGTGTTGGTAAAACGAGAGAATACAGAGAAGAGAAATACGGTATTCTCGCAGCGACTCATAATGAGGTCAGTAGGCTTCTGTCTGAGCATGGGATTTTCGGTGTGGCGGCGTTGATAATATTAGTTTTAACTCCGTTTACCTACAGACTACAAAACAGAAAGAACTATCTTTTTTTCTCATTTTTGGGCTTTTGGTTCTTAACCATAAATCACTCGTCAATGCGAATTGCGGCCCCTGCATTGATCTATGCACTTTCGTTACTTAATATAGTCGATGACAAAAAGGAAGAAAATACTGTACATAGGGAACAAATTAGCGCATAAGAGAACAGCTACGTCCATTGATACTCTAGGCCCACAATTGGAAAGTCTTGGTTTTGATTTGCAGTATTCTTCTCATTTTTATTATAAGCCGCTTAGGTTTTTGCATATGATGTTATGTGCTTTATTCACTAAATATGATTTTTTAATCATAGATGTTTATAGCACAACAAATTTTTGGTATGCTTACTTTTCTTCGGTAGTGGCTCATTTTAGAAAGAAGAAATACATTCCTATTTTACATGGTGGAGATTTGCCGAGGCGCTTTAATTCAAATAGGGATAAGATGGCGTTTGTGCTATCCCAGGCCTATACGGTTGTTTCTCCCTCAAACTATTTGCTTGATTTTTTTAAGAGATGCAGCTTCAATAAACTTGTGCATATTCCTAATTCGATAGATTTAGATAAATATATATTTAAAAAAAGACCCAGGCTTTCGCCAAAATTACTCTGGGTGCGTTCATTTGCTGATATCTATAATCCTTCTATGGCGATCGAGGTTTTTGAGAAGTTGAAAGTGGACTTTCCTGATGCGGAACTTTGCATGGTCGGTCCTGAAAAAGACGGGAGTTTAGAAGCTTGTAAACATTTGGCTGCAGCCAAAAAATTACCTGTGCGTTTTACAGGGAAATTGGAGAAATCTGAATGGACTGCACTCGCAGCAGAATATGATATTTTTATAAATACCACACGCTTTGATAATATGCCAGTAAGTGTTATTGAAGCAATGGCGCTGGGTTTGCCTGTGGTTTCTACTAATGTTGGCGGAATTCCTTTTATGCTAGAGGATAAAAAAACTGCTCTTCTTGTTGAAAATGAGAATGTAAATGAAATGTATGACGCCTTTAAGTCTCTTCTGATTAACCCTGAATTTGCTTCAAAAATCGCTTTTAATGCAAGAAAGCAGGCTGAGAATTATGATTGGGAGATTATCAAGCATCAATGGGAGGATTTATTGGTTTAAAATCAAGTATATTTGAGGGGTCAAAACATTGCCCCTATGTCTTGGTTGCCCAACATTCACTTTGATATCTCTGAACGCAAGGTTCTTCTGCGCTTCATTGACGTGGTGGTGATTTTTGTTTCGCTAGCTTTTTTCTCACGAATTTTAGAGTTTAATTACTTTGTTATCACAAGAGCAAGATGGTCTTGGATCTTAGTTTTATTTACCTATTTTTCGGTTTTTGCTAGCATTTTTGAGCTTTATGATCTGCGTATGGCAAATAGTTATACTTCAACGTTGCGTAAAGTGATATTGACCATTTCGGCAACTGTATTGTTCTATTTGTTGACGCCGTTTTTCACACCAGTTTTACCAGAGAATCGTTTTCAGATCTTGGCATTTTATCTTGCCATGGTCGGCGGACTAGTGATCTGGCGATATGCTTATATCTCGCTTATTGCGATTCCGAGATTTTATAAGAAGATCCTTGTTGTAGGTGATGCGTATGATATTGAGTATATAATAGAGAATCTTCAAAAAGCAGATCCTAATTATAAAGTTGTAGCCTTTGTAAATACTGAGCAAGAAACAAATACTCCAGATGCTTCTCGAGAAATAAAGAGTATCACTGTAAGTAAGCTGCAGATGGCGGTAAAACGTCTTGGTATCTCAGAGATCGTCGTTTCGAGTACGGCGAGTGGTATAGACACTGCTTTATATAATAAACTCATCGTGTTGTTAGAGCGTGGCTATTCAATACGCGAATTTACGCAGGTGTATGAAGAATTAACATATAGACTTCCTGTGCATCATGTAGGGAAGGATTTTTATAAATATTTCCCGTTTAGCCGAAATAATCAAAACAGGTTTTACCTCTTTTTCCACCGTCTTTTTAATGTTGTTTTCTCGATATTTATTTGCTTACTAACGTTGTTGTTCATACCGTTTATTTTGATAGGGAATCTTCTGGGGAATCGCGGAAAACTTTTTTACACTCAAGAACGCGTGGGGAGAAACGGTATTCCGTTTACCATTATTAAATTCAGGACTATGGTAGCAGATGCCGAAAAGAACGGAGCGCAGTATTCACAAAAAAACGATCTACGTGTGACGCCTTTTGGTAAATTCATGCGTTATACTCGGCTAGATGAATTACCACAGTGTATCAACATCCTTAAAGGTGATATGAGTCTGATAGGACCGAGACCAGAGCGTCCGGTTTTTGTAAAAGAACTTTCAGAGAAAATACCGTTTTATGAGATAAGGCACATCGTAAGACCTGGTCTTACCGGCTGGGCTCAAGTAAAAGGTCGCTACGCCAGCACAGATGATGATGCGTTAGAGAAGTTGCAATACGATCTTTACTACATCAAGCATCGCAATATTTTTCTGGATATTGATATTATTATTAAAACGATAAGCACCGTTATTTACTATCGCGGTCAATAAAAAAAGGTCTGACGTTAAGTCAAACCTTTTTCTGTATTTATTCTTTTGGCTGTAGCCAAAACATCTACGCCATTTGCGCTTTATTGAATTTCATCTCATATTCTTCAATGGCTTCTGCAATTGCTTCAGAATTCTTTGAAACGCGCTCATGCGCCTCATCCATTGCCTTCTCCAGTTCCTTGTCTGGATGGCTGAATAGATCTGTAATCACGTGATTGATCTTATCTAAAATGCTGTCTTGACTATTCTTGATATCCTCAAGTTTGTTCAACATTTTTTGCATTTCATCATATTTTGCTTGATCCATAATTTTCAATTTTTTAATCTATATCTTATAAGATACAGGTAAACCGAAGTCGTGGACGTGTTTTTAACCCTTTGTTAAATAGGGTTTTGCAAAACATTATGATTCTGAGTCAGCCAATTCTTCTTTGTATGATGGGTAATCAGTGTAACCTTCTGTGCCGGTGGTGTAAAATGTATTTTCATCCCAAGCTGCTGTAGGTGCGTTAATTGCATAGCGCTCTACTAAGTCTGGATTAGAGATATATAGTTTACCAAAAGCTACTAGATCTGCATCACCATTTTTAATAACTGCGTTTCCTTTTTCCTGATCAAAGTTGGCGTTGATCATCAGATTACCTTTATAAATCGGGCGGTAATGTTTCGCGATCTCGGTTTCAAGAAAGTCAATATCACTTACATCTGTAAACGGCTCCGAAAGGTGTAAATACGAAAGATCATAGTCGTTAAGACGCTCTACGATATAATCAAATGTTGGGATCGTTTCTTCTGTGGCTTCAATGCCAAAAACACCATTGAGCGATGGATTAAGACGCACACCAATTCTGTTTTCTGGCCAGATTTCTTTTACCTTATCTAAGGTTTCAAAAAAGAAACGCGTTCTGTTTTCTACGCTTCCGCCGTATTGATCGTCTCGCTGATTTGCATTTTCATTAAAAAATTGATGAAATAAATACCCATTAGAAGAATGTATCTCAATACCATCAAAACCTGCTTCTTTTGCGTTTTTAGCGGCATTTACAAAATCTTCTTGTGTGCGTTTAATATCTTCTAAAATCATTGCACGTGGCTCAACAGTGTCTTTAAAACCTTCTGGTGTGAATGATTTTGAATCTGGATTTACAGCACTAGGAGCTAACGGTTTCTCACCATTATGAAAATCTGGATGCGACATTCTACCTACGTGCCACAGCTGGATAAAGATCTTACCATCTTCTTTGTGCACTGTATCTGTAACTTTCTTCCAAGCCTCAACTTGCTCTTCAGAATAAATTCCTGGAGTGTTGATGTAACCCACAGCTTCTTTAGAAACTTGTGAACCTTCAGAGATTATTAAGCCTGCCCCAGCACGTTGCTTGTAGTATTCTTGATGAATTTCAGTAGGGATATTTTCTTTATTGTCAGCACGGCTACGTGTCATTGGCGCCATGATAACGCGGTTTTTCAGTTGTAGTCCGTTAAGGTTATACGCTTGTAATAGCGGTTGATCGCTTTGCATGATTTTTTGATTTTTCCGGCTTTTTCAGCCATTATTTAGAAATTACAAAGAGTCAGTCTTACAAAAAGCAAGTCACTTACTTTTGTATAGTTAAACTAATCCTAAAATCTGGTGAGCGATCGGGTTGAGGTTCTTTTGGCTTAAAGCCAAAAAAAAACTGACGCAAGGCCAGTAATTTTTTAAAGTATTGTATGTGTGCAGGATCTAGTCTACGATTATATTTTGCTTCATCTCTTGTTGACGCATAGGCATCTGATCGATGTTTAGAAAAACATCCTTAGGATCTGAAAAATATTCTTTGCGTGACTTCACACCACCATCCTTACCTATTAAAAGGAAACCGGGATAAGAGGCAGTGATCTGGTATTTCTTTCTGATTTCGGAAACTTCCATTTTTTGAATTGCTCGTAGATCTGCGTCGTAGATCTTGCCTTTGCAAAGCACAAAAAGAATAATGTTGCGGTCGCTGATCTTTTTTGGGAATTCTTGAAAAGCATCCCATTGCGCCCTGAAATCTTCGTTAGAAAGCGTAGGAGTGTTAAAAACGATGATTCTGTTTTTCCACTTTAATTTAGAAAAATCCTGCTGTGCTGCTGTATTCATGCTTATTAAAAGAGTTATGATGATTAGATGAAAGCGCATTAGTGTGCGGCTTGTTTTTTAAGCAATTCTGGGAATTTTGCTTTAAACCTGTTCAATCTTGGGATCGAAACATTTTTTATATACGGCTCATTAGGGTGAAGTCGCTCATAATTTTGATGATAATCTTCGGCCTTCCAGAACTTTTGAAATGGTACAACCTCTGTCACGATATCACCGTCAAAGGTAGTTTTGTTTAGTTCATCAATTACATCTTCAATGATCTTTTTTTCGCTTTCATTTTGATAAAAAACAATAGATCTATATTGCTTGCCGCGGTCTGGACCTTGGCGATTTAGCGTTGTGGGATCTTGCGAACCAAAAAATACTCTTACCAATGTTTCATAAGAGATCACTTCTGGATCATAATATACTTCTACAGCCTCTGCGTGACCAGTTCTACCATAACTTACCTCTTTGTAGGTAGGATTTGATTCTTTACCGCCGCTGTACCCGCTAACGGCTTCTTTAACGCCTTTAAGACTTTCAAAAACTGCTTCTACACACCAGAAGCAACCGCTTGCAAAATATGCACGCTCGTAACCTTCTACAGGTTGCGTTTGCACAGGGTCTTGCATTGCTAGCTGTGTGTTTGCTGTTTTCTGTTCGGCATTCTTACAACCTGTAACAAGAAAAAGTGTTGTAAGGATAAGATATAAAGATTTCATGCTTTTGATTTAAAATGCAAAGTTAGAGTATTGACAAACGCATGGCTGTCAAGGTCTTGTTAAAGCCATAAAATAAAAAAGCCTCGCTGTTGCGAGGCTTAATGTCATATTTACAAACTAGTTACTATAGTTTAGCAAAGATGTTTTCCATTCTTTCTTGCTCTTCGCGAGCTAGTTCTTCGTCTACAAGGATACGTCCACTGTGCTCATCTGTGATGATCTTTTTGCGTGAAGCGATTTCCATTTGTACCTGTGGAGGAATGGTGAAGAAAGAACCACCAGAAGCTCCTCTTTCAATAGGAACGATGGCAAGACCGTTACGAACGTTAGATCTGATGCGCTTGTAAGCTTTTACAAGACGATCTTCAATGTTTTGCTCGTATTCATCACTTTGAGAAAGTAGCGCTTGCTCTTCTTTTTGCGTTTCAGCAAGAATCTCGTCAAGTTCTCCTTTTTTGTGATTAAGGTGTGCTTCGCGTTCAGAAAGTCTTTCTTTCGTTTTCTCGATCACTTCCTTTTTCTGCTCTATTTGAGCTTTGTATTCTTTGATGTTCTTTTCGGCAAGTTGAATTTCAAGTTCTTGAAATTCAATCTCTTTGCTTAAAGAGTTGTATTCTCTGTTATTTCTAACATTCTTTTGTTGCTCTGCGTATTTCTTGATGGCAGCTTTGCTTTCTTCAATAAGATTCTTCTTAGCCTTAACTTGCTCATCGATCATATCACGCTCTGCATCAAGTTTTTCAAGGCGTTTGTTTAGGCCAGCTACTTCGTCCTCAAGGTCTTCAACCTCAAGTGGTAATTCACCTCTTACGCTACGAATAGTGTCTATTCTAGAGTGTATAAGTTGAAGGTCATAAAGTGCTCTTAACTTTTCTTCAACCGTAGCTTCATTCTTCTTTGCCATGCGTTATAAATACTTAATGGGATTGGTATCTTCGTCTGATAAAATGACTGCAAAATTAGGAAATTTTTCTGTAAGATGTTGGGTTAAAATATTTTTTGTGTATTGTTCGCTTTCATAATGCCCAATATCTACTAAAACTATTTTACCCTCAGCTTGATAAAATTGATGATACTTAAGGTCTGCAGTGATAAATGCATCAGCACCAGATGCTTTTGCAGCTTCAATAGCAAAGCTCCCGCTGCCGCCTAGCACTGCAACTTTTTCTACAGGCTTGTCTTGAAGTTCAGAAAAACGCACGCCGCCACAGTGAAAACTCTTCTGAACTAATCTTAAAAACGCCATTTCATCCATCGGGTTAGGTAAAAAACCTACCATTCCCATACCTATATTTTGCTGTGTGTTGTCTAGCGTGTAAATTTCATAAGCGACTTCTTCATACGAATGCGCGTCAAAAAGCGCATTGATCACTTGGCGTTCTTTATGTGCTTCAAAGGTTATGTGCAACTGCACTTCCTTTTCAATATGAACTTCTCCTTTTTCGCCAATAGTTGGGTTGCTAAGCTCATTTCCGCGAAAGCTACCTTTACCCTTTGTTGCAAAACTACAATTATCATAATTGCCTATGTTGCCCGCACCGGCTTTAAACAAAGCTTCACGCACATGTATTACCTCATTTTTTGGCACATAGGTGACTAGCTTTTTAATATTCTGCTTTTTTGGGATAAGAATGCTAGTTTCGGTTAGTCCTAGCGCATCGCACATCCCTTTATTTACGCCTGTTGGCACATTGTCTAGCGCGGTATGGATGGAATAAATAGCGATGTCATTTTTAATACATTTAAGTACAACACGCTCCACATAATTTTTGCCGGTGATCTTCTTAAGGCCAGAAAAAATTATGGGGTGAAAACTTACAATCATATTACACCTTTTGGCAATAGCCTCATCCACAGTTTTCTCAAGCGTGTCGAGGGTTACAAGAATTTTTGAAACTTCTTGATCTTTATCACCCACAAGTAAGCCCACATTGTCAAAATCTTCAGCGTAGGGCAGGGGAGCGAGCTCTTCAATAGCAGCAGCAACGTCTTTAACAGTCATGATTTCTGGTTAAGTTGTAAAGATAAAAATTATACCTTCGTCCTATGAACGCGCTTAGAAAATTGCTTTTTCCACTTTCGGTGATCTATGATGGGATCACGCTTACGCGAAATCTACTCTTCGATAATGGCATTTTACCTTCTCAAGAATACGATTTTCCTGTAGTAGGTGTAGGCAATCTAAGCATGGGCGGCACCGGCAAAACTCCTATGGTGGAATATATCATTTCTCAATTGAAAGATGAATATTCTCTAGCCGTACTAAGTCGCGGTTATGGTCGCAAAACATCAGGATATCTTAAGGTAAATCCAGATTCGACTACGCAACAAGTGGGTGATGAACCGCTGCAAATTGCCAGAAAGTATAGTGATGTCAATGTTTTTGTGGATGAAGACAGACGCCATGGTATGGAGAATTTGATTAAAGAGGCATCGCCACAAGTTATTGTTCTTGATGATGTTTTTCAGCATCGTTATGTGAAGCCTGGTTTTATGGTAATGCTCACGTCTTATGAGCAATTGTTTTATAATGATCTTGTTCTTCCTGCTGGCAATCTTAGAGAATCCAGAAAAGGCGCGCAACGCGCAAGTTGTATTGTGGTGACTAAATGCCCTTCGCAACTTTCAGAAGAAAGGAAGCATGAGATCAAAACTAGAATTGCCAAATATTCTGATGCACCTATTTTTTTCTCAGCGATAGGGTATAGCACAACTTTTCACGGAAGTGATAACAAGATCACCGCTGCAGATCTAATGAATCTTACGTTTACTGTGGTTACAGGAATTGCAAAACCGCAGCCATTTGTAGATTATTTGTTTGGGTTAAAATTGAATTTTGAGCACATTGCTTATGGTGATCATCACGATTTTAGCGACAGCGAAATTCAAAAACTAGATCAACTGGAGACGATTATCACTACAGAGAAAGATTATATGCGCTTGCGCGGAAAGTTGAAAAAGGCAAAGGTTCTATATCTGCCGATCACTACTGATTTTTTGGGCGATGAAGCGGCGTTTAATATGATGCTATCTCGCTTTTGCGAAAAGGTTAAGCGTTAACCTTATTGCGGCTTATGCTCTTGTAGATCTTGCTGAAGAATTCTTCTACTTTGTACGGTTTTGGGATCACATCTGTGAAACCTGCTAAGTAAAAATCATCAATGTTTTCATCAATGGTAACCGCTGTTAGCGCAAGAATTGGTAGTTCTTTATCAGTTTTTCTTACGCGTTTTGTAGCCTCAATACCGCTTATTCCAGGCATGTGAATATCCATCAAAACAAGATCATACGTCACCTGACTGATCTTCTCTAGCGCCATCTCGCCGTCATCTGCAACATCGCAAGTTATCTTGTTTTTCTCAAGGATCTTGCGGGTGATCATCTGGTTGATCTTGTTGTCTTCTACAACAAGAACGTGCTTATTTTCTAGCGCTGCGTAATCTATATCATATTCAACAACCGCTTCTTCTGTAGCAGATTTGCGCTGAACACCATACTTAATATCAAAACCAAAAACAGATCCTTTACCCAACGTACTTTCCAGCTCGATCTTAGAGCCTTGAAGCTCCAGAAGACGCTTAACGATTGAAAGTCCGAGGCCAGTACCACCAAATTTTCTATTGATCTGCACAGAGCCTTGTGTAAAGTTCTGGAAGATGTTTTTCTGTTTTTTCTTACTGATTCCCTCGCCAGTATCCTCAACCTCAAAACGCAGGTAGATCTGTGAATCTGTCTGACTTTTCTTGATCACACGCACGATCACATCGCCTTCTCTGGTAAACTTGTTACCATTACCCACAAGGTTGATAAGGATTTGAGAGATCATTAAAGGATCACCAATGATCTGCTCTGGGATGTCGCTTTCAAATTCAAGTTTTAGTTTGTTGCCTTTTTCTTGTGCAGATCTTTCAAGTGCAAAGATCACATCGTCTATGCGCTTGCGTAGGTTAAAGGTGGTTTGTTCAACTTCAACTTTATTAGCTTCAAGCTTGTTGAGGTCAAGAATATTATTGATCAAAGAAAGCAGGTATTCACCAGAGAATTTCAACGAATCTAGATGTTTTTTCTGCTCCTCGGTAGGGTTTTCGTTAAGCAAAAGATGCGTCAAACCAGTAACCGCATACATAGGAGTTCGCAGTTCGTGCGTAATGGTTGATAGGAACTGCGCCTTCACCATTGATGCTTTTTCTGCATTGTCTTTTGCGATCATCAACTCTGTGTTCTTCGCTTGAAGCAGTTCGTTTGCTTTAGCTCTTAAGCTGTTGTTTTTATAAAGCGAAAGAGCAAGAAGACACAGGATCGTAAATAAAGCGATAACAAGAACGGTTGTGATCTTGTTCACGCGGTTTCTTATCTCAGGATTGTAGTTGTCAGGATCAATTTCTGGCGTAAGCTGATTTAAAATATTGCGATTTACTTGCGTTCCTGATGGACCAAAATATGGATCTTTTTTCTCCTGATATTCATTAAGTCTTAGGTACGCATCTTCATAATGGCCTAGGTTATTGTGAATCTTGCTCAAGGCAAGTAAAGCTTCAACTTCTACACCAGGAAGATTTTTTTCTTTAGCGAGGTTATGTGCAAACACAGCATTTTTTAAAGCCGTTTCGCTATCGTTAAGTCGGTATTGTGTTTTTGCTATTTCTAGCGAAATGCTGGCGATAAGATAATTGTCAATCTTATCAATAGCTACGTTGTTTATTAGCTTTTCAGCGGAAGTAAGGGTTTTTAAAGCGTCAGCTAAATTCCCTTTTTTATAATAAACCTTACCTAGATAAAGTCTTGTTCTCGCTAGATACAGATTGTCTTCATAGTCTTCAAAAAACTTGTCCGCATTGAGAAAGTAATCTCTAGCATCGTCAAGCTGTTCTTGTTCTAGCAGAACTCTACCGTATGTCAAATAACTCTTTGCAAGTTCTTCAATATCTTCTTGATCTTGCTGAATATTGATGGCCTTTGCACTTTCAACTCTGGCCTTATCGTATTCTTTTCGCGACAAGTAAATACTAGCAAGCAGACTGCTACTTAGCGACATTTTACTTTTCTCATCAATGCTAGAAGCAAGCTCTTTAGCCTGTGTTAACTTCTGAATTGCAAGAGGTAAGTCAAGATTTTCTATGGAATGACGAGCCTGAACAAAGAGCGAATCAATTGTCTCATTTGTTTCATAAATGTTCTGGCCGCTACTTTGAGCAAAGCAAAAACCAGTAAACAAAAAGAACACAATAAAAAGCGCTCTATTATACTTGTACATTTAGCTCAAATTTGAAGTGGGGTAAAGTAAAATATATTCTTAAAAAAAACCAAAAATTACTTCAGCTTATCAACAAAAATAAAGAATTAAATCAACAATACGCGCTGAGTAACCGGTTTCATTGTCATACCAGCCTATTAATTTAACGAGATTTCCTATTACAGAGGTCATTTCAGCATCAAAAATACAGCTGTGCTTATTCCCAATAATGTCTACAGATACCAGAGGAACTTCACTATATTCTATAATTCCTTTTAAAGATCCTGATGCAGCATTTTTAAACGCTTCATTGATCTCTGCGATACTTGTGGGTTTCTCAACATTAAGTGTAACGTCTGTGAGTGAGCCGTCTGGCACGGGAACTCGTATACCGCAACCGCCTATAAGTTCATCAAGATCAGGAAAAATTTTTGTCAAAGCCTTTGCTGCTCCGGTAGTTGTGGGAACGATAGATTGTCCTGCAGCACGTGCTCTACGTAGATCGCGATGCGGCTGATCATGCAAACTTTGATCTGTAGTATAGCTATGTACAGTAGAAATATAGGCTTGTTTAATACCACAAAGATCTTTAACTACTTTGATCATTGGTGCGGCATTGTTTGTTGTGCAACTTGCGTTTGAAATTATTTTATCGTCAGCCGAAATAATTTCTTCATTCACACCTAGAACAACCGTTTTAATTGAGTCTTCAATGGGTGGAACGCTTAGGATAACTTTTGGCGCCCCAGCCAAAATATGCTTCTCAAGACTGTTTCTATCTTTAAACTTGCCTGTGCTTTCTATAACAACATCCAGATCATGACGTTTCCACGGAATGTTCTCTGGCGCAGTCTCGCCATAAAACGCAATTGCATGCTGATCAATTAGCAGCGTTGCAGAATTCTCTTTGATCTCAGTTTTAACCGAAGCATCCAGAATACCATGAATACTATCGTATTTTAATAAATGTGCTAAAGTTTCAACGTCAGCGACATCATTAATGGCAACCACTTCGATTTGTGGATGATCTATAAGTAAACGGGTTAGTCTACGGCCAATACGGCCAAAACCGTTGATGCCTATCCGTAATTTTTGCATGGCAAACAGCCTTTAAGATCTAGTTGATATGCTTGTGTGCTTTGTAAGAAGAACGCACTAGCGCGCCGCTCTCTACATGACGGAAGCCCATTTCTAAACCAACTTCTTCGTATTTCTTGAACTGATCTGGAGTGATGAATTGTTTAACGGGTAAATGCCTTTTAGAAGGTTGAAGATATTGACCTATTGTCACCACATCAACATTCGCCTCGCGAAGATCTTTTAAAACTTGCATTACCTCTTCTTCTTGCTCACCAAGACCTAGCATAATACCTGTTTTTGTTCTGCGAGCACCTTGTTCTTTAAGATATGCAAGAACTTCTAGGCTTCGCTCATATTTCGCCTGGATGCGCACTTCACGCGTAAGACGTTTTACAGTTTCCATATTGTGAGAGATCACTTCTGGAGCAACTTCAATAATGCGATCTAGGTTTTTTTTGTTCCCTTGAAAATCTGGGATCAAAGTCTCAAGCGTAGTTTCGGGATTCATGCGGCGGATGGCTTTTACCGTCTCTGCCCACATAATGCTTCCCATATCTTTAAGGTCGTCACGGTCTACAGAAGTAACCACAGCATGCTTGATGTTCATCAATTTAATACTGCGTGCTACCTTTTCTGGCTCTTCCCAGTCTACTGTGTCTGGACGTCCTGTTTTTACACCACAAAAACCACAACTACGTGTACAAACATTTCCTAAGATCATGAATGTTGCAGTTCCTTCGCTCCAGCATTCGCCCATGTTAGGACAACTTCCTGAAGTACAAATAGTGTGCAGGTCATATTTATCTACAAGTCCGCGAAGCTCAGTGTATTTTTTACCGGTAGGTAATTTTACACGTAACCATTTTGGTTTTGGCTTATGAGCAGGAGCTTTGATAGTTTCCGTTTCCATAGAGGTGAAAATTGAACTGCAAAGATACAAACCAAAAACGAAGTAGAAACCGCTTTAGTGATCGAGAAATTTGATCGTATGTGCTTATGATTTTGATGCGCGCAACATCTCTCTTTTTCCTGGTGGTCCGGGTAATCTTTCTACAGTAAAACCTACGGCTTGCATGGCTCTGCGCACACTGCCTTTTGCAGCATAAGTAACAAGTACTCCGCCGGGTTTTATGGCTTTAAACATTTTCATGAAAATGTCTTCTTCCCAAAGTTCTGGCTGCACTCGCGCACCAAAGGCATCAAAAAACACCAGGTCGTGCTGCTCAATATCTTCAATATCTTGAAATTTGAGCTGCCTTTTAATAAGATTAAAGTCTGCTGTGACCGCATGGTTTTCTTCCCAGGATGTGGCGTGCATTTTCTTAAAAACAGCCTCATGATCTTGCGCTTTAAGCAAATCTATGTAGTTGAGATGTGAGATCTCTTCTGGCGTTACAGGATATGCTTCAACGCCGTTGTAATTAATTTTTATTTTTTTCGCTTCCGCGGAAAGCAGTGTAAGAAATGCATTGAGACCGGTTCCAAAACCTATTTCTAAGATCTGGATGGGTGATGGCGGAGTTTTTTTCGTGCAAACGAAATCCAAGCCCATTTTTAAGAAAACGTGTTGCGCTTCTTGAATGGCGCCGTGCATAGAATGATATTGCTCATTCCACTCTGGCAACTGAATTGTGGTACTGCCGTCTGCAGTTTTAACGATTTTGCGTTGCAATTACTCGTTGATCTTAACGCCGGTAGCAGTAAATGATAATGTCTTTTTTGGTGCAGTGATGGCGTCGATCTCTTCTTGCGGGCTGCCAGCATCTTCAGCAAGATGTTTTTGATCTTCTACCGAAACTTCTGAGATAAACGCCTTGCCGTGCACTACCACGTCTTTGCTAGAAAGATCTTTTGGTACAAAAAAGGCATAATCTTTAAACTTGATCATCACAGGATCTTCTGCGCCTACATCAACCTTCATCCAGCAGCCTTTAGCTTGACAAACAGATTGAACCTGGCCAGAAAATGTAGCGTTTATGGTGTCTCCTGGTTTTAGATTTTTGTAAATGTCACCCATTTCTGCGCTGCTTAGGGTTTTAAGATTTTTAAAATCTTCACCATAAATTCCTTTGTCTTCTACAAGTGCGAGGTCTTCAGAAGTGGTCTCTTCTTGCGTTTCTGTTGCGTTTTGTTTACAAGCAAATAGAGATAATGTAGCTAAAGCGAAAACGAATCTAATTTTCATAAGTGACATTTTTTATGGACGGTAAATATAAAAATAATGATTTCAGGTAGATGCCATAGAACGGAAATTGATAAATTTGTAGCATAAAAATTTAATGTAATGACAACCGAAACACTGAAGATTACTAAGGTAAAAGAGTCAAAGATAGACCAGGTGGATTTTAGCAATCTGGTATTTGGAACTGTGTTCACAGATCATATGTTTATTTGCGATTATAAAGACGGTAAATGGCAAGCTCCAGAGATCGTTCCTTATGGTCCAATGACCATGGATCCTTCTGCAAAAGTGTTTCACTATGGGCAGGCGGTTTTTGAAGGTATGAAAGCCTACAAAGATGATAATGGAGATGTTTTTATGTTTCGTCCAGAAGATAACTTTAATAGAATAAATAAATCTTCTGAGCGTCTTGCGATGCCTGCATTCCCTAAGGATTACTTTTTTGATGGATTAAATCAATTGCTTAATCTAGATAATGAGTGGATCAAATCTGGCGGTGAGAATTCGCTGTATATTCGTCCGTTTGTGATCGCAACAGAGTATGGTGTGTCTGCATCACCTGCAAATCAGTATAGATTTATCATCATTTGTGCGCCTGCACAAGCATATTATGCTGGTGAAGTGCGTGTGAAGATCGCTGATAAATATAGCCGTGCTGCTGATGGTGGTATAGGTTATGCTAAGGCTGCAGGTAACTATGCAGGGCAGTTTTATCCTACAGAGCTTGCGAAGCAAGAAGGTTTTCAGCAAGTGGTATGGACAGACTCTAACACACACGAGTACATTGAGGAAGCAGGAACTATGAATGTTTTCTTCCGTGTAAACGATACATTGATGACTGCGCCTACGAATGACAGAATTCTAGACGGTATTACTCGCAAGAGTTTAATAGAACTTGCAGAAAAACTAGGAATTAATGTTGAGGTAAGACCTATTAAAGTTGCAGAAGTTCTTGAAGCTGCAAAAGATGGTTCGCTTAAAGAAATGTTTGGTGCTGGTACTGCAGCAGTGATCAGTCCTATTCTTGGGTTTGGGTATAAGGATGAGAAGTTTGAACTTCCTAAAGTAGAAAACCCATACGGACCTATGCTTAAGAAAGCGCTGAAAGATATTCAAAGCAATAAAGCAGAAGATCCGTTTGGATGGAGGTACGAAGTACCAATGATCTAAATCTTATCGATCTAATATAGTTTTAATATCGGGCCTAAAGTATTTAGGCCCTTTTAGTACCTTACCATCTTCTCTGTAAATAGGTAAGCCATCTTCGCCCAGTTTACTCATGTTGCTGCGTTGTATCTCGTCAAATACTTCGTCTATTTTATGTTGCATGCCATGCTCAATTATGGTTCCACATAAAATGTAAAGCATATCGCCTAGCGCGTCTGCAACTTCTACAAGGTCATTATTATTTGCCGCTTCAAGGTATTCTTCATTTTCTTCTTTCATCAGGTTAAAACGCAAAAGGTTTTTAGCTTTTCCTAGATCAGCGTGCGGTGCTTCTTTAGCTCCTAGCTTAAAAGCGCTGTGAAATTCATGAACGGCATCTGTGTATTTTTTCATCTTTAATACGGGTTTTATGCTGTAAATTTGACCAAAATTTATAAAAAATGTTCAGCACCGGTCAGTTGATTTTTGCGATTCTGTTTGTCATAGCATTTGTGATCTTTATTTCATTAAGTTATCGCAGAGACAAGAAGCTTCACAAAAAACATTACAAAGGCAGTAAATGGGTGTTGGTAGGATTTATAGTTTTTGTGTTAGTGCTTTTCGTTATAAAGTTTTGGCTTAAGCCATAAAAATATAGCGCGGCGCTTAAACCATTTAGGGTTTTATCTTCTAACCATTATAAATTGCTATCTTAGCATACCTTGACAACCCTAAAATCATAATAGGAAATGAAAATCCTTAAATATCTCTTTTTCCTACTGCTTATCGTGGTGATCGCTGGGGCGATCTATTTTGCAACTAAAGACGGTAAATACAACATACAAAGTTCTGCCGTGATCGCAGCTCCTCAAGAGATGATCTTTGAGAAAGCTAATGAGTACAGAACCTGGGAAAACTGGGGGCCATGGAAGAAGGATGATCCTGCAATGGTTTTTAATTATCCTGAGAAAACAAGTGGAGAAGGGGCAAGCTACTCGTGGAATAGCAAAGACGGCGATGGTTCTATGAAGACTATTGCCGTGATACCATATAGCCGTATTGAGCAACAAATTACTTTTAATACGCCTCTTGGCGAAAGAACCTCAGACGTGATCTGGGAGTTTGAGGAAGTAGAAGGCGGAACCAAAGTGGTCTGGTCTATACAAGGAGAACATCCATTAACTGATAAAGCTTATTTTGCTATCGCAGGTTATGATTTTGATGAAGAAATGCGCAAAATGTTTCAGCGTGGGTTAGAAGGTCTAGAGGAAAGCGTTAAAGCAGATATGAAAGTGTACAGCATAAGTGTAGATGGTGTAACACAATACAGTGGAGGTTTTTATATGTATGCCTCAAGTTCTACAACCCTAAGCGGTATTAGTGCAAAAATGGGACAACTTCTAGGTCAGGTAGATAATTTCATGAAGCGTGAAAATATTACAGTTTCAGGAAAGCCGATGACTATCTATAATCAGTACAATCCTGAAGGAAATAGCGCAATAATCTCATGCGCAATACCTACTACTTCACAAGTAATCGTCCCTGCTGAAAGCAGTGTGCTTTGTGGATTTATGCCATCTCAAACTGCAATTAAAACTGTGCTTAAGGGTAATTACAGTAATCTTGAAGAAGCCTGGAATGAAGCAATGAAATACATCAGCGAAAACGGTTATGCTCCAGATGAGAATAATCCACCATTTGAATTGTATGCTAATGATCCTGGTGAAGTTAAAAATCCGGCAGAATGGATCACAGAGATCTATGTGCCAATTCTAGCGCCAGCCGCAGCCGAAAGTGACAGTCTATGAGACAAGTTCTCCTTATTTTTCTAGGTGGCGGCTTAGGAAGTTGTCTACGATTTTTAATAGGTAAATGGCTTAACAGTGCGCAATCTGGTATTCCTTATGGTACGCTAGCTGCTAATGTTCTAGGAAGTTTGGTTATAGGATTGATTTTAGGTTGGGCTTTAAAAAATGAGATGATGAACTCACCCGTGATCTCTTTAATCGCAGTAGGCTTTTGTGGTGGTTTCACAACATTTTCAACCTTTGCTTACGAGAATCATGTTATGCTGCGCAACGGCGATCTGGCCAATTTTGCGCTGTATACCGTAGGAAGTTTGCTAGTAGGCTTTGCCGCTGTTTTTCTCGGGATGTGGCTGAGTAAGCAGTTTTAGTGTGCCTTAAATTCTTTTACGCCAGCTTCAACAGCAACATCTAGTCTATTTTCTGCAGGTGGGATAGGACAAGAAAAATTAGGACTGTACGCACAATACGGATTATAGGCTTTATTAAAATCTATCACGATCTCATCGCCTTTTTCTGGGATAAAAAGATCTATAAATCTACCGCCGCCATAACTGCCATTACCATTTGTGGCATCTGTAAAGGGTAAGAAGAGATAATTTTCATAACCCTCTTCTTCTATAGGCATAACAGATTCATATAGATAAAGAACCTGCGGTTTTCCATTAAGTGTAAAATGCGCTTCGGCATATCTTGTTTGATAAGAAATCCTATCAGTAGTTGTGGCAAAACCTATAGGTGTCTTGTCGTAGATCAAAACAAGTTTTGCTGTTACTTTATAATTTTCATTGATGGGATAAAACTCTAGTCCTTCAAAATCTTTTCTGTCTTCCTCTAGCAAAATGGGCTTTTCTTCTCTAGAGATCTCCTCATTAAGCTCTTTTTGAAACTCCTTTATTTCCTTCTTATAGTTTTGGCTGTAGCCAAAAGAAATAGAACATAAAGTGAAAATGAGTGCGTTAAGAATTAATTTCATTATAAAGAGATTGTTGTAAGCAGTTTTGTTTTAGCTTTGACAAAGTAAACAAAAGAAATGAAACTTTTTACCATGACATATCAAGTCTCTCTGTGCTATAAGCAAAAAGTACGGGCTGGATATCTATGGTAAAAATTGAAAATAAACTCAATTATATCTAAGTCCGGCTTTTAAAAAGGCCGGACTTTTCTTTTTTAAACGCTTTTTTAAACGCTTTTTAAAACTAACCAAAAATGAAAAAGCTATTTAGAGCATACTTAAACACCTTTAGCGGTTTGTCGCGAGAAGTGTGGTGGCTCGCACTTATTACATTAGTAAATAGAACCGGGGCAATGGTAATACCTTTTTTGTCATTGTATCTAAGAGAAGATCTTGAATTTTCAATAAGCTCCGTGGGATGGGTGATGACGTGTTTTGGTCTTGGATCCTTTTTTGGTTCTTGGTTAGGCGGTAAGCTTACTGATATAATAGGGTATTATAAGGTGATCTTGTATAGTTTATTGATCAGTTCTGTGTGTTTTATCGCGGTTCAATTTGTAAGTTCTTTTGTGGGAATTTGTATTAGCTTTTTTGTGCTGATCTCAATTATGGATGCTTCGAGACCTGCATTTTTTGTGGCTTTAAGTGCATACAGCAAACCTGAAAATAAAACAAGGTCATTAACGCTTATAAGACTTGCGATAAATCTAGGGTTTTCAGCTGGGCCAGCACTAGGCGGAATCATTATCGCAAGCATTGGTTATGCTGGCTTGTTTTGGGCGGATGCCTTAACATGTGCTGCCGCGGGAATTTTAATGATACGGGTTTTAAATCCTAAGCGAGTAAAAGAAACTGATAAAGAGGTGCTTGTTGAAAATCCGCTTTCTCCATTTTCTGATAAAGTATATGTGTTGTTCTTGCTTGTTTTGGTGCTTTTTGGGGTGATCTTCTTGCAATATATCTCTACAATGCCGCTGTATTATAGCGAAGTGCATTTGCTGAAGGAGAGTCAAATAGGCTTGTTACTTGCCCTTAACGGATTTATGATCTTTGTTTTTGAAATGCCACTGATCAATTTCCTAGAAAAACGTGGGATATCAGCGCTTAATAATGTGATCCTGGGTTTGCTTCTTGTGGGTGGAAGTTTCTTGCTTTATGAGATCACGCCAATGGTAGGAATTCTAGTTTTAGGGATGATCGTAGCTACGCTAGGAGAAATGATCGCTTTTCCATTTGGTAATGCTTTTGCGTTAAGCAGATCAAAATTAGGCAGACAAGGCGCATACATGGGATTATACAGTATGTCATTTTCTATGGCGCACATTTTTGGTCACAATGGCGGGATGCAACTTGTGAGCCTTATAGGGTATGAGAATACATGGCTTTGTATGTTTGGGTTAACCTTAGTGGCTTTTGCATTGTTAATGTATGTGCGTTTGTGTGTTAAGAGAAAGCAAATTAAAGATCAAGTTGTCTTAGCAGAATAGATCATTGATATTTTGACTTGAAGAAGTATGTCTTAACGATCTCATTATACGCCGGACTTATTTTGATCACATCAGTTTCTGGGATCTCATAAATAGCATCATAATCTCTGTAGCCTGTGCGAAGTAATTCTTCAAGGTAGAAGTAAGCGGTATTGCTATCATTATCTTCTGCGGCTAGACTTATTAATCGCATATAAGAGTCGGCATTATCTGGTTGAAGAAAAGTCATTAGAATATGAGGATACATTCTTTTATCTATTGACTCTTTCTTTTTTACTACAGAGCTGTCACTGGTAGGTGTGTTGTATTCTTCAACACTCTTAATATAGGCTTTTACACTAGCATTTAAAAAACCTAAAAGTCGTTGTGCTACAATAGCTTCAGAGCTTTTGTAGGCGTTTTGTGCAGCGGCCTCAAGATCTTGAATTTTTTGATCCCAATACGCTAAGTTCTCAAAATTTGCTGTGCCTACATCTAGACTTAAAAAATAGGTGAGATCTTCAAGAAGATAGAATTCATCATACTCATCACCTTCTGCAGTTTTGTTTGCGGTCTTGAAACCTGGATCGTCCCGCAGATCTCTAAGTAAATAGCGCAATGTGTCTAGGTCATGCTTATTGCGATATTTGTCTTTAAAATCTTTAATATAGTTTTCTGCTATGAGGTAATGTCTGTTTTGTATTAGGTATTGTGCAGTGCTTAGATCTGCATTCAGTGTGGCTTCAATTGTTTTTTCTGGTAGTTCTTTTCCTAGTTGATCGTTTCTCAAAAAATACAAATTAGAGATCGCTGTAGAAAGCACAGATGTGATGGGCCAGCCGTCTGCTTCTGGATATTTGTAGAGTTTATTTTCACTTTTGGCTGCAGCCAAATTATCAAAAGCATCAACCATTTTATAATAATCAACTGATGCATTTGCGACAAGGCCAGAGACAAAACCGCGGTTTTTTAATGCTAAAAAGTTTACTTTAAAAAAAACATCATTAATAGGAAGCGTGCCTGCAATTCCTGCAACTACATAAGAAATACTACTAGCGACCACGCCGCCTTCGTTTAGTCCAGAAACGTAAAATTGATCTTGATCTGTACTCACTGAAAGGATGACGTGATTCATCATCTCCATAGTGTTTGTGATGTTCACCTCTGTAGAATCTGTGAACTTAAATTCGTTTGCGGCAACAATAAAGTCAAGTGCGCCGGTTGCTGCGGTAAATAATCTTGCTGTGCGTATTGCATCTCCATCTGGATCAAGCGCAAAGATCACAGGATACTTTTTCTCAGGGCTGTAAGAGGCTGGTAGGTATAATGAATACGTGAGATCTGTTTTATTGATCTTGATATTTTCAGTCACTCTGCCTTTTGTGATCACAATAGAGTCTTGTGCGTTAACAGTAAGGCATAAGAGAAATGCAAGGATAGCTAAGGAATATTTAGTCATAAAATGTAGAATCTATAAGCATTACTTACAATAATCGTGCTAATGCTTTAAGAAAAACTAATTTAAATAAAAAAACCGCTCAGGTGAGCGGTAGTTCTGTGTAGTTTAGTGTAGTATATGTAGTTTTTTTATGCTTCTACTTTGCTTGGTACTGCTTCTCTTGATTTAATGATCTTGCTAGTTTCTCCTTTAAAAAGAAGTCTTGCGAATAGGGAAACAACAAACATATCTGCTGCGATTAAGAAAAGTACTCTTGCAGCTTCAGTTCCCCAAAGGTCAAATCCAGAGAAACCATATACTCCTAAAATAATTGCCATGATCAAAAAATGTATTGTAAATCGTTTCATGTTGTTTCTCTCTTTTTGGTTAATAATTACTTCTTATTGTTGATACAAATTTACTATGCGTACACAGCGTTTTCTCCCAACAGATTCCTAATTGAATATTTTTTAACCAAACGGTGATGATTTGTTAAAGCTTCTTAATTTGCTGAGAAGGTGTAATTTGTGTGCCGGGTTGATCTCTATCTAAAGAGTTCCCAGTCTAGCTTAAGCGAAAAGATGTTACTGTAAATTGCGGCGCTCTGGTCACCAATATCTGTAAGCGCATAATCTACATGAATACCTTTGTATTTAAAACCTACACCTATATTAGGTTGAAAGCCTACACGCTCACTGCCATCAAGTTGAGTGATATTTTGAAAGTTGCCAACGCCTGCTCTTATAAAAACCAGATCTGTGTAACCAAATTCTAACCCAACCGCCGGACTCGCACTTACTGCAGAAGAGCTAATGATGTCATTAGTTTGTGTAAAGCGCATGAGCATATCAAACTCTGCTTTGATAGAATAATCATATCTAATAAGCCAAGATCGTGAAACGCCTAATTGTAGCTTAGGTAAAGTGATCTCTAAGGTTTCTGGGAGTTCTTGATTTTGACCTTCTACAGCATCGCTGATCTTTGCAAATTCTTCTTCGTTGATACTCCAGGTATTTACAGATGTTGTGATATCTCGAGCCATTACTCCAAATTGCCAATCATCATTTTCATATTGTAAACCAAAGTCAAGCCCAAAACCCCAACTGTTTGCAAAATCTCCTATAATACGTCGTATCACTTTTGCATTTGCGCCCAGACGCAAACCGTCTAGCGGTAATTCTCTGGCATAAGAAAATGTAAAAGCATAATCAGCTGTAGAAAATAAGCTGATGTTATCATAATTAATATTTCCGTCTGCGTCTATAAGTTGTGTGGTGTTAAGGATATCATCCACACCAAAACGGATCACAGAAAAAGCCGCAACGCTTTTGTCGTCTAACTTTTTGGCGAAAGCCGCATAATCATAAAGCGCAATATTGGCAAAATAACTGGCGTGCATCAGGGCAAGTTCGTTATCCTCAATACGTGTTAATCCTGCGGGATTCCAGTAGCCGGCGTTAACGTCGTTTGTAGAAGCGACAACGGCGTTACCCATGCCCATGGCAGCAGCATCTACACCAATGTTTAAAAATTCATTGGAATATTTTCTGGTGGTTTGCGCACTTGTGATCGTAATAACCAGAAGAAAAAATGCTATGCAATATCGTTTTGCCAAAGGCCGTAGTTTTTAAGCAAATATGCTCAAATCAATTCTTAATTTAAACTTTATTTGCCCCTCAATATTGCATACGTAGTTTTTAGCAATGCAGACTTTCTTATTTTTACTCAAAATGATTGTATGAAGATTACTCGCTTTATTCCTAATGCGTTTACGCTGGCTAACCTTTTTTGTGGTACAACGGGTGTTTATTTTGCGGCTATAGGAGAGCTAGAGATTGCGGCGTATGCTGTGATGCTTGGGATATTTTTTGATTTTTTTGATGGCTTTTTTGCACGTCTTTTTAAAGTGCAAGGCGAGCTTGGTTTACAGTTAGATTCACTGGCAGATGCGGTGACTAGTGGTGCTGTGCCGGGAATGGTAATGTTTCAATTATTAAAACAAAGCACTGGCTGGACTACAAATTCTGGTTCTAATGAGATTTATTGGGAATCTTTGGATCTTCTGCCGTTTTTAGGTTTTGCGATCACATTAGCATCAGCTTTTAGACTGGCAAAATTTAATATAGATACACGTCAAACAGATTCTTTTATAGGTCTGCCCACACCGGCAAATGCGCTGCTAATAGTGAGTTTGCCGCTCATAATGCAATATCAGGATATCGCTTTCGCGGAAGCGATCATCACAAATCAATGGTTTCTTATCGCACTTACCGCATTATGTTGCTATCTGCTTAATGCCGAAATTCCGCTATTTGCTTTAAAATTTAAAAGTTGGGCTTTCGCCAAAAATAAAGTTAGATATCTATTCATACTCGCCACAGTGATCTTGATCGCAGAGTTACAATTTGTGGCGATCCCGCTCATCATATTGCTGTATGTAGTTGTGTCGCTTTTAACACCTAAGAAAGCATGAGTTTTACCATTTTAGATAAAGAAAAGTGGGCGAGAAAAGAGCATTTTGAGTTCTTCTCTAAGTTTGACGAGCCGTTTTATGGTGTAGTTGTTACCATAGATGTGACGGGCGCTTACCACTTTGCTAAAGAAAATAACAAGTCATTTTTTGTGGTGTATTTGCATCGTATTCTCAAAGCGCTAAACTCGGTTGAGAATCTGCGATATCGCATACGTGAAAATGAGGTTGTTGTGCACGATAAAATAGGAGCTTCGGCTACGATCGCGCGAGAGAATGAAACCTTTGGGTTTTCAAATATTGAGTTTTCTGAGGATTTTGATGCGTTTAATGTTTTGGCTTGCGCCGAAATTGACCGCGTAAAAAACAACACCGGACTCGAGATCGGGGTTTCTGGCGACGATGTGATCCATTTTTCGGCATTGCCGTGGGTAGATTTTACATCCATTTCTCATGCTCGCAGTTTTGCATTTCCAGACAGTTGCCCGAAGATCTCTGTAGGTAAACTGAAAAATGAAAACGGTAAATTAACCATGCCAATGTCTGTACATGTGCATCATGCGCTTGCAGACGCTTTGCATGTAGGTAGATTTATAGAACAGCTAGAAAAAGAGCTACGTGCGGTTTAAGATTTTTACGGCATATTATTTCCTTTCATTTCTCATTGGATCCATCTTTCAAGCACTTTTTAATTCTTTAAAAAGTGTTTCAATTGTGTCTAATTTTTTGGAAAGTTTTGTGCTGAATTTTTGTTTAGGAATTTCAATTGGTTTGATAATCGCAATTCCATCATTCTTAATTTGGTATTTTTCAGAATTGATCTTTTTTAGATTGGGCTATGAAAGTAGTTTGAAAAACTTCACATGGTATTACTGGTTGAGAATTTTGATTATTTACATAATCTTTAGCCTTATTGTTTCTGAATTTATTATAGTCGGACTAATGGTTGTAAATTATTCTTTTATTGGCTTTTTCTTATATCGCTATTTCCTCAAAAAAGATTTAAAACGTGATGAATAACAAAGAACTTCTTAATCTCTCAAAGCAAATTAAAGCGCTCGCAGATGCTGGTCTTGTTTTTAAGAATAGCGAATATGACGCTGAGCGCTATGAGCAGTTGCAAGAAATTGCGCTAGAGATGCAGGCGTTACTTACTGAACAAGAGGTTGAGGTTTTTAAGAATTTTTATTTGCCTAAAGAAGATTATCCTACGCCAAACGTCGACGTAAGAGCCTTTATCCTCAATGAAAAAAAGGAGATCTTGTTTGTAAAAGAGCAGGTGGATGGTAAATGGACGTTGCCTGGCGGCTGGGCAGATATTGGGCTTTCGCCAAAAGAAAATGTGATCAAAGAACTGGAAGAAGAAACGGGTTACATTGTTGAGGTTAAGCGCTTGCTAGCTGTTTTTGATAAAAAGATGCATGCGCATCCGCCGCAACCGCATTATGTTTACAAAATGTGCTTTTTGTGCGAGATCGTCAGTCAAGAGTCAAAACCTAATTTTGACATCGCCGGGATTGATTGGTTTTCGCTTAAAGCGTTACCAGAATTATCTACAGACAGGATCTTAAAAAATCAGATCGATATTTTGCTAGAGCATTTGGATGCATCCAAACCAGTATACTTCGACTAGTTTTATTGAAAAAGTTTCTTCTTTCTCAACTCAAAGTTCTGACCTAAGTAAACCTTACGCACCATTTCGTCAGCTGCAAGTTCTTCAGGAATACCGTGTTTTAAGATACTACCTTCAAACATTAAGTAAGTGTGATCTGTGATCGCAAGCGTTTCTTGTACGTTATGGTCTGTGATCAAGATCCCGATGTTTTTTTGCTTAAGCTGCGCCACAATACGCTGAATATCTTCAACCGCAACCGGGTCAACACCAGCAAATGGCTCATCTAGCAGAATAAAGTTAGGATTTGTCGCCAGCGCACGAGCGATCTCAGTTCTACGGCGCTCCCCACCCGAAAGTAGATCTCCACGGTTTTTGCGAATGTGCCCCAAACTGAACTCATCGATAAGTTCATCCATCTTCATGCGTTGCTCCTTCTTACTAAGGTTTGTAAGTTGAAGCACGCTAAGGATGTTGTCTTCAATACTCAGTTTTCTAAATACTGAGGCTTCTTGTGCTAGATAACCTATACCGTGTTGCGCACGTTTGTACATGGGGTATTTTGTGATCTCTTTGTTCTCAAGAAAGATCTTTCCGCCGTTAGGCTTCACAAGTCCCACGATCATGTAAAAAGAGGTGGTCTTACCAGCACCATTAGGTCCTAATAATCCAACGATCTCACCTTGTTCAACTTCAACGGTGATACCTTTTACAACCTGACGGCCTTTGTACGATTTTACTAGATTTTGTGCGCGTAGTTTCATAGTGGCATACAAATATCAACTTTTGAGCCAAAGCTCACAAGTCTATTGTTTTTCCTGCTCTAAAGCATCCCAGTATTCGTGGGCTCTTCTTAAGTGTGGTATAACGATGGTTCCACCTATTAAAGTGCCTATGCTCAAAGTTTCTAGAACTTCTTCACGTGTTACGCCGGCATCATAGCAGCTCTCAAGGTGATATTTTACACAGTCATCACAACGTAAAACAGTAGAAGCTACAAGACCTAGAAGCTCTTTAGTTTTTAAGTCTAGCGCACCAGGCATAAAGGCGTTAGTGTCTAGATTAAAGATGCGATTGATCACTTTATTTTTATCAGCAAGAATCTTATCGTTCATTTTTGCACGATACTCGTTAAATTCTGCTACAGGGTTATTGTTTGATGACATTATTAATATGATTTATGACCATTTAGGTCGGTAAGGGGATTATTTTCTTACTTGTGATCCAGTTACTTTTTTGTCTTCTTTTTTCGCTACAAGCGCAGAGATCAAAATACTTGCCTCATAAAGAATAAGAATAGGGATCGCAACGATGATCTGTGTAGAGATATCTGGAGGCGTGATGACAGCAGCCAGAAGCAGTACAACTACAAGTGAATATTTTCTATATTTTCTAAGTAACTGCGGAGTTACAAGACCAATTTTTGTCAAGAAAAAGATCACAATAGGAAGCTCAAAGATCACACCTGCAGATAGACAGCTCATTCTCACAAGACCTATGTAAGAATCGATGTCAAATTGATTTTTGATCTGATCACTTACCGTGAAATTTGCTAAGAAATTTATGCTCAAAGGCGAAATCACATAATATCCAAAGAGTACGCCAGCAAAGAAAAGTAAGCTAGAAACAAAGATAAATCCACGTGAATTTTTGCGTTCATTTTCATAAAGTCCAGGAGAGATGAATTTCCAAACTTCAAACAGGATGTATGGAAAACCTACTACAACACCAGTCCATATTGAGGTCCAGATGGCGGCATTAAACTGTGCGCTCATCTGTCTACTCTGTATTTCAAAATTAAGTCCCTCTGAGGTTAAACAACCTTTATCAGAACCAAAGATGTTTGAAAGTTGGCAAAGCAGGTCATAAGAAACAAACTCTGGTCTTGACGGAGCAAAAATGATCTGTTCAAAGATAAAATCTGTGAAAATAAATGCCACGATTCCCACAATTACCACAGCAAGTACAGATCGTATAAGATGCCATCTTAATTCTTCAAGATGGTCAAGAAACGACATTTCTGCATTAGGGTCTTTTTTATTTGTCTTTGCCATTAGAGTATTCCTTCCTTAATAAGATCGTGAATATGAACCACACCTGCATAATGCTCATTGTCATCTTCAGCTAGCAATTGTGATATGTTATGTGTTTCCATGATCTCAAGCGCCTTTGCTGCCATAGCAGTATTTGCTACACGTTTGGGATCTTTGGTCATTATATCTTTGGCGGTTAAGCCAGTTAAAACTTCGTTGTGTTGTAGCATTCTTCTAATATCTCCATCTGTCACGATACCTACGATCTTCTTATCTTCTAGGACGGCTACAACGCCTAGCATTTTTGTAGATATTTCAACAATTACATCCTTAAGCGGAGTATCTGGAGATACGTGCGGTTTTTGATTTTGTGATGTAAGATCACTCACCCGCATGTATAATTTTTTTCCTAATGTGCCTCCAGGATGATACTTAGCAAAATCCTGACTTGTGAATCCGCGTAATTCTAATAAGGCTATAGCCAAAGCGTCTCCCATCACCATTTGTACCGTTGTACTAGTGGTAGGAGCCAGATCGTGTGGGCATGCTTCCTTTTCTGCGTAAGCATAAAGAATATGATCTGCTTGCTTTGCAAGAAATGAATCTTTATTAGATGTAAGAGCGATGATCTTGTTCTTTCTACTTTTTATGTAAGGAACAAGCACTTCGATCTCCGGAGTATTTCCACTTTTTGAAAGGCAAATAACGATATCATCCTTAAGAATTGTTCCCAGATCACCATGAATTGCATCTGCCGCGTGCATAAAAATAGCAGGCGTACCTGTACTATTTAGCGTTGCTACGATCTTTTGTGCAATAATTGCGCTCTTGCCTACGCCGGTAAGAATCACTCTTCCTTGCGACTCATAAACAGCCTCAACAGCAAGTGCAAACTGGTCATCCACAAGGTTTTTGAGGTTGGCAATTGCATTGTGTTCTATGTCTATGGTGCGCCTCGCGCATTCAACGATCTGATCCCTTAAATTCAAAAGATAGGATTTAGGCAATTTTTCTTTTAGGAAATTATTATATTTAGGTTGCAAATGTATGTAAAATTGAAGCAAGATTGATGAGTAAGGAAGAAATCGATTTACACGCGGCACTCAAGAAATACTTTGGCTTTAGCCAGTTTAAAGGCTTACAAGAGCAAGTAATTAAAAGTATTGTAACCGGGCAACACACCTTTGTGATCATGCCCACCGGTGGAGGTAAATCTCTATGTTATCAATTACCGGCATTAATTGAGGAAGGAACCGCGATCGTAGTATCACCTCTTATCGCACTGATGAAGAATCAGGTAGATGCGCTTAGAGGCTTATCAAATGAACATGGAATTGCGCACGTGATGAATTCGTCGCTTACTAAAGGCGAACTCAAACAGGTGCGGGAAGATATTGTAAATGGCGTAACAAAGTTGCTCTACGTAGCGCCAGAGTCTCTTACTAAAGAAGAGAATGTAGAATTCTTAAGAGCACAAACTATTTCTTTTGTAGCTGTTGATGAAGCGCACTGTATTAGCGAGTGGGGTCATGACTTTAGACCAGAATATCGCAATCTGCGCAGCATTATAAAGCGCATAGGCGATAACATCCCGATCATTGGGCTTACCGCTACCGCTACGCCTAAAGTTCAGGAAGATATTATCAAGAACCTTGGGATGAAGGAAGCAAATACGTTTAAAGCTTCTTTTAATAGACCTAATTTATATTATGAGATTCGTCCTAAAACTAAGAATGTAGATGCAGATATTATTCGTTTTGTAAAGCAAAATGAAGGTAAAAGCGGTATCATTTATTGTCTTAGTAGAAAACGCGTAGAAGAACTCGCGCAGGTTTTACAGGTTAACGGACTTAAAGCTGTGCCTTATCATGCCGGTTTAGACGCAAAAACCAGAGCAAAGCATCAAGACATGTTCCTAATGGAAGATGTAGATGTTGTAGTTGCGACGATCGCCTTTGGGATGGGAATTGACAAACCAGATGTACGTTTTGTAATTCACCATGATATCCCAAAAAGTATTGAAAGCTATTACCAAGAAACCGGTCGCGCTGGTCGTGATGGTGGCGAAGGTCATTGTTTAGCATATTATTCGTATAAAGATATTGAGAAGCTAGAGAAGTTTATGAGTGGCAAACCTGTGGCAGAGCAGGAAATAGGTCACGCATTGCTTCAAGATGTTGTGGCTTACGCCGAAACTTCAATGTCGCGCAGAAAATTCATTCTTCATTATTTTGGTGAAGAATTTGATAATGAAACTGGTGACGGTGGAGATATGGATGATAACGTTCGTAATCCTAAAAAACAGCACGAAGCCCAAGATGATGTTAAGCAACTGTTAGAAGTAGTTCAAAAAACAGGCGCGATTTATAAAAATAAAGAGCTTGTAAATACATTGATCGGTAAGAATAATGCGATAATTACCTCGCATAAAACTAATGAAGAAGCGTATTTCGGCATTGGTAAAGACAAAGATTCACATTATTGGAAGGCGCTTGTTAGACAAGTGATCGTCGCCGGACTCCTTAAAAAAGATATCGAAACCTACGGTGTCATAAAACTTACAGACACAGGTAAAGCATTTTTGAAAAATCCTAAGTCGTTCATGATGACAGAGGATCACATCTTTGATGAAAATGCAACAGATATTACACCTAGCGGAGCAAAATTAGGCGGAGGATCTGATCAAAAATTGATCAGCATGCTTAAAGATCTTCGCAAAAAAGTAGGTAAAAAGAAAGGGGTTCCACCGTATGTGGTTTTTCAGGATCCTTCTATTGACGACATGTCGATTAAATATCCTGTTACCATTGAAGAACTCTCTAATGTAAACGGAGTAGGCGAGGGCAAGGCAAAAAAATACGGTCGTGAATTCATCGATCTTATTTCGAGATATGTAGAAGAAAACGATATCATTCGTCCAGATGATCTTGTGGTAAAATCTACGGGTTCAAACAGTGCGTTAAAGTTATATATCATTCAGAACGTAGATCGCAAATTGCCGTTAGATGATATCGCTTCCGCGAAAGGGCTTGAGATGGTAGATTTTGTAAAAGAGATGGAAGCCATCGTTTACAGCGGTACAAAGCTCAACATCGATTACTGGATCGATGAAATCCTGGATGAAGATCAACAAGAAGAATTGCACGAATACTTCCTAGAGGCAGAAACTGATAAAATAGAAGACGCCATGGAAGAATTTGATGGCGATTATGAAGATGATGAGATCAGATTATACAGAATTAAATTTATCAGTGAGGTAGCAAACTAGTCGATTATTGTGGATGAAGAAATAATTATATTTGGAATCGTAGGGGTCATTATTCTTCTATTTGCTATACAGCTTTCTAAGGCGTTAAGTAGAAAGCATACTCAACTTGAGCAAAAATATCAGGACACAGATTTATCTAAAACAAAGATTGGGGTAGCCTTTAAAGGAACAGAGTCATTTGTAAATAATCAATTTGATAAAGCTAAAAGATTCACGGATTTACAAATTAGTAAAAGATATTTAACAGGCTGTTCTTGGCTTTTGATTGATAAAAATGAGACCGAAATTATATATTCTTTTAACCTCAATGGAGAACTTCTGATAATAACTAATGGTTTAGTTGAAAGAGTCAGTTATGAACTGTTGAATGGAAGTAGTAGTATTATAATCACATACGAGGATAAAACCGAATATTTAAGGATAGTTAATAAATATGATAGTTTTTTGTTTTTGAAAAAAGTAGCAAACAACACAGATTTATTATTTGCAAATCAAACAAAATTTGAGGGAATATTAAAAGAGCAAATTCGACAAATTGCAAAAAGAAATAATCTCGTTAAAGAGTGATAATAGGATTTAGTCATCCGTTAAGATTCCTATAAATTAAGCCGCTTTCTTTAGCGGCTTTTCTTTTTCTGAGTAATTTCGTTTAAAAAGCTACTATGAAAACCAGAATACAACTTTTGGCAACAGCCATGATAATCACATTTTTTTCTTCTTGCGGAGTAAAGAAATCTGCAGAGACCGCTTCAATCTATGGGAATTGGGAGCTAGAAAAGGCGATCTGTTTTTGTCCTTTTACAGATGAAACAGATTTTAGCGGCAACACACTTGAGATCCAATCTAATCAAATTGATATCAACAGTCCCAAGAACATGCAGTTTATCAAACCTACCGGTGAATATACTTTCTCAACGCAGGATAATTATTTGAAGATTGGGGAGACGGTAGAATATTCCTATGAAATCAAAGACGGTAAACTCATCATAAAATTTCTGGAAGAGCCAGAACTTGCCGATGATGAACTTACCTTGATCTACAAGCCGGTATCTGGGAAGTGATTTTTTGGCTTGCCTGTCAAGCTTCAAAGCATGAAAGCCAAATCAACACTTACGCTTTTTACAGGCTAAACCTTTTACAATCCGTATCTTTGCACCTCAATTTTTAAAACGAAGACATGCAAGACGGTATTTATGCTAAATTTCATACGCCAAAAGGCGAAATCTTGGTAAAACTTACCCATGATAAAACTCCAGGAACAGTAGGTAACTTTGTTGCCCTAGCGGAAGGAAACCTGGAAAATGCTGCTAAAAAGCAAGGAACTCCATATTACGACGGACTTAAATTTCACCGTGTGATTCCAGATTTTATGGTGCAAGGTGGTGACCCTAACGGTACAGGTTCTGGTGGTCCTGGTTACAACTTTGATGATGAGTTTCACCCAGACTTAAAACATACAGGTCCTGGTATCCTTTCAATGGCAAATGCAGGTCCTGGAACAAACGGAAGCCAGTTTTTTATCACGCATGTGGCTACGCCATGGTTAGATGGTAAGCACACTGTTTTTGGTCACGTGGTAGAAGGTCAGGATGTTGTAGATAGCGTTGCTCAAGGCGATACAATGGATAAAGTTGAGATCATCCGCGAAGGTGAAGAGGCTAAAAATTGGAATGCGGTTGAGGCTTTTCGCAAGTTTGAAGGAGCACGTGAAGAGCGTGTGAAGCAAGAAAGAGAAGCTGCAAAAGCTGAGCTTGATAAACTTTCTGCTGGTTTTAAAGAAACTGAAAGCGGACTGCGTTATCAAATCATCCAAGAAGGAAATGGTAAGCCAGCCGTAAAAGGAAACCAAGTTTCTGTACATTATAAAGGTCAACTCGCAGACGGTACTGTGTTTGATTCTTCATACAAGCGCAACCAGCCGCTTGACTTCACCGTAGGTGTAGGTCAGGTGATTTCTGGATGGGACGAAGGTATTTTATTGCTTAAAGAAGGTGATAAAGCAAGATTTGTGATTCCTTCAGACCTAGGTTATGGAAGTCGCGGTGCAGGTGGTGTGATTCCTCCTAACGCGATTCTTGTGTTTGATGTAGAGCTTGTAAAAGCTGGATAGTCTATAATTCCTTGAAGAAGGAATAAATTAATATTCTAAAAGGGAGTGGATGCTGCGATTTTGTAGTTTTTCGCTCCCTTTTAAAAATTTAAGCTCCATCAAAAAGCTCACCTGAGCGACTTTTGCGCCCACGGTTTCAATCAATTCGCAAGCAGCTTTTGCGGTTCCTCCAGTGGCCAGAACATCATCGTGAAGCAAGACATTATCTTCTGCCGTAAGGCAATCGCTTTGCATCTCCACGCAATCCTCGCCATACTCCAGCGAATAACTTTTTGCCAAAACTTCACCAGGCAATTTCCCAGGTTTCCGGATTGGGATAAATCCTACGCCCAACTTCTGTGCAATCAAGATTCCTAACAAAAATCCGCGGGATTCAATGCCCACGACTTTTGTGATATTCTTGTCTTTTACCGCTTCCGCGAAAAGCGTAGCCGCATAATCCACCGCCGCCGCGTCATTGAGCAGCGGGCAAATATCTTTAAAGATGATGCCTTGTTTAGGGAAATCTGGAATGTCCTTGATGTACTTGCTTAAATCCATGTGGGAAAGTTATTCAATTTCGCCGTCAGGCTGAAAAACTAATGGTTAATTTCGCATAAAATTATTAAGCATGAACGATATTTTAATGACACAGGTTTTTGGAGCTTTCTTCGGGTTTTTAGCGATAATTCTTGGAGCTTTTGGTGCGCATGCGCTAAAAAAGCGATTTACTGCAGATCAACTCACAAGTTGGGAAACCGGCGTAAAATATCAAATGTATCACGCGATAGTTTTGCTGGTAATCAGCTTTAATCTGGGATTCAATACAGGTTTAGAAAGTGCGATTGCCTGGCTTTTTGTGATTGGCACCGTTTTGTTCTCTTTCAGTATTTACGGGTTGTGCATCAGCGGCGCCACCGGTAAAAAATGGAAGTTTCTTGGGCCAATAACGCCACTCGGCGGACTTTGCCTCGCCGCAGGCTGGATTTGCTTACTGGTGTATTTTGTAAAAGTATTTGTTTAGGCTAAAGCCAAATCTTCTGCTCTTTCATACTCAAATAACCGCGAGTAATCCATCACATTTTGTACGCCGTCAAGCTTGCATAAATATTCAACAACGCCCTGTAAACCATTAAAAAGAATTTCTTTGTCTGTAGCGTTTTTTGGCTTTACCCCATTGTGACGTAGTGGTAAAGAATAGCCGCAATGTTGTAAAAAAGTAGCTTCAATCTCTAGGATTTCAAGCGGAGAATACCCGCCAAATTTCTTCCCGGTAAGTTGGTTTACCTTACCCACATAATTAAGGTTAAGACTGCCGTGATTATCGCTCAGATGCTTCCAACTATCCGTGTTGTTGAGGATGTTTCCCACCGCGCATTGCTTGCAGCATTCAGGATTTAACTGGTCGTTATGGAAAGCCGTGTACAGCTTCTGGATTGCATTCTCAAGTCTCGCGGTCGTCTTCATAGAAATGATTTATGACATAAAATTACTCAAAATCAGTCGGTATGTAAAGCATGTTTTGTTAAAGCGCTTCAAGCGAACTCATTTTTGTGTCTTTTGCAATTCCATAACCATAAAAATAAAGCATGGCTCCGGCGATTTTACCTAGGTTTTTCGGGGTTTCACGGGTCATGATGAGGTCGCTATCAAGCATTATTTTTGTTTGGCTTTCGCCAAATTGAATCCTAAGTTCGTGCTCTTCATAAACATTTGTCGTAAAACCGCTGAGGTCATTTACTTTACCGCCGATGATGTCTTTGCCCAGTTTGATTTGTGGGTTACTTTCGCAGCCTTTTTGCGTAAGCGGAATCATGCAAAAATCATTCTCGCCATAAATCATCACACCCATTGTGGGGCAAGTGATATTTGCCACTTTTTCAAGATTTAAAGTTGTGGAAAACTCAAAATTTGTTGGCTCAAAATCAAAATCACCAATGTTGTAATAACACATTATCGACTCGGCGGCGATAGTTTCTTTGTAAGTCTCAAGAGCTTCTGCGCTAATTTGTAATGTATTCTCCTCCTTCGCAAGCTCAAAATATTGCGGTACATTATCCTCATAACCTTTTCGGGCAATTGCGGTCCAACCATCTGTATTTATGCGTAGTGTTGCGGTCTTGATAACAGAATCATTTGCAAAAAGCTTGGCGTGATGCACTCCAGGAAAGTAATACTGACTGGTGAAAATACTATCCGTTTTTGCTACTTTTTTTCTGCGATACGCATTCCAAGATTGCTGAATGGCAAAACTATCTGCTTCAATTTTTGAGACATCATAACGAAAAATCACGGTGTTCGGAACTCCGTTTTTCACAGTATTGTCTGCTTTAAAAATAGCTTCGTTTGTATTTTTTAGTCGCTTTCGCGAAAGCGAATCTGACCCTCTCCATGGCGCCCAAGCAAGAAGCACAATAAGAATAATTCCAAAAGCAGTAATGGATAAATAGATTTTAGAATGGGATTTCTTTGCAGGTTTTGTCTGTGAAGTTGGAGGTGTTACGCTTTGATGTTGATTTGAAAAATCAAGCCAATCTTGATAATCCAGAAATTGAGCCAATGCATCCAGCGTCGCAGGATGCGGATTGCCAGTGTAATTATCTGCCCAAATTCTTTTTAATGTAGAAAGGCTTAAAAGTATTCCCGTTTTTTCTTCAATAAGCCTAATGAGATTCTTGTAATCTCGCTGCTTCCAAGTCGCGCTGGGCGGCCAGGCGAGTTGGTTCTCTATTTCTTTTTTGCAGGTTTTTAAAAGTTGGTCTTGCACTTAAACGGCTTTTGAATGTAAAATGAATGCGTTTCAAATCGCATTGAATCAGCCTTATAAATATACTTGCCTAAAATTAATTAACCACGAGATGAAGAATAATTTTAGACTTACGGCGCTGATATTTTTGCTAACTGCGGCTGTACATGCGCAAACAATTTATGTTGATGCGATAAATGGAAATGATAAAAATACTGGCGCGAAGGATGCACCATTTAAATCAATAATCGCTGCTGTGGATACAGCCAACAAATTAAGTGCAAACGAGGCGATAACAGTGATTTTAAAATCAGGAACGTATGTTCTGGAAGATAGAGTAGATGTGAATCCGCTTGCGGTTTTTGATGTTGAAAAGAGATTTACAATTACCGCCGAAATCCTGCCGGGAGATAAAGATTGGGAACTTGCTAAAATGCCTGTTGTACTTTCAACTTCTGGGTATAACAGCAAATTTATCTTTGAGCATGCTGCCGGATTTTTGATAAACACCTCGCATGTTTCCATTAAAGGAATTAAGTTTTTGGGTAACCCAAATCCATCTGTTGGGTATTATTATCCCATCACAAAACCGAATAAAATGTATACAGATTTAGAGGTTTCTCAATGTGTATTTGTGGGCGACAAAGAAGCAGGTAAGATTCAAGGTGCGGTCTGGATTCAAGGGAAGAATAACAAAGTAGAACACTCGGTTTTTTATGGATGCAGAAATGCAATCCTGTTTTTTGATGATGTTGCTGGTATGCAGATCACAAACAATATCATCGCAAAAAGTTATGAGAGCGCGTTTTGGTTTCCCCAGGAGGATGTCGACGTAACTTTTAAAAACAATATTTTACTCGATAATGAATATGTTGTTGTGAAACCAGATATGAATTTTAGCTCGGTTTGGGAAAATTCTTTGTTGCTTAACAATGCAAATTTTGCGGGCAAATGGTCACGAGAAGAACAAAAAATCCTTGAGTTGAAGAAATCTGGTATCCCAGAGAAAAATATAACTCGAAAGGGAAATGCCGCATTAATCTTAAATGAAGAAACCCTTCCGGAGAATGATCATTTACAACTTAAAGAAGGCTCTGCTGGCGCTGAGCTCAAAGCCGGTTTATTTAAAGAATAGATCGTCTTTGTTTAGCTTTCGCCGAAAGGCAGAAATATGGGAGATCACACTTTTTGATGCTTCCATTTTCCTTTTTTGAAAAGCCAAATGGTAAAGAAACTGGCCGCCACTTCTGAAATATAAACTGCCCAGAAAACGCCAGTATAACTCCAATCTAGCACCAGCGCAAAAACATACGCCAGCGGAATCTGGATCAACCAGAAGAAAACAAAATTGATCTTTGTGGGAGTCGTGGTGTCGCCAGCACCGTTAAAAGCTTGTGAGGTTACCATCCACCAGCCGTAAATAAATATCGCATAAGAAAGGATCTCGAGCCACTTTGCGCCAACGTCGATCACTTGCGGAGTGTCTATAAAAAGTGCTACCAGTTCGCGGTTAAAAGCATAAAAAATAACAGCGACAACTATGAGGAATATCATGTTATAAACACCCACCTTCCAGATGGTTTTTTCTGCTCTATCGGGATTATTTGCACCTAGATTTTGACCCACTAAAGTTGCCGCCGCGCTTGCGAGACCCCAAGCAGGCATTATACTTAGCAGCATAAGTCGCAAACCAATTGTTGCGCCAGCAACGGCCTCGCTGCTTATTTGCGCAAGAATCCACATTATAAAGATCCAGGAAGTCATGCCAATGATCATTTGACCAACGCCTCCTAGCGAAGTTTTTACAATGTTTAGCGCCGCCTTTGCATTCCAATAGAGTTGTGAGAATTTTATACGAATATGTTTTCCACCCCGTGTAATCGTCCATATCTGTATGGCAACTCCCACGCTGCGACCTATAAACGTCGCGATCGCCGCGCCTTTAAGACCCAACTCAGGAAACGGACCAATGCCTAAAATAAGCATAGGATCAAGGATCATGTTGATGCCATTTGCAATCCAAAGAATGCGCATTGCGATCGCCGCATCGCCAGCACCTCTAAAAACAGCATTGATCACAAAAAGCAACATGATCACCACATTACTACCCAGAAGCCATTGCATATACGGGTAGCCATTTGTCACGATCCACTCATCGTCGCTCATAAGATTGAGAAGTTCTGGCGCATAAAAAATACCAGCAATAGCAAATGGAATAGAAGCGAGGATGCCTATAAAAATCGCTTGCACTGCCGCAACAGATGCTTCTTCTTTTTTCTTTTCGCCCACACGGCGAGCAATGATCGCGGTCACACCCATCGCGAGCCCCATACCTATAGAATATAGCAGGAACAAATAGGTCTCTGTCAATCCCACAGTCGCCACGGCTGATGCGCCTAGCTTACCCACAAAATAAATATCTACTACTGCAAAAGTGCTCTCCATCACAAGTTCAAGAACCATGGGCACTGCCAGTAAAAAGATCGCTTTATTGAGGCTAATTGTGGTGTAATCTGCCGTCGTTCCTTTGAGGGCGTCCATTAACGCTTTCCAGAAATTTCTTTTTGGTGGTTTTGGGGTTTCGGGAACTTCTTGAGCGGGCTGCATGACGATGATTAAGGTACGCTAAGATAGATTTTTATGGCTTTCGCCGAAAGGCAGACACCGCAATATTTCTTTAAGAAATGTTAGAGACTGTGATAGTTATGATGCAGATGATTACTTTTATCGAAAATTTTGCAACATTTTGATTTTTAGAAAGATTCTTCTTGCGCTTGGCGTGCTTTTTTGCTGCGGTTTTATGCATTCACAATCGGTGAAAATCGAGCAAACAGAGGGCGAATATGCTTTTATTGAAAACACAGATACGGTTTTAGTTTATCAGGCTTCCGCCAAATCGCTTAACGGAAAATATGAGCGTGCAAACTATGTGCATCCTCTTTATGGGATGGACGGTGAAGTGCTCACAGAAGACTTCCCGCAAGATCATAAGCATCATCGCGGAATTTTCTGGGCATGGCATCAAATTTTCATAGGCAACAAACGCATAGGTGATGGCTGGGAAATTAAAAATATAGAATGGGATGTTGCAGATGTGCAGCAGATCACAAAAGATAAAGGTGCAAAAGCGCTAAAAGCAGAGGTTTTATGGCTTTCGCCAAATTGGACGGATGATGCATTAATCTCTGTGCCGTTTATACGTGAGATAACCACGATCACTGTTTTTCCTGCAAAGGAAGATTATAGGATCATTGACTTTAAAATAAAACTTTGGGGTCTTGAGCCAGACATTGCTTTAGGTGGCTCTGAAGATGAAAAAGGTTACGGCGGGTTTTCAGCAAGGATCAAATTGCCAGAAGACATTGCGTTTATAGGAGCAAAAGGTGTTGTGACTCCAAAAAACACGCCTGTAGCGAGCAAAGGTTGGTTGGACTTTATGGGAACTTTTGGCGAAAGCCAAAATAAAACAGGCGTGGCAATTATTGCGCATCCTGAGAATCCCGGTTATCCTAATCCATGGATCTTAAGAAAAAAGGCAAGTATGCAAAATGCGGTTTTTCCGTATCCAGGAAGATACCCTGTATTTTTAAAGCAAGACGAGCCGCTGGTTCTTAAATATAGGGTTGTTATTCATAAAGCTGGTGTTGATCTTAATTTACTGAGTAGGAAATTTCAGTAAACTTTATACAAACAAAAAAACCACGCTGTTGAGCGTGGTTTTTATTTTTTAGTGACCTCGGCAGGATTCAAACCTGCAACCTTCTGAGCCGTAATCAGATGCGCTATTCAGTTGCGCCACGAGGCCGATTTTAAAGCTTTGTGCCTACCTGAGCTTAAACAGGTTCGCTATTTATCCCGATAGCTATCGGGAGCGCCACGAGGCCGATTTATTTTCGCTGTAACGAAAAAATTAAATGTGCTTTGTTAAAAATGTTGCTATCAACCTTTTTACTTAAGCGGGTGCAAATATAGTTATTCTTGGTTATTTGACAAATATCCTTGAAGAATTTTTTAATTAAACAATTTCTGCGCTAAGTCCAGCACGCAAGATCTTTGTGCAACGAGGCTCAAGATCGTCGTAACTACCAGTCTTTACAGTGCATTTGCCTTTGTAATGTACAATTATAGAACATTGCTCTGCTTGATGCGGAGTGTGGTCGCAGGTGTCAATTAAGGTCTGAATAACGTAATCAAATGTATTGACCTCGTCATTATAAAGAACGATCTCGTTCTCGTTTGTATCTTTTAGCAATACATCAGACTCTTCCTGAATTTTTTCTATGAGACTCATACAACTTGCTTTTTGTCAATTCTTTGCAAATTTACAGGCTACCCAGTTATTTTTTTCATAATTCATTGTGAAATTTATTCCGTGGGCATTGCAAGCGCTATTGATAAGTGGGATGTCTTCTGTGTAGAAGCCGCTGAGCAATAAAGTTCCGCCATCGTTAAGACAGCTAGCATAAACAGGAATATCTTCAAGAAGTACATTTCTGTTAATGTTTGCAATGATAAGATCGTATTGCCTGTTTGCAAGTATGGGAGAAGTTCCTAGTTCTACCTTGATATTAGGATGTGCGTTTCTTTCACAATTTTCAATAGTGTTCTCTACGCACCAAGGATCAATATCTATGGCTTCAACTGGTCCGGCGCCCTTCATAGCGGCAAGAATTGCAAGAACTCCTGTGCCACAGCCCATGTCTAAAGTCTTTTTGCCTGCAACGTCTAGTTTTAGCAAGTGCTTAATCATAAGGTGGGTGGTCTCGTGATGGCCGGTGCCAAAAGACATCTTTGGCTCGATCACAATATCAAATTCTGTATCAGTCTTTGCATGAAATGGAGCCCTCACCGTGCATTTACCATCTACTTCTATAGGCTCAAAGTTCTTTTCCCATTCTTCATTCCAGTTAACGGGTTCGATCTCAAGCTGCGAATAGGTGATGGTAAAATCATCGCTTTGCATCAACCATAAATCATCAAGGGCTAAATCTTTAACATCCGCAGATGGGATGTAAGCGTTTAGCCCTTCTTCAGTTTCTTCAAAGCTTTCAAAGCCTAGTTCTCCTAGTTCTGCTACAAGAATGTCTCTGGTAGGCTCTAGAGGTGAAACTGTAAATTGAAATTCAGTATACTTTACTGCCATTAAAATGCATTAACGATAGCCATAAAATCTTCCGCTTTAAGCGAAGCTCCACCTATCAAACCACCGTCTACATCAGGTTTAGAGAAGATCTCGTTTGCGTTTGCAGGTTTTACGCTACCACCATAAAGAATGGTAAGATTATCAGCTACTTCATCATTATATTCTTCACGAACGATCTTTCTGATAAATTCGTGCATTTCTTGTGCTTGCTCAGGTGATGCTGTTTCTCCTGTTCCTATCGCCCATACTGGCTCGTAGGCTAAAACGATATTGCTCCAAGAGTCTTTTTCTAAGTGAAAAAGAGTGTTTGAGATTTGCTTGTTCACTAGCTCAAAGTGCTCGTTATAGTTACGATCTTTAAGTTCTTCACCGAAGCAAAAAATAACGGTCATATCATTTTCTAGCGCTGTATTTACTTTTTCGGTAAGAAGATTCTCGTCTTCACCAAAGTAAGCTCTACGCTCGCTGTGTCCTAAGATCACAGTTTCTACACCGATGCTTTTAAGCATTTTTGCAGAGATCTCGCCAGTAAAAGCGCCATTTGCAGACTGGTGCATGTTTTGAGCAGCAACTGCGATATCGCTATCTTTTAAAGCTTCAAAAGCGCTATAAAGATTTGTGTAAGGTGGCGCGATGATCACTTGCGCGTCGCTAGTTTTTGATAAGTTCTTAAGGCCAGAAATTAAGTCCTGAGTTTCAGCCAGGTCATTGTTCATTTTCCAGTTTCCGGCAACGATCTTTTTTCTCATTGTATGTGATTTAAAAGGTTTTGGTCAGTTGTTTCTATTGCTTTAAATACCTCGATATTTCCTTTCGCGTCAAGCAAAATATAGCGCGGTATCCAATCTAGATTTATTGAAGTGCAAAAATCACCTTTCCATCCTTCTTTGATGTAAAAGTGCGAACCTTGAAGGTCGTATTTTTCAATTCCGTTTTTCCATCTTTCTGTTTCTTTGTCAAGCGAAAGAAAGATATAATCCATTTCTGGATGTTGTGCTTGTAGCGATTTAAGCTTAGGGAAACCAGCGATGCAATCTTTGCACCAGGAAGCCCAAATGTCTATTAAAACTGGCTTGCCTTTATGCTGATCTATAATTTGCTTAAAGGAGATTTCCTTTCCCTGCAGTGAAAGCATTTTTTCTGATAATGCTTTATTGTCAAACTTTTTTTGCGCTTGAATGCTTGAAATCGTAAAAAATGCAGCTACAAAAAGTAATATTCTCATAAAAATAGAGTGAACGATAAAAGTACTCGCTGTCTTTGAAATCTACAAATAAACTAGGATTATATTATTCTTACCTTAGGGTCAAGCCAACCATAAATTAAGTCTACAAGAATATTTATCACGATAAAAACCGTAGCGATCACGAGCACGGCGCCCATAATTATGGGTAAGTCAAGCGTGTTTAGCGCATCAACGATCTCTTTTCCTAGGCCATTCCACCCGAAGATATATTCTACAAAAACGGCTCCCGCTAGCATACTGGCAAACCAGCCGCTAACTGCAGTAACCACGGGGTTTAAAGCGTTGCGCAGCGCATGACGCCACACGATCTGATAATTGTTAAGACCTTTGGCTTTAGCCGTCCTGATGTAATCTTCATTATACACCTCTAGGAGTGAATTTCGCATAAGCTGTATAACCACGGCAAGTGGTCGTATGCCTAGTACGAGTGCCGGTAGTATTAAATTTTTCCATTGTATGTGTAGGCTTTCGCCAAAATCATCCAACTCATACAAACTGCCCGTCATATTAAGGTCTGTGTATTCATGCAATACATAACCAAAAAGCCATGCAAACAAGATCGCACTGAAAAAACTAGGAACACTCATGCCTAGCGTACTCACAACTTGAATGATCTTATCTACCCAAGTATCTTTATAATTTGCTGAAATTATCCCTAAGAAAACGCCTAGAAGTATAGCGATGGTAATTGCGCCAACGGCAAGAATAAAAGTATTAGGCAAGGTTTCGCCAATTACTTGCGTGACCGGCTTTCCAGATTTCTGAAAAGATTCTCTTAAGTAAGGCGCTTTTAAAACAACGGTAGTGTTGCCAATGGTAAAAAGCTTAGCGTAATTGTATTTGTCCTCCTTTAAAAAAGTATAATCATCCGCAGATCGCGAGTGAAAGGAAAGCGGAGAAAGATCGTTAAGGTAATATGCGTATTGTGTGGTTATGGGTTTGTCAAAACCATATTTCTTCTTGATCAATGCTAGCTGTTCTGGATCTTCATTTTGATCTAGCATCATCCTTGCGGGGTCGCCCGGTAAAACAGTAAATAAAAAGAAGATAACTGTTACAACACCAAAGAGTGTCAATAACGAATAGAAGATTTTATTTACAAAGTAAGAAGCCAAATTTAAAGCGTTTGAACTTCGCTTAAAGCAATCGCTTGATAAACATAATCTTCGCCTAGAAGCGCTTTTCCATACTCCTCAATTGGCATTGCGAAGCCAGCTTCTTTGCGTCTAATATTTAAAGTGTCAGCATCTTTAACTGGCCAAATAAAAGAACCACTAGCAGTGATCACGGCCTGAGTGCCATAAATCTGCTCTTTGCCTTCACTCATTAAATATTTGTCTTCAAGCGCAGCGACTAAAGTAAAAGGTAATTGTTTGTTTTTTGCGGCCTTTTTAATAGTGTCAAGATACATCGGTATCTGCTCTGGATTTTTCTCAATTACTTGTAAAGCCACAAGGTTTGTAGGTTCGCCAACCAAGTCTTTGCCGGGATAACCTACAGTGTCAAGCAATGTTTTTACCAGCTTTAAACTTGCGGTATCTAGCGCCCTTTTTTGCATAAGTAGATCGCCAGTGATGTCTTCATCTTCAAGGCCATAAGATTCGGCGATCTCACGGCGTTCTTGATAGTTTTTTGCGTAATATACAGGTTTAAAATACTGGTCTAATTCATTAATGCTGTCTAGATTTCGCTTAAGCGAAAGATCAAGATCTGGGTTTGCGTTAGGTAGCGTTTCTAGTTCAATATCGTCAGTGTCGTTCCAGTGGCGTTTTTGAATGATCGTACCTTTTTTAAGTTTTAAGATCCCAGGATTGCTACGTACAATTGTTTTTAGCGCAGTTTCATCTGAAGTGTAAAAGTCAAAATTCAATTTTTGATTTTTCTTCAATGCGTTAACTTCTTTTGCTCCAGAAGATGAGAGCCCGATTACGGTGTAGCCTTTTTTAAGCGCTTCGTCAGTTTTGTCTTTAATATTGGGCCAGCCGTTATATTCAGTGCTATTGAGATTGTAAGCGACAACGATTATTAGATTTTCTTCGGCTAAGAATTGCTCAGTGTAATCTTCACCGTCTTTACTCATTGAGAAATCATGAATAGGCGGTTCGTAGCCTTTTTGAATTTCGGTGGTTTCAACGCTTATAAATTCTCCATCAACGGTAGGATAGGCGCCATTTGTGCTGATAATTTTTTCTTCGCCATCAATGTTAAACTTCCAGTCATATTGAAAAACGGCTTCGGGAGCTCCTTCAGGTATGCTCATGCCTTCAGTGATGTTCACACCTTCTTTGTAAGCTCTAAAGTCTAACCAAGGTAAATGCATCAACACATGATAGCCAAACGCTAAACAAGCTATGAAGCTGAAGAAGATCACTACGGTGCGCGTAAATTTCGACGCAAGTCCAACAATATATTTTCTATTAAAAATAAGGAAGGCAATAAGAACCAGAAGAATTACATCTTTAGTGAAAGATTGCCATGGCGTTAATGGGATCGCATCGCCAAAACAACCACAATCTGTAACCTTATTAAAGTATGCCGAATAAAATGTGAGAAAGGTAAAAAACACGATCATCGCTGTGAGAATACCCAGCGTAAGATTGCGCAGGTAGCCTATGAGAAGCGCAATGCCGGCAATAACTTCTATAATTACCAGAAGAATCGCAATGCCCAGCGCATACGGACTCAAAAACTCAATATCCAGAACTCCGGGACTAAAATATTCCTGCAGTTTGAATGAAAATCCTACAGGGTCATTGAGTTTTACAAACCCCGAAATTATAAATAGTACTCCTACTATAATGCGTGCAATGTGCGTGAGGATTCTCAAAGGTGTCTGGTTTTAGTTGTTTTCTTCGTTGATGTGAATAAGAGCAAAAACCGCATAATTAAGCATGTCTTGGTAATTTGCTCCTATGCCTTCAGAGACAAGTGTTTTTCCCTGATTATTCTCTATTTGCTTAACGCGTAAAAGTTTCTGCAAGATCAGATCTGTAAGCGAACTTATGCGCATATCTCGCCAAGCCTCGCCATAATCATGATTTTTATTTTCCATGAGTTGCTTAGTCTCGCTTGCATATTTGTCATAAAAAACAAGAGAATCTTCAAGCGACATATCTGGCTGGTCTACCACTCCTTTTTCAATTTGCACAAGCGCCATGATGCAATAATTGATGATGCCTATAAACTCTGAAGCTTCATCCTCATCAACCTTTCGAGTTGCATTTTGTTGCAAACTGCGTATGCGCTGCGCTTTTATAAATATTTGATCTGTAAGCGATGGCAGGCGTAGGATACGCCAGGCGCTCCCATAATCTTTCATTTTCTTTTCAAACAGCTCTCTGCAGGTGGAGATCACACTGTCATACTGTGCAGAAGTTTTGGTCATCAGTGCAAGTGAATTTGCGTAAATTTCGCCTAAAATAAGCAATTACTAAAACCTGTAACCCTCAATTTTATGAAATCCATTAATTGTATAGGAAACCTCATAGATCTATCACAACCTAAGGTTATGGGTGTGCTTAATATAACGCCAGATTCATTTTATGACGGTGGCAAGTATCGAGATATTGATACGATTTTGGCTCAAGCCAAAAAAATGCTTCAAGAAGGTGCAACCTTTATTGATGTAGGCGGCTACAGTTCGCGGCCAGGCGCAAAAGATATTTCGCCAGAGGAAGAAAAAATGCGTGTGGTGCCTATTATTAATCTACTGGTAGAAACTTTCCCAGAGATCATAATTTCTATAGACACCTTTAGAGCAGAGGTTGCAAAAGCAGCAATTGAAGCTGGCGCAGCGATCGTTAATGATATTTCGGCTGGGACATTAGATGATAAAATGTTTGCAACCGTTTCAGCGCTTAAAGTTCCTTATATCATGATGCATATGCGTGGAACTCCACAAAACATGAAAGAGCTTACCGATTATGATGATGTGGTGAAAGATGTGATTTTTTGGCTAAGCCAAAAAATAAAAGCGGCAAGAGCAGAGGGAATAAATGATGTCGTTGTTGATCCAGGCTTTGGGTTTGCTAAAACAACAGATCAAAATTTTCAAATACTCAACAAGCTTGAAATATTTCAATTGCTTGAAGTGCCATTATTGGCAGGGCTTTCGCGAAAATCAATGATCTATAAATTTTTAGATTCTACACCTGCTGAAGCCTTAAACGGCACAACAGTTTTAAATACCGTAGCCTTGCAAAAAGGCCCTTCAATCTTACGCGTGCATGATGTGCAACCTGCCGTAGAGGCGGTAAAATTGATAGAGAAGGTCACGCTTTCGTGATGCAATCTAGTTAACTTATCTTCGCAACCATAATATTGAACTATGAGTGTATTGTTAGTATTGCTGGGGCTTACGCTTCTTGTAATAGGTGGAGAATTTTTAGTGAGATCTTCTGTGGGGCTTTCTTTTAAGCTCAATCTTTCAAAAATGGTGATCGGTTTAACGGTGGTGTCTTTTGCGACATCAGCGCCAGAACTTCTGGTGAGTTTGCAGGCTGCGCTTGAGGGTTACTCAGATATATCGCTGGGTAATGTGATAGGTAGTAATGTGGCAAATATTGGTTTAGTGCTTGGTCTTACGGCGATGTTGAGTACGCTTGGTATTGATAGAGATTTCTTCAGATTTAACTGGCCGGTGATGGTTTTGTTTTCTCTGGCGCTCTATGTGGTTCTTGATAATGACGGAGTTTTATCGCGCTTAGAAGGTGTTTTGCTTTTCGGTGGACTTCTGTTTTATCTCTTCCTGTTGATCTATCGTGCGCGTAACGCTCGTGAAACTAAAGAAGGGCAAAATGATTCAATAGATGATGGCTTGTCTAAAGCCTCATATTTTAAGATCGTGATCTGGTTATTAATAGGTGGCGTTGCGCTCTATTACGGCTCAGAGTGGCTTGTTGCGGGGGCAACTGATATTGCAAAAAGTATCGGTGTGAGCGATTACGCGATCTCTGTAACGGTGATCGCTATTGGTACAAGCGTTCCTGAGTTGGCTGCTTCTCTTATTGCTGCTGCGAAAAGGGAAAAAGCAATTTCTCTAGGCAACCTGATAGGTTCTAACATTTTTAATATCGCATCTGTTTTGGGCCTCACGGCGATGATAACGCCTATTCATGTGGTAGATGAAAGTATTCTGTCGTCAAATATGTTCTGGTTGTTAGGTTTTGCTCTGATCCTTCTTCCGTTAGGATTTTTAAAAACGCGTATGGAATTAAACCGCTGGAAGGGGATTTTTCTTTTTGCCGCTTACTGCGTTTTTATCGGTTTGACTTTCGTTTAAGATCTTTTATTTGTAACAAGGTATTGTGTTTGTTTTTCTTTGGCTTTAAGCCAAAAAAAAGCCCGCTTCACTTATGCGAAACGGGCTCTACCAACATTAATTATAACAATGTGTTATAAGGTTTCTTCTGCAGCTTTTACAGTCTTAACGATGCGACCTGCGATTTTGTAAGGGTCACCGTTAGAAGCTGGACGACGATCTTCTAACCATCCTTTCCATCCCTTTTCTACAGTGATGATAGGAATACGGATCGAAGCTCCACGGTCAGAAACACCGTAAGAGAAATCGTGAATTGATGCAGTTTCGTGAAGACCAGTAAGACGCTGATCGTTAAACTCACCATATACTGCGATGTGCTCTGCAGCTACTGGACGGAAAGCCTCACAAATTTTCATGTAAGTTTCTTTATCGCCACAAGTTCTTAGTGTTGTGTTTGAGAAGTTTGCGTGCATACCGCTACCATTCCAGTCACCTTTAATAGGCTTAGGGTGGAACTCAATATAGTAACCGTAATCTTCGGTCAATCTTTGTAGTAAGTATCGAGCTACCCAGATTTCATCACCTGCTTTTTGAGCTCCTTTTGCAAAAAGTTGGAATTCCCACTGTCCGCTAGCAACCTCCTGGTTGATACCTTCAAAATTAAGACCAGCAGCGATACAAAGATCTGCGTGCTCTTCTACAAATGCTCTACCGTGAGTGTTTTTACCACCTACAGAACAGTAATATAGACCTTGTGGTCCTGGATATCCTCCCATAGGGAAACCTAGAGGAAGTTGAGTTTCTTTATCCATGATGAAGTATTCTTGCTCGAAACCGAACCAGAAATCATCATCCTCATCATCAATTTTTGCTCTTGCGTTAGACGCGTGTGGAGTTCCATCAGCATTAAGAACTTCTGTCATTACAAGAAATCCATCCTGTCTTGCAGGGTCTGGGTAAATGGCTACGGGCTTAAGCAAGCAGTCAGAAGATCCTCCTTCAGCTTGTTTAGTAGAAGATCCATCAAAAGACCACACAGGGCAGTCTTCTAGTTTTCCGCTAAAATCGTCTTCGACCTTAGTTTTACTTCTAAGATTTGCAGTCGGCTCATAACCATCGAGCCAAATGTATTCTAATTTTGATTTGCCCATAACAGCTTTGGTTTTTTAAGATTATTTTAAATGAACTGTAAATATATAATTTCTTTATTATCTACCATATTTGTAAAAGGGGTTGTTATTGTAATAATGGTTCAGATTTAATAATTAACCCCTATTTTAAAGGGGGTGTATTGAAAAATCAAATATTTTTGCGCTTTAGCATTCCTAAATTCATAAAAATCATAAAAAAATGTCAACATATAGATTTGCAGCACTTCAGGATTTTTGGCACAGAAAACCCGTTGAAATAAAGGCTTCAATTGATAGGGCGGATAATTTTGCTTCTAATGTGTTTGGTGCCAGAGCGATGCAGTCTGCTTTGCCAGAAGATGCCTTTGAAGCTGTAAAAGATGCGATAAAGAAGGGTAGCAAGATAGATAGGAAGTTTGCAAATAGTATTGCTTCGGCAATGAAGCAATGGGCAGTTTCTAAAGGTGCGACGCATTATACGCATTGGTTTCAACCATTAACGGGAGCAACGGCAGAAAAACATGATGCTTTCTTACATATGCAACGTGATGGATCTGCGATCGAGACTTTTGGCGGAAGCCAACTTGTACAACAAGAACCAGATGCATCATCATTTCCTCATGGAGGTTTGAGAAATACCTTTGAGGCTAGAGGTTATACGGCTTGGGATCCTACTTCTCCTGCTTTTGTATTAGGAACTACGCTTTGTATTCCCACGATTTTTGTGTCTTATACAGGTAGCGCGCTAGATAATAAAACGCCGCTTTTGCGAGCGCTAAATGCACTGGATGAAGCTGCGACGCAGGTGGCAAATTATTTTGATAAAAGTGTTTCTAAAGTAAATGCGACGCTGGGTTGGGAGCAAGAATTTTTCTTGGTCGATACTTCTATCGCGCGTGCAAGACCAGATATTATGCAAGCGGGTAGAGCGCTTCTAGGGCATTCGCCGGCTAAAGGACAGCAGTTGAGTGATCATTATTTTGGGTCAATTCCTGCGCGAGTAATAAGCTTTATGCGCGATCTTGAAGAAGAGTGTATTGCGCTAGGAGTGCCTTTAAAAACTAGGCATAACGAGGTGGCGCCAAGTCAGTTTGAGTTGGCTCCTGTGCATGAAGAAGCTAACCTTGCGGTAGATCATAATTCGCTTATTATGGACTTGATGGATAAGGTTGCGGCCAGACATCATTATAAGGTGCTTTTTCATGAGAAACCTTTTCCGGGAATTAATGGTAGCGGTAAACATAATAACTGGAGTCTGGAGACAGATAACGGTGTAAATCTTCTTGCGCCGGGTACAACGCCAACAAAAAATTTACAGTTTCTGGCATTCTTCATAAACACAATTAAAGCTGTTTATGATAATGAAGAATTAATACGTGCTTCTGTGGCTTCGGCGAGCAATGATCATCGTCTGGGCGAGGATGAAGCACCGCCAGCGATCATGTCTGTTTATATTGGTTCGCAGCTTACTAAGGTTCTTGATGAGCTCGAAAAAGTTACAGATGGTAAGCTTTCGCCAGAAGAAAAAACCGAGCTTAAATTGAATGTTGTAGGTAAGATCCCTGAAATTTTACTGGACAATACAGATAGAAACCGCACGTCGCCTTTTGCCTTTACAGGGAATAAATTTGAATTTCGGGCCGTAGGTTCTATGGCAAACTGTGCAAAGCCAATGACGGTGATTAACGCTGTTGTTGCAAAGCAGCTCAAAGATTTTAAAAACGAAGTTGATTTTCTTATCGAGAATAAATCGATGAAGAAGGATGACGCGATCTTTAATGTTTTGCGTGAGTATATCAAAGCTTCTAAGAAGATAAGATATGAAGGAGACGGCTATGCAGAAAATTGGGAGAAGCAAGCCTTACGGCGAAAACTAAGCAACAATAAGACCACTCCTGAAGCTTTAAAAGTGCAGACAGACAAAAAAACAATTGCACTTTTTGAAGAGATGGAGATCATGACCGAAGCTGAAATCAAAGCGCGTCATGAGATCGAGATCGAAGAATACACAAAACACGTACAGATAGAAAGTAGAGTGCTGGGATCTATGGCTCGTAATCACATTATACCTACAGCAATACGTTATCAAAACATGCTGATCGAAAATGTGCAAGGCCTTAAAATGATCTATGAAAAAGACTTCAAAGACATCGCTGGTGAACAGATGAAGTTGATAAAAGACGTTTCAGAACATATAACAGCGATAAACAGTGGTATTACCCAAATGATCGAAGAGCGCAAAGAGGCTAATAAATTAAATGTTGCTGACCGCGCCGTAGCGTATACTGAAAAGGTAAAGCCCTATTTTTCTATCATAAAATATCACAGCGATAAGCTAGAGTTGCTAGTGGAAGATAAACTTTGGCCATTGCCAAAACTTAGAGAGATCTTAATGCATTAATTAGCGCGTAGCTGCGGCGAGAAGTTTAATGATATCCTCGTCTGTTGCATAATCTAACGGAGTGCTTCCCGCATTATTTTTTAATGTGGGATTTGCACCCAGATCCAGAAGTTTTGCAATTAGGTTCTTCTTGTTATTCGGGCCGGTTGCGGCGATATGCATTGCGGTTTCTCCGTTACTGTTTTTAATATCTAGATCAAGACCATTTTTAGCAAGAATATTGAGAAATATCAGATCAATATCTTCATAATTCGTGCAAATTAAATTGAGCGCAGTTATGGCCTCAGGACTGGTATTAAAATCATTTTCACTTTCCAGAAGCAATAAAGTTCCTTCGGCAAAATTGTCTTTTACAGTATTAAGAATAGTTTTGTTTGTAAATGCTGCGCCAGCTGCAAGAATTAATTCTAGTGACTTCGCATTTTTATAAAATAGCGCTGTGTCAAGCCCTGCTTCTGCCGAAATTCCTCTTTGTATAAGCGCATCAACAACCTTGTCGTGTTTTGCTCTTACTGCGGTGCTGAGCATTTTTTCTTCTAGATCTTCTTTGTTGCATACAGTGATCAGTGATAGAAGAAGTTCCTCATTATTGTATTGCTGCGCCAGTGTGATATCCTCTTTATTTGGGATGGCATTTAATGAGATCATCTCTTTTGTAAGCTCTAAATCTTGAGCATTGATCGCTGCAGCCAGTATGTTGCCAGGCGAATCTTCAATCTTAACAATTAAAGATTCCAGATCGGGATATTTGTTTTGAGAAGCTTGTAGAAGAAGATCGATCGTGAAATCTTTTAGCTTATTAATTATCAGTCTGGCGGCTTTATGATTTTTTACTTTAAAAGCATAATCTAAGCTGTATTTTAAATCAATATCAGCTTTGCTTACCATAATGTTTAAAGTCTCTTGCATCTCATTTTTTATCGCTTTGATAAGTTGTGTTTCGGTAATGGTTAACGCATTGTTTGACTTTAAAATATTTTGAGCTATCGAATCATCTGCCATCACAAGAGCGAGTTCTAGCGCCTGAGTGGGCATATACTCTTTATTCGCAATGATGTATTTAAAGAGATCTTCGTTTTTAGTCGTGACAGCGAGTTCAAATACCTTTTCATTTTCTGCACCAAATTCTAACGCGAGAATCGCAGCTTCTGGATTTGATTTTTCAATTGCAATCGCAAGCACTTCATTTTCTTGCTTTCGTTTATTAAGGATGATTTTTAGTTGTTCGAGGGCGTTTTTTTGAACTTCTTGAGCTAGCAACCCCTGGGGTAAATTAGCATTACTCAGCTCTAGGTAATGCGTGAGCAGATCGTTGTTTTTTTGGCTTAAAGCCAAAAGAATAATCTCATGAGAGTAAGGTGTGACCGCAATGGTTTGTTGAATAACCTCTGGGTTTTCTGTGTCTAGCGCCGCCTGAAGCACGGTGGCATTTCCTGTTGCGCCTTTATCAATAAAGGTCTTTAAAAGTTCTGGATCTGCACTTTGTGCGGCCACAAAAAGATCGCTAGAGGTGAAGGTGTAATCTGTGTATTCATAAGCTGTGAGCGCCTTAAGCACATTATAATCTTTGATCGAAAGTGCAAAATCTAGATCGTTATTTACCGGTGTTGCGCCTTCTCGCAACAATGCAGTGATCACCGCAGGCTGCTTGTAAGCAACTGCTTTGTAGATCATGTTATTTTTAGGTTTGGCACCGCGTTCTAGAAGCGTGAGTGCTTTTTCTTTAGTGAAATATTCTTTGTCAAAAACCAGATCAAGATCTTCTGTCGTGGGTCTAAAACCCAAGTCAAAAAGCATGTTTAGCAGCTTTGCATCTTGATGATTTTCGATCGTGGCTTTTATGAGTCCGTTAATGTAAGTGGTTTGAGATTGCTTGCGCAGGGCAATGATTTTTGCGCTGTCGCCACGCACCGCCGCTGAGATCCACTCAGATTCTAGCGGAGTGTTGTAATGATTTTGAAGTTTAGTGAAATTTTCTAGTTCCTTTTTTTCAAGCGAATAGGTGACTGTGAAAATGTCATTATCAATGGTTTTAATGGTAACCGTTTTTTGCACTGGCGCAATTAAGGCTTCGGCAACCGGAGTTTGCGCTTCTTTAGTTCCAGAGACGCGAAGTGTTTTGCGGTCTTCTCCACGCACTAGCTTTTTTGTGTCGTCCCAAACGCTCACATAAGCCGCGTCAAGATCCTCTGGCGAAACAGTGAATTCAATAGATTTGTCAACTTTTATGGTCTCGTCTGTAATTAGGGTGTTTGTGTTGAGGTCGCCATAAAGCATGAGAGGCGCAGTTTTTATCATCGCACCATTTTTGGCGAAAGCCCCAAAAAAAAGATCGCCCACATAAGGAACTTCTGCCGGTTGTTTACCCATTGATTTTTTCTCGAGAGACACGATCTTTTGAATAAAAACCAGTGAGAATTTTTTATAGAAGTCGGTTCTTGTCTCTGGACTTTTATAAGTCTTGGCGGTTGTGATACATTGATCTATAGCTTTTTTAAGTAGATCATGTTTTGATGAAATTTTTGGATCATCGGGAAAATTCTCACTAGTAAGCAGCATGTGAATAGGTACTGCATTTACGCTAATGATCGCAGGATTTTTAGTCAGGGTTTTCTCCCAATTTGTGCGATTAAGCATATTCTCATCACCACCTTTTGTGAGAATTCTGGGCTGACTTAAATGAATGTATGGATTGTCATACTTGCCAGAATCTAGCAGTTGAGCGATAGATCGCTGAACTTCATTTTTAAATTTTTTACTGTCATAAGGCGAGTTAACGAGGTCATTTTTGTTGAGCGAAAATGAGACCAAATATCGACCGCCATAAGTAAAGGAAGCGGCATAATGCGTCCCGAATTTGTCAATAAAACCAGCGGGAGAGATATCTGTTCCCAGTCTTTTTACAAAGTCCTTGAAGGTTGGCGCTAACTCGCCGCCGCTCAAAGATTTTGTCTTTTTTGCTACGATTGCATCCAGGTAAACCGGCGTGATCGCGTTAAAATCTGTTTGATATAATTGGTATTTCGTGGGGAGATTAAGTGACGAGAACTGTTTTTGTGATGTGGCTTTCGCCAAAATACTTTCTTCATAATCTCTTACAGAACCGATAAAATGAAATTGTAGCGAATCTTGATTGTTTTCTGTGGAAGATTCTTTGAAATTAACTTCAGAAAAAATAGGAGTTTGTTCTATGCTCAGAACGCTAGCGGTAGACCAATCTAGTGGATTTGCATTTCTCGTGTCAAAACCTTCTCCTAAAACTAGGGATGATTTTTCCTGACCGAAACAGAAATTGCCCAGTGAAATAAAAAAAAGTATGAATAGGTAGACAATATTTTTTGTCTCCATGATACAATTTGATTAAAAATTTCTGGGGGTAAAAAGGGTGGTGTTCAAATATAAATCAATAATGTTAAGCGGCAATTACGGTATTGTCATTTTTTTATTAAAATTCTATTTATTTTTCAATAAAAATATATTCTTATTAAAAATATTTTACGCTTTTCTATAAAATGAATGAAAAGTCGGAAAGTATTTTCCTACATATTTTAAATAACATGCCGTTAAACTGAATTTTAACATTTTTTTAAAATACTGAAAAACAAATACTTGTATAAAGTCTTGAAAATTAACCATCTGATTTTATCGAAAAGTTAAGTTATTCTTTTTCAGGGTATTGATTTAATGATAATTTAGCCCTGTCATCAATCCCTAAGATGACTTGAAATAGAAGTCCCTAATTCTACTTCTGAAAATTTCCCCCCTTATTAATAGTGTGAGCAGAAATGCTTAGATGATATTTTATATGAAAAAAACGTATGTCTTTTTTGTTGGAATTATCATGCTCTTGAATGGAACAATTTGTCTTGCCCAAGAAAATATGGTGCAGGGAATACAAGAGGGAGATGACAATTCTTTAAAATCACTTCAGTATGGAGGCGCCAATGAAGCGCAGATCATACAGCAAGGTGATGGCAATACTTCAAAAAGCATACAGACACTTCTAGATAATACTTTAGAAATTCATCAAACAGGTCTTAATAATAGTGTGCTTACTTATCAAAGTGGAGCAGCTGGAATTCGGTTGCCATTCAATATAAAATTTAAACTAGGTGCTGGTAACGACGCTAAGATCTACCAAGAAGGAGATAATAATCAAAGTATTTTACTTCAAAATATTCTAAGTGTAGGAGGAGGAAATTTTGCTGAGGTTCATATATCAGGAAATAATAATTTCTCAGGTCAAAAACAGTCAGGTAGCGAATCTTCTGCAGTTGTTTTTCAGGGAGATCTTTTAAGTGGATCTACAGAGAGGATTTTTGGCGCAAGCCAAAATAGAAGAAAGGGTGGAGGGCATGGTGGTGCTTCTCAAAATTGCGATCCAGAGACTGTTGCTATCCCTGATCCTGGAGTTTCAGGCTCTGATAATGCGGTAGCTGTACAATTGCAAGTGGGGCATGCTAATAATGCCACAGTTATGCAATACGGCAAGCCTTCGGTAATAGGAAATATGGCGTTTCAAACTCAAAGTGGGAGTAGTAATAATGCAACCATTTATCAAGAAACAAACTATTTAGGTAATCTTTCTAAGCAGGCGCAGGTAGGTTGTGATAACTCGGCGGTTTCTGTGCAGGTAGGAAATGCAAATGCAGGATTAACAATACAAAACGGAAATAGTAATGATGCGCAGATGATGCAGATGGGAGTAGGAACTATTTCGGTTATAGAGCAATTTGGGGCTCAAAACGGAGCGAATATTTTAATCTCAAATTGACCAAACAAGTTTATTTATTAACCATTCTAAATATTTATTAATTAAACACTCTTTTAAAATGAAAAAGGTAATTTTTTGCGCGGGGGCGCTTATGTGCGGGGCAGTTATGTTTGCACAGGACAATGATGCGACTACAACTCAAACTGGTTCTGACCACGATGCTTCTGTACATCAAGTAGGAACAACTAACGTTGCGACTGTAGATCAAACAGGTACTGACAACGATATGATGTCTGAGTCTTATGGAACTAGCAACATGGTAGACGTAGATCAGACTAACTCTGGTAACGACGCTTTTGTAACTCAAAAAGGAGGTGAGCAAAATAGCGCGACTGTAAACCAGTCTGATATAGATAACAATGCATATATAATGCAAGGAAATGGTTTTGCAGCTGTAGGAAACCAAGCTACAGTTACTCAATCTGGGTCTACAATGGCAGGTGATGGTAACGTTGCTCGAGTAGAGCAAACTTTTGATCAGAGTATGGCTACTGTAGATCAAATAGGTGATAGCAACGAGGCTATGGTAAAACAAGTAGGTAAGCCTAATGATGCTGGTGCACCTAACGGAAACTTCCCAAGAAACACAGCTGATGTAGATCAAAATGGTTATGATAACCTTGCTTGGGTAGAGCAAACTTCAAACAGTCTTACTGAAACTGGTAACGTGGCTACAGTAAACACTGTAGGAAATAGCAACCTAGCTGTTGTAAAGCAAGTTGAAGCTATCAGTAATGAAGCTACAATTAACCAGAATACAAGCTTTGCATCTGCATACATCACTCAAACTTCAGACGGTAACAGCGCAACTATTACTCAAACAGGTACAGATGCAACGCTAAGTTCTCCAGAAGATGTAGCTGTTATCAATCAAGAGGGAGGTACAGGAAACATCGCTTCAACTGAGCAAATGACTGGTGAGTCTGATGATCCAGGAAGTTTTGCTTACACTGGTCAGACTGGTAATGATAACGAAGCTTTGGTAGTTAATCAAGGAGGAAGAATCCAGAAGTCATTCATCATTCAAGAAGGAGATGATAACTACGCTAAAGTTGAAAGACAAGGTGGTTTTAGAAACTACTCTGATATCTATCAAAATGGAACTGATCATGAGGCTTTTGTAAATCAATCTTGGTCTTACAATGACTCTTTTGTGAATCAGTATGGTTCTGGTCATATGGCTGACGTTAACCAAGATGGAGGTGGCGGTAATACTGCTGAGATTCTTCAAGAGAATACTGCTAGTGGTATGACAGGTCCTGACACAGTTAAGAAAGCTGCTGCTGACTACACTCCAGCGCCTCCAGCAGGTGTAACTGGTGCAACTGGATTCTAAGATATTATTAGATTTTAAATGAGCGGGCAATACTATTGTCCGCTTTATTTTAAAAAAAATATAATGAAGAATTTATATCTAAGTGCTGCGGCATTGATGTTTGGATTGTTTGTGACTGCTCAGGAGAATCAAGCTTCTGCAGATCAAAACGGGACATTAAATGATGCAAAGGCACAACAAATTGGAGAGAAGAATAAAGTCTTGGTAGAGCAGAATGACAAGGATAATTATGCTAAGACTTTTCAAACTGGTTTGAGAAATTATGGAAAAGTTGATCAAGATGGATTTGCTCATACCGCAAATCTTGAGCAATACGGTACTAGAAACGACGGGCGTATCATTCAAAATGAAGGTGTTGATGGAGTAACTGGTCATGAAGCTTGGCTTGTTCAAGGAAGTGCAACTGACGCAGGAGTAGGTAATGTTTCAAGAATTGCGCAGTCAAGTAGAAACCCTGTGATAGGAGGGAATAAAGCATATGTGAATCAGTTATTTGATGACAACCGCGCTATTGTTGCTCAAGATGGCAACAATAATGAGGTTGAAGTTATGCAAGATGCTTTTGCTAGCGATCCTAATGCACCTCGAGCTGGACACAGTAATAATGCGCAGATTTTACAAGCTCAAAATAACAACAAGGCCTTTGTTGATCAAATAGCAACTTCGGCTGATGGTCTTGAAAACTTTGCTCGTGTAGAATCTAGAGGCGAAGGAAACTATGTAGAGATCGAGCAGAATGGTGAGGGGAATACTGCCATTGCGAACCAAGGATTGAGAGGTTTGCTTAGTAGTGCTACAAATAGCGCTTTAAGCTCATCTGCTTTATCTTCTTGGGCTGATACTATGAGTACGTATGATGAAGCTGATCATTTTGGGTCTCAACATGGTTCTACATATCAAACTCAAATAGGAGAAGGAAATGTTGCTCAAACCCATCAATTTGGCTCAGGACTTTATTCACCAGGAAGCACAGCAGAAAAGAATAACATCGCTGTTCAAACCCAAGTAGGAGAAAGTAACCAAGCTTATGTTTTGCAAAATAATACCTTGAGCGGTACAGCTGATGGTAATTATGCAGATCAAAACCAAATGGGTGAAGAAAATATTGCAATAACATCTCAGCAAGGCAACAGAAACGAAACTTTTGTGACGCAAAAACAAAACGGAAATTACTCTGAAAACACGCAAAGAGCAGTTGAGAATTACGCAACTATTTATCAAGATGGTGAGATGCTTGAATCATACTTAACGCAGTCTGGATCTAAGGATCAAGCGTATGTTTCTCAGTATGGAAATGGTCATATCTCAACTATTACACAAACTGGAGGAAGTGGTAATACCGCTACTGTTTTGCAAGATAATACAGGAGGAACTAATGGAAATGCTACTCCGGGAATGAGGGATTCATCTTTGTCTCAAAGAACAATGAGTGCTTTACCTGGAAGAAACTAAAAGTTTAAAAGGTATCCATGATGTTATTGTTGTAAAGGCGATAACAAAAAATAGGAGGTGCAAAAATGCACCTCCTATTAATGCTAAAAATTATAAGGAATCTATGAAAAATCTGATTTTAAAGTCGGTGGTGGTTTTGAGCTTGCTTTTTGCAAATGCAATACAAGCACAGTCATATTCTGATCCTAAGAACGAGGTTGCAAAAGGTCTGGATAAAGAAGTTGAGGCAACTTTGGTTCAGCAGTTGACTTCAGATCAAAACGCTACTAGAACAAGCACGGCAAGAACTACAAGTGCGGTTTATCTGCGACAAGTGGGTTTTAATAATCAAGCAGATATTCAGTCGCAATCTAGTGCTACAAACATTGTAGTTACGCAAAATGGTAATAACAACGATGTTGATCTAGACTATAAAGTAAATTCTGTTGAAGCCACTGTTGTACAAAACGGCAATGGAAATAGAGTGAGAGATTATGTGCTTGATAAAAATAAGGATGTTGAGTTTAATCTTACTCAGCAAGGAACTAATCTCACTTTTGACAAATTCGGGTCAAATTCTATGACAGATAAAATAGAATTCACGCAGACAGGCGCTAATAAAACGATCATTGTAAGAAGCTTTCAGTAAAACTTGAGGATAACAAGAATTATCATATTGATCTCTTTTTGGCTTATAGCCAAAACATCTTACAGCCAACTTCTCAACAAAGAGGTTAAGGCAAAGATTAATGTGGAGCAAAATAGCGAGTTTATTGAGTTTACCGCTCTTGCGGAAAATCTTACGCTGGCAGACATGAGTTTGCAATATGAGTTTTCAACTTTTACGAAAGATGAAAACGGCAACACATCTAAAAATTCACAAGGAAATCGCTTTGTCCTTGAATCTCAAAACATAAAGCAACTCTCTAAAGTGACGATAAACGCAGCCGAGGGAAAACGCACGATCATATTACTGCTTATATACGACGTAGATGGCAAGCCTATGGGTCAAGATCGTATTGTGATCAATGATGATCCTGATGCTGGCACAGATAGGATTGTGGTGCAAAAGGAAGAAAAACAGCAAGAAAATAGCGCTCAATATCAAAGTCAAGATATGGCAAAACCTCAAGATGGGATTTTTATAGAAGGGCTTGTTGTTGAAAATAGTATCACTAAAGTGGGAAGAGATTTTTATACGCTTTTTTATTCAAAATATTACCTGTCTGGATTAAAGTCTGGGAAGAATATAATTATAGACGAAGAACCAGCCAGAGGAAGAATCACAAGAATTTCGGTTAAAGTAGAGAATCAATTAGTGTGGCAATTTTTTTCAAATCCGTCGCGAGATTTTTTAAAGAAACAGGTGGAGGTCGCTTTTCAAAAAGTGATCGCCAGACTTCAACAGATAAGTAAAACTCAAGAAAGCATAACTAGATATTAATCATGAAACACATTTTTATTTTACTTTTTTTAGGCTTTAGCGTTAATGCGATGGCTCAGCAATTTTCTTATAAACCTGTGAATCCCGCTTTTGGAGGAGATACCTTTAATTATAACTGGTTGCTAAGTTCTGCGACAGCGCAAAATGGCTTAACCGCACCTAAGGATAAACAGGAAGAAAAGTCTGAGTTAAGCAGTTTTGGCGAATCTTTAAGCAGGCAATTGCTTAGTCAATTTTCGCGCACGCTTCTTAATTCACAGATCGAGAGTATAGGTAACTTAAAAGAAGAAGGTGTTTACAAATTAGGAGATCTTAATGTTGAGGTTTTTGAGTCAACAGAAGGTCTTGTAATAAACATTCTTGACACATCTACAGGAGAGACAACCCAAGTCATAGTTCCAAACTAATTACAAATTGATTCAATGAAGTTTACAAAGTGTATAGTCCTTGTGACTATCGTGGGATTATTGCAGTCCTGCGGAACATATTTTAATCAGCCATTTGCTCAAAATTCGGCAAGAGTAGGAGAGCGATCTAAGAGTACAAATCTACTTGAAGGGCTGCCAGAAGCGCAACAACCCGTTGAGGTTGCTGTTTATAATTTTAGAGATCAGACCGGGCAGTACAAAGCTGTTGAAAACGGTAGTACATTTAGTACGGCGGTAACTCAGGGAGCGACTACTATTTTGCTTAAAGCATTAGAAGATAGCGGCTGGTTTATCCCAATAGAGCGCGAGAATCTGGGGAATCTTACCACAGAGCGAAATATCATTCGCAATACAAAACAAGAGTACATTAAAAACCTTAATCCTAATGAGCCGCCTTTACCACCGCTTAAGTATGCAGGTATACTTTTGGAAGGAGGGATAATCTCTTATGATACAAATATCGTTACTGGTGGAATTGGTGCAAGATATTTTGGTTTAGGAGGTTCAGCAAGATATCGTCAGGATAGGATCACCCTTTATTTACGAATGGTTTCAACCAGTAATGGTGAGATATTGAAAACCGTTTATGTTTCAAAAACCATTCTTTCTCAGGCGCTAGATGCTAACTTCTTCAGGTTTGTGAAATTTCAACGTTTGCTAGAGGCCGAAACTGGAATTACGCAAAATGAGCCGGTACAGTTAGCTGTAAAAGATGCGGTAGAGAAGGCTGTACATTCACTAATTGTAGAAGGAGTTCAAGATGGATACTGGTCTGCAAAAGGTGGTAGAGAGATAAATGATACGCTTGTCGCGAAATATGTTGAGGATAAAAAATATGAAGAGTCAATAGATCTTTATGACAGAGTCTATAAAGAAAGAGATTCTAAACTTTCTCTAGGTATTTCTGGCGGAGCAAGTTTAATAGATGGGGATTATGCAGATCAGCAATTAGGCTTTATGGGGAGACTTGGTCTTAAATATAAGCTCAATGAATTCTTTAGTGTTGAAGGTGCTGCCACAGTATCACAATTAGATAACGGAATGCAATTTTCAAGTAAAATCGCTGCATTAGATCTTAACGCACATCTTAATATTCTACCTAAGGATGATTTTGCACCTTTTATTTATGCCGGTACAGGAATGCTCACCAATTTAGAAAATACAGGAGAAGTAAAGAAAAACACTTACGTGAAATTTCAATACGGAGCAGGCCTTGAGTATTTCGTTTCTAATAGCTTCGGAGTAAAGGTTTTTGCAGAACACAACATCACATTCACAGATTACTTAGATAAAGTTGTAAGTGGTAAACGAGATGATTTCTATCTCAATTTTGGCGTAGGCCTTAACTACTATTTTAAATCTTCTAAGAAAAAAGAACGCCCAGTCATAAATATTGAAAACTAATGAAAAAGATTATTACATACTTCTTTTTTGCAGCATCCTTGTGTTATTACGGGTGTAGCGAAGACCGAATAGAAGGAACAGGCGAAGGAAAATTAACAGGTACGGTAGTAATTAAAACAACTAACGAACCGGTTGAGAACGTTAAGATCACAACCACTCCTGCAAGTACAACTGTTTTTACTAATGCAGATGGTGATTTTGTAATTAACAGTATTGAGAATGATGAATATTCAGTAAAAGCTGAGCTTGATGGTTATTTAACGGCATTTGAAGCGGCAACTGTACTTGTGGGAGAAACAAGTAATGTGGTTATTGAATTGCAAACATCTAATGAAAATAATAGATCACCTAAAGAGCCGCAATTGCTATCTCCTGCAGATGGAGCTACAGATGTAACTACAGAAGCAGAATTTATCTGGTCTTCTAGTAAAAATGATGACGATGATCTTACTTATATTCTAGAATTAAGAAATAGTGCTTCGAATGATGTTGAAACATACGAAGTTGTAAATGACACAACTTATGCTGTAAATGATCTCGCTCTAGGCGTAAAGTACTTCTGGCAGGTAAGTGTAAATGATGGTTTAAATGCAGAAGTTCGCAGTTCTGTGTCTCAATTTAGCACTCAAGCTCCACCGTCAAACCAGTACCTCTTTACACGAATGATAAATGGTAACAGTGTTATCTATTCAGGAGATTTTAGTTTAGAATCTAATGAAGGAAGTGAGTTTAAATTAACTAGTGAAAGTTTTAATAGCTTCAGACCTAAGAGAAATTTAAATACAGATAAGATCGCATTTTTAAGAACAACAGGAGAAGGCGTGCATATTTACACAATGGATCTGGATGGCACTAATGTGAAAAAGATCACGTCAAATATTCCTGTTAATGGTTTCCGTATTGATCAAATCACATTTGCTTGGGCAGAAAGTGGAGCAAAGATTTTCTATCCTAATTTTGATAAACTGTATAGCATCGACCCAGATGGAGGCGGTGTAGAATTGATCTATAAAACGGCTGATGGTAGTTTTATCAGTGAGGTCTCTACATCTGATCTTAATACAAATGTAATCGCTGTGAAGACAAATGACTTTGAAGGTTATAACGCTAGGATATTCACGGTTAATCTACAAACATCTGCTGAGCAAGATGTGATCTTTGAAAATATGCCTGGAGCTGTTAGCGGGATTGATATTCAGGATAATCTTGATAAAGTGATTTACAGTTATGATGTTTCGGGTTCTGAGAATACGATTTATAGAAGATTTCAAAGCAGGATCTTTATTTATGATATCGCAACTTCTAGCGAAGAGCAATTAAATACTGATGTAAATGCGGGAGATAATGATCTCTTCCCGCAATGGTCTCCTACAGAGGGTAGTGTGGTCTTTACACGTGCTGGTAATAATATTGGGAGCACGCCTAGCGTATATCTTATTGGTTTAGATGACGATTTTAACAATGCGGATAAGAAATTGTTCAACAACGCATCTCAACCTAACTGGGAATAAATAGTGTATAAAATGTTAAATACCATAAAGCGTCCCATCTACAGTGGGACGCTTTTATTTACTATTTTTGCGACATATTTTTACAAGCATGAGTGAAAACGTCTCAAAACGTTATGCCCAGCGTGGTGTTTCAGCGGCAAAAGAAGATGTGCATAAAGCCATTAAGAATGTAGATAAAGGTCTTTTTCCTAAGGCTTTTTGTAAGATCATTCCAGATCATTTAACCGGTAGTGAGGATCACTGTCTTGTGATGCATGCAGATGGAGCTGGTACAAAATCATCTCTGGCTTATATGTACTGGAAGGAAACAGGAGATATTTCTGTCTGGAAAGGGATCGCGCAAGACGCACTCATCATGAATATTGACGACTTACTTTGTGTAGGCGCGACAGATAATATTCTGCTTTCTTCAACCATCGGTAGAAATAAAAATCTTATTCCTGGCGAAGTCCTTTCCGCTATTATCAACGGTACAGAAGAGCTTATAGAAGAGCTTGGTAATTTTGGCGTAAGCATAAAAAGTACAGGTGGCGAAACTGCAGATGTGGGCGATCTTGTACGCACGATCATTGTAGATAGCACGGTTACAGCAAGAATGCGCCGTGATGAAGTGATAGATAATGCTAATATTAAAGGAGGCGATGTAATTGTTGGTTTAGCTTCTTTTGGTCAAGCCAAATACGAGAAAGAATACAACGGCGGTATGGGAAGTAATGGTCTTACTTCTGCGCGTCATGATGTTTTTAGTAAGAGCCTTGCGGCGAAATTTCCCGAGAGTTTTGACGATGCAGTGCCAGAAGAATTAGTTTATTCTGGTGGTAAGTCATTGACTGATGCTGTAGAAGATAGTCCGCTTGACGCTGGTAAATTGGTGCTGTCTCCTACAAGAACGTATGCGCCAATTATTAAGGAGATCTTTAACCAGATTGATAGAAAAAATGTACATGGAATGGTGCATTGTAGCGGTGGTGCGCAAACTAAGATCATGCACTTTGTAGAAGGTTTGCATGTGATTAAGGATAATCTTTTTGAAATTCCACCGTTATTTAAACTCATACAACAAGAAAGCGGTACTGAGTGGAAAGAGATGTACCAAGTGTTTAACATGGGCCATCGTATGGAATTGTATGTAGAAGAAGAAATTGCAGAAAAATTAATTGAGATCTCAAAATCATTTGGCGTAGATGCTAAGGTAGTGGGCAGAGTAGAGAGCGCTGAAAAAAATAAACTTACGATCGAAAGCCCTTATGGCACTTTTGAATACTAAATTTTAAACCTACCATATTTTGAAACTTCGCTCACTTCTATTTACACTATTTGTATTGGTTTGTGCTTCTAAAGCATTCTCTCAGTTTCAATTTCCATTGCCTGTAAATCCTCAATATTTTGCAGATTGGGATAAGAATCAAAGACAAAAAGAGATAAAGTCTCAATGGGTGAAAAAGAACAGAGCCGGCCTTGATCTTAACGAGGTTGCCTTTGTAAACTGGAATGCCGGTGGTGCAAATTCTGTTTCTGCTCTTGCAGAAATGAGCTTTGAGCGTAATTATAGTGATATCATGACTAAGTTTCGTAACCGTCTTGTGATGCGTTATGGTGTGAACAGTCAAGAAGATCGCGAACTTAGAAAAACTGACGATAAGCTAGAATTCAACTCAGAGTTTGGACATCGTAAGGATTCTTCAAGCAATTGGTTTTATTCTGCTAAACTTCGTTTACAAACACAGTTTACAAACGGTTATAATTATCCTGATAGAGATAATCCTATTTCAAAATTCATGGCACCAGGTTATGGATTTCTTGGTGTGGGAGCAGAGTATGGTAAGAAATTAGAAAATCTTTCAATTTATCTTTCTCCTGTAACGTATAAAGCAACATTTGTATTTGATCAAGATTTGGCAAATAAAGGCGCTTTTGGTGTAGAAGGCGCTCAATATAATGAAGCTGGCGAAATCATTAGAGAAGGAAAAACAAACCGTAGTGAGGTGGGTATTCTTGTGCAAAGTCAATTTAATGCACGCGTGGTTGAGAATATCGCACTATCTAATAACGTAACTTTTTACACAGATTATCTTAATAGTTTCGGTAATGTAGATGTTGATTGGGAAGTGAATTTCAACTTCAAAGTTAACAGCTTTGTACTGGCAAAACTGGGCTCGCACCTCAAATATGATAATGATGTGAAGTTTACTGAGAAAAATGATGCCGGCGAAACGATCGCCATGGGAGCAAGAACTCAGTGGAAACAACAATTAGGTATAGGCGTAATAGTTGATTTCTAATACTTTTGACTTACTTTTGCACTCTTGATGCATACAAGAGATGTCCCTAAAACCCCTATCATTTTTATCTAAGAATCTAGTGATTCTTGGTATTGTACTAATTCTCGTCAATCTGGCGGTTATTTTCTTTGGTACCATAGAGCATAGCAGATTGATACGGCTAGTAACCATTTGCGTAGTTTCAGCTATATTCTATCTTAAGAGAAGTGCTAACAATTTCTGGATCTTAGGTGTACTTTGTCTATTTGTCGTAAGAGATCTTTTCTTTCAATTTTATGAAAATTCTTGGGGATACAAAGGGTATCTCACGTTCGGTATTTTGGCGTATGCCACATTAATAGCAGAGCGCTTACCAAAGCTTAAAGATATTAAGATCACAAGTGGTTTTGTGCTTATCACTAGCGGACTTATCGCTGCTAATACCTATACCTTGTACTCCATCATGGAGATGTTGAGCTACGATTTTAATGACGCGCTAGAGGTGGTTTTATTCTATCTTTTTGGTGCTGTGATGATGATCATGGCGGTTGTGGCTATAAGCTATAACAACAAGTTTAATAGCACGCGCTCGCTGCTGTATAACTATCTGGTTTTTGTCTTCATATTCTCTGATGTTGCCGCGCTCATGGCATATTATTTTGGACTTTTTGAGTTTTACTATGTAGATCGTGCATTTATGATTACTGGCGTTTTGTTGCTGGTAAATTATGGTTCAAACTATCAAAGTGCAAAAGAAGAGTTTTATCAATACGAGATGATAGATAAGAAGCTTTAATAGGCTTTCGCCAAAAGAAATCTGCCACACGAATTCACTAAAAGAATTGTAAATCATACACTGATTTTTTTAGCTTTACGCTAAAAGTAATCAGCATGAAACAATTATTAGGAATAGGATCAAGAATCAAACACGCAGACCACGGCGCTGGTGTTGTGACAAATGTAACTTCAAAGCATTATTGGGTAACTTTTATTGAAAGTGGCCTTGAAACATTGCCACTAGATGAAGAGTTTGAAGTAGTTGAAGCCGTAGAAGATGAGGTAGATTCTGTAAGCTTTTATGAGGTTGAAAGTACACTAAGAAAGCTCCTGAAAAAGTATAGCGACATTAGTGAGATCGTGCCTATAGCAGATAAATACAAAGGCGGAAAATTTGTTCTTGTGCCAGCAGATGAGAATCTTGCGTCAAAGGAAGTAGGCATTGAGACCTTTTTTCATAAGATCGTGATGGTAAGAGATCGCCTGCGTGTGATGGAACAAAAGATCAATAGCAGTAAAAATCTTGATGATACTGAAAAGATAGACCTGCAGCAATATATCACAAGAATTTATGGGAGTTTGACAACCTTTAATGTCTTATTTAAAAATAACTCTCAATCCTTTAAAGGCGAAAGTTCTAAGAAATAACTATATTTCAAAACAATAACCTAATCAATTAAAATTATATGGAAGAAGTTCAACTGCCTGTTGAAACCGTTTCAACGCTTTCGCAGGAGCGACAAGTTGCATTTTACCGCAAAACGTATATGCACGTTGCACTAGCTGTGCTATTATTTATCGTGGTAGAAACTATTTATTTTCAAATTCCACCATTGCTAGAATTTGCTTTGTCTTTAACTGATGGTTGGACGTGGCTTTTACTTCTAGGTGGATTTATGTTTGTGACTAATTATGCTGAGAGAACAGCCTTAAAAAGCTCAGATAAATCTAAGCAATACTTAGCGCTGGTATTTTATGTACTTGCAGAAGCATTTATTTTTATACCGCTAATATTCATCGCGATCATGACTGCAGAAGAAGGCGGTTTTCAGATTCTTAATCAGGCAGCTGTGTTGACATTGTCACTTTTTACGGGTCTTTCTGCCATTGTTTTGCTGACTAAAAAAGACTTTAGTTTCTTAAAGTCTATAGTTGCAGTTGGATTTTTTATCGCGCTGGGACTTATGATCGCTGGTGTCGCTTTTGGATTTAATCTTGGGCTTTGGTTTAGCGTTGGGATGATCGTCCTTGCGGCAGGTTCGATTTTATATCAAACTTCAGATATGATCCACAAATATCAAGAAGAGCAATATGTTGCTGCAGGTTTAGGTCTGTTTGCTTCTTTAATGTTACTATTCTGGTATATTTTGAGCATTCTTTCTAGAGACTAGAAAAAATACAGATAATAAAAAAGGCGCTCAATGAGCGCCTTTTTTTATGAGTTGATCTCTTTGTTTAAATTCTTGATCGTCGCTTCAGGATCGTCCGATTTAAAAATATAGCTTCCGGCGACTAAGGCGTCTGCACCGGCATCAATAAGCTGTTTTGCATTCGCATCGCTTACGCCTCCATCTATCTCTATTATAGCAGAAGAACCGCTCTCTACGATCGTTTGTTTTATTTGTTTCACTTTCGCGAAAGTGTTATCAATAAAAGATTGCCCCCCGAAACCTGGATTTACGCTCATCACAAGAATAATGTCAATGTCTTTGATAACATCTTGAAGTAAACTGGTGTTTGTATGTGGATTTAAAGCAACGCCGGCTTTCATACCGTGAGATTTAATCTCTTGCAAAGTTCTGTGTAAATGTGGGCAAGCCTCGATATGAACTGATAGATTATCAGCACCTAGATCTGCAAAATCTTTAATATAACGTTCTGGCTGGATTATCATCAGGTGAACGTCTAACGTTTTTTTGGCGTGTTGAGCAATAGCCTTAACCACCGGCATCCCAAAAGAAATGTTAGGAACAAAAACACCATCCATCACATCTATATGAAACCAATGTGCTTCACTGTTATTTACCATCTCAATATCGCGCTGAAGATTAGCAAAGTCTGCGGCGAGTAGGGAAGGAGCGATAATTTTAGTCATAGAAATGTGGTTTTTATCAAAGATAAAGGATAAAATTTATTTTGGGTTTAACCCAAAATGAAAAATCCCCGGTAATCAGCCGGGGACCATTCATCAATCAAAAAACGAACAGTTATGATGAACTGTTGTTACTGTGTATATTGTAAAAGCTCAATGCTTCTTTTTCAAATCTAAGGCGAAATTTACTAATTTTTTTTTAGTTAATCACGCATTTAACCTTGCTATAACGTATCAGCCTAAATATGTCTTAAGAATTTTGCTGCGTGATGTGTGTTTAAGACGGCGAATTGCTTTCTCTTTTATTTGGCGCACACGCTCACGAGTAAGATCAAAAGTTTCTCCTATTTCTTCTAAAGTCATAGGGTGCTGATCACCAAGACCAAAATACAATCTTATAACATCTGCTTCACGAGGAGTTAATGTCTCAAGAGCTCTCTCGATCTCAGTCTTTAATGACTCGTGTAGCAATTCTCTGTCAGGATTAGGTGACTCACCGCTACGCAAAACGTCATAAAGGTTACTGTCTTCTCCTTCAATAAGAGGAGCATCCATACTTACGTGACGGCCAGCGTTTTTAAGGCTTTCTTTCACGTCGTTGATGGTCATGTCTAGCTCTTTCGCGATTTCTTCAGGGCTAGGAGGACGCTCGTTTGCTTGCTCAAGAAAAGCATAGGTCTTATTAATTTTATTAATAGAACCAATCTTGTTAAGTGGTAAACGCACTATACGAGATTGCTCTGCCAAAGCTTGAAGGATAGATTGTCTAATCCACCATACCGCATAAGAAATAAACTTAAAACCTCTAGTTTCATCAAAACGTTGAGCAGCTTTAATAAGCCCCATGTTCCCTTCATTAATAAGGTCTGGAAGCGTAAGCCCTTGGTTTTGATATTGCTTTGCAACCGAAACTACAAAGCGTAGGTTAGCTTTAGTCAACTTCTCTAACGCACGCTGGTCACCCGCTTTAATACGCTGTGCCAGTTCCACTTCTTCATCTGCAGTAATAAGGTCTACTTTACCTATTTCCTGAAGATACTTGTCCAATGACGCGGTCTCTCTGTTAGTGACCTGCTTGGTGATTTTGAGTTGTCTCATTTGACTACAAAAACAATTAGATTAGATAATACAGTGTGATTCCTGTATAGTCTTATACGTAAGCAGGTCAAAAAATGTTACAGAAAGGTTAAACCATTTTGAAAATAATTTTTAATTGATTATAAATCAATTAATTGCAAAATGTTAAAATTTAATTTTTAGTTCACTAAGACTTAGACCCTTACGTGTCCGTCTCCGTAAACGTAATATTTGTTTGTTACTAACTGCTTCAAACCTAACGGTCCTCTATGATGTAGCTTGTCTGTACTTATCGCCAGCTCTGCGCCAACGCCCATCTGACCGCCATCTGTAAAACGCGTAGAAGCATTGTGATAAACCGCTGCACTATCTACAAGTTCCATAAAGGCATGAGCTACATCTTCATCTTCGGTAAGTATTGAAGCACTGTGGCCACCGCTGTATTTATTGATTCTATTTACAGCTTCGTCAAGACCTGTTGTGGTATCAATCAAGATCTTTAATGCTAAGAATTCCTCATACCATGTTTGATCAGATGGTATTTCTTTGGCTTCCGCCAAAAGAGGTTTTACTTTGGCTCCAGCCAAAATATCTACATTCTTACTTTTAAGTACTTCTCCTAGTTCCTTAACCTTAGCCTCAAATTCTGGAATGTTCTCATCGATAAGAACTTTATCTAAAGCATTACATCCAGAGATTTTATCAGTTTTTGCATTTACAATAACCTCTACGGCTTTCTTCCAGTCTGCATTTTTATGAACGTATAAAAAGTTATTACCACGGCCACTTATAAGAACAGCACATTTAGCATGTAGTTTTACAAACTCAATTAGGCGTTCGCCTCCACGAGGTACGATAAGGTCTAATGGTCTTCCTGGATTTTTCAAAAACTCTTGAGTTTCCTCACGATTAAGTTCTAGCATTGTGATCCAGTCTTCTTCAAGTCCATTTGCTGCTAACGCTTCGTGCCAGCATTTCACTAGGATCTTGTTACTGTGATATGCTTCTTTGCCACCTTTAAGTAAGATCTTATTATTTGCTTTAAAAGCTAAAACCGCTGCTTCTATCGTAACATCTGGTCTACTTTCATAAATAATCATGATAGTCCCAAAAGGAGCTGTTCGGTTTACGATATTCAGTCCGCTATCTAGTGTTGTGTTAGAGATCTCACGATTTACAGGATCGTCTTGATCTTTAACTTCCTTGATAGCTCTTATCATATCGTCCACCTTAGCATCGTTCACAACCAGACGGTCATAAAGCGCTTGATCATCACGATTAAAAGCTTCTAGATCTTTTTTATTTGCTTCAATTATTTCGTCACGTTTAGTGTCTATGATATTGATCATAGATTCTAATACGTCATTTTTTTTCTGTTTATTTAAAATTTGCATTTCTGTTTTTAAGCTTGAAATTTTGTTCCTATTTTTCTTCCATCTAAAATGTCTACGATGACATTTTTCCTCTTTCCATCAGCAATATAGGTTGTGATGTCTTTTTTGGCGGAAGCCTTAGCAATCTTAAGTTTGCTTTTCATCCCGCCTCGACCTTCACCTTCAGCTTTAGAACTTTCTTGTACGTATTGTTCTACAGGTTCTTCTGGGTGAACTTCATTTAATTTTTCTGAATCCTCATCATCTGGATGACCAGTATAAAGTCCATCAGTATCTGTAAGCAGTATCAAAGTGTCTGCTTGCGTTAATTCTGCCACAAGACTTGCCAATTCATCATTATCAGAGAACATAGACATGGTAAGTGATACAGCATCATCCTCATTTGCAATGGGTATGATACCTTCGGCTAACAAGCCTTCGTAGCACTTAATCATGTTCTCGCGGTGTTTACCTGGGGCAAAATCTCGTTTTGTCGCAAGTACCTGCGCACAGCGCATACCGTAATTATTGAAGAGACTATAATAATGTCTCATCATTCTAGGTTGACCTACAGAAGAAAATATCTGTCTTCTTATCGAAGGATCTTGCTGTGCGCAGTCACCCAAAATCTCTTTACCAGCAATCGCTGATCCAGAGGATACTAAGATTGGCATAATGCCTCGTTCATAAATTTCTGCGATCTGTCTTACAAGTTCCTGTAGTACGGGGCCAACAATTCTATTATCCCGGTTTGTCATAACGTTGGTACCTACCTTAATTACGACACGGGGTGTTTGTTTTTCAAAATTCATGATTCTTCTCCTAGTTCTGTTGCTCTGTTAAATGCCGCGTATGCAGCTTCTTTAATTAATTCTTTTACATTATTATCTTCCATGCTGTCAAGAGCAGCTTGGGTTGTTCCACCTTTTGAAGCAACACGATCCATCCAAGTCTGGGGTGAAAGGTCTGATTCATTAAATAATTTTACTGCTCCTTCAAAAGTTTGAGAAACCAATACTCTTGAATCGTTTGAACTAAAGCCCATTTTTAATGCAGCTTCCATCATAGATTGCATGAAGTAGAAAATGTAAGCAGGACCGCTACCAGAGATACCAGTAGATTTGTCAATGTAATTTTCATCCTCTACGTGTATAGATTCTCCTGTTGTGTCTAGTAGATTTCTTACCATAATAAGTTCTACGCGACTTACATCTTCAGATTCTGTATATGAAGTAACTCCTTTTCCTACTTTAGCGGGAAGGTTAGGCATTGTGCGTACTACCTTAGAAACTCCAAGACCATCTTGAATAGTTTTAATAGTAACACCTGCCATTAGTGATATGACCACTTGTTCATCACGCACAAGGTCTTTAATGTTTCCAAAGAGCTCTTCGGCGTGATATGGCTTTACTGCTATAAAGATCATGTCTGCCACTGGCACACATTCTTCTATATCATCATAAACTGCAAATTGATCCATTTCTTGAAGTTTCAATCTTTTTTCGGCTGAAACATCAAAAAGCATCAATTTTCTTTTGTTGAGATATGGCGAAGCTGCCATTCCCTCTGCGTAGGTTAGGCCCATATTTCCAGCGCCTAATACCAGTACTTTCATTACGTGTGTTTTTGTTTTTATAATTCGCTCTATTAAGCGCAATGACCGTGCGAGGCTGCCAAAAACCCTGTGTCAGGTACTTATTGAGAAAAATAAACGCTGTTAGGCCTTATTCTCTTTGGCTTAAAGCCAAATAGCTAAACAAATGTTAAAGAAATTACGGTAAACTGCAGTTTTGACACTTTTCGCCGAAAAGGCACATTTTACTGAAAGAATGACAGAAAACGAAAAAAGGCGCCACAAGGGCGCCTTTAAGAATTATATCAAAAAATAACTTAGTCGTTATTGCGATTACGGTTGCGATCGCGGTTGTCACGATTTCCACCACGTTTGTCGCGGTTTCCATCACGACTACCACTGCGCTTGTCGTCGCTACGTGGAGCACGTTCTTTGTAACCTTCTGGCTTAGGAAGGATCGCTTTGCGCGAAACTTTCTCTTTCTTAGTTCTTGAGTCAATACCGAAGTATTTAACATCGATGATATCGCCAAGATTTACAACATCAGTAACATTGTCCGTGCGTTCCCAAGCTAGTTCGCTAATGTGAAGCAATACTTCATTTCCTGGAGCGTCAGTATATTCTACAACAGCACCAAAGTCTAGAAGCTTGATCACTTTTACTTCATAAACGCTACCTACTTCTGGTTTGAAGGTGATAGAGTCAATCTTAGCAAGAACGGCGTTGATACCTTCTTGACCAGTACCAAGGATCTCAACAATTCCTTCTTCAGTCTCAGGGTCTTCGTTAATAACGATAGTAGTTCCTGTTTCTTTTTGAAGTTCTTGGATCACTTTACCACCAGGTCCTATAAGTGCACCAATGTATTCGTTTGCGATACGAGTGGTAACCATTTTAGGAGCATACTCTTTAACGTCTTCACGAGGAGTAGCAATAGTTTCGGTGATTTTGTCTAGGATGTGTAAACGGCCATCGCGCGCTTGTTTTAAAGCATTTACAAGAATCTCATAAGAAAGACCTTTTACTTTAATATCCATTTGACAAGCAGTGATACCATCTGCAGTACCAGTAACTTTAAAGTCCATATCACCTAAGTGATCTTCATCACCTAAGATATCTGATAGAACTGCGTATTTTCCTGATTCACCATCAGAGATCAATCCCATAGCGATACCAGAAACAGGTTTCTTAAGTTGAACACCAGCATCCATCATTGCCATTGTACCTGCACAAACGGTAGCCATAGAAGAAGAACCGTTAGATTCTAAAATCTCAGAAACAACACGTACAGTGTATGGGCAATCTGCAGGAACCATTCCTTTTAAAGCACGTTGTGCTAAGTTACCGTGACCTACCTCACGACGAGAAGTACCACGAATAGGACGCGCTTCACCAGTTGAGAAAGGAGGGAAGTTGTAGTGAAGATAGAATGTTTCTTCACCTTCATAAGATGGCATATCAATTTGATTTGCCTCTCTAGATGTTCCTAAAGTAACCGTTGCTAATGCTTGAGTTTCCCCACGTGTAAAGATCGAAGAACCATGTACGGATGGCAAATAATCAGTCTCACACCAGATAGGGCGAATGTCTGTAGTCTTACGACCATCAAGACGAAGACCTTCATTTAAAGTAAGATCTCTTACTGCAGCTTTTTCAGCTTTGTAGAAATATTTAGAAACTAAGTCTCCAAAATCTTCTAATTCCTCTTCAGAGAAAGTAGCTTTTACTTCTTCTTTGATAGCGTCAAAAGCAGCACTGCGCTCATGCTTAGATGAACCAGCTTTTGCTACTTCATAAACTTTATCATAAGTAAGTTCACGAACTTTTTGCTCAAGTTCTGCATCTTCACGCTCTGGCTCGTACTCACGAGTTTCTTTTTTACCGAAAGCTTCAGCTAAACGCAACTGAGCAGCGCACTGTACTTTTATCGCTTCGTGTGCAGCTTTGATCGCTTCAGTCATTTCTTCTTCAGAGATCTCGTTCATCTCACCTTCTACCATCATTACAGAATCTGCAGAAGCACCAATTACCATATCAATATCAGATTCGGCTAACTGAGCGCGTGATGGGTTGATGATGAATTCTCCATTTACACGACCTACGCGAACTTCAGAAATTGCGCACTCAAAAGGAAAATCAGAAAGTTGGATCGCTGCAGAAGCTGCAAGACCTGCCATAGCATCTGGCATTACATCCTCGTCATGAGACATTAACTGAATCATAACCTGAGTCTCTGCGTGATAATCTTTTGGGAAAAGTGGGCGAAGAACGCGGTCTACAAGACGCATTGTTAAAACTTCACCATCACTAGGGCGAGCTTCTCTTTTAAAGAAGCCTCCAGGGTAGCGACCTGCTGCCGCAAATTTTTCGCGATAATCTACTGTTAAAGGAAGAAAATCAACATCACTTTGCTTGTAGTTAGAAACTACCGTACAAAGCAACATACATTTACCAGATTGAACTACAACAGAGCCATGAGCCTGTTTTGCTAGTTTACCGGTCTCGATAGAGATCTCTCTACCATCGCCAAGGTCAATGACCTCTTTGTAAGTTTGTGGAATCATATAATGTTTTTCATCGTTTTCACACTTGCGTGCGAAAGGTTAAAATAAATGCCTCTTTGAAATCAGTTGAGGCTTGTGTTGTTGTGTTGTGTGTTGTAGTGCCTAAACCAATGAAAAACTAAGGGTAGCTTTTGTGTCCTAGTTAAAGGATAATCTGTAAAAGAACAAAAGGGGCAAAAATGCCCCTTTGTGAATTATTTTCTTAAACCTAATTCCTTAACGATCGCACGGTAACGGTTGATGTCTTTTTTAGTAAGATAGTCAAGTAAAGCTCTACGCTTACCTACTAGCATTACTAGAGAACGCTCAGTGTTAAAATCCTTACGGTTTTTCTTAAGGTGCTCAGTTAAGTGGTTGATACGGTAAGTAAACAAAGCGATCTGTCCTTCAGCAGAACCTGTATCGTTTTTTCCTTTTCCGTGTTTTTCAAAAATTTCTTCTTTTGTTTCTTTAGTCAAATACATGCCAATATTCTTTTAAATGATTTTTATGTACTAAACAGGCTTTTCCTGTTTAAGGGCGCAAAGATACTCTAAAAAATAACTTTGCAAAACCTGAATTTTAATTAATTACGCACCGGCTGGTTTCTGATCAAATCTAGATATAGATTCACTTGTTTCTTAAGCTCTTTTCTATGAACGATAAAATCCATAAATCCGTGTTCTTTAAGAAATTCAGATGTTTGGAAACCTTTAGGTAATTCTTTACCAGTTGTGTCGCGTACAACACGAGGACCAGCAAAACCTATTAGCGCACCTGGTTCAGCAATATTTATATCTCCTAGCATCGCAAATGATGCTGTTGTACCACCTGTTGTAGGATCTGTACATAATGAGATATAAGGTATTTTGGCATCAGCCAACTGTGCTAATTTTGCAGAAGTTTTTGCAAGCTGCATTAATGAAAGTGCAGCCTCCATCATTCTTGCGCCACCAGATTTTGAAATTATCATAAGTGGTACATCGTTCTTTAAAGAGTAGTCTGCAGCACGGGCGATCTTCTCACCTACAACTGATCCCATAGATCCACCGATGAATTTAAAATCCATAGCGGCGATCACAAGATCTTTGCCCATACTTTTTCCTACTGCTGTACGAACGGCATCCTTAAGTCCTGTTTTATCCTCTGCTTCTTTAAGGCGATCAACATATTTCTTGTTGTCCTCAAAGTTTAATGGGTCTTTAGAGCTTAGGTTTTTGTCCAGTTCTTTGAATTTACCTTCGTCAAAAAGAATGTCAAAATACTCCTTACTTCCTATGCGCACATGATAGTCGTCTTCTGGACTTACATAAAAATTGCGCTCTAATTCTTCTGCATCAATGATTTTTCCTGTTGGGGATTTATACCAAAGCCCTTTAGGAACATCTTTTTTGTTTTCGGTGGCAGTTTGTATGCCTTTTTCCTTACGCTTAAACCAAGCCATAAATTAGGGTATGATTCAACCTTAAGCTTATGCTTAAAGTGTATTTACATTATTTAGATCTTCAAAAGCTTTTGTAAGCCTTTTGCTAAAGTTATCTTCTCCTTTGCGTAACCATACGCGAGGATCATAATACTTCTTGTTAGGGGAATCTGGGCTAGTAGAGTTACCTATTTGCGCTTGAAGGAAGTCTGCATTTTCATCCATGTACATACGTACACCTTCTGCGTAAGCCCATTGAAGATCTGTATCGATATTCATTTTTATAACACCGTATCCTATCGCTTCGCGAATTTCTTCTACGGTAGATCCGCTTCCTCCGTGGAAAACGAAGTCTATTTCATTTTCGCCTACACCATAATTCTTAGTTACGTAGTCTTGTGAGTTTCTAAGGATTTTTGGCGTAAGCTTAACATTACCTGGTTTATATACACCGTGTACGTTACCAAATGCTGCAGCGATAGTAAATTGATCACTTACCTCTTTAAGTTGCTCATAAGCATAAGCTACTTCTTCTGGCTGAGTGTATAATTTAGAATCATCTACATCTGTATTGTCAACACCGTCTTCTTCACCTCCTGTAATACCTAGCTCGATCTCTAGTGTCATATCCATCTTGCTCATACGCTTAAGGTATTCTTTGCAGATAGCGATGTTCTCTTCTAGAGGCTCTTCACTAAGATCGATCATGTGAGAGCTATAAAGTGAGTGACCGTGAATTTTGTAATATTCTTCACTTGCGTCTAATAGACCGTCGATCCAAGGTAAAAGTTTCTTAGCACAGTGGTCTGTGTGAAGGATTACTGTTGCGCCGTATGCTTTTGCAAGTTCGTGAACGTGCTTAGCCCCAGCGATACCACCTAAGATAGCAGCTTTTTGACCTTCGTTAGACAAACCTTTACCAGCATTAAACTGTGCGCCACCGTTAGAAAATTGAATGATCACAGGGCTGTTAAGCTTTGCTGCAGTTTCTATAACAGCGTTTACTGTTGTAGAACCTATTACGTTTACCGCAGGAATGGCGTAACCATTTTCTTTTGCGTGCTTAAATATTTCCTGTACTTGTCTTCCAGTAGCAACTCCTGGTTTAATATTATGACCCATTTTTTGTCTTTTTAAATTTTAAGTGAGGGCGTAAAATTAAGAAATTATTATCCTTTTAATGTGTAAATTATCTAGAAAGGATAGTTGATACCTACGTTAAACACCGCTTTTGTGAAATTATATTGCTTAAACCATCTAGCTCCCTCAGGTAAAGCGGGATTATATGTTTTAAAACCTGTATCAAATCTTAGCACAAAAAAGCTAAAATCATAACGCAACCCGAAACCCGATCCCACGGCGATATCTCTAAGACTGTTAAAGCCGCTAAATCTCGCATTCTCATCGTCCACGTTGTCAAGCGCATTCCAAATGTTACCAACATCCGCAAATAATGCTCCTTTAAGATCACCAAACAATTGAAACCTTTGCTCAATATTAAAAGCGAGTTTCATATTCGCTTCATTAAAATCATTAGGGCTATTTGTTCTTCCTGGTCCTAAGCGATAGGCTTGCCATGCTCTGTTGTCATTAGATCCACCGGCAAAATAACTTCTAATAAAAGGGATGTTATTTGAGTTTCCATAAGGTATTGCGATACCACCAAATGCTCTGATCGCTAAAATATTCTCATTGCCCAGGTCCCAATGTTTTATAAACTCAAGTTCTGGTTTTACATATTGAGAGAACGTAACCCCCAGAATTTTAGAATCTCCGTTTCTATCTTGCTCAAGGTTTGCAATGTCACTTAGCAGTCTTAATGTGTTTCCTGCTATTTCTAGCTTGGCGCGAAAACTAGTGAACTCATTATCAAAGAGTCCGCTTCTGGTGTTTTTGTAATAGGTAAAAGATGAAGCCAGAATTAAATTGTCATCAGTAAGTCGCTGTCTTCTTTCTTCAATACTTCTTACTTGTCTGAATTCATTGTTCTCTAATGCGATGCTTCCATTTTGCACTGCATTGATGAAACCCATGGTCCCGTCAGGAATGATCAAAGCAGGATTGCCGTTGCTATCTGTATTAAAAAATGGACTTGAAGAATCAAGATTGTCTAGCGCAATGTCGTTAAGATTCTCGTAGCTGTTTCGGTAAACATTAAAATAATTGTCCACATTTAAATTGCGGATGTATTGTATGTCAAAAAGATCAAACCTAAAATTCAGATTATTTGAAGGTGACCATCTATAATTAATTCCGCCGGTGATCTGCTGCTTATCAAGACCAATATTTTGCTGTGTACCAAAACCTACATTAAACGAAGTTTGAGGTGACATTTCTGGAAGGATGAATCCTCCTGTGCGAATAGGGAAAAATATCCTTGGCATGTTCAGGCTGATATCTGCTCCTAGTTCTGTGATGTCAAAAAATGCAGTATCGTTACCCGCGTCATAAGAATTACCAATGCTTCCACGACCACTAATTTGTAGCGTTTCAAGACCGCCGAATAAATTTCGCACAAGCAAAGAACCACTACCGCCTATCCCAAACTTCTGAATGTTAGAAGTAGAAACATCAAAGTTTGCTCTCAAGTTAAATCGAGGTAGCGGCGTGAGATAAAAGTTTGCGATAAGATCTGTGCCGTCAGGATCGTCTGGGTCTTCGCCAAAACGTAGATCAGGGTATCTAAAGGTTCTAAGCTGGCTTAAGCGTACTAAAGATTTGTTCCTAGCATCATCGCTATACAGATCGCCCGGCTCGATGAAAATTGCATCGGTGAGATATTTAGGTTTGTAATCTATCTCATCAAAGGCATAAATATTATAATTATTCAGGCTTACCGAATCTTTTCGAGCATCATTTCGTGCGGCGTAGCTATAATCTGTATACACATTGATCTTGCTGATGTGGTGTACTTTTAGATTCTCTTCATAAAGCGTGTCGCTCACCTCGATCTCTCTATTTTTAATGTAGAGCTCAAGATTTACTTTGTTGCCTGTTTGTACGCTATCGCCAATAAAACTGATGTAATCTCTATCAAAATAAAAAACACCTTTGTTTCTAAATAGTGAAGTAAGCCTCGTCGTTTCGGCATTTATATCTAGCAGTTCGTATTGATTGCCGTTTACGAGTTTAGACTCGTTTTTGTATTTGTTGTAAATGCTATCAACTTGTGGTGATCTGATAAATGTTTTTAACGAGTCTATCATGTATGGATTTCCCGTTTTTACATTATATGTTACTTCACCTTTTTTTGAAGAACTATCTCTTTTTACATCAAAGCTAGTTTCAACATTAAACCAGCCTTTACTATGATAATAATCGTTAAGTCTATCTGCACTGCGCTGCACTAGGTCACCATTTATTATCGCTGGTGGTTCGCCTGTGTTTCTAATAGTACGATTAAGGTTGCGGCGGTAATCTAGATAGTTGTTGAGTTGCTTTCGCGAAAGCAACGCGGTAAGAAATTCTCTGCGCGAGTCATTCTCAATAAATTTTGCATTAAGAATACTATCAATGTTAGGTCTTGCCCAGTTGTACACATAAAGTCTTACCGGTAAGTTTAAAAGCGGTAATCTTGTGTTAGGTTCAAGATAAGGTATGTCGTTAATACGGCTACTGTTTTCTTCCTCGCCATTAACCATAATATTGTTCTTGGTAAGTAGAAATTTACCGTCAGGAACTCTTTTTACGGCATTACAACCAGTGATTGCTACCGTAAGAAGAATGAATAGTATTATTTTTGGAAAGCGTTGTAGCAACTGGTTTACCTCAAAATGACTTCAAAAATACACAATAAGCATGGTTAGCAAAAGCCAAATAAAATTAATAACGAGCCTGGGTCAGAAAAAGTACAGAAACCGCCACGGACTTTTTGTGGTTGAAGGGCTTAAAGGTATTGAAGAGTTTATTGCTGGCGGCTACAAATTGCATAGCCTGTTTACTTTAGATGGATATTTTAATGAAGTTGACGCTTCTCAAAAACAGATCGAAGACAAGGCGCAATTGCAGAAGATTACTTTTCTTAAAACCGCGCCAGAGGCTATTGCGGTTTTTTACATTCCGCAGGGGGAAGTTGCGCAAAAACCCGGTTTAAAGGTGGTGCTTGACGATGTGCGCGATCCCGGTAATCTGGGCACGATCATTAGACTTTGCGACTGGTTTGGGGTAAAACAATTGATCTGCAGCGAGCAAACGGTAGATTGTTACAATCCTAAGGTGGTTCAAGCAACAATGGGTTCGCTGGCGCGTGTTGATCTGGCTTACGCCAAAATTGACGATTACTTAAAAAATGCCACAGCAACAAAGTATGGCGCTTTTATGGAAGGTGAGAATGTTTATGATCACGATCTAGAAACAGAAGCCATTCTTGTAATGGGTAACGAAGCAAACGGTATTTCTTCAGAAATTGAAAGTTTGATCGATCAAAAGATCAGTATTCCAAGATTCAGTGAAAAAACTGAAAGTCTCAATGTGGCTTCGGCGACTGCGATCTTGCTGAGTGAGTTTAAAAGACGCGGGTAGTTTTTTGGCTTTAAGCCAAAAAATTATTGAAACGTAAAATTCAAGAAAACACCACGAGACATCATTTTGTCAATGTTGCTGGTGTATGGACTGTTAGGGTCTTCGTCGCGCACAAGTTCATCAGTAAGTGCGAAAACTCCGCGAATGCTAGGCGTGAATTTGAAAAAGAAGAGATACATGTCTACCCCAAAACCAACTTCGTAATATAACGTTCCGGTTTTCATCCTAAATTGACCGGCGTAGTTATCATCAGGATTTTTCTCGTTACTCGATAAGTTGTGCGAATAACTAAAACCGCCCACTACAAATGGTTTTATGTTGTTAAGTCGCTTTGTCGAGACCTTTAAAAGCAATGGTATATGAATGTATGTGCTTTTTATTTCACGTTCAAAGTCGGCTTCGCTTGCATCTGCAGGAAATGTGGCATCGCCTATTTGATTAGGAAATGTAAGATTGCGGGTGTTATAGTAAAGGCCAGGTTCTAGACGAAGATTAAGGTAATCGTTAAGTCTAAGATCGCCTACAAGGCCTACATTAAAACCTAAGGTTTTGCCGGTGTAAACGTCATTAACTTTAGTCTCGTCATAATTGAATTTAAAGTCATATTCATTAAGACCAAAGTAATATCCCCACGTCCAGCGCTGCTTGTCAAAATTTTCAAGATTTGTAAGTTTTTCTCTTGCGAATATCTGTGATTGCGTGCTGTGGCTAATCGCTGCGATGGCAAGAAAAAATAAAATCTTTTTCATATAATTATTTTGAAGCTGTGTAAATGGTAGCTACACCCATGGTTTGTGGCAAGTCTTGCACAGATGTAAACCCTATTTTCTTCAAAATATTGTTCAGTTCTTCGCCGTAAGGGAAAATTGAAGCGCTCTCGCTTAAATACGCATAAGCATTTTTGTCTTTGCTAAAGATCTTACCTATTCCTGGAAGGATGAACTTGCTATATAAGTTGTAACCCTGTTTAAAAGGTGTTTTTGTAGGAACAGAAGTTTCAAGGATTACAAAGATCCCATCAGGTTTAAGCACACGCAGGATCTCAGAAAGGCCTTTTTCTAGGTTTTCAAAATTACGTATCCCGAAGCCTACGGTAATCGCATCAAAGTAATTGTCTTCATAAGGAAGCGCTTCAGAGTCTGCTTGCTGCATTTCTATGACGGTGTCAAGATTTGCTGCTGTGATCTTCTTTCTTCCTACGCTTAGCATTCCGTTAGAAATATCTACGCCTATGATCTTTTTTGCGCCTGTGTTTGCAAGTGCAATGGCAAGGTCGCCGGTACCTGTTGCGATGTCAAGAACTGTTTGTGGGTTCTTTTCGCTGACAAGCTTAACAACTTTTTTTCTCCATTTAATATCTATACCAAAGGAGATTACGCGGTTTAGACCATCATATTCATTTGAGATGTTGTCAAACATCTGTTCTACCTGTTCCCTTTTTGACTGTTTAGAATCTTTGTAGGGGTTTACACTTTTTTTCATCTGCAGAATTTGCCGCAAATATACTACTTGTTGCGCCATATTGAGGCGTATGCAATAGAAGCTTACAAATCTGATGCATTGTCATCTAATCATGTATATTTGCATTGATTTTTTACTTGACCTGCCTGTATGAAGATAGTCATTGCTGGTGCGGGAGAAGTAGGTTTTCATCTTGCAAAACTGCTCTCCTTTGAATCCCAGGACATAACTTTAATTGATGTAGATAAGACAAATACGGTCTATGCAGATACGCATCTTGACATTAGAACGATACGTGGTGATGCTACGTCTATCGCTATTTTAAAGGATGCACGTATAGATCAGGCAGATCTTATTATTGCTGTAACTTCTAGCGAGACTACCAATATCACTGTATGTGTGCTCGCAAAGCAAATGGGCGCTAAGCGTACCATTGCAAGAATTTCTAACACAGAGTTTATAGAAAATCAATCTGTAGCAGGTTTTAAAGAATTTGGTATAGATGAGCTTATTTCTCCAGAGAGTTTGGCTGCCGCCGAAATTGAACTTCTCCTTAATCAAAGTGCTTTTAACGATAGTTATGAGTTTGAAAATGGGGCGTTGACCATGGTGGGAACTTCGCTAACGCGTACGGCTTCCTTTGTGGGTAAAAGCGTGAAAGAAGCAGCGAGAATTTTTCCAGAATTACACTTTATGCCTATTGCGGTGCAGCGCATGGGTACGCAATACACGCTGATCCCGCGTGGAGATACAGTTTTTAAAGAAGGCGATCAGGTGTATTTTATGACCGTAAAAGGCGGTGTGGATGAGATCTATAAATTGACGGGTAAAGCCAAAAAGGAGATCAAAAATGTGATGATCCTTGGTGGAAGTAAAATAGGTAATAAAACAGCGCAAGATCTTTCGTCTGGTTTTCATGTGAAACTGGTTGAGAAAGAAAGAGAAAAAGCTGTTGAACTGGCTGAACAATTGTCAAAAACTCTTGTGATCAATGGTGATGGCCGTAACGTAGAGCTTCTGGAAGAAGAAAATATTTACGATATGGATGCCTTTATCGCGGTTACAGGAAATAGCGAGACAAATATTATGTCTTGCCTTGTGGCGAAATCTAAAGGCGTTAAGAAAACGATCGCCTTAGTTGAGAATATGGATTATTTTCAACTGAGCCATAGTATAGGTATTGATACCTTGATTAATAAAAAACTGCTTGCGGCAAACACGATCTTTAGATATATAAGAAAAGGAGATGTGGTTGCTATGACAAAGCTTAATAATATGAACGCAGAGCTTCTTGAGTTTATCGCAAAGCCTAACTCAGAAGTTATAGGAAAAAAGATCAAAGATCTAGATTTTCCACGTTCTGCGACGATAGGTGGTGTAGTAAGAAACGGAAAAGGAATTATCGCTCTAGGAGATTATAGAATAGAAGTGGGCGATAGAATTGTAGTATGCTGCTTGTTGAGATCTATCAACAAGGTAGAGCGTATGTTTGCTTAATTACTTTTTAAGTGCCAAGACTCAATTATAAGATCATTTTTCACCTCATGGGTTTGCTGTTGCTTTGCAACGGTGGCTTCATGATACTTAGCGCAATTGTAGGTTATATCTATGATGGTGTAGATTCTGCATTATCTATTTCTAGCGCGGGACTTCTTACTGTCTTTGTGGGAACATTACTCATGTTCTTGACTAGAGACCACAAAAAAGAAATTCAGAAGAAAGAAGGATACATTGTTGTGACCTTCGGGTGGATATTTATGTCGCTAAGTGGAAGTTTGCCTTATATTTTCAGTGGCTCGATCCCTTCTCTCACAGATGCCTTTTTTGAAACAATGAGTGGTTATACCACAACGGGTTCTTCCATCGTGAATGATATTGAAGCGCTTCCTAATGGTATCTTGTTCTGGCGTAGTACCACGCACTGGATAGGCGGTATGGGAATTATAGTTTTGGCTATAGCCATATTACCATTACTGGGAATAGGAGGGATGCAGCTCTTTGCAGCCGAAGCTCCTGGGCCTAGCGCAGATAAATTACACCCGCGAATTACAGACACGGCAAAGCGTTTGTGGCTTATTTATTTTGGCTACACAATTGCCGAAACCATCTTACTTAAGATTGCAGGAATGTCGTTTTTTGACGCTGTTAATCATGCGATGAGTACACTGTCTACAGGTGGGTTTAGTACGAAGAATGCAAGTCTCGCTTATTGGAATGATAAGCCGCTTATTCAATATATTATCATACTTTTTATGTTCCTTGCCGGGACGAATTTTGTCTTGAGTTACTTTGCTTTTAAAGGTAGAATTCGTGAGATCTGGGAGGATGAAGAGTTTAAATTATACTCCACCTTTATCATAGGATTTACGCTAGTTACGGCTATTGTGATCTTGTGGCAAGCAGATGTGAGTATATCTTCTGTGAGCCATCCTATGGTTCTAGGAGAGACTGAAAGTGCCATTAGACACGCACTTTTTCAAGTGCTTGCGGTGATGACCACTACCGGTTTTGTCTCGGCAGATTATACACTATGGGCGCCATTTTTAACTGTAGTTTTCTTCGGGATGATGTTCTTGGGAGGTTCAGCAGGTTCTACGGCGGGAGGTATTAAAATCGTTAGACATTTGATCACCATTCGCAACGGTGTGCTAGAGTTTAAAAGAACCTTGCACCCTAATGCCATCTTGCCGGTGCGTTATAATAACAAAGCCATCCCACAGAATATCGTATTTAATATTCTAGGATTTTTCATTCTTTATCTACTTTCTTGGATCGTTGGTGCGTGTGGTCTTGCGATGCTTGGCTTAGATTTTCCTACTGCATTGGGTGGTGCGGCCTCGTCCTTAGGTAACGTTGGGCCTGCATTTGGCGACCTTGGTCCGGTGAATAATTACGATTCTTTGCCAGACATCGGGAAGTGGTGGTGCTCGTTTTTAATGCTCATAGGTAGATTAGAACTCTTCACTGTTTTGATTCTCTTAACGCCGTTTTTTTGGCGCAATCGCTAGGTGTATTGTAATTTTGGGCTTACGCCAAAATCTCACAACTTGGAAAACCACGAACTTATCATCATTGGTGCCGGCCCCATAGGTCTTGCATGCGCCATTGAAGCAAAAAAAGCAGGAATAGATCATCTTATAATTGAAAAAGGTGTGCTGGTAAATAGTATTTACAATTTCCCCGAGCAGATGACATTCTTTTCAACATCTAATTTGCTTGAGATAGGTGATGTGCCTTTTGTGTCTCACACAGACAAACCTACTAGAAAAGAGGCGCTAGAGTATTACCGCAGAGTTTATGAAAGTTGGGATCTCAACATTAAGCTGTATACAGAAGTTCTCGAGATGAAGCCAGAAGATGGCGGAGGATATTTGGTGAAAACCAATAGAGGAAACTTTAAAAGCAAAGCTGTGATCGTGAGTACTGGTTTTTATGATACAGCTCGTAAACTCAATGTTCTTGGTGAGGGTTTACCAAAAGTGAAGCACTTTTATGACAGTCCGCACCCTTATGTGGGGCAAAAGATTCTTGTAGTGGGCGCGGCAAATTCTGCTTGTGACGTAGCTCTCGAAACATATTATAAAGGCGCAGAGGTTACCATGGCGATTCGGGAAGACGCCATTTACCCTAAGGTGAAATATTGGATTCGTCCTAACATCGAGAATCGCATTAAAGAAGGCGCGATCACTGCACATTTTAATACCGTGGTAAAAGAGATCAAGCCGCATACAGTGATTTTAGAAACTCCTGAAGGTGACATTGAGATCGAGAATGATTTTGTGCTTGCGATGATAGGATATACGCCTAATTATGCACTTTTCAATAAACTGGGACTCGTGATCGAGGAAGATAAAAATAAATTGCTAGCGCATGATCCTGAGACTTTAGAGACTCCGCTTAAAAATGTTTACGTCGCAGGTGTGATCAATGCCGGGATGCAGACCAGTAAACTTTTTATAGAGAACACCCGCGTGCATGCAGAGATGATCATTGAGCATCTTAAAAATGATCTTTAGGCTTTCGCCAAAGAAAATCTACTTCGTTAAAGTATTGCCAAAAAGGTATTTGTAGCAAACTAAAGCACTGCTTTTTGCGCTATGTAGTTGTAATAAAAATCAATACAACTATGAAAAAGTTAAAAACTATCCTTTGCATTTTTGCAATTATCGCTGTGGCTAGTACTGCAGTTGCACAAGAAACAAAAATGGTAGGAGGCGCAGAGATGTATCCGTCTAAAGATATCGTTTCAAACGCTGTGAATTCTAAGGATCACACTACACTTGTGGCGGCCGTAAAAGCTGCTGGCTTGGTAGAAACATTACAAGGTAGCGGACCTTTTACTGTTTTTGCACCCACAAACAGAGCTTTTGAAAAATTACCTATGGGCACCGTAGAAGAACTTCTTAAGCCAGAAAACAAATCAAAACTAGCTGCTATTCTTACTTATCATGTGGTGCCTGGTAAATACAGTGCGGCAGATATTAAAAGTGCGATTAAAAAAGGTGGAGGTTCAGCCGAATTCACAACAGCACAAGGAGAAAAGCTTTGGGCGGTAATGGCTGGTGATGCGATCATGATCAAAAATCTGGAAGGTACAATGGCGACAATTACCATTGCAGATGTAAATCAGTCTAACGGTGTGATTCACGTGATCGATACCGTGGTGCAACCGCTTTCGCTATAGCCAAAAACATAAAATAGAAAATAAAAAAAATCAGCTGTGAGGCTGATTTTTTTATTTGTATTCTTCTCTTACCGGAGTAAATGTGTCTAGCACTTTGCAAGCAGTTAATGCTTTGCCGCCGTGCGGTGCGTTTGGCGGAATGACTAAGACATCACCTGGTTTTAAAATATGCGTTTCGCCATCCAGTTGAAGTTCAAATTCTCCTTCATAGACTTGCATCACCTGCTCATGAAAGTGATTATGCTCTGGGATCACAGCATTCTCATCGATCTCCCAAAACGCAAGTGTAGATTGCTCTGTATGTATAAAACGCCCGTGAAATCCAGGAAAGACCTCACGAGCGTTTATATCTTTTAAGTTGTATTTCATTTACATGAAAATTACGCAGCTACAGCTTCTTTGATTCGCTTAAGCGCTTCTTTGATCTGCTCTTGACTTGCTGCATAAGAAATTCTTATGCAGTTAGGACCGCCAAAAGCATCACCAGTTACAGTTGCAACGTTAGCTTCCTCAAGAAGGAACATTGAGAAATCTGAAGCGTTTTTGATTTCTTTTCCCTTTAAGGTTTTTCCAAAATAGTAAGAGATATTAGGGAAAACATAAAAAGCACCTTCTGGCTCGTTACATTCAAAACCTGGGATGTCTTGTAAAAGATCAAGAATCAATGAACGACGCTCTTTAAACTCGTCAACCATATATTGAATCTTGCTTACAGGAGACATTAATGCGGTGATCGTAGCGCGCTGTGCGATACAGTTTGCACCACTTGTTACCTGCCCTTGTATTTTATTGCAAGCTCTAGCGATATAAGAAGGAGCACCAATGTACCCGATTCTCCATCCTGTCATTGCAAATGCTTTTGCAACTCCGTTTACTGTAACTGTGCGATCATACATGTCTTCAAATTGAGCCATGCTCGCGTGTCCACCTACGTAGTTTATATGCTCGTAAATTTCATCACTTACAACAACGATCTGTGGGTAATCTTTAAGAACATCAGCAAGTGCACGAAGTTCTTCTTTGCTGTAGATAGATCCACTAGGGTTACATGGTGAACTATACCAAAGCATTTTTGTTTTTGGAGTAATTGCAGCACGCAATTGCTCTGGAGTCATTTTAAAATCGTCCTCAATAGTGGTCATGACTTCTACAGGCACACCTTCGGCAAGCTTAACGATGTCGCTATAACTTACCCAGTAAGGGCAAGGTAAAATAACTTCGTCGCCAGGGTTGATGCAAACTTGAGCAACATTATAAAGTGCTTGTTTAGCACCAGTGCTCACTACAATTTGACTTGGTTCGTAAGAAAGATTGTTGTCTCTTTCAAACTTGGTGATGATAGCTTGTTTAAGCTCAGCATAACCATCTACCGGAGTATATGAATTGTAGTTTTCGTTTACAGCATCTATTGCTGCTTGTTTAATATAATCTGGTGTGTTGAAGTCTGGTTCTCCAAGACTAAGACCTATTACATCTTTACCTTCACCTCTAAGTTCGCGAGCTTTAGCAGCCATTGCTAAAGTTGCTGAGGTGGCTAAATTGTTGATTCTGTCAGATAATTGGTTGGTGGTTGTTTCCATAGAAAACAATAAAGGTTATACGGTTTGCAATGCAGGGCGCATGCCCATTTCTTTTAGATATTTAAAGTGTGCTAAGATCGCAGCACGAGTCGTTTTGTACTCGTTGTACGGTAGGTTGCATTCTGCCGCAGTTTGCTTAACGATCTTAGAGATTTTTGTATAGTGTATATGGCTTAAGTGTGGGAACATATGATGTTCTACTTGGTGATTTAATCCACCAGTAAACCAGTTTACAATTCTATTTTTAGTTGAGAAATTCACTGTGGTGAAAAGCTGATGAATCGCCCAAGTATTCTTCATGCTGCCGCTATCATCAGGTAATGGCATATCTGCCTCTCCCATAACGTGAGCCAATTGAAAAATCACACTTAGGATCAATCCAGCTGTGTAATGCATAAAAAAGAAACCTAAAAGGATCTTCCACCATGCGATATCCATAATAAGAATAGGAAGCACGATCCAAACAGTTACATAGATCAGTTTTGTGATCACGAGTTTAGTCCACTCAACTCTTGGATTAGGGAATTTACCATAACTAAGCTCACGCTTTAGGTAATTTCTCATTTGCTTAAAATCTGTAGTGATCGCCCAGTTAAATGTTAGCAATCCATAAAGCAATACAGAGTAATAATGTTGAAAACGGTGATACCATCTCCACTCACTATGTCTAGAGAATCTTAAGATTCTACCAGCTTCAAGATCTTCGTCATGCCCGTGAATGTTGGTGTACGTATGGTGTAAAACGTTGTGTTGTACTTGCCAGTTGTAAACATTTCCCGCAAGGATATAAATACTTCCACCCATGATCTTGTTTACCCATTTTTTCTTTGAGTAAGAACCATGATTACCATCATGCATCACGTTCATACCTACGCCAGCCATACCTACACCCATTAAAATGGTAAGTAGAACCTGAGCCCAAGTAGGAAGATCTAAAGTAAGTAAAACAAAATATGGAGCAAGAAAAAGACTGAACATAACTGCTGTTTTTACATACAGTTGCCAGTTTCCTGTTCTTTCAATGTTATTTTCTTTAAAGTAGGTGTTAACTCGTTTATTAAGGGTTCTAAAGAACTTTGCAGAGTCCGTTCTAGAAAAACGTATTGTATTGGGATTCATTCTTTCAAAAAATTTATGTGCATTTAAGTTGGTGCACAAATTGGTCCAAAAATACTATTCTATTTGCTAAGGAGGTATAGATTTTACCGAATTAACGCGATAAAGATTAATTTTGTTGCCCCAAAAATAGCTAATGGAGATTATCTTAAAATATTTTGATGGCCTTACGGCGAAACAAATTGCTCAATTTGAGAAGCTAAGCGAACTCTACAAAGACTGGAATTTAAAGATCAATGTAGTGTCTCGTAAGGATATTGACGAGATCTATTTGCGTCATGTTTTACACTCGCTAGGAATCGCCAAAGTGCAGTCTTTTAAACCAGGTTCAAAGGTTCTTGACGTAGGAACCGGCGGAGGTTTTCCAGGAATTCCGCTGGCGATACTATTTCCTGAAGTAGATTTTCATCTGGTAGATAGTATAGGTAAAAAGATCAAAGTAGTAGAAGAAGTTGTAGAAGGTCTAGGTCTAGAGAATGTAAAAGCTACAAATGATCGTGTAGAGAATGTTGACGGTCAATATGACTTTATCGTGAGTCGTGCCGTAGCCCACATGGAAACTTTTACAAGATGGATAAAAGGTAAGATCGCTAAAAAAAGTGAGCATGAAATGCGCAACGGGATTCTTTATCTTAAAGGAGGCGATCTGGAAGAAGAGTTGCAGAAGTTTCAAAGCGCTAAGATCTATGCGCTTTCAGATTTTTATGAGGAGGACTTTTTTGAAACTAAAAAGGTGGTGTATTTACCATTAAAATATAAAGGTTGACCGCGTGGCCAACCTTTATATTATGTTCTTAGCATTCTAAAGTAAGTAGAGTTACATAGTGAACCAAATTTTCTCAAATGGTTCGACACTTTTGTAATAAAACCTTCAGAAGTGTCATTGCTTACTTCCAGTAGAGATTCTTCAAGCTCTGCTAGTTTTTCTTCTACCGCATCAGGATTTTTTACCAGATACAGCTTTTCTTTTTTGCGTGTTACTTTTCGACTGTCTTTATCCTTTGTGACGTCAATCACAGAATATTTCATCTTAAGTAAATACATTTTATTCTCATCATTCATCTTCCTTCATTTTTGTGATCAGTACAAAAGTACAATATCTATATCATTTATGTAATAATTAATTTACATTTAGATAACATTAAATTTACATTAAACGTATAAACAAATAAAAACCACATAGTTGAATATGTGGTTTTTGTATTAGATTTATTTTGGGTTTAACCCAAAAAAGGATATCTATAATCTGTAGGAGTTACAAATGTCTCCTTGATCAATCTAGGAGAAACCCATCTTAAAAGGTTAAGTGAGCTACCTGCTTTGTCGTTAGTTCCTGAAGCTCTTGCTCCACCAAATGGCTGCTGACCAACAACCGCACCCGTAGGTTTATCGTTGATATAGAAGTTACCAGCAGAGTTTTGCAATGCGTCTGTAGCTTGCGCTAAAGCTGCGCGGTCTTTACCTATAACAGCTCCTGTAAGTGCATAATCGCTAGTGTTGTCTACAAGCTCCAGCGTTTCTTCCCATTTGTCATCTTCATAAAGATAGATGGTCACAACTGGGCCGAAAAGTTCTGTATGCATTGTTGTGTACTGTGGATCTGTAGTTAGTAAAACAGTTGGCTCAATAAAGTAACCTTCTGATTTATCATAATTTCCACCCACAACAACTTCTACGCTGTCATCAGCTTTTGCTTCGTCAATGTATTTTGCAAGTTTGTCAAAAGATCCTTCATGGATCACAGCAGTGATAAAGTTGCTCATGTCTTGTGGAGAACCCATTTTAAAAGACTCTACATCTTCCACAACATAATTCTTTACATCTTCCCAAAGTGACTTAGGTAAGTAAACACGGCTTGCTGCGCTACATTTTTGACCTTGGAATTCAAATGCGCCACGAGAAATTGCAGTTGCAACTTGTTTAGCATTTGCTGTAGGGTGTGCAAGGATAAAATCTTTACCACCAGTTTCACCTACGATTCTAGGGTATGTTTTATAGCTGTGGATATTCTGGCCGATCTTCGCCCAGATATCTTTAAAAACATGCGTTGAGCCTGTAAAGTGAATTCCAGAAAAATCTGGACTTGCTAATACAGTATCTGTGATCATTTCTGGATCACCCATTACCATATTAATTACACCAGCTGGCATTCCTGCTTCGCGGAAAACATCCATCACTACTTTAGCAGAATATACCTGGCTGTCACTAGGTTTCCAAACAACAACATTACCCATAAGTGCTGCTGAAGCCGGAAGGTTACCAGCGATCGCAGTAAAGTTAAACGGAGTTACCGCATAAATAAATCCTTCTAATGGGCGATATTCTACACGGTTCCAAGCAGCAGAGCTACTCTCTGGCTGGTTCATGTAGATCTCAGACATGTACTGCACATTAAAACGCAAGAAGTCTATTAACTCACAAGCCGAATCGATTTCTGCTTGATAGATTGTCTTAGACTGTGCAAGCATAGTTGCTGCGTTGATCTTCGCGCGGTAAGGTCCTTGTATAAGTTCTGCAGCTTTTAAGAAAATTGCAGCTCTTTGTTCCCATGACATTTTAGACCATGTTTTTCTAGCTTCTAGAGATCCCGCGATAGATTCTTCTACGTGAGATTTCTCAGCAAGATGATATTCTCCTAAGATGTGCGCATGCTCATGAGGAGGAGACATAGTGCGAGTATTACCTGTTTCTACATCTTTACCATTAATATAAAGAGGAACATTTACTTTGCTGTTGTATAAATCGTCATAGGCTTTTAATACCTCTTCGCGTTCAGCGCTGCCTGGCGCGTAGTCCATAACAGGCTCATTGATAGCAACAGGTACATCAAAAAATCCTTTTCCCATAGTTAATTTTGTTACTTGTTCTTATTATAAAATACGCAAAGCAATGTACGAAAAACTGTATGGAACGCATAGCAGCTTTTTATAGCATTTTCATGAAAAGGATTGCGCTGTGATTAATCGGTAATTCTCTAGTTAGAACCGAAGGGCGCGATTAAATTAAAAGTGGGAATTAAAACCTTGAGTCTTTGTCCTGTGTTAAGGTCTGTCATGGTGTAATGACCATTCATTGAGCCATAAGGAGCATTTAAAGCACAGCCCGAAGTGTATGTGTGCGAATCGCCGGGAAAGATTATTGGAGTTTCACCTATAACACCTTCGCCTTTTACGACTTCTGTTTCATTTAAAGAGTCAAAGATATTCCAGCGGCGTCTTTGTAATTGCACGGTGTGTTTACTATTGTTTGCAATAGTTATCTTGTAAGAAAAGGCATATTTTAAAACAAGGTCTTGATAAAACGTGCCTTCGTAATTGGTTTTTACTGAAACCTTTATGCCGTTTGTAACCTGAGATATCATCTTGTAGGGAAGCTTTTAAGCTAAAAGTACTAAAAAAACCGTACTAACTACACTTATTTAACCTATCCATAAGATACCGCTGTGAACATCAAGAAGCATGCGCCTAATCCTGAAGCGATAATTGCAAATATGATATGAATGGTGATGAATTTAAAAATGGTTCTTTTCCGGCTTTCTTTGTAGAAGTTTCTGATGGCTTTGTAGAAATAAAACGGGCAAATAGCGCTTAGAAATATCGTTACCAAGTAATCATCTCCTAGAAGAAAATCTGGCAGTAAAAGCAAGAACAGACCAAGAAATAAAAAGGTGAATATGTGGAATATGAAGATCATGTGTTCCATGTAATTCACAGGTCTTCGTACTTTGAAAAACTTATACGGCACGGCGATAGAGTGCAATGTGATCTGACTTAAAACTGGTGTTGCCATGATCTTTTGCCAGTATTTGTTGCTGTTATTTTTTATGGCAGATTTTATTTCGCCGTAAGGCCGCCTCTTAAAATATATAAGGAGAAAGAATAGTGCTAAAAACGGTGTGAGAAAGAAGATGAAAAACGGTAATTGTTTAGCAACATAGTTAATGAACATCCCGGGGTTTTTATCGATTCTTTCAAAAACTGCGTTGCGCTGATACATCCATCTATTCATGGGTGTGTGGCTGTATCTTAAACTGTCTAGCGCTTCATCTGGATCTGTGATCTCTGATGCGTAATAAAAGGAACTAAAGAGATTGAATTTACTTTTAAGACCGCCTAGATAGGAGAGTGTGTCAACCTTTTCTTCTGATTCGTACTCAAAATATTCATTATCCTGAATGAAAGCATAATCCAGGTCAATTGAGTCTTCTACTTTTTTATAACCTAGCGCTTTCTCGATATTGTCTGTGGTAAACGGGCGTAAGTTTTTAAAGCTGTTTGATGTGGTGTTGGGTTCAAAATACGAGATCAAATTTGCGACTAAGAAATACAAAATGCTGATGCTTAAAAAGAACCTGAAAGGATTTGCATACTTCAACCGTTTGCCGTCTACATAATTGCGCGTGATCGTGCCGGGCTTAAGAATAATGTCTTTAATAGTGTATCTAAAACGACTATCGTAAGTGATGATGCTATTGAGAAATTCTCCAAAAAAATCTTTAAGCGAGAGTCTTTTTACAGAGTTTAATTGACCGCAATATGAGCAGTAGCGATCGCTAATTTCTAGCGGGTGGCCGCAGTTAAGACATTGTACGCCGCGATATCGCAAAGATTTGCGACCATTTTTAATAAGGCTGGTTTCCTTTTTTTCTTCCACAGCCTAAATATAAAACGATTTTTGAATTTAGATCAATTACGTCTCACATTGCTAATGTTTGTACTTAGCGCATTACCAGCTCCTATGAGTTCATCAAACCTTCCGCCGGGTCTTCTATAATATATAAGGACGTCGTATTCATTTTCTGTTTGCCAGAAATCGCCACTTATCGGGTTGTTGGGTAGTCGCACGCCATTTTTTGCCACGACATATCGGTAGTTGTAAAAACCTTGTTTAAGAAGAAGCGGTAGTTCGTAGATTTGATTTTCTTCGTTGTAAATCATCTTTACCGCATCGTCAATTTCAAAATTATTGAAATTGCCGTACACATAAATTTCTTCGCCGGCAGGCAGTTTTTTATGGTCAAGCCCAAAATGTACCCAAACATATTCAGAATTATAATTTGCATCGCCCTGAAGCGATCGCACCACATAATTACCATTAATGTCTGGATTGTAAGTGTATTCTAGATTTGCTCGCGTAGGGATTACATAAAGATAGTTGTGGTACAAATTTATCAACTCAATATATTGAATGGAGTTGTTGCTCACACGCACATCCTTATTATCAAAAAACAAAAACTCATTACCAGCAAAAAATGAAGTTTCTGTGTCGTAGCGATATTCTAGCACGTTGCCTATGGTGTATTGTGGTTTAAAATTTCTTATCGCAGTCTTAAGGTCATTATTCTGTATAATGACGGGTTTTATATTCTGATCAGGATTGATCAACGGATCTTCGCCGCCATCTACTCTAAAGTTTACCGTTTGTTTATGATCTACAAATTTTAGATCTCGTGATCTTAAAATTTCAACACCTACAGCAACTTGCGAGTCGTATACCATAAACTTTCGTGAAAAGATCACTTCATCGGCGTTGTTGTAAATAATGAGCATGTAATTGCCGCTTTTTTGCAGTGCTCTTGTGTTTTTGTTTGGAATCGCAAGTTCATAATGCGTGTAGATCTGCAAAGTGCTTACAGAATTTGTGTAGTCAAAAATGCGAACACCATCAAAACCTTCCATGTATTCTGTTTTGGCTAAAGCCGAAGGAGTCCAGTCGTAATTATAATGTTGGATTTTATAATAATAATCAGTTTCGTCACCAATGATATCGTCAAAACTCAGTCGTAGGGTTTCGCCTAATTTTATGAGCGGTAACTGACTTTGATCTGTATTTCCTTTAAACTGTACTGTTTTTATGTAGGCTGGCGCCGAAATTTCTTTAGCTACTTGCGCGAGAGAACTTTTTGCTGTGAGCAAAAAAAGAAAACAAACGATAAAGTTTTTCATGTGTAATTTTGAGATTTATCAAAGGTAATTCAAATATTGTGCCTGTGTAAAATACACCGAAAATACGGGGTAAATTTACTAGCTATAACGTTTGCATAACCTAATCTTACTGGTTTAACAATTTTATCCTTTTCTCGTATGGCTTAAGCAGGTAAAATTTGTAAATTTGCGCACCTCAAAAACCCGATTCTTTGTCGGGGGAGGGCAAAAACATTAACATAATTTTCCTATGTCAAAAGACATTAAGATCAAAAAAGGTCTTGACATTAATTTGGTTGGAGAAGCTGAGAAAGTCATAGCTGATGCTCCCAAGTCGAGGACTTACACGATCAAACCTTCGGATTTTCATCTTATTACTCCTAAGATGGCAGTTAAGGAAGGCGCACAGGTAAAGACAGGACAACCTATTTTTTATTCAAGGGAAGATCAGAACCTTAAATTTGTATCTCCTGTAAGTGGTACACTTGCTGAGATCAAAAGAGGTGCTAAACGTGTGATCACACACATCATCATTGAGGCAGATGGCACTGATGAAGCGGTAGATCACGGAGCTCTTGATGTGGCAACCGCAAGTGCAGAAGCCATAAAAGAGAGGTTGCTTCTAGGCGGTGCATGGCCTTTCATAAAACAGCGTCCCTATGATATCATCGCTGAGAATGATGTCGCTCCGGACGCTATTTTTGTATCTGGTCACAACAGTGCACCTCTTGCTCCAGATAGTAATTTTACCTTAAAAGGTAAAGAAGCTTCGCTGCAGGCAGCGCTTACAGCTCTGGGTAAATTTACAGAAGGTGGCGTTCACGTTTCTGTAGAAAAAGGAGCTGATAGTGTGTTTAGCGGTATAAGCGATATTACACTTCACACGGTTTCTGGACCACACCCTAGTGGTAATGTGGGTACGCAGATCAACAAAATTAGACCTATTAATAAGGGTGAGGTTTTCTGGACGATAGCTGCAGAAGATCTTGTGATCATTGGTGATCTTTTCCTTACGGGGAAATTTAATCCTGAGCGCATAATATCTGTTTCTGGGTCATCTGTAAAGAAACCTAAGTATTATAAAACAAGAATAGGAGCTGAGGTTTCTACTTTTGCTTATGATGCAGGTGTGGAAGGTGATAATGTAAGAATGATTTCTGGTAATGTGCTTACTGGTGACACGGTTGCTCCTGATGGTAACTTAGGTTATTATCATAAGGAGTTTGTTGTGATCCCAGAAGGTAATGATTACGAATTCTTCGGTTGGAACAAGCCAGTGTTTAACAAGGTTTCAAAGACCAGAGCATTGACGTTCTCTTGGTTGTTCCCAAATAAGAAATACGATCTAGATACAAATACTAACGGTGAACACAGAGCTTTTGTTCTTACGGGAGCTTATGAGGAAGTTTTTCCTTTAGATATTTACCCGATGCAAATCCTTAAATCTTGTATGGTTGAGGACCTTGATAGCATGGAGCAAATGGGTATGTATGAAGTGGCGCCTGAAGATTTTGCACTCACTGAATTTATATGTGTTTCAAAACAACCTCACCAGGCGATTATTCGCAAGGGGTTAGACTTGATGCAAAAAGAAATAGGATAATTAGATATGGGATTAAAGCAAAAATTAGATTCCATTAAGGAACAGTATAAGGGCAAGAAAATGGCGCCGGCGTTTAACGCGTTGCACACTTTTCTTTACACCCCTAATGAAGTTACGCATAGTGGTAGTCACATTCGTGCGGTAGATGATCTTAAGCGTACGATGAATACCGTGATCATGGCGTTGCTGCCAGTTTTGGTTTGGGGTATTTTCAATGCGGGTTATCAGCATTATGCAGCTATTGATGCTGCTAATGGTATTGCAAGAACTCCAGATCTTTTTGGAAACTTTTTCACATGGGAGAACTTTTCGCTGGGAGCGATAACAGTATTGCCACTAGTGATCGTTTCTTATGGTGTGGGTCTTCTTGTTGAATTTATCTTCGCGGTTATTAAAGGTCACGAAGTTGAAGAAGGATACCTTGTAACTGGTATGCTAGTGCCATTGATCGTGCCAATTGACATCCCACTTTGGATGCTTGCGGTAGCGGTTGTTTTTGGTGTAGTTATCGGTAAAGAAGTTTTTGGTGGTACAGGGATGAATATTCTTAACCCTGCACTTACTATTCGTGCTTTTCTTTTCTTCGCTTATCCTACATGGATGAGTGGTGATAAAGTTTGGGTTCACGGAGCAGTAGAAAAGGCGGGTCAGCCTGATGCTATTTCTGGAGAAACTATCTTAGGTACGCTTGCGCAGTCTGGAGATATGAGTTATTCAATCTCAGATATGTTTGTAGGCTTTATACCAGGTTCTGTAGGTGAGACTTCAACGTTATTGATTCTTCTAGGTGGATTATTTTTAATCTACACTAAGATCGCTAGCTGGAGAATTATGGTGAGCGCTGTAGTAGGTGCTCTTGCAATGGGCTTGATCTTTAACGGTGTCGTAGACGCAGGATGGATCGGAGAAGGAAGTAAGTTCTACGGATTGATGGAGTTCCCATTTTGGCAACATCTTATCATTGGGGGTCTTGCTTTTGGTATTGTGTACATGGCAACAGATCCTGTTACCGGTTCACAAACTAATGTGGGTAAATACTGGTATGGTTTCTTTATTGGTTTCATTTCTGTAATGATCAGAGTGTTTAACCCTGCATATCCAGAAGGTGTTTTCCTTGCGATACTATTGATGAACGTATTTGCTCCTACAATTGACCACTACGTGGTAAGAGCAAACGTGAAGAGAAGAATGAAAAGATTAAAACTTAAAACGGCTTAGTAATGAATACCGAAAAGAATAGTTACACGGTAATCTTTGCAGTTGTGATGGTACTGGTTGTGGGTGCATTGCTTGCATTTGTTGCAGCTTCACTTAGACCAAAGATCGAAATCAACGAAAAGTTTGAAAAACAACAGAACATCCTTTATGCTATGGGCGTTAATAACGACGTTGATGGCGGTGCGGTAGAGTTTATACCTACTAATGAGGTTGAGGCTGAATTTGGACAATACATAAAAACTCAATACATCATTCAAGGTGACAATATCACTGAGGATCCTGAGGCTTACCTTATCGATCTTAAGCAAGAGCTTAAAAAAGACGAAGCTGAAAGAAAACTTCCGGTTTTCATAGGAGAAAAAGATGGTGAAGATTATTACATCGTCCCAATGTACGGTAAAGGTCTATGGGATGCTATTTGGGGCTTTGTGGCTTTAGATAAAGACTATGTAGTAAAAGGAGTTTATTTTGACCACAAAGGAGAAACTCCTGGTCTGGGTGCTAATATTAAAGAGCGTTTCTTTATGGACGACTTTAATGGTGAGCAGATCATGCAGGGTACAAAATATCAAGGGATCACAGTTGCTAAAGGTAACAACGACCCTCTTAATGAGAACAAAGAGGACGGAGAAGTTGATGCGCTTGCAGGAGCAACCATTACTGGTAATGGTGTAACTGCGATGATCAATAGCACACTTAAATTGTACGTCCCTCACCTTAAAGATTTAAAGATATAATTATGGCTTTATTATCTAAAAAAGAACAGGGGCTCGTTTTTGACCCACTTACAGATAACAACCCTATTACTATTCAGGTATTAGGTATATGTTCAGCACTTGCAATTACAGCACAGTTAAAGGCATCTATCGTGATGGCGGTTTCAGTACTGTTTGTACTTGCTCTTGGTAACGTTGTTATTTCGCTTATGCGAAATATAATCCCACCAAAGATCCGTATCATCGTTCAACTGATCGTTGTTGCTGCGCTTGTAATTATCGTTGACCAATGTTTGAAAGCATTTCAATATGAATTGAGTAAGCAGCTTTCGGTTTTCGTTGGTTTAATCATTACAAACTGTATCATCATGGGGCGTTTTGAGGCATTTGCGTTAGGTAATGGTCCTTGGCAATCTTTCCTTGATGGTATTGGTAACGCTTTAGGTTACGGTATTATCTTGGTGATCGTTGGATTCTTTCGTGAGCTTTTAGGTTCAGGAACATTATTAGGATTCCAAGTGTTAGGAGACCCTATCGCTAAGACTGGTCTTTATGCTATAGGATACGAGAACAATGGTTTTATGCTTCTTTCGCCTATGGCGTTAATAGTATTAGGGATCATTATCTGGGTACAGCGTAGTCGCAACAAATCCCTGATCGAAGAACATTAAAATATCACATCGGGTAACCGATTGTAAATTCCAATTATACAATGGAACATTTAGAATTATTTTTTAAGTCAATATTTATAGACAACATGGTATTTGCAACATTCCTTGGGATGTGTTCTTACCTTGCGGTTTCTAAAAAAGTATCTACAGCTGTAGGTCTTGGCGCAGCAGTAATCTTTGTACTTGCGGTTACTGTACCTATTAACTGGTTGCTTGATCACTACGTGCTACGCAAAGGAGCTCTTGAGTGGTTAGGCCCAGAATATGCTGACTATGATCTTAGCTTCATGTCTTTCATTCTATTCATTGCTACCATTGCAACAATGGTACAATTAGTAGAGCTAGTAGTTGAGAAGTTTTCACCATCATTATATAATAGTCTTGGTATTTTCTTACCACTTATTGCAGTAAACTGTGCGATCTTAGGAGGTTCACTTTTTATGCAATCTAGAGATATCGCTTCTTTAGGTCTTGCTTTTAACTATGGTATCAGTTCTGGTATCGGTTGGTTCTTAGCGATTCTTGCTATTGCAGCGATTAGAGAAAAGATTCGTTATAGCAATGTGCCAGGTCCACTAAGAGGACTGGGTATTACATTTATTATCACTGGTCTTATGGCAATTGGTTTCATGAGTTTTGGTGGTATGCTTACTGGTGATAATGATGATTCTGCTGAAGAGCAAGCTGAAGTATCACAAGTAGATGAACTTAAAGAACAACCTGCAGAACCTATTGCAGAAAATACTAAAGAAATAAACGAATAATTATGTTCTTAGCTAGTACAATAGGAGTAATAGTAGCAACAGTAGCAGCTTTCTTGGCACTTGTCATTCTTTTAGTTGCATTATTGCTTTTTGCTAAACAAAAACTTTCGCCATCAGGCCCAGTAAAGATCACTATCAATGGTGAGAAAGAAATTGAAGTAGGTTCAGGAGGATCTCTTCTTTCTACACTAGGTGGTAAAAAAGTATTCTTACCATCAGCTTGTGGTGGTGGTGGTACTTGTATTCAGTGTGAATGTCACGTTATCGAAGGTGGTGGTGAAGCACTACCTACAGAAACTCCACACTTTACTCGTAAGGAGCTTGCTGCTGGTGCACGTCTTGCTTGTCAGGTAAAAGTGAAGCAGGATATGAAGATCCAGATCCCAGAAGAAGTTTTTGGTATCAAAAAATGGGAAGCTACTGTAGTGCGTAACTATAACGTGGCATCTTTTATCAAAGAATTTGTAGTTGAGATCCCCGAGGATATGGACTACAAAGCTGGTGGATATATCCAGATCGAGATCCCTAAATGTGAGATCAAATATTCTGATATTGACATTACAGCTCACCCAGAAGAGCACGAAACTCCAGACAAGTTTCAGCAAGAATGGGATAAGTTTGGTCTATGGCCACTTGTAATGAAAAATAATGAAACTGTAGAGCGTGCATACTCTATGGCTTCTTACCCTGCAGAAGGTCGTGAGATCATGCTTAACGTGCGTATCGCGACTCCGCCATGGGATAGAGCTAAAAATCAATGGATGAGTGTTAATCCAGGTGTTGCATCTTCTTACATTTTCAGCCGTAAAAAAGGTGATAAAGTAACTATCTCTGGTCCTTATGGAGAGTTCTTTATCAACGAGTCTGAGGCAGAAATGCTTTACGTAGGTGGTGGTGCAGGTATGGCGCCGATGCGTTCTCACTTATATCACCTATTCAAAACATTGAGAACTGGTCGTAAAGTTACATATTGGTACGGTGGTCGTTCTAAACGCGAACTTTTCTATCTTGATCACTTCAAGCAATTAGAAGATGAGTTCCCTAACTTTAGATTCTTCTTGGCACTTTCTGAGCCTATGGAAGAAGACAACTGGAAGGTAAAAGAAGATCTTGATGCTCCTGGAGATGGTTTCGTAGGATTCATTCATCAGGTAGTGATCGATCAATATCTAAATAAGCATGATGAGCCAGAAGAAATCGAATTGTATTTCTGTGGACCTCCGCTTATGAACAAAGCAGTACAAAAAATGGGTGAGGATTTTGGTATCCCAGATGAGAACATCCGTTTTGATGACTTTGGAGGATAACAATATCGCTTCCGCGAAAGCGACTCAAGAATAAACACTAAAACCGATGCAATGCATCGGTTTTGTTTTATAATCAAATCACGGCAGTTTAACTTTGCGCTATGGCAGAATTACTCAACGAACAAGAACTTCATAACCTTGCGATGAACATCGTGGGCAAAGATCTAGAAGAACAAGGATTTGAATTTTTAGCGGTAAATAGCAAGCTTAAGAAGAATCCACAGTTTGTTGCTTTAAAAGATAAAAAGTTGCACTTTGTTATTGTGAAAGCGATCACTTATCCAGAAAATGTAAATGCTTATGATCAAGAGAATATGGATAAAATGAGAGATCATGCTCTTAAATTTAATGCGCGCACTTTTTACGCTAACGTAGGTTTAGGTAGCGCTGAAGACTATAGCAAGCCGCTTGAACACGGTACAGATTATGCGATGGTTTATAATGGAATTATAGAATACAAATGAGAAGAATGCTTATCGCTGTTGTTGCAATGCTGTTTTGTTTAGCATGTAAACAGCCTAATACTGAGATTCATGTTTTGCAAGGCGAAGCTTTAGGAACAACGTATCAAGTTAAGTTTTATGGAGATCATTTTGATGCTGGAGCAAAATTTGATTCTGTTATAAATGCCATCAATAATACGTTTAGTACATATTGGCCCAATTCAAAAATCACAAGAATAAACCATGGCGATACAACGGTTGTGGTAGATGCTATGTTTGATGAAGTTTATGGTCTTGCAGGAGCGGTTTATGCAAGCTCTGAAGGCTTTTATGATCCTACTGTGGGAACATTAGTAAATGCTTACGGTTTTGGTCCAGAGGGTCAAATAAATAAGCTGGATGATCATGTGATAGATTCTCTAATGCAATACGTAGGTTTTGATAAGATTTCACTTGATGACAACGGTTATATTCATAAAGAGAATCCTAATGTATATCTAGATTTTAATAGTATTGCAAAAGGATACTGTATAGATAGAGTGGGAGCGATGCTAGAGCAAAACGGTGTAGAGAATTATTTAATTGAACTAGGTGGTGAGCTTCTCGCAAAAGGCAAAAATCTAAGTAAGAACAAATCTTGGGCTGTAGGAATTGAGAATATTGAAGCGCCTGTGGATGATCGAGGCTACACAAAAGTCGTTGTTTTAAAAAACAGAGGCATGGCCGGTTCAGGAAACTACAGGAAGTTTAGAGTAGATGAAGCCACTGGCGAGCGATATGTGCATACGATTAATCCGCTTACCGGTCAGGCGCATAAAAGTGATGTTCTTAGTGCTACGGTTATCGCAAATACTTGTGCAGAGGCCGATGCTTATGCAACAACTTTTATGGCAATGGGTCTAAAAAGATCTCAACAACTGCTAGAAAAATTAGATACAGTAGATGCTTATCTTATGTATAATGAAGGGAGCGAGATCAAAGTTTATATGAGCAAAGGCTTTGACAAATACCTCAGAGATTAAGCTTTTGGCTTAAAGCAAACGGGTAATATCTCGCCTTCTGCAAGTCTAAACTTATCAATTTCTTCAGGGGTAAGTTTACTGGTATAATCTACTTCTTGTACTTCAAAACCGATGTTTCTTAATTTGTCAAAGTAATCTCTACCGTAAACACGTACGTGATCATATTGACCAAAGATCTTTGCACGTTCAGCGCGGTCTGTGATAGTATTGTCTTCAAAGGTTTTTGCTCTTGATAGATCTTGCGGGATTTGTAAGATCGCCATTCCGCCGGGTTTGAGGATGCGTAGCATTTCTTGCATAGCCTTCGTGTCGTCTGGGATGTGTTCTAAGACGTGATTGCAAAAGATGATGTCATAGGTGTCATCTTCAAAGGGAAGATCGCAAATGTCAGCCTTAACGTCTGCTAACGGCGAATTTAGATCTGTGGTTGTGTAGTCTAAATTGTCCATTTCGCGGAAGCGCTTATAAAAAGCCTGTTCTGGTGCAAAGTGTAGCATTTTGGCTTTCGCCAAAAAGAAATCTGTTTCGCGTTTAAGGTAAAGCCAGAGCAAACGGTGTCGCTCTAAAGATAAGGTAGAAGGCCCCAAAACATTGGGGCGCGTCTTACCGTAACCGTAGGACAAAAATTTCTTGAAACTTTTGCCGTCAATAGGATCTGTATATCTGTTACCTTTTAGCGAAAGCGCTATAAAAGGTTTGATAAGGTAGCTTAACCTTATGAGAACAGGCCTAGGTATTGTATTAAGTGCCTTCTTAAAAAGGGAATTTATCATACTTCTAAACTACCCCAATTCTCACCGGTCTTGATGCGATGTAATTGCATCTCTGAAACACCAAATTGCTTTGCCAGCACTTTGAGTCTCGTACGGCGGTTAGGGTCTAGCAATTTCTTTTTTAAAATTTTTGCTTCAGCATAGGTGAGTTTTGTGTAGTGACGCTCTCCAGAAGTTCGCCTTTTAATATCCAGCGGACTTGTTTTTTGATGTGCGTACCTTTCTTTGTGGGTTACCCATTTAAGGTTTGAGATCCTGTTGTCAGTTTTCTCGTGGTTTAAATGAATTACGGCCGTCTCTTCTTCTTTTTGCTCTAAGAAGGCATTAGCCAACAGTTTGTGAAGGTAAAAGTTGCGCCTCTTGCCATTTGCAAGTTTTACATTAATGGTAGTGTAACCGTTGATGTTACCTCCATTAATGATCGCGCCCTCAGGGTTTGTTACGTAGCTTTTTACTCGCCCGTAGGTGGACAAGCCTACGTAATACCCCTCTTCCCAATTATCTTCACGATAATCTTTCCAAGTTTCGAGTTGCATGATTAAATATATTATAGGGTGACTTGGCTAGCTCTAAAAGGCAATTCTTCATCGCTTTTTATACCTAGCGCGTCGTAAATATACTTAAAAGTTGACAAAAGTTCAGGTTTTCCGTCAACCAAGGCTACATCATGCTCAAAATGAGCGCTTGGTTTGTTGTCTCTTGTAGTGATCGTCCAGCCGTCTCGATGCTGTTTAATCCTATGTGTACCGAGGTTTACCATAGGTTCAATTGCGACAACCATGCCTTCAACAAATTTTTTGCCTCGACCTCGTCTTCCGTAGTTTGGCATGTCTGGAGCTTCATGCATTTTGGCTCCCAAGCCATGACCTACAAGTTCTCTTACGATACCATAACCGTGTTTCTCACAGTGTTGTTGTATTGCAAATCCTACGTCGCCTACGCGATTTCCTTCTTTAAATTCTGCAATACCTGCGTAAAGTGATTCTTTAGTTACGTCAAGGAGTTTTTTTGTTTCGGCGTCTATTTCGCCAACAGCAAAAGTATAGGCGTGATCACCATAAAAACCGTTTTTAAGAGCGCCACAGTCTATAGAAATTATGTCGCCCTCAACAAGTGGAGTGTCATTAGGAATACCATGAACAACCTGATCATTAGGGCTCATACATAGAGAATTAGGGAAGTCGTATAATCCTAAAAATCCTGGAACCGCTCCTTGCTCACGAATAAATTCTTCAGCCAGTTTGTCTAAATATAACGTAGTTACACCGGGCTTAACTTCACTCGCCAGCATACCTAGAGTTTTTGAAACGATAAGAGCACTTTCGCGCATTATTTCAATTTCTTCTCTTGTTTTAGGGATAATTATAGACATGGCTTCTGTGTTTTTAGACCTCTTCAAATTAGGGTTTTGTGAAGTCTTTATGTGTTCTTTTTTACTTCTGTGAAAAGCAAAATTACGGTATTTATAAGGATTGACAATTACGTTTTCCCGTAATATATAACGTTTTGATTATCAGTCGTCCAAAACTTTTAATAGTTGGTCTAAAACTTGAAAATATAATTTTATTTTATATTCTAATCAGTTAGTTTGTAGGGCTTTAATTATAAATTTTCTAGGATATGAAAAGAAAATTACTCAAACTTTTACTACTTATAGTTTTGCCTGTTTCTTCTTTTGGGCAAACTAATGCTTGGATCAATGAGATCCACTATGATAATCAATCGCCAAGCGGCGATAATAACGAAGCTATCGAGATCGTAATTGAAAATATAGACGATATCGCTAATTACTCGCTCGAACTTTATAATGGAGGTACTGGTGCAGAATATGAGACCTATACTTCTTCTAGTTTTGTGGCGGGAGATACTTCTGGGAATTTTAGTATTTACTCAATTCTCACGCCCGGTATTCAGAACGGAACGCCAGATGGTATCGCGCTTATTTATAATGGTACGGTGTTGCAGTTTTTAAGTTATGAGGGAAGTTTTACCGCTTTAGATGGAACTGCAAATGGTATGGCTTCCACAGATATAATAGTTAAGGAAACCTCAGGAGTTACAGATCAACAATCTTTACAATTATCGGGTAACGGTTCGCAGTATGCAGATTTTACTTGGCAAGATGCGTCTACCTCAAGTTTTGGTTCTTTAAATACAGGTCAGACGCTTGGCGCCGGCGGCGCAAATTTGAGTCCAGTGATATCGAGTATAGCGATCGACCCAGAAAATCCCACTTCTTCTGATGTAGTTTCGGTGACGGCTAATGTTGTAGATAATGATGGTTCAATAGCTTCGGTTGTGTTGAATTGGGGAACTACAAGCGGTAGTCTTACTAATGTAATCATGATGTCAAATTCTTCAGGAGAAACTTATGTGACTTCAGAGGATATTTCGGCGCAAGCCAATGGAACAACCGTATATTTTGAGATCGTAGCAACAGATAATGAAGGCGCCGAAAAAACCTCAGATGAACAAAGTTATACGGTAAATGATCCGTCGCCTCCTGGCGCTATAATTATTACAGAGGTCATGGCAAATCCTGCTAGCGTAGGTGATGCTGATGGCGAATATTTTGAAATTTATAATACTACTTCTTCTGCTGTTGTCATGGATGGATGGCGTGTTGTAGATGCTGGATCAAATGATCATACAATAAGTTCTTTTACGCTTGGCGCGAAAAGTTTTGCGGTTTTTGGAAGAAATGATGACACGGCGACAAACGGCGGAATGACCGTAGATTATGTGTTGAGTTCTTTTTCACTAGGCAATACCGATGATGAGATTATTCTACTTGATGAAAATGATAATGAGATAGATCGCGTGGAATATGACACGAGTGGAGATTGGGAAATTGTAGCGGGTGCTTCAATGAGTTTTATAGGTTTAGCTGATGAAGATAATAATGATGCTGCGCTTTGGGTGACATCCACTTTTGTTAACGGTCTGGATAGTGATGCTGGTTCGCCGGGTGTAAATGGAGCAGAGCAGTTTCTAGAAAATACCTCTGTTTATGAAAGTGGGGGTTGGTCTAATGGCGCTCCTGGTGGAAGTACTTCTTCTATGAATTTCTTAGTCAAAGATGGTATTTACAACACCGGTTCTTCTGAAATAAATGTACAGAGTTTGCAAGTACGAGATGGTGCAGGAGTAAATATTGAAAGTGTTCTTGATCTAGAAGGAAGTGTTTTTAACTACGGCGCATTCACTTTTAAAAGTACAGCGATTGCAAATGGAGAATTAGACGAGATAAATTTGAACGCGCAGTTTGTAGGTGATTTTACAGTTGAAAGATTTTTCGACGATTATTTGTCTTACAGAATTGTGAGTCCGGCGGTGACGACATCGACTTCAATTTACGGGAACTGGCAGGAAAATGGTGCTTCGCCAGTGGATTATGGAACACACATCACAGGTTCTGAGACTGGGGCAAATGGTTTTGATGCAACTGGCACAGGAAACCCTTCAATGTTTGAGGTTGATTATTCTGATGTGCCTGCATTTGCTGCGATCGCAAATACAGATGCAACAAATCTTGAGGCTGGTAATCCATACTTATTGTACGTGCGCGGAGATCGAAATATTGATCTAGGCGGTGCTACACCGGCTGATAGGTCAACAACTTTGCGGGCAACAGGAGCTCTAGCGACTGGCGATCAAGATGCGCAAATATTTTCCACGGAAGTGGGAGAAATATTTATGTTCGGAAATCCATATCAGGCGGCGGTTGATGTAAATGAAGTCTTTGCAAATGCTGGTACTCAAAATGTAAATCCAAATTTCTACTACGTTTATGATCCATCGATCGCTGATAATGGAGCGTATGTAACGGTTAGTTTACCTGCCGGCACAGCAACTCCTACAAGCGATGCAGATCAATATTTGCAACCGGGTCAGGGCGCTCAAGGCGAAACAGTAACAAGTGCGATCGCCGAGGTGGTTTTTGAGGAAAACGACAAAGCCGTGGGGAATCATGCAGATGTTTTTAGAAGTTCAAATGCTGTGATTGATGGTGAAACAATTACAGCTTCTTTGTATACCAAAGCATCTTTTGCTGAAGGGAAAATCTATGATGGTTTCTTGATAGAATTTGATGATGATAATGATGATGCAAGAACGCTTGTGGATGCGATTAAAATTTCAAATCTAGGTGAGAATATTGCGGTTGTGAATAGTGATTATCTGCTTAGTGTAGATCGAAGAACGCTTCCTGAAGAAGGTGAAATTGAACTTTCAATTTCAAATTATCAGCATTCAGAATATGTGCTTATGCTAAATGTTGCTGATGGTCTTGGCGCTATTCAATTAAAGGATTCTTATACAAATGAGACTATCGAACTCCTTTCTGGTGACAACCAGATAAATTTTACAGTAAGCGATGAGGCGAGTAAAGTTGAAGATAGATTCTCGCTTGTGTTTTCTAATACGTTTAGTGTGAAAGAAAATGCGGTTTCGGCTATTCAGATCTATCCTAATCCTACTGATGATGGGAGGTTTTCTATATCTGGTTCTCGTTTAATAGGAAAGCAATTAGGAGTGAAGATCAATGATATTTTAGGCAGGGAAGTGTATAACGAGAGTCATGATCTCAATACTGAAGAACTTTCATTAAAACCGCAATTGAAGACTGGTGTTTATCTGCTGTCTATTACTTGCGAAGGAAAAACGTCTGAACATAAATTGATCAAAAAATGATTACTATAAAGAAATACATTATGAGAAGAACTATACTAATTGCTGTGTTTGTGATCATGCTTTTTGACCTTTCAGCTTTTGCGCAAATTACGCTACCTGATGATTCTGCTACGGTTAATGATGCACCCATAGATGGTTTTGTTTTGGTTGGAGTCGCAGTGGCAAGTTTGCTAGGTATTGCAAAACTGAAACGGAAGTAGCATGTTCAAACGAAAAAGTCCGCTGATGCGGACTTTTTTAATGTTTATTGATCACGTTGATCAGATCAGATTTTGTGAGCAAACCGCTTTGGCGCCACACGGGTTGACCATTTTTATACAAGACCATTGTAGGAACACCACGCACTTGAAACTTTTGGGCGACAGCCTCATTCTTATCTACATCGATCTTAATGATCTTTATATTTTCGCCCAATTCTGCTTTAACGTCCTGCAAGATCGGAGCAAGCGTTTGACATGGGCCGCACCAAGTTGCATAAAAATCTAGCAAAACTGGAACGTTGGAGTTAATTATATTATTAAAGTTTTCTTTCATAGCTCAATTTCATTTAAACGTCATCAAAATATATGCTGCAAAAATATCTAAAAATGATACAGGTCATTTTTAGAATGGCGGTTATCTGAGATTTTTGAATAAAAATTACCCCTATGAAATGTTGCCACTGCGGTGCTTCTGTTCAAGTAACAGAAACTAGCACAGCTTTTTGTAGCGCTGCCTGCGAAAATGCTTATGAATTTATCACTAGATCTGGTTTGAACGAGTATTACAAAGCAGATAATTTTGGCGTAAAGCCACAAGAATTTGATGATTATAATTACGAGCATTTTGAAAAGGAAACCGTTATCAATCTTGTGAGTGACAAATACATTGGGATTCAAAAAGAAATCGTTTTTTATATACCTCAAATGCGAGATCAGCAAGATGTGTGGCTGCTCTCAAAACTTTATAATATGAATGTGGGAATTGGTATCTGTGTGGCAGATCTAAAAACCAAATCTCTTAAAGTGGCTTTTGATAGTAGATTGCTCACGGTAAAACATGTTATTGAAACATTAAATATGATAGGATTTCCTCCTGAGCTAGAGGTTAAGGGAGAACATTTTGCGCTAGGAAGCGATTTGAAGATCGCAAGCTGGATGTGCGAAAAACTACGTTTTAAAAGACTGAAGAGTATTTCAAAAACTGCTTTTAAAAATTTAAAGGTTAGTTTATTTCTTTAAGCTTGTCTCTGTCTAGAACTACGATACTTCTGCCTTTAATATTTATAAAGCCTTCGTTTTTAAAATCTTGAAGTGTTCTTGTGGCGCTTTCTTTTGCGATACCGGCAAGGCTGGCAAGTTCGTATCTTGGTATTCTAATGTCGCGCATCTCAATATTGTCTTGCGAGAGTTTAAGAAGTATTTGTGCGGTTTTGTAGCGCACTGTTCCGTAGGCCATTTGGCTAAGTTGCTGAGACATTCCGCCTAAACTCTCAGAGAGTAGATCAATGATCATCTCATTTACTTCACGGCTTTCGTATAGAATCTCGTTGAATTTTTCTAGCGTAAGCATTGCGATTTCGCTCTTAGTCACCGCCGAAGAATAATTTTTATAATTCTCCTGCTTACCTAAGCCCATCAACCCAAACATTTGGTTAGGTTTTATCAATTGTGATATAAGTTCTTTTCCATTTTTTTCAATAGAATACACTTTCACGATGCCATCTAGCAGTAAATAGACATATTTAATGGGCTGATTTTCTTTATAGATGATCTCATTGGGATTTACCGTGTGGATCTTGCCATTTTCCTTTATATAATTATAAAGTTCCGTAGCGTCCTTAAATTTGAACTTTTCGCCAAGCAGTGATTTTTTTCTTACCATTTTGGCTTTCGCCAAACGGCTCTGAATACTACTAAGAAGTTCAAACGGTTTTATAGGTTTTGGGATATAATCATCAGCGCCCAGATTCATGCCGCGTCTTATGTCGTGCATTTCCTTTTTACCAGTAAGAAAGATAAAAGGGATCAAAGCGGTTTTTACATCGCCAGAAAGTGTTTTTAAAACCTCGTAACCATCCATTGCCGGAAGCTCAATATCACAAAGAATAAGGCTAGGAGCAAAAAGTTTAGCGGCTTCTATACCTTCTTCACCAGTATATCTACTTACAGCATCATAGCCAGACTTCTGCAATAAATAAACGATATTATCACAAAGCATGCGGTTGTCTTCAATAACAAGAATTCGCTCCATACAAGGATCTGTTTTAAAATCAGATAATTAGGTTTTTAAATGACACTTAATTTGAAGAAGGGTTAGTTAGGCTTAAGATATTACATTTTTTAATACTTCCTGTTTATTTTTAAAAATTATACTAGTATTTCCGGTGAATATTAAGGCGAACTATATTGACCTAAGCTTATATATTGATTTACGTGATTTTAGAAAGTCTGGATGTAAGTAAGATAAAGATAAAAACTGTAGAATAAAAAAACGCCGTCTTAAAGATGGCGTTTGTAGTACCGGGAATGGGACTCGAACTTTTACCAGATTATTTACTAGCCTATTTTTAAATAGTTGATAATTAATTATTTATATATTTCTTAATTCTTGTTTTAATTGCGATTTGACCCAAATTTGACCCAGACCAATACGCGTTAACACCAGTGTTTTCGCCCGTTAGGGCGAATGCAGAAGGCATGAGCGCTAGCGAATCATTATAAAACCACTCTTGCTCCCAACGGGGCATCCCTTTTTTGACTGCATATCTCCCCAGCCCCCGCACCCCCGTATAAGTATAAAATGCAGGTGTATTCTTTATATTAATGGATGCCGTTTGCAATTTGTTAAATTTTCTTAAAATTATTTTTTAAGCCTGTTGCTTATTGGTCTGTGATGTGCGCTTAGCCCTTTACTGGCTTACAGTTTGACGCTTCTCTATATATATACTTTTATTTATTTATTATTTAATAGTATTATATAGTATATAAAGTGTATTTCTGTAATTAAAACGTTTAAAATGCTGTAAATCAATTTTTTAATGAATTACAAAATGAAATACAGAAAATACAAAATTATAAAATTGTACTACAATTGGAATAATTTTTGTTTCTTGCTATAGTAAGTGATTTGTTGAGAGTTAAATAGGTTAAATGAGTTAACATTTGCTAAATAAATTTTGAACAAAGTTTTTATTACTTTTGCACGATGACAAACAAGAACTATAACAGACTGTCTGCTGAACAGAAAGAGAAGTTAGGCAATTCTATAGTTTACCTTTCCAATAGAATTCCATACTTATCAAAGACTAAGCTTTTAAAGTTGATTTACATTTTAGATGAACAATCAATTAAAAAGAGTGGGATTCCTTTTTTCAATTTTGAATATAAAACTTGGAAGTTAGGACCCGTTGCTGAGGAGATTTTTGTAGATCTATCTTCGGAAACATTTTTATTGAAAGATTTTGTTGAAAAAACTACTTACGAGGATAATATTTTTATCATATCAAAAGCAGATTTTAATGACGATGAATTTTCGGAAAATGATATTGAACTCATGGAATTTGTTGTCAAAAGGTTTGGTGGTTTATCGGCTAATGAACTTGTAGAATATACTCATAAGCCCAATTCCCCTTGGTATATTACAGCTAAGAAAATGAATGTTCTTGACTTATTACTAAAGCAAGAAATAAACTCTACTGACTTCTTAGTGGACATGAAAAGTCTAATTGATCATGATGATAGAAAAAAATCTATTTATTCAGATTATTTAGATTTCCATTAATGTACGAGCAAGGTGCTATCATAAAATTCACTCCATTTTATTTTGAAGATGGTTCTTCAAAAGATAAATATTTTGTAGTTCTAAAATTAACTGATGATGGCGAAAGCTTATTAGCTTCTTTACCTACTAGAAGAGATAATGTGCCGAAAAAAGATGAAGTTAAAGAAGGATGTGTTGAGTTGCCGGGTATAAGCTTTAATTGTTTTGTTTTTGCTCCAAATGTTGAAGTAACAGATTGTGGTAAATGTTTTGATTTTAAAACTCACCTCTATGGGCATGCTTTAAAAAATTATGAGATGAAGCATCTCAATAGTTTTTATCAGGTAGAAGGCGCTGATTATGAAATATGGGGTAAGATGAAGAAAGACTACTTTGAAAAACTCTATGAGTGTTTCAGAACATCCAGAAACGTAAAAATGAAATTTAAGAGGTTCCTAAACTCTTAGTTTTTGAAGGGTATATGCAATTCAATAAGCTCTTAATACCTTACAAACATTCTGCTTTTTAAGGCAATAGTAAGGGCTCTCGCATAGTAAATGCTTCAGGACCTATAACTTTGCCTTCTTCTTTAAGTAATTCACTAAGTTTTACAGGCTTTGCATCTTTGCGATCTTGCCAGCCTAAACGTTCGCCCTTGTTTTTTAGATGTTTTCTTTTACCTGACATACTTGTAAATTTATAATTCAAAGCTAGTAATAAGCTTTGAATTAAGTATTTGGATTAAACATAATTCTATGTTTTACACCCTTAGTCCATTCAATCTATCTATAAAATTTTCTAAAGACTCCTCTTCCAGATTTATACCGTAAACCCCTTTTGGTTGGTTAGTGTATATTATTATTTCATAATTATCTGAAGTAACTTTAACTACAGTATCAGTGTTTATATATATTAATCCTTCTTCTTTCGATTGGATTGGTATGAACTTATTTCTTGCCATTTTATTTTGATTTAAGTTGATTATTCAAATTATCAATTGCGGTGATCAACACGCGCTCGCGTTGCTCTAGCTCGCGCACGCGTGCTAGTAATTCTTTCTCGCGATCGCTTAGCTCGCCATATTTTAAACCAGGATCATAAACCGGCTCTATTGCGCTGCTGCCACAATCAAGATCTAACTCTTTGCATATTTCCTGCTGGGGTATATCTAACTCACGCCAAAAAAGAAGTCTAATAAGCTTTACAAGTGACTTCTTTGCATCTCTATTTTTAGCTTCTAAGGCCTGCACTCCCGAAATACTTAGGCCGATTTTCTCGCCAAATTCCTTTTGAGTAAAATTTAATTTCTCCCTTAACTCCTTTATTTCCAATATAATAAAAATTTTAACACCCTAAACAAAGTGTAAAATACCTTAAATGAAGTTTTATTTTTATAATTTTACCTCAAACAAAGCTTACAAAAGGTGTTTTAGTTATTACACACCTTAAACAAAGTGCTTACAAAACCATAACAAAGTAAGCACAATAATTTACAAAAATCTAAAATATGATAACTGCTGACGACAGAAAAATATTACGGACGGTCTTGGGCTACGGTTACGCCAAAAAAGTGTTAAACCGTCTTAGCTGTAATAATGTGACTAAAGATGATGATGAACAGTATTCTGAGGACACTGTTAAAGCAGTTTTTAATGCGCGTCGAAGGAACATCGATATAGAGCTTGCCATCTGGCAAGTCTATGATGAGGAGAAGGCAAAGCGAATGGAAATTGAGCAAAAACGCAACGCGGCTCAACAGGCTGTAAATACTTCTAATTAAATACATACCATCATGAGCAATACAAAAGCTAAGCAAACCGGCCATACCATCACAGTGATTTATGGTCCAGAACTTTCGGGCAAAACAAGTCTTGCAAAAGACATTGCAAAGGGGTTTAAAGATCCTCATTTTGTAGATGGCTGTGAAGCGAGTATCAAGGATAGATTTTTGCTGCAGATGCTTAGAGAAAGACATGATTTACTTGTGATAGACAATGTTTCTTCTCATTTTATTTTTAGTAACTGGATGCGGCAATTTGCCAGAGAAAATCTTGTAGTAAACCCGAAGCTAGATGCTCCCATAACAATCGCAACACCTGATATTCTTATCGTGGTCAATGATATGCTTGATGAAGCGAGGCTTAAGGAACTTGAGCCATATATTTTAAGGATTACCGGCTTTAAAGAAACTATCCCCACACCAATTACTACCGCTCCCGCAACGTTGCAACACGAGCGTGTTGATGTGTTTAATCTTCTCAATACTTCTAACTAAACATTACTGTCCATGACTTTACAATTGCATCATCTATTTTATTTCCTTTTGGCTACAGCCATATTATTATACCTGTTTGTGTTTTTCTACAACAGGCACACGCTGGCATATAAATTTCGCACCCGCAATTATGTTGCTTTTTACAACGCGGTGATGTGCAATCATGATCTTACAGATGTGATGCGTACTAATCGCAGAGCGCTATTCTTAAAACAACGCCCCAGCATGTTGCGTCTTATGATTTATGGCCGTCCTTTTATCCTTAACCGTTATTACAGCGATGATCAGATCTCGTTTTTCTTTTCGCGTCAAGCGAAAAACAAACACAGGCACACTACAGATCATGTAAAAAGCCGGTATGATTTTGCCGTTTTTGACAAGCCCGTTGCAATGCTTGCAACAGGCAAATATGTAAACGGTGTTTTAACCCCGGTAAATAAGTAAATCATGGCGCAGGATGCAGCATACCACAGGCGACAAATACGCATTGCAAAAAAGCAACTGGCCTCACTGGGTACATTAAAGCATACCAGCGCGCAGGATATACACACTCTCAAAACGTTTTACAACAACCAGATCAATAAACACGCGGGGTATTTAAAGGCCCTTACGATCGTGGTTAACGAGGCACACACTTTATGAGCCAGTTTAAACTAGATAAAGACGAGCTGCTAAAACTTACTAATGGCGGTCTTGATATTCTTATACGCCTGTATCCACAAGGGGATAAGAAGGGTAGTAAATACCCGCATTTTAAAACCCACGACGAGGATACAGCGTCTACAATATTTTTTAAAACAAAGGATGGTATTTGGGGTATTAAGAACTTTGGTACTGGTGATTTTGTAAACGCTATAGATGCGCTTATCGCAAAAGAGAATCTGGACTTTTATGAGGCCTTGCAATGGGTAGCGCGTGAGTTTAATATAGAAGGTGGTGCGCGTTTTAGTGCGGCACGTATTGAGGTAAAACCGGCCACTAAAGGGCAAAAGGATGGTGAGTACTTCTTTGATTATCGTGATTTACTCACAGAGTATGAGCTTGAAGTGCTGGGGCCTAATGTTAATAATAAGACCGCGTTGCAATACGATCTTAAGAGCTGCAAGAAGTTTATACAGGTTAAGCAGTATAAGGACCATAAGAAGTATGGCAACAAGCTTATGCAGATCATCACTAAGGGTACTGATACCTATCCCATTTTTGTGTTTGATATGGGCGACTGGCAAAAGATCTATCAACCGCTTAACCAGGATAAACGCTACCGGTTTAGATATGTGGGTGAGAAATTGCCTCATTATTTGTTTGGTCTCGATCTCATTATGGATGAATATGAGCCACTTAAAGAGGGCATTAATGAGCATAATAAAGATGAATATGAAAAGGAATATGGCCGCAAAGGTGCAGAGGATCCTCGTGCGGAAGCCATTATAATTGCCAGTGGCGATCGTGATGCACTCAACGTGGCATCAATGGGCTATCCTGTAGTGTGGAAGAATAGCGAGAGCGAACCATTATCATACCTGCATTATAAAATGCTTAAAGAGCGCTGTAAGAAACTGTGTTACCTGGGCGATCTAGATATTACCGGTATTAGAGAAACTGTAAGCATTGCCCTTTTTTATACAGATCTGTGCATTATACGCCTACCAGAATGGATCACACAAGAAACGTACAGAGGTAAGCCCTGCAAAGATGTAACAGACTGGGCAAAGCTAGAGTATAGAAAAAAGAAAAAGCCAGAGAGTCTTAAAACAGCTTTTGAGCTGCTGGTAAAAGACGCGTTGCCCGCCCGTTTCTGGAATTTAAAATATAATGCTTCTGGAGACTTCCAAGGATATGAGTTTGATAATGAAGCGTGCTTGCGATTCTTGCAATATAATGGCTTTTACCGCTATGAAGAGGATTTTTCAAAAGAGGATTTCTCTTTTGTGCATATAGAAAAAAACATAGTGAAACGCGTGTTGCCCCATCACGTTTACAACTTCCCCATTGAGTATTTAAAATTAAAGTACAAGCCGGTAAAACTGCTTAACTACATACACCGCAGTGCGCAACTCTCTGATAAAAAGTTGTCACGGTTAGAAATGGCTCAGCCAGACTTTAGCAACCTGCATGGTGTAGACTGGCAATACCTCTTTTTTAAAAATAAGATCATACGCGTTGAGACTGATGGTATCAAAGAGTTTAAGTATGGCCAGGCAGATAATATCAATTTATGGGATAGCCAGATCATTGATAAAGAAGTACGCATTGATACAGATGCAATCTTTACCATAGATAAAAAGGATACTTCAGATTTTACACAGTGGGATATCACTATAAATAAACAGGACAATGAGTTCCTGAATTTTATGATTAATACCAGCCGTATCCATTGGCGGGAAACGCTGGATAAACCCTATAAATCACGCATTGCAAAAATTAAAGAAGCTGATACTGATAAAAAGCAACAGCTAACACATGCCATCATAAAAGAGCGTGAAGCTTATCGTGAGGCAAATAAATTCAACATTGCTGAAACTGCGTTACCGGACCATCTACAACAAGAGCAAAAGCAAAATTTGATCAATAAGATCTTCACCTTTGGTTACGCGTTGCATGGGTACAAATTGGGATCAAAGGCATGGAGCGGTTTTGCCATGGATAACCGCATAAGTGATGTTAATGAGAGTAACGGTGGCTCAGGTAAATCTATCGTGTGGCACAAAGCCCTGGTTGAAATATTACCCATTTATAAATACATCAACGGGGGAGATCCTGAGAGTGGTAAGGATAAACACTTGTTTGATGGAGTAGATCGCAACACGCAAGCGGTGATCATTGATGATCTGGATAGAAATTATCCTTTTCGCAAGGTGTACAATAACATAACCGGTGAGTTTACGGTAAACCCTAAGCATAGTAAACCTTATTCTTTGCGTTACCACGAAAGCCCTAAGTGCTTCTTTACTTCAAACTTTGGGATCATGGCATCTGACAGCTCCACAATGCGCCGGTTGCTTTTTACTGTGTTTTCAGACTATTACCACTTTAAAAGTGACGATGATAATTACAGCTGGTCCTATCGTGATGAGACTGGCAATGATCTGTTTTCTGACTTTGACAATGACCAGTGGGATCGCTTCTATAGCTTTTGCATACAAGCACTACAATTCTACATGAGTACAAAAGAAAAGGTTGATCCACCTATGGAAAATGTGGCTAAGCGTAACGCGTTGGAGCGCTTTGGTAACGCATTTAAAGACTGGGCAGATAACTTCTTTGAGACCCGTAAAAATCGCTTTATAGCGAAAAAATATGCGATGAAACATCTGGAGATAGATGGAGGTTTCAGAGGGATGACCAGCAACACCTTTAAAAAGAAGCTTAATGAGTGGGCAAAGTTTAACGGCTATGTAATGAATCCTGATGTAGATGGCGTGTTGAATACGCAAGGCTATTGTAAACATACCATAAAAGGAAAAACGCAGGAATGCATAGTGATACATGTACCCGGCAGACCGCTGGATCTACGCACAGAAGGTGTACAGCTGGAGGTAAAACTAGATAGAGAAGAAACCGCCCAGATCACAGAAGGTGATGGCGATGAACCATTTTAAACCCTTGAGATATGGAACATTTTAATGATCAAGCAAACCGCGAGTTATGTGAAGCGCATGGCATCACGATCTATCCCATAGATATTGCCTGGCATACCTACATAGAGGTTGACAACAATGGCAAGAAAAAGACGGGGACACAACGCTGGTTGCAATACACCATGATGATAAGAGGCAAATGGGTGAAGGGTTATGAAGATAGAATTAAAGAAATGTATGCCTTTTACGCGTCAAAAATTAAAAAGCAGCTTCGTAAAAAGGAGCTGCAGGCCGCTGCCTTTTTACCCCTGCTACAACACAAGCCGTTGGGAGACTGGTTTTATGTTACCGCACTATTTGTAAGTATATGTGCCATAGTAGCATTAATCCTCCTGGTTGCCGTGTTGATAGTAAAAATTGTAAACCTGAATTCAAAACGCAAAAATCTATAAACATGCATGTTATCAAAGCTTTACTCATTGTTATTGCCGCATTGATCGCATTGATGGCCCTGTTGTATCACTTTAGCAAGTGGTATGTGCGGTGGTATATCGAAAAGAAAAAACAAAACGATGAAAAGAAACTAGGGTATGAGCGCTATGAAATAGGGCTGGCAGATCATCATACCATTATAAAAAGTAGAACCGGTGCGCGAGCTGCAAAACGGTTTTATATAAAAGCAAGAAAAAGAGGAGACTACGGGCGGGATAAAATGAATTTTAATCTTAAAAATGAAAAGCTATGCTGCAAAAAACTGAATTAAGACCGCTACCGTACAACCCTACTAAAACAGAGTTGAAAAAGATGTTCCCTAAGGTTAATCATTGCACACTTATGGATGAAGTAAACGCTGCAATGAAAGAACATCGTGGTGAGCGCTTCAACGCGCATGATCGCATATTGTTTAAACCTGAGTTTGAAAAGGTGATCGCTTTATATGGTTACCCTAAGGGCTATGAAAAAGAGTTTAGGGAATGAAATTATTAGTTCCTATTAGTGGTGGTAAAGACAGTCAAGCAACTTTATTATGGTGCATTGAAAAATATGGTGTTGAAAATCTTACTGCTATTTTCTGCGATACTAAATGGGAGCATCAGATTACGTATGATCATATTGAATATTTAGTAAGTAAATCTGGTGTTTCATTTAGAACACTTAAATCCAAAAAGTACGATGGATTTGTAGATCTGTGTAAAAAGAAAAAGCGGTTTCCTTCATTTACGACAGGCTTTTGTACGGAAGAACTGAAGATAAAACCTATGATCGACTACTTGCTGAAGATCAAGGACCACGTTACAATTTTTCAGGGTATCAGAAGGGATGAAAGTGAGAACAGGAAAAATGCTAATGAGCAATGTAGATACTTCAAATATTATTTTGAACCCTACGCATCTAATAACCTCACCATTCAAAAATACTTTTATAGACGTCATAAGATTTCCCATAAGCAAAAGGAAAAATTGAGAAAGGCAGTGCAGAGATTGAAGCTTGGTAAAAAGGATGAAAAGTTCTTTACATACCGTAAAAAGGAAGTTTTTGAGTGGTGTAAGAATTACGCAGATGATATTATGAGACCATTTGTATATAGCTCAGCTGAAGACGTTTTGTATTATAGTTTAAACAGAGGATATAATATTAATCCACTTTATTTTATGGGGGCTTCACGTGTCGGCTGTTTTCCTTGCAAGAATGCTCGTCAGGATGAATTGAAGATGATCATTAACAATTTTCCTAAAACAATAGACAGGATTAGGACTGCTGAAAAATATGTAGGAGGAACATTCTTTGCACCAGATAAAATACCACTAAGATACAGAACTGGTTTAGATCCAAAAAGCGGTAAAAGGTTAGCGACTATGGATGATGTGGTGAAATATTTGGCCGATAAGAATGCTCAATTTGATTTAATGTATGGTTTAGGCCTAGAATCAAAATGTAAATCAGTCTATAGCATTTGTGAATAGAAAGGAAACTTCCCTTTTTGAGTTAAAACAGGTAAATTAGTAAGGTAACTATTTAATTTTCAAGGTATGGACTTTACTGTTTTTATTAAGAGCCTCTCAAAAAATGAGAAAAATGAACTGCTTACAGCGCTGCTTAAAGACGCTGGTCATGAGGTGGAATACTTAACATCCATTAGAAGTTTTTATAAAGCACACAGGGATAAAGCCTCTGTACGATTGCTCAATATTTTGCATCACAATTTTGATAATGAAGATATGGCATTTATAGAGCTGGTGGCCCGCAGTGACTTTATGACACTTAGAAATGCAGGTCAAAAGACTTGGGAAGAGTTTTGCGCGTTGCGAGGCTCATAATCTTAAATAGTAATCAAAATCAACATACCATGAAAAAGTACAAATTCAAGATCAACAATTTCTTTAAAAAGATTTTTGAAGCCAGTAATTATAAGCTGGCGCTAAAACTAGCAAACGACTGGCGCGATCAACACGCTCCCGGTGGCAGTGTAGAACTTATAGAAGAAGTAATTTAAAAACCAGTTGTATGAAATCGCTAGAATTTATTTACCAGGAAACCCAGATCCATTTTCTTGTTAACCCGCTTGATAAAAATGTAATGGTCAACGCTACTGAAATGGCAAAGATATTTGACAGAAAAACTGCAAAATTTTTAAGGACAGCTCATGCAAAGGCTTTTATTGAAGTCGCTAAACGAGACCCAAAAGGGTCTCAAATAATTGACGATAGAGGGCGAAATGGGATATATTTCAATAAACGCCTAGCTTTAAAATTTGCTGCTTGGCTAAGCCCTGAATTTGAATATTGGGTGTATTCTACCATTGATGAAATTGTCTTTGGTAACTACAAGAAACATTGGGAAGCCCACGCGTTGCAAGAAGCGGCAAAAGAAGAAATGAAAGCCTTAAAAAAGCAACTACTTACTAAACCTACCGTGGAGGCTACGCAACAATACTTTGAGGCAGAGCAACGCGTTAAACAGGCTAAAAGCGCAAAACTCACCGCCATACGTGGCCAGTATAAATTGTTTAAAGAGCTGTAGCGCATATCCCGCAATGCGTAAGTAAAAACACGCGATCCTGCACGGTCTAATATATTGGTGTATTTTAGCGCACAATGAGATTAGAGGGCATGTTGAGTATAATCCTTTGAATTTCAAAAATTAAACGTATATTCGTTAACGACAAACCTATCTGTGACCAATCACAGATTTATATTTATTAACGATAAGGGGCAATCCTATGGTGGCCGCATAGCAGTAGCTGTGTACCGAAAGGTATGGCGACTCTATCTCAGATAGGTTTGTCACACCTAAGGGGTTGCCCCGCGTTTAATTTTGGAGTCATGACAAACTCAAAAGAATTCGAGCCGCAACACGCGGCATTAACACCAGCCCAGCTGGAGCTTATAGATTTTTGCTGCCATCTGGACATTCCCTCAATTGTAGAAGCTGTAGAAACCACGTTGAAACAAGCAGCTTTCTTTAACAAGGAGGACATTACCCCGCTTATGGCTGAAAAATTTCAGCACACAGATTATTTGCTTGAGATCCTCAAGCGCATACAAAGTGAAGGCAGTAGTCCGCTACTCGCCACCGCTTAAAAACAAGAAACCCCCGCAACACGTTACGGGGGTTTTTTTATGAAGCAATGCTTTTTCTTGATTTTTTGGATTTATAGATTATCTCATTGGAAGTCTTTTTGCGTTTTAATTTAAAAAAGAGTGGATTCCAATCGGGAATATCTGGCTTATGTATGTTGTCACTAAAGAATAGAATTTCTTTGCCTTCTCTCACTTTATAGGCTGTATGTTTAAACTCAAATTCTTTCTTACTACAATCTGAATATAATTCTTTTATCTGCTTAACATTATCATATGAAACAATCCATTTAATATTGTCTATAGCTTTAATTTTATCACTTACAACCTTATGATTTTTATCTTTATAATGATTAAGATATAGACTGTTAGCTTTTAAATAATATGGAGGGTCAAAATAAAAAATAACATTGTTATTTTGAGATTCAAGTTGAATTTGATCAATTAAATCAATTGCATCTTTTTGATAAAGATTAATATTACTTTTCTTTTTTTCAATTTTTCTTATTCGATCAATTAAATCTGGTTTATTAAACCTACAATCCATTAAGTAATTTCCTGTTTGCTTAATTCCGCCTATAACTCCTGCATTTATAATACCTGATCTATTTGTCCTATTTAAATAAAAGGTAGAAAAACCTAAGGTTAGTAAATCAATAGATTCTTTTTGGCTTTGGATTTTTTTTTGTTTGTTCCATTCATCAATTGATAATTCAGCACTATCAATCATTGAACATAGTTCGTCAGTCCTATTTAATACAGAATACCAGAAAGCATAAATTGATCTATCCTTGTCATTAATTGTGATATTTTCTACAAAGCCTTCTAATAATAAGAAAAGAGCAACAGATGCACCGCCAGAATATGGCTCAACATAGTGGCCATTTATATCATTATCAATGCAAATTTTTGCAATGAATGCTGAAAGTTTGTTTTTACCTCCTGGATATCTTAATGGTGAATAAAGCATTATTCCTGAGTATAAATATTATTACTTAATATGTCAAAAAGAGGTTCTAAATGTATCCAAGCTCTTTTATTGTGAGATAAGTCTACTATCGTTTCGATATTGTGAACTGCCAAATCTAAACCATCTTTAATTCTTTCAATATAATGTTTCAAATTTCTAAGTTTTTGTGAGTCGAGATGGTTTTCTAATTCATTATTTTTCACGTAATCCAGCATTATTTTAAGTGATGCATTTGAATAATCCTTGGTGCTATTAAAGCGGAGAATACTCATTATTTCTGATGACTCAATTTCATCTTTAACATGGTGCTTTTTCTTTATATATTGAATTAGGGTTTGTACTTTTCTGAGGCTGTTCTTGTTAGCTTCTGAATTAGTTTTATGACTTAAATCTTCAAACAACTTCTTTTCTTTAAGATAAAAGTATAAAGATTGTTCTAGATAAGTTCGTAATAAAATTGCAAAAGAATATACTTTATCAATGGGCAAATGCTTCAATTCAGCAAAGAGGTAATCTAATTTTTCGTTATCAAAGATTATCTCTTTATCCGGTGCAATTATACGATTCTCATAGGCTTTCTTTCGTGAAGTTTTTCGTCGTCGTGTAACCTTCTTTTTTTGAGCCTCTAGATCTGATTTTTTCTTGGAAGTTTTGCTTTTAGTTTTTTCCTTTTTATTGGCAGAGAAATCAAATTTTGGATCATTATTTAAGCGATCTACAAACTTTTTTTTGTCTTCATCTTTATTAAAATCACGAGAAAAGCGTTCAGCATCTATTAAAATTTTGAATAATTCTAATAGGCGCTTTTCAAATTCCTCTTGCTCTAGATCTATGATTAATTCACCACTTTCGTTATCAAACTCAATTCCTAAAAATTTTCTAGCTGGTTCGTAAGAATAAAATCTTTCGAGATTAGTAATTTCAAATTCAGTAATTTCGATAATGATTCCTTCTTCTTTTTCAAGTATATCCTTTCCTTCAAGAAAAAGGTTATATGCTTTTAAAGGTTTGAGAATTTTAGCTCTACTTTCATTTAGGACTTCACCAATATCCTCGACAGATAAACCATCTTCGTAATACATTTCTGCAACGAAAGCATATTGATTTCCTGTTTTCCACCTTTTTAAGGTTTCTCCATTATGTCTTTCATATATAATAGGGTTTGCTAAAAGACGATTAGGAGCTATATAGCATCTTAATTTTCGGTCAACGGGAAAATTGTTTTTCAAAATATTTTGAAGAAGAGTATTTGCTTTAGATGTTGATAGATACTTTTTTGGATTTTGTAATAATTTTAATGCAGCGGTTCTTCTATTTCCTTCTAGAACAACTTTTTTGTTATTTTCAATGCAAATAATAGGTTCCTCACCTACAAAAAATCCTTCTTCTGAAATTTTCTTGGCTAACTCATAAACTTTTTCATTTTTGATGAGAAACTTTAAAATCTGTGTTTGATTAAGTGTATTACCTCTATACTTTATTCTAGGATTGTTTAAATCAAGTTGGAGGGTTTTGATACTATATTCAAATGTTTCCCATGAGGCGTAATCTATATACATAATTTATTGGTTGGATGGTATTAAAGCTAACATGGAAATATAGAAAAATGATTTTAAATTATAAAACAATTACTTTGTTATCAGTTATTTATGGTTTTCCGTAATTTGAAGGGCAACAGGCGTGTTGGGTGAGGAGTTTTTTGGCGTAAGCCTTAACGAAAAAAAGGCAAGACCCTACATCTTGCCTTTCTAACATACCTAAAACCTTAAGGGGTGAAAGCATGTCGACCAACACGTTAAATGTAACCATTTAATTTAAAGTACTTTAAAATAATTGTTGTTAATTAGAGAAATGCAGATTGCCAACTAAAAAAGAAAAACCTCGCGTGTTGCGAGGCTTAGCCTTAAACAAATTCATAACTTAAAAAAAGCGTGAACGCTTTAAATGCAGTAGAGCAGATCTTACCCCTAAGAAAACCACTCAATATATTAGTTGAAGAGATACAATTAACACTTAGTATCTTTTCTATCGATAAAACACCCCTGCTAAACCGATAGATCAAATGTAGGGGGTTAGTTCTTCATACATAGAGGTGTTTTCACCCGTTTTGTCTTCAAAATTTAACATTTGGTAATTATAGCAACGGGTTAAAATATTTTGCAACACGCTAAGCATTATTGCAATACGTTGAAAATCCTGTGCCTTTCATTTCTGCTTAATCTTTGTCATCACGATTCTTTGATGTATTGATTGGATGGATGATAAAACCCTTATTTCTCAGGCCCTGCACCGGCCGGTTGTTAGTAAATCTAAATATGCCCGCTATATGCAGGGTACCGCTTGTGCGGTTACTGATCTGGGAGAGGGAGATACATTCTACACGGTAGAGAATATGCAAGACTGGGTTATGCAGCATGTGCACCACACCCAGAAACTTGCCCCACTACTTAAGGGCAACACGCTAAAGCAAACGGCAGATAATGTGTATCAATTTTTATATGATCACTTGCAATATGTAGCTGATGGTGAGTTACAAAACCTTTTAAGCCCTGGTTGTGCCTGGGCAAAACGTTTTGAGGGTGCAGATTGTAAGACCTTCAGCATTTTTGCCAGTTCAATACTTGTTAATCTAGGCATACAACATGCGATCAGGCAAGTAACACAACCCGGCTACTACCCGGATGATTTTACCCACGTGTATGTCGTGATTCCTGCAAATCAAAAAACCAAAGAGATCAAGAAAAATGATGTAGTCTATGTTATAGACGGCACAAGGCATCACAACGATGAAGTGATCTATTTAAAAAAACACGATACGCTTATGCTTAGCCATCAAGGACTTTCTAGCCCCAGACCCACTAAAAGTATGCGCACCATGAGCGGCAGGCAACAGGCGCGTTGCCGTGGTCTCAACGCGGCAGCAACAGGTCACACTGAGCTTGTTGAAAATCTCAATTTATTTGTAAACGTATTGCATAGTTTCTCAAATGTACCGCTGGCAACATGCCAGGCGATACAAGCGGAAGCGATGTATTATATCAATCAAGGTGTAGAGCCGCGCTTTAATATCAATATGCGTGGTGTAACGGTAGGTTCTAAGTTCTTTCCGTACAATCAATCTTCACTTAACGCACCTGGTCTGGGTATCGCTTTTACTGCAATAGCGGGCATGGCGAGCACTGTTTTAAGCAGTGGTAATGGTGAAGGTGGTGGATGGATGAGTAATGTTTTGGGCGGCCTTAATCTTAAAGAGAATATCTCTCTAGTAAAAGAGTTTGGTCTTAACAGTTGGGGTGCCAGCGGTAGTCCTAGCAAAGCTCAACAGGAATTTGCAGATACTACAGCGCAGCCATTACAGCAGCTGGTAGATAAAATTAAAACCGCTAGCGATTTGGGTAAGGCACTTACAGATGTAGGCGTTTTTCTTGATGTGGTGTATTTAAAGGCCGTTGATGGTTTGAATAACCATAGTAAGGCAAACAGCACCAAAGAGGCTAACAAATGGCGTATGCAGAATGCTAAAGATCTAAAGGCAGAATACGTTGATAAGATAGTTAGTCTAGTTAAGAGCAAAGGTGCAATTGTGCAAGAAACAAAAGTGCCGCTTAGTTCTTTTTCTTACCGTGTGCCTACGCACCCTACACAAACATGGACACAAAGCAACCCGGTACCTGGTGGGCAAAATCACTATGTCACGCAATATACGGTTCAATTACCGCCAAACGTACAAATACCATCTTCTCCTAGTGTAGATTCTACACAGCCCAAAAACAACCAGCAACAGGGAAGCAACACGGGTTATACAATAACCAGTACGCCCACTTACACGGCTACGCCAGATAATACAAACACCTATCAGCCCACAAGTGCAGCACAGCCGCAAAAGGCAGGTTTTGGAATGGTACCAGCAATCTTATTAGTAGGTGGTGCGGCCACAGCATATTTCGTAAACAAGAAAAAGAAAAAATAGTGAAGCTGGGCGCACAACATATCGCAACATTGATCAATAGCCTATCTAGTCTTAATCTAGGGCTTTTAACTACTAGCCTAGGTAATAGTATTAAGCCTATTGCTTTAAATCTTAAAGGCAATGCACTAGAGTATATTGACAGCCAGTTTTTACCAGAGGTTTTAAATGATCTGCGTAAAAATTTACAAGCCTTGCCAGCTGTTACTTCAGTGGCACAGCTTACAAGTGCAGATTATGTGGGCGCGATCAATAAACTGATAGAACGTTACTCGGTTGCGCATAAATTTTACTGTACACAATCTAAGAGTACAACAGGCAATCAACAGGTTACGGCTTTCGCCAAAAAAGCAATCATTGCACATATTCTTAACTGGATTAATAAAGCCTATGTGATGGCTCTTAAAAGTGCCGGTGCAGCTGGTGTAAGTGTAGTAGATCGTCAGATCAATGCTGCGCAGTATGGAAATGGGTTAGAACCTTATAAATGGGATTTTGAAACCTTACCAGTAACCGTTAGCCTTTTTGGCCTTACCCAGACAGGGCAAAACGCCCCGTTGAACATTGGTGATACTTCACTTGTAATATCAGAAATACCAGTTGATGATATTGATTTTGAAAGTTTGATCAACTCTTTTGAAATAGCTGGTAAAGATCAGATCGCAGATAAAGTGAAGGGGGGGATTGATCAAGTAGCTAAAAATCCAAATATTCTTATGTGGATCGTTGGCGCGGCCGTGGGCGGTTATGCCTTGGCTAAAATGAAATAGCATGTAATTTAATTTTAAATAAAACCATGAAGACAAAAAAGTTGAACAAAAAGAACACCATTGATGCCCTTGTCACAGTTGGCGGCGTGATCGTAGGTGTTATGGTATCTGGAGCCGTTAAAGCCCTTGTGCCAAATGACAAAAAGAAGCTGGCCAGTTTGGGAATTACAGGTGCAGGTACGGCAGGAGCTATTTTCCTTCCTTCAACTGACCCACTTTCCACAGCGTTAAGAAGTGTATCACTGGGTATGGCTGCAAAAGAAGGTTATGAGCTTTCTCGTGAGCAGCTGGCTAAAATAGTTAACCCTGATGCAACCAGTGAAGAAACTGGTCAAAAGCTGATCAGTGGTGCGCTAGGTCTTAGATGTCCTAACATGCCATTGCGCGCGCCAGAATTTACAAGATCAATCGCCTTGCCTCGTGTTCCTGCCAGAACAGTAGAAACACAGTGGGATGAAAACAGTCAGGCATTTGAGCCAGTAAAAGAGAGCGCGAAATCTGCCGCGTAAAAGAGCAGTAAACTCAATTATTCAGTACAAACAAAACATTTTTTAACACTAATTATTTAATTATGGAAACTTGGAATAAAGCAATTTTCTTCATAGCATTTTCCTTCTTGAGTCAGATGGCACAACTAGGTAGATTTTCGCCAGGGCTTAACTCAGAAATTCAAGCGGGCAACGTGTATCTCGATGATCACACCATGATGATTCGTAAGAATATCTCTGGTGCTGGTGGTATCTATGATATAATTGATGAAACCACAAAAAAGGTAAGTGGTATTAGTACCCTTAACGAAAATAAACTGCCTAGTGGTCAGGGCTTCATCTTTGATCGACTTTCAGTTTCTTATGCTAAAGGTGCATTGGCGAATGGAGAAAAAGATCAGTCTTATGGAACTGGTGCCGTGCCTCAAGAATTAAGGAATTCTTTCTTGGTGATTCGTCAAAAAGGGCGTGAAATTCTTAATGAGCCGGTGGCAAACTTTATTAAAGGCGATGCAACGGCAAGTGCAGCCGATAATTTTGTGGAGCTCTTAGGGTATAAAGTACTTCAAGATGAAGAGGCTATTACCATGCAGTTGGTTACCCCTAACGGTGTTTCAATTGATGCAGCTGATGCAGCAAACAACCATTTCTTAGAGATCAGGTTGAAAGGAGCAAAGACCACTCGTAAAGCATAATCTCATTATCAATGAAATTTAAAAAGCCTTGCTTTCTTAAGGAAGGCAGGGCTTTTTTTCATTCTCAAAAATCTAGACGATGAATAAACCCGAAATAAAAACGGTAAGAATGAATCTGGCAGCGGCTGCAACAATAGCAACTGGCAGTATTAAGATACCGGCTGCAGCACAGGTTTTTGTAGGAGCTGTGGCATTGCCAGCGCCTAATAAACTTATGCGTTTGAGTATTGAAGAAAACGGCAATACAATACATGATCCATTGCATATTGGTTGGTTTGATGGCAAACTAGGCACATTTCAGCAACGCGGTAGATTATTAAGTTATGCCGGTGGTACTACACTTGATCTTAAGGTGCAGGTATCAGAAGCGCTAAACACAGCAACGGAAATTGAAGTTGCATTTGAAATTTATAAACAACCAGTTGTGGCTGTAAATGGTGACAACATTTATGTACCAGGAGCATCATGCGAGTAGCAACACTTGGCGGTGATGTGATCACCGAAAACGTCGATAATTACGAATTAGATTATTGGGTGGATGCTCGTTTTAAAAACAACGGCACTAAACCGGTATATATCTTAAATGATGATTACGCACCTGGTGAAGTGTTTTCTGCCGGTGTAAGCGATGTTCCTGTAAAAGATAGTATAGAAATAAGATTTGATCCAGAAGATACCGCGCCAAAGGTTACGGTTACTTACGGACGAGTAAAACAGGGCTGTTAAAATGAAAGATTTAAAGGAAATTATAAAGTGGGTCGAGCAAAAGGCAACCAATACGTTAGAAGTTTTCGACGCAACTAAGCAAAAGGAAATTGAGCATTATCTTAATAAAGATCTTGCGCGTGAAACTAGTGATTCTGTTGAAGGGTGGTTTTTAGACCTAGCAAACAATGGAGTTACCCAAGTAACGGTAATTCGTAAAGTGCGCAACGGTTCATCATATCACAGTCGCACATGCCCGTTAACCTTTAAAATTTCAGATAAAAACAATCAATCCCAGCCCGTAGGGAACGCAACCAGCCCAGCCACTCTTCCAGTGGCAAGCGTTCCCTCTCCTGGGCTTGCTGGTGGGCTTTCTTTACCAGACATGGTAAGAATGAGTGCAGCTGAAACACTACTTGTAAAGGCTGAATCAGAAAACCGTGAATTAAAGCAAGAAAACAAAGATTTAAAAGCAGAGAATGAACGTCTCAAAGACGAGCAGCGCGACGAGAAGGCGAGTAACAACCGTATTGAGGGTTACGCAAAACTTGCTGAGGGTTTAGCCCCAGCTTTAATGGGATTTTTGAGCAAAGCTCCGGGGAGTCCTACAGCTCTCAATGCTCCAGCTAATAATTTAGAAGGGCATTTAAGATCGCTTCTTGATTTTATAGAGGCTAACGCTTCATTGATTGATAAGCAGATGTCTAGTAGTATTTATTACATCCTTTCATTAACAATTAGCGGCAATGAAAAATTTGTTGAAGAAATTAATCAAGTGCTTGCTAAATACACAAAAAACAACGCAGCATAATGGCACACGTAACAGTTAAAGCGGATAATCCTATTTCGCTAAACGAAAGAACAAAACAACTGCAATACATAGCAGACAACTTAACTGATAAAGAGTTAAGCAATTTACACGAGCTGGCTAAATCTCCAAAAATGAGAAATATGCTAACCTCTAAATTTTCAATGTTAAAAGCATTCGCATAATGAGTACAAAAAGCAAGACATCTAAAAAGCTGGGCAATATTGAAGAAAAGGCCAGTAAGGCTGTTAGTGTTGTAAAAGCCAATCCTAACACGGTTTTGATCGTTGGGGGTGTTGCTGTTTTAGCTTTCTTGCTTTACAAATTAAACAGGGGGTTCAATTCTGTTGGAGATAAAGTAGGAGATATTTTTGAGGGAGATACCAAAACAGGTTTAGAGTATAATCCTTCAAAACCTTCTCCTGTAATTTCATCAGCAAAAGCTAACAGTATAGCTGAATCTCTCTATACCTTAATGAGCAGCTTTGGTAAAACAGATCCTTCACAAATAATATCGATTCTACAAGGCTTTACTCATAATGATTTTGTGAAAATTGAGCAGGCTTTTGGCGATAAGCGTTATGTAAAACTTACCGGGAAAAATGGAATCTGGCCAGCAGATCGATACAGGTTAGGAGAATGGATTTCAAACGAGGTGGGAGCTACGGGATACCAGAAAATAATAAATGAACTACCATTAATTTTTAGGTAATGAGCGTAAGAAAACAAATACAGATCGTTGACGATTATGGCACACCGCTACCGGGTGCCAATGTTTATACTCCAGATAAAAACTTCGGCAGTATATCAGATTTTGATGGTAACGTTGTTGCGGAAGCTCAAAGTCCTAGCGCGCCTGTAATTATTTCTTATGTGGGTTTTGCCACACAGCAACAATCCTGGGCAAACTTGCCTAGTAAAATTGTTTTGCGCCCTTCAGCTGAAATGCTTGATGAAGTTGTGATCGTAGCAAACAAACCAAAAGAAAAAACCCCGTGGCATGTTTACGCTTCATTAGGTTTAGGAATTATAGGCCTACTTGTTGCATTTTCTGGCGGTGAAACTCCCAAAAAAGTAAAATTATAGATCATGGCAACACCTTACGATGCACAACACAGCCAAACGTTAAGCCGCATTTATCACTATGCTGATAAGTACGGTATTGATCGTGAAAAAGGCGTTAAGCAACTTTGGCAAGAAAGCCGTTTTAAGATTAACGCAGTAAGCCCAGTAGGCGCAAAAGGTATCGCACAATTTATGCCGACCACTGCACAAGAATGGGGTGTAAATACTTCTGATCTTGAAAGCAGCTTAGATGGCTGGGGACGATACATGCGCTGGCTACTTGACAGGCCAAAAATTGCCGGTGATTATGCAAAAGCCCTAGCGGCTTATAATTGGGGTATTGGTAATGTGGAACGAAAAGGCCTTGCTAAACTACCAGCAGAAACCGCAAACTATCTTGATACTATTCTAGGTAAAAACTGGCGCACCGCTGCAAAATATTCTTTAGGTCTGGGAACAATTCTTGTCCTGGGCTTTGCCACGTATTTTTTATATAAAAACATAAACGCTTAATAATGCCAGGTCCTTCTAATAGATTTAGCCAGGGTGCTACTGTAATAAACAATACCGTTATCAATGAAATTCTTAACCAGGAATTTCTAACTGAAAACGGTTATACTTCTATTACTGAAATTCTTAACCAGATCAATGATAATGGTGGCAAAACTATTGACCTGGGCGATATAGGCAATGAAGATGATACCACAATAGAAGGGTTTATCAACGCATTGCCAGCAACTAGCTACGATCTTAAGGCCGCAACAATCTATTTTTTTAAAGCTGCTTCGGGCAATTTTGATCAATTGTATTCTTATGAAGGTGCTACACCAGTTAAGATAGGGGCTGGCGGTATTAATGTAACCAGCGATAATTTTAAATTATTAGCCGCGGTTGATCGCACAGATCCAGTTATTCCCGATTATTCTTTACCAGCTGGTTCAGCTGGCCAGGTGCATTATATTACTTCTGGCAAAGATGTAAAGCCAGATTATACATTAAAACGTGGTATAATCACTGAAACCGCTGAAGAATTTGCCCAGGCAAGCGCAAACGGTCTGACACTTGAAGAAATTTTTAACCGCTGGGATATATTCGTACACAGCGGAGTAAGCAATATCAATTATGCTTCACCGCCTAATTTTCCTGGTTTGGGTGGTGGTGTGACTCAAGAAATGATTGATCAGCGTAAATTATGGGGTTTTGACAGCCAAAATGACCGCATATTTTTAACGCAAAACTTTGGTGTTTTTTCTGGTTTCATTTCTCCTAAAAAATACATTAGTTACACCCTTGCGGCTTCCTTAAGCAGCACGAATGGGGATGATGATTGGATGGGGTTAATTCTGGCTTTTTATAAAGATCCAGTAACCGGATTTGAATATACAATAAGCGCACACCGTTTGTTAAATGAACTAAGCGGCCAGGGCGATATAACCTATGCGATTTATTACAATTTCTCGCAAAATGGCAATAGTGGTTTTAATGCTGTTACCAGCCCATATCATGAGAGCCGCCAGATATTAATTGCTAACGGTACTGCACTTGCTCCAATTGTAGAAGGACAAGGTAACGGATGGATTGGCAATAATTCAAAATTACAAGTTGAGCGTAACGGTGATAACTTCACCGTAAAGTGTAGCCAGTTTGGTAGTGATGTGATTGACGATGCCACATTACTAGAGTTTACTTTAAATGATCTGCCAGAGCTTGCCAAATTCAAAGAAGGTGGTAATGTTGGCTTTTGTGCCATGAGCCAAGCTAACGCTTTCTTCAGTAATTTGGTTTTTTCTGGCTTTACAGATTATATCATTGACCTTCAGCAAGCCGCGCCCAGGGTTTTTGAATTTGATTTAGATGCTGCACAGTATGCAGAAAATGTAAATCTTACTTATGCAGATATATTTGGGCTTAACCGCTTTGTAAATAGCTATTTGTTTGATAAAACTTTTTACCTGGCTCCAGATACTATTATAAAAATTTCAGAACCGCCAGCCGGTGCAGCATCAAAAACATTATACGCTAGAAGTACAGATGATACTTTGATAGGTACTAGGGATGGTATCAATACTGTTTTTACGCTACCTGGTAACATAAAAGATAGAGAGATAACAGGCAGTGTGGGGGGTATGCAGATTTATATAGATGTAGATTTTGAGATCACCGGGCTAGACGAAATTACACTTTTGGTTGACCCACCGGCTAACGATGAACATATAGAATTTGTATTTGAAGCAGTAATATAATGGAAACTAGAATAAAATCAAGCAGAATTAGAGGTTTAGCCAGGCAGTTTGCACCGCTATTGGTAGATATTATTCCAGACAGTTATTTGCCAGATAGTACAGGCGATGTTGATCTGTATGGCGAATTTTTTGTACCAGATATGGATGTGATATTTGAGGGGCAAACGGTTAATTATATGACATTTATAAACTCACAGCATGTAAGAGTAAATGTTACTAGAGGTAGTGTTGAAGGCACTTTTGAAGTGATTTTAAATAATGGTATAGAGAGTGTTTGGACTGATGCGATTTTGGTTGTTCTAGGCGATGTTACTGTTCCTTCACTAGAAAATTATTCAACTTTAAATTTCTTAACTGCACCTAATCCCGGTGAATTATCGATTACAAATATTAATGATAATGGTATTGCGGTAATTGATTCAAACTTTATAACTATTCCACCAGATATTGATTATGAAATACGATTTAAGTGGAAGATTGCATCAATTTTAAATGGTACTTTCCATACATCAAAGGATAATCATTTTATAGAATTGTTATCGCTTAATGATGATTCTTTAAAGTATAAACTTTATTGCAGTTATATTCATAGTAAGTCATCTGATGAATATATTAACACGTATTGCACAATGTCATCCGTTTCCCCAAATGGTACGAATACACCGTTAGGGGGTGGTTATCCTAGTTTTGATCAAATGTATCAAGGCCTTTCTTTCAAAATACAAAGGGTTGACAATGTTACACGAATGTTCTCATATAATGGCCAGGTTACAATGGATTCAGAATTTAACGATAATATGTATATCAAACTGCAATTAAACTGTTTAGATGTAGTAGGAATAAAATATATAGAACTAGCAGAGTAATTATGAAATTAATAGCAAAGAATGGTATTTATACCAGCCCTAAAACTGATCAAGGCACGTTTGACAATGCTTTTATTGAAGATATAGCCACTATCCACAGGCGCAATGATAATTATTTAGCAGTTACGTTTGGGCTTAATTATGAGGTTGAAGGTAAGGTTGCGACAATAGCAAAAGCGCAATTAGTATTTTTTGGCTTAGATAGCGAAATAAATATCAAGGGGAAAACTTCAAATCGTACCAGCCTAGTAGATATTCCTAACCCAGATTATGATGCATCTTTTGTTCCTGGTGCCAATGCTTCAAGTGAAGAAATTGAGCGTAAAACAATGCAGTATAAGCGTTTCGTTTTAGTGGAATATTTAAGCCAGAATAATGGTGTATTGCCAGAAGGTGCAATTGTGGTTTCTTATGGATTCCCAACCTATGAAAAAGTTAAGCAATTCTTTACAGGTGGTGAAATTAATGCGCCAGAGCTTAACGTAAATAATCCTGTTGCTCGCGGTTTTCTTCTTGAAAATTTAATCATAAATGGAGAACCGGCCAGCAAGCAATTTGAATTTGAAAACTAAATATAAAAACCATGTGTAAAACAGAACCCACAGATCCAGCAAGCTCAAACCAGCCATCAAAAGAGGTACAAGAGTACATTAAGAAAAACCACACCGAAGGTACTAAGGAGCTTACAGAGCAACACAAAAACAAAGAAGGTATCGCGTAAAAAATTAAATTTTGATCTTACTTTTTCTTATAGAACAAGCTGTTAATACTGCACAGCTCACACCGCCCAATAACTTTTGGGCGATTCTTATTCCATCACTGGCGGCCATAATCACCGCGCTTAATCTTAAGGGTATTATTGCCGAATGGAATGCACGCAAAGAGATTAAAGTAAACGAGATCAAAGCCTCGCTTCAAAAGAGTGAACAACTCACACAAGAGCTGCGCATAAAGTGCAGGACAGAACGAGAGGCGAGAAAACGTGCAGAAATTCAGTTGCGTGATCATGAGGCACAACTTAACAATATGAAGTTAAGGCTTTCAATTGCTTTACCATTGTTGGAAAACGCAAATCTCAATGACGATAATACGCTGGAGCTTATTCAAATTATTAAAGACGGTTTGAAAATGAACACCTTTCCAGCTGATAAATAAAGCTTATGAAAAAAGTAATCTTACAACGCCACTGGCAAGACAATAACCAGGCAACCGGCACGCTCATGGTATTAAATCGCCATGGCCAGCCCATTTTTGCATGTTTGTGCATAGAGCGTGGAGATCGCAACAATGCAAAGAGCGTGAGCAATGTTCCTGCCGGTGAATATCCTTTAATATTAGAGCCTTCACCTCGTTTTGGGCAGGACTTATGGGAGCTTAAAAATGTACCTGGTAGATCAGAGTGCAAAATACACCCTGCAAACCATTGGCACCAGCTTAATGGTTGTATTGCTCCAGGTGTTAGCCTTACAGATTCAGACCGCGATGGTTATTATGATGTAACCAGTAGTCGCAACACGCTTAGAGAATTTCACAATGCGCTAAAAGGTGAGAGTAAGACCAGTATTATAATTCACAATCCATGTTAGTAAGAATATCATTGATATGTATGGTTTTGCTTCTGTTGAGTTGCGATGTAACAAAGCAAGCCACTAAAGGCAAAACAGATCGCCAGCTCATTGAGAGCTATGAAACGATAACGCACCGCCAGGGCGACACTGTTTTTTATGAAATTCCTAGTGTGCATTTTAAAGATACTACGATCTATCGTAAGAATTATGAAACTGGTACAACACAAGTCGTTAAGTATGATAAGGAAGGTAATATTGATTTACAGTGCATCAGCGGTTTAATAGAAGAAATACAGCGCACTAACCGAAACCTGGTTGAAGCTATTTTAACTAAGCAAAGCGAAAAAGAAGAAAACTTTGATAGCTCCGTGATCATTTACGCTTTCGTTGGTCTGGGTATTTTGGTTTTGATGGTGGGAGCTGGTTTTATTTACGCATTTAGAAAACAAACTAAGACGGTTGAAGCTGTCTTGCAACAAATAACAAAATGACAAAAAAGAAAGACAATACAGGCCTTAACGTTGGCGGAATTTTAGTGTTTTCGGCTATTGCAGCTTTTACCCTTGATCACTTCTTAAGCAAACCAAAACTTAAGATTAAAGAGTACGATTATGACAATGACCGCGTGCTGGTTTCTTTTACCGGAGCTAAAAATGATGTGTGGGCTAGCCTTGATAATCAAGAAATGGAAATCAGTGGGAAACTAGATTGGAAAATGAAAGTTTACCCAGCACCAGGAACCACAGATACACTTCAATTTGATCTTTATAAAAAAGATGAAAAAGTGCGTGATTACTTAACACTGACACTTTAAGCCATGCCAAAAAAGAAATCATCAAACGCAAAATACTTACTGCTCCTGGCATTGCTAGGTGGCGGTGGGTATTATCTCTATAAAAAGAAAAATGAAGCTGGTGCGCCAGCCATTGCCATTGATTTAGATACCGGAGAAATGGACGTTGTGCCGGAAACTGAAAGCACTATACCAGTTAGCACAATAGTTGACGATGAGCCATTGCCTTCAACTCAAAAAATAGCTTCTTCAGCAACTAAACCTGCTGTAAAAGTTGCGCCTAAGCCAGTGGTTAAAAAAGAGGTAATTGCAGAGATCACAAAACCAGAGAAAGATTTAGTAATACCGGTTATTCCTAAATCACAAACAAATGAAGATCCAGTGCCGCGTAGTATTAAAGTAGAGAATCGATCTAATACCGGAAGCACAACGCGAACCGCTGGCGGTACTAGGACTGTTAATAGTGCGTCAAAGGCTTCTTCTCATATTGATCAAGAACAACGCAGAGTTGTTGACGATCAACCAAGACAAGTTTTAAGGCGAGAACGCGTCTCGTTGTCAGCATACTAACACAAAAATTATGAATAAACTTATCATATACGGTGGGCTGGCTCTAGGAGCTAGTTACTTCCTTAAGCGTAAAGTGGGTAACACTTTATCAGTTGCAAATAATTTAGAAGTAAGCATTGAGAATTTTAAGCACCTGAAGTTGCAAAATAGTGGTGTTCAATTCCAGATCGATGCCAGGATATATAACCCCACAGATATTGATTTGAGTGTGCAAAGTGGTGGACTTTTAAAACTTAAGCAAATTGATTTTTATGATCAGTCTGGCCAGCAGCTTGGCCAATCATTCCCTTCAGTTGATAGCGTAGAGATTTTAGCTAAAAGCGGTATTGTTCTGGCAGGAATCCCGGTTACAATTCCTTTCGCAGATTTAGGCGGTGCCATTGAAGCTGCAATGCAACCGGCTAACCTCAATTATAAATTACACTTTGAAGCACTAGGCAAAACTTTCACGATAGACGCATAAAATGGATATAGCAGGTAAAATAAACGGGCTCAACGGCTCTGTGGTAGATAGAGAAGCATTGATCAAAATATTAGAAGAAGCTAAGACACACGAGCAGTACGAAGCCGCTAAACGTATTGCAAACATTCTTGATACATACCCAGACGAAACCAGTTTTGAAATTGAGCTTGAACAGCCATTTTTTGAAGAATTGCCGGCCTATATTTTACAAGCGTTGCCAGAAGATCAAACCGATGAAAATTTTACTGGTTTAAATAAGGCTGTGTCACCAGATGAAATTTACCAGTACATAACTGATTTAATGATCCAGACTATTAAAGAGGTTGGGCATTTGCCTTGGCAGATGGAATGGGATAAAACAGCAATGTATCAAGGTTATCAAGCGCTTAATTTTGATTCTAAAAATGGATACAGAGGCGTGAATTTTTGGTTGACAAATTTTGAGCAAAAAATAGTTAATGGTAAACTCACTCTTGTTCATCGAGATCTTAGCAACCCTTACTTTCTCACGTTTAATCAAATTGAAAAGCATGGCGGTAAATTAAAAAAGGGGAGTAGAGCTACACGTGTAGTCTATTTCACAAAACTCTTTCATTTTAGTCAGGCAAATGATGATGGTTCTACACTAGAATTTGGTAGTTATAATCAAAAAAAGTTCCGTGCCTGGTTACTTAAGCATAGATCTGAAATTAATGTGCTTAGAGAAAATGTTATATCACTTGATAGGTTGGCTAGTGAGTATATACCCATTCTTAAATACTACAATGTTTATTCTGGTCATGATGTAGAAGGTATTGACTGGGGCGAAATTCCTAAGAATGAAAATGTAGCAAAACCTGAAAAAGAGCGAATAACTATTTGTGAAAAGATGGTTGAAGCGATGCCAAAACGTCCAAAGATTATTTATGCAGGCAATCAACCTGCTTATTCTCCGGGGATCGATACGGTAAAAATGACTCCTATAAAACAGTTTAAAAGTGAACAGGCTTATTATTCTACTTTATTTCATGAGCTAGTTCATGCTACAGGACATCCTAAAAGGCTACATCGTTTTGAACCACTTGAAAAGCCGACGGCAAAGGAATATGCTTTTGAAGAACTCATTGCAGAAATGGGAGCTGTCTATATGTGTTCTGAGGCGGGTATTCTATTTAAAACTCTTCATAATTCTGCAAAGTATCTAAAAGGGTGGAATAGTCGCCTGGTTAAAACTATGGAAAATGATAACCGCTTTTTCTTTAGAGCTTCAAGCCGTGCGCAAGCAGCTGCAGATTTTATGCTGGATAGAAATAATAACGGTATCGCTGCTTATGTAAACTTTTTGGCGAAAGCCAAAAATAAACCTGTGGAGAAGAAAGTGAAGGAAAAAGTAAAGCCTGGAGAACAATTAGAACTGGGCTTAGCTTTACCTGTTGAGATCTTACATGATACTAAAAAGGCAGAGAAGTTTTTTATTAACTGGTCGCAAAAGAACCTGCTAGATAAAAAGGTGTTTATGCCTCAGATCAATAAGCAGGTGCAATTTGACCTTAAGGGGATAAATAAAAATATAAGAGGCGGTATGAGTATCCCTATGGCCAGCTTGATCACACAGGCAGAGCAATTGCTTAAACGTGCTAGTCTGGAGAGTAAAAAGTCTGGAGGTTCTAAGGCTAGAAGGATTTACAACTTTAGAAGTAATGGATACATACTCACAGTTGATACCCCGGTAAAATTCACATTGATTGAAAAGAAAAACGGGAACATTCACTATGCTCATGACATTAGTGAAATTAAAGAGCAAAAGGAGGTTGAGAAAAAACCAGACCTCACGTTTGCTGTAGTTCCTGTAAAAAAGAGTGGTAAAATTTACTATGCGCCTTTTGTGAATAATCTGCGTGTGGGTTCTACAAACTGGCTTACTTATGATAAGGCAAAAAATGAGCTTTCTAGGTTTACCAGGCTTTTTACTGAAAAAGAGATCCTACAACAAATAAAGGAGCATGGCAATAAAAAGGGCGCGTTGAATATGCCTGTTGAAAAAGCGAAGCCCTCTTCACAAGTAGATTTAACCCATACACAACAACCTACCGTTGTAAAGAAGACTTCTAAACGCGAAAGTAGGAAGAATGGTTTGAATCAACCTGCAAATATCGCTGAATCTAATATAAATACTATTGATAATGATGATAATAGGATAGATACGCCTGTTGAGCCGCCTAGAAGTCGCAACACGGTGGCTGCAAATATTAACCGCGGGAGTAATGCGCCACTAGAGTTTTATAAAATGCCTGATCCAGAGATTGCAAATTTTCTTGACAATATTGAGATCAAACCAAAGGAAAGTGTGGTGATTACCCTTACCGGTGAAAAGGGGAGCGGTAAAACCCATGCGATATTTAAATGGATCAATGCTTTTGCTCAGAATTATTATGTGGGGCATGCTTCTTTAGAAGAACATCCTGAAAGCTACTTGTATAGACAGAAGGCTGAAAAGTATTTTAATGAGCGCGCTATGACTACGGTAGAAGCGCCAGATGTTACAAGTGTGCAGCAGCTGGATGATTTAATACGCAATAATGATGTGATCTTTATAGATAGTTTTGCAAAACTGCAGGAGTTGCAGTCTAACTTTCAGGTGGATAAAGATCTGCGTAAAAAATATGATGGTAAACTGTTTGTGGTGATTTTTCAGCAGACCTCCAGCGGTAAAATGCGAGGCGGTAGTAAAAGTGAGTTTGATGGTGATGTGATCTTGTACACCGAGAAATTCTCAGACTATAGAGAGAATTATATCTATACTGAAAAAAACAGATACACCTCTAAACCTATAGATGGACTAACGTATAATATCTATGAGCGGAAAACATCGTTTACTGAGGATCAAAAAAATGATATAAAATCAAAAACAAAGAAATTAGTTGCAGAGAAATTAAGTTCAAGATTAGTGTCTGAGTTGATGTAGTAGATTAATTTGGAAATACATCTACGAAAATATTCATTAATTCAATTTCATAACTTGGCATATAAACTATGTGCTGCGCTTTGATTTTAAATTGTTCTCCCTGAGTTAATTTTTCAATATTAGTCTTAATTTCTTCAATACCTTGTTCAATTTCGGGATTATATTTAAGTTCAGGGGAGAATCGCATATCATCCCAAATTTCTCCATTATAGCTCAAATCAAGACCTACTTTATGTTTTGAATAAAAATCTTCTAACATTTTATATATTTTTTCTCTAAGTACTGGGATTTCAGGCATATCGTTCTCTTATTTAAGAGTAAGATATTAAAAAACCGCCACAGTGGGCGGTTTTAAATAAACTTTAATATCCGGTTGCTAAGCTACTGCCTGGCCGGAGCCTTCATCCTTGATGGCTTTTACTTTATCAATAAGCATCTTTACCCACCACATTTTACTGCGGTCTTCTAGTGATAAATCGTCTTGCGATTGAAAAAGTGCGATTTGAAAGGTGGTTTCTAACCCTTCTAAAACATCTGGTGCATCCAGATGACACCAAAGCTCAAGCAGCTGGGCTTGTGCGGGTGATAATTCTTGTGTTTTCATGTCCAAGATATTATAAGGGAAGTCATCCCTTAGGGTTGAAAACACAATCAGGTGATTGGACACTGCGCTTTCGCCACAGTACCCATAGGATGACTTCTTATTATAATTTTCAGGATTTCGCCTGACCGTGTTTTCATTTCAAATATATGAAATTATCTGATATTCAGTATTTTTTTTAATTTGCAGCCTTGCAAATATTTCACTCTTATGAAAAAAAATAACTGGATATATATTAATTTCTTTTGGTTACTTATTCTGGTTGGTGTTGTGCTGTTGTATATATCTAGCATTGTGACTAACACTTGGTGGATAAATATTTTAGAAAAGGCAGGCTTGGCAATTCTTTCTTCAGGAGTGTTTGCTTCAGTGCTTAAATCCTTTCAATTTGCTGGTTTATTTAAAGAAGAGATTGAGAAAATTGTGTTGGGAACAGAATTTATAGAAAACAGGAACGATTTACCACAGTTATGGAGGCAGGTTTCTAAGAGTGTTTATAATCAGAAGTTTCCTGAGATTAGTGATGAATTACAGGATATAATTTTAAACAACTATTTCCCTATAAAACATAAGTTTTATTATGAAGACTTTAGATATACTTTAAATATAGGGGAGTTGTCTGATGATCATATAATCAAATTTACTCAGTGTACTCATTATTATGTTGTATTAGCAAAAGGTGATGAAGAAACAGTATTAGAAGGAAGTTGGACATATGATAAGAGTGAGGGTTTAAGATTAAAAAGAAAGATAGAATATTTTAAAATAGATGGTGAGGATTATATTAGTTCTGATCAACTTGAACAACATGAAGAGGAGGGTGATTTTGAAAAAACTGTCCATTGGAAAGCAACGATAAAAAACAAAAAGAGATTTTTAGTTGAAATTAAGGAGTATAGAGAATATCATATGCATGATGATAACTATAAGCTAGTTAGAGTTAATGCTATAACTAAGGAAATGGATGTAAGTATTCAATACCCAGAAAATATGAAGGTTTCTTTCATAAATATAGGTCTTGTAGAAAAGTTTGAAAGAAAGCATATTGATCATGGACGAACTATTAGTAGAGTTCATAAAAATGGACTAATTTTGCCATATCAGGGTTTTGGTATCGTATTTGATGTTTAATTAGCAAAATGATAAAATATCTTAAATACTAGTAATACTAATGTTTAAGTACTATATTGTCAATCCTAAATAAGAAAATCAACAGTAATGAAAATGGGCAAACTTAATCAAGTACATGGAGAAGATGACTTGTTCTAAGTCATATTAAAAGAATGGCAATTCGCTTAAAGCGAAATTAAAAAATCAAAAAGCCCCACATTTAGTGGGGCTTTTTTTATTATGTATTTAGATATTAGTATAAGTCAATACTTACTCCAGCATTTAAGCTGCCGATTTCTTTTGTGTTTATTCAACGGTGTAGGGTTATAATAAGCTTAAGTGAGATGGATAATTCTATACTAGCGCTTGAGGGCGCTTTACAAAGAGTAAAAAGGGTACCTCCAGATGGAGCTGAGGATTTATTGAAGGGGATGAGAAATATTATAAAAGATACTGATAAAGCATACGAATACTATTTAAAGCATAACTTTTTTAATATCGATCAATTCAAAGAAAAATTCATCTACACTCAAAAGTTGATTTACAAGATAGAATCTGTTTTGTATCGTATAGTTTACAAAAAGAAAGAAATATATAATGCAGGTAAGTCTTAATAGCTATTGTTGAAGCGTTAATCTTTTAATAATTACAAGTAATTTTTAATATGCTGTAGTTATGTTTGTGTTCTACAATCGCGTAGTTGTCACTATCTAAGTGGCAAGGGGCATAATCCTCGTACTTTGTGCGGGGATTATTTGTTTTATTGAGTTAATAAAATATTTAAAGTCAGAGATTTAAATAATGAAAAAGATTTATCTTTAGTGAAGATTTCTAAATAGGAAGCTTCTTAGATGAAGTTAGTTAGGTTAGTAAGGCCCTGCATTAATGTAGGGCCTTACTTTTTTTAATGAAAAAGTCATCCTAGCAGTAAGGATGACTTAGTGGGTATAGGGGTATCAAACTAATGTTGGTAATCAACATGTATAGTTTAAAATAATAACGTAAAATAGAAGGGATTGGTTTTCTTAAAATTACCAATTAACAGTTTTTAACATTTTTTAAGGGGTTGTCGATCCTTCCTTTCTATCGCTGAATATTGTGTTTTGTAATTTACGAGTGGTTTAAATACAAAAAATTAATTTTGTATTTGCATTTAAATATCTGTAAATAAGTTTTTTAAGTATTTGTAAAATACAAATTACAGAAATACACTTAAAAATAATTATTCTAGAAAGTTGAAATTGTCTGCTGCATTAAAAATAGTGTCATCCCGTTGAGAATTTCTGGGTGTATAAGTTTCAGTAATTTTTATATCGTGATGCCTTGCTTGATCTCTTATCTTAATGGTTGGTATTCCCATCAAGAATAATTTTGTGATGCCGGTATCCTTTAGTGAGTAAAATTGATAGCTGTCTTTAAACTCTAAAGTCTTTCTAATTTTAGCCCATTGATCCGAAATATATTTTGGCTGCAGCTGTATTTCTCCAGGCTGTAACCCTTGGCCAAAAACGTAATTTTCTTGCTTAGCTTTTAAAAGATGTTCTACTAGATAGGGGATAAGTGGTTTAGGGATGGTGACAGTGTCATCTTTTTTGTTTTTGCTTATTCCTGCTGGTATAAAAATGGTAGCGTCTTTTAAGCTAATATTTTCTACTTTCAGCTTTGTGAGTTCAGTTCTGCGTATAAAGCAATAATATACTAGAAGGCAAAGCGTGAGATATGCTCTATTATGGTTTTTAAGATGGGATACAATATCACGCAACGTGTGATCGTCTATTATTTCCCTTTTCTTTTTCTGCTCTATCATTTTAGGGATCTTAGAGATTGTATTGGTGGTTAAATAACCTCTATCGACCATATAGTTGCCTATGGTAACGCAAACCTTCAAATAATTGTTTGTAGTGCGCGCAGATCTCTTTTTGTCAATATAGATGTGGTCTAGGTATCTTCTTACGAACTTCTGGCCATACTCCATGCTTAACATGCCTGCCTGGTCAATTGCTTTGCAGTACTTTTTTAAGAGTTCTGCCATTGAGGTGTATGTGTCAGCTGTTCTGGCGCGTAGTGCATTTCTTTTCTTCAGCTCGTTGCAATGCGCAATGTATTTATCCAGTACATCTAAAAACCTGTGGTATTCTCCAGTAGATGATTCGTCAATAAGTGGAGACCATCCCTGAGCTAACTTCTGATTGATTTTTTCACAGATACGCTTTGCGTGTTGCAAACGCGCTTTTCTGTTTGCCATGGGCTTTACACGCCTACGAAAACGCTTCATTTCATTCTTCCCAGGAATCTTAACGCGGAAGACGATACGCCAGTTACCGTTGGTCATTTCTTTAACCTCGGCTGGCTCGTAGTCAATAAATATTATTCTGCTTGTAAGTGGCTGCTTTGATAAAGGCATTTTTTTTTAACCCATGGCCAGTTTTTGATTTTGACCTGGTTAAAAGTTTATGACCCAATTTTGACCCACTTTTTTGTGGAGAATCACGCAAAACCCTTTATTTACGGGGGTTTGCGTGATTGTAGTACCGGGAATGGGAGTCGAACCCACACGCCCTAATGGACACATGGCCCTCAACCATGCCTGTCTACCAATTCCAGCATCCCGGTAGAAATGTATGGAGATAAAAAAAGTTAAGCGAATGCTTAACTTTTTTTCTTTGTGACTTGGCTGGGGCTCGAACCCAGGACCCTCTCCTTAAAAGGGAGATGCTCTACCAACTGAGCTACCAAGTCCTAATAAATAACTGCTTTTCTACAGTTGCAATCGCTGACTCTTTTTGCGAATGCGGGTGCAAATATACAGCCATTAAATTGATTATTCAAAGGGTTTTTTGATATTTTTATTGAAAATTTTTGACGCCGCCATAGGTGTCTGTTTTTCAGTTAAAAAGAATTATGACAATTTTATTTTTAGGATATATGGGTAGCGGAAAATCTACTTTAGGTAGACTTGCTGCAAAAAAATGGGATTATAAATTCGTGGATTTTGACGATCTCATCGAAGAAGGAGAAGGTATTTCTATCCCAGAAATTTTTAAAACTAAAGGAGAGATCCATTTTAGAAAGCTAGAATCTCAATATATAGATAAGGTATTGCAGTTAGAAAATACGATCGTATCGCTAGGAGGTGGTACGCCGTGTTATGGTAATGTGATGGATCGCATAAAAAAATCTGGTGCGAGCAGTGTATATATTAATGTGCCTGTAAAACCATTATCAGACCGTTTATGGAAGGCAAGGTCATACAGACCCGTTTTACAGCATCAGGATACACCAGAGAAACTAGAGGAATTTGTGAGAAAACACCTTTTTGAACGTGCATTCTATTACAACCAGGCAGATCACAAAGTGATTTATACCGGGCAATCAGAAGATGAAATGGTAAAAGAAATAGAAGATTTACTCTTCTAAAACCGCGCTGTCGCCAGTTTCTTTAAAACGCACTTTTACATTTTCTTGCATAGATGTGCTAAGCGAGATGCCTTTAAAGTCTGCTTTTACAGGATATTTCTTGTGATTGCGATTTACTAAAACCGCAGTTTTAAAACGCTTTAATGGAACATCAAGAAAATGCTTAACGCCATAAACTAGCGTGGTGCCAGAGTTAAGAACATCGTCAATAAGAACGATAGACTTGTTTGCATAATCTGCGGCAGCCATTGAGGTTTCAACAGTTCCTAGCGGATTGTTCTTGTCCATCGTTACTTTGCAAAGCACACATTTAATAGGCGAGATCTCTTCAAGGATTTCTTTGATCCTGCCAGCGATCACAAAACCATTTTTTGCCACGCCGGCAAGAATTAGCTCAGTTTCATCAACATTGCTCTCGTAAATTTGATAAGCAATTCTTCTTATTTTATGCTGTATGCTGCTGTGATCTAATATGATTTGCTGGCTCATTTTTCGGTTTTATCTCCTGTTTTTAGAAGTAGGTTCAAAGATAAAAAACAGTTCTTTACCATTTCTCGGTTTTATAGAATTATAGCAGCGTTCTAGTTTTTTGATCTTAAAGCTTTCGCTAAAAAGTGTTTCATATTCTATCTGGCTTCCGCCAAAAGGTGGCCCATCTGCTGTCAATGGGAAGTCAAAAAGTAATCCGGCGAGTTTACCATTTTCATTGAGTAGCTTATGCATTTTTTGCACATAGGCTGGCCTTTGCGAAGGATGAAGCGCACAAAAGAAGGTTTGCTCTAAGATGAGGTCGTACTTTTCGCTGTAGCGAAAAAAATCTTCTTGAATTAATCGAGGTGCAAATTCTAGATCTTGTGTAGCTTTTGCGATATGCTCTAAAGGTTGTTTTGCAAAATCAATTACAGTTACATTGCTAAAGCCATTTTTACAGAGATAGATCGCCTCGTGGCCATTACCCGCACCGGGAATAAGGATTTTGAGATCTTTATTCTTCAGTTGGTCAATATATGTCGCGATAGGCGTGCTGGCATAACCGATGTCCCAACCTGTCTTTTGATCTTGATATCTGTCTTCCCAATATTTTTGATCAAATGTCATCCCACTCATCGTTGCTGTCTTCATGAAAATCTTCTAGATCGCGTCTATCTTTTTTAGTAGGGCGGCCGGTGCCTTTTTTACGATAGTAATCTTTAGAGTATTTAAGGAGATCTAGTTTTTCTAGATTTTCTTGAGGGGTTATGTCTGTGCAATAGATGCTCACTAATTTTGCGCCCACCCGATTAGGTGGCAGATCAAGAACTTCAACTTTGTAGTCGATCTGGTTTTTTCTCACACTTATTACATCAGTAGGATAAACTTCTCGTGAAGGTTTTACTGCAACATCATCAATTTTAACCTGTCCTTTTTTACAAGCCGCTGTAGCAATGCTGCGAGATTTAAAATATCGTACTGACCACAAATATTTATCTACTCGCATAATTTATAGGGATTATAATAGTTTAAAGTAACAAAAATAACGCAAAATCGTATCTTGCGCGACTTAAAAGTAATGATGATGAAAAGCTATAAGATAGCACTTTTGGTCCTTGTGACCGTCGTAATGTTTCAGGCATGTAAGAAGGATGATAATGGAAGTCTTGAGCCGTTTGTACCTAGAGATAGACAAGAGGTGCAAGATAGTAGTGCCTTAAATATCCAGACATTTCTTGAAACTCATTTTTATAACTACGAGGAGTTTGAAAACCCGCCTGCAGACTTTGATTATATCGTGCGCTTTGACGAGATAACCGGTGAGAATTCAGATAAGACTCCGTTGATAGATCAGGTTGTTACAGAGCAAAAGACCGTAGGCGATGTAGATTATGATCTTTTTATTCTTGAAGTAAGAAAAGGTGAGGGGCAGCCTGTAACTTTTGCAGATTCTGCTTTCTTATCATATAGAACTGGTGTGATAGGTGGTGATCTTATAGATTATGCGCCTAATCCATTGTGGTTGCCTTTATCAGGTACTATTAGAGGATTTAGCAACTCTGTAGATAATGTAAGAGCGGCAACTTCAATTTCACAAAATTCTGACGGTACAATCACAGCTTCTAATGATTATGGTATTGGTGCTGTTTTTATTCCTGCAGGATTAGGTTACTATAATACGGTTCAAAGCAGTACTTATATTTACACTGATCTTTATATCACGTTTAAAGTTTTTGGTGTTAATGGAGGTATAGATTCAGATGGTGATGGAGTTATTGATTTTCTAGAAGATGTTAATGGTAACCAAACCATAAATGATGACGATACAGATGGTGATGGAATAGCAGATGTTGTAGATACTGATGATGATGGTGATGGTATCTTGACTATAGATGAGATCAACATTGCAGAAGATGGTACGGTAACGTATCCTGATACAGACAACGATGGAACTCCAGATTATCTGGATCCTGATAATTAGGCCTTTTGGCTACAGCTTAAACATTAAAAAAAGGCCTTCGTGAGAAGGCCTTTTTATTTTTATTTATTTGGCTTTAAGCCAAATTATAAATTAAGTGATAAACTTAAGATCACTTGATCTGGTCGTGTATCTATTTTCTCATAAGAAAGTCCGCCGTTTGTATTTACAAACTCTGCTTCATTCTCACTAAGACCGCGCTCATAGCGCATATCAATTCCTAGTTTTCCTAATGATACGCCAACGCCAAAAGTTGCGCCCACGGTAAAATCATTTTCCACATCATTGAGTTCAAGACCTTCAAAGTCTGTGTCCATAATGTATTGCAATGACGGCCCGGCAAAAACATTGATCGGTCCAAGAACTTCAAGGCCTATAAGAAGAGGCGCGTCAAGTTTTTTCATTGTAAAATCATTACTGTCGTAAGAACTTTTAAGCTGTGTATACACAAGCTCTGGTCTAAAATACAGTTTGTTCTCACCTATGCGGCCAAAAAGACCAACATGATACCCAATGTTGCGATCAGGATTGTCTACTACATTACCAGCAGAATCTGTAACATCACCGTTACCAGCATAGTTGAGACCTGCTCTAATACCTACGCCAGGTTCTGATTGTGCAAATGCTACTGTGGTTGCCAGGAACATGATGCCTAAGAGTACTTTTTTCATAAAAATTAGTTTTTATTTCAAGCGATGCTTGAAGGTTTAAAAAATCATTTTGAGGAATATCCCTCTAGGATTTTTTTATTGCTTTCTATGAATAGGACAACTCAGGCCGGTTTTACCCTACCTGAATTTATTTTCTATCCAATACCTTCTTAACGGCTTTCACGATGGCTTTATTATCAAGGCCATACTTTTCCATAAGTTGGTCTGGGCTTCCGCTTTCGCCAAAAGTATCCTTAGTTGCAACAAACTCTTGAGGAGTAGGGTGAGAAGCAGCAAGTTCTCTTGCAACACTTTCTCCTAAACCACCTAGGTAGTTATGCTCTTCACAAGTTACAACGCAACCTGTCTTTTTAACCGAAGCTAAAATTGCTTCTGCGTCAAGAGGTTTTATAGTGTGAATATTAATGATCTCTGCAGAAACGCCTTCTTTTTCTAATTCTTCAGCGGCGATGATCGCTTCCCAAACAAGGTGACCTGTTGCAACGATGGTTACATCAGTTCCTTCAGTAAGTTGTACTGCTTTACCTATTTCAAATTTTTGATCTACAGGAGTGAAGTTTGCTACTTTTGGTCTACCAAAACGAAGGTAAACTGGTCCGTCGTGCTCAGCGATCGCAATTGTTGCAGCTTTAGTTTGATTAAAGTCACAAGTATTGATCACAGTCATTCCTGGAAGCATTTTCATCATCCCTAGATCTTCAAGGATTTGGTGAGTTGCACCATCTTCACCTAGTGTTACACCGGCGTGAGAAGCACATATCTTTACATTTTTTCCGCTATAAGCGACACTCTGACGAATCTGATCATAAACGCGACCAGTAGCAAAGTTTGCAAATGTTGTAGCAAAAGGAATTTTACCACCTATAGTAAGACCAGCAGCCATACCTATCATGTTTGCCTCAGCAATACCAGTCTGGAAAAAGCGCTCTGGATGATTTTTCTCGAAGTCGTTAAGTTTAAGAGAACCTGTAAGGTCTGCACAAAGGGCAACTACATTTTCGTTAGTTTTTCCCAGTTCGTCCATTCCTGCGCCAAATCCTGAACGCGTATCTACATTTCCCTGATTTTCGAATTTTTTCATTGTTCAATTAGTTTTTTAGTAATCGCCTAGCGTTTCTGGGTTTTGTGATAATGCATCTGCAAGTTGCTCGTCGTTAGGAGCAGAGCCATGCCATTTGTGTGTGTGCATCATAAAGTCTACGCCATTACCCATCTCAGAGTGTAGTACCACGCAAACTGGTTTGCCATTACCGGTTCTTGATTTTGCTTCGTTAAGACCTTCAATAACCTTAGCAAGGTCATTTCCTTCTTTAACTTTTACAACATCCCAACCAAAAACACTAAACTTCTTACCTATATCGCCAAAGTCTAGAACTTCTTTAGTAGAACCATCTATCTGCTGACCGTTACGGTCTATTGTTGCGATAAGGTTGTCTACTTTGTTTGCAGAAGCATACATGATCGCTTCCCAGTTTTGACCCTCTTGTAATTCACCATCACCTAGAAGTGCAAAAACGGTATGATCATCATTGTTTAGTTTTTTAGCTTGAGCTGCACCTAGAGCAACACTCATCCCTTGACCTAAAGATCCAGAAGCTACACGAATACCTGGAAGTCCTTCGTGAGTTGTAGGGTGGCCTTGAAGGCGGCTGTCTAATTGTCTAAAAGTATTAAGCTCTTTAACAGGGAAATATCCTGCACGTGCTAAGACGCTATACCATACAGGAGAAATGTGACCGTTAGACAAGAAAAATAGATCTTCACCTACTCCGTCCATGTCAAATCCTTCTTTGCGGTCCATAATATCGAAGTAAAGTGCAACAAGAAATTCTGCACATCCTAATGAACCTCCCGGGTGCCCGGACTGGCAGGCGTGTACCTGCCTAACTATATCCCTTCTGACCTGTACAACAAGGTCTTCTAATTCTTTGATGTTTGGCATTTTAGTTTATTTACGTTTCTGCCAAAAATACCCTTTTTTACTAGGGTTTCCAATCTATACGGGGGTTTTTGCGATTATTTAATACTTTGGGCGAAAGCCTTAAGAATTGTGCGGTTTCATCTTTGGCTTAAAGCCAAATAGATTACCCAAATAACACTATCTTTGCCAGCTCAATTTATAGCATGCAATTTGACCTTTTAAAGACTGATCAGGCAACATCTGCCAGAGCCGGAACGATAACAACAGCACACGGAACCATTGAAACTCCCATTTTTATGCCTGTGGGTACTGTGGCAACGGTAAAAGGTGTGCACCAGCGAGAATTGCGAGAGGATATTAATCCTGATATTATTTTAGGGAACACGTATCACCTGTTTTTAAAACCGGGTATAGAGATTCTTGAAAAAGCTGGTGGTCTGCATAAATTCATGAATTGGGACCGTAATATCCTTACAGATAGTGGTGGTTATCAGGTGTATTCACTTTCGGGCACAAGAAAGATCAAGGAAGAAGGTGTGAAGTTTAAATCGCATATTGATGGTTCTTTGCATACTTTTTCGCCAGAGCGCGTGATGGAAATTCAGCGTACAATAGGTGCTGATATTATCATGGCTTTTGACGAGTGTACACCATATCCTTGTGATTATAATTATGCAAAACGTTCTATGCACATGACGCATAGATGGCTAGATCGCTGTATAAATCACTTAGAGAAAGTGCCGGTTAAATATGGTTTTGATCAGGCGTTCTTTCCTATTGTGCAAGGGAGTACGTATAAAGATCTTAGAAGACATTCTGCTGAATACATCGCAAATGCTGGCGCTGTAGGAAATGCTATTGGTGGTCTATCAGTTGGTGAACCTGCTGAAGAAATGTATGCGATGACAGAGGTTGTGACAGAGATACTTCCTGCAGATAAACCACGTTATCTAATGGGTGTGGGAACACCTATCAATTTGCTTGAAAATGTTGCATTGGGTATTGATATGTTTGACTGTGTGATGCCTACGCGTAACGGTCGTAACGGGATGCTTTTTACCGCTCACGGCACGATAAATATCAAAAATAAAAAGTGGGAAGATGATTTTTCTCCGCTTGACGAGATGGGAATCACTTGGGTAGATACTGAGTATTCTAAGGCGTATGTAAAGCATCTTTTTTCAGTAAATGAATATCTTGGCAGACAAATTGCAACCATTCACAACCTAGGATTTTACCTGTGGTTAATGCGAGAAGCAAGAAAACACATTCTTGCAGGTGATTTTAGAGAATGGAAAGAAAAAATGGTAAAACAAATGGACAAAAGACTCTAGATGAAAATTCTTGACTGGTACATACTCAAGCGGTACCTGGGGACTTTTACCATGATGCTTGTGCTTTTTATTCCTATTGGGATAACGGTAAACCTTGCTGAGAAGATCGATAAGATCCTGGCAAACGAAGTACCGTTTATTGAAGTTGCAAAGTACTATCTTGACTTTACCATTTACTTCGCAAACCTTCTTTTTCCGCTATTCCTTTTCCTTTCAGTGATCTGGTTTACATCAAAGTTGGCAAACAATACAGAGGTTGTTGCTTTCTTGAGTAGTGGAGTTTCTTTTTACAGATTTTTGCGTCCTTATTTAATAGGAGCTTCTATCGTGTGTTTTGGTGCTTACATCATGGGTACATATTTAGCTCCCGCTTCAAGTAAAGGATTTAATGAGTTTACATATCAGTATTTAAAACACGGTAAGAAAGATCGCGAAACGTCTGATGTTTACAGGCAGATCAATGATAACGACTATATTTATGTAAGTCGCTTTAATCCTATTCGCAATAGCGGAACAAAATTCACTTTTGAGCATTTTGAGAATGATGAGTTAAAATATAAGATCTCTGCGCGTAGTATTTTTTACCATCCAGAAGATTCTTCATACACGCTTAATGCATACAAAAAAAGAATTGTGGGTAAAGAAGGCGATATTTTACAGAGCGAGACAAAACTAGATACTACATTCTCATTTGATCTAGAAGATCTTACACCGGTAGAATATATCGCCGAAACACTTACCACGCCTAACCTGCGTAAATTTATTGACAAAGAGCGCTCTAGAGGAAGCTCTAACATCAATCGTTATGAGGTGGTGTTGCACAAGCGTTACAGTTTGCCAGTAAGCGCCTATATTCTTACCATTATTGCGGTGGCAGTTTCTGCGATGAAACGCCGTGGTGGGATGGGTATAAATCTGGCTTTTGGTATTTCGCTAGCGTTTATTTTTATTTTCTTTGATAAAGTTTTCGGGACTATTTCAGAGCAATCCAGTTTCTCGCCCATAGTGGCAGTATGGTTGCCTAATATCCTTTTTGGTATTCTTGCAGTTATTCTTCTCAACCGTGCAAAACGATAATTTAAAAAGCTACCTGCTCTTTCAGGTAATTGTATTCATCTGGGGGTTCACAGCAGTTTTAGGAGCATTGATCAGTATAGACGCGTTACCGCTTGTGTGGTTTCGTATGCTCATGGCGTCAATCGTTATTTTCTTATATATAAGGTATAAGAAGATTTCGCTTAAAGCGAAAAGGTCTACCATAATAACCCTTTGCATCGCCGGTGTGCTGATCGCTTTGCATTGGTTAGCATTCTTTGGGGCGATAAAGATCTCAAATGTGAGTATCACACTTGCGATGATGAGTACAGGTGCTTTTTTTACCAGTATTCTCGAGCCTATTTTTTATAAGAGGAAAGTTATCTGGTATGAGATCGTGCTTGGTTTGCTAGTGATTTGCGGTTTATACATCATTTTTGAAGTAGAAACACGCTACGTCAACGGAATGCTGGTAGCGCTAGGTGCTACATTTTTGGCTTCGATCTTTACACTTATTAATGGTAAAGTGGCAAAGAAGCATAGACCTACGATGATCTCGTTTTATGAGCTTACAGCTGGTATGATCTTTATCTCACTGTATTTGCTTTTTACATCACAATTTGATGCTAATTTCTTTAAACTCCCCACGATGGACTGGGTTTATATTTTGATCCTTGCCACTGTGTGTACGGCTTATGCCTTTATAGCCTCTGTAAAAGTGATGAAACATCTTACGCCGTATACAATAATGCTTACTACAAATCTTGAGCCTGTATATGGAATTATTTTGGCTTATTTTATTTTAGGAGATGCAGAGAAGATGCAACCGCAATTTTATTATGGTGCAGTCTTGATTCTCGCTACTGTAATAGCAAACGGTATCTTAAAAAACAAAAGAAGAAAGCGTCCCGTTGTACCCACGATCATAGAATGATTTGATTGTGTGTAATTTAAATGTTAGTAAGTTTTAGGGCTTTTCTCGTTGTCCATACCGTACTAAATCCCGTATATTTGCCTCCACTGCTAAAATTTTCCAAATGGAATATCTAGAGTTTGAACAACCCATAAAAGAACTGGAAGAACAGCTTGAAAAATGCTCTGTAATAGGAGAAGAAAGCAATGTTGATGTTAGCAATACATGCAAACAGATCCAGAAGAAACTTGACGAAACAAAAAAAGAGATCTATAAAAACCTTACCTCATGGCAGCGGGTTCAACTTTCTCGCCACCCTAACCGCCCTTACACGCTAGATTATATCAACGCGTTGTGTGGTGACACTTGGCTAGAGTTGCACGGTGACCGTAATGTGAAGGATGATAAAGCGATGATAGGTGGTCTAGGTAAACTAGGTAATCAGAGCTTTATGTTCGTAGGTCAACAAAAAGGATACAATACAAAAACAAGGCAATACAGAAACTTCGGGATGGCAAATCCAGAAGGATATCGTAAGGCATTACGTCTTATGAAAAGTGCAGAGAAATTCAATCTGCCTGTAGTATGCTTTGTTGATACTCCGGGAGCTTACCCTGGCCTTGAAGCTGAAGAAAGAGGACAAGGAGAAGCGATCGCGAGAAATATATTAGAGATGACACGTCTCTCTGTGCCTATTATCGTTGTGATCATTGGTGAAGGTGCCAGTGGTGGAGCATTAGGTATAGGTGTAGGAGATAGAGTGCTTATGTTAGAAAATACATGGTACAGTGTGATCTCACCAGAGTCTTGCTCTTCTATTTTGTGGAGAAGCTGGGAGTTTAAAGAGCAAGCTGCAGATGCGCTTAAGCTTACCGCAAAAGACATGAAAAAACAATCGCTTGTAGATAAGATCGTAAAAGAACCACTAGGTGGTGCGCATAGCGATCGTAACAAGACTTTTGATACCGTAAAAAAAGAAATTCTGCAAGCCTTTGATGAACTCAAAAACTTATCACCAGCAGAGTTGGTTGATAAGCGCATGGAGAAATATTCTAACATGGGCGTGTTTAAAGGATAAACACAAACCTTTACCGACATTTTATGAAACCGTGGATTTTAATCCGCGGTTTTTTTACGCTTATCAACAATAAATTAAAGTTATCCACATTACAATTGTTAACTTGTAGTGAATAAGAGTAGACCATTTTATACCTCGGTCGCTTAACAATTTTTTTACATTCGTTGTCATGGAAAAAGTGCAAGCTCCTCAACAATATTCATATAGTTCTAAACCAGTGATTTCTCTCGAAAAAGGGAAAATACCTCCGCAAGCAATTGATCTTGAGGAGGTTGTGTTAGGAGCGATGATGATTGATAAAAAGGGTGTAGATGAAATTATAGATATTCTTAACCCTAGCGTTTTTTATAAAGATGCGCATCAATTCATCTTTGAGGCCATCATGACGCTTTTTGAAAATGGTGAGCCTATTGACTTATTAACGGTTTCAGAGAAACTGCGTTCAATGGGTAAGCTAGATGTTTCAGGTGGAGACTATTATCTTGTTCAGCTTACGCAAAAAGTATCCTCATCTGCTCACATTGAGTATCATGCGCGTATCATTTTGCAGAAGCATATTCAGCGTAGCTTGATCAAAATTTCAAACGAAATTATCGAGGAAGCTTACGATGAAACCGCAGACGTTTTTGATCTACTGGATGATGCCGAGAGTAAACTGTATGAAGTAACTCAAGGTAACATTAAAAAGAGTAGTGAGACCGCTCAAAGTTTGGTGATCCAGGCGAAGAAAAAGATTCAGGAAATTTCAAACAAAGAAGGACTTTCTGGTATTCCTACTGGTTTTGATAAACTAGATAAATTGACCTCGGGATGGCAGCCCAGTGACTTGATCATTGTTGCAGCACGTCCTGGTATGGGTAAAACAGCATTAACCTTGAGTATGGCGAGAAACATCGCTGTAGGGCAAGGTATACCGGTGGCTTTCTTCTCTCTGGAGATGGCTTCTGTACAGTTGATCACACGTTTGATATCTTCAGAAACCGGACTTTCGTCAGAAAAGTTACGTACCGGTAAACTTGAAAAACACGAGTGGGAACAACTCAACGTGAAGGTAAAGGACCTTGAGAAGGCACCACTTTTTATTGATGATACTCCGTCTCTTTCAATTTTTGACCTTCGGGCGAAAGCCAGACGTTTATCATCGCAGCATGGTATTAAAATTATTGTGATTGACTACTTGCAGTTGATGACTGCCGGCGGTAGCCAGAAAAATGGTAACCGTGAACAAGAGATCTCGATGATCTCGCGTAACCTTAAGGCGCTTGCAAAAGAACTTAACGTGCCAGTAATTGCGCTATCGCAGTTATCGCGTGCGGTTGAAACACGTGGAGGTAGTAAACGTCCATTACTTTCTGACCTTAGGGAATCTGGAGCGATCGAGCAGGATGCGGATATCGTATCGTTCATCTACCGTCCAGAATACTATAAAATTGATGAGTGGGATGATGAAGAAAGAAGTCCAACACAAGGTCAAGCAGAATTTATCATCGCAAAACACCGTAACGGTGGTCTAGAGAACATTCGTCTTAAATTTATCGGTGAGCTTGGTAAGTTTGATAACCTTGACGATTTCTCAACGCCCTACCAATTTGAGTCTAGCATGAATGCAGGTGAGAAGGGTAATGACGATCCATTTGGAGGTCCTGGCCCTAACGTTTTCCCAGATGCAGATCAAGCCTTTGGTAGCTCGATGAATGACGATGACGACGGCGTGCCGTTCTAATCACAAAACATAAAGATCTTAAAATCGCAACCCGTGTGTATCTTCAGTTTGAAGAATGGCGCAGGTTGCGTTTTTCTTTTATTGCCTTTCGGCGAAAGCCTTAATTGCATCATACATCACCTGCTGAATCTGAGTGCGTGTGTTTAAACTGTAAAGTCTCGTGTTGTTGCGAGTAGGCAAAACCCTATTGGAAAGAAACACATATAGCAAGTCTTCTTTTGGATCCATCCAAACCATAGTTCCTGTAAAGCCTGTATGCCCAAAACTCGCCATGCTTGCATCTTTTGCAGTATTGTTGTCAACGCCTTGATACTCTAGATTTGGTTTGTCAAAACCTAGTCCGCGGCGATTGTCGTTATCAGGAAATTGAACGGTGGACCACTCCTTCAAAGTGCTTTCTTCAATATAGCGTTCGCCGCCATACTCGCCCATGTTGAGGTACATTTGCATGAGTTTTGCCAGATCGTTTGCATTTGCAAAAAGGCCTGCATTACCAGAAACTCCGCCCATCATGATAGCGCCTTCATCATGCACGTTCCCATGAATAGGCTCATGGCGAAAATTATAATCATGCTCTGTAGGGACAATGCGATTTAATGGAAATTTTTCCATAGGGTGATAGCCTAAGGTTGTGGCACCAAGCTTGTCATAAAAATGGCTTCTAAGATATGTTCTGTAATCAGAATTTGTGATCTCTTCAATGATAGTAGGCAGCAAATAAAAAACCAATCCTGAATATTTATATTTTGCCTCAGCCTCTAGCGGTGACTTCTCGATCGCATTAAAGATCTTCTTTTTGTAATTGTGATGAAGCCACATATCTTCTGAAATACGAACGGGATATCTAGCCGAAGAATCTTTTTTAAACGTGTTCCATTTGTACGAACCATTATCGCGCAATGTGTTTTGCCAAAAAGGAATCCAAGGCTTAAATCTCGCTTGATGCGCAAGGATTTGTCTAAAAGGAATTCCTGCTTTATTTGAGTTTTTAAAATCTGAGAGATAGGTGTCTATGCCAGCGTTGAGGTCAAATTTTCCTTCGTCATACAATTGCATTAAAATAGGTAAGGTAGAAGAAATTTTGGTCACAGAAGCAAGGTCATAAAGATCGCTTTGCTCAACCGTTACCGTATCGCTGTATTGATGTAAACCGTAGGCTTTTTCAAAAACAATTTTGCCGTTGTGAGCAACTAGCACAACACCACCCGGTATTGCTTTTGCATCCATTGCTTGTTGCATAAGCGAGTCAATACCGCGATGCAAAAGCTTAGAATTCATCCCTGCATCTTCAGGAACGGTGTATTCAAAACGGCCGTTTTTTTTTACCGTAAGACCATCGCCAGATTTAAATTTCTCGCCAATGCCCACAGGTAATTTCCCTGAAGCGCCAATGCCGCCAAAGATCAATTGAGCAGCCAATTCTTGAGTAAGTTCGCTGTCTTGATACGCTTCGATCAAACCATCTGCCGCCTCAAGATCATCTATCTTATCAATGGCATACGGATTTTTAAAGAAGGCAAAAACCGTGTTTTCTTGTTGCGCTAATTGCGAAATATATTCCTGCAGATCCTCAGAATATTTTACCACATTATTAGGGCGAATGCTGCTATCATGCAATCCGCCAATTATAATATTATAACCCGATAGAGAATCGCTTACTGCTTGAATTTTTGTCGCATCAACATCAATAGGTAGTTGAAAATGCTTCACATTCGTGTATAAACTCAGTGTTTCTTGAAATTTAGTTTTTTGGCTTGCACCAAAAGAGATCGAAGCGATCTTAACAGAGTCTAGTCGTTGAATGGGAAGAATATCATTTTCATTTTTAAGAACAGTAAGCGTGGCTTTTGCTAGCTTTCGTTGTAATAAAATAGCTTCGGGCGAGTGTAATCGTTCGTTTAGATTTTTCGCGGAAGCGGGAGCATAATTGTTTAAACCTACCCATTGCTTTGCTGCCAAAACCTTGCGACATCTAGCATCGATCTCTGCTTGGGTGATCTTACCTTGCTTGATGGCTTTTTCAATTTCTGCGATGGCTTTTGGGAAATCTTCTGTCAATTCAAGAATGTCATTTCCTGCGAGAACAGCGCGCATGTCAACAACGCCAGTTTCATTGCCGGCAGTAACGCCTTTCATGTCCATCGCATCTGTGATCACAAGGCCTTTAAAGCCTAGTTCTTCTTTGAGAAGCCCAGTGATAATAGGCTTTGAAAGTGTAGAAGGCGCCTGGGTAGAGTCTAGCGCTGGGATGTTAAGATGGGCAACCATCATCCCGGTGATTCCAGCTTCGATCGCTTTTTTGAAAGGATATAGTTCTAGCGAATCTAGCCGCGCTTTATCATGATTAATTTGCGGTAATGCGTAGTGAGAATCTGTCGCAGTGTCGCCATGACCAGGAAAATGTTTTGCGGTAACAAGCAGATTTTCGCTTTGCATACCTTTCATATACGCGATGGCTTTTTCGGCTACATTTATTTTGTTTTCACCAAAGGAGCGATAGTTGATCACAGGATTTAACGGATTATTATTCACATCCATAACCGGCGCAAAATTGAGGTGCATGCCCACCGCTTTGATCTGGCGAGCGACTTCTTTACCCATTTCTTCCAGTAAAGTGTCATCATCAATAGCGCCCAGAGCCATTTGATAAGAGAAGCTCATGGTATTGTCCAGACGCATTCCTAAACCCCATTCTGCATCTATCGCGCCCAGTAACGGTACATTTGAAGCTTCTTGATATTCATTCATCAGCTCGATCTGCTTCTCAGGAGTTCCTTGAAAGAAAACGAGTCCGCCTATTTTTTGTTCCTTAACTAACTTTAAGATGAAAGCTTTGTGATCTTCTCCTTTGTTAGAATATGCTCGCGCCATAAATAATTGCGCAATGCGCTGTTGCGGCGTTAAAGTTTGCATCACAGAATCTACCCAAGCGCTATTTGTGTATTGTAAAAATGCCGGAGTTTTATCTTGGGCTAGTGCAGAAAATTGGGTGATCAGTAAAAATAGCAGTAGAGTTAGGAAGCGTTTTTTCATCGTGTGGTATAATAATCAGCTTTAAATTTAAGCAAATACGAGGTTCTAAGTTTTAGTATATTGTATTGAAAACAAATTTCTTTTGGCTTAAGCCAAAAATATACTAGGCATAGTCTTTGCTACGTTGTAAATTCACACTATGACGCACACTACATTGAAAACTTCTGGTAAAAGATCAAGCAACACTAAAAGATGGAGTGCGACGCTTTTTTTACTATTTCTGTTCATTCAAGCGCATGCTTCTTACATCTTGATCCCGATGGATGCTGATGGGCAAAAAGAACATCTTAAAGCCTACGGAATCACGTATTGGATCCTTTCGCAGCAGCAAAATGTAAAATGGTTGCTCAACTATCGCGGCGGTTCATTTTTAATTCCTGATGCAGAATTGATAAGAAAAGAATGTAAAATACGCGGCGTGAGTTTTGAGGTGATGAGCGATTCTAAAACAGAAGCTCTGCTTGCAGAAATTGAGAGTCCGTCGCAAAACATGGAAGCCGTGGTTCTTGAAAAAGCGCCAAAAATCGCTGTGTACACTCCAGACGGTTCTGTGCCTTGGGATGATGCGGTTACAATGGTTTTGACCTATGCAGAAATTCCGTACACTAAAATTTATGACCGCGAGGTGCTCGCAGATGAGTTAGTTTTATATGATTGGCTGCATTTGCATCACGAAGATTTTACTGGGCAATACGGTAAATTTTATGGTAGATATCGCTCGGCACCATGGTATATAGAAGAGAAAAATCAGGCAGAGGCGTTGGCCAAAGAATTGGGCTATGATAAAGTCTCTGACGAAAAAGGAGCGGTGGCGTTTAAGATCAGAGATTATGTTGTGGGCGGCGGTTTTATGTTTGCCATGTGCAGCGCTACAGATAGTTTTGATATTGCCTTAGCGGCAGAAAATGTAGACATCTGCGAACCGATGTTTGACGGTGATCCTTCAGATGCTGGTTATCAAAATAAGATGAACTTTGCAAACACGTTTGCGTTTACAGATTTTTTGCTGGAGCGAAATCCACTAGAATATGAGTTCTCGAGTATTGACATGACCTCAAAGCGTAGAATTCCTTTTGAGACTGATTATTTCACGCTGAAAGAATACAGCGCAAAATGGGATCCTATCCCAACCATGCTTACGCAAAATCATACAGCTCTTGTTAAGGGTTTTATGGGGCAAACCACCTCATACGATCCAGAATCTATAAAGCCCACGGTTTTAGTTATGGGAGAAAATAAAACAAATGGTGAGGCGCGTTACATTCACGGAATTAAAGGAAAAGGATTTTTCACCTTTTATGGTGGTCACGATCCTGAAGATTATCAACATCGCGTGGGTGATCCTAAAACAGAACTTGAACTTCATCCTAACAGTCCCGGTTACAGGCTGATCTTAAACAACGTACTTTTTCCTGCGGCTAAAAAGAAAAAACAAAAAACCTGATGTTAAGAATTACCGTTCTTTTAATCTGTTTTTTATTCAGTTTTCCTAGCGCTCCAGAACCTCCCAAATTTGAATGGCAAGCGGGTAGGCCACTTACGTGGAAAGATTTTAAAGGTCGCCCAGCTCGTATAAATGCTTACGCTGCAAGTACAAGTTCTGGCATTAGTCATGGATATTCTATAAATAATAGAGGAGTTCTAGTGAAAGAAGAAAGTTGGGTCAAAGCCTATTTTTACCCTTCGCTCAGTTGGTTTAGGCGCGGTAAAGTCACGCCCAGAACCTTGCGTCACGAGCAGACACATTTTGATATTTCAGAACTTCATGCGAGGATTTTGCGCAAGCGAATAGCGGAGTTTCAATTCTCAAACAGAAGCAAACAAGAGATCAAAAAAATATACGCTGAAGTTGAATCAAAACGACATGCAATGCAAGATCGTTTTGATCAAGAGGCAGAGCATTCTCTTAATGAAAAAGCAGAAGCAGTCTGGGAAAAGAAAATCGCTACGATGCTTTATAGATATCGCAGATGGGCTGAGTAATTACAGCTGTGCGATCTTTTCTAAAGCAAATTCTATCAACCTTTCAGTAGTTTCCTGCGGATTCTCGCTAAACGTGCCAAGCGCTCGGTTTGCTAATATCGCATTAAGCGAAATTGCCTCGTGTCCCAGTAATTTTGAAAGCCCATAAATCCCTGAAGTTTCCATTTCAAGATTTGTGATTCGAGAGTTGTTAAACTCAAAACTCGCGATCTTATCGTTAAGCTCAGGATCTTCTAATTTGCCACGTAAAACCCTTCCTTGTGGACCGTAAAAACCAACGTTTGTCGCTGTGAAGCCAGAGTAGATTTCGCTTGAAGCGAAATGATCACACAACCTCTCGCTGCCTTTTATGACATAAGGAGTGCTTTTGTCTACATTCCAGGAAGAATGTTTTATAAACGCCTTTTGCAACTCATCATCCTGAATAGATTTGCTATCATAAAATTGCAGCAAACTATCAAAACCGATGGCCTTTGTGCTTATTAAAAAACTATCTACAGGAATATCTTCTTGAATCGCGCCACTGGTCCCGATGCGGATAATGTTAAGCTTGGTAAGCTGTTTTTTTATCTCGCGGGTTTTAAAGTCTATGTTTACCAGTGCATCGAGTTCGTTAAGCACAATATCAATATTATCTGTGCCGATGCCAGTTGAGATCACAGTGATCTTCTTGCCTTTGTATAAGCCAGTTTGCGCTTTAAACTCGCGTTTATGTTTAGTGAGAATTACCTCGTCAAAATACTTTGTGACTTTCTCAACGCGATCAGGATCGCCCACAGTAATTACTGTTTCAGCTAGATCTTGAGGTAATAAATTGAGGTGATATATACTGCCATCCTCGTTAAGGATGAGTTCTGAAGATTGTATTTGCATTGCTTATAATTTCAGCAATTGATGACTTTCTGGGTTGTACAAGTAGTCGTACTTGTTTGTTCCTCCCAATGTGTCATCAGATTTTAATTGCTGGTAAAAGTTTTTGGCTCCAGCCAAAACTAATTCGCCTTCTCTAGTAAGGACAAAACGTTCGCCGTTGTGCTCATAGAAAGGTTTTAATTTTTTAATAATGTGCATGATCTGAATATCGCCATAACCATAATATCCTTGATAACTTAAGGCGTAACCACACAACTGGATCTCTGAGGTGATCAGATGTTCTTTGATCAATTTAAGAACGTTAGTTTCGAGCGTATTTAAGCCAGTAAGTGCGTTAGGGTAGCGTTCTAGATGCGCACGGATGCAACTTGAAAGATATTTGAAATTGCTGCTTTTACGAATTTCTGGTTTGAGTTTATTGGGGTTTTGACCGCAATATAATTCCCAGATAAAAGCTGCCATCTCAATGTCATCTTCGGTGAGATGAATTTTACTTTCATAATGTGCGAGCAATTGTTTGTCGCTAAGTTCAGACAGGCCTTTGAGTTCTTTTTCACCTTTTACACGACCGCTACATACTAAATAAATAGGTTCTGTGCGTTTATGCTGCACAAGATAACTTATGGCGGCAAGCATGTTTATATGACAAAAAAGATCAAACTCGAACCAAAGGATTATTTCATCATAGGTTTCAAGTTTTTCAAGCTTGTTGAGTTGAGAGACAAATTTTTCTTCATAATCACCTTCTGGGATATTGTAAGACTCTTGTAAGAACTTTTCGCGCAAAGCGATAAACTCATTAGAACCTACTTCTTGAACGGTGGGACCTTCACAGAGCATCTCTCGCCACACGATGATCTCGCCGTCTAGGCTGATCTGGGTTAGTCTATCCGTTAGCGAATCACCATTAGTGATATGAAGAATTTTCTTGCTCATAATAAAAGTTTTAGCCTCCCACGCGCTTCACTTTAAAACCTTTGTCTTTTAAAAAAATCATGATCTTATCGCGATAATCGCCTTGTATGAGGATTTGTTCTTTTTTAAAACTTCCGCCTACGCCAAGCATAGTCTTGAGCTCGCGAGCAAGTATTTTAAAATCATCATCAGCGCCTGTGTAACCTTCTATAATGGTTATGGGTTTGCCGCGACGTTTTTCATACTTGCAAATAAGCGGATCGTCTTGCATCCAGATATCCAGACCATCGTTCTCAACCTGTTCTGGCTGTTCTTCCTCATGGTCTGGAAAAAGATTTTTTAATTGATCTCTAAGATCCATAGTTTATTCTTTTATCAACCCGATCTCTACCAGACGCTGGTGTAAAAATTCGCCAGCTGTGATGTCTAGATACGCTTTAGGGTGATCTGTATCAATACATTCTTCTAAACAGTTTAATTTCATGTCACTGCGAGGGTGCATAAAAAATGGGATAGAATAACGTGGTGTGTGCCATTGTTCCTTTGGTGGATTTGCCACACGGTGAATCGTTGAGCGCAATTTGTTATTTGTGTGTCTTTCTAGCATATCGCCTACATTGATCACAAGCTCATCTTCATTAGGGATCGCATCGATCCACTCACCATCTTTTCTTAATACTTGTAAACCACCGGCTGATGCTCCCATCAATAATGTGATAAGGTTGATATCGCCGTGAGCTCCTGCACGTACGGCTCCTTTAGGTTCAGTTTCAATAGGTGGGTAGTGAATAGGTCTTAAAATGCTATTTCCATTTTTGATCCATTTGTCAAAGTAAAATTCATCAAGACCGATGTAAAGCGCTAGCGCGCGAAGAACATAAATACCGGTTTTCTCAAGCATTCTGTATGCTTCCATACCTGTTTCATTGAAGTTATCAAGTTCTTCAACTTCTACGTTGTCTGGATATGGCTCAGGGAGATTTGCATCTTCATCAACGTCCTGGCCAAAATGCCAAAACTCTTTTAAATCTCCTTCTTTCTTGCCTTTTGCATGCTCTTTACCAAAAGAGATATAACCGCGTTGCCCGCCTAGACCAGCGATCTCGTATTTCTCTTTTACATCAAGAGGAAGATCAAAAAAAGATTTTACTTCACTATATAGATTGTCAACAAGTTGATCATCCAGAAAATGATTTTTTAAGGATACAAAACCTATTTCCTCATAGGCTTTACCAATTTCTTCTACAAATTTCTGTTTGCGTTTAGGATCTTCACTTAAGAAGTCTGCAAGATCAACACTAGGGATGTTGTTCATTTTTTATCAATTTTAATACTTACAAATATATTGAAAAAGCCCACGACGGCGTTCTAAAGCAAGCTTAAAAGCTGTTATAAAGAAGTTATAAAAAGCCATATTTTTCATAAATTTCTTTATTAGCTTAACATAACTTTTGTAAATCACCTCTATATGCAGTTTGATCGATCTAATCTTAATGATTCACAGTTAGTTGAACTTTATACGGCAATGCTGTTGCCTAGATTGATCGAAGAAAAAATGCTTATTCTCCTGCGTCAAGGAAAAATTAGCAAGTGGTTTAGCGGGATGGGGCAAGAGGCGATCGCAGCAGGAGTGACCTCAGCGTTAGAAAATGATGAATACATCTTGCCCATGCATCGCAATCTGGGAGTTTTTACAACACGCCGGGTTCCTCTAGAACGACTTTTTGCGCAATGGCAGGGTAAGGCGTCTGGTTTTACAAAAGGTAGAGATCGTAGTTTTCATTTTGGCACGCAAGAGTTTAAGATCATTGGGATGATCTCGCATCTTGGTCCGCAAATGGGTGTGGCAGATGGTATTGCTTTAGCTTCTAAGCTTAAGAACGAGAAAAAAGTCACTGCGGTTTTTACTGGTGAGGGCGGCACGAGCGAGGGTGATTTTCATGAAGCGCTCAATGTCGCGGCTGTTTGGCAATTACCAGTGATCTTCTGTATTGAGAATAACGGCTACGGACTTTCAACACCCACAAACGAACAATATAATTGCAAGAAACTTGTGCATCGCGCCGTAGGCTACGGGATGGAAGGTCATTCTATAAAAGGTAATAACATTCTTGACGTTTACACGAAAATCACTCAGCTAGCTCAAGACTTGCGTCAAAATCCTCGTCCTGTTCTCATTGAATTTGAAACCTTCCGTATGCGGGGTCATGAGGAAGCAAGCGGTACAAAATATGTTCCTGAAGAGCTCATGGCAAAATGGGCGAAACTTGATCCAGTAGACAACTACAGAGAATTTTTGATCGCAGAAGATATTATTTCGCTGCAGCGAAATGAAGAAATAAAAGCTGAACTACAAACACAAATTGATCAAGCCTGGGAAATCGCAAATGCAGCACCAGCAATAGAATCTACTATTGAAAATGAACTCGCCGATGTTTTTGCAAAAGATGAGCAGCGGTTTGAAAAACCACAAGGAGAAAAATCCGAAATACGTTTTATAGACGCGATCTCGTCAAGTTTGCGTCAAAGCATGGAGCGTCATGATGATCTTGTGATCATGGGTCAAGATATTGCAGAGTACGGCGGCGTTTTTAAGATCACTGAAGGTTTTGTGGAGCAGTTTGGTAAAGAACGCGTGCGCAATACACCCATTTGTGAGTCGGCTATTGTTGAAGCCGCATACGGTCTCTCTTTGCAAGGAATGAAGGCTGTGGTCGAAATGCAATTTGCAGATTTTGTTTCGTCTGGTTTTAATCCTATAGTGAATTTACTTGCCAAAAGTCACTACCGCTGGGGGCAAAATGCAGACGTTGTTGTGCGCATGCCTTGCGGCGCTGGCGTGGGCGCTGGGCCTTTTCACAGTCAGACAAATGAGGCTTGGTTTACGCACACTCCCGGGCTCAAGGTTGTATATCCCGCATTTCCGGAAGATGCAAAGGGTTTGCTTGCTGCATCTATAAATGATCCTAATCCTGTGCTGTTTTTTGAGCATAAGGCGTTGTATAGAAATATACGTCAGGAAGTGCCGATTGATTATTTTACGTTGCCATTAGGTAAGGCGGCAACTGTCGCTCATGGCGAAAAGATCACCGTCGTAACTTATGGCGCTGGCGTGCATTGGGCATTAGCTGTTTCAGAGGCAAATCCGCAGTTTTCAATAGATATTATTGATCTAAGAACATTAATGCCTTTAGATTTTGAAGCCGTAAAGTCTTCACTAAAAAAGACGGGAAGGATCATAATATTGACTGAAGATGTCTTCCACGGAAGCATAGCTTCAGACATTGCAGCTCGAGTGGCAGATGATTGTTTTGAACTTCTGGACGCGCCTGTTAAAACGGTGACAAGCATAGCCACAGCAGTACCTTTCGCCGAAAGGCTTGAAAAAAATTACCTACCTAAAGACCGTTTTGTAATAGCGATCGAAGCGCTTCTTAACTACTAAAAGTTAAAATTTTATCGATTTCTCAGTAGAACACTATTTCTCCTTAACTCAATTTAACAAGAGCTAGTTAAACGTTATTAATAATCGCATTGGCGATAGATTGTCTTTATAATTTAGCCGTGACTAATTAATCTAAAACTTTATACTATGTTACGTTGGACAATAATATTCGTGATAATCGCAATTGTAGCCGCAGCTTTTGGATGGGGTGGTATTGCTTCTGGTGCTGAGAGCATCGCAAAAATTCTATTCTTCATCTTTATTGTACTGTTCTTGATCAGTCTTGTATCAAGATTATTTAGATAGAAGAATACATACACTTTACTAATAAAAACTATTGAAATGAAAAAGATATTAATTCTACTTCTTGTGGGTGTCTTTGCTGCTTCATGTGGGCCTAGCAAGGTTGTACAGCAATCTAGAAAAACCCTAAAGGGATATTGGAACCTTGACAGCATTAATTATGGCGATGCGCCAGGTGTTTATGATGTAACACTTTTTGGTGATACTTCTTCAGAGTGTCTAGTAGGAAGTACATGGAGGTTTATCCCTAATAACAATTTTGGTAACTACGAGATCACAAGTTCTGGTTGCCCTGTAGGTCAGCGTTATTTTGTTTGGACCATTCCAGATGTTGATAATACTGCTACTTCTTCATATGATATTTTATTGAAGCCTACTGATGAGAAAATGCGTTCTACAATGAACAATAAAGGTTTCAGATTGAGTATTGATTACTTGTCTGAAGATTCTTTGACCTTTACACAAACCGTTCAATATAATGGTAAGCCTTTTAAAATTGTAATGAACTTCTCTAAGCTTCAAGAATAACAATCTCAATTAAAAAGAAACAGATGAAAACTATATTTAAATCTCTTGCTGTAGTAGTGCTTTCGGCGATGCTTTTTACAAGCTGTGAGGCTACTCGTAACGCAAATAATAAACAAAAAGGTGCCGTGATAGGTGCTGCAGGTGGTGCCATTATTGGTGCTGTAATAGGAAACAATGTGGGTAGTGGTGACAACTCAGAACTAGGTGCCGTGATAGGTGGTGTTGTGGGTGGTAGTGCCGGTGCGATCATTGGTAACAAGATGGATAAGCAAAAGCAACGTATCGAGGAAGAAATTCCTGGTGCTGAGGTAGAGCGTATTGACGACGGTATCGTTGTGAACTTTGATGAAAATAGTGGTGTGTATTTTGCTACTGAAAAGTACAATATTAACGCCGCTTCTCAAGAAACACTTAATGGTCTTGCGCAGGTGATGATGGAGTATCCACAAACTAACGTACTTGTGGTAGGTCACACAGATAGTTCTGGTAGTGATTCTTACAACATGACCTTGTCAAAAAACAGAGCAGAGGCAGTGACAAACTATTTAGTGGGTCGTGGTCTTGATGCTGGTAGATTTACAACACAATGGTATGGTGAAACACAGCCAAAATACGATAACAGTACTGCCGAAGGTCGTGCTAAAAACCGTAGAGTAACACTTGCGATTGTGCCTAATCAGCAGATGAAAGAAGAAGCTAAGCAACAAGCTGGCGAAGGACAATAGTCATACGTCCATTTTAAATTTGAATTATAACACTAAAATCCCGTGGCGCTTTGCGCTGCGGGATTTTGTATTTTTAAAAGGTGATACAACAAGATATTCTCATCATAGGTGGCGGCCTCGCAGGTCTTACAGCAGCCATTCATCTTTCTAAAGCTGGATTTGCGGTAACACTTATAGAGAGATCAGAATATCCGCGTCATAAGGTTTGTGGAGAATATATCTCTAATGAAACATTGTCTTACCTCAATTTGTTGGGTATAGATCCTTTTGCAAATGGAGCTGTTAAGATCAATTCTTTTAAATTTACGCATACTACAGGAGATGCTTATACGGCAGATCTGCCGTTAGGTGGTTATGGCATTAGCCGCTTCAATATTGATAATATCCTTTATCAAAAAGCAAAAGCACAGGGCTGCACCTTCATTTTTGATAAAGTAGCTGAGGTGTTTTTTGATAAGAGTTCATTCTCGGTGGAAACTGCTTCAGGGAAGATATTACAAGCAGATCTTGTTATCGGGGCATTTGGTAAGAGAAGTAATCTGGATGTCTCGCTTTCGCGAAAATTTATCAAAAAGAAAAGCCCGTGGCTGGCCGTAAAAGCTCATTACACATGCGACGTGCCAGAAAATGAAGTGGCACTTCATAACTTTAAAGGAGGCTATTGCGGAATCTCCAAAGTAGAAAACGATGCTGTGAATGTTTGTTATTTGGCAACTTATGAGAGTTTTAAAAATTACAGAGACATCGCAGAATATCAACAACAGGTGCTTTACGAAAACCCTTATTTAAGAGATTTTTTCGCTACAGCGAAAATGACTTTTGCAAAACCACTTACCATAAGTCAGGTTTCGTTTGATAACAAGGAGTTAGTTAAAGACCATATTCTAATGTGTGGCGATAGCGCAGCACTTATTCATCCGCTTTGTGGTAACGGCATGGCAATGGCAATAATGGGAGCAAAAATCCTGTGTGAAACTATTATTGAGCATTTAGAAACAGGCGCGTTAGATCGAGAGAAGTTAGAGGCCAATTATAAAAAAGCATGGAGAAAACAATTTAAAAGTAGAATACGCACGGGTAGAATGTTGCAGTCTGTTTTTCAAAATGACACACTCTCAGGTATAACGGTAAATATTGCAAAGACTTTCCCATCTTTAATACCTAAGGTTATCCAACTTACACACGGCAAAGCATGAAAACAAGAAGTAAAGAACCTGAGTTGATGGATGATCACACCCTGCCAGATGATCAGCTACAGGCGGCACTTAATGATATTTCATTGGCTAATAAATATCTGGGCGGAAATAATATCACCATAAACGGCTTACAGTACTTTTTTAAAAAATACTCGCAATCTAAATATACGATCGTCGATATGGGATGTGGCGATGGCGAGGTGTTACGTGAGGTCGCCCGTTACTGTCGCAAGAAGAAAATAAATGTAAATCTTATAGGTGTTGATCTTAATGCTAAGAGCATCACGTTAGCTAAAAACAATTCTAAAGCATTTCCCGAAATTCGGTTTTTGCAGCAAGATATTTTGCAATTAAAGTCTGAAGATCTGCACTGTGATATTGTGACCAGTACGTTGACTATGCATCATTTTGAAGATGATCAGATCCTAGATTTTCTTAAACATTTTATGCGTTTGTCAAAGCTGGGCGTGGTAATAAATGATTTACATCGAAATCGTCTGGCGGCCATGCTGTTTCAACCGTTAAGTCGTATTTTTATGAAAACCCATGTCGCCCGGCATGACGGACTGGTTTCAATACAACGGGCGTTTAAAAAGAAAGAATTACAGCTATTCTCAAAAAAACTTAACCTTACATCTTACCAGATACGCTGGCGGTGGGCATTTAGATATTTATGGATAATAGACAGCAAAGCGTAAAAGTCGTTGCCGCGGCTAAAGAACTTCCGGCATATTCAAAGAACACAGAAGAGATCATAGATTTTCTTGACATCTGGTTAGAAGGTCAGGAAGAACGCTTTGTGCGAAAGGTAAAAAAGATCTTTCAGGGGGCGGGAGTTGATAAACGCTACAGCGTCATGGCTCCAGAAGAAGTCTTTACAGAAACGAGTTTTGCTCAAAAAAATAATATTTATACCCGCGAGGTAAAAAAGCTAGGGGAGAATGCCTTAAAAAATGCTTTGGCAAATGCCGGCTGGGATCCCACAGATATAGATTATATTATCACGGTAAGCTGCACTGGGATTATGATTCCCTCACTGGACGCATACTTAATAAATGCGCTTAAACTTCGTCAAGATGTGGTGAGGCTTCCGGTTACAGAGATGGGTTGCGCGGCCGGCGTATCTGGTATGATATATGCACAAAACTTTCTCAAGGCAAATCCCGGTAAAAGAGCCGCAGTTATCGCGGTAGAAAGTCCAACAGCTACTTTTCAACTCAATGATTATAGCATGGCAAATGTGGTGAGCGCGGCGATCTTTGGTGATGGTGCCGCTTGTGTTTTGCTGTCATCAGCAGAGGAAGATGCAGGACCAGAGATCATCCATTCTGGGATGTATCACTTTTTTGACGCTACACATATGATGGGTTTTGATCTGGTGAATACAGGCCTTAAGATGGTGCTTGATAAAGAAGTGCCTAATACCATCGCCACGCATTTTAATGACATAATCCTGCCTTTCTTAGAAGGGGCAAATCTTAATATAGAAGATCTGAATCACCTTATTTTTCATCCCGGTGGTAAGAAGATCGTGCAAACAGTTGAGGAACTTTTTGGTAAAATGGGTAAGAATATAGATGACACAAAAGAAGTGCTCAGATTATACGGAAACATGAGTAGCGTTACCGTGCTTTATGTGCTAGAGCGTTTCTTAGAACGCAAATTACCTAAGGATGATTATGGATTAATGCTTAGTTTTGGACCAGGTTTCTCTGCACAACGCACCCTTTTAAAATGGTAAAAGAATTCAATCTTAACAACAATAATGAGTGGGCACTTATCTTAGGAGGTAGCTCAGGTTTGGGTTGGGCTTCCGCCAAAAAACTTACGAGCCACGGACTTAACCTTTGCATAGTGCATCGCACGCGCCGCAGCAAACTGGCCGATTTTAATGAAGGTTTAGAAAAATTCCGTGAAGACGGAATTCAGGCTGTTGACTTCAACATAGACGCACTCAAAGCAGAAAATATTAAGCAGGTGCTTGATTTTCTTAATGAGCAAAACGCTAAAGTGCGGTTGCTGCTACACAGCATCGCAAAAGGAAATTTAAAACCTCTAGTTGCTTCGGAAGAAACGAAGAATCTTTCAACTACAGATTTTACATTGACGATAGAAGCCATGGCAACCAGTTTGTACACTTGGGCAGACGCAGTGATCAAGGCAGATCTTTTTTCGCCGCAAGGCCGAATAATAGCATTTACCAGCGAGGGAAGCTCAAAACCAGCGCCTAGTTATGCAGCAGTATCTGCGGCAAAAGCCACGCTAGAAGCTTTAGTGCGCAGCATGGCGTTTGAATATGCGTCGCTGGGTCTCACAGCAAATTGCATACAAGCGGGAGTGACAGATACTGAGAGTTTACAGATGATACCGGGCAGCGATAAACTGAAAGAACAAGCGTTGATGCGCAATCCTTTTAAGCGGTTAACCACGCCAGAAGATGTGGCAAACGCCGTGTATTTACTAACAAAAGATGAAGCCAAATGGATCAACGGTATCGTGCTTAAAGTAGACGGTGGCGAACATTTGCGATAATACCCTAAAATAGAATTTTGATGAAAATAGACTTACGAAGCGATACGATCACAAAGCCTTCTGCAGGCATGCTTAAAGCGATGATGAGTGCTGAGGTGGGTGATGATGTATATAAAGAAGATCCTTCTATAAATGCGCTTGAGAAAAAGATCGCAGACCTTTTTGGGATGGATGATGCGCTGTTTTTTCCTACCGGGAGTATGGCAAATCAAGCGGCGATAAAAATGCATACGCAACCTGGCGAACAGCTTATTGCTGATAAATATGCGCACGTTTATAATTATGAAGGTGGCGGCGTTTCGTTTAACAGCGGCGTGTCTTGTAAGTTGATAGATGGTGATCGCGGTATGATCACGGCAGAGCAGGTTAAAGAAAGTATCAATCCGCCAGATTTTTATCACAGTCCATTGACGTCACTGGTGTGTTTAGAGAATACAACAAATAAAGGTGGCGGCGCGTGCTATGATTTTGGAGAAATTCTTGAGATCAAAAAAGTATGTGACGATCACGGTCTGGGTTTGCATCTGGATGGCGCTCGTTTATGGAATGCGCTTTTAGTAACTGATGAGTCGCCTAAAGACTATGGTAAAGTGTTTGACACTATCTCTGTGTGTTTAAGCAAAGGTCTAGGATCGCCCATGGGATCTGTACTGGTGGGCAAAAAGAAGTTTATGGATAAGGCTATGCGTGTGCGCAAGGTGCTAGGTGGCGGGATGCGCCAAGTAGGTTTTATGGCTGCCGCCGGAATTTACGCCATAGACCACCACTGGCAATTGATGAAAGATGATCACAGACGCGCCAAAGAACTCGCTGCGGCACTTGCCGGTCATGCTAAAGTAAAAGCGGTAGAGCCAGTAGAGACAAACATCTTGATCTTTTATCTTAATGACGATGTCAATGAAGCCGACTTTATGGCGGAGCTTAAAGAAAACAACATCCACATAAGCTCAATGGGACAAGGCAAACTACGCATTGTGACCCATTATGATTACACGGCAGAGATGCATGATAAGTTTTTAGAGTTCTTAAGTTAGAAACTTAGAAGTATGTAAAACAAAAAGACGGCACTTGCCGTCTTTTTTATTTTAGAAAATTTAGATTGTTATAAAGCTAATTTCTCTAGCCATTCTAGGTTGCGTTTATCCATAGCCTCCTGTGATATCAACCTTCCATTTTTAATGTCGTCTTCGCTCATATCAAGCATTTCTTTTTGAGCTAAAGTCAACTCAACAACATCTGATTCACTCTTGCTAGTAGAAATTAGATGATCAATTGCCATTAAAAACTCTTTGTTATTTATATTCATGATCTTGTCGATCAGTCCGCTGCGTATTTTGTCTACCGTTGCCATGAATCTACATTTATTTTACAATTTCGGGAATTATAATGAGATTTTATAATCTTAATTAATTCTATTCTATCGCTTTCGCGGAAATGAAACACAATAGCATTAATGACTTTTAATTAAAATTTTGCTTCTTGATTGAGACAATATAGCTCTTAAACCCATTAATGATTGAGAAGCATATTGCTCTATCGTCCAATCAGAAATAGGTATGGTGTTCAATCCTTTTTTAAAGTCTTTATGAAATGTACTCCAGAGGTCTGGTAGTAAAAGCGCACCAAATAGAAATATGGTAAATGACGGAATAGAATAATTGCCATTACCTATCATAAAGGCCTGCATGCGTATCTCATCTTCTGGTGTCATATCATACCCTAACAGAACATGCTTTAGATCATGACTTTCATAACGAGGCACAAGAGTAACATTATGGTGTGCTAGCGTATTAGCAATTTCTTTTCCTAATGAACCTTCTTTTAGAAGCTGTAAATCATCAACCTTTTTAGTATAAACATCCATTGTGCTAAAAAGCTGAATACAATAAACAGAAGCATCAAAGCAATACTTGATTATTGATCGAGATATCTTTTGGAGCAGGTTCAATTTTTAAGGTGGGTTCAAATTAATTAAATATCGTTTTTTCTAAAAAGGCGATGCCTAATAACAGCATCGCTTAATTTGCTCCACTGTAAAGAATCGGCAAGAACGAATTTGATATTCTGATTTCCGGAATTAAGAAGATGTTTAGGTATGTTGCGAAGATTATCTTCTTTAGTGTAAAAATAAAAGATTATATCGCTCGTGAAAATGGAATAGCAATCATCAGACATTTGAAAAGCGGTGAATATTCCTTTAAATTCTCTTTTGCCGGCTTGTGGTTTGTATGCAATAAATTCAAAATCTGGAGAATTAATAATATTGTCTATATTTCTAAGAAGCTCTTTATGCGAGTCGAATAGGTTTTTATCTAAAAAGGATCTTATAGTCGTTTCTACAAAATTTGATAATTTAAAGTTCGTGAACATTGGATGTGTGCAAACAGAAATTCTCCATAGAATTGAATAATAAAAAAGTTTGAAGATTGATGAATTTAGATCTAAGCATTCCAAAACTTTATTAGGAGATATTTCATAAATCTTAAATTTCTCTTTTCTGTTATTGTAATCATTTATACTGATAAGTTTTCTTGCAAAGTATGTCTCAAGTACTTCAAATCGCTTTTCACATGAGGAGCAGATTAGATGATCTTCTTTAGGAGTGTCCTGTGTTTTTAGAATTTTTCCATTTCTATTTATTTGGAGAGAGTGTCGAGGTTTACTTTTTTCGAATAGTGGTTTTCCTAAGAATTTAGGTATAATGTGAGAATTCTCATTATCAGCCTCATTAATTTCACAAAGAGGGCAAATTTTCATAAGTATTCTTATATATAGAGTTTGTCCTTCAATATACCACTTTCTCCTTCAGTACAATACAGTCACCCGCTAACAAACCTAAAAACTCTACCAAACGTTAAAGCCGCTGCACAGTCCGCTAAGGCAATGCAGAGCGTGCTAAGGCGTTGCACAGTACGCTAAGGCGATGCAGAGCCCGTCCCGGAGGTTGCAAAACGCGTTCCGGCGATTACACAGTGCGCTAAGTCGCTGCAGAGCCCGTTCCGGAGGTTACACAGTGCGTCCTGGAGGTTACACAATGCGTTCTGGTGATTACAGAGTGCGCTAAGTCGCTGCAGAGCCCGTTCTGGCGGTTGCACAACGCGTTCCGGGCGTTGCACAATGCGTTCCGGGCGTTGCAGAGCCTGTTCCGGAGGTTGCACAACGCGTTCCGGTGATTACACAGCCCGTCCAGACGCTGCACAGCGCATCTGCAAGGCGCCTAACTGAGGTGCATAAAAAACAGATGACCCCTTTGCAGTGATCATCTGTTTGTTCTTTTGGCGAAAGCCATATTCTCAGTTTGCAGTTTGCAGTTCTCAGTTCTCAGTTCTCAGTTCTCAGTTTACAGTGTTCAGTTTACAGTTTTAAGCAGTAAGTTGTATTAGCTTCACTGCCTACTGAATACCGCCGACTGCCGACTGATTACTGAATACCGCCGACTGCCGACTGAACACTGCCCGCTGAATACTGACTATTTAAACATATCCAGCCCTGGGATGTCTGGCATACCTTCTTTTGCCACAGCGGCAAGCTCAGTGTCGTGAGTGGTTTTTGCGCGGTCTAGTGCTTTGTTAAGCGTTAAGATCAGGTAATCTTCCAGCTGCTCCTTGTCTTCTAGCAGTTCGTCGCTTATCTCAAGTGATTTGATCTGTCCTGCCACAGATACAGAGGTTTTTAGCAGTCCGTCGCTGCTGGCTTCGTCAATATATACGGTCTCTAAGCGTTTTTTAGTCGCTTCGGCTTTTGCTTTTGCTTCCTGAATTTTGGACATCATGCCCATCATATCTCCAAACATATCTCTCTTTTTAAGTTTTCAACCCTCAAAATTACTAAATTGAAGAAGTTCTAAACGTTAACCATTCATGAAAAAAATTACTGCTGTTGCCCTCGTAACGTTTATTTTTGCGGTTGCTTGCAAAACTGAAAACAACAAAGATTTGAAGAATACCATAGCCCCGCCGGTAGCACAAAAGATCCCCAAAGAACTGGAGAAACACGGCGACGTTCGCATAGATGATTATTTCTGGATGAACGAGCGCGACTCCCAGCCAGTGCTAGATTATCTCAATGCAGAGAACGACTATTATGATGCGCTTACCGCACATACAAAGCCACTGCAGCAAAAACTTTTTGAGGAGATGAAGGCGCGTATTAAGGAGGACGATGCTTCTGTGCCGTATAAATACAACGGCTACTGGTATTACACCCGCTATGAGACGGGCAAGAACTACCCGCTGTATTGCCGCAAAAAAGAAAGTATGGATGCGCCAGAAGAGGTGATGTTTGACAACAACGCCATGGCAGAGGGGCATTCTTATTTTAATCAGGCGGGTTACAGTGTGAGCACAAATAATCAGTTGGCTGTCTTTGGGGTAGACACCGTGAGCCGTCGCAAGTATGTGATGCAGTTTAAGAATCTTGAGACGGGTGAGATCTACCCAGAGAAGATAGAGAATACTACCGGTCGCGCCGTTTGGGCAAACGATAACAAGACCATTTTTTATACCCGCAAAGACGAGCAAACCCTGCGCAGTAGCCAAATCTTCATGCACGTTTTGGGCGAAGACCCAGAAAAAGACACCCTGGTATATGAGGAGGAAGACGAGACCTTTAGCGTGGGAGTTTTTAAAACCAAGTCTAAAGAGTATATCATGATCGCTAGCAGTAGCACGTTAACGTCAGAGTATCGTTTCGCTTCCGCGAAAGGGACGCAGTTTGACTTTAAAGTGGTGCAACCCCGTGAACGCGGACTAGAGTATAGCGTGTCGCAGTTTGAGGATCATTTTTATATCCTGACAAACAAAGACGATGCGACAAACTTTAAACTCATGAAGACGCCTGTAAGCCTTACGGCGAAAGAGCATTGGGTAGAGGTGATTCCGCATCGAGAAGATGTCTTGCTTGAAGATATTGAGATCTTTCAGGATTATCTTGTGGTAGATGAGCGCAGCAACGGTCTTAATAAGATAAATATAAAACGCTGGGATGGGTCAGTAGATTATTACTTACCATTCTCTAGTGAAACATACACCGCATATATTGGTATTAATCCAGAGTTTGAAACCCATAAGTTGAGGTTTGCATACAATGCGATGGATACGCCACCATCTGTGATAGAGTTTGATATGCAAACTAAAGAAGAGGTGGTGCTTAAGGAAGCTGAGGTTTTAGGCGGTGATTTTGAGAAAGAGAATTATGAGACTAAGCGTATCTGGGCAACCGCTGAAGATGGCGTTAAAGTGCCTATATCATTAGTATATAAAAAAGGCATTGAGCTAGACGGAAGCAATCCTGTGTTGCAGTATGCGTATGGTAGTTATGGCCACACCACAGATCCTTCGTTCTCAACTTCGCGCATCAGCCTATTAAACCGCGGATTTATTTTCGCAATAGCGCATATACGTGGTGGAGAATATATGGGTCGCCAGTGGTATGAAGATGGTAAACTCTTTAAAAAGAGAAATACATTTACAGACTTTATCGCTTGCTCAAAGCATTTGATCAATGAGAAATACACCAGCGCAGAACATCTTTATGCTTATGGCGGTTCAGCCGGTGGCTTGTTAATGGGTGCAGTAGTAAATATGGCACCAGAATTGTACAATGGCGTGATAGCGGCAGTCCCTTTTGTAGATGTGGTTACCACAATGCTAGATGATTCTATACCGCTCACCACATCAGAGTATGATGAGTGGGGTAACCCTAATGAGAAAGACTATTATGAATATATGAAGTCATATTCTCCATACGATCAGGTGGTAGATACAGCATTCCCAAATATCCTAGTAACAACAGGATATCATGACAGCCAGGTGCAATACTGGGAACCTGCAAAATGGGTCGCAAAAATGCGAGAGCATAATACAGGAGAAGCTAAGATCCTTTTTCATACAAATATGGATGCCGGGCACGGCGGTGCATCGGGTCGTTTTGAGGCACTTAAGGAAATTGCGGAGGACTATGCTTTTATTATTGATTTAGAAGGTAAGAACGAGTAATTGAAATAGAATGCGTAAATTTGCAAGGTTTTGAAAAAAGGATTTACTAGAATCCATTCAAAAAGCAAGTTGGCAACAAAACTTCTTTTATGAAAGAACAACTCAACGTTTACGATAACGTACTTCAGCTTATAGGCAACACACCGCTTATAAAACTCAATAAAATTGTAGAAGATTTTCCTGGTGAATATTTTGCTAAGGTAGAAGCTTTTAATCCTGGTCATTCTGCAAAAGACAGGATCGCTTTCCATATTCTACAGAGCGCTGAAGAGCAGGGAATTTTAAAACCCGGCGACACCATTATTGAGACTACATCTGGTAACACCGGTTTTAGTATCGCGATGGTTAGTATCGTAAAAGGATATAAGTGTGTTCTTGCAGTAAGTTCAAAATCTTCTAAAGACAAGATCGATGCATTGCGCAGTATGGGAGCAGAGGTACATGTTTGCCCAGCTCACGTTGCAGCAGATGATCCTAGAAGTTATTATCAGGTTGCTAAAAGACTACATGAAGAAACTCCGGGTTCTATATACATTAACCAGTACTTTAATCAGCTTAACACAGAAGCGCATTACAAAACTACTGGTCCTGAGATCTGGAAACAAACTGAAGGTAAGATCACTCACTTAGTTGCATGTAGTGGTACTGGAGGTACTATTTCTGGAACAGCAAGATTTTTAAAAGAGCAAAACCCAGAGATCAAAATATTAGGTATTGATGCATACGGAAGTGTGCTAAAGAAATACCACGAGACACAAGAGTTTGATAGCAATGAGATCTACCCATACCGCATAGAAGGTTTAGGTAAGAACCTTATTCCTACAGCAACGGACTTTGATGTGATAGATCACTTTGAGAAAGTATCAGACGAAGAAAGCGCGCACATGGCTCGCAAGGTTTCAAGAACTGAAGGTATGTTTGTAGGATACACTTGTGGAGCAGCTGTGCAAGGTGTGAAGCAAATGGCCGAAGATGGTGTTTTTGACAAAGACAGCAAGGTGGTTGTTATCTTCCCAGACCATGGTAGAGCATACATGAGTAAGATATATAGTGACGACTGGATGCGTGATCAAGGCTTCTTTGATGATCATGAAATTGACCAGCCAAAAAAGATAGAGTACGTTAAATAACACTAAATGCACTAATAATCAAGGCTTCTCACGCGAGAAGCCTTTTTTAATTTTATTGAATACTGCGATGTGTTAATTTATTGTTATGCTGTTAAAAATGTGTAGTTTTGCTACCTGTTTGAAAACCGTTGTATGAAAGACTTATTTGATAAAATTTACAAGGATAAAGGCCCCCTTGGGAAGTGGGCATCTCAAGCTGAAGGTTACTTCGTATTCCCAAAATTAGAGGGTCCTATTTCAAACCGTATGAAATTTCAGGGCAAAGATGTTATCACATGGAGTGTGAATGATTATCTAGGTCTTGCAAATCACCCTGAAGTGAGAAAAGTAGATGCAGAAGCCGGTGCTGAATATGGTTCTGCATACCCTATGGGCGCTCGTATGATGAGTGGTCATACTTCTCTACACGAGCAATTACAAGATGAACTTGCAGCTTTCGTGAAAAAAGAAGCAGCATATCTATTGAACTTTGGATACCAAGGGATGGTTTCTACAGTAGATGCTCTTGTTTCTAAAGATGATATTATCGTTTATGATGTAGATGCACACGCATGTATTATAGACGGTGTTCGTTTACACATGGGTAAGCGTTTTACATACAAGCACAATGATGTAGAAAGCATTGAGAAAAACCTGCAACGAGCTACTAAACTTGCTGAGCAAACTGGCGGTGGTATCTTGTTGATCTCAGAAGGTGTTTTTGGGATGCGTGGTGAGCAAGGAAGACTTAAGGAGATCGTTGCGCTTAAAGAGAAGTACAACTTCCGTCTTTTTGTAGATGATGCACACGGTTTTGGAACATTAGGAGCTACAGGTGCTGGAGCAGGCGAGGAGCAAGGCGTACAAGATGGTATAGATGTTTATTTTGCAACTTTCGCAAAGTCTATGGCAAGTACAGGAGCTTTTATCGCGGCAGATAAAGAAATTATAGATTACCTAAAATATAACCTGCGTTCACAAATGTTCGCAAAGTCGCTTCAAATGCAACTTGTAAAAGGAGCGCTTAAGCGTCTTGATATGCTACGCAGCATGCCAGAACTTCGTGAGAAGCTTTGGGAGAATGTAAACGCACTACAAGGCGGACTTAAAGAAAGAGGTTTTGATATCGGTACAACACAGAGTTGTGTAACGCCAGTGTATCTTAAAGGTAGCATTCCAGAAGCGATGGCGCTTGTAAAAGACCTTCGTGAAAACCACGGAATTTTCTGTAGTATCGTTGTATACCCTGTGATCCCTAAAGGTTTGATCTTACTTAGACTTATCCCAACGGCTACGCACACGTTGCAAGATGTTGAAGAAACACTAGACGCTTTCTCAGCAATACGTGAGCGACTTGAGAACGGTACTTACAAAAGACTTTCGGCTAGCGTTGCTGCGGCAATGGCAGGAGCAGAATAAGCATATTTAGCTTTCGCTAAAAGTACAAAGCCGTCCCATCTGGGCGGCTTTTTTATTTTGGCTTAAAGCCAAAACCATAAAATCTTAAACCTTAAAATCCTCCGGAAAAACTGAAATATCAAAATCCCAAATTGCCGGCAATAGGAAGTATGTAAAAAATGTGATCAGCACGATTGAAAATATATTCAGCCAAATTCCAGTTTTCATCATGTCTGGAATTCTTAAATATCCAGAACCAAATACGATCGCGTTAGGCGGTGTCGCTACCGGAAGCATAAAAGCGCAAGAAGCTGCAACAGTAACGCCCACCATTAGTAAATAAGGATGCGTATCAAACAAAACCGCAACCGGAACTATGATAGGAAGCAACATTGCTGTGGTGGCAAGATTAGAAGTTATCTCGGTTAAAAAGTTTACCGCAGCAACCAGCAGAAGCACAAGAACAAATAACGATATCCCTTGAATAGAAGTGAGTTTATCACCAATAAACTGAGCCAAACCAGAATTAGTAAAACCTGTGGCGAGTGCTAGACCGCCGCCAAAAAGCAGAATAATGCCCCATGGTAATTTAATGGCTTCTTCCCAATGTAGAATACGTTTCCCTTTTTCGCCGGAAGGCAAAATAAAAAGCACAATAGCAAAGAAAATCGCGATCACTGTATCGTCAATTCCCGGTAATAGCTTTGCTAGTATAAAAGATCTGGAGATCCAGCAAAGCGCTGTAAGAATGAAAACTATGAGGACTGCGCGTTCTTGCTTTTTCATTTTTCCTAGTTCGCTGAGTAATCTTTTTACTTCAGCGCGACCACCTGGGAAGGATTCAGGGATTTTGACATCTTTACTTTTAAAGGCAAAGCGAGTGAGATAAACCCAGCATACAAAAAGCATGATCACAGATATGGGTAAACCGTATTGAAGCCATTGCATAAAGCTGATCTCAACACCGTATGTTTTCTCGAGTACGCCGGCTAGAACCAGATTAGGCGGTGTGCCGATCAATGTCGCAACACCACCTATGGACGCAGAATACGCAATCGCAAGCATCAGCGCTTTGCCAAATGCTTGCTGTTCATTTTCTTTTGTGGCGGCGTTATCTTTTAATTGCGTTACTATCGCCATACCTATGGGTAGCATCATTACGCTTGTCGCCGTGTTTGAGATCCACATAGATAAAAACGCGGTTGCCGCCATGAAACCTAAGATGATTCGGTTTGTTTTTGTGCCCATGAGATTGATGATGTTCAAGGCGATGCGGCGGTGTAAATTCCATTTTTCAATAGCGATGGCGATTATAAAGCCGCCCATGTATAGAAACACATATTTATGACCGTACGACGGTGTGACTTCCTCGATATTCAGTGCTCCCGTGAGCGGGAAGAGAACAAGCGGTAATAAGGCTGTTACTGCAATGGGTACAACTTCTAGCATCCACCAGACAGCCATCCAGATCGCGGTTGCGAGTACTGCGTGGCCTTTTGGCGAAAGCCCATCTAACTGAATGAATTGAGTAAAAAGTAAGAATAAAAATGGCCCTAGAATTAGACCAATGATCTTTGAAACTTTCATAAATAGGGTAAATGAGACGGCTTACAAGATAGTGAAATAGCGTTAACGCTGGTTTAAAATTGAAAAACTAGGCGGTATGCAGGAAGTTTCTTTTTTACATAAATATGTATTTTGTGAGCTGAAAATTATCCAAATAAAAAATAAGCGTATTTTTTACGTTTTATAACGAAATCGATGTATATTTAACCCAGTTAAACCTTTTTTAACTGCTTAAACAATTTTAAAGATGACTACATTTCGCTTAAGCGCAACGGCATTATTACTATGTTTAGTGAGCCTATCCTGCAAAAATGAAAAGAAAGAAGCGGTTACAGAAACCGAAGCTCCTGCACCAGAATATTTGTATGCTCAGCATATAGATTCTACTGCATTTATTCAAGATTCTGATTCTATACCGTTAAAATTATATACCCTCAAGAACAAAAATGGTATTGAGGTGACTTTTACAAACTGGGGTCAGCGATTAGTTTCGTTATACACGCCAGACAAGAATGGAGAGTTTGATGATATCGTTCTTGGTTTCCCAACGCTTGATGGGTACAAGAATGCAAATGAGGTTTACATCGGGTCTACAATAGGTCGTTATGGAAACCGTATTGCAAAAGGTAAATTCTCAATAGGTGATGAAGAATACACGCTAGCGACAAATAATGGTGAGAACCATTTGCACGGTGGTGGTCCAGCAGCTTTTAATAAAGTGCCATGGAATGCTGAGCAAATAAACGATAGCGAAGTTGTATTTACACGTCTTTCGCCAGACGGCGAAGAAGGTTATCCTGGTAATCTTGAGGTGCGTGTAGAATATACACTTACTGATGATAATGAACTTGTGATCAAATATTTTGCAACTACAGACAAGACAACTCCGGTTAACCTTACGCATCATAGCTTCTTTAACCTTACGGGCGAAGGTAGCGGCGAATCTGTAAATGGAAATTTACTTACCATTAATGCAGACAAATTCACTCCGGTAGATTCTGGTTTAATCCCAACGGGAGAATTAAGATCTGTAGAAGGAACTCCGTTTGACTTTAGAGAAGCAAAAGCAATAGGTCAAGATGTAGAGGCAGATAACGAGCAACTGGCAATGGGTAAAGGTTATGATCACAACTTTGTGCTTAACGCAGAGCCTAAAAATGACGACGGACTAACATTTGCAGCAAAAGTTGTTGACCCAAAAAGCGGTAGAACACTTGAGGTTTATACAGATGAGCCAGGACTTCAATTCTACGGAGGTAACTTTATGGATGGGTCTGACACTGGTATCGCTGGCAAAGCTTATGAATTCAGAACTTCATTTGCGTTAGAGACTCAGCATTTTCCAGATTCTCCTAATCAGCCAGACTTTCCATCTACGTTGCTAGAGCCAGGACAGCAGTACACTTCAACGTGTGTTTACAAATTTGGTGTAGCAGAAGGTCAAGAGTAAAAAACAGTCGTCATGAAAAAACAGATCTATATTTTACTTGTTTTGGCTTTAAGCCAAATACCTTTTACTGCGACCGCTCAGGGCGAAAGATGGACCATTGAAGAAGCCGAAGCTTGGTATGCAAAATACGACTGGCTGAATGGTGCAGATTTCTTGCCTAGCACAGCGATAAATCAGCTAGAGATGTGGCAGGAAGACACGTGGGATCCTGAAACAATTAAGAGAGAATTGGGTTATGCTTCTAAAATTGGCATGAACATAATGCGTGTGTATTTACACAGTTTAGCATACAAAGCGGATCCAGAAGGTTTTAAAAAACGCATGGATGAATATCTTAAGATCTCTGATGGTCTGGGAATAAAAACCATGTTTGTGATCTTTGATGATGTGTGGAATGATCAACCAAAAATTGGTAAACAACCTGAGCCAAAACCAGGAACACACAACTCTGGATGGGTGCAAGATCCAGGTTACCCAATGTCTAAAGATGAGAAGAACTTCCCTGAACTTGAGAAATATGTAACTGATATCATGACGACATTTAAGGATGATGATCGTGTGATTTTTTGGGACGTATATAATGAGCCAGGAAACTTCAATAAAGGAAATGAGAGTTTACCATTGCTTAAAGCTATCTTTAAATGGGCACGCGCGGTAGATCCTTCTCAGCCTATTTCTGCAGGGATATGGAGCTGGCCACTTACAGACCTTGGCGCAGTACAAGCTTTAAATTCTGATATTATTACATATCACCACTACGGTCCGCCAGAGGATCACCGTAAGATCATCCAATTATTAAAAACCCATGGTCGCCCTATGATCTGTACAGAGTATATGGCGCGTACGCGAAATAGCCGCTTCTCTAATATCATGCCTGTTCTTAAAGAAGAAAATGTAGGAGCGATAAATTGGGGTCTTGTAAATGGTAAAAGCAACACGATCTATCAATGGGATACACCCATAGATAGTGGTGAAGAACCGGATGAATGGTTTCATGATATCTTTAGAAAAGATGGAACTCCATATCGCCAAGATGAGGTAGATATGATCATGAAACTTAACGGAACAAAAGAATAAACACAATCAACCTATAACAACAATGAAAAAGTACAATTTTCTACTTCTTGCTTTTTTGGCGAGCACATTAACTTTTGCTCAGTGGAAGCCGGAAGGAGATAAAATTAAAACAAAGTGGGCCGAAGAAATTAACCCAGATAACGTATTGCCAGAATATCCACGTCCTATTATGAAACGTGGTGAATGGAAGAATCTTAACGGACTTTGGGATTACAGCATCGTAAAAGCCGGTAGCGCAAAGCCATCTAAATTTGATGGTGAGATCTTAGTTCCTTTCGCAGCAGAATCTTCTCTTTCTGGTGTGATGAAAGAAGTAGGTAAGCAAAACGAACTTTGGTATGAGACTTCGTTCTCTGTGCCATCTAGCTGGTCTAGAAAAAATGTTTTGCTACACTTTGGCGCTGTAGATTGGAGAGCTGAGGTATATATCAATGATGTTAAGATCGGGATGCACGAAGGTGGTTATGATCCTTTCTCTTTTGATATCACTCCTTTTATAGGTAGAGGAACTCAAAAACTTTCAGTTAAAGTTTGGGATCCATCTAACGAAGGTCCTCAACCTCGCGGTAAGCAGGTAACAAAACCAGAGGGAATTTGGTACACACCAGTAACTGGTATTTGGCAAACCGTTTGGCTAGAGCCAGTAGCAGAAAAAAGCATCGCAGATCTTAGAACTACTCCAGACATTGATGCAGGAACGATCAAGTTTGAGGCAGAAGTTGATAATGCTTCTTATGGCGATGTTGTAGAAGTAACCGTTTATGATGGTGGCAAGCAAATCGCAAAAGCATCTGCAGAGGCTTCACAAGAGGTTGTGATCCGTATTCCAGATGCTAAACTTTGGTCTCCAGAGAGTCCATTTCTTTATGATACTAAAGTAAAAGTGATCAGCAATGGTAAAACTACTGATGAGGTAGAAGGATATTTTGCTATGCGTAAGATATCATCTAGAAGAGATGATAAAGGTATCATGCGTATGCAGCTTAACAATAAAGATTACTTCCAGTTTGGTCCTTTAGATCAAGGATGGTGGCCTGACGGATTGTACACTGCTCCAACTGACGAAGCATTAAAATATGACATCGTTAAGACAAAAGAGCTAGGATACAACATGATCCGTAAACACGTAAAAGTAGAGCCAGCGCGCTGGTACACCTATTGCGATCAATTAGGTATGCTTGTGTGGCAAGATATGCCAAACGGTGACCATCAGAAGGACTGGCAGTCTAGAAGATTTTATCAAGGTAGCGAGTTTGAGCGTAGCGAATACTCAGAGAACATCTACAAAAAAGAATGGAAAGAGATCATGGATGATCTTTACTCATATCCTTCAATCGTAGTTTGGGTGCCGTTTAATGAAGCTTGGGGTCAGTTTAAAACTGTAGAATATACAGAGTGGACAAAAGAATATGACCCTTCAAGGTTAGTGAATTCTGCGAGTGGTGGTAACCACTTCCTTCAGGCGGGAGATATTCTTGACCTGCACAGCTATCCAGATCCTAATATGTTCTTGTTTGACGCAAGTCGTGTAACAGTATTAGGCGAGTATGGAGGTATAGGTTTACCGCTTCAAGATCACCTGTGGAGACCTAATCAAAACTGGGGTTATGTGAAATTCAATAGCTCTAAAGAGGTTACAGATGAGTATGTGGCTTACGCCAAAAAACTTCAAGACCTTGTAGCTTCAGGATTCTCTGCGGCGGTTTACACACAAACCACAGATGTAGAAGGAGAAGTCAACGGCCTTATGACGTATGACCGTAAAGTAGATAAAGTAGAAATTGCTCGTGTGCGTGCAGCAAATGAAGCTGTAATAAACGCGATCAATGATTAAGTTCAGTTTAGTGTTTTAATTAATGAAATAGCCTCGACTACAATCGAGGCTTTTTTAATTTTTATCTTTTCGCCGAAAGGCAAAGTAAAAAAATAGCGAAGTGTTTTAAGTTCTGGCTTACGCCGAAATATACTTTATGATAGTCTCATTCACATCATCACTATACAGCGAGTGATTTAAACCTTCAGTCACTACAAGTTGTGAATTCTCCCAATGTTTATGAATGTTCTGTGAACCGCTACACGATGTGATCCTGTCATCCTTATCATGAATGATCAACCCGGGAATCTTAATTTTTTCGGCAAAGATAGATCCGGCAAATGCATCAGATCTAAATCCAAACCTTTCTAAGAAGTACTGATCCATCTGATTCATCACCCTTTGGCTCAAGCCAAGTATTGATCTGTATTCTTTAAGAATGCTATTTAGATCATCTGGCGGGCCTAGGATCACTGCTTTTTCAATAGCATGATCGTTGTTTTGTGAAAGATGATAGAGCGCTGTCATTGCACCAACGCTGTGACTTATGATAAGACTAGGGCTGCAATAAGATATAACTTCTTCTAGAGCTTGCCTGTATAGCGGGACATACAGATTACTGCCGGTGCTGTAGCCATGCGCTGGTGCATCAAAGGCGTAGATGTTAAAATCCTTTTTCTGTAACTCTTCTATGAGCATCTTCCAGCGGTGCGAGTGACTTTCCCACCCGTGAACAAGTAATACCGTTTTGCCTTTGCCCGGCCAATGATAGGTCTGTAGCTTGAGGTCATTTAAGTTGATGATCGTGTCTTTTGCAGGATCTAGAAATGGAGTGTGATGTTCTCCTATCGCACCACGACGCGGTTTACTAAACAGGTCAAAGGCTTTTTCTTTAGTCGCAGAAGGTGAGATATAGCTCAACGTGTTGAGGTATTTGCCTATGATCTTAGGGACTAATTTTTTGAAACTTTCGCGCATAATAAAACCCTCTTAAGAGAGGGTTCAAAGATAGGGGTTAAAGGCGGAAATGTTATTTGTTTTCAGCCTCAATAACGTCTGTGTCTTTTCTGTACTTTAATAAAGAAATTCCCGAAATAAAGAATATCACTCCAAGAATTGCTAGTGCCCATGGGCTAATTCCTAACGATGCGCTACCAAAAATTCCTAGCACACCTGCTACTAAACTAATAGCTCCACCTACGGCCAAAATTATTCCTAATATCTTGATCATTTTTTCTAGTTGTTATGGTTATGTGGTGCAATGTATAAAGAAAGGTCACTGGCTTGTAGGTAATTAACGATGCTTTAGATGCATTTTGGCAATTTTTTAAAGAATCTTATTGCTTCATATTGATTTTGAAAATGTTATAATATTCTTAAAATCAAATATAAATCCTTCGCCTAAAATGATTTATTAGCCGTCAAAATACTTGTATTATTAAAAATATGACGAGCGTCATTTTTTTAATTGTCACTATGAGACACTTTTGTAGTGTTATGATTCCCAGCGAGAATATATAAAGAGGGCTCCTGAAATCTCATTCACCCCTAAAATTAGATTTTTTAAGGAAGCTCTCTTTTTATTTTCGAATCACTACAAAGTTCTAGGTGTTTAATCAAATTCTACTGCCATGGTAATCTCAGAAGGTATATTTCACGATGAAGCTTCAGTAAATGCTATTGATGAACGTGGCGAATATGTAAGATACCGAGTGATCTTTAGAAAAGAATCTTGGGATTTTGATATCAAAAAACTAGATGAATACGGCTTCATCAGCACCGAAAAAATGGCTCTTGTGCAGGCTTATAATTTGTACAAATCTCTACGCAATTGGATTAAAAATTGATCTTTAGATCATGCCGTTTTTTAATTGATATCTCTTCTTTGAAGCTGCATTTCAAATAGTTTTTTGCCTTTCGGCGAAAAAATCGCATCGTCAATTTCTGATTGTTTTGAGTGGATTGCAGTTAATCAACTGAGAACAACAGATAATCCATTCTCTATTTAAAATCGTGTTTAAGCCCAGCATCTTTGGGTATCAATTTTAAACAAAACACGATGAAAGGTTTACTAAGATTTTTAATGATAGCCATCTTGCTTTTTATGGGCGTTACCACTGTTGCCCAAGAAATAAATACTGATGGTTTGCAGATTGCGCCACGCGTAGGATACGATTTTCCTACCTACGAGAACAACACGCCTTATATAGATTATAAAGGCGGTCTTGATTTAGGTTTGTCAGTAGATTATTACTGGAAATGGTTTGGTATAGGAGCAGATTTTGATTTCATAAAAAACCGACCAGAGAGTACGTATCCCACCGAAAATCTCCTTGATGTCGGGGCAAATCCCTTTACAAGCTTCAGCCTTAGTGAAGACAAGATCACCCGCATGTTTTATGGCTTAGGTCCAGATTTTAAATGGAATAATAAGAAAGGTAATTTTATTGCAGAGTTAAACACTCGTGCCGGTTTAGGTTCAATAAAAGGAGGACGAACACTACTTGAAGGAAATACCGCAATGTCCTCAAATCAATTATTGAATTTTCATGCGGGTTATGACGTGAAGAATGTTTTTTCAGCAAAAGGGCAGTTGAGGTTTACTTATATGTTCAACAGGAATATAGGGGTGAATCTAGGAGGATATTATTTAAGGCATTTTGGTGCCACAGAACTTATAGAAAGCGGAATTTCTACAGCTTATCACCCCATAAATGCTGATGGAGACGTGAATATGCTCTTTCAGGGAAACCCTACATTTAGAGAAGAGCCTTGCGACTGTGATATATTTTCGGTTGGAGTTTTTGCAGGGTTGACCATAAAATTCAATAAAGTAGAAAAGGATGCTTGCCCTGTTTGTGGTGAAGACCACCAGCCACATTGCTGTGTCACTTGTGGATGTTCAATTACAGTGACTGCAAAAGACAAATTTACCGGTCAAGTGCTACCTGATACTGATGTTGTGCTCGTAGACCTTCAGGGGAATATAACTCATGAAGGAACGACAAATTCATATGGTGTAACTGTTTTCGACGATGTGAAAACTGATGATTACATTATAAAAGCTAAACTGTACGAGGTAGATCTTGAAGAAGTTGTTTTGGCGAAAGCCGATTTTAAAGACTGCCAAAAAACAGCGGGCATACAAAAAGAAATCTTTTATGATGATGAGAATTTTATCTTGAAAGGAAAAGTGCTTGAGTGTAGCACTACCGCTGGGATTGATGGAGTGGATGTAATCCTGAAAGATACCGTGAATGCTATGCAAAAGAATACACTTTCAGATACTGACGGCGACTTTATTTTCCACCTTAAACAAGCTTCAAATTACACGCTCAAAGGAAATAAAGATGGCTATTTTTCAAATGAAGTGGGTGTTTCTACAACTTCCTATAACCGTAACAGTACATTGTATATAGACTTTGAAATGTGCGTAAATCCTTGTGGTCAAGCGATAAGGTTAGACAACATAAACTTTGATCTTGATAAATGGGAGATCTTGCCAGAGTCAATCCCAGATCTACAAAAGGTTGTGAATCTGATGAAGACAAATCCAACTATTAAAGTTGAAATGTCATCTCACACAGACTCACGAGGAAGTAACGCTTACAATCAAGAGCTTTCGCAAAAAAGAGCCCAGGCTACCGTAGATTATCTAGTAGCACAAGGAATTGTAAGAAATAGGCTAATCGCGAGAGGCGCAGGTGAAACTGAACTCCTTAACAAATGTGCTGATGGCGTTTCTTGCCCAGAAGCAGAGCACCGTGTAAACCGTAGAACTGAGTTTAAGGTGGTTTGTCCAGAACAATAATCTCATAAAATTTTTGAATTAGCTAAATAAGGTACGGCCCACTTTACTAAGTGGAGTGGGCTTGCCTTTTAAAATGATACCATTATGAAAAATTTTAATGTAAATAATACGGAAGGCCCAGATAAAATGGGGCTTAACATAGCGAATATCATCGCTATCATCATAATTCTACTTTCACTACTGGCATGTAGTACTGAAGATTGTGAGTATGCCGAGTGTAATGATGAATGTGTAATCTTTGAGGATTTTGAGAACACTGAAAAAGGAACCACAGGAAATTGGATAGGAATTGACGTTCAGGAGATAGAAGTGCGAAATAATGGAGGTTCAAACGTGTTGTACGTGCAAGACGGTAGTGGTGGTTCTTGGGCTTATAATACAACAGATTTTCCATCAAATCTATTAGCGCAGGGCTGTGATCTTAATTATGATGTACAATATTTGGCAGGTGCTATCAATGGTACAACAAGTGATAACGGTATCTTGATTTTTTCTGGAGGAAGTGATCCGCTTTCGGCTACGAGCAGGGCTATCTTTATTTTGAACAGCTCAAATTTGATTACTTCAGGAGGTGGTTTTCTAAATGTTACGGTGCCACTTGAACTCGCCACGGGTACTACTTTACCTACAAATAGTATGGGAACTTGGTATATCAATGGGGTTTCAAATAGTACGCCGCCCACGGCATCAGACATAGCCGCTTTTAACACGCTTATCCAAAACATAGATGGAGTTGCTTTTGCAATTGATGAAGGCGGTAACCCTGCCGAGCAATGGTGGTTTGATAATTTTTGCTTTAAGCAATGCTGCGGTAGATAATTTATTAAACTAAAAATTACGTCTGCTAATAATTTGATGAGCAAATGCAATAAAAATCAGATATTTATAAACCTAACTTTAAAATTCAAAACAATGAAAAATCAAATTTTTATAATTTCAATTTTAATAACAGGAATATTTCTTTCCTGCAGTCAAAATGATGATGACAACAATAATAATGATGACTGTTCTCCCACTGGTCTTCTGACTTACGAAGAGGCTAATACAATGGAAGAGAATTATAAAACAAATCAGTATGCTGCGCTTTCTGAAGCTTTTGCTGAAAACGGTGTTGCTTTTTCAGATAAGCGTGAGTTTAAATATTCAGTTGAAGAATTGCAGTGTTATCTTGATTATGTCAAGAAACTAGGAAATGATAACGGTATTCCAGTTTCACAAATGGGGATAAGAGTTTATTTAGGAGCTAAATATGAAAATGATGAAGATACAAGGCCAAAGACTCAGGTGTTTTTTGTGCCAACGGTAAATAGTTCTAGCAGAAGTATTGCTCCTAACGAAGCATTCTACCCAGCACAACCTAAGGACTATGGAAGTTCAGGAAGACCACCCGTAGAATTAGAAACTCAAAATTAACACCTATGCAATTGGCTCTTAGTATAGTTCTCTTGTTAATTCAGGTGGCTGCTCTTGTGCAGGGCTTAAGGAATTTTTCCTTTTTAAGAACCACGACTGAAAAGTATCTTGTTTATTACATGGTGCTCGTGGTTCTTGTGGAGGTTCCGGGATTTATCATGAGTAGATGGTTGATCAATACCTCACCGTTGTACAATACTTATATGCTGCTGTCATTTTCAATTTTCTTTATCTGGTTCTTTAAAATATTAAAATCAAGATCCATTGTGTTATTGAGCGCTTTTTTGTTTTTGGCGGGTTATGTCTATAGCTTGATCACACAGGATTTTATGTATGGTTTGCTTAGCTATGCACTGGCAGTAGGCACTGTTGCGATTTTGATTTTGGTTTTTATGCTTTATCTGCATATGCTGCAGTCTGATAATGTGATCAACTATAAGGATTCAAGGCGTTTTTGGATAGCGACGGGTTTGTTACTCTTTCATATAGGTTTTTTACCCATTAGCTTTTTTCAATCTGTTGTTGATGTGTATGGTTTAGAGTATAGTTTTATCCTAACAGGATTGAACGTGATTGTGTATGGATGTTTCATCAAAGCCTTTTCATGCATAGAGAAGTAGACGACATATACCTTATTCTTCCGGTGATCGTTACTATCATTGCTTTTGCTATGGTGGTAATGTTTATCGTATTCAATAATCGGAAGAATAATCTTTTGAAGAAGAAGTATGAAGATGAAATTGCCTTTCAAAAGAAACTCCACCGCATAGAACTCGATGCATTGCGAAGCCAGTTAAATCCGCATTTTATCCATAATTCACTCAATGCAATTCAATATTACATTCAGCGGAACGAAGTAGAGATTTCAGAGAATTATCTGACTAAATTCTCAAAACTCATGCGCCTGTTTTTTGAGTACTCAAAAAGGCCTAGTATCACAATTTCAGAAGAAGTTTTCTTGCTGAAAACTTATCTTGAAATAGAGAAACTTCGTTTTGAAGAAAAGGTGGATTACAAAATTCATATAGACAAAAAATTAGACGCCGAAAGTATAGAAGTGCCTACGATGATCGTTCAGCCTATTGTTGAAAATGCCATAAACCACGGACTTTTTCATAAAAAAGGAAAAGGAACTGTTGAAGTGAATTTTATACACCTTGACCAGAATTCTTATAAAATTGTGGTCAAAGACGATGGCGTAGGAATCAAGAAAACACTTGCTATGAAGGTAAAAGGAGTTAATAGATTAAACTCTTCTAAAATTATTGAAGAGCGTTTACTGTTGCTGAAGAAATCAGAGCAAGTGAACATAGAACATAGTATTGTAGATCTTTCAGAAAATGGAGATTCTACAGGAACCGAAGTTACTTTGATCATCACTCAAAACAATGAATTATGAAAATCAGGACCGTGCTTGTTGATGATGAGCCCAAGGCTATTGCAATACTTCAAAACAAACTGCAGCGTTTTTGCCCCAGCATAGAGGTTGTGGCTACAACACAGTCTGGCCATGATGCCATTGCTTTAATACAAAATATAGGTCCAGATCTGGTTTTTCTGGACATCGCCATGCCTGAGATAAATGGCCTAGAAGTCCTCAAGCAGTTTGAAAAACCTGAATTTGAAGTCATTTTTGCGACAGCTTTTGATGATTATGCCATAGAGGCCATTAAGCATTGCGCCATAGGTTATCTCGTGAAACCTGTGGATAATGAAGACCTCGTGATTGCAGTAAATAATGCAATCACAAATATTGAAGAAAAGACAGCCTTGCGTAAAAACATGAAGTTGATTGAAAACCTTGGTGTACAAAACTTCAGGAATAAAACAATCGTCATACCCTCAGTTGAGGGACTTGAGTTTGTGAAAATTGAAGAAATCGTACACTGCGAAGGCGTTGATGGCTACACAAAAGTCTACCTTAAAAATGATAAACCTATTTTAAGCTCTAACAGTATCGGTCACTTTAACAAGATTCTCGATAACCATAATTTTTATCTTATACACAAGTCACACCTCATCAACCTAGATTATATTGATAAATATCTTAATGAGGGTTATGTTGTCATGGGTCAAGACAAACTACCCGTTTCCCGGAACAAGAGAAGTGCCTTCCTAGAGATGATGCGCAATGCATGATTTGCCTTGCGGCGAAAAGTAAACAAGTTTGTTTTATAGCATTTTAATGTAGATATTACATATTCTAAACAGTTGTATGAAATATCTCAAAATTATTCCGCTAGCCTTGTTATTATTGTTTTCTTGTTCTAAAGGTGATGACGGTTCTACAGAGCCTACAAATCAGCCTGACCCAGAAAATCCAGAGCCTGAAAACCCAGTTGAGCCAACTGAAGTAAATCTACTAACACTAAAGAATACTTCTAATCTGTCTGGTGATGCTGAATATTACGTTATTATTTCTGACGTAGATGGTGAAGCGATCACTACTTCTAAAATCACGAATGATTTAGAATTAAAAGCGAAAACGGAACTAGACCAAGTAAATATCACGCTTCTTACGGCCATCCAAGAATATGATAATTTTAAATTGGTAACATATACAAATGTGCCGATTGGTAAAACCTGGATTTTTCAAAAAAGCGTTCAATCTTCAGCAACTGGATCAGAAACTTCAAAGTCGATTGCTATAAAGAATTCTAACCTAGTTCAAGGAAATAATTATTTCAATGCGGTTGCGAGCAATAAGAATGGAACAATTGCAGTGGGAGGTGGAACAGTTGAGGATATAGAGATGAACTTGACGCTTAAAGAAAACGACTCAAAAGATATATTGATCATGCTTCATGACGGTATAACGCATCCCAAATTTAAATGGCTCGATTTTGACTCGCTTTCTGATGGAGCAAATTTTGACTATGAAACTGATCTTAATAATGTAAACAAACTTCTTGAGTATAATTTTCAAAACTTAGTTGGTTTGTCCATGAGCATAAATGCTTTTGAGCCTCAGACAAGTAATGTGATTAGTGCTGCGAATGGCTATCAAATGACAGATTTTGTCTACGACGGTAATACTGCACCTGGAGATTATCTAGCAGTTGGTTATTTAGAAGGCGACTTTGATTATTATAGTAAAATGTTTTTAAATTTTGGAGACTATAACTACCACTATATCAAATTTGGGGATGCGCCAGAGGTATTTGATGAATCTTTTTTTGATAGCGATTTTGAGATCACAGATTGGTCGGTAGATAATTTCTCTTTTACTACTACAGGAGATTTTGAAGTCGCCTCAGGTTTTTATACAACGACTGATGGTAAAATACAATGGCAAGTTTACTATCCAGAATCTAAAGAAGCCAACAAAGTGCTAACGAGCATTCCTACAGATATCGCTGTGCTTTACCCAGATCTCAATATTGCAAATCTTGATTTCACATCCGCGCGTTTTACAGATATGATTCAGGATGAAGGCTATAATGTTTTTCTAGAAAATATCTTCAATAATGAACTTAATAATAATGTTCGCGAAGAATATGTTCTAAGTAAAAACAAGCAATAATTTTCTTTGCCTTTCGGCGAAAAGCAATCTTTGGTATAAATATAAGAAATTAGAGGTGTGTATTTTTGGCGAAAGCCAAATGCTTACCAGCCTATCATAAAATATTTGATCTTAGCAGTATCTGGGATCTGAGCTTCGCTGATCTTAACATCACGGTCAAACTGTAACTCGCTTGAAAGTTCTTGCTTGTCAATAGTGAAACTTGCGTTGATCTCGTCTACAATAATTACAACGCTGCTAAGTAATGTTTGGATTTTAGAGATCTCATAGGCATCTCTAATGTCGCCAAATGTACTTTTAAGGTTGATGCCTTCTGAGGTTTTGTATCTGTCGTCAAAGACCTGTACGGTTCTAATTTTACTGCTATCTGCAGCGGTTGCAGGCGAAATGCTCAACAACTGGTCGCCACCTTTTGCATAAACCTCTATTGAACCTAAACTGCTCAAGGAATTATCTTCAGTAGGTTTTACAATACTATCATTGCTGAAGAGTGTTTCTAATTCGCTTACCTTAGTTTCTTGAGTTAACGGGCCTACACTTGTGGGTGTAACTTTGTAAGCGGTATCTCCTTCACAAGAGATGAATAGAACAGATGTTAATGCTAGTGCAGATAGTATTTTTTTCATTTTTTAAATTTCTTTATTGAATATTTTATTTGATCATTTTTCCTAAAATCCCAAGAACTCCGCGTATTACAGTAGCACTTGTGAGTACTTTGATGATCGCTTTTTGAGTTGTGTTTGAGGAGCGTGATCTGGTTGATCTTTGTACTTTTTCCCGTTCTTTTTTTGCCTTAGCTTTTACTTCTTCAGTTTCGGCTTTTTCTATTTTTTTGTTCAGCAGTTCGTATGCGCTTTCTCTGTCAACAACGTCATTGTATTTTTTTACTAAAGACGAGCTTTCATTAATTGCATTTATTTCGGCTTGTGATAGAATATCCATTCTAGACATAGGTGCACGCATCATAGTTGCTGCAAGCGGCGTTGGTCTTCCTTTTTCATCTAAAGCAGAAACTAAGGCTTCTCCTATTCCTAACGATGTCAAAACTTCTGTGGTATCATAAAATTCAGAAATAGGATAATTTTCTGCTGTGAGTTTTATCGCTTTTCTGTCTTTCGCCGTAAAGGCACGCAAAGCATGCTGAATTTTTAACCCTAACTGACTTAAAACTCCATCTGGAACATCTGTGGGATTTTGGGTGACAAAATAAAGACCGATGCCTTTAGAACGTATTAGTTTTACAATACTCTCTATCTGATCATGCAGCGCTTTTGAAGCTTCTTTAAAGATCAAATGCGCTTCATCAATAAAGATCACAAGTTCTGGCTGTCCGCTGTCTCCTTGTTCTGGGAATGTGCTGTAAATCTCAGCCAGCAAGCTAAGCATAAAAGTAGAGAAGAGACTAGGCTTGTCTTGAATATCTGTAAGACGCAAGATGTTTATCATCCCGTAGCCGTTCTCGTCTAAGCGAGTAAGATCTTGCACGTCAAATGATTTCTCACCAAAGAAAATATCAGCGCCTTGTTGCTCTAATTGTACGATCTTTCTCAAAATCGCCCCTGCAGAAGCTGTAGAGATCCTGCCATAAAGCTCTTGAATTTCTTCTCTTCCTTCGTTAGTAGAATATTGTAATACTTTTTTAAAGTCTTTTAAATCTAGTAACGGCAGCTTATTGTCATCGCAGTATTTAAATAAGATCGCAATAATGCCGGCTTGAGATTCGCTTGCATCAATAATTCTAGAAAATAACACTGGGCCAAATTCACTCACAGTCGCTCTTAAGCGTGTTCCATCTTGTTCAGATAGCGTGAGAATTTCAACAGGAAAACCTTTTGCTGTAAATGGTAAACCTATTTTTTCATGGCGTTCATCAATTTTAGGATGGCCTTCGCTCGCTTTTGCGATTCCGCTAAGGTCTCCCTTCATGTCCATTAACAAAACAGGAATACCTTTTTCGCTAAGATTCTCAGCAAGCACTTGCAGCGATTTTGTTTTTCCGGTTCCTGTTGCGCCGGCGATGAGTCCGTGGCGGTTTAAGGTTTTTAACGGGATCTTTACATGTGCACCGGTAATAGTTTCTCCATCCAACATGGCGGCACCCACGGTGATACTATCTCCTTTAAAGGTGTTGCCTGCAATAATGTGTTCTTTAAAAGCGTCTACGTTAGCCATTAGCTCAAAATTTGCTCTAAAAATAACGAATAGAATTTAAGCAACATCAAGAAATTAGTCTTCTAAGATTTAGTTCATTTTTGTAACACCTATGTTGAAAAAGCGTGCGCTCACTGTATTCCCATTATTATTTAGCACATATCGAAAGGTAATCTGATCGTTTACATCTAAATAATACATGAGTGTACCGCTTGTCCCAAAATAATCTGTACCGCTCATATCAACAAAACCGCGAGTGAGGTAACCTATTAAACTACCATTGAGCTCTACAGCAATAATATATTTATGATTACCAGAAGGAAGATTTGTTACAGAAAACGATGCTGTCATCACAAAAATACCTGCTTGCTCTATGCGTAAAGTGCCGTTAGAAAGTACTGTATACACACTGGGGTCTCCCGTGCCTGCCAATATATGTGATGTTCCTAGCGGGAAGTCGTAATAGGTATTGTTGGCTGTTGAGACGGTACCGCCACTTCTGTTTAAAACAATAGAGGAGTTTGAAATAGTTTTCCAGGAAGAATCTGAGTAAATATAATATGAGCTAGTGTCTGTATTATACACCATAGCGCCGTTGAGTGGCGATGGGATAGCATTCATTTGCGCAGCAGTCATGCGAGGAGGTACAAAGGCTCCACTAGTACTTTCTATTTCAAAGGCAGAACCATCATCAGGATTTGTAGTTCCCACCGCAACTTGAGCATGGGTTATACTAGAAACAATTAATAGAAAGCTAAAGGCAAGCTTCTTATAGAGATTCATAGCTATTGTTTTCTCTGGAAGTTAAGCTTTTAAAATTAACAAGTAAAAAATATAACGTTTTTTTCAATTTAATGGCATAGATATTTAAATGGAGTTAAATAGTCTTAAATTTGCGCCCTTATGACAAAAGAAGCAATTGAAAGTAGGGTAGAGTTAGGCGAGTTATTACCGCTTATGGAAGAATTCTACACTATACAAGGTGAAGGCGCGCATACGGGTAAAGCTGCATATTTTATACGTGTGGGCGGTTGTGATGTGGGATGTCACTGGTGTGATGTTAAAGAAAGTTGGGATGCAGCGATCCATCCACCCACAGAGGCTACACAAATTGTAGAAAATGCTTCAAAATACAGCGACACCGTTGTTGTTACAGGTGGCGAACCACTTATGTGGGATATGGCACCGCTTACAAGTATGCTTAAAGAAAAAGGGATGAACGTGCACATAGAGACATCTGGCGCTTATGAACTTTCGGGTGAGTGGGACTGGATCTGTCTTTCGCCAAAAAAACGCATGCTTCCCAAGCCTCGTATTTATAACGAAGCGCATGAGCTTAAGGTTATAATTTATAACAAGTCAGATTTCGCTTTCGCGGAAGAACATGCGGCAAAAGTCAATGATAAATGTGAACTGTATTTACAGCCAGAATGGAGCGTGCGTGAAAAAATGACTCCGCTTATCGTGGATTATGTAATGCAAAATCCAAAGTGGAAGATAAGTTTGCAAACACATAAATACCTTAATATACCATAACAAAAAAGCCTTCCACATCTGGAAGGCTTTTTTGTTGTACGGTTGCGGATCTTAACTCTTTTCGGCGGGCACTGGTGCTGTGGTAAAAGGAATTTTCACGTAAGTGCTATCCCAACCTATCAACATATCTGCGCCATTTGCCGCTGGTTGAAAAGTGATACTAAAATCTTGAATGGTCGCGCTGGTTTTTCTTGCCGGCGCTGTGATGCGCGCAATGTCTCTTTCTTCTTTATAACCAAAAGCGCCCCAAGTATTCACATCTTTATTAAGGATCACCGTCCACTCTTTTTCTCCTGGGATGGTAAATAAAGTATAAGTGCCGGCTTTAATAGTTTTTCCGCCTACGGTCATATCTTTATAAAGAGTGATCTCTGTAGACTCATTAGCTCCTGTTCTCCATACTTCGCCAAATGGCACTAACTCGCCAAAGATCTTACGATCATTAACCTGCGGTCTACTGTAGATCACGCGTATCAGCGCGCGCTTGTCTGGCGTTCTGTACATCGCGATATCTAGCGGACTAGCATCTGGTTGGTCAAAAGTTTGTGCGGTCACAGTGTCTGGCAATGCGATCGCAAAGACCGTGAACATTGTGATATATATAAGTTTTTTCATGATTTAAAACATTGGGTAAAAAACACTGCAAAATTAGTGTCTTCTAGTGATTTGCAAGTTAATGATTTGATAAGTTTTATAGGTTTTTTGGCTGCAGCCAAAAGATATTCTAAACGATTACAACTTTATTTGAATAATTTGCTCCTTTTTGATTTCAAATTTCAATAAAAACCATTTTAAAAATTACATTTTGTAACTGAAAAGTGTTTAAGGGTTTTAAAACAGAACCTGTATGCGCACTTTTGAATCAGATTTAAAAACAAAACGAAAAGATATGTGCGGAATTGTTTGTGCTTATGAATTAAAGCAAGGAACTGAAGAAGTTAGACAACAAGTATTAGAAATGTCTAAAAAAGTGCGCCACCGTGGTCCAGACTGGAGCGGTATCTATAGCGATGATAAAGCTGTTTTAGCGCACGAGCGTCTTTCAATTGTAGATCCAGCCTCTGGGAAGCAACCACTTTTTTCTCCTGATGGGAAACTTGTTCTTGCTGCTAATGGCGAAATATATAATCACCGCGAATTGAGAAGACAATTTGAGGGTAAATACGATTTTCAAACCGAGTCTGATTGTGAGGTGATCCTTGCATTGTATCAAGAAAAAGGTGCAGACTTTGTAGATGAGTTAAACGGGATTTTTGCATTCTCAATTTATGATTCTGAGAAAGACGAATATTTTGTTGCTCGTGATCATATGGGGATCATTCCGTTGTATCAAGGATGGGATAAATATGGAACTTTTTATGTAGCATCAGAGCTTAAGGCTTTAGAAGGTGTTTGTACAAAAATTGAACTTTTTCCTCCGGGGCACTATTTGTCTAGCGCAAAAGGAGAATTGACAAGATGGTATAAGCGTGACTGGATGGAGTATGAAGCTGTAAAAGACAGCGAGACTAGCATTCAGAAATTAAAGGATGCTCTAGAAGCTGCGGTAAAACGCCAGTTGATGTCTGATGTGCCTTACGGAGTTTTACTTTCAGGAGGTTTAGATTCTTCGATCACTTCTGCTGTTGCAAAAAAATATGCTGAAATGCGTGTCGAAAGTGATGATACGCAAGGCGCATGGTGGCCGCGACTGCACTCGTTTTCTGTAGGTCTTGAGGGATCGCCAGATTTGGCTGCAGCCCAAAAAGTAGCAGATCACATAGGTACCGTGCACCACGAGATAAAATTTACAATTCAAGAAGGTCTTGACGCTATTCGCGATGTGATCTATAACCTTGAAACGTATGATATCACAACAATTAGAGCTTCGACCCCGATGTATCTTATGGCTCGTGTGATCAAGTCTATGGGTGTGAAGATGGTATTGTCTGGTGAAGGAGCAGATGAGATCTTTGGAGGATATCTATACTTCCACAAAGCGCCAAACGCTCAAGAATTTCATGAAGAGACTGTGCGTAAATTGAGCAAACTTCACATGTATGATTGCTTGCGAGCAAACAAGTCGCTTGCTGCATGGGGAATTGAAGGTCGTGTGCCATTCTTAGATAAAGAATTTATGGATGTTGCGATGAGCATCAATCCGCAGGATAAAATGATCAACGGAGAACGCATGGAAAAATGGGTGATTCGTAAGGCTTTTGAAGAATATCTTCCAGAGAGTGTGGCTTGGCGCCAAAAGGAGCAATTCTCAGATGGTGTAGGTTACAGTTGGATCGATACCTTAAAAGAAATGGTAGGAGAGAAGGTGACAGATGAAATGATGGCAAGTGCACATTTCCGTTTCCCAATCCAGACACCACAGAACAAAGAAGAATACTATTATAGAAGCATTTTTGAAGAGCACTTCCCAAGTGATGCTGCTGCGCTAAGCGTACCCCAGGAAGCTTCTGTAGCTTGTAGTACAAAAATAGCGTTAGAGTGGGATGAAGCGTTTAAGAACATGAACGATCCTTCTGGGCGTGCAGTTGCAAATGTACACACAGACGCGTACAAAAAAGGTGTGGAGACACCTGTTTAATTTAGAATTAGAGTCAATATTCTAGGCAGGCTCGTCACAGTGTGGCGAGCCTGTAATTTTTGGTAAAAATTGAAGTTGAGGTTGATCTGTTGCATAAGCTTCAAAAAAGTGGCTGTTTTTCCACAATTTGTTGATAACTTCAAGGGTTTGTGAGGCGCTTATAAGGTCATTTGGGATGGCTTTTTTTATATTTGTTTGCTAGCGAAATTTTAGTCAATTGTGGCTTTAGTTTTTTGGCGAAAGCCAAATAATCACGCTGGTTGAAAACCCGGATAATAAATACTAAACAATATGAGCGAAGAACCGAAGAAGCAATATTCGGCGGATAGTATTCAGGCGCTGGAGGGAATGGAGCACGTGCGCATGCGCCCCTCAATGTATATAGGTGACGTAGGCGTACGCGGTTTACACCACCTTGTTTATGAAGTTGTAGATAACTCTATTGATGAGGCTCTTGCAGGGCACTGTGATCACATAGATGTTGTCATAGAAGAGAATAATGCTATTACCGTTAATGACAACGGTAGGGGTATTCCTGTTGACCTTCACAAAAAAGAAGGTGTTTCTGCACTTGAGGTTGTAATGACTAAGATCGGTGCGGGTGGTAAATTTGATAAAGATTCTTATAAAGTTTCTGGTGGTCTGCATGGTGTAGGTGTGAGTTGTGTGAACGCACTTTCTGATCATTTGCATGCAAAGGTGTATCGCAATGGCCAAGTCTGGGAGCAGGAGTATGAGCGTGGTAAAGCGCTTTATCCTGTAAAATCTACAGGAGAAACTGATCTTTCTGGTACGGTAGTGACTTTCTTGCCAGACAAGAGTATCTTTCAACAAACTACAGAATATAACTACGATACGTTAGCAAGCCGTATGCGTGAGCTTGCTTATCTTAATAGAGGTATCACCATCACGTTGACTGATAAGCGTGAGACTGACGAGAAAGGTGAGCATCCTACTGAGATTTTCCACTCTGAGGAAGGTTTGAAGGAGTTTGTTCGTTTCTTGGATGGTAACCGTAATCCTATTATTGCGGATGTTATCTCTATGGAAGGTGAGAAAAACGACATTCCTGTGGAGGTTGCGATGATCTATAATGATAGCTACGCAGAGAATCTACACAGTTATGTAAACAACATTAACACGCATGAAGGTGGTACGCACTTGGCAGGTTTTAGAAGAGGACTTACTGGTTCTTTGAAAAAATATGCTGATGCCAGCGGAATGCTTGATAAGCTAAAGTTTGATATTACTGGTGACGATTTCCGTGAAGGATTAACGGCGATCATTTCTGTAAAGGTTGCAGAACCACAGTTTGAAGGTCAAACAAAAACAAAACTTGGTAACCGTGAGGTTACATCTGCGGTGTCGCAGGCCGTTTCTGAAATGGTAGAGATCTACCTAGAAGAACATCCTGATGATGCTAAAACCATTGTGCAAAAAGTGATTCTTGCTGCTCAGGCACGCCATGCGGCGAAAAAGGCTCGCGAGATGGTACAGCGTAAGACCGTTATGAGTATAGGTGGTCTTCCTGGTAAATTATCAGACTGTTCTGAAACTGATCCTGCTGAATGTGAAGTATTCCTTGTGGAGGGTGACTCTGCAGGAGGAACTGCAAAGCAAGGGCGTGATAGAAACTTTCAGGCTATTCTTCCATTAAGGGGTAAGATCCTTAATGTTGAGAAAGCGATGCAGCACAAAGTTTTTGAGAACGAAGAGATCAAAAACATCTTTACTGCGCTAGGTGTAACTATAGGAACAGAAGAAGATAGCAAGGCGCTTAACCTTTCTAAACTGCGTTATCATAAGATCGTTATTATGTGTGATGCAGATGTGGATGGTAGCCACATTGCAACGCTTATTCTTACATTCTTCTTCCGTTATATGCGAGAGCTTATTGAGAACGGACATATCTATATCGCAACGCCACCATTATATCTTTTGAAAAAAGGAAAGAAAATGCGTTATGCATGGTCCGATAAAGAGCGTGATGCGATAAATGCAGAAATGACAGGAGGTGCATCAGTACAGCGTTATAAGGGTCTTGGTGAGATGAATGCTGAACAATTATGGGATACAACAATGAATCCTGAGTTTAGAACATTGCGTCAAGTAACTATTGATAATGGTACAGAGGCTGATAGAATTTTCTCAATGTTAATGGGTGATGAGGTGCCGCCTCGTCGTGAATTTATTGAGAAAAACGCGGTTTATGCAAATATCGACGCGTAAGTCAAAATATATATAATGTATTAAACCTCAAGCGCTAAGCTTGAGGTTTTTTTATTTAATGTGTTGAGGTCTAATGTTTTTACCTAAATTAGCATCACTCCAAATTATCTAACATGAAAAAAAATACTTTACTTCTTTTTGTCTTTATTATGTCCTTTTCGGCGAAAGCCCAAGTAGATGGCGGATTTGAATCTGTGATCGCTGCAGGAAAACAAGATGCTTCTACATTGATGGGAGCATATATCAATCCTGCGATGGAAGGTTTGATCTTTGCCATGAATGGCGGTTGGTATCACACAGCAAAAACGCATAAGAAACTTGGTTTTGATATTACTATAGGTCTAAATGCTTCAATGGTTCCGACGGAGCAAGAGAATTTTAATTTTTCTGATTATAATTTTGAGGGGACGCTAGTTGCTAGTCCAAATTCAACGCCAACAGTTATGGGTAACAGTAATCCTGCGACTGTAATGTATACGACAAGTGATGGAGAAGAAACGGTAGAGTTTGAAATGCCAGAAGGTATAAAAGATGATCTTCCTTTAAATGCTGTGCCAGCGCCGATGATCCAAGCGACGATAGGTACATTTTTTGATACAGATGTGACTGTGCGTTATACGCCAAAGGTGGGTGATGACTCTGTAGAAGGTCAACTTTATGGTGTGGGGCTAAAGCATAATATCATGCAATATTTTGGTCCGCTTGAAAAATTGCCGCTTAATGTTGCGATCTTGGGCGGTTTTACAAATATGACTGTAGATTATGATATAGAAGAAGGTGAAAGTTTTGATGGTAGTAATCAGCGTGCTGAGTTCAAACTTAATTCTTACACTGTTCAGGCGGTGGCTTCGCTTGATTTTCCTTTTGTAACGCTTTATGGTGGCTTAGGTTATGCAGGCGGGAAGTCATCGTTAGGAGTGCTGGGAACGTATATTGTGCAATACAGTAGTGGTGATACAGATACGATCATAGATCCTATTAATATTAATTATAATCCAGGCGGTGTGCGTGCTAATGTGGGTGCAAAATTAAAGCTTGCTTTCTTTCATATTTTTGCAGATTACACCATTCAAGAATATAGAAATCTTACGGCTGGGGTAGCATTTAGCTTCCGCTAAAATTTCTCAGCCTCGATCGCCATTTAAGTAGGCGATTTTATGGATAAAACCCTGTGAAGTTGTAATTTCGCAGGGATTCTTTTTTTTGGCTACAGCCAAATAGAAAAATCATAAAATTTAACTGTTAATTACTCAATAAAACCACATACAATGAAAGTTACCGTAGTAGGTGCAGGTGCCGTGGGCGCTAGTTGTGCCGAATATATCGCAATTAAAGATTTTGCATCAGAAGTAGTTTTACTAGATATCAAAGAAGGATATGCAGAAGGTAAAGCGATGGATCTTATGCAAACTGCTTCGCTGAACGCCTTTGATACTAAAATTACTGGTACAACTGGTGATTATTCTAAAACTGCAGATAGTGATATCGCGGTAATTACAAGTGGTATTCCGCGTAAGCCAGGAATGACTCGTGAAGAGCTTATAGGTATAAACGCAGGTATTGTAAAGGATGTTTCTTCTAATTTGATCAAACATTCTCCTAACGTGATCATTATTGTTGTAAGTAACCCAATGGATACTATGACATATTTAGTGCACAAAACTACCGGTCTTCCTAAAAACCGAATCATTGGTATGGGTGGAGCTTTAGATAGCGCACGTTTTAAGTATCGTCTTGCTGAGGCTCTAGAATGCCCTATCTCTGATGTAGATGGTATGGTAATAGGCGGTCATAGCGATACAGGTATGATTCCTTTAACAAGACTTGCTACACGTAACAGTGTGCCAGTTTCAGGATTTCTTGCAGAAGATCGCTTAGAGCAGGTAAAAGAAGATACTAAAGTAGGTGGAGCTACGCTTACAAAACTTCTTGGTACTTCTGCGTGGTATGCGCCAGGAGCAGCGGTTTCTGGACTAGTACAAGCGATTGCTTGCGACCAGAAAAAGATGTTCCCGTGCTCTGCTTTATTAGAAGGAGAATATGGTCTAGAAGATATTTCAATAGGTGTTCCTGCGATTTTGGGACGCAATGGTCTTGAGCAGATCGTTGAGATAGAGCTATCTGACGCTGAGAAAGAAAAACTTCAAGAAAGTGCAGCAGCTGTTAAGAAAACTAACGGTTTGCTAGAATTATAAGAGAATTTATATTCTTGATAATCAATAAAAAAGGATCGAATTCTTCGGTCCTTTTTTTATGTGTTAAATGTTAAGGAAATCTGAAAAAGATTTATTGGCATTTCTACCATATAACCATATATTTGCACGTTTTAAAAATTAGCCGCAAAAGTGCGGATAGAATACTAAATCTTAAAAGAGAATGCAGAACAAAGGACTCATTAGAGTATTTGCGATTTTATTTGGATTAGTGAGTTTGTATCAACTATCGTATACATACTTCACTTACAAAGTAGAAGAAGAGGCAAAAGTCTTTGCAGCGAACAAGGTGCCTAATACCGTTGAGGGGTATGTAGATGAAAGAGGCGCGGTAGAAACAAAATATCTTGACTCTGTAGGAGATAATCCTGTTGCGCTAGGTATTACTTACAACGAGGCTAAAGAAAAGGAGCTTAACAAAGGTCTTGACCTTAAAGGTGGTATGAACGCCACTCTTGAGATCTCTGTTGCAGACATCCTTGTAGGTCTAAGTAATAACAGTACAGATCCAGCTTTTAGACAAGCCCTTGATGATGCGGCTGAGCGCCAAAAGGACAGTCAGCAGAGTTACCTAGAAGACTTCATTGATGCATTTGAAGCAATACCAGGAGACAACAAACTTGCGTCTCCAGATATTTTTGCTAATAGCTTATTAAGCGAAAAGATCAACTTCAATATGACCAATGGTGAAGTTGAGCCTATCATCACTGATGAGGTTGAGCAATCATTAAGTTCTGCGTTTGAAGTATTGCGTAATCGTATTGATAAATTTGGGGTAACTCAACCTAATATTCAACGTCTTGATAACCCTAGCCGTATTCTTATCGAGCTTCCGGGTGCTACAGACATTGAGCGTGTAAAATTCCAGTTGACATCTACAGCTCAACTTGAGTTCTACAAGACGTATCTTACAGATGCTTCTACTTCTCAATTCTTGATCCAATCAAATGCTTTATTGAAAGATCTTATCAGCCCAGAAATTGTAAATGAAGAAGAAAGTGCAGTTGTTGCACAAGATTCTACTGAAGCAGATGAGGAAGGTCTTGATGGACTTCTTGCTGGTGATGATGAAGCTGAAGAGCCACAAGAAGGAGAGAATCCTTTATTTGAAAAATTTGTTCCTACACAATATCAAGGTGCATCTATCTTAGGGTATGCTGCTGTGGAAGATACTGCAACTGTAGGAGAATATTTAAGAATGCCAGAGGTTATGAGACTTCGTCCTCAAAACCTAAGATTTGCAAAATTAGCATGGGGTATTCCTTTAGGTGATGATGAAGATGTTTTACCATTATACTTCTTGCAATCTAACCGTGCAGGTGAGGCTGTAATGAGTGGTGATGTTGTTCAAGATGCGCGTCAGGATTATACACTACGTAGTGAGCCTAACGTATTGATCAACTTTGATGGTCAAGGTCCTGGTCAATGGGCAAAACTTACCCGTGAAGTTGCTCAAACAGGTGAGTCTATCGCTATCGTATTAGACGGTGTTGTATATTCTGCAGCGACGGCTAAAGCAGAAATAAGCAGTGGTTCTACAGAGATCTCAGGAAACTTTACTGTTTCAAGAGCTCAAGATTTAGCAAATGTTCTTAAAGCTGGTAAACTTCCGGCGTCTGCCAAAATAATTTCTTACGATGTTGTAGGACCATCTCTAGGTCAGGAAGCAATTAACAGCGGACTTATGTCTTTCGTAATTGCACTTCTACTTGTACTTGTATGGATGATCTTCTATTATGGTAAGGCTGGTCTTTATGCAGATATCGCTCTTGCGGTAAACATCCTTTACATTTTTGGGATTCTTGCAGGTCTAGGAGCTGTGCTGACATTGCCTGGTATCGCTGGTATCGTATTAACTATAGGTATGTCTGTGGATGCAAACGTACTTATCTTTGAGCGTATTCGTGAAGAGCTTGCAAGAGGTAAATCACAACGTGATGCTATCAAGGACGGTTTCAACAATGCGTTGTCATCAATTCTTGATGCAAACATCACTACGTTCTTAACGGCGTTGATCTTATTCTTATTCGGTACAGGACCTATTCAAGGTTTTGCCACTACGTTAATGATAGGTATTGGTACTTCACTATTTACTGCGATCTTTATCACAAGATTATTTATTGATAGTTATGGTAAGAATGGTAAAGCATTAGAATTCTCTACTGCTGCAACTAGAGGTCTTTTCCAGAACATCAATAGAGATTTCTTAGGTAAGCGTAAAGTAGCTTACATCATCAGTGGTACTTTGATCACGATCAGTTTGATCTCTTTATTTACAAACAGCCTTGATCAAGGTGTGGATTTTGTAGGAGGTCGTAACTATACTGTGCGTTTTGATAAAGAAGTTAATCCAACTGATGCTGAAGCTGCGCTTGTGGATGAATTTGGTAGTGTATCTGCTAAAACTTATGGTGAAGGAAACCAACTTAAGATCACTACAAAATACAGAATCGATGAAGAGTCTACAGAGGTAGATGATGAGATCCAAGAGTCAATGTTTGAAGGATTGAAACAATTCCTTCCTGCAGATATCACTTATGCAGAATTCGTACGTGGATCTGGAGAAGATAAAATAGGTATTCTAGAGTATAACAAAGTAGGTCCTACTATTGCAGATGATATTAAGAAAGATTCATTCTGGGCAGTTCTTGGTTCACTTGTAGTTGTATTCCTTTATATTCTTCTACGTTTTAGAAGATGGCAATTTTCTCTTGGTGCGGTTGCGGCTGTATTCCATGATGTGTTGATCACGCTTGGTATCTTCTCGCTTACGTATAAGTTCATGCCGTTTAACATGGAGATCGATCAAGCATTTATCGCTGCGATCCTTACGGTAATTGGTTACTCATTGAACGATACCGTGGTTGTGTTTGACCGTATTCGTGAGTATCTTAATGAATATGGTGGTAACAAGACTATGTTTAACATCATCAACAGTGCTATAAACAGTACTTTGAGCCGTACGTTAAACACCTCTATGACTACACTAATTGTGTTACTTGCTATCTTCATCTTTGGTGGAGCAAGTATAATGGGCTTCATGTTCGCATTGATAGTAGGTGTGATCGTAGGTACATACTCATCAATCTTTATCGCAACTCCTGTAATGTTTGATACAGTGAAGAAGAAAGGATTGAAGATGAAAGAAAAGAAAGAAGAAGAGCAGGTTAATGCTTAATTCTCTCAAGATATATGAGTCGTCCTAAAATAGGTTGACAGTTTTTAATAATTTAAATCAATCCCTTGGAGCTAACTTCAAGGGATTTTTTGTTGTGTATAAAATTAGGTGTTTTGTAGTTAAGGCTTAGATGTGGTCTTTGATTATTATAAGTTTTAATAGACTGCTGAACTAGCAGGCTGAGTTCTTTGCCTGTATTGCATTTGTTTATTAAGAACTCACTCTTCAATATCCCGTTAATTCGTTCTGCTAATGCATTTTGATAACAGTCATATCCATCTGTCATTGAAGGTATCGCATTTGATCGCTTCAATTGAGTTTGATACAACGAAGAACAATACTGCAAGCCTCTGTCAGAATGGTGTATTACCTCGCTTGATGTGGTTCTACTCTTATTAGCCATTTTCATTGCTTTAACTACATTTTCTGCACTCATGTCATCACTTAGATGATAGCCCATTATTTTTCTGCTAAAAGCGTCTGTCACCAAGGAAAGATAATGTGTCCTTTCTCTACTCTTGATGTAAGTAATATCGCTTACAAAGTATTGCTCTGGTCTTACGGGTGTAACATCTTTCATTAGGTTAGGGTGTTTTTTTAGCCAATGCCGAGAGTCTGTTGTCCTTGTGTAATTCTTTCTTGGTTTTATAAGCATTGATTCTGACCTGAGATAATCAAATAAGGCGTCCCTGCCTATTTTAACTCTCATCTTTTCAAACTCAACGTTGAGTAAATAATACAGTTTACGAGTACCTAGTCTTGGCATTTGCTGGCGCACCCTTAAAATCAGCGGTTTGATCAAGGCAAGTTCATCAGCTCTTGTCCTTTCTCGCATTTCTGCTTGATAGACAGCCTGTCTGCTTATCCCAAACAATCTGCAACAACGTGACAGGCTTAGTCGGTGTTCTTGCCGGATTCGTTGGATTGATTGGGCAAATACTTTTTTCGAATAGAAGTTCCGTATTGCTGATCTGAGATATCGATCATCGTGTTGAGAATCTTATTCTTAAGCTTCTCATCTGACAGCTCTTTTTCAAGCCTCTTGATCTTTTGAGCAGGTGTTTCTTTCATTGTATTACAGCTAAGTCTTGTCTTTGGTTTACTCCAGTCTAAGATACCGTGTTTGCGCAACCAAACCAAAACAGTACTCCTTCCTTGAATACCGTACGCTTTTTGGGCTTGCTTATAAGTCATTTCGCCCTTTTCTACCTGAGATACAACCGCTAATTTAAAGCCTAAATTGTAATCACGCTGAGTCCGTTTCTTCTCAGCTCCTTCTGAGTCTTTCATAAATAAGTCGAATTTGTGTCAACTTATTTCAGGACGGGACAATAGATGTAAAAAAGCCCTCGCAATTGCGAGGGCTTTTTTTATGTCGTGTATTTGTTTATTTCGCTTTAAGCGAAAAGGAATCTCTTATAAAGTCTGGTAAGAAATGCTATCGCCTTTTTCTACGCCCCATTTTGAGGTCATGCCAGCATTTACTTCAAGAACATACTTTACAGGTTCGCCAGAAGGAATAGAGGTCTCATCCATAGGCTGAGCGTTTGCAGCGATCTTTTTGATCTCCATATCTTCGCCTATGTAAAGAATGTCTAAAGCGATCTCTGTATTTTTCATGTAGAAGAAGCGTTCTCTCACCTCTTGAAAGACAAAAAGCATTCCGTGGTCTTCTTCCATTGAAGTGCGGTACATAAGGCCTGTTTCAGTCTCAAAAGCGTTGTCTGCTAGTTCTACTTTAAGATTCTTGATCGTTTTGCCTGAACGCATGATCACAAGATCGGCCTCGTGCTTAAACTTTACTTCTTCTCTTAAATTTTCAGTAGAAGTTTCGCCTGTGTCATTTTTGCAACTAGCCGTTAACAGTGCAGAAAGTAATGCTGCAGATATCCAAAGTTTACGCATATGTCTTGATTTCTTTTTGCTTTAAAGCTCTTAATACAAGAAATATACCTAAGATCATAAAGGGTATACTAAGTAGTTGACCCGTATTTAGGTTTAAAATAATGTCTTCGCGTTCTTCTAGCTGAGCGCGTTTAAAGTTTTCTACAATGAACCTTACGGTGAAAAGAAGTATTAAAAACAGCCCAAAAAGCAATCCTTCTTTTTTTCTTGCGCTGGTCTTCCAGTAAGCAAACATCATAATAAGGAATACGATCACATAACCTGCAGATTCCATTAATTGTCCTGGGAAGCGGTAAGGGATCTCTGCGATATAGTTTGCAAATTGAGGGTCGTCTGTAAGCGCCTGGAAGGCTTTTTGCTCATTTTTAATACCTGTGATGCGCATCGCTTCGTATTTGCTGTATTGATCTTGCACAAACTTGATCCCGATGTTGCTGTTTGTAATTTTTCCTACCATCTCACTGTTGAAAAAATTTCCTATTCTCACAAAAATAGCTCCGAAGCTAACAGCAAGAATTACACGATCAAGCAGCCATAAAACACTTTTGTGCAATACTTTCTTGTTGTAAAGCCACATAGCAAAGATCATCCCGATGGCAGCGCCATGACTCGCTAACCCTTGAAAACCGGTGTATTCAATTTCTGGAACAAATCTAAATGGAAGAAAAACAGCAAAAGGGTCAGTCCAGATAAGATCTGTTTGATAAAATATCACATGTCCCAATCTTGCGCCCACAAGTATTGCAACAACTGCATAAATAAATAGAGAGTCCAACTTCTCCATTGCAACTTCTTCTCTCTTGAAAACGGCCTTTGTAATATACCATCCCACCATAAAAGCCACTACAAACATCAAGCTGTAATAGTGAATGGTTAAAAAGCCCAGTTCGATTCCGGTAGATGGGTTCCAGGTCATTTTTAAGAAGTGTGTCATGGTCGTTTTTCGGTTTGTTGTAAATATAGAAAATGCGTCAGCCAGGCTGTCGCATTTTATTCGGTTTTATGATTATGTTTTTTCGGTACAGGGTCGTAACCACTGCCTCCCCAAGGATTACAGCTTGCAATTCTTTTGGCGCCCAGCCAACTACCTTTTAATAATCCATACTCTTGCAATGCCTCAATGGTGTATTGTGAGCAGGTGGGTTGATATCTGCAGGCAGATGGTAAAATTGGAGAAATAAACCGCTGGTAGAACCGTATCAAGATGATAAATGGTGCTGTGGCGATCTTCCTCACAATGCTTAGTTTATGCTAAAGGTAGTTCCTTCGCGACCGTCTTTAAGTTGAATTCCTATTGCAAGAAGTTCATCTCTTATTTTATCGCTCATGGCGAAATCCTTATTAGCGCGAGCTTGATTGCGAAGACGAATAAGCATTTCTACAGCGCCATTAAGTTTATCTGCATTATCATCTGCAGAAGCATTGACATCATCTAATCCTAACACATCAAAAACAAATGTTGTGATCGTTTCTTTAAGATCGTCAATGTCTTCTTGTGTTAGCGTGGCTTTCCCGTCATTTACCTGATTAATGTGCTTCACAGCTTCAAAGAGTTGTGCGATAAGAATAGGCGTGTTAAAATCGTCATTCATCGCATCGTATGCCGCCTGCTTCCAGTTTTGAATATCAATAGAACTTTTGCCGGAAGGCTTAAGAACATTTAAAGTCGCGATCGCTTCCATAAGGCGATGATAGCCTTTTTCGCTGGCAAGCAAAGCTTCGTCACTAAAGTCAAGAACGCTTCTATAGTGCGCCTGCATGATGAAGAAACGCGCTACGCTAGGCAAATATCCCTTAGATAGAAATTCACTGCTGCCGCTAATGATCTCTGCTGGGAAAATATTATTGCCGGTACTCTTTGACATTTTTTTGCTATTGAGCGTAAGCATATTTGCATGCATCCAGAATCGCACAGGGCTTTTACCGCAAAAAGCTTCATTTTGTGCAATTTCGGCTTCGTGGTGTGGGAATTTAAGATCAAGACCACCGCCATGAATATCAAATTCTTCTCCTAAATATTTTGTGCTCATCGCAGTACACTCAAGATGCCATCCTGGGAAACCATCGCCCCAAGGTGAAGGCCAGCGCATGATGTGTTCTGGTCCGGCTTTCTTCCAGAGAGCAAAATCCTGAGCATTTCTTTTTTCGCTTTGCGCGGTAAGTTCGCGTGTATTTGCGATCATATCTTCAAGATTACGACCGCTAAGAAGACCATATTCAAAATCTTCATTGAATTTGATTACATCAAAATACACAGAACCATTCTCAACATAAGCATACCCTTTTTCAAGAATTTCTTCAATGATCGTGATCTGCTCAATGATATGACCAGTCGCGGTAGGCTCAATACTAGGAGGGAGACAGTTAAATTTCTGCAGAATATTGTGAAAGTCTACCGTGTATTCTTGCACAACTTCCATTGGCTCGATCTGCTCTAGACGCGCCTTTTTTGCAATCTTATCTTCGCCTTCATCAGCATCGTCAGTAAGATGGCCGGCATCTGTTATATTTCGCACATAGCGCACTTTATATTCTAGATGCTTCAGGTATCTAAAGATCATGTCAAAAGAAATAAATGTACGCACGTTACCTAGATGAACATTGCTGTAAACCGTAGGTCCGCAGACGTACATCCCCACATTACCTTCGTGAATGGGAGTGAATTTTTCTTTTTTCCCCGAAAGGGAATTATATATATAAAGCTCTTGCTTGTTGTGTGACGCCATTGCTTTGGGCTATGGATTTATGATCTAAAAATACAAGAAATTTTAGGGATCTGGCTTTCGCCAAAATTCTAGAAATCGGTATCCAGATTGATGTAATCAAGAAATTCTCTACGCACAGACTCTTGTTTGAACTTTCCGCCAAACTCACTAGTTACTGTGCTGCTCTCGATATCGCGAATACCTCTACTGTTTACACAAAGGTGTTTTGCATCGATAACGCATGCTACATCTTCTGTACCTAGTACTTCTTGCAGTTCTTTAACGATCTGCATGGTAAGTCTTTCTTGCACTTGAGGGCGCTTTGCATAATAATCTACAATGCGATTCATTTTTGAAAGTCCAACTACAGTACCATTACTTATATAAGCAACGTGCGCTCTACCCACGATAGGTAGCAAGTGATGCTCGCAAGTAGAATAAACCGTGATGTTTTTTTCTACAAGCATCTCGCCGTATTTGTAGTTGTTGTCAAATGTGGATGCCTTAGGCTTACGGTCAGGATGTAAACCGCCAAAGATCTCATTTACAAACATCTTTGCGACTCTATTAGGAGTTCCGCGCAAACTGTCATCTGTAAGATCTAGGCCTAGCGTGTGCATAATATGTTCAACATCTTCGCGTATAAGCGCAATTTTTTCAACATCGCTCAATGCAAATGCATCGTCGCGCATAGGAGTTTTTGCAGTGTTGCCTAAGTGTGCATCACCTAACTCTTCTATCGCTTTTAATTCTTCTTTATCAAGATCGGTCTTCATAAGCTCTTAGTCGTAGCTTTCTTTTAAGGCTTGCAAAGATATGGAATAAAAGATTTAAACGTTTTAAGATTTAAGCTAGAGTATTAAGTGTCAATGTTTATTTTTGATTTACTCAAATAAACAACTGCTAATAATGAGATCCTACTTGCTCATTTTCTTTAGTTTATGTGCTTCTATTTGTTCAGGGCAAGGTTCAAATTGCAACAATCTTCAGCCCTTTTGTGCCGACAATTCTGGTGCTATAGTTTTTCCTAATTCTAATCCACGCAACTCAACAGAGATAAGTGCAGAAGAAGGTCCGGATTATGATTGTCTTGAAGAGACGCCATTTCCTTCTTGGTTTTTTATGCAAATAGACAAGCCGGGAGATCTAAGTTTTAGGCTATCGCAGAATACTGAAGAAGATTTTAGTGGCCGTGGTTTAGATGTAGATTTTATTGTGTGGGGACCATTTACTGCGCGTGATGATCTTTGTGATTATGACGAAAGTCTGAACTATGAAAATATATTGAGTTGTGGTTTCTCTGAATTTCCCATTGAACATTTTCAAATTACGGGAGCGCAAAGCGATGAGATCTATGTTGTTCTCATTACAAACTATGCAGGTCAACAAGAGCTGGATAATCCCAATGCTATTTTTGATTCTAGTGGTTATATAAAATTAGAGCAACTTAATCTAGGTAATGCTGGAGCAGGCTCAACAGATTGTTCGATTTTAAATGGTTTACTTGGTGAAAATATCCAAACCTGCGATCCAGCGCCAATAACGCTGGATGCGACCTATTCGCTTGCGCAATCTTATGAGTGGCAAGTTGATTTTGGCTCGGGCTATCAAACGATTGTAGGTGAGACTAGCGAAACCCTTATAGTAGATCAAACGGGGTATTATAAAGTAATTGTCACTCGCGCAGATGGCGATTTAGAAGAAGATAGTATAAGCATAGAATATCTCACTGCGCCCACTGCCGGTACTCCGCAGGATCTTCAAACTTGCGAAAATGATAATTCTTCGGCGACCTTTGATCTTACCGAACAAGACGCCGTAATTCTTGGGTCTCAAGATCGTGCTTTGCACGCTGTGAGATACTTTAATTCTTTGGCTGATGCCGAAAATGACTCTTCAGCGATCGATCAGCCTGAAAGTTATACTTCTGCATTTCCGGGAGAAACGATCTATGCGAGATTAAATGCAATCGATAGAGAAGAAACTTGCTTTGATATAACTTCATTTGATCTTATAGTTGATGCTATACCTGAAATCACGCAACAAGAACTGCTGAATAATGGTGATCAAATTATTTGCCTCGATGCCAATGGAATTTTACTGGGTGAAGATCTGGGTAGTGATTACGTTTATGATTGGACGCCTAATAACGATCAAGATAATAACGGAGTAGAAGAGCCTATTTTTAACGTGATCACTGGCGGCACTTATACATTACAGATCACAAATAGTTTTACGGGATGTATAAGTGAAGTATATACAGCAAGATTCGTGGAGCAGCCTGTTGCAAACAAACCGGTAGATATGGTAAGTTGCGAAAGTGAGGCGGGTGTGTCAACTTTCGATCTTACCGCGCGAGAAGCTGGTATTTTGGGTGCTCAAGATCCATCAGAATATGATATTAGATTTTTCACTTCACAAGCTGATGCTGAAGCTCTGACAAATGCAATAGCAGATCCAGAAAATTACGCATCGCAAGAACGTATTGTTTATGCACGGGTAGATTATGTGGAGCAGGTTGAACTAGATTGTTATGATATAACAAGTTTTAATCTAGTTGTAAATCAAAATCCATTTGTGATCGATCCTTATTTTGAAAATGAATCCTCTTTCATTTGTGTAGATTCTTCTGGTGTGGCACTTAATGGCGGAGTGTTAGTAGGTGAAGATCTAGGTTCTGGTTTTACGTATGATTGGACACCAGATAATGATCTAAATAATGATGGGGTAGAAGAACCGATATTTAATGTGCAGCAAGGCGGCACCTATTCTCTAGTTGTTATTGATAATACTACAGGTTGTCAAAGCGAGCAATATTCAGCAACATTTCAAGCTTCTGGTCCGCCTAGTAAAGTTTCTGTGGTTATAGAAACAGATAGTTTTAGTGACAATGGCTTGCATACGGTTTCTGTGGAAACTGAAGGAGGCTTTAGTGATTTTCCTTATGAATTTGCTCTAGATGATGAGTTGGGACCTTACCAAGAAAGTAACGTTTTTACAGGAGTTATTGCTGGTGATCACATAGTTTATGTACGAGATATAAATAGTTGTGGTGTTGTGTCAAGTGCTGTTTTTACTATAATGGACTACCCAAGGTATTTTAGTCCTAATGCAGATGGAATTAATGACACTTGGAATATAAAAGGCCTGGATCCAAAGGTGAATGGCCAGGCCTTGATTTATATTTTTGATCGCTATGGTAAACTTTTAAAGCAGATCAATCCATTTGGTGAGGGATGGGATGGTACCTATCGTGGTAAAATTCTCCCTGCTACAGACTACTGGTTTCGTATAGAGTATATAGAACCTCGAGATCAAACTATGCGTTCGTTCAAAGCGCATTTCGCTCTAAAGCGATAAAATATTACAGATTTAAAGAATAGGTCAATAAAACTGTAGATTGAATATTATCTACAAAAGCAAAATTATTACCGTAAATAGAAGGATTACGCTGCTGCGAAAATCTATCATACGCAACATCTATTCTTGAATCACCGAAAGTATATCCTAAACCAAGCGAGTACCCTTTGGAATCTCCAATGGCATATTCACTTTTATATGGACTTTCTTGAAATCGGTATCCTGCTCTAAACGCCCAATTCTGTGCTTTATACTCACCACCTAATTTATAGGTTGAAACAGCTTTAAGTGTATTAGCAATATCAGCATTCACACCTTGAAAGTAAGCGTCATCCTTAGGTCTAAATTCAATAGTGCTAAAATCTTGGTATGAGTAATCAAAACTTATAAAACCTAAGTTTCTAAAAATATAAGAAGCACTTCCTGTGATCTTTCCTGGAGTTTTTAAGTCATAATCCTGGTAAACATTTACTACATCAGGAAAGACGCTTTGATTACCATTTGTTCCGCTAGTAGCAAGTCCTTGTGTTAATTCTTCTGAGATCGTGTACCATGTAGGAGTGTCGTATGTTCCCGCTATTCTAAAATTTGGCGCAAGCTGATAAATACCTCCTATTTGAGCGCTGAAACCGTCGCCTAGCACGTCAAGATTATTTTCAAATCTCAAGCTAGTAACTTGACTTCCTTCATTATCATTATCCTCAAAAAATGTAGTTCTCTTACTGTAATCAATGATGTGTGCATTTAGGTTTAAACCTAAATAGAGTTTTGGGCTCAATTGTGCCGCGATATTAAATGTCCCCTTGCTGCTGTAACCGTTAGTGATTTGATTCATTTCTTGATCAAAGCTACCAGGGGCAATATTGCTTACATACTGAGTGTTATCTTCAGAATCAGTTAAGGGATCAATGATATACCCTTGAAATCCTAAAAATGCTTGTTGAGCACCAAAACTTTCAAACTCTCCGAGATATTGATAAAGATCATCAATAGTTTCTCTGTCTTGAGTTTGTAAAAGGCTCAGTGGTGTGCCTTGGGCATAATTCAAGAAATAAGAATCAATTGAATTGTTATTCATGCCAGAAGCAACAAAAGCATCGTTGTAATTTGCAGTTTTGTCATAGTTGAAACCAATGGCGATCTTTCCGGCATCTCCGTTGTTCTCATTAACTAGATATACAATACCTGCTTGACTTAAGTCAAAATCTGAATCATTGGTCACTGTTATCCCATCATTATAATATGTCTGGTTGTCAAAGGTTGTCATGCCTAAGGTAGCAGAACCGTGTGATGTATTGAATATTGCAGATCCCGCAGGATTATTGTTTAAAGCTGAAAGATCTCCGCCTAGTGCTCCAAAGGCTCCGCCTACACCGCGGTAGCGAGCGGTTCCCATTATATTTTGAGTGCTATAGCGTACTGCGTCAGAAATATTCTGTGCGTTTAAACTAAGCGCAGAAAGTCCTATTAGTAAAAGTATAGATAACTTTTTCATGCTAAATTTTTAAAAATTGAAATGTGTTTTTTGATTATTGGCCTCCGCCTCTTCTGCCTCCAGAGCTACTTCTTGAAGCGCCGCCACCAGAACTTCTAGATGAACTGCTAGAGCTTCTGCTTACACTTGAGCTAGAACTTCTTGATGAAGAGCTGCTACTTCTTGAATAAGAAGAAGAACTTGAGCTTCTGGTAGGAGTAGAGTAAGATGAACTTCTACTTGAGCTCGTGCTTCTGCTAGGAGCGGAGTATGATGAATTTCTAGAACCTGATGAGTTTGATCTGCTGTATGTGTTGTTAGAAGTTGTTCTTCTGTTAGAGCTTTCTCTACTGTAAATAGAATTAGATCTACTTCCAGATGCGCTGCTGCTTCTCGTCGCTGTACTTCTGTTGCTTCTACTGTAGTCAACACCTACATTATTTCTGCTGTATGTTCTACTTGTTCTACTATATGGAGAATCGCTTGATCTGCTTTGTGTATTAGATCTGCTATATGCTTCATTACCTCTAGAATTGTAGTAACGGCGATTAGAATTGTAAGCTACATTACGATATGCTCCGTTTCTACCATAGTAGAAAGCGGGATTACCATAGCGTACTAAACCATAATTGTAAAAACCGTAGTAGTGGAAACCGTAGAATCCAGCAAAGCCATATCCCGTGTAAGGGTTAAATCCATAACCCCAGCGGCTCCAATAAGGATTATAATAACCGCCATAATATCCAGGATATCCCCAACCATTAAAGCCAAAGCCGTTATATCCTAAGCCCCAGTATGGAGAATAACCATAACCAAACATTGGATTGTACCATCCCCAAGTAGGTCCCCATGAATTGTCTATATAATTAATGCTTACAGAATCATAAACATCTCCCCAACCAGGATTTCCTCCTGCATATCCCATATCAACTTGAGTAGCTAGATCTGCATCTGTGTAATCCCCTGTTGAACTGTATGAGTCAATATCAGTAAAAATTGAGTCGTTCTCTTGAGCGCGTCTTATTTGTTCTGCACCTTGATTGAAATAATCAGCATAATAATCAGCTCTAGAATCAGTTTCTGGTTCTTGAAATCTTTGATTATTTACTGTGTTTGAACTGTAAATTCCGTCTTCAGCCGTGTACTGAGCGGGCCCACAAGCAACAAAAGTAATTGTGGCTGCAATAAGCGTAAAAAATTTTGCTGGTGCTTTCGTCATTATATCTATCTGTCGCATTACTATAAGTGTATTTTGTTATCGTGGGATTATAAATTTAGTTAGTTTTGCGCTCATTCTGGTTTCATTTAACAGAAATTAGCGAATCGTAACAATTTATAAGTCACAATATTTGTGCCAAATTTAAGTCATGGGAAAGAATTTAACCACTAGAGAAGAAGATTATTCAAAATGGTATAATGAGCTGGTAGTGAAGGCTGATCTTGCTGAAAACTCTGGTGTGCGTGGATGTATGGTTGTAAAACCTTACGGATATGCCATCTGGGAGAAAATGCAGGCAGAGCTTGATAGAATGTTTAAGGATACCGGTCACCAAAATGCTTATTTCCCATTATTTATTCCTAAATCATACTTTAGTAAGGAGGCGAGCCATGTAGATGGATTTGCAAAAGAGTGTGCGGTTGTAACGCATTATAGATTAAAGAATGATGAAGATGGTAGTATCATTGTAGATCCAGAAGCAAAGCTTGAAGAAGAGTTGATCGTGAGACCAACTTCTGAAACTATCATTTGGGACACTTATCGTAAGTGGATCCAATCGTATAGAGATCTTCCTATTCTTGTGAACCAGTGGGCAAATGTTGTTCGTTGGGAAATGCGTACGCGTTTGTTCTTGCGTACAGCAGAATTTCTTTGGCAAGAAGGTCATACTGCTCACGCCACTGAAGCAGAAGCAATCGCAGAAGCGAAACAAATGATGAAGGTTTATGCAAATTTTGCGCAAGACTTTATGGCGATTCCTGTGATTAAGGGAACTAAAACAGAAAGTGAGCGTTTTGCAGGAGCGATAGAAACATATTGTATTGAGGCTTTGATGCAAGATGGTAAAGCGCTTCAGGCGGGTACTTCACATTTCTTAGGACAGAATTTCGCGAAAGCGTTTGACGTAAAATTTGCTTCTAAAGAAGGTAAGCAAGAACATGTTTGGGCAACTTCATGGGGAGTTTCTACACGTTTAATGGGTGCGCTTGTTATGACGCATAGTGATGATAATGGCCTGGTGCTTCCTCCTAATCTTGCTCCTATTCAAGTTGTGATCGTGCCTATTTATAAAGGAGAAGAGCAGCTTGAGTCTATTTCGCAAATAGCGAAAGAATTACAGAGAGAATTGCAATTGCAGGGCGTTTCTGTGAAATTTGACGATAGAGACACGCATAAGCCGGGGTGGAAATTCAATGAGTATGAATTAAAAGGTGTGCCGATCAGAATTGCAATAGGTCCTCGTGATCTTGAAAAAAGAACGGTAGAGTTAGCGCGTAGAGATACGCTAACTAAAGAGGTGGTTTCTAAAGACAATATCGTAGATCGCGTGCGCGAATTGCTTAAGGAGATGCAGAAGAGTCTTTTTGAAAAAGCTAAGACCTTCCGTGATGAGAATATTCGTGAGGTGAATTCATATGATGAGTTTAAAGAAGTTCTTGAAGAAAAGGGCGGATTTATCAGCGCTTTTTGGGATGGAACGATAGAAACTGAAGAAAAAATTAAAGAAGAAACAAAAGCAACGATTCGCTGTATTCCTTTGAAAAACAAAGAGGAAGAAGGTGTTTGTGTGTATAGTGGTAAGCCTGCTACACAGCGCGTTCTTTTTGCAAAAGCATATTAATTTTAAAAAAGTTTGCAAAGGGCTTGCGGCATTTAAAAATAGTTGTATTTTTGCATCCGCAATTAAGCAAACTAGATGGTCCGTTCGTCTAGGGGTTAGGACGCCAGGTTTTCATCCTGGTAACAGGGGTTCGATTCCCCTACGGACTACAAAGAGTTAGGCAAAGTATTTTTAGTATTTTTGTCTTGAAATAATGGCCCGTTCGTCTATCGGCTAGGACGCCAGGTTTTCATCCTGGTAAGAGGGGTTCGATTCCCCTACGGGCTACAATTTTTTTAATAAAGAAAAGAAAATGGCAAATCACAAGTCAGCATTAAAAAGAATTAGAAACAGCGAAGTAAAAAGACTTCGTAACAAATATCAGCACAAAACTACACGTAACGCTATTAAGAAATTGCGTGAGGCTGATAAGAAAGAAGCTGAGACTTTGTTTCCTTCTGTTGTTAGCATGATAGATAAGCTTGCTAAGAATAACATTATTCATGACAACAAGGCTTCAAACCTTAAATCTAAATTAGCTAAGCACGTAGCTGCGCTTTAATTTTAGACTTTATAACGATTTTAAAACCTCGTTGAAAGACGGGGTTTTTTGTTGGTTAAATGATTGAGTTGGTTATTGGTTAAAACTCCTAGTTTCTCTGGGAGTTTTTTTATTTGGCTTTAAGCCAAATAAAAAAGCCCACAATACATTGCGGGCTTTTGAAATATCTAAAAAGGTTTTTCTATTTATCCATTCATGGAAATTAGGAACTCCTCGTTGTTTTTAGTCTGCTTAATGCGATCATTGATGAATTCCATCGCTTCTACTGGGTTCATGTCTGCAAGATACTTGCGCATTACCCACATACGTTGAATCGCATTTTCGCTAAGTAATAGGTCGTCACGACGCGTGCTTGAAGCGGTAAGATCGATCGCTGGGAAGATTCTGCGGTTTGCGATTCTTCTATCCAGTTGAAGCTCCATGTTACCTGTTCCTTTGAATTCTTCAAAAATCACTTCGTCCATTTTAGAACCTGTTTCAGTAAGTGCTGTAGCAATGATCGATAGTGATCCGCCACCTTCAATATTACGAGCGGCTCCAAAGAAACGTTTAGGTTTATGCAATGCATTTGCATCTACACCACCACTTAAGATCTTGCCAGAAGCTGGCTGTACCGTGTTGTATGCTCTTGCTAGACGTGTGATAGAGTCTAGTAGTATCACAACATCATGACCACATTCTACAAGTCGTTTTGCTTTTTCAAGAACGATATTCGCAACGCGTACATGCTCATGTGCTTCTTTGTCAAAAGTAGAAGCAACAACTTCACCTTTAACGTTGCGCTGCATATCTGTAACTTCTTCAGGGCGCTCATCGATAAGTAAGATCATCTGGTAAACCTCTGGATGGTTTGCTGCAATTGCGTTTGCAACATCCTTAAGAAGCATTGTTTTACCAGTTTTAGGTTGAGATACGATCATACCTCTTTGTCCTTTACCTATTGGAGCAAAAAGATCCATCACTCGAGTTGAGATCGTGCTTTGACGATCACCTATGTTGAACTTTTCTTTAGGGAAAAGCGGTGTTAGATGCTCAAAAGATACACGGTCTCTTACGACATTAGGGTCAAGACCATTGATCTTGTTTACCTTGATCAACGGGAAGTATTTCTCGCCTTCTTTAGGAGGGCGAATAACACCTAATACTGTATCTCCAGTTTTAAGTCCAAAAAGACGAATTTGTGATTGTGATACATAAATATCATCAGGAGAAGCAAGATAATTGTAATCTGATGATCTTAAGAAACCATAACCGTCTTGCATGATGTCAAGAACACCTTCGCTCTCAATAATTCCTTCAAACTCATAATCTGGCTCGCGATAGCGGTTGCGGCTATCTTTATTGCCATTATTATTTGAGCTGTTATTGTTGTTATTCTGGTTGCGGTTATTGTTGCGCTGATTGCGTTGCCCGCTGTTAGAATTATTATTGTTGTTATCCTTAGCGCTGTTGTTACTCTTAGAATGTGTCTTCTTGTTATCGTTGCTACGATTGTTGTTAGAAGAGGTATTTTCTTTAGTGTCTTTGTTATCGCTCTTAGATTGTCTGCTGTCTTTGTTGTCTGTAGCAGCAGGTTTTTCTTTTTTAGTAGTGCGCGCTCTTTGAGGTTTTTTCTGCTGAGGTTTGTCCTCAGCTTTAGGAGAGTCTACAACCTCTGCAACTGCCTTTGGGTTAGTTGCTTGTTTGTCTAAGATCTTGTAAACCAGATCTAATTTCTTTAAAGTTCTAAACTTTGGTATTTCTAAACCCTTAGCGATTTCCTGTAATTCAGGTAGCTTTTTGGCTTTTAATTCTGCAATATCAAACATTAAGAATTGATTAAAATTTCCAGATTGTGGTAATAATTGAATTGTGCTGTATGCTTAAAAAAATCTCGAGAGAAGATTCTAAGAAATTTTTGGCAAGAAAGAATGGTCGTTAAAGAGTTGACCATAACTTGTTATTGCAATTATACAACATTATTTTGAATTTAAAACCTTCGGTAATTAAAAGAAGTTTTTATTTTTGTGCGCCCAAAGCATTTTTAAAATGATTCAAAGAATACAGAGTATTTATCTATTACTTGCCGCTGCTGCGTCATGTGGTTTGATATTTGTATTTCCGCTTTATGCTAATGAAGCTGGCCTTGTAGAAGCAACAGATAGTATGCTATATTTAGGTTTGTTTCTAGGTAGTGGCGTGTTATCATTGATCACGATATTTTTATACAGCAAAAGACAAAACCAGTTTGTAGCTGGCCGTCTTAATATAATATTGAACTTTATTTTACTAGGTGTATTGGTTTACCAGTCGCAAATCTTATCTGGAGGGGCGGCGGCCCCAGAGAAGGGTATTGGGATGCTAATCCCCATCATTTCTATCGTTTTTATCGTCCTTGCAAATAGGGCAATTAAGCGGGATGAGGATCTTGTAAAATCTGTAGACAGGTTGCGATAGACCTAATATCTTAGTTTATTAGTGCGTAAACCCCATAGTCTGCCAACTGTGGGGTTTATTTTTTTATCGCTTCATCTCAATTACCTCGAGATTGTCAATCTTTGCATCATCAATTGTGAATCGCAATATGGTGCGCACTTGATGAAAACCATGTTTGCCTATCGCGCCAGGATTCATGTGTAGAAGATCTAATTTTCTATCTGGCATCACCTTAAGAATATGTGAGTGTCCGCAGATAAAAAGTTTCGGTGGGTTTGCTTGTATTTCTTCTCTAATGGCAGGAGAATACCTCCCGGGATAACCGCCTATATGCGTGATCCACACGTCCACAGCTTCACACATAAATCTGTTATTTAATGGGAATTCTTGGCGTATTTCATGATTGTCAATATTGCCATACACGGCACGCAATTTCTTCACTTTTTTAATCGCATCAGTCACTGCGAGATCGCCTATATCGCCAGCATGCCACACTTCATCAGCTTTTTCGGCATGAGCCAAAATTTTATCATCAATATAACTGTGAGTGTCACTAAGGAGAAGGATTTTTTTCATTTTGGCGCAAGCTAAATTGTTATCATCATTTTGCCTAGTTGCAAAGATGTATCTTTGTTATCTTACAGGCAACAACTTTACCTTTTGAGATATTTTATAGAAATAGAGTATGACGGCACGACGTATCACGGTTGGCAACGCCAGCCCAATGCGATAACGGTGCAAGAAGAGTTAGAGAATGCAATGTCTACGCTGTTGCGAAAAGAACTACAAATTACAGGCGCCGGCCGTACCGATGCTGGTGTGCATGCGATGCAGCTTTTTGCTCATTTTGATCTGGAAGAAGATCTAGATGAACAAAAACGGAAGGATTTTATGTTTCGTTTAAATAGGTATTTATCACATTCTATTGCGATAAAACAAATTTTTAAAGTAAATGAGAATGCGCATGCAAGGTTTGATGCTGTTTCTCGTACTTACTTCTATAAAGTTGCAAAAAAGAAGCTGGCTTTTGGCCATTTAAGATCTTATTTGGTTGAGCAAAAACTGGATAAAAAAGCGATGAACGAAGCTGCGAGCGTACTTCTGGGAAGGCACGATTTTCAATGTTTCAGCCGGACAAATACAGACGTGAAAACTTATATTTGCGACGTCGTAGAAGCAACGTGGATGGATGCAGGAGATGAGTTGATCTTCTCTATAAAAGCAGATCGATTTTTGCGTAATATGGTGCGTGCTGTGGTAGGAACTTTAATTGAAGTAGGCAAAGGAAAACGCACGGTAGATTCTATGAATCACTTACTCGCGAGTAAAGATCGTTCTCAAGCTGCGGCAAGTGCGCCAGCACACGGACTTTATCTAATGGAGGTGAAATATCCCGATATAATCAAAAATTTATAATGGCAGAAAACGGTAAGGGAAACGCTTTTGACTATGGTCTTTTTAAAAGACTCATGACCTTTACAAAACCATACAAAGGCTTTGTTGCGGGAGCGGCAATTGCAGCTGTATTATTGTCGCTTTGTGCGGCTTTGAGACCTTTGTTCTTACAGCAAGCAATAGATGAAGGTATGACGCCTAAGGATATGGATACTTTATTGTATTTCTTAGGAGCGATGTTTGTTGTACTGATGGGCGAAGTGCTTTCTCAATTCTTCTTTATCTACTGGGCAAACTGGTTAGGTCAAAATGTTGTGCGCGATTTGCGTATCAAACTTTTTGATCACATGATGAAGTTTAAAATGCAGTATTACGATAAGTCTGCTGTGGGTCGCCTTGTTACCAGAGCGGTAAATGATATTGAGACCATTGCAAGTATCTTCAGTCAGGGATTGTTCATGATCGTGAGCGATCTATTAAAAATGGCTGTGATCATTGGCTTTATGCTTTGGAAAAGTTGGGAGCTATCTTTGATCGTTTTTGCAATACTTCCATTTATCGTTTATGCGACTAGAGTTTTTCAAAAAGCTATGAAAGTTGCTTTTGAAGAAGTGCGTACACAAGTTGCTAACCTTAACACATTTGTACAAGAACGTGTGACCGGTATGAAGATCGTTCAGGTTTTTACACGTGAGAAGATAGAGCGCGAGAAGTTTAGCGAGATCAATAAAAAACACAAAGACGCCTGGAACAAAACAGTGTGGTACAACTCTATCTTTTTCCCTATTGCAGAGATCGTTTCTTCGCTTACCATTGGTCTTTTAGTATGGTATGGAGGTTTGCGTTCTGTGGGTGATGATACAATTACCATTGGTTTAATAACTGCATTTATCCAGTTTTCTCAAATGCTGTTTATGCCGTTAAGACAAATCGCAGATAAGTTCAATACTTTACAAATGGGGATGGTTTCGGCAAATCGTGTGTTTGCGATTCTCGATACTGATTCTCGTATTGCAGATGAAGGCAACAAGCGTCTGGATCACGTTAAAGGTGCGATAGAATTTCAAAATGTGCGTTTTAGCTACGTAGAAGGCGAAGAGGTTTTAAAAGGCATCAGCCTTTCTGTAAATCCTGGAGAGACCGTGGCGATCGTTGGTGCTACTGGTGCAGGGAAGTCTACTATAATAAATCTTTTAAGTCGTTTTTACGAAATAGACAGCGGTACGATCACGATCGATGGTGTAGATATTAAAGAAGTTGAGATCGCCTCGCTTAGAGAGCAAATCGCAGTTGTGCTTCAAGATGTATTCCTGTTTGCAGATTCTATTTATCAAAACATCACATTAGGACAATCTTCAATATCAGAAGAGGATGTGGAAGAAGCAGCCAAGATCATTGGGGTAGATGATTTTATCAAAACCTTGCCTAACGGATATCATTATAATGTGAAAGAACGTGGAGCAATGCTTTCTAGCGGGCAGCGTCAATTGATAGCGTTCTTGAGAGCTTATGTGAGCAATCCTGCGATCTTAGTGCTGGATGAAGCAACATCATCGGTTGATTCTTATAGCGAGCAATTGATACAAAAAGCGATCAAGAAGATCACAAAAGACAGAACTTCTATTGTAATTGCTCACCGCCTTGCGACTATCAAGAAGGCAGATAAGATCATTGTCATGGAAAAAGGTGAGATCGTAGAAATAGGCAATCACAAAGAGCTTTTACTTAAGGAAGACGGCTACTACCGAAACCTTTATGAAGTTCAATTTATGGCAGAACAAGCTATTTAGCAGCAGCTGCAGCAGCAGCTTTTCTTGTTTCTTCAATTACTTCGTCAAGCAAACCTAGTTTGTAAGCGATGAACATGGCTGCGGTTGAAAGTACTATAACAAATATTGCACTTATTCCCCAAGCTAGCAAAGTCTTCAGGATAGTATTTTCTGCGTTAAGCTGATACAATTTCTTAAATGTATACGGGATATATATAAATTGAAAAAGTATTGAAAGTGTGCTTGCAGCCATAAATGCTACTGGCGAGAACATGCTAAAAATATACAATACAGAAGATATCAAGTTGATATGACTGTAAGTGTAAAAGAAGATAATGAGGTGTTCTATATAATTGTATTTCTTATTCTTTAAAAAGGTGAGACGCGATACGACTGCCATGATAGGTAAAAGCAGAAATGTCAATAACCCTTGAAAATCCTGAACTTTATTAGACAGATCAAAAGAAGATTGCGTTCTTCCATCTAAACCTCCATCAGTAAAGGATCCAAACCAAGCTGCATAATCTTCAGAGAAAAAATGCTGATATAAAAAGACGTAGATCCCGCCCAGCGCTAATGAGATGGCGAAGTAATTAAAGGCAGCGACATATTTTTTTCGGACGCCAGTGATGTAACCATCTATCACATCATCTGGCCGTGTGAACATCGCGATAAAGGTTCTTAAAAACGTATTCTCAATATTAAAATAACGCTCAGTAAACTCGTAAGCGACCTGCTTGTAGGTGAGTCTATTTTCTATGCGTTTAGCGCCACATTTAGGACAATATTGAAAGTCGGTTTTTAATTTTTCCCCACAATTTTTACAAAAGGCGGCAGCACTTCTTACCAGATGTCTTTTTTTCTGTTCGGCAGGATGCATGGCTTATGAAAGGTCTTTTATAAGAATTCCACGAAGTTCATCAATATCTTCAAACAGTTCAAAATCACCATCTTTAATGTAGCTTATTTGTCCTGTTTCTTCACTTACCACAAGCGCTACAGCATCTGTTTTTTCAGAAATTCCCACGGCGGCTCGGTGTCTTAAACCAAATCTCAACGGAATATTACGCTCATTACTCACGGGTAAAATTGCTCGGGTAGCAGTGATCCTGTTATCTTCAATGATCACAGCGCCATCGTGAAGTGTTGAGTTTTTAAAGAAAATACTTTCTAAGATTGGACGATTAAGCTCTATGTTCATCTCGTCTCCTGTGCTTTTTACAAACTCAAGATTTGTAGCGCGTTGCATCACGATAAGCGCACCTGTTTTTGACAAGCTCATGTTGCTGCAAGCATCAAGAATAGAATCTACATCTATATTAAGCGATTCATTTACATCACGCATAAAGCGAAAATGCTTAAAGAATCCTTTTCTGCGCGAAATGTTGGTTGTTCCTATCATGAGTAGAAACTTCCTGATCTCTTGTTGAAAAACTACGATCAAAGCAAAAATCCCGGCACCTACAAATTCTCCTAGGATGGTGCTTAAAAGTTCCATTTTAAGGAGTTCTACCAGTTTTGAGATAAGGTAAATAATAACAATACCTAAGAAGATATTGATGGCTACGGTGCCTTTTACCAGTTTGTAAACATAATAGAGTAGGAGGGCGACAAGAACAATGTCTATGATATCAAGAATGCGATAATTTTCAAGAATGTCCAAAGCGCGGTACTGTAGTTTAATGTAAAAGTAAATAAATAAAATGGGTGATGAATACGCTTAGTAAAACAATTAATTTTTGATAATAACTATAAAAATAGTTGTAAAACTAAAAATATCGTTATATGTTTGAACTGTGCTAGGGATAGTAGTGAAAATCATGCGCCTTTTGGCGGATATTGTAACGAATAGCCCGGCCGCGCCAAAGCGCGGAAGCACCCAAAACATTTTTATATGGAGAAGCTTACAAATAAAGAAGAAGAGATCATGCATGTTTTATGGAGGCTTGAGAAGGCTTTTGTAAAAGAGGTGCAGGCAGAGCTCACAGAGGAGACTTTGCATTACAACACGGTGTCTACCATTGTGCGTAATCTGGAAGAGAAGGGTTTTGTAAATCACAAGGCTTTTGGCAAAACGCATCAATATTATCCGGTTGTGACGCGCGATGAGTATGGCAAGAAATTTATGAATGAGGCGACGCGCAAATTCTTTGATAGCAGTTATAAAGAGATGGTTTCTTTTTTTGCTCGCGAAGAGAAGATCACTGCAGAAGAGTTGAGAGAGATCTTAGAAATTATCGAAAAAGGAGAGTAGTATGGAAACGCTGATTTACATCGCAAAGGGTTGTGGCATTCTAGCTATTTTCTATACTGTTTATGTGCTTTTTCTTGCCAAAGAAACCTATTATGGTAATAACCGTAGGTTTTTAAATCTAGGTGTTTTAAGTGCTTTTGTGCTGCCGCTTTTGATCTTTAAAAAAGAGGTTTATCTCACATTAAATGCGCAGGATCTCGTTAATAGTTCAACGTCTTCTCAAACTTTGGAAACTGCTGGTTTAACAACTGCAGATTATCTAGAGATTATGCTTCTTTCTATTTATCTGCTGGGCGTAAGCGTGATGATAATACGCTTGCTTTTACAGATGGTTAAGATCTTTAGCTTTCTTAAAAACCAAGGGCACTTCACAAAAAACGGAATCAAATATCTTGAGATTGCTGGGATCCCGGCGCCGTTTTCATTCTTTGGGTATGTGGTTTATGATCCATCACAACACACAGATCAAGAACTTGCTATGATACTGGCGCACGAGGCTGCGCATGCTAAGAGCGGTCATACATGGGATATTTTACTTTCTAAACTGCTGCTGGTGACACAATGGTTTAATCCGTTTGCGTGGTTGTATGCTAAAAAAATGGAGCAAAATCTAGAATACATGGCAGATGCCAGCGCAACTCAACAAACCGAAAATAAAAAAGGATATCAACTTGCAATGCTTAGAACGGGAATCTCAAATCAAGTCCCAGCATTGTCAAGCTCATTTTACAATTCATTAATCAAAAAACGAGTAATTATGCTTAACAAACAATCATCTTCACAAACCAGCAAGTTTAAACTTGCCATCATCGTACCGCTATTAGCGATGTTTCTTTACAGTTTTAACTATAAAGAAGAATTAAAAATCAAGATCAATACAGATGATCTGGCTTCCGCCAAAAGTGATCGATCAGAAGATCCGTTCACATCGGTGATTCAAGAAACTTCCGTAGTTCAAGAAACTGAAAATGAAGAAGCATTCACCATTACAATTCCTATGAGTGCGACTAAAAAGGATTTAGATAAAATCGTGAAAGATGCAGAGGCAACTTATGATATCAAACTAGATTTCTCTGGGGTAAAACGTAATAAAAAAGGGAATATCATAGCACTTCAGGTAGACTATAAAAGTAAAAATGATGTCGGTGCGCGTTATATAATGTCAGACGATAATGGTCTTAATGATATTATCTTTTATAGAACGGAGTCTGGCGAAGTAGGATTTGCAAACCACGGCACAACAATGGCTGAAATAGAACGTGAGAAACAAAAGCGTGATGAGGAAATTGAGAAACACAAAGCAGAAATTAAAGAGCGCAAAAAGGAAACTCAGATAAGAATTAAAGAACGCCAAAAACAAGTAGAAGAACGTCAAAAATTAGCTGAGGAGCGTCAGAAGGAAGTTCAAGAAAGAGCCGAAAGAGAAATTCGAACTCTTATTCAAAATAGACCAACAGACACAGCAAAGATCTATAAAATGAAGAGAGAAATGGATCGTCGACGATCCCTCGGTGCTCTAGAAGAAATTGATGCTTCCTTAAATACAGATATTGTAGTTGTAAGAAATACTCAAGAAGACAAAGTTTTATATGTTATCGATGGAGAAGTTGTTGATGCAGAAAAAATGCGTTATCTAGATAAAAAAAAGATCAAATCTATCAATATACTTAAAGATAAAAGCGCAATTGAAAAGTATGGTAAAAAGGCTGAGTATGGTGTTGTAGAAATAAGCACAAAAGATAATACGCCGCCTAGCAATATTGTGGTGCGTTCTATTGATAGCAACGCGGTTCTATATATTCTCGATGGAGAAGAAAGCACAAAAGCCGCTGTAGATCGTTTAGATCCTAAGACAATCGAGTCGGTAAGTGTTTTAAAAAACGAATCTGCTACCAGTCTTTATGGCGACAAAGGCAAAAGCGGAGTGATAATCGTTACCACTAAAGTGAAATAGTTTTTGGCTTAAAGCCAAATAAAATAGCTCCACACGCGTGGGGCTTTTTTTATGCAGAAATGTTTCAATCAACAATGAAACTTTCATTTTTCATGAAAATTCACGGCAGTTTTCTCTAGAGATTTTCAAAAAGCACTAAAAATCCCCTTGAAAAGTTGATGTATGAAATCATAATGAATATAATGGGTTGAATAAATAAACTTATTTATAGAGAATTATGTTTCAAATTTTCACTAATCATATTTTTTCAATTACAAATCCGTATTCAATTTCACTGATTTTTTGAAGTTTGCTTGTGGGATTGCTGCTAAACCGCATTCTTTGCTTCATCAATTAAAAACAACAGTTAAATCAAAATCAAAAAACGACAGTTTAATTTTTAAAATCAATCAATCATGGCAGCAGTAGTAATTAAAATCATCGAAATCATTTTTGGGTAACCAAAAAAACTGACCTCTTAACACATTCCTAAAGCGCAACGGGAATTGTGGTGAAATCCATACTTTTAAGGTTAGACTGATCAACTAACCCCACAGTATGAAAAAGAAAATCTTTAAAACCCTGGCAAAGATCAATAAGAAGATCCTGCCGAGTTATTCAAAGAAAAATGTTGACCTAACCAAAGCGACAAAACTACAATTAGCGGTTTTTGGATACAGACTTTGGGTTACAAAAAACGCGTTAGATTAAAACGCTAATCAACTAAAAAATACTTTCGCTTTCGCGAAAAGAAAAAGGCGCTGAGATCAGCGCCTTTCTTAATTTATCGTGTAAAAACAAATTCATTTTTTGAAGGGTCAGATTCGCTTTCGCTATAAGCGTAACCGTCATAATCAAAGCCTTTAATACCTTCCAGATCGTTCACATCGTTGTCAATGATGTAACGCACCATTGAGCCTCTGGCTTTTTTAGCAAAAAAGGAAATGATCTTTAATTTACCATTTTTAAGATCTTTAAAAACCGGAGTGATTACAGGAACCTTTAGATTCTCTGGCTTCACAGAATTAAAATATTCCTGACTCGCAAGATTGACGAATAGTTCATCATCATCAAGCTCTTTGTTCAGTTGATCAGTTATTTTATTATCCCAAAACTCATACAAGTTGTTTTTGCGGTTTATCTTGAGTTTTGTGCCCATTTCTAGACGATACGGTTGCATCAAGTCAAGCGGACGTAAAACCCCGTACAATCCCGAAAGAATGCGTAATGTATCCTGTAATTTATCTAGTTTCTCTGTAGGGATCGTGTATGCATCAAGACCTGTGTAAACGTCGCCTGCAAAGGCATAAACTGCAGGTCTTGCGTTAGTTTTTGTAAAAGGAACTTCAAATTCTTTGTAGCGCTGATAGTTAAGATCTGCCAGTTTATCACTTATGCTCATTAAGTCTGAGATCTCTTTTTTAGTCTTGCGCTCTAGCTTTTTATTCAGCGTTTCGGCTTCCTCAAGAAAAAGAGGTTGCGTGCCACGCGTTGTAGGTAATTTTGATTCATAATCCAGCGATTTTGCCGGAGAAACAACAATTTTCATGTGCTTGAATTTTGAGCATAAAAATACGCTTTAGAACCATTATCTAAAGCGTAAATACTATTGTGTTTATCAATTTCGCTATGGCGAAAAATGATCTTATTCGTAAACTCCAGGAGAAACTCTGCGTTTATCGCTTTCTATAAGTCCGTCGCGAAGTCTTATGATTCTATGTGCATGTTCTGCGATATCTTCTTCGTGTGTTACAAGAATAACAGTGTTTCCTGCCGCGTGAATTTCATCAAAAAGCGCCATGATCTCAACAGACGTTTTAGAGTCTAAGTTTCCCGTAGGCTCATCAGCAAGAATGATACTTGGTTTATTCACTAGAGCACGACCCACAGCAACACGCTGTCTCTGCCCTCCAGAAAGTTGGTTAGGCTTATGGTCCATACGATCTGATAGGCCAACGCTATCGAGAACCTCGGCAGCACGAGCATGACGGTCAGTTTTTGAATAACCAGCATACACCATAGGCAAAGCAACATTATCTAGCGCGGTAGTTCGTGGCAACAAGTTGAAGGTTTGAAAAACAAAACCAATTTCTTTATTGCGCACATCGGCCAACTCGTTATCTGTCATATGGCTTACGTCTCTTCCGTTCAAAATATATTTTCCAGAAGTTGGCGTATCAAGACAACCCAATAAGTTCATGAATGTAGACTTCCCAGAACCAGAAGGTCCCATGATCGCAACATATTCACCTTTATCAATATCGAGGTCAATGCCTTTAAGAACTTTAACCACTTCGTTGCCCAAAGGGAAATTTCGCTTTATTTCTCTAATATGGATCAAACTTTCCATGTATGCCTGTTTTATCGCTGAAGTTAACTGATTTTCGTCAATTAGTGTTAAAAAGCTAAAGGATGTTACAAAGATTAAGCCCTAATCACAAAATGCTCTTCTTCCTGCTCCCTTCTGAAAAACACAAAACCTAACCAGTAGCAATCAATTGTAACGGTAACTTGAGGATGCCTTTTAATCTCTTCCCACGCTTCGGTCATTCCTTCAGACCAATAAATATCATCAAAGATCCACACCGTGTCGTTATGAATTGTGGGTAGTAATTGTTCAAAGTAAGTAAGCGTCGCATCCTTGCTGTGATTGCCGTCAAAGTATATAAGATCAAAGGATTTTTTTGCTTCCGCCAAAAGTGTTTCTTTAAAATCACCAACAACGAGATTTACATTTTCAATGTCAAATTGCTTCAAATGTTTTTCTGCAACGGCGGCGGTTTGTGGGCAACCTTCAAGGCTAGTTATTTTGTTTTTTTTGGCTAAAGCCAAAGCCGCTGTCGCCAAACCCACAGAAGTACCTAGTTCTAAAGACTTCTGGATATTAAAATACGAAGCCACCCGAAAAAGGATCTTTTGCCTAGCGCGCGTCGCCCCGGCATTTTTAGCGATCGCAGCAATAGGTCTTGTATTGCTTGTAAATACTAGAGAACCAGCGCCAAAGTCAGTTACCTCAATGACTTCTTTAGAATCTGTAAGTGATTTTCTGTGTGCCTTTAGAAGTTTGTATTCGGGATATTTTTTGCGGTCGTACAGGCATTTTGTGACAAAATCATACACAAAAGGCGAGTGTACGCCGTGCTGATTTTTTGACTGCCACAAAAAAGAAAAATACTTTTTTACCCGATACCACATTATCCTTCGGCTTTCATGCTTAGTTCAAACCAGCGCTCAGTTTTTGTCTCGATCTCGGTTTCTATTTCTTGCAGTTTTACAGAGGCAGCATTGATTTCGTCGCCAGACAGATCAGGGTCTAAAAACACTTTTTCTTGTGTCGCTTTTTTCTCTTCAAGTTTTGCGATCTCTTTTTCTAGGCGCTTGTATTCTTTTTGTTCCTCGTAGTTTAAGCTGCTGTTTGCGGTTTTCCAGTTGTCTTTTGTGACTGATTTTTCCTCTTTGGGTTGCTCGGTTATCGCTTCCGCGGAAGCGAAATCTGCAGACTTCTCATACTCGCGATAATCTGTGTAGTTGCCCGGAAAATCCTCTACCTGACCTTGCCCTTGGAAAACAAAAAGGTGGTCAACGATCTTGTCCATAAAGTAACGGTCGTGCGAAACCACGAGCAAACATCCCGGGAAGTCTAGCAAGAAATTCTCAAGGACGTTAAGCGTTACAATATCCAGATCATTAGTAGGCTCATCGAGGATCAGGAAGTTAGGATTCTGGATCAAAACCGTACAGAGATAAAGACGTTTTTGTTCACCTCCACTTAATTTTTCGACGTAATCGTATTGCTTCTTACGGTCAAAGAGAAAGCGTTCTAGCAATTGACCGGCACTTATTTGACGGCCTTTTTTAAGCGGAATATAATCTCCAAATTCTTTAATTACTTCAATTACTTTTTGACCGGGTTTTACGTTGATTCCGCTTTGCGTGTAGTAACCAAATTGTATCGTCTCACCCACAACCACTTTACCGCCATCAGGTTTTAAGCCACCGGTAAGAATATTGAGAAAGGTAGATTTTCCTGTTCCATTTTTACCGATGATCCCAATGCGTTCTCCGCGCAAAAAGTTGTAGTCAAACTTATCTAAGATCTTGCGCTCACCGAAGGATTTAGTAAGGTTGTGCAATTCTACAACCTTGCTTCCCATGCGCTCCATGTTGATCTCTAGCGTTACCTGATAATCTTGACGACGCTTGTGTGCTCGCGCTTTAATTTCATGAAAATCATCAATACGCGATTTTGATTTTGTAGTACGCGCTTTTGGCTGGCGACGCATCCAGTCTAGCTCTTTTTTAAAGAGTTGCTTTGCTTTGCCAGTCTCAGTTTCTTCAGCGGCTACGCGAGATTCTTTTTTATCTAGATAGTAAGAATAATTCCCTTTGTAGCTATATAGTTGGCCAATGCCAAAATCTGCATCAAGTTCTACGATCTCGTTACAAACACGCTCTAAGAAATAGCGGTCGTGCGTTACCATAAAAATGGTAAGATTCTCTTTGGCAAAATATTCTTCTAACCATTCGATCATTTCTAGATCAAGGTGGTTAGTAGGCTCATCCATGATCACTAGATCTGGTTTTTCAAGCAAGATCACAGCAAGGGCAAGACGTTTTTTTTGTCCACCGCTTAGTTTTTCCACTTTAAGTGAAAGATCATCTAGCTTAAGCTTAAAGAGAATTTGCTTGTATTGCGTTTCAAAATCCCATGCTTGTAAGGCTTCCATGCGATCAAACGCTTTTTGATACGCATCTGTATCGTCCATGTTGAGCAATGCCTTTTCATAAACCGAGATGGCTTTAAGGATCTCATTATCGCTAGCAAAAATGGTTTCTTCAATGCTTAGCTTTTGATCTAATGCTGGCTCTTGTGCAAGGAAAGAAACTTTTAAACCTTTGCGATACACCACGTTACCAGAGTCTGGCTCTTCGGCTTTAGAAAGTATATTAAGAAGACTGGTTTTTCCGGTTCCGTTTTTGGCGATAAGCCCTACTTTTTGACCCTCGTTGATCCCAAAAGAAATATCACGGAATAAAACCCGCTCGCCATAGGCCTTAGAAACATTCTCGACCGATACAAAATTCACTGCGCTCATAGGCTGCGAATTTAGTCAATTTAAAGTCTAGGATTTGAGAATTGTTTGATGCGTTTTGGACGAATTAGAGAATATAAGAAAACAAGAATTCCTACAATCATTGCTATCCACGCAAGATAGTCGCCATGTTTTACATAAAATGTGATCGTATCGTTGAGGTTGATCTTAGCATTGATCGTCCCGATCTCGTTATACGGCAAGGTTTCGTGCACTTTACCAGTTTGATCTATTACTGCCGAAATACCTGTATTTGCGCTCCTAGCAATACTTCTGCGTGTCTCGATAGCGCGTAAGCTAGCATACGCAAGATGCTGTTTGTGACCTTGCGTGTCGCCCCACCAGGCATCGTTTGTCATAATAGCAAGAAAGTCTGCGCCATTGCGCACATAGCCGGTTACAAATTCTCCAAAAACCGATTCATAACAAATGATCGGCCCCACCTTTGTACCGTCATTTCCTTCAAAAGCCGTGCGATCATCTTGTATGGTTTTCATCGCAACAGTGCCGCCCATGTCTAACATAATGTCGCCTAGTAAAGGTTTTAAAACGTCTTGATATGGGAAATTTTCAACGCCTACCACAAGTTTGCTTTTATGGTAGATCTGGCTTTCGCCAAAATAATTCAACAGCACCGCGCTGTTGTAAAAATCTCCCCAAACAGGATTTCCTATTCTGTCTGTGCCTAGATAATTGCTGGTAGGCAAAAGATCATCTTCGCTATGATGCATTTGATAAAATTGAATACCCATGAGGTAATTCAACTTTGGATATTTTTCTAAGAAGTTCTGCGCTTTACTTTTTTCATCACTATACTTAAATGTTGAAAGATCTACGCCATAACCTTCTGCAAGAACAGTTTCTGGAGTGATGAGAAATTGAGTTTCTTGGGTAAGCGCTTTTTCAGATTCTTTAAAGATTAGATCTGCGATGCGATCGTTTGTTGTGTTATACTTTTCGGTATATGGATCAATGTTGGGTTGAAGGATCACAACTTCTATCGGATTTTCCTTTTCGACGTAAGTCGCCTTAATAACATTAGAAATGAGAATAGGAATAATCACAACGCTGGCAAAACCTATAAATGCGCGTCTCAGTTTTTTCTCTGCATTGCTGTAATTTCTCAGGCCATAAAACAAAATGCAATTTGCTGTCAAAACCCACAACGTACCGCCAAAAGTCCCGGTGAATTCATACCACTGGATCCAGCTAGTATATTCCGCGAAAGCGTTACCCATATTGAGCCAAGGCCAAGCCGCTTGCCAGTTGAGATGCATAAATTCATACAGCATCCAGATGCAAATAAGAAATACAAGACTCACAGAAGTCTTAGCGCGTTTGCTCACAAAATAATACAGCATCCATGCAAAAGTCATTAAAAGCGCATTTGCTAAAACAGCAAACCACATCCCAACCGCAGTAGAATTATAAAGCCACCAAGTGCTGCAAATATTAAAGATGAAAAATGTGAGATAAGCTAAGCCGAAGACTTTGAGGCCTTTTCGCTTAAAAGCAGAAAATCTAATTTTTCTAGTGGCAAAAAGCAACGGGACAAAAGCTACAAAAAGTAAAAATGGAAATCCGTATGTGGGCCAACTCGCAGCAAGTAATCCGCCAGAAAGTAACGCTAAAAGAAGTCTTTTCATTATGGTGTTTGTAACCGTAAATATACGGGTTGACGTTCGCTTCGCAAATTCAATTATTTTTCTCAAAAGTCTGCGTACACCCTTGTTAAACCTAAATTAAAACAACGTAAAGGCCGCGCGGTTTGTTTTAATTTTAAAGCAAAACCATCACATGAAACTGCTTATTACCGGCGCCACCGGACTTGTAGGAAAAGAGATCACGAAGCAAAGTCTGGCAAATGGCCATAGCGTAAATTATCTCACCACTTCTAGAGATAAAATCCAGACTAAACCTAACTATCAAGGATATTTTTGGGATCCCAATACAAATGAAATTGATGATGCGTGTTTCAACAATGTTGACGCGATCATTCATCTTGCGGGCGCATCGATATTTCAGCGGTGGACGGATGAAAATAAAGAGATCATTTTAAAAAGCCGTACAGAAACAGCAGCGCTGATTTTTGCACGCTTACGCGAAATTGACCATAACGTAACGCAGTTTGTCTCGGCGAGTGCGATAGGTGCTTATCCATCTAATCCTGAAAAATTATATACAGAGAATTACCCTGAATATCATCCGGGATTTTTAGGTAAAGTGGTTAGCGCTTGGGAGGCCAGCGCAGATCAATTTAAAGAACTTGGTCTTACGGTTGCAAAAATTAGAGTGGGCGTTGTAATGGCAGAAACCGAAGGCGCTTTACCTCAAATTACAAAACCTATTAAAATGTTTGTGGGCGCTCCGCTGGCTGGTGGTGAGCAATGGCAAAGTTGGGTGCATGTTGAGGATTTAGCGGGGATTTTTCTTTTCGCTGTAGCGAAAAAATTAAATGGAGTATATAATGGTGTAGCACCCAATCCTGTTACAAATAAGGAAATGACAAAAGAAGCTGCCGCGATTTTAAACAAACTTTTATGGCTGCCCAGTGTGCCAGAGTTTGTGCTTAAGTTAATGCTGGGCAAAATGTCTTCACTCGTGACGGAAAGTCAAAAGGTAAGTGCGGAGAAAATCATTGATGCGGGGTATACTTTTAAATTCCCGCAATTGCATGGCGCATTCGCCGATCTATTAAAATAAAAAAAAGCCTCGCATTTGCGAGGCTTTTAGATTTTTGGCGAAAGCCAGAAAATTACATTTCTCTATCTGCTACAACTTTAACTGTAAGCTCGATATCGTCACTTACAAATTTGTCGCCTAGATCGTCAAAAACACTTTTAGAACCATAGTTCACATTCCAGTTTGTACGGTCAATCGTGAATGGCTCAGTAGTAAGCGTTAGTGTAGTTCCGTTCTTAGAATAAGATACTGGGAACTCGATGTTTTTCTTTTGATCTTTGATGGTAAGGTTACCTGCCATCATCCATTTTCCATCTTTTTCTTCAAGACCAGTGATCTCAAAAGCTGCAGTAGGGTAGTTCTCAACGTTGAAGAAGTGATCTTCTTTACCTTCTACAGTTCCTTTAAGGTGACTTTCAAGACCTGCTTTCATGTCTCCTTCAAGGTCTGTAACCTCAATAGTTTTCATGTCAATAAGAAAGCTACCAGTAAGTGTGCTGTCTTGTAGGCGAAGAACACCAGACTCAAGTTTAAGAGTACCGGTATGTGTACCTGTAGGTTTTGAACCCTTCCAGTCTATCACAGACTCTTCTTTGTTCACCATATATTTTTGAGCTTCAGCTTTTGCTTCTGCAACTTCTTCGGCATCACCTGCCTCAGTTTCGTTTTTGTTTCCTTTGCAGGCAACTAGCGCAGCCATGAAGAAAACAGCAACAGACATTTGTAGGAATTTAGTTTTCATAGTATTTAAGTAGTAGTGTTAATTAATACGTCAAAATTATATGTTTAGCGATTCTTGAATCTTAAAGAAATACTAAATTATAGTGGTGACATTTTGACATTTTAAAGTTATTGGCAGTACTTTTGCCATTTTACGGAAAAAGCGATAAAACAATGAGTTCAAAAGATAAAGAAGAAGTAGTAAAAGAGAACCCAGAGGCGGTAAATAACGAAGCTCAAGAAGCTGCTGCAACTGAGAATGCGGCTGAGCAAGAAGAAGTTAAGGCTGAAGAGTCTGAGCTGGATAAGTACAAAGCAGATCTTGAGAAAGAAAAGGATAAATTCTTGAGACTTTTTGCCGAGTTTGAAAACTACAAAAGACGTACTTCTAAAGAGCGCGTAGAACTTTTTAAAACAGCAGGGCAAGAAGTAATGCAGGCCATGTTGCCAGTTCTTGATGATTTTGACAGAGCGCTTAAAGAAATTTCACGATCAGAAGATAAAGAGTTGCTTAAAGGAGTTGAGCTTATCAGCGATAAGTTAAAATCTACTTTAAACAACAAAGGCCTTGAGCAACTAGAGGTTAATCAAGGTGATACATTTGATGCAGAGATCCACGAAGCGATCACACAGATTCCTGCACCTCAAAAAGACCTTAAAGGAAAAGTGGTAGACGTAGTTGAAAAAGGTTACAAATTAGGAGATCGCATAATTAGGCATCCTAAGGTGGTTGTAGGACAATAAGTCTTACCCATAGATGTCATTATTATTAATTGAGAAAGCTTAGACGGAATGAAAGAAGATTATTATGAAATATTAGGCGTAAGCAAAGGCGCCTCTGAAGCTGAGATCAAAAAAGCATATCGCAAGAAAGCTGTAAAATATCACCCTGATAAGAATCCAGGAGATGCTGAGGCAGAGGAGATGTTCAAAAAAGCAGCAGAAGCTTATGAAGTTTTAAGTGACAAAGATAAGCGTGCGCGTTATGATCAGTTTGGTCATCAGGCTTTTGACGGCTCTGGCGGCTTCGGTGGTGGCGGAGGTATGAACATGGATGATATCTTCAGTCAGTTTGGTGATATTTTTGGTGGCGCTTTCGGTGGCGGAGGCGGCTTTTCTGGATTTGGTGGTTTTGGCGGAGGCCAAAGACGTATGAAGGGTTCTAACCTGCGCATTCGTGTAAAACTTACACTAGAAGAAATTGCAAACGGAGTAGAGAAAAAAGTAAAAGTTAGACGCAAGAAGCAAGCGCCAGGAACAACGTATAAAACTTGTTCTACTTGTAATGGTACTGGCCAAGTTACTCGCGTTACAAATACAATCTTAGGTCGTATGCAAACAGCTTCTGCTTGTACTACATGTGGTGGTAGTGGCCAGATGATAGACAGCAAACCAGCTGATGCAGATAGCGACGGTATGAAAACCGTAGAAGAAACTGTAAGCATCAAAATTCCTGGTGGAGTTGTAGATGGCATGCAGCTTAAGGTAAGCGGTAAAGGTAATGATGCACCGGGCAATGGTATAGCTGGTGATCTGCTTGTAGTGATAGAAGAGCTAGATCATGAGACTTTAAAACGCGAGGGTGATAATCTACATTACGACCTTTATGTGAGCGTTCCAGAAGCGGTGTTAGGTACCAGCAAAGAGATCGATACAGTTACCGGTAAGGTGCGCATCAAGATAGAAGAAGGCGCGCAAAGCGGTAAAATATTACGCTTACGCGGAAAAGGAATCCCGTCAATTAACGGATACGGAAAAGGAGACCTTCTTGTTCATGTAAATGTTTGGACACCAAAAAACCTAAACAAAGAACAAAGAGAATTTTTTGAAAAAATGCTTAACGACGACAATTTTGCTCCAAAACCGCAAAGTGAGGATAAGTCATTTTTCGAGAAGGTAAAAGACATGTTTTCTTAATTTAAGAAGTTATTAAGAAAAAAAATGTATATTTGAATATCACTAATCACTACTAGTGATATTTTTCTTTTTCATAGCAATTTTTTTCCCACCCCTTCTGGTTTCAGAAGGGGTGGGTTTTTTATAGACATTTCGTATTGAAATTTTAATGATTAATTTAATCTTGCTAGCAGGTTATATGGCGGCTGTATTCTTTTGGCTTTAAGCCTAAATAATTCTTAACATCGCCAATGCCTGTAAGGTTTTCAATATCTTTATCCATTATATCACACTTATGAATGAACTTCTTGCTGCAAACCACATACATAAAAAGTTTGGCAAGTTTACCGCGCTTAATGATCTGTCGATCGCTGTTCCTAAGGGGAGCATTTTTGGGCTACTAGGACCCAATGGTGCGGGTAAGACCACTTTAATAAGGATCATTAATCAAATTACCATGCCAGATACTGGTGAGGTTTTTATTGATGGTAAACCGCTTGCTCCACATCATATTAAAGAAATAGGCTACATGCCAGAGGAGCGCGGCCTTTATAAGTCTATGAAGGTAGGTGAGCAAGTTACTTACCTTGCCAGACTTAAGGGTATGAGCAAGGCTGAGGCAAAAGAACGCAGCGAATACTGGTTTGAGCGTCTAGGAATGTCTGGCTGGTGGAATAAAAAAATACAAGAGTTGTCTAAGGGTCAAGCCCAAAAGGTGCAATTTATAGTTACTGTACTTCATAAGCCTAAGCTGCTGATATTTGATGAACCCTTCAGTGGTTTTGATCCTATAAATGCAAACCTGATCAAAGACGAAATCCTAAAACTTCGTGATGATGGTGCGACTATAATTTTTTCAACCCACAGGATGGAATCTGTTGAAGAAATGTGTGATTACATCGCGCTTATCAATAAATCAAACAAAATATTAGACGGCAAACTCTCTGAAGTTAAGAAGCAATTTAGCTCAAATACTTATGAAGTGGGTCTTGCTGTAGATGGCGATTCTGCTGCTAATTTACAGTTATTAGAATCACAAATACTTACTGAGATGCAAGCAAAGTGGGAAGTAAGTATGGCAGATTTTAAGACCATAAATGATAACGATCTTAAACTTAAGGTAAAAGTTCCTGAGAGAATGACCTCAAATGATCTTCTTACATACCTCATGCCTAAGGCTACGGTAAATCACTTTGTAGAAGTGATACCTACGGTAGATGAAATTTTTATTCAAACGGTAAAATCTAACTCATGAGTAAACTAGGCATTATAATAAGTAGAGAGTACAAGTCTCGTGTAAGAAATAAATCGTTTATCGTGATGACTTTTTTAAGTCCGGTGATCTTTGTTGCGATGATCTTGCTGGTTGCATATTTAACGCAAGTAAATGCAGATGATAAACGCACCATTGTTGTCGTAGATGAGTCTGGTTTTTTCTACAAAGAGTTTGAAAATACAGAGAGTATCAATTATATGGATCTTTCTCCGGCGGGGCTTGAGGAAGCGCGCAAAACGGTTTTAGATAACGGTTATTATGGCCTTCTTTATATTCCAGAGAATATCAAGAAGAATACCACTGGCGTGAAATTCTACGGCGACGAATCTCCTGGGTATGCTACTCTAGAGCGTATTGAAGGACAAATTTCGCGTAAGCTTACAGATGAAAAACTTGTAGATAGAGGTGTAGATCTTGATGTTCTTGAAGAAAGTCAAACAAGAATTTCTGTAAGTATTGAAAATTTTACTGGCGAGAAAACCTCAAAGATCTCAAATTGGATCAAAGCTGCCTTTGGTGGAGCTGCAGGTTATTTGCTTATGATGTTTATCATTATTTATGGTAACATGGTGATGCGTAGTGTGATCGAAGAAAAAACAAATCGAATTATTGAGGTGATAATTTCTTCTGTAAAGCCGTTTAAGTTGATGATGGGCAAGATCATCGGGACTACACTTGCGGGAATCACTCAATTTACGATTTGGCTTATGATAGGTGGGGGATTGGTTCTTTTTCTTACCATGTATCTTGATCTTGATCCTGCAAGCGCAACGCCTGTAAGTAATATGGGAGCAACAGATCTTGATAAATTTGAGCTTATTGCTTTAGATATTCTGAGATTGCCATTGCTTCAACTTGCGGTAGGGTTTATCATTTATTTTATTGGGGGGTATTTCTTATACAGTTCAATTTACGCTGCGATTGGTGCAGCAGTAGATAGTGAGACAGATACGCAGCAATTTATGTTGCCTATTATTATGCCGTTAATGCTTGCGATCTATGTAGGACTATTTTCAGTGATCGATAATCCACATGGTACGGTTTCAACTGCATTTTCTTTAATACCACTTACTTCTCCTATTGTTATGTTGATGCGTATTCCTTTCGGCGTGCCATGGTGGGAACTTGCGCTGTCAGTCTTCTTGTTAGTGCTAAGTTTTATAGGGACAGTTTGGTTTGGTTCAAAAATATACAGAGTTGGAATCCTTATGTATGGTAAAAAACCTACGTATAAGGAAATCGCAAAATGGATTAAGTATTAATCATGTTTCAAGAAGACGTAAAAGACAATATTAAAGAAGGAGCCGAGAAGGTTAAGGATGTCATTGAAGAAGACATCTGGGGATCTATTGTAGACTTTCTTAATTATGGCTTTCACTTTGGTAAAGGTGATAATGAAATTCACCTAACCATTGGTGCGCTGCTGCTTGTGATTTTTGCTTTTGTTTTCACTAGCGGATTTCTACGTTGGATTCGTGGTTTGATCACAAAAAAGATGGACCGTGAGAATGAACTTAAGTTCATTAGTATTTTTAAGTTCATTAAATATGTGGTGTACATCGCAGTAATTCTCGTTACGCTTAGCGCCTCAGGAATTGATATCACAGTGTTAATTACAGCTTCAGCAGCGTTATTTGTTGGTTTGGGGCTTGCACTTCAGGAATTATTTCAAGATATCATAGGTGGTATTTTTATCATGGTAGATAAGTCTCTTGCTGTGGGAGATATCGTTGAGGTAGATAATAAAGTAGGACGAGTTTTTGAAATAAAATTAAGAACAACGCGGGCGCTTACGCGTGATGATAAGGTGATCATTATACCTAATCATAAATTTATAAGCGATACAATATATAACTATACACAAAACCATAAAACAACCCGGGAAAGTGTGAAAGTAGGAGTAGCGTATGGTAGTGAAACGCAGCTTGTACGAGACATACTTATTGATTGTGCAAAACGCCAAAATGGTGTTTTAAAGAGTCCCAAACCCTTTGTGCTATTTGAGGATTTTGGTGATTCGGCATTACTCTTTGGGGTCTATTTTTTTATAAACGACAGTTTTGTAGACCCTAGAATCAAGAGTGAGATAAGGTTCAGGATCGACGAGGAGTTCAGGAAGAATAATATTACGATTCCTTTTCCTCAGAGAGATGTTCATCTCTTTTCCACCAAGTAAACTATGCTATGAAAAAGAAATTGCTAACCATTATTTTAATGGGTGTATGTCTATTTGGCTACAGCCAAACAACAGACCTTGCCCGCGTGGAGTATATGTATATTCCGCAAGCAAACTCAGACAACTCGATCACGCGTTTTAGAGCGCTCGCACAATTGCCTATCCCGCTAGATAAGGATAAAGATAAAATTATCGTTGTAGGAATGGGCTATAGAAATACAGGTCTTACCATTCAAGATCCTGTGCCTTTTGAGACTTCTGCTCTAGATCATTTACATCGCATTGAAGGTTATCTAGGTTATGTCTTTAAAATTTCGGACAACTGGCGTCTAGGAGCGAAGGCTGGTGCTAGGATCAACTCAAATCTTGAGGGTAAGCTTGTAAGCGATGATGTGATCTATGAGACATCGGTTTACGCGATCAACGATATGAAAAAGGCTGGTGTAGATAAGCCATATCGCTGGATTTTTGGGCTTACATATTCTACCACGCCAGGAAGAAATTATCCTTTGCCATTGGTAAATTATTACAGAGAATTTCATCCAGATTGGACGTATACTTTGGGTGTGCCCAAATCTAATATAAGACATTACCTCAAAGCTTCTCATAAGGATGCGCTTCAGGCGTTTGCCTCTTTAGATAACTTCTTTAGCAATATTCAAAATAACATAGAGGTTAACGGAAAGACAGCAGAGAACGTTTCGATGACAATCATAATGGCAGGACTAGGATATGAGCATTATTTTACAGATCATTTGCTGTATTATATGTATGCAACACGTTCTTTGAGTAATGATTACAGATTAAGGGATAATGAAAGAAATGATATTTATACCTTTAACGATAAGAACACGTTCTATTTTAGATCTGGAGTAAAATTTAAGTTTTAAGCATGTCAAAAATCCTAATCATAGAAGATGAGGCGGCCATCAGGCGCGTACTTATCAAGATACTTACAGAAGAGAATAAAGAATATCAGGTAGATGAAGCTGAGAATGGCCTAGAAGGTATGGAGAAGATCAAAGACACAGATTATGATCTTGTGCTTTGTGATATCAAAATGCCAAAAATGGATGGTGTAGAGGTGCTTGAAGCTACAAAAAAGATCAAGCCAGATACGCCCATGGTAATGATCTCTGGTCATGGCGATCTAGATACAGCGGTAAATACCATGCGTCTGGGTGCTTTTGATTATATATCAAAACCACCAGATCTTAATCGCTTATTGAATACCGTTCGTAACGCGCTAGATAGAAAAACTCTTGTCACTGAGAATACCAGATTAAAGAAAAAGGTAAGTAAGAAGTTTGAGATGGTGGGCGAGAGCGATGCGATCTCTAGCATAAAAGAAATTATAGACAAAGTTGCGCCTACAGAGGCTCGAGTGCTTATCACTGGGCCTAATGGTACGGGTAAAGAACTTGTTGCGCACTGGCTTCATGAAAAAAGCGACCGTAGCAAGGGGCCGATGATTGAGGTAAACTGTGCTGCGATACCTTCAGAGTTGATAGAGAGCGAACTTTTTGGACATGTAAAAGGTGCTTTTACAAACGCAAATAAAGATCGTGCAGGGAAGTTTGAGGCTGCAAATGGCGGTACTATATTTCTTGATGAGATTGGTGATATGAGTCTTTCGGCTCAAGCCAAAGTGCTTCGCGCATTACAAGAAAATAGAGTGCAACGCGTAGGAAGCGATAAAGACATCAAAGTGGATGTGCGCGTTATCGCTGCAACGAATAAAAACCTAAAAACAGAGATCGAAGATGGAAAGTTTAGAGAAGACCTTTATCATCGTCTAGCAGTGATCTTAGTAAAAGTGCCTGCTTTAAATGATCGTAGAGATGACATTCCGTTGCTTGTGGATCATTTTGCTTCAAAAATTGGAGAAGAGCAGGGGACTTCTAAAAAGGAATTTACAGAAAAAGCCATTAAAAAACTTCAAGAATACGATTGGACAGGTAATATCAGAGAGTTACGCAATGTTGTAGAACGTCTTATTATCTTAGGAGGAAAACAAGTCTCTGAAGAAGATGTAGAGCTTTTTGCGAGCAAGTAATTACTATTCTTAAATAATTCTTAAAAGCGCCAAATGGCGCTTTTTTTATGTATTTTATCGATTAATATTTAATTTATAGCTGATATTCAGTTTGTTAAATGTTTTTATGAGTACTGGTTCAAGTAGCTAAAACAACGTTTAAATGCACTAAAAATCGACATAAAGTGTTAAAAAATCATAATAATCGACAAAAAACACAAAAAATACGTTCAAATACTTGTTTGTTTGGAAATTTCATATAATATTTGTCAGCGTAACTCAATAACCCAACATAATGAAACTGACCAATACCCTAAAGGTCACAGCGTTAATCGCTCTATTCTCATTTGCGAGCTGTACCCCAGATACCACCCTAGAAGAAGATTTTACTCAGGCTGATGCTGATTATGAAATATCTAATATTGATGTAGATAGTAAATTATCTCTTGAAGTATTAGAAGAAATTAACGCGTATAGAGCATCCATAGGATTATCTGCGTTAGAACTGCAAAATACACCTACTAATTTAGCAGCTCAACACAGTGATTATATGGCAAACAGTGGAGAGATCAATCACGATAACTTCGGTTCAAGAAGTGATGTGTTGATATCACAAGGAGCTTTACACGTTAGTGAGAATGTAGCTTATGGCTACGCAAACGCTCAGAAAGTGGTTAAAGGATGGCTTAACAGTCCATCGCATAAAGAAGCCATTGAAGGAGATTTTAATTTTACAGGAATTGCAGTAGTACAGGATGATCGCGGTATACCTTTTTATACCCAGATTTTTATCAAACAATAGATCCCCAAATCATAATTGTTTTAAATATATCTCAATTGTAAGTTGCCTTTTTTGCCCCATGATCCCAAATCATAATTTTAATTGAGAGGTATATTGATCAAATTGTACTATTAGTTCCTAAAATGTAATTGGTGAAGAAAGACCAGCGTTTATCGCTGGTCTTTTTCATTTATATGGTATAGCTTCCGCTAAAGTTGTATTTTGGCTATTCATTTTTGCTAAATATTACCTGCTATGGACGATTTTTCAATTGCTGATTACCGCGTAGATAAACACATTGTTTTAGATAAAATAGCAACGCATGAAGATTGGGGAAAGAAAAAAGATCTAGAGCAAGAGCTTGACACAGTTGGCAAGCAAATCGCCGAAATACAAAACAAGATCTACGCCCACGATAAATATGCGGTTTTGATCTGTATTCAAGGGATGGATACAGCAGGTAAAGACAGCTTGATAAGAGAGGTTTTTAAAAATTTCAATGCACGCGGAGTGTTAGTTCATAGCTTTAAAGTTCCTACAGATCTTGAGCGTAGTCATGACTATTTATGGCGTCATTATATCGCATTGCCAGAGCGTGGTAAATTCGCCATTTTCAATAGAACGCATTATGAAAATGTGCTGGTAACAAGAGTTCATCCAGAATATATTTTGGGCGAAAGCCTACCCCATATTAACAGCGTGGCAGATATTGATGAAGATTTCTGGGCATCTCGTTTTGAGCAGATCAATAATTTCGAAAAAACCATTGCGCAAAACGGTACCATCATTCTTAAATACTTCCTGCATTTGTCTAAAGATGAGCAAAAAGATAGACTGCTTAGAAGACTAGAAAAGAAGGATAAGAATTGGAAGTTTTCTGCAGGCGATCTTGAAGAGCGTAAACTCTGGGATCAATATCAGGAGTGCTATGAAGATGCGATAAACAAAACTTCACAACCGCATGCGCCTTGGTATATTGTGCCGGCAGACGATAAGTCCACCGCCCGACTCATTTTTGCCAAGATCCTTCTTGAGGAACTGCGTAAATATGACGACGTGCAAGAGCCAGAACTGGACGAAAAAACAAAAGCAAACATAGAATTATATAAAAAGCAGCTGCAAGACGGCACTATTTAAAATCACCCAATGAACAAAAAAGTATTACACCTTTCTCTACTTGTATTATTTGGCTTGGTAGCCAAAACCACTCAGGCGCAATCTGACGAAGATCGATTAAAAAGTTTTTATGACTTGGCACTTCTTGAAGGTCAAAGTTATGAGTGGCTTGATGAATTGTCTAATGATATAGGTTCACGCCTTAGCGGAAGCGAAGGAGCAGCAAAAGCTGTACAATGGGGAAAAGCAGCACTAGAAGAAATAGGTTTAGATAAAGTCTGGCTGCAGCCGGTAATGGTGCCTAAGTGGGTGCGCGGCGAGAAAGAAACGGCGTATATCACCGCAAACGGAAAAAACATTGATGTGCCTATTTGTGCATTAGGAGGATCTATCGCTACAGCTCAAAATGGATTAAAAGCACAAGTCATTGAAGTGAAATCTTTAGATGAATTGGCAACGTTAGGAAAAGAGAAGATCGCAGGTAAGATCGTGTTTTACAATCGCCCGATGCAGGCAAATTTGATCCACACGTTTGAAGCATATGGTGGTTGTGTAGATCAACGCTATTCTGGCGCTCAAGAAGCGGCAAAATATGATGCGTTAGGCGTTATTGTTCGTTCTATGAATTTAAGACAAGATGATTTTCCACATACGGGTTCTATGTCTTACGGTGATTTGCCAGATGATAAGAGAATTCCTGCTGCGGCAATTAGCACAAACGGCGCAGATCTTTTAAGTCAGCAGTTGGCAGAAAATAAAGCGACTGAAGTTTTTATTAAAATGTCATGTGAGAATTTCCCAGATGTAGAAAGTTATAATGTCATTGGCGAAATCACAGGAAGCGAATATCCTAATAAGTTTATGGTTGTAGGCGGACACTTAGATTCTTGGGATCTAGGTGATGGTTCTCATGATGACGGCGCCGGTATTGTACAAAGTATGGAAGTACTTCGCCTTCTAAAGAAAACAAATTACAAACCTAAACACAGCATTCGTGTTGTGCTTTTCATGAATGAAGAAAATGGTCTTCGTGGCGGTAACAAATATGCTGAGGTCGCTGCCGAAAAAGGAGAGGATCACGTTTTTGGTCTTGAGAGTGATTCAGGTGGTTTCACGCCACGCGGTTTTAGCTTTGATATAGACGATGCTAATTTTGCAAAAGTTCAAAGTTGGGAGCCGCTTTTTAAGCCATATTTAATTCATTATTTTGAAAAAGGCGGTAGTGGAGCAGACATCGGTCCGCTTAAGAAAAATGGAATGGTTCTAGCGGGATTACGTCCAGATTCTCAGCGTTATTTTGACTATCACCACGCAGCAAACGATACTTTTGAGGCGATCAACAAGCGCGAACTTGAGTTGGGAGCAGCATCTATGACCAGTTTAATTTATCTTTTTGATAAATACGGCGTTTCTCAGCCTATTAAAGACTAAGTTCAAGCTCATTTGTTAAACTTCCGTAAACCCGGGGTTTAGATTTTTTGGTTGTGGGTAAATTTGGGTTAAACCCAAAAAAACTCATGGCAATACTCGGCTCATTAATTAAAGGGATCATTGATCTTAGCGACACTATAACTTCAGATGGAAACCCTGTAGAAGAACAAAAGGAAGTTCTTGAAAAACTACTTAAGAAAGCAAAAGACACGCAATTCGGAAAGAAGTTCGAATTTCAAGAAATTCTTGAAAGTGATGATGTGCGCGTAGCTTTCGCCGAAAGGCTACCCTTTTATGATTATAACAGCATAAATGAAGAATGGTGGTGCAAATTGCATGATGGTGAGACTGATGTAACCTGGCCGGGTGAGCCGCATTACTTTGCGTTGAGCAGCGGTACGACGGGCAAAACAAGTAAACGAATTCCTGTGACAGATGAGATGATCTCTGCGATTAGAAGCGCGGGAATTAAACAGGTTGGAGCGCTTGCGAATTTTGATCTGGAAGCTGACTTTTTTGAGAAAGAGATCATGATGCTGGGTAGTTCTACAGATCTTCAAGAAAATAATGGTCATCTAGAAGGTGAGATCAGCGGGATCAGCGCGAGTAATATTCCGTTTTGGTTTAGAGGATATTACAAGCCGGGCGAAGAAATTGCAAAAATTGATGATTGGGATGAGCGCGTGCAAAACATTGCAGAGAATGCGCACAACTGGGATATTGGCGCTTTGAGCGGAATCCCAAGTTGGATGGAGCTCATGATGCAGAAGGTTATTGAGCATAATAATCTAGATAGTATTCACGATGTTTGGCCCAATCTGCAGGTGTACACCTCTGGCGGTGTAGCTTTTCCTCCGTATGAAAAAAGTTTCAATGCGTTGCTGGGCAAACCTATCACGGTGATCGATACATATCTCGCTTCAGAGGGTTTTATGGCGTTTCAAGCGCGCCCAGAAACTGATGCGATGAAGCTCGTTACAGACAATGGGATTTACTTTGAGTTTGTGCCCATGAATCCAGAATACATCAATCAAGACGGTAGTATTGCACAAGACGCGCCCGTTGTCACTCTAGAAAATGTTGAAGAAGAGAAAGATTATATTTTGATCATTTCTACAGTTTCTGGAGCGTGGCGCTACCTTATAGGCGACACCATAAAATTCACAAATAAAGACCGCGCCGAAATTAAGATCACAGGTAGAACCAAGTTCTTTTTAAACGTTGTGGGAAGCCAACTTTCAGTCAATAAAATGGAAGATGCTGTGCGTGAGCTAGAGGATGAATTTGATATTAAGATCCCAGAGTTTACGCTTGCCGCGAAAAGAAATCCCGAGGATGACGAGTTCTATCATTATTGGTATCTAGGCACAGAATCAGACCTTGATAATAATAAACTTGCCGAAAGTCTGGATAACAAATTGAAAGAAGCAAACAAGAATTATTCAGTTGCGCGAAGTAAAGCCTTAAAAGGCGTTTTCGTGGAAACGGTATCACCAGAAGTTTTTCATGAATGGAACGCCAAGAACAAGAAAAAGGGCGGACAAGTAAAAATGGAAAAGGTAATGACCGAAGAAAAATTCAAAGAATGGGAAGATTTTGTAAAGTCTGAGGTGCAGTAGCGACTTACCCGTCTTAGTTGGGAAAAGTCAACGTTTTTCTGGCTAAAACCACTACCAAAAGTCCGCTATGCATTTAAGAGAAGCTTCTCCCCAGAGAAAACGTCTGGCAAATATTTTAACCTTTATCGCCTTGCCGTTTTCGGGGTTTATGACAGATGTTTATCTGCCGTCATTCCCGTCAATGGCGCAGGATCTGCAGGTGTCAGAAAAAAGTATTCAGCTTACTCTTACTTGCTTTTTTCTTAGTTATGGATTCTCTCAACTTTTTGTAGGTAGCATTGTAGATAGCGTTGGGAGATATCGTCCTGTATTGATCTCTCTGGTGGTTTTGATCGCAAGCAGCATCGGTATTGCATTTACAGATGATGTGATGATCATCAATATTCTGCGTGTTGTTCAAGGTATAGCAACGGCTTTTATGGTTGTGGCAAAACGAGCGTTTTTTGTAGACCTTTACGAAGGTGAAAAACGGAAACATTACCTTAGTTTCTTTACCATCGTTTGGTCCTGCGGACCCATTATCGCACCGTTTCTTGGTGGATATTTAGAAAAACTTTTTGGATGGCAATCTAACTTTTATTTCCTCGCAATTTACTGTACGCTTATTTTACTTGGCGAACTCTTTATAGGTGGAGAAACAATAAGGATCAGGAAGCCTTTTAATCTTAAAAAAACAAGTGTTCTTTATCGTGTGATGCTTCGCAATAAAGGTTTTCTGTATGGCATCGGCGTGCTAGGAATTGCATATTCAGTGACGATGGTTTTTAACGTTGCTGGGCCGTTTGTGGTAGAGCATCACTTTGGTTTTGATTCGGTTACCATCGGGTATTGTACCTTGGTTTTAGGATTCGCCTGGATGGTGGGAGGTATTATCAGTAAACGCTTTACACCTTTGGCTTTTAAGCCAAAAATCTATACAACAAGCTTTATACAATTGGGTTTGATCGGTGCGATTGTAGCGCTAGGTTTAACCATTGATAATCTCGTATTGTTAGTCGCATTTGCATTTTTGATCCATATTTGCTCTGGATTTATTTTTACAAATTTCTTTACGCACAACATGCTATTCTTCCCTAATAACGCTGGTATTGCCGGCGGTCTCATGGGCGGAATGCTTTATATCATAACCTCATTTTCAAGTTTCTTGATCTCGTCATCAGGAGAGATCGATACGACTTTTGATCTAGGATTACGCTATTTAATGTTCGGGTTGCCGTTACTTTTTATGGTGATTTTGGCGGTAAAAGCAACACTCAATACATCTAGATAATTGCCTTTCGGCGAAAAGAAATCTCATTCCCAAGCGGTTTCTAAAAAACTTAAAAAGTTACCATGCAGGACTTTCTTAATATCATTTTGAGAATATCCACGCGCTGAAAGTATAGCGGGAAGTTTCTGAAGATCTGCAATGGTATCAACATCTGTAGGTCCTTGCTCAGTGCCAAAACCGCCATCCAGATCTGTGCCTATGCCCACATGATCTGTGTTTCCTGCAAGTTGGCAAATATGATCTATATTGTCTGCAATAATTTCTAAGGTTACGTTTTTTTCTTTTGGGGTAGAAACGCCACGTTCCCAATTTGGGACCATCATCCAGGCATCCAGCGCCATCCCTATCACGCCGCCGCGCTTAATTATTTCTTGTAATTGCTCATCAGTAAACTGGCGATTGTGATCTACAAAAGTTCTGCATAGGTTATGGCTTGCCCACAACGGACCGTCATAAATATCCATCGCTTCCCAAAAACTGATGTCGCATAAATGCGTCACGTCTAGAATCAAACCTAATTCTTGTATTTTCTTGATCAGGGCTTTTCCTTTGGCTCCCAAGCCACCTTCAGAATCTGTACCGTGAGCATATGTTCCCGGCCCGTAATGCGCCGGCCCAATCGCTCGCAAACCATCCTCATAAGATTTCTCTAGATAGCTCAAATCCACGATAGAATCTGCGCCTTCTAAAGAAAGAATATAGCCTATGGGTTTCTTGCCTTCTTCAGTTTGCCACAGTTTTAAATGATTTTGTAGCTGCTCTTTATTTCTTATTTGAACCATTTCGCCACAATCTTCCATGGCGCGATACCAAGCCAATTGTCCTTGGGTTTGTGCCCAGGCTTGCTCTGGAGATTGCCAGCCGGGCAGCGGATTGCCAGGTTTTGTGAAGCGTGCGATCTGTGTGGCAACACAAAGACCCACGTTACCTGCTCGCATTGCAGGAAATGAAACCGTGTTGCGTTCACGGTCTGGCTTATCTGTCATGCCTTTTTCTCTGTGACGCATTTCTTGCACAGGCAAACGCAGATCTCTGTTCCATTCTAACGCGTTCATAGAAAGGTCGAGGTGTACGTCAAAAATGAAATTATCTTGCATCAATAGTTGATTTTATGATCTCTTGCGGTAACTTCCCAAGTGCCTGTCATCTGGCCGTTGGCAACGGTTATGACATGTGGATATTTAGCAACCGTAGGGCAAATGTGTTTTGGGATCGCATAAAATGTATCCCCAATTTCATGCTTGTCTGGATGCGCAGGTTTTACTACAAAATGCTCTTCGCTTTGTCCCAATTGCTCCAGATCATCAGTATTTAAAAATTTAACACGGGGAAAAGCCATTTCTGAAGCCAGCGATTTATGACCAAGATCTAAACAAAACTGCTCATTTGTAGGTTTGCTTATCAAGCGAGTAAGCAAGACCGCAGCGCACTGAAATTGCATATCTGCAAATAACGATCCGTAGCCGTCATCCCATAAAAGCGTTGTGCCCGGTGAAGCAACGATTCCTCCTCGCTTTGCATGAATAGGGAAAGTAGGCGAACCTCCAGCAACAATATTTTTTACGATAAAACCTTTATTTTCTAGTTTTCGCTGTAGCGAAATAACTTCTTCAAAAGCTGCGTCACAAACCTTCTTACGTTCGCTTAATTCTGGATTTCTGATGTGACCGTCGTACGCATGCAAACCTTCAGCCGAAAGATATTCTGCACTTTCAATAATTGTAAAAAAATCTATTACAGCTTCGCCAGGAACTATGCCTGTGCGATTCATGCCAACATTGAGGTCGATGTAAATGCCTAGTTGTGTTTGATTCTTTTTCGCTTTAAGCGAAATAGCCTCTAACGTCTTCTCATTATCCACTAAACAAGAAAATGAAACATCCGGAAAAGCCTGCGCCAGATCGAGATATCTCATGATATTAGGTCCCACAGGTTGCATGGCAAGAAGGATGTCTTTTGCTCCAGTTTTTGCAAGAAGTTCTGCCTCGCCTATGGTTGCGCATTTAAATTTAGCAATGCCATGATCCATTTGCATTTGGATCACTTCGGCCATTTTGTGAGTTTTGATGTGCGGGCGCAAGAATACTGGTCCGCCGGCCATCTCAAGCATCAATTTTATATTGTATTCAATGCGTTCAGGAAAAACAAGAAGTGCCGGTGATGCTACTTCTTCTGGATCATTGAGCGTGTACCAATCTTTGTTCATTATTTGTGTAGTTCAAACATGGCTTCAACTTCAACGAGGATATTAGTGGGTAACATCATGCCCACTGCGCTACGCACGCCTATTCCATTCTCTCTTCCCCAGATATCTGCCATGAGTTCGCTAAAGCCGTTTACGACATACGGTTGCTGTTCAAAGTCTGGTGTGCAATTCACCATGCCTAGCACTTTTACAACACGTTTTATACGGTCAAAATCGCCAAAATGATCTTTGATTGTTGAGAGCATAGTAAGCCCCACTTGTCTTGCGGCTAGTTTTGCGCCATCTTTATCAGTATCATCGCCAGCGCGACCTATCATTAAACTGGCATCGTTTTGCACAGGTCCTTGACCTGATACGTATAAAAAATTATCAACTACAAGTACTGGTCTGTACACCCCGGCAGGAGGTGGAGCAGGAGGTAATACTAATCCTAATTCTTCTATTCTTTGAGAAGGAGATTTTTCCATTTTATATAAATAAGCTTAAAGTTAAGGTTCCTATTAATCCCATAACGCCTACCAGCGTTTCCATCACGGTCCATGATCGCAGTGTGTCTTTCACCGAAAGGTTGAAATATTCTTTAAACAGCCAAAAACCAGAATCATTTACATGCGAAAGCATAAGACTTCCTGAGCCTATGGCGAGCACAAGTAATTCTGGTGGTGTTTGCGTTTGTGCGGCTATCGGGAAAACAATTCCCGCGGCGGTAAGTCCGGCCACAGTGGCAGAGCCTACGCAAACGCGTATTGCGGTTGCGATAAGCCACGCGAGGATTATGGGTGAAACATTTGATTCTTTGAGAAGGTCTGCGATATATTCACTCACACCGCTATCTACAAGGATTTGTTTTAATGCACCGGCGCCGGCAATTACTAGCAATATCATGGTGATACCTGTTACAGATTCAGATAGTGTGCTCATCACATCTTTCATCTTTTTACCTTGATGAATGCCCAGCGAATAAATAGCAAACAGCACAGCGATAAGCATCGCCATTACTGGATTTCCTAAAAATACTAATGTTGTTTTTAATGCGCCTTCCGGCAAAAAGTGATTAGCGAAGATCGATATGAAAATTAGAAGAATAGGTAATAAAGCAGTAAAAAGACTGGTTGCGGTTGAAGGCATTTCTTCCTCCTTTAAGATCACCGGATTGTAAAATTCTTCTAACGGTTTTGCTTCTATTTTTTTTATTGTTCTGGCAAAAAGTGGTCCGGCGACAATGATCGCAGGAACTGCAATGATCAATCCGTACATCAAAGTTTTGCCTATGCTTGCTTCAAACATCGCAGCAATAGCAGTAGGAGCGGGATGCGGTGGTAAATATCCATGCGTTACTGAAAGTGATGTAAGCATGGGTAAACCTACATACAGTAGTGGCAATCGTGTGGTCGCAGCAATCGTGAACGCAAGTGGAACCAGAATCACAAATCCCACAGAATAGAACATTGGGATTCCCACAATAAAACCTGTAAGTACAACTGCCCATTGCACGTATTTGATCCCAAAGGTGTCAACCAACTTTGTTGTGATGCGTTGTGCCGCGCCGCTGTCTGCCACTAATTTTCCGAGCATGGCGCCTAAGCCAAGGATAAGCACAAGAAATCCTAATGTTGCTCCTATACCTTTTTGGATAGACTCAATAATGCTTAAAAGTTCCATGCCTTGTAAGGCTCCCACAAAAATGCAGACAATTATAAAAGACAAAAATGAATTTAGTTTAAATGCCGCAATAAGAAGAAACAGTAGTAGGATTCCGGCGAGTACAATGATCAGTGACATAAAATCTGGTTAGTTGTGCCTTAAAAATAGGAATATTGCAAAATATTGTCATTTTAAATAGCAATATTTTTATTTGTTAACATTATTTATGCTGTTTTGGATCTCGGTTTTTCTCTTTTGGCGAAAGCCATAACCTCTTTTACATGATATATTTTTTACTTGCTATTGTCTTGATAGCGATCGTGGTGATACTTTATTTACAACAACCCATTTTTGGCGGTAAGCCAAAAAACGAAAGACTCGCTCGCATGGAGCAGGCTTCTAATTATAAAAACGGTGCTTTTCAAAATCAGTCTGAAACACCCGCAGTTACAGAAGGTCATAGTTTTCTGGGCGTGATGTATGATTTTCTATTCAAGAAAAGTAAGGATGCAAAACCATCAAAAACTATCCCATCTATAAAAACAGATTTGCATGATCTTAAGGGCGATGACGATGTGTTGGTGTGGTTTGGTCACTCGTCTTATTTTATGCGTGTAAACGGAGTTACATTTTTGATCGATCCTGTTCTTAGCGGTAGGATTTCTCCTTTACCTGGCGGTTCTCAGGCGTATAAAGGCGCAGACGATTATGGTGTGGAAGATATTCCGCAGGTGGATTATCTTGTGATCTCGCATGATCATTATGACCATCTGGATTATAAAACGATAAAAGCGCTTGAGCCTAAAATTAGCCAAGTGATTTGTGGTCTTGGCGTTGGGGCGCACTTTGAGCGTTGGGGCTACGCTGCAGAAAAAATAACAGAGAAAAATTGGTTTGAGAAGGTTGAGTTAAAGAGCAACATGACATTGCATACCTTGCCTGCTAGGCATTTTTCTGGCCGTACCTTTAAGCGTAATACCACATTGTGGCAATCGTATTTGCTTGAGACTTCTTCTAAAAAGATCTTTTTAGGCGGTGATAGCGGTTATGATGAACATTTTAAAAAAATAGGAGAACGCTTTGGGCCCATTGATCTTGCCATTATGGAAAATGGTCAGTACAACGAGGCATGGCATGCGATACACTGCTTACCTCCAGAAACGGTGCAGGCGGCGCTAGATCTTAAAGCAAAACGAATGATGCCTGTGCACTCATCAAAATTTACGCTTGCTCTACACCCATGGTACGAGCCGCTGGAAGAAGTCTCAAAACTTGCCGAAGGGAAAATCCCGTTAGTGACGCCTTTAATTGGCGCGCCGGTTTATATTGATGACGACAGCCAAGAATTTACCCACTGGTGGCGCGATTAGATCATTGCGATAATAGCTCTAACTCGTGCTTATAATCTAGCTGAAGATCCTCGTGTAGCGCATTGATCTTTTTTACCACGCTTTCATAAGTGCGGCTGTATAAGCCAGTCAGTACGGTGTTTCTTGTGATCGAAGGTTTCATTTTTCGCAGCTTTTTTAAAAAGTGTAAAAGCAAGACAACCTCAGTTTCTTTGTTGCCAGAATAGCGCACAAACTTGCGAAGCTCACGCATGATCTTTCGCACGCTTTTTTTGACATAATAATAGTTGCGCGTATTGATCTCAGCAAACATCGCATCCATGTTTTCTATGACGCTTTCGCGAAAACCTTCCTCATAATCAGCTTCAAAAAGTAAATAAGTCAACAACTCTTTATTTTCCTTTTTAAATCTGCCCAGACGCAACACCAGTTGGCGTAACTCTTCTTCATTAAGCTCTTTAAGTTCTTTGCGTATTTCGGGGAGTGAGGCAGCTTTCATGACCGCAAATTAGCGATTTAAATCTTGCAGCAAAAGTGCAGATCGTGAAGGTTGATTTTTGATATCTTTTGGCTTAAAGCCAAAAAACTACTCAAAGATGGCCACAGCGCGCACGGGAGAACCGGTGCCGCCTTTGATCTTAAGTGGCAAACCGATGAATCTAAACCTGCCTCTACCGATGAGCTGATGAAGGTTGATGAGGTTTTCATAATGTGTGAAGTTCATGTTACCGCACACATAATGCACCTGTTTATTTGAAATTCCGGGAACGCCTGGCGACATGGTCTCGACACCAAAAGCAGCGATTTCTTGCTCACCCAACCACTCTGCCGCAGCAACCGAAATCCCTGGGCCGTTACCCCAATTTTCTGTTCTAAAATGTTTCCTGTAGTGGTCTGTGTGCAAGAGCACAGTATCACCTTTTTTTATCTCAACATTTGCGTCTTTGCAAGCAGTGATGATCTCATCTGTGTCGATGATCTCTTTAAGTCCTTTGTGAGAAAAATCTAGGCATATCCCTTCTGTGTAAAACATGTTAAGCGGCATAATGTCTATCGACTTGCCAGCATGTTCTATCGCCATGTGGTTTATAGCATCTACGTGGGTGCCGGTGTGCTCGCCCAACTCTAATTTATGCACAGCAGGAGTGCGGATCTTGGGTTTTTTTATTCCCATCCACTCTTCATGCGAGTTGTGAACACGCATGGTTACCTGCGGCAAATCCTTATAAACAGGCATGCCTTCATAAATCTCTTGACTAAGATCTATAATTTCGGGAGTTGCCATAAGGAGATGTTTTTATTGAGCTTTTTTAGGCTTACCTCGAAAAAGTGAATTGATCAACAGACCTACACCCACACCAGCGCAAATTCCTAAAACCGTATCAGAAACTGATGTGAATTGTCTTAACGTGATAGAAAGTAAAAGCATTAGAAGTCCAGAAATAATAAAGGTCTTCGTTTTCTTATCATTTAGTTTTTTCATGGCAATGTGATTTAAAAACTATAGCTAAGTTCGGGAATTTATAACACTAATCTACCTGAGTTCTGTAATATAAATTCCAATTACCAGAATTAGATTCAATGATATCAGGAAGTCCATCGCCGTTAATGTCGCCAGTGGTCACATTATATGTGTCTTCCTTAAGATCTGGATTTAAAATGATTTCTTCAAACTTTAAGTTCCCTTTGTTTAAATAGACATAATTTGTCTCTTCTGAGTTTCCTTCTGCAATGTCTAAAAGGCCATCGTTATTAAAGTCGGCTATCTTGATAGATGCTGTCTGGTGATCTTTGCTTAGCGTTTGTTTTTTAGTAAAATCAAATGTTTTACTCCCAAAGTAAATAGCGTTTTTTCCACCCAGATTACCGCAAACTATATCTAGAAAACCATCATTATTGATGTCACCTATATCAACAGATCGGGTTTCATCATTTGCTCCTCCAAACTCGATCACCTTTTTAAAAGCTAGTTCTTTATCATTTAAGAAGATCTTATTCTTGTTTTGGCGCTCAGCCGTAATAAGATCAAGATCTCCATCTAGGTCTATATCTATGATCACAGTTTGGATGGTTTGATCTGTTTCATCACCGTAAAAAATACTTTGCTCAAAATTGCCTTTGCCGTCATTGAGGCAAATTTCATTTACATCTTTGCGGTTTGATAATATAAGATCAAGGTCGCCATCATAGTCTATGTCTACGATCTCTAGATTTCTTGTGGGTGCGATCTTCCCAAAACTCCCAGCACGTGTAAAGCTGCCATCAGCACTGCCAAAGTAGATCACATTTGCGATGCCGTCATTTGCTACAGCGAGGTCATTGATATTGTCTCCATTAAGATCGCCTGCTTTTACAGCGTAAGAGGCATCCATGTAATTGCCTATGGCTTGCGCTAGTTTAAATCCGCCTTTGCCGCTGTTGTAATACACATAGTTTTGTTCGGCCCAGTGTCTACCATTAGCCACTAAAGCATCCAGATCTCCATCTTTATCTATGTCAAAAAGCGTAATAGATGCCGTACGGTTAGATTGCGTACCTATCGAGAAAAAGCCATCTGCATTAAAGAAAGACGTCTGCTGGCAAAAGGCAATTGAAGAACTCAAGAGCAGTAAAAAAATAGAGAGAAAACTTTTCATGGCAATGATACATTAAAGTATCGCCAAGATAAGTTTTCTCTCTTTATTAGTTTAAGAACAGTGACTTAAACTGTGTATCTTATTCTTTTTTCCAGTTTTGCAGGCGGTCAAGATATAGATAACTTTCTACAAATGCTCTGTGATCTGCGTCTGTCATGATCTCTAGAAGTTCTAACGCGCTAACATAGCTAGCCAAGTTACCGTTAGAAGAAAGAAATTTACCATCTTTTACGTATGTCACGGTGTTTTCATCCTGCACTTTAAGATCTGGATAATCTTTTTGTAATTGCTCACCGCCGCCAATCCAGGTTACGATCTTATGACCGCTTGCGATGCCAGACTTACCTATAAGCTGCGCGCCGCCACAGTTACTCACAGTATATTCGGTTTCTTGATTTTTTGTTTTGATAAAATCTACCAGCGCTTCATTATGCACTTGTGAATACATATCATAAGCACTTGGCACGAACAAAGCTGTAAGCTGCGGACAATCTTCAAAGGTGTAATCTGGTACAAAATGCAAACCTTCTTCTGTAGTGATAGGTTTCATAGTCTGGGCTATAGTGATCACATTAAAAAGTTGCTTACCATCTTCAGAGGGTTTTGCAAAAACGTCAGACGTGGCAACCACTTCGCTTTGCAATACGCCATTGTACATTAGCAATCCTATGGTTGGCAATTCGGGGTTAAAGGGCTTTAAATGTTTTGTCAAGGTGTCTGAGGCTACACTTGTGGTTTCGGTAGTTTCAGCCTTGCTTGTGCTTTGCTGTTTGTTGTTGTCGCAACTAAAGATCAAGGTTGCAACGGCAAGTAATAATAAAAATTTATAACGCATGGTTTTATTAAGATATTGGTTTGTGTGTACTTATTGCAATACGATTCCACGAATTGATTATGCTTATCGCCATGATGATCTGCGCTGTGTAGCTTTCGCCGAAAAGGCTAATAGCAGCATTGTATGTTTGCTCGCTAAGTCCGTTTTTATGGATCAAGGTTATTTCTTCAGTCATAGAGAGGATTGTTCTTTCTTTTTCATTAAAAAGTCCAGACTCTTCCCAAGCGTTAAGCAGAAAAATACGTTGTTCAGTTTCGCCCATTTTAAGAGCATCTTGGGTATGCATATTAATACAAAACGCGCAGCCATTGATCTGTGAAGCTCTTATTTTAATGAGTTCTTTGTGAGATTTGCTTAGATCACAATTAGCAAGATAAGCCTCTAAAGTATACATCGCTTTATAGGCTTGTGGTTGCAATTGATCTATTTGTATGCGGGCATTCATGGGTTTGTATTTATGAATGCAAAGATATTTTGGCTACAGCCAAAAAAACTTGAACCAGTTCAAGAAAGGCTCTTCTTTTTTAATTTACTCACATACTCTGGCGAAAGCCCCAGATAAGTTGCAACAAGATACTGCGGAACGCTATTTACAAAATCTGGAAAAGCATCTCTAAAGCTGTAATAGATCTCTTCTTTAGAATAGGTAAAAATGTATTTCATGCGATTGATCGCCGCGCCATACGCCGTTTGATAGATGTTCCTAAAATACACTTCAAGCTTTGGGATACGGGCTAAAAGTTTATCTTGTTTTTCTGGGGTGATGCTTAGAACCCGGGACGGCTCCACCGCCTGAATATAGAACTCTGAACTGCGCCTTTGCTGAAAAGCAAGATAATCTGTGATCCACCAACTGTTAATGGCAAACTGCAAGGTCTGATCGTCGCCTTTGTCATTTACCAGATACATATGCAAGCAACCCGATGTGACAAAATAATGCTTAAGCGCTGTGCTTCCGGCGCTATAGATAACCTCTTTTTTGTCTAAAGAACTAAACTCAAAATACGATTTTGCAAGTTCCCATTCTTCAGGAGTGAGCGTGCAATAGGTAGAAAAATGATCGTATAAGGTTTTAAAATCTGTGTCAGCTCCCATGCTTTTAATTAAGGATAAACAGGAGAGCGAAATTAAATAAACTGCGTCAAAGAAGGTGCTGTTTTTTGGCTGTAGCCAAATAAGATCTGCTAACTCACATCGTTAATTTGAAAGTCGCTGTGCAAGTAGCGAAGAGAAATAGTTGACACCCGTTTTAATGCAGCTTTCATCTACTGCAAAATTAGGCGAATGTGGCATGGCAATTATACCTTTTTCAAAGTTAGAGCCGCCTATCAAGAAATACACTCCCGGCACCTCACGCTGAAAGTAAGAGAAATCATCACCACGGCCATCTGGGATCACACCGGTTAGTTCTATTGCAGAACCTTGCCCATAAATTGATGTTATCGCAGCAATCGCATTTGCTGATAATGCAGGGTCGTTATCGATATTCCCACGATCTGGCGAGTATGAGATCATATCAGAATCGTAGTTTACTTCAATGAGAAGCTTGCCGTATTTAGAGTTCATAATGGTTTGCTCCACTTGAACCGGTAGTTTGTTTATCACTGCCGAGTCATCAGCGCTTACATAGCCCGTGATCGTCAATATACCATCATCGTGTTTTACTTTAAACTGCTTATCAACGGTGATGTAATTTTTAAATATTGTGTTTTTACTACCTATTCCTATCTGCGGATCCATAAGATTACGCGTGTCCCAAAACTTGCTGTCTATAGCTACGTTTTGCAGCTTTTTAATAGCATTCTTAGTAAAAGCAACTAGGGCGCTATCTTGGTGTTTTGTCTTAAACTGAATATTGATCTGCTTATAATCTGCAAAGAGATAAAGTGGTTTTGTTGCTATAAGACCAGCAGGCATAGGTGAGAGATGAGCGGCATAGATCTCATCTGGTTGTATAATGTCAAAGATCCCATCTGCTAGCATGGTTTTAGCGCCTTTGTAATTTTCCTCACTCGGCTGAAAGATGAAATACACCGTACCTTCAAGATCTTGTTTTTGCTTTGCTAGTACATTAGCCATACCTAAGGCGATGGTGGTGTGCACATCGTGACCACAGATGTGACGTTTGCCTTCAATGACAGAGCGAAATTCTAAATCTTCTTTGTGTTTAGACGACATTGCATCCATATCGGCACGCCAGGCTACTTTTTTTCCGGGTTTGTCGCCTTGTAAAATCCCGATTACACCATAACCGCCCACGCCGGTTTTTACCTCCAAGCCTAAATCATTCAGGTATTGTTCTACAATGGCAGCGGTTCTTTTTTCTTCGCCACTCACCTCAGGATGTTTGTGAAGATCACGGCGTACTTCCACAAGACTGTTATAGATACTATCGCTGTGTTGCTGTATGTTTTTGTGTATCGCAGTGGTGTTGTTTTGGCTATAGCCAAAAATGAAAAGCAACATTACCACACCATTTAAAAACCATTTGTAACCTTGAGAAAGCGTATTCATACTGTTGTTTTTGATCGTGTTACAAATATCTGGCGGCTTAAGTGGTTTTGCTTGTCACATATGTGACAAAATCATTTTGATGCTATTTTTTTGCGTATTCTACTTAGTGATTGTCGCTCTATCCCAAGAAACGAAGCCAGATGCGTCAGACTGATGCGATTCATCAGGTTAGGATTCTCGGCAATGAAATTTAAATAGCGTTCTTCTGCAGTGTTGAATAGAAAACCCTCCACACGATCGCTTAAGATGGTGAGCACTTTTTCGGCGATCAATCTGCCTTGTTTTTCGCTGTTCTTAGAATTTGAATAGCTCTGCATGATCACCTCATACGGCAAATTCACAATCACTGTAGGCTCCAAGCACTGCATGAAATACTTGGTAGGTTTTTGTCGTATAAAGGCGGGATAATCTGTAGCGTATTCTTGTTCTTTAGTAAAACCGGTGGTGATCTCGCTGCCTTTGTCGTTTACATAAAAACGTCTCAAAAGGCCGTGGTGAAGAAAGCCCATATTGGTTTGCACTTCGCCATTCTTTAAATAGAATTCGCCTTTTTTTAAGCAGATCACGCTAAGGTGTTTCCGCATAAATGCAAGCTCGGCTTCATCAGCATAGGTTAGTTGCTCCAGATAATTTGAGATGTATTTTTCTGCTTCGTCTGTCATAAACATTTGTAAGGATGGTGCAGTTGTTCTTTTCGCTACAGCGAAAACAAATAACACAACCTGTTTATAATGACTAAAGTAACTAAAATGTATTGAAATAGCCTACTGATACCCAATTCTCAAGACCATTTGTCTAGTGATTTTACCTATTAAACCAATAGGTCATTTTTAAAGTGAGTGACCACACTTTGCCTTCTAACGGGGCGATGCGTTGATTGTTTGTATACACGAGGAAGATGTCTGAAGCCGGCGCATATCGCCATTGAAACCTAGAGTTGAGGTTAAAGTTTTTGCTTTGCTCGTTATATTGAAACAGCGTAGACCAGAATAATTTGTTTGTGAATGTGATGTCTGCCTCTGCGCCCATAAGCCAGAATTCTGTGGTGTTCCAAGGTTCTGGGAGTTTGATGTTGTTATAGCTTGCTGTGGCGCCCAGGCTGGCGTATGGTTGTATGCGATAGCCGGCTTGTGCGCTAAGGTTTGTGCGAGAACCTTTGGCATAATAACGTCCTAGTCTACCGGATAGGTTATAGGTGAAGAGGCTTTTTGGTTTAGAATTATACTCCCATATAAAGCCGTTCCAGTGGTGGCGAGAGCCTGCTTCTAGCAAGGGTTTATCTGTGTTTGTAGGATCAAAGGGACGCTGCAATTCTACAAATTCATTAAATACGTTTACCTGAAGCGAACTCCTGTTTAAGAAGTTTACTTCATAACTCAACACGCTTACATAATCTGTAGAGTGGAAGTCTGGATTAAAGTAATACCGCCCAAAATACCCAGGACCGTGGCTCACTATTGTTTCGCTTTCTGGCAAAAAGAGATACCCTACGCGCCCATTAAAACTCACATAATTATTGCGAGGCACATAACCCACCTCTGAAGTGAAATTGTCAGAAACATACTCTTGCTGTATGCGCCAGTTCCAGTTGCGGCTGCTGTAAGAAAGGTTTGCTCCTTGAGAGAACCCATTGTAAGATGCATCTGGTCCAAAGGACTTCAACATAAACAGTTTACCATTGTATGCGTTGTCTTTTGAAGCGAGGTTGTATTCTAATCCTAGGTTGCGGTTGTATTCTGTGTATTGTGCTTTGTTCTCATCGGTGAGGGCGTCATAATTTATAGACTCTTTATTCACCATCATCAGGCCTATGCTAGAGCGAGAAAATACTTTTTGCTGCAGCGAAAGAACAGCAAAGTTCTGGCTTGGTAGGCCGGTTTCTTCTACATTGTCTGTTTGCATATCCATAAGCCCTAGACGCAAATTGCGGTTGAGGTTACCACTTACTCTGGCACCAGCGATAATAGGCACGCCCAGCCCGATGCGACGAGAGAAAAATGGACGGATATTATCATACCCAAAGCTGGCAAAAAGATCTGCGTTCTCTAAGAAGAACTGTCTGCGCTCTGGGAAAAACAGTTCAAAACGATCTAGATTAGCTACTTGCCTGTCTACTTCTACCTGTGAGAAATCTGGATTTAAGGTAAGGTCTAGATTAAGAGAAGAAGAGATCCCAAGCTTAACATCACCACCTACTTTAAATTGATCGTCATAAGTAATGCCATCTATGCTTGAGCTACCCGTAGTACCCAGCACATAGGGTATAAGAGAATAATTTAAGCCTTGTTTAGGCGGCGCTTCGTCCCATTGCAGATTGCCGGTATAGGCAAGAGAAGCCGTAGGGAATTGTCTGGGAATAGGCGTCCAACTAGATTTTTCATTGGTGCTGATATCCAGACGCGAGAAGTTAATACCCCAATTCTTTACATCCTTTTCATACCTGATGGACTTAAAAGGTATCGCCATCTCAACAACCCATTTATCCTCATAGTTCTGCACCTCAGAAACCCACTTACTATCCCAGTTAAGATCTATATTACCACCGTTAAACATTGTGCCATCCCATTGCGCACCATACGCATTAGCCCCAAAACTGAACCCAGTGGTTTGATTATTAAAAGGATCTAGAAACAGCAAGAAGTTGTCATTACCGCCAAAGTTAAAATCCCTTCGCAAAGACTCTACAACATAGGTGTTACCCGGAGTTTTAAAGAAGGTGGCAAGCAAGTAAACATTTCTTTCGTCGTATGCCATTTTCACCTCACTGGGTTGCGTCGCCCCGCGATCGTCCATGGGTAGAACCATAAAGAAATCCTTTGCTGGCTCTGCGTTTTTCCATGTCAGCTCATCTGCAAGACCATCTATTTTGATCTCTTCAGTGGTCTTGGTGATATGTATGTTGTAGTCTGCGTTCTTTTTCTGAGCGCGAGTTTGTAAACAACCAATAAATAGTATAGCGAGGAGTAGAAGTTTTTTCACTTAAAAACGACATAGATTAATATGCGATAAAAGTAATAAAACCTTACAGTTTTACGAAGCTTTCAAAAACATCGTACTTGTGAGGTGTGTTTTTGAGGATGTATTAATATTAATGCTGTAACTGGATTGGCATTTATGATACATTGTTGATTTAGTTTTTTGGCTTAAAGCCAAAACCCTAACCGCATAATTACTGTGCAGGATAGAGGTATCCTTCAAAGAGTTTATGCAATTGCGTATTGATGAATTGAGGATCGGTGGGCTCTTTTTCTTTATTGGGAAGCAAGCGCTGGTAAAAGGCTACGTTGTGTTTTTCTTTATCCAGAATAAAGCCATAAAGCGTGAGGTTAGACTTTACTGGCGAGGGCACAGCCATACCTAGCGTTAAAATACCCACGGCAATACCTTTTGCAACCTGACCACCGTAATTCCCTTTTTTTCTACCGAAGCCTGATGCGACGATTATCATGGCAAAGCGCTCATCATTGCTCTGCATTATGGAGTCTAATGTAGGTGGCAAAGCGATCTCATCCAGCTTTTTGTATCTCAGCGTCATTTGGCTGAGGTAGTTCAACTCATTTTCTATCCTCGCATTGACGCTGTCATTTGCTATGATCATTTTGTCGCTTAGTTTAAAGCGTGACGAATCTGCTTGCAAAACCGAGTCGATCACTCTGGCTGTGATCTGTGAAAGCGAGTCGCTTAAAACCGACTTGTTGCCTTTCTCCACATAATGGATGTAGGTGATCGGCTCTATGTAATTCATGTCTTTAACTTGCTCTGCGGGTACAGAAGAGGTTAAGAATTTGTTTGTACCGCAAGAGGTAAGGGCAAGGGCAAACAATAAATAGCACAGTTTTTTCATAGGAATTACAAATGATTTAAAGCTGTAAGATAGTGTCGCTTTGACAATTATTCAGCCTGCTAATATAATTTAATTTTTGAGCTATTTGGCTGCAGCCAAAACAAAGAAAACCGCACTAAGGCGGTTTCTTGTTAAGAGGTGATATTCTATTGAATGTTTACAGATTGAATATCTGTTTTAAGCCTGTTTTTAAGTCGGTAGGCTTGCGGCCTAACAACTGCTCAAGATCTGAGCTGGTGTTCTCAAATCTGTGGTCTTTGATGTCTTTAGAGAATCCTGTGGTTAAGAAGATCAAGAATTCTGGTAGTTGAAGTTCTTCTAACTGTTTTGCAAAAGCATCAGCAGGCACATCAGTGTAGTTTACTTGTTTGCCTGAAAGCTCAGTGAGCACCTGCGCAATATCAGCAAACGATGCAAGTGTACCACTAGCGATCTCATACGTTTTGTTTGCATGACCCTCTTGAAGCAGCACATTAGCAGCAGCTTCACCCATTTCTGCACGCAGCGCATACGGCACTTTACCATCTCCCGCCGGTAAGAAGATTCGATTTTCTAACACTTGCTCGCCCGTAAACAGCGGAATACCATCAGTATATAAAGTATTGCGCAAAAGGGTGTATGCAATACCACTTTCTTTAATATAGGCTTCGGTATTAAAGTGATCTAGCATAAACTCACCTAAAGCAGAGTTTGCTTCGTCCACCATTGATACCCCGGTGTAAGCGATGTGTTGCACACCAGCTTTTTGAGCAGCATCTACTACATTTTTATGTTGCTGTAAGCGATGTTGATCCACACCAGAGATAAGCAATACTTTGCTAACCCCTTGCATCGCGGCATCTAGCGAAGCGGTGTCATCAAAACTACCAATGCGCACAGTGACTCCTTTAGCTATGAGATCGGCTGCTTTTTCTTTGCTTCTCGCGAAAGCTACTATGTTACTTCCCTCGGTATGTTTAACTAATTGCTCTATTACGGCAGCACCTAATTGTCCTGTTGCTCCTGTTACTAATATCATGATTCTTTTATTTTACAAATGATTAATTTACTTTTGTTACTCAAAGTAACTAATAATAGTTTTAAAATGTAACTTGTTACCTTGAGGTAACATGCTAAATACTGGTAACATTATGGTAACTAATGACACTGAAGAGATACAATGCCCTGTTGCAGCCACCATTGAATTGATAGGAGGGAAGTGGAAGACGCTTATTCTTTACCAACTAGGATTTGGTACGCGCCGCTTTGGTGAGATCGCTGTGCGTATACCCACAATTTCTAGAAAGGTGTTAACTGAGCAGTTAAAGCAGCTAGAGCATGATGGCCTTGTACAACGGCAACAGTTTAAGGAAATCCCACCCAGAGTGGAATATTCTCTTACTTCTCTTGGCGAAAGCCTAACACCCGTAATGAATCAGATCGCTACATGGGGTGAGAATCACTTGTTTAATAATAGGTAAGTGTTTGTAGGTTATTAAATTATAGGTAGGTTAACCATAATTTGACTTTTGTTTCACGCTGATGATTCTTAAATGTTTTATATGGAAACATTGTGAATCATTAATAATAATAGTATGTTAGCTAAAACGATTAACTACTATTTAACAATTACCATGAAAAAATTCTACTTAATGCTATTTGCGGCTGCTTTGTTAGCCTCTTGCTCTTCTGGAGGGGATGACTCACAAAAGACCGCAGACTCTAGTTTTGATATTACCGCGATCACGGTAAAGAATGCTGAGGGAAACACACCGGTTAAAGGTGATGAGGTTACTGTGTCATTCACCATTAAAAATACCGGCGATGTTGCTGGTAAAGCTAGTATTGCTGCAAAACTTTCTAGCAGCCGCTTTTCAGATTATAAAAATGTAAACCTACCTACGGTAGATAAGCAACTCGCTGCAGGAGAGACTGCTGTTGTTACTATGGAGATGGGGCCTTTCTTTCAGGATTCTTATAATGGTAAGCACTATGCGCTAGGCCGCGGTGAATACTTCTTTGAGTCGGTTATGATCAACGAGGCTACAGATACAGAGTATTCAGGTCGTGTATTTCAAGTACAAACCAGTAATGCGCTTCTTGTACCAGTGATCTATGAGCCACAATATCTTGCTAAAATAGAGACAAACCTTGGTATTAAAGACTATTTAAAGAATGCTTTTACAAGACAAGTGGAGCTATATGATAACAATGGGAATTACCAGGACTACGCTGGTGGTTTTGATGACATGATGAATGTAGAGCACCATTTTTATCCTATCCTTACTACTAACGTATCAGACTATCCATTGGATGACGGACTGTGTGAAAAGGCAATCGCTTTAGGTGGTGATGTTTTAGGTCTTAAAGATGATTGGGTAGGTCCTACAGGAACGCAGGCAGAAAACCATGGGTTTGATTACTTAATGGCGCTAACGGCAGACGGTTTTGGTGGTGTAGCTTGTGGATGGATCAATGTACAGATCTCTGGGGTTTTTGATTATGATAAGAGTCAAGACCGTGCACAGATCGTATTGATACACGAAACAAGTCACCTATTCGGTTCACCACACTGCGACCCTAAACAAGGGTACGTAATGTGTTCAGGTGAAAAGCACAGCAAATACATAGACAAAGGTATCTATGTGTACAACGTAGACTCAAAGAATCAAATGAGCATGCGCTGGGATTAACGTTCACGTACTTATGTTGTTTATTAAAAGTAAGGTCACCCATAGGCCTTACTTTTTTTGTTTAAAGAGGGGGTGTTAATTAGGTAATTGAGGGGATTAGCTGATTAGCGAATGGGGTAATCTGTGATAAGGTTAAAAGGTTATGTTGTTATAACTGCGAACTGCTTACGGAGTACTGAACTCCGTTAACTGAGCGGAGCCGAAGTGATATGTGTTAATTAGGAGATGAGCGAATGGAGTGAATTAGCGAATTAAATGTGATAAGGTTAAATGGTGATGCTGTATAACTTTTTAACCTCTTAACTGTATAGCAAAAAAACTGCCTACTGCGACTGCATACTGCTTACTGAATCCGTTCAATGAGCGGAGCCAAAGTGAAATTCTCAGCCGCAGTCTCCAGTAAAAAGCTTCTCCCTTATCCTAGAAGGGAGATGAGCAAGTGAAATGAAGCTCAGAGGGTTCAATTCCTCCATTCGCTAATTCTCTAATCAGCTAATTGAAACAGTTATCGCAACGCTTCTATCACGCGCTCTGGGTAGTCTGTGATGATGCCGTCTACTTGTAGAGAGATCATTTTGTTGATGGCGGTGGTGTCGTTTACCGTCCATGGGATGAGCTGCATGCCCAGATCATGAATGTGGTTTACCACGGTGCTATCAGTAATAAGTTTGTAATGTGGACTGTAGATCTGCGGGATGTAGCTGAGGTTTTTTAGGTTCTCGTCTACGGTGCCGTTGCCTACTAAGAAAGCGATCTCTACCTCGGGATATTCGGTGTGCAATACTTCTAAAGGTGCGGGGTCAAATGACTGCACGTTATAATGCCCTTCAATATTCTTACTTCTTACTACATCCATCAGTAGTTTTACAAAGGCTTCTGGTTGAGGTTGAGTGATGTCATATTCATCAGGTACACTCTTGATCTCAATGTTGTACTTCACCTGTGGTAAGTCTTTTGCAGCGATCTCTGCCTGTATGGTATCTATCATTTTGCTTAAAAGCGGTTTATAGGTTTTCATCTTTTGCTGCTGCGGGAAGTTCTTATTCCCACGGCTACCGCTATCCCACTGGCGTATGCTGTCATACTCCATCTCATAGAGGTTGTATTGCAGCTCATTTTCTTTGGCTACAGCCACACCATCAGGAGTACTCATATAGAGCGCGTTCATGAAGGGTTCGTGTGATACCACAACTTGCTTGTCTTTGCTTATTACAACATCCAACTCTAGCACATCTACATCTTTGTGCAAGGCGCTAAGGAAGGCTTCTATGGTATTTTCGGGCAGGTTGCCACGCTCACCACGGTGTCCTTGTACAGCGATAGAAGGTTTGTCTTGTGTCATGGTGGTTGTATTGTTTTTGCAGGCTATGGCCAAAATCATCATGACCAATACACCTATGCATCTTAATTTCATAAATATAGATTTTAGTATTGAGTATTATATACTGAAAAATGCAAATAAAAAAGACCTGCGCTTAGCTATTGCCAAGCCGCAGGCCTCCACTCACATAGAAAGACTAATTTCCTAGCACTGATTCTTCTACTTTGTATGTTCTTGTACCTGTATAGGTCTGCCCGTATTGATCCTTTGCCTTGATCTCTATGGTATGCTCGCCCAGCTCTACATGAGTAGGGATCTTAGCATGCCACAGGTGCTCACTATTAATAGGATTGCTGCTACGTCTACCAGGCATAAGTTGCTCTGCCGTGTCCCACTCATAAACAAGCGCCACATAGCTAGGGTCTGGCTCTTCCATATACTGCATTTTTTTCCACTCGCCGCCATCTACTCTAAACATCACTTCGTCGCCTTGCGTACCCATAAAGAAGTTAGCATAAATACCGGCAGGCTGAGGTTTGTCTTTAGCCACCACATTAGGCGCAAAGATCTCCATCTGGAAGCCTTTATCCTTACCAGCAACTTTATAGTCTGTAGTGTACTCGTTACCATTAAAATGGATAAAAGCATATCCCTTAGGCGTACCATCACGCATTACAGAGATAGGCGTACCGTCTTTACCTATTTTACCGCTGTACCAGTCTCCACTGGTAGTACCTACATTATACTCGTGGTGTGGTTTTTTACCTTTCCATCCTTGGCTTTCGCCAAAAAAATCCTGACGCTGTATATGCGTATGTGCCGAAAGTGTAAGATTATGCTCAAAAGGTAATAACAGATCAAAAAGACGCTCTCTATCTTCATCACGGAAGCTGTCTCCCTCACCCTCTGCAAGCGGGATGTGGAATGAAACAACTACCAGATAATCCTTAGGCACATATTTAAGATCATTCTCAACAAAGTTAAGTTGGTCTTCACGGAAGCCACCCCAGTATCCTTTGTGATCGCGAGGATCTGGATACAAGATGTTGTCTAGCACGATAAAGTGCACCTTACCATAATTAAAGGCATAGTTAGACGGCCCAAAGTGCGCAGTAAAGGAGTCATCGCTATCCTGCTCTTCCTCTGCATCAAAGTCCATATCATGGTTACCCATAACATTAAACCATGGGATGCCTATTTTCTTCATTACCTTTTTATACGGCGCATGCAGGCTAAGGTCATTACCTACGATATCCCCCAGGCTCATCCCAAAAGGAATACCCTGAATACCTTCTACCTCGCTTACGATACCTTTTTCAAACCACTCAAGATCTTGCATGGTATATGGTTGCGGATCACCAAAGATCAAAGCAGTGAATTGCTCATTCTCTTCAGCAGGTAGCACAGCAAAGTCTAGCTTGCGAGGCGCTTTACCCGTAGGAGCGATACCCTTAAATTCTAACTTAGGAGAACCCTCTGGTCTGTGCAGTCTGAAGAACTGAGGTATGTTGTACTCATCTACTGGTAGGGCATAACCGCTAGGTTTGATAAGTGCGATAGCATTATCATCACCCACAGGTAGCTCATACATACCGTTAGCATCAGTTTGTACCACTTGTTCTCCATTAGTAACAGATACCTTAGGAAGCACCTGTTCCTTACGGTCTTTCTTACCGTTGTTGTTAGCATCAACATACACGTAGCCTTTTACGGTTTGTTGCGCCATGACCTGACAACCGAAAGCCAGACCTGCAATGATCAATAAACGTTTCATTTTTCTATGTTTTGTGATTGGTTACTATTTTATTGGTCCCACCAGACCTTTGTGTTGATATTATCAGGACCACCTAGCATCTCTAGCGCATCCTGATAATTCGCATTATTATTGATCTGCACATCAGATGGATAATAAAAACGCGAAGGCATCACACCATCATTAAGCATGGCTGCGGTTTTAGGAAGTTCTGGCAGGCCAGTTCTTCTATATTCTAACCACTGCTGATAATCAATGAAATATAAAGCAAAATACTTTTGTAGCATGATGCGTGCTAAAGAGCCATCATAAGTTGCAGCCGCGTTAGCGAAATAATCTGCAGGTACCTCTGCACCCACTTGTTCAATACCTGCGATCACACCATTAGTGTAATGCTCTTCTGCATTATCAGTGTAGCCACGTTGTGCCATCTCTGCTTTGATAAATTCAACTTCAGCGTATGGCAAGATATAGATCTGCATTGGGTTTGTTACCTGCTCGATATTAAATGTAGAAGCATTGTACTCAAATTGAGACTCAGCACCTTCATAAGCACTTGGGATACCTTTGTATCCTATTGGGTTTACATCAGCATCAGTAGCTTCAGTGATCAATACAGGTCTACGCGGATCTTCAAGCGCATTAAGATTATCTACAAAAAACGAAGTGATCTTTGTGCTTAATCTAAAATCTTGAGGGCGCCCCCATGGTGAGATATTTGGGGTAACCCCAGTAACTTGTAAAATGGCAGACTCTGCTGTGTTTTCAAAAACAGGATAGGTATCTGCGTCATTGATCATGCTAGTAAGTTTCGCGAAAGCGTTAGTCTCACTGCGGTTTGAGATGCGAAGCAATAAACGCATATGCAAACTATTAGTGAATTTCTGCCACTTGTTCACATCATTGTGAAACAAGATATCATCTGCATACGCCATACCAAAACCAGAATCATACAGCGTATTTGCACGTTCAAGATCTGCTAAGATAGCCGTGTAAATAGACTCCTGACTGTCAAAAACCGGGTAGAAGTTTTGCTGCTCACCTTGCGCTGCCTCAGTATATGGCACAGGGCCAAAAAGATCTGTAAGGTTAGACATTACCCAAGCCTTAAGGGTAAGTGCGATTGCCTCATAGTTAGGATCCTCAGCTCTCACTGAAGCTTCTTCCATCTCTTTGATATTGTTTAACCACTTGTATGAGTTGTACCATGAACTGTTACCAATGTTCTGACTCACATCATATCGATGCAATCCACCAGAAACACTAGGGAAGGGCAGAGACACCTGCATAAGGTTAAATGTGATCGCATCAGCACGGCCAGCATTATGTGTAGCCATCCCATAGATAATAGGGTTGATAAGCGTACCCGGACTTATTTGTGCGATACGGTTAGGGTCTTCATTTATTTCTTCAAAATTGCTGGTGCATGAAGCAAGCAGGCCAGCAAAAAGAACGATGAGTGTTGTTATCTTTAAAGTTTTCATCCTTGTATGTTATAGGTTTACTCTAAGGTTCATTCCATAAGAAGCAGGTGATGGCATTTGTCCCATCTCTATACCTGGTAGTATCGTGCTCCCGTTAAGTGCAGCAGTCTCTGGATCGTAAATAGGGAAGTCTGTGATCATGATGAGATTTCTACCATATACAGAGAAATCTACAGCCTTGATACCAGAGTTGCCAAACCAACGCTTAGGCAGGTTATAGCGTAGCGCTACTTCTCTAAGTTTTAAATAAGAAGCGTCAAAAGAGTTAGACTCTACATTGGCTCTACGGTAATATCTGTTATACCAGTCTGGCGTGATGGCTTCTGTGGTGTTAGGAGAATATGTGCCGTCTTCATTAAGCACCACACCTTCACCAACGATAACACCTTCTTCGCGGCCCATAAATGTAGAGCGCAGTTTACCTTGCTGGGTAGCTTTGTGGTGAGTTTGAGAATAGATGATACCGCCATATTGACCGTCTAACGTAACATTAAGCGACAGATTACCGAATCTAAAACTGTTATAAAGACCCGCGCGCCACTCAGGACTTGCATCGCCTATGTATTGGATCTCATCAGGATAAGCAGGTAAACCTGCGCTGTCATAAACGATCTGCCCATCAGGAGAGCGTACAAAACCATATCCGTAGATCGCAGTCGTAGTTCCGCCCACTTTAGCAAGTAGGGTAGCGTTACCACCTGTGCCTATTTCCTGTTGGCCGTCAATCCCCTCAGCAAGTTCAAGTACTTTATTCCATATCTGGCTAAAGGTGAAATTAGCATTCCATGAGAACTTCTCCTGATCTACGATCTTACCGCCTAAAGTAAGTTCAAGACCGCGGTTTCTAACCTTACCAGAATTAAGTACTACCGAGCTGTATCCTGTAGTGATCTCAATAGGAACATTGATGATCTGGTTCTTAGTGAATGTTTCATAAACCGTAGCATCAAGAGTTAATCTGTTTTTAAGGAATCTAGCCTCAAAACCGGTCTCATAACTTGTGGTGATCTCTGGTTTAAAAGCTGGGTTATACAGATTTAATGGTATAGTCGCCGAACTTGGGAAGGCGTTCTGGCTATAGTATTTAGATGTTTTGTAAGGGCTGGTGTCATTTCCAACTTCAGCAAAAGAGAAGCGATACTTTAAATATCCTGTTTTCTCAAAGTTGAAAATGTCTGATAATATAAAGCTGGCATTCGCCGAAGGGTAGAAGTACGAGTTGTTCTCTACCGGAAGCGTGCTAGACCAGTCGTTACGGCCGGTAACATCAAAGAACATTTGGTCTTTATAAGACAATGAAACCAAACCGTATAAACTGTTTACCTTCTTGTTGTTATCATAGGTCTGAACGATAGGGTTGTTTACACCATTTGCCAGTTTGTAAACGTCTGGCACTACTAGCGCATCAACTTCAGCATCTGTCCTGCGGTAGCGGTAATCTCTTGTGTTACCACCAAAAGAAGCCGAAATATTAAGATCATCATTAACGTCTTTGTTATAGCTCAATAAGAAGTCTGCATTTACTTCCTGCTTCCAGATATCCTGATTTTCATAATATCCTTGAGCATAACGGTTAATGTCATACGGTCTTTTACGCTCTCTATCTTGATTGTATGTATTAAGTGTAGTGCGCAGTAAAAGATCAAGATCATCAGTAAAATTGATCTTAGTGTATATATTACCAACTAATTGGTTGCTCTGCAACGTATTTAAAGCCTCATAAGCGATAAGGTATGGGTTATCTATATACGAACTAAACGGCTGTATTTGCTGTAGGTTTTGTTGACCTTCTTTCCAGATGGGTTTGTACCAATCTAGATCTACGTTAGGATTTTGAAAGATCATGAAATACGCGATAGAACCGTTGTTATACCCTGTGCTAGGTAGATTGTCACTTACACGATTGTTATAGTTAAGAACACTACCTATTTTGATCTTTTCAGATACTTGATAGTCACCTTTAATAGAAGCCGTGATACGCTCGTAGCCGGTATTTGGCATGATCCATTCATTTTTAGAATGTCCTACCGAAAGACGCATGCTACCATTATCGTCACCACCTTGTATAGAAACATTATTGTCATAGGTTACACCTGTTCTCCAGTAATCTTTACGGTTATCTTCATAAGGTCTCCACAATGTGCGCTCAGCACCCTGACCTTCTACCGTAGGATCATATTGAAAGTATTGCTGATCATCAAAACGAGGACCCCAAGCACTACTCGTGCTACCCGTATTACGACCATCCTCAGATGTACCATAGCTATAATATGGTTCACCATCTGCATTAAAACTTTTACCAGTGCCTTGACCGTATTCATACTGCCAGTCTGGCCAGCGCTGTATCACGTCAAAGTTTACAGAAGAATTAATAGTAAGACCCAGACCAGTGTTTTTCTTACCAGACTTTGTGGTGATCATTAAAACCCCGTTAGAAGCACGGCTACCATAAAGAGCAGCAGCACCAGGACCTTTAAGTATAGTAACACTTTCAATATCATCAAGGTTAAGATCAGAGATCGCATTACCATAATCTATAGGCGAATCATTACCAGTATATGCGCTGCTAGATCCAGATGCTGTAGACTCTGGCTCAACAGGTACACCATCTACCACAACAAGCGCGTAGTTACCGTTAGCATCCAGAGAGTTATTTCCACGCAAAGTGATCAATTGAGAATTAAGCGGTCCTGATCCTGCCGAAACAATATTAAGACCTGCAACCTTACCTTTAAGTCCAGAAGACCAGTTGGCCGGCATAGTTTGAGAAAGATTCTCTGTTTTTACTGTAGATTGTGAGAAACCCAGTTTCTTCTCTTCTCTTTTAATACCTAAAGCTGTTACAACAACTTCATTAAGCGCATTAATACTTTCTTGTAAGGTAGCATCTACAGGTTTGCCGGTAGTTGCAGTTACTGTAAGCGTTTCAAAACCTACGTAAGAGATCTCGATCTTTACGGTCTCTTCATTTACTTCAAGAGAGAAATTACCGTCAAAGTCTGTTGTCGTACCATTACTGGTGCCAGCAACTTTTACTGTAGCGCCGGGTAGCGGCATGCCTTGTGCATCAGACACTTTACCAGAGATAGAGCGTTGCGCCTGTGGCGAAAGAACAGTGATAGTGTTATGGATGGTCTTGAACTTAAGACCGGTTTTGTTCTCTATTTCGGTAAGCACCGAGTTAAGCGGTTGGTTTTTCGCTTTAAGCGAAATAGGGCCTGTTGTACCTGAGATAGATTGATCAAAAACAAATGTAAATTCTGATTGTTTCTCTACCGCTTCAAAGAACTGCGTGATCTTAGCATCCTGAAGGGTTAAAGTGACTTTTGTGGTTTCTAACTGGTCGTTAGCTGTGTTTGCCACAACAGCCGTCGTGACAAGCATAAAGAGTATGAAATACAAATACTTCATGCGATTTAACTTCTTTAAAAGTTGTAGTTTCGTGTTCATTTTAATTATGGCTATAAATTTTGTTTTATGGTCGTAACGCCCATTCTTGTTGGAGCAAGGATGGGTTTGTTTTTTAAGGAGTATTCTTTTTTCTTATAGAGATCTGTTTAGGGTTTTTATAGTCTATCGTAAGATTTTTAAGTAGAGCGATGCTGCTTAGCACATGCTCTAGTTTTTCTTTTTTAAACTTACCGGTAAGGGTCTCGCTGGCGATATCATCATCTTCAATGGTGATGCTCACATCATACCAATTCTCTAGTATGCGAGCAGTTTCGGTAAGGGATGTTTTGTTAAGTGAGATGATCTCTTGCGTCCATAAGATCATATCATCGCTGTTCACCTCAGTGATGGTTGGGGTTTTGCTTTGTAGATAGTTTACCTGTAGGTTTCTTGTGAGGTAAATGGTGGTGTCCACTTTCGTGGAATTTACTTTCACTCTACCACTATTGACACTTACAGTTATATCTTGAGTGTCATAGCTATTAATGTTAAAACTTGTGCCCAAAACCTCTACGGCCAAGTCACCTGTTGCAATGGTAAAAGGATGCTCTTCATCACGAGCCACATCAAAGAAAGCCTCACCAGTGAGCTTAATGTCTCGCTGATCTACAAAGTCTGAACTATAGGTGATGCTGCTGTTACCATTAAGTGTGATATGTGTTCCATCTTCAAGGATCACCTCTTTGCGCTCACCTTTTGCAGCGAGCTGAGTGATCTGTTTTGCAGGCATAAAGAAAAGTGCGCTAAGCGTCAGCCCCACAAGCGCAACAAAAATCGCTGCTGCGCTCCAGTAAAATTTAGGGGTGAACGTTTTTACTGGCTTATGTTTAAGGACTGATCTAAGTATGCGATCGCGCTGTTGCGCTGAGGTTTTAATGTCAAGATCAGCATGCTTAAGTTGCATTTGCTCCATAAAAAAGTCTAGCTGTTGCGCTTCTAATTGTGATGCGCTGCCAGCTGCATATTTATGGGCGATCTTGTGTAACTCTTCTTTGTTCAAAATAAGTGTCTTTGTAAGCAAGACACCATTTTAAAGTGCTACACGTAGTGCAAAAAGTGCATTTAATGGTTTGTTTAAGAAAGGGTGATTTTGTTAACCTTAAGAAAACATTAAGGCAATAATGAGAGAAAGTTGACCAGTGTGAAGATTTGATCGTAAGTGATTTAAGGCATCACTAATGTGTTTCTCTACTGTGCGAATAGAAATATTAAGCTTTTGAGCGATCTCAGAATTAGACAGATCTTCAAACCTGCTTAACATAAAAACCTTGCGACATCTAGGCGGTAATTTGTTGATCTCCTGTTTGATCAATTGCTCAAACTCGTGATAATCCAGTTGGCGTTCTACACGAGGCGAAGTAGGCATATTTTCAAGAACATCTTCATGAACGGTGGTGAACTTAAGATCACGAATGTGGTTTGCAATACCATATTTTACCGCTCTAAAAAGATAACCTTCCAGATTCTTAATTTGTTGTAGGTCTGTCTTTTCCCAAAGGTTTATGAAGACCTCTTGCACAATATCTTCACAGATCTTTTCATCTGCATAAATGCGAAAAGCATAAGCGTAGAGACGTTTCCAGTAGCGGTCAAAAAGGATCTCGAATGCCTTTTCGCCGTGAGCGGAAACCTTTTCCTGCAATTGTAAATCTGATAGGGAAGATAAACTGGTTTGCATCAAATTGTGAGTTGAAGCAAATAAACCGGTTTTTTATCTGAAGCCTTTAGTAATTGAGTTTAAGAATTGGTTAAGAAAATGGGTTTAATTACTGGTTACGCTTTGTGAGGGATTAGAGAGATCCCATTTTTCAAAGTTTTTGTCATTAAGATGAAAGTGCAAAATTCCGTCGTAAGAATATTCAAACTTAAATGTACTATCCTCATTATTAAACTCGATCTCTTTACCACTGATGTTGTAGTTGTAAGATGTATTGATCGAATCACCCGTGAAATAATGAGCAAAAGTAGGGGATAGAGATGCTTTATTATCATTTTTAAAAGTGATAGTATAAGAAGTAAATAGGTCTTGATACTTGCTCATTATATCTTCTTTGTTAGCATCCTTACTAAAAGTAAAGCCACCCATTTTAAATTGTCCGTCTAGATTTAAGTCTGCATGTTTAAAAATTATATAATTGATGCGAGACAGGTCAAAATCTATTTTTGCGGTACCATCTTGCGAAAGTTGAACAGATAAGCTCTTTTTAAAATCGTTCTGCATTAAAACGATCTTTTTATCATACAGCTCATATTTAAAGTTGTTTCCATTAGTGCCTTTATACATTTCGTTTATTAAAGGAAAGCTTATAGAATCCTGATCTATAATATCAATACTAGCGTTCTTATAATTAAAGACAAAGTTTTTGGTGCTGGTTGTAGTTACATAGTATGCTCCATCTTCAAGGTAATGCCTATCCCCATTATTACACCCCGCTATGAATATTGTAAACAATAAAATGAATATGATTTTGATTGATGATCTCATGGTTAGATTTTTGTAAGATGGTTATTTCTTCAGCGCTTTCTTGATCCCTTTTTCAACAAGAGGAACCATTACTTTGTATCCTGCCGGTGTAGGATGCACACCATCATCTGTATATTTTTTGTCAAGACCTTGCTCTTTATCAACCATTGCAGAGAAGTAGTCTACAAGAGTGATCTTGTTCTTTTTGGCGTAAGCCTTGATCAACTTATTGAGTTTAGCAACGGGTTCAACAGGGTTGATCTCTGGTCGCCATCCCAATGTGTTAGAAGGTACAAGCGTACACAGCACAACGTTGATGTCGTTTGCCTGAGCGATCTCTACCATAGACTGGATGTTATTAAAGGTTTCCTCAACGGTCATTGGTCCGGTATTGTGCGCGATATCATTAATACCGGCAAGGATCACGACAACCTTAGGGTTGAGGTCTACAACATCAGGTCTAAAGCGTATAAGCATCTGCGGCGTGGTCTGGCCACTGATCCCGCGGTCTACATAATGCGTATTTGCAAAAAACTCTGGAAGTTGATATTGCCAACCCTCGGTAATGCTATTTCCCATAAAAACCACACGAGCATCATCTGCAGGAAGTTTTTTTATACTGTCGTTGTGGGCTTCATATTTCTTAAGGTTAGCCCAGTCTTGTGCCATAATCGTAGAAGTGCTTAAAAGTGCTATAGCTAATAGCGAAAGGATTTTTTTCATGATAGATATGTAGTAGTAACTATTATTTATAAAAATGAGTGATGGCTAAATATAATTCATTTTATCTTATTTTTACTTGAATCAATCGATTTAGTCAATTTGCGAATTAGTTCGTTTAATCGCTTCTTTTTAGCCTTTTACACAAAGAATGTAGGGTTGAAATTTAGAAGCATTAAAATTGATCACGATCAACACGCCATAAAACAACCCACCATGAAGAATGTAACTACATTTTTACTTATTGCTCTTATCACATTACTATCTGTCGCGCCGGCAGAAGCGCAAGAGCGCAATGATCATTATATCACAAATCAAGCGCCATTGCTAGAGCAGCGATTTACAGCTTTGCCACTGGGCGATATTAAACCGGAGGGCTGGTTAAAAAAACAGCTAGAGATACAAAGAGATGGTCTTACTGGTAATCTTGACGAAAAGTATTCTCTTGTGGTAGGTGATAATAACGGTTGGCTAGGCGGAACTGGCGATAGCTGGGAGCGTGGGCCATATTGGTTAGACGGTTTAACACCGTTAGCTTATTTGCTAGATGACAAAAAGTTGCAGGCTAAAGTAGAGAAGTGGGTAGAGTGGAGTATAGAAAATCAGCGGGATAACGGCTATTTTGGACCAATTCCTATTAGTGAAGATACACCGCGTATTCCCGGAACTCAACAGACTCCTAGTGAGGATTGGTGGCCAAAGATGGTCATGCTTAAGGTATTGCAGCAATACTATTCTGCTACAAATGATGAGCGCGTGATCAAGTTGATGGATGGGTATTTTAGATATCAGTTAGCCGAATTGCCAAAAGATCCACTAGGCAAATGGTCTTTCTGGGGCGAACGTCGTGGCGGCGATAATTTGCAGATCGTATATTGGTTGTACAATATCACTAAAGAAGATTACTTGCTAGAGCTTGGCGAGCTTATACATAAGCAAACACATGACTGGGCCGGGATTTTTGTGAGTGATGAATTTAGGAATGCAAACCCGTTCATGGATCTGCATTGTGTGAATGTCGCTCAAGGCGTAAAGGAGCCTATGATCTATTATCAGCAAAGTAAAGACACCACGTTTTTACATGCACCAAAGCACGGCTTAGAATCCTTAAAAGCCATTCATGGTTTTGCAAACGGAATGTACGGTGGCGACGAAGCGCTCCACGGAAATAACCCTATACAAGGTTCAGAATATTGCTCTGCGGTCGAACTGATGTATTCTCTAGAGAGTATGTTGCCCGTTTCTGCAGATGTTTATTATGCAGATTATCTGGAGAAGATCGCCTTTAATGTTTTGCCTACACAGCAAAATGATGACTTCACTGCAAAGCAATACTTTCAGCAGCCTAACCAGATCAAGATCACGCATGAGTACAGAAACTTTAGAGACGCTCACCATGGTAGTAATACCGTTTATGGTTTAACCACGGGATATCCATGTTGCTTGACAAACATGCATCAAGGTTGGCCTAAGTTTGCTCAGAATCTTTTTTACGCTACAGCGAAAAATGGTGTTGCAGCATTGGTTTACGCTCCTAGCGAGGTAAATGTAAAAGTTGCTGGAGGCGAAGAGGTGAATATAAAGGAAGAAACAAATTACCCATTTGAAGATGAGATCACTTTTTGGGTTAACCCAAAAAAACAAATAACGTTTGAATTTGTGATGCGAGTGCCACAATGGTGTGATGCACCTATTGTTAAGGTCAATGGAGAAGAAGTGCAAGCAACAGTCTCTGAAGATAATTTCATCACGCTAGATAGAACTTGGAAAAAAGGAGATAAAGTGACTTTAAAATTACCAATGGAGATCAGAACATCTCGCTGGTATGAAAAGTCGGTTGCTTTTGAAAGAGGTCCCTTGCTTTATGCGTTAAAAATAGGTGAGCGATGGGAGAAAAAGACGAATGAGCTATGGCCTGACCCTTTTTATGAAGTTTACCCTACTTCAGACTGGAATTTTGGAATTTCGAGACATGTGTTTGAAAAGCGAGAAATCGAAGTAGAATTTAACGGAATGAAAGAAATGCCGTGGAATTTAGAAAATGCACCTATTACCCTAAAAATGAAAGGAATTCAACTCCCATATTGGAAAGAATATGCAGGTAATCCTGGACCTATGCCTTTTGAGACATTCACAAATCAGGAGCGAGGAGCTGAGAAAATGATAGAATTAATACCTTATGGATGCACAACTATAAGGATTTCGCAATTTCCTGTTATTCATTAATATAAAAGAAATACTAAAATTTCTTTAATTCTTTGCTATAAGGTTTGAAAAGATTAGTATAAATTCGTACCAACTACTAAAACGATTTACTAATGTTTTCGAAACAAGCAAACTATGAAAAAGAAAACGACTGATTCTAGAAGAACTGAGAGTGATTTTAGTCTCAGAAATTCTATTAAGGGATTTATCTCCCGACCGCAAAAAAGTGCATTTTTTGCCTTTTTTATTATGCTTTTAGGGTTTGGCACTGCTCAAGCCGCTGAAGCGATCACGTTACAAGACCCAATTACAGTTACGGGTACTATTACAGATCCTACAGGTATGCCTTTACCTGGCGCTAGTGTGCAAGAGAAAGGAACTACTAATGGTGTGGTAACAGATTTTGATGGTGTTTATTCTATTAAAGTAGCTTCAGCACAAAGTATTCTTGTGGTTTCTTACGTAGGTATGACTAAGCAAGAAGTAGCTGTATCTGCTGATGCACCAGTTAATATTACTATGCAAGCTGAAGCAGAAAACCTTTCAGAAGTTGTACTTATTGGTTACGGTTCGCAACAGCGTAAAGCAGTTTCAACAGCTGTAACTAAAGTAGATACTGAAGACTTTAACCAAGGGGTGGTACAATCTCCATTAGAACTTATTCAAGGTAAAGTTGCTGGTTTACAAATTACAAGAGCAGGTGGTAACAACCCTAACGGTGGTACTGCAATCCAGTTGAGAGGTGTTACTTCTATTACTGGTTCAACGTCACCACTTATTGTAATTGATGGTATTCCTGGTGGTAACCTTGATTTGATTCAGCAAAATGATATCGAGTCTTTTAACGTACTTAAAGATGGTGCTGCTGCTGCGATCTATGGTACACGAGGAACTAATGGTGTAATTCTTATTACTACTAAAAAAGGTAGCAAGGGAGCTGCGTCATTTACATACTCTTCATTTGTGTCTCGTGATTACGTAAACAGCAAACCTAATTTTTTATCTGCTAGTCAATTTAGACAAGCAATTGCAGATGGTATCATTGGTGAAAACAATGACTTAGGTGGTTCAACTGATATTTTTGATGAATTGGTCAATGAGTCTAACCTAACACAATATCACAACTTCGTAGCTTCAGGTGGAACTGAAAAAAGTAACTACAGAGCTTCTTTCTACTATCGTGACGCTCAAGGTATCGCATTAGAGAATGGTCGTGAAGAGTTCGGAGGACGTGTTAGCTTTAACCAAACTGGTTTAGATGATAAATTGACTTTCGCTTCAAGCTTAGCTGTAAACCTAAATGATGCAAACCTATTAGGTGGTGGTCAATTTGGTGCAGTGACAAGCTGGAACCCAACGGCTCCAATTTATGCTCCTTATAACGTTACTGAAGAAGGACAATTAAACAACCCTGGCAAATATGGTTTTTATCAGCCAGAAAATGGTTTTAACCCATTCTCAGAATATGCAGAGCGTTTTAACGAGCGTAAGCAGTTAACATTCTCAGGTGATGCTAAATTATCTTACGAAATAATCGACGGTTTAGTTGGTTCTGTTTTTGGTTCATACCAAAGAAATAACTGGAACGATCGTTACTATCGTACAACTAAAGATTATGCACAGTATAACACAGGTAGTGCATATAAAGGTACTGGTTATGCTTACAAAGGTAATCACGTAGATTACACGCAAACTATTGAGCCTACTATCACATTCAATAAAGCTATAGGAGATAATAACTTCGAGGTTTTAGGTGGATATAGTTATCAGTATTCAGCTACTGAAAACTACTCAATGGATAACAGTGGTTTTACTACTGATGGTTTTGAAGATTGGAACTTTGGTGCTGGTAACGCAATTACTGATACTGATTTGCCAAGACCAAGTTTATCTAGCTTCAAAGAAGACAATACTTTAGTAGCATTCTTTGGACGTTTAAGCTATAACTTTAAAGATCGTTACTTCCTACAGGCATCGTTAAGACATGAAGGTTCTTCTCGTTTTGGCGCAAATAACAAATGGGCAAGTTTCCCAGCTGTTTCTGGTGCTTGGGTTATTTCTGACGAAGAATTTGTACAAGAAGCAGATTTTATCAATAATCTTAAGTTAAGAGCAGGTTACGGTCTTACTGGTAACCAAGGTATTCCTAACTACCAGTCAATTGTAACTCTTGGAACTGGAGGTAAATATCCAGTATTCTTAGATGGTGCAGATGGTGCAACTTACTACCAGACTTACGGGCCAGTAAAAAACCCTAACCCAGATCTTAAATGGGAAACTAAGAAGGAATTTAACATTGGTGTTGATTTTGGATTTTGGTTTAATAAACTTAGTGGATCTATCGATTATTATACACGTCGTACAGAGGATCTATTGTTAAGCTATGACGTTCCACAACCTCCATTCGTACAAGGAAGTATCTATACTAACGTAGGTGATATTACTAACAATGGTATTGAATTAGCGTTAAGCTATAGAGTGTTTGATCAGGGAGATTTCAAATGGAATGTTGACTTTGTAGGTAGTTACCAAAACAACGAGTTGACTACACTTTCAAATCAAATATTCTCAGTTAGTGAGCTATATGGAGGTAACATTGGTAACCCAGGAAACTTAGGTAATGCGATACGTAATACAGAAGGTGGACCTATCGGTGACTTTTATGGTAAGCGTTTTGCAGGATTTACAGTAGACGGTCAGTGGTTATTCCACAAAGCTGATGGTACTATTGGTAGAGCAAGTGATATGACTGAGGAAGACAAAGCGATCATTGGTAATGGTTTACCAAAATATTACGCTTCGTTAACTAACACATTCCGTTATAAGAATTTTGATCTTACTGTATTACTACGTGGTAAGTTCAAGTATGACATTTTGAACACTGTTGATCTATTCTACGGTAACCCAAGTTTATTACCAGGTAACGTACTTACTTCAGCATTGGGTCAATACAGCAATATTTCTGAAGCGCCACAATATTCTGATTACTATCTAGAGAACGGAAACTTTGTGAAGCTAGACAACCTTACTCTAGGTTACAACTTTGACCTTGGAGAGAATAGTCCATTTAGTGCACTACGCGTATTTGGAAGCGCGAGAAACCTTGCAACCATTACTGGTTATACAGGTCGTGATCCTGAAGTACAGGATACTGGTTTATATCCAGGTGTAGATGATAGAAACTTCTATCCTCGTACCGTTACTGTAACTGCAGGTCTTAATGTTAACTTTTAATATTATAAATATGAAGAAGATAAATTTAATTCAGAAGGCTGCGTGCGCGATGGGAATTTTGCTTACCGTTGGGTGTACAGATCTTGAAGAAACAACATATTCAGAGCTTTCAGAATCTAACTTCTATAACACAGAATTAGAGTTGGTTCAGGCTAACCTAAGACCTTTTACACACATGCAAGCTTGGTTAGCATGGTCAGGTCAAAATGGATATTACTATCATAACGAACTTTCTGCTGACCAAACTGCTTGGCCACAAAAAGGACGTCACGGTTATGATAACGCAGATCACATTAGACAACATTATCACACTTGGACTGAGCAAGAAGGACGTTTGAACAATGCTTGGAGATTGATGTGGACCGGTTTAGGTTTTGTAAACACTGCAATCGAGAGTATCGAGGCAGTAGATGCAGAGTCAATTGGCGTTACTCCAGAGCGTTTAGAATCTATTGTAGCTGAAGCTAAAGTGTTAAGAGCTTATCACTATATGAAGATCATGGATATGTGGGGTAATGTGCCAATCGTTACTACAGTTGGAGAACCTACAAATCCTGCTACGGCTCCTAGAGAAGAAGTATTTGCTTTTATTGAGCAAGAACTTTTAGAGAATGTTGAAAAACTTCAACCTTTATCTCAAAAGTTAATAGGACGTATGTCTCGTGCTGTAGGTTATGCTATGCTTTCAGAATTATATCTTAATGCAGAGGTATGGTCTGGAACTCCTCGTTATGCTGAAAGTATCGAGTATTCAGATAAAGTGATCAATGGTGAAGGTGGTTCTTTAACCGGTACTATCGCTTTAGATCAAGATCCATTAGGACCATATAACAATACGAATGAGAATTCTCCTGAGAATATCTTCCAGTTTCCATTTAGCCGTAAAAATGATTTCGGTTATAGCTGGGCATCGTTCTATATGGGCTTTACTAATATGACTGCGGCTTTAGACGTGAACTATAGTGGTAACAATGCATTTGTTGTAATTCCTACTGCATTTGATGCATACAAAGAAAATGATATTCGTAAGCAAGAGTGGTTCCTATTTGGTCCACAATACCGTTATGGTACAACTGAGCCTATCTTAGGTTCTGAAGAGTATAATGGTCAGCCATTTGTTTATGTAAATAACATTCGTAGAAATACTGAAGGTCAAACCGGAGAAGGTTCTATGACTGATGGTGAAGAGAACAGTGGAGCTCGTTTCTTTAAATACCGTTCAGGAACTCAGGATGATCCTAATTATTTAGAAGGAGATTACGTGATCTACAGACTTACAGAAATGTATTTCAATAAGGCTGAAGCGATCATGCGTTTAAACAATGGTAATGCTACTCAGGAAGCTGTAGATCTTATCAACGAAAGTAAAATGCGTTATTTTACTGAAGATGATTGGGCTGCTGAGGCATATACGACTAGCACACTTACAATGAATGAATTGTTAGCTGAGCGTGGTAGAGAATTTATCTTTGAAGGTAAGAGAAGAACAGACCTTATTCGTTTTGGTAAGTTTACTACTGGTTCTTGGTGGGATCACACTCCATCTGGGGATGATCACCTTACAATTTATCCAATTCCATTCAGACAATTACAAGCTAATCCTAACCTTGTTCAAAACCCTGGATACTAAATAGCATATTATGAAGATACTTATAAATTTTTTAAAACCAACGGTACTTATTTTAGTTCTAGCTCTTACCGCGTGTGAGGGAAGAAGAGAGTTTGATGCTATCGTTGAGACAGGTGTAAACCTAGATAAATATGATATTATCTTACTTGAGTCTGGTAATACTCTAGATGTTAGAGCAACGTTTGAGCCTAATGTTGAGCCTCAGCGCGAGTACATCTGGGAGGTTGAAGACCCATCTGTTGCTGATTTGAAGCAAAACGCAGATCAAACAGTAACATTAACGGCTACTGGTTCTGGAGAAACTGTATTGCGTATTACAGCAGCAGACGATCCATCTGTTACTGATACAGCGCCTTTGAAGGTAATCGCAGGTCCTCCTGTTGATATTACTGCTCAAAGTACTATTAGCGTGAATCGCGAAAACAGTAATGGGCCAACTGGTGGAGAGGGATCTCCAAAATTAATTGACAATTCATTATCAACTAAATATTTAGCTGGTTTTTCAACTCCTTTCTATATTGACTTAGAGTTTGAAGAGCCTATCGTTGCAGGATACTACTCATTTACATCAGGTAATGATGCTGCTGGTAGAGATCCTAAAGATTGGGAAATTCAAGGATCTCAGGATGGTACTAACTGGACTACTTTAGATACTAGAACAGACTTTAGATTCTCAGATAGAGTAGAAACTCGTGAATTCTATTTTGATAATAATACAGCTTACAAATTTTATCGCTTAAATATCACAAGCAATAATGGTGCAAGCTTATTTCAGATGACAGAGTGGAGATTATTCCTACTTCCGTTCTAAAGAGATATTTTTAAGGATCTAAAATTGAAAATAGACTAAAGTCACTTTTCAATTTAGGTTCCATAAAATAAAGGCCAGGTCTATATAGATCTGGCCTTTTATTTTTTCAATATCTATTAAAATAATTACTAAAATTATGTGAAAATACTAAAACGATTTAGTATTATTGTATGGTCTTCTAAAACGTTGTATTACATTAAACGATATGAAAAATAACATTCCGGTAGTTCCGAAAAAACTTCTTTTGCCCTTTATTCTCGTGACTTCCTTGTTCGCGCTTTGGGGTTTTGCAAACGCTGTAACAGATCCTATGGTACAAGCATTTAAAAAGGTATTAGAGTTGTCTAATTCTCAAGCAGCGTGGGTACAAATGGCTTTCTATGGCGGTTACTTCTGTATGGCACTACCAGCGGCTTTATTTGTGCGTAAATTTTCTTACAAAACAGGTGTTCTTGTTGGGTTATCCTTATACGCCATCGGTGCTTTGTTATTCTATCCAGCAGCGACAACAGAGATGTTCTGGTTCTTTTGTTTGGGATTGTATGTGCTAACCTTTGGTCTGGCTTTCTTAGAAACCACGGCCAATCCTTATATCCTAGCGATGGGTGATCAAAAAACGGCCACTCAGCGATTAAATTTGGCGCAAGCCTTTAACCCTGTAGGACTTATTGCGGGTTTGCTTGTCGCGAAATTCTTTGTGCTAGATCTGCTGCGATCTGATGATGTAGAAGACTTCTCGCTGCTACCAGAGGCGCAAAAAATATTGATCAAAACCTCTGATCTTATGGTGATCAGAAATCCATATGTGATCTTAGGATTAGTTGTTCTTGCGATCTTGATCTTGATCGCTGTAAACAAAATGCCACAGGCAAAAAGTGAAGGTGGTATACCTGATCTTAAAGTGACGTTTAATGGTTTGTTTAAAAACAAAAAGTACTATCTGGGTGTTCTTGCGCTTGTGCTTTATATGGGTGCGCAGATCATGTGCTGGACGTATATTTATCAATACGCTGAAGCGAAAGGCTTAGAGAGTAATGTCGCTGCAAATTACCAGTTGGTTGCATTTATTCTATTTACCGTAGGCCGCGCTTTAGGAACCTGGTTGTTGCGTTTTATGAGTGCTGGTAAAATGCTTGCTTGGTTCGCAATTCTTGGAGCGGTGCTTACCGTAGGAGTGATAGTTTTTGAAAGTATTATAGGTTTATATTGCTTAGTAGGTGTTTCTACATTCTTATCTGCGATGTTCCCTACAATTTACGGTATTGCTCTTGACGGACTTCAAGAAGAAGAAGCAAAGATAGGTGCGGCGGGTCTTGTAATGGCGATCGTAGGTGGAGCTTTGTTGCCAAAACTTCAAGGAATGATAATCGACTTAGGCGGTACAGGAGTAGACGATACTTCTATAATGGGAGTTAGTGAAATGAATTTTTCTTTCATTTTACCAACCCTTTGTTTTCTTGCCGTTGCCGTGTATGGAGTATGGGTAAGTAAGCGATTGAGCGTTTAAAAGTCAAAAATTGACGGGTGTCAATATATCAAGATAAAGTCATCGATAAGATCATATAGTTTACAGCTTGAGCTAGGGATTTTTAATAAACTGATTTCAAGTTAGAAGTGATGTAGGCAAAGGTCAGGCTTTATTAAGGTCTGACCTTTGGGTTTTAAAATATTGACCCTCAATGCATATAAAACCAACTAATAAATTAATTTTGTAAATATTTGCTTAACTAAAACGGTTTAGTATTTTTGATGTAAGGATTTGTGATGGTATTCTTTGCATTATTCTAAATAATACAGGGATACAGGATATTTTGAAACATCGTTTTAGATAGCATCAAAGAATAGTTTTTAAAATGAAACGAAGAAAATTTATACAGAATACTGCGCTTGCTGGAGGATTAACTATGGTTGATCCTTTGCAGGTTTTAGGTGCAGATAGATTAAATACATTAAAAGAATTTCCAACGGTGCGTGTGCCTAAAGGTCAAAGAAACTTTGAAAGTCATGCGATAGAGAAAGCAATTAAAGAATTCTCTAAAAACGTAAAAGACGAAGAGCTTGCTTGGTTATTCAATAACTGTTTTCCTAATACATTAGATACAACAGTTACATACACCACTCAAGATGGTAAGCCAGATACGTATGTGATCACAGGAGATATTGATGCAATGTGGTTGCGTGATAGCTCAGCGCAAGTTTGGCCATACATGCAGTTTGCTGATGAAGATAAAGATCTTAAACATCTTATCGCAGGTGTGATCAATCGTCAAACGCGCTATATTCTTAAAGATCCTTACGCAAACGCTTTCTATAACGATCCTGAAAAAAGAGGAGAGTGGAGCACAGATATGACAGATATGCATCCTGGCGTTCATGAGCGTAAATATGAGATAGACTCTCTTTGTTACCCTATTCGTCTTGCATATAATTACTGGAAGACTACAGGAGACACAGCTCCTTTTGATGAGAATTGGCACAACGCCATTAAGAATATCATTCAGGTATTTAAAGATCAACAAAAGAAGGAAGACCGCGGGCCATATAAATTTAATCGTAGAACAGCCGTAGCGACAGACACTCGCTCAATGCACGGTTATGGATATCCTGTAAATCCTGTAGGTTTGATCTGTAGTGCTTTTCGCCCTAGCGACGACGCAACAGTTTTTTCTTTCTTGATCCCGTCTAACTTTTTTGCGGTGGTAAGCATGGAGCAGGCGGCAGAGATGGTAGAGACGTTAAAAAATGATTTGGCTTTAGCCAAAGAACTAAGAGCGTTAGCCACTGAGGTAAAAACAGCGCTTGCCGAGCACGCGATATTTGATCATCCTAACCACGGTAAGATCTACGCGTTTGAAATAGATGGTTACGGTAATCGTCTTATGATGGATGATGCAAATGTGCCAAGTCTATTATCGTTGCCATACCTTGACGCAATAGCGGTAGATGATCCTATTTATCAAAACACACGCAGTTTTGTGTGGTCTTTAGATAATCCATTTTTCTATAAAGGTTCAGCTGCCGAAGGTATTGGCGGACCTCACGTGGGTCAAGATATGATCTGGCCTATGGCGATCACCATGCGCGGACTCACAAGTACAAGCGATGCGGAGATCAAAGAATGTATCAAAATGCTAAAAAACACGCATGCAGGCACAGGCTTCATGCACGAAACATTTAATAAAAATAATCCAGAAGACTTTAGTCGTTCTTGGTTTGCATGGGCAAATACCCTTTTTGGTGAATTCTTATGGAAGACCTATAAAGAATCACCAGAGTTACTAGGTTAATTGCGCATAATCACCCCAACAGATTACATGATAAAACGGTCTTTGCAATATGTTACTTTAGCCCTCATGCTCACCGCATGTGTGACTAAAAATGATAAAGCTGCTTCGCCAGCGGTTGCCGATGATGATCTTACACAATACGTAGATCCATTCATCGGCACCGGTGGTCATGGCCATACTTATCCTGGGGTGAGCATGCCATTTGGTATGTTGCAAGTAAGTCCTAACAACGGCAATAACGGTTGGGATTGGGTTTCTGGATATCATTATCCAGACACTTTGATCACTGGATTTACGCATCTTTCGCTTACAGGTACAGGTATAGGTGATCTTTCAGATTTGCTTATTATGCCTTACGGCGAAAAGGTTGAACTCAAAAGCAATTACAGATCAAGAGAAGATCGTCCATATACTTCAGCATTCAGTCATAATAACGAAACTGCAACTGCAGGATATTATCAGGTTTATCTGGAAGACTCAAAGATCAATGCAGAGCTAACCGCTACTGAAAGAACAGCATTTCATAAGTATACTTTTGGCGAAAGCCAGAAAAAAACTGTTGTGGTTGATCTGGGATTTGCAATAAACTGGGATCGCCCGCAAGAAACGCAGCTTACTCTAGAGGACGAAAATACGCTTACTGGCTATCGCTTTAGCAGCGGCTGGGCAAATAATCAGAAGGTGTTTTTTGTAGCGCGTTTTTCTGAGCCGGTTACGCAGATCTCCTTGATCAAAGATGAAGTTTTAGTAGATGCAAAAACGGCTACAGGTAAACAAGTGGCTGGCCAATTATTCTTTGATAACGCAACGACAGATACGCTTGAAGTGAGTGTTTCTATTTCTTCTGTAAGTGTTGATAATGCTAAGGAGAATATGGATAAAATGTCTTTTGCGGAAGCAAAAAGTGCAGCAAAAGATACTTGGAATAAGGCATTAAATACATTACACGTTGAGACTTCAATAGATTCGATCAGGACTAAGTTTTATACATCAGCGTATCATGCGAAATTGGCTCCTACGATTTTTAGCGATAAAAATGGTGAGTTTAGATTATCAAACGATTCTATTGTAAAAGGTGATTTTACAGCATTTACTACAATGTCGCTTTGGGATACGTTTAGAGCACAGCAACCTTTATTAACGCTTACTCATCCTGAGCGTGTGGGCGATATTGTATCTTCTATGCTTGCTTATTATGATGAGCGTGGAGTTTTACCTGTGTGGAATTTATACGGGAATGAGACGAACACCATGACCGGTTATCATTCTATCCCAATTATTGCAGAAGCTTATCTTAAAGGCATTAAAGGTTTTGATATCAATAGAGTCTACGAAGCGATGAAAACCACAATGATTGGAGATGCTCGCGGACTCAAAGAATACAAGGAATATAGTTATGTGCCTTTTGATGCGTATAACGAATCTGTAACTGTAAATCTTGAACTGGCTTATGACGATTGGTGTGTGGCGCAAATTGCAAAAGCACTAGATAAGCAAGAAGATTATGAGTATTTCTTAGATCGCTCAATGTCGTACAAAAAGCTGTACGATAAAGAAACAGGCTTTATGCGTGGCAAGTCTAAGGATGGTAAATCGTGGCATGAGCCATTTGATCCTAGATTTTCTCGTCACCGTGAAGGCACAGATTACACCGAAGGAAACGCATGGCAACACAGTTGGTTTGTGCCGCAAGACCCACAAGGTCTTATTGATCTGCATGGCGGTGGTGATGCATTTGCAACACAATTAGAAGAGTTATTCACGCAATCATCGGAAATTACGGGTGACGATGTTTCTCCAGATATTTCTGGTTTGATAGGTCAATATGCTCATGGCAATGAACCAAGCCATCACATTGCTTATTTCTTTAATAAGGCGGGTAAACCATGGTTAACGCAATATTGGGTAAAACAGATTCTTGATACGCAATACACAACAAAGCCAGACGGCTTAAGCGGTAATGAAGATTGCGGACAAATGTCTGCTTGGTACACTTTCAGCAGTATGGGGATCTATCCTTTTAATCCTGCGAGTACGACGTATGAAATAGGTACACCGCTTTTTGAAAAAGCAGCAATAAACCTTCCAGACGGTAAAACGTTCACTATCGTGGCAGAAGGTGTTTCAAATACAAATTTCTATATACAATCTGCGACGCTTAATGGTCAAGAGTTCAATACAACGACGCTTACGCACGAGCAGATCTTAGCAGGCGGAACTTTAAAATTTATAATGGGCCCAGAACCTAACAAAAACTGGGGTTTAATCTCAACCAATGAATAAAAGAGCAGTACAATATTTAAGTCTTTTAAGTATGGTTTTTCTTTTTTTGGCTTGCGCCGAAAAAGAATCACTAGCGCAAAACACAACTGGAGATTATGTAGCAAATCCTGTGGATTATGTTAATCCGTTTATCGGGACAGCGCCGCTTACAGATCCAGAATTTATAGGATACACACCTCCTAGAAACTGGAGAGTTTGGGCAGGTTTGACATTTCCTGGTTCTGCTTTGCCTAACGCAATGGTACAATTAAGCCCTATCACACAATACGGTAGTGGTGCAGGTTATGAGTATGAAGATGATGAGATCATAGGTTTTACGCACACAAACAAAGGTCACTGGAATTTATGTCACCTTCCTATTTTGCCGGTTTCTAATGGTGCAACTTTTCCTTTTAAATCTAAATTCTCAAAAGAAACCGAAAAAGCTTCTCCTGCATTTTATGAAGTTGAGCTTCAGGATTATGGTGTTAAGGTAAAACTAACCTCTACTTTGAGAGCTGGTGTACACGAGTACACATATAGCAATGCCGAAGATAGAAACATAGTTTTTGATCTATGGCGAGCAAATAACCGAGTGAACGACTGGGAGATCAACAAAGTTTCTGATAACGTAGTTTCAGGTGTGCAACATGTGGGTGGTGATAAGATTCACTTTTATGCTGTTTCAAGCGCAAACATCACAGCACTTGAACAGAAAAAAGAAAAAGAAGGGGGTTATGCTTTACTTAAGTTAGAGAACGGTAGCGAGCCGGTAACTCTTAAAGTAGGTATCTCTTTCGTGAGCGTTGAAAACGCGAAACAAAACCTAGAAACTGAAGTAGGTGATAAGTCTTTTGAAGACATTCATAAAAGTGGTAGCAACGAGTGGAAAGCGCTTTTATCTAAAGTTGAGATCAGCGGTGGAGAAGAGAAGGACAAAGAGATGTTCTACTCTTCGCTTTACAGATCCTTTTTATGGCCAGCGCTTCGCAGTGATGTAAACGGAGATTTTACTGATGATGCTGGTGAAAAACAGAATGAAGAATATCAATACTACACCTTGCCATCTCTTTGGGATACGTATCGTAACAAGGTTGTTTTATTAGGATGGTTACGTCCAGAAGTTACAAGTGATATTATCTCTGGCATGATCAATAAAGGTGAGCTAAGAGGTTTTATGCCTACTTTCTTTCACGGGGATCACGCTGCTTCTTTTATAGCGAGTTCTTACTTACGTGGAATAAAAGATTATGATGTTGATAAAGCATACGAACTTTTGATCAATAATGCGTACAAAGATGGCGGTACACGTCCTCACATTGCTGAATATATCGAGAAAGGCTTTATCTCTGACCCAGATGTTGAAAATCCTCATACGGAGACAAAAGCAAAAGCCGGAGTTTCTAAAACACTTGAATATGCAGTGGATGATTACAGTCTTGCGCAGCTTGCTAAAGCACTAGGAGACGAGGAGCATTATGAGGATTTGATGAAGCGTTCTAAGAATTACAAGAATGTTTTTGACCCAAAAACTAATTTTATGCGTGGCCGTCTTGAAGATGGTTCATGGATTCAAAACTTTAATTCAGAATATCCATACTACGAGTACATGTACAGAGAAGCAAACGCTTGGCAAGTAAGCTTTTTTGTTCCGCATGATATGGATGGTCTTGTAGATCTTTATGATAGCGAAGAGCGTTATGAAGAGAAGTTAGATTCATTGTTTACACTTCCGTGGAATCCTAAGCACATTGCGCGTAACGTGTCTAGCTTTATAGGTCAATATTGCCAAGGAAATCAACCTGATCACGAGGCGCCATTTGCATATTACTTTATCAATAAGCCAGAAAAGTCTCAGAAGATCCTTGATACCATTATTCATGATTTCTACGGAGTAGGAGAAGATGAGTTAGCGCTATCAGGAATGGACGATGCAGGTGAAATGAGCGGCTGGTATGTTTATGCATCTACAGGATTATATCCACTTTCTCCGGTTGATAATGAGTATCTTGTAAGTCTACCGGTTTTTGATAAGGTAAAATGGCATATCGCTGGCGGAAAATCTTTTGAGATCATTCAAGATAGAAACTCAAGAAACTTGGAGTCTATTAAATGGAATGGTGAAAAAGTAGACGGTTACTTCGTGCCTTATGAAAAACTAATTCAAGGAGGAACGCTAGAATTGACAACAAAAAAATAGATGAAAAATCTAACACACGTAATTACGATAATTTGCTTTCTAAGCTTTCCGTTTTTGGGCTTGACCCAAACAACATACAAAACGGCAGAAGGCATTTCTTATCGCACAGAAACTGAAGTTAAAAGCGATGCTTACCTGGCAGAGATGGATCTTATGGATATTCATTATCCTGAGAATGTAGAGGATGCTCCGGTGATCATTTGGTTTCATGGAGGCGGTCTTACAGGTGGTCGTCGTGAAGTTCCTGCAGCGTTAAAGAATTCAGGAAATGTGATCGTGGGTGTTGGGTATAGGCTTTCGCCAAAAGTACAAGCAGCAACCAGCATTGCTGATGCTACGGCAGCTGTTGCCTGGGTTTTTAAGAACATACAGAAGTATAACGGCGATCCTAAAAAGATCTTTGTTTCGGGGCATTCTGCAGGTGGTTATCTTGCTTTAATGGCGATCATGGACAAATCCAGACTAGCTAAATATGACATAAATGCTAATGACGCAGCAGGTCTTGTGCCTTTTAGCGGTCATACGATCACGCATTTTACCATAAGGGCAGAGCGTGATATTCCTGGTGAGCAGCCCATTGTTGATGAATGGGCTCCACTATTTTTTGTGCGTGGAGACGCGCCACCTACCTTGCTAATTACGGGTGATCGTGAGATGGAAATGCTGGGTAGATATGAAGAAAATGCATATTTCTATCGCATGATGAAGGTTGCGGGACAGAAGGAAATAGAAATATATGAGATGGATGGTTACGGTCATAACATGACGCATCCAGCATATCCTTTGTTATTAAATTTTGTAAAAGCACATTCTGATGAAAAATAAGATAACTTACATTTTTGGTCTTTTTCTTTGTATAACTGCGGTGCAGGCACAGCAAACTAAAGTGTCATCTCCAGATGGTAGTCTAGTTGTAGAAGTGGAGGCTGAAGGTGATGTAAGTTATTCTGTGGCTCTCAATGGTAAATCGATTTTTCTAGATAATACACTGAGTCTTGATCTAGGCAAAGATGTTCTAGGTAAAGATGCAAAGCTTAAGAGTTCATCAGTAAAATCTGTTACTGAAACTATTGAGCCTGTAGTGCCAATGAAATACAGTGAGATCGAGAATTCGTATAACCAACTCACTTTAAAATACCGCAAATACGATATTCAGTTTAGGGTTTATGATGAAGGCTTTGCTTATCGTTTTGTGACAAATACAAGAGATTCTCTTGAGGTTAAAAATGAAGAAGCTGTCTTTAACCCTTCCGGGGAATATACTGCGCATTTGCAACAAACTGGTTCTTTTAAAACGGCCTATGAGCATCCTTATACGCATGTGCGTACTTCAGATTTTGGCGAAAGCCAAAAAATGGCGGTGTTACCCGTTTTACTAGAAAGTGACGACACTAAGATCTTGATCTCAGAATCTGACTTAGAGAAATATCCTGCGATGTTCTTAAATGTGAATACGCCAGAGCAATTGAGCGCGATCTTTCCTAAAGATCCTATCGCATTTGGCCCAGATGGAGACCGTAGTTTAAAACTTACTGAGCGTGCCGATTATATCGCAAAGGTGGATGGTAAAAGATCTTTCCCATGGCGTTATTTCTTGATCACAAATGATGAAAAAGATATTCTTGAAAATACGCTTACCGTTAAACTAGCTACTCAAAATGTGCTCGACAACACTTCGTGGATCAAACCTGGGCAAGTAAGTTGGGAATGGTGGAACGGCGCTTCGCCATACGGCGTGGATTTTAAGGCTGGCTTTAATGAAGATACCTATAAGTATTTTATAGATTTTGCTTCAGACTTTGGGATCCCATATATCATCATGGATGAAGGTTGGGCAAAAAGTACAACAGATCCATATACACCTAATCCTACGATAGATCTTTTTGAACTTATCGCTTACGGTAAAGAGCGCAATGTAGATATCGTGCTATGGTTGACGTGGCTTACGGTTGAGAAGAATTTTGATCTTTTTAAGAAATTCAAAGAATGGGGAATCGCTGGTGTGAAAATAGATTTTATGGATCGCAGCGATCAATGGATGGTAGATTATTATGAGCGCGTGGCAAAAGAAGCAGCAAAGCATGAACTTTTTGTTGACTTTCATGGCTCGTTCAAACCAGCAGGTCTTGAGATAAAATATCCTAATATCATTTCTTACGAGGGCGTTCTAGGCCTTGAGCAAATGGGTAGAGCAACGCCAGACAACAGTTTGTATTTACCTTTTATGCGCAACGCAGTGGGCCCAATGGATTTCACTCCCGGTGGAATGATCAATATGCAGCCCGAGTTCTATCATAGCGTGCGTCCTAACTCTGCCGCGATGGGAACAAGAGCTTTTCAGATGGCGTTGTTTGTGGTTTTTGAAAGCGGTGTACAAATGCTAGCCGACAACCCTACAAACTATTATAAAGAAAAAGAATGTACTGAGTTTATCACTGCCGTACCAACCACTTGGGATGAAACAAAGATCCTTGATGCCAAGATAGGTGAATATGTCGTGGTAGCTAAGCGCAAAGGCGAAGAGTGGTTTGTAGGAGCGATCACTAATAGCAAAGAACAAGAGCGTGAGTTTACGGTAGATCTTAGCTTTTTGGATGCATCCAAAACCTATAACATGACCGCTTTTAAAGACGGAGTAAATGCAGGAAGACAAGCGCTAGATTACAAGAAAGAACAAACAACAGCAACAACTAATAATACAATAACACTAACCCTGGTGAAGAATGGCGGTTTTGCTGCCAGGCTTTCGCCAAAATATTAAACAACCTAACCAAAAAAGTATAAAAAGTGCTAACCAGCTTTTTATACCTAATGTGGAGACAGGCCTATGGAATACAATATTTACGGAGACGATAGAATAGTAATGAGTCTTGATGCAGGAGGAACAAATTTTGTTTTTTCGGCAATACAGGCAGGGAAGCAATTGATAGATCCTATTGCGCTGCCAGCAAACTCACACGACAAGGAGAAATGCCTACTTACCATGATCGATGGTTTTAAGCAGGTAACACAGGCTATTGCACCACAACAACCGGCAGCGATAAGTTTCGCTTTTCCTGGTCCGGCAGATTACAAAAACGGAATTATAGGAGACCTTCCTAATTTTCCATCTTTTAAAGGCGGCGTGGCGATAGGCCCAATGCTAGAAGAGATCTTTAATATCCCAACGCTTATTAATAACGACGGTGATCTTTTTGCTTATGGTGAAGCAGTAGAAGGATTCTTGCCATACATTAATCAAACGCTTGCAGATAACGGTATTGAAAAGCGTTACTCAAACTTGCTAGGTATTACGCTAGGAACTGGCTTTGGCGCAGGAGTTGTGATCAACGGTCAGATCTGTTTAGGAGATAACTCAGGAGCAGGTGAGATATGGTTAAGCCGCAACTTTGCAAACCCTAAAACCTTTGCAGAAGAAGGTGTAAGCATTAGAGCGGTACAAAGAGAGTATTGCGAATTAGTGCGATGCGAAGATCTACTTTCGCCTAAGCGTATTTATAAGATCGCAAAAGGTACTGCAGAAGGTGATCAACAAGCAGCTATAACCGCATTTGAAAAAATGGGTAAAGTAATAGGAGAAGCGCTTGCTAATTCTATCACGATCATTGATGCGCCAGTAGTAATAGGTGGTGGTATCGCGGGAGCTTCAGAGTTTATTGTGCCTGCAATTGTAAAGCATCTTAACTCTAAAATCGAAGATTACAAAGGGCAACAGTATTCTCGTTTAGTTTCAACTGCGACATATATTGATGATCCTGCTAGCTACGATGCTTTTATTTCAGATGATTCGGTGACTGTGGATATCCCGTTTTCTTCAAGCACAGCAACGTATAACCCAAATAAGAAGATACCTATAGGTATTTCTCGTTTAGGAACTAGTGAAGCGGTTTGGTTAGGCGCTTACGCTTTGGCTTTGGACTATTTAGATAAGAAGAACCTATACGAACCTTCTACACTATTGCACGAGTAATACGCTAGTAAAATATTTCGCTGAAAAGCTTATAAGACTTTAACCTGGCCTCATGGTCATGGATGTGAGAAACGGCAATGAGTTCGTCAACGCTGGTTTCTTCAACAAAGTGTTTAACCTGCTTTCTTATGGTCGCTTTACTGCCTATAAAGGTGTAATGCATCATAGGCTTTATCGCAGCTTCCTGTTGTGGACTCCAGATGGCATCCATACTTTCTACAGGAGGTTGCAACGGGTAGCGATTGCCAGTGATAATGCCCATTGCGAGTTGGTATAAGCTGGTGGCAAGTCTTCCGGCTTCTTCATCTGTATCTGCAGCAATTATGTTTACGGCTGCCATGGTGTATGGTTTTTTGGCTTTCGCCGAAGGGCTGAAAAACTTTTTATATTGATGCAGGGCATTGTGTAAATGTGTAGGAGCAAAGTGGCTGGCAAAAGCGTATGGTAAACCAAGTTTAGCCGCCAGTTGCGCACTGAAAGTACTAGAGCCCAAAAGATAAATAGGAACTTCAAGCCCCTCACCAGGAATGGCACGCACACGGCCATCTTCACTCTCTTTAGAGAAATAATATTGAAGTTCCTCAACCGCATTAGGAAAATCCTGGACGCTTTCTTGTTTGCCTTGTCTTAGCGCATTAGCTGTGATCTGATCAGTTCCCGGCGCTCGGCCTAGGCCTAAGTCTATCCTTCCGGGAAAAAGTGTCTCTAATGTTCCAAATTGCTCAGCGACAATGAGTGGTGCATGATTGGGCAACATGATCCCGCCAGAACCTATTCTAATGGTAGAAGTGCCGTTTGCGAGATACGTGAGTAAAACTATGGTAGCAGAACTCACAATACTGTCCATATTATGATGTTCAGAAACCCAAAACCTATTGTAGCCCCATTTTTCTGTATGTCTTGCAAGATCAAGACTGTTTTCCATTGAGGTCTTGTGTTCAAAACCCTGAAGAACAGGAACAAGATCTAGTAATGAATATTTAATTTTTGAAAGGCTTACTTCTGAAGTGGACATATCTAAATTCATGAGCGATTTTAGTCTACTAAGAATACAAAACCTTACGGAAGGTGCACAAAAAAGGCCGCTGAGAAGCGGCCTTAAATTGTAATGTTTTTGTGAGGTCGTTTTGTAAGAGGCTAATCAAATTAAACTACCTTATTTCTTAAAGAAATCTAAACATTAGCGATATAAAAATGGATAAAAATCTGATATGATGCAACAAAAAAAGGGTGAAGCGCAATAACGCTCACCCATATAAATTTATATTTCTGTCTGATTTACAGCTTCATACCGCCTGAAATTTCTATGCGTTGCCCATTGATCCATCTTGCATCCTCTGAGCAAAGAAAAGCTACAACGCCACCTATATCTTCTGGCAATCCAGGTCTTCCTAAAGCGGTTATTGAAGAAACCATATCATTGAGTTGTTTATTATCACGAACGGCTCCACCGCCAAAATCGGTTTCAATAGCTCCCGGAGCAACAACGTTACTGCGTATTTGTCTTGAACCTAGCTCAGCTGCTTGATATCTTGTGAGTTGTTCTACTGCAGCTTTAAGGGCGCCATACGCAGATGCTCCAGGCATTGCGAATCTCGCCAGACCGCTACTAATGTTTACAATTCCTCCGCCATCGTTCATTAGCGGTAACAACTTTTGCGTTAGTAAATACGGCTGCTTAAAGTGAATGGTATACAGATTATCGATGTCTTTTTCCTCAGTGCTAGCAAAATCACTATGATGACCTACACCAGCATTTGGGATCACAAAATCTAATTTGTCAGTTTTAAATTCTGACTCTAAAACGCTCTTTACTCGCTCTAAAAAGGCGTCATAATTACTAGTGTCAGCTACATCCAGTTGCAGACTTGCGGCTTTACTACCTAATTTTTCAATCGTATCTACAGTGTTTTGAGCCTCTTCTTGTTTGCTTCGATAGGTGAGAATGACTTGCAGACCTTTTTTAGCAAGATTGATCGCCATATCCTTACCTAAACCACGGCTTCCACCGGTAACTAATGCTATTTTTCCTGTACTCATAATTTCTAGTTTTTAATTTGAAACAAAGGTACTTTGAAGGTTACTGTTAGTTTTGCAAGAAACAAACCAGTATTTGTAAAAAACAAATCTTTCTAAGATCTGAAGTTATTTGGCGAAAGCCCAATGTATTTTTTAAAGAAGTTTGAGAAATGAGCAACTTCTTCAAATCCTAAGCAATATCCCACTTCAGAAATTGTCCATTGTGTTTGTTTTAATAGGATCTGCGCCTCTTGCACAATGCGTTGATTTATGATCTCGCTGGTTGTTTTCTCAGTTTTTTCTTTGAGTACTTTGTTTAGATAATTTACGTGTATTGATAGCCTTTCGGCGAAATCCTTTGGGTTGCGTAGTTGTATGCGTTGATGCGTTGATTCAATTGGGAATTGTCTGTGCAAGAGCTCTGTGAATAGCGATGAAACACGGTCTGTTGCATTAGTCGTAGAATAGATCGCTGTGGCTGGTTGTAGTTTTTGTACTTGATGAATTAACTCAATGATATAGTTGCGCAGCAGGTCATATTTAAAGGCATAATCAGAATTTATTTCTTGCATCATCTTTTTAAATATGGGCTCTAGCGCTTCAACTTGCTCTGGCGTAAGTTGAAAAATAGGGTAGCCGCCAGATTGAAACAACGGGATCTTATCTAAATGAATTCCGGTTTTTTCATGCAGCATAAAGTCTTCTGTAAAAATGCAGAAGAAGCCATCTTGATCATCGTCTTGCGGGACGTAATTGTATGGGATCTTTGGACTTGCAAAAAGCAGCGCATATTGATCTATAGGGATAATTCTATCAGCATACTCGGCTTGATTACGGCCTTTTATCAAGCTTATCTTGTAATACGTACGCCTGTTGTATGGCATTTTTTTAGTCTGCTTATGATGCTTGTAAACCTTAGCGATCTCAAAAACATTAAAGTGACCTATCTCTTTCTCAATACCATCTGGCAACAATGATTTGCCAGAAATATCCTGATCCATCTCTTTGTAAAAACCCTCAATAGAAGTTTGCGAAGTTGAATTCTTCATGCGGCATATGTTTTGCAAAAATCAAATGTACGACAAATCAATTTGCAGTATTACTCTAGACAGCCAATGTTACGTTTGTCATCAACATGTTTAGCAAGAATTGTGTACTGAGTGAGAAGTTCATCACCGTTGGGGCAATCTATATTTGTATTGGCGATATCTTCACTACGTGGATTATCATCAGCGTCGCTTACTGTTTCATATTGCTTTGATAAACATTGCAAAATGTTACCCGCATTAAGGTAGTAGCGCTCTTCTGTGATCTTGTCTTTTGTAGCCGGTTCATCTGCTGAGCCTTCTACAAAACTCCAGTCTTTTCTCTCAAAGTAGATAAAGAATGGCATACTGTCTTTCACGAAATATTGATCACGCGCCTCGTGATGGTCATACTCATTATAGACGTGCTCAATGAGTTTTAAAGAACCGTCTTTAGTATAAAAGTGTAGTGTTCCGCGCTTTTCGTTATTGCAATTATAGCGCACTACATTTTCTTGAAGTTCGCCATTATCTCTAGCCTTTACAATGTCGAGATAATCAACTTTGATATCTATGATCTGTTCCTGTTCTTCGCTTTTCTTGAGCGCTGCAGAGTCTATTGTTTTCTCCTGTGCGTTCGTTTCATCTGCCTTCTCCACCTCCTTTTTGTCAACTTCCTTACAGGATAGTGCTATTGTGCAAATGAAGAAAAGCCATACTAGTGTCTTCATCTTCATTTTACGTATTTTATACAGAAATTAAAACAAATTCGATAATGTAAACTACCTATTATCAGAGTTTGTGATAGGATTAACGAAGGTTTAAGAACAGGAAGAATTTTAATTATTATTAATTATAATCTATTTGTTGTAGATGTTTTATAACTATACCCTTTTTGGCTTTAAGCCAAAAAAATACCAGCACAAGGCTGGCAATTTTAAAAGTTAGTGGCGACCTCGTATGCGCTCTAGCATGCGCCTGCCAAACTCCCGCTCGGCGACAATAAGCCTTGCACGTTTTTTAGCTGAGATCACATCCTTAAGGTCTTTCATGAGTTTCTCAGTCGCTTGAAACATATCTTTTTCTGTAGTGAGATACTCTTTTACAAACGTTTCAGCTTCTTCTTCAGTGGCTTTGCGGCCTTTCATGATGCTGCGTATTTGCTTTTCTCTTACTTTTTCTACCTTATCATTGTACACTTCATATACTGGCCAGAAGTCTTTTGCTTCCTCTGGAGTAAGTTCTAGTTCGCGAGTGATAAAGGCTGTTTTAAGCGATTTAAGGCGCTCCCGCGGATTCTGTGCAAATAGTGTCATGCTGAGTAGCATGCACGCAAGTAGTGCTATCTTTTTCATTCTTGTAAGGCTTCTAGTAAGATAAGATCTTCTTCTAGCAGATAATCTGTGAGATCTTTATCTAGTTCCTGGTCTTCTATATCAATGTCATAAATATCTTCATCCAGAATATACTGCAAATCAGCATCAGATAAAAATAAGTCCTGCTGCTGCAAATAGTAATTCTCAACTTCTGGTGAAAGAGTTGCGAAGTCAGGTTCTGTGTTGTTTGACTTAAATGTAAATAACAAAATTATAACGATGCAAGCAGCGGCAAAACTTGTGGCGTACCATAGTTTATTGCTATTAGTATTATTATTATTGCTATTGCTGTCGGTATCCTTATTTGGGATCAGTTGATGCACATTATGCTGTGCGTTGAGTTTTGCAAAAACCTGATCTTCTAAATTATCAAAATACGCATCATCTGCAGCATAACCATCTGCTTGCTCTTCTTGCAATTTAGGTTGAAGATCCAGCTCTTCAAGCACGCTGGCTTCTAGCTCATCAAAATAGTCTTTGTGAGTAGAATAGCCATCTTTAATATGTTGCTTTTCAAAGTTCATGGATGCTTCTTTGTCTTTAGAATATAGAAATCTCTAAATGGTTTAGTCTATGCTTAATAGTTCTTTAATTCTTTTTACCGCAAGGTGATAATTTGCTTTTAAACCGCCCACGGTTATCCCGGTTATCGTGGCGATCTCGGTGTATTTGAGTCCGTCAAAATATTTTAAATTAAATACCTCTCGTTGTTTTAACGGCAATTGATTTACGGCTTGTTGCAATTTATATTGTATCTCATCGCCGCTGTAATAAGTGCTATTTGCCTCTAATTCTTGCATGTGTTGTGCGCCCAGATCATCGATTCGCACATTGGCCTTATCTGCTTTTTGCTTAAGCAAGCGATAGGCTTCATTGCGAGCGATGGTGTACATCCAGGTGTACAATTTACTATCGCCTTTAAAACCGTCAATATATCTGTAGATCTTAATAAATGTAAGCTGCAAAACCTCATCAGTATCCTCATGATTTACCATGAGTTTACGCAACATACCATACAGCGGCCTTTTGTAAAGCCCCATAAGTTCTCTAAACGCCGCATCTTTAGTTTTGGGCGCTTTCAGGCGAGAAACGAGATCTTCTTCCTCAGTGGGAATTAAGTGCATTGTACGGTTTTATGTTGAGTGTTTTCGCTGCAGCGAAAACAACGTATCCTCGATCTACAAGGTAAAGATTAGAATGCTGTTTTGTACAAAAGGTTTATTCTGTTGCGGTAAATAATTTAAGTGGTGTAGATGTTTTGGCTTTAAGCCAAATAAAAAACCACGACTTGCGCCGTGGTTTTCAGGGTTGATTAGTTGCTAATTTATGGTTAGTTAATTAGCGGTAAAGATTTTTATTAGGTCTGCGGCTCATGTAGAAAGTAAGCGTACCACCGTTCATGATCTGCTCATGCGTGATGAAAGGTGTCTCTAGTTTTTCTCCATTAAGCTCAACATTGCGAACATATACATTTTTCTCTCCTTGATTTCTGGTCTTTACCGTGAAGGTCTTACCATTATCAAGGTGAATCGTAGCTTCTTCAATAGCCGGGCTACCCAAAGCATAATCTGGACTTCCTGGCGCTACAGGATAAAAGCCCATGGTGCTAAACAGGTACCATGCACTCATTTGACCAAAGTCGTCATTACCACTTAGACCATCTGATCCTGTTTGGAATTTACTTTCTAAGATCAAACGGATCTTGTCTTGAGTTTTCCAAGGGTCGTTCGTCCAGTTGTAAAGATAAGGTACGTGGTGTGAAGGCTCGTTACCGTGCACATAGTTCCCTATGATACCTTCACGAGAGATATCTTCAGTATTCTCAAAGTACTTGTCTGGCAGGTCCATTGTGAATAATGAGTCAAGGTGTGCAGTAAATTTCTCTTTACCACCCATCATCTTGATCATCTCAGCAGGATCATGCGGAACATATAAACTATAGTTCCAGCTGTTACCCTCAATAAATCCTTGTCCGTGTGTATCTAGTTCATCAAACTGTTTCTTAAAAGAACCATCCTTAAGACGAGGACGCATAAAGCCTATAGACTCGTCATACACGTTCTTATAATTCTCAGAACGCTTCATGAATTCTTTGTAGATATCGTCTTTGCCTAGCTTTTTAGCCGCCTGAGCGATCGCCCAGTCATCGTAGGCATATTCTAGCGTTTTAGATACTGAAGCTCCGCTTACATCTTCTGGCACATAGCCCATATCCATATAAGCACCTATACCATCAAAGTAACGCACTTTAGCAGTTTCAACAGCAGCGTCTAGCGCATGCTCTGCATCAAAGTCTACATTACCTTTTACAATAGCATCTGCTAATACAGAAGCACTGTGGTATCCTATCATACACCAGTTTTCGTTAGCATAATGCGACCAGATAGGAAGCATGTGATGCACACTTTGATCGTGGTGAGCTAACATAGAAGAAACCATGTCTGCATTGCGCTCTTGCTGCACGATATTAAAGAATGGGTGTAAAGCTCTATACGTATCCCAAAGCGAGAAAGACGTGTAGTTTGTAAAGCCATCAGCTTTGTGAATGTTGCGATCCAGACCCATGTACTGCCCATCAGTATCCATGTAAACCGTAGGACCTAAGAAAGCGTGATACATCGCAGTGTAGAAGTTAACAAGGTCAGTATCCTTAATGGTCTCTACAGTGATCTTCTCAAGTTCTTTTTGCCAGTTTGCTTGTGTTTCAGCTTTAACAGCATCAAAGTCCCATCCTGGGATCTCTGCTTTCATGTTCTCTACAGCACCAGTCATACTTACCGGTGATAAAGCGAACTTAATTTTAATAGCTTCGTTATCTTCAGTCTCAAAGTCAAAGTGTAGTCTTAGATCCTTACCAGCCATTTGTGGGAAGTTGTGCTCTTGATCAAAACGACCCCAGAAGCCACGATAAACCTGACCTGGTTGTTTTGCCTGACCATATGATTTAATAGGCTTGCTAAAGCTCATTGCAAAGTACACCTTACGCGTACGTGCCCATCCAGAAGTCTGGCGGTAACCCGTAACCAGTGTATCGTTCTCTACACGCACAATTGTCCATACATTCTTCTCATCATAGTTGTAAATACCATGCTTAAGATCTAAGATGATGTGCGCATCATCACTCTTTGGGAAGGTGTATTTATGCATCCCCACGCGTGTAGTAGCTGTAAGCTCTGCATTAATGTTGTAATCCTTAAGATTCACCTGATAGTAACCAGCTTCAGCATTTTCTTCATCATGAGAAAAACGAGAACGGTAACCACTATCTGGATCAGCTTCTGTTCCTGGGTTGAGTTGAAGATCACCTACGGTAGGCATTATTAAAAAGTCACCAAGGTCTGAGTGACCTGTACCGCTAAAATGCGTGTGACTAAAACCTACAATGGTATTGTCTTCATACTGGTATCCTGCGCAGTATTTATATACATCAGGGTTGTAACGGTTATTTGCTTCATAGGGTATAGTGTCAGTATCTGGACTTAACTGCACACTACCAAATGGAGCTGTAGCTCCAGGATAGGTATGACCCATTTTTGCCGTACCGATCATTGGGTCTACATACTTCACCAGATTTTCTTCCTGCGCTTGCAGTGTTACAATTCCGCTTAAAGCGAAAAGAAAACCCAGGCATTTTTTACTGTTCAATCTAATCATTATCTGTATTATGTTCTTTTAGAATAAGGGGTTAAAAGAATAGGCAGCCTCAAGAGGCTGCCTATATAAGTATATTAATTATTCGTTTGACAACGAGTACGGGTAAGCAGATTTGCTGGTACCTCTGTCTTTGTTAGGCTCGTCAGACATTTCATAGTCTAATGTAGCACCCTTCATAAGCTCTTTGTGGCTTAACCAGTTTTTCTTGTATTCTTTACCGTCTACTTCAAGTTCGTCAACATAGATATTCTCGCTGCTGTTCTCAGGAGCATTGATCTTGATCTTTTTACCGTTCTCAAGATTAAGTGTGATATTCTTGAATAATGGAGCACCTAGAACATACTCGTCTGTAGCAGGAGCTACAGGATAGAAGCCCATTGCAGAGAATACATACCAAGCAGATGTTTGCCCGTTGTCTTCATCACCACAATATCCATCAGGAGTAGCTTTGTACATTCTGTCCATAGTTTCTCTCGCCCATTTTTGAGTCTTCCATGGTGCACCTGCGTAGTTGTACAGGTAGATCATGTGCTGTATCGGCTGGTTACCATGTGCATACTGACCCATGTCTGCGATCTGCATTTCACGAATCTCGTGGATCACACCACCGTAAACGCTCTCGTCAAAAATAGGAGGCATAGAGAATACAGAATCTAATTTCTTAACAAATTTCTTCTCACCACCCATAAGGTCAACCAATCCCTGTACATCATGGAATACAGACCAGCTATAGTGCCAGCTGTTTCCTTCAGTAAATGGGTTACCCCATCTGAAAGGATTAAAGTCTTCTTGCCAGCTTCCGTCTTCGTTCTTACCACGCATTAGTCCGTAGCTTGGATCAAAAAGATTCTTGTAGTTCATACTACGCTCTTTATAGATGTTGATCTCTTTTTTGGGTTTACCCAAAGCCTGACCAAGTTTATAGATAGCGAAGTCATCATAAGCATATTCTAGAGTTCTTGCAGCACTCTCGTTCACACCTACATTATAAGGAACATATCCTAGTTTCTTGTAGTACTCTGCACCATCACGACCCACTGCAGACATTGGCCCTTGATTGTTCGCACCGTGAACTACAGCTTCCCAAAGCGTCTCGATATCATAACCTCTAAGACCTTTAAGATACGCATCTGCAACAACAGAAGCAGAGTTGTTACCTACCATGATGTTAGCATAACCAGGGCTAGACCACTCTGGTAACCATCCACCTTCTTTATAATCGTTTGCAAGACCAGCTTGCATCTCTTTATTGATAGAAGGATACGCTAAGTTCAAGAAAGGATATAATGCACGGAAGGTATCCCAGAAACCAGTACCTGCGAACATATATCCAGGAAGGATCTCGCCGTTATACGGGCTCCAGTGAATGATTTCGTCATTCTCGTTGATCTCGTATAATTTGTTAGGGAAGAATAATGTTCTGTATAGACAAGAATAAAACGTTCTTATCTGGTCTATGCTACCACCGCCAACTTCAATACGACCTAATTTATCATTCCACTCATCACGAGCGTTCTGCTTGATCGTTTCAAAATCATCCTTAGCGATCTCGCGCTCAAGGTTAAGTTCTGCCTGCTCAAAGCTGATGAATGATGACGCTACTTTAGCATTGATCACATCACCTTCTTTAGTTTTAAAACCTACGATGGCACCGGCATGGTTACCTTCCATCTCAGCTTGACCTTTAGCAAGGTTGTCACCTTCCCAAGTGTTTATGTTGTCAAAAGGCTTATCAAACTGAATAACAAAGTAGTTCTTGAAGTTCTTGTAATCACCTCTTGCATACTTAGTGGTATACCCTATGATCTTATTCTCTTCAGGAATAACCTTTACATAAGAACCTTTATCAAAAGGATCGATAACCACGTAAGAGCTATCAGACTCAGGGAAGGTCATTTTAAACTGCGCAGCACGCTCAGTAGGAGTAAGCTCTACAGTTACATCATGATCTGCAAGGTAAACTTTGTAGTAGTATGGTGTAGATACTTCCGCTTTATGCGAAAACCAGCTAGCACGATCATCCTGCTTAAATTTCATACCACCAGTTACAGGCATTAAAGAGAATTGCCCATAATCGTTCATCCAAGGAGAAGGCTGGTGTGTTTGTTTAAATCCACGGATCTTATCTGCATTATACGTATATGCCCATCCATGACCCATAGGTCCTGTTTGTGGGGTCCAGAAGTTCATACCCCATGGCACTGCCACTGCAGGATAAGTGTTACCGTTAGATAGACCCGGACTTGAGTCTGTACCCATCAATGGGTTTACATAATCTACAGGGTTTTCAACTTTTTCAATGATCGCTTCCTGAGCAAATGCTGTGGAAATAGCAAGGCAAAAAAGCAATACGCTAAATCTGTATTTCATTAGAGTGATATTAGTTTTTCGTTTTTGATTTTAAATTAATTCTCAGCTAGAGGATAGGCTTCAACACCTTCTTCAGTGATCTTTACAGGTTTGATCAGTCCATTTTCATCAAACTCCATTACCTCGATACAGGTCTCTCTAGAGTTTCCGTCAGTCTCGGTAAGTGGTCTGCGGTGATACACGATAAAGTATTTATCAGAACCTTCAGGGTGCATAATGCTGTGGTGACCAGCACCGGTAGCAACCTCAGGATCCTGCTGAAGGATCTTACCCACGCGCTCAAATGGACCAAACGGACTGTCTGCAATAGCATAAGCTACACTATAATCTGGACCCGTCCATCCACCTTCGCTCCACATGAAGTAGTATTTACCATCTTTGATAAACATAAATGGCCCTTCTACATAGCTATCTGGAGTGATCTCTTTAAAGATGCTACCATCCTCATAAGGTACAAAACCAGTGAAGTCATCATTAAGTTTTGCGATGTTACAATGTCTCCATCCACCATAGATAAGGTAGTGAGAACCGTCTTGATCTTTAAATACAAATTGATCAATAGGCTGCGCACCGTTGTGGAATTTATCTACAAGAGGTTTACCTAAATAGTCTTTATAAGGTCCGCCAGGATTGTCACTTACTGCAACACCTATACCACCTTTTTCATCATCGCTTTGAATATCGTTTGCACCAAAGAACAAGAAGTACTTATCATCCTTCTCAATAATAGAAGGCGCCCATACAGCACGGTTAGCCCATTTTATCGCAGAGGTATCTACAATGCGCTCATGCTTCGTCCAGTTTACAAGGTCTGGAGAAGAGAAAGCATCAAAGAAAACCTGCTTTTCATAAGGCGCAGAGTACGTAGGGAAGATCCAGTACTCATCGTCAAAGATGATGCCTTCAGGATCTGCATACCATCCCTCAAACACGGGATTTCCTGCTTTTTCAGCTACTGCTGGTTCTTCAGCTTTTGCTTCATTTTCTTTTTTAGACTTGCTACCACAGGAAGTTAGTGCTGCTGTGATACCGATAATGAAAAGTAGTTTTTTCATAGATATTAGTAAGTATTGGCTGGTAAATATAAATATTTGATAGGCTAAACCGATTTAGTTATGCCGTAATTTTTGCTATTAATAAACGAGCCGTGAATTTAAGATAAAATTATAAGTTACAAGCGTTCTTTTTAAGATGCTCATAGTAATAGGGTTAAGATCTATTTCGCTGTAGCGAAAAGGACAAATAAAATTTATTAACAAGGCGTTGTTAGTAAGCCTGTTAAGGGTGAGAATGTTCGTTCTTTTGGCGAAAGCCAGAAAAACCGAAGCATTATTCTTCTAGCGGTAACGGCTGTGGGGTAGTGGTAGGACCATTAACCACAAGGGTGCCGTCTTCTTTTACTTCGATCTCATCCAGAAATACCACGCGCTGATCACCAGATGCTGTTGTGCGGCCATGATACACGGTGTAGCGTTTGCCGTTGTTAAGCGTTACCAAACTGTTGTGACCGGTACCTGTAACATCGCCACCATCCTGCGTGTTCTTTTGTAAGATAGGGTTGTTGTCTGCCTTAGTGAAAGGTCCCAGCGGATCATCACCAGTAGCGTATCCCACGGCATAATTCTCACCGCCATAGAAGTTTGCCGAATACATGATGTAGTATTTTCCGTTCTCTTTAAAGATATACGAGCCCTCCGTCCAGCGGCGGTTTACTTCGTGTGAGGTAACAGATCTACTTTCCCACTCTGCATTCTGGTTGTCCATCTCCAGTGGTGGGCGCAGCAATAATTGCGGCTCTCCTATCACACTTTTAAAGTCGGGCGCAAGTTTAACGCCATAAACCCAACTCTCTTCGATCTCGTCATACCAGCCTTTTTCTTTAGCCCAGTCTGCGATCTCAGACTCCACCGGGTGTTTATAGCAAACTCTAGAGTAGTACAGATAAAACTCACCGTTCTCATCCTGATACACATTTGCATCAATAATGGGGTAGCCAGGGTCAAAGATGGGTTTATCCTCTAAGTTATGAAAAGGCCCCGTAGGACTATCTGCCACGGCAACGCCTATCATAAAATTCTCTAGTTCGTTAGTAGGATTGTCATCCCAGTGTGCGCTAAAGAACATATAGTACTTGTCTTCAAATTTATACACTTCAGGCGCCCAGAAGTCTTTAATGCCCCAAGCGTTCTCTTCATTTTTAGTGTCATATACCTGACCTTCAAACTTCCAGTTTACCAGATCCTGAGAAGAATATGTAGCAAAACCATCTTTAGCTCCGCCGCCGGTACCATACATGTAATAGGTGCCGCTGCCGTCATTAAGGATATAAGGATCCCCAAATTTCACCGGAATAGGATTACTATACGTTTGTGGTTCTTCCTGATGAGTAGTAAGATCTTCTTGCTTGTCAGCTTCATTCTTATTGTCTTTACAAGCCGTAAAAAGTATCACCGTGAGCAGTGCGCAGGTGAGGGTGTTGTATTTAAAGTTCATGGTTGTGGTTGTTTGGAGGGGTAATTTAAGGATTAATGGGGTATTTGAATTAGGGGATTCTCAATTACTCGATTGGAGGTGATTGAACCCTCTGAGCTTCGTTTCACTCGCTCATCTCCCTTTTAGGAAAAGGGAGAAGTTTTATGCTGGAGACTGCTACTGCAGACTGAAGTTCTCACTTCGGCTCCGCTCAGTGAACGACTTCTGGCTTGCTTAGTGAACTGGGTGATTGAACCCTCTGAGCTTCGTTTCACTCGCCCATCTCCCTTATAGGAAAAGGGAGAAGCTTTTTGCTGGGAGCTGGATGAGGATTAATCGATTTTCAATTCTCAATTTATTGATTGGAGAATTTCAATTACTGCTTACTGAGACTTAAGACTTGCTACTGAGATTTTCACTTCGGCTCCGCTCAGTGAACTGGTGATTGAACCCTCTGAGCTTTGTTTCACTCGCTCAGCTCCCTTCTAGGATAAGGGAGAAGTTTTTTGCTGGGGGCTGGATGAGGATTAATCGATTTTCAATTATCAATTTATTGATTGGAGAATTTCAATTACTGCTTACTGAGACTGAAGACTTGCTACTGAGATTTTCACTTCAGCTCCGCTCAGTGAACGACTTCTGGCTTGCTTAGTGAACTGGGTGATTGAACCCTCTGAGCTTCGTTTCATTCGCCCATCTCCCTTCTAGGATAAGGGAGAAGTTTTATGCTGGAGACTGAGACTGGGAACTGATAACTGAGAATTTCACTTCGGCTCCGCTCAGTGAACGACTTCTGGCTTGCTTAGTGAACTGGGTGATTGAACCCTCTGAGCTTCGTTTCATTCGCCCATCTCCCTTTTAGGATAAGGGAGAAGTTTTTTGCTGGGAGCTGGATGAGGATTAATCGATTTTCAATTCTCAATTTGTTGATTGGAGAATTTCAATTACTGCTTACTGAGACTGAAGACTTGCTACTGAGATTTTCACTTCGGCTCCGCTCAGTGAACGACTTCTGGCTTGCTTAGTGAACTAGGTGATTGAACCCTCTGAGCTTTGTTTCACTCGCTCAGCTCCCTTCTAGGATAAGGGAGAAGCTTTTTGCTGGGGGCTGTGACTGCAGACTGAAGACTGCCAACTGAAGACTGAACAAAAACTATTCTTGTCTGCTTTTTTGTGCGGTGCGGAGGACTTTTTTGAAGTAGCGTTGTACTTCTTTGCTTTTGCTTACTTTGATCTTGTAGTTTTCTACGCTGGTGTTGATCTCTAGGATGGCGTAGGTGTCTTTGTTAAATTTCCAGAGAAGGAACTCGTATGCTACGGCTAGTAAAAGCACCATACTAAACATGGCGAAGGTAAGCGGAATAATGATCTCGAGGTCTTTTTCGCCCATTATGGTGAAAAGAAAAATAGCCACACAAATGATAAGGAGACAACCGAACTCTCTTATTTTACTTTTTAGGCGCTGGTTGTAGCTAGATAACTCAATGGAATAGATATCCTCCAGATCAAACTCGGTGATCCGTTTCTTTCTTGCAAAGAGCAACCGCTCTGTGGTAAGAATACTGTCTATCTTTTTTGCATGCTTCTCGTACACGCAGCGCTGCGAAACGATAGATTCATACGGGTAAAATTCCATTCAATTTTTTTAGGGGCCGGCAAATATAGCTACAATTAATAGTATTACGTCCTATAAATTAACAATAAGCTGTAAGAATTGTCTTCTTTTTAGACTTTTAACATATTAAATCGTTTAACCTTTACTGAAAATTAAATTTTCTTTAAAACTTCTCAATTGTTTTCTTGTTGATAATAAGGAGTTTATAAATATAGTTTTTACTGGTGTTAGGGGTGTTGGGGAGTAAGAATTACGAGTGGTTAGGGGTGGATGCTGGGGGAGGGAAGATGGAGGTTTATTTCACTTCGACTTCGCTCAGTGAACGGGATGATTGAACCCTCTGAGCTTCGTTTCACTCGCCCATCTCCCTTATAGAATAAGGGAGAAGCTTTTTACTGCTTACTTAGACTGAAGACTGCTGACTGAGAATTTCACTTCGACTCCGCTCAGTGAACGACTTCTGGCTTGCTTTGTGAACTGGATGATTGAACCCTCTGAGCTTCGTTTCACTCGCCCACCTCCCTTCTAGGATAAGGGAGAAGCTTTTTACTGAATACAGCTTGCTGAGAGTTTCACTTCGACTCCGCTCAGTGAACGGTTATATAATTAGTTAATTAGCTAATTAGAGAATTAGCGAATGGGAGTTGGAAGATGGGAGTGGAGAGATTAATCAATTCTCAATTTGTCGATTGGTTGATTTGATTTGTTGCTTACTGAGACTGAAGACTGCTGACTGAGAATGTTACTACGGCTTTGCTTAGTGAACGGTTATATAATTAGTTAGCTTTTTTCTTTTTTGCATCGCCCAAAAAAGAAACAAAAAAGTCTAGACTTATTTTCATTTTCTTGAATTGCGGAAAAAGCTACTTATCCTGCGTATGGAAAACCGCTTCGCTAGTTCCATACTCCACAGCCAACGCTGCTTAGCTTTTAAGCAATTGCTACGAAATTGAAAAGTAGGTCGGATTTAAAACTGCCTACTGCGACTGAAAACTGCGGACTAGGAATGTCACTTCGGATCCGCTCAGTGGACGACTTCGGTTTGGCTTAGTGAAAAGTTCTTAATGAGTTAATTATCTGATGTGGGAATTAGCAAATGGTTTACTTTGTCATTTCGAGTGAAATTGTGAAGCGAAGCGAAATGATTTTGTACCTGTGCGCCATTAAAGGAGCATCGAGAAATATTTAGTTAGCCCTTTTATTTCTAGCATCGACTAAAAAGGAAGCTAACTATTATACAACTGAATCGAACAGTTAATAAATTTCTTGAAATGGGGTACTAACATTGATCGCTATGCTTATCTAGAATGTGCATTACCTTTACTTTTACATCTCTAGTATTTTGAGGGTTTAAAAAGCATTTTAAAACATAGTATTGAGGTTAATCTTTAAACTTAAATCCGGCAATATTGTACTTCACTACTAATCCAAAGTTGATACGTTTTCTAAATGTACTTTCCTTATCTGCATTAGTGCCTAGGGCGTCTTCTGTTTGCACAAAAAGCCCACCGGCTAGACGACCGTCTTTATTATTGTAGGCAAAGAGACCCAAGCCCAATACGGTATGTGGCTTTATACTATTATGGTTATCATACATCCTATGGCGCAGATACGGATTTAGGCTAAGGTAGATATCACTTTTTTCAGCATTCTTTTGCATATCAATTGAATGATTTGAGAGGGCAAATAGCTTCACGAAATCTATATTTATGTCATATCGCAAAAAGCGATCATAAGGACCAGGAAGCGCCTTGATCTCCTTACTACTGCTAAACTTTCCCGAGGCGATGGTCGTATCCACGGTCTGTAGGGTGTAAGTGGAGGATGACATCTCGCTGAGGTTATTAGTATAGGAAATACCTCCGGTTACTCCTAAAAAGATTCCCGCATCCATGCGGCGCGTCACGCCAGCCTCGAGCTTATACCCCTGAAAGGAAATATCTTCAAACCTATTATCTATCGTGGTGGCTGTCTTGTCTATTTCTAGCGTAGCACCAGAACCCATAAAATAGGCCCTCCCATAAATCAATGTTTCCTTATCAGTATAAGCTGCATTCAGAAGCGACAAATAATCTCTTTCCTCCTCCATAGAAGTGTAGCTTTCTTCAAGTTGTTTTAATAGGTCAATCAAATCACTATAGTCTGCTGTAGAATTTTGATAGGCATCCCTTTGCTCTGTGAACTGCTCTAGGTAGGTTTTTATTTTGTCCTGGGCGGTTTCCCACTCCTCTTGATCCAAAGCATGGTGAATATTTATGGCTTTTATGTCAATGTTGTTCTTTGCGCTATCCTCTGTCAATGCTTTCGTAAAATCATCCTTGAGTGACCTCATCTTTACCCTAAGGGAAGGTAACGCCATCCCATCACCATCTGCGGTAGAAATGGCTATTTGCTCTAGTGTGGCATTAGCCTTTTGTATAAGTTGCTCCAGGCTGTTCAGCTGTTTAATCACCACTAGCGTTTTCTTGAGGTTGGCATCCCGTTTTGCTTCGGGTTGCATATCTTGTATAGCTTTAATTTTATCCTTGACATTTTTCCTTAGGTTGGTAAGGGATATGTTTGGGGCATGCTCAATAACAGTATAGATATATCTTTTGTTACCTTCATTCATAACACCGGCTTCAATAAGGTCATCAAGTTCAGCATTGATTTGGGTAAGTAATTCTTCAGGAGTATTAAATTTCAGGTATTCTTCAGCTATTTCTTCAGCCATGGCTTCGTTATATTTCCTTCTTAGAAAACGTTTTCCTATCATAAAGCCTATGGATGAAGAAGACGTTACTTTTTCTTCAGAAAACAAGCCACTAAGACCATCAGTGGCACTTCCTTTAAGGTCAACGCCCAGCAAGAAGGAGTTATTTTTCTTGTGTTTTTTTATGGATGTAGATACTGTGTCCCACCTAGAAAGTATGCCTTTTACAAAGTTATCTTTATCAGGATATGATTCTTTGTAGACGCTATCTATATTAAATTCTTTATAAGAATTGTCAATTTTTGGAAAAAAATCCCTGTAGTAACTAAAGGAAGCTACCTTATTTTGCAGGTCAAGATTAAGGTTTGCAGAAGGTAGTACAATGGTACTAAATCCTTCGCGGTCTTGCCCTAGGCTTTGCGCCCCTGATAGGCACGGGAGGCAAAGCATCATTACTATGAAATATATAGTTGCTTTCATTTTAAATAACCTTTATGTTTTCAGTTTTTCTAATGGATTCCATGGTTTCAGGCTTTCCCTTTTTTATGGTGCCATCACTGATGATTACCTCTTTGGTCTTAAAAGTCCATCTATCTAAGCCGGTACCAGTACGTATCACGGTTACAAAAAACCTATTTCTGAAAATTTGGATATCAGTAGCAATGCCATCCCCTATATACCCATCTTTACCTCCTACTTTAAAACTTACAATACCCGTGCCACTCATATGGTAAGAGATGTTAGCTAAATATCTATCTTGATTAACTGTTGCCATATCAATAGTAATTTTTTCAGCATTTTCATTAAAGAGGGGGGAGGCTTTAGCAATACTCTTAATTGTAGCTAGGCTAGCGCGTCTAGGAAATTTTTGCTTTAAGCTAATAAGATCTAGATCATCATCTTGGTTAAGGATATGAAGCGCCATCTCCGCTTCTATATTAGAAAGCCTAGTAGACTTTGAAATAGTATTTTTTGTTATTTTAGGATTCATTGTAAAGTACTGTTAGTTAGTGCTGTAAATATTATAAAATTAATATTTACAGCATATACCCATTAATGGGGATTTTTTTAAGTAATTGAAATTTACCGTTTCTTAAAAGGTTTACACTGAACTATTATGCTTCAAAAATTGTTGGTAAGGGAGCAATAGAAACCAATATAGAGATTAGAAGTATCCCCCCTTTGAGGGGGGCATGGGGGGTGTTCTTCTATGTTATCATTTTTAAAGTATGCTTTACATAATCTTGCATAAAACTTATTTTAATGTGCGGTTGTGTAACTGCTACCCTTAGGGACGACTATGTCACTTCGAGTAAAATCATGGAGCAAAGTGGAGACTTTGTATCCGTTCGTGATCTTAGAAGCATCGAAATGTTTGATCAGCTTTTCTTTTTTGCATCGCCCAAAAAAGAAACAAAAAAGTCTAGGCTGATTTTAAATTTCTTGAATTGTAAAGTAAGTCTCTTAGCCTTCACGGGAGAAACCGCTGTGCTAGTCTCCCGCTCCTCTGGCCATCGCAGCGAAACTTACTAACATTTACTACCAAATATAAAAGTAGGCCGTTTGTTTTGATAAAATAGAGTAATGCTTCTTCATTGACTTTAAGTTCAAAATATTCAATTAAGTAATGTGAAAAGCGTTATAATCCACTTTTGACTTTGTTTTGAGCCTTCTAAAAAAGGAGGCTTTAGGTGTGTGCTAATGGGTAATAATATTTAAGTCTATTAACTTTTTTCTTCTGTTAGTTGCGTAGTCACTTCGAGTAAAATCATGGAGCGGAGTGGAATGATTTTGTATCGAGAAGCATGTTAGTAGGTTTTATTATTGCTGTGCTTTAAAGTGCAATCCAAAAAACTGTCACTGTTTCTTTTTAAACGATGAATTCTGCGATCTCTTCTACTTCTAAGCCACAGTATGAAGCAAATTCATGTATCGTTACAAATTGATGTTTTTCCTTCCCGAGGTACGCTTTTATGTCCAGAATTAGTTGTCTTCCGTACCGTTCACTTCTACCCGTTATTTTTTGAATATCCTTAGGGTAAATGCATAATCTTGATAACTTCATATACTTTACTGTTAGGTTTATTTTTTAAGGTGGTAATTTCATACACTATCCATACACTATCCATACACTATCCATACACTATCCATACACTATCCATAGACTATCTATGGAGTATCTAGGTAGTAGGAAGGTATTTGTATATAATTACCCTATGTTTTTGCGGAAATAACGGAAATAATAACATTAAACGGCTGGTATGTAGCCTGTTGCGGAAGATTCTAATCAAATATAGATTGTTTTGTGGTCTAATCAAAATTTTATTTATTATGGCCAGACAATCTGGAATTATCAAGCTGAAAGGCACGATTGGAGGGATTTCTTTCTTCAAAAGTGCAGACGGGTACATGGCCCGTGAAAAAGGAGGTGTGGATAGTAAGCGTATTGCTAGTGATCCCGCTTTTAAACGAACCCGTGAGAACGGACAGGAATTTGGTCGCGCCGGTAAAGCGGGCAAACTTGTGCGTAATGCATTGCGCACCCTTTTGCAAAATGCGAGGGACGCCCGTATGGTAAGTAGGCTAACCAAAGCCTTACTAGCGATCATTAAAACGGATACAGAGAATACGAGAGGTAGTCGTACTGTGGAAGCAGGAAACATGAATGCCCTCTCTGGATTTGATTTTAATATCAATGGAAAGCTAGAGACCACTTTGTATGCTGAACATGTGAAAACATTGGATCGTACTACTGGAGAGCTAGGATTGACCATCGCACCTTTTAACCCTTTAGAGCGTATTGCAGCTCCTGCAGGAGCTACGCACTTTAAAGTAAGTGGAGGTGGTGCAGAGCTAGACTTTGCTAATGGGTCGTTCAACTTTGCCTCTGCTGATAGTGGAATGCTACCATTAACCAGTGCTAATACCGAGGAGTTAGATCTGGGAGTATCCTTAACCGCTGAAACCACTTTGCCTATACTTCAGGTTATGAGTGTAGAATTCTATCAGGAGGTTAATGGAGAGATGTATGCGCTAAATAATGGTGCTTACAACGCTATGAGTATACTGCAGGTAGACCAAAGCGCCTAGTGATGGAATGGTTAATTAAACGTAACTATTATGAGGAGAGCACCCATGGTGCTCTCTTTATAAACAAGCAGTTTGTTTGTTTTACCATTGAATTGCCTTGGAAGGAAAACAAGAAGCGAATTTCTTGTATACCAGAAGGTATCTATCCTTTACAAAGAAGAATTTCTCAAAAATTCGGGAATCATCTACATATTAAAGATGTGCCGGGAAGAAGTTTGATACTACTACATCCCGCTAACAATGCTAAACAAGAACTGCAAGGTTGTATAGCTCCTGTTATGACATTAAATGGGATGGGTAAAGGGATGGATTCAAAAAGAGCCCTTAACAGCTTATTAATGCATTATCAAGATGCGTTAGAAACTGTAGAAGATGTTTACTTATCAATTAAATACAATACACATGAATTTAGCAGAACGTTACAAAAGTCCGACTCCCAAATTTTTTAAAATCCTTAGAAATATAGGAGTTACTCTCGCCACAGTAGGAGGAACTATTGTTGCAGCACCTATAGCTTTGCCTGCAGGCGTTATCACCGTTGCCACTTATGCTATCGTTGCAGGAACCGTTGCTACTGCAGTTAGTCAAGCCGCAGTGAAGGAAACAGCTGTAGCTCAAAAAGAGGGGACAGATAACAATGAAGCCTCAACTAGTCGTAATGAACAGTAAGTATCCCTTGTTAACATGTGGTACTATAGGAGGAACTTTAACTTCAATATTGCCCACGTTATTTCAAGATGAAATTTTAAGGACGGTTTTTTTAGCAGGAATCGGTGCCTGTGTAAGTTTTATTGTTTCATTAATTTTAAAAGCGTTGCTTAAAATTTTTCATAAAATTATTAAGCGAAGAAAAGCTTGATGTTTAGAAAACCTTCCAGAGATGGGAGGTTTTTTTGTTTCTAATGGTATGATGATGATTTATAGGTCATTATTATAGCAGCATTGATCTTAGAACTTAGAAAGAAAAAATATAAGTATAAAATATACCTATATTTATTTAGATTAAGTTTAAATAGATATATTTGCCGACCTAATTTTAAGCTGTAATGCGTCTTTTTTTAATCATTTTACTAATTGGATTTAGTTCCTATAGTCAATCGATAAGAGGTAGAGTTATCTCTTCTTCTGATAGTACGGCTCTTGCAGGTGTAACGATCCAAAATTTGAAGGGTAATGAATGGGCTGTAACAGATGAGAATGGTCAATTTTCCATAAATCTAAAAGGAATTGACTACGTTCTAGAATTCAAGATGCTTGGCAAGCAAACTAAATATCTAGAGCATAAAGATATTGTTAATCATGACACTATAATTATAGCCTTATCCAATGAGGATCTACGTCTTGATGAGGTGATGGTAACTGCTGTGCCCAAAAGAGCTAAGATTGGTTCTTCAGTTGTTTTTAATGAATATGCAGTAGATCAAGTACAATCTTTTAGTTTAGGAGATATACTGGAGCAATTACCAGGGTTAGATATACAGTCGAGATACTCGCCAGAGCCACTTAACTCTGCTCAGAGTATTTCACTGCGTACAGCTCAAAGTAGTAATACTAATGCATTTGGAGTAGCTTATATTCTTGATGGTTTTAGGCTGTCTAACGATGAGGATATGCAAAGTTACAATTATGCTACTGGCTTAACTAGATATGATAACACCAGCTCAGGTTTAGATCTACGTTCAATACCTGCATCCAATATAGAAGATGTAGAAGTAATAAGCGGTGTGGCTGATGCCAAATATGGAAATCTTACCAGTGGTGTGATAAGAATAAACCGTAAGGCAGGCGTCACTCCATTAACGGCTAATATCAATGTGCAACAAGGAAACACTTCAGTAAGTATAGGAAAAGGTTTAAAGCTTAATAATCAATTAGGAGCATTAAGTCTATCTCTAGATTATTTAAATGCTAATCCTAACCCCAGTAACACTTTAGATAAATACAACAGAATAACGGCCGGTGCAATATGGTCAAGGAATACAGATAAAGTAAGAAACACTTTGTCTCTTACTGTACACAGCAACCTAGACGATAAGACTTATGATAAAGATCTGGATGATGGTGGTAAAGATGCTAGTTTCAAGAAGGATATTGGGTTTAGATTAAGTAACCGACTCAATTGGAAACCAGAATCGGGATTAGTGGATAATATATCTCTAACATCAGGATTGTCTTATAGTTATCAGCATTCATATAATCAATCATTTAAAAATGACGGAGGTAGAGTTGTTCCTACTAGTCTAGAGACTGGACTTTTTAAAGGAAGCTACACCCCTGCGGCATACTTGCAAATTAAAGAGGTATATGGGCAGCCAATAAATCTTAATGGTCAACTTACATTTAATAAGGCTATAAGTTATAATAGTGTTACTCAGCATAATTTGTCTTTTGGGGTTGATGCTGGCTTTAGTGAAAATTATGGAAGGGGGCGAGGTTATAACCCTGAGAACGCCCATACACAAGTTACATTAACGGCAGGTAGTAATGGAGTATCTAGTGATGAAGGTGTTAGACCACTAGATTTCTCACGTTATGTAAAGCCTAGAATCAATTTAGGGCTTTTTGCACAGGATAATGTAACTCATACTTTCAAAAATGATAATGAGTTATATATCAATTTAGGGTTGCGGTTTGATGTCCAAAATAGTTTTGCGAGTTATAGTCCCAGGGTTAATTTAGGATACGAAATTAATGATAAATTCAGCGTAAGAGGAGGTTTTGGATTTGCATCTAAGGCTCCTTCACTTAATCAAATTTTCCCAGGTGATAAGTACTTTGATATCCTAATAAGAGATTTTAGAACGAGCGACTATTCATTCAATTTAGTTCAAACATATAAAAAGGAAATACCGAAGCAGAACCTTGAACCAAGTAAGAGCTGGAAGTATGAAATAGGGGCTAATTATAATACCAATTTTGGATCGATGTCTATTACGGCATTTTACAACAGTACCTATGATGGTATATCATCAGTATCTATTATTGAACCAGTGTTATTTCCTCAGGTAGAATTTAGTTTTAATGAAGCAGGATCGCCACCTACTTATGAGGTTACGGGTTACGAAGATCTATTATTAGACTATAGCTTGAGCCAGAATTCTAATCAAACCCTCGATAAAGGGGTGGAGTTCTTTTTTAATTTCAACAAGATAAAGGCCATAAATACCTCATTTAATCTAAGTGGGACTTATATATTTTCTAGCTCTACATCCCGAGGGTATGAGTTAAAAAAGAATACTGATGTTCTTGAAGAAACCTATTTGTACGGTTTGCATTATACGCAGCCTAATGAAAATGATATAATTAAACTGAGAGGTACTGCAACTCACCACCTCTCAAAATTAGGTTTGCTCATTTCCTTAACTGCTGAGCAATATACAAGAGGAGTAACATATGCCAGTAGTGACTCGGTTTATCCTTATGCTTACATCAATCCACAAGGAGATATAATTAACATTCCAGCAGGTCAAAGGACAGCTGACCGATTTAAAACCATACAAAGGTCGCCAGCCTCTACAGAAAAAAGATCAACCCCTGCCTATCACAATTTTAATTTGCGTCTTACTAAAGAAATGTTGAATGGGTTAAGCCTATCGCTTTATGCAAATAATTTTTTGAATTATAGGCCTTTAATATCAACAGGCGGTTCAGAATCAAGACAAAATTCACTGATTAGTTTTGGTGGACAGATTAGATATAAATTTTAATTCAAACAATCATAATGAGAAATTCTATTTACATTTTATTCATCAGTGCTTTATTACTAGGTTGCAGTAAAGATGATGACGGTAATTATGTGGCTCCTATAAGTCATGATTTTGCCCTAACCTTTGACGAGAACTATGATAGCAATGCGGTATCACAAGCAGACATTACAGTTACAAATAATGAAGATGGTGTTGTCTATACCGGTACTTCTGATACAGAGGGCGTTGTTACCTTATCAGTTTTGCCAGGTACTTATACCATTACTGCAACCCGAACCTTTACAGCAGAAGAGTACTTCACATTTTCAGGTCAAGAAGTAGCACAAGAAGTTGTTTTCAACGCATCAGCAGAGAATATTCTTATTAATGAAGAAACCTCAACTACAACAACTTTAGAGCTAGTAACCGGTAAAATAGGTGATCTTATTCTTAAGCAAATTTATTATTCTGGCTCTGACGTAAGAAACGGGGCCCTATATAGAGATCAATTTTTTGAAGTTCATAATAACTCTAATGAAACTATATATTTAGACGGGGTATATTTTGCTCAAGTTTATGGTGCAACTTCTGTATCATCTAATTTAAAGCCTTATCATCAATCTAATGGTCAGTATGATTGGAGCCAATCTATAGGACAAACAGATGTAAATAATGCGAATAGCGACTACATTTATGTGGATGAAGTGATACAGTTTCCTGGGAGTGGGACAGAATACCCACTTGAACCAGGTAAGAGTACAATAGTGGCTGCAACAGCCGTTAATCATAAGGCTCCTCTTACTGTGGAAGATGATGAAGGAGAAACAGTGGTATATGAGGTGGTTAATCCTGATTTGACCATAGACTTAAGCAATGCACCATTTGAAACTTATTTTAGACAGTATCAAGAAAGTCAGGGGTCATCATTTTTAGATAGTGATATTGATAACCCAAATGCTGTAAATATGAATATAGCATTTAAAACATTTGCAGGTAAGGATTTGATTCTAGATCCTATGGGACGTGATGCTTTTGCGATTTTTAGAGCAGATGATGCTGTTTTTAATGGTTGGAATACGGTGCCATTACCTTCAATTACAGCAGATAACTTTGATGAAGATACTTCTGTATATCTGCAAATTCCAGTCTCTGTAATTTTAGATGGTGTAGAAACACAAAGAAATGACCCAAGTAAAGCAAAACCAAAAAGGCTTACAGATGCAATAGATGCGGGAGAAATCTCAACAATACAAGGGCATTATACATCAGAATCTATCATAAGAAAAGTATCAGCAGAGATTGACGGAAAGGTGTTTTATCAAGACACAAATAACTCTGCAAATGACTTTGAGGTACTTGCAAGACCACAAGTAGTTATAGAATAATTTATGAAGAGGCAGTATATTTTTTTACTTATAACCTTACTTTGTAAAATATCACTTTTTGCACAAGATTCTATACAAAGGTTTACGGTTTATAATAATAGATTTTTTGAAAGCTTAGCCGACAAGGGCATTGAAGAAGCTTTTAATATCGCCAATGTGCCCGTAGAAAATTATACTGCCTCCTCTTTTTCTTATTCTTTTGAAGATGGAGCTTTAAAACAGGGAGGAGAACCAGAGGCTATTACCTCAATGGGTTTAAAAACAACTGGTATTTATAAATCAGAGAATGGAACTGTTTTTTTTGGTAGGTTCTCTATAGATAAATCCTATTATAGTAATTTAAAATGGAATTTGTCTTATAACAATCCGCATCGAGGTAGAATGGCAGACCCACATTATTTTGCAGTATCTAAAGGAAGTAAGTGGAGTAATCAAGAATACAATGTGCAGGGAGGGGCTTTATTTCCTTTATCAAAGAGATTTAAGTTGCTTGCGAAAGCAGATTATACCTTATTCAATAAATATAGAACAGAGTATGATCCTAAACCTGAAATTACATATAATGAGTTGATTTTAAATGCGGGATTAGAATATACTCTAAAACCTAAAAATCATTTTAAATTTGGTGGAAAATTTGGGTATGCAGATGTCAATAATTCAATTACATATATCAATAGTAATGTAGCTTACCCAGCTAATTATGATATTTATATAAAGTGGATCGCGGGCTATGGTACAATGACCAGTCCTTTTAAAAATAATCTTGAGAAAGACATCTCAGAATATGGGTTCTATGCCGGTTACTCATTTACAGGAAATAAGGTGATATGGAATACAGCTATTAAATACTCTAATAAAGCGTATAGAACGTATCGTAATTTTGATGTAAATGACAAGGAAGACCGCTCCAATTATTTTGCAGATTTTAATACAGATCGTATCGATGTAAATGCATCGGCAATTTATTTTTATTCGCGTAATAATCTTTTCAAATTTAATCTTGCATACAGGGAGTTAGAAGGCGAGAACTATTGGTTTACAAAAGCTGGTAAAACGTACTCAGCATCAGAGCAGGAATTTTCATTAGACGTGTCATTCCTAAAGCTTAAGAATCAATTTACTAATTGGGATGTAAATACATCACTTGGAGTTTATACGATTGAGCAAATAGATGCACTTGCTCAGACAACATCTCGATATACCAATATGGAGGCAGGTCTTTCTATTCAAAAAAGTATTCTTCAAGGAAGAACTATAACTATATTGCCATTTATCACCATGAGCGGTAGATTTAATATGGATAGTTATTTTATTAATGGTAATAAGGATTATTTAGAAAATATCTTAGAAACAGATTATGCCGGTCTCACTCAAAAAACATTTTATGAAGAGGTAGTTTATCCAGATTATGCACTCTACTCTTCTAATAGTTTGTATACGTCTCTGGGAACAAACGTAGGCTTTAAATTATCAGAGAAATTAGACGGGATGATAGTTGCAAAAGGAGGTATAGAACATCTTATAACTCAAACTACCTATTTTAATGAAGCAGAGGCAAATCGCTACAATCTCCTACTAACATTTAAAGTCTTCTATTAATGCGGCGAATTCAATATATCACACTTTATGGCGTGCTATTTATTTTTGCAGGTTTTAAGGCCTTCCAAGAATATGATATTGATATATTAAGAAAAAAATATAGTAGTGGGGATTACCAGCAATGGCCGGCTCCGCATATAGATGATGAGGTAAAATCTGGTTTTAAAGATATAGGTCATCTTCCAGAAGTGCAGTTTCCAGAAGATAATCTATACACTAAAGAGAAAGCAACGCTAGGTAAGACCCTCTTTTTTGATCCTAGATTATCTAGTAGTGGGCAGATCGCTTGTGCCAGTTGTCATGACTCAGAATTGGGATGGGGTGACGGGCGGCGTGCTAGTTATGGTCATAACAGACAAATAGGAGCAAGAAATGCTATGACGCTTTTAAATGTAGCTTACGCGGAAACCCTTTTTTGGGATGGTCGTGCGGCGACATTAGAAGAGCAGGTAAACTTCCCAGTGGAAGATTCTCTTGAAATGAATTTTCATGTAGATCTTGCCGTAAAGCGTATTGCAAAGATCTCTGGATATAAAGATTTATTTGCTGCCGCTTATAGCGACCCACTAGTTACAGAACAACGTATTATAGGCGCTATTGCTACCTTTGAAAGGACAATAGTAAGTGAGAGTACGAGATTTGATAGATTTATAGATGGCGATGAAGATATCTTATCAGATCAGGAAGTATTGGGATTGCATTTATTCAGGACCAAGGCCAGATGCATTAATTGTCATAATACAGGATATTTTTCAGATAATAGTTTTCACAATACCGGCCTTACTTATTACGGACGATCTTTTGAAGATCTAGGCCTTTATGAACAAACCGGCATAAAAGAAGATGTAGGTAAATTTAAAACAGCTCCTTTGAGAGAGATCACTCGCACAGAACCTTTTATGCATAATGGGCTTTTTCCTCATTTAGCTGGGGTGATCAATATGTACAATGCAGGTATGCCTCAACCCAAGCGTAAAGATCATCAACTTAATGATACTTTATTTCCAGTAACATCACCGCTTCTTAAAGAACTTGAACTCACAGAAAGAGAACAGCGAGCGTTGGAAGCATTTTTATATACTTTAGAATCTCGTAATAAAAGAGAAACTCCGCCTGAATTGCCTAATTAGGGCAAAGTATTTTATTAAGTAGTGTATTAGTGGGTGATTCATCAATCGATGAAAAAATTAGCGGATTATCGAATGGGGGTGAGTGAACCCTCTGAGCTTCGTTGCACTCGCTCCTCTCCCTTCTAGGATAAGGGAGAAGCTTTTTACTGGGGACTAAGAGTGAGGACAGGTTACTTAAAATTCTCACTTCGGTTTTGCTCAGTGAACGACTTTTGCTTCGCTCAGTGAACTGTTTTTTAATTAGTTAATTAGCGGATGTGGGGATTAGCCAATGGGGTGCTGGAGGGATGATTAATCAATTCTCGATTTGTTGATTGGGGATGATTGAACCCTCTGAGCTTCGTTGCACTCGCACATCTCCCTTATAGGATAAGGGAGAAGCTTTTTACTGCCTACTGCGACTGGGAACTGCGGACTGAGAATGTCACTTCGACTCCGCTCAGTGAACGACTTCGGCTTCGCTCAGTGAACGACATTTACTTCGCTCAGTGAACTGTTTTTAATTAGTTAATTAGCGGATGTGGGGATTAGTGGATGTGGTGCTGGAGGGATGATTAATCAATTCTCGATTTGTTGATTGGGGATGATTGAACCCTCTGAGCTTCGTTGCACTCGCACATCTCCCTTATAGGATAAGGGAGAAGCTTTTTATTGCTGTGGGGCTGCAGACTGAGAATGTCACTTCGGCTTCGCTCAGTGAATGACTTTTGCTTCTCTTTGTGAACAGTGATTTTATTGTTTATAGTAGTTCTTGTTTTCCCGCTTTTCGCTTCTCAACTCTTTTTCAGCTACTTTTCTTATTAATATGGAAGACAAATTCGCAGGCTTGGTAGGAGTAGAATATACTGCTGCAAGTTCTTCTGCCACATCTTTTGTAGTTCGCTCTTGCTTAAAATAGTTCTTTTCAATAAGTGTATTGATGTATCGGGTAATTTGAGGTTTATTTCTACTGGCCTCTGAAAGTTTAAACCTGGGTTTTATAGCGATTTTAAAATCAAAGGCGTCTCTAGGGTGTAGCCCTATTGCTTTACAAATCTCAACTATATAAGAAACAGAGCTTTCTTCTCCTGCTTCTGCATTACGAATAGTTCGTGCAGCAAAACCTGTCATTTCAGCAATGTTTTCAATAGAAAAACCAGCATGCTTTCTGTATGCCCTTATTCTTTGGCCTAATTGCTCCAATGTCTTACTGTCCTTAAATCTTTTCACATATCAAATTGAGCAATATGATAAACAACAAAAAATACTTTATAATTATCATTTGTTGTCTTATTGTTTTATCATATATTTGATTCATAATTATTTGTTTGCGATACTTCTTTGCATAAAATATTAGAAGCATTCGCTTTGAGTCTTGGTTCGAAAACTGGTAATTTTTAGACAACAAGAGGATAAGCAAGGTGCTCACGACCGCGGGCGTGAGTTCTCTTATCGTTGTCTGGCGTACCAGTGCCACGAGCCGGTAAGTAGAGTCGCGCCCTTTTTGTTTTTGGGTTTTTTATTTCTACAACATTTCAAAGTCTTTGATTCTTTCCTAAGAGGTTAAGCTAATTTACCCCTACAATTTACACCCTAAAGTGCGCATTATGCGCATACCAATCGAACTGCACCCGCCATAGGCGGGTGTTACCCAAGGCTTGCATAACGGGTGCAGGAATATTTACTATGCTAATTACCCGTGGGACAGATTTTGCCCATGGCACTATCTGGTTGTGTTTTGCTAGCACAATGGGTGGGATGGATCGTCTTTGTCTTTTTTAAGGTTTTAGATGATTCTGGGGCTGATGTTTTTTCAGTGAAGCGGGGGATTAGTGGGGTTGATTTTAATTTTTAAATGAGGATTTATGGTTTGAACTTTAGGAGAACACCCCTAAAGTCCCCTCAAGGGGACAATACACTCATCATATGTGTGTAAATCATTTTGATTGTTGAATTAGCCTAAAAAAGAGTTGCTTATGGAAAACGAAGAATGAAGATCCTGTTTTAACGGGTAGAACCAAAAAGCCTTCCCTGTGATTGGCGTCGCGCGGGAAGGCCTGGTTTGAATAAAACGAATGTTTCATTTTACTAACACTACAAAATTATGAAAAATTATAACGGGCACCTGTGTGTCCTGCTATTGCTGTGCTTAATATTTAACAGCAGTAAGGCAATAGCCTATGATAGTTTCTCAACGCCTTTTACCCCAAATACTTTGCTAAGCCCTCAACAAGTGTTGAGTGGAACTGTTACTGACTCTCGCGGAATACCTCTTGCCGGAGTGAGTATTAGTTTACAAAACAGCACAAGAGGAACCACGACTGATACTAAAGGGTATTACACTTTACAAGTGCCGGATAATGCCGTACTGAGCTTTCAATCTCTGGGATTTGAACGTCAGGAAATCAAGGTAGGCAATCAAACCTCTTTAGATGTTGTTTTACAAGATGATATAACCGCTTTGAATGTGGTAGAGATCAATGCAGGATATTACAGCACAACAGAAAAAGAACGCACAGGTAATATCGCAAAAGTTTCAGGCGAAGACCTAGAGCTACAACCGGTTGTGAGTCCACTACAAGCCTTGCAAGGCAGGATGGCAGGAGTATCTGTAATCGAAAAGAACGGTGTACCTGGCAATGCTCCCAGTATTATGATACGGGGACAGAACAGTTTGCGTACCGCATATAATGACAACGGAAATTTACCTCTGTACATTATAGATGGTGTGCCTATAGATGCCAGCCCACTAAACAGCTTTACGGTATTGTTATCTCCCAATGTTTCTGGAATAGACCCTTTAAACACTCTGAACCTTACCAACATTAAAAGTATAGAGGTATTAAAAGATGCCGATGCTACAGCTATTTATGGGAGTAGGGGCGCAAATGGGGTGGTGCTAATCACTACAAAGAATGGAGCAGAGGGTACAGCAAGGCAAGGATTAAGTGCTCGTGTCTATACTGGAGTCTCAACCGTACCTACACGGCTGGACCTTTTAAAAACCGAAGACTATTTAAGTTTGCGTAGGGAAGCTTTTGAAAATGATGGACGCAATCCAACAAACGGAAATGCTAGAGACCTACTGCTTTGGGAAGATGATCGTTATACTGATTGGCAGGATGTACTCTTTGGAGGAACTGCTCATACCACCGATATAAATTTAAGTACAACGGGAGGCAATGCACAAACCCGTTATCGTCTGGGGGGAGGATACCATAGACAAACAACGGTGTTTCCCGGAGACTTTAGTTATCGTAAGGTAACAGTGGGGATAGGACTACATCATCAAAGTAAGGATAATCGCTTTAAGTTAGCCTTATCTGCCAACTACGGAAGTGATGTAAATAATCTCTTTGATGAGAGTAGTATGGTGAGTAAAGCAATAACGCTTGCACCCAATGCACCCGCTTTGTATACGGAAGATGGAATGCTGAACTGGGAGGATTCTACTTGGGATAATCCACTTGCGGTTTTATATAAAGAAAGTGATGGACGTGTACATCAACTAAAAAGTAGCCTAGGACTATCATACGCATTAGGGTGGGGTGTTACCGCCAAGGTTAATACTGGCTATACTCGTCTAAGCAGTAATGAGGTGATCAAACAACCCATACGAGCTACGGACCCTGCGGATTGGGCTACCGCGGAACATCGTAGTTCACATCAACAATCTACTAGAGGTTCATGGATAGTAGAGCCGCAACTACAGTATGATAAACAAATAGGAGACCTAGAGATCAATGCATTGGCTGGAGCGACCTTCCAACAGCGAATGGCAACTAGCCTTAGTGCTATAGGTACTGGTTATGCCAGTGAACAACTCATAGGGAATCTTGCAGCCGCTGACATGGTGAATGTTACCAGTGGTACAGAAGTGCTGTATAATTATGAAGCAGTATTTGCACGTCTTGGGCTTCACTATAAAAATCGTTACCTGCTCAACCTAACGGGAAGAAGAGATGGTAGTAGCAGATTTGGAGCAGCCAGACGTTTTGCAAATTTTGGAGCGGTAGGTGCAGGATGGATCTTTAGTGAGGAAGAGGCTTTTCAGACTGCTTTACCCTGGCTTTCCTTTGGAAAGTTAAGAGGAAGTTATGGAACCACAGGAAGCGATCAAATAGGCGATTATGGCTATCTGGATACTTATTCAGCTACGCCAGGACCTGGAGGGTTATATCCTACACAGCTGACTAACCCTAATTACTCGTGGGAGAGTAATAGAAAACTAGAGCTTGGAATTGATCTAGCCTTTATTAAAGATCGTTTACGTTTGAATACCAGTTGGTATCGCAATAGATCATCAAATCAGTTAGTGGGATATCCACTACCCGCCATAACCGGTTTTAATACAGTACAGGCTAATCTAGACGCTACGGTAGAAAATAAAGGGTGGGAGATCGTTGCCAGTAGTAGTAACATTCAAACGGCGAACTGGCGATGGAAGACCGATCTAAACATAAGCTTGCCACGCAATACACTAATATCCTTCCCAGATATTGAGCAGACTTCTTATGCCACGATATACACTGTGGGAGAATCATTAAGCGCACAGCGGTTCTACAATTATACCGGGGTAGATAGTGAAACAGGGTATTATACCGTAGAAGATGTGAATGATGATGGTGCATTGGATTTTGAAGACCAGACCATAATTAAAGATCTGGGTAGAACTTTATTTGGCGGATTTCGAAATACAATCACCTACAAAAAGCTATCCCTTGATTTTCTGATAGAATTTGTACAGCAAGACGGGCAGCAATATTATCCGAATACACCTCCTGGTAGGTTTGGAAATATACTGCGGGAAGATTATGTAAATCGTTGGCAGGATGAAGGAGATAATAGAGGAGTGCAACGTGCATCATCAAGTATCTCAGCTTTACTAGGATATTCCCGTGGATTGCAAAGTAGTCTTGTGGTGTCTGACAACTCATTCATACGCTTAAAAACGGTAGGTCTGAGTTATCAATTTAATTGGAAGGCATTGCATGTACAACAAAGTAGGGTTTTTCTTCAAGGACAAAATCTACTTACCCTCACTAATTATAGAGGATTAGACCCGCAATTTACAGGCAATACTTTACCTGCCCTGAGAACGATAACTGGAGGATTAGAATTAAAATTTTAAATGATGAGAACACGAAATATTATACAGAATACCCTTGTTTGCCTAGTCTTTTTAAGTCTGTGTGCATGTGAAGAATTCGTAGCTGTGGATGTACCTAATGACCGCATTACCAGTGTGAGTGTTTTTGCTGATGATATCACCGCAAGGCGAGCCATGGATGGTGTATATAGTCAAATGTTCAATACCAATTTTGCAGCTGGAGGGAACCGCTCTGTAACTTTCTTAGCAGGTCTATCTGCAGACTTATTGGACCTCACAGGAACAGCAGGGGAGATGGAGCAATTTGCTGAATATACCCTAGACCCCACTAACGGGTATAACCGTGATCTATGGGCAGGAGCTTACAATACTATTTATATGTGCAATTCTATACTAGAAGGCTTATTAACAACAGATAAGCTCAATGCAGATATTGAAACGTCTTTAGAAGGTGAAGCAAAATTCATACGTGCCTTCAGCTATTTCTATCTTACACAGCTTTATGGAGATGTACCATTGATCTTATCAACAGACTACAGAGAGAATGCTGTAGCACCACGTACCGACACGTTGGACGTTAATAGACAGATCATTGAAGACCTGGAACAGGCTGTGGTATTATTAGGAGAAGAATATCCTGATGGAGAGCGCACCCGGGCTAACCGATATACTGCAATGGCCCTGCGAGCCAGAGTGTATTTGTATGCGGAGGATTGGGAACAAGCAGCATACTGGAGTGGAGAGGTACTGAAAGCCACAGGCACGTATAGTTTAGCAGAAGATCCTAATGCTGTTTTTTTAGCCAATAGTAACGAGGCGATCTGGCAAATTTCACCAGCAGGATGGGGTAATGGTTTTACGCATACCCGTGAAGGAAATCTTTTTATCAGAATAAGCACAAGCGGTAGTCCCGTTACGCTCTCCCAACATTTAATGGAATTATGGGAGACTGGTGATCTAAGAAGAGATGCCTGGGTGGGTAGCTATAGTGATGGGAGTGATGTGTACTATTATCCTAATAAATATAAGGTACGCTTTGATTATTCAGGAGGAAATTTTACTGAATACTCCATGGTAATGCGCTTGGCAGAACAACACTTGATACGTGCTGAGGCGAGGGCTTATAGCAATGATATGGATGGGGCTTTAGCAGATATTGATGAACTGCGTAAACGCGCAAATCTCCCATTACTTCAAGATATGGATATGGTCTGGACCAGAGATCAAATTTTGAAGAGTATAGCTCTGGAGCGACAGCGCGAATTTTTTGCTGAATGGGGCCATCGCTGGCTAGATCTTAAGCGCACCGATAGTGCGAATGAGCTTTTGAATCAAGATAATGCATTTTGGGAATCTACGGATACCTTATATCCTATACCTGCTGATGAACGTATGAAAAACCCAAACCTTACTCAAAATGATGGATATTAAAATAAGCAGCAATATTATTCGACCAATACTATTTGCGATACTAGCTATAGTCCTATTTGATCAACCAGTAATAGGTCAAAATAAATCAGAAGACCTTCCAATTTATGGAGGAGAGTTATCTAATGGGTTAAAATATTATATCCAACCCATATCGAATAGTGGAGGGTATATAAATATGGATATGTTGGTACTTGCGGGTGGCGCTATGGAGCCAACTCACAAAAGTGATCTAGCGCATTATGTTGAGCATTTACCTGAGTCAACTTTAAAGTTTAAAACGCTTCAGGAAACAGGAAAACCAATAGGTGAAGTTTATCCTGAAGTGGAATTTTTAAATACAAGGACAGATATTTACTTTACACATTATGAATTGAGATACGTTGCCACTAGTTCAGAATCAAGAGATATTGCATCAAATTATCTAAAGGAAATAGTAAGCGGCAAAATGCATTTTCCTGATACTATAATCGATTCAGAGAAAGCGGTTTTCTATCAAGAATACCTCTATAGAGATGGGTTTGAAAATTATGGAGAGAAAACAATTGGTAATTCCTTCACTAATTGTGTATCCAAAGCTGTTGCACCTAATATGTTTAGAGATCACGTTAATGGATTTAATCGCAGTGAAATTGAAAGCTTTTATAGGTATTGGTATCGTCCTGACAATGCTGTTCTTATAGTTACAGGGGCTATAGAGGATATAGAGCAAACTGAAGAACAAATCCAGAAATTCTTTGGTAGTATTAAAAAACCAGACGGGAAGTTAAGTTTTAAGAGATGCGAACCAGATTATTTAAAGCGTCCTTCGCAGTTCATTAAATTTAATGATACGACCTCATCAATGACTAAAAAAGGAGGGTCAATTCTAAGATTGTATTTTAAAAATCAGTACACGAATGATGAATCGAGACAACAGCTAGATGATAAATGGCTAAATGAAGTGATACAGAAAAGTTTGCAGTACTATGTTACTGCTTTAAATCAAGACTATGACTCTTTCTATGAAATAGGAATACTTAAAGAGTATCAATTCCCTGCTTTTCGTTTTATACTACTCATGCAAAATGGGTTAGAAAAAAAAGCATTACAACATTTCACAGGAATGATAAAGACTATTGTAAAAAGGGGAGTTACCGAAGAAGATTTGGCAGCTATAAAGGAAGAATTATTAAATGCCCATAATGGAATTAACACAGAATCTAGAAATTATATTGTTAATCAGTTAAAAGCATATCATACAAATGGAGAACCCTTTACTGCTAGTAAAGAAATGGAGTACAAGAACTGGTTAGCAAATCTTAGTCCTGCTGATGTAAATCTTAAACTCAATGAACTATTAGGAGCAATGTCACCGGATATAGCAATAGCTGTGGGGGCAGGTAATCCTTTTTTACAGCAAACGGAAAATGAGGTGCGTAATTTAATACACCAAGCTCTACCCTTACCATACCCTAGCGAAAGGACAACATCATCAAGTTCATTAGAAATAGGTTCACTTTCACAAGTGGGGTATACTTATATAGGCCAAGACCCAGTGGGAGGAGAACGGTATATATTGGACAATGGAGTTACTGTCATCCTAAATAAAACCCCTAATTCATCATTTAAAATTCATGGTTTTAGAAAAACAGGAGCGGATATATTTACAGGGCAGGATAGAGCAAACGCATTTTTTTCACCAAGTCTTGTTGCGATTAGTGGTGCAGGGAATTATACTTCATTTCAACTTAAAGAAAAGCTATTGCGGAAGAATATTTATTATGGACGATATCCTTATGTAGATGCTAAAGAATGTGGTATTGAATTGAATGGAAATTCTGGGGATATGGAATTCTTTTTAGGGTTGACCTATCTCTTTATGACTAAACCTAGAAAAGATTCTATAGCTTTTGAACATTGGAAGTATAAAGCTTGGAGGGATTATGTTGACCCAAGCTTTAGTATGAGTGCAAAAGATCTTTTTGCTCTTGGTGCTCAAAGTTTAAATAATTCAGATGCCGGGTATACGGGATCGGGATATTATAGCCGTGTGAAACATGCAACTCAGAATAATGTTTATGAGATGTATACGCAGTTATTTCAAAGGGCTAGTGATTTCACTTTTATCCTATCAGGAAATTTTAAAGCAAACATAGTCATGCCTATAATAAGTAAGTATTTGGGTAATTTGCCTAATACTGCTAAACCCTTACCCAAGAGTAGTTCAGAAATACCAAAACTTCCACCCGGTCCAAAGCATAAAGAGTTCTATGTGGAGTATATGTTAAAAGATCAGGCTAGCTTGAGGGTGTATTATATATCCCCTTTTATACGTGATGATTGGAAAAGTTCAATAGACCTTAGAATATTAAAAATTTTACTTAATGAAGATCTGTCTACCCTACGATGGGGTAAAGGACGCGGGGTATATTTGAGTCTGGCTACGACCCGCATGGATTTTGATGATGGCAGGGGGATAGTAGCTTTTAATATCCCCACCACACCTGATGCAGTAGATACAATAATTGCAGATGTGGATGAAATTGTGAGAAATATTAGTGAAACACCTGTGAGTAATGAACGTTTACAACGAATTCTAAAAATGCGAATACTTCCTTATTTAGCGCGGGATAGGAGAGAAAAGGAAATCTATAATTATTATAAGTATAATTTATTACCTACAGATAAGAAAGAAATGCGGAGATATGTAGAGGAGCTCACTCCCGAGCAGTTAATACAAACCGCCGAAAGGTTACTGACCAAGGAGTATAAATATGAGATTATGGGGAAAGGGTATTGAAGTATATAAAAAGTAACGTCCCGAAATGCGGGACGTTACCATTTTATCAAGACACCGTACTATTCTGAAGGAATTACATATGGTGGTGTAGATCCAGAAGGCTTACGAACCTGAAGGGTTGCATCAGTATATACATCATATACTGTTTCTTCATCATCATCTTCAAAAATGACTTTACAGTCATCACCTGTGCCAGTACACGGGTCATTTTGTAATTGGACAGGTTGATTGTCTAGATTAATCCATCCATTAGCCTGAGCATTGTTGTTTGCAAAGGCAAGGCCAAAGGCCATCAGTAACACCATAAAAGGCATCATTATTTTAGCATTTTTCATGATATAAAAATTTAATTATTGCCTACTCTGTTTACAGGTTTTCAGCTTCTCCCTGAATCATCGCGCTATGATATTCTTATATTATTATTATTGCTATTGCTATTGCTATTGCTATTGCTATTGCTATTGCTATTGCTATTGCTATTGTTATTGTTATTGTTGGGGGTAGGTAGGAGTTAATAATGTCAAAAACTTGGGTTGTTTTTATTGTTGATATAGATGCCTAAATATGTAAGCAGGGTAAAAGCTATATTAAAAATCAAATGCTGTTGCCAAGTCAAAGAACTAATTATGCCACCGCATGAGCAGGGGAGTTCCTTACTGAAGAACAAGAGACCGCCAATGTATACAGTAAAAAGTGTCATTAAGATAGCAGCTAAGAATAATCCAGACCTTTTCATATCAGGAATAAGTAATAGAATCACCACTAATAATTCAATTAATGGAATACCCCAAGCTAAAACATCAGGTGCGCTGGTATTCTTAAATATTGGACTGTTAAATAGTGCGCTATGAAAAGATGTAAAATCTAAGAATTTTGAAATTGCCGCATATAGAAATAACAGTATTAAAAGATACTTTATAGTACTACCTATCCATTGTAATGATCTCATCCCTTGAAATTTTTGTTAGTATAAAATTCAGGAATGCAATTTGGTTTTAAGGGAGAAAGAATAATACCTAAGGGATTATAAAATTCTAACCATTAAAATCGCTTGACTCTTTTCTGAAATAAGAAGGGCTGTTATTAAATTTTGCTTTAAATGCTTTTGCAAAATGAGTGTAATTGCAAAAGCCATACTGTTTTGAAATTACTTTAAATGAGGTGGGCGTATCCTTTATCAAAAGCATTGCCATCTCAAGCCGTTTTTCTAAGTGGAGTTTAAAAATAGTGGTGTTATAAAGTTCCTTAAAACCTCTTTTAAGTTTGTATTCGTTAAGGTTAAATTCTCTTGCAAGGGTAGGCAGAGAAGGAAGCGTTTGGTGAAGATTGTTCAATACAAATTGGTGTACATCTCTTATCCTAAGAATATCGATTTGTAATTGTATAGCTTTTTTTGAACGAGGTTTTATAGTTTTATTATTACTTTTCTTTGGATTTACTTCTTTATTTAAAAATGGTAACCCTCTGAAAAAGTAAAGTGTTGAGTTTTTATTTTGTAGAAAATGTAAGTACCCCCAGCATTCTATACTATATTTTTTAGAGATCTTAAATTCTAGAAGAATTTTAAGTGGCACTTTATCAACATTCGTTCTGCTATTCCCTATAATGCTTTGTTTTAGGTTTGTGGAAGACGTTTTAGATAAGAATTTAAGTATTGATCTATCTAATAACGTATTTGATCTTTTAGCCAGAAGAGTTTTCAGTTTGTGATTCGTGGCTTGAATTTTTAAATCTTGATCAATTAGAAAAGTATATGGATCAGACATGTTTTTTTCACCGAAGGAATGTGCATATATAAAAAAGTCGCTAAGCTCCTCGGCAAGCATATTAAGGAGTATAGCCAGATCATCCAATTCATCAGGAACACCATCTAAAATCTGAACCCGGTTAGCAAAATTACCTGCGGCCATTTCTAATATCATATTGCGCAGCATATTAAAACGAGCCTGATGTGAGGAGAAATTTTTCATCTAGATATACTTCTTAAGGTATAGTAAAGCTTCGTGTCGCATTGTAAATAACTCAGCAGGTATAGTGGGCTGATCTACCCGAATAAAGAATTGAGTTAAAGAATTGCTTCCATGCGTAGTAGTGAGGTAAGCAACAGCTTTAGTAAGTATAGATCCTTGAAGCGCTAGATATCTTCTAGCTTCTAATGAAGGAATACTTAGTTTTCTAATATCACATAATATTGGATAGGCTTTCTCTCTTTGAAGTGAAAGTCTATCCTGAACAACTCTTTTTGCAACATTCAAATCAAAATCGTCAATCTTATGATAGGTAAAAAAGAGTATGTTATCCTCAATGGTAATATGAGCATATGGACTATTTATAGTCTCCATGTTAACTGGTAATTTCGTATCAAATTAATAATAATTATATAAATGTGTTAATATTCAGATCGATGTGCATCGATTTCTTGATGATATCACGCTTATTTATATGTGCAATTATGCTATTAGGGATTAATAGTATGCTTTAAAGGATTAATTATCTGTTTGAATATTACTACTAGAGGAAGACTACTAGGAATTTTATAGATTGAAGCGTTATACTACTCATTCACTTCAAACTAATAATTATGGCTAAAATCAAGCACAACCATTTTCTTGATACGGTGGATCAAGTATTTACCTATGCAAGAGCAAAGAACATTTTACACTTAAAAGCAGAAGGAGACACGTTTGATGGACGGTTTATAGGAGTCGCGGGTAGAAAGTTATATCACTTTGGTACAACGGGATACTTAGGCCTTGAACAAGATATACGACTAAAGGATGCGGCTAAAAATGCCATTGATCGCTATGGTACTCAATATCCCTTATCCAAATCTTATATCGCACACCCGTTATATGAAGAACTGGAAACCTTATTGCATCGCATTTATGAAAGACCAGTAATCGTAGCGAAAAATGCAACTCTGGCGCACATGGCAGCACTGCCAGTGCTTGTAGGAGATGGTGACACTATCATATTAGACCATCAAGTACACTGGAGTGTGCAAGATGCCGCAAATCGATTAAAGTTACGTGGTGTGAAAATCATCCCTGTTCGTCATAATAGAATTGATCAACTAGAAAGTAAAATACAAGAATATGGTTCTAAATCTGAAAAAATCTGGTATCTCGCAGATGGTGTTTATTCAATGTATGGAGACTATGCACCTTTAGAAGCATTGCAAGCACTAGCAAGGAAGTATAAACAACTACACCTATACTTTGACGATGTGCATGGTATGAGTTGGGCAGGAAAATATGGGAGAGGCTATGTTTATGATAAGCTTGATGCTGATATATTTAAAAGAAGTGTTTTAATAGGTACGTTAAGTAAAACTTTTGGAGCTAATGGGTCATTAATCATTTGCGGTGATGAGGAAATTCATCGTAAGATAAAAACCTTTGGAGGTTCTCTTACATTCTCAGCACAATTAGACCCTGCCTCTGTAGGCGCTGCTATAGCCTCTGCAAAAATTCATCTTAGTCCTGAGATCGAGAGCATGCAAGATGAATTACAAATGAAGGTTACATTTTTTAATCGTCTTCTAAAGGAATATAAATTACCGGTAGTAGAGTTTAATAATTCACCAGTCTTCTTTCTAGCTACTGGAATACCTGAAACGGGATACCAACTTACCCAAGCGCTACTTGAGGAAGGATTTTATGTAAATATGGGATTATTCCCTGCCGTACCGTCTAAGAATACAGGATTGAGAATTACGTTATCAAGACACAATCAATTAGAAGAGATCAAAGCGCTGGCGGATGCATTGGCAAAATTACATCCTGTAATTATGGAGAAAACGGGTAATACCTATATGCGATTAAATAAAGCCTTTAAGATTGATTTCGCCACACTCAAACATATAATAAACCCTAGTGAGGATTACATCATACACCAGTACGATAGTATCGAACAGTTACAAGAGAATGAATGGGATAAATACTTTAATGGAGAAGGTATTCTAGATCATGCTGGATGGCGTTTTGTAGAGACAGTTTTTAAGAATAATCACCGTCAAGAGAATAACTGGAAGTTCATTTACTTTAGAATAACAGATGATTTAGATGAAATTATATTACTGGCAGCCTTCACGATTAGTTTATGGAAGGAAGACATTTTATCCCCACCAGAGGTGTCTGCGACTATTGAAGAACAGCGAAGGGAAAACCCTTACTATTTGTGTTCACCAGTACTTAGTTTAGGCTCATTATTTTCTGATGGGCAGTCGTTATATTATAATTCGAACCATCCACAGGCTCCGACTGCTTTTACAGGACTGATGCAGCGCCTGGAGCTCATCGCGGAAGCGCATGATGTAACTCAAATTGTATTTAGAGATTTTGCTCCGTCAGATCATTGGGGCGCTATCTTTAATACACATGGTTTGATACCTATTGAAATGCCACAGACAGCCATAGTAGAGTATCTAGATTGGGATAATGAAGAAGGATATATCGATAGTCTTTCGACAAGATCTCGAAAACACTTTAAAAGGGATGTTCTACCATATAGGAACCAAGTAACGGTGCGCATCAAAAGTCAAGTAGGGGATAATGTTCTAAAAGAATGCTACCAACTATATAAAAATGTAAAGACCAGAAATCTAGGATTGAATGTATTTGAATATCCAGAAAAACTGTTTGAAGCAATGAATCAATCACCACAGTGGGAGTTTATTATACTTAGAAGTGTAGATACTAGTAAATTATTAGGGGTGCTTTTTTGCTATATCAATAATAATCTCACTTATGTGCCAAGCTTAATAGGCATGGATTACAAATACAACACCGAGTTTCAAACCTATAGGCAGTTGCTTTATGAAAGTCTGCGTAGAGCCAAGGAATTAGGATTAAATAAAGTAGATTGGGGAATCAGTGCGACTTTTGAAAAACGCAAATTAGGTGCAACCTTATTCCCTAAACAGGCATACGTGCATGCGGAGAATAATTTTATGATGGAGTACCTAGAAACCCAAAGAGGGATGCGGTCATGAAAGAGGCAGAAGCTTTGCTAGAGCAATTCAATAAAGAAATTGATTCACTAAGCAATAAAAAGGTTAATGGAGTAAAGTTGGCTCTTGAAGGAATAACCATATGCAATACCACGCTTTCTGATCTTAAAACTTGGGTAGATACGCATGATTTTGAAACTATTCCTGAGGAGATCTACTTCTTTAAAGAAATAAAGGCAGTACCCATGAGCTACCTGATCTATTACACCGAGATGCGTACTTGCGAGTTGTATCAGCCAAAAGCAGGAGTGCAGAATAAGGTTTCATTCCTTGAAAAGGAAATAAAGAAGATCAATAAGTTTTTCTACCGCAATGCAGATTTTGTTCATTATATGGAAATGGGTAATACTTATCTGGATCATCTCTATTTTTCAAGAACGCAAAACCCAGACTACCCTGCCAATCCCTTTACTAATTATTATCAATTCCCGGAATTCTCCACCTCGCATGATATGCTGTGGGCTAGGGTCAAAGCGATGAATAAGCTTATCCATTACATAAGAGCTGTACTTGAAGAATTACAACCCGGGAAGCCATTTGCTGCTAAGCGTAAAAAGCATAAAGTACTGGTGTGGACGGGTTCTAAAACAGCGCTTACAGAACTTATATATGCTTTATATTCTGATGAGGTTCTTAATCATGGTGCAGTGGATCTTAAAACGATCACCTGTAATTTTGAGGACTTCTTTAATATAAGTCTTAACCAGATGTATAAAACCTATTCAGAGATAAAAGAGCGACGTGGTAGCCGAACTAAATTTTTAAATGAGTTAATCATTAACTTAGAACACAAGATGAATAGAGAAGATAACTTGTAACCTCTTAATTGTTAAAGTTTATCGGTATTACGATACAGCTTGGGAAAGTATCGCATTTAAATTATACAGATTTGTATTGCGGAGATAATTGCAACCACTGAATGCCTGACAGGGTGTTTGGTGGTTTTTTTACTATATTTATTCCCTCCCCTAGTAATTATTATATATCAGCTGCCAACCTACATGAAATTTAACGAGGACTCTAGGGTAAAAATTCCATCTATATTACATTTATATCAATTGGGATATGACTACATCTCTTTGAAAGATGCTCTTTGGGACAAAAACACCAATATTTTCACAGCTATTTTTAACGAACAGATTGCTCATCTGAACTCGGGTTTATCAGAAATTGAAATTAAACAGGTATATGATGAAGTCTCATTATCTCTTGAAAACGAAGACTTGGGTCGCGCATTTTACAATATGTTATTAGATCAGTCGGGGGTGAAGTTGATTGATTTTGAAAACTTTGATAGCAATTCGTTTCACGTGGTCACAGAATTGCCTTTTCAAAAAGATGATGAAAGCTTTAGACCAGATATAACGCTTTTGATTAATGGTATGCCCTTGGTATTTATTGAGGTTAAAAAGCCTAACAACCGGGAAGGGATTTTAGCAGAGCACCGCCGTATGGAAAGGCGTTTTAAGAATAAGAAGTTTAGGAAGTTTATTAACATCACGCAGCTGATGGTCTTTTCGAATAACATGAACTACAGCGAGGAAGACACACAGATGTTAGAAGGGGCATTTTACAGCACTACAAATTATAGCAGACCAATATTTAATTTCTTTAGAGAAGAAGAAACTTTAGATTTAGAATCCCTGCTTAAACCCCTTTCTGAAGAAGTTGAGAACGCGGTACTTAAAGACACCAATCTTCTAAGTATCAAAACGAATCGGGAGTATCAATCGAATAAGAAACCAACTACATCCACAAATCAAATAGCAACATCCTTATTTCAAAGGGATCGCTTAAAGTTTATCTTGAGGTATGCATTTGCCTATGTAGAGGAAGAAAACGGCTTAGAAAAGCACGTGATGCGGTATCCGCAGCTTTTTGCAACAAAGGCTATTGAAGCCAAATTAGAGCAGGGAATTAAAAAAGGAATTATCTGGCATACCCAGGGTTCAGGTAAAACAGCTTTAGCTTTTTTTAATGTTAAGCATCTTACACATTACTATCGTAAGAAGAATATCATTCCTAAGTTTTATTTTATTGTAGACCGTTTAGATCTATTAACTCAGGCTGCTAAAGAATTTACAGCACGCGGTCTGGTTGTGCATAAAATAGATTCTAGGGACGACTTTAGTAAAGATATAAAGTCTACTCAGGTAGTACATAACAGTTCGGGGAAGGCGGAAATTACGGTGGTTAACATTCAGAAGTTTAAAGACGACCCCGATGTAATTAAAAACAACGATTATAATCTAAGCATTCAGCGGGTGTTTTTCTTAGATGAGGTGCACCGCAGTTACAATCCTAAAGGAAGCTTTTTAGCAAATCTGGAATTGGCTGATACTCATTCTGTGAAGATTGGATTAACAGGGACACCCTTGTTGGGTTCAGAATACAATTCTAAAAGCTTATTTGGCGATTATATCCATAAGTATTATTACAATTTATCAATCAAAGACGGGTATACCCTACGTCTAATACGCGAGGAGATAGAAACCAACTATAAGCTGGTTTTACATGAAGCTTTAGAAAGTATAAAAGTATTACAAGGCAACATCAACAAGAAAGACCTGTTTGCCAAGCCTCAATTTGTTGAGCCTATGCTAGACTATATTGTAAAAGATATGGAACAGGCACGCATTTCTATGAATGACTACAGCATAGGAGGGATGGTAGTTTGTGATTCTGCAGAACAGGCTAAAATGATGTACGAGATCTTTCAGCATACCTATGCAAAACAAAAAGATACGGAGCTGGATCTGGCTGCAGAAGAACCTGAAAGCTATGGGGACAAGAAGCGGCAAAATGCTGAAGTATTAAAGGCACAGGTAATCCTCCACGATATAGGTACAAAACAGGACCGTAGAGATTGGGTGTCTGATTTTAAAGTAGGCAAATTAGACCTATTATTTGTTTATAATATGCTGCTTACCGGTTTTGATGCGAAGCGTTTAAAAAAGCTCTATATAGGCCGAAAGATTAAATCGCACAATTTATTACAAACCCTTACCCGGGTGAATAGAACCTACAAGGCGCACAAGTATGGCTATGTGGTAGATTTTGCAGATATCCAAAAAGAGTTTGATAAAACCAATCAGGATTATTTTAATGAACTGCAAGGAGAGTTAGGCGATGAGATAAAGCACTATTCAGACTTGTTTAAAAAGCCTCACGAAATTCAGGAAGAAATAGCAGCGATTAAAGACATTCTTTTTAGATACAATACGGAGAATGCAACTATTTTTGGAGAGCAAATTTCAGAAATTAACGACCGCTTTGAAATTCGGGAAATAGCAAAAGCACTTAACAATTCTAAAGAATTATACAATCTGATACGCCTATCTGGAAACTTTGAATTGCTAGAGAAGTTAGACTTTAGAAAATTGGCTGTCCTCTCGCGATTGACCAATGACAGACTCAGCTTGATCAATACCCGTATTGCACTAGAACACAATGTAGAGACTGATAATATTTTAAACACGGCTTTAGAAGACGTCATTTTTGCTTTTACAAAAGTGAAGGAGGAAGAGATGATTCTTGCAGATGAACTTAAAAATATCTTAGGTAAAACCCGCGAAATGCTTGCAGGTAACTTTGACCAAAAAGACCCGGCGTTTGTTTCGTTAAAAGAAGAATTGGAACGCATATTTAAAAAGAAAAACCTAAGCGAAGTTTCTAAAGAAGAGATGGAAGCCAACATAAAAGCATTGAATGCGATTTACGATAAAGCAAAAAAGCAGGAACGTGAAAACCAATTACTACGTGCGAAATACGACTACGACGCCAAGTATGCACGCATTCACAAGCGCCTATTGGAGAAAGATCCGTTAACCGATAGCGAAAGCAAACTCTTTGATGCCTTAAAAGGATTAAAAGATGCCATAGACAAAGAGATTCTGCAGAACTCTAAACTACTTGAAAATGAAAGTTATGTAGAAAAGATGGTGATGCGCCTGGTAGTGAATCAATTTAAACGAGAACAACAGGTAAATATCTCAACTACAGATGTAAAACGGGTAAACAGCATTATTGTAAGAGAATATATGAATGAATACAACGGTTACGTTGCCTAATATAACTATGAATACAACACTACAATTTGAATCCCAAACCAAAGCACTTATTGATGATCTTAAAAGCGTATGTGCCAACTACGGTCTGGGAAATGACGGAAATGAATTTAAAATCATCACACAGGTTTTCTTATACAAATTCTTAAACGACAAATATGTTTATGAGTTAAAGCAACTGGAACCGGATCTTGCAAATGCGACCGATTTTGATAAAGCTTTAAAGCAGTATTCTGATGAGGATTTTGAACTCCTCACTATGCAACTCAGAGAGAATACTGCACGAATTGCTCCAGAAAATTTACTGTCCCGCTTATTTGAACAACAGGATAAAGATAAGTTTGCAGAGATTTTTGATCAGACCCTTTTGGATATTGCCAAGACTAACAGTGACATTTTCTCAGTATTGACTCAGGGAGGAGAGAAAGTCGCCTTGTTTGAAAACATCAGTAAGTACGTTACTGACAATCGTGATGCCTTTTGCAAAGCACTCGTCAATAAATTAGTGGGCTTTAGCTTTGAGAATATCTTTAACCAGAAGTTCGACTTTTTTGCCACTATTTTTGAATACTTAATTAAAGACTACAACTCTAACAGTGGCGGTAAGTATGCAGAGTATTTTACGCCCCACGCTGTAGCAAAAATTATGGCGGCCTGTCTGGTTACCGAAGACAATGTAAACAATGTTACCTGTTACGATCCCAGTGCAGGTTCAGGAACGCTTTTAATGAATTTGGCACACGCCATTGGGGAGGACAAGTGTACCATTTATTCTCAGGATATCTCCCAGAAATCCTCTGCTTTATTGCGGTTGAATTTGATTCTTAACAATCTAGTACACTCCATCCAGAACATTGTACAGGGCAATACCATCTTAAAACCGGTTCATAAGCAAGAAAGTGGCGAACTAGAAGTCTTTGATTACATCGTGTCTAACCCACCTTTTAAGCTAGACTTTAGCGATTACAGCGCAGATTTAGATAGCAAAGCTAATAAAGAGCGCTTTTTTGCAGGAATACCCAATATTCCTAAAAGTAAAAAAGAATCAATGGCGATTTACCTGCTGTTTATACAGCATATTATGCACAGCCTTACCGCAAAAGGGAAAGCAGCTATTGTGGTGCCTACCGGTTTCATTACAGCACAGTCTGGCATTGATAAAAAGATTAGAAAGAAGTTGGTGGAAAGTAAGATGCTTGCCGGTGTGGTAAGTATGCCATCCAACATTTTTGCAACAACCGGAACTAACGTAAGCATCCTGTTTTTAGATAAAACCAATACAGAAGATGTGGTTTTGATAGATGCTTCTAATTTGGGTAGTAAGATTAAAGATAGCAATGGAAACCAAAAGACCGTTTTAAGCGATGCCGAAGAGCAACAAATCATTGATGTTTTTAATGCTAAGGAGACCAAAGAGGATTTCTCGGTAGTAGTAAGCTACGACGATATCAAGACTAAAAACTACAGCCTTAGCGCCGGCCAATATTTTGAAGTAAAGATTGAATACGTTGATATTACTGCGGAAGAGTTTGCAGCTAAAATGAACCGTTTTGAAAGTAATTTAAATGAATTGTTTACTGAATCTAAGAGTTTAGAAAAGGCGATTCAAGAGAATTTGAAAAGTTTGAGGTATGATTAAATATACTTCAATAAGAGTAGGTCAATTGGGGAAAATAGTTACAGGTAAAACCCCAAAAACTAGTATACCGGAAAATTATGGAGGTGATTATATGTTTATTGGACCAATAGACTTACATAAGCATTTTATCATTTCTGAGTCTGAAAAAATGATTTCTGAAAAAGGTTTTAATAGTATAAAAACTAACACCTTGAATGGCCTAAGTATACTTGTAGGATGTATTGGGTGGGACATGGGAAATGTTGCATTGGTTGAAAAAAAATGCGCGACAAATCAACAAATCAATTCAATAACTAATATCAAAGATGATTATAATCCTTTCTACATTTATTATTGGTTTAAAGGGAAAAAAGCATTTTTATTTAAAATATCAAACGTAACTAGAACTCCTCTGTTGAATAAGACAGATTTCTCAAATATTATTATTAACCTTCCCAATATTTCAACTCAAAAGCAAATAGCCAAAGTCCTTTCCGATTTAGATACCAAAATAGAAGTCAATAACAAGATCAATCAGGAATTAGAAGCGATGGCCAAGTTGGTCTATGACTATTGGTTTGTACAGTTTGATTTCCCAATGCCTAAGGACTATGCAGCCTCCATCGGTAAACCTGAGTTGGCTGGTAGGCCTTATAAAACCTCTGGCGGTAAAATGGTATACAATGCCGAGTTAAAGCGAGAGATTCCTGAGGGGTGGGAGGTCAAATATATAAAGGAGATTGAGCCAAATGTTATTACTGGTAAAACACCCTCTACAAAAAAAGAAGAAAACTTTGGTGGTGACATCCCATTTATAACAATTGATGACATTAGACAAAGTAGGTTTATTTATCATACGGAAAGAACACTCACAAAGGTTGGTGCAGATACTCAAAGTACTAAGTATCTTGAAGAGTACGACATCTGTGTTTCCTGCATAGGCACTGTTGGAGTTATCGGATTTGTTGGAAAAAAGGCGCAAACAAATCAACAAATAAATACAATCTCTAAACCTAAGGAATATAACCGGTATTACCTTTTCCAGTATTTACAAGATTATTTTGATTTTAATGTTGCCGCAAAAAAAGGAGCTGTTTTAAGTAATATGAATAAAGGAGAGTTTGAATTGATTCCAGTTATTGAATCAAACTTGAAATTAAGGCAGTTATATTATAATAAAGTTGATAGTAATTTCAAAATTATCGCAAATAACATTAGACAAAACCAAAAACTCGCAGAACTCCGAGATTGGTTATTGCCTATGTTGATGAATGGGCAGGTGCGCGTAGAGAAAGGTTATGAAGAGGTTGAGGATGTGGTGAGTGGTCCCGATAGCTATCGGGAAGCTGCGGAGGATGGTGTTAAATATGGGGAGGGATGAGTGGATTTAAGTTGTTAGGTATTCGAGCTTTTTCTGATTGCGATACAAGATTTAGTAAAAATCTTCAAAAGGGTGAAATATATAATTTTTATGATGGTTACGAGTATTTGGATAGGGAGGGTTCCATTATAGGAAAGAATAATTTGTTTTTTAAAGATGATTCAGGAGATTTAGTTGATAATAACGTATACGAAATAAGGAAGAACTCCGAGACTGTAGGTAGTATTTACGATATAGAGCGACCACTGAATGATACATTAAGAATTAATGTGTCTGCTTTAGTCGGGAAAAATGGTTCTGGAAAGAGTTCATTGCTTGAAATCTTGTATGCTTTTTGCTATTTAATTGCATTATATAAAGGTATAATACCTGATCATGCTGCTTGGAGTACACGTATTAATATGCCTAATGTAAATCATAACTGGGTCTTCAAGAAAATAATTGATATACAAGAAGTTTATAGAGGTTTTAGAGCAGAAATTTACTATGAAATGGAGAATAATTTTTTTTCAATTTGTTATAACAATGAGGAAATAATATTTCAACGTTCATTAAGCAAGAATTTTCAGCACGATGGTTTTAACGAAAAAAAAGTTTATTCACCTCAAGATAATGTCGATAGAAAATACCAGTATATTTTAAATAGTATCTTTTATTATACTATCTCAATCAATTATTCCTTTTACGGACTAAACGCAGGTTACGATAATTCTTGGCTTGATTCACTATTTCATAAGAATGACGGTTATCAGACACCAATAGTCATTAATCCATTTCGTAAAGATGGGAATATTGATGTTAATTCGGAGCTTCACTTGGTACAATCTCGGTTACTATCTAATCTTGTTGATGAGTCATTTCAAGTAAAAGAAGTTGTGAATCTCAAAAAAGTTGATTCTGTGGTGTTTATGCTTGATTATTCACTGTTCAATACCATTAATGTACTTAATTTAGACAATGCAATTCAAGAGATAAGAACAAAATTAGAGTTGAATGATTCTGAATTTATAACTTATGTTTATAATGCAGTCTATACCACAAAAAAATCTAGGATATCCAAGATTGAATTAGAAAAGATTGATAATTCGGATCTTTTAGTAAAGTACGTCTATCGTAAAATCTTGAAAATTTATACCGCATATGATGAGTACAGCGAAGGGATTGATAGAGACCAAGAAAGATATATGTTGCCAAATTTCGCTCAGATCTTCAGAAGACTTGTTGAATTAAAGAATGATAGAAGTCATATAACTTTAAAACTTAGACAAGTATTAAATGCTATTAGATTTAACACCTTGAGGGATTCAACAGAAGGGGCGTGGGAAGAGGAAGCTGATGATTACGAAAAGGAATTGAAGAAAATCAAAAAAAGATATCTTCGCTTAAACATAGAAGATTTTATTGCGAGAATTAAAAAGATAAAAAAATCTTACCCCGATATTGATTTAATAGAACTTATTCCCAATGCTTGTTATAGACCATCAATATATATTCGCAATAAAAATGAAGTTACAAATTTTTATACTCTAAGTTCAGGAGAACAACATTTCATACATTCAATACAATCTGTCTTATATCATATTTCAAATATTAATTCTGTATTTAATTCTAATAATAAAAAGCTTAGATATAACTATATAAATCTAATTTTTGATGAAATAGAATTGTACTACCATCCAGAGTTTCAAAGGACATTTTTATCAGAATTACTTAATGGTATAAGAAATCTCAATATACCCCATGTAAAAGGCTTGAATATTTTATTTTCTTCACATTCAACATTTATTTTATCAGATATAAGAAGAAATTCAGTTTTAAAATTGATTGATGGTCAAATGGATAAAAGCTCTATAAAGACATTTGGAGCCAATATTCACGATTTACTAGCAGATAGTTTCTTTCTAGATAAAGGTTTTATGGGAGAATATGCAAAACAAACAATAAACCAAACCATAAAATGGCTGAATTATGAAAAATTGAAGGCTGAGATAATAGAATTGAATAAGCAGGATAGTACAGATCAAACAAAAGATTTGATAAATATAAAGGAAAGTGAAGCTAAAATTCTAGAATCTGAAATCATAAATAAAGATAGAGCTCATCACAAGGGAGTTATTGATTTGGTCGATGAACCTGTTTTAAAGACAAAGTTATTGGAAATGTATTCAGAGATTTATCCTAATATTAAAGATAAAGAAGCTGAATTTAGAAGATTGTCTGAAGAATTGGGTTATGAAATATCTAAAAAGCGAAAGAATTGATTTTTTTAGGAGAAGATAAGTGGAAGATTGCAAAAGCAAAAAAAGATCATTTTGCCTTGGTTTCAAAATATTTAAAGTCAAGTAAGGTAAAGGTGGATAATACTGAAATTAAAGCATTTGTTCTTAAATACATTAATATTCTTCTTGATGGAAAACCACGTCTTTTACAAGAACTGAATTTTAAATTTTACGATTCGCTCACGGGATTCACAACAAATGGCTATGAAGATTATTTATTAATTTCCAAGATTAACAGTAAAAAACGAAGTGCATCTCAAAAACGCAATTTTAAAAAGTATCAAAATCTAAATCTTCAAGTAAGCAAGTATATTAATTATGAAAATTGGTTTATTAAATCAGATGCAAATGTAAAGCCTGATTATATCTTAGCACAAAACTTAAACATAAGGACTTGCACCTACTGTAACCGTATTTATACAAATACAATGAAGAAATTGAATGGTAAAAGGCTGATGAGGCCACAATTTGATCATTGGTTTCCTAAAAGCACATTCCCTTTATTGGGGCTTTCATTTTATAATTTGATACCAAGCTGCAGTATTTGCAATAGTTCTGCAAAATCTGATGAAATTTTTAATCTTCAAAATTATCTGCACCCTTATGTTGATAGTGATGTTATAGAGAGGTTTAGGTATAGTTATAGGTACGAAAAATCAATAAACAAATATTCTATTCAGTTAAGTACTAAATATAATGATCCAAAAGCATTTAAAACATTTAAGAGTTTGAAGCTTGAAACGATGTATAATGCTCATATTTATGAATTGCAAGACTTGCTCTTAACTAAAAAGGCATATTCCGTAAATTATATAGATAATCTGATATCAGCATTTCCTGAAGCTCATTTATCATATGAAGAGATATATAGGTTGACTTTTGGTACCGAGAATAATTCTTCAGATTTTCATAAGAGACCTTTCAGTAAATTTAAAAAGGATATTCTTACTGAATTAAAAATCATATAATTGAGAAATGTTGATAAGCTTATGCAAACCCAAAAATACTCCGTCAATCAACATCCTATAGAGACTTTACTGTCTTGGGTTAAGTCAGGTGAAATTGCTATTCCTGAGATTCAGCGTCCCTTTGTATGGAAAGCCAGTAAAGTACGTGACCTTATGGATTCCCTTTATAAAGGATATCCAATAGGTTATATCATCTCTTGGCGTAATCATAATGTAAAGCTTAAAGATGGCTCTATGTCTGAGGGTAAAAAGATCCTAATTGATGGGCAGCAGCGTATTACAGCCTTACGAGCCGCTATTTTAGACGAGTATATTGTAGATAAAAACTACAAGCGAAAGAAAATAAAGATTGCCTTTAATCCTACCAATGAAAAGTTTGAGGTGCAAAGTGCAGCCATACGTAAAGACAAACTATGGATCCCCTCAATAAGTACTGTGTTTGATGGTTCCGTAGATCAATTTGATTTACTAACCAATTATCTTGAGAAAAACCCGGAGGTAGATCGTGCTAAGGTTAAAAGTGCCATCAGCAGTTTGGTTAAAATGCCTTTACGTCAAATAGGGTTGATCGACCTGGCTCCAGATCTGGAAATAGAGGTAGTGACCGAGATTTTTATCCGTATCAATTCTAAAGGGGTGGTGCTTAGTCAGGCAGATTTTGCCATGTCAAAAATTGCATCTAATGAAAAATATCAAGGTCAGGATCTTAGAAAAGCCATTGATTACTTTTGTCATCTTGCCGTTGCTCCTGAGTTCTACCAACGCATTAAAGATAATGACGCAACATTTGCAGCCACCGATTATTTTCAAGCCATGTCGTGGTTAAAAAATGAAAACGATGATCTTTACGATCCTAGCTATACCGATATGCTCCGGGTCTCTTTAGGTACAGAATTTAAACGAGCCAAATTAGAAGACTTGGTAAGTTTATTGTCTGGTAGAAACTTTGAAACCAGAAGTTACGAAGACTCCATAGCCGAAGCCTCTTTCGATAAATTGAAGTCGGGTATTTTAAAGTTTATGAACGAAACCAATTTCAAGCGTTTCGTAATGATCATTAAGAGCGCAGGCTTTATTCAGCCTTGGTTAATTCGCTCTCAAAATGCTATAAACTTCGCATATTTGTTATATCTGCATTTAAAGGATAGAAAATACAACCCTGCTTTAATAGAATCATATGTTCAGCGTTGGTTTGTGATGAGTTTGCTTACCGGGCGATCATCAGGTTCTTTTGAGTCACAGTTTGAGTTTGATATCAAACAGATGGAAACCAGAGATTTTGGTGAATATCTTCAAGAAGTAGAGGCAGCTTCCTTAGGTGAGGGCTTTTGGGAGCTGGGCTTACCACAACAGATGGACACTTCTTCAACAACCAGCCCAATGTGGTGTGTATTTCTAGCTGCACAGATAAAAGCAGGCGATAAGGGCTTTTTATCTAAGGCGGTACGCGTAGAGAATATGATAGACCATCGTGGAGATATACATCATATTTTCCCAAAGGATTATTTAAAGAAGAATGGTCTCACCCGAGGTAAATACAATCAGATAGCTAACTATACCTACATGCAATCTGAAATTAACATCAAAGTAGGCAATAAAAGTCCTAAGGAGTACTTTGACAATCTAAAACTTCAACTAAGTCAAGGAGATTTGATTTATGGTGGAATAACTTCAACCGATGAATTAAATCAGAACTTAGAAGTGAATTGTATTCCATTAAATATAAAGGGAGCAATCTTTGATGATTACGATCAATTTTTAAAGTCTAGAAGAAATCTGATGACCCAAAAGATAAAGACTTATTATCAGAGTTTGTAACAACGTCTTGTCAAAATTTTATATCCCGATATGGAATTCGGCTACCATTAAAACATAATAATCATTTATGCCTCACCCACTAACAGCCTTTACAATAACGTCTATACTTGAAACAGTTAAGGGGATAGTTTCTCAAGATAAACAAAATAGGAGAGAGAAAGGCGAAGATTTTAATGTGTTTGCTGTAATTCAAATGGAGAGTAGTGAAACAAAAACGCACTCTAATATGCTGGCGGCATTATTAAACCCCAAACAGGATCATTATTATGGCTCAATATTTTTAAAATTATTTTTAGAAAAAATCGGCTATGATTATGGAGAAGAAAATCTAGATAAGGTAAGTGTACAGACTGAGTATCATCTAGGTGAAATTAATAAAGACTTTACTGAAGGCGGTTTTATTGATATACTTATAACATTCTCTTCAGGAAAAACTATAACAATAGAGAACAAAATTTATGCAGGGGATCAAGAGAAACAGATGTATAGATACAGTCTTTTTAATAGAGGCAATTCAACGCTCTATTATTTAAACTTATTTGGCGATGACCCTTCAAAAAAGAGTTTATTCAGCTTAATTGAAGATGATTACACAAAGATCACTTACACTGAGGATGTTGTGAAATGGCTTGATGCCTGTATTAAGGTGACTAAAGAAGGTAGTATAGTAGAAAGCTGTATAAAGCAGTATTTATATTTAGTGCAAAAACTAACGTATACCATGAATAACGACTTAGAGAATCAACTGAGTGAAATAATTTTAAATAATCTAGATGCAGCTAAGTATATTCAATCACATTATCAACGTGCAGTATTTAAAGTAAGAGAGAAATTCAGGCATGCAGTCTACCTTTCTATTGGAGAGCGTCTAGATAAAGAAGTGTATAACGTTTGGTTAGGGAATGACTGTAATCATAAGTATTCACAAATTTGGATTGACTTTCGGGATAAAGGCAAGTTTTTTATGCGTTTTGGTGTTGAATCCTTTTCAGCCAAGGGAGCGCATGATAACAGAATATTTGTTGGTTTATTTGACAGAGAAAAACCTGCCACTATTTCTCTGGATGGATACAGACGGCTAAATAGATTTTGGCCAATAATAAAAGATATTAAAACTCCTGAAGATAATTTTTTAAACCTTTCGAGTACTGCGATACTTGAAAAATTAGGAAAAGACAATACATATTTTGAAGCAATGGTTGCGGCCACGGCAGAGCAGTCTGTTCTATTTATAAAGGCCTTAAGCAAAACAAAAGCTTCTGAATAAAGCGTATGTCTATCATCAGAGAATCTTTTTTAACTCCACACTACAAGTAAAAAGTTTACTGGCATATACCAAAGGGTTTTATTAGTTTAGCTGGATAATACAATATTACCCAAATCAATAATGAGTGAATTTCTTACCGGTGATGCTTTAGTTGATGCAGTTGATGATATTATCTGGGAGGCGCAAAAGACATTAATAATTGCTTGCCCTTACATAAAACTAGATACACATTTTAAGAAGATATTTGAGCATAATCTATACAAGCGAGATTTGCATGTGCTGCTCATCTTTGGCAAGAACGAAGGTGCTACCTACAAAAGTTTAAGCAGAAAGGATTTAGAATTCTTTACACAGTTTTTAAATATAAGTATTGTGTATGTTCCTCAACTACATGCTAAATACTATGCGAATGAGCAAAAGGGAATCGTTACCTCGATAAATCTGTATGGTCACTCTTTTGAGAATAATATAGAGTTTGGTGTTATGTTTCATTCTGATGACTCAAAAACATTAGATGCTGATACTGGTATTAAAGCCTTGCGAACGTGTGTAAAAATTGCTCAAGAAAATATAGCTATCTATATTAAAAGACCTGCCTATTTTGAAAGTTTGGTTAATGGGACCAAGGAGTATTTGCACTCAGAGGTTTTATTGGACAAAACAGATAAGTACTATAAGTATTCAAAGCTTAAACCAGGTGATAAGGATTTTAGTACAGTGCAGGATTTTCCTACAGAAATAATGGTAGACCCTATTGCTTTACAAAGACCTAAGAGAAAAACAAAGGCCACCATTATAAAGGAAAAGAATGAGATGGGGTATTGTATCCGTACAGGGGAGCGCATAGCTTTTAACCCCAATAGACCCATGACCTACGACTCATATTGTACATGGGCAGCCTTTGAAAACTGGGATTTTCCAGAAACTTATTGTCATAAAACAGGCAAACGTTCTGATGGAAAAACAAGCATGCGCAAGCCTATCTTAGGAGAGGGATAAGCCAGTATGCAGTTTACAGTCACAGTAGGCAGTTAATCCTCGCCCTTTGAGCGGAGCCGTAATGGTGATACTATTTACTTATTGATAGTACTGATATCTAGTTAGGAATTTAAAGGGTTATGATTGCATGGCGCATAATTATTTAATTTTATAATAGATACACTCTTTTTTGGCGAAAGCCATATCATCATATCTTCACGCTTCCAGCACCCAGCTTCAATTTCCCATTCGCTAATTTCCTAATCAACTAATCTCCTATTTACTGAACGCCATTCTACAAGAGATACACTAAATTTTAAACCGGACTAAGCTTGGGATTGCACTTTGAGCGCTAAATTGCTCCTATGCAAATCCCTCCTAAAAAACCTTGGCCCACAAAAGACGCAATGCAACAGGTGTATGAAAAGAACCTGTGGGGCGGAGCCGTTGACACTTTTTATTCAGGGGAAGGATCTCATGATCCTAAAACGGTACGGCGTTATTTGGAAGAGGTCATTTCTTTTTTTAAAACCTTGGAAACCCCGCCTGTGGTATGCGACTTGGGTTGTGGAGATTTTAATGTGGGGAAGGAGTTGGTTCCCTATTCTAAAGCCTATAAAGCAGTAGACATAGTATCCGAGTTGATCACACATAATACAAAGACTTTTCGAGGTAAGCAGCTTACGTTTGATACCTTAGATATTGCCAAAGACCCTTTACCAGACGGGGATTGTGCACTGCTTAGGCAGGTATTACAACATCTATCTAATGCAGAGATTGAGTGTATTGTAGAAAAGTTATATGCTTACAAGTATGTGATCTTAACCGAGCATCTACCAGATGAAACATTCACCCCCAATAAAGACATCATTTCCGGACAAGGCATCCGACTCAAAAAACAAAGTGGCGTTGATATACTAGCGTCTCCTTTTCATTTTAAAGTAAAAGAAGAAAGACAACTATTACAAATACCATCACCTAGTACAAAAGGCAAGTTGGTTACAACTCTGTATACTATTTAAGAGATTGTTATGTACGTTCACTGAGCGGAGCCATGTGTAGTATGCAGTGGGCAGTTGCAGTAAGGCAGTTGTTCGTTATCTGTTGATAGTTGATAGTACTGTTATGCAGTTAGAAGGTTATATGTTGATGACTTGATAACGCTATAACCTTTTAACATTATAACAAATCTAAGTCCGTTGAGCGGAGCCGAAACGGAGGATTGTAATTGATAGTTAATGATTGCTCGTTGATAGTACTGTTATGTAGTTAAGAAGTTATATGGTTATGACTTGATAACGCTATAACCTTTTAAAATTATAACATTTCATGGACGTTGAGGGGAGCCATGTGTAGTTTACAGTAGGCAGTCGCAGTGGGCAGTGGGCAGTTGATAGTTGCTCGTTGATAGTACTGTTATGCGGTTAGTAGGTTATAAGGTTATGATTTGATAACGCAATAACCTTTTAACATCATAACTATTCATGGACGTTGAGCGGAGCCGAAACGGAGGATTTAGTTGTTCTTTATCTTTTGCTCGTTGATAGTACTGTTCTGCAGTTAGGAGGTTATAAGGTTACGACTTGATAACGCTATAACCTTTTAACATTATAACATTTCATGGACGTTGAGCGGAGCCGAAACGGGGGATTTAGTTGTTCGTTATCTTTTGCTCGTTGATAGTGCTGTTACGTAGTTAGGAGGTTATAAGGTTATAACTTGATAACGCTATAACCTTTTAACATTATAGCTATGAATGGACCATGAGCGGATTTGAAAAGATGATTAGGAGAATTAGCTAATTACGTAGATGGGTTAATTATCAGATGATTATTATGTCATTTCGAGTGAAATTATGAAGCATAGCGGAATGATTTAATATCGAGAAATATATAGTTAGCCTTTTTCTTTTTTGCATCGCCCAAAAAAGAAACAAAAAAGTCTAGGCTGATTTTTAATTTCTTGAATAGTAAGAAAAGCTTTTTATCCTGCGCATAGAAAACCGCTTCGCTAGTTCTATGCTCTACGTCCATCGCTGCAAAGCTTTCCAGCTATTACTACGAAATTAAAAAGTAGGCCGGTTTTTAACTGAATTATTTAACTGCCTACTGCGACTGCTAACTGAGTACTGAATCCGTTTACTGAGCGGAGTCGAAACGAGGAATTGTAGTTGATAGTTACTCGTTGATAGTACTGTTCTGCAGTTAGGAGGTTATAAGGTTATGACTTGATAACGCTATAACCTTTTAACATTATAACAATTCATGGGCGTTGAGCGGAGTCGAAACGGAGGATCTAAGCAGTCCACTTTATATTCATGTTTCAAAAAAGCTATTTACCTCGTTTAATCTTAGGAGGATTTTGACGGGTATCAAAAACATCTGCAATCTTGATAAGATGGTTTTCGTGATCAACGGAATAAATCAATTTGTAGTTTTTATAGAGAAGATATCTGTAATCTATTTCTCGGTCCTTCAACATTTCTTCTCGTTGACCGATTAAAGGAGCTTCAACGAGTTTGTCTGCTTCCAGGATTATTGAGATAAGAAGTTTGCGAGCAATAAGTAATCCGGCTTCTTCGGTGTAGTACTCAAATATTTTATCTAATTGAGTTTCTGCAAAGCGCGACCAAACAACTTCGAGAGGCATTACTCAAATTTGTTAAGTATATCACCACTTTTTTTAAATCTCCCGTTATCAAAATCAGCTTCTGATTCTGATACACGCTGATTTAATTCTTCTTTAGAGATAGAAGGCTTAGCGGAATATGAAGAAGCTTTTTCTTTTTTGAGGAAGTTTTCAAGTTTAGCAATTGTTTCTTCGCTTTGAATTTGAAGAAACTCTTTAATAAACTCAATCTTACGTGCTTCTATATCCATTTTTTAATGCTTTATACCAAAGGTAATGATAAGTTTGAGAATATATACATCTTCAAAGAATCGGAAAGTCTGTAATAGTTTATAGTCTGTTATGCGGTTAGTAGGTTATAAGGTTATGATTTGATAACGCTATAACCTTTTAAAATTATAACATTTCATGGACGTTGAGCGCAGCCAGAAAGAGTTGGCAGTGGGCAGTAATTAACACCCCCCAAGCCCCCATTTCGGCAAGCTCAATACAACGCCTCAAGGGGGGAATACTTCATTTAAAATGGATTAATTGATAATGGTATTATAAACTAATATTGGTGCTGTTTTGCAGTTAGGAGGTTAAATGGTTATGACTTGATAACGCAATAACCTTTTAACATCATAACAATTCATGGACGTTGAGCGGAGCGATGTGTAGTTTCCAGTAGGCAGTCGCAGTAAGGCAGTTCATGGTTATCTGTTGCTCGTTGTTGGTGCTGTTATGCAGTTAGGAGGTTATAAGGTTATGACTTGATAACGCTATAACCTTTTAACATTATAACAATTCATGGGCGTTGAGCGGAGCCGAAACGGAGGATTGTAGTTGATAGTTAATGGTTGCTCGTTGACAGTGCTTTCATGTAGTTTAGAAATCAATAAAGCATAACTCCTTAACCTTCTAACTTTATAACCTATAACTTCTTTTCGGCGAAAGCCAAATACTTATTCTTATTAAATGTATATTTAACACTTAATCGTTTGCGTAATAGATGTCGCATTGTATTTAAGTGGGTTATGATCTGCTTATATGGTAGCTGTGACGCAGCTTATTAGATTTAAATAGTAGTAACATGATAAGAATAGGTTTAAAGATAAGTTTGTGTATTGCGGTGTTGGGGATCACCGTGCGAGGTATGGCTCAGGAAGTAGATGCTGTTGCTACCGTTGCGCCTAAGGTAGACTATGCTTGGAATACATTCTCGCTGGAGGATGTGCGCCTGCAACCCGGGTCGCCGTTTTATCATGCCATGCAATTAAATCAAGAATATCTTAAGGGCATGGACCAGCACAGGATGCTTAACCATCATTTGCGTCATGGCGGTTTGCCTAAGTTAGAAGGGCAATATCCCGGTTCTGATCAGCCGGTGGATACTCGTCCGGGCTATCTGGATCACTACCTTACCGCGATCGCGCTGATGTATGCACAAACTGGTGATGCCGAGTATAAAGAGCGCGTAGATTTTATCATAGACAAGTTGGCTAAAACCGCACAAGCCCTAGCCGATAAGGGAATACGCAGAGAGTTTTTATTTCACCGCGGTACACTAGATAATCTTAATCGCCTGCAACGTGGCGAGATCACGCTGGCGGGACCGGATGAGACAGGATATCCTTGGGGTGGCATCGGGAATATCTGGTACGGAGTGCATAAAATGCTTGCCGGTTTGCGCGATGCGTATCTGTATACCGGTAATGAACAAGCGTTGCAGTTGTGGCGTGAGGACTCAGATTTTATAACCGACTTTGCCCTGCATACCAATCCTGATCTTTTTGATAATATGCTAGATATAGAGCATGGCGGGATGAATGAAGTTTTTGCAGACCTGTATGCCATCACCGGGGAGGAGAAGTATATGGATGTCTCCAAAAGGTTTAACCATCAAAAGGTGATCTTGAACACCGCCTTAGATAACAATGTGCTGTATGGTAGGCATGTGAATATGCAGGTGCCCACCTTTGTAGGAACAGCACGACAATATCAGCTCACTGCCGATGAGGTAAGTAAACAAGCAACACTGCATTTTCTAGAGCATATGTATGACACCCAGAATCATGCAATAGGCGGCAGCGGGCGTTATGAGCGTTATCTTCCTGAAGCGCAAACGTCAAAAGGTCTAGGCTTTACCTCAGATGAAACCTGCGCGACATACAATATGCTCAAGGTAGCCGTGGAAGCTTTTAAGTTTACCGGAGACCTGCAGCACATGGACTATTATGAGCGTGCGTTATACAATCATATACTGGCGTCGCAGGACCCAGAGAGCGGAGGGTTTACCTATTACACTTCGCTAATGCCTGGCGGCTTTAAGTCGTTTAGCGATGGGTACAATCTGGATGGCATTTGGTGCTGCGTGGGTACAGGGATGGAAAATCACTCTAAGTATGGCAGAGCGATCTACTTTAAACACGGCAATGACCTGATGGTAAATCTGTTTATACCATCGACCTTGCAGTGGGAAGAAAAAAGGTTACAAGTCACACAGCACACTAACTTCCCCGAAGAGGATGATATCACGCTTACCCTAGATGAAAGTCAAGATTATAATGGGACGATCTCGTTTAGATATCCGTCATGGGCGCAGGGTGATGCCCAGGTATGGATCAATGGTAAGGCGGTACAAGTTACAAGCAAGCCTGGCCAACTGATAACACCAGACCATAACTGGAAAAAAGGTGATGAGATCAAAGTGAGATTTCCGCAGCATTTTAGTTTTGAGGCCGCTAGTGATGATCCTCATCTTAAGGCGATGTTGCGCGGCCCTATTGTGATGGCGGCGGCACTGGGTGCAGATAAGATGCCTGGTAGCGATCAGGTAAAGCGTGCCATGCATTACAACAACTGGATCACACCGCAGGAGGATGTGCCTGTGCTTATCGCAGATACTGAAACCCCAGAAAAATGGATGGATGCAGGCGGAGCGCCTTTGGCCTTTAAGGCAAAAAATAAAGGCTTGCTAGCTACAGGAAAAACAGATGTGCATTTGATGCCATTTTACAAAATACATGGGCAGCGCTATGCGGTGTATCTTAAGAACTATTCGCCGTCAGAATTAAAACAGCGCGAGCAGATCGTGAGCGATGAGGTTAATCCCTCTATGCTTGTCAGCGAAAAGGAGCATGACCTAAAAGGTGAAAATACAGATAAGCTACTGCTGAAAGACCGCAGACACTTCTGGGAAAACAACCGTTATGGAAGAGAAGCAAAAAAAGACGGATGGTTCTCTTACATCCTAAATGTGAACAAAGCCGAAAAACAATATTTGACTGTGACCTATTGGGGAAGCGCCTCTTGGAATCGAGGTTTAGATATCTATGTAGAAGGCCAGAAGATCGCCACAGAAACCCTCACCGAGCAAGTGCCAATAAGCTATTATGAAAAAACCTACGCCATCCCTGCAGCACTCATTAAAGGAAAACAAAAGATAACCGTTCGCTTTCAAGCAAAAGAAAACACAGACGGCGGCGCCATATACGCACTCAAATTAAGCAGCAACCCAGAAGCTTTTGTAGGGTATGGGTTTTATTAATGTTAGTTTATAGTTATTCGTTGCTAGTTGATAGGGGTGTTCTGTAGTTATGAAGTTATAAGGTTATGCTGTTATAACTTTTTAACCTCCTAACTGTATAACTAATTATGGACGTTGAGCGGAGTCGAAACGGGGGATTGAAGTTGATAGTTAATAGTTAATAGTTAATGGTTGCTCGTTTATAGGTTTGTTATGTAGTTATGAAGTTATATGGTGATGCTGTTATAGCTTTTTAACCTCTTAACTGTATAACAAATTATGGACGTTGAGCGGAGTCGAAACGGGGATTGAAGTTGATAGTTAATAGTTAATGGTTGCTCGTTGATAGGGTTGTTATGTAGTTATGAAGTTATATTGTGATGCTGTTATAACTTTTTAACCTCTTAACTGTATAACAAAAAAACTGCGAACTGCTTACAGAGTATTGAACCCGTTCACTGAGTGGAGCCGAAGTGCAAGTTGAGTGCATTAGCGAATGTATTACCCTGTCATTTCGAGTGAAATTATGAAGCATAGCGGAATGATTTAGTACTTGTGCGCCATTTTAGGAGCATCGAGAAATATATAGTTAGCCTTTTTCTTTTTTGCATTGCCCAAAAAAGAAACAAAAAAGTCTAGGCTGATTTTGAATTTCTTGAATCGCAAGAAAAGCTTTTTATCCTGCGCATAGAAAACCGCTTCGCTAGTTCTATGCTCTACGTCCATCGCTGCAAAGCTTTCCTGCTATTACTACGAAATTAAAAAGTAGGCCGGTTTTTAATTGAATTATTTAACTGCCTACTGCGACTGCTTACTGAGTACTGAATCCGTTCATTGAGCGGAGTTGAAGTGATTTGTGTTAATTAGGAGATGAGCAAATGGAGTGAATTAGCTAATTAAATATGATAAGTTTAAATGGTGATGCTATATAACTTTTTAACCTCTTAACAGAATAGCAAAAAAACTGCCTACTGCGACTGCTTACTGAATACTGAACCCGTTCACTGAGCGGAGCCGAAGTGAGATCATTAGTTCACAGTATTCAGTAGCAGTTTACAGTACTTTTCAGCTTTTAAATGGCTACTCACCCTGCCAACTTCCCACTTCCGTCATCCAGCCAAATCTATCATTCGCTAATTGCCTAATCAGCTAATTAGAAAATTCACTCCAATTCTTTCTTCTCTCGTTAAATAAATGTTACGCTTCAATTAAGTGCTATTATTACTGGCAATGTGAGCGTAACTTTGCGGCGTAAAAAATAAAGAAAGAAAAATACCATGGAGGATATAGATAACCATGAGGGCGGTGAGTTGTTAAGAACCGCAACAAAACAAGAGAATCACGAGATGGATGAGAAGCAAAAGGCAGTTTCTTACAAAGGCCTTTTTGATCTTATAGATTTTGAGAGTGATGTCATTCTTGTGTAAAACTCAGGAAGAATAATAGTATTAATAATAGCAATAGAGAAGATGCTCTATTTTGCTATTATCTTTTCCCGATGTTTGATTCCCCAATTCTTTAAGGCTTCGATCACATCGTCTAGGCTAAAACCATAGTCGGTAAGCGCATATTTTATGGTTACCGGCGTAGTGTCATAAACGGTACGTTTCACTAGTAAATTGGCTTCTAGTTGCTTTAACTCCTTACTTAGCATACGGTCTGTGATTTTTGGGATATCGTCTTTCATCTCGCCAAAGCGCTTTTCGCCAAAGCGTAAAGAAATAAGTATAGGCAGTTTCCATTTACCGTGCAGCACTTCTAGTGCATCTGTGATAGGAAGTAAGTAACCATTGCAGGCTTGCGGCTTGTGATCTTCATTACATTTCATCTTGCTATACCGTATGATAGCACTATACAATAGTACAGTACTATAGATTGTATAGTAAATATAAGTAATTTTGAAACGTACAAAAACACAAATTACATGAGTTTAATAGAGCAGTTAAACTGGCGCTATGCCGTTAAAAAATATAGTGATAAACCAGTGCCAAAAGAAAAGATAGATGCTATTCTTGAGGCTACTAATCTTTCGGCTTCTTCTACCGGGATGCAGGGTTATCGTTTTTTCTTAGTTAAAGATCAGGAGTTAAAAGCACAACTAGGTGAGGGCTCATTTAATGCACAGATCGTGGATGCACCCTATTTACTTGTTTTTGCGGCAAAGACCTCAATAGATCAAGCATACATTGAGAATTACATCAATTATGTAGCCTCAGAGCGCGGTATGCCAGCAGAGGCTTTAGCGCCATTTAAGCAGTCGCTAGAGAATCACATTCTTAATCGCGCAGATCAGGAGAACTTTGAGTGGTCTGCAAGACAAGCATATATAGCGCTAGGCACAGCAATGATCGCTGCAGCAGAGCAAGAGGTAGATGCAACACCTATGGAGGGTTTTGACAGTGAGAAGTTTGATGAATTATTAGGCTTACGCCAAAAAGGTTTAAAGAGTGTTGTTATCTTATCATTAGGGTACAGAGACGAGAGCGATGCCTTTGCCGGTCTTAAAAAAGTACGTTTCCCGATGGAGGAAATGGTTACCGAGATATAATTATCCATCCATTATAGCATGAACAGAAAATCCCCTGCTCGCAGGGGATTTTTTGGGTTTTAACCTTAGGTATAATTTTACTCAATAGGTCATGGTTATAGTTTTTGGTAATTTTTATATATTTTACATTATACTTTAACCTTTAATTGCGAAATACTGGAAGTAATCCTTGCTACCTTTAAAGCTTACAACTAATCAAAAAAAGCTATTGTTATGCACAAGGATTCAAAAAAGGAGGAAGAGGTACAATCTTCCAAAACCAAGCAACTCGCCGCAGATACCAAAGAGATGAAAGGTAAGGCGCTTACAACCAACCAAGGCTTAAGAGTAAATGATACAAACAACTCCTTAAAGGCAGGAGAGCGAGGGTCTACACTACTTGAGGACTTTTTACTAAGAGAGAAAATAACCAGTTTTGATCATGAACGTATACCTGAGCGTATTGTACACGCGAGAGGTAGTGCTGCTCATGGTTATTTTGAATTATATAAGAGTATTGAAAAATATAGTAAAGCCGGGATCTTTACTGACACCTCAAGAAAAACACCTGTATTTGTAAGATTCTCAACAGTAGCCGGGTCAAAGGGTTCTCCAGATTTAGCGCGAGATGTACGTGGTTTTGCTGTAAAGTTTTATACAGAAGAAGGAACGTGGGATCTTGTAGGAAATAACATGCCTGTATTTTTTATACAGGATGCAATGAAGTTTCCAGATCTTATTCATTCAGTTAAACCTGAACCTAATAACGAAATCCCTCAGGCAGCTTCAGCACATGATACCTTTTATGATTTTGTGTCTCATGCTACAGAAACATTGCATAACCATATTTGGGCAATGAGCGATAGAGCAATACCTCGTAGTTATAGAATGATGGAAGGGTTTGGGATACATACCTTCAGGCTTATCAATGAAGAGGGCAAGGCTCACTTTGTTAAGTTTCATTGGAAACCAGTATTGGGTGTACACTCAGTTACTTGGGATGAAGCAGTAAAAATCAATGGGGCTGATTCTGATTTTCATCGTAGAGATCTTTGGGATGCTATTGAAGCAGGACAATATCCAGAGTGGGAATTTGGTATACAAGTAGTTCCAGAGGAGGATGAGCATAAATATGACTTTGACCTTCTAGATCCTACTAAACTTATTCCTGAAGAAATGGTGCCTGTAGAGATCATTGGTAAAATGACACTCAATAAGAATCCTGATAATTTCTTTGCAGAAACAGAGCAGGTAGCATTCCTACCAGGCCATATTGTACCCGGTATAGATTTTACAAACGATCCTCTGTTACAGGGAAGATTGTTTTCATATAGAGATACTCAACTTTCGCGTTTGGGAGGACCTAATTTTCATCAGATACCTATTAACCAACCTGTAGTTCCAGCACATAACAACCAGCGCGATGGCCATATGCAGACTGAAATACCAAAAGGACAAACCGCCTATTTTCCTAATACCTTAACGGGTGGTTGTCCTCATCTTTCAAAAATGGCAGAAGGAGGTTTTACTTCATATGAAGAGCGCATAGATGCTAAAAAGATTAGAGGTAGAAGTAAAAGCTTCAGTGATCACTTTTCGCAACCAGCGTTATTCTATAGAAGTTTAGCCCCATGGGAGCAAGAGCATGTTGCCAGTGCATATACCTTTGAACTTGGTAAATGTAATCACAAGCATATTAAAGAACGTATGCTTTGGCTTATAAGCCAAATAGATAAAGACCTAGCAAAAAAAGTGAGCGATGGTTTAGGACTTGCTATTCCTAAGGATATTGATAGACCAATTAATCAATCTATAGGAGCCGATGCTGATGTAGAAAAATTTCAGCCAGGAGAGCAAATGAAATATCTGGATAAGGATAAATCATTAAGTCAGGCTAACACTCATTTTAAATCTATCGCTACCCGACAAATAGCTGTACTAGCTGCTGATGGTTTTGCTATGAAGAGTTTTAAGAAGTATAAGGAGGCTCTTGAGAAAGAAGGTGCAATGATAAAAATCGTTGCACCTCATGGAGGCACGATACAATGTGATGAAGGTATGGAGCATGATGTGGATGCGGCAATCGCAACAACAGAAAGTGTTCTATTTGATGCTGTGTTAGTGCCTGGCGGAGCTAAGTCTGTTAAAGCACTTCTCAAAGAAGGGAAATTTAGCAAGTTTGTGAGTGAAACTTTTAAACATTGTAAGGCTATTGCTGTACTAGAGGAAGGTAAGGACTTACTAGAAGCAAATGCACATTTAGATGGATATGAAGATGATAAGGCCGTATTACTAGATGCTTCACCTAAAGAATTTATATCTACCGTTGCTAAGCATAGAAATTGGGATCGTATGGGAAAAGCTTCGGCAATTCCTGTATAAATTATAATTAGAGCCTTAAAAAAGTAAGCGGTCTACTGATTCGATTCAGTAGACCGTTTTTTATGCGGTATGTCTTTTGTTACATCATGCTTATGGCTACATAATTAAATACAATATGGGCCAATACAAGATTGGGGTAATAATAACTGAGTTTAATATCCTGTGGTTTAAAGGTTATTTTGAATAAAATGTGCCATAGCACTATGCCTAATATTCCTTCAATTATTCCTGAGATCAATGCATTTAAAACTAAATGATCACCCAGAAAGGGTAAGATAAAATGCAACAGATATAAAAAACCTATACCTGTTATATAGTGTAAAATCCACCCAGGAATAAACAGGTTTTGTTTCTTTTTAAATAATACGGTATTAAGCCAATAAGGCTCTATTAAATTGGTTTTTAAAATTAATGTCAGTACAATGCTAATTGCAGTCATGCAAGCAGTACTTATCAAAGTAACCCAAAGAACAGAGACAAAAACCATAGGCAAGATATTTATTATTCATACATAGGAATAGGAGTAACATAGTCTTCTGATTGAAAATCCTCTTTAGTAAATGATGATTTTTCTGTAGACAAAGCCACATTCGCTGCTCGTTTAAAAAGATGTGCTTCGGTTTCAAAAAAGTGCATCATGTAACCAGCAGTATTCACAAATATGATCGTATCGCCTATCGCCGGAAGTTGAGGTAAGGTTATTTTGCGTTTTAAGAGTACGTCGCGTTCTAAACAATATGCGCCCGTGAAATAAACATCTACAGCTTCTGCATCAGGATCAGGATTCTTGAAGCATGCAAAAGGATCTAGCAAGAAGTCTGCGCTAGAACTTTTCATTTGAGACATGTTCATTTCTAGGCCAACTAGATTATTACCTTGTGCATCAACTTTGCGATGCGCTACTCGTGCCATCGTGATTCCCACTTGATCCAGAAGACTACGTCCAGGCTCTAGTCGCAGCTGTATGTCAAGCTCTTTTAATCTGCTTGCTACATGTTTACCCGCCGCATTTTCAGTCTCCAAAACAGCTTTAAGAAAGTGCGGTTTTGTGTTCTCGTTGTAATAAGGATACGTATTCAGTTTGCCTTCTATCTCACCATTTCTGTTCTTAAAACCTAGTCCGTCGTTATTGTAGGTGATGGGTACATGATCGCCAAGCACGGCTTGTTTTAAAATTTCCTGGAAGTTTTTCCATTCTGTGGCTTCCGCCAAATAGTTCATTAAAATACCTCCGCCAATATCCACAAACGAAAAGTCGAAACCTTGTGGTCGCAGTCTTTCAATAAGATCTAAGGTTTGATGTAAGGCTTCGCCGCGTTGCGCTGTGCTGTAACCGTCCAGATGAAAATGGAAACCGGTGAGTTGTATGGTCTGCGTAGTTTTCGCGGAAGCGAAAAAATCATGGATCACAGTTTCTACATCGTCAATATCAAAGCCAAAACGGCTCTGTAATTTCTCGCCGTTGAACATAAATCCAGAAATGCGAATCCCGATCTTCACCGTTGTGTTTTGCTGCTGAGCAATGTTTAAGGTTTGCTCTAGTTCATCGCGATTATCGATGATGATGGTCACGCCATTTTTTATAGCAAGGTTGAGGAGTTCGTTGTTTTTTATCGCAGCGGTAGAGATCAATAAATCTGCTGCGATGCCCAGATCAAGACATTGTTTTAACTCGTGAAAACTCGCCGTGTCAATGCCGATGCCAGCCTCAACAGCCGCCGGGATCAGGTTCTTGAATTTGTTTGCTTTTCTGGCAAAAAAGAGTTGGTTTTTAATACCATAACCATCTAAGATCTCTTTATAATCACCCACATTTTTCTTAAATGTAGGCAAGTGATGCACGTTCACCGGGGAGTGATGCGCATTAAAAATTTCTTCTTGAAGCGCATAGTCTTCAATAAGTTTAAACATCCAGGGTGAGGTAAGCGGTTGTAGCTTAGGTAAAGCTGTCATTGTAATTTTTTTATGCAGGGATTAATGTTTTGAGTTCGTTTGCGATTGCTTTTGCCCAATCGCTAATGGTGTCGTTTGCCTTGCGACTTAAGCTGTCATTGTCAAAAAGCTGACCTTCTGTAGGCGTGCCATAAAGCGTGATGTTTTTTTCTATTTCGCCGTTTGGGTTTATAGGATTTCCTGATCGCGTGCAATGCAATTCGCTTAAAGCGTCTTTTTTGTTTTGAAATGAGAACAGGTCTGCCGAATTTGTAAAAATGCTTTTGGCGTTTTTGTCAATTGCTCGTGGCAAGGTGGCGTTTATGTGGTGATCAAATGTGGTTGAAATGCCATTGCATTTGATTTCTTTTAAACTGTCTGACTCTTCTATTTCTGGTGATCTCGCATACGCGAAATCTACAATGCCAGCATCCATCAGCGCCAGCATTTTACGAATGTTTACCAGCGGCGGTCCGTATGCAATGCGATTAAATCTCCCGAACCATTGCTGCTGAAAGTTTAAGAGAGATTTTGGCGAAAGCCAATTGTTGCTGTAAATAGTATTAAAATCTGCAGCGATAAAGCGCCAAGCGCATGCTGCCGCCACAAACGGACTGTCTGGTTTTTCATTTTCCTCAACCCAGAATTGCCAGTGTTTTTTTACTTCTTGATGATGATCACTTGAAGCAGGAAGTGAATTCATTACAAAATCTTTGGCAATGAAATACGGAGCGTCAGGATGCTGTTTATGAAATTTAGAAATGTATTTTTCGAGTTCGTCATAGGGCAAATCTGTCGCCACTTTATAAGCATAGTTTTTAAACAGTTGTCTGTAAAAACTAGCTTGAATATCTTGATAGATCAAAGGAAGAGTATGCAGTTCAAAGTCCAGCGTTTCTTCTGCGGGATCAATATTTTCTACAAACGTTTTAAGGTAAAAACTGCTTTGTTGCAGATGATCTGTGTATTCTCCGCGTGGTATAATAGGCACACCAGATCTAGAGAATGGAAATATTTTCTCGGGCTCTTGCCCGCTTGGATGATAGGTTAGATTTCCATTTTTACTCATTATAAAATGACCTCCTTTGCCTTCTGTAAGACCTAAAATGGTATCAATCGCTGTTAACCCAATACCTTTGCAGATCACTTTGTTTTGCGGGGAAATGCATTTTAATTTATCATCAACAGGATAAATAAATGGAATGTATGAAGGATCTACGTTGCTATTTGCACGATGCACTATTGCCGGTTTATGACCGGTAGTGATCAGTACTTGATCAAAAGCTATATTATTAAAAGCGCCGTCTTCTATTTGAATCTTAAATGTTGCATTCTCTTTCTTTATCTGTGAAACTGCGGCGATATGTTTATGAATGAATACATTTTCGGGAGCAGCTTCACATATTCTCTCAAAGGTTTCAGCGAGATAATTGCCAACCTCTTTTCTTGGAGAGACTTTTTTATTTTCATCTTCTACAGTTTTTCCTGTTTTATTAGATCGCCATTGTGAGAAAGAAACCAGATCACAAGCAGGTTCTGGTGCTTGCTCAGGAACAACCGAAATATATCTATTGGTATAATTCATCAAAAGATATTCAGGTTGATCTGTTTTGTAGACCCATCCCGCACCAAAGGATCTGGATTCATTAAAAAGATGGATATGAACTTCCCTTTGCACCGTTGTTGATCTAATGCAAGCGAGTAAGCGCTCTAGTCCGTAGAGCCCTTTGGGTCCCAACCCAATAATTGCAATATTAAAAACAGAGGTGTTCACTAATTTAAAGTTTTTGCAACCCACTCAGGATTGTAAACCGTATCGAGATACCGCTCGCCACGATCGCATAAAATGAGTACACATTTGCTATTTGCAGGCAAGGAAGGCGCCATTTTCAAAAATGCAGCCACTACAGCACCAGACGATCCTCCGGCAAGAATACTTTCGTTTCTAAGTAATTTATTGCATCCCAGAACACATTCGTTATCTGAGATATGCATCACTTTGTGAATGGTACTTTTATCTAAGAATTTTGACGGCAAACCTGCGCCATGACCGGGAATATGTCTTTCTTTTGGCTTATCGCCAAAGATCACACTACCCTCTGCATCTACTGCAATTAGTTTTGTATTGAGCTGTTCGCGCTGTATGTAAGCCGCGCAACCCATTAACGTTCCACAAGTGCTTGTTGCTGAAAAAACATAGTCGGCATCAGGAAGCTTATCAATGATCTCTTGCATTGTACGATAGTGCGCTTGAGGGTTTGCGTTATTGCCGTATTGATTAGTCCAGAATGAATCTTTGATCTCACTAAGCAATTGCTGCACACGATCTAATCGCGCACCTAAATAACCACCATCTTCATTTGGCTTTGTGACTTGATCCACTTTAGCTCCATATGCTTTTAAGATCTTTATAGTATGTTTATTCGCTTTTGGGTCAACCACAATGATCAAGGGAATATTATAATACCCACAAACTTGCGCCAGACCGATAGCCATATTTCCGCTGCTACTTTCAATTAGCGTGGTGTTTGGAGTGATTTGTCCTCTCTTAATACCATCTTCTATAATGTTGAGCGAGGTCCTGTCTTTAATGCTCCCGCCAGGATTAGCCATTTCTAATTTTCCAAATACATCAACGCCGGTGGTGGCTGATAGATGCTTTAATAATACTAAAGGAGTATTACCTATAGTTTCAAGCACAGATTGCTGTAAAGTATCTAAGTGTGGTTGGTTAAGTTTCATACAGATTGATGGATAAGTTGATAGATGTATAATATCCTGTTTGATAAAGCTATATGATTGTTGGTTTTAGAATATTTATAATAACAATTTTTAACAGCAAATCGTTAAAGAATACGCAATGTTTAATGATAAGATGAAGCCTTGCAATGAGATAACGTAATTTGATGCTCTAACCTTCTAAAACATCGATATGGAAACATGGATCTACGCTTCGCTTGGTACAATTGGTAAAGTAGTTGTTTCTCTACTTGTCATTTTTACGATCATAATTGTGATCACGAGAATTTCTGGTTTACGGACGTTTGCTAAGATGTCCAGCTTTGATTTTGCATCTACCATTGCCATAGGATCTATCTTAGCGGCGGTTGTGATGAATACAAACCAGTCTTTATTAAAAGGCGGTATAGCCCTTGCAGGAATTGTAGCTTTTCAAACGCTGTTTGCTTATGCGGTAAGAAAATCTAAAAAATTAAATGAAGCTTTTACCAATGCTCCTATGATGTTGATGTATAAAGGTGAGATACTTTATGACAACCTCTCTAAAGCAAACGTGGGTGAAGATGATCTGATCGCAAAACTTAGAGAAGCAAATGCGCTTGACTTTAAAGAAGTGCATGCCGTGATCTTAGAATCTACAGGAGACATGTCTGTTTTGCATGGTGATAATAATAGCACGCTTGATCAAAGATTGCTTAAAGGAGTGCGCGGAATTCCTAGTGAGAAATAGTGGTATAAAACAAAGTTTATATACAAATAGGTGAGGCTTATTGCGTTATTTGATTTCCTGCCAAGAAATTAAAAAACAAGTAAGAAATATCTTTCGTTTTTCGGATTTGCTGAGAATAGTTTATATATTTAACCTCTAGTTTACACGAGTACGTGATTTACGAAAAACTGCTATAAACCCTATATTTTACGGAGATTGTGTTTCAAAGAGTGTTTGTAATAGCTCTACTTTGTGATACTTATTATGCGAGAAAATTGCATCAATTTTTGTTGGCCAAATTTTCCTACGTGTGTGTTTGTAGCAATGTGAGTTTATAAAGCATTTCAAATTTATAAATCCGTAAAACGTTTTTTGTATTTGTGTAGGGTAGACAGGTTAAGGGCACAGATTTTGTGCATTATGGAATTCTGTATTGAGGCGATTAAGGAGAGCGTTAGCTTTGAAGATTTGAGAGCAGACCCATCAAGTTTTTAAAATTTACATTTAGAATGTTTAGTAGAGTATTGATCGCTGAAGGTTTTGATCATGCACAAAATGAAATTGCAGATCTTCTAGAGCAAATGGAAATCCCAGTTGCAGTTGTTGAATATTGTGACGATGCCTATATAAGGATAAAAAGAGGAATTCTGGATCAAGAGCCTTTTGATCTATATATTACCGATCTTAGATTTAAACCAGATCACCGTAAGCAAAAATTCACCTCTGGCGAAGAACTTATCGCGGCACTTAGCAATGAGCATCCAGACCTTAAGGTTATTGTCTATACCATGGAAGATAGACCACAAAAGGTAAGGCAACTCTTTGATGTACATAAGATCAACGCCTACGTGTGTAAAGGTAGAAACGGACTTAAAAATCTAGAAGAAGCTCTTGAGCGTGTCGCTGAAGAAAAAAAATACCTTTCGCCAGAGATCTATAATGCATTAGATCACGATTATTCATTAGATGTAAATGATTATGATCTGCAAATTCTAGAAATGCTAGGACGAGGTTTTATGCAAAAGGAGATAAGTGCATATTTTAAGAAACATAAAGTAAAGCCGGCAAGTTTGAGCTCTGTAGAAAAACGTATCAACAAGCTTACTTCACACTTTGATGCTAAGAATGTAACTCATCTTGTGGCGATCGTCAAAGACCTTGGTTTGATCTAACTTTTAAATATTTCAATCGTTTTGAGATGCATACGAGAGTATGCTTTTTTTGTTTTGGCTACAGCCAAAATGATATAATCTCAATTTATACCGCACAAATGTCTAACTTAGCAGAGAGCGTATTGCGCTTTAAAAATTTAAAACATTAATTAGAATACGATGAAAAAACTACATTTTACAATCATGATCGTCGTTTTTGCGATGATCGCTACATTTACTCCACAAGCGAACGCGCAAGGCGGTAAAATCCAACCAAGTCAGAAAGCTAGCGTGACGCAGTATATCGCAAATGATGCGATGATCACGATCACCTATAGCAGACCGGGAGTTAAAGGAAGAACAGTTTGGGGTGATATCGTACCTTATGGTATGGAAGCGGGTAATAAATACTCAGACAACAAGGCGTTCCCATGGCGTGCAGGTGCAAATGCAGCAACTACTATTGAGTTTAATAAAGACGTTATGGTAGAAGGCGAGGCGCTTGCAGCAGGTAAATATTCTATCCACATGATCCCATCAGAAGATGGTAAGTGGACGGTGATCTTTAACAAGGTTAGCGATCAATGGGGAAGTTACAAATATGATAAAAGTCAAGATGCACTTCGTGTGATGGTAACTCCACAAGACGCTGAGCAAGAAGAGTGGTTAAGCTACGGTTTTGATGATATTACAGATAATTCAACTGTGGCATATCTTCACTGGGATGAACTAATGGTTCCTTTTAAGATCTCACTTTAATTTGAGTGATAAGAATTAAGAATTAAGCCCTGGCGATCGCTGGGGCTTTTTTTTTGGCTTTAAGCCAAAAGAAAACACCTCTTCAAAAACTGAAGAGGTGTTTACAATTTATACTAGATGGTGGATTATAACGTCCAGCCTTCTCTGTAATCACGTTTGACGAATTGATTTGCTTCGTCAAAGTTCGTAACCTTCATATTATCTGAATCCCAAAGCATCTCGATATAACGACCAGGATAATCAAATCCGCCGCCGCCACGCTCTTTGCGAACGTCAAATCCACGGATGGCAAGGTTTGCAATAAGTAAGATCTCTGTAAGTGGTCCTGCAACATCAAAAGCAGAACTTACTTCCTTCTCACCATAGCCAGCAATTGCAGCTTCAACCCACTGTGCGTAGTGACCTTCAGACTGGCCAGGAACACGTGCGTATTTCTGCGTTACTTTTGCTTGTTCAGTTTTTGAAGTTGGTAGTAATTGTGGGTTAGATGAATATGTACCACACATCATTTTACCTTTAGTACCTACGAATAGTACACCGTTACCACCGTCACCAAATGTTTCATTAGGACCTAACTCTTCAGGGCGTGCTGGTTGAATACCACCGTCCATCCAGTGAAGCTTAACATCGTTGTTAGTCTTATCAGTCTTATCAAAAGTCATTGTAACGTGACTAGATGGTGGGCAGCTATCTGGGAAGTATCCACGCTGGAACTCATCTACATAAACACTACCTATACTACATTGAACGTCTTTAGGGTATTTAAGGTTAAGCGCTCTCACAGGAACTTCAACAATGTGACATCCCATATCACCTAGAGCACCTGTACCATAATCCCACCAGCCTCGCCAGTTAAATGGCACAAGACCTTCTACATAATCTTTATAAGGTGCTGTTCCTAACCATAGATCCCAATCTAGTTCACTAGGTACTTGTGCAGCATCCTTAGGCCAAGGAATTCCTTGTGGCCATACTGGTCTATCTGTCCAGCAGTAAATTTCTTCAACATCACCTATAAGGCCAGCGTCATACCACTCGCTCATAAGGCGGGTACCATCATTAGATGATCCCTGGTTACCCATCTGAGTAACTACTTTATATTTTTTAGCAGCTTCTGTAAGCTTTCTTGCTTCGTAAATGTCGTGTGTTAATGGCTTCTGTACATAAACGTGTTTACCCAGTTCCATCGCTGCCATGGCGGGAGAAGCGTGGTTGTGGTCTGGCGTAGAAACAGAAACAGCATCAAAATTCTTATGCTCTTTTTCAAGCATTTCTCTCCAGTCTCTGTAGTATTTTGCCTTTGGGAAGCGCGAAACAGATTTCGCCGCACGGCGATCATCTACATCACAAAGAAAGCCTATCTCTGCTTTGCCTGATTTAGCAAACATATTGATGTCGCTTTCTCCTTTACCACCCACACCAATACCAGCTACTACAAGCTTATCGCTAGGAGCGATAAAGCCGGGTCCTCCTAGTACGTGTCGTGGCACGATAGAAATACCTAAAGCGGCTACCGAAGATTTTTTAATAAAATCCCTTCTGGGATTTTTTTTAGAATTTTCGTCTTTTTTCATGATTTGAATTTTAAAATCGAGTTGTTAATGGTTGTCTAAAATTTTAGATCGTATGAAGATAAAGAAAAAGGTTCGTCTTTAGTATCTGTACCGCGCTCTTTATTTGGTTTATCACTCATTTTTAAGTCAAATGTTCCACCATTAACGATGTCTTGATATGTTAAATAATTCTTGCTATAAGGTCTGCCATTTAATTGAGCATCATCTATGTAAACGTGCTCTTTGTCATTCCCTTTTGCATTAATTACAAATTTCTTACCATCTTCAAGAGTAACTGTGATCTTTTCAAAAACCGGACTACCTAGAACATACTCGTCTGTACCCGGGCAAACGCTATAAAAGCCCATTGCACTTAGTACGTACCAAGATGAGGTTTGCCCTTGATCTTCATCACCAGGATACCCATTTTCTGTAGCGTTGTATAACTTATCCATTACCTCACGAGAGCGTGCTTGCGCTTTCCATGGTTCGCCAGAGTAGTTATACATGTAGATCATGTGCTGTATCGGTTGATTACCATGCGCATATTGTCCCATGTCAGCTTCAACCATTTCAGTCATTTCATGGATCATTCCGCCATAAGTACCTACGTTCACTTTGCTAGATACATTAAATACAGAATCCATTTTTTGATTGAATTTCTCATCACCTCCTAAAAGGTCGATCAAACCGTTAGGATCCTGAAATACTGACCATAAGTAATGCCAAGCGTTACCTTCAGTAAACGGGCCTCCCCATTCGTACGGATCAAAATTCTCTGTCCAGTCGCCGTTCTTTTTGCGGCCACGCATAAAACCAACTTCTGGATCAAATACATTTTTATAATTGTACATCTGCTCACCAAATACACGCTCATAGAATTCTAATCCATTGCTTTTCGCTAAAGCGTAAGCACAAAAATCATCATAAGCATATTCTAGTGTTTTTGCAGTAGCCTCGCGAGTTTCAGGATACGCAACATAACCTAAAGTGAAGTAATCCTTCCAACCCTCGCGGCCGTTTGCAGGTCCCCACGGGCCTTTATTTGTCGCTTCATGAAAATATGCTTTAAGTGCGCGTTCAGGATCAAAGGTGTGTAAACCTTTTGCCCAGGCATCCGCCAAAAGTGAAATAGCATGATTACCTACCATACTTCCCGCTTCGCTAGGGAAACTCCAAGACGGTAACCATCCACATTGATCATAAGCATCTAGCAACGCTGAAACGTAGCGTCCTTGCATCTCAGGATACAGTAACGCGTTTAAAGGAAATTGCCCTCTAAAGGTATCCCAGAAACCGGTATCTGTGTACATGTAGCCTTCATGCACAGTGCCGTCATACGGACTGTAATAAACAGGCTTATCGTCTTTATCAAGTTCATAGAACTTACGCGAAAACAAGCTCGCACGGAAGAAGCAAGAATAGAATGTCTCCATTTCTTCCTGAGTTCCACCTTCTACATAGATCTTGCTTAAGTGCTCATTCCATGTCTTTTTTGCATCGTATTTAGTTTCTTCAAAAGCTTTGTGTTTTCCCAATTCACGATCTAGATTGATCTGGGCTTGCTCTAAACTAATGTAAGAAGAAGCCACTTTAGCTTGCACCGTCTGCCCGTCTTTAAACTGCACGTAAGCTCCCACGCCGTCGCCTTCAGCTTCTAGTTTTTCTTCCCATTTTTCATTCTTGCGATTTTCCCAAGTTCCTTCAGAACGGAATGGTTTATCAAACTCGATGACAAAATAGTTTTTCATGCCCTCAATGCGGTCCATACCACGGCCATTGCGCACAAAACCAGTGATCCTTCTGTTTTTTGGGCCAACCTTAACGCCGCTTAAACCAGTGTAACCGTCTAGCACGATAAAGGCATCAGCATCTTTAGGGAAATCAAATCTCAAATGCGCTCCACGCTCGCTAGGTGAGATCTCTGTTGTAATACCATTATCTAGCGTCACCTTGTAATAATGCGGTTTAGCGATTTCATTTTCATGACTGAATTTCGCTCTACGATCCTCATCATTCAGTTTTAACTCGCCAGTTACCGGCATTAGAGAAAACACAGCATAATCGTTAGACCACGAGCTACACTGATGCGCCTGCTGAAAACCTCTAATTTCATCTTTAAAATACTGATACTTCCAGCCATCACCGTTGCGACCCGTTTGTGGAGTCCAAGTATTCATCCCAAAAGGCAAAGCGGTGGTAGGATACGTATTCCCGTAAGTACGCTCATGTTTAGAATTTGTACCCTGCAAGGTATTTACATAATGCACTAGTTCTTTTGTTTGGGCTTGCACCAAAAAAGATACCAGCAATAAAAAGGTCAGAATTGGATAGGCTGTTCGTTTCATTGTACGTTAAAGTGAATAATTGATTTAAAGTTTTATGCGTTTTCCTGTTTTAGCAGATTTCTTAGCAGCTTCAAGGATCTCAACCACGATGAGGTTATTCTCTAATGATGAAAGATCATTAGTTCCATCTACTTTACCCGCGAGATAATCGCTTAGGTAATCCACGTGATTTGTGTAATAATTTTCTTTAAGATCTACTGTTTGTGGTTTAGTATGTCTAGGGAAGTGTTTCAGTGTATTTCCATCTACGGCATCATACGATGAGTGCTCACCATACACCTGAAAGTCCTTAAGGCTATAACTCCAGTTCCATGAAGCTTCAATGATCCCAGTGCCATCTTCATATTCTAGAACGATCACCGCGTCATCATCAACCTTGGGATAAACATCTGGTTTAAGAGTATGCGTCATCGCGGTAACTGCAATGGGTTTTTTACCGTTATGAAACCAAGTCATGATATTTGCCCCGTAGCAGCCAAAGTCATTTAAAGCGCCAGCGCCGTTTTGCTTAGGATCTGTAAGCCAACTCAAAAATTCTTTGCTACAGCCTATTTCCTTAGGGCCTTCATGACCGTCTCTTGCGATCATTTTCTTTAACTTCTGTGGGTTTTCATCCAACTTGTCTTTCATAGTTTGCAGGCTTCCGTACCACGTAGTCTCATAATTTGTGAGAATAGGTGTGTTGTATTTTCGCGAAAGCGCAGCCATTTCTTCTGCTTGTTTTACACTTATGGCTAGTGGTTTTTCAACCATAAGTGGGATGCCTTTTGGGACACATATTTTGGCTACAGCCAAATGATCTACTATCGCATTATACGCCAAAACCGCATCTGGTTTTGTATTTGCAAGAGCTTCTGACAGCGAACTGTAAAAGATCTCCTTTGGGACATTGTATTGTTTGGAATATCGAGCAACCAGATCTGGATTTTCTTCTGCGATCCCCACGATATCTACGCGGCCATTTTTATAATCGTTCATGATCACATGTGCGTGATCATGGCTTAAACCTGCAACGACAACCTTGAGTTTTTGCTGCGCGTGTGTAAAAACTACGCATAGCATAAACATAGCCGTTATGGTGTGTTTTAATGTTTTATTTTTCATCTGAATTTATTCTTGTCGCCCATGGATCGTAAGTGGTCTTAACGGGAGTAGGGGAGGCTTTGATCGTAAGTTTACCACCTTTTTGTAGTTCCTGGTGAGTGATCCAGTTGCGGTTTAACTTCTTGTTGTTCAGGAATACTTCTTCAATATAAATATTCTTTTTGTCAAAGTTCTCTACCGTGATCACAAAAGGTTTTTTAGAATCTCCGTTTATAGTCACTTCCTTAAACAGTGGAACATGTAAATAATATTGCGGCATCCCCACTGCTGCAGGTGTAAGACCAGTTCCTGCAAGTACAAACCATGCAGACATCGCACCAGCATCATCATCCATTGTAGATAAAAATGCTCTAGGTTTATTTTGATACACACGCCCAATGTATGGATTAACACCGCGACTGTTGTTATTAAAGTAAAACTGCGTCAGCGTATCTACAGCGATCCTGTTTATTAACTCCTGACTCTTCCATGGTTGTTTAGTAGCGTGATATAAATATGGCGCCTGGATGTCTGTTTCATTTGCATGATTGTAATAATCATGACCAAAGAACTCATCAAGCTCTGCTATAAAATTATCTTCGCCACCAGCCAGTTCTTGTAAACCGTGAATATCATAAGGTACTAACCAGCGGTATTGCCAGATCGTTCCTTGATACATGTTGCGTGCAGACATGCGATCTACATCATTGCGCGACATGTCTTTAAAATCTTTTTCCCAGTGTTGTTTGTACTCTAGCGCTTTAGAGGTATATTTTTTTGCGGTCTCTTTATCTCCTATCTCATTTAAAATTTCGGCGAGCGCCCAAGTATCATAACTAGATTCTAGCGCTTTATCTGGAGTGTGAAAGTCAAGATTATCAGTTTCATGCACTAGCGAATCAAGAATACTCTTTACGGGAACATCATAATCCTTGCGCATCGCGTCTAGCAAAACCACAATAGCATGCTCCGTACGTACAGTTTGCGAGGGTTCAAAGTCTGTTGAGAAATCTTTTTTCCCCGCTTTATAAAGCTGTGCGATAGACCAAGCGATATCATCGTATCTTTCAGGATAGGCGAAAGAAAGTAAAGGTAGTTGGGTTTTGTAATTATCCCAGATCGCCCAGCCGTTATAAAAAATGTTATCAGAATTTTGTAGCGAACCATCTGTTGCGCGGTAGCTGCCATCAGCTTCAGAGATCACAAAAGGTGATTGTATAGAGCGATATAATAAAGAGTAAAAAAGATCTTTTCTTTCTTGATCGCCTTCCACTTTAATGGCCGAAAGTTCTTTATCCCAAGCCTTTGTTGTAGCCTGTTTTAATGTTGAGAACGGTGCATCTGTCAGATTGTTTTTGGCATGAGCCAGATCAACAGAAGAAAAAGAAATGCGGAAATCCACATCCTTTGTTCCTGCCGGGAATTTTGCAAGAAATTGATGCGGCCCGATCTGCTCCCAGGTTATCGCAACATTGGCCTGCATGTCATAAAAAAACTTGTAGATCCCGCGACTACACGTTGTGCGAGCGCGTATAAATCCAGAAGAACCATTAGCATCAAACTCGTGCTGCTCCTCAATATATCCACCCACAAAGGCGTGGCTCAGGTCGACGTATAGTCCGTTTTCGCTTTCGCTAAAAGTATAATGATGAACGCCCAGATTTTTATTCACGGTAAATTCGGCAGTGATGCCTTCTTTAAAATCCACCGAATAATAGCCGGGAGTTCCACTTTGTTTTTCTTTGATCAGGCTTTTGTGGCCGTCCCATTTTCCCTGAAAAGGATGAACAAGAATAACGCCGCCGTCGCCAAGACAGCCCACACCTTCCATACGGTTGTGCGTGAAGCCTCTGTATTCTTTAGCATAATACTCATATCCCGGATGCGTTTTGGGATAGGTTTGCGGCCCAATGCTTATCATCCCAAAAGGATAAGAAGCTGCCGGTGAAAGTTGACCATGATCTCCTGAGGTTCCCAGAAAGACATTTACATTTTCGCTTTGCGCAAAAAATGATAGTGGTATAAAAAATAAAATTCCTAAAAGAGTTGATAGTTTTTTCGGGGTAGTTTGGTGCATTTTTTACCAGGTAATAGTTGTTTGTATTGGAGCTCCTAAGTTCTCAAATTTTAATAGAAGCGTGTTCGTTTTTTCGTCCCAATTTGACGTCATTTCAGTGATGGCAGCGCCATTTTCATCACTGCTTTTAATGCTCTTAGGTTCTTTAGGCAAATACACGCGCATTACATTGTTAGTATTCACCGGACTACGGCTTGTAAAAGCAAATGATTTACCCTTTGTTTTTTCATCAGTCACTCTGGCGGCAGTAGCAAGAACCTGTGGTTTTTTGCTTTTTATCGCATTAAGATTATATAGCAAGGCTTGCTCACCCGGGTTGATCACCTTTTTATCAAGCACCGGAATTTCTGGATCAAACAGATCGATCACCGGTCCATCAATAGTTAAAGGAGTAGCAGAAACACTTTCATCAAGAACTGCGGCGATCTCATACGGCCCGCGTTGCAGGTGGAAGTTATTTTTCTCAACCATATTCTCGCCAGTGTCAGATAGCGCATTTTTAAGCATCGCGATGTATGGTGTATCGCCTTGCTCTTGCATCACCAACTCTTTAGGATTTTGTCGTAAGACATAAACCTTACCCTTGCCAGCGGTGTGATATTTTACATTTCTATTTGGGTCTACGCCCAAAAGTTCAAAAAGATGTTCAGAAGGTGTATTGTAATTAAAGTCTTTATTCCACCAGTCTTGCACCTGCTGAAAAGGATCATCATCACGCCCCACATAAACCAGAGAACCACCTTTTTTCACCCAATCTGCCAGATACTCATGATCCTTTGGCGAAGTAGGTTTAAGGTTTGAATACGTCAAGACCAATATTTTTGTATCGGCAAGACCGCCTTTAGTATTAAGATTCTCCATGTGTACGGTTCCCACAGGAACTCCGCGTTTTATCAAAGGAAGCGTTAAGCCATAAAAGTTTGACAACTGCGGGTCGTCATAACTATCATGATTAGGAAAACGCTGAAACATCAAGGAGTTAGAAAGTAGAACATCAATGCCATCTGTACCGTTTATCTTATTGTCAGATTGTGGCATCTCATTAAGCACGTTGATCATTACCTGCATCTGCGTAGAATAATCACGCGGAATCAATATTTTTTCGTCAGAGCCAGCAACACTATAAGGGCTGGTGTAAATACGCTCTGGCCATGGCATCACTTCATAATTGTTAACAGATGGATATAAAAGTTTACCAATAAAAGTCGCTTGATAATTCAATTTATAATCCTGCCATGTTTTTCTACGATCTTCAATAGGATCTGTTAAGAAGAACATTTTGCGACCAGTAGGTTTTGTCATAGAAACCATTGAGCCATATTCTAAATATGCATTCTCAAAGGTTCTTTCTTTTTTAATGCCGTTATAGAAAACAGATTCGCGAGAAGTACCGGTCCAAACTTGAGCGATATAACCATCAATTCCCGGAAGAGAAGCTAGACTAGCTTCTGGACTTACGATGGCCCATGAAGAATAATTAATTAACGAGTGGGTAGGAACATAGACTTTTACGTCAAGACCTTTTGATTTTCCGTACTTTTTGGCGTAAGCCGAAACCTTATCAAGGGCGTTGTAGTACAGGTGATATTTCAATTTATTTGCCATCCAGGTATTTTCTGGTGACTCATGTTGCGGCTTCCAATCTGTGCCGTAGAATTTTTTCCACTCTTTTTTAAAGGATTCGCTATAACCAGAACGCGCCCAAAACTCTGGTTCTTCAAGATAAATAGAAGTTATGCCGGCGTCAATAACGCGTTTAACAACCGTTTCTTGAATATATTTTAAGAAATTGTCTGAAGGTACGATGTATGGCACATTGTGACCGTGCCAGATGATATCACCATTTTGTTGTACTTGACCTTCGTCAAAATGTTTTTTACCATCCCATTCTCCTAAGAAGTAGTCTTCATAAGAACCCCAGGCGATACCTGTCATAAAATGCGTGAGGTAGCCTTGATCTTGCCATGACTGTACACGATCTTCAAAGGTTTGTCTTTTATCATGGTCTGATGGGTTGCCGTTTACACCATACACAATAGAGATATCTGCGCGGGTGTCAATTTCTGGCATCCATGCACGGCTGGTTTGAAAGGCAGTTTTTTCAGTTTTAGGTTTCTCTGTGTCTTGCGCTACAATAACGTTTGCGGCAAGCAGTGCTAAAAATGAAATTTTCTTAATGGTAAACATAGGCATGGATTTAAAAAAATAAACCCGTGACACACAAGTTGCCACGGGTTTAAGAGGAGTGTGAAATTATTCCTGTTCTTTAAGTAGCTTGATGAAGTATGCACCTACTACTGATCTGGCTTTAAAGCCAACTCTATGGCCAGATTTTGTTTGATGCCAGTCACTAAGTGGCACTCTGTCTGGAGTTTCGTTTGCAAATGCCCAAACTGGATCAACAATAGCATTAAAGTCTTCTTGAGAGTCTGCCATTGTAGCTGTCCAAAGAATCCAGTCTGACTTTGTATAATCTCTACGGCTATCTAGTGGAAGACCGTATTTATTTTGCTTAGTCAAGTAATATGCTAGTTCTTCTTTAACCACGTTATCTGGAAAAACATTAAGATCTAAGATGTCATCCCAAACAAGGTTATACTTCTGGCTCCAAGTTTCAGGCTGCTCAAAAGCAAGTTCATAGTGATCTCCATCTTGAGATAGCTCGATCCATTTTTGTGCGAAGTCTTTTGCTGCATTAGTATATTTCTCAGCAGCATCAGTATCTCCTAACATTCCTGCAAGTTTACCGTAAGAAGCAATTGCCATGATCGCTTTTACAGATAAGTTTGAGTTACGAGCAAGGTGACCAGCAAAGTCATCAGTAGATAACTGGTTTGCAGGATCAAATCCATCTTGCATTAAGTAATCTGTCCAGGTAGTTAAAGTTTCCCAGTGCTCTTTTGCATAGTCTGCATTACCTTCTTGTTGTGCGATAGCAGCCATAAGAATGATCATGTTACCCGCTTCTTCAACTGGCATATCTTCACCATACGTTTGCCCAGTTGCGATAGGATAAGTACCTAAATCGTGAGCAGGGAAAGGTTTTTTCCATTTACCGCTCTCGCTGTAATAAAGAATACCGTTAAGCATACCTTTAAGAAGATCTGTATTGTATACTAGATAAAGTGGAGCAGAAGGATAGGTAATGTCTACAGTATTGATAGATCCATTACTGTTGTTTTCTTTAGATAAGAAAAGTATTTCTCCATCTGGTGATTCAACAAGGCTGTGACCAGCGATAGACTGACGGTAAGCAAGAACACAAAGGTCTGCATATTTTTTACCACCTGCTTCTACAGCGTCATTATAAAGTTCTTCATCAAAAGATTTAACTTCAGATAAGATCTCACCATATTCGTTGTAGGCATTCGCCAAAATCTGATCGAATGATTCAGCTTCTTTCTTGTGCCAAGGTTTAAGAGAAGTACCGAAAAAGTTTATCGCTTCTTCCTCATCATATCCTAAAAGGAAAAGGTGATCTTTTGCTTGAGAAACATCACCAAGATCAGCAACTGCATTAAGCATTAGTCCTTTTTGCGGAAGCGCTGATGAAGCACTGTTTGCACCGCTAGTAAAAGAAGAAATAGCATCTTTAGGTCCGCTTACGTATTGTGCAGCGTTTTCAGCAGGAGTTGAAAGGTAAAAATGTCCCCAGTCAACTCTAAGATCATCACCTTTTTTCTGAAGTACTGGTTGCTCTTGCGTACCAACCTTCATTGTTAGAAGTCCGTTTTTCTCATAGCTTTCAGAAGTAACGGCTTGTGTCATATTGTTTACAGCAAGGTTAGACGATGCACCCACATAAACTTTAACGTTGTGAGCAGCGCCATCATTAGAACCCGCTTGAACGTCAAGATAAGTTACAGGACGTGCATAAACCTTAAGATTCTCAATAAGTAGAGGAGAGGTGAATGTTGCAGTTACATCTACACCACCACAATCAAAAGTGTATTGTGTTTGGTTTGCAGTGATCTGTACATTAGTTTGTTTAGCTTGCTCAATAGCGGTGTTGTTCTCAGATTTTGCTTCTGTAACAAGACCAGCATCTAACCACTGACCACCAGCGGTGTTTCTAATATGAATTGCAAGCACGTTACCCGTTTCTTTAAGCGCGCTGATAGCATCTTCTTTAAGTGGGATGTATTTGTACGCATCATCCCAACCGCTAACGTCATAGATCTTAACACCGTTAAGATATGCAGTTACGTTATCGTCGTGACGCAGTTTTAAATAAACTTTAGAAAGGTCTCCTTGTGGAAGATCAAATGTTCTTCTATAGTAAAGGTCGTTACTCTTCCAAACAGTGCTAGCAAGCGACTCATTGTCAGAAAATGGAGCTTCACCATTTTTCCAAGCGCTGTCATCATATTCAGTACCTGTCCATTCTCCAGAAGGCTCATCTTCAGAGTATGCTACGCTATAGCTTTCTTCATCAGAAGTAGGAATTACAGTTTCATAAACTTTAGTTTCCATACCTAGGAAACGGTAGAATTTATCATCAACCTGAACAATACCTAGAAGGCTGTGGTCTTTCTCTGTCCAGTGTTTTGTAGATTGAGTGTTAAGTTCATCAGACATAGACCAAACGCTAAAGTTTGGGTTATGCGTGATCAAAGGATAAGCAGGCGCGCGTAACTCGGCTACACCAGCCAGCTCTTTATTTTCAGAAACCGTTGTTTCTGATTTCTCAGTTTTGCAGGATGTAAAGAAAGCAAACAGTCCTAACAGGGCTGCCGCAGATAATTTGTTTGTCATTGTTTGATTATTGATAAAACGATTTAGTAATAGTATTAAAATTTTATTAAAATGCCAATTTTTTTCAATTTAGATTGCGCATTTTTCTCTGTTAAGTGTTCTAAATTGATAAAAGAGGGCAAAAGCCATAGCTTTTACCCCCTTTATCATGGGTTAGGTTAATTATAAATCTAGTTTAATTGTATCAGAGAAAAGTAAATCTTCTACTCCGTTCATTTTTATACCGATGCGGGCGAATATTGCATCTTTGTTATAACCATCAGGAAGATTAACTGAAGCGGTGATGTTGCTTTCAGTTATTGTGCTTGCATCAGCTTGAGCGACATTATAATCTCCATTATTAGAAACAAACTGTGTATCATTAATGTAGATCTTAGCATACTCAATGTTTCTACCATCAGTACCTGTAAGTACTTTAGTGATGCTTGCAGATCCAGTGATCGCATTTCCACTTTGACTAAAACTAGGGTTACTTACAGTGTAATAGGGAGTAACCTCAAGATCCATTTGTGTATTTCCATTAATGGTAACAAAAAGTGTATCTGCAGGCGCCTTCCAAGGACCTTGACCGTCAATGAATTTCAATTTGTACTCACCACTAAAAAACAATCCGCTAAAGGATCCATCTGTGTCTAAGTGAACATCAAGAGGACCGTAAAGACCGTATCCTGATTGCCATAATTGAAATCTAACTTCCTTAGCGCCTACTTGTATAGGCTCACCATTGTAAACTACATTACCTGTAAAGAATGCATCAGGCTCATCGTAGTTATCTATTTCGCATGAAGCGAAAACAAATGTCAACGCAACTATTGCTAATATATATTTGATTTTCATAATGCTAATTTTTTATTGGTTAGGGTTCTTAACAATAAGCGGGTTATTGTTCAAGATATCCTGTCCTATTTCAGAATAGTAATTTCCTAACCTAAAGTTATCTGAACCAGTAACACGACTAGGTTTAACGATCTTGTATAACCAGTCTCCATCATTAGGATTTCCTGGATTTACATATTTGTATGGCCATAACCCGAAAGGTTGTGTAAGCCTTTTAGTAGCATCGCCTATGTTTTGAGTAATCGTGGTTGCGTCCATAGGAACACCATCTAGAATTTGATGTGCGATTCTCCAACGTTTCATATCAAAGAAGTGCAATCCTTCAAAAGCAAATTCTACAAAACGCTCATGAGCGATTCGATCAAATGTGATGTCACCAGCAGCAAGATCTGTGGTGATACCTGCACGTTGTCTAACCTGATTCATATAGCCAGCAGCTACATCAAATTGCTCAAGTTCAAATGCAGCTTCTGCAGCATTCAATAAAACTTCTGCAAAACGGTAACGAATAAACCAAACATCACTCTGTGTACCGCGTTGTCCAGATCCTGGTTTAGGATCTTGATATTTGCGAATATAAAAACCTGTTTGGGCAGTAAATTCAAGACCATCTATTGGCCCATCAAAACCTACAACTTGTTCAGCGCCATTAGATCCTGGGAACTCTTTAGATTGACCTCTTTGATCACCACTTACAACGGTACCATCAGCCAGTTGAACACCAGCAAAAATATCTACTTGACGCCCTTTAAAGAAAGATCCAGGCACGATAACAGTACCTTCAAGACGCGCATCTCTACCGTCAAAAAGATCTTCTGGATTCTCATAATAAATAGGAGCTCCAGATCCATCTTTTATAGGTAGTGGCTCATAATTACCGTCTAGAGTTTCAAAAGACTGTACTAAACTTAGTGCTGGGTTTATACGCCCACCTTCTTCTTCTTCAGCTCCGTATCTAGGTTGATTAGAAATGGTGAAACCATGCTTCTTGTCTGTTTGAAGTTTAAAATCTTCAACAAAGATCGCTTCGTTATTTTGATTCTTTTCATAGAACAATGCAGCAAAGTTTTCTGATAGATCAGGTTTAGAATTGTAAAGGCCATAGTTTCCTACCTCGCCGTTTATAATTCTTTGGGCTGCAGCCAAAGCCTTACCATAATATTCATCTGCTCTAGATGCAGGAATACCTACTTCACCACCAGGTAAAGATACCGCCGGAGTATTTTGACCGTATTTTGCGATAGATGCGGCATACAGCGCAGCTCTTGCTTTAGCAGCAACCACAGCACCTTGCGTAGCGCGAGATTTTATATTGGCATCCGCCGGAAGATCATCAACGATCTCGTCCATTTCATTGATCACAAAGTCATAGATCCCAGCTTCTGTTTCTCTAGGAAACTGAAGGTATGTAGGATCACCACTAAAATCGTAAGTCTGAGACTCAAGAATTAGTGGAACTCCGCCCATTCTTTTCACTAAAGTGAAATAATAAGATGCTCTTAAGAATCTACCTTCAGCCTTAAAGCGAGCAAGGTCTTCAGCATCAAGTTCAGTAGAATTTTCTAGACGCTCTAAGAACAGGTTCATGTCACGGATGTAGCCGTAGTCCCATGTTCCCCAATCGCCGTAGCCGTAGCCACCATTTTGAAACTCGCCATAGCGACCAGCTTCAGACCAGAAAGACACATTAAAACGAGCTACAGAAGCCCAGTCTTGAACTGTACCAAAATCATAGTATCTATTGTATAGATCTGCTAAAACTGACAGTACGAGATCTGGATTATTATATATCTGTTCCTCTGAGAGTACATTAGTAGGTTCCTTATCTAGGAACTCTTTGTCTGATTCGCATTGAGCGAATAACAGAGGTATAATTAATAGAATTATATATTTTTTCATTTCATAACAATTTTATAGAGAGATGTTTACTCCCACGTTAATAAATTTGTTCTGTGGATATTGTAAACCATTTTCATCTACAACTTCAGGGTCAACACCATACTCTGATAGGTTATCAATAGAGAATAAGTTATACGCGTTAACATACACTCTACATTTTTGCACGCTGATCTTGTCTAGTAGATCTTTAGAAAGGTTGTAACCTAACTCTAATGTTCTAGCTCTTAAATACGTCACGTTATGTAACCAGAAAGTTGAATTCTTGTTGTAGTTACTATGTCCACCTTCATTATAACGCAGAGCAGGATATTTGCCAGGGATCCAATCACTATTAGGATCAAATGGGTCTTCTCTATGCCATCTGTCTAAGAAGATCTTGTTAAGTGCTCCAGTGTTCTGGAAAGCCCAACGCTGCTCCCAACTTTGGTTCCAAGAGAAATTTGACGCCCCTGAAAAGTCTGCAGTAAAATCAAATCCTTTATACGCTAGGTTAATGCTTAAACCAAAGTTTACAAGAGGGTTGAAGTTGTTGTAGCCTATAGGTGTAATATCATATCCATCAATACGCTTATCACCATTTACATCTTTGTAAATAAGGTCACCAGGAAGTAGGGTAGAGTTACCACGTCCATCTACATCTACAGGATAACTATCAATTTCTTCTTGAGATTGAAACTGTCCTACAGTTGTATAACCCCAGAAAATCGTGTTGTAGCGATCTTCACTTGAGTTGCGATATCTGTCATAAGAGTTATTGAATCTAGGTTTGTAAGAAGATAAGAACTTGCTTCTAGAAATAGATCCATTTGCAGTAACGCTGTAGCTAAAATCACCTATATCATCAGAATATGATAATGAACCTTCAATACCAAAGTTAGCATCACTATTTACGTTCTCATCTGGAAGACCATATCCTAATTCATTAGGAACTAGTACATCATATTTTCTACCACGTAAACCAGTTCTCTTGCGATAGAAATAATCAACTGTTCCTGATAATTTACTGTCAAACATATAGAAATCTGCACCAATGTCTAAGATCTTACTTTCAAACCAAGATATGTTGTTAATAGGCTGCCCTCTGTCTCTAGAAGGTATAACTGGTTGTCCATCCAAGATCGCTGGGTTGCCAACATCATAGCTGTAACCTGTTAAATAATCAAAGGCACCAATTCCCACATTATCATCACCTAATACACCATAAGATGCTCTAAGTTTTAGATTATTAAGAAAGCTATTTGAACCTAGAAGATCTTGTGCAAATTTTTCTTCAGTAATTCTCCAACCAGCAGATGCAGATGGGAAGTAACCTACTCGTTTTTCTGGTGAAAATTTCCAAGAAGCATCACGTCTACCAGATACTTCTAGATAGTATTTATCAGCAAAGTTATAGCTCAATCGTGCGATATAACCTATACGTGCATCTTCAGCTTGATAATCGTCATAAGTATCCATATCAGAGAAGTAGATCAAAGGAAGTTCATTTGTTCCAGGAACAGAGTGTACCCACTGTTCTAGATACAGACCTTCTTGTCTCTCAGCAATAAATACAGCATCTATACTATGCTCATCAAATTTCTGCTTGTATTGTAATTGACCTTGATATACATTTTTAATGTTTTTACGTGTTCTGCGTTCACGCCATGGGTTTGTACTACCTCCTGTAACATTATAAACATCATTGGTGGGATCATAAGTGTAAGCCTCATAAGTGTACTCATGACCATCAAGAACTCTGTCTGAAATGAAATATGAATACATCCCTTTCGCCGAAAGGCCATCTATAAAAGGAATATCATAATCTACAGTGAAGTTGGTTTGTAAAACCCTCCAAGTATCGCGCTGGTAACCTCCAATTTTATAGTTGTGAAGAGCCCAGTTTGTTTCGTTGTGACCTATGTCATTAAGATATTCTGGGTTGTCATTAGCGTAAGGACGCTCATAAGGACGGTTACGTAAAATCGCAAAACGTGGTAACCAGTAATCATCTGCTCCAGGAATACCAGGATTCTCTCTTTTTTCTATACGACCGTTGATCTGTACGCCAACCTTTAAACGCTCAGAAATATTTGCGTCAACGTTACTCTGTATGTTACTTCTATCAAAACGAAACTCTTCACCTAATACAGATTCTTGACTTAGGTTTGTGAAAGATAAGTAGTAATTTATATTCTCAGAACCACCGGTTGCGCTAACGTTAAGGTTAGTAAGCGGTGCGTTTTTCTTAACGATAAAGTCACGCCAGTTAAAAGATTGATAACCGGGATCTGTACCTATTCTATATTTCTCAAGTTCATCTGGAGTAATATTTGTAGTACCAAACGAGTTTACCTCTGCTTCGGCTTGCGCCAAAACGTATTGGTATGAATCATTCACGGTTTCAGGGAAACGAGACCAGTTTTGCCATCCTGTGTAGGCATTAATATTTACTGTGTTACGAGTTCCTTTTCTACCACGCTTAGTAGTTACAACCACCACACCATTAGCCGCTCGCACACCATAAATCGCTGCGGAAGCATCCTTAAGTACAGTGATACTTGCAATATCATTAGGAGAAAGGTTGTTGAATTGACCTTCATCCTGCTGAATACCATCAATTACATAAAGAGGAGTACCCATATTACGTATTTGAATAGTAGCACTGGCTCCAGGTCGACCATCAGGCATTCTAAAACTTACACCTGGTAGTTTACCTGCTAATCCTGCACTTACAGTAGCTCCACCATGCACTTTCTCAAGATCTTCACTTGTTACTGTAGAAATTGCACCTGTAATAGATTTTTTGTCTTGAGCGGTATAACCCGTAATAACGATCTCATCAAGACCTGCAATATCCTCTTCAAGTTGAGGATTGATGGTCGTGTTTCCGTCTACAGGAACCTCTAAAGTTTTAAAGCCCACATAGCTGAATACCAGCGTTGCGTTTGATGCGACATCGATTGAGTAATTTCCGTCAAAATCACTTTGTGTACCGTTACTGGTACCTTTTTCAATAACCGTTACAGTAGGCAATGGCATACCATCAGGATCCATTATTGTTCCCGTAACTGTTATTTCTTCATCATTTTGGTTCTGAAAGGCATGAATATATTGAGAGCTAGACAATATACTTACGAGCATCAATAGAAATAGATCTCTAAATCGATTTCGCTTTTGAGAATATTGAATTTCACTGTTTTTCTGCCTTTTCAGTTTTTGTTGAATTTGTAGTTTTTCCATTTAAACAAAAATTGAAAAGTTAACACTCCGTTAATGTATGTTTAAACTTACTCAAACGATTGAGCGTGAAAAAGAGAGGAAATACGATTTATCAAAAATTGAATTAAACGTACATTTTACGTTTATTGTATTGTTGATTTTCCTCGTTTTGGTGAGGAATTTTAAATATAATTTGATTATAGCTGAATTTTTTGATTTTTATTTAATGATTATAAATGTTAATTATACGCTTCTAGTCGATTTTTCAAGTAAAAAAACGCAGATTTTGAAAACCTTTATAAAAAAAATCAGCTCCAAAATTTCGATTAAGAAATCTTAGAGCTGATTAAAAATTTTAGTGATTATTAACTAATACTAATCACTACTTAGTAGTCTCCATTCTCCAATTTGAATAAGACCAGCACCATTATTCTCAGTAACTTCCCATCTATAATATAGATATGCAGTGCTATTATCTACAGTAAAAGTACGAGTCTGGCCTCTCTCGTCGAACATTTGATCGGTTTGAGAATCTATTTCTGTCCAAGTTGAGTTATCATTAGAACCTGAAAGTGTCCATGTTTTAGCATCTCTACCTGGAGCATCATTTCCTGATGTGATGGTATATTGTCCTACAACAGAAGCTTCAAGCAATCTTTGTTGCATTTGTAGCGGTTGAGTAGGATCCCAACTTGTTAAGAACTTAGATCCTTCATCATCATCAATAAGTTTGAAAGATCCCTCAGCGCCGCTAGGTCCATTTGTATTATCACGGTTAACGGTTATAAGAGCAGATTGAGTAAAGTCTTCAGCTCCAAAAGAAATGATCTGTAATTGCATCAATCTCCATTCAGCTATTTGAATCAAAGATCCACCATTGTTATCTGTAATATATATTCTATAGTACTGGTAAGCGGTCTCATTGTCAATATTCCACTCTCTTGTTTGGAATCTTCCAGAGAATGATTCATCAGATTTAGAATCTAATTGAATCCACGTAGTACCATCATTTGAGGCAACAAGATTCCAATCTTTAGGATCTCTATCTGGCGCGTCATTAGCAGATGTAAAAGAGTACTTATTGATCACCTTAGGAGTTGGGAAAAACTGCTGAACATACATAGTATCATCATAATTCGTCAGATACTTTGTATTTATATCATTATCCACAAGTTTAGGTGAACCTTCATTATTACCAGCGCCATTAGGGTGCTCATTACTTACGCTAAGGATCGCCAACGGTGTTAGGTCAACAGATACAGAAGCAGGAGTAAATGGATAAGGAAGATCTGGATATTTTGCTTGAGCAATAACTAATTCTTGTGCCCATGTGTCATTCCAGCCAAATGCCTCTTCAAACATAGGTTGAAGATCATCTCCTGCAGCACCACTCCAGAAGTGAATGAATTCACCAACGGTAAAATCAGATACATAGCTACCACCATTAGTGGGATAAAATTCAGCAATTGTGCTAAAGAAATTACTGAAAATGCCTATACCATTGTAGTTTTCATAGATAGGTAATAACCAATCTTGAAACCAGTTTGTACCAGCAACTGGTAGGTTAGAAGTGCTTTCAAGATAAGCAGTTTTAACTCTTTCAGCGTCAGCTTCAAGGTCTAGAGCCATATACATATCGTATGTAAAAATCTCTACAAAGCTTTCACCCCATACAGTTGTAGCCGGAGCTCCATTTGCTCTATTGTTACCACCTTCAACCAATTGTCCTAACAGTTTTAAAGATAGGTCTGAGGTTTGAGCAGTAAGTTCAAGTTCAGTGATCGGTAAGTCAATTACATTTTTATTTTCAGTTTCAGTCTGTAAATAATTACCGGAAAAAGTTGGTGCAGCGGCGTCGCCGTGACCTACAACATGTAGACTAGCACCGTTACCGAAGAAGCCATACTTACTAAGAATTTCTGGCCAAATTTTACCGTAAAAAGATAATGGCCATTCTATTTCACGATCTACATCTGCATCATAGAATACACCCACTCCATTGATAAGGATCTGTCTATTTACTTTTTCAGAATATCCACCCCAGCTTTCAACCATAGCTCGTGGTGGTGATCCATCTGGATCTGTATTGATAATTGAATCTGGCAACCCGTCAATAAGAGAAGTGTCATCTTCTTTACAGGATATCAATACTGTAAGCATTACAAATACTGATAATAGCCTTAAGTTAATATATCTCATAATTTTTTTAATTTATAAAGAATCATTATTCAACGGGCAATAAAGAATCACCCGTTGAACATTTTCTTACCAACCTGGATTTTGAGTTAAAGTAGGGTTAGCATTGATCTCATCTTGTGGTATAGGCCAAAGATAATCTTGAGGTCTAAATATTCTATTTTCGAATACAACCACATTATAGAAATCTGCTTCACTAGTAGCGTTAATATCCATACTGTGGAAAGGTCCATCAAGAACATCGCTAGCAATTTTCCAACGACGTACATCAAAATATCTTACGTTTTCACCAAAAAGCTCAACACGTCTTTCTTTTCTGATAGCAATACGCATATCACCTTGATCTTTAGGAGCAGCTAGGTCTATAGTTCCATATTCTGGAATACCTGCGCGTTCTCTAATAAGGTTTACATATTTTAGAATATCAGGGTTTCCTGGATCGTACTCATTTAAAGCTTCAGCATAATCGAGGTATAGTTCAGCTAAACGAAACATAGGAATACTTCTTTGATTAAAACCTTGGCATTGCCCTACTGGATAAGATTTTCTTACAACATATCCTGTAGGAGCATAATCATTAGTACCAGCTTGTCTACCAGAGTTACCGCCATACCATGTTTTTGTAATGATATCTCCACCACCTCTATTTAGCCAAAGTGAACCATTGTAAGTAACCGCATTGTAAAAACGAGGTTCTCTATTTGTCCAAGGATTATAAGTAGATCTGGTTGTAAAATCGTAAGGAGCTTGAAAGTCTGAAAAACCATCAGCATCATAATTTGCTACTGGATCGTCTATAGATCTACCATTAGATGTAAAGAATGCATCTACAGCTTCTTGAGTTACACCTAAACCTCCTGCACCACGGTAGCAACCATCTGCTCCTAAGTGATAAGGTGTGATATCATAGTGATAAAAAATATCCCCACGTGGTCGAGCATAAATGATCTCATCATTGTAATCTTTGATCATTACATCACGTACAGATAAATATGGATTGCCTGTAGGGTCTTTGTAAAGACTAAATTGAGTAGGAACGAACTTATCGATAAATTCTTTAGCTACATCAGCAGCTGCTTTCCACTTTTGAACATCATAAGTTTGAGGTATCAATTGATTACCTTCAGCATCAGAAAAACCAGCGTAGTCTGTGTTACCATTGAATAAAGGACTTGCAGCAAATAAAAGCGTCTTTTCTTGGATCATCATTGCCATTGGCACTTTGAATCTTCCAGCATCTTTGTCTTCAAAGTTACCTTGCTCAAGACCTATAATTGCTTGGTCCATTTCACTAACGATGTACTGAGCAACTTCCTCTATTGAATTTCGCTTTAAGCCTAATGCATTAAGATCAGCATCCTGAGGGATTGGAGTCTCACCAAGTAAGATAATAGGCCCCCATGAGCGCATAAGGTTATAATAGTAATAAGCTCTTACAGCGCGAGCCTCTGCTTTATACTGAATTATATCTGTAGGCGAACAATCTGCACACTTGTCAACGTTTGCTATAAATGTTGAAGCAGAACGAATACCTCTATAGAAATTAGACCAAAGGTTGCTAACTTCTTGTGTTGTAGAGTTCCAGTCACCTATGTTTAGCCAGTTTCCCATATGGAAACCCCATACATATTCACCTTCATCAGATCCACCAGTCCATGGACCAGAGTTTTGAGTAGTTGTATATCTCTGTGCATATTCGCCAGGAATTTGAGAGTATACGTTAGCTAAATAACGAGTTACATTCGTCTCATTATTAAAGGTGTCTTCAAAGGTTAACCTGTCATCAGGAACCTGATCTAAGTAGTCATCGTTACACGAAAGTAACGTAACCGAGCCTAGAAGAGCGATTAATAATTTTTTCATATCTATTTCTTTTTTCTATTTAATGAGATTGTTATTGAGTTCATACCTTTAAGAATTAAAAGTTAAAGGTACCACCCAATGCGATAACACTAATGTTAGGATAAACACTACCGTTACGAGTGTTAAGTTCTGGATCCCAAAGATCAAAATCTGTAATTGTGAATAGATTTGTTCCTCTAAGATATAATCTGAAAGAATCAATTCCTACTTTATCTGTTACTGAAGTAGGTAATGTATAACCTAACTCTGCAGTTTTAAGACGTATAAAATTGATATCTCTTAACCACCAGCTACTATCTTGTCTGTTGTTACTAGAACCATAGCTTGCGGAACTATAAGATAATCTTGGCGAAGTTGCGTACGGATTATTGTTTTCTGGCGTCCAGCGATCAAGAACTAACGTATATACAGTTCCTTCACCACCGTCTCCACCAAATGGTTGTACACCAGCTCCACTAATAAAGCGACTAGCGAATTGCTGCCCCTGGAAGAACATGCTTAAGTCAAAACCTTTATACTGTGCAGTGATACCAAAACCATAAGTAAGCGCTGGTACATCACCATCACCAAGTACTTTTCTATCGAAAGAATCAATCTGACCGTCACCATTCAAGTCAGTATACTTGATATCACCAGGTTGAATTTGACCGAATGATTGCGTTGGAAATCCATCAGCAGATGTGATAAATCCATCTCCATCCATATCGTCTTCAAGAGTGAATAATCTTTCAGCTACATAACCGAAACTTGCAATAAGGTTTGTACCTCTACGGTCTAACCAAGGGAAAGGTTGTTGTGGAACTCCATTTTCAATAATCTTATTCTTATTATATGAGAATGTACCACGGAATCCTAATTGTAGTTCTTGCGCGATAAGCGTGTTATATGTAATAGTTCCATCGAAACCTTTGTTCTCTACTATACCAAGGTTACCTGATGGGTCAGAATTAAGACCAATATAATTAGGAATATCACTTCGGTTAAGGAAAGCACCTTCTGTTCTTTCTTTAAACAAGTCAAATATTACACTTAGGTCATTATTGAACATGTTGAATTCAATACCTAAATCCTGCTTTCTTGCTTCAGCCCAGCGCACATCTACACCGTTTCTTGTTTCAGCAATACCTTCAATATAGTTACCTCCTGTAGGACCATAAGTATAACCTCCTTGACCTCTGTTTACTTCGCTTAAGTATGCAAAACGAGGAGCTCCAGAGTCAGATCCTACTAGACCATCAGAATATCTAATTTTAAGGTAGTCAACAGTTTCTTTAATAGGCTCAAAGAATTTTTCGTTAGATAGTACCCAACCTCCAGCAACTGAAGGAAAGAAACCGTAACGGTTGTTTGGAGCAAAGTTCTCAGAACCGTTGTAACCAGCATTCACTTCAAAGAAGTAACGATCATCATAAGAGTAAGTTGCTCTACCGGCAAGACCTTCACTTCTAAAAGGAATACCACTAACAAGATCACCAGCAAAAGCATTAACGTAATCTTGTCTGTTTGCAAGTAATAAACCACTTACAGAGTGATCACCAAATGATCTATCATAGTTGAATGATAACTGCGTATAAAACCTTCTGTTACCACCATTACTGTTACTATATCCTAAGAATTCATCACCAGACTCGTACGTTTCATTAAGAACTAGCTCACCATCTTCTGTTATTGGGAAGTTAGGATCTACAAAGTACGTGCTCTCTCTTTTAGAACGAATAAGCGTTTGATCATTATAAGTATCAAATGCAAATAATCCATGAACAGAAAGACCTTCTGTAATAAAGTTTAACTGCTGCGTAATGTCAAGGTTAGTGTTTAACTTGTTTCTTGTAAGAGTTCTGTAACCTCTTAAAGCTACATCAGCGTATGGGTTTCTTAAACCACCGTTCGCACTTTTACCAGGAACATATCCACCTGGGTAGATTTTAGGATATTCTACAGGAGAAACTTCTAATGCAGAACCAAAGATCGCTCCTACGTCTATACCAGGATAATTACCTTCTGATAGATAACCTTGGATACCAACGTTAATGTTAGTAGTCTTAGTTACATCAATGGTAAGGTTTGATGTAAAGTTATATCTCTTAAAACGTGTACCTGAGTCGTAATCTTCGATACCATCAGTTACAAAAAGACCAGTTTCATCATAATACCCTAAAGACACGTAATACTGTGCGTCTTGCGCACCACCGCTAACGTTTACTAACGCTTGTCTGTTACGACCAAAATCGTTAAAAACTTCATCTAACCAATCTACATCAGGATAGAGTAGAGGGTTAGTACCTGCAGCTGTATTGTCTATATATTCTTGTGTATATCTTGGCACAGAACCACGAGTGGTAAGTGCTTCGTTAGCAAGGTTCATGTATTGTACACCATTTACCACATCTGGTACTTGAGTAAAATAGGTTACACCTTCATAGTAATCAAGAGTTACAGCAGGTTTTCCTAGTTTACCTTTTTTGGTTTCAATAAGGATTACACCATTTGCACCACGTATACCATATACTGCAGTAGCAGATGCATCTTTTAAAATTGAGAAAGAAGCAATATCACGTGGGTTAATATTATCTAGAGATCTTTCTACACCATCTACAAGTACAAGTGGACTAGCGTTACCAAAGGTAGATATACCACGTATCCAAAGATCTGCTCCGTCAAAACCAGGAAGCCCATCACGCTGTACCCCAGTAATACCAGAAATCCTACCCGCAAGCATAGTACCTATGTTTGCAACAGGAAGTTCAAGTTCTTCAGCTTTTACAGTAGATTGTGCACCTACAACGCTAATTTTCTTTTGTTTACCATAACCTACGATAACGACCTCATCAAGCGACTGTGGATCATCATCCATTTGTATGTCAACGGTTGTTCTTTCGCCAACGGTTACTCTTGTACTTCTCATACCTACGTAAGAGAAAGTAATGATAGACTCTTTTGAACTAACGGTAATAGAGTAGTTACCATCAAAGTCTGTTTGCACACCGTTGTTTGTATTAAGTTCAGTAATGTTTACTGCTGGTAGAGGTAGACCTTGAGGGTCTGTAACTGTACCAGTAATTGTAATACCGTCTTGCGCAGCTGCACTAAAGTGAGTGAACACCATGAGAGCTACGATTAGAAAAATACTACAACGATTGCGGGTTCCATTCGAGGTTTTAGAAAGTGAAGGTGGTTTGCCAATACGTTCTAAAGTAAATTGTTTTTCCATCAATGATTAATTAGTAAATAGTTTAACATTTAATTAATATTGCTGTAAACATACTAAAACGGTTTAGCAAATCAAATTATTTATTATAGAATCAATGATTTTTGAGAAAAACTCAATATTGATCAATAATTTTATGCTTTTAAAAATATAAAACCGTTAAAATTGAAATTTTGATGAATATATTTCAGTTGTAGGGTATCCCGTAAGGGGTTGGTTTTCAAATGATGTCTCAGAATTGGATTTATGAATAAATGTTAAGGTTTTCCATAATTCCTATTTTGGCTTTAATGAGTCGTCCTAAAATAGGTTGACAGTTTTTAATAATTTAAATCAATCCCTTGAAGCTAGCTTCAAGGGATTTTTTGTTGTGTATAAAATTAGGTGTTTTGTAGTTAAGGCTTAGATGTGGTCTTTGATTATTATAAGTTTTAATAGACTGCTGAACTAGCAGGCTAAGTTCTTTGCCTGTATTGCATTTGTTTATCAAGAACTCTCCCTTCAATATCCCGTTAATTCGTTCTGCTAATGCATTTTGATAACAGTCATATCCATCTGTCATTGAAGGTATCGCATTTGATCGCTTCAATTGAGTTTGATACAACGAAGAACAATACTGCAAGCCTCTGTCAGAATGATGTATTACCTCGCTTGATGTGGTTCTACTCTTATTAGCCATTTTCATTGCTTTAACTACATTTTCTGCACTCATGTCATCACTTAGATGATAGCCCATTATTTTTCTGCTAAAAGCGTCTGTCACCAAGGAAAGATAATGTGTCCTTTCTCTACTCTTGATGTAAGTAATATCGCTTACAAAGTATTGCTCTGGTCTTACGGGTGTAACATCTTTCATTAGGTTAGGGTGTTTTTTTAGCCAATGCCTAGAGTCTGTTGTCCTTGTGTAATTCTTTCTTGGTTTTATAAGCATTGATTCTGACCTGAGATAATCAAATAAGGCGTCCCTGCCTATTTTAACTCTCATCTTTTCAAACTCAACGTTGAGTAAATAATACAGTTTACGAGTACCTAGTCTTGGCATTTGCTGGCGCACCCTTAAAATCAGCGGTTTGATCAAGGCAAGTTCATCAGCTCTTGTCCTTTCTCGCATTTCTGCTTGATAGACAGCCTGTCTGCTTATCCCAAACAATCTGCAACAACGTGACAGGCTTAGTCGGTGTTCTTGCCGGATTCGTTGGATTGATTGGGCAAATACTTTTTTCGAATAGAAGTTCCGTATTGCTGATCTGAGATATCGATCATCGTGTTGAGAATCTTATTCTTAAGCTTCTCATCTGACAGCTCTTTTTCAAGCCTCTTGATCTTTTGAGCAGGTGTTTCTTTCATTGTATTACAGCTAAGTCTTGTCTTTGGTTTACTCCAGTCTAAGGTACCGTGTTTGCGCAACCAAACCAAAACAGTACTCCTTCCTTGAATACCGTACGCTTTTTGGGCTTGCTTATAAGTCATTTCGCCCTTTTCTACCTGAGATACAACCGCTAATTTAAAGCCTAAATTGTAATCACGCTGAGTCCGTTTCTGCTCAGCTCCTTCTGAGTCTTTCATAAATAAGTCGAATTTGTGTCAACTTATTTCAGGACGGGACATAAGCCAAAAAAAAGCCCGCATAATTAAATGCAGGCTTTTTAAATGATTTTCTTGGTTGGTTAAGAAAGCTCTGGGTTTTTAGAATATTCTTCCCAAAGTTCATCTACTGTATGACCAGTGTACTCTTTCCAAAGTTCATCAATATACGTTTTTGCTCTTAGGTTTTTGTCCATTTTAGGAACAAGGTTCTCATCATAGTTTTGAGAGATCCATACTAAGAAACGTGCAGTGATACGGTAAGCATTAGTATAGTGTTGCTTCTCGTTAAATGGAGTTAAAGACCATCCTGCCTTCTCATTGTCTACACCATATTTGTAACGTACGTAATCTGCGATACCTTCAGTAAGCCATCCTGGTCCTGCGTTGTTAGGGTAAGACTGGATAATGTGCATTACTTCATGTGTCATAAGATCTGTATCTTCTGGTTTTTTGTGTAACCATTGTGAAGCTACAACTACTTGACCGTTGTGAGCATATGCAACACCGTCATAAGCAGTATCAATCTTAATAGCAAGATCTGTACGCGCATCTTTATTAAAGTCGTTCATCATTTTTGGGTAAACCTCATTGATGATGCTTTTAAATTCTTCTTCAAACTTAGGGTCTAAAGTAGGATCTTGATTTGTGTAAGTGATGGTTAGATCTGATTTTGGCTCTTCAACTTCTGTTGCTGCTGTTTCAGCTTCTGCTGAAGATTTTTTTTCGCCACAGCTTAATAACATCATTGCTGAAGCAAAACCTAGTACATAAATGTTCTTCATTATAAAAGTTTGTTTAGTGATGAACACAAACATAGTAAATCGATTTATGTAAAATCAATTTATTTTTAAAATAAAAATTAGGGCGTCCTTTATTTTGCTGCTGAAGATTCTCTAACTATCAGATCTGCTGCGATTGAAGTGTTCTGTATTCCTTCTACAGTTTTTTTGTCGTCTAGAAGTTCTAGCATGATTTTCATTACTTCTTGACCTATTTTGTCCATAGGTTGAGCAATTGCAGAAATAGTAGGAGTATAGATCTGGAAGAGATCATTATCATCAAACGTTAATACACCCAGTTGATTAATAAGATCTGGATTTGTTTTCTTGATCATTAAAATACCACTTTGAGTAAGGTAGTTTGTGGAGAAGAAAACGGCATCAACTTTATCATTGAGTTGCAAGAATGAGTGGATCATATTTCTTCCTTTCTCTGTGTTTACATCATTAAAAGGAATCTGCAGAACAAATTCTTCAAGGCCAGCTTCTTTGATCGCTTGGCTATATCCTTCTTGACGTTTTAACATCTGCGTTTGTTTTACATCAGTAGTGATAAAAGCGATATTCTTGAATTTGTTTTCAATAAGATGTTTTGTGCCCTCATAAGAAGCTTGCTGGTTGTCAATGATCACGCTGTGTGATTCTAGCTCATCAAAGCGTCTGTCAAAAAGTACAACCGGAGTATTGCTTTCTTGCAGGTTTTTAATTTCTTCTTCAATGCCCATAGGTGGTGCGATCATAAAACCGTCTACCTGTCTTCCTGAAAAAATATTGATAAATTCTCTAGCTCTATCTGGGTTATTCTCGTGACTGCAAAAAAGAACTTTGTAATCTTTTTTATAAGCGATATCCTCAATGATTCTCGCGATGCTAGCAAAGAAGTTGTTGCTAATATCCTCTATCATAAGAACCAGGATCTTAGTCTTACCCGTTCTTAAACTTTGAGCAACAAAATTGGGTTTGTAATTAATAGACTCAACATATTCTTCAATCTTCTTAATTACTTCATCAGAGATCTTTTTCTCTTTACCCTTGCCGTTTAATACAAACGAAACGGTAGTTGCTGAAACATTTAATGCTTTTGCTATATCTTTAAGAGAAACTCTTTTCTTACTCATTCTTCAATTTTTTCGGTTAAGTTCTACACTTGGGTTAGGCGCTGAGCGCAATAAAATTAAAAATACTTCAATTTTATGGTAAATCCGCAGTTGTAAACCGAATTAGTCTGAATTTTTTCTAAAATTTAAGTGTCAATTCACAAAATGAGCATTTTGTACAAGTATTATAATTACGTTGTTTGTTTTAAATAGGTTTTGGCTACAGCCAAAAAAAAACCACAGCGCAAACTGTGGTTTAGTATTTACTATTTTCTTATTCACTTAATTGCCTGCTTGCATCTCTTCTTGCACGCCGGCTAACCAGTCTTGATGAATCTTAAGAAGTTCTGCCAGTTTCTCTGGGTTTTGATCAGCAACATTATTTGTCTCTGAAACATCTTTGTCAAGATTTACCAAAAACAGATCAGGAAGATCCATTTTTTTGTTGCCTTTGTTTGGTTCTATCACGTTACCTATTAACTTCCATGAGCCTTTTCTCACAGCCCATTGAGAGCGGTTGTCGCTATACGTGCCAACCTGCCAGTACACAACATCATGCTTAGTTTTGCTGTTGTTTTTTATAATAGGCATCATGCTTTTGCCATCAATTTTTTCGGTCACTTTTGCGCCGGTAAGTTCTGCGATGGTAGGAAACCAGTCCATCTCCATAACCAACTGGTCACGTGTCTCACCAGCAGGGATCACGCCGGGATATCTGATGATCGCCGGAACACGAATTCCCCCTTCAAAAAGGCTGAACTTGCTACCTCGATAAGGTCCAGAATTTCCGCCTCCCCAGAAAGCTCTTTCTTCTTTAGAATGCCCATGGTCTGATTGAAATACAATGATCGTATTTTCAGTCAATCCTTTTTCATCAAGATAATCTAGAATCATTCCTATAGACTCATCTGTGTTTGATACAAACGCAGCATATTCCTTGCGAGGAGAAGGTAGATCTTTGTAATAATCTAACCATTTAGGAGTTCCTTGATATGGGTAATGCGGTGCATTGAAAGCCCAGTATAAAAAGAAAGGTTCCTCATCTGTTTTGTCAATTACATTCTTGATCTCGCCCACCATTAGGTCAGAGAAATGCTCACCAGGATAATACACTTCCTCATCATTGCGATAAAGATCATGCTTATTAGGACCATCCCAGAAAAACGTGTGCGAATAATTGTCAATACATCCACGCTGATGCCCAAAGAAATAATCAAATCCTTGACCATTGGGTAAATTTTGAGGTCTGTGGCCCAAGTGCCATTTTCCCACAAGCGCAGTTTGGTAGCCATTGTCTTTCATCATTTCGGCCATGGTTACTTGGTCAGTAGGTAAACCATATTGACCGGTAGCCTCAGCTTTTTCAGGAATCGGGACATTGCCAGGAAGGCCAGCTCTCAGATTTGTTTTCCCCGTAAGGAGTGCCGCTCTAGACGGTGAACACACAGGAGCGCCTGCATAAAACTGAGTAAAGCGCGTACCTTCTTTAGCAAGCCTATCCATATTAGGCGTGTGAAGATCTGTTGCGCCGTAGCTGTTGAGATCAATTGATCCCTGATCATCTGTCATAATGACGATGACGTTGGGTTTTTGTTTTTGGCTGTAGCCAAAATTACTCACAAGTGCCAGTGCGAGTAAAACGATTAATTTGTTGCTCATATTTTTATAATTTGTATAAAAATAGAACTTCTATAATCTTCTCAAAATATATGCAATAAAAAAAGCCTCACCGGACGTGGTGAGGCTTGTGGCGGAGAAAGAGGGATTCGAACCCCCGGAGGTGTGACCCTCGCCGGTTTTCAAGACCGGTGCATTCGACCACTCTGCCATTTCTCCAATATCACTTAAATCTCTGAAACTGCATTCTACCTCCCGATAGCTATCGGGACTGCCATTTCTCCTTAAGCGGGTGCAAATATAAAATGAATTTTTAAGATGCAGAAAACTTTTTTAAATTTCTTTATGTATTATTTTTTCCCGTGATAGGGATTTTCTCTCCTTTAAAGTGCGGATCCTTATTTATCAGCAATTCTCCTAGTGCTTTCACATTGGCAATCAGCTCTCTAAAATTATTTCTAGTTTCTGCTTCATATTTTCTACGATCACCTATAAAACCATAAAAATCCAGCCCCATAGATCGCGCAAGGTAAATCGCTCTAGGTAAATGGAAGCGTTGAGAGACCACGATCGCCTTATCAACGTCAAAAATATAGTTTGCTCTAAAGACAGAATCATAAGTGTCAAACCCGGCAAAATCCATAAAAATATCCTCTTCAGGCACGCCGCGCTCAAGCAAATATTTTTTCATTGCAGAAGGCTCGTTATAATATAAAGACCCATTATCACCCGAAAGTAGGAAGCGTTTAACCTTGTTATTCTCATAAAGAAGAAGAGCACTCTCAACCCTGTCTCGCAAAACCACGCTTAGCTCACCATCGCTTTTTACACTTGCTCCCAGAACGATCACGGTGTACGCTTCTGGCAACGCATTTTTATCCTCGTAGATAAAATCTTCAGTTTTATGTGAGATATGGTAAGAAAGTCCGACTAAGCTTAAAACGCCCAAAATCGCAATAAGCAACAAATAAAGTGCGATTTTCTTGATATTAATTCTCTTGAGCAATTTCATTAAGGTCGTGTGGGTATCCTTGATTAACTTTGTGTAAATATAACGCAGTAATGAACATAATAGAGCGTCTTCAATGGCGATATGCAACAAAAAAATTTGATGAGAATGCTAGGCTTTCGCCAAAAAAACTAGAAATTCTCACAAAGGCCTTTAATCTTACCGCCACTTCTTACGGTCTGCAGCCGCTAAAGCTTATCGTTGTCAATAATAAAGAAAAACAAGCAGAATTATTGCCTCATGCCTTTCATCAGCGCCAGGTTGTTGATGCTTCACACCTTCTTGTGATCTGCATAGAACGTAAGACAAGAGCAGATGAAATTGAAGAATATTTTAATCGCGTTAAAGAAATAAGAGATACCCCAGAGCAGATCTTGGCGCCATTTAGAAAAGATCTTATCAACCGTTTTGAAGGTCTAGGCGAAAATGAAATACAAGAATGGGCACGTAATCAAGCCTATCTAGCGTTAGGTAATTTAATGACCGTTTGTGCTGTAGAAGAAATCGATTCTTGCCCCATGGAAGGTTTTAAGGCAGATGAGTTGGATAAGATCTTAAAACTAGACGAACTAGGATTAAGTTCGGTTCTATTGCTGCCTGTGGGATACAGAGCAAAAGACGATGTGTTCGCTGGCTTTAAAAAAGTGCGTAAAGAGGAAGAGGATTCTGTGATGTTCTTGTAACTACGCAAATTTTAATTTTCTTAATATTACGGTCGATCTTTGTTTAATATCAAAGATTGCCGTTTATTGCTACACATAATTTTTTTAATACACTTATGCTCAAAAATATCTTTTGCGCCCTAGCATGCTTTTTCATTTTTCAAATTTCTGTAAGTGCTCAAGACGAGGCTTTGCAAAGTTTACTTCAAAACGATAGAGCATCAGCTCTAGAAAAAATAAATCAATCTGACCCTGAGAACATAGAGGAGTTCATTTTCCGAGAAATCGTTAAAACAGAAAATGGCAAGTTCATGCAGAGTGATAAATTCATTGGGCAATTGCTTAATTATGATGAATTTGAACCATATCTGTTTGCTTACTGGAAGGATGGATTTGTTTTTGATGATTACCTTTCAGATGGTTTAAGTCCTGCTGCTCTTAACAATATAGAACAATTATCTGATCATGATTTTGATTCTGCTTTATTAGATAATGCGCTACAGTATTTAAAGGCTGTTGCTTCTAGGCAAAATGGCGATTTTGAAGGGTATTATTCTGCTGTACAAGATATTGCTGGTATAAGAGAATGGCAGTATTGCGGCGTGTTTGAAAACCTTAACGGCAGTGGTATATATACAGAATATGAGCCCGAAGCCGTGGCGGTGTCTAAAACTGGTTTTGATACTCAGGGTAGAGGTATTGTAAATTGGTACACTCCACGTGATAACGACAAAGAGGCTTACAAGTTTTTTACAAATCATGATGAGTTTGGCTATGGGGTTAACTACGCACAGACATTTGCTTATTCGCCAATAGATCAGCGTGTAGTACTGCATACAGGTAGAGGAGGAGCGTTAAAAGTCTTTGTTAATGATGTGCCTGTAATTACAGAAACTAAGGATGTCTTTACAGAGATGTGGAGTAATAGTGTAGAGGTTAACCTAAAAAAAGGGTATAACCGCATTGTTGTTAAGGTTGCCACAAGCAAAATGACACCTTATTTTATAGCTGCTATAACAGATGAAAAGGGAGTTGAAATTGATGGGTTGACATATAGTGCAAGTCCACAATCTTATGATAAATCAAATATAGAAGAAGTAAACCCCCAAGCGCTTGATCATATATTGATCTCTTATTTTATACAAAAGCGTGACCCAGAGGATAAAACATCAGTAGAGAGTTTTGTAAATGATCTAGCTTTAATTAGCGCCTACTTGCGCAATTCTCAGCATCAAGAAGCTCTTGAAGTGATGGATGAATGGGTTAAAATATATCCACAAAGCTCAATATTAAGAGCTAATTTAATGACTATCTATAATTTATCTGAAAGATCAGAGCAGGCCGTAGAAGTCCAGAAGAATATGAGACGTGACGATTCGGAATATGTGATGTCTTTGATGGCAGAATTTCAAGAAACGGATAAGCTGTTTAAAAGGGATCTAGCAGATTTTAATGGGTTTATTGATAAGCTGAAAAATGCTACAGACTTTAGTTTTATTGCTTATATGGCAGATATAATGTCTGCTCTTAGATCTGGTAATCAGGTTGCTCTTAGAGAACATCTAGATGCTCTTGTAATAGATAAGACCGCGCCATCAAATTTGATGGTTACTTTAATTCCTATATACGATCAAGTGCTTCAAGATAAAAGTAGAATGCAAGAGCTACTAGAGAAGTTTAACAGAGAGCATTTTAACTATGAGAGTCTTTCAACTCTAGCTAATTATTATATCAATACAAATAATGCAGATAAAGCAAAAACTTTGTTTGAGGTATACATGCCATATTTAAAGAATGAGAATTGGTTCATGCTAGATTATGTGAAGATTTTGCTTACGCAAGAAAAGTACTCTGAAGCGATCAAAATACTTGAGGATATAGAGGCAAATTTTCCGTATTCGTATCGTGTGGCTAAAGAAAAAGGAGAGACTTTCTTAAAATTGAACAAGAAGGATGATGCATTAGTAGCTTTCGCGGAAGCGCTATCGCGCGCACCCTCAGACAATAGCTTAAGAATGCGTATCTATGACCTTAAAGGTGTGGCAGACCCACTTGAAAGGTTGAGAACTAAAGATATTTATGCATATATCAAAACAAATAGAAACACCATAGAAAGTAATAATTATGGTCTGAATCAATTACTACAAGAGATCAATTTACAAATTTACGAGCAAGGCGGTGGTCGATATAGAAAGACGCTAGTAATGGAGGTGACTTCAAAAGATGGTGTGGAGGATATGAAAGAATACAATCTAGGTATAAACGGTTTTACACTTTATAAAGCCGAAGTGATCAAACCAGATGGTTCTTTAGTTCCTGCTGAGCGATCAGGAAGTAATTTTGTCTTTAATAATCTTATTCCTGGTGATGTTGTGCTTATAGATTTTGAAGCAAGTTTTGCCAATAGTGGACGTTTTTATAAAGATTTTATAGATGACCATAGTTTTGAAGGTTATCATCCTAAGTTGAAAGATACGTACACGATAATTGCTCCAAAGGATTTTAAGTTTGATTACACAGTAAGTAATGGAGACCTGATCTATACAGAAAAAAAGCAAGGTGATTTTATAGAGTATAGATGGGAGACAGATGGAGTTACAGAGCTCAATGCATATGAAGATTTTGCTCCTGTTCTTGAAGATATTGCGACAAAATTGCACATTAGCTCTATAAAGGATTGGGATGAGATAGCAGATTGGTATTCAGATCTTGTGAATAATCAGTTAGAATATGATGGTGAAGTTCAGAAAGCTTTTGATGCAATTTTTCCTGAGGGTTATAGTAACCTTTCGGAGACTGAACGAGCAGAGCGCATTTATAGTTATATGACAGATGAGTTATCATACAGCTATGTAAGCTTTAAGCAAAGTGGCTTCGTACCTCAAAAACCTTCAAAAACGCTTACTTCAAAACTGGGCGATTGTAAAGATTTTTCAACACTTTTTGTTTGCCTTGCGGCGAAAGCAGATCTTAAAGCACAACTCGTACTCGTCCTTACATCAGATAATGGTGAGCAAGCATTAGTAATGCCTAGTACAAGTTTTAATCATTGCATTGCTAAGGTAGAATTAGAAGGAGAGGATCAATATCTTGAGTTAACGTCAAAATTCTTGCCGTTTAGATCAATACCTACATCATTGCAAGACGCAATAATGCTTGATATACCTAGCAATAAAAATAAGAATAGCAGTACTTCAGAATTATACCATCTTAGGGATGCGCTAAGAAAAAAAGCCGTTAAAAAATACAATGCTATTGTGAATTTGAATGAACAGCAAAGTGCAATTCATTTGAGCGCATCATTTACTGCGCAAGCAGCATCTTATTATCGCGACCTTTTGATTGATAGTAATATAGATGTTGTAAAGAAAGATGTTCTTGAAAACTTCAGATCAAATTCTGGATTAGATCTTGATATAGTTGATCTAAAGGATATAGAGAAAGACAATTCAGCGGGAGATATTAGTTTTAATGTAGATTTTAAATGGAATAACAAACCTCAAAAAATTGGAAGTTTAAAAACGATATCTATACCATTCTTAAGTTTGCCTTACACCTCTTCTCTAGTTCAAGAGGAGGCGCGTAATTTTCCAATAGATTATAAAGGATATGAGGATATAGATGGTTATGAAGAAAATATAACTCTAGAATTAGATAAAGGTTTAAAGTTCTCTGAGGTTCCAGAAAATGTATCACTCTCTTTTAAAGATCACTCATTCTCTCTAGAGTATAATTTAGAAAAAGAAAATTTGTTGGTTGTAAAAATGCAAGCGGCTATAAGCAATGAGAATATTGCTCCTGACGATTATCCAGAATTTAAAAAATATGTGGATAAGGTTTTAGAGGCTAAAGAAAGTTTGATAGGGTTTAAGTAACCCTAATAATTCACCCACTCAGTGATTTCGAGGCCGTAGCCTATCATCCCTACGCGCTTAACGCTTTCGCTATTGGTGAGTAATCGTATTTTGCCAATGCCCAGGTCGTGTAAGATTTGGGCTCCTATACCAAAGTCTTTAGAGTCCATTTTGATCTGTGGCGCTTTAATCACGCCTTCTTTTTGCAGTTCTTTTAATTCTTCAAGACGTGTAAGTAATCTATCAGATGAGATATCCTGATTAATAAAAACGATCGCACCTTTGCCTTCATCATTGATGGCCTTGAACATTGCGTCGAGTTTTTTGTCAGGCTCATTGGTAAGTGTACCAAGAATATCATTATTTACAAAACTACTGTTAACACGTACTAAAACAGATTCGTCAAATTCCCAATTGCCTTTAGTAAGCGCGATGTGAATTTGATCATTAGTAGTTTGTTTATATGCTCTAAGTCTAAAATCTCCATAACGAGACTTAAAGTCAAAATCCTCCATCTTGGAGATCAAGCTGTCATGCTGCATTCTGTATGCAACAAGATCTTCAATGGTGATGATCTTCAGATCAAACTTTTTTGCTACTTCATAAAGTTGCGGAAGACGAGCCATCGTTCCATCTTCATTCATTACCTCTACAATAACACCAGCCGGCTGAAAACCTGCAAGTCTAGCAAGATCGATCGCAGCTTCGGTATGACCTGTGCGTCGTAGCACGCCACCTTGTTTCGCTATAAGCGGAAAAATATGTCCTGGACGAGAAAGATCCCATGATTTTGTTGAAGGATCAATGAGCGCTTGCACTGTTTTTGCTCTGTCTCCTGCGCTTATTCCTGTTGTAACACCGTTACCCTTAAGATCTACCGAAACTGTAAATGCAGTTTCCATAGGGTCTGTATTGGTGCCTACCATTCTGTCAAGTTGCAATTCTTCACAGCGTTCATCAGTAAGTGGTACGCAGATCAAGCCGCGGCCATGCGTAGCCATAAAGTTTATGACTTCTGGCGTTACCATTTCGGCTGCAGCCAAAAAATCACCTTCATTTTCGCGGTCAGCGTCATCAACAACGATGATCACTTTGCCTTTCTTGATGTCTTCAATAGCTTCTTCAATGGTGTTGAGTTCTATGGAAGGAGATAGGGTAGTGGTCATGACAATTTTTTATGTAGTGCAAAGATAGCTAAAGCTATTTTTTTGGCTTTATGCCTGCTATCTTATTAAAGAATTTCTTGATAGGATCTAGAATGCTGTCTATATCAAATAGACCTTGATCTGTAGTAGCTCTGTATGTTAGGTAAATTCCTAGTGGTAGCAAGATCATTGAACTTAACCAACTTGCAAGCCATGCTGAGATGCTGCCATCTTCAGCGCTGTTTTTTGCAAAAATACCAATGAAGTGATAAGTGAGAAACAACACAACGCCAATGACAATAGGCAATCCCAAACCACCTTTTCTAATGATCGCTCCTAGTGGCGCGCCCACAAAAAATAGAATAATACATCCAAATGCAAGCACGAATTTATCATGCATGGCGATCTCATATTTACTCAAACTTTTTACGCGAGCTCCGTTTTCTGCCTTTCTTGAGCGCACGCTATTCACTTCAGAGATCACTCTCGTGCTAGCGAAGTTTAGCATTTGTTGTTGATCCTTAAGACTAAAATTCTCTAGAATATCCATTTTAAGGGTCTTGGTAGAATCTACCACGAGATTGCGTAAATATGTAGAATCAACCTTTGTAAGGTTAACTTTAGTAACCTGATTGTCGCCTACAGTTTCTAAGTACTTTTTGTAATTAGCTCTGATGTCAACTAAGGTGTCGCTAAGTTTTGCAACGCTAAGCATTGTATAAGCATTGTCAATGCTTTTTTCATCCATATCCACATTGTCTAGTTCGCTTAAGTCAATGTTTATGGTGTATGTTTCAAAAAAGCTTTTTACAAATGGCTGTCGATCTCTTTTATTAAAATCTTTCTGCTCAACCTCGTTGTAATAATTACCGTCCTTTAGTTTTAAAGAAAGTACATTATCCTTGCCGCCGCTCATCAACTCGCCTTCACGCGCTTTAATTACTGTGAAGTTTCCGTCGCGAGATAGGTCCTTTTGATAAATGATAACATCCTTTAAAAATTGATCGTTATCACCTTCTTTATCGCCAATCTTGATCACATATTCTTCGCCAATGTTATTGTATTGACCTTTACTCAAAGCCATTGCGGGTTTGACTTTGGCTATATTTCGACGCAAGTTTAAACTCTCAAACTCTGCTGCAGGAATCACATAATTAGCAAACAAAAAAGACAGAATGCTAAGCCCTGCGATAAAAAACATAAGACTGCGCATTGCTCTTTGAAGTGAAATCCCAGTAGATTTCATCGCAGCAAACTCATAATTCTCAGCAAAATTACCAAAGGTCATAATGCTGGTAAGCAATATGGTAAGCGGTAAAACCAAGGTAACAAGACGCGGGGAGAAGTACATTAAAAACTTAAGAATCACGACAAAGTCGAGATCCTTACCAGCTAGATCTTTAATATAAAGCCATACGGTTTGTAAAATGAATATGAACATCAAGATGATGAACGTACTCAGAAAATTCTTTACAAAAGTCGTTAATATGTACCTGTCCAGTATTTTCACCAGGCGCTTAGTCTAATTCGTCAATATAGAAGTCAGCATATTTTGCCTTGTCAAAAGCAAAGAAGCTATTTGTAAGCGGCTGATCTACCTTAAAAGAATTTACAGTTATAGCGATGGTGCTCCCGTTATTTTGGGTCATGATAAGCTTGTAAATATGCTTAGTTTGTGGGTCTACGCCCAAAAGTGCACTTTTCAACTCGCTATTGCTATCCATAGGAGTAAGCTTGATATACTGAATTTCTCTACCGCCTGCATTTTGTGTGATATCCCATTTATATGTATAACCTTCATTGAAAAAAGTCAACATTTTTGAAGGCGTGATCGCTCCATCGTCACCAGGATTTTGAGAAGAAATAGTCACTTGCTCATCTGCCGGACTAATGGTGTATAATTTTTTACCATCAAAGATCTGTGTAGATCCCATCAAGTTCAATTTGTATTTATCACCCATAAAAGTCACGTCGCCGCGGCTTTCTTGGTTGATGTTTGCCTTAGTGTTGCTAAAGCTGTATTTGAATTCAAGATACATGTTCTCGTATCCTTTTACCTTTTGCGATACTTCGTTAAGTAATGCTTTGGCTTTTGCGTCTTGCGCTTGCAGGCCGTTTAAACTAAAAACAGCAAATAATAAACAAGCAACAATTTTAATACTATTCAATTTCATTTTATTCATTGTTTAAGTGTACTTCTAGAGCGGCAAGATCAGGAACAAGAACCTGTCTGGCTTTACTTCCTTCAAATGGTCCTACAATACCTGCAGCTTCTAATTGATCTATGATCCTTCCTGCTCTGTTATAACCCAGTTTAAGCTTACGCTGAAGTAAAGAAGCACTTCCTTGTTGTGCTGTAACGATCACTTCGGCGGCGTCTCTAAATAGGGCGTCTCTTTCGCTCACATCTATATCAAGTCCTGTGCCACTATCATCGCTAGAATATTCTGGCAGAAGATGAGCATCTGGATATGCCTTTTGAGATCCGATAAAGTCGGTTATTTTTTCTACCTCTGGCGTGTCTACAAAAGCACATTGTACACGCACGGGTTCGTTACCTTGTGTAAATAGCATATCACCACGACCTATAAGTTGATCTGCACCTTGAGAATCTAAGATCGTGCGGCTATCTATTTTTGAGGTAACTCTAAAGGCAATTCTCGCAGGGAAGTTAGCTTTAATAATACCCGTAATAACATTTACAGACGGTCTTTGTGTAGCGATAATTAAGTGAATACCAACGGCACGAGCCAATTGCGCAAGACGAGCAATAGGAGTTTCAACCTCTTTACCGGCAGTCATGATAAGGTCTGCAAACTCATCTACCACAAGTACAATGTATGGTAAGAATTTGTGACCGTCATTAGGGTTAAGTTTTCTGCGCTTAAACTTAACGTTGTATTCTTTAATGTTACGCACCATTGCATCTTTAAGCAAATCGTAGCGCGCGTCCATCTCAAGACATAAAGAGTTAAGAGTATTTATAACCTTAGAATTATCTGTTATAATGGCATCTTCACTGTCAGGTAATTTTGCCAGATAATGTCTTTCTATCTTATTGAATAAAGTAAGTTCTACCTTTTTGGGGTCAACCAAAACAAACTTTACTTCTGCAGGGTGTTTCTTATACAGTAGCGAAGTTAATATCGCATTTAATCCTACAGATTTACCTTGTCCTGTAGCACCCGCCATAAGCAAGTGTGGCATTTTTGCAAGGTCAACCACAAAGGTTTCGTTAGAAATAGTTTTACCCATAGACAGCGGCAATTCCATTTCTGCATTTTGAAACTTAGGAGAAGCGATAACAGAACGCATTGAAACAATACGTGGTGTTTTATTAGGAACCTCAATACCAATGGTTCCTTTGCCAGGAATAGGAGCGATGATCCTGATCCCAAGTGCAGCAAGAGATAGCGCAATGTCATCCTCTAGATTCTTGATCTTAGAAATACGCACACCAGCTTCAGGAACAATTTCATAAAGCGTAACCGTAGGTCCCACGGTAGCTTTAATATGAGCAATAGCGATCTTGTAGTTTTTAAGTGTTTCTACAATGCTATTTTTGTTTTCTTCAAGTTCTTCTTGATTGATCGTGATACCTTGCCCAGCAGAATAATCTTTAAGCAATTCAATGCTTGGGAAACGGTAGTTTGAAAGGTCAAGACGTGGGTCAAATTCCCCAAAATCCTCAACCAATTTTTTGCTCAGATTCTCGGTTAATTCTTCTTCTTCAACCGTTTCTTCAATTTCTATCTCAAACTCGTCTTCAGAAGGTTTTTCTTCTTTTATTTCCTTTTCAGGGGAAGGCGCTACGCTAGTTTCAAGCGTGACGGTTGTTTCTGGTTTTGCAGGTTCTGGCTTTTCTTCAGGGATTGCAATATTATCCTTTTCAAAAGCCGTGTCTTCCATCGGGATTTTCTCGTCTTCTTCATCTGAGTTGAACTCTGAAGCAAGATTTTCTTTTCCTTTTTTGAAATATCCTTGAATTTTTTCCGGCGTAAGCCTAAGTCTTAAAACCATATAAACAATGGCGAAGAAGGTCATGAGCAAGATGGTGCCGATGAAGCCTAGATAATCTTGAAGAAAATCATTGAGCTCGTAGCCCACAGTGCCCGCCAGCAACGGATTTGTCTCTGCAAAAAAACCGAAGAATACCGCAAGCCAGATCATGACCAAAATTCCCCAGATCCAGTAGCTGCGAAGTTTGGTTTTTGGCTTGTCAAAAAAGTAATAATAACCGGTAACGCTTATAAGAACCGTAAGAATAAATGCAGCGAGACCAAAGCCATCATAAACCATGAGGTTGCCAATGGCGGCGCCAAATTTATTCAACCAATTTTCTGCCTGTGCTTCGCGATCTGAGATTTGCTCAAGTACACTTTGATCTGCCTGCCAAGTGAAGAAATACGATATTAATGAGAAAAACAACGCAATACCCAGCAAAAACAAGAAACTGCCAAGCATGATCTTTTGTTGCCTGTTTAGTTTATAGCTTCTTTTGCTAGCTGGTTTTTTAGTCGTTTTCTTCTTGCTGGTTCTCTTTTTGGCCATCAAATAATGTTGCAATCAATGCGCAAAAATACGATTATGAAACGTGTACTTGCACTAAAAGTTGTGCGTAGGATCTTTAAATTATGACGAAGCTTTATCGCCTGTTGCTGCTCCTAATAATTTTGCCATCTTAGTTTCTAGATCTTCCCCTCTAAGATCTTTATCAATGATCATCCCGTTTTTGTCAAGCAAAAAAGTAGCAGGAATCGCTCTCACGCCATAAGCACGAGCGATAGGATCTTGCCATTCTTGAAGGTTAGAAACATGAAACCAGTCCATCTTATCATTCTCGATCGCAGTTAACCAGCGGTCACGAGCATCTGCTCTGTCTAGAGAAACGCTAATGATGTTAAGACCTTTATCGTGGTATTTGTTGTACACTTTTACCACATTAGGATTTTCTGCACGGCAAGGTTTGCACCAGCTCGCCCAGAAATCTATAATGGTGTATTTTCCCATTGCGTCGCTAAGAGCAAGTGTTTCTCCATCTGGAGTAGGACCAGAAAAATCTGGAGCTTGATTACCTACGCTAGCTTGTTTTGAAGCCGCTTCTTGTTCTTTGATCTTAGCCATCATCTCTGCAAGATCTTTAGCTCTTTTTGTGTCTTTGATCTCTTGTGGCATAGAAGCAAAAACCTCTTCAGCTTCATCTGGTGTTATAAGACGCTGCCCCACAAGTTCTGATAAGATCAAAACAGAAACAAAGTTGTCTTTGTTCTCTTTGATATAATCTAAGTTATGCTTGCCAGTAGCTTCTCTAATAGATTGAATTTCGTTTCTAATGGCGTCAACTTTCTCATTGTTACCATCGCGCATTGCAGCCATTCCTTCTTGTTGAAGGCTTTGCATTTCATTGCGCTGAGCGATCATGTTGCCTTTGTATTCTTCAAACATTTTGTTCTCATCGCCACCACGCACAACAGATTTATCTAAACTGTCTTTGTAAACAGTGATCTTAATGGTTGTGTTTTCTTCAATAAATACAACATTACCACGCTGACTGTCAAAAGACAGGATCCCCAAATCTTTTTCTGCTAATGGTCTAGCTTTAAAAGTAAAAGCACCATCTTTTACCTTTGCAGTGTCAGTAACTTCAAGTGTGCTTCCTGCACCTATCTCGTTAAGGTAAACACTGGCTCCATCTTCAAAACCTTCGGCTTTACCTTCTATTGAAAAATCATTTCCTCCTTGGCATGCAACAACTAGTGTTGTTAATGCGATAATTGCTATGTTTTTAATCTTCACGGTTCAAATTTTATGGTCTGCAAGATACGTTTTTGAACTACCCTAAGCAAAGTTATTCGGTGTGTTATATCTTTTGGCTGCAGCCAAAAAAACAAAAGCATCATCATGCTGGTATTTAGATAATTAAAACATTTTGCAAAGCTGCTTGTAAGCATAAATAGATGTTAAAGACTAAGAGGTTTATATAGGCTTAGGCGATATTTATTAATTTTAGAATACTATATGGGGCAAATGAAAGATTTTAGTGATTTTCCTATCGTGGTTAAGCTCTCTTTTCACAAGGTGATTGAAGAGCTAGAGAAGCGTGTGGAAAATTCAAAAAGTAGTATCTCTAAAGAATATCTAGAGTCATTACTGCAATATTTATATAACTATCCTGAGCTTACTGAGGGTCTGCAAGAGTTTACCAATCTTGGTAAGTTTAAAGAGCCTATTAAGGTGTTGCTAGAGAGTTTGTTTCCTGCAGCGCTTACTACTAATGAGATCAAAGCAGCGTCAGTGCCGTTTTATAATTTGCTTTTTAATCCTACAGATCGGTTAAGAAAAATAATCGAGGACGCTGGTGAAGATTTTGAACTTGAGGTTAAAAATGTAAGTGATAATCAGTTTTACATCATAGGTTGTGTGCTCATTCTTAAGTCTTATTACGGTCATAAAGTGGATCTTAGTAAGCCTATCTATTATGATATTCCTGCTAAAAATAAGCTCATGCGTTACTATCGCGTAGCGATGAATGCAGATTTTATCTCGTTTGAACCTACAGAGAATGCAATAGAGATTACAGATGAGATCGTTGCAGAATTACTCAACGATGTGGATAATGTTGAGCTGTGGCGAAAATACTTCCCACCGCTAAGCTGGGTGCTTAAGGGAGTTTCTATCCTTAATTTTACTGATGTTACCCAAGACCAAGCGATAAGCGAATTAAAAACATTCTTGCTGTATGATTCTGGTTTAAAGAATAAGCAGATCGTTGACAAATTCGAAGGAATTTTCAGGTCTATTTTTAACATGCCAGATCTTCAAATTGGATTCACGGGATTTGATACTAACGAACACGGATTTAAAAAACTAGATAAAGATTTTGCAAGAAGCTTTATCATAGATGAAAAAAATAGACACGACTGCAGAACAACAATGTGTGAAGCAAGTTATGATGCTTTAGTACGTGATAAAAAATATTTTGTAATTCCTGATGTTGAGCAATATGCTGCTGCAAATGAGAACAGTCAGCTAGCTGAAAACTTACTAACTAATAAAGTAGGAAGTTGCGTGCTGGCGCCTATTGCAAAAGGGAATAATTTACTTGCCGTTTTAGAATTAGTTTCGCCAAATAAAAAAGAGCTTAATAGTGTAAATGCGATGAAGCTGGATGATATCATCCCGTATATCGTGAATACTGTGGAGCGCACAAAATTTGAGTCTGAAAACAGGATCAAAGCGGTGATACAAAGTGAATGTACGAGTATTCACCCAAGTGTTTTGTGGATATTTGAGGAAGAGGCTAAGCGTTATATCGAGAATCAAGATGCTGGTAAATTTGCGGCTTTCAGAGATATTGCGTTTGACAATGTGTATCCGTTGTATGGGCAAATTGATATCGTAGGTTCTTCAGATGAGCGAAACTCTGCAATACAGAAGGATATTCTGGTGCAGCTTAAAATGGTCGATAAGATTTTGGCGAAAGCCTTAAAATTAGAGATGATACCTATTTATGAGCAGGTAAAATTTAGAGTTAGAGACTACATAAGCAAACTCAAAGAAGGTATTAACGCTAGTAGCGAAAGCGAAGTTGTGAATTTGCTTAGCGAGGAGGTGAACCCAATGTTGAATCACCTCAAATCAAGGCACGAGGAGTTGAAAATTGATATTCAGGAATATAAAGAATCGCTTAATCCTGAAACTGGCCTAGTTTACAAAAGCCGAAAATATTATGACGACGCAGTGCAATCTATCAATCAGAAGTTGGCCACGTTTATAGATCGTCGTCAGCAGGAAGCACAGCAGATATTTCCGCATTATTTTGAGCGATACAAGACAGATGGTGTAGATCATAATATGTACATCGGCCCATCAATGACAAAGGATAGGAACTTTAATCAGATCTATCTTTATAATTTAAGATTGTGGCAATTGCACACCATGTGCGAGATGGAAAATAACTTCTATCATCAGCAAAAGGATTCTAAAATTCAGCTGGATGCTGCGTCGTTAATCCTTGTGTTTAGCAACACCTTGTCTATACGTTATCGTATGGATGAGAAGAAATTTGATGTTGATGGCACATACAATGCGCGATTTGAGATCGTCAAAAAACGTATTGATAAAGCGTGTGTAAAAGGCAGCGATGAACGCGTTACACAGAAAGGTAAAATTGCCATTGTGTATTCGCAAGATAGCGACAAACACGAGTATGAGCGTTACATAACATATTTGCAGCGAAAAGGATTTTTAGGAGATGAGGTTGAGGATCTTGAGCTAGAAGAAGTTCAAGGCGTTGTAGGTTTAAAAGCGTTACGAGTTAATGTGCTTTATGCGTCTTCGGTTCCTAGAAAAGAGGCTGAAGAGACCATCTCTTACGATGATTTGATAAAGGTTTTAGAGTAGATATTTTTTGGCTTTAAGCCAAATAAAAACCCGGATGATACATCCGGGTTTTCTTGTTTTTATACGTCGCTTAGATCATCCAGAAAGCGATGATGTAAGACACAACCGAAACGATAATTCCTGTCATGAAAATGGTGTATGTTTTGCGCAGTAGCATGTACTTTTTGTTCAAAACAATACCCAATAAATAAAGATCTTTTGTTAGCGCTTCGTAGATATATTCTTTGTCGTTGATGATCTCGTTGATCGCCCATTGATACTGGTCATAAGGCATCTTATGAAAATTCCCGAAGAATAGAATATTTACTTGCTTTTTCTTTACCTGTTCGCGCGTAAATTCTCCAGAAGTAACATTAGGTCTTGTGGACATAATAGACAATATTATTGACGCAACACTGAATAATACAAGGATCAGCGTTGGGATCATAAGGTGTCTGTTTGTTGGCGAATCTAGTTTTGGTATTACGTTGGCTAGAGCCAAAGAAATAATGATCGCATTTACAGATAGCAGGATGTTTGCCTTTGTATCTGCAATGTCACTTAACTTAATATGGTTTCTAAGCGTAGTTCTGTATAAAGTTTGAACGCCACGATCTGGGCTTTCATCTTTATACTTTGCTTTAAGCTTAGCTTTTACCTCTTCCTTACGGTATTTTTTCTTTTTCTTTTTTTCCTTTTTAAGCAGGCTTATAAGGTTTTCATCCTTCTGAGTTTTCCAGTTTTTTGCGGCATAGTCAGTATAAAATCTGTGTTTCTCAGTAAACATTTTGATGTTCTTCGCACGCCACTCTTCAGCCGAGTAATCTGCGACATCATTAAGAAGAAGTTCTTGTCTTAAGAACTCGCTCGTTTCGGCAAAATAGTCTTTTGCAAGGTGCGATGAATCTGCGTCATTAATGATACTCTCCAGATCGTTTTTTGGCTCCATGCCCATCTTAGTAGAAAGAATAAGTTCTTTTACGGTTTCGATGGTTTTCTCATCTACATTTTCTTCTTTAAGAAATGCTTCAGCGATCTTAGCGCTAGCTTCTTCATGACCTTTTCTACACTCAGTATAACCAGTGTCATGTAGCCATGCTGCTAGTAATAGCGCCTCTTTCTGTTTAACATTAATTTCAGATTTATCGACTAATTCTTTAGTACTTTTAACAACCCTCGAAGTGTGGTTGTAATTGTGATATAAGAAGGTGTTAGGCAACTTTTCTTTGAAAAGCCTAAGTACGAACTCATCAGCTTTTACAAGGATTTCAGGGGTTGCTTCGATAGTTTCAGACATATTCGTTGCGATTATACGTAAGGGAAATGTACTAAAAAATTCTACCAATTAATTTTAGATGATAAAAAATAACATTGTTCTAACAGTTGTTACTTCGCTTGTATTAACTGCGTGCGCTACGTTTAATGAACCTCATTTTAGTGAGCAGGAAAAAGATCCTAATGACTTATATCCTGAAGGCAAAGAGATTTCAAAAACTTTCATTCTTGTGGGTGACGGTGGGATCGTTGATATGGGCGAAATGAGTGATGGTATCACCGCGTTGAAGAACTATGTAGATCAAAGAGAGCAAAAGGGAGATGTAACCATATTTTTAGGAGATAATATTTATCCTGACGGTATGCCGCCAGCGCATTCTGAGAATCGTGCCGTTTCTGAACATAGATTAATGGTTCAGAGAGAAGGTGCATTGGGTAACAAAGGTAAGGTGATTTACATTCCTGGAAATCATGATTGGTATAATGGCAGATTAGAAGGTCTTAATCGTCAGGAAGAATTCTTAAAAAGTCAGGTAGATGATGATGACATCTTTTTGCCTAGTGAAGGTTGCCCTTTAGTAAGCAAAGAGATCAATGATAAGATCCAACTGATAGTAATTGATACACAATGGTATCTTGAAGATTGGAATAAATCTCCAAAGATCAACGATAAATGTCAGATAAAAACCCGTGAGAAGTTCTTCATTGAGTTAGAAGGAGAGTTAAAGAAGAATCAGCAGAAGACCGTTCTGATCGCAATGCATCATCCTATGTTTACAAATGGTGTTCACGGTGGGAAGTTTGCGATCTCAAAGCATCTTTTTCCTGGTCAGAGAAAAATACCTGTGCCTATTCTAGCATCGCTTGTAACGCAGATTCGTACGCAAGGTGGAGTTTCAAAACAGGATAGATTTAATGAAAAATACAATGAGCTAATGCGTAGGCTTAAAGTATTGATAGGTGGTGATCAACGTATCGTTCTGGCTTCGGGGCATGAGCATAACTTACAATATATAGAGCACGAGGAAGTAAAACAGATCGTTTCTGGATCTGCTTCAAAATTGAGTTATGCAGAATTAGGCGGCGACGGACTTTTCGCGTACAGCGGTCAAGGTTTTGCAGTGATGGATGTTTTTGAAGATGAATCTATCTATGTGCGTTATTATGGTGCTGACGATAATAAGCAGCCAAAACTTCTTTACACACACAAGATCTTTGATGCGAGAGAATATTATGACGCATCAGATATCGCTACAGATTATCCTGAAACTATAAAAGCATCTGTTTACACCTTTGATGAAACTGAAAAAAGTGACTTTTTTGAGACCGTTTGGGGTGAGCACTATCGTGAGATCTATGGTAAGAAAGTTACTGCGCCGGTAGCTTTGCTAGATACACTTTATGGTGGATTAAAAGTGATACGACCTGGCGGTGGTCATCAGACGGTTTCTTTGCGACTGCAAGACAAAAATGGCAAAGATTATAATATGCGTGCTTTGCGCAAAAATGCTACGCAATTCATTCAGAAGGTGATCTTCCCTGAAAATGAAGTGCAAGAAGATCTTGAGAACAGCTTGCCAGAATCTTTAGTTCAGGATTTTTACACTGCGGCGCATCCTTACGGTGCATTTGCAGTTCCTACACTTAGCAAGGCGGCTAATCTTATGGCTCCAACGCCAAAGTTATACTACGTTCCTCGGCAGCCAGCTCTGGGTGAATATAATGACATGTATGGCAATCAGCTATACATGATCGTAGAACGACCAGCAGAAGAATATGATGGAGCGACTTTTAATTATCCAGATGATATTGAAAGTACAGATGATATTCTTGATAAAATTAGAAGCGACGAAGAGAACATTGTAGATGAGGTGACCTACATCCGCGCAAGAATGTTTGATATGCTTATAGGCGACTGGGATCGTCATAATGATCAGTGGCGCTGGGCAGAATACAAAGATCAAAACGGTAAAGATATTTTTGTGCCAATACCTCGTGATCGTGATCAGGTTTTTACAAACTTTGATGGAGCAATACTTGATGTTGCTCGTGGGCTTTTTGGCGCCGCAAAACAATTTGCAGTTTATGATGAGAAGCTAGATGATATCAAGTGGTTCAATAACGCTGGGATAAAGTTAGATAGGGCTCTTGCCCAAAACTCCACTCGTGAGGTCTGGATCGAACAAGCGCAGTTCTTGCAAGACCATATCTCTGATGAAATTATCGAAGAAGCTTTTACAAATCTTCCTCCTGAAGTAAGAACGGGTAGTTCAATAGATGAGATCAAGAAAAACTTGAAAGGTCGCCGTGATAACATCGTTGAGATCGCAGAAGAGTACTGGGATTATTTCTCAAAACTTCAATTTGCGAATGGTACAGATAAAGATGATTATTTTGAGATCACAAGAGGCGATAATCAGACAACTGTAAAAATATGGCGCATAAAAGATGGGGAAAAGGCAGACGTCATTCTTGATCGTACGTATTATAGCAATGAGACCAATCAATTATGGGTTTATGGTCTGGATGATGATGATGTTTTTGAAGTAAAAGGAAATGGGAATAACCCAATTTTCGTAAGAATAATTGGTGGTCAAAACAATGATATTTATAGAATTAGTAACGGTAGAAGACTAAAGATCTACGATCATGAAAGTCTGCCAAATACTATAGAAAGCAGAGGTGGTGCAAACTTTCGTTTGACAGATGTTTATGATTACAATACGTATAATTATCAGAAGCAGATCCTTCGGACGAATTTGATCACGCCAGCTTTAGGTTTTAATCCAGATGATGGTATTAAGCTAGGGCTTAGTGATGCATATACGGTACACGGATTTAGACAAAACCCCTTTTCGCAACAGCATAAATTCTCTGCAGGGTACTTTTTTGCAACACAAGGTTTTGATTTTAGATATTCTGGTGAGTTTGCTGGGATTTTTAATAATAGAAATCTAATCGTCTCTGGCCGATTCACAACGCCTACATTCTCGCAAAACTTCTTTGGTTACGGTAATGAAAGTGTAAATCCAGATGATGAACTTGATCTGGATTATAACCGTGTGCGCATGAGTATTATGGAAGGTTCTGTGGGCTTGCTTAATAACTCAGATTATGGTAGCACCTTTAGAACGCGATTGATTTTTCAAGGTATTCAAGTAGATGGTAATAATGAGCGGTACATTGAAGAAAATAACGTGATCAATGATATTAGGAAGTATTTTGGTACTGCCGAAATCGCTTACATTTATCACAGTGCAGATAATGAGTTAGCGCCTACGCGCGGTATGGATTTTAGCCTGGTAGGCGGTTATACATACAATATGCGCGAGACAGATAGAGACTTTGGTTTCTTAAACGCAAAAATGGGTTTCTATAATGCTATTAGTACCAATAGAAAGTTGGTTTTAAAAACACTAGCACAAACCCAGATAAGAATGGGCAATGAGTATGAGTTTTATCAAGCGGCTACGCTAGGTCAAAGCACAGGTTTACGCGGGTATAGATTTAATCGCTTTAACGCGAAAAGGTCTTTCGCAGGATCAGCAGACTTGCGTTATGCATTTGATACTTTTAGAACCGGTTTATTGCCGCTGCAAATTGGAGTTTTTGGAGGGTATGATATAGGAAGAGTTTTTATAGATGATAGTCCGTCAGAGCGCTGGCATGATAGCTACGGACTTGGTTTTTGGGTAAACAGCGCAGATGCATTAAGTGGAACATTTAATTTCTTCAACTCAGATGAAGGATTGCGTGTTTCTTTTGGATTCGGTTTCAACTTTTAATAATGGAGCAATTAGATAAAATAGATAAGATAGAGCTAGAATACCTCAAACTTGAGGATTACAAAGAGCTCAAACAATTGATGATAGAATGTTATCCTAAGATCCCAGATCCATACTGGGAGAAGAATGACATTAAAAAACTCATTAAACTTTTCCCGGAAGGGCAAGTTGTGATCAAAGTAAACGGCGTTATCGCCGGTTGCGCATTGTCTATCATAGTTAAGTATGCAGACTTTGGCGATGATCATACCTATCTTGAAATCACGGGTGATGAGACGTTTAAAACACATTCTAATGGCGGTAATGTGTTATACGGGATCGATATTTTTATAAAACCAGATTATCGCGGGATGCGCATAGGCCGCAGACTTTATGATTATCGCAAAGAGCTTTGTGAGCAGCTTAATCTAGAGCGTATTGTTTTTGGTGGTCGCTTGCCAAACTATCACCTGTTTGCAGATGAGATGACTCCGCGTGAGTATATTAAAAAGGTACGCTTACGCGAAATTGACGACCCTGTTCTCAATTTTCAATTTAGTAACGACTTCCACGTGAAGCGTGTACTTAAGAAGTATCTAGAAGGTGACAAAGCCTCACGTGAATATGCTGCGCTTTTAGAATGGGATAATATTTATTATCAAAAGCCAGTAACTAATCCTAGCCAGAATAAAACCGTTATTCGTTTAGGTTTAGTGCAGTGGCAAATGCGCCAGTACAAGAACTTTGAAGAGCTCATAGAACATGCGGAATATTTTGTAGATACAATCTCTGGTTATCGCTCAGATTTTGCTTTGTTTCCAGAGTTTTTTAATGCGCCATTAATGGCTGCTTATAATGACCTTTCAGAGGCTGATGCGATAAGAAAACTAGCAAAATATACGCAACGTATTAAGCAACGTTTCTCAGAATTATCAGTTGCTTATAACATCAATATCATTACAGGAAGCATGCCTTCTTTAGAAGATGGTTCGCTGTATAATGTTGGTTTTTTATGTAGAAGAGATGGTACAATAGAAGAGTTTTATAAACTGCATGTTACTCCAGATGAAGCTAAAGTTTGGGGGATGAAAGGAGGAACAAAATTGCAAACCTTTGATACAGATTGTGGTAAAATAGGTATTCTAATTTGCTATGATGTTGAGTTCCCAGAGTTGAGTCGTTTGCTTGCAGATCAAGGTATGGATATTCTATTTGTGCCTTTCCTTACAGATACGCAAAACGCTTACAGCCGTGTGCAACATTGTGCGCGAGCAAGAGCGATAGAGAACGAGTGTTATGTAGCGATCGCTGGTAGTGTGGGTAATTTACCAAAGGTGCATAATATGGATATTCAGTTTGCACAAAGTATGGTCTTTACACCTTGTGACTTTCAGTTTCCTACAAACGGAGTGAAAGCCGAAGCGACACCTAATACCGAAATGATCCTTGTGGCTGATGTAGATCTTGATCACCTCAAAGAGTTAAATCAACACGGTAGCGTGCGAAATCTCACAGACAGACGGAAAGATATTTTTCAGCTTAAGATTAAGAAATAAAAAAAATCCTCTCGGTTACCGAGAGGATTTTTTTTCGCCGAAAGGCATATTGTTTTAAGAATCTTGAGCCACTGTAATGGTCTCTGATCTAAATTTATTTTTACCAAAGTCAAGCGTGCGAATTGGGAACGGTATGTTAATGTCATTTGCATCGTATACTTTCTTGATCGCCATGATCGCTTTGTTTCTCGCTTCAGAAATATCCTTTTGTTTTAAAGCCGGAGTCCAGAAGCGTAGCACATAGTTTATTGAGCTGTCGCCAAATTCTGTATAGAACAATTCAACCTCTTCATTACCCTGCTGCGGGAAAAGTTCTTTAATGGTAGAAACGGTCAATTCTTGCACCTTTTCTAGGTCACTTTCATAACCCACGCCACAATTCACAAAAATGCGAGAACGCTCTGTCTGGCTGAAGTTCTTAAAAGGATTTTCAATAATACTTGCATTTGGGATCATCACAAGGTTGTTATCATTCTCTCTTATGATGATGCTTCTAAGATTTATATCTTCTATAAAACCTGCAAAACCATTAGTCTCAACCCAATCTCCCAATTGAATTTTAGGCAAGAATGAAAGAATAACACCAGAAAATGTGTTGTTCAACGTTCCTTGAAGCGCTAGACCAATTGCCAAAGCAACAACACCAGCACCTGCAAGAATAGATGTTAATACCTTATCAAGTTCAAGAACACCCAGCGCAAAGAAAAAACCAATAAGGACCGTTAAAGCAAAAACAAGTTTGCCTACCATAACTTTTATGCTGCGCTGTTTCACGCTTTTCATAAGCACATTGGTAAATAGTTTTGAAACATATTTAGCAATGAACCAGAAAATGATAAAAATAATAATGGCAAAAAGTATGTTTGGCAACTTAAGAATAAGCGCCTGCACCCAGCCTTCTAGTTTGTCCCAGAGCATATTAAATCCGCCTGAAACTACGTCTTTGTCTGTTGTGTTTTGATCTTGTAAGAGTAAAAGCATTAATCTATGTCTTTATGGGTTTCACTAGTTCTCATTTTCCATGCGTCAAGCATCCAGCTTGTTTTCTCAAGTTCTCTGATGTAAGCGCCTACAAGGTCAATTGTACCTTCGTCGCCAGCTTTGTCTGCAGTTTCTACTACCACGCGCATTTGCTTTAATAGTTTACCATGATCTTCAAGAATGATGGTTACCATTTCAACATCTTTAAACTCACTTTTTGACTCTTCCAAGTTAGACATTTTCAGGTAATCAGAATAGTTACTTGTAGGTTGATAACGCAACGTCAAAATACGTTCTGCGATCTCATCCACTTTAACCTTAGCATCTTCATACATCAATTCAAACTGCTCGTGAAGATCAAAGAAATTACGTCCTACGACATTCCAGTGAAAATTTCTAAGCTTTTGATAATATAGGTGATAGTCTGCTAACAAAGTGTTGAGTTGCTCAACAGTTTTCTCGGTTTTAGCTGAATCTAAATTAAGATAGTTCATGATCTTTTTAATAAGTTTTATTTATACCTATCAAATTTACCATTGTTAAATTCTTGTAGCAAAGATGTTAAATGGTTTAGCTAAAATTTAACTCGTTACCCATACAGTTGTTAAGAGTTTTCACGATTTTGCGGCCTCGAGACATTGCAGGGAAACACGTATCTTTGACCTCATAAAATTCACAATGCAAACTGAGACATCATTTAGCGGTAAAACTATCCTATTAACAGGCGGCGCGGGTTTTATCGGTTCGCATCTTGCGCATGCATTTTTAGCGCTGGGAGCAAAGGTGAGATGTCTTGATAATCTAAGTACCGGCAAGCTCGAGAATATAAAACCGCTTATTGAGCATGATGATTTTGAGTTTATCAAAGCAGATATTCGGGATTATGACGCTTGCGCGAAAGCTACTCAGGGATGTGATCTCGTGAGCCATCAGGCGGCTCTGGGCAGTGTTCCTAGAAGTATAGAAGATCCATTGACCACAAACGCGGTAAATATCTCTGGATTTTTGAATATGCTACAAGCCGCAAACAACACCGGGATCAAACGTTTTGTTTACGCTGCGAGTTCATCAACTTACGGAGATAGTAAAACTCTTCCTAAAGTTGAAGAAACTATCGGCAAGCCGCTTTCGCCATATGCGGTGACAAAATATGTCAACGAACTCTATGCTGATGTTTTCTCAAAAACATACGGTATGGAGTGCATTGGGTTGAGGTATTTTAATGTCTTCGGGCCTCGACAGGATAAAGACGGAGCCTATGCCGCTGTGATCCCAAAATTCGTTTCTGCGCTTATAGAACATAAAAGTCCGGTGGTTAATGGAGATGGCAGTTTTTCACGAGATTTTACATACATCGAGAATGTTGTTCAGGCTAATGTTCTTGCGTTAAGTACCGCTTCCGCGAAAGCGATAAACGAAGTATACAATGTAGCCGTGGGAGAGCGAACATCCATTCAAGAATTATTTGAAGCCCTGCAAAACGGACTTTCAAATTTTGATACAGATATAAAGAATATAAAGCCTCAATACGGCCCAGAACGCGCGGGAGATGTACCGCATTCGCTGGCGAGTATTGAGAAAGCACAAGAACTTTTGGGCTACGACCCAAAATATAAATTTGCTCAAGGTATAGAAGAATCTATCGCCTGGTACTGGGCACAAATGCAAAAGCATTCATGAGAAAAAAACTGGGCATCATAGGCTTGGGTTATGTGGGTTTGCCGCTGGCGAGATTGTTTGCTACGCAGTATGCCGTTGTGGGATTTGACGTAAAAAGAAATCGCGTCGAGAATATAAAATCGGGTGTGGATAGCACGGGAGAAGTAGAGCAGGAGCAGTTAGAAAATGTGCTGAAGCAAGCTAATGATCAGTCTTTAGGCTTGTTTTGTACCGCAGATGATAAAGAGTTAGAAGGTTGTGATATTTTTATAGTCACTGTCCCCACGCCGGTAGATGATAATGCAAATCCAGATTTTACACCGCTGGTAAAAGCCAGTGAAACGGTGGGTAAATATCTAGACCGCGGAGTCATCGTAATCTATGAATCTACGGTTTACCCGGGAGCAACAGAAGAGGTTTGTATTCCTATCTTAGAAAAAGTTTCTGGACTTAAGTTCAATGAAAATTTCTACGCAGGTTATTCACCAGAACGCATTAATCCCGGAGATAAAAAACACACGGTTGAGAAAATATTAAAAGTGACTTCTGGCTCAACGCCGCAGGTTGCTGATATTGTTGATGAACTCTATGCTTCTGTGATCGAAGCGGGAACGTTTAAAGCGAGTTCTATAAAAGTTGCTGAAGCGGCAAAAGTCATTGAGAATTCACAGCGCGACATCAATATTGCCTTTGTGAATGAGTTGGCTAAGATCTTCAACCTTATGGATATTGATACCAGCGAAGTGCTGGAAGCTGCCGGTACAAAATGGAATTTCCTTCCGTTCAAGCCAGGATTAGTGGGCGGACATTGCATAGGTGTTGATCCTTATTATTTGGCGCAAAAAGCCAAGCAAGTGGGATATCATCCAGAGATAATTTTGGCCGGAAGGCGACTCAACGATAGCATGGGGCCGTATGTGGCGTCTCAGGTTATCAAGTTGATGGCGCAGAAGGATATCAAGATAAAAGGAAGCAAAGTGCTGCTTCTGGGCCTGACATTTAAAGAAAATTGCCCTGATGTGCGCAACACGCGCGTTGTTGATGTGTATCACGAGTTGGTGCAATATGGTTGTGAGGTTGATGTCTTCGACCCAATGGTGAATCCTGAAGAAGTAAAAGCCGTTTATGGAATTGATGTCGTATCAAAACCTCGAGAGAATTATGCAGGAGTTGTTCTTGCTGTGGGGCATGAGGCTTTCGCCAAAATACATATCGACGCTCTAAAAGCCGAGAATTCGGTGGTGTATGATGTGAAAGGCTTTCTCAAAACAAAAGTAGATGGCCGACTCTAAGAAAAAGCTGCTTTTTGTTTTTGGGACGAGGCCAGAGGCAATCAAAATGATTCCTGTGGTCAAAGCGTTCAAAGCTGAATATCAGTTTGATGTTGAGGTTTGCGTTACCGGTCAGCATAAAGAGATGCTTGAGCAGGTTTTGACTTTCTTTAAAGTGACGCCAGATTATGACCTGGCTGTGATGAGAAAAGGACAGACGCTTAATACCTTGACAATCTCAATTCTTGAGAAGTTGGAGCCTATTCTGCAAGAAGCAAAACCAGATTTGATTTTTGTGCATGGCGATACATCTACAAGTTTTGTGGCGAGTCTGGCGGCATTTTATCAAAGTATTCCTGTGGCTCATGTGGAGGCCGGTTTAAGAACTTGGGATATTCAATCGCCATTTCCAGAGGAGTTGAACAGGCAGTTGACGGGTAGGATTGCAAAATTTCATTTTGCTCCAACGCCTTGGTCAAAAGAGAATCTGCTCAAAGAAAATATCCCTGAAGAAAATATTCTGGTTACCGGAAACACGGTAATCGATGCCTTGCATTTGACGATAGAAAAACTGGGAGATACAATCCCTGAATCTTTGAAGGATAGTTTTGGCGCCGTGCCTGGCGCTCGGCAGGAAAGCCAAAAAACTGTTTTAATAACCGGCCACCGTCGGGAGAATTTCGGTGACGGATTAAGACATTTATGCGAAGGTTTTAAAACGCTTGCAAACCAGAATCCCGAGGTGCAATTTATTTATCCTGTACATTTGAATCCCAATGTTCTAAGGCCTGTTCACGAGATCTTAGGAGAGGTTCCTAACTTTAAGTTGATAGAGCCACTATCGTATCCAGATTTTATCTGGTTGATGAACAAGAGCGACATCATAGTGACTGATAGCGGAGGAATCCAAGAGGAAGCGCCGGGATTAGGTAAGCCGGTTTTAGTGACACGAGAAGTGACTGAGCGACCAGAGGCCGTAAAGGCAGGAACAGTAAAATTGATCGGTACGGATGCTGATTTGCTTATCATTGAAGTTACAAAATTGATCAACGATAAAGCGTATTATGAAACTATGGCAAGGGCACATAACCCGTATGGAGATGGTAAGGCTTGCGCCAAAATTATTGAGTTTATAGCAAATAGATTATGAAAATATTAATTACAGGAGGTGCTGGTTTTATTGGGTCGCACGTGGTACGCTTGATGGTGAACAAATATCCAGAACATGAGATTTACAACTTGGATGCGCTGACTTATGCCGGCAATCTGGAGAATCTTACAGATATTGAAGATCAGCCCAATTATCATTTTGTGAAAGCTGATATCAATGATGCAGCGGCTATAGATTCACTTTTTGCAGACCATGATTTTGACAAAGTCATTCACCTTGCGGCCGAGAGTCATGTAGATAGAAGTATTAAAGACCCGTTAGCTTTCGTGAAAACAAATATAATAGGAACTTTAAATCTTCTTAACGCTTGCCGCGAAAACTGGAAAGATAACTTCACGGATAAACTTTTTTATCATATAAGCACAGATGAAGTTTATGGAACGCTAGGAGAAGAAGGACTTTTTACGGAAGAAACCTCGTATGATCCTAATTCGCCATATTCTGCTTCAAAGGCAAGCTCAGACCATTTTGTTAGAGCTTATGGTGAAACGTATGGTTTGCCTTATATCATCTCAAATTGCAGTAATAATTACGGTCCTAATCAGTTTCCTGAAAAGTTGATACCGTTGTTCATCAATAACTGTATTGAAGAAAAACCATTGCCGGTGTATGGCGACGGAAATTATACAAGGGATTGGCTTTTTGTGATCGATCATGCACGTGCGATAGATGAGATCATGCAGAAGGGTAAGTTGAAAGAAACGTATAACATCGGTGGTTTCAACGAATGGAAAAATATTGACCTCGTTAAACTTTTGTGTAAACAGATGGACGAGAAGTTGGGTAGAAAAGACGGAAGTTGCGAGACATTGATAACCTATGTAAAAGACAGGCCGGGTCATGATAAACGTTATGCAATTGATGCCAGCAAGATCAATAGTGAGCTAGGGTGGGAGCCCTCAGTAACTTTTGAAGAAGGATTATCAAAAACAATTGATTGGTATCTGGAGAATACAGAGTGGTTGAAGAGTGTGACGAGTGGTGAGTACAAGAAGTACTACGAAGAACAGTATAATTAGTATATACTGTTATAATGTTAAAAAGTTATTAGGTTAGGTTGTTAATCAGTTATAATGAAAGTTCAATCGCATAAGGATTTAAAGGTATGGCAAGAGAGTATGTTTCTTGTCGAGGATACTTATGCCATTGTAAAATTATTTCCTGCAGATGAATTATATGGCTTAAGCAGTCAAATGAAGAGAGCTTCTATTTCGGTTGCTTCTAACATAGCTGAAGGAGCAGGCCGGAGAAGTAATAAGGAGTGGATACAATTCTTATACATCTCAATGGGTTCTTTAAGTGAATTAGAGACTCAAATGGAATTGGCTGTTAGGTTGAAATTTGTTGAAGCAAATTCGGAATATTCACAACGCATATTTTACATAAGGAATATGCTTTCAAAACTTATTGCAAGTCTGTCATAACAGATAACCTTATAACCCCATAACAATAAAAAAAAATGAAAGGAATAATATTAGCAGGCGGTTCAGGAACACGGTTATACCCATTAACGATAGCGGTGAGTAAGCAGCTAATTCCTGTTTATGACAAGCCCATGATCTATTACCCACTTTCTACATTGATGCTTGCGGGTATACGAGAGATCTTGATCATAACTACGCCAAAGGATCAAGCAGCTTTTCAAAACTTGCTAGGAGATGGTAGCGCGCTAGGTTGTAGGTTTGAATACACAATTCAGGAAAATCCCAATGGACTGGCCGAGGCGTTTATTCTAGGTGAAGATTTTATAGGTGATGATAAAGTTGCCCTTGTTCTGGGAGATAATATCTTTTATGGCAATGGCTTAAGCCAAATGCTTCAGGACTTAAATTCGGTTGAGGGTGGAAGTATTTTTGCCTATCCTGTAAAGGACCCTGAGCGCTATGGCGTTGTAGAATTTGATGAAGATAAAAAGGCGATTTCAATTGAAGAAAAGCCGAAGGAGCCTAAGTCGCAATATGCCATTCCTGGTCTGTACTTTTTTGATAATCGGGCGGTAGATTTCGCGAAAGCGGTAAAACCATCTGCGCGAGGCGAACTAGAGATCACTAGTATTCATAACAGTTATCTAGAGCTGGGTGAATTGAGCGTTTCGGTGATGAGTCGAGGGATGACTTGGTTTGATACCGGTACGATTGATTCGCTTGACGAAGCAACAGATTTTGTGCGCGCCATTGAACATCGCCAGCGTTTTAAAATAGGCTGTATTGAGGAAGTAGCTTTCCTGATGAACTTCATTGACAAAGACCAACTCGCCATACTCGCCGAAAAATACGGGAAATCAACCTATGGCGAATACCTAAAATCTTTACTATAATGCAATTTATTGAAACTGGTTTTAAGGACTTATGGCTGTGTGAGCCAAAGGTTTTTGGAGACCATCGAGGCTATTTTTTTGAAGCCTTTAATAAGGAAGAATTCAAGCAGGAAACCGGCCTCGAGGTTGAGTTTGTACAGCAAAATGAAAGTCATTCTTCTAAAGGTGTTTTACGTGGCTTGCATCTGCAAAAAGGTGATTTCGCTCAAGCGAAATTTATTCGAGTGCTTCAAGGAAGTGTGCTAGATGTCGTGGTGGATCTGCGTAAGGATCAGCCCACTTTTGGGAAGAAATATGAAGTAGAACTCACCGCCGAAAATAAGAGACAGCTCTTTGTACCCAGGGATTTTGCGCATGGTTTTCTCGTGACTTCAGAGACTGCAACTTTTGTGTATAGCTGTGATAATTTTTATGCGCCAGAGCATGAATTGAGTTTGAGTTTTTTTGATAAAAAACTGGGAATAGAACTTTCTTTGTCTAAAGAAGAACTTAAGCTTTCACAGAAAGATGAAAAGGCTTTGGGTTTTGAGGAAATCGTAAAGGAGTTGTATGGCTAAGAAATTTAAAATCCTAGTCACAGGAGCAAATGGTCAATTGGGACAATGCATAAAGCAGGCGTCTAGCAGTTTTGACCATGAGTTTTTTTACTTCTCGAGTTCAGAATTGGATATTACTGATAAATCTTCAGTGGAGCCGGTTTGTAAGAAAATCAATCCAGACTTTATAATAAATGCAGCAGCCTATACCCAAGTGGATAAAGCAGAAGATGAAGAAGAACAGGCATTTGCTGTAAATCATATAGGCGTCAGGAACCTCACAGATCATTGCAAACAATCAAGTTGCGGTTTGATACACATTTCAACTGATTATGTTTTTGATGGGGAAAAGAATTCGCCATATTTAGAAACGGATGAGGTTAATCCGCAAACGGTTTATGGAAGGTCAAAGCTTGCGGGAGAAGTAGAAATTATTGATGCTCAACTAGAGAAGTTTGCCATTTTGAGAACCTCTTGGTTGTATAGTTCTTTTGGGCACAACTTCCCAAAGACGATGCTCAAACTAGCTAAGGATAGGGATTCTTTAAAAGTAGTGAATGACCAGCACGGCAGTCCGACTAGCGCTCATGATCTAGCAGAAGCTATTTTGCAAATAATACCTCAATTGACTAGTGAAAATTCAGGTTTATATCATTTTTCAAATAGTGGGATCACAACGTGGTTTGGGTTTGCAAAAGAGCTTCTTAAGCAACGAGAAATTGAAATAGAATTACATCCAGTTTTCTCAGATGAATTTCCTGCGAAAGCCAAACGACCAAAATACAGTAAGCTTGAAAACGTTAGCGTAACTGAAGTATTTAACTTAGAGGTAAAAGACTGGAAAATTTCTCTAGATAAAACTGTTTTTTCCTAGTTAAAAAAACATCTTAAAAGTATATTTGTCTCAATATCATAAAATCAACCAATGAAGATTAAAAAGATTTGCTGTATTGGCGCGGGCTACGTTGGTGGGCCAACGATGTCAGTTATAGCACAAAATTGTCCAGAAGTACAAGTAACAGTAGTAGATCTCAATGCAAAGAGAATTGCGGCATGGAATGATGAAGATCTTGATAAACTGCCAATTTACGAACCTGGTTTAGATAAAGTAGTTGGTGAAGCTCGTGGGCGAAATCTTTTCTTTTCTACAGAAGTAGATAAAGCAATTGATGAGGCCGATATGATCTTTATTTCAGTTAATACTCCTACGAAAACGTATGGTATTGGCAAGGGGATGGCTGCAGATTTGAAATATATCGAATTATGTGCACGTCAAATTGCTCGTGTAGCCAAATCTGATAAAATCGTAGTTGAAAAGTCAACACTTCCTGTACGTACCGCTGAAACCTTAAAGCGTATTCTAGATAATACAGGTAACGGAGTGAATTTTGATATTCTTTCTAATCCTGAATTCCTTGCGGAAGGTACGGCTATTGAAGATCTTCAAAATGCTGATCGTGTTTTGATAGGTGGAGATAATGACGAGCGTGGAATTAAAGCTAAGGAGGCACTTGTAGAGATCTACGCACAATGGTTACCAAAAGAAAGAATTCTTACAACTAATGTATGGAGTTCAGAGCTTTCTAAATTGACGGCTAATGCATTCTTAGCGCAACGTGTATCTTCTATCAATGCTCTTTCAGAACTTTGTGAGGTTACTGAGGCCGATGTTAATGAAGTTGCTCGTGCGATAGGTACTGACTCAAGAATAGGTCCTAAATTCCTTAAGTCTTCTGTTGGTTTTGGAGGCTCATGTTTCCAAAAAGATATTTTGAACTTGGTTTATATCGCCAAGTCTTTTGGTCTTGATGCTGTAGCTGATTATTGGGAGCAAGTGATCATTATGAATGATCATCAGAAGCGTCGATTTGCAGCGAAAATGGTTAGCACGCTATTTAACACCGTTTCTGGGAAGAAGATCACTTTGCTAGGTTGGGCGTTTAAAAAAGATACTAATGATACTCGTGAGTCTGCGGCAATCTACGTTGCTGACTATCTTTTAAATGAGCAAGCAGAGATCACCGTTTACGATCCTAAGGTTTCGGCTGAGCAGGTGTATGCTGATCTTGACTATTTAAACACACGTAGCGAGGAAGAGAACAGAAAACTTGTGACTGTTGTAAATGATCCTTTAGAGGCTTGCAAAGACTCTCATGCGATCGCTATTATGACAGAATGGGATGAGTTTAAAACCTACGATTGGGAAACGATCTATAAAGATATGTTTAAACCTGCATTCTTGTTTGATGGTCGTGCGTTGCTCGATTCAGAAAAGCTGGATGAGATAGGTTTTGAAACTTATGTTATAGGTAAAGGATAAAATTTAAGGATGTCAAGCGGGGAGCAGAAAAATAGAATTTGGCTTTCCCCACCACATCTTGGCGGGCAGGAAAAACAATATCTTAACGCAGCGATATCTGAAAATTGGATCGCTCCCGCTGGCCCTCAGATCGACCGATTTGAAAGTGAATTAGAAAATTATATAGGTTATAAGAAATATGCCGCGGCTCTTAATTCAGGGACCGCGGCTATTCATTTAGCGCTTATCCTCGCTGGAGTTACAAAAGGAGATGAGGTGATTTGCCAGAGTCTGACCTTTGCCGCAAGTGCAAATCCTATAAAATATTTAGGGGCGACCCCAGTTTTTGTAGATAGTGAGCAAACGACCTGGAATATTTGTCCGGTTTTGCTAGAAGAGGCGATCAAAGATCGTATCGCTCATGGCAAAAAACCTAAGGCGATCATCGCCGTTCATCTTTATGGCATGCCTTATCAGGTGGATGAGGTTTTGGCTGTAGCCAAAAAATATAAAATACCAGTAATAGAAGATGCGGCTGAAGCATTAGGAAGTTCATGTAACGGAAAACCCTGCGGGAATTTTGGGAAGTTTGCTATTTTTTCTTTTAACGGAAATAAGATCATCACGACCAGTGGTGGCGGAGCTTTGCTTAGTAATACAGAGGATGAAAAGAAAGAAGCCATTTTTCTAGCTACTCAGGCAAAGGATCAAGCATTTCATTTTGAGCATTCTCAATTAGGCTATAATTACCGCATGAGCAATATCGCTGCGAGTATAGGCTGTGGACAAATGGAAGTCCTGGCAGACCGTATTTCGCAGAAGCGAGAACTAAATTCATGGTATCGTGAGCTTTTTACAGCTCATGATATTGAAGTTCAATTTCAAGATGAACCTTCTGATACCTACTTTAGCAACTACTGGTTAACGGTTGTTCAACTAGATGAAAATGTGAGAGATCGTATGATTAGCGCCTTCGCGGAAGCGAATATAGAATGCCGCCCTGTGTGGAAACCTATGCATTTGCAACCGCTTTACAAGGACTGTGTTTTTTATGGCGGCGCGGTAGCAGAAAATCTTTTTAAAAACGGTTTGTGTTTGCCGTCTGGCACAAGTATGACTGCCGAAAACCGCGAAAGAATTGTAAATTGTCTTAAAACGATTCTTTAAGTTGGACAACAAAACTTCAAAATCAGATTGGTCGCTTAGCGGATTTTCACTAACAGAATTGCTGGGTAGAGAGGAAATCTGTGTGGATCTTGCATCAGCAGCCTCGCATATTGCGGGTAAAACCATTTTGATCACTGGGGGGGCTGGATTTATAGGAAGTGAATTGGCTAAACAGATCGCTTTGCTTATGCCAAAGAAGTTGATCTTACTTGATCAAGCAGAGACTCCGCTTCATGAATTGAGTTTAGCATTAGATGAAGATCATCCAGAGATTGAAAAACAGTTTCTGCTAAGAAATATTACAAATCGAGAAGATGTTTTTGATCTTTTCAATAAAGAGCAAGTCGACATTGTCTTTCATGCTGCGGCGTATAAGCATGTGCCATTGATAGAGCAAAATCCTGAGCAAGGCTTTGCGGTGAATGTTCTAGGGACAAAGAATGTTCTTGACGCGGCTATTGATGCTCATGTTAGTCAGTTTTTTTTGATCAGCACAGATAAAGCTGTTTGCCCTTCAAGCGTGATGGGCGCGACCAAAAAAATGGCAGAAGACCTGTGTTTAGCGAACAATATTACTTCTGAAAATACTCAGATCTCAGTAATACGTTTTGGGAATATTATAGGCTCTAGTGGCTCTGTTTTTCCGTTATTTGCCCGTCAGATCAAAAACTCTAGCGCTTTGACGATCACAGATCAAAATATGCAGCGCTTTTTTATGACCGCCACAGAAGCGGTTAAATTGGTTTTGGATGCAACGGTGATGGCGACAGGAGGTGAGGTTTTTGTTTTTGATATGGGGGCGCCTATTTCTATTTTGGCTATAGCCAAAAAAATGCTACAACAATCTCAGAAGGATCTAGCTATAAAAATAATTGGTCAACGAAAAGGGGAGAAGTTATCAGAAAATTTGACTGAAGGAGAACAACTGAGTCAAACAAGAAATACACATATTTCATTCTTCATACCCGAAAAAGATAACTTTGAGAATTTTATGTTTTTGGATAAACATGATGAATTATGTGAAGTGAATAAGCTTAAAGAAGCGTTTGAGGAAAGGTTGAAAAGCTTAGTGTAGCGATGAAGTTATTAGATCTTTTTATACCCATTTTATTAAGTTTAGTTGTTTCGGTTATTCTATTTCCCATAGGTATTCACCTATTGAAAAAATGGAATGTTGTAGATCATCCTAACTTCAGGAAATTTCATAAAAGTCCGGTGCCAACTTTAGGCGGAGTTTTGATCTTTCTTTCAGTAGTTTTTGGCTACTTGATCTTATCTCCAGGTATTACAAACTGGCCATTTTGGGTGGGGATCACAGCAATTTTGATCCTTGGTATTGTAGATGATCTTCTTGATATAAAGCCTGTAATTAAGTTAGGTTTTCAATTTTTGAACTTTGCTTTTTTGGTTATTCAAGGTGATTTTTTAGTTGAATGGGAAGTGTTGTTTGGGTTTGTGGGTTTACCATTTATGCTCAATCAACTATTGACGATTATTTTCTTTGTATTTATTGTCAACGCATTTAATGTGATAGATGGAGCTGATGGAGTGGGAGGAACAGTATCTCTTTTTTTTCTGGTCGTAGTAGCATACATTTTTTACAGTTCGTTAGAAACACAATATTTAGAAATTGCGTTATTTCTGCTCGGAGCGATCATAGGATTTTTGTTCTATAATTGGGCTCCAGCTAAGATCTATATGGGAGATTCGGGTTCTAATTTGTTAGGACTTTGTTGCGCTTGTTTTATGGTTGTGATCTTGATGAATACGCAGTCTAGCGCTCAAACCCGACTAGAAATTGTCAATCCGTTTAGTACGCTTTTATCAGCATTTAGCTTCCCGATCTTTGATTTTGTAAGAGTAATTGTACTACGATCGATCAAAAGAAAACCACTTTTTATAGCAGATAAGCTTCACATTAATTCGTTGCTTATGCGAAAAGGTTGGTCACATTATAAAATCGCTGGCAGTGTAGCAATATTTACAGGTGTTATGTTCTGTATCTCGCAAGTTCTGAGTGTTTATTTTGTGGATTGGTCTGGCCTTTTGAGTTTATTGGTAATCGGTATTGTAGTGCATTTTGCTTTTGTGAAGTGGGTAGAAAGTAAAAGATAATTAAATAAAGTTTCCTCTTGCATGCTGACTTTGAAAGTTGGAACTTCCATACACTATCCATACACTATCCATACACTATCCATACACTATCCATACACTATCCATACACTATCCATACACTATCCATACACTATCCATACACTATCCATACACTATCCACGCTATAACTACGCTATAACTACGCTATAACCATACACCATCCCCGTCCTTGGCTAGTCCTAAAATAGCTATACAGATTAGTAAATAAATCCTGATATAACTATACAAATCTGATGCTTAATATTAGTTGATATCATATATGATGCATCTCGGCTCCGCTCGATGACCTTTATTATTGATGGGTGCTGGGAGTGGGGAACCCTCCGACCTTTGCTTCGCTTGGTCACCTCCCTTAATAAATTAATGGAGGAGCTTTATCTTGGCTTTGCTCGATTGCTTTTATTTTAAATGGGTGCTGGGAGTAGGGAACCCTCCGACCTTTACTTCGCTTGGTCACCTCCCTTAATAGATTAATGGAGGAGCTTTATCTTGGCTTCGCTGGATGATTTTACTAGGTGAAAAGGATTAGGGAATAGCCCAATGTATTAAATTTCAATATAATTGAAAAATTGTATTTCAAATCATGTCTTTTCTTTTTTCCATTGATGAAAAAAGAAACAAAAAAATCTAGACTTATTTTAAATTTCTTGAATTGTAGGAAAAGCTTCTTACCATGCGTATGAGAAACCGCTGCGCTAGTCTCTTACTCCACATCCAGCGCTGCGAAGCTTTTCCCCAATTGCTATGAAATTTAAAAGTAGGTCATGTTCGCTTAAAAAGAATGATTGACTTGGGATAGAACACACTCCGGTCTGTGCTTCGCTGGGCCACCTCCTTTAATAAATTAATGGAGGAACTTTATCCTGGATTTGCTCGATGAATTAAGGTGTCCTATAGTTTACTTATTGCATTTGAATGCTTGCTTACTCTACTTGGGAGGAGGGTGAAGGCTATTATTATAGCTACTTCAAATCTTAAGCGTTGTATGGGTTCAAAAAGGAAGATCCAGGGAAGGCTTACGATAAAGAATATAATCAGGAAATTGAATTGTGATTGCTTTTGAATATTGTTTGCAATCAACTTTTTTATGAGTTTTTGAATTAGACAGATCAGTAAAACAAGCATAGCAAGAAATCCAATAATGCCGGCATTGAGCCATGCTCCTAGAAGTACAGAATGACTAGGGATGGTTTTGATCTCTTGTTTCTTAAGTTTTTTAGTGAGCTTAGGAGAGATTTTATTAATGTCTACAAATTCATCATAGTATTCGCCTGTTTTGTCTTTTGGCCATGAGCCATATCCTAGTAATGGTTTTTTGGCTATAGACAAAGCACTTACATACACTTGAGGGCGTGTAATTTTAATGAGTTGGAGAGGGTGGTATGGGTTGTCAATCTTTGCAAATTGCGTTTTACTTCTACTGAAAGTATTGTTGTTTTCTGAAACGTATATGAAGCCAGTCCACAATATACATAGTATTGCAAAGGCTACAATAATAGGAGTCAGGAACTGCTTGCTTTTAATAGGTTTGAATAGTGAATTCATTTTATAGATGAATCCACTTGCAATAAAGATCAGTCCGGCACTTCTTGCATCAAATATAGATAAGGATACGACGCCAGTGATAATCGAGAGGTACCAGATATGTAGTTTTATTCTTTCGTAAAAAAAGTAGCTGGTGCAGATAAATATATATCCTAAAAGCGGAGCAAAAAGAAGTCGGGAAAGTCCGTTCTCAAAAACGGCTAGTTTAGGCGAGAACCAGACAAAAAGCAATAGACTGATGCTGTAGCCGATGAAGATTGAAAATATCTTATTTGGCTGCAGCCAAATAGCATGGTAAACAAATATTATCATAGCCGCTGAAATGATAATATTTACCCAGCCCCGCGCCATGTTGTGCAAGGTATTTTGATTTATAATGTCACTGGTTACTTGACTTAGGAGCAGAACCAATAGCAATACAAGAGGAATCCTTAATACAGAAAAATAGGAGGGAAGTCTTTTTAAATTTCGCGGAAGCAATAAGATTATTCCAGCGAATATCTCATTCAATGGAATCGTGCCAATAAAGCCTACAAGGATATTTTTTAGAAATCCGAAGGTGAAGTTAATGACGCTAAAGGACTTAAAGCTGTTGCCCATAGTGCCAAGATAAGATAATTATGGTTTAGTAGGCTTTGTCTTCACCACGAAGAACATTCACCACGGTGTAATAAATTATGGTAAGGTCTAACCTAAGTGACCATTTTTCAACATAGAAAATGTCGAGTTTAGTTCTATTAATGATATCAGAATTTTCAACGATCTCACCTCTAAAACCACGTATTTGGGCAAGGCCGGTAATACCAGGTTTTACGTAGTGTCTAACCAAATATTTGTCAATGGATGCAATGTAATGGTCAGATTGTGATTCCATGTGCGGGCGTGGACCAACCACACTCATATCTCCAAGAAATACATTAAAGAACTGCGGTAATTCATCAAGACTTGTGCGTCTAAGGAAGGCCCCAATCTTTGTAACGCGCTTATCACCTTTTACCATCATTTTAGTATTTGCTTCTTTGTTGTCTCGCATAGAGCGAAACTTGTAGCACCAGAATGGTTGTTTATTAAAACCGTGTCTTTTTTGCCTAAAGAAAAGAGGACCTTTACTCTCTAGCTTGATCAAAACATACATCAAAGGAGTTAACCATGATAGAATACAAAGGATCACTAGAAAGGAGAAAATAAGATCAAATGCACGTTTACTGACCTTTGCATAATCAGTATCTAATGGAAGTTTTCTAAGGTTTAGAACGGGGATGGTGTCATATAGCTCAAAGGACATTCCACGAGTGTAAATCTCTTTATTATCAGGGATGATCTTTATTTTTTTAAAATGATTATCCGCATAATGAATAAGCCTTCTTATCTCATCTTTAGAAAGGCGGGATGCCATGCAGTAAATCTCGTCGACTTCACCTTCCAGAGCGAAATTGAAGAACTCTTCAATGCTACCCAGATAGGTAGGGCTATATGATTTTACATTGTCAAAATATCCAACGTAGCGGTATCCAAGATCTGGTTCGTCAAAAACCTTTCTTATCTTCTTTAGGTTCTTATCTCGACCAATGACGACCACGCTAGCAAAGTTTCCTCCACTAGATCGGTATCTATCTCTTGTAAAATAGAAAATGATCCTATAGATCATTAGACCTGCGCAAATGGTCCCGAAAATATAGAATTGATCTTTAATTTCAAGTGGTGACAATCCTTTGAAAGTGAATAAAGCAAAGTATGCCAGGCCAAAGATTATATACAGCTGAAAAACCTTATGGATATTAGTTAAAAATCGCTCTTTACGTGCGGTAGGATAATAATTAAGGGCATATGCAGTGATCAACCAACTCGCATTTACATATACAATTGAAAATAGGTCAACATAGGTATCAGGAGTTAATAAATACAAAGATGCATTTATTATCAATAAATGAATAATAACCGATATAGGTATAATCAAGTAGGATCTACGCATTATTCAAGTTAATTAAGCAGATCAAATTTTTGATAATGGTTAGTATGCAGATATTAGGCATTAGTCGGTTTTAAAATCTAGAAGATTTTAGATCAGTTGTTTATTTGGGATATAAAAATAGTTAAAATATGTTCATTCCCAATCTAGGTTTTAAGTATTGAGGTATTTTTCGCCCAATCTTAAAGCCTAATGTGAAGAATCCCAGCATTCTATATTTTTTTATAATGTGAAGGTCTTCTTTTGATTTAAGCTTTTGGAGTTTAGCAGTTGTACTTTTGCCCCCCAAACGCATTTTAACTAAGTATTTATCAAGGAAGCTCTTTTTGATCTTATCTTCAAAAAACCATCGCAATGAAATTTCGTAATCACTAGCTATACGATAGGACTCATCGTACAATCCATAGTTTTCAAAGACTTCTTTTTTTACGTATATAGTCGTGTGAAGTGGAATCCATCCGAAATTTAAATAACGTTTTTTATAGGGCTTTCCAGGATAGATTCTTTTTGTGTTCTTGATATTGTTTTTCTCTACATAAAGACCACTGCCGTATACAAGATCTGCTTGTGTTTTAGTGAAATGTTCAACAACATCAGAAACTGTGTTTTTATCAAAGTAAAGGTCGTCGGAATGTAAAATCCCGATGATATCACCTGTTGCCATTTTTATGCCTTTGTTAAGAGCGTTGTATAATCCGTTGTCTTTCTCAGAAACGAATTTTGCGATCTTGTCATCATATTTCTCTACAACAGTTTGAGTGCCATCTGTTGAATTCCCATCAACAATTATGTGCTCTATGTTATCGTAGGACTGACTTAAAACGGACTCGATACAGGTTGAGATAGAGGACTTGTTATTGTAAACTATCGTTATTACTGATACTTTCAATTTTCTTCTTTTAAGAGTTGGTCAAAATAACTGATCGTCTTTTTGAGACCGTCTTCGAGGGTCACTTGAGCTTGCCATTGATTTAATTTGGCGTAAGCCAAAGAAGTATCAGGTTTGCGCTGTTGCGGATCATCTTTAGGGAGAGGAAGATGAATGATCTTTGATCTTGAACCTGTGATCTCTAAAACAGTTTTAGCAAGTTCTAACATGGTGAATTCTCCTTGGTTCCCAAGATTTACAGGTCCTACAAAGCCTTTTTCACTATTCATCATTCTAACGGTGCCTTCGATAAGATCATCAACATATTGAAAAGATCTTGTTTGAGAGCCGTCGCCAAAGATAGTGATGTCTTCTCCCTTTAATGCTTGAACTATAAAGTTTGAAACTACACGCCCATCATTAGGATTCATATTTGGCCCATAGGTATTGAAGATGCGTATGATCTTTATATCTACATTATTCTGAGTGTGGTAATCCATGAATAGTGTTTCGGCACAACGTTTACCTTCATCATAACATGATCTTGGGCCAATGGGGTTGACATTACCCCAGTATGTCTCGGGTTGTGGATGAATTTCAGGATCTCCATACACCTCACTAGTACTGGCTTGAAGAATCTTAGCTTTTACACGTTTTGCAAGACCTAACATATTTATAGCTCCCATTACAGAAGTTTTAATAGTCTTTATTGGGTTGTACTGATAGTGTACTGGGCTTGCGGGGCAGGCAAGATTGTATATCTCATCTACTTCTGCATAAAAGGGAGCAGTAACATCATGACGCACTAACTCAAAATATGGATTGTCGAAAAGGGATAAAATGTTTTGTTTGCTTCCAGTAAAGTAGTTGTCCAGACAAATCACTTCATTGCCCTCATCCAATAAACGTTTACAAAGGTGTGAACCTATGAAACCAGCACCGCCTGTGATCAGTATTTTTTTCATGAATTTTCATTTTCTTTAAAAAGAGAAATTATTTCATTTTTTAGCGTGATATATGAGTATTTCTTTTCAAAGAGTTGTCTGGTATAGTTTTTTTTCGCTTTTAAGTCATCAGAATTGTTAGAAATAAAATTCAATGTATCAATTATTTGGCTACTTAAATCTTTATTTTTATCGATTAAATATGCAGACGCCCCGTCAACCATATTTGGAATACCAGCATGATTGGTTACAATAGGAACAGTGTTTTGCGATAAAGCTTCAATAATACTTCTTGGACTTGCCTCAATTGGATATGTTGTTGGTAGGATAAAGATGTCGGCATTGGCTAATTCTTTTTGGACTTTAGCCCTTTCAGAAATTTCACCGCAAAACTCAATATTTGAATGAGGTTTTATCATTCCCAAAATTTTTTTAATAACCTCATGTTCTCCTTTGCCAAAAATCTTTAATCTAAAATCATCTTTAACGTTTCTATCTTTCAAAGCTTTAATGACCTCAAAAATACCCTTGGACTCAAAAAGATTACTTAAGTAAATAATGTTTATGGGTTTAGTTGTATTCCCCGAGGATAAGTTTTTTTCAAAAATAGGGTCAATAAAGTTGGCAATTACGTTATAGTTTTTATTAACTCCACTTATTTCTTTTAAATTCTCTGTTAGAAATATATAATGGAATAAGTCAAACTTATAAATATAATTAAAAGGAAAATTTTTGATATTAAAACTGCCGCTGCGAATATGACAAATAATTTTTTTGTTTGTGAGAATAAAAGGTAGGTAAAGTAGAATGTCTCTAAAAAATCCTTTCTTATTACTGCTAGGGACTATGTACATCATTTTAGGCCATTGGATCAGAAATAATAACCAAACTTTAAATATAGTAAGTGTATATTTAAAAAACGCAGCAAAATAGTAGACCACTTTATCTAATATATTAGCATTATCTGTTGGGTACCATTTTATATTCCACTTAAATATTTTGACATTATACCTGCTAGATAAAAGGTCACACATTAGTTTTGTTCCAACATTTTGTCCATTATATGGAGGGGGAAGGCTTGCTGGTATATAGATTCTCTTTTTTTTCATTAAATTCTTTAAATTTGAGTAAAAATAGTATCCGCAACAACTTGATTATAGTAGATTTTATCTTCAGAGGAAAAATAATTGTCTATCGACCTTGTTTTTTTTGCGGCAAAATTATAAGAATCTTTATCCAGCGAATTTTTAATTAAAGCTGTATGTTCTCTTCTTGTAGCAAGGATAGATTTTTTCAGAATTTCAGGATCATAATTAAATTCAATTTTTTCTAGAGCTTGAAATATGCTGTGCAAATCATCTTTCATTAAATCATTGTAATTTATTATCGCTTCAGCATCTTTGTAAGATTTGTATGATTTTACCAAAGACTCAATACCTGTTTTTTTCGCTCTCAAAAATGTACTAAAAGAGGTGTTGTTATCTATAATATTTCTGGCTAAAGAATAGTCATAAAATGACATGATAGTGACAGGTTCTGGTCTTATTATATATATAATCTTACACTTTTTATACAGGTGTTTTAGTTGATTAAAAGGCAGATGTGATTTAACTAGAAGCTGATCATTATTTAATCCCAGTGAAGACATTTTTTTTCGTGCGGATGAGATGTTGCCTTTCCCCATTTCTGGCAGTAATGAATTTACGAAGTCATAAGAAAATTTAATGTTAGATGTACTTAATAAAGAGAAATATTTTGCCATGGCCATTCTAAACCTTGTATTACCAGACTTAGGAAAGCTTGATATAAAAATATCATTAGACGTAAGTGATTGGTAATCCTTAATATAACGTATTGGGTTCATAAAGAGAATTGTAATATTTTAAGTAGGATGTTGCGTAATTTTCTAAAGAAAGGCGGCGTATTATAATCAGTCCATTTGATAAAATCCTTCTTTTCTTCTCATACTCCATGTTTTTTGCCTTAAGGATTGCCTTTTTTAAATCTGACACATCTCCTGGTTTAAAGAAGATAGCTTCATTTTCAGTGAACCAAAGTCTATGTTGAGGAATATCAGAAAGAATTAGAATGCATTTTTGACTTAATGCTTCAAAAGCAACATTAGGCATGCCTTCATGGTAACTCGGTAAAATAAAAACATCATGATTTATATATTCATTCTTAGGGTTGGCGATATAGCCTTTTGTCGCTAAAATATTGTTAGTGTTTAGGTTTTTAATTGTTTTTAACAACGGGCCAGTACCAATAATAGACAACGGCTGTCTAACTAATCCTTCTTTATAAAGTTGAGAATATGCTTGAGCAAGTTCTAAAATTCCTTTTTGGGATACAAGTCTTCCAACAAATAAAAAAGATTCTGAAGAACTATTAACTTGAACACTTTCGTTGATATTATATTTAATTGCATTGGGAATAAAATTAAATTTTTTGCCAAAAGTCAATTTGTAAATTGAAGAATGGATTTCTTTAGGTGTATTAGAAACAAAATTTTTAAATAGTATAAAACAGAATAATTGATATACTCTTTTTAGGGAGTTAAGTTTATAAACATTTCGTATACCCAAAATTGTATTTGAACGGTATTTTATAAAGAATAAGGGACTAATATGTGTGAATACATCAGGTATCCAAACGTGAAAGATTGATGCTTGCGAACAATAGAGACTCTTATTCTTTTTAAATTCAGAAATCTTTAAGAAGTTTAAATTTTCATGATGCGGTAATTCTAAAGTGCTTTCTTTACGTTGATACACAATGTATTGTTGCATCCCTTCTTTTGCAAGTTGATGGGCAAGAAGTACCATTTGTGTCTCTGCACCACCACCACTTAGATTAGATGTAAAATGAAAGATTTTAAAAAAAATCGACATGAAAATTAGATTGATTGATCAGTATATGGATTATTAATATATTCCGCTGTAGCATTCTCTCTATGAATAATTTTTGCTGGATTTCCTATTGCTATATGATTTTGAGGAATTGAAAAGTTGATAAATGAATTACCTGCGATTAAAACATTATCACCGATTCTAATGTTTCCCACAACAACTGCATTTGGACCTATATAAACATTATTTCCAATAATAGGTGTGCCTCCATTTCTACCTTTTGTATTGCCAATTGTCACACCTTGCAAAATATTACAGTTACATCCTATTTTCGTCTTAGAGTTAATTACAATATTTCCAAAATGAGGAAACAACATTCCAGAACCTATATCTACCGTTCTAGGAATTTGAAACCCATACTTAATAGAGTATCTGCGATAAAAAAAATAATAGATGAATCCCAAAAAATTTTTTCTAGAGCGTGACTGAGATTTCCTAAAGAAATAAAGAAATTTAAATCCCGGATTAGAAATTATCTTTGTCAATAATGATACTTGAGATAGGTTCTGTGTATATCTTCGAAGATCATTTAAAATAATATTTTTGTTGTTTTTCAATTTCAGATGCAATTTAAATTATAGCATTAGGATTAAGATATGTTATCATTTATATTTTAATTCTGCATTAAGTTTTGAAGATATAGTTATTCCTATGAAGGTTCCCAAAACTATTAGTATAATTTTGTTGATCAAGAGATAGTTAACAGAGAAACCATAGATGATCAAAATCAATAGAAAAATCCGGAGATAGGAAACTTTACCTTTACATAAGGCTGCTTGCCATTTCAAATTTTTTATAGTCCAATAAAAAACATGCAAGAAATATAAGGTGTAAACAATACCATATGAAAAGAGGTTTTCCAAGTATTCATTCTGACTTGCAACAATAAAGGTGCCATTCTTTAAATAGGTTTCTCTAGTTTCGGGACCGTATCCTATAACTGGACTTTCGAAAATTTTATCGATGTACTGCTCAATTACCTTTAATCTATATTCTACACTTCTATCATTAGATAAAGAGTCTGTTGTGTCTAGAATATTTAGACTTGCAAAACGATCAGCCAAATCATTAAGATTCATTCCTTTTAATGTATCTATTAGAGAAGGTAGCAATGATAACAATATCAGAAATATTAGGGGTATCGACAGATATATAAGTAAGCGGTAAAATTTATTCGACGGTGTTGATCTCTTAAATATCTTCTTAAAGATGCTTCGTGGTAAATAAAAAATCAGAAAAAGTCCGAATAAAATAAGCCCAGTTCTAGATCCTGTCAAAACAATCATGACAAGGATAAGAAAAATAAATAAACTTGTAAACGTATGGTTTTTACCCTCAAAATAACTTCCAAATAGAACAAGTGAATACGCAAAAACCGCCCTTGCTGCTATATTAGGTTGTGTGAAAAAGCCGATTGCTCTTGAACTTTCTGATCGTATATATGCAAAGTCTTCTGTTTCAGTTGAAATGGCCATTATAGCCCTTAAAATATCATAATTGATAAAGCCAATAACGAAACTAATTATAACAGATAGTAAAGCTAAAAAGTAAAATTTATTTACCAATTTAAAAGAATTCTTCCTAGAGAAGAATAGGGTGCTAGTTATAAAAATAAGAGAAACAAACACGATGAATGATGTCCAATATATATACCGTTCAATAGTGAGGTTGTTTAAAATAAGATGGATAAATATTAAACAAATAGGGAAAGTGAAAATTAGGTGAAACCATTTTCTAAATAATTTTTGTTTAAACAGCTCTATAAAACTAGGCCAATTTACGGTGACAAAAATCAATAAAATGGTCATGCTTATAATTGAAGCAAACTGAGTTTTACGATTAATTGCGATTAGAAGCAATTTGTAAGTGTCAGTAAATTGTAGAAATAACACCAGTAAAGCAATTGCGCTTAATGCGTGTATTAAAGGGTTTTTACTTTTAAGCATTCTTACTTTTTTTTATCATATTAAGTAATAAGCTAAGGTCTTTTTTAATATGTATTACCCTGAATACTTGTAGTGTAAGTGCATAGATGACCAACAAGAAAGGAGCTGTGAAAAATACTTTGTATCCAGTAATTTTAAATGTTTTTATGAATAGAATGCAAAAAAGAATTGATATAGCACCAGCGATAATTACCTTGAAGAGATTTTGTATTTCTATTTTAGTGGAAATTATCTTATTGGAATAATAATAATTACAGAATGTACTGATAATATTTGTGAAGATTAAACCAAATATAAGGATCAATATATCTTTAGAAATTATACCAACAATAATTGTGACAGCCTGAATAAGTTTTTTAACAATTTCTAAGTAAAGTATTATTTTGGTCTTGTCATAAACCTTAAAAATTACTCTGTTGAATTGTTCTTGCATATAAAAAAAACCAGCAATTATAAGTAGTTGTAAGAAAAATGCTGAGTTAATCCACTTTTCACCATAGAGTAGAATAACAATTTCTTTGCTATATACATATGTTATAATAGTTATAAAACCTACAAGTGCTGTCAAAATTGATACAAATTTCTCATAAGTCTTTTTCAGAAGGTCTTTTTCATGTTGAATTTTGGCCAAGCCTGATAATAAAACATTTTGTGTAAAGATATTTAAAACAGTTTGCGGTACCTGCTGTAGTTTTTGGGCTTGATAGAAATAACCCACTTGCGACATTGAAAAATACTTTCCTAGAATCAAGTTGTAAATATTTTGAAAAGCCGTATTGAGTAAATTGGAAATAGTGGTATTAACACCAAATGAATAAAGTTTTGAAAATGATTCCTTATTCCATCCTAATTTTATAAACAACCGTTCAAAAATTGCAAATTGTAGGACAATAAAAATAGGAGTTGTAATTTGAAGAACAACTAGCGACCATACACCAAAATCGTGGTAGGCTAAGAATAGGGCAAAGGCCGATGCTAAAGCTACTGCTACTACATTGTATATAGACTTATGTGAAAATCGCATATTCCTAACTAATATGGCATTATTTACGAGTTGAAATGCATTTATAATCAGAATAATACCAGAAACTCTTAAGTAGTAAGCAAGTTCTATATCTCCATAGAAGTCCCCTATAAAAGGAGAACTGATAAAAAGACATAAGTATAGTAGAATGCTAATGGATAGATTAAAAGTAAAGACCGTCTTAAAATCTTCTGAGTTTGCTTCAGGAAGACGTATTATAGCACCTATTAACCCGCTGGCGACAAATACATTAGCAACCGTTGTGAAAAATATAATAATGCCCATCTGACCAAATTCTTCAGGAGATAATATTCTTGCTAACAAGATGTTGGTGATGAGAGTTATTGTGATATAGATGGCTTGGCCGCCGGTTGACCAAAAGAAACCTGAAACAATTCGTTTATTTAAAGACATTAAAAATCTTTATTGTAGTCAAAATTATCAAAATCCCTTTCGTATATTGAGTAAATAATATCTTTAGAAGTTGAATCTAATTTATATTCTGAATTTCTATAATTGATATCTGAAAGGGAAGAGGAATCTCTAATTGATTTAAACAAAATTTTGAATTTATTTAAAAAATTTGTGGTTTGTATAGTTTTGTTATAATGCTTTAATACTAGATTAGATAAATTCAATTCCTCTTTGATAACCTGGAAATCATTCTTGAGATTTTCAAACTTTCCCACAAAATCAACTTCACAATACTTATTTGTATAAATATAATTAGTCTGAGGAGCTAGAAAAAAACCAAATTCTTTTGATTTTAAAAGAGATATAAGTTTTTTTTGAATAAACGTATCGAAGTCCAAATAATCACTAAATTTTAAAAATTTGTAAGTTGAGTATAATCTTGTAAAAGGATTTCTTACAAAAGCAAACTTAAAATAATCATCAAAGAGTTCTTGTGAAATATAGTGATGTTCAACGTATTCTTTTGCCAGTAGGTGAGATACCCTTCTTGGTCCCAGTGATTTATTTGTGGAAGCACCCAGTAGTAAAGAATGTCTATTATCCATGTCTAGGTTAAGATCATCCATAAATGCTCTTTCTATACTAGTACCTGCAGCTTTGGGAATATGCACGAAGATGCATTTATGCTTATGCGAAATCATAAAAGTAAATTTAGTTTAATGTGTCTTGTCTTTTAACGAGTTTTCTTCTTAAACTCCATTCAGATGGCTGAAATTTTTTCCTAACTGCTTTTTGGGAAGGTAGACCCCCTGTTTCTTGTTCTGAATTGATAATCTTTCCGGTATTTTTCAAAACATTGGTAATAATCCTTTCATCGACTTTATCCCGATTCCAAGGTGTAGCACCAGCATTTTTAAGAACATAGTCGCTCACTGATTTAGAATTTAAGGGGTGAATATTCGGATTCCAGTTTGTCTTATCGGCCGCAGGTGTTGTTTTATTTAAATCATAATCATTCATAACTTTATCGCCGTCTAATTTAATGCTCAAATTATCTTCAAGATATATATTAACCTTTGGATACATAGATTTGAAGATTTTAGTATTGGTAGAAGGTCCTTCCTGCATTACATTTCCTATTATATCTAGATTCCCAAATTGAATTTCCTTGTCTTTCCATTCTTTTTCAGATAAACGATAGGTAATAGCCATTTCACCTGGGTTGTAAATGAGATTATTAATAACTGCACCAGATGTCCCTCCTTTAAACATAGGATTTCTTCTGTTATTACAAGTATAAAGGTTGCCAATTATTAATATGTTTGTAACATTGTCGTGTATTAAAGTTCCCATTGAATGAGGAACGCTATCAGTATGACGCGATCTATATAGCCCCTCCCCAATAATATTGTTGCTGAAGGTGATATTATGGGATGTATTTTTTCTCCATTCTGAGGGAGTCTTTCCCATAAATCGAGGGCCTGATGCAGAAAGGTTTTCATCAATTGCCCAAGAGAACGAACAATGATCTATAATTATATTAGAAGCTCCGTTCATAGTTGATAACCCATCTATACTATTAGCATTTTTAGTATCACCGGGTCTAATTCTAATATGTTGGATAATTACATTATGTGTTGCAATTCTTATACCGCCATTGATAATTGTGACGCCTCCTTCTGGAGCAGTTTGCCCTGCTATGGTAATATATGGATTGATTATTTTAGGAGCTCTCCCCTTAAAATCAATAATTCCAGAGATCTCAAATACAATTATCCGAGGGCCGTTATGCTCAATTGCTTCAATTAGTGATCCAGGTCCCGACGTGTTAAGGTTTGTAACCCTTAATATAGTTCCATTTTCACCTCCTTTAGTTTCCGTTGCCCAGCCCATATGAAATCCATCTATTTCAAAGCCAAAATTATCTTTTTGGTTCTGGACTGAATTGCAAGATTTGATTTGCACTATACTCAAGAGTGTAATCAATGTAATGTAATAACATTTGCCAAATAGCAACATAAGTAATGTACCTTATTTTGAAAGATAGTCAATATACCAACGCACAAAGTTATCTACCCCTTCTTCGATCCCTACTTGACTATTGTATCCAATCTTCTCAAGTTCTACAGTTTCTGCCCAGGTTTGAGGCACATCACCGGGTTGCATAGGTAAATACTCTTTAATGGCTTGTTTGCCTAAACTAGACTCAATTGCATTAATAAAATCCATCAATGATTCAGGCTGCCCTTTTCCAATGTTGAAAAGTTGGAATGGCTTGTTTTGAATTGACTGAGGATTTGGTGATTCTATAACTCTTTCAATACCAGAAATTATATCATCGATGTAGGTGAAATCCCTACTCATGTTCCCTTTATTGAAAATTTTAATTGGCTTTCCTTCAACAATAGCCTTGGTGAAAAGATAAATTGCCATATCCGGACGGCCCCAAGGCCCATATACAGTAAAGAAACGTAAGCCTGTAGTGGGAAGATCATAAAGATGACTGTAAGTATAAGCCATCAATTCATTACTCTTCTTAGTAGCGGCATAAATACTAATAGGGTGATCTACGTTATCTTTTTCAGAAAATGGAATTTTTTTATTTTCACCATAAACACTTGAGCTACTGGCGTATATAAGATGTTTTATCTTGTTATGTCTACAGCATTCTAAAATATTCAGAAAACCTACAATATTACTATCAATATATGATTCTGGATTTTCTAGGCTGTATCGTACTCCTGCTTGAGCAGCTAAGTTACAAACTATGTCTATTTCTTCTGATTTAAAAAGTTTTGGAAGTTCGTTTCGATCTTCCAAATTTAATCGAATAAACTTGAAATTTGAATTGTGCAGATTTGAGACCGATAGAATATTGAATTTTTCTGCGATGTTTCTGGAAATACCTAGCTCTTTAAGTCTTGAGTATTTAAGATTAACATCGTAATAATCGTTGATATTGTCTAAGCCAATGACTTTGTGACCATTATGAATTAATTTTTCACATAAATGATATCCTATAAAACCAGCAGCACCTGTTACTAAAAATTTCATACTTTTTTCTGTTTAACTAAAAACCAATTATTCAATAATTCTTTTCGATTATAAACCATTTCTTTTTTTGATTCCCAGTCTATAACCTCTTTATTAGCTCCAATGCATATTGCATTCCCTGCAGCGGTATCCCACTCCATAGTAGGTGCAAAGCGAGGATAGCAGTCTGCAGTGCCATCAGCTACCATGCACAGCTTTAAAGAACTACCTTTGGAAATTGTTTCTACCTTACCATATGTTTTTTCGAGCTCATCTATGTATTCCTGAGTTTCAGGAGACATATGTGATTTGCTTGCGACAACAACATAAGTATCATCATTTCTATTTATAGGAAGCAATACGGAAGATTCTTTAATTTCCTCAAAAGATAGGGATGATGCCATGCTATCATTTTTAAATGCTCCTATGTCTTTTGAAGAAAAATATAATGTATTTATCGCTGGGGCGTACACAACGCCCAGGATAGGTCTTTGGTCTTGAATCAAGGCAATATTTACCGTAAACTCTCCATTCTTTTTTATAAACTCCTTTGTCCCATCAATAGGATCAACTATCCATAACAAATCCCAATCTTTTCTTTCTTCATAAGAAATTGTTTTTCCTTCTTCAGAAAGCATGCGGATTTCTGTTTTTTCAAGATGCTGTTCAATAATCTTGTGTGAACTAAGGTCTGCTCTAGTTAATGGTGAATCATCTCCTTTAACAGAAACATCAAAATCGTCAGATTCATATATTTTCATTATAGAATCTCCAGCTTCTAATGAGGCTTCAATAGCTACTTTTAATAGCAGATCAAAATTTATGTCCAAGATGGTTAGATTTAGATGATCATTCCTGCAGCCACAGTTTCGTGAGTGCTTTCATCAATTAATATAAAACTTCCCGTGCCCTTATTTTGGTTATATTCATCTACTAGTAAGGGCTTAGTCGTTCTTAGTTTTACACGTACAATATCGTTCATACTTACTTGATCATAGTCTTCCTGACGATGCAAGGTGTTGATATCTACTTTATACAGAACTTCTTTGATCATTGCTCTTGCATCCACGGAAGTATGTTTAACTGCATATTTAGCACGAGGTTGCATAGCATCATTATTCATCCAGCATAGCATAGCCTCAATATCTTGTTTAGGTTCGGGTTGATTGTGTTCTCTAACAATCATATCACCTCGACTAATGTCTATATCATCCTCAAGATTGATAGTGACAGATTGTGGAGGGAAAGCTTCATCAATTTCCTCTTCTCCAAGCACTATAGATTTGATCTTTGATTTAAACCCTGAAGGAAGAACCATCACTTCATCCCCTTTCTTAAAAATACCACTATTCACTCTACCCGCATATCCTCTATAGTCATGAAATTCATCACTGAAAGGTCTTATCACTGTTTGGACTGGAAAACGGCAATCTACCATATTGTGGTCGCTGCTAATATGAATAGTTTCTAGAGTTCCTAATAGCGAATCTCCTTTAAACCAGTCCATGTGATTAGACTTGTCTACTACATTATCGCCATTAAGTGCAGAAATAGGTATAAAACGAATATCTTTTATTCTAAGCTTTGAAGCAAAACTTTTATACTCTTCAACTATCTCGTTAAAACGATCTTCAGCATAGTCAACTAAATCCATTTTATTTATACATACAACAACATGCTGTATTTGTAATAGTGAAGCGATAAAAGAGTGACGTTTTGTTTGTTCAATCACTCCCTTTCTCGCGTCAATCAGAATCAAAGCAAGATTAGCAGTAGACGCACCAGTAATCATGTTACGAGTGTATTGAACATGGCCAGGAGTGTCTGCTATAATAAATTTTCGTTTAGGAGTGGCAAAATAGCGGTAGGCTACATCAATGGTAATTCCCTGTTCGCGTTCATCTTTTAAGCCATCTGTCAAATGAGCAAGTTCAAGATGAGAGATCCCTTTTTTCTCAGAAATCTTTTGAAGGTTATCGATCTGGTCTTCATAAATCGATTTTGAATCAAAAAGCAGCCTTCCTATTAATGTACTTTTACCATCATCAACACTACCTGCTGTGGTAAATCTTAGTATCTCTTTCTCTTCGTTATGTATAGCACTCATGTGTATATTTATTGATTGTGTAGAATAGTTGATTGAATAATGATCAGAAGTAGCCTTCTTTTTTACGATCCTCCATAGATGTTTCCGAACGCTTATCGTCAGATCTATTGCCTCGCTCTGTTTGTCTAGCAATTGCAACTTCTTCTAAAATAAGTTTTAGTGTATCTGCATCAGACTCATCTCCTCCGGTTATAGTAATATCTCCTAATGTTCTAAAGCGTATTTTTTTGGTAACCACTTCCTCCTTAGGTCTAAGTGTAATGAAATCTGAATAAGGGATCCAAGTGTCCTGTCTTCTAATTACTTGGCGCTCATGTGCAAAATATAGTGATGGTATTGCAATATTATTTGCTGTTAAGTATTGCCACACATCAAGCTCAGTCCAGTTGCTTATAGGGAAAACACGAAAATTTTCACCCATATTTAATTTCCCATTTAAGATGTTCCAAAGCTCAGGTCTTTGGTTTTTTGGATTCCATTGTCCAAAATCATCTCTATGAGAAAAGAAACGCTCTTTAGCACGTGCCTTCTCTTCATCACGACGACCTCCACCAATACAAGCATCAAACTGATTTTCTTCAATAGCTTCGAGAAGGGTAGTTGTTTGTAATTTATTCCTGTTAGCATCCTGACCAGTCTCTTCTTTTACAGAGCCTTTGTCAATTGAACTTTGAACAGAGCCGACTACTAATTTTACACCTAATTCTTCCATCAATTGATCTCTAAAAGCAATAGTTTCTGGGAAATTATGCCCTGTATCTACATGTAAGAAAGTAAACGGTATTTTAGCCGGATAAAAAGCTTTTTTTGCAAGATGTGTTACTAATATAGAGTCTTTACCGCCCGAAAATAATATAGACGGATTTTGAAATTGAGCAGCTGTTTCTCTTAGAATATAAATTGCTTCTGCTTCTAATTCCTGCAGATGTGATAATGCGTATTTTCTCATTACTTAATGCTTAATTGATTCTGAATATTCTTCCAGACTAGCTGGACACATTCATCTATTGATAATTGGTGTGTTTTGACATCGATATCTGGATTTGTGGGCTCTTCAAAAGGAGCGGATATTCCTGTGAAATTAGGAATTTCTCCTTTTCTAGCTTTAGCATAAAGCCCTTTGACATCCCTTTGCTCACAAATTTCAAGAGGACAATTGACAAATATTTCAATATAGTCTTCTCCTAGAATATCTCTAGCTGTATTTCTATCTATTTCTAAAGGTGTGATAAAAGCAGTTAAGATGATCTTACCAGAGTCTATAAACAGCTTTGAGATTTCTGAGATCCTTCGAATATTTTCAGACCGGGATGTAGAAGAGAAATCTAGGTCTTTATTGATCCCCATTCTGATATTATCCCCATCTAGGATATAGGTTTGATATCCTTTTTTAAAAAGAAAGGATTCAACTGCGTCGCATAAAGTGGATTTCCCACTTCCTGAGAGGCCTACAAACCAAAGGACCTTAGACTTGTGTCCTATCTGAGATTCTCTTTCTTGACGGGTGATCTTATAATCTTGTTTGTAAACGTTGGTGCTCACGGTCTAATAGGTGTTAATTAAATAGCTCCAAACCACAAAAATATATATTATGGATAAAGGGAAGCCTATTTTCATGAAATCTTTGAATTTATAATCTCCAGGAGCCATGACTAGTAAATTGGTTTGGTATCCTATAGGTGTCATAAAAGCAGCGGATGCGGCAAATGCTATAGCTATAAAAAGGGCTTCAACTTCAATAGCCATACTTGTGCTTATGGAATAGGCAAGGGGAAATGCTATGGAAATTGCCGCTACATTTGTGATAAAAGAGGTTAATATAAAAGTGAAAAGCATCAAGCTTAATAGAATTATATTTTCTCCATAAGGGGAAAGGGCGGTAAATAAATTGTTGGAAATTAAGTTTGCCAAGCCAGAGTTCATAAATACTTCTCCAACAATGATTGAGCCTACAAGAATTACAAAGAGATTGAGATTGAGCTCTCTTTGTAAATTTTGAATACTCGTATATTTAATAAAGACCAAAAGTGTTAGTGTAAAGCCTAGAGCTAAAAAGAGATCAATATATCCTAAGGTTAAGAGCGCTAATATTATGATCAATCCGGCAGTGAAGATAGTTTTAAGCTTTTTTGGTTTGTTCTCTTTTGAGGTATTTGATAGTATATAGAAGTCATTTTTAATATTATCGGTAATTCTATCGTGGGGAACGATTATTAATAGATCACCACTTCGCAATTCAATTTCACCTATACGACCACTTAATTCTTCATTATACCGATGCACTGCTAAGACTGTAGCTCCATACGTTTGTCTAAAATTCGTTTCTTTTATTCTTTTTCCATCAAGGTGTGAATTTGTGGGTATTGATAATTCAACGAATTCAAGTTTGTTATCATTTTTTAATCTCTTATTAGCTACTAACTCAAGCTTATTTTCATCAGTGTTTAATGTCGTAACATCTTCAATGCTGCCGGTAAAGATCAGTCTGTCGTCTTTTTGCAGGATCATATTTCTAGATCCCGCTATGTTATAGATGTTATCTCCTCTAACTAACTCTAATAAAGAGACACCTTTGTAGTCTTTTATACCACTTTGACTTATTGATTTGCCATCTAAGATAGAGCCACTTCCAATCTTAGCCTCAATGAAATATTTACGCGTTTTTGAGAAGTCCTTTTTATTGATTTTAGCTCTAGAGGGTAAGAAATATTTTCCAAATATTGCAATAAAGATCACTCCGACTGCTGTTACCAATATTCCCGGAATTAAAAAATCAAAAAAAGCAAAGGGTTTAAGATCATTACTTTCAATTAATCCGTTTAAAACAAGGTTTGTAGAAGTTCCTATAATGGTGATCATTCCTCCTAAAATAGCAAAGTATGAAAGAGGTATTAAGAATTTGGATGGAGATAAATTGAATCCCTGTGCTTTTTTAATTACATAAGGAATCAATAGAATGACAATAGGTGTATTGTTGAAAATTGAAGAAACTGCTGAAACAAGCAGCCCAAAAACAATTAGAAAAATAGTTGGGTTTTTGATATTGCCGATAAACCTATCAATTAAGGCGCTTATATCGAAGTGGTGGTTGATAATATTTGATATAGAAATCACCATGAATATTATCAAAATGCTCTTTGTAGTGGCAGCTTTTAAAATAGCTTCAACACTAGTATAATGTAATAACAAGAAAATTAAAATTACAAAAAGAAAGACAACATGAGGTTTGATCTTAGATCGAACAAGTTCAAAAATCATATAGACAAGAATCCCTCCAGTAATTAAAAGTTGGTATTGCTGTAGGAAATCTTCCAAAAGATATTGTCGAAATTTAATTATTTATATAAAAATCGTAGGCATTTCTTACCCCTTCGCTTAAATCAATCGAATAGGACCACCCCAACCCATTTAACTTACTCACATCAGTCAATTTCTTCATGGTGCCGTCTGGTTTATCAGCATTGAAGAAAAGCTCGCCATTAAAGCCTATTTTTTCTTTAATTAATGAGGCGAGATCTTTTATAGATATATCCTCACCAGTACCTATGTTGATATGGGTGTTGCGGATTTCTAGTTTTCCCGGATGAGATCCTGAAACAAGTTCAGAATGACGTTGTTCAACAATGTCGTTGAAGTCGCGATTCTCCATAATGAAGACACAAGCATCAGCCATGTCTTCACTCCAAAGGAATTCGCGCATGGGTTTACCTGAGCCCCAAATTTCTACTTTTACTTGCGCCCCCTCCCGGCCTCCCCCAGAAGAGGTGATCTGTATTCCATACTTTTTGAGAATTTTCAGTATTTCTTCTTTGTCTGATTCTCCTGAAACACCTTCAATAGGAAGTTTGTCAAGGTCGGTTCTTACCGTTTCCCAATCATTATTTTCTAATGCTTTTCCTAAATGGATCTTTCTAATAAGCGCTGGAAGAACGTGTGATTTCTCTAGGTCAAAATTATCATTCGGGCCATACAGATTAGTAGGCATCACCGAAATGAAATTTGTGCCGTATTGTAAATTATAGCTCTCGCATAATTTTATCCCCGCTATCTTTGCGATCGCATATGGCTCATTTGTATATTCTAAGGTGTCCGTAAGCAAGTATTCTTCCTTCATCGGTTGCGGACAGTTCTTTGGGTATATACAAGTGCTTCCTAAGAACAACAATTTCTTTACCCCGTTCAAGTAGCTTTGATGTACAACATTGTTCTGTATCATCAAGTTGGCGTAAATAAAATCAGCTCTGTAGGTGTTGTTTGCTACAATTCCTCCTACTTTGGCTGCAGCCAAAAAAACATACTCTGGTTTTTCCTGCTCAAAGAATATTTGAACGGCTTGTGCATCTGTAAGGTCTAGCTCCTTGTGTGTTCTGTGGACGATATTCGTATACCCTTTTTCTTGAAGGTTCTTAACGATAGCGCTACCTACAAGGCCGCGATGACCTGCAACATATATTTTAGAATCCTTATTCACTGATTACACGGATTTAAACTGATTATACGGATTTCCTTGTTCACTGAATGTGTGGATTTAAATGTATTATGTGGATTAATATGTATTGATATATCTTCTCCATGTTAAGCTTTTTTCTCCAAAGTTAATAAGAAGCCCAAGTTTCATTTTAGTCGCTTTTAAATAATTGAGCGGTTGAGAAAGCGTGGCTTCGTTAATTTGTTTGATCGCTTTTAATTCTACTATTATTTTATTGAAGCAAACAAAATCTGCTTTAAAGAATTTGTTTAATTTTTTGTCATTATAGAAAACTTCAATTTTCTTTTGTGCGACATAAGGTATTAACTGATTTTCAAATTCACATTGAAGTGCTTCTTGGTACACAGATTATAAAAATCCATTTCCCAAAGAGCCATGGACTTTCATACAAGCTCCGATAATTTTATAGCTTTTTTCCTCATATAGTAAATTGTCCAAAACTTGTTAATTAGTTGAATTCAGCTAATATTTAATAATACGAATTGTCCTATTCGAAATAATTGAAGGTATAGTATCCTCCATCCTTAAGGTACTGATCCTTTTGCATCAATTTGATGTCACTTTGCATCATATCCTTCACAAGATCTTTTAACTCATACTCTGGAGTCCAACCTAACTTCTCGTTTGCTTTCGTTGGGTCTCCTATAAGTAGATCAACCTCAGTAGGACGGAAGTATTTAGGGTCTACGGCTAGAACTTCTTTGCCTATTTCAACTTGGAAGTCAGGGTTAGAACAAGATTTAATGTATCCTTTTTCATCAACACCCTCTCCTTTAAATTCTAGTTCAATACCCACTTCGGCGAAAGCCATACGTACAAAATCACGTACAGGAGTAGTTTTCCCAGTTGCAATCACCCAATCTTCAGCCTCATCTGCCTGAAGGATCATCCACATCATACGCACGTAATCTTTAGCATGACCCCAATCGCGTTGCGCATCAAGGTTTCCTAAATACAATTTCTCCTGTAAACCAAGCGCAATTCTTGAAGTCGCTCTGGTGATCTTACGAGTTACAAAAGTTTCCCCACGAATAGGAGACTCGTGATTAAATAAAATCCCGTTACATGCATACATGTCATACGCTTCACGGTAATTAACAGTGATCCAATATGCATACATTTTAGCAACTGCATACGGGCTACGTGGATAAAAAGGAGTAGTTTCAGATTGAGGAACTTCTTGAACCTTACCGTAAAGCTCTGAAGTAGAGGCTTGGTAAATTCTTGTCTTCTTTTCTAAACCAAGAAGTCTAACAGCGTCAAGTATTCTTAGTGTACCAAGACCATCTGCATTTCCTGTGTATTCAGGAGTTTCAAATGATACCTGAACATGGCTCATCGCTGCAAGATTGTAGATCTCATCAGGTTGAATTTCTTGGATAAGACGAATCAAGTTCGTACTGTCTGTCATATCACCGTAATGCAATATGAAATTCCTGTCTTTTTCGTGTGGATCCTGATATAGATGATCAATTCTATCTGTGTTAAAAAGAGAAGCTCTTCTTTTTAAACCGTGTACTTGGTATCCTTTTTTAAGAAGAAATTCACTGAGGTAAGCGCCATCCTGACCTGTAACGCCTGTTATAAATGCAACTTTCATTGGTTGGTAAGAAAATGTATTATATTGATTTTTGGAAATGCAATAATAGGCTTTAACTAACCAAAAACCAACTATTCAAGAGATTTTTACGATTATATAATATGGGCGTGTTGGTTACGAAATCGTTGACTTTTTTTTCTGAAAATTCACAAATAGCTTGTGCTACCGCAGTGTCCCATTCCATTGTGGGGCCAAAGCGTGGATAGCAATTTGCACTGCCTTCTGCAACTAAACAAAATTTAAGTGGAATATTAAACCAAATCTACTCATGCAAATAGAATGGGGCCGTTTTAATGGTTAATTTAACAGAACTGATCTTAAAACCCACTAACGGGTTGCTGGTTACTAGCTAGGCTAATGCAATAGTGTCGAGTGTTCTAACTATACGTTAATAAATTCCATTAGTGATGTGACGGGCATATTAAGCTGACTTTTTTTTTATTTCATTAACCTGTATATTCATAAAATCTAAATATTGAATTGAAAATGTAATCCCTAAAAATTTAGTAGAATTAAACTCAAATTATATTTAGAAGATGAAACAATATAGGATTTTCAGCTCATTCATTGGGCTAATATTCAGATTGGATTATATTTGCGGAAATAAAAAATTGAATTTTGAGAAAATACTCGCCTAACTTCAGGCTTCTGTTTTTTTTAATGCTTATTCCTGTTGTGTCCTGTGTATCTAAGAAGGATGTTCTATATTTTCAGGATATTGAAAAATTGAATGAAGCCTATGAGAATTCGAATTATAAAACTATTATACGTCCAGATGATCTTTTGACCATTACTGTTTCTGTATTGGATCCCAAGGCAGCCATGCCGTTTAATCCTCCTATTGTAAATTCACCTTCTTTAGATGGACAAAGTGTAATGGGGCGTCAGCAAATACAAACTTATCTGGTAGACAAGGAAGGTTATATAGAATTTCCGGTTATAGGAACTCTCAAACTGGGTGGTTTGACTCGAGAAGAGGCTATGAATACTCTTAGAAAGGAAATAGCAGAATATCTAAAAAATCCAATTATTAATCTTCGGATTTTGAATTTTACCATTACGGTGCTGGGGGAGGTGCAACGTCCAGGGGCTTATACTGTTAATGATGAGCGGATTACGGTTTTAGAAGCGTTAGGTCTGGCGGGGGATATGTCTTTGTATGGGAAACGAACCACGGTCAAAGTAATAAGAGAAGAAAATGGGGATATTATCACCGGAAATTTAGATTTTACAACTGCGGATTTAGTACACTCTCCATTTTATTATTTGCAACAGAACGATGTAGTAATTGTTGATCCTAATGGAGCGCAGGTGCAGAGCTCCGGATTTAATCGCAATAGTACAGTGTTTATTTCAATCGCCGGTATACTAATATCTGTGATAGGTGTTTTAACAAGATAAGATGAGTGAAGATTCGAAAATGATTAGCGAAGCATCTGATGAGCTATCGCTTAAAGAGCAATTAGACCAATATTTACGATACTGGCCTTGGTTTATGATTTCCGTATTTATTATGGTTTTAACGGCTTTTTTGTATTTGCGTTACTCCACTCAGGTTTATCAAACGCAGGCAACTGTCTTGATAAAGGACACTAACAATAATCAATTATCCGAGTTAGCTGCATTTGAAGATCTAGGCTTGGCAGGGGCTGGGTTGTCTAAGTCTGAATTTGAGAATGAGATAGAGGTTTTAAAATCGAAAAAGTTGGCTGCTCAAGTTGTGGATGAGCTGGATTTAAATATATCTTATTTTTATCAAGGGGATGTACGTAATGTAGAGTTGTATGCCCAAAGGCCTTTTACTCTTAAAGTATTGTCTTCAATTAAGACTTTACCAGAAGATTTAGTTTTTAAGGTTAGTGATATAACTTCGACTGATTTTTCATTAACCCATGTTGAATCAGAAAGGGTTTATGAGAATCAAAAATTTGGGAGTAAAATTGAGTTTGATGGATTCGTATTTACGTTAATTCCTGAAATGGATGCTGTTAAGAATTTTAATTACTCGGAAGATGGTTTTTTAGTTTCTATCAATACCATTGATGAAGTGGTACGGTTATTACAAAGCAATGTTCAGATAAGTTCTGTTGGCCAGTATAGTAGTGTGGTGCAACTGTCCACAAGTATGGCTGAGCGGACTAAGGCTCAAGATGTTCTAAATATGCTGATCGATAAATATAATGAAGACGCCTCTGCGGATAAAAATCAAGTTTCTAGGAATACCGCACAATTTATTGAGAAGCGATTGGCAATTATCACCCAAGAACTAGACAGTGTAGAGTCTGATATGGTAGGATTTAAAGAAAGCAATCGGCTTACGGATGTAGAGGCTGAAGGTCAGCTGTTTTTAGAAAATGCCAGCGATTTTAAGAAACGCAGTTTGGAAGTTGCTACTGAGAGAGAAATTATTAACACGTATATAGAGTTACTATCTTCAGGAAATACAACTTCTTTATTACCTGCTAATCTTGGACTGAAGGAGGAAGCTGCTACTGGTGTTGATATTTATAACGAACTGGTTCAAGAACGAAATCGACTACTTGGTAGCGCTCAGGAGGGGAACCCTGTTGTCGTGCAGCTAAAGAATCAAATTGATGATTTGCGCTCCAATATATTGTCTAGTCTTAATAGTTTGAGTAGTTCAATAGCAATACAAGAAAGAGATTTAAAAAATCAAGAAAGTCAGTTACAGGGTAGAATTAGGCAAATTCCAACAGTCGAAAAACAATTAAGGGACATTGTTCGTCAACGCGAGATTAAAGAACAGTTATATTTGTACTTATTGCAAAAAAGAGAAGAGACCGCTATTTCTCTTGCGGTTACTACTCCTAAAGCAAAGGTTGTTGATAAGGCTTATAGTTCGCAATTTCCAGTGTCACCTAAACCGAAAATTGTTTACCTTGGAGCTCTAATATTTGGTATATTAATTCCCTTTTTAATTTTATATTCTAAAAATCTTCTTGATACCAAAATACACAATCGTATTGATATTGAAAGTACGATACCTAACTCTCCTGTTTTAGGTGAAATTCCACAAGTTGAAAAGGGTGAAGCTGATATCATTAAAGCCAATGATCGTTCGGTCTTGGCTGAAGCATTTAGGATAGTGCGGACCAACATGAGTTATTTACTTTCTTCTGGTGAGAATGAGAAAAAAATCATTTATGTTACTTCAACTATTAAAGGTGAAGGTAAGACCTTTATAGCATCCAATTTAGCATTAACATTAACAAGTTCAGGGAAATCTGTTTTGCTTATTGGAGCTGATATTCGAAATCCTCAAATACATAGATATGTGAATAAGCCCGACGGTAAGGGTTTGTCTGAATATCTTTTTGATGATAAGATTGATTCTAAAAGTATAATAAACGATGTAGAAATTCATCGTCAACGTTTTGATGTGATTCTCTCAGGACGTATACCACCAAACCCTGCAGAACTTCTTCTTACTGATAGATTTAAGCAATTACTAGATGATGTTAAGGATAGATATGACTATGTAATGGTTGACACAGCACCTACAATGCTGGTTACCGATACTTTATTGATCAGTCAGTATGCAGATGTAACGGTATATATATCCAGAGCAGAGTATACTGAGAAAAAGCTACTTAATTATCCTAAAGAATTGATCAAGGAAGAAAAGCTTAAAAATGTGGCATTTATTGTGAATGATGTTGCACAAGCCAACTTTGGTTATGGTACTAAGTATGGTTACGGATATGGCGTTGATCAAAAAAAATGGTATGAGCAGATTTATTCCGCTTTTAGCATACGTAAGAAATTTAGAAGCTAAAAGTGTCTTGTGTTTGATGAAATAATCGCTCAACACTTTTTTTAATATTATTTTTCATTTTTATGTCTTTTAAATTCATGATGTGGCGTTCGTGATGAATGTCACTACCAATAAAATCATAATAGCCGTCTTCAATCAACTTGTAGGCGGTTTTTTTTGTGGAACTGCCGTAATAGTTGGAAAGTGATAACATATTCAATTGAAATTTACATCCCCTTTGCTTTAATAATTCATACTTTTTTGGTGTAGCATGGAAAAAATTATATCGTTCTGGATGTGCTAATACAGGGATGAAATCATTTTTAGTTATATCAAATATAATTTCTTCAAGATTTAAAGGAGGTTGTAAATATGACATCTCGACTAAAATGTAATTTTCCTTTAATGGTAAAATCTCTTTTTTATCAAGTATATCTAAAAAGTGTCCATCCATCATATACTCAGATGCGCAACTCAATTTAAAATCTATGCCTTCAATGGTCAGCGTATTTTCAAGCTCTTCTTTAGCATTTGTAATCGTTACAGGAGTGTTGGGGTAATAATCGTTCATTGTATGCGGTGTGCTGATGCTACCGCTAAAGCCCAGCTCTTTCATTGCACTAATAAGTGTTAAAGACTTTTCAACAGATTCAGCACCGTCATCAATACTTGGTAGCAGGTGGTTGTGCATATCTGTAAAATTGTCTAGTAAGTCAACTAAAAAGGTTTTCTTAGAAAAGATGTTAAGCATGGAAATTTCGTTTTGACAAAAGTAAAAATTGTATTTTTCAACTTTGCTATAGAAATCTCAAATAGATCATAATTATTTTGAAAAAGACATTATTCATTTCTGCCCTTTTCTATACTTCATTATTTTTTGCTCAAGGAAAACTAGAAGGAGCTATTAGCTCTAAAGGAATTATTAGTAATGGTGATACAAATCCTTTTTGGATGTATTCTAATCAACGCGGAAGACTTGATCAGGAGACTACTTTCAATACATTGGCCCAATTAAAATATAGCTATGCTTTTAATGAAAATAGCAGGTTGGATTTTGGAGGTGGATTATTATATAAAAATGGATTGTGGGATGATGTTTATATCGACGAACTATATGGTTCGTATAGTTATAAACAGCTTGCGCTTGATATAGGTATAAAGCAACGCCCTGAACAGTATATGGGGTTGTCGAGTACAAATGGGGATGTGCTTTGGAGTAATAACTCGATGGCTATGCCAGGAATTCGTTTAGGATTAAATGAGCCTTTCCTTGTATTTCCATTTGCCGCTACGAAATTCAATATCGCACATTATGAAATGAATGATGATCGCTTTGTAGAAGGAACAATGGTACATTATAAAAGCGTTTATCTAGATGTTCGCCCAACACCAAAAGATATAATTTCTTGGGAGATGTACCACTATGTGCAATGGGGTGGTGTTTCACCTACATACGGACGGTATCCAGAGGATTTTGATAATTTTCAACGTCTATTTTTAGGTAGGTCCAGTTTGGGAGATACCAATAGCTCAGATAAGGCTAATGCTTATGGGAATCATCTTGGAGCCTATGAACTAAAGTATATAAGAAAGCGAGATCATTATGATCTTACATTCTATTATCTGCTGCCTTTTGAAGATCGCTCTGGCCGTTATTTGAATAATTTCCCTGATGGGGTATGGGGACTTTTCTTTGACATTCATGAGGGAGAACTGCTTAAAGGACTCAGCCTTGAGTATGTGCAGACCGTTTCTCAAAGTGGGAGGTACGCGCCTCTAGGGCAGGAAGGAGAAGGTGATCTGCCAGGAACTTTTAAAGGTGGAGATAACTATTTTATAGGGAATCAATATGCTTCTGGATGGACCTACAGAAATCAGATCATTGGATTGCCTTTTATTTTTAAGCAGGAAGATGGTCATCCTTTTACAAATAGCAGAAGTTATGTTTTGCATGTCGGAGCTACCGGACATTTTTGGAATCTTGATTATAAAGCTAAGTTATCTTATGTTGAGAACTTGGGAACTTATCCCGGTGTAGCCAACAGTACAGGTCCATTAGATCCGCATGAACGCGCTTTGTATTCTTATTTTGAATTTGTTTACCCAACTGAGTACGGGCAATTCACTTTAGAACTGGGTCAAGACTTTAGTAATATTAGAAGTGATGTAGGCGGAGCTTCATTGGGTTATACTTATACTTTTTAAATTAATATGAATAAGGTTATATTTTTCGTTTTTGGTTTCTGTTTTATATTCGGGGTTAGGGCTCAGGATGATCTTAGCGTATCAATACAAACCAAAGGTATTTTCTCTAGTGATGCTCAAAATCCCTTTTGGCTTTATGCCAATCAAAGAGGAAGAGTAGATCAAAAAACTAATTTTAATGCTCTTGCTCAACTCAGTTATTCTTATGCGTTTAATGAGGATAGCTCATTAGAATTGAGTGGAGGATTACTCTATAAAGATGGTTTGTGGGAGGACGTTTTTGTCGATGAACTTTATGCTTCCTATTCCTATAAGAAACTGCAAATAGATCTAGGTGTTAAACAACGACCAGAAAAATATTATGGATTATCAAGTGTGGGAGGAGATGTGTTATGGAGCAATAATGCGATGGCAATGCCGGGATTGCATATTCAGATCACCGAGCCTATAAAGATCTTTAATTGGATGTATACCAAAGGTCAAATTGCACATTATGAACAAAATGATGAGCGATTTGTAGACGGGACAAAAGTGCATTTTAAAAGTTTTTACCTAGATCTTAGATTAACACCTAGAGATATTATTTCTGGTAAATTACAGCATTATGTGCAGTGGGGAGGAACCTCGCCAACCTATGGAGAATACCCTGAGGGATTTTCTGATTTTGTGGATGTTTTTTTAGGTAGAGCGGGAGACGAGAACGCTTCTCAACCTGATCAATTAAATGCAGTAGGAAATCATTTAGGTTCTTACGAGTTTAATTATCGTAGATCGGGAGCGCGCTATGACTTTACATTCTATCATCAATCCATTTTTGAAGATAGCTCAGGGCGAAATCTAAACAATTTTCCTGATGGTGTTTGGGGATTGTTTTTTGATTTCCACGAAAGTGAAATTCTTAAAGGTTTGAATTTTGAGTATGTGCAAACTGTTTCCCAAAGTGGGAGATATGCGACAACACCGGGATTAAATGGTTATTTTAAAGGAGGCGATAACTATTTTATAGGTAATCAATATGCTTCTGGCTGGACGTATCGTAATCAAATAATCGGTATGCCTTTTATCTTTAAGGAGGAAGATGGTCATCCTTATACCAATAGCCGTAGCTATGCTTTTCACGCTGGCGCAACGGGGCATTTCTGGGAGTTAGATTATAAAGCCAAACTTACTTTTGTCGAAAATTTGGGAACGTACGGAACTCCAGTTGATCCGCATGAAAAGGCTATTTATACATACGGGCAGTTGATCTATCCCACAACTTCTTATGGGAATTTTTCTCTAGAAGCTGGATTAGATCATAGCAATTTGCGAAATACCACTGCTGGTCTGTCGCTAGGATATACTTATTCTTTTTAGGCTTGCGCCAAATTAAAACCTATAGCTCGCATACAGTCCTTTATAGTCTGGGGAAAACACGGGAGAGAAACTGAAATTCTCATCATCGATCTTGTGTAATTCTGGGATCAAAATACCTGAAGCAGCACCTAAAACATATCCTAAAGCAACATCTGAAAGGAAATGTTGACCGGCCTTTAAGCGTAAAGCTCCAATTGCAGCGGGAACCGCTGCAGCGCCCGTCCAAACAAGCCATTTGCCTTTAGCCTCTGGATTAAAGTCGCTATACACTTTTGCAGCAAAGAATGTTGCAGTGGCTGCGGCTGCTGTATGCCCTGAATAAAAAGATCTTGTATTTGTAGATTTTGCTCTGGTTTCAATGCTTATATCATCGCTGTAGGCTCTGGGGCGTATTCTGCGGGTGAGTCCGGCGCTCATTGTGAAGATGGCAGCTGTTGTTGCTAAACTTTCAACATATAATAGGCTTACCTGACCAAAATTATCATTCTGATTACCATCGATCAACGATGCCGCAATTGGCACGACAAAAGAAACCGCGAATGGAATATCACTTATATTACTAGCATTTTCATCATGATAACCGGCAGACCATCTATCAAAAAATGGAACATCATCCTTGTCGAGATTCATGATGAATTCTTCACTACTTCCTTCTTTATTCTGAATGATCAAGAATCCGCCGGCAGAGGTGGCAAGTGCTCCTCCAAGCCAGATACCGTCTTTTGCCCAACTGGTCTCATACGGAGAATCGTATTTTTGGGCGAAAGCCAAATTAAAAGTAACTAAACAGATCAGCGCAGTGATAAAGGTCTTTTTCATATAAATAGCAGTTAAGCTTTGTGAGCGATTTTCTCTGCAAAGTAAAAAAGAAGCCGCCCTGTGAGGACGGCTTTAACAATACGCTAATACGTTATTATAACAATTTTTTGAAATCTGGATAACTTACAGTCGTTTAAGACCTTTTAATTCATCTTTAGTCTCAGCAGGAATGATGCTAATCGCATATCCACCGCCAGAAGCGCACTTTTGCTTTAGTTTAGACTTACTCGTTACTACAAATTTCTCAACCTTATAGGCTTGTGGATTTGTCTCCCAATGCGCATCAGGTGCATCTGAGTAAATGGTTGCTATATATTTTTTTCCTTTGTCAAGGAAATCAAACGCAATGCTCGATGTGCGCACTTCTTTATCGTTTGTGCGGCCTACAAACCAGTTGTCTGCGTTTTTTTCTTTTCGTGCAAACGTGATAAAATCTCCTGGTTCTGCTTCTAAGATCAATGTTTTGTCCCAATCAATTGCAACATCTTCGATAAATTGAAAAGCGTCTGGATGCTCCTCGTAATGCTCGATCAGGTCAGCCGCCATTTGCAACGGACTGTACATGGTAACGTATAATGCCAACTGACGCGCAATAGTAGAGCGTACTCTAGATGTATTGCCAGGATTTACTTTGCTAACATCGGTCTGAAAAATACCCGGAGTATAATCCATTGGGCCGCCTATTAACCTTGTAAATGGTAGAATGGTTGTGTGATCTACTTTATTTCCGCCGAAGGCTTCATACTCGGTTCCACGGGCAGATTCATTACCTATAAGGTTAGGATATGTTCTTCTCAAACCTGTAGGTCTCACGGCTTCATGTGCGTTAACCATCACACCATACTCTGCTGCTTTTTTAACAGCATACAAATAATGATTTACCGCCCACTGGCCATAATGGTGCTCACCACGCGGAATGATATCTCCTACATAACCGCTTTTTACAGCGTTATAATTATTGTCTTTCATAAACTGATATGCAGCATCCATGTGGCGCTCATAATTGCGGATGGATCCTGAAGTTTCATGATGCATCATAATGCGAACGCCTTTGCTCTTTGCATAATCACGCAGTCCTGGAAGGTCAAAATCTGGATACGGAGTAAGGAAATCAAAAACATAATCTTTTGATTTGCCGAACCAATCTTCCCAACCTACATTCCATCCTTCTACAAGAACTTGGTCAAGGCCATGCGCTGCAGCAAAATCAATATATTCTTTAACATGCTCAGTAGTTGCGCCGTGTTTGCCAGTAGGTTTCGCATTAGCGAAATCTGTCTCACCTAGACGAACACTAGGTAGATCTGCATACGCCCAAGAGCTTTTACCCGTGATCATTTCCCACCAAACACCAACGTATTTTACAGGTTTGATCCATGAAGTGTCATCAAGAACATTAGAATCATTAAGGTTCAAAGTGATGTTAGATAGCAAAATATCTCCCGCTTTATCGCTCACCATCACTGTGCGCCATGGTGTATTACGCGGAGCTTGCATATATGCCATATTGCCTACTGCATCTGGTGTAAGATGCGCTTCAAGCGTGGTGTTGTTTTCTCCTAGTTCTAAGTGCATTGCAGGATATTCTACCAGCGCAGCTTCGTGAAGGTTAATGTAAAGTCCGTCGTTAGACTTCATCATTAAAGCGGTTTGCACCGTATTAGGAACAGGAGTTTGAGAAGCATTAGGAGTTACAGAACCTTCAAAAAGACCTTTGATCTCTGAGAGTCTTGATGTGGTATAATCATATTCTTGCGTATCATAATCTCCCGGTATCCAGAAAGTTTTATGATCGCCGGCAAGCGCGAATTCTGTTTTTTCATCAGTGATCACGAAGTATGAAAGATTATCCTGCTGTGGGAATTCGTATCTAAAACCCAAACCGTCATTAAACAATCTAAAGCGGATATTCATTTTTCTGCCAGTCTCGTCCTGATCCAGTTTTACAAGCAGCTCGTTATAATGATCTCTTATTTCTTTAGTTTCACCCCAGACTGGTTCCCAAGTTTGATCTACAGTAGTAGTTTCTTTCGCGCTAAGCAAAAAATCACCCGTTAAAGGCTCCATATCTTTGATCATAAAACCTAGTTTACTAGGCTTTATTACAGGTTTACCTTTGTAGGTTAAACTATATTCTGGTGTGCCGCTTTGCAGCGAAAAGGTCATTTGTAAATTACCATCTGGCGAAAGTAATTCTTGACCGTAACTCACGCCACCCAGCGTGATGATCGAAAGAAGTAAGAACAGTGTTTTTTTCATTTATTCTAAAATTTAGGAACGTAAATTTACGAAAATCCAAATCTCAACCGTTGTAGTAACTCAAAAATGATTTCTACAATCTGTTGTAAATTGCTGCTATGAAAATAGAGATTTGTTCTAACTCGTATGCCAGCGCAAAGGCCGCCCAAGATGGTGGCGCGTCGCGTGTAGAATTATGTAGTGAACTCGCTGTGGGCGGTGTGACGCCGTCGCATGCGCTTATCGCAAAAACCGTTAGCGAACTCAAGATACCTTTACACGTTTTGATCCGGCCACGTAGCGGGAATTTTGTCTACACTGAGGATGAGATCGATATTATGATACAGGATATAAAATACTGTGTTGAGTTGGGTTGTGCTGGTGTGGTAAGCGGAGCTTTGCATGAGGATAATTCTTTGCATATGGCTTTCGCCAAAAGACTTATCGAAGCCGCTCAAGGATTGCATTTTACCTTTCACCGTGCGTTTGATTGTGTTGCAGACCCATTAAAAACATTAGAACAGCTTAAGGAACTTGGTGTACAACGGATACTTTCATCTGGCTTAAAGCCAAAGGCAATAGAAGGTTTTGATCTTTTAAAGGAGCTTTTGGCACATTCAGGTGATGTTGAGATCATGCCAGGATCTGGTGTGAATATCGATAATGTATTACATTTTAAAGAAGCTGGATTCACCAGTGTTCACCTTTCGGCGCAAGCCAAAACGAAAAAGACTGACGATGACGCCAGCCTTTTTGGTACGAGCGCTCCCGCGATCACAGATGTGGATCTTGTGCGGGAGATCGTAAAATCAACACAACAACTACTTTCTTAACTCGCCTTACGGTGAATAATGTTATTAAGGTTTTGTTCCCATTTTTGAGCCAACTTTAATTCGCCTCCCATGGTCATAAATTCATCAGAGTTGTAGAACTCTAAAACCTGAGAAGGCTTGCTACTATCCTTAGAGCGCAGTACAAGTTCTATCTTGTCTACATGATCATTCTTAAACTTAGATTCTGTTACTTTATTGATGCTGCAGTGTTCAACATCTGTCAACTCTATACAGTTTTTAAGCTCTATTTCTTTGCCTTTTTTGTAGTAATAGCAGTGCAAGTTTGACTCATCAACGCCTATGGCAAAGTTGGCATAGCAGTCTTTATCAGCGATCTTAGACTGATGCGGATCTGCGAGGGTTTGCAATGATCTTACGAGCTTTTTTTGTTTTGATTTTTGGCCATTCATAGCCAGTATAAAAGGAAGTGTACACAACACTAATAAGGTTATGCCCATCACAGTGGTTCCTAGTTCCATAATTTTAAAATTTTAGTAAATAATTCTTTTTCTTAGGGGTGAAAAACAAGCGAGCGCATCCCTCTTTATAGAAGGATATCTTTAAAGTGATCGCGTAGAACTATTTATAGAAAATCGTGAAACGGGAAGAGTAGATCTGTCTTGCGGTTTGCGATCCTAAGATCAACCGCAAAATCTAAATACTGCTTCAGGGCATGTACTATACGGGTATCAGCAGGCTTAAGAAATGCCCACAGGCCTGGCGAATTGTCTTCGTCAGATGAACTTGTAGGATTTGTAAGGTTTTCAACGACTGTTTCACTCTCAGTTGAGTGAAGCCCCAGCGTATTTGCCTTAACAACTGATGATCTATGTTCAGTTTCTTGAGAAGAATCAGCATAGTTGTAGCTCACCTCTGCTTGCGCAGTAAAGCTTCCCAATGCAAAGTAGAGCAGTAGTAAGCTTACAGATGAAACTATGTTTTTAAAATTCTTCATTTTGAAAGAAATAACGGACAAAAGTAAACTATTCTTCAATGCAAAATCAAAATGATGTGTGATTTTATTTCGCTTAAAGCGAAATGGCAAAACGCATGATCGCTCCGGGTTTTCTTAAAAAAATTCACATACTTACGAGAATTGTTAAGCAGCTTAATAAAGTTTTAATACTCGATGCTAAAGTATTTACAAAAACTAAAAAGAAGCGATTAAGCCTTGTTACTTTTATCTCACAAAATCAAAAGACATGAAAGTTTTACTCGCAATATTTAGTTTAGTTATCGTTTCGTTTACAAATCCTGATTTCTCAGAGATCAATGAAGATACAGTAAGCGAAAGGTTAGTTTTTGACGGTTATGAAGGGGAGTATTTCTTCTTTACAGATAAAGATCTTAAAGCAGTTGTGCTAGAGGCGCAAAATGAAGATGCTGCGATCAATGATTTAAAAGATAATGATGAAGTGGGAGAGGAGTTTGAAGTGACTTATAGTCCTGCTAAAGATGCAACGCACCCTTCTAGTGAAGGTGTGATCAAAGAAATTAAATAATACGTTTTTCTATATATACTATTGAGTGAAGACCAGCCTTAGGGCTGGTTTTTTTTGGCTTTAAGCCAAAATACCTCTAAGCGATCTTACCGAATAACAGGAAAAATATAGTTTCGTATTTGTCTCCTAGCTCCTTACGCAGCATATTAAAACCTTTTGTGATCTGTGCTTCAACGGTTTTAATAGAAATTTCCATGTACTCTGAAATTTCTTTATTTGTTAATCCTTCTCGCTTACTCATGGTAAAAACTTGTCTACAACGCGGCGGTAATTTCTCGATCTCGCGGGTGACAACTTCGATGATCTCTGTAAACTTTTTCTCATCCATTTTTTCTACGATCTCACTCATAGCTTCGTAGTATTTTACCTCAAGTGCCGTAGTGGATTTGTCTTTTCGATAAAGGTCTATAAACTCGTTATATACAGACTTGTAGAGAAAACTTTGTATGGAATATTTGCAATTTAATTTCTTGCGAAACTGCCACGTTTTTAAGAAAACATTCTGCACGATATCTTCTGCTAACGCATGATCATTTACAAAGGTCATGGCATACGCAAATAGGCGTCTATTATAATGATCCAGCAAAAAAATGTAGGCTTGTTCTTCCCCTTTTTTGAGACGATCTATAAGAATACCGTTGTCGTGATAGTTGGGTAGCGTTTTCACATTTTTTAATGTTTTGCGTTAAAGTGTCCGAATATAAAAAAAATATCAAGAAAAAGTTAGGGTATCGTTAATGTCTACCGTAATAAGGTAAGAACACGTATTGAAATGAGCCAAAAAAACATTGAGAATTCATTGCTAAAATATCTAAACGGCAACGCCAATAGCGAGGACCTTGATATTTTAAATGCATGGATACAGATGCCGGAGAATGAAACGATGTTCAAACAATATTTAAAAACACACTTTGCGATTTATATAGGTATGAATAAACCAGACTCCGATAAAATGAAGAAGCGATTGCTTCAGGAGATACGCAACGATAAGCAAAGAATAAGGAAACAGCAGATGCAAACCTATATGAAGTATGCTGCTGTGTTGATCGTTATACTAGGTATAGGTTTTTTACTTCAAGATAAGTTTATCCCACAGCCAGAACAACCTGCCATTGTTGTGAATGAAGATGTTATCACCTTAGAAGATGCTAAAGGAGAAGTGACCGTGCTTGAAGAAGACGGTAATCTTATTATCAATGACGAGAAAGGTAAAAAGGTAGGTGAGCAAAAAGGTCAAGAGCTTGTGTATACAAATACTTCGAAAAAAGAAGCTAAGCTCGTTTACAACACACTTACAATACCTTACGGAAAGCAACTTAAAGTCGCATTGTCTGACGGCACAAAAGTGATGCTTAACTCTGGTAGTACGTTTAAGTATCCTGTAAATTTCATAAAAGGAAAAAAACGTAAAGTATTCTTGCAAGGGGAAGCCTTCTTTGATGTGGCGCATGATAAAGCCCATCCATTTATTGTGGAAGCAAATTCTCTAGATATAGAAGTGCTGGGAACCACATTTAACGTGGCAAACTACAGCGAAGATCTTACTACAGAAGTAGTTTTAGTAGATGGTTCTGTTAAGCTAGAAGCTAATAAAGATCCAGAAAATACGGAGCACACTATTTTAACACCTGGTCACAAAGGGATTTTTGAAAAAGAAGCTCAAAATATTGAGACAAAAGAGGTGAATACATCTATTTATACTGCCTGGACTAACGGTTATGTGGTGTTTAGAGAGTTACCTTTTGATAATATTCTTAAAAAACTAGAGCGTTTTTACAACGTGAAGATCATAAATACAAACGCAGAACTGGGCAAAGAGAAGTTTAATGCTACGATAGATGTAGAGAATGAAGATATAGAAATGGTTCTGGAATATTTCAATAAACTATATGATATTCAATTTGAAGTAATTAATAATGAGGTTGTTATTCAATAAATCAACGCCTATGTAACACAATCGTTTTTAATGCCGATCACCCCTCAAAAAAAATCGGAGAATGCTGGCACATTCCCCGATGATAAATATGAGCGATCACCAACTAGTAATCACCAAAAATCATTTGAAATTATGAAAAAACAATGGAAATTCAGGCCTTCTGCCTGGAAATTCAAATTCGGTCTAAAGATGAGACTCTCGATTATACTTTTCACTATATCGTTTGCGGTGCAAGCGGGTAATTCTTATTCTCAAAAAACTAAAATATCTCTGCAATTAGAAGATGTTACCGTTGAGCGAGTTATAGATGAAATTGAAGCAAAAACTGCTTTTAAATTTATCTTCAATACAAGCACGGTAAATCTTGATCGCAAGGTTTCGGTAAACATAAATGCAAAGCGTTTACCTAAGATCCTTGATGCTCTTTTTGGCGAAAGCCAAACAACGTATGAGATCTATGATGAAAAAGTGCTTCTTAAACCCAGCGAAGCTGTAGAAGATGATTTGGCTGCAGCCAAAAATACCACGCTGCAAAGCAAGCAAGTAACCGGTACTGTAGTTGACGAAAACGGCAATCCCTTACCTGGCGTGAATGTTCTAGAAAAAGGAACCTCAAATGGCGAGGTAACAGACTTTGATGGAAAATTTACCATTAAAGTTGCCGGCGATGAAGCTGTTCTTGTGTTCAGTTTTATGGGCTTTGAAGGTAAAGAAGTTCTTGTAGGCGACTCTTCTTCTGTAAGTGTAACCCTTATTGAAAGCACTGAAGGTCTTGATGAGATCGTGGTTGTGGGTTATGGTACAGTAAAAAAGAGTGACCTTACTGGTGCTGTAACTTCAGTAAAAGCAGAAGATCTTACTCCCGGAGGGAATGTATCTGTTCAACAAGCATTGCAAGGGCGTGCGGCTGGTGTAAATATCAACCAAAAAAGTGGTGAACCAGGTAGTGCGATGTCTGTAAGTGTTAGAGGTGCCAGCTCTATCAGCGCAGGAAATGATCCTTTATATGTAATAGATGGTGTGCCTGTAAACAATGCGCCAGTTGCAGGAGCAGGTGGAGCAGGTTTTGTAGGCGGTCAAAACAGTCGTAACCCTTTAAACTCACTTAACCCACAGGATATTGAATCTATCGAGATCTTAAAAGATGCTTCGGCAACTGCGATCTACGGGGCTCGTGGTTCTAATGGTGTTGTACTTATTACCACAAAGTCTGGTAAAGAAGGTAGCATGAAAGTGAACTATGATTCTTACATGGGTATTCAAAGCGTTGTGAATACGCTTGATCTGCTGAATCCACAACAGTATATGGAAATCCTTAATGATATCATTGATGCTGGCGGTGGTAGCGAAGGTGAGCGTGTTACTGGTATAGAAGGAAATGGAACGAACTGGCAAGATCAATTGTATCGTGATGCGGTAATCCAGAACCATAACATTGGTTTTTCTGGTGGTACAGAGAAGATCAAATATTTTGCTTCTTTGAACTATTTTGATCAGGCAGGTGTTGTTAAAAATTCAGGTATTGAGCGTTATAATGCACGTCTTAACCTTAAGGTGAGTGAGAAGGATAAATACAACTTTGGTATAAACCTTAACAGTTCTTATATCTATAACGATTATGCTTCTAACGGTACAGGTATTAATGGTAACGCAGGTGCGATCTATACTGCGATAAACTATGACCCTACTATTTTACCTTATGATGCAGAAGGTAATTATCAATTATCAGATTTTGTTTTGCCACTTGATAATCCATTAGCTTTATTGAATGGTGAAGATGCAAAATCAAGAGAATTTAGAACCTACGGAGATATTTATGCCGAGTATTTTATCGCGCCTACATTCTCTGCGAAAGTTAAATTAGGAGCTGATGTTTCTAACGCAAGACGTGATGTTTTTGTAAGTCCAGAAACTTTAGAAGGTGGAGCTTTTGGTGGTCTTGCGACTATCATTACTCAGCGTAGAGATTATTTTCTTGTTGAAGGTACGCTTAACTATAATGAAGATTTTGGCGATGACAATATAAACGCAGTTGTGGGAGCAACTTATGAGCGTTTTGGTAATACAGGTTTTAACGGTAATGGTCGCGGTTATACCCTTCCAGATCTTAAAACCGATGGTATTCAAGGTGGTGATCCTTTATTAAACAATATTAATAGTGGTTCGCAGTCGGCTAAATTTGGTTCATTCTTAAGTAGAGTAAACTACTCGCTTAATGATAAATATTTGTTCACGGCATCATTAAGAGCTGATGGTTCTTCACGTTTTGGACCTAATAACAGATTTGGTTTCTTCCCTTCTGGAGCGATCGCTTGGAAGATGCATGAAGAAGATTTTCTTAAGGATAGCGATGTGATCAACTCGTTTAAAGTAAGAGGTAGTTATGGTGCGATAGGTAACGCAAGTATTGCTAACTATTTGTACTTAGCGACTTTTCAAAACGGACTTAATGCACTTTTTGGAAGTACACAATACAACACCATAAATCCAGGTACAACTGCACCAAACCCAGATCTTAAATGGGAATCTGCAAATCAGTTAGACGTGGGTGTTGATTTCTCGATATTAAAAAACAGACTATCATTTGTAATCGATTATTACAACAGAAAAACGTCTGACCTTCTTTTAAGAGAACCACTTCCTGTAAACACTGGTTTTACCGGCATCGTTACGAATGTGGGTAGCATGAGAAATACAGGTTTTGAATTTGCTGTAGATGCTAAGATATTTAATAGTGACTCTTTCCGATGGGATGCTAATTTTAATATCACCACTATTAAAAACGAGGTGCTTAACATAGGTTCTTCAGAGCGTATCATTACGGGAGGTTCTGGATTTACAAGCGGTGTAAGTATCATTAGACCAGGAGATCCACTAAACTCGTATTATGGCTATGTAGTAGATGGAATTTGGCAAGAAGATGATGATTTCTCTGTAACAAATGATAATGTTGTTCCAGGAGATATTAAGTATCGCGATATTGATGGTAACGGTACTATTGATTCTGAAGACAGACAGATCATCGGTAAACCATTCCCTGATTTTAACTGGGGTTTTACAAATACCTTTACATACAAAGGACTTTCTTTAAACCTTTATCTACAAGGTGTACACGGCGCTTCAACGCTTAACAACAACCTTGTTGATTCTTATTTCCCTATTAACTTTAGAAGAAACAGATTTGCAGAGCCATATCTTAATAGATGGACGCCAGAGAATCCTTCTAATGAATATCCTTCTTTTATCAATCCTAACTCACAAGGGCAACGATTGGTAAATACAAAGACAGTAGAAGATGCATCTTACATCAGATTACAATCTGCGACATTGTCTTACAACATCCCGGTAGATAATATTCCTGTCTTCAGCAAATTCAATGTGTATGTAACAGGACAAAATCTATTGACGTTCTCAGACTACTCTGGTCTAGATCCAGCAGCAAACTCTGCCGGTAGTGATATTCTTAGAATAGATAACAACTCATATCCTTTCTCAAGAACATATTTGGTTGGAATTAATGTTCAATTCTAAAAAATACTATGATGATTTATATACTTAGAAAAATAAAACTTCCCGTGTTATTGTTGTCTGTATTTTTCGCTTCATGCGAAAAGGAGTTGGAGACGATCCCTACAGACAGGTTTGCGTCAGATAATATCGCTACCAGCCCTAATGGTCTTAAGGCGTTATTATTCTCGGCATATAATACGAACAACCGTGGTGACAACTGGAAGAACCACGTGATGCAGATGGAATGTATGACAGATATCGCCTTTAACTCTGGCGGTAATGCAAATAGACAATTAGTTAACTACATCAACTTCACACTAGACTCTGAAACCGGATGGTTAACAAACTTCTGGAACCCTAATTACTTTGCAATTCGTGACTGTAACCTTGTTATAGAAAGTCTTGAAGCAGGTAGTTTTGAGCCAGAATTTGAGAGCCTTATCAAAGCTGAAGCACGTTTTATTAGAGCGTGGGAATATGCAGAGCTTTATAAGCATTTTGGCCCTGTGCCATTAAGAACAAGCACTGGTCAAGAAGGTGAACTAGCAAGAGCTACAGACGAAGAGATGAGAACATTTATCGAGTCTGAACTTCTTGATATCATTGACGATCTACCAGCGCCAGGACAAGAAGAAGGCTATGGTAGAGCGACTAAAGGTCATGCACTAGGAACACTTGTTAAGTTTGCCCTTAATAGCAGACAATGGCAAAAGGTCGTTACCTATACTCAAGATCTTATGAATCTTCAGTATTATGAACTTTACCCTACGTATCGTGCGATGTTCTTTGTTGAGAATGAGCAAAACAAAGAGATGATCATGGTATGGCCTTCTATTAACGAGCCAGGACCGGCAAGTAGCTGGTATCCTTGTGGAGCATTTCCTCCTGGATTTAGAAGAGCTGAGAATATCCCAGAATTTGAGTACATCGCTGGGCAGATGAACAACTTCCCGACGCAGTACAGACTTAGAGATGCCTTTGTAGATTCTTTTGATCCTACAGATGAGCGTTATCAAGCGATCGTGCAAGTGTATGAGAATTTAGGTGGGCGTATTATCAACCTACGTAATAACGCTGATGATAGCCGCAGCTTAAAATTCTTTGATAACGATCAGGTTCAAAACGAGAGCGGTAACGATCAGATCGTGATCCGTTATGCAGATATTCTTCTGGCTAGAGCCGAAGCTTTAAACGAGCTTAATGGCCCAACGCAAGAAGCTGTAGACCTTGTAAATAAGATTAGAAACAGATCTAATTTGGGGGATTATACTTTAACTGACGTTGGTACTAAGGATAACTTTAATGATATCATTTTAGAAGAAAGAGGTTGGGAATTTTACTCAGAAGGATGGAGAAGAGAAGACCTTATTCGTCATGATAAGTTGATCTCTAATGCGCAATCTCGCGGTATTACGAATGCTCAGGATTTTCATGTGCTTTTCCCAATACCACAAAACGAATTAAATAGTAACCCTAACGTGGAGCAAAACCCCGGCTACTAATCGTTGACCTTTTCACGAAAGTGAAATGAATATTAAGGCTCTGGTAACTAGCCGTGATCGCGTAGGGCATCACAACTGTTACTAAAATTTTCATCAGTGAAATGGTTGGGCACATATCATTTGTGTCCAACTTTTCTGGTGAAAGAAAACTACTAAGAAAACTACAGACACAACGTGTGTCACGAATAAAGCGAACTACTGAAAAATGAACTAATGTGAATACTCTCAATCTCTTAAAATATGCGCTCTCTGGCTGTGTATTTTTAATTTTGGCTTGCGCCCAAAAAAAGCAAAACACCCCAACTACAAATTCCGAAAGGCCTAATATTCTTCTTTTTATAGGCGATGACCTTATGTGGCGCGACATAGGTCCTTATGGAAACAAAGACGTGATAACACCTCATCTGGATGCGTTTGCTAAAGAGGGAATGTCTTTTGACAATATGTTTACCACAACTGCAATGTGCGCTCCCACAAGACAACAGATCTTAACGGGATTGTATCCTGTGCGTAGCGGCGCGTATCCTAATCATAGTTGGGTGCGTGATGGCGTAAAAAGTGTGGGACATTATTTTAAAGAAATGGGCTATGAAGTAGCTCTAATAGGTAAACAGCATTACGGTCCTGATGAATCTTACCCAATACATTATCTGGGCGGCCGTCAACATGACGACGGTAAAAACGGTGCTGATATAGATCTTGATAAGATCAAAAGTATTGTAAATAGTGATCAACCTTTCTTTCTCATTATTGCACAAAACCAACCGCACACCCCGTGGAATAGAGGAGACGCCTCGCAATATAATGCAGACAAATTAGAAGTAGGTGAATATATGGTTGATGCACACGAAACCCGTGAACGACTCACCAGATATTATGCTGAGATCACGTATATGGATAGTCTTTTCGGCAAGACCGTTAAGCACCTTAAGGATGCTGGTAAGAAAGAAAATACCATTACCATGTTCACCAGCGAACAAGGTTTTTCTTTTCCTTTCGGGAAATGGACTAACTATGATCTGGGTTTAAAAACAGGCTTTATCGCCAGATGGCCCGGTAAGATTGAAGCAAACACACGGAATAACGCAATGGTACAATATGTAGATATCTTGCCTACGCTTATTGATGCTGTAGGTGGTGATGCTTCTGGCTATGATACAGGTATTAGCGATGCCTATGGATACCGTGGTTTTGATGGTAATAGTTTTATGCAGGCATTGTTAGATGGCAAGGATGATTACCGAAATTATGTATATGGTGCGCAAACCACACGCGGTATTTTTTGGGGATCAGCAACGTACCCTGTGCGTTCAGTGCGGTCTGATTCTTTTAAATACATCCGTAATTTAAGTGCAGATTCTTCTTTTTACAATACAGTAGTTGTGCGTGATGATATCATTGATGCATGGAAGGTGCATGCTGAGAATGAAGAACAGCGACAATGGGTAGAACGCTACAAAAACAGACCTGCAGAAGAATTATATGATATCGTTAATGACCCTTATGAACTGCATAATCTGGCGGCTAACCCTAAGTTTGATAAAGTAAAAGAAGAACTACGCATCAAATTAGAGAACTGGATGAAGCAACAGGGAGATGAAGGCGTAAAGACAGAGCTAGAGGCATTAGAACACATGTCTCCCGGTCACGAGAACTGGAAACCATACCACGGACATTAATCTTGCGGAAGCGAGATAATTTGTAATAACCTATTAACCACTGATCATGAAATTAACCTTAAGAAATACGGCAATACTACTGGCGATCGCATCGCTGGCTGCCTGTAAATCAAACCCAGAAAAGAAGCCGGAAGTCGCAGCTTTGCCAAAAAAACCCAATGTTGTGATCATCATGGCAGATGATCTTGATAGCGGTCAGCTTAGTTGTTATGGAGGTGAGAATATTAAAACCACAAACATCGACAAGTTGGCTCAAGAAGGGATGCTTTTTGAGAATATGATCTGTACTGAGGCGATGTGCGTACCTACACGAGCTTCTCTTTTTACAGGATTGTATCCCATGAGTAATGGTGCTTTTCAAAATCATAAACCGGTGTATGACAGCATAGGTCTTAAAAGCGTAGGACATTATCTTGGCGATCTGGGATATAAAGTTGCCCTTACGGGGAAATCAGACTGTACGCGACCTAAGTCTATTTATCCTTTCGATATCATACCGGGCTTTGAGTCTAGCTGTGTTTCTGATACAGATGAGTATTCTTTGGATGGAATTCGTGATCTAGTTGCTGGTTCTAATGATCCATTTTGCTTGTTTGTGATGAGTATCAATCCGCATGCACCGTGGACGGTAGGCGACCCATCAGAATTTGATGCGGCTAGTTTAAAATTACCGCCTAATTATGTTGACACGCCCGAAACGCGCGAGGATTACACAAAGTATCTGGCTGAGGTAAGACAGCTGGATAATCAAGTGGGTGATGTTGTGCAAATGCTTAAGGAAGAAGGTAAATATGATAATACCATTGTGATCTTTCTGGGTGAGCAAGGGCCTAAATTCCCTGGAGGTAAATGGACGCTTTGGGATCAGGGACAACGCAGCTCAATGGTTGTAAAATGGAATAAAGCAGTGCAGCCGGCATCTACTACAGATGCGCTTGTGCAGTATGAAGACGTGGTGCCAACCCTTATAGACATCGCTGGTGGTGAGCCTATCGCCGGGCTAGATGGTAAGAGTTTCTTACACACGCTCACTACAGGTGAAGATAGTGATCGTGAGTTTGCTTACGGTATACATAATAACATCCCAGAAGGGCCTAAATATCCTATACGCGGCATACGCAGCAAGCGCTATAAGTTGATCACAAACTTAGAACCAGAGCTTGAATACAAGATAAAATACACCATGAATGATAACGAAAAAGGCGCAGTATGGGCTTCATGGGAAGAAAAAGCAAAAACCTCTACGAAGGCTAAAGAACTTGCAGATCGCATTGTGCACCGTCCTGCGGTAGAGTTTTATGATCTGGAGCAAGACCCTTACGAACTCAATAATCTGGCAGATGATCCTGAGTATGCAGACATGGTAGCCGAGTATCAATCAGAGCTTACCCAGTGGATGGAGGAAGAGAACGATCCTGGTGCTGCTGCAGATAAACGCTATAAAAGACATTAAAGAATCTCTATACTTTGTTTACGTAAATCCCGCCATGCTTTCTGTTACAGGGCGGGATTTTTTTTGGCTTTCGCCAAAAGGACTATTCTCATACTAAAAAACTTCAACGGCACTGCGAGGGGAACCCTTCCGTCAGCGCTATGCGCTGCCACTACGCCATGGGCGCACAAGCTTTCCCTTATCAAGGGAAGGAGTTTTTATTTTAAATATTAGAAGGATATGGCTAACGGAATCTTTCAGAGAAACTGCGGGAAGGGTTTTTTGTGAACTTAATGTATTCTGTTTGGCTGCTTTTGGCCCCCCGAGCCATAAAATCGCGATATAGTGTTAAATTCTCTTAATGAAATTCGATGAACTACACAGTAAAAAGGGGGAAATCCCCCTAAATGAGTTCATTATCATGTACTTAAGATCTTATTTTATAATTTTAAGTAAGGGCTGAATTATAATCTAAGACCAACGTTATGAGCACAGCAACTGAAACTATTCGAGCATTTTATTTTGAGGTTCTTTGTGCAGAAAATCCAGAACATGGAGCTGTAAGATTTAGACAAGTATCTGGATTGGGTACAGAGTATGCAATAACAGAGATACGTCCTAATAATACTAAATCGTTATTCCGACTGCCGCAAATGGAAAAGCATCCCAATCTTATTCTACACGAGGGAGTGCTTCCAGATGATTGTACTTTTTATATGTGGTGCAAAGAAGCAATGGAAAATCACATAAGCGAGGATGCAGGCGCCCGAACAATAGATGTGGTATTACGGTCGCCACGCAAGTCGCATCCCCTTATGCGATGGACGTTTTATGACGCATGGCCAGTGCGCTGGTCTGTGATGCCTTGTCTGCAGGGTTTTGATGGTGTTGAGGTTTCATTTATAGAATTAAGTTTTACAAACTACAAGTTATCTGCTTCTTATTGATATATTTATAGCAATGAAAAAGATATTCTATTTAAGCTTTTTATGTTTTCTGTTCATCGCTTGTAGCAAGGATGAAGAAAACAGTACGAGTATGAATTATGAAATTCTAAAAATGGGTTCATTAAGTTATGATAACCAGACTGAGCTTGAGATCCCCAAGGGATACAGCGTTTTTGAAACTGAGGAAAGTTGGGATGCTTATCTTACAACCCTAAGTGAGCGTAATACTCAATATTATAAGGAATTAAAGAATTTTGATTTTGACTTCACAAATCAAGATGCAATTCTCGTCACTGGTTCTTATTTCTATTACTGTTGCAGTTTAATCACGGTTAACAAAGTGTATGAAGAAGAAACACAAACCGTTGTAGATTTTACTGAGAGCGACACTGGTATAGGAGCGGCAATACATCAGGCGTATGTTGTACTTGTTATAGATAAGTAGCCTTTATTTCTTTTGGCTACAGCCAAAAAAATCTAACCCTCCCTGCTGAGCTTTAACGAGTCGTATACCGCCTCCAGATGCTCCTGTTTATCTGTAAGCACCACGAGCTTATCATTAGGCTGAATCTCTGTAGAACCCTTAGGAGTGATATACTTCTGGTCGCGCTCTATCATTGCGATGATCGCATATTCTGGGAAAGCAAGGTCTACGATCTTCTTACCATTTGCATGACAATTCTGGGTAATGGTGATCTCTTCCATGATGGTGCGAGGGTGTTCTTGATGAAGCGTGTCTCGATCAACCTTCTTTGCTGTTTCGGGCAGTGCTACGCCAAGCCATTTTGCTACAATGGGTAACGACGAACCTTGAATCAATACTGAGGTAACTGATATAAAGAATACGATATTAAAGATCACATTAGCTTTATCAATTCCTGCCAATAAAGGATACGTTGCAAATACAATAGGCACGGCACCGCGCAAGCCCACCCATGAGATATATAGTCTGCGACGCATTTTCATTTTAAATGGTAACAAAACGAGCATTACAGCAACTGGTCTTGCCACAAAGATCAAAAAGGCTGCGATGAGTAAACCAATGCCTATATACGGTAAGATCTGTGATGGGAACACAAGCAATCCTAAGGTAAGGAAAAGTACGATCTGCATAAGCCACGCAAGACCATCAAACATCTGGGTGATGGTTTTTTTATGAATAAGACTCTGATTACCTAAGTAAACCGCACAGATATAAATTGCAAGGAAACCGTTACCGCCTATGGCATCAGTAACAGAGAAAGTGATAAACATAAGAGCGATAACAATAACAGGGTAAAGCCCTTCAAAACTAATGTCGATCTTATTTATTACCAGTTTGCTGAGTTTACCAAAAAGAAATCCAGCAACACCACCTATAGCCATCTGAGCAAGAAACAATGGGATGATTGTCCATAGATCTTTGTCTTGATTAACCACTAGCGATAACATCGAAATGGTAAGCACATACGCCATAGGGTCATTACTACCACTCTCTAACTCGAGCGTGGGGCGCAGATTAGTTTTTAAGGAGAGATTCTTGCCGCGTAAAATAGAGAATACCGCTGCGGCATCTGTAGATGATACAATAGAACCTAGCAGCAGACTTTCATAAATAGTAAAGTCTGTGATATAGAATACAAAAAGACCCAAACTCACAGCCGTAACAAGCACCCCTAGGGTACTAAGCATGATACCTTCTTTAAGCACTGGTTTTACTGATGGCCAACTCGTATCTAAACCTCCAGAAAAGAGGATGAAGTTTAAAGACACAATGCCTATGAACTGCGCTATCTGTGGATTGTCAAAGTAAATACCACCTATACCTTCTGAGCCTGCAAGCATGCCTATACTTAAGAAAAGTAATAAGGTGGGTATACCCAGTTTATACGTTGTTTTACCGGCGATGATGCTTATAAAAAGCAACACAGAACCTATAAGGATGATATTTTCAATGGTGATATTCAGGGTGGCAGGTGTTTGGGGTTAGCGAATCTTTTGTGGGTAAATAATACGATAAAAAGTTAGATATATTACCGCTACACCGCTCATTTATTTAAATATTTCAACGGTCTTTACTTATATTGTGTGCTCGAACACACAAGTCTTATGAACAGATCAAACGCTTTTCTGCCGCTATTCTTTAGCTGCTTTATATTCTCAACCCTTTTAGCACAAGAAGCGGTGTCGCCTGCAGATATTCAATTGATGCGACAAGGGGTGCGCAGGTTGATCTTTGATGATAAAGAAAAGCTGCCGCTGGCCCAGCTAGACCCTGCTGAGGTCATTGGCCTTTCAACTATGTTTCCGGTGAAGGATCATGGTGCGGAGAAGGCTAATGTTTCAATTAACGACGAGCAATTGGTGATCGAGGCCGGTCAAGAGGCTGAGACAAGTATATGGCTTTCTGGGTTTAATCCTTTTGCTACGTATAGTTTGGATTTGGCTTTAAGCCAAAAGAACACCTCCATAGGTTTTGAGTTTGCGAACGATGCTCGTGATACCCGGTTTATTGTGGCTGTACACGATAATGGAGAACGTATAAGCGATGTGCGCCAAATGATTATTAAGAATGGCGATACACTTTATAATGAAAGTATTGCGACCGCGAGCGCAGGCAAGCAAAGCCTGAAAGGGAAGTTACTTGTGCAGTTGTTTGGAAGTGGATTGACCGTGTTTGTGCAGCAGAACGGACTGCCAGTCGCCGTGGGACAGTCAGAATTCAGTGATAAAATAGATCTACGTAAAAAGGAATATATGCATGCGTTGCACAGCAGTATTTATGTGAAACAGCAGGCAGGCGAGGTGCGCATTCATGGAGCAGAGGTGGCAATTACCACAGGTTTGGGACAGGCAGATATACGCGCTATTACGTATGAAGATGGGAGTCCGTTATTAGAAGAAGGGCGTTTATGGTACACAATGTCCATACGAGGTAGGGCTTTGCCGCATCATTTGCAGGGAGTTTTTAGCTTAGATCCTACGGTTTTTGATCTTAAGATGGAAGGTGTGATCCTTTTTGATCGCAATGACGGCTTATTGAGAAACGAGATCGCGTCCCATATTTTCTATGATCGTAAGGCAAAGCAGTGGCGCGGACTCACAACTGGGTTTAGTGCTTTTGCGAGTGATGATGAGGAGAAACAACTACTTGCGGTAAGCAGCGATAGAGATCCGCGGTTTGGGTTTTCTGTGATGCATGCTGAGCCCTTTGGAATTGTGGGCGATATAGAAGACCCTCACATTTTATATGATGCTGATGTAAACAAATGGCGCATTCTCACCTGTGCTCATTATGACGGGTATAAAGCCGTAATATTAGAAAGCGATACCTGGAATAAAGACTACACAACGATAGCTGGTCCTGTGGCTCATAACTCTACCGGAACCTCGATACAGGCCATAGGAGGGAAGCGGTACTGCTTTTCGGGGAGTGCAGAGCGAGAGATCTTTATCTACTCGTATCCTGAATTAGAAGAAGTAGGCACTTTACAAATGAATCTTCCGCCATGGGATGACCGCGCTGGAACCCGAGTATGGCCTAACGTGGTTGAATTGCCTGATGGCTATCCCTTTAAATATGTAGCCCTAATGATGGATAGGCATAACTATCCTGGACTAGAAGGTAACCACTGGACCTACGGTGCACTGTACTTGTATCATGGCATGTAACAGCGCTTTTAACTTAACTGTAATTATATAGTTGTTTTATCGCTTTCGCGAAAAGGTGAACGGGGTGATTGAACCCTCTGAGCTTTGTTTCACTTGCTCATCTCCCTTCTAGGATAAGGGAGAAGCTTTTTACTGGGAGCTGGATGAGGATTAATCGATTTTCAATTCTCAATTTGTTGATTGGAGAATTTTGCCTACTGCCTACTGTGACTGAAGACTGCGGACTGACAATGTCACTTCGACTCCGATCAGTGAACGGGGTGATTGAACCCTCTGAGCTTCGTTTCACTCGCTCATCTCCCTTCTAGGATAAGGGAGAAGCTTTTTATTGGGAGCTGGATGAGGATTAATCGATTTTCAATTATCAATTTATTGATTGGAGAATTTCAATTACTGCTTACTGAGACTGAAGACTTGCTACTGAGATTTTCACTTCGGCTCCGCTCAGCGAACTGGTGATTGAACCCTCTGAGCTTCGTTTCACTCGCCCATCTCCCTTTTGGGATAAGGGAGAAGTTTTTTGCTGGAGACTGCTTGCTGAGAACTTTACTTCTGTAACACTGTTTGTAACGCCTTACGTAAGACAGAATCATTACCGCTTTGAACGTCTTGTATAGTGGTTTTTTGAATAAAGTCTACTGGTGTTCCCTTACCTTCATAATTAGTGCCGCTTATATCTGTATAGCGCTGATAACTTAATGTTACAACCCAACCGTTAGCTAGCTTTTTTGGCTTCATATTGCTATAGCTTCCATTAGATGGTTCTCCTATTAAAGTGATATTTGGTAGATTTTTAAGCACAAGCGTAAGTTCGTCTGCACTGCTAATGGTTTGATCGTTAAGCAAGATCGCTACCGGCTTATCTGTAAAACGATATTTCCCTCGTGGGCCAAAATGATTAGGATTTATTTTTGAGAACTTTCCTTTTCTTCGGTTTTGTTTGTAATCGCCCAGAAAACGCTTATCTGTAAATCTACCTACAAGGTTATTTGTAAAACTCACATCTCCGCCCATATTAAAACGTACATCTAAAATAACGGCTTGCAATGGTTTAAATTCTTTAAAAATCTTATTGAGTAAGTTTTGAGTGAACTGTAGATTTAAAAACTTATGAGAACTGAAACTCCGCGTACTCCTAAGGTATCCTACTGTATCATTATGCGTGTAACTAAAAAGAGGCCGCCCATCATACTCAGGTCCTATATATTTCATTGGCTTAAAGCCAAATTCACCAAGAGTAGAGTCTGTCATAGCATTATATTGTTTTCTTCGTTGACTTGCAGGAATAGGCCGTATGCGGTTTATCACAGCAGAATTTCTGCTCGCGTTGAAGAAAGAATCAATGCTTGGAGATCTAAGATTTACATGGGCGTCCTTAAAGTCTTTAAGCATAGTTTTCATGATACGAAAAAGAGTTGTGTCTGCTGTAGAAGCATCAATATCATCTTTATAATGCATGTAACGTGATTGCCAATCAATATTTTTCTCATTAAAACTGGCATAATTATCATTGAAGAAATGATAGAATTGCTGAAAGCTTTTGACAGGTTTATTCTCATTTACCTGTGCAAAAGTTGAAAAGCAAATTACAAAAGTGAAAAGTAAAGTTGTTTTTAGTTGCATGACCCTTAAATATATAGCAAATAAATATTTTGATCACTGTTATGTTTTTGAATTTTTTAAATAGTGGATTTCAGAATTGAGAAATGGATTTTAGAAGATGGGAGATTGATTAATCAATTCTTGATTGATCGATTAGGGGGTGATTAAACCCTCTGAGCTTCGTTTCACTTGTCTATCTCCGTTCTAGGATAAGGGAGAAGCTTTTTACTGCAAACTGCGACTGCCAACTGAAGACTGACAATGTCACTTCGGCTCCGCTCAGTGAACGACTTAGGCTTTGCTTAGTGGAGAATGAATTTATTATAAAAGTTATAAAGTCAAATGGTATTTAGAACAACTATTTAACCTTACAACTTTTATAATTTTTTAAACTAAAATGGAAAGCGGCTCATAAGTTACCCTTGTCTCTTCTGAGAGTATTTATTAGAAGAAACGTTAGGCTTAGTAACGTGATCATTAGCCTTGTGTGGGGTTGAATCTTGCGTATTCTGAATTGAACCACACCCTAAAATAATAAAAGCGAAAAATAAAGTTGCTATTTTTTTCATATCTATAAAAATGTTGGTATTGCAAAAATAAATACCCACTTCGTTTTTACGGATTGCCACACCTTAATTTCACAATACTTTAAGACAGTTTAAGAGAACCTAAGTCGCTGCAACCGTATGGCATTCAAAATAGCTAGAAGGGCTACGCCAACATCTGCAAAAACAGCTTCCCACATGGTGGCTACACCCCATGCGCCTAGAGCAAGAACAAAACCTTTAACAATAAATGCCATGGCTATGTTTTGCCATACGATGTGACGGGTAGATTTGCCAATTTTTATCGCAGTGGCGATCTTAATGGGTTGATCTGTTTGTATTATGATATCTGCAGTCTCGATGGCAACATCACTACCTAAACCTCCCATGGCGATACCTACATCACTAGCTGCTAATACTGGCGCGTCGTTTATACCATCACCTATAAAGGCAACTTTACCATCAGTAGTAGTTTTTAAACCTTCAACTTCGTTAAGCTTATCTTCAGGGAGCAAATTTCCTTTAGCATGATCGAGGTTGAGGTCTGCAGCAACCTTTTGAGTAATGCTATCTTTGTCACCAGAGAGCATGGTTATACTTTTTACTCCTGCAGCTTTTATTTTGGCAACAGCCTGATGCGCATCTTCTTTAAGCTCATCTGCGATCACCACATAACCTGCAAAACTATTGTCTATAGCAACAAGTACAATACTCTCAACAATTGTATCTATTTCTTCTGGGGTGCTTATGTTGTGCATTTTCATAAGCGCTTTATTACCCACTAAAACCTGTTTACCCGCTACAATGCCTGTTAAACCTTTACCTGCGATCTCTTTTACTTCAGATGCTTGAAGCGTTTCGGTAGGGGAGTTATGATTCATTATTGCCTGGGCGATAGGATGGGTGGATTGCGCTTCTATGGTTTTAAGGTATTGTATGAGTTGCACTTCCGCGAAAGCGAAACCCTTAACCTTAATCACCTTGAAAACCCCTTTTGTAACTGTACCGGTTTTATCTATCGCGAGGTGTTTTACTTGGGTTATCGTGTCTAAAAATGAAGCCCCTTTAAAGAGAATTCCATTTTTTGAAGCAGCGCCCAGTCCGCCGAAATAGCCCAAAGGAATTGAGATCACCAGCGCGCAGGGGCAGGAGATCACAAGAAAAATAAGTGCGCGATACAACCACTCGCTGAAGCTATATTCTTCTACTAAGAAATAAGGTAACAGTGTAAGACCGATAGCCATAAAAGTAACTACAGGCGTATAGATCCTGGCGAACTTACGTATAAAGAGTTCGGTTTGTGATTTGCGTGCTGTAGCATTTTGAACCAGATCTAGAATGCGTGCGATAGAACTATCTTGATATTGTTTTGTGGTCCTTATCTCAATAACACCATCTATATTTATGCTACCCGCGTAGAGATTGTCATTTTGTTTGAGCGTTTGAGGTTTACTTTCGCCAGTAATGGCAGCGGTATTTACCACGGCCCTGTTAGAAAGAAGAATACCGTCTAACGGGATCTTTTCGCCTACGCGAACTTGTAGTTGACTCCCTACAGGAACCGTTTCGGGATCTGTGGATATATATTTACCATTTTGTAGAATCAAGGCCTCCTTAGGACGAACGTCAAGTAAAGCTTTAATATTACGTTTTGCTTTATCTACAGCCGCATGCTGAAACATTTCGCCAACGGCGTAAAAAAGCATTACGGCAACACCTTCTGGATATTCGCCAATAGCAAAAGCGCCAATGGTAGCGAGTGACATTAAAAAGAACTCAGTAAATATATCTCCATTAATGATGTTGTTATATCCTTGTTTGAGTACAGGTAATCCTACTGGTAGATATGCTAAGCTGTACCAGATAATCCTGAGGTATTCAGGTGCGTTGACAAGATTAAAGAAGTCTTCTGCTAGCCCAACCAAGAAGAGTATTAGGCTTATAAGTGGCCAGAAATACGGTGGTAAACTGCTTTGACTCTCTTTGTGTTCACAACCGCAGTCTGTAGTTTGTCTGGTGGTACGGCAGTTTTCTTCTCTGTGTTTATGCTTATGGTCTTTGTGGTCATGCGTATATAAGCGGCGATGGGATCTTTTATTTTTCATACTTGCAAGGTCTTAATAAAGAACCTGCAACAGAAGTGCAAAGGTTATGCGTTGCAATGATCACAAACCCCTTTAACTACCAGATTTGCATCCTGAGCGGTAAAGCCATCAGGGAGGTTAATGTGTGGGATCTTTCGATCTGTGAGACATACGGTCTCATCACATTGCGTGCAATGAAAATGAAGGTGAAGATCTTGCTCTATATCACATTGACATCCCGGCTCACATAAAGCATACTTTATCACTCCTGTACCATCATCTATCTGATGTACGATACCTTTATCTTCAAAGGTTTTAAGGGTGCGATAAAGTGTTGTGCGATCTGCACCAGAGGCCTTACCTGTAGGCGCTTCAAAGGTATGCTCTATATCACTTAAAGCTAAAGCGACTTTACTTTCTTGCATGACTTTATACACAAGAATACGCATCGCTGTGGGGCGAATATCTTTAGCGGTTAAGGATTGTTCTGTGGTCATATGGGGATTTTTCTCGCAAAAACTTTATGTAAAGTTACATTATAGAGAAATGCATAACCATTGCAAATGTTCTATAATTAGCAAATGCGTGTAGGAAGATGGGGAATTGATTAATCAATTCTGGATTAGTTGATTGGGGGGGATTGAACCCTCTGAGCTTCGTTGCACTCGCCCATCTCCCTTTTGGGAAAAGGGAGAAGCTTTTTACTGGAGGCTTGCAACTGAGATTTTCACTTCGGCTCCGCTCAGTGAACGTTTTTTAATGTGTTAATTAAACTAATGAGAGAATTAGTGGATGGATGCTGGAAGTTAGGAGTGGGGGGATTAAGTGAGAATCTCAATTAATCGATTGGAGGATTTTAATTACTGCCTACTGAGACTGAAGACTGCTCACAGAAAACACCCTAATACACTCCTTGTTTCTCGCTTTATAATCGTAGCGAGAGCAAGGATTGTGTATTAAATAAGTACTAAATAGTACGATAATTATGAACATTTCGTAATTTCGTATCGATGAAAGCGATCATTCACAAATCTTTATCTGCTCTTATGGCCTTTGTAGTACTTTTTACTACAATGTCATTTACTGTGGATATGCATTATTGTGGAGACTCTTTAGTGGATTATAGTTTTTTCACTAAAGTGGAAGGCTGCGCCATGGAAAAGATGCAGGTCGTGGAAGGCTGTGAAAAGTCTACGATCACAAAAAAGTCCTGCTGCAGCAATGAAAAGATCCTGAAGGACGGGAATGACGACCTGAAGCAATCATCTACTACACTATCCTTTGAGCAGCAGTTATTTGTTGCTACTTTTTATTACACCTACGTAAATCTCTTTGAAGGTCTTGATCAGAGCATCATACCTTTTAAAGATTACTCACCACCCTTTATTGAACGGGACGTACAATTGCTGTACGAGACCTATTTAATTTGATTATTTAGAACATTAGTCCATATGACGGACAGTATACTTATGCGGTATACGCACTAAGAAACTGATATGTAGCTGCTACAAATTCAATCTCTGTATAACTGTTTAATAATCATTTTTCTATGCTTAATAAAGGCATAAAATTCTTAATAGAAAACAAGCTAGTTGCGGTATTGATGCTCGCCCTTTTTGTAGGTTGGGGTATCGTGAATGCACCATTTAACTGGGATACCGGATTTTTGCCCAGTGATCCTGTGGCTGTGGATGCTATACCAGATATAGGAGAAAACCAGCAAATTGTTTTCACAAAATGGTCTGGGCGTTCCCCGCAGGATATTGAAGACCAGATCACATATCCTCTTACTACCTCGCTGTTAGGAATTCCTGGGGTGAAGACGATACGTAGTTCGTCAATGTTCGGCTTTTCTAGCATCTACATCATCTTTGAGGAAGATGTAGAGTTCTACTGGTCACGTAGTAGAATATTAGAAAAACTCAATTCTTTACCTGCCGGACTTCTGCCAGACGGGGTTAACCCTGCGCTAGGTCCAGATGCTACGGGATTAGGTCAGATCTTTTGGTATACGTTAGAAGGTAGAGATAGCGAAGGCAATGTTACCGGAGGTTGGGATCTACAAGAGTTGCGAAGCATACAAGATTATTATGTGAAGTATGCACTTTCTTCAGCTAGCGGAGTGTCTGAAGTGGCATCAATAGGTGGATATGTGCAAGAGTATCAGGTGGACGTAAATCCTGAATTGATGCGCCAGTATGGCATTAGTTTATCAGACATTACAAAAGCGGTAAAGCAAAGCAATCAGGATATAGGCGCGCAAACCCTTGAGATGAACAAAGCTGAGTATTTAGTGCGTGGCTTGGGGTATGTGAAGTCTATAGAAGATATTGAGAATGCTGTTGTAACCTCAAAGAATTTTACTTCCCTAAGGATAAAAGACCTTGGTAAGGTGCATCTTGGGCCAGCAACAAGACGAGGAATTCTAGATAAAGAAGGTGCTGAAGTCGTGGGTGGCGTTGTGGTAGCAAGATATGGAGCCAATCCACTTGAGGTGATCAATAATGTAAAAGAGCAGATCGCAGCGTTGTCGTCAGGACTTCCGTCAAAAGAACTTGCCGATGGCCGCACATCGCAGGTTACGATTGTGCCTTTTTATGATCGCACAGCACTTATTAAAGAAACACTGGGCACGCTTAATGAAGCCCTAACGCTAGAAATACTGATAACCATTCTTGTCATAGTTATAATGGTTTTTAATCTACGCGCTTCTGTGCTGATCTCAGGATTACTGCCTGTAGCGGTCTTAATGGTTTTCATTGCCATGAAAATCTTTAATGTAGATGCTAATATTGTTGCTCTATCTGGTATCGCCATCGCCATAGGAACTATGGTAGATGTAGGTGTGATCCTCTCTGAAAACATCATACGCCATCTAGATCATGAACATACAGATGCTGAAGGAAATAAGCTTTCTACAAACACGATCGTGTATAATGCTACCGCAGAGGTTTCAGGAGCGATATTGACTGCGGTGCTTACAACGATCATAAGTTTTATACCGGTTTTCACAATGGTAGGAGCAGAGGGTAAACTCTTCCGTCCATTGGCATTTACCAAGACAATGGCGCTCACAGCTTCTATTATCGTAGCGCTGTTTATCATTCCGCCATTTGCGGCCTTCTTATTTAAAAGAGGGAATCTTAAAAAGCACTACACCTACGCAATGAATATTGGGCTTATTATTGCCGGCGTTGTTGGTCTGTTTTACGGTTATTGGTTAGGGATCATTCTCATCGCCTTTGGCGTTTCAGGAATGGCTAGACTGCAGGATAAACTTTCGCAAAAGCAAGCTAATCTTGCGAACATCATTATTTCAGTATTAGCTATCGTATTCTTGCTGGCTCAGTACTGGCGACCGTTAGGCTTTGATCGTAGCATTTTTATGAACTTACTTTTTGTAAGTGTGATCTGCTTTGGACTGTTAGGCGTGTTCTGGGGATTTCGGTATTACTACACACGCATTCTTAGATGGGCTCTAGCAAACAAAATACTGTTTCTTTCTATACCTACGGTTATCGTGATCTGTGGCTTTTTTATCATGAAAAACACTGGGAAAGAATTCATGCCATCACTTAATGAAGGTTCTTTCTTGCTCATGCCTACTTCCTTGCCGCATGCAGGAGTAGAGGAGAACAAGCGCGTATTGCAACAGCTGGATATGGCTGTGGCGACCATTCCAGAAGTTGAGACCGTGGTAGGAAAAGCAGGTAGAACAGAGTCGGCATTAGATCCTGCGCCACTGTCTATGTATGAGAATATCATACAATACAAGCCAGAGTATATGGTTAACGCTCAAGGCGAAAAGCAGCGCTACAAGATCAATGAGGATGGATTGTTTGTGCTAAAGGATAACAGCTACATTATTAACCCCAATAACAAAGTAGAGAATGCTGAAAAGTACACGGCATCTCAATTAAGAACAACCATAAACGAAGCTGATCTGGTGGCTGATGAAGATGGAGAATATTATCGCAACTGGAGACCATCCATCCAAAGTCCGGATGATATTTGGAATGAAATTGTAAGGGTTACAAAACTTCCGGGAATCACTTCTGCTCCTAAACTACAACCCATAGAAACCCGACTAGTAATGCTGCAAACAGGAATGCGCGCACCTATGGGGATCAAAGTAAAAGGTCAAGATCTGGAAGAGATCGAAGCTTTCGGGTTACAACTTGAAGATATTCTCAAGCAAGCAGAAGGCGTGAAAGAGCAAGCTGTCTTTGCTGATCGTATCGTAGGGAAACCCTATTTGCTTATTGATATTAAAAGGGAGCAACTAGCACGCTATGGAATCTCAATTATGGATGTGCAAGAAATTCTGCAAGTGGCAGTAGGCGGAATGCCGCTTACACAAACCGTAGAAGGTAGAGAACGCTACGCAGTGCGTGTGCGATATCCTCGTGAGCTGCGTGATAACCCTACTGATCTTAAGAATATCTATGTGCCTGTTGAAAAGGGAAGCCCTGTGCCACTAGGCGAGCTTGTGGATATTAGATATGAAAAAGGTCCACAGGTGATCAAGAGTGAAGACACCTTCTTAGTTGGGTATGTGCTTTTTGACAAGTTGGATGGTTTTGCAGAAGTAGATGTTGTTGAGAATGCACAGGCATTGATCCAAGAGAAAATAAACAATGGAGAACTTACAGTACCCAAAGGAATAAGCTATCAGTTTACCGGTACATATGAGAATCAGCTTCGCGCAGAAAAGACATTGTCTGTGGTCGTACCTCTGGCGCTTATCATAATCTTCTTGATACTGTATTTTCAGTTTCGCTCTGTGGCTACTTCGCTTATGGTATTTTCAGGGATCGCGGTGGCTTTTGCTGGTGGCTTCTTAATGATCTGGCTTTACGGTCAGGACTGGTTTATGAACTTTAGTTTTTTTGGTGAAAACCTAAGAGACCTTTTCCAGATGCATACGGTAAACCTTAGTGTTGCGGTGTGGGTAGGTTTTATCGCTTTGTTCGGTATAGCGACAGATGACGGCGTGGTGATGGCTACGTATCTCACACAAACTTTTGATAGGAACAGTCCTGATAATAAAAAAGAGATCTGGGAATCTATTATTGAAGCTGGCGAAAAACGCATCCGCCCGTGTTTAATGACAACGGCAACGACGATCTTAGCGCTATTGCCGGTGTTAACGTCAGCAGGAAGAGGAAGCGATATCATGATACCGATGGCGATACCTAGTTTTGGCGGGATGTTAATAGCACTTATCACCCTTTTTGTGGTTCCTGTATTGTTCAGTATGCGCAAGGAGTTTCAACTTAAAAAAGCGGCAAAATGAAAAAGAATACGCGTTTATTTCGCCGCAAGGCAAAACAAAATACGATCACTCTGGTTTTAAGTCTGTTTTTTCTAGGCTTAATAGCGCCTGTACAAGCGCAGGATCTGCAGTTTTATATTCAGGAGGCTGAGCAGAATAATCCTGATATCAAAGCGTATGAATTGCGTTACGCTAATGCGAAAGAAAAAGTGAACGAAGTGTATAGTTTGCCTAACACCACCGTGAGCGCGGGGTATTTTGTAAGTGAACCAGAAACCCGCACGGGTGCACAGCGCGCACGATTTTCGGTGTCGCAAATGTTGCCTTGGTTTGGTACGATCACTGCGCGTGAGAATTATGCAAGCGCCATGGCAGAAGCAGAGTTTGAGGAGATCGCTATTGCGAAAAGGAAGTTGGCTTTATCAGTGGCGCAATCCTATTATGACTTGTATGCGATACGAGCAAAGCAGGCGGTGCTAGATCAAAATATCCAGTTGCTAAAAACCTATGAAGAACTTGCATTGACCTCTGTAGAGGTAGGGAAAGCTTCGGCGGTAGATGTGTTGCGTTTGCAAATACGTCAAAACGAATTAGATCAACAAAAGCAGTTGCTAGAAGAAGAATATCTGGCAACACAAGCAACTTTTAATACACTGCTTAATCGGGAAGAAACCGTTGCTGTAGAGGTGATAAACCAACTCGCAATGCCTGAGGAGGATGAGGTTTACAGCAATGATCAACTTGCATTGAATCCTGAACTTATAAAATATGACCGACTGTTTGCGTCAGTTAAACAAGCGGAACTGTTGAACCAAAAAGAGCGTGGGCCTAACGTGGGGATCGGGTTAGATTATGTGCCGGTTTCAGAGCGGCCTGAGATGAATTTTAGCGATAATGGGAAGGACATTGTGATGCCGATGGTTTCTGTGTCTATTCCGATCTTTAATAAGCGTTTTGGTTCGGTGACCAAACAAAATGAGCTGCGCCAACTGGAGTTAGCATCACAGAAGGAACAACGTTTTAATACGTTGAGAGTAGCTTTCGCGAAAGCGAAAACCAAACGCAACCAAGCCCGAATAACTTACGAAACTCAGCTAAAAAACCTGAAACAGGCAAAAGATGCTGAAGAGATCCTGACGAAGAATTATGAGACCGGTACCATTGATTTTAACGATGTGTTGGATATTCAAGAATTACAATTAAAATTTCAAAATAATCAAATAGAAGCCGTGCGGCAGTATTACAGCCAATGGGCAATGATCAATTACTTAATAAATTAAAACAACGACAATGAAAACACTCTTTAGAACAACCCTGATGACAGTGGCGATCACCTCGATGATCTCTTGTAAGAATGAATCAAAATCTGCTGATGAAACTGCAGATACCACAGAAGCGGTTGCGGTGGCAACTGATGGATTGAGTTTTAATGATGATAAGGTGGGGAAGCAATTTCAGCATTATATACATCTTAAAACAGCGCTGGTAAACAGTGATGTAGAAGAGGCGCAGTCTGGCGCAGAAATGCTTATGGAAAATACGGATGACGCTGCTTTGAAAGAAAGTCTTACCACCATCGCACAATCTGGAGATATTGATGAGCAGCGCAAACATTTTGCTGACGTTACTGCAAAGATCACAGCGGTTGTGGATGGCGCAATAAGCAATGGCGAGGTTTACAAACAGTATTGCCCAATGGCTTTTAACGGTGAAGGAGGATACTGGTTATCTAAGGAAGAAGAAATACGCAATCCATATTTTGGAGATAAGATGCTTAAGTGTGGTACAGTGGCAGAAACTATAAAATAACAGTTTATGAATAGCTTTTTAGAACAATGGGGCGAAGCAGCCTATACTTCAACTGGATTCTTCTGGATGGCGCTCTGGGCGTTCATATTGGGATATATTATCAGCAGTATGATACAGGTTTTTGTGACCGAAAAGAGGATGCAGCAAACCATGGGTAAAGACCGTTCTAAAAGTATGCTATTAGGCACGTTCTTCGGGTTTATAAGTAGTTCGTGCAGTTTTGCTGCGCTTGCCTCAACAAAGTCAATATTTAAGAAGGGAGCAGGATTTGCATCGTCTATCGCATTCTTGCTCGCTTCTACTAATCTCGTGATCGAGCTAGGGATCATCATCGCTATTTTCTTAGGTTGGCAGTTTGTAGTGGGAGAATACGTAGGCGGAATTTTATTGATATTGATCAGTTGGGTTCTTATACGCATTATCAATCCTAAAAAACTGATCAAACAAGCTAGAGAAAAACTCAAGGAAGAAGGAGATGATGAGATGGATACTTCTGAAAACTGGAAGAAGCAGATCAAGAAAGAAGAGAGTTGGGCAAAAGTCGCTAAGAAATACAAAATGGAGTGGCAAATGGTATGGAAAGACGTTACCGTGGGCTTTACCATTGCAGGTATCGTAGCCGCTTTTGTACCAGATGCTTTCTTTCAGACGCTTTTTGTGAACACTGGTCAGGGCAATACAGATTTTACATTCCTTGAAATATTAGAACATATAATCGTAGGGCCAGTCGCGGCGTTTTTGACTTTTATAGGGTCAATGGGTAATATTCCGCTTGCTGCATTATTGCTGGGCAAAGGCGTGAGTTTTGCCGGTGTGATGGCTTTTATTTTCAGTGATTTGGTAGTGTTTCCTGTGTTGCGTATCAACGCAAAATACTATGGGTGGAAGATGTCTTTCTTTATTCTTTTCCTTCTTTTTGCCTCATTGATCGCTACGGCGTTGGCGTTGCATTACGGTTTTGATCTGTTAGGTTTTTTACCAGATCCTTCGCAGGTTACTATTCAGGATAGCGAATATTTTAAGGTCGATTATACCTTCTTTCTTAACCTAGCATTTTTAGCGATCACGGGTTATTTGATCTATTTAGGCTTTTTCAAGAAAAAAGATGTAATGGCATCTATGGGCGACATGGCACCAAAAAGTCCGTTGCTTGAAACCGTATTAAAATACACAGCATTTTTGTGCTATGCTTGGTTAGCTGGTGGACTGATCGTGAAGTTTGCGGTTGCTTAAAAAGGTGTAAAAATTTATTTGGCTGCAGCCAAAAAGAAAAGAGTGTGATCAACGTATGAATCAAGATCACGGCTGACTCATTAAAACAGCAAAATAAAGTTAGAAAGTATGAATAAGAATTTTCTATATATCGGGATCGCTCTTGTGGGAGGTTTAGTATTGGGTTGGCTCATTTTTGGAGGAAGTGAGGCTAACGATACGCATCAAAACGATGAGCATACACATGAAGCCGCTAGCGCTGAACAAATGTGGACCTGCTCAATGCATCCACAGATCATGCAACCAGAACCTGGTGATTGTCCTATTTGCGGGATGGATCTTATTCCGGCAGAAGCAGGTGCAGACGGTCTGGACGTGAATGAATTCAAAATGACCAAGAATGCCATGGCATTAGCCGATATTCAAACCACGCGTGTGGGAAGTGCGTCTGTGGGAGAAGAAAATATGATCACGCTTTCTGGCAAGATCGCCATGAATGAAGAAGAGAATGCGGTGCAGGCGAGTTATTTTGACGGTAGAATAGAAAAACTGAATATCAACTATAACGGTCAGGAAGTGCGCAAAGGTGCATTGCTAGCAACCATTTACGCACCTTCATTAGTGGCAGCCCAGCAAGAACTCATTACTGCCGCGTCACTTAAAGAATCACAGCGGGCATTGTATAATGCGGTGCGCAACAAATTAAAACTTTGGAAGCTCACAGATACGCAGATCAACCGCATAGAACGATCTGGTGAAGTGCAAGAGAATTTCCCTGTCTATGCCACCGTGAGCGGTACTGTTTCAGAGAAGTTGGTCGCAGAAGGTGATTATGTGAAGCAAGGTCAGCCCATTGTTAAGGTCAGCAACTTAAACTCAGTCTGGGCAGAATTTGATGCCTATGAAAATCAAATTGATCAATTGAAAAAAGGGCAGCGAATAGCGATCACTTCAAATGCCTATCCTAATACACCATTTAATGCAAAGATCTCTTTTATAGATCCGGTTCTGGATGCTCAAACAAGAACAGTAACCGTTAGAGCCGACTTACAAAATACAGATGGCCAACTCAAACCGGGTATGTTCATTACCGGCAAAGTAGAAGGGCAGAGCACAGCCACAACTTCTCAATTCACTATACCAGCAACGGCGGTGATGTGGACCGGTGAGCGCTCTGTGGTTTATCTTAAAACCAATGCGAACGAACCTGTTTTTAAAATGCACGAGGTAACGTTGGGCAATCGTAACGGAGATAATTATACTGTGCTTGACGGACTTCAAAATGGTGATGAGATCGTAACCAATGGAACCTTCACAGTAGACGCTGCGGCACAATTGCAAGGCAAGCGATCTATGATGAATCAGGATGTTGAGGAGCAATCAGCAATGGAAATGCAGTCTATGGAGATGCAATTTTCGGCAAATACAAAGCAAGCTGTTAAGCAAAGTTTACCGTCTTACCTTAAACTCAAGGATGCCTTTGTAAATAGCGATGCTTCTGCAGTTATCGCTTCCGCGAAAGCGACACTTACCGCACTAAAATCAACGCCAGAAGCCACGCTAGGCACCATGGAAAAAGCACATATCAATGCGATAAAAGACAAGTTGGCCGCAATATCAAAAACCAAAGATCTAGAAGTGCAACGTAGTCATTTTGTTGTCTTAAATGAGAATATGGTGGCTGTGATCAAGAATATTACCGGTCTGGACGCAAAACTGTACATCCAGCAATGCCCCATGGCAAATAACAATAACGGCGCCGTCTGGTTAAGCAGCTCCAGCGATATCAAGAATCCGTATTATGGCGAAGCGATGCTGAGCTGTGGTAGTGTGATTGATGTGGTGGAGTGAGGGGGAAATGGACTACTCTAGAAATATAAATGCTTATCGAGCGGAACCGAGATGTATTTTTTAGTTTTTTTCTTGCTTCTAACGGAAATAAAAGTCTCATAAAACGATAATATTTGCAAATTTGACAACAGTAAGGATTATATTTTAAAAAAATGTATAATAGCTGTGTTATCTATTTTTCCGTCCCATACAATATCGATTTGATTAAGTAAACCGAGAATAATTCGCATTATTGATTTTAAAGCTAAGTTTTGTATCAATCAATGGTAAAGTTAATATTTAAAGCTAGTCTTAGAGATTTGTATTAAGATACATTTTTTATTGTGTTCATTGTTAAAATATTATCTTTATTAAAAACATAGTATTTTTAATAATCATAATTTAAATAATGCTTCTTAGTTATTTTAAAAATGTACCAATCAATTTTCGCGCTAGTAGAAACTAATCTGTGAAACCACATCTAAGTTTTATTTTTAATTCTAAACTCTAACTAAGTTTTTTGTAATTATCATATCATTTATGTTTTAAAGTTGTGAATAATGCTTTTTTCTCATGCTCTGTCCTAAAAGGTCACCCGATTAAGACAATCTTTAATACTGTACATTGCATTATGAATAAATTTTTTGTTAATATTCTTATTGAAGCGTTTGTTATAGTTATAATCTTATTTATAGATGTTAATAAATTATGTTGATATTCTTTCAAATTTTCTATTATTGAAATGGAGTCAATCGTCCATTTAGTTTAAATTGCATTTATCAAATTAAACTATGTCAATATTAAGATTTTCCGGTCATGATACTTTTCATTGCCGTGAGCAATGGCTTCTGAAAGGAGTTCAATTAGCTGGTAACGAGTGTGATATATCTATCTTTAAAGACTCTGAGGCAATTTTCAAATTAGGGGTGGGTAAGAATATGGTTCGCTCAATTTTGCATTGGATGAAAGCCTTTAAAGTAATTGATGATGAAAACAATCAATTGGGAGAACTCACATATATTCTTTTTAAAGGTTTAGAACTAGATCCCTATTTAGAAAATGAAGGGTCTCTATGGTTAATGCAGTACTTTCTATGTTCAACTGGATACGCTTCAATTTTTTCAGCAATCTTCAAAGATTATTTTTCTGATAAAGCAAGTTTAGAATTTTCAGAGACTCAAATAAAGTCGTTTTTGTTAAGGGAAATTGAAAAAAACAATCAGAAAAAGGTTACGGATAAAACCTTGAATTCTGATTTTAAAGTTTTTATAAAAACCTATGTTTCTCCTAACAAGAATACAAAAACCGTCGAAGATGATTTCAATACCCCTTTGCTCGCTCTTAATTTAGTTTCCAATACAGGTAGGCGCAATAATAATAATGAGGCGGTGTATCGAATCAATAGAAATGTGCAACCTTCTTTGACTATTGAAATTTTCGGATATTGTCTTTTGGCTGAATTCTCAAATGAATCTGCTATAAACTTTGATAAAATAAGAATATCTATTGCAGCTTATTTATGCTTGTCCAACGAGGCTTTAGAGCTTGTTGTTGAAGAATTATGTAAAGGGTATTCTCAATTTGTATATAAGGATGATGCGGGAGTAAGACAAATTCAAATTAAGGATACTTCTGAAAATTTTAAGACCACTTTATTGAAAAGGCATTATGAGTTACACGGCTAATATATCGACAAATATTATTAGAGATTGGGGCAAGAATATAGACTATATAGTTACTCCAAATACTAAGGAAATATTTGAACGGATATTCTTATACAATCATGGAGCAACTAGATCTTTTAATCTCATTGGTAATTATGGTACTGGAAAGTCTACCTTTCTCTGGGCATTAGAAAGAAATTTAAACAATGAGAAACTCTATTTTTCGAACCTTGATTCTGAAAATAGGATTGAGGGATATCAGATAATTAAGATTGTTGGAAGTAATTCTCCATTTTCAGAAGCTTTATCTAAAGTTTTGGGGCTGAATGATGTTACCAATGAGAACATTCTGAATACTTTAAATAATGAGAGAGAGAAAGCCCAAAGAAAAAGATATGGTCTTGTATTGGTAGTCGATGAGTTCGGTAAGTTCTTAGAAAATGCATCTAAAAATAATTCACTAGATGAACTTTATTTGCTCCAGCAAATCTCTGAATGGGTAAATGATGAAAAATATGAATCCTATTTTATAATTACACTTCACCAAAACTTTTCTTCTTATGGTAGAAATTTGTCCAACCAGGATAGGTTGGAATGGGAGAAGGTTCGTGGGAGATTCGTTGACTTAATTTTTAATGAGCCTGTTGAGCAATTAATATTTTTTGCAAGTAAGAAATTAAAAGAGTTTAAATTACCCCGTAGATTTAAGAGAAATTTCAAAAAGCTCAATCTTTTAGTGCAAGACTCGGGTTTAGTCAATTCTAACATCAATTCCGATTTAACCGAATCTCTTTTTCCTTTAGATTGGTTGTCGACAAATGTTTTAGTCAATTCTCTACAACGTTACGGTCAAAATGAACGGTCATTATTTTCGTTTCTTAACGATGATTCTAAATATGCTATCAGACATAATAGAGACTTGTTCTTTACTGTGTCAAGGGTGTTTGATTATTTAGTACATACAATGCCTGCTGAAATTAATAGTCCTGAAAACCCTCATAGGCCGCAATGGTATTCTTCTTTTAGGGCTTTAGAAAGAGCAGAATTGATATTTGAAGATGATTTTTTCGTTGCAACTGAAGTAATTAAGACAATTGGATTAGTGAATATTTTTTCAAAGGCAGGAGGGCGTTTTGACGAGTCTTTTTTAATAGACTACTTCAAATTAACTCAGGACATCAATATCTCTGATGTAGTTGAAAAATTACTTTCAGCTTCTATTATTAGATTTTATAAACATAGTAGGAAATTAAATTTCTTAGAAGGTACAGATATTGATCTTGAACAGGAATTAATATCAATAGGGAAGGAGATAAATCCTTATTTTTCAATTAGTGATGAGATAAGAAACCTTGTAGATTATCCTATTGAATTGGTTAAGAAGTATACTTTCGAAACGGGAACTCCTAGATTTTTTGAGTATAGGATTATAAATGCTGATGAGATTCTTGATATTAAGCCTGCTAGTGGGGCAATTGATGGTTTTATCAACCTAATTTTTGAAGAGGTTGATGTAACTACCTTGCTTGAGCTTTCCAAAACAAAGGGTGGAAATATTTTTGTAGTTTATAACAACTCATCTCAGATTAAAGAAGAGCTTTTTAAGATCAAGCAGTTTGATCTTTTACTTGAAAAACATCAAGAAGACAAAAATGCTTTAAACTTATTGAATGATGAAAAGCAATTTCATTTAAATAATTTGGAGATTTTGGTCGTTACTGAAATGTTTAAACCGGAAGTTAATATTTGGGTTCATAATGGTCAAATCGAGAATATTTCTAATAAACAAAGATTATATAGGTGGCTAGCGGAAATTTGTTACAATATTTATTCAAAGACTCCAAACCTCAAAAACGAATTAATTAATAAAGAGTATTTAAGTGCTCCCATTAATACGGCGCGAAAGAATTTAATTAGAGCATTACTCAATTCGAGCTCAAAGGAAATGCTTGGATATACTAATTCTAAATTTCCACCTGAAAAGGCAATTTACATTAGCTTATTAAAAAAGCCAGGGATACATAAGAGAAATGATAACTTAGATTATTATGAACTGTCTGTGCCCGATGAAAAATCAAGCTTATACGAGCTTTGGAATGAGAGTGAAGCATTTTTAAACTCATCTCTATCTAATAAACGGAATTTAAGGGAGTTTATTGACTTGTTGTTGGAGCCTCCATTTAAATTGAAAAAAGGTTTAATCGACTTTTGGTTGCCTGTTTTTTTAATTGCAAAACAAGAAGATTTTGCATTATTCCACGTTGATGGAGGTTACATACCTTTTTTAGATGAAGATGTATTAGACTTAATACATAGAAGACCGGATAATTTTTTGCTTAAAAGTTATGATGTGTCAGGTCTGAAAGTAAATCTTTTAGAATGCTATAAGGAGATAGTTCAGGGTGATAGCTTGGATGATAAAGGAACTCAAACAGTGTTTCTATCCATCTTTAGTAATTTTTTGAGATTTCAAAGAGGGCTTAATAACTATGCTTTAAAAACTAATAAGCTTTCCAAAAAAGCTATTGCTTTAAGGCAAGCTATTGTTCAGGCAAAAGATCCTGAGGATGCACTTTTCAATATTTTTCCAGAAGCTCTGGGTTATCATGGAGTAACTATCAAAGAGGATGAAGGGGTGTTAGAAAGCTTTTCAAAACAAATTCAAGATGCCATACGAGAGTTACGCAATTCTTATGGGGAATTATTGAATAGAATTGAAAATTCAATTGTTTCTTCGTTCTATTGTGATCGTACAAATTTTGAGGATTATAAAAAGGAAATATTTCTCAAACTTAAGAGTATTGATTCGAATACTTTAGCTGAAGTCCAAAAGGTGTTCTATCAAAGACTAATTTCCCCTTTGGACGATAGAGCAAGCTGGTTAAAATCTGTGGCTGATGTCGTATTGGGTAAAAGTATTGATGAATTGATTGATGAGGAGGAGCCTTTGTTATTAAGAACGATTGAGGATTTAATTGATGGCCTAATAAAGGCAAGTGAAATACAATCTTTTAATAAATCTTCAAATCAAGAGAAATTACTTTCTTTTCGTTTCTATAACGAAGGTGGGAAGGCGATTGAGGAAAAACTTATTATAAATCGCAGGGATAGTGAATCTGAGGTAATAAGTAAAATTAAGAAAGATATCAATAAGTTGATCAAAGATCTTGAGTCTAAAAGAAGGAAGGAAGTTTTAATAGAATTACTATCTAAAGATTTGGAAGTTTAATATGGGAAAAGTAAATCATGTTTTGGGAATATCAGGAGGAAAGGATAGTGCTGCACTTGCAGTATATATGAATAAAAATTACCCTAATATGGGTATTGAATATTATACCTGTGATACCGGAAAGGAACTAAAAGAGACTTATGATTTAATTAAAAAGTTGACTTCTAAACTTGGTAAGAGTATTAGGTTATATAAATCAATGAATGAGGAAAATTCTCCATTAAAAAATCCTTTTGATCATTTTTTAGCTTTGTATGGGGGATATTTGCCTTCTCCAATGGCTAGGTGGTGTACAAAAAAAATGAAGTTACAGCCGTTTGAGGATGAAGTGGGAGAAAAACCGACTATTTCCTATGTTGGCATTCGTGGTGATGAAAATCGTGAAGGATATATTTCCAAGAAAGAGAGTATTCAGACCATCTTTCCATTTAGGAAAAACATTTGGAGTGAAGATGTAATAAAAAAGGTTCTTTCAAATCCAAACATTGATAAAGTTATAATGTATTATAATAATATCATTTCTGAACCTGGTCTTTTAGATAACATATTAGCTTATGCCGAGCAGCCAATTTCAGTCCAATTTACTCAGAAACAGAAATTAAATGCACTTTTAGATGCTGATGTAAAAGCGTTTAATAAAGTAGTTTTTGAATTTTTAAAAACTACCGACTATCCCGTTGGTAAATTAGATGAATTCCCATTAGTTGATAATTCTGATAATTTAGGAATTGATGATATTTTTAAGCTCTTAGAGGATAGTGGTGTTGGTATTCCTGCTTATTACAAGCCAATTGAATACCAAGTTGAGATTGATGGCGAAATTAAAACTGCAACTTACTCCCGAAGTAGATCCGGATGTTTCTTTTGTTTCTACCAACAAAAAATTGAATGGGTTTGGTTACTGGAGCAACATCCTGAATTATATGATAAGGCAACAGAGTATGAAAAAGAGGGGTATGCTTGGGCAGAAGAAACATTAGAAGAGCTTAGAAAGCCAGAAAGAGTAAAAGCGATTAAAAAGGAGCATTATCTTAGAACCTTACGTCAAGAGAAAAGATCAAGAACAAACTCTTCTTGGCAAGATGAAATTTTACAAGCCGAAGGGGAAGGATGTGCAAGCTGTTTTATTTAATTTTTAAATAAATTGGGAGGAGGTCACTTAATAGACATAGTCTAAAAATTTCATGAATTTTCTGATTCTTTTTATTGAGTTTTAGCCTTAACTATCATATCTAAAAAAGAGGTTGGGTTTAAAAAATAACTAGGATTATCTTCTAGCTTTTCTTTAATTAAAGTAAGTCCTCCATTTGTATATGATTCCATAGTGTGGATGAGTTTTTTTACAGCTTGATCTTCTGTTATTTCACCTTTATCTAATGCAATAAAATTTAAGTCTGTTTTAGTTACTAAAGCTGCAAAGATGTACTCTTGTAGATTGGTAAAATCTTTTCTGACAGATATTGTAGTTTTACTTCCCCAATACTGTATATGATGACTAAAATCAACCTTTTTTACACTTTCAGAAATTGGTGAGTATTCATTTGTGTAAAGTCCAAGAAAAAAGGCATAAGTGTATAGTTCGTAGTTAGTACTAAAGTGTTTGCCTAAACTAATTTTTTTATCACCTTCAGCTCCGTATTTTTCTGAGAGAGATTTGAATAAAGTGTCTTTAAACTCAATGCTATATTTAGGAATTCGGGTTTTCCATTTATCAAATAAATTGTCCATACTTATAACTCTATTCTCTGTGTGTTAATAGTTTTTAAATTCTTTTCATTAAAAGGTCTTTCAAGTTTAATCCAGAAAGCCTTATCTCTTTTTACTTTCTCAAATTCTGGTTTAATATATAGGTTTTTATTTTCATCTTTAGCTATATAATCTTTAATCAAAATAATGGTTTGATTGTCTGTTTCGTAAATTAAATTTAAAAACTCAGTCATTTTACTTTCACCAAAAGATGAAGTTGGCGCATCAAATAACATTGGGTATCTGTCTTCTCTAACTTCTTTAGATAGTTCTGAAATTGCAATTAAGATTGAGATATGCATTGATGTTTCTAAGGATTTATTGGCCAAAAACTCGTGTCCATTTTCATCCAATAATCTTGGCTTGATTTTGATTTTTGAACCAAAATTTGTCACTTTGAATTTGAGAGTTCCTGTAAAAGCATCAATATTTATATTTGATAAAATTTGATTAGATTTTTGAGATAATAACTTTATAAATTCTTCAAACTTTCTGTCTTTGGTATCCCTAAAAATTTGATCTATATCTCTTAGAATATTTCTTGTGTTAATTAAAAATGAATTGGCATTAGTTAGGTCTATTTTTTCTTTTTGCTCATTTAAAACTTCTAATTTAGAGTCATAGTCTTTTATTTTAACTTCATAATCAACACTTTCTTCATTTAACTTTTTTACATCATCCTGCCATAAATTATAGTCTTTAAGCACTACACCTAGCCTTTCTGAACCGACAGCAGAATTGCCAATTATTCTATTACGCTCTTTTAATTCTATTTCTAGTTTTTCTTTTAGCTCAATCAGATCATTTTTTCTAGCTTGATTAAACTCAAACATATCTTCAATTTCATTATTTATACTATTTAGTTTGGATAAATTGTCTTCCTGGTTTGTACTTAGGTTAACAAGTCTACTTATATAGTTAAATTGAAAAAGTTTTTTAGGCTCCTCATCTACTTCTTTAGCTGCTTTTTGAGAATCTAAATAATTTTGAAGACGCTTTTCCATAAATTCCAAAGCTTCAGAACCCTTTTCTGCAGGTCTGTTACAAACTTTACAAACCCCTTCCTTTATCATCTCTTTCATAATTGATAATGAAGGTACATTATGAGGTAAAGGAACTAAATCATTTAAAATCTCTAATTTAGCTTTTTTTTCACCCTGTTTTATACCGATTTCTCTGTCAAAATCTGATTGAAGTTTCCTTCTTTTTTTACTTAAATCCGATACTTTATTAGAAAACTCTGTATGAATTTGGTCAAAATTCATTAATATCCAATTTTCATCAAAAAGAGCTGTTGTATAGTTTTCAGAAATTAAGCTTTCTGTTTTTGAAATATCTCTTTCTATCTTCTCAATTCTCGAATTTATAGTTTCTAGAGCTTCAGCATTATTTATATACTTTCCGGCATCTTGGATATTCTTTTTTGTTTTTTCTATACTATTATTGGTTTCTTCTAAAAAAGTTAGTTGATCTTGTTTTTTTCTAGAATAGTGGTTAATCTCTTCTTCGAGTCTACGATATTCCTGTTTGTTTTTCGAGTTGTTTTTCGATTCCCTGTTTACAGCTTTTTCAGCCTCATTTTTTAGATACTCACCTCTTTCTTCATATTTTTGATAATGTTTAGCGTTAGAAAATAAATTGATTAGATTAATTAAGGCATCTTCATTGTCAAAAATATTAAGTTCTTCTTCTCCTTTAAACATTGAATATCTTCTAATTTCACTAGGGAATAGGTGCTCTAGAAGATTTTTACCATCAACATAGCTTCTCTCACCATTGTTAGATTCTTCAATTCCTTTTAGTATAACTTTTCCAACTTCAAAATCTGAATCATTGATTTTCTTGACTGAAAATTCTTTTGATAAAATTTTAATTTCGTCATAATGTTCTACAACAATTTCAACTCTAACCCTAAAAGATTCATTTGCCCCTTTTTCTTCAAGAACTTTTTTGGAAACAAGTAACTCTAAATTGTCATTATCATTGTTAAATAACCATTCTAAGGCTTCAAAAAATTTTGTTTTACCCTCTCCGTTTTCTCCTATAAAAACATTTAAACCATTTGCCAGATTAAATTTCTTAGAACCATAATAGCATAAATAGTTTTCTATGGTAATTTCTTTTAATATCATATTGCTGATTCGTTTAAAAATTGAGTTATTTGACCATAAAGTGCTTTATCTGATACGGTATTAAACCCTTCTGTATTTTCTACAATTAAAGAGATAGCTTTTATTATAGCATGTTCTGAATTTAATCCCTCTTGCAACTTACCTGGAATGTCATCTTTATTTATGCCGTACTTTTCTGAGATTATTTCATGCTCTAAAAAACTTTTTAAAATTTCATCTTTTCTAGCCATGTTCTAAGTGTTTGTGTTGGTTGAACTATCGTATAAATTTATATTGTAATATTTGAGTATTGGTTTTAATGCCTCAAATGTATCTGGTTTATTCAGTGCTAATATTGAAAAATCAACCACTCGCTCAAGTTCTTTTTTTATTATACTTTTTTCCATTTCAAAAGTTGAATCATCATTGATCTCAGGGGCAACAACTAAATCATGTATTACAGCATATGTTTTGTCATCATGAGTTCTTAAAACTCTTCCTCTCCTTTGAACAAATTGTCTTGGGTTTCCTGTACTCGCGCAAAAAATAGCTAATTCTGATCTGGGTACGTCCACGCCTTCATCTAAACATTTCATCGATGTTAACACATTTATAGTTCCTTTTTGAAAGCACTCTATGACATATTCTCTATTTTTTGTTTTAGAAGTGTATTGCTTTACCATAATTGAACTGTCTGTTCTACTAACTACTCTAGTATACTTGTCAATTAATGAAACATCTTCACTGTCTTCAATATAATCATCAATATTTTCATAATTAGGCTCTATGCCTTCAGGTACATAAACCAATGTATAGTTCAGGTTTCCTCTGTAATTAAATTCATCATTTAGAATTTTTTTAAAAGCTGCTAACTTGTTGTGAGCCTTGTGAATTATGCGTTTTCTTTCTAATAAAAGTCTTTCTACTTCTGGACAATCTTTGTATTTTTTTGTCTGGTTATCAAAATATTTTGCTAGTTGTTTTGACTTTTCTCTGTATTCCTCAAGTTCAATGTTGGTTAGTTTAACAATATGTGGATAGTATTTATATTTACTCAACCACCCTTTAATCATAGCTTGTCCCATCGTGTAACTATATACAAAAGGAGGTGAGTCGTTAAAAAACTCTTCGATACTTTTATTGCCTATATCATCATATTTTCTGTCAGGAGTAGCTGAAAGACCTATTCTTTTCTGTAAATGAATTTTTGAGAGTGTTTTTAATAAATTGTTTGATCCTAAATTATGCGCTTCATCGGCAATTAATAAGGTGTCTTTTGGTAAATTAATGAAATGTGATTGAAAGCTTTTTCTATAGAAAGAAGCGTAGGTTACTATTATTACATAAGACACATCAATGAAGTTGCTAGCAGTGTTTAAAAAAGATACATTTTGAGGCCATTTTTCTTTGGAGCTTATAGTTATTATATTGTTGAAATTGAATTTTCTACATTCATTTTTCCATTGATCAACCAATGCTATCGTAGGAACCAAAACGACTGCCTTATATGCTCCATTATCTTTGTATTCATTCAATAAACAATTTAAGGAAGTAAGTGTTTTTCCTGTGCCTGTTGCCATGGCAAATAATCCTTTTTTATCATTTTCTATCCATTTTTCAAAAGCTTTATTCTGATAAGGTCTTGGTCCAGTTGGATAAGGAAATTTTGGTGATTTTTCAATTTTTATAAACTCATTTAATTTGTTAGTTGCAGTTTTAATTGATTCAGTGATATTAAGGTTGTTAAATGTTTTCTTTCTATTTTTTAATAATTCTTTTTCTTGTATTATTAACTCCTGTATATTTTTATCTCCAAACTCTTGTTTTATAGCAACTTTAACATCTTGCACATTAAGATATTCAACAATTTCAGATTTTCCTGAAAAGAGTTGTTCAAAATTTATCTTCTGTTTATTGATTTTTTTTAATTCTCCTTCCTCCCAAGATAATCTACAATCCAATTCCTCTAAATTTTCTATAAATCCATAATACGTGAAATTGCAAGATGATTTAAAACTTATATAATCTTTTCCATCACCAAAAATTCCTGACTTATAATGAGAAATACCCTTTCTGTTTTTTGGTTTGATTATTTTTAACTCTATTTTTTCATTAGCAATCATCCAAGCAAAACATTCAAAAAAATGTTTTCCATAATCATCAAGTGATTCTTTAAGCCCTTTTATGTCTTCAAAATTGTAAGTAGATGAAAAATTTTCTTTGTCTTGTCCTTTTAGAATGGCCTCTTTATCATCCTGTGATAGAAGATTATTAATAACTGCTCTCATTTTACCACCTGAATAAATAAAATTTGCAAAGCCTAAGGCAAGAATGTTTATAGCAGAGGAGCTAAAGTACCCCAGCAATAAATCAAATGATTTACTATTACACAATGCATCTATATAGAACTGTAAAGGCTCATTATCACTACCTGTTCTATAATCTCTATCTTCAGACCATTCAACATTCTTTAGCATAGTATTGTTTTAAGGTGTGGTGGATATCCTGACAATTATATTTGGGTCGTCAAATAATTCAGATAAAACGTGAGAAGGTTCTATTAGTTCAGCATTGCAAGCACTTCCAGTCGATGCTAAAAATTCTTTTGATTTTATTATTAAGAATTCTTCAGCTTCATAGTTGAAGAGAGTAATGCTTAAAATATGAGGAGCAGTAGGAACATTTTTGAAATTAATTTCACCTATTTTATTATCCTCAAAATAATCTGAAAATTTATTTGCTTGAGAAAGTAAATTTTTAAGATTTTCTTCAAATTCATCATTAACTAATTCACAAGCTTTACCAAGTCCAACAATTAATGGACTATTGTATGTACCCCCCCTAAGACCTTTTTCCTGACCTCCCCCGTGAATTAATGGTGTTAAACTAACTTCAGGTTTCTTAAAAAGAACCCCAATACCTTTAGGGCCATTTAATTTGTGTCCACTAAAGCAGAGCATATCGATTAAGTTTTCCTGAAGATCAACTTTGATTTTCCCTACTGCCTGAGTTGCGTCTGTGAAAAAACAGATGTTGTTCGAATGTGCAATCTCTCCAATTCTTTTTATTGGCTGAATTACTCCTGTTTCATTGTTTACCCACATTACAGATATAAGAATAGTTTTTTTGGTGATATTACTTTCCAGTTCATCCAAATCAATTAATCCATTCTTATCAACATCTAAATAGGTGACTTCTATACCCTTAGTTTCTAAATATTCACATGTATTTAAAACTGCTTTGTGCTCAGTTTTTACAGTGATTATATGATTTCCCTTATAAGCATTAGCTTCAACATATCCCTTCAAAGCAAGATTTATTGATTCTGTAGCCCCTGATGTAAATATTATTTCGTCTTCAAAACAGTTAATTAAATTAGCGACCTGTTCTCTGGATTTTTCAATCGCTCTTTTAGCCTTATATCCAAATTCATGCTGACTTGAGGCATTTCCAAAAAAATCACTAAAGTATGGAAGCATTTCTTTCAATACTCTTGGATCAACAGGTGTCGTAGAAGCATTATCCAAGTATTTTGGAGAATATTGGTTTTCAGCCATATGGTTTAAAGCTATTTTATAAAAATAGGAACATTCTTTAAATACAATGTAAGTAATTCTGTAAATCGGATAAAATATTAATTGATAATGATTCAAACAAGATATTTTAATATATAATTGTTTTTTAAAACAAAATTATATTCATCAAATTCATTGAATTACCTGTCAAATTTAACATAATGTAAATTGGACCTCAGTTAAAATTATTTAGTCCCTTTTTGAGACTCATTTTGTGTGAAGACATAGTGTGTGAATTAGTTTTTTCTCATTGATTCAATAATTTGATCCATAGGTATTGAGCTTTCCGGACCATCCCAGCCTAATTCGATTTCAATGCGTAAATCTTGGATGACTTTTTCCCGGTATATACCATGAACTCTTAACGCATCACGTATAACTTCGCTATTATTCTGGTACTCTCCAGAAGCAACTTGCTTTGAGATATATTCTTCTTACTCTTTAGTGAAACTAATATTCATGTAGTTAGGTTTTTGCTTGCTAAATATAGATGCTTTCGAAATAAAATTTATTAAGTATTTAGAATTTTACATAGGAGAATCATGTAGGGTGTTCTCAATTATAAAGAAAAACGCTGAAGTATATGAGCATTAAAGCAACACTTATAGAGCTTAAAATATTAACTATATAATCAATTCAGGACTAAATATTAGCCTTAAACAAAAGCAACAGGATATGCTTATAAATCTGTATAGCTATTTCAGGACGTGGCACACTTAAAATGCATCCTAATTTTTCATCCATGGATACTCCCTAGATAGTGTATGGATAAAGCATGGATAGTGTATGAGGAGTGTATGAAAACACTAAGCCACAAATTCATCAAAATAAGCTACAATACAAAAGTAATTTCCCCACTTCCAGCAAATCAACGCTCATCATTAAAAGCCGAGATACATCACCCAGTTTCCCTCATCCTACTTCAATCTAATTCAAGGTCATCGAGCGCAGTCGAGATGCACCTTCCAAAGCTCCTCCATTAATTTATTAAGGGAGGTGGCCAAGCGCAGCAACGGTCGGAGGGTTTCTTTCCCCACTTCCAGCTTCCAGCATCCATCAAATCAATGGTCATCGAGCGGAGTCGAGATGCACTACTCTCAAATCAAATGATAAAATTTAAATGAGGTTTAAAAACGGCCTCAGTAGACTTTGGTTAAAACTATAGGTGAAGGGAGCGGCCATATTCTGGAGGGGTGGTAATTCTTTTTAAAAGTATGATGACTTTTAAAAACTACTATAAAACAGAGTTATAGGTTGGCCCTTTTTCCAGAATATATCGAGTAAGCCGTAATAGTTTCCAAAGTATAGTGCAGCCTTGATCTTTTGGTTCTTTTGCATCAAGGCAAAAGAATAGAAAAAACTTTCAAAGAGAACACATACTTAAAAATCAGAATTTCCCATCGCAAGTATAAACTCTATGCTTATAATTTTTAACGAACAACGAGGAAATACGCTCAAAAGCCGAGATACATCACCCAGCTTCCCTCATCCTGCTTCCATCTAATTCATGGTCATCGAGCGAAGCCAAGATGCTTCCCTCTATTATCCTCCATATTTCTCAGGTATTTTTACACTTTTAGATTCTATAGTCCATAACAGACTAACGATCCACCAGCGCTCATTATAATAAGTTAATTGATAACTGTTTATTCCTTTTTCTTCAATGCCCTCAGAGTCCTTGCCGTAGAAAGTCTGGAATACTTGGGCGATACCATTATATTCATCAACAACCTTATGAATTTCTTGCTCAAGATATCCCTCTTCATAGTAAGGATCTTTTAAAAGAATAAGGAAGTCATCAAGAGATAGTGTTTCTGCTTGCGTAGAATCAGCCACAGTAAGAATCGCTGACGGATGAAATAAATTTCTGACTGCCGTAGTATCCATCTTTTCACCTTTTTCAATGGTAATTTGATTAAGTAATTCGTCAATAATCCCATGAATTGATTGTAGAGGAGGCTCGTTTTTTTCTTGGCCCAAAGAATTGAATGAAGTGGTCAAAGAAAGAAGTAGTATAAGAATATTTTTCATATCATATTGATTTACAGTATTCAATATAATATATAGTGCTTTATATACCTGTGAGATGATCAACTATTTTCAATAACCTTCAAACTTTTTTGTTTTGATATATCTATGTTTTTGACATTTTAAGAGATGCGCACTTCATGATAGATAGAGTATAATTTTTAGTACACATAACAGCAAGTCCAATAAACCCAATGTCATCAAGTAGAGCCGAGATGTATCACCCAGCTTCCCTCATCCTATTTCTATCAAATCAACGGTCATTGAGCGGAGCCGAGATGCACCTATCAAAGCTCCTGCATTAATACATTAAGGGAGGTGACCAAGCGAAGCAAGGGTCGGAGGGTTCACTTTCCTACTTCCAGCTTCCAGCATCCAGCATCCATCAAATCAACGCTCATCGTGCGGAGCCGAGATGCACTACTCTCAAATAAAATGACAAAAATTTAAATGAGGTTTAAAAACGGCCTCAGTAGACTTTGGTTAAAACTATAGGTGAAGGGAGTGGCCATATTCTGGAGGGGTGGTAATTCTTTTTAAAAGGATGATGACTTTTAAAAACTACTATAAAACAGAGTTATAGGTTGGCCCTTTTTCCAGAATATAGCGAGTAAGCCGTAATAGTTTCCAAAGTATAGTGCAGCCTTGATCTTTTGGTTCTTTTGCATCAAGGCAAAAGAATAGAAAAAACTTTCAAAGAGAACACATATTCTAAAAATCAGAATTTCCCATCGCAATTATAAATTCAATACTTGTAATTTTTAACGAACAACGAGGAAATACGCTCAAAAGCCGAGATACATCACCCAGCTTCCCTCATCCTGCTTTCATCAAATCCAAGGTCATCCAGCGCAGTCATGATGCATCACTACCCATAAACCACAAACGGTTATAGCGTGGTTATAGCGTAGTTATAGCATAAATGATGTACGGATACAGCATGGTAATTCCCACTAATATGTATATATACAATTACTTCCCGATGCAGAAATTAGCAAAGATATTCCCAAGCAATTCATCGTTTGTAACCTGACCTGTGATCTCACCGAAGTGATACAACGCTTCCCTGATATCAATAGCGAGCAGATCGCCACTTAGTCCCGCATCAATACCGGCTTGCACTTTTTCAATTTCTTCAAGGGCTTTGAGTAATGCGTCGTAGTGTCTGCTATTTGTAACGATGGTTTCGTCGTTGCGCAATGCTCCTGTATTTACTAATGAGAGTAGTTTTTCAGTAAGTTCTTCTACACCTGTTTTGGCTTTCGCCGAAAGGAATAAAGGATTATCGATCGCCGCTTTAATGCTAGTAATTTCTTCTTCAGAGAGTTTGTCAACCTTATTAGCAACTACGATCAATGGTTTCTGTGGAAACTTATTTTTGATCTTGCCAACTTCTATTTGTATCTCTTTAAGACGCTCTGGGCTGTGAGAGGCTTTTTCGCTGTCAAGCAAAAGAATAACGACATTAGATTGCTTGATCTTCTCAAAGGTCTTTTTTATGCCCAGACCCTCGATCACATCTTCGGTCTCGCGAATTCCGGCGGTATCTATAAATCTAAAGCCTATACCGCCTATGGCGATCTCATCTTCTATAGTGTCGCGCGTGGTGCCGGCAATGTCACTCACAATTGCGCGATCTTCATTAAGAAGGGCATTGAGCAAAGTAGATTTTCCCACATTGGGTTCGCCCACAATAGCTACCGGAATTCCGTTTTTTAAAACATTACCTGTTGCAAAAGAATCAATGAGGCGTTTAAGTACGCGGGTGATCCTGGTGATCAATTCTTGAAATTGGTCGCGGTTCGCAAATTCCACATCTTCTTCGGCAAAATCTAGCTCAAGTTCTATAAGCGAAGCAAAATTAAGCAGCTCTTCTCGCAGCTTTGCGATCTCATTGCTAAAACCGCCACGCATTTGCTGCATCGCAAGGGTATGACTGGCCTCACTATCGCTAGAGATAAGATCTGCCACCGCTTCTGCCTGACTAAGATCCATCTTACCATTGATAAATGCTCTAAGTGTAAATTCACCGGCTTTTGCTGCACGGCAACCACTTCTTAATAGCAGTTGCAGGATCTCTTGCTGAATATACGGACTACCATGACAGCTTATCTCAATAGTAGGCTCACCAGTGTAACTGCGTGTACCTTTAAAGATCGACACCAGGGCTTCATCAATAACGCGCGATCCATCCTGAACATTCCCTAGATGCATGGTGTGCGAAGGTTGCTCGCTTAACACCTTTTTGCCGTAAGGCTTAAAAACAGCATCGCCTATCTCAAGGGCATGCGGACCAGAAACTCGTATTACTGCTATGGCTCCCGATCCTGCGGGAGTTGCCAGTGCGGTGATATTATCTTTTAACTGCATGTTGCAAAATTACAGAATTACCTCGTGCCATGATATAGAAAACCTCCACCCAAAATGGGCAGGGGCTTTACTAACCAATCAACCAATCAACTATGAAATCTTAATCATATCTTCTAGATCTATCGCCGATACGCACATCATTGCGATCTAGCTTAAAATCCTTGTTTGTGTAGGTGATGAACTGACCGTTGCGGTTGTAATGAATTTTCATTCTTCCCACTTGATCTAGTTCGCCGTGTTTATAACCTATTCTTGTATCTCCCACACGCGTTACTTTGCCTGTACGATCATAAAAAAGGTTCACACGTCCCACTTTATATACTCTGCCAGCTCTATCTCTTATAACATAATTATTAAAGTAAGAGCGGTTTCTACCATATTCTGCAGACCTGCTGCCTCTGTGTCCTGTGTTGTATGCATAACTGCCGTTAAGCGGTGTTGCAAACTCTATCGCACCATCAGGATAGATAAAGAATTTTATACCATCCTCAATAAACATTACCGGTTGTGTCATCACAGGATGCACGGTAGCTCTGCGTTTAATTGGATCTGCGGTGGTGTTTGCCTGAGCGGTAAATCCACCCAAGATCATCATCAAAAAAAGTAGTCTTCGTTTCATAACTATACATTTTAAAGAATGCCTCCGCGGTAAACATTCAAGTTTGTACTTGTATAGTTTCAAAGCACGTGCCAAAATTAAAATAGCCACTCTGTTGTGAGTGGCTAAATTAGTTTAGTAGTTTAATTTACAGATGTAAAATATTTTTTGGCTTTAAGCCAAAAGACTACTCAAATGCCCTTTAAAGTTTCTCTCTTAGATATTCAGCCGTGTATGATTCTTTATTTTTAGCTACTTCTTCTGGAGTGCCCGCAGCAACGATATTACCACCTGTTTCACCACCATTAAGACCTAAATCAATAATATGATCTGCACATTTGATCAAATCAAGATTATGCTCAACTACTAGAATTGAATGCCCTTTTTCTAACAATGCCTCAAAGGAAGCTAGGAGCTTCTTAATATCATGAAAATGCAGGCCAGTTGTAGGTTCATCAAAAATAAAGAGGGCTTTATCTTTTGTGGTTCCTTTTACAAGAAAAGAAGCCAACTTAATACGCTGCGCCTCACCACCCGAAAGGGTTGAGGAACTTTGACCTAAAGTCACATAACCTAAGCCCACATCTTGAAGCGGTTTTAACTTACGACTTATCTTATCTTCTTTATGTTCTGTAAAGAAAGCAACAGCATCGTCAATGGTCATGTTGAGGATGTCATCAATATTCTTATCATGGAATGTCACTTCAAGAACTTCCTTTTTAAAGCGTTTACCTTTACAGGTCTCACACTCCAGATGTACATCTGCCATAAACTGCATCTCAATGGTGACTTCGCCTTCACCTTTGCAAGTCTCACAGCGGCCACCATCTACATTAAATGAAAAATGCTTGGTTTTAAAATTGCGAATCTTACTTAGTTTCTGGCTGGCATAAAGCGATCTGATATCATCGTATGCTTTGATATAGGTTACCGGGTTAGAGCGTGAAGAACGACCTATAGGGTTTTGATCTACAAACTCTACACTTTTAATATTCTCAAACTGACCTTTTACTTCAGAGATCTGACCTAGTTTCTCGCCATAACCGCCAGTCTCTTTAAGCATTGCAGGATACAATAACTTTTTAACTAGAGTAGATTTACCGCTACCAGAAACACCTGTGATCGCTACAAAAGTTCCCAGAGGGATGTGCACATCAATATTTTTCAGGTTGTTTTCACGACAGCCTATCAGGTCAATATAATATTTATGTTTTCTGCGCTTACGCGGAATTTCTATCGCTTCCTCTCCGTTTAGGTATTTCGCCGTAAGGCTATCTGCTTTTAAGATGTCATCATACGTGCCCACAGCAACTACATTACCACCTAAGGTTCCTGCCTCGGGGCCAATATCTATGATCTCATCAGCGGCTTTCATGATATCTTCGTCATGCTCAACAACGATCACCGTGTTACCCAGATCACGAAGCGATTGAAGCACGCCTATAAGTTTCTCAGTATCCTTAGGATGTAGACCTATACTGGGCTCATCAAGAATGTACATACTTCCCACAAGGCTGCTGCCTAGCGAGGTCGCAAGATTGATACGTTGAGATTCTCCACCAGAAAGTGTGTTGGATTTTCGGTTTAAAGTGAGATAATCAAGACCTACCTTTTCAAGGAACTCTAATCTGCTTCTAATTTCTTTAAGCAAGCGTTTTGCTACTTGCCCTTCGTATTGTGTTAGTTCTAATTGTTCAAAAAATGCAGCAACTTTAGTAAGTGGCAGGTTAACCAGATCTGTGATGGGTTTTCCGCCCACTTTTACATAAGTAGCTTCTTTGCGCAGGCGTTTGCCCTCGCAAGTGCGGCATTTTGTTTTTCCGCGGTAGCGAGAAAGCATCACACGGTTCTGTATCTTATAGCTTTTTGACTCTAGATGTTTAAAGAAGTCGTTAAGCCCTTCAAAGTGTTCATTACCCTTCCAGAGTAGATCTTTTTGCTCTTCGCTTAATTCAAAATATGGTTTGTGAATAGGGAAGTCAAATTTATACGCACTGTTTACCAGCGTATCGCGATACCAACTCATGCTTTCTCCGCGCCATGGGAAAACAGCATCTTCATATATAGAAAGCCCAGTATTAGGGATCACAAGATCTTCATCAATACCTATTACATCGCCGTATCCTTCACAAGTAGGGCAAGCGCCATACGGATTGTTAAAGCTAAAAAGATGCACATTAGGTTCTAAGAATGACATTCCGTCTAGCTCAAAACTATTACTAAAGTGTCTTTGCTTGCCGCCGTCCATCTCTTCAATGATGGTTTCTCCTTTACCTTCATAAAATGCGGTTTGCACAGCATCAGCAAGTCTGTTGTAAAAATCTTCGTCATCAGCAGTGATGATACGATCTACCACAAGATAAAGTTTGTCTCTTTCTTTGGCTTTAGCCTCATCAATACGCACCACTTTATCATTCACCTTAATACGGGCATATCCTTGTTGCTGCAGGATATTTAATTTGTCTTCCAGCGATCTTCCTTTTTCTATAATAAAAGGAGCAAGAAGCAATAGTTTTGTGCGTGGCTCATACGTCTTAACATGATCTATGACGTCTGTAACCGTGTCCTTTTTTACCTCGTTGCCAGAAATAGGAGAATACGTTCTCCCCACGCGTGCATAAAGCAACTTAAGATAATCGTAGATCTCTGTACTTGTCCCCACGGTAGAGCGCGGATTGGTACTATTTACCTTTTGCTCAATAGCGATCGCCGGTGCAATCCCTTTAATATAATCTACTTTAGGCTTATCAAGTCGGCCCAAGAATTGACGCGCGTAAGACGAAAGACTTTCAACATAACGTCTTTGTCCTTCTGCATACAAAGTGTCAAAAGCAAGGCTAGACTTACCAGAACCCGAAAGGCCTGTGATCACCACCAGTTTGTTACGTGGGATGATGGCATTGATATCTTTAAGGTTGTGCAGTTTTGCACCTTTAATTATTATATTCTTTTTAGGATCAGCTGTTGCAACGTCTACTGTCATACTGTGGGATAACCTGTTTAATGTGGCGAATTATGCGTGTGTAAAAAGCGTATGTCGCTGTGTTTTTTTGGCTTAAGCCAAAAGATTAGCAAAGATAAATCAATGCAAGTATTATTTTAAGTATATAACGCTAACAAGCTGTTAATGTTAAATTTATTTTGAGAAATTGTTTATTTGGAATGAAAGTTGTTATATTTGATTCTGTATTAACACAAACCTAAACGCGTATACAAAACTTTTACTTTTTAGCTTATTAATCTCGGCCTCAGGCCACTATAATTAACCTACAAAAGTAAGAGTATGGAGGATGTGTTAACTAATGACGCGACCCTAGTAAAAAACTACATACGGGGTGATGAAAATGCGCTTTCCTGTCTAATCAATAGACATCAACAAAGAATATACAGTTTTATTTATAGCAAGGTTTATGACCGTGACATCACTGAAGATATCTTTCAGGATACCTTTATTAAAGTGATTCGCACGCTTAAACGCGGTGGTTATAACGAAGAAGGTAAATTCTTGCCTTGGGTAATGCGTATTGCTCATAACCTTGTGATAGACCATTTTAGAAAAAATAGCCGCATGCCTAAGTTTGACAATAGCGGTGAGTTTAGCATTTTTTCGGTATTGAGCGATAGTAGCTTAAATGCAGAGAAGCAACTTATTAAAGAGCAGGTAGAAGATGATGTGCGCAAACTGATAGAAGAACTCCCTGATGATCAAAAAGAGGTGCTAAAAATGCGTATCTATAAAGACATGAGCTTTAAAGAAATTGCAGACAAAACAGATGTGAGTATTAACACCGCGCTGGGACGTATGCGTTATGCACTTATTAATCTTAGAAAGGTGATCGAGAAGAACAATATAATTTTAACAAATTAGAATAAACTAAATGAGTAATTGGTGCGTTATAGAATAGATAAATTTCAAAACACACCGAATGGCTCAAATTTACTCTTCACCCCACGACTGTGGGTCACAATCTAAACCAAAAAAAGAAACCGTTGAATTTCTGCTAAGTTATTCAAAGGCTTTAAGTGTTATAAGTTCTAAGAACGGGAAGATAGAAATACTTCTCAATTAAAAACCGGAAAAGCCCGCTTTGCAGCGGGCTTTTCTATTTTTTGTAGTATTCTTTAATTACACTTTTTCTACCTATCGTCGCGGTGATAATGTCTTTTTCTAAATTCCAGCCACGCGCCGGACTATACTGTCGCCCATACCAAATGATCTGAAGGTGGAGCTCGTTCCAGAGGTCTTTTGGGAAAATGCGTTTTGCATCTTTCTCCGTTTGTACAACGTTCTTACCATTAGTCAGTCCCCAGCGGTACATCAATCTGTGAATATGTGTATCTACAGGAAACGCCGGTATATTAAATGCCTGAGAAACCACAACACTTGCCGTTTTGTGTCCCACAGCAGGAAGTTCTTCTAAGGCTTCAATAGATTGTGGTACGTTACCATTATATTTCTCGATCAATATTTCAGACAGACCGTGAATGCCTTTTGCTTTCATTGGCGAAAGCCCCACAGGTTTAATGATCTCTCGTATATCTTCAATAGAGAGTTTTACCATATCATAAGGATTGTCTGCAACTTCAAACAGTAACGGAGTGATCTGGTTAACCTTCACATCTGTACTTTGTGCACTCATCAAAACAGCGATAAGCAAAGTATAAGGATCTTTATGATCTAGTGGGATGGGAATTTGAGGATATAATCTGTTTAACGTGTTTATAACAAACGCTACCTTTTCGGCCTTGGTCATTTTGTCTAATTTTATGGTCACAAAAATAACGATTATGCTAACGAATAGATTAAATGTAGGAGATAAGGTTCCTAACTTTACTGCAAAAGATCAAGATGGTAACGATATCTCTCTAGAAGATTATAAAGGTAAAAAGCTTGTGGTTTTCTTTTACCCTAAGGCTTCAACGCCTGGCTGCACTGCAGAGGCATGTAACCTGAGCGATAATTATAAAGCACTTCAGGATGCGGGCTATGAGATTTTGGGCGTAAGCGCAGACTCACAAAAAAGACAGACCAACTTTAAGAATAAATATAGTTTTCCTTACCCTTTGCTGGCGGATGAAGATAAAACGGTGATCAACACCTTTGGCGTTTGGGGACCTAAAAAATTTATGGGTCGCGAGTATGATGGTATTCACCGCACTACTTTTTTGATCGATGAAGAAGGCGTTGTGACAGAAGTTATAGAAAAGGTAAAAACTAAGGATCACGCAGCACAGATCTTGGGATAATACGCTAGTTTATTTCGCTTTAAGCGAAAAGAACAAAAACCTCTCTAAACCGGGAGGTTTTTTTATGCTTTGTTTTTAAGTGAATTATACGCTTATGCAGAACAATTCTAATTATTAAAGCTTAGTTAACGTTTTTAACACTTGCTTGTTGTTATGTTAAACTAAGCGCTAAATAACCTTAACGCATAAGCTAAAATGGATAGATAGTTTTGGTACGAAACATTAACACAACTAATTTATACCAAAACATGTTTACATTAAGAAAACTAGCTCTTACTTCTGGAGCTTTAATGATGGCGGCAGGTCTTTTTATTTCTTGTGAAGGAGAAATGGGACCAGAAGGGCCTCAAGGAGAACAAGGTGCACAAGGAGAACAAGGACCAGCAGGTCAAGACGGAGTAGATGGTCAGGACGGTGCAGATGGTGAGGATGGAGAAGACTTTACTCCAGAGCCTACCATGTTTGCAAATAAGTCTCCTATGGATCCTCTAGTATTGATCAACCCAACATTTGGAAACGTTAATGCATATTCACTTATCTCTACTACAGATAATATAGATGGTTACAATCTTGCAGGTGCTGCAGATGGTGCTGGTTTCTTAAAAGATCCTAACAGCGATGGGTACATCTATGTTGTAAATAACGAGGATGACTATGCTGTTTCAAGAATATTTCTTGATAAAAACCTTATTCCTTATAAAGGAGATTATCTATTGAACTCTGGTGTGGCTGATTATGCACGTCAATGTTCTGGTACAATGTGGGAAGCTGCGATTCACGGTGGTGATAAAGATATTTTCTTATCAGCTTCAGAGAGTATTAGCTATGATGTAAAAGGTATTGATCCTTATGTTACAACTCCTACACCTACAGCAGACTTTGGTCTTGATGCGCTAGGAGAATTCTCATGGGAAAATGCTGTGCCACTTCCTAAGGATGCCTTCCCAGGTAAAACTGTAATTCTAGGTGGTGACGATGATTCAAGCGGATCAGAAGGTCAAGTTACTATGTATCTATCAGAGAGCGGTGACGCTGATCTAGATGGAGGTAAGATCTATGTGCTTCGCTTTAAAGAAGTATCAGATGGTGCTGATGGCGTTATGGCTGTTACTGCTGGTACTACGTATAATGAAGGTGATCTTGATCACAAAAAAGAATATGCAGTAGAATTTGTTGAGATCGCTAACGGTGCGGCAATGACAAAGAACGAGATGGAAACTGCTTGTATAGCCGTTAACGCTTCTCAATTTATGCGTGTTGAAGACGTAGACTATGGTAAAGGTTCTGCAGCTGCAAATCGTCATGTATATTTTAACGTTACAGGTCGTGGCCCTGGTGCTGGTACTTATAACGACTGGGGAACTGTTTATAAACTTATCCTTGATGAGAACAATCCGCTAGAGGGTAAACTTACTCAGGTTGTAAGTGGTAATACAGATACTAATAATATGGATGGTAACTTATCTGTACTTCAAAGCCCAGATAACATCTGTGTAACAGAAAACTTTATCTACTTCCAGGAGGATCCTAACTCTTTCAGCCGTAATCATAACTCTTATATCTATCAAAGTGATCTTAACGGAGATAATATCAAGATCGTTCTACGTCTAGTTGTAGATCAAACGCTTGCTGGCGAGCCAGAGGATTTCTCAGGAGAATTTGGTTCACTTATCGATATCTCAGACAAAGTTGGGGTAGAAGGTACCTTCCTTCTTGCATTGCAACCTCACTACTGGAAAGATGAATTCTTTAAAGGTCTTGATGGGCACTACAATGCATCTTATGAAGACAATCAAGGTTCACAAGTTGTGATCTTACAAGGGCTTCCTAGATAAGTTTTTAAAATAAAGGGTTTTAAGGCTTTCGCTTTCGCGGAAGCCTTACCTATTTAATACCTACTACACTCATGCGCATTACTCACATTCTATTTTGTCTACTTCTATTCTCTTTGCTATCCTGTAAAAACACCTCTGAAGAGTATATAGCAAATCCTTGGGAAGCAGCAAGAACTTATTATAAAGATCATCTTAACAACACCATTGCCGGTCTTGAAGAACTACAAAAAAACACGGTAGATGATCCTGAAAACAAAGAGATATTCTTAAACCTGCGCCGCGAATTTAAACTGGCAGAGCCTTATGTTTCTTACCTTAATCCAGAAGTGGGGCACAGAGCTAACGGGCCAGCACTACCTGTTTTTAGAGAAGATAATGGTAAAGTATTAAAACCCATCGGACTTCAGAAGTTAGAAGAAACGCTCTATGATGGCGGTGTAGATGATGAGACTTTTCATAATGAGGTTAAGATGACGCTGGGTCTTATGCATGTGCTTCAAAAAAATATTGCAGATCGTGAGCTTACGCCACAAAGATTTTTTGTAGCCACACAGCAGCAATTGATGCGTATTGTGAGTTTTAGTATGGCAAACTTTGATACTCCTGTAAGCGCACAAGGAGTAAAAGATGCTGCACTTTCACTCAAAGGTCTTCGAGAAGTTTATGAGATCATTCTGCAAGATTCAATTCAAAACATTGACAAAGACATTGACGAGCAGTTTATACAAAGTGTTCATGCAAGTGTCGCTTTCGCGGAAGCGTATACCGGAGAAAATAAAGACTTTGACAGATTTAGTTACTTGAGAGATTATGTCAATCCCGTGTGTCGCGCCTGGAAGCAAGTGCGTGATGCAAGCGGAATGTGGGAAGATTCTAAGGATTTTCCGTTCAATTTTGATGCGCCTACGTTCTTTGAACCAGATTCATTTAATCTGACTTATTTTACGCCATCTGTAAATCAAAATCCCACTGAAGAGCAAATAGCGCTGGGTAAAAAGCTCTTTTTTGACCCTAATCTTTCTGCAGCTGGGACCATGGCTTGTGCGTCTTGTCACAGTCCGGAAAAAGCATACCAGGATGGTGAAGTAACAAGTCTTGATAATTCTGGCAAAGCGATGGATCGCAATGCGCCAACGCTGGTTAATGTGGCTTATCAACAAAATTTCTTCTGGGATGCGCGATCAGAAGATCTGCTAAGTCAGATCAATTCAGTTTTTACAAATGACAGAGAATTTGCTAGCGAAGTGCATCAATTCTCTGATGAGATCTTGCAAGACAGCACGTATATTAAATTGTTTAAAAATGCATACGGCGGCATACCAAAACAAAACCGGGATCTTGTGCGTGCGATATCTTCTTACATTTCGACTTTAAAAGGTTTTGACAGCAAATTTGATAAAAACATTCGTGGCGACGAGGATACGTTTACTGCTCAAGAAAAAAGAGGTTTTAATCTTTTCATGGGTGAGGCTTTGTGTGCGACTTGTCACTTTATTCCGTTGACAAACGGTACTGTGCCACCTTTTTTCAGCGAAAGCGAAAAAGAAGTAATTGGTGTCCCAGAAACGGCAGAGAATACAGCATGGGACAGTGATGCCGGATTTTATGTGGTGTATCGCGAGGATAAACACAAAGGGATGTTTAAAACGCCTACGGTACGCAATGTTGCGCTTACTGCGCCATATATGCATAATGGTGTTTATGCAACGCTAGAAGAAGTGATGGACTTTTATAACAAAGGCGGTGGTGGCGGTCTGGGTTTTGATCTGCCGCATCAAACGTTGCCCTTTGATAATCTTGATCTTTCGCAAGAAGATCTGGATGCGTTAGTTGCGTTTGTAAAAACGCTTAATGATGTTCCGCAGGTTGATAATTATTAATATTCAAAGTTTTTTGGTGGTAATTTATGAGATGAGTAATTTTTTTAGCAAAAGTTCTTTAAATTGTTAGTTCATTACAAATAATCATAATGACAACAAGAAGAGACTTTATTAAGCGGTCTGGGATGGCTCTGGTAGCTACATCGCTTTTGCCGCATGCTGTTTTAGATTTTACCAAAGCTCATAAAATAGGTTTACAGCTATATTCTTTGAGAGATTTTATTGGTAAGGATGTACCCGGAACGATCAAAAAACTGGGAGAACTAGGCATTCAAGAAGTAGAAACCTATGGCTACTCTGCGCAAAATCAGTTTTGGGGTCATAGTATAGCCGACTTTAATAAAATGCTTAAAGGCGCAGGGATCACCACGCCTAGTGGTCATTATGGTGTGGACTCTTTCTTGAAAAAAGGTGGGAGTACAGACGAGATCAAATTTAATATTGACGCTGCAAGCGAGCTAGGTCAAGAATATCTTATTGCGCCAGCAATGGGCGGAGATCTGCGCAAAAATGCAGATGATTATAAACGACTAGGCGATAAGTTTAACGAAGCCGGTGAGCTTTGTAAAGCTTCAGGTTTAAAGTTTGCTTACCATAATCATGCATTTGAGTTTGATGATATGGGAGGTAAATCTGGTCTTGAGATCTTGCTTGAGAATATAGACAAAAAGCTCGTAACCTTTGAAATGGATATCTATTGGGTAGTTCGCGGCGGCTACGATCCTGTAGAAATGATGAAAAAATACCCTAAGCGATTTGAGCTTTGGCATGTTAAAGACATGAGCAAGACAAATCATGAGCACAATACAGAGATAGGCTCAGGAACCATAGATTATAAAGAGATCTTTGATAATAGAAACACCAGCGGAGTAAAACATCTTATCATCGAGCAGGAGAATTTTGATATGGATCCTTATAAAAGTTTAGCGCAAAGCATAAAATATATAAACAACTATCTTTTATAATATTTGGCTTTCGCCAAAAAGAAAACCTCATCACACCGCGTGATGGGTTTTTTTATGTTCTGTAGAAATATATACAAACAAAAAACCCAGGAACAAATCCTGGGTTTAGAAGTAGCGTGGGGGAGATTTGAACTCCCGACCTCCGGGTTATGAATCCGACGCTCTAACCAACTGAGCTACCACGCCATAAGTGATTTTTATAGAAGTTCTTTCTTCTTTCTTGCCGCTCTAACCTCACGATAACTATCGGGATATGCTACCACGCCAAAATATGTCTCTTAAACTTCACCTTAGCGGCGCCTTGCTTAAGCGGGTGCAAATATAATAACATTTGTTTGTTGTACAAGTATGAAATTCGTCAAAATATTTTTTTTTCTTATCCTTTTAAAGTAACTAGAGAATATTTATATTGGCTCGCATAACAAGAAATCAATGGAAGACAAAGTAAAATTTGAGATGGAATTTCCCATTCAGGCATCTCCATCGTTACTATATCAATATATGTCAACGCCTTCAGGGATGTCAGAGTGGTTTGCAGACAATGTAAATTCCAGAGGTGAGTACTACACATTCATCTGGAATGGAGCAGAAGAAAAGGCAAAATTACTTGGTAAAAAAAGTGGTGAGCGCATTAAATTTAGATGGATGGATGATGTAGAAGAAGGAGAACTATACTTTTTTGAACTACGCATTCAGGTAGATGAGATCACAAAAGACGTATCGCTTATCATCACAGACTTCGCAGAAGACGATGAGATAGATGAAGGTAAGATGTTCTGGGAAAACCAGATCGCAGAGCTAAAACACGTGATAGGTTCAGCTTAAAAAAGCCTACATAAACCGTATATTTGTCCCTTTGTTTTTGCAAAGGGATTTTTTTTATGATAAACTTCAACGGTAACATAGTTGAAACACCAGATTTTACAAGCCAAAACAGAGCTGTATTATATGGCGACGCTGTATTTGAAACCATGCGTTATGGCGGCGGCAAGATCTATTTTTGGGAAGAACATTACTTAAGGTTAATGGCATCCATGCGCATCATCCGTATGGAAATCCCCATGCAGTTTACCATGGAGTCTCTAGAAGAAGAGATCTTAAAATACCTTTCGGCGAAAAGCCTTAACACAGGTTCTGCCCGCGTGCGACTTACGGTCTATAGAAACGATGGCGGCACTTATCTTCCACAAGACAACAGCGTGGGGTATTTTATTTCGGCGCAAGCCATAGAAAACTCATTTTACGTGCTTAATGAAGGCGATTATGAAGTGGAGCTGTACAAAGACCATTATGTGAGCGCAGATCTACTTTCAACCATAAAAAGTACCAATAAAGTGATCAACGTCACCGGAAGCATTTTTGCAGAAGAGAATGGGTATCAAAACTGTTTGCTACTCAATACAAATAAGATGGTGATCGAAGCTTTAAACGGTAATCTATTTGTTGTAAAAGGCAATGTTATCAAAACTCCACCGCTAGCAGATGGTTGTTTAAGAGGGATTATTCGCAAGCAGCTAATCGATATGCTGGGTAAGCTTGATGATTATGAGTTTGAAGAAGCTTCTATTTCTCCTTTTGAACTGCAAAAGGCAGACGAATTATTCATCACAAATACGATCGTAGGGATACAACCAGTAACAAAATATCGCAAAAAGACTTACAAATCTACGGTTGCAAAAGACCTTCTGGGCAAGCTTAACGCAAAAGCAAGATTAGGTTAAACCTAGTTGTTTGACGGATTTTCTGGTGCGTTAGACCAGAGGATGTAATCACCGCCTAGTTCTATCATTTTTTCCTTCCAGAAGTCTGGGACGCATTTGCCTATGATCTCTTTTTCGTAAGTATTTTCAGTAACGATCCAAGAGTTTGTGTTGAGTTCTTCATCCAGTTGGTCAGAGTCCCAACCGCTGTAACCCAGAAAGAAACGTATTTCATCTTCTTTAATATCATCTACAGCAAGAAGTTCTGCAACGGTATTAAAATCGCCACCCCAGTAGATGCCAGCAGAGATCTCAACGCTATTTGGGATAAGTTCTGGCACCTTATGAATAAAGTAAAGATTGTCTTGCTCTACAGGTCCACCATTGTAAATTTTCATCGGTGAATTTACCTCAGGAAGCAATTCTGAAATGGTAAAATTTAACGGCTTGTTGAGTATGAAACCTACAGATCCTTCCTCTGTGTGATTAGCAAGAAGAATTACAGAGCGATTGAATGATATATCGCCTAAAATTGAGGGTTCAGCTATTAAAAGGTTGCCCTTAGTAGGCTTGTTGGTCGTCTGCATAGCTTATTTATTGCCTTCTAAACTACCATTTTTTTTTAAATAAGCCAATCTTAGACAAAAAAATAAGCCCTTAAAAAGGGCCTATTCAAAAAATATATTTTGAAACTATCTTAGTTTACTGCGTCAGAAAGTTCTGAACCAGCTTTGAACTTCACAACGTTCTTAGCAGCAATCTTGATGGTTTTACCAGTTTGTGGGTTTCTTCCTTCACGAGCAGCACGCTTAGATACACTCCAAGAACCAAAACCTACTAGAGAAACGCGACCACCTTTTTTAAGGCTTCCTTCTACATTACCTAGAAAAGACTCTAAAGCTTTCTTTGCAGCTGCCTTAGTGATTCCTGCGTCTGCTGCCATTGCATCAATTAAATCTGATTTGTTCATAATATGAATTTTAAAATTAAATGTTGGTTAAACTTTGTTTTATACTCTAACAAATTTATATGGATTATCCTATCAGGCAAGGAATAGCGCAGGAAATAGCCTGTTTTGTTGATAACTCGGGGCTTTTGTTGATAAGACCAGCATCTTTTTAAGAAAATATTGGTAACTCTCAGTGTTAATGGGCCTTAAAGAAGCATTGCACCTGCATTAAAATCATAACCGTTAAGCATATCCTTAACTTTCATTTTTCGCTTGCCAGGAAGTTGCATTTCTATAATTTTTAGAATACCATCAGCTGTTGAAACAAAAAGTGAGTTATTTTCAACTTTAATTGTTCCGGGGTTTTCAATTTTATGCTCAGACGAATCAACGATCTCTACGTCGTAGATTTTAACCATTTCGTCTTTCTCGCCATTATTCAACATGCACCACGCAGAAGGATACGGACTCAAACCTCTTATAAGATTAAAGATTTTAGTCGTAGGCCAAGACCATTCAACTTTTGTATTCTCACGAGTAAGTTTATAGGCCGTTTGTGTTTGTTCAGCTTTAGGTTGAGGTTTAGTTTCAACTTCGCCTGCTTCGATGTTATTTACTGTTTTAAGCAACAGCTCGCTTCCCATATTCATCAAGCGATCGTGAAGACTTCCTGCATTTTCTATAGCACCAATTTCTAATTCTTCCTGATCAATAATTTCGCCGGTGTCGATCTTTTCGTCAATAAAAAATGTAGTCGCACCTGTTTTTGTCTCACCATTAATTATGGCCCAATTGATAGGCGCTGCGCCACGATACGCCGGTAAAAGAGAAGCATGCAGATTAAATGTTCCATATTCTGGCATACGCCAAACAACCTCTGGCAACATTCTAAATGCTACAACCACCTGAAGATTTGCGTTAAGACCTTTCAACTCTTCTAGGAATGCTTCGTCCTTAAGATTTGTGGGCTGTAAAACAGCAATATCATTATTTACAGCATATTCCTTCACCGCGCTTTGTTTAAGCTTTCTGCCGCGTCCTGCAGGCCTGTCTGGTGCTGTGATCACGCCCACAACATTTTTTCCTGCTTTAACTAATGCATCAAGACTGGCCACAGCAAAATCTGGCGTGCCCATAAAAACTATGCGTAAATCCCTCATAAAAGTTCGTATCTGTTAGATGGTGTTATTCTTATTTTTTTCTCTTCAAGAAGTCGCTCTAAGATCACCACAACTTTGCCGTGGTAGGCTTCTGGTAAAGCCATTTCTAGATCGCGCGAGGTTGCCGGGCCTTCTTCAAGCAAGAGCAAAATTACGTTTTTTGCTTCCGCGAAAGCGACACCGCCACGATCTCTTTTTTTCTTCTGGCATACATCGCAAACTCCGCAAGGTTCAGCTGTCTCCTCGTCAAAATACTGCAACAACTGAATGCTTCTACACGTTTTGTCATTCTCTATAAAATGAAGCATGGCGTTTACCTGCTCTATCTTCCTTTTATTCTGAATTTTAATGTCTGGGGCGATGCGGTTAATGGTGTGTTTATCTTCTCGCGGCTCAAGAAACGTTATGGCTGTATCGTAGCTTTTGTGATCATAAGTGGCTAACTCGTCTTTCTCAAGATTTATTAGGGCTTGATGCACTTTGTTTACAGGTTGACCAGATTTTTTTGCAATTATGGTATGATCTACCGCCATCGCTTGGTCAAAAATCCCGCCGTAGGTGCGTAAAATGGTTTTTACGATCTCATCTATCCCAGGATTTTTTATGAGATAATAGGTGAGATTTACCGGCGAAGTATCAATCTTAAATGTCGCTTTGCGGTAAAACTCCTGCGAAAGTCTTAAAATACTATTACGATCTAAAGTTTGTAGTGCATTGTAAGTTAAAATAGTGTTGAGCTGATATGTGCTGCAAAAGTCCATGAAATTGAACCTGTAAGTTGCATCAAATCCTTCACCATAACCAATTGAAAAATAGGAGCAGACCTTCTTGTAAACCCACTCAATATTCTCAACACTGGGGATGACTTTTATAAATTGATTTTTTAGGCGCTGTTTATCGCTTTCGCTGTAAAGCAAAATACTTCTAGAAGCATTGCCATCTCGTCCCGCTCTGCCAGCTTCTTGAAAGTAACTTTCTATACTTTCGGGGAGTTCTACGTGCACCACGCTGCGCACGTTTGATTTGTCAATTCCCATCCCAAAGGCACTGGTAGCGACCATAACTTGCACTTTGTTATTTGCCCAATCTATAAATTTCTCATCGCGCTCACCGTTACTCAAACCGCCGTGATAAAAATGAGATTTAATGCCTTTTTGCTGTAAGAATTGGCAATACGAGATCGCCGACTTCCGGCTTCTTACATATACAATTCCCGTTTGCGGATTTTTCTTAAAAATGTATTCTAGTCTGTCGTATTTATTCTGATCTTCATGAATGATATACGCAAGATTAGGCCGTTTAAAAGAGGTTTTAAACAGGTTTGCTTCTGGCATTTCTAGCTGTTGCAAAATGTCTTGAGCTACGGTCTCTGTTGCAGTTGCCGTAAGTGCCAGATAGGGCGTGTCTGGGATTATTTCGCGTAAGCGAGAAGGATTACGGTATGCGGGTCTAAAGTCGTGTCCCCATTGTGAGATACAGTGCGCCTCGTCAATAGCAACGAGTGAGATATTCATTGCTGCTAGTCGCTCTAAAACAAGCTCTTGCTGCAAACGCTCTGGCGAAAGATATAGCAATTTGTAACCGCCATAAATGCAGTTGTCCAGTTTTGTGCTTAGCTCGTCAAAGTTGATTCCGCTTGCGATGTGCATGGCTTTTATGCCTTTTTCACGCAATTGCATCACTTGATCTTTCATGAGTGAGATGAGCGGAGAAACAACTATGGTGATACCTTCTAAACTCAACGCAGGCAATTGATAACACAAAGATTTACCGCCGCCGGTGGGCAATAGTGCAAGTGTGTCTTTTTGATCAAGAACGCTTGCTATGATTTCTTCCTGCTTGGGTCTAAATGAATCAAACCCCCAGTATTTTTTTAAGATTTCGGTGGGGGTTGCTGGCATTAATTGATGTTGTTTAAGATAAAATTCATGCGATCTTCCACAGGCCCAGTAGGCACCTCAATGGGAAGATAGCCATAATTTTTATACGTTTCAATGAGGTGAGATTGTATTTTAACCGCTTCTTCAAAGCTCTCATAACGGCCGTCATCAGTGGTGTGAATTTCTTCCCAAGGCGGTAAGATGAAGACTTGATCATATTTATGTTTTTCACATCCTTCTCTAAAGCTATCAGGATATTCTTGATCTGCAAAATCCATATACGCAGGAACATCAGGAAGGCCGCGATCATAGAATATAAAAGGAACTTCATGATCATCTGCATCATGAAATTGCTCAATGCGTTTATCAAAAAGCTTCTGACTGAACAAAAGAGGATCTTTAAGAAATAACCAATCTATACCTTGTTCTTGCGCTTCTTTATTCACTTGTCGTGAAATTTCTTCAAAACAGGTGTAGCCTGCTTTTTCAATTGCGTTTATCAATGTGGTTTTTCCCGTAGATGGGCCACCTATAATTACGATTCGTTTTGTGGTCAAGCCAAAAATGATTTTAAAAAAGCAAAGGTAGAACCTTAAATTTTATTCTTAAAAACTACTTCTTACAGGCTTGTCGCAAAAGCGTATCTTTGTAAGAAATAAAATTGCATGAGTTTAGAAAAGGATCCCGAAGCGTTTTATAGAAAATTAAAGTCTCAACTTACAGAGACAGACCAGTGGCCTACCGCATATCTTTATAAATTTATAGTACCTTCAGACAAGCAGAAGATCGCTGAGATAGAAACAGCTTTTGACAATATGGGAGCTGTGATCACTACAAAACAATCACGTAATGGTAAGTATACCAGCGTTTCAATTAATGTGAGAATGCTTTCGCCAGATGCCGTTATCGAGAAGTATAAAGAAGTAGGCAAGATAGAGGGAGTTATTTCGTTATAGTTTTGGCTACAGCCAAAAAAACAATCATTTTTTAAAAGCAGCGTTACTTTTACCTCTCAAAGGTTTTTGCTATTTTGCAACCGTTGCCGGGTAAGGCATGCTTCACTTTAAATAGTTACAGTTGATAGATCAATTAGAATACAATACAGAGCGGGAAAGACTTATTATCCCAGAATACGGCCGTCATATACAAAAGATGGTCATTCAAGCTACAGAAATAGAAGATAGAGAAGAGCGTAATAAGGTTGCAAAATCTATTATTGCCGTGATGGGTAATCTTCAACCGCATTTACGTGATGTAAGTGACTTTCAACATAAACTGTGGGATCAACTCTTTATCATGAGTGATTTTAATCTAGATGTTGATTCTCCTTTTGAGAAGCCGTCTAAAGAGAAGTTGCAAGAGCGCCCGGAGCCATTAGATTATCCGCAAAACCATCCTAAATACCGTTTTTATGGTAACAATATCAAACGTATGATAGATGTTGCTGTAAAATGGGAAAAGAATGAAATGCGTGAAGCGCTAGAGTTTACCATTGCAAATCACATGAAAAAATGTTTCCTTAACTGGAACAAAGACACCGTTGAGGATGATGTGATCTTTGCACACCTTAAAGAGTTGAGCAACGGTGAGATCAATCTTGCTAAAAAAGATGAAGATCTTAGAGATGCTCATAAATTGGTGAGAAGCAATAACAAAAAGAGCAACAACAACAAAGGAGGACACCGCAAAAAAGGCGGTCGTAAAAAGCGCTACTAATCTTCAGTAAAAAATTTCATGAGTACATTTCAGATAGAAGGAGGTCACAAACTTAAAGGTGAAATCCAACCTCAAGGAGCTAAGAATGAAGCTCTGCAGATTCTTTGTGCAGTGCTTTTAACTCCAGAGCGTGTTGTAATCAATAACATCCCAGATATCGTTGACGTCAATAAATTGATCAATATATTGAGCAATCTGGGCGTAAAGATCCAAAAACTAGGTAAAGGGAAATACAGCTTCATAAGCGATGAACTTAATCTAGAATATCTGGAAGGTGAGCAGTTTAAAAAAGAAGGCGGTGGTCTTCGCGGTTCTATAATGATCGTTGGGCCGTTGCTAGCTCGTTTCGGTAAAGGTTACATTCCGCGTCCCGGTGGTGACAAAATAGGTCGCCGCAGACTAGATACGCATTTTGAAGGAATGATAAAACTTGGAGCAAGCTTCCGCTACAACAAGGAAGAGCGCTTTTATGGCGTTGAAGCTCCAGAAGGTCTTACTGGTACACACATGTTGCTTGATGAAGCTTCTGTAACTGGTACGGCAAATATTGTGATGGCCGCTGTGATGGCAAAAGGCACAACTACGATCTATAACGCAGCCTGCGAACCGTATCTTCAGCAGTTGTGCAAGATGCTTAATCGCATGGGGGCAAAGATCTCTGGTGTAGGTTCTAACTTATTGACCATTGAAGGTGTTGAAGAACTTCACGGTTGTGAGCATACCATTTTGCCAGATATGATCGAGATTGGTTCGTGGATCGGTCTTGCAGCAATGACCAGAAGTGATATCACTATCAAGAACGTGAGTTGGGAAGATCTAGGTTTGATTCCGGCGACGTTCAGAAAACTGGGAATCACCGTTGAGAAAAAAGGAGATGACATCCATATTCCTGCGCACGAAGACGGTTACACAATTGAGAAATTTATTGATGGTTCTTTTATGACCATTAGTGATGCGCCATGGCCAGGTTTTACACCAGACCTTTTGAGTATAATTCTCGTTGTGGCGACACAGGCAAAAGGCGAAGTTCTTGTGCATCAAAAAATGTTTGAAAGCCGATTATTTTTCGTTGACAAACTAATAGATATGGGAGCAAAGATCATTCTTTGTGATCCACACCGCGCCACTGTAATTGGTCATGATTTTAAATCTACCTTGAAGGCAACAACTATGAGTTCGCCAGACATTCGTGCGGGGATTTCATTATTGATTGCTGCGCTTAGCGCAAAAGGTACTTCGACAATTCATAACATTGAGCAAATTGACCGTGGCTACGAAGATATCGACGGAAGATTGCGTGCGATAGGAGCAAAAATTATCAGGACTTCCTAAGAAGCCCTGACGTAAAATATTTAGAATATAAATTAATACACCTGCATTTCCGGGTGTATTTTTATTTGTTCTAATTTGGCTGCAGCCAAAGCTTTTTCGTAGATTTTTACCAGCGTTTGGTTTTCGATCAATGAAGTTGCGATGTTGATATCCTCGCCAAAAACCCTATCACGCTCAGCAAAATCAACATGCTTTCTTATTTCGGCGTGAATCATCTCTAGGAATTCGCTGGATTTTAAATCTCCTTTAAAATCAAAAGCCTGAGCAGCGGTAAGCAATTCGATCGCAAGGATTTTTTCAACGTTCTCAATGATCTGCATCGCCTTGCGACCACTTATAGAACCCATGCTAACGTGGTCTTCCTGACCCATTGATGTGGGAATGCTATCTGCACTGGCGGGATGACAAAGACTTTTGTTTTCGCTGGCAAGCGCGGCACTGGTGTACTGCAAGATCATATAACCAGAATTTGTTCCGGTTTCATTGAGTAGTAATTTTGGGACGTTTGCATAACGGCCTTCGAGCGCAAGATAAACGCGACGGTCAGAAATATTCCCCAACTCAGAAGCGGCCAAAGCTGCATAATCTAGCGCCATTGCAAGCGGCTGCCCGTGGAAGTTCCCACCGCTGATCGTCAAATCTTCATTAAAGACAATCGGGTTATCTGTAACCGAGTTGAGTTCAACTTCAAGCAATTCTTTTAAATGAAGCCAGGCATTACGCGATGAACCGTGAACCTGCGGCATACAGCGCAAAGAATACGGGTCTTGGACGCGGTCACAATATTTATGCGAAGTCAAAATATCAGAACCCTCAACAAAGCTCTTGATTCGTGCCGCTACGAGTTGGTTTCCTTTGTAAGGCCTCAACTCATGAAGTTCAGGATAAAACGGTCTCGCCGAACCTTGCAAAGCTTCGAGCATTAGCGCCCCAATGATATCTGCTTGATCAAGCAAAGCATTGAGTTCTTCAACCACTTTTACGGCATGTGCTGCGATAAACTGCGTACCGTTAATGAGCGCTAAACCTTCTTTAGGTCTAAGTTCTACTGGGTCAAGCCCAAAATCTTTCAAAACCGAATCTGATTTTTTGCGTTCGCCATTGTGATACACTTCGCCTAAGCCAATCAGCGGCAAAAACAAATGCGAAAGTGGAGCAAGGTCACCACTGGCGCCCACCGAACCTTTTTCTGGAACTACAGGAACAACATCATTATCAATGTGCCAAATGATGCGGTTGAGCGTATTTAAAGAAATACCAGAAAATCCCTGCGCTAACGCATGAACCTTAAGGATCATCATGAGTTTAGCGATTTCTGGGACAATGGGATTGCCCACGCCCACGCTGTGACTCATTAAGATATTGGTCTGCAGTTGGAGGGTTTCATCTTTAGAGATTTTAGTGGTACAAAGCGGTCCAAAGCCAGTGTTAATACCGTAAACAGCTTCATCTTGAGAAGCTATTTTTTGTACGATTGCCTGACTTCTATTTATTTTTTCTACTGATTCATCCGTGAGTTTGCCGGTGATTTCGCCACGAGCGATTGCAAGGGCTTTTCCAGCGGTAAGATGGTCTATTCCGTAGTTGAAAAATGATGCTTTTGCCATATCTCCATTTTTAAATTGTATGCAAAATTAGCAATCATTTTGAGTAAAATTTGCTGATCCTGTAAAAGTTTAAAATGGAGTTGTAGACGAACTACGCACTTGATAAAATCTGAGTGGTTTTGGCTTTAAGCCAAAAAAAATTATAGCAGCTTCTCGCCAATTTCTAACCAACTCTCAACACGCTCAAAACCATCTGTATTGATGTTGTGCGGAGAGGTAAATTGAATGCCGCGACCATCAAAAGCTTCAAGGTTATAATGGCGGTCGTCGATGAGCACATCGCCGCGCAAAATATGCTTGTGACCACAAAGAATGCGGTTTTGCCATGGGATGAACGGGAAGTGCTCATCTAGCCAATCTGACTTTTCCTTGAGACTGTTAGGAAACTGCATGGCGGCAGATGCGATATAGACTTCGTGCTTGTCATTGAGCGCCTTAAGAACCTCCTGACTATGCGGGATTACAGCTAGATCTCTAAAAAATCCATCAATGCTCGTCTGGTTTCTAAGATATTCTACGTGCTCTTTTGGGATGGCTTGCCACACTTCCTTGCCCATACATTCTTCTTTAGTAAGGCATTGGTCAAGGTCGCGGTTGTACCAGTCAATGTGTGCCATATAGGTGTCTGCGATCACCTCGTCCATATCTACAAAAATCGTCATGCTTCAAAATTTTATAAGTTGGCAATTTAAAAAGTTTTGTGCCAACGCAGGTAAATTAATGTTTAAGAATTAAGCATTGAACCGAAAAACATATCCATTTTAAATTGTGTATTTTAGGCACGCGCAAAAGCAACAGCATGTTTAGATTTTATATTGACGTTACAAAATTCTCGCTTGCTTTTTGCATCGTTTTGATTCCACTTGCTGGGATTTTGCCTAGTATTATAACCTTTGGGATTTTAGGAACGCCGCTGGGGCTTTTAGGCTACAATCAGTTTCATAAAAACGAATATTTCACGTATTATAACCTAGGTTTTACAAAACGCCAACTCATCCTTAAGACTTGGCTTTTTAACATCATCCTGATGGCACCATTATTTTTGCTGTATTATCTCTTTGCGTTCATCATCAAACTATTTACAATATGAGTGAGATGGTGGTGAATGCAGTAAGCAAGAATTTTAATGGCAGAACGATTTTAAATAATGTGGATTTTCGCTTAAAGCGAAATGAAATCTTAGGAATTTTCGGCCGAAATGGAACAGGCAAAAGCACCTTGCTCAAGCTTCTTTACGGCACCATGAACGCCGATGTTTTGAGCATGGAAATCAATGGGAAAACCTTTAATGGCTCTCACCGAAAGCTGGGCGATAACGCGATTATCAAAAACCAATTGATAGGATATTTGCCGCAATTCTCTTTCTTGCCGGCATCCATGCGGGTTTGGAATGTGATTCCGCTATTTCATCCGGCGGGAGAAGCGCAGGATAGGATTTTTAACGCTCCAAGACTCGGCAGTTTTTCTAAGAAGAAAGTTGGTGAGCTATCCATAGGTGAGCGGCGGTATCTTGAAATTCAATTGGTGGGCAATCTAGACCATCCTTTTCTTTTTCTTGATGAACCCTTTAGTATGGTAGAGCCGCTGTATGCAGAGGTGATTTCGCAATTAATTCTCGACCTCAAACCTAAAAAGGGAATCATCATCACAGACCATTATTACAAGAATGTTTGGGATGTGGCTACAGCCAAAAAAGTCCTTACGCATGGTCGTTTACACGATGCAAATGAAATGCAAGACCTGGTGGATTTGGGATATTTGAATTCGCTTTAAAAACTGAATTAATATTTAACAGGCTCTTTTCTCGCGTATCTAACTCTTAAAATGTAAATGTCATTTTCATCTATTAGATATGAAATGCGATACGTATGCTTTTCATAAGCCCTTATATTCCCTGCGTTATTGATTTTAAGGGAATCCAGTTCATATATTTCAGGATTTGAGGCTAAGATAAAAGTGGACTCAAAAATTTCAGTAATAACTCTTGTGGTAATAGAAATCGATTCGGTTTGTTCTAGCAAGTCTAAAAATGCCTGATTAAGTTCATTTTCCGCTTGATGCGACCATTTTATTGACTTGCCCATTTTTTGATACGTTCAACCATTTCCTCTTGAGTGTAGGTTTTTCCTTCTTCTATTTGGGCGATAGAAAAATCGAGTTCTTCATTATACTGTTCAAGACTAATTCGTTCAGCAGTATTGTTTTTTCTGAATTGTAAAATGTTTTTAATTGCTTCAATAAGGGTTGGGTCATTTACCTTATCAAGCTCTTTATGAATCCATTTTATGTCTGCCTGCAAATCCATCTCATTTCGTTTCGGTGTCTATCAAAGATAACTTATTCTTTTTCTAAGTTCAAAAAATCCAGTTTTTTGGGGTTGTTATAAGATGACAAAATTTTCTTTTTCCGTAAATTGATAGGATTATTCCTTTTGTTATGAAAGACAATTTCTCTGGTCATGCGGCAGATTATGCCAAGTTTAGGCCCACGTATCCTGATGAACTTTACACATATTTGTTTTCGCTTGTCGCGGAAAGAAATCGCGCTTGGGATTGCGGCACAGGAAATGGTCAAGTCGCTCGGGAATTGGCTAAAACTTTCAGTGAGGTTTATGCCACAGATTTAAGCGAGCAGCAATTGAATGAAGCTCCACAAATTGAAAACATAACTTATAAGAAACAGACCGCTGAAGAGTCCTTTTCGCCGAAAGGCAAATTTGATTTAATAACCGTGGCGCAAGCGGTGCACTGGTTTGATTTTGATAGATTTTATGAAAATGTAAAAAAGGTCTTGAAGCCAGAAGGTCGCATTGCGGTTTTTGGGTATGGATTGATGCAAACCGCAGGAGCGCTGAATGCTGTGATTCAATATTTTTATAAAGATGTGACCAGGCCGTATTGGGATGCGGAGCGCAAATATTTGGACGACCGTTATGAGACGATTCCTTTTCCCTTTAAGGAAGAAATCGTGCCTAATCTTGAAATCAAAACACAATGGTCTAAATCGCAAATGTTGCAATATCTCAACACCTGGTCTGCGGTGAAACATTATGTTGCAGCAAAAGGCTCAAATCCGTTAGAATTAATTGCTGATAAAGTTGATGAAACCTGGGGAAATGAAGAAGTACGAACTTTTACATTCCCATTATTACTGCGCGTAGGCCGACTTTAATTTAGCGCTTCTTTATACGTGCTAAGTGCGCGCTCGCGAGCTTCTTTGTGGTCTACCATTTTTTCAGGATAATCATCTGTGCCGTACTCTTCAACAAATTCTTTGATGTACTTTTTGTCTTTATCAAATTTGTCAATCTGCGTCATAGGATTAAAAATCCTGAAATAAGGCGCGGCATCCACGCCGCTACCAGCAGCCCATTGCCAGTTGCCAACGTTGCTGGCTTGCTCATAATCCAGAAGTTTTTCGGCAAAATATGCTTCGCCCCAGCGCCAGTCTATCAACAGATGTTTGCATAAAAAACTAGCGACAACCATGCGCACGCGATTGTGCATGTAGCCGGTGGTGTTGAGTTGACGCATACCAGCATCAACCATGGCATAACCGGTTTTACCTTCTTTCCATTTCTCAAAATCCTTCTTGCTCTTGCGCCATTTTACACGGTCGTATTTTTTCTTGAAAGCTTCATTAACCGTATCTGGAAAATGATACAGGATTTGCATAAAAAACTCACGCCAAATCAACTCCTCAAGAAAAGTCTTGTTGTGCTCATCATTTGCTTGTTTTACCATTTTGCGCACGCTCACCGTACCAAAACGTAAATGTGGACCAAGGCGAGAAGTCCCACCGCTTATAGCAGGGAAATTGCGTGTTTTCTCATAATCTTTGATTAGATGAGAAGTCACAGTGAATTTTGGGACTTTTAATGACGAAGTCTTAAAACCCATATCGCTTAGAGAAATATTGGGTAATCGTGAATTCTTCACGTAATTGTCTTTATATCGACCGATTTGATGCGATTTTAAGTGCGTGTCAGGATTAAATTTTGATTTCCACTGCTTCATGTATGGCGAATACACAACATACGGATCGCCATCATTTTTTAAAATATCATCTTTTTCAAAAATCACTTGGTCTTTGAAGGTGTGGAATTCAATGTCGTTTTCCTCAAGTAAATTCTTGATTTTTTCGTCACGCGATTTTGCATAAGGCTCATAATCATGATTGGTATAAACCGCAGCAATATCATGGTCTTTAATTAGCTTTCGCCAAATTTTCTCAGGTTCGCCATGATACATGGCAATGCTACTATCGCTATCGTCTTGCAGTTCCTTGCGCATATCCTGAAGCGTCTCATGAATGAAAGTAACACGAGCGTCATCTTCTGGAAGTTCGTCAAGGATTTCTTTGTCAAAAATGAAAATAGGCATCACGGGATTGTCTGCTTTTAAAGCTTCATAAAGTCCCACGTTGTCGTCCAGCCTTAAATCCCTTCTGAACCAGAAAATATTGATAGTATCTTTTGACATTTAGTTGATATTTAAAGTTGATAATCCGCCGTCTACACCTATGACCTGACCAGTGATCCACGAGCTTTTATCTTCGAGAAGGAAGCAAGCGAGATTGGCGATATCTTCTGCGGTGCCCACTCTTTTTAAAGGATGTCTTTCTCCCATTTTTTCTTTCTTGGCGTCGTTGTCTAGCAATTTTCCGGCAAGTGGTGTGTCTGTAAGAGACGGTGCGATTATGTTTATTCTAAGCGTAGGCGCAGACTCTGCCGCAAGTGCTTTGGCGTAAGCCTCAACAGCACCTTTTGCTCCCGCAATACTGGTGTGAAAAGGCATCCCAAGTTTTGAAGCAACCGTGCTAAAAACTACAATACTTGCTTTTCCTTTTTTGAGCTGCGGATAGATTTTTTGTATGGTTTTCACCAAACCAAAATAATTAAGTTCCATGTCTGCCCGGTAATCTTCTTGTTTCAGCATTTTTTGCGGCCTCAGATTTATTGAGCCGGGGCAGTAAACAAAACCATGAATTTCTTCTGGAAGAGCTGAAGTTTCTAGTTCGTCTTTTAAAACATCAAACGTGATATGCTCAACGTCTAAATTGCTTAAATTATCAGCATTTCTTGAAGCAATTATGATGTTATGTGTTGCGGCTAATTGCTGTGCGATGGCTAAGCCAATGCCGCTAGAACCACCGATCATCAAGATGTTTTTTTCTTTTGCCATGATTTACTTTTTAAACGGACCGTAGATTTCCAGAAGTTTCTCTTTGCGATATTCAAAGATTTCTTGCAGCTTTTTCTTGACCAAAGGTGCCGCAACTCTGCCAAAAACTCCCATGGGAAGTTTGTAGTGAATCAAATCTTCCATCTCAACGCCGCCATCTATTTCTTTGAGAAAATGCTTGTGATGCCACAAAGCATACGGCCCGAAACGCTGCTCATCGACAAAATGCTTTTTAGGAACTACGTGAGTGATCTCTGTAACCCATTTTGATTTGATACCGGGAAAAGGCGAAACTTTATATTCAATAATTTGACCTTGATACATGGGGCGCATGTCACTGGATGTGATGTCAAAGCCCATGTGGTCTGGTGTTATGGTCTTAAGGTTTTTTGGGTCAGATAAAAAATCCCATGCCTCATCAAGGCTAATTGGCAGATTTTGTTTTTTGTGCAGTTCGTAAATCTTCATCCCTTGCTTACATTAGATTAGCTTTGGCGAAAGCCAATAATGTAAAGGTAAAAGGAGTTTTTGTTTAACGAAATGATTTTTTAGTTAAACAAAAACTAAATTTGAAGTAAATGTGTACTTGCCCAAGCTTCTGCATCTTCTAAGGAAGTGAAGTAGGCGTAAGAGTTTTTAAAGTTTTGTTGCTCTTTCCAAAGCGTTTCTTTGTCGTAGCCAGCGCTTGCCACAATGGCAACGCCAATTAAATTAGGCATGGCAGACTTAAAGAATTTAGGGTCGATCTTCACGGGATCTTTCCTAAGGTTTATTAAGATAAAATGGCGGTTTGCATAATATGTGCCCAGATGCGATCGTACTTCATTGATCACAGATTTAGGTAGATCTGCAATGTTGAAGTAAGAAACAACAGCATAATTCTCATGCATTACAAGATTGTAATGCTCATTTGTGACTGTTAGTGAAGACATAGTTTTTTTTTAGGGTCGTCCAAGAGATTGTAACCCAGTATAAGTACAATCTGAAACAGACTATACTAAAATAATTCATAGAAGGATAAAAACGACAACATTTTCTTAACATTTTTAAGAAAATTTTATAATTATCATTTTCTTATTTTTATGGAGCAATTTGTGAATTTTGTAATCAAATCAACAGTATTATTTTAAATCGTTAATTATTATGAAATATATTTTCAAATCGTTTTTATTGCTTCTTTTTGTAGCATTTTCTGCAAATGCGCAGATCGAAACTCCAGCTGCTAGTCCGGCAGCGAGTTTAGAACAAACCGTGGGTTTAACGCAAGTATCTGTTGATTATAGCAGGCCAAACATGCGCGGAAGAAAGATCTTTGGAGGTATTTTGCCTTACGGCCAAATATGGAGAACCGGGGCAAATGCAACTACTAAAATCACTTTTGATAAGCCAGTTAAGATCAAAGGTCAGGAATTAGCAGCGGGAACATACAGTATGTATAGTATTCCGCAAGAAGAGGTTTGGGAAATTGTATTTTATACAGACCACAGCAATCCGTTGCTTAATAAATTTGATGAGGATAAAGTAGCGCTTCGCATGAATGCTGAAAGTATGAAGCTTCCTTACAATTTTGAAACTTTCACCATTTTAATAGAAGATGTTACTAGTGAAGGTGCAACGCTAGGTATGCTTTGGGAAAATACATACGTTGGTATTCCATTTATCGTGAATACTGATGAAGTGGTGATGAATAATATTAAAAGTGTAATGGATGGTCCTGGCGCAGCAGATTATTATTCAGCAGCGGTGTACTATCTTAACGCTGGTAAAGATATTAATAAGGCTAAGGAATGGATGGATAAAGCGATGGAGATGACTGAAAATCCTCGTTTCTGGCAATTGCGCCAGCAGTCACTTATTTTGGCGAAAGCCGGAGACAAACAAGCCGCAATAGAAGCCGCAAAAGCATCATTAGAAGATGCTAAAAAAGCTGGTAACAAAGATTATATCAGAATGAATGAGCAAGCCTTGAAAGATTGGGGAGCTAAATAATTCTGGATGTGAATGATTGTAAATTAGGAGCCGCCCTTTTTGGGGCGGTTTTTATTTTGTAACAAAATATTACATAAAAGTTGAGCCTTACTTTTACTACCTTTACCCGCCTATGGATTTTTCTTCAAAATTGCTAGAAAACGCTGTTTACGAAATGTCGCAATTACCAGGAATAGGTAAGCGCACGGCATTGCGTCTGGTTTTGCATTTATTAAAACAAAGCGAATCTCAGACAACACAGTTAGCAGACGCTCTGGTGCAACTTAGATCAGGAACTAAATTTTGTAAGAATTGCCATAATATCTCAGATACAGACTTGTGTGAGATTTGTGCGAATCCGCATAGGGATGAATCTCTAGTTTGTGTGGTAGAAGATATTAGAGATGTGATGGCGATAGAGAACACGAGTCAATATCGCGGCCATTATCACGTTTTGGGAGGTAAAATTTCACCTATGGACGGGATCGGTCCTCAGGATCTTTTTATTCATTCGCTAGTTGAGAAAGTTAAGAAAGGTACGGTAAACGAAGTGATCTTTGCGCTAAGCTCAACTATGGAAGGTGACACCACAAACTTTTACATTTATCGCCAGATTGAGTCTTATAATGTGCAAACAAGCACGATCGCCAGAGGTATCGCAGTGGGTGACGAACTAGAATATGCAGATGAGGTTACACTGGGGCGTAGTATTTTAAATCGAGTTCCATTTGAAAATTCACTAAAGAGCTAGATTTGCAGCTATCTGTCGTAATCCTCAATTATAATGTGAAGCATTGGTTGCAGCTTTGTTTGCAGTCAGTAAAACGGGCGGTTAAGGATATTGAGGCAGAGATCATTGTTGTAGACAACGCCTCTTCAGATGATAGTTTGGCGATGATAGCCGCAAATTTTCCTGAGGTAAAGGTTATTGCAAACTCAGAAAATCTGGGTTTTGCAAAAGCGAATAATCTGGGTGTTTCACAAGCCGTAGGAGAATATGTTTGTATTCTCAATCCAGATACGGTAGTTCCAGAAAATATATTTCAGGATTTTTTGGCTTTCGCCAAAAGTACTCCGCAATTAGGTGCTTTAGGACCACAATTCATCGATGGTCAAGGAGAGTTTCTGCCTGAAAGTAAACGTAATTTACCAACGCCAAAAGTCGCTTTAAAGAAACTATTGAATATAGGCGATGCGTATTATGCAACACATGTAAAGGACAACGAGATAGGAGCCGTGGAGATCCTGGTGGGCGCACTTTTGTTCATTTCGCGGAAGCGATATAATGCAATTAATGGTTTTGACGAAGCGTATTACATGTATGGTGAGGACATTGACTTTACCTATAGTTTGCTGCGTGAGGATTTGAAAAATTACTACAAAGGTGACTTGAAAGTCTTGCATTTTAAAGGCGAAAGTACAACAAGAGACAAGGTGCAGGCAGAGCGTTTTTATGGCGCAATGCGTATTTTTTATAAGAAGTATTTTAAAGGTAGTTTTCTTAAGAATCTGGGAGTTTATGTATTTACAGGTTTTGCAAAGTCAATTAATAGAAAGCCAAAAAACACGCAGATCAAAACGGATGATGTGGTTTTTGTAGGTTCGGCAGATTTTGCTGAGAAATTGTCTGCGCAGTGGTCTAAAACGATCAAAACCGTTGATGAAAATAAGCTGCTACAATCAGATTTAAAGAATGCAAATGTGATTTTTGACGCGGGAGCTTTGAGTTTCAGGGAAATAATAGAGGCGATAAGTGCGCTTAAAAATAGAGGCAATACATTTAGAATACGCCCAGAGGATTGTAATTTTATGGTGGGCAGCGATAGTCCTTATAATAGAGGAGAGGTAATTTATATCGAGCATTAAAAAATTATCATTCTAATTGTGCAAAATTGAGTAATTTTGCAAAGATTTTTTCTAATAACACATTTCTGTTAAGAATATGGCAAAATTTGAATTAAAACTTCCTAAGATGGGTGAAAGTGTGGCAGAGGCAACACTTACTAATTGGTTAAAGGACGTAGGCGATACTATTGAACTTGATGAACCGGTTGTAGAGATCGCGACAGACAAGGTAGATAGCGAAGTGCCTAGTGAGGTAGAAGGAGTTTTAGTAGAAAAACTTTTTGACACAGATGATGTTGTGCAAGTGGGGCAAACCATTGCGATCATTGAGATAGATGGTGATGATGTGTCGCAAAGCGACGCAGCTGATACGGCTGCGGAAAATGAAGTGCCGCAAGAGTCAAAAGAAGAAGAGCCAGAAACAGTAGCGGCTGTTGAAGAAACTGTGAATACTGCAATTGAAACCGCACAGGTAGAAAGCAGTGGAGACAGATTTTACTCGCCACTTGTTAAGAATATCGCGCAAACAGAAGGCATCTCACAAGATGAGCTTGATGCGATTAGCGGTTCTGGTCTAGAAGGTCGTGTTACTAAAGATGATATTCTTGCTTATCTAGAGGATAGAAAGAATGGAAAAGTCGTAAAAAAAGAAACTAAAACCGTTGAGAAACCTGCGCAACAGAGTTTTGTAAGCGAACCAAAATCTTCACCAAGTCTTAACGGTGAGAGCGAGATCATTGAGATGAGCCGTATGGGTAAATTGATCTCAAAACATATGATAAATAGCGTGCAAACTTCAGCGCACGTACAATCTTTTATAGAGGCAGATGTAACTAACATCTGGAACTGGAGAAATAAAGTAAAAGCCGCTTTCCAGAAAAAAGAAGGAGAGAAGATCACATTCACACCTATTTTTATGGAGGCTGTGGCCAAAGCGATCAGAGACTTCCCGCTTATCAATATCTCTGTAGATGGTGATAAGATTGTTAAACATAAGAATGTAAATCTAGGTATGGCAGCTGCTTTGCCAGATGGAAATCTTATCGTTCCTGTGATCAAAAATGCAGATCAGCTTAACCTTGTTGGGATGACTAAGGCAGTAAATGATCTCGCAGGAAGAGCTAGAAATGGTAAATTAAAACCAGGAGAAACTGATGGCGGTACATATACTGTGACTAACGTTGGTACTTTTGGTAGTGTGATGGGTACGCCTATTATCAATCAGCCGCAGGTTGCGATCCTTGCTCTTGGAGCGATTCGCAAGGTGCCGGCTGTTATTGAAACACCACAAGGAGATTTTATAGGTATTAGATATAAAATGTTCCTTTCACATTCTTATGATCACAGAGTTGTGAATGGTGCTTTGGGTGGGCAATTTGTGCAACGCGTAGCGCAATACCTTGAGGCTTGGGACGAAAACAGAGAAATATAAAACAGAAGAAGTTGCTATATTCTTTTGGCTTAAGCCAAAAAAAAGTAACTTTAGTAATTATTGATAATAATAATTAGAAAATAAGTTTCGTATTTCGTCGGTAAAATATATATTTTTATCGCATAATTTTTTTGAATGGATTTAAATCTAACCAGGCCCATCTGCTTTTTTGATCTCGAAACCACTGGGATTGATATAGCTAGAGATCGTATTGTAGAAATTTCAATTCTTAAGGTTTTTCCTAACGGGAAAGAAGAATCGCACACCTGGAAGGTGAATCCTACAATCCCGATACCAGCAGAAGTTACTGCTGTGCACGGTATAAGTGATGCTGATGTGGCAGATAAGCCCACATTTAGTGAACTTGCGACAGAGGTTTATAGCATTATTAAAGATTCTGACCTAGGAGGATACAACAGCAATAGATTTGATATCCCACTACTTGCCGAAGAATTATTACGAGCAGACATAGACTTTGATATGAAGAATAGAAATGCAGTAGATGTGCAGACTATTTTTCATAAAAAAGAGCAACGTACGCTCTCGGCGGCGTATAGATTTTATTGCGATAAGGATCTAGAAGGAGCGCACAGCGCAGAAGCAGATACATTGGCAACTTACGAAGTTCTAAAGTCTCAGCTTGATCGTTATGATGACCTTGAGAATAATATGAAAAGCCTGGCAGAATTCAGTGCACGCAAGAAGTTTGCTGATTTTGCAGGATTTATCATATTCAATAAAAATGGAGAAGAATGTTTTTCTTTTGGTAAACATAAAGGAAAACGTGTAGAAGATGTACTTGAGCAAGAGCCAGGATATTTTGGATGGATCCAAAATGCAGACTTCCCGCTTTATACAAAAAAGGTTTTGACAGGTATTAAACTGCGCAAACTCAATACAAAATTGTTATAACTTCAACATCTGGAAACCCTCTAAGTAATGAAACTCATTTGTATAGGCCAGAATTATTCTGATCATGTTAAGGAGCTGAACAGCAAACCTACTACAGAACCTATGTTTTTCTTAAAACCAGATTCTGCTATTTTGCTTAGTCAGCATCCATTTGTGATCCCAGAGTTTAGCAATGAGGTGCATTATGAAGTTGAGGTTTTGATCAAGATCAATAAACTAGGTAAATACATTCAACCAAAATTTGCTCATAAATATTATGATAAAATAGGTCTAGGTATAGATTTTACCGCTAGAGACTTACAACGCGAGTGCAAAGAAAAAGGTCATCCTTGGGAAAAGGCAAAAGGCTTTGACGGCTCAGCAGTAGTAGGGAAGTGGTTTGATAAAAAAGAATTTGAAGACCTGCAGAATGTTTCTTTTCAATTGCATAAAAATGAAGAGGTCGTTCAAGACGGGAATACAGCAAATATGATCTACAAGATAGATGAGATCATTGCACATGTATCAAAATACATGACCTTAAAAATAGGTGATGTTATTTTTACAGGAACGCCAGAAGGCGTAGGGCCAGTGGCCATAAATGATAAGTTAACAGGATATTTAGCCGGCAAAAAAGCATTTGCCATTAATATTAAGTAGATTATGCCAGAGCATTATGATTTATATCAGTTAGAGGATATGTCCGGTGGCGACAAAGAGTTTATGAAAACTGTTGTTGAAACGTTTTTAGAAGAAATTCCGCCAGATCTTGAAGCCATGCACATGGCTATTGAGAATGATAATCATCGTATGGCATATCAATTTGCCCATAAGATGAAACCTAATTTTGAGATGTTCGGTATAGATCTCATACGAGAGATACGCGCCATGGAGCGCTGGGCAGATACAGACAAGCCCACCTCAGAGATTCGTCCTCAATTAGAGAAGATCACAAAATACACAAACGCAGCTATAGAAGAGATGCGTAAAGACTGGAAGATGTAATGAATGCACACATCATTACCATAGGTGATGAGATTCTCATAGGTCAGATATTTGATACAAATTCAACCTTTATTGCAAAAGAGTTAGACCGTATCGGATTTCAAATCACCAGAATCATTTCTATTCCAGATACGCGAGAAGCGATTATTGAGAATTTGGCTTACGCCAAAAAGCATGCAGATGTAGTTCTTATGACCGGCGGTCTTGGCCCTACTAAAGATGATGTTACAAAGCAATCTTTCTGTGAATTCTTTGATGATCACTTAAAGCAAGACGAAGCCGTGCTAGAAAATGTAAAACGCATTTTTAGCAAACATCTCAATAGACCACTTCTTGATACTAACGTAGCCCAAGCGCTTGTGCCTAGCAAGTGTACAACGTTAATGAATGTAAACGGTACCGCTCCCGGAATGTGGATGCAGGAAGACGGTAAAGTGTTTATCTCAATGCCAGGTGTGCCGTATGAGATGAAGGCGTTGATGAAAGATGAAGTTCTTCCACGGTTGATGGAGACTTTTGATAGACCGTATATTCTTCATAAAACTTTACAAACTTACGGAGTAGGAGAAAGCGAATTAGCAGATCGTATTAAAGATTGGGAAGAAGCGCTTCCACCGAGTATAAAGTTGGCTTACTTGCCTTCTTTGGGTAAAGTGCGACTTAGACTTTCAACTAAAGGTGCTTCAAAAGAAGAAGTAGAAAAAGCTATCGATACACAGATAGAGTCGCTGCACGCAATAATCAAAGACGTGATCGTGGGTTATGATGACGGAGAAACTTTGGCTGCAGCCATACATAAAAAATTAACGCAAGAAAGTAAGACACTTGCGCTAGCCGAGAGTTTTACTGGTGGTAAACTAGCAGAAACGTTTACCGCAATGCCAGGCGCATCAGCGTATTTTAAAGGTAGTATTGTGGCTTACGCCAAAGAAGCTAAGATCAATCTTCTGGGTGTAGACGAAGCACTAGTAAATAAATTTTCGGTCGTGAGCGCTCAGGTAGCCGAAGCAATGGCGCTGGGAGCAAAAGAAAAATACAATACTGATTTTGCAATAGCGACCACAGGCAACGCTGGGCCAGATAAAGGCGATTCTGATGCAGAAGTTGGGACTGTTTTTCTCGCAATTGCGACTCCAGAGGGTGTAGAAGCGCATGAATTTAATATGGGGCAACCACGAGAAAAGGTAGTAGGCAAGGCGATTAACAAGGCTTTGCAGCTTCTCAATAAAGAATTATTGAAAAACTAGTATTTTTTGTTTGCTCAACTAGTTTAGGTTGTGTAAATTTGCACCCTGTTTTAAATAACATAAAGCATAAGAACATGTCAAGAGTTTGTGAGCTTACGGGTAAGAGAGCGATGGTTGGGAACAATGTTTCTCACGCCATGAATAAAACCAAGCGCAAGTTTAGCGCTAACCTGGTAAAGAAAAGATTTTATATCCCAGAAGAGGATAAGTGGTTAACGCTTAAGGTTTCTACTTCTGCACTTAAGGATATCAACAAGAAAGGAATCAGCGCTGTTATCAAAGAGGCTCGCGCTAACGGCTTTCTTAAGAAATAACAATATAAAGTTAGGGTACAATGGCAAAGAAAGGTAATAGAGTTCAAGTGATTCTTGAGTGTACTGAGCATAAGGCTTCTGGTCAACCAGGAACTTCTCGTTATATCACTACGAAGAACAAAAAAAATACCCCAGATAGGATGGAAATTAAAAAATTCAACCCTATCTTGAAGAAAATGACTGTTCACAAAGAAATTAAGTAAGACATGGCAAAGAAATCAGTAGCAACGTTACAGACCGGTTCAAAGCGTTTGACCAAAGCCATTAAAATGGTAAAGTCTCCTAAAACTGGAGCTTACACATTTGTTGAGTCAGTTATGGCTCCTGAAATGGTTGACGATTTTCTTAACAAGAAATAATCGTACATAAAATATACATTTGAGCCGTTGTGTTTAATATAACACAACGGCTTTTTGTTTTTGTACCCATGTTTCATTTTTAGGAGAAAAGGCAATATTTTTACGCCCGTATCCAATCAATAAATCATAGATGAGTTTTCTCAAAAAAATATTTGGCCAGGACAAGAAAGAAACCCTAGATAAGGGTCTCGAGAAATCGAGCGCTAACTTCATGTCTAAACTGGGTAAGGCTGTCGCCGGAAAATCTAAAGTTGACGACGATGTTCTTGATAATCTTGAAGAAGTTCTTGTAACCAGTGATGTAGGTGTAAAAACCACAATCAAGATCATTGAGCGTATCGAAGATCGTGTAGCTCGTGATAAATATCTGGGAACAGATGAGCTTAACCGTATCCTGCGTGAAGAGATCGCTGGTTTGCTTAGCGAAACAAACAGCGGTGAAGCTTCTGACTATGAAGTGCCGGCTAAGAAGCCACACGTTATCATGGTCGTGGGAGTTAATGGAGTGGGGAAGACGACAACTATAGGTAAGCTAGCTTATCAATTCAAGAAAAAGGGTCTTAAAGTTGTTCTAGGAGCTGCAGATACCTTTAGAGCTGCGGCTATTGATCAATTGCAGATCTGGGCAGATCGAGTAGATGTGCCTATCGTAAAACAACAAATGGGTAGCGATCCTGCTTCTGTAGCGTTTGATACTTTGCAAAGCGCAGAAAAAATGGACGCAGATGTTGTTATCATTGACACGGCAGGACGTTTACATAATAAAGTTAACTTGATGAACGAGTTGACAAAGGTGAAGCGTGTTATGCAAAAGGTTGTGGGCGATGCTCCTCACGAAGTACTTCTTGTGCTTGACGGTTCTACTGGGCAAAACGCTTTTGAACAAGCTAAACAATTCACCGCCGCTACTGAGGTTACTTCGCTTGCAGTAACAAAGCTAGACGGTACTGCAAAAGGTGGTGTGGTGATCGGTATAAGTGATCAATTTCAAATTCCTGTAAAATACATCGGTGTGGGTGAAGGGATAGAAGATCTTCAGGTTTTTAATAAATATGAATTTGTGGATTCATTTTTTAAATAATATGGCTTAAAGCCAAAAAAATATTGCGAAAAAGGCAGTGCAAATACAGCACTGCCTTTTGTATTTTTAGGCATTAACTTAATTAGAACATGAAAAGATTTTTACCCCTATTATCCTTGTTGCTTCTTTTGGGATGTAAACAGGATGGCAAAAATGCCGAAACACAAACTGCAGAAGAAAACTCAATGGACGATATTTCTGCAAAAGAAATTGAGTTTAAAGTTCTGGACAGTAAAGTGATCACAAATGAAGAGATCTGGGCAGATCTTGGTAGCGAAGTTGATGCTTTTTCAGAGGAAGATTACCAGCGAGTAAAACCACTAGTTTTTGAAAAATCTATCCCAGAAATTCAGACAGCAATTAGTAACGGTGCTCTTAATTATGAGGATCTAGTGCTTTTCTATTTAAAGCGTGTTAAGAAATATGACCGTGAGAATGAGAGCTCATTAAACTCGGTTATTTCTTTAAACCCTAACGTACTTAAAGAAGCACGAGAATTAGATAAAGTTGAGACCAAGTTTAAAGGTGATAAAAAATATTCCGTGTATGGTATGCCTATCCTGCTTAAGGATAACGTGAATACTGAAGAAATGCCAACAACAGCCGGGGCAACTGTTTTTAAAAATAACACGACAGAGGATGCTTTTATCACTAAGCGCTTAAGAGAACACGGAGCTTTGATATTAGGTAAAGCGAATCTTAGCGAGTGGGCATATTTCTTTTGTGGTGATTGCCCAAGCGGTTATAGCGCGGTGGGCGGTCAAACGCTTAATCCTTATGGTCGCAAAGTGCACGATACTGGCGGTTCTAGCTCTGGTAGTGGTGTAAGTATGGCGGCGAATTTTGCTGCAGCGGCGATAGGAACAGAAACTTCTGGATCTATTCTTTCGCCTTCTAGTTCAAATTCTATTGTGGGTTTAAAACCTACAATTGGGTTGTTTAGCCGCGGCGGAATTGTCCCTATCAGTAGTACGCTAGATACACCTGGACCCATGACGCGCACGGTGATAGATAATGCTATCGTGATGAGTGCGTTGCAAGGTGTGGATAAAGAAGATATGGCTTCCGCCAAATTAGATCCTAACCAATTAAACTATATAGAAGAATTGAATATAGAAGAGCCTACGGCTGTTTTTCAATTCACTAAACTGGGATATTATAAAGGTTTCATGGAAGATTCGCTGTATGCTAATGCTGTGAAAACGCTTAAAGATAACGGCGCTCAACTCGTAGAGATCGAAAGACCAGAGATCGATCTTCCACAATTTGTAAGAGTGCTTAATCTGGATATGAAAGTAGATCTTCCTGAATATATCAAAGCTTACGGTTCAAAGGATCTTACAGTAAAAAACATACAAGAGATCACCGAAGTGAACAAGCAAGATTCTCTTGTGAGTATGCCTTACGGTCAAAGATTATTCTACGGTGTTCTTAAAGATTCAGCTACAGATGAAGAGTTTGCTGCTATCAAAGATACGTTGTTGATCAATGGTAAAAAATTCTTTGACGATCCTATGAAAGCTAATGATCTGGATGCTGTGCTTTCGATCAATAACTATATGGCGGGTTATGCTGCTGCAGCTAGATATCCTGCGCTTACTGTGCCTATGGGTTATAAAGAAAACAATCAGCCTATGGGCTTGACTTTTATGGGACAGTCACAGCATGAAGCATTGTTGTTGCAACTAGCGCTTGCGTATGAGTCTATTTCGCAACAGCGAAAATCTCCTGAAGGATTTGAATAGATTTTTTAAAATTTTGTGAAAACTGATTTAAAAATTCTATTTTAGAACACTGTATGCGAGGTACAAAGATCCATTTGACACTGTGTCATCAAAAACCAGAGCGATCCTTTTTTTATAAAGGAAAACAGTTTCCGGTTTGTGCGCGATGTACTGGGATTCATTTGGGTTACTTCGCTTTCCCCTTGTTTTTGTTTGGGATAGTCAGAATTCCCCTATTGTGGACTATTCTATTAATATTGCCCACGTATTTGGATGGTGCCATACAAGCTTTTTTTAACTTAGAGAGTACAAATTTTAGAAGATTTGTTACAGGACTCATGGCAGGAATTGGCACGATGTCGCTAACATCAATTATAGGACTTTATATAGGAAAATTTATACTAACCTTAATCAATTAAACAATGTCAGAAAACAACCTTAACCAGCCGCAACCAGAAGGAGAAAAGCTTGAAGTAGGATTACAGATCGTATCTTTTTGTATCCCGCTTGTGGGAGCGATCCTTTATTTTGTTTACAAAAAAGATCACCCAAGAAAGTCTAAAATGGCTTGTTATGCAGCTTTGATCGGCTTTGGTATCGGTATTGTGCTTAACATCATTTTTGCTGTACTAGGCATAGGTGTAGGAGCAATGAGTGGTGGTTATTAATCGATCACAGCATTGATCTTTTGCCACAATAAATTATCATAGGCAGATGGGCCCAAGAGATCATCTTGGGCTTTGTCGCCTAGACGTACGATTACCATATTTTTACTCGGGATAATGTATAACTTCTTATCATCCTTGCCCAAAGCGGCAAACATATCATCAGGCGCATCTGGAACCAATTTTCCTGAAAATTGCTGCGTAGAGCCAGGCAGAATATAACTTTCTTTACCATTAAGCCACCACAAATAGCCGTAAGATAAATTGAGTTGTTGTGAGGTTTGCGACATATTTTTTAGATATTCTGGATTGTTGATTATCGTTTCACCATTCCATTTTCCATCAGCGAGTACAAGCAATCCAAAACGCGCCATACTTTGTGTTTTGCTAAAAAATACATTGTTATATCCTATAGAAACCCAACTTCCGGTCATACCAATTTTATTTTTAAGCCTTTCGGCGAAAGCCATATCCCAACCTTCTGGATATGCTTTATCTAAAACTGGCTGCAACAAGGTGTAAAATGCGTTATGATAAAACCAAGCTTCGCCTGGATCATTTAAATACAGCAGACATTCTGGGTCATAGCAAGAAGTATTTTCTACTGTATAATCACCACCGCTGGTCATGGTAAGCATGTTTTTAATTTTGATCGTATCTTCTTGCTCAGCAGTCATGCTGGTCCATCCTGATCCTAGATAGTTTGTGGCAGGATCTTGCAGATCTAGAAATCCTTGTTCTTCTGCGATACCTACCATCATTGAGGTTAGCGTCTTCCCGGCAGAATTCCATGCGACGGGTGTACTGGCAGATGCGCCGTTGAAATAATTCTCAAAAGCAATCTTTCCGTTTTGTAAAATGATAAAACCTTTAGTATGTGTTTCTTCAAGATAGGCGTTAAGATCAGCGATGTTTTCTGTGTTCCAGTTTAATGCTTCGGGCGATACTGTTTCCCATTGCGTAGTGGTAGGGAAGTAAAGTTCGTCAGAAATAGTATCATCATTTGTATCGTCGCTGTCGTCATTTCGCTGACAAGCAAAAACAGAAATACTAAGAAACAAGAAGAAAATTTTTCTCATGGTTGGCGTGTTTGTATCTAAGATATGATTTTAACGCAAAAGGTTTAAAATCGTTGTATCTTTGCACCCTCAAAATTTTAGGCGAGTATGCGTACCAAAACCCTTAAAAAGAACAAAATAAATGTAGTAACCCTGGGTTGCTCTAAGAATGTCTATGATAGCGAAGTGCTGATGGGCCAGCTTAAAGCAAACAATAAAGAGGTTGTGCATGAGGAAGAAGGCAACGTGGTGGTGATCAACACTTGTGGTTTTATCGCTAATGCGAAAGAAGAATCTGTGAACACCATTCTTGAGTTTGTTCAAAAAAAGAAAGAAGGTATTGTAGATAAAGTTTTTGTTACGGGTTGCCTTTCTGAGCGTTATAAACCAGATCTGCAGAAGGAAATCCCGAATGTTGATCAGTATTTTGGAACTACAGAATTACCTGGACTTCTTAAAGCCTTAGGCGCAGATTACAAACATGAGTTGATAGGCGAGCGTCTTACAACTACGCCAAAGAATTACGCATATCTCAAGATCGCCGAAGGTTGCGACAGACCTTGTTCTTTTTGTGCCATCCCTTTAATGCGTGGAGGTCACAAAAGTACGCCTATAGAAAATCTTGTGATCGAGGCAGAGAAACTTGCAGCAAACGGAATTAAAGAATTGATTCTTATCGCTCAGGATCTTACCTATTATGGTCTTGATCTTTATAAAGAGCGCGCGCTGGCAAAGTTGCTTAAGGAGCTTGTAAAAGTTGAGGGTATTGAGTGGATTCGTCTGCATTATGCGTTCCCTACTGGTTTCCCGATGGACGTTCTGGATGTGATTAATGAAGAGCCTAAGGTTTGTAACTACATTGATATCCCGCTGCAACACATATCGACCAAGTTGCTAAAGAGTATGCGTCGCGGTACGACCTACGAAAAAACAAATGCGTTATTAAAAAGCTTCCGCGAAAAGGTGCCACAAATGGCCATTCGTACCACGTTGATCGTAGGCTATCCAGGAGAAACTCAGGAAGATTTTGAGTTGCTACGTGACTGGGTGAAAGAAATGCGTTTTGAAAGATTAGGCTGTTTCACTTATTCTCATGAAGAAAATACACATGCATATAATCTAGAAGATGATGTGCCAGAAGATGTCAAAATGGAGCGTGCAAATGAGATCATGGCGATACAATCTCAAATCTCATGGGAGTTAAATCAACAAAAAATAGGTCAAGAATTTAAAGTTGTGATAGATCGTAAAGAAGGTAACTTCTTCGTGGGTCGTACAGAATTTGATTCTCCTGATGTGGATAACGAAGTGCTAATTGATGCAACTGAAAATTATCTAAAAACTGGAGATTTTTATACCGTTAAAATCATTGAGGCAGAAGACTTTGATCTTTATGCTGAGCTGGTAAAATAATTTTGCTATTTTTAGAATATGACAACGATATATTCTAAAGTTAATAAGCGCAGGTATTACTCAATGATGGTTCTTGGGGCAATCTATCTTATTTTAGGTGTATTGCCTTGGTTAGCTGAAGACGGCTATTATCCAATATCTTCATTTGCTTATATTCCTCTGGGCATTATAGGTGTATCCTACAACTTCTACCTCTTGAAGACTAACAAACTGAGAAATACTATTTCTTGGATTGAGGATGAAATAACTTTAAAAGGAATACATTCTAAGGCAATTACTTACAAGATCGATAACATTAAAACTTTATCAATTACTGACTCAAATATCATTATAAATTCAGGGTTGGGAGATGGTGAGATGTTAGAAATTATCGATTTTAAAGAATCAGATATACAACTCCTAAAATCTACTTTTGAAGAATTCACTACTCAAAAACGTGCTGTGGCTTAGCGCAGCAATCTTAATTATTTCTTGCAAAACCGAAACTAAACCTAAGGTTGAAGATCCTAAAGCGGAGGCAATTCCGCAGATAATTACATCGCCTGCGTTAGGCGACGCTAGTTTGCCGCATTTATTCGCAACACAAGATTCGGTGTATTTATCTTGGGTAACTAAGTTAGAAAATGGAGAACATTCCTTTCAGTTCGCTGCTGCAAAAGATACTACTTGGTCTCAAGTAGACACGATCGCAAAAGGCAAGGATTGGTTTGTGAATTGGGCAGATTATCCCATGTTGACTAAAAACGGTAATACTTTTCTAGCGACTTTTTTACAGCGATCAGACAGCGGCAAGTACACTTATGACGTTAAGTATACGGTGAAAAAGGCTGATTCTCTTTGGCGAAAGCCAAAAACACTTCATGACGATGCAACCCAAGCAGAACATGGCTTTGTGAGTTTATTGCCTTACGGCGAAAACTTCTTTGCTACGTGGTTGGACGGGCGCAATACGATAAATGAAGATCCTGAAAAGCGAGAGATGACGTTGCGATCTGCGATTATTGATGCGGATGGAAATAAGCTAGAAGATCAATTACTTGACGAGCGCACGTGCGATTGTTGCCAGACAACAGCTGTTATCGCTGGTGATAGTCCGGAGGTTTTTTACAGAGATAGGAGTAAGGGCGAAAAAGTAGTTCGTGATATTTTTTATACCCGCTTACAAGATAGCACTTGGTCTAAACCTGAAGCAGTTTATAAAGACAACTGGGAGTTACGTGGCTGTCCTGTAAATGGACCACGTGCAGCTGCAAAGGGCGATAATATTGCCGTAGCATGGTTTACCATGGCGGGTGATACGCCTAAGGTTCAAGTGATATTTTCAGGAAATGCAGGTAAAACTTTTGAAACTCCCATTCGTGTGGACGAAGGTAACCCCATAGGTCGTGTAGACGTTGTTCTAATAGATGGAACTACGGCTGTGGTTTCTTGGTTAGAGTCAAGGAAGGACGAGGATGTTGTGCTAGCGATGAAAGTGGAAAAAGACGGAGTAAGATCTAAACCTGTGGTAATAGCACATTCTTCAAAAGAGCGCTCAAGCGGATTTCCTCAGATGGCGCTGCTAAATAAAACTTTATACTTTGCGTGGACGGGGCTTGATGGAGATGCAAAAACCGTAACTGTTGCTACATTGCTGGCAGACTCTTTCTAGTTTCTATTTAGTCGGTATGTAATTTAAGGGGAGGAGATATGCAATTCTACGATTGCCCATGTCCCCATTTAAAGTGAGCGATCTGGGCGGTGTATGATTCCCAAATTTATCTACATAAAACGGATTTTCAGCTAAGATGCTCGTTCTGTATTTTCCGTCGTAGGCAACGCTAAGCTCGTTTGAAGTAAAAGTGATTTTCTTATACTCATCGTCATGCGGAGCCACTTCTATTTTAGAATAAGGAGCGACTTCCATTTTATTATCATAGATCACAAACCTGTTTTTGTAAAGCGTTTTACTTTCTAGAGTCTGCAAAAAATGGATCAAACTGCCGTTATACGCCCTTTTTCGGTTGTTGATATATTTTCGTTTTACAGGCTCATTGATCTCTTGAAAAAAGCTTGAACCTTCATAATACAGTTTTATAAGATGTTGCGGAACGCACGGTAATGTTTCAAATTCGGCTTTAAAAGCATTGAGGTTATATCGCACACGATAACCTAAAAAATCATTTTCTATGATCAGCGGTTCTTCAGCATAAGCCGTAAGCGATTCTTTAGACGGGCGATAGATAAGTTGCAGCGCATCTTCATTGAGAATGGAACATTTTTCGGCCATTCTTGTGGGACCAAAAAACGCCTTTTTAAATTCCGCCAGCTTTTTCTCTCTACTCCACGTGTCATGCTCTAGCATCACGGGATTAAGCTGCTCTGTAGATGGTTTTAGGTTAAAGGTAATTCGCTCTTTAGCATTTGCATAATTTGTGACTTGTAGCGTCTCAAACCCTAGCATGCTTATGATCAAAGGTATTGACCTATCTCGAGGCATCAAGATAGAAAAATCGCCATCTTCATCCGTGATCGTTCCTATCGTTGTGCCATCAAAATAGATGGAAACATCAGGAAGAGCATTTTGATCAAGATCCTTGACGTTTCCTTTTAAAATATTTTGGCTTAAAGCCAAAAAAGGACAGCAGAGAAAAAGAAGGATTAGCTTTGCATTCATACCTTAAAGGTATGACTTATATTATTTTTAATAGTCATTTATTTCAGGTTCATCACCCTGAATATTATTTTGTTGAGCACCTGAAATCGCAGGTTCTTTGTTTTCAAAAAATTCTTCTGGCGCGAGAATACGCATCGTTTTTGAAACTACAACAGTGTTAGACAACGTGTAAACTTGGTTATTTTTATTGCGCAAATGCAAAAAGAACAACGTGATGTTCTCTATCTGACCTTCCATCGGGAAATCTTTGTCCACGATCTCTACATAATCACCTATTTTAAGTGGATGATTAAAGAACAAGATCAGGCCAGAAGTTATGTTGCTTAACAACGACCACTGCGCAAAAAACGCAACGCCGATCACCGTAAGAACAGAACCGATATAGGCTAAGATCTCTGCGCCATCTAATCCCCAAACTCCAGCTAGTGAGAATCCTAGAATCACAAAAAATAGAACGTTGATAAGCTTAATGGTAAGTTGCTTTCTCGTGATGTCAAAATTTGCATTTTGATATCGCTTAATAACAAGTCTTGCCACGATGTAACGCACTAAAAGCAAGATCAAAAAAAGCACGATACTTACAATGATCTCAAATTGTATGGATAATTCTTCAATCAATTTACAGGATGAATTTGTTGTTGTTTACAAAGAAAATAGCGTTTGCCATAAAGAGTTTTCCGTTTTGCCAGAACGCTCTAAAAAGTGGATCATCTACCATATACACAAAGCTACCGCTGCCCATTCTTTCTTCGCCAAAAACTAGAGAATTATTGAGTTTAGCTTTTGCTTTTTCGCCAGCAAAACCAGATACGCTTTGTGGCTCGTCAATGTAAGCAACATTATAACCGTTATCAAGATAGCTGTAGCTATCGCTGCCTAATTTAAGACTGAAATAGGTGTCGTTGTAACCAAAAGCCAATGGATGTGTTGCATCAACTTTTGTTTTAAAAATACTACCGGTTATAAAATTTTCAACTTGATTGATCTCGCGATCTGCATACGGCGCAAGTATTGCAGAAGTATCTTTTGGTACTTCCTTTTGCTCATTTTCCTTAAGTGCGAATCCGTCCTTTCCGGCGAAAGCCGAAACAGCACCACTAATTGCGATCACTTTACCGCCAGAGCGAACATAATCTTTGATCTTGCTTAGCGTGTTATCGCTCATCACGCCGCCGTAATAACCGTCTGGAATTACGAGAACGTCAAATTTACTAAGGTCTACTCTGCTAAAATAATCTGTGTCTAGGTTTGTAACAGGATATTGTAAATCCTGCTCAAAGAAGTACCAAGCCGCCCCAAAACTAAGTGAAGATGTGCCTTCTCCTTTTAAAAGTGCGATGCGAGGAGTTTTGATCAATTTTAAAGATGACGAACCAAAATCTGGTCCTGATGATGCAAAACTTGTTTGCGCTGTAGTTACTTCTACTTGGTGTTCGTTTGCGAGTTTAGAAACAGTTTCAGCTAGACCTTTATCGGTCATGTTATCGCTTTTCATGATCACAAGTGTACCACGATCATATTTTTTACCGCCGCTCACAAATGGTCTTTCAGTAAAGCGCACTTTAATATCATTTTTAAGCAATGCAGCTAAAAATTTTGCGTCTTGCATGCTATCCCAATTTGCAAAATAGCCAGGAGCTCCGGGTGTGAGATTGTTTGAGATGGTGTTTTTTTCGCTTAAAGCGGAAGTAGAAATAAGTGAATTGCTCCCCACAGTTTCTAGACCATAGGCGTAAGGCAATGACCACGCCGTGATGTCATACGTAAGCGGCGTGTTGAGTTGAGTATCTGGATCAAAAAGTACTTTTACCATTGTGCCCTTTGGCTGATCTGTGCTTACAACAAGCGCTTTGTCATAGTTCATGTTGCCATTGTCTACAGCGGTAAAATTGTAACCTTTTGCATTTCCTGAAGCGGTGAAACCATATTTGATCTCATGAATATCAAGAAGATCTGTAAGTTCTTTGATCTTCTCAGGATTGCTTTTTATCACATAGCTTTTGTAACCTTTTACATCCTGATGAAAGAATTTATTGAACTCATCATTAAGTTTCTTTACATTTTTTGCAGCAACTTCAACGGTTGAAAGTCCGGTAGTGGTGTGGTGTGTAAGTCTGTCTTTAAGTGTAAGAATGCTGCCTTCATCGGTTTTAATTCCTAAACCTGCACGACCGTGACCAGCTTGCTCAAACGTCATCCCAATGGCTCCCATGTAAATAGGATATGTGTCGCCATAACTAGGATAAAGCAAGTCAAAACGTTCTTTTGTGAAATATAACCAACCGTTCTCATCAAAATATTTTGCGTGATTCTTACCGATCTCCGTTTGAAAATCACGCTGAAAATCTGTGATCACTTCATGAAATGGTTCTGCTGCTGGCGCAAAATAATAAGGATCATTAATGCCTTGCTCATGAAAATCTACATGGATCTGCGGCATCCATTTGTTGTAAACTTTTATTCTCGCTTTTGATTCTTTTTGCGTTGCCCAAGCCCAATCTCTGTTTAGGTCAAAAAGATAATGATTGGGTCTACCGCCGGGCCATGGCTCATGGTGTTCCGCGGCGTCTTGAGCGATATCATTAGGCATCGCTCTTACTTGATTATACCAGTTTGCATAACGATCGCGCCCATCAGGATTTACACAAGGATCCATAATGATCACTACATCTTTAAGCCAATCTTTCTTTTCTGTGATCAACTTATAAATTGTGTTCATTGCGGCTTCTGTACTGCTCGCTTCGTTACCATGCACGTTATAACTCAACCAAACGATCGCTTTATCTGGCGATGCGCTACCTTCTAAAATTCCGGTGTTTTTAAGGTTGTTTGCTCTTATCTCTTCTAAGTTTGCGTGATTTTCTGGCGTGGTGATGATCGCGTAGGTTAGCGGTCTGCGCTCGTTAGTTTCGCCATATTTTTGATACGTTACCCAATCAGAATTTGCTGCAACTTGCTCAAAATAATCTACAACGCTAGCGTGGCGAGTAAATTGATCGCCTAACTCGTACCCTAGAAATTCGGCTGGAGATTGCACGTTTTGCGCTTTGGCGAAAGCCATATAAAACAGAAACAGATAAAGAACAGATTTTTTTGTCATAGTCGTAAGGAATAAAGGCCTAAAGCTACTAAAAACCGTAGTATTTTAGAATTTTCTATTTGCGTAACTTTAACCAATAAATAAGGGCGCATCCCTTAATTTTGCGAGCCAAATACACATACATGCCCATTCATAAAATTCCTTATCGCGAGACCGGTTATTTTTCACAGCTTATTTGTGATTATCTTGATGAAAATGAACAAGTAAAACCGTTCTATCACCGTTTTCAGAAGATCGAGGATTTTAAGGCGCAGATCGAGGAGAAATCTAATTTTCCGCAAGAAAATCGTGAGGTTTTAGTCAGTGTTTTGCAAAAGCAATACAAAGATCTTGAAGCAGCTGAAACACTTGCAAAAGTTGAATTGCTGGCAAATTCTAACACGTTCACGGTAACAACCGGACACCAACTCAATCTATTCACGGGGCCGTTGTATTTTTTGTACAAGATCATTGATACGATCACGCTTTCGCGAAAATTAAAAACACAATATCCCGAGTGTGATTTTGTGCCGGTGTACTGGATGGCGACAGAGGATCACGATTTTGATGAGATCAATCACTTTCGTTTGCACGGAAAGAATTTTGCATGGAACAAGGCTGGAGTTGAGGACAATGACAAAGGTGCGGTGGGGCATTTTGATACCGAAGGTTTGCAGGCCGTTTATGAGCAATTTTGTGCAGAATTAGGTTCTACAGATAGGGCAAAAAAGCTCTGCGAACTTTTTGAGAACGCTTACCTGAAACATGAAAATCTTGCCGAAGCCACGCGTTATTTAGCGCATCAGCTATTTGGAAAATATGGTTTGGTCATCATCGATGCGGATGATCATGACTTAAAGAAGCTTTTCATCCCGCAAATGAAAGCGGAGTTGACTGCAAATGATTCTCACGAAGTTGTGACCTCATCCACAAAAAAGTTAGAAGAAGCGGGTTACAATTCACAAGTGCATCCTCGTGAGATAAATTTATTTTACCAGGATAACGAGTTGCGTGAACGCATTGTAAAGCAAGATGGGAAGTATTTTGTAAATGCAACACAACTAGAATTCACAGAAGAAGAATTGCTCACTGAACTGGAAAACTCTCCTGAGAAATTTAGCCCTAATGTGATCATGCGACCTATGTATCAAGAGGTGATCTTGCCTAATTTGTGTTACATAGGCGGTGGCGGCGAACTGGCGTATTGGTTACAGCTTAAAGCGAATTTTGAGCGTGCTGAGGTTCCTTTTCCTATTTTGATTTTGCGTAATTCTGTGTTGTTGATTACCGAAAAGCAATTTGCAAAAGCAGAGAAATTGGGCATTTCCATAAAAGATATGTTCTTGCCACAAAATGATTTGGTCAATCAGAAAATCAGGAAAATCTCAAACATTGATATTGACTTTACTGAGCAGAAGAAACATCTGGTAAAACAGTTTCAGGAAATGTATGCTTTAGCAGAGCAAACTGATAAAAGCTTCCTAGGAGCAGTAAAAGCACAGGAAGTAAAACAACTTAAAGGTCTTGACCATCTTGAAAAGCGCTTGCTTAAAGCACAAAAACGCAAACTAGGTGACCATATAAAACGCATGACCGACTTGCAAAACGAGCTTTTTCCTTCATCAAATTTGCAAGAGCGTGTGATGAACTTCTCAGAATTCTATATGGAATATGGAGAAGATTTAATCCCAATGCTTCTAGATAACCTCAATCCGCTAGAAGATGGTTTTACGGTGATGGTGGTTTAAAAAGCAGTTATGAAGTTTCTTTATACCTTGATTATATCCGCCTTATTTATTTCTTGTAAATCTTCTCATTCTATAAATAAAGATTTATCTAGTCCTGTAGAAGTTTATACAGTTGAGGAGATAATGCAAAAATCAATTAAAGGTAGATATGAGGTATTTCCGAAAGATGAGTTTTGCGGTCTTTTTATTTTAGATGGACTTCCTTATGATTCAGAGGAAATAGAGAGCAAATTGAACAAAATTAGTAAAGCGGCAATATCAGTTGTTTTATTAGAAGATATCAGCAATGAAAATCTTTATCATCAGCAATGTTTAAAAGTGATTCAGATAAAGACTTTAGAATATCTTTTAGAAAATAAAGTGCCGCATTAAACTGTGTAGTGCGATTAGAATTTTTGGCGAAAGCCAAAACTTACTTCTTAAAATACTTCAACGGTGGTACAAGCATCCCAAAGCATTCTCCTTCTTCTTTGCCTAAGTGTTTGTGGTGAATTTTATGTGCACGACGTATACCTTTAGAGTACCAGTTATTCGCATTGCGAAACATCTTAAAACGCTGATGAATAAAGATATCGTGGACAAAAAAGTAGGTGATTCCATAAGCGAAAATCCCAAGCCCGATAGGCAGTCCTACCCAGACATCTTCATATTGCCACAATAGAAAACAACCGATGCTCACCAATGCATAAAAAATAAAGAAGAAGTCGTTTTTTTCCCACCATGAGCCGTGGTCTTTGTGGTGATGGTCACGATGCAAGGTCCATAAAAAGCCATGCATCACAAATTTGTGGGTGAACCACGCCATAAATTCCATCATGCAAAAAGTGGTAAGAAAAACCAGAATCCAGAGAAAAACTTGCATTTTAAATAAGGTTTAGTCGGTATTTTACATAGCTGCGCGCCAGTAAAGATGCTTTTACATAATTAGGCACGCGGATACGCGCATTTTTGATATCCATGGATGGTGTACTTTTTAGCTTGCTCAACAATTTCTTGTAGTAGCGGTATGCCGTGTATACACCAAACTTAGCTTCAACCGGCAATTTACAAATACCCGCCAAGCCTTTTGCAAAGTCGGCTTCAATTTCTTGAATGATTTTTTGCTTAGAGCTTTCGTCTAGTTCGTTGAGGTTTGTATTAGGAAAATATGTTCTGCTCAACTCCTCAAAATCAGCCTTTAAGTCGCGTAAGAAATTCACTTTTTGAAACGCCGAGCCTAAGCTCATCGCACATTCTTTCAGTTCTTCGTATTTCTCACGGTCACCTTTTACAAAAACTGTAAGACACATCAGGCCTACAACATCTGCAGAACCATAAATGTATTCTTTGTATTCTGCATCTGTGAGATAATCGTTTTTAGTCAAATCCAGTCGCATACTTTTCATGAAAGCATCTACAAGATGCTTGTCAATGCCATATTTGTGATACGTATGTTGAAATGAATTCAGGATAGGATTTAGACTTATTTTGTCTGTAAGCGCATTTTCAAGGTCTTGCGTAAAACGCTCAAAAAGCACTTTTTTATCATAGTCATGAAAGGTGTCTACAATCTCATCAGCAAAGCGCACAAACCCATAAATATTATGAATGTCCTGGCGAATGCTAGGAGCGAGCATCTGTGTGGCCGTAGAAAAAGACGTGCTGTACGACTTGGTCACGGTCTTGCTGCAGATAAGTGAAACGGAATCAAAAATTTCTTTCATAGCTAGTTGTTCTTTGCAATCAATCCTGCCACAAGTTTTCCTGAAATCAGCGAAGGAGGAACTCCCGGTCCTGGCACGGTGAGTTGGCCAGTAAAGAAGAGATTTTCTACTTTTTTGCTTTTCAGTTTTGGTCTTAAAAAGGCCGTTTGTAACAAGGTGTTTGCCATTCCGTAGGCGTTTCCTTTGTAAGAATTATAGTCCTTCACAAAGTCATTTACACAGAATGATTCTTTAAATATAATATTTTCTCGCACGTTTTGCTTGGTCAGTTTTTCAAATCTATCCATGATGATTTCAAAATACTGCTCACGCAATTGCGCTGTATCTTCAAGTCCTGGCGCTAACGGAATCAAGAAAATCCCGGCTTCTGTACCTTCTGGCGCTACAGAATTGTCAGTTTTTGATGGGAAGCTCGCATAAAATAAAGGTTCATCTGGCCACGCGGCTTCATCATAAATAGCGCGCGCATGTTCCTCAAAATCCACATCAAAAAATAAGGTGTGATGCTCTACGTTTTTAACCTTTTGGCGAAAGCCCACATAAAAAAGTAGGGAAGAAGGAGCAAAGGTTTTTTTCTCCCAGTAACTCTCGCTGTATTGTCTGCGCTTTCGCGGAAGCAACTGCTCTGTGTGGTGATAGTCTGCCCCGCTGAGTACGATGTCTGCAAGGATTTCTTCTCCATTTATTTTTACGCCGTACGCATTTCCATCACGTTCGAGGATTTTTTCAACAGGCGCTGAAGTTTGAAATTTCACACCTAAATCTTGCGCTAATTGCACCATGCCATCCACCACTTGAAACATACCACCTTGCGGATGAAACGTTCCGTAGCCAAAATCAGCATAATTCATAAAACTATAGAATGCCGGAGTGTTGCTGGGCTTTGCGCCTAAAAACAACACCGGGAATTCAAGAATGGCAACCAACTTAGGGTTGTCAAAACTTTTGCGCACTTCTTTGCTAATCGTGCTAAAAAAGCTACCCAGTTTTTTAATTGTGGTAGGAGTGACCAACTCTAACGGAGAAACTCCAGGGCGATACACCAAATCCTTTATTGCAATCTCATAATTGTCTGCAGCCTCATCAATAAATTTCTGAAGTTTTGCAGCGCTACCAGGTTCTTCTTTTTCAAATTCTTCTTTAATCTTATCAAGCGTGTCACCGATGGTCAAATAATCGTCAACCCCAAAATACACGCGATACGCCGGCCCCAATTTTTCTAAGGTGTAAAAGTCTTCTGGCTTTTTGCCAAAATCATTAAAAAACCGTTCAAAAACATCGGGCATCCAGTACCATGTAGGTCCCATATCAAACGTGAAACCATCTCTTTTTAGTTGGCGTGCTCTACCGCCTAGTGTTGCATTTTTCTCGTAAATAGTAACCTCATTTCCATCCTGCGCGAGATAGCAAGCAGCTGCTATTGCTGAAAACCCAGAACCAATTACCGCGATTGTTTTACTCATGATTTTCAAGGGTTTTTGCAAATGTTTCGATAGACTCAAAAACCTTGGCGTTGCCAGGAAGTTCAGTAGATTTTTCCATGTTTGCTTTTCTTCCTAGCATGTATAGTGGTAATTTTTTTGTATTGAGCGTTTCATTAAAAAGTTGGGCATAATCAGCGATGCTGTTTTCGGGTTGTATGGTTAGATACGTTATAAAGCGGGTGTCTGGATGATGTTTTGCAAAATAATTTAAACTTTCTACCTGAATATTTTGTCCTAAATAAACAACAGGATATCCAGCTTTTGAAATTTTATAGTTTAGATACATCAAGCCCAATTCATGAATTTCATTTAGTGGAAGGTAAAGCACATGAATTTTGTGCGCTACTTCTGACTTAGGATTCGGGCATTTTTCAATCTCTAGCAAAAGCTTTTGCATGATAAGATTTGAGATAAAATGTTCATGCGCCGGATTAATAGTATCAGTTTGCCAAAGCATCCCAATCTCATTTAATAAAGGGATGAAAATTTTGGTGAAAACCGTATCAAAATCATGCTCTTTTTTAGCGTCGTTGTACGTTTTGTCAAACACCGAGCGGTCAAAATTGAGCATGGCCAACTTAAAATCATTGATTGCGGTAGTGTGTAATTTTTCTTTTTTGGCTGTAGCCAAATCACGCACTTTCGCAGCAATTTCTTCAGTGCTTAATTTTGCAACACTACTAATTTTATGGTCGTGATTTACCAGAAAAGATACGTTGAGCAATTTTTGCAAATCAGTGATTGAATACGTCCTGATGTTAGTATCTGTGCGGTCTGGCTGCAGTAAGTGATAGCGTTTTTCCCAAATACGAATGGTGTGGGCTTTTATGCCTCCCAAGGTTTCCAGGTCTTTAATGCTAAACGTAGTTTTAACCGACTGCATCTGAATTTTTGTGTTTATCTCTTACCAAAGGTAGATTTTTTGTTTAATAATATTTAATGAAGATTGAACAAAACATAAAGTTTATGTTTTAATTAACGAGCATAAAAAAACCTCACAGGTTTTTAAAACCTGTGAGGTTTGCTAAAGTTTGATGCTTGAGACCTATAGAAATAACATGATAATCGCCATCACTATCATCACCGCATTTTCAATAAATGTCGCTTCTGTCATGGGGAGTTTTAAGGCTGTTCCTAAACATGCACATTGAATGCTTTTTTTATCAAGTAACGTTCTTGTTACACCAATAGTTGTGATTCCTAAAATCACCAAAGTAGCGATTAGCGCAATGGTAATTTCAAAACGCATTAAAAACATCAAGCCCAGCGCAGTCTCAATAAATGGATATATTTTGCCGTAAGCGGGTATGGCTTTCGCTAAAGGGTCGTACATGCTAAACGATTCGGGAAAGCCTTTTAAATCAAGCATTTTAAAAAAGCTGAAAACAATATAAAACAGCCCCATAAAATCGAGCATGAAATCACCAGTACTCCACGGATTTATATTCATCAACACAGAAGCTGTGGCGATATAAAAGAATATCAAGAACAATGGTTTAAGCTGTTGCCATTTAGACTTTTCTTCTTCCATATCCATTGCCATGGTGTGGCCGGCGTGATTGCCAAAAACATTATCAGTCTTTTCAGTAACCGTATATTTTTCAGGTAATGCTTTTTGCAATGTTGCGGTATTGATGTGATGATGCATCTTGATGGTTGCTTCACTATTTTCAAGGTTTACATCAGCAAGTTCAACGCCGTCAATGGCATTTAATTTATTTTCTACAGAAGTGCGGCAGCCATTGCACGTCATTCCTGTGATTGTATATGTATGTGTCATTTTTACGAAAATTAGATATGTGTAAAACTACAAAAACCCAGAACAGGCCTGGGTTTTTTGTCGTTTGCTTTGCGCGAAAATTACTATGCTGCTACTAAAAAAGATTTACACTCTTCTTCACATGCTTTACACGCTTTGGCGCAAGCCTGACAATGCTCGTGCTCATGTTTTGCACATTCATCACCACAAGCCTTGCAGACGCTAATACAATATTGGATTAATCCCTCTACATCTTCATATCCTGTAGCGAGAACCTGATTTAAAGCACTGCAGACCTCGGCACAAACTCTATCTGTACGGATGCAGTCTTTCATCATTTTCACATTTTCTTCATCAAGGCAGGCATCAGCGCAGTAATTACAGGCATTGATACATTTACCTAGCGCGTGTATTAAATTCTCATTTCTCATAAGTAGCATTTTTTTGTTAGTGCTTTAAAGTTACCTAAGCTAACTGAAAACCAATTGTAAGAGAATATTAAAAGCCGTTAAGCTAATCTGAAAAAAAAGTAGGTAAAATGAGATTTTAAGCGAAAAGCTCGGTAATGTAAGGAGTGTAAATAATAATGCCCACGATCGCTGCAGCACAAGCTGAGAAAGTAACAGCGCCAGCAGCAACATCTTTAATTTCGCCTATTAAATTATGAAAGTCAGGATGTACAAAATCTGCAATTTTTTCTACTGCTGTATTAAGACCTTCAATAGCGAGTACGAGGCCAATTGCAATTATTTGCAAGATCCACTCGGTGTTTGTGATGTTAAAATAAAATCCGGCAATGGTTACCACTAGCGCACAAAAAACCTGCACTTTGATGCTTGGCTCTTTAAAGAGTAGCCAAGCACCTTGAAATGCATATTTGAATGCTTTAATTCTATTGATGATAAACTTGCCAAAACCCATTAAGAAAGTGCTTTTAGCGCAGCTTCATAATCTGGTTCTTGTCCTATTTCGGGCACTTGCTCTTCGTAGATCACCTGTCCTTCTTCGTCAAGGATGATAACCACGCGAGAGTGTAATCCTGCAAAAGCACCTTCAGCGATGGTAAGACCATAATCTTTACCAAAATCACCATTTCTAAAGTCTGATAGGTTTACAACATTTTCTAAACCTTCAGCAGCGCAAAAACGTGCCTGCGCAAACGGAAGATCTTTAGAGATACAAAGAACTATGGTATTTTCTAGTCCGCTAGCCTCTTCATTAAATTTTCTTATTGATGCTGCACAAACGCCAGTATCCACACTCGGGAAAATGTTCATCACAACATTTTTACCTTTATATTCTTCTAGCGAAGCCTCGCTAAGGTCGTTTTTAGCCAATTTAAATTCTGGTGCTGCACTTCCTACTTTAGGAAGCTCACCTACGGTAGTCGTTGGGTTTCCACCCAGAGTAATTTCTGCCATTGTTGAGTATTTGTGTAAATGTATTGTACAGGTATGACAAGTACAATTAAAGGATGCTTAAATTATGTAGAATAAAAAATCCCACCGTTGAAGTGGGATTTTTTGTTTTGGCTTTAAGCCAAATATTTATTCTTCTTCGTCACCGTCTAGAAGCAAGTTTAGGGTAACATCAATGTTATCCATCGTTGCGCGGCTATACGGGCAAACTTCGTGCGCTTCGTTCACAAGGTCTTCACCAGTTTCAGTATCTACCGTAGGTAAATAGCAATCTAGCACAACGGCAAGTTGAAACATATCATCTTCATTCTTGCCTATTTCTACAGTTGCGGTCACCGTATAATCACCTAGATCTATCTTTTTACCACGAGCAACATGAGCTAAAGCGCTGCCAAAACATGCCGAATATCCAGCAGCAAAAAACTGCTCAGGATTAGCACCGTCGCCTCCCGGGCCGCCTAAACCTTTAGGTACGCTGAGGTCAAATTCTATAGTTCCGTCACTGGTTGAAACGTGGCTGTCACGGCCTCCTTCCGCTGTTGCAGTCGCTGAGTATAACGCTTTCATGAGTTTTGTTTTTAGTTATGCAAACAAGATAATCAACTTAAAATTTGTGTTCAATCTGCCGTTCTTAAATAAATCATAAAAGTCAACAACAGCTTGAGGCTTACTTTAAAAACTCATCTAATTTATCAGGGTTTTGTCTATTGTCAAAAAAGGTAATGACTTCGATAGCGTCGTGCTGTATGCGGTAGTACATTGTGGTTTGTTTAGTAACTACACATTTATAGATTCCACCTAACTCATTGGAACTTGTGCTACTTTCTGGATATCTAGAAATTTGGATGATCTTTTTGTCAAGCTTATATAAGAAGTCTTTCTTCGCTTTTTGCCCCCATTCGGCTAGAAGATATTCACATAACTTCAAAAGTTTATCTTCTGCAATGGGTGAAAAATAAACTTTCATCAAGATATTTTTGAGAGCACATCTTTATAGGCTATTCTCTTTCCAGCGTTGAGTTGGTCAATTCCATTTCTTAATTCAGCCTGTTCGTTTTCAGAAAGTTCATTCCAGAAATCAGCACTTTCATTGGAAATAAACTCCGTGACTTTTTGGATAAAACTCTCATTTTCAATATTGAGAATCATTTTAACCAGCTCTATTTTAGAAGTTTTTATATCCATGTTTGACCTTTTTTCAAATTTAATAAAAAAGCCACAGTCTTATCTCTATTTAATAAAGCATACCTTTGATTAACATGAGTACCGCAAAAAATCAGATCAATATTGGTGTCGCTTCCGCGAAAAGTTTTGTGACCCGAAAAAAGCAGCAAGAAGATATAAATGCTTTGATATCTGCTTTGCTCGCTGGCGAAAAAACGGCTTTGGCGCGTGCCATAACTTTTGTTGAAAGTACTTCTGCTAAACATCAAGAAATTGCAAACACGGTACTGAAAGCTTGCTTGCTGCATAGTGGGAATTCCGTGAGAATTGGGATTACCGGCGTTCCCGGTGCAGGTAAAAGTACTTTTATAGAAGCGCTGGGAAATTTGCTTATCGCCAAAGGGAAAAAGGTGGCTGTTCTTGCTGTTGATCCCACAAGTTCGATTTCGCATGGTAGCATTCTGGGCGATAAAACCCGCATGGAAAATCTGAGCATGAATGCAAATGCATTTATCCGTCCTTCGGCTTCTGGAGATTCACTGGGCGGAGTGGCACGCAAAACCCGAGAAAGCATAGTACTTTGTGAAGCGGCAGGTTTTGATGTGATCCTTATAGAAACCGTAGGAGTAGGGCAAAGCGAATTTGCCGTTCATGGGATGACAGATTTTTTCCTGCTTTTAAAATTAGCGGGAGCCGGCGATGAACTTCAAGGAATTAAACGAGGAATCATAGAAATGGCAGACGCCATCTTGATCAATAAAGCCGACGGTGAGAATCTTAAAGCCGCTAAGGAAGCGCGAGTAGCTTTCGCGAAAGCGTTACATCTTTATCCGCTAAAAGACAACGGCTGGTCACCAAAAGTGAGTGTTTGTAGTGCTTTAGAAAACGACGGCATAGCAGAATCCTGGGAAATTCTGGAGGAATATTTTGCGCATGTAAAAGAAAATGGCTCCTTCTCCACAAAGAGAAAGAGCCAGCATATTTTCTGGTTAAAGCAAACTATAGAAAACCGACTGAAAGATGATTTTTATGGGGATGAGCAGGTGAAGGCAAATTTTGACGCTATTGTCAAAAAAATGCATTCTGGTGCTATCTCGTCATTTCAAGCGGCAGATGAGTTGCTTAAAATCTATCAATTAAAGTAAGAGTCGCCTACAAATTCCTTGCGATACCATTCGATCTGCTTTGCAAGCCCTTCACGGAAGGTTGTCTTAGGATCGTAGTTTAAGATCTCTTTTGCTTTCTCAATATTAGCTTTTGTTACTTGTTGATCTCCCGCGCGTTTTGGTACGTTTTTCATGCGCACTTTAGTGTTAAGGATCTCTTCTACAATGTCAATTCCTTCGCCAGTTGTGTGCTCTTTTTCTGTACCCAGATTAAAGATCTCGCCGTCTACTTGATCTTCTTTTCCTATCACAGATACGATGCCATCTACGATATCTTCAACAAAAGTAAAACTGCGCACATGGTCGCGGCTACCTTCATAAAGCGGGAATTCTTGATGAAAAAATGCAGAAGCGATCAATTTTGTATAAAGCTTTTCAGGACGCTCACGCGGACCGTAAACTGAGAATAATCGCAGTGAACACGTCTTCATGATCTGCTCACGCGTTTTTGAAAGTACTAATTGCTCTGCAGCAAGTTTTGTCACCCCGTAAAATGAAGCCGGTTTTGGCGCTTCATTTTCTTGCAATGTTGCGCGCAGACCATAGATCGATGAGGTAGAAATATTCACAAACAATTTCAAACCGTTGCAAGTTTGAGCAAAATCAATAAGATTTTTTGTTGCAACAAGGTTGTTCATCAAATAATCCTCAAAGGTAGAAGCAGCGCTAATTCCTGGTTGAGCGGCAAAGTGAAAAATGTATTCAAAATCATGATCCAGTTCCTCAAAATCCTTCGGCTGGCGTAGATCCATATTCACGATCGGGATGCCTGCATTTTGCAGTTCCTTTGCGTTTCTATTCTTAAGATCCTTGCTGTAATAAGGAGAATAATTATCGATCCCTACTACTTCATTTCCTTGTTTTTGAAGTCGTTCTGCACAGTGAGAGCCAATAAATCCTGCAGCTCCTGTTACCAAAATCTTACTCATGTATTCTGTTTTTATTTGGCTTTAAGCCAAAGTAAATTCTTTAAAAATTTCATTTTTGATCGACGGCCATTCATCTTGTACAATTGAATAATACATCGTGTCGCGGCGATGACCATCTGGCATTAACGTGTGACTTCTTAAGGTTCCTTCTTCTTTGCAACCTATTGCTTTCATCGCATTTCTAGACTGCGTATTGCGTGCGTCTGTCTTAAGTTCCACTCGTGCAAAGTTCAGACTTTCAAACGCAAAATTGAGCAAAAGAAACTTACAATTTCTGTTGAGGCCGGTGCGTTGAAATTTTGGCGAAAGCCAAGTAAAACCTATTTCAACTCTTTCGTCTTTGTTTGAGATGTTTAAGAAGCTGGTTGTGCCTGCGTAAACGTTTTCTTTTTTGTCAAAAATCGCAAATGGATATTGCGTTTTTTGTGCTTTGTTATCAAGATGTCTATCAAAATATGCCTGCAAATTTTCTTTAGTTCCAAAGGGTGATGGAGAAAATTTTAGCAAATCAGGAAACGCGAGGCAAATCTTAAGCAAAGGCTCAAAATGCGCCATCGTTAATGGCTCTAGCTTTACACGATCATTTTCTAGCACTATGTTTTTTGAGCAATCTAGCATTTTAGCTCGGATTGAATTTGGCTAAAGCCAAAACCTGTAGTTTTCTAAAAACAAAGCCTAAAATTCCGCCAATTGTAAACCCTACAAGCACATCGCCAGGATAATGAACGCCCAGATAAATACGACTATATCCTATAAGAATTGCCCAAAGGATAAGCGCGGTTAAAATCCATTTATACCGATCTTTTAAAAGGTTGCCTATAAAAATGGCCAGCGCCATTGAGCTTGCAGCGTGTGCCGAAAAAAATCCGTAACGGCCGCAACGTGATGCGACAAAACGCGCAAATTCTTTAACGCCTTCTTGTCCGCAAGGGCGCCTGCGTTCAAAACCGTATTTAAAAAGATTTGCCAGTTGATCTGTGCAAGTGATCAAAAGTGCAACGGCAACAAGTGTGATCAAAGTTCCCTTCCAACCGTATTTTTTGAAGATCAAAAAAAGTAAAATGGCATAAATAGGGATAGAAGACCACTTTGATGTTACAATCAACCAGAAGCCGTCCCAAGATTCGCTGCCCCAGTTGTTGAGCCATAAAAACAGGTCGTGGTCTAATTGATTGATCGCGTCCATTAGTCCTCTTCGTATCGAGCCACTTCGCGATCATAAAAATCTGTCGCAGCTTGTATCAAACCCTCAGTTTCTGTCTCCAGCTCTTTCTCATCATGCTGGTCAAAATCTTCTAACCATTCTACCTCGTCATCGGCAAGGTTGATGATAAACTGAGGAAACTCAGTGTGGATCACAAAAATAGCGTCTGGATAATCTGTATTATCTCCCAGAAGGAATTTGGGAAGTTCCATGGTTTTTTCTTTAAAAGTTGCGCAAAGGTAAGGTGAATTTTTCTTTTCGGTTTTTCGGTTTTTCGCTTTAAGCGAAAAAGTTTCACACACGATCATCAAGGTGTTTCATGGGTTTTTTGTTCTTTTGAATATTGCAAAAACACGAAGGACACAATGAACGCTTCTACGATACTAATTCTTATTGCGGGGTACTTTGGAGTACTGATCTTAATTTCATTCTTAACCGGTAAAAAAGGGAATAACGCTGACTTTTTTAAAGCCAGCAGACAATCGCCGTGGTACTTGGTAGCCTTTGGGATGATAGGCGCATCGTTAAGCGGAGTGACTTTTATCTCGGTTCCTGGTTGGGTTGAAGAGTCGCAGTTTGGATACTTTCAGGTGGTTCTGGGATATACTGTGGGTTATGCGGTGATCGGCACGGTGTTATTGCCCTTGTATTATAAAATGAACTTAACCTCTATCTACACATATCTGGGAAGTAGATATGGCAACGCATCTTATAAAACTGGCGCTTCATTTTTCTTATTGAGTAGAGTAGTGGGGGCGAGTTTTAGATTGTTCTTAGTGGCTAATGTTTTGCAGTTTTTAGTGTTTGATAGTATGGGTGTTCCTTTTTGGCTAACCGTAACGCTTACAATTCTTTTAATATGGTTGTACACCTTTAGATCAGGAATAAAAACAATTGTGTGGACAGATACTTTGCAAACGCTTTTTATGTTGATCGCGGTAGGCGTTGCGATCTATTATGTTTCTACAGATCTAGGGATTTCAGCAGGAAATATTTTCAATTTTGTGGCAGATAGTGATCTGTCTAAGATGTTCTTTTTTGATGATTGGAAAAGCGGAAATCATTTTGTAAAACAATTTGTTTCTGGTGCTTTTATAGCTATTGTGATGACGGGTCTGGATCAAGATATGATGCAAAAAAACCTCACTTGTAGATCGCTTAAAGATGCGCAGAAAAACATGTTTTGGTTTACTATTGTCCTTACGATCGTAAATTTTGTGTTTTTAGCATTAGGACTGCTACTTACTGTTTATGCAGAGCAAAATGGTATCACTGCCGTGAAAGATGATCTTTTTCCATACATCGCGACTCAAGAAGGATTAGGGCTGGCGATAGGCGTTTGTTTTATTCTGGGGTTAATCGCTGCGGCATATAGTAGTGCAGATAGTGCTTTGACAGCGCTTACGACTTCTTTCAGCATTGATATACTTGAGATCGAGAAAAAGTATGAAGAAGCAAAACAAGAAAAGATCAGAAAACGTATTCACATTGCAATGTCTGTATTGCTCATTCTTGTGATCATTTGTTTTAAATATATAATCGCAGATGAAAGTGTGATCGCTAAACTTTTTGTTTTCGCTGGTTATACGTATGGTCCGCTACTTGGTTTGTATTCCTTCGGGTTGTTCACAAAATGGAAAGTAAGAGATGCTCTAGTGCCGGTTGTGGCTATTGGTAGTCCGATTTTGGCGTATGCCATAAGTGCACTGTCGTTAGCGTATTTCAACTTTGAATTTGACTTTTTTATCCTGATCCTGAACGGAGCTTTAACCTTTTTAGGGCTGCTAGCAATCAAGAGAAAGGGAGAATTTGTAGCCGTTTAATACCTTAGAATTGGTTACATGTAAGCATCACTAAGGTGCATGCATGTTCAAAAGAAATATTCTCTTTTTTTAAAATTTCTTCAAATTCTGGGTTTGCTGTGCCTGGGTTAAAAATGATTCGTTCTGGCTTAAGGTCAAGAATGTATTGATAATATTCTTTTTGTCGCTGGGCGTTGAGATATAGCGTTACCGTATGGATATCTTCTAGCGGTTTTTTCTCAGTTAAAATAGCTACACCTTCTATAATTCCTTCTCGCAAGCCAATAGCAACTGTGGGGATTTTATTTTCGATCAGTCTTTTTATCGCCATGTTAGAATATCTATTAGGCTTTAGTGAAGCGCCAAGAACTAATGTTTTTTTAGAAGTCATAAATCAAAGTTAAACCAAAGGCAAAATGTAACAATTCTAATTTTAGAACGTCTTTGTTTTAAGAAATTAATTTCCTGGTTTGATCACTTAATAATTCGTTTTGATGGTTAGTGTTAATTATGAGGGATCAAACTTAAAAACCCAGAGTAAGCTGCTCTGGGTTTTTTCTTTTCTAGAAAATAAATCGATTTTGCTGTAACAAAATTTAGACACGTGCGTCTATACAATAACCGCTCATCACGGTGTGCTTTGCAAAAGGTAATATGTTTTGCAAAGTATTGTAAGAATCAATCAAATTATCAAACAGTTATGAAATCATTTTTCGGGGCAATAGCCCTAACCCTATTTTTTATAGGGAGTGCATTCGCACAACCCAGTCCCACCGAAATTATCAATGGATCTGTACAAGGATCTGTGCTTGATACCGCTACAGGAGAGCCTATTCCTTACGCAACCATTGTTGTTGCTTCTGGTAATGGAGAAACCATCACAGGTGGAATTACCAATGATGATGGATCCTTTGAAATCACAAAAATTCCTAGTGGGAGTTATGATGTCAAAGTCCAGTTTATGGGCTATGCTACGGTTGTAAAACCTATTTTAATAAGCAAGGATAAAAGAAGTTGGGATCTTGGTCCTATTCGTTTAGAAGCTTCAGCGGCAGAACTAGCAGAAGTAAACATAGTTGCAGAGCGTACAACCATAGAACAGCGCATAGATCGCAAGGTTGTAAATGTAGGTAAAGATCTTACTACTGCTGGCGCAACGGCTTCAGATATTATGAATAACATTCCATCTGTGAGTGTTGATCAGCAGTCTGGTGCGCTTACTTTACGTGGAAACGCAAACGTGCAGGTAATGGTAGACGGTAAATTGTCTAACATACCGCCAGATCAATTGCTTAAGCAAATACCTTCTACATCTATTAAGAAGATAGAGTTGATCACAAATCCTTCGGCAAAGTATAATCCTGAAGGTATGAGCGGTATCATCAATATTGTTTTGCATAAAAATGCCAACATAGGTTTTAACGGGGACGTTAATATGGGTTTTGCGTATGACGATAACCCAAAATTCAACAGCGGTACCAACTTAAACTATCGCAACGGGAAGATCAATGTGTACACAAATTACAGCAACAACTTCCCAAAAGATAAAAACTACGGTAGCGTTTATCGCCCAGATACAGATAGCCGTCAGAATTTTAGCTTTCTTGATGAAGATAAAACGCATTTGCTAAAAACGGGTCTGGACTTTTATATCAACGATAAGAACACAGCTTCGTTCTTTATAAGTCAAAACTGGCACAATAGTGAAGAAGAAGGAGCTGTAGGGATTAATTTTCCTAACACTCCGGGAAGCAATTCTTCGCAAGAGGTACTTACTTTAAGCGATAATGTTTCTACGCAATATAACTTTGATTATAAGTTGGATTTTGAAAAAGAAGGTCACAATATTGAGCTCGAAGTAGATCATAATGATTTTTCTGAGGATGAAACAGCAAACTTTGATCTTAGTGGTAACACGCCGTATGTAGATTATAGGGATGCCGTTGCCACAGAAAGAGGACGCACGACAGTGAACCTTGACTATGTGAATCCTTTGACCGAAAACGCTAAGTTAGAAGTTGGTTTACAAGCAATCCTTTTTAATACTGAATTAGATTACAACAGCACAGGATTATCTTTTAATAAACAAGGAGATCTAGTTCCTACGCCAAATACGCTTTTTGATTACTCAAGAGATATTTACTCTGCGTATGTAACTTACGGGAAGCAATTTGAAAAATGGTCTATACAAGCTGGCGTTCGTGCAGAGAAAGTAGAAGTTGCAGCTGATACAAATACCGCTTCAGCGTTTAAGAATGATTATGTTCAACTTTATCCTTCAGCATATTTAACCTATAATCCTGATGAGAAGAATCAATATCAAGTAAGTTACAGCCGTAGAGTTGATAGACCAGGAATAGGACAAGTAAATCCTATAAGACAATGGAGCTCACCGCTTATTTCAAACTTTGGTAACGAGCAATTACTGCCACAATTCACTAATTCGCTTGAAGCGAATTATACCAGAAGACTGGGTAAAGGTACAGTTACAGCTGGTGTTTTCTATCGTCTGATAGAGGATCAAATTAACCAAACCATCCTTGTAGATAGAACAAACCTAGATCGTATAATCTTAACCTTTGACAACTTTGACAACACATCGTCTTATGGTGTAGAAGTTAGTGCGCAATATAAACTTGCAAACTGGTGGAGTGTAAACGGTAGTTTTGATTACTACAACCAGACACAATCTGGTATTAGTGAAACGATAGATCCGTCAATTCCGTCAGAGGATAGAACCTCAGAAGATATCATTTCGCAAGAGCGTGAAGTAACAAATGCGGCTTACAATGTAAGATTGATGAACAACTTTTCTATCACTAAGAAATTGAGTTTGTCTGCCTTTGGGATGTATCGTGGCGCGGCAGAGAATATTCAGTTTAAGTCTAAGCCATTTTACTTTGTAAATGTGGGAGCGCGTTACAGCGTGATGGAAGGAAAAGGTACGATCTCATTAAACTTTAATGACGTCTTCAATACCATGGCAGGAAGATTTACGGCAAAAACGCCATACGTACAATCAGGGCAATTTAATTGGGAAAGTCACACGGTTTTTCTTGGTCTAAGATATGCCTTTGGAGATTCAAAATACAGAGCTAAAAAACGTAAGCAACGTGATAATAATGAGCAAACAGGTGGGGGAGTATTTTAATTTAACACTTTTTAAGATTTATTTAACTAGTTGAAATGCAACTATTATCAAAAACTAGCGTCTATAATATATAACCTACTGAAAAATTGTTAGTATGTTTTGAATTTATTTGATTAGCCCTTAAATACTTTTCAAAAACAGAAGATAAAATATTTAGTATTCGTTATATAAAAACCCGGAAGTTGATTCTTCCGGGTTTTGTTTTTTTGATTTGGCTCAAAGCCAAATTACTCCATCTCTTCTTTAATTTTCTCAACACTTATTCTGCCGTGCGAAGTGTCAAAAACTGATTTGCCATTTTTTATAAGAAGCACCTGCGGACTTTCGTGAATCACATTATATTTTTCGGCAACGGTGTTGCTCACATCTCTGTTCTTCCTCAAGTCAAGAAAAAACGGTTGAAAGTTTTCTTCAATGAAGTCGTACTCATTCTCAAAATCACGCAAGATCATTCTGCTAATACCGCAAGTTGTACTGTGTTTAAATATCAAGGCGAACTTAGTTTGTGAAGTTGTGTCTACCTCGTCAAGATCTGCGATGGTCTCAAGATATTTCCACGGAATTTTATTGATCTCCTCTTTGGCAATATCTCTTTCACTTTTAAATCTGTCAAAAAATCCCATATTCTAATTTTCGGGCAAAGTTAATATTTGAAATGAGCTTTTACGTTGCTGCCTGTTGAAAACGTTTAAATTTATTTGGCTGTAGCCAAAAATATATTTAGACAAAAAGTCAGTTATAATAGGGTTTTAGCGGTCATTTTGTCTTCTTTTTTATTGGGTACGTATTTTGCCATATACCTATCGAAATCTTGAACAAATGAACTTTAATAATTTTACAATAAAATCACAAGAAGCCATACAGCAAGCGCAGCAGCTTGCTCAAGGGTATGGCCATCAGCAGATCGAGAATGAGCATATTTTTAAAGCTATTCTTGAAGTTGATGAGAACGTAACGCCATTTTTGCTAAGCAAATTGAGTGTAAATTATAGTCTGCTAAGACAGATTTTAGATAGTACTTTAGAGAGCTTTCCTAAAGTTAGTGGTGGTGATATCATGCTTTCGCGAGAAGCTGGTAAAACCCTAAATGAGGCGAGTATTGCCGCAAAAAAGATGAATGATGAATATGTGTCTATAGAGCATCTTCTTTTGGCAATATTTAAATCTTCAAGCAAGATCGCCCAAATTTTAAAAGATCAAGGCGTAACTGAAAAAGGTCTAAAAGCCGCAATTGAAGAATTGCGCAAAGGCGACCGCGTAACTTCACAAAGCGCTGAAGAAACGTATAATTCATTAAATAAATACGCTAAGAATCTTAACCAGTTGGCTAAAGATGGTAAGTTAGATCCCGTTATAGGTCGTGATGAAGAGATTCGTCGTGTGTTGCAGATCTTAAGTCGTCGTACAAAGAATAATCCCATTTTAGTGGGTGAGCCAGGAACTGGTAAAACGGCTATCGCAGAAGGTCTTGCGCATCGTATCATTGATGGCGACGTGCCAGAGAATCTGCAAGAGAAACAGATTTTTGCCTTAGATATGGGAGCGCTTATCGCTGGTGCGAAATATAAAGGTGAGTTTGAAGAACGTCTTAAAGCGGTTATCAAAGAAGTAACCACTAGTGAAGGAGATATTGTTCTCTTTATTGATGAAATACACACGCTTGTAGGCGCCGGTGGCGGACAAGGAGCGATGGATGCAGCAAATATTCTAAAGCCTGCACTTGCTCGTGGAGAGCTTAGAGCGATAGGAGCAACAACTTTAGATGAATATCAGAAGTATTTTGAAAAAGATAAAGCTCTAGAGCGTCGTTTTCAAAAGGTGATCGTTGATGAACCAGATACTGAGAGTGCAATTTCTATACTTCGCGGTATCAAAGAAAAATATGAAACCCATCATAAAGTTAGAATTAAAGATAACGCTATCATCTCTGCGGTAGAGCTTTCGCAGCGCTATATTTCTAATCGTTTTTTACCAGATAAGGCGATCGATCTTATGGACGAGGCAGCTTCAAAACTGCGTATGGAGATCAACAGCAAGCCAGAAGAGCTTGATGTTCTTGATCGTAAGATCATGCAGCTTGAAATTGAGATCGAGGCCATTAAACGCGAAAAAGATGATGCTAAGCTAAAATCGTTGCAAGCTGAGTTAGCAAATCTCAAAGAAGATCGTAACGAGATTAATGCCCGCTGGAAAACTGAAAAAGAAGTAGTTGATAATATCCAGAGCATAAAGCAGGATATTGAGAATTATAAGCTTGACGCTGAAAAGGCTGAACGTGAAGGTAATTATGGCTTGGTAGCCGAATTGCGCTACGGCAAGATCAAAGACGCTCAAGAAGAGTTAGGTAAGCTTCAAGAGAAACTTGCTGAGCAGCAAGAACACGCTTTAATCAAAGAGGAAGTTACTAGCGAAGATATCGCAGAGGTTGTTGCAAAATGGACGGGAATCCCTGTGACAAAAATGCTTCAAAGTGAAAGAGAAAAACTTTTACACTTAGAAGCAGAATTACACAAACGTGTTGTAGGTCAGGAGGAAGCGATCATTGCGGTAAGCGACGCAGTGCGTAGAAGTAGAGCAGGCCTGCAGGATCAAAATAGACCCATAGGTTCTTTCTTATTCTTAGGCACAACCGGTGTAGGTAAAACTGAACTAGCAAAAGCGCTAGCTGAATATCTTTTTGACGATGCCAACAATATGACGCGCATCGATATGAGTGAATATCAAGAGCGACACGCGGTGAGTAGATTAGTAGGTGCACCTCCGGGATATGTGGGTTATGATGAAGGAGGTCAATTGACGGAAGCTGTGCGCAGAAAACCATATTCTGTTGTGTTGCTTGACGAAATTGAAAAAGCGCATCCTGATACATTCAATATTCTATTGCAAGTGCTGGATGAAGGTAGATTAACAGATAATAAAGGCCGCATTGCCGACTTTAAAAACACCATTATCATCATGACTTCAAATATGGGAAGCCATATTATACAAGAGAAGTTTGACGCTGTTAAAGATCCTGAAACCGCAATGGAAGGTGCAAAAACAGAAGTCTTAGGGTTATTAAAACAGACCATAAGACCTGAGTTTATAAATAGGATCGATGATATCGTGATGTTCACTCCGTTGAATGGCAAAGATATCAAGCAGATTGTAGGCCTTCAGTTGAACGGTATCAAGAAAATGCTGGCAAAACAAGGGATAACGCTAGATGCTACAGAAGAAGCAAAAGCTTTCCTTGCGGCGAAAGGCTTTCAGCCAGAATTTGGTGCACGCCCAGTAAAAAGAACAATTCAAAAAGAGGTGCTTAACAAGTTGAGCAAAGAGATCTTATCTGGAAAAGTTACTACAGATAGCATCATTTTGATCGATGAGTTTAATGACGAACTGGTTTTTAGAAATCAAAGTGATTTGGTGGCTCACCAAGATTGAAGAGCAGTTTTAGCCTAAAAAAAAGGGATCTATCAACTTGATAGATCCCTTTTTTTATTGTTCGAGAATATGTTTAGTACACAATTTTCTTTTGTACTTGATTTACCATAACACCTTTAAAAAGCAATTTTAGACTTTCGCCAGAATCATAGATCATTTGCTCATTACTAGGAAAGGGAATTGACTTTTTTGCTAAAAACTTGAGCATTTTTGGGTCAATCGCATCACGCTCGCCTTGATACGTAGCATAAATGTGCTCAAAGATATATCCATCACTTAACGGAAAAGAAGCAGCAATCTGGTTCGTGCTCAGGTCAATTAAATCAACCTGTGCAGAGAGTTGCGCATTTTTAGATTGCCTGAATTCGTGCAAACTTGCCTTTAGCGTTTTGTATTTATCAACTTTAATATCATTGCCTAAACTGTCTTTTTTCACATTGCCGTTTGCGTCTAGTTCGTACTCAAAGCCGTCTTTAATCTTCTTTTCTTGCGGCACGATGCGCTCTTTCAACGATTCAGGACTTACGTTTATCGCTCTAAAACTTAAGATAAGATCATAATCATAATTTAAACCATCTAGCGGTCTGTTGTGATATTGTACCCATTGCTCATTCAAGTTATAAGTGTCAATATTAAGAAGGTCATCTTCCAGACGTTGAGGTAATGCAGTTTCGGTTTCATTTACAAGATTAAGGCGTACGTAACTAGTTCCTTTGGCTACAGCCTCATCAAGCAAAATATTGATATTCTCATACCCGGGATTGATAGAATTTAAATACATCAAATCTTCATAAGCCTGGCGAGCATCTGCCTTTAAATTTGAGTTAAGCAACGTTTTGCTGTTTTCTAATAAAAACGAAGACAACTTGTTTTTTATCGCAATTGTCTGATCAGAATAATCCTTAAAATTAAATTTAACCTTAGGTAAAGGCAGAATCGGGCGGATGCGTTCTTGTCTATTTCTTAAGTCTGTGATGATCTCAAATTGCTCTGGCAACGTATTAGGATTTGCCTCTTTTTTAAGAAATTCTAATTGACGTTCGTCGCGCGCTACCGCTTTGTCAAAAGCGCTTTTAAGCAAATCGATATAAGGCGCTTTACGATCTGCAGTTTTGTTTGTGCGCAGATTATCAAGCGTTTCAAAAATTACCTGATCATAATTACCGCTGGCAAGATTTTTCTCAGATTTTCTCACGCCACCACAAGCGATAAGAAATATTGAAACACTTACAGAGAGTAGTATTTTTTTCATGCATTACAATTTATCACAGGACCAAATTACTAAATAATAGCAAGGTTTTAACACATGAATTCTATGAAATATAAAGGGGTTTTTCTGCCTTTCGGCGAAAAGGAATGGGTTTTAATTGCGCTAAGATTTACATGAAAAATTGGGATTATTGCAAACTAAAATCCCCGCTGCAACGCAACGGGGATTTTACAAATTCATTAGAAAGCCTTAGTGTAAAAAATTCTAATGTGAGTAATAGGGGATGCGCAAATATAAGACAGTCAGGAGATTGCTTAAAAATGAAACGATGATAAAATTTTATTAAAATTTTAGGAAGAATTGTCTTACATCGATTTTTTTTCAGCTTTTGACCCGTCTGAATCTGGTGTGAGTTTTAAAATCAATTGAGGTTCTAAACCAGGCTCATCGCGATGGCACACATAAAGTATAGTTGTTTGAGTTTCAGCGGCAATTTTATTGATCAAGAATGCGACTAGTCTTGCTCCTTCATCATCCAGAGCAGCTGTAGGTTCATCAAGAATTAATAGCGGAGGATGTTTTACCATGGCTCTGGCAATTAGCGTAAGACAGCGCTGCGTTGCGGTAAGTGTATTAAAAGTGCGTTTATCATTTTTAAGATCGATAATTTCAAGCCATTGATCGGCGATCTTTTTTTGAGCAAGTCTGGGTTGCTCATAAAGTCCCACACTATCAAAAAAACCAGAAAGAATCATTTCTCTTGCAGTATTACTCGTGTCAAACATTGAGGTCATCGCTGGCGAATAATACCCTATTTTTTTCTTTATTTCCCAGACGCTTTCACCGCTACCTTTTTTCTTGCCAAATAGATAAAGCTCTTGTCCATATCCTTTTACATTGTTGCCAAAAAGCATATCAAGAATCGTGGTTTTTCCGGAGCCGTTAGGTCCCATAAGTTGCCAGAATTCACCTTTTTTTACCTGCCAACTTATATTGTTCAAAATAGGTCTATCATAAGAAACTGAGACATTTTTCATTTCAAAAAGAACTTCAGGGACATCTTCTATAGCTTCATACGGTTCTGGGATCTGGATGTCTCCAAAGGTGGACTCATGCTCTGGTTCTTGCAAAAATTCATTTGTTGTGTATGATTTTTTTTCGCCATGAGCGAAAACAATAACCGTGTATATAAAAGATAAGATTTCATCTTTGCGTCTAAAGATCTGCACAAATTGAATGTCTTCTTTTAAAGCAAAAAACTCATCTTTTAACCTAGCGACAGATGCTTTGTCAAGCGCGTCAAAAGGATTGTCGAGAATGAGGTATTTTGGCCTTTGAGCCAAAAGATATTTTAACAAAGCCTTCTTCTGCTCACCACTAGAATATTGCTGCAATGAGCGAGCATTTTGCTCATCTAGAAAAGTGGTTTCATGCCGGCGCTCTTCACGTATAAAATTTTGAAGCACATCATGCGAAAAAACGAGTGCGTTATCGCCAGAAATTTCATCCAGATCGAGTTGGGCAATAGTTGTGTTTTTAAGGCTAGAACTTGGGATCGCAAAATGCTTAGGCATGAAGATTTTTTTAGTAGAACTAAATTAAAAAACCTTCACCAGTTACGGTGAAGGTCATAGTCAAACATGGGGACTTTTACGCTTTATGCAATTTTCTGTGCGGTGTTTTCTTCATTTATTAGCCAAGTGAGAATAAAGGTGATAATTCTGCCAAAAATGAACACAAATCCGCCGAATATAGGCGAGAGTAACGTGATCTTGATTCCGCCGGCTACAAGTTCTGGGGCTGCGCCTCCAGTAGCTTCAATAGCATCAAACGCTTGTATTAAACCCAACATAGAATTAAAAAGACCAAGCACAAGCGCGATCAAAACGATCTGATTAATAAGCGTTTTGTACTTAAGCGATTTCTCCTGATTCTTCTTTAAATTAATAAATGCAATGACTGATAGCGCGATCATGAGCAAGAAACAAATAATGATGGTTGACATGGCAAACGAGCCGCCTTCTTGTATGCGATAGCCCAGTTGTGTGAAAAATCCTGGTTGTTCTTGCAATGCGATAATGATAGGTAATTTCATAAGTGTTAGTATTTTGATTGTGAAACCAAAAGTAGCCAGAACCTTCTGCGCTTATAATTTTTTGCGATAGATACATCGTCTAGCAGGATGAATAACCAAATTATTATAAAGTTTGCCAATTGATGAAAACTGCGGTTAAACTTCGTGCTAAACTGGTAAAGCATCGCAAATCTTTTGCAATTTAATTTTTTTGAGAGACCTTGTCCAGATTCTTATGACTAGGTATAAAAGACTCTTTATCGCCCTCGGAAAAAAGATGCTCACGCAACTATTATTTTGCGCTGGGATCTTACTTTTTTACACCTTTTATTTAAGTATTGCGCTTACAAATTTGAATCCGGCGTTTACCTTGGGATGTTTCTTATTGCCCGTCACACTGGCGATGATCAATGTCTTTTGTTACTATTTAATCCCAAATTACCTTTTTAAACAGCGCTATTTTTGGTTCGGTTTATATTCTTTGTACACGGTGGTAATTGCCAATTTTATCATTGTTGTTTCGGGATTTTATGGCGTTTTATTCGTCAATTTTATTACAGCGCTTAATAGCGAAATCCCGTTGCGTAAGAACATGTATCTCGTGATCATTGGCGTGTATATGGTGGTTTTGATCGCGTCGCTTTTTTCAGTTTTTCGCGAAAGCTATAAAATGCATCTTAGCAATAAAGAACTGCAATATGCCTTGCTTAACGGACAATTGCAGCTTAAAGAGCAGGAGTTGTCGTATTTAAAAATGCAGATTCATCCGCATTTTTTATTCAATACGTTAAACACGATCTATGGTAGCGCTATTGCGAAAAAAACACACACGCCACAGCTGATCCTCAAGCTTTCAAATCTGCTAGATTATATTTTGTATCAAACGCAAAAAGCCCAAGTTTCGCTTGATGATGAGTTGGCGCATTTGCAAGATTACATAGCTTTAGAGCAGTTGCGTCATGGCGAAAGAATAAAAATACGCATAGATTTTCCTGTAGAAACAAAAGGGATCACCGTTGCGCCGATGTTGTTTTTACCATTTTTAGAAAACAGCTTTAAACACGGTAAATCTCAACAAGATGTCATGGAGATCGATTTAAAGATCGAGATGAAAAATGAGAAAATTGAGTTCTATTTGAGCAATACTTTTGATATGGCTTTCGCCAAAAGCGCTACCGAATCTTCGGGCATCGGTTTAGTGAATATCAAGAAGCGATTACAATTAGTTTATCCAGAAGCTCACGCACTTGAGATAGAACGCGGCGGAGGGAATTTCGTCGTAAGACTAATTATAGATCCACGTAAAATTAAAACGATCAAAGCATGAAATGTATCATTGTAGACGATGAACCCATCGCACAGGATATCTTACAGAATTTTGTAGAAAAAGTGGATTTTCTGGAGCTTACTGGCGTTTTTGATAATGCTACGGCTGCCTTTAATAGCGTGCAAAAAGGTGAGGTGGAGCTTGTTTTTCTTGACATTAATATGCCGGGAATTGATGGTATGGCTTTCGCCAAAATCTTGCCTAAAGAAATTAAAGTGATTTTTACAACTGCCTATCGCGAGTATGCTGTAGAAGGTTTTGATCTTCATGCAACAGATTATTTGCTTAAGCCTATTTCTTTTGAACGTTTTTTAAAATCGGTGAACCGTTTACAAGAGAACCAAGTTGCACCACAAACAGAAGGAATAGATAGAAAATTTGTTTTTGTGCGTGTGGATAGAAAAATGGAGAAACTGGCATTTGACGATATTCTGTACATAGAAAGCTATGCAGATTATCTGAAAATTCATTTGAAAAACGAGATGCTTGTTGTGCGCGAGACGCTTTCTAATTTTGAAGAAAAATTGCCCGCATCAGAATTTTTAAGAGTACACAGATCGTACATCGCAAGATTAGAAGCGATAGATTCTTACACACATGAACAGGTAGAAGTACATAAAAATTCATTGCCCATAAGCAGATCTTACAAAGAAAAAGTGCTCGAAGTTCTACAACGATTTGAATAAAAAAAGCCTTCTTAAATAGAAGGCTTTTTCAATTTTGTTTTGCGAGTGCTTTAAACGTGCAAAGCTCTGTCTTCAGTCGCTGCGAGAGCTGCTTCTTTTACAGCTTCAGCATACGTAGGGTGTGCGTGAGACATGCGAGAAATATCTTCTGCGCTTGCGCGATATTCCATTGCTGTAACACCTTCTGCAATAAGATCTGCAACACGAGCTCCTACCATGTGAACGCCAAGAACTTCGTCAGTTTTCTTATCAGCAAGGATTTTTACGAATCCGTCAGTATCGCCACTCGCACGAGAACGACCTAGCGCTCGCATTGGGAATGAACCAGACTTGTACTCAACACCAGCTTCTTTAAGTTGCTCTTCTGTTTTACCTACAGAAGCAACCTCTGGCCAAGTGTAAACCACACCAGGAATCAAGTTGTAATTAATATGCGGTTTTTGTCCAGCAAGAGTTTCTGCAACATAAACACCTTCTTCTTCAGCTTTATGCGCAAGCATAGCACCTTTTACCACATCACCTATTGCGTAGATGTTTGAAACCTTAGTTTGTAAGTGATCGTTAACATCAATGCGACCACGCTCATCAGTTGATAAACCTGCAGCTTCAAGGTTAAGACCATCTGTATATGGCTTGCGACCTACAGATACAAGAACGTAATCTCCTTTAAATTCTACGTTTTGATCTTTTTTGTCTTTTGCTTTTACAACCACTTCGTCACCGTTACGCTCTACAGCGTTTACTTTGTGCGAAGTATTGATCTTCATCTTAGATTTCTTAAGCACTTTAGTAAGTTCTTTACTTTGTGCTCCATCCATTGTAGGGATGATACGATCTAGATATTCTACAACTGTAACTTCAGAACCTAGGCGCTTGTATACTTGGCCCAACTCAAGACCGATAACTCCACCGCCTATTACGATAAGGTGCTTCGGTATTTCTTTAAGTTTTAATGCTTCGGTAGAAGTGATGATACGTTCTTTGTCTATTTCAATAAATGGAAGTGTAGATGGCTTACTTCCTGTGGCGATAATTGTGTTTGTCGCCTCTATCTCTTGGTCGTCGCCTTCCGCGGAAGCGATAGCAATATGCGTAGCATCTTTAAAACTACCGTGACCATGATAAACGTCGATCTTGTTTTTGCTCATTAAGAACTCAATACCTTTTGTAGTTTGCTCAACTACGCTGGCTTTGCGCTCCATCATTTTCTCAAGGCTCACTTTTACTTCGCCTGGGATCTCAATACCGTGCTCCTCAAAATGATTGATCGCATCATCATAATGGTGAGAAGAATCTAGTAATGCTTTTGAAGGGATACAACCCACGTTAAGGCAAGTACCGCCTAGGGTTGAATATTTTTCTATAATTGCTGTTTTAAGGCCTAGCTGCGCACAGCGAATGGCAGCCACATAACCTCCAGGACCGGAGCCAATGACTGCTACGTCATATTTACTCATAAAAGTGAACTTTCATTATTTGTACTTACAAAGGTACGATGTAAGAAGAAATAACCTAAGATTTTAAACGCTAATCGAGTTATTGAAGCTTTTTAATTTTAAGCCAAGACTGGTTTGCATCCCAAGTCAAACTATAACTTGATAATCCTGTTACAATAAAATCTATTGAAGCTCCTCCTGATGGTATTTGTACAATACCTGTTTGATGGCTTGGAGTAACATTTCCTGTGTAACTAGAGGCAACTGAAGTTCCGCCAATACTCTGACTTGAAATACTTCCAGATACTCTTAGATTCCAAGTTACATAGTCTGTAGAGGTAATAGCAATGTAAGATTCAATTTCATAAACACCTTCTGGCAATGTTAATGCGTAACTTCCTGTGTTGTATGTTGAACCGGTAATTGAGTTGAAAAGTGAGTTATTAAAATTGAAATTACCTGAATAACTATATTGAATTCCATTTCTAAAATTTGAAGCTACACCAGCTGTCTGCCAACTTGCCGTACCATTTGCATCAGACTTTAAAACTTTACCTGCACCCTGCGTCCCATCAGCAAGTCTCATACTTCCAGCAATGTGTAATTTTGCCTGAGGAGCACTGGTGCCTATACCTACGTTAGCATTGTTCCCAAGAATTACTGTGTTTGCTTGATTTGCAATGGCGTTAGGGCCAATCGCGGTAGCATTGCTTTGAGTAGCTCTAGAGGATTTACCAATTGCTACAGCCTCAGTTCCTGTGCTTTCAGAATTATCTCCTATAGCAACTGCACTTGTTTGATTTGTGTAAGTATCATAACCCAATGCAATTGATCTTTGACCTTGAGCATCAGATTGTCTACCCACAGCTAGAGCATTTGTTGAATTGGTATAACTATCTCTTCCCACAGCGATAGAATAATCTCCTTGAGCATCAGAACTATAACCTATTGCAATGCCGTTTGTTCTATTTGAATATGCATCTGTACCTATTGCTATTGTATTATCAGATACAGCTTCGGCAGAATATCCTGCTGCTATACCTCGAGTAGAATTTGATATTGCATTTTGGCCTAGAGCCAAAGAAGCTGATCCACTTGCCTGGCTGCCGCTACCCACTGCAGTTGCATTACTTGCGGTAGCATCTGTATTATAACCTATACTTGAAGCATTTTCGGCGGAAGCATAGGAATCAACACCAACCGCTAGAGTATTATTTTGTGAAGAATTACTTCCTTTACCTAAAGATGTAGATTGAAAGCCTGTCGCAGATGCTTGAAAACCTACAGCTAAAGTATTATTATTTGATGCCGTAGAACTGCGACCCATAGCGGTTGATTGATATCCTGAGCCTGTTGCTCCATATCCTACCGCAACTGCATCATTATTAGAACTTGAAGATGCATTTTTACCTATTGCTATTGAGTTACTGTCATTTGCAGATGCGCCTAGTCCAATTGCCAGACCTCCATTGGGATGATATTTTGTGACCTGAGTATTATTTACTCTAAAAAATAAAGATTGATAATTTGTTGTTCCTAAAAAATTTGAGGATGTCGTGTTGTTACCACTTAATCCCCATCCTGAATTACTTCCGCTAGAAGCTGGTGTTTGCCAAGTGGCATTACCATTTGCATCTGATGTTAGCACTTTACCGTTACCTTGATTACCATCTACGATCTTAACGCTTCCGGCAACATCAAGTTTAGCTTGAGGATCAGTAACACCAATTCCCATATATCCTTGATTATCGATGGTAACAACTTCTGCTTGATTTGTAGTTCCAGATGGAGTAGTACTGATTACGAATTTAGATGGCGTGCTTCCATTAGTAGGAGTTCCATCCATATACATTCTTAGTCCTCCAATTTCTTGAATTCCATTACCATCATGGGTTTTAAAGATCATAGAACCGATCTCTTGATTAGCGCCTGTAAGTCCAGGAGCATCTAGAGAGCCACCAGTGTTATAAAAGATAAGGTTTGGCGGATTTGTGTTTGCGCTGGTAAATTGCATATCGTTATCACCAGCACGACGCAACTCAATATGTTCAACAGGGTTATTTGTTCCTATCCCAAAATCACCATTCTCACCAAAATTGATCTGAAAGCCATTCTCATAAGCAATGTTAGAGCGAATATAGGCTTCATTTTCACTGTTTACAGCTCTTGTCCACTCATTACGTAGAGGGACCCAATCTGTAATATTATTATCCCAATAGTGAAAACCTTCAAAGTAACCACTTCCATCTGTAGTAAGATAGATTAACATACCATGTTGATCACTTCCAGGATCTGTTGCTGGTAACGCATTTAATTTAGGAACTATGATTCCGTCATTAGGAGCGGGCGCATTAGGATTTCCTACGGCAATGTCTAATAAACCTTTGGGATCTGTTGTACCTATTCCTACTTGGGCACTAAGTGTTGTTCCTATGACTAGGAAAAGGAGAATTGTAATTTTTTTCATGCTTGGGGCATTTTTGGAGGTGGAATTTATTATAAAATACTTGTAATTAATCGATTATGAGATTTACGTGTTGTTTTTGAACGATTGTTAATATTTTCTGAAATTGCTGATAATAATGCATGATAAATCGATTTATGTTGTTGATAATAAAATGTTTGAGTGTTTTATTACGGATATCCATAAATAAAAATGTAAGAAAAGGATTATATGTTATTGATAATTAAACCGTTAATCTGTAATCTTCTTCTGTTTTGGTTTTTTACAAGTACGTAATCGCAAAAGGATTGGATTTCTATTATCTAAGAAAAATCACCTTTTCTAAGATTTATGTATTATTGTAGTCTAACATTTATGACCCATGCAAGAACCTCTAGACGATCCTAAACACGAACATATTGTAAACAATAGAGAGCTAAACATTTGGGAGGCGCTTACTCCGGTTTTAATTCTAATGGGGCTTTTAGCTTACAATATCTTTTTTCAAGATGGTGAGTGGTTAGGTGAGTATAGCAATCAGTTAATCTTATTAATGGGTGGTGCTATTGCGGCCATTGTAGGTGTTTTAAATAAAGCAAAGGCTAACGAAGTTATTGCAGAGGTTTGGGAAAATTTAAAAAGTGTTTTTGTTCCTATTCTTATTCTATTTATGGTAGGAGCTCTAGCGGGTAGTTGGCTTATAAGCGGTATTATACCAGCTATGGTTTATTATGGTTTAGAAGTTTTAAGTCCGTCAATATTTTTACCAGCATCTGTGATCATTGCAGCTATTATTTCAATTGCTACAGGTAGTTCATGGACCACATCAGCAACCGTAGGTATTGCACTTGTAGGTATTGGTACAGCCTTAGGTTTAGATAGTGGTATAATTGCTGGAGCAGTAATTTCTGGAGCTTATTTTGGTGATAAAATGTCTCCACTAAGTGATACAACTAATCTTGCTCCTGCAATGGCAGGAACTGATCTTTTTACGCATATTAAATATATGCTCTTTACTACTGGTCCTACGATTTTGATAACGCTTACCATTTTTGCAATTATTGGTTTTACAGGAGAAACTCACGGTAGCGCAGATGTAAGTGGATTGCTTGGCGTGATAGATGATACCTTTAATATAACTCCGTGGTTATTCGCTGTTCCCGCTTTAGTTATTGTTCTTATACTTCTTAAAACAAAACCACTTATCTCTCTAGGAGTTGGTGTAATTGCAGCCGCGATTTTTGCATATGTTTTTCAACCAGAAATTCTTAATATACTTTCTGATAGTGAATTTAGTGCGATCACAAACGCTATATGGAGTGATACGGCGATCACAACATCTAATGAAACGCTTAACGAACTTTTCTCCTCTGGTGGAATGATGGGGATGGTTTGGACCATTCTTCTTATCATCTCTGCCATGATCTTTGGTGGAATTATGGATGGTATTGGTGCGCTTGCTCGTATTACAAGGGCTTTGCTGTCATTGGCAGATTCTGTTTTTGGACTTTTTGCGAGTACCGTGTTTAGTTGTATAGGCCTTAATACTGTGGCTTCTGATCAATACTTAGCGATCGTGATCCCTGGTAAGATGTTTAAAAAAGCATACGAAGACAAAGGCCTCGCGCCAGAAAATCTTAGCCGTACGCTTGAGGATTCTGGTACTGTAACTTCTGTTCTTATCCCTTGGAATACGTGTGGAGCTTATCAAAGTAGCGTTCTAGGCGTTTCAACGGGAGAATATTTCATCTATGCGATCTTCAACTGGTTAAGCCCGATCATGACTTTGACCTTTGCCGCTTTGGGTATTAAGATCCGTAGAATAGCGAAGAAGGCAGAGTAGTTTTCGCTGCAGCGAAAAAACAAAAAATAAATTCTACCTTAAATTGCTACATGCGTAATTTGATCAGCTTAATTTTATCGATTTAGCATGAAATGAAAGTGGTTTTTTAAGGATTCATAATTTTTATCTTAAAATAAATTTTGTCTATTCTTAGATAATTACATAACATTTTTCTTCTATGGTTTTTTGGGTTGTTGCATGTAGATTTGCAGCAGAATTCAAACCCAAAAAATAAAACAAATAATGACTTTAGTAGGAAAGAAATTCCCAAGCCTAGACGTAGATGCAATGAACGAAATGGGCGACACTTTTAAGCTTAACGTTCTTGAAGAGGCTGTAAACAAAGGAAAAAAAGTTATCCTTTTCTGGTACCCAAAAGACTTCACTTTTGTTTGCCCTACAGAACTTCACGCATTTCAGGCTGCTGCTGCTGAGTTTGAAAAAAGAAATACGATCATCATAGGTGCATCTTGTGATACTCCAGAAGTACACTTTGCATGGTTAAACACTGCAAAAGACAACGGTGGTATTGAAGGTGTAACTTACCCAATCCTTGCAGATAGCAACCGTAACCTGGCGAACCGTCTAGGTATTCTTGATATCACAAACGAGCGTTTTGATGAAGAAACTGGTACTTACACTGTAGATGGTGATAACGTAACGTATCGTGCAACTTACCTTATCGATGAAGAAGGTACAGTATTTCACGAAGGTGTAAACCACATGCCTGTAGGTCGTAACGTAAACGAATTTTTACGTCTTATCGACGCTTACGCACACGTACAGAAAAACGGCGAGGTTTGCCCTGCAAACTGGGAAGAAGGTAAAGATGCTATGAACGCAAACCGCGACGGTGTTGCTTCTTATCTTTCAGCAAACTAAGAATCTTTATAGTTGAGAAAGTCTGGAGTGTAAAGCTCCAGACTCTTTCACCCCCTTTTACTTCAATTTTTTGCCTTTCGGCGAAAGCCATAAAAACATAAAAAATGCTACAAGAACTAGATCAAGATAACCTTGCCGAAGTTGTAAGCAGCAACGATACAGTTGTTGTACAATACATGGCAGGATGGTGCGGAAACTGCCGCCTGATGAAACCTAAATTCAAGAAATTATCAAACGAGAATGAAGGTGCTGCCTTTGTACTTGTGGATGCAGAGAAATTCCCAGAATCTCGCAAACTGGCTAAAGTAGATAACTTGCCAACTTTTGCAACCTTTAAAGGCGGGAACTTTGTAAATCAAGTACAGACAAACAAATTTGAAAACCTTAAAGAATTAGTAGATGAAGTTACCAGTAATTAGACATCTGCAACAAAATAATGATAAAGAAAGCATCGAGAAAACCATTGAGGTTCTTGAATCTTTCACAGAGCATAGAAGCGTAACTGATAACGATATGGATGTTATTGGTGAATTGCTTACAAATCTATGTGGAGCCGTTGAAGTACACGATATGGTTGCTGGCGGTATGAACGACCGTGACGCGGCAAATGCGTTTGCACAAAAAGTGCTAGGCTCTATAGATAGATAATATTCAGAATTGAATTTTAAATGTTGTTTAGGTTAAAATCCTTTTGGCTACAGCCAAAGGGATTTTTTTATAGCCCATTAGCAACATTCTTCAATCCAGATCGGTCTTCTATCTTAATGCGCTTGCCCTGCGTACTGATGAGGTTTTGCTTTTTAAATTTCGCTAAAATACGAATGCAAAGTTCTGTTGCCGTGCCCACAATATCTGCAATGTCAGAGCGCGTGAGAATAAGTTTGAGGTAACCTTCATCATCTGTCCCAAACTTCTCATGAAGGTATAAAATGGCTTCGGCCACACGCTGGTTTACGGTTTTTTGAGCCATGTCTACGATTTGATCGTCGGAGAGTTTTAGCTCGTTTGCCATGTGCTTAAGCACGGCATTTGTAAACTCGGTATTGTTATGAAGATTATCTGTGATCTCAGATTTTGGGATAAAGCAAACTTCCATGTCATCAAGGGCGATGGCGCTAAGATTGGTCTGCTCATCTGTGATTACGCTGCGCTGGCCCATTACTTCCCCTTTTGTTGCGAGTTTTACGATCTGGTCTTTACCGTTGTCGCTCATTTTACTGAGTTTAGAAACTCCGTCGCGCACGCAAAAAACACCACTTAATCGCTCCCCTTCTTCAAAGAGGCGTTCACCTTTTTTCACTTTGCGTGAGATCTTACTGTCAGAAATACGTTTAAGCTCATCTTTTTTGAGCGCTTTAAGCGTATTTAATTGTCTGATGATGCAGTTTTCGCAACGTGATTCAAAGTCCTGAGCCATACCTCAAAAATAGAAATAAAACCTGTGTTTTTAACATTCTTCAGCTCCTGAAATTCGGTTTTTTTAAAGCGGTAAATCCGAATAAAATTTTCCAACTGACAAAAGTCAGCTTTTTACTTCTCGCTTCTCAAGACCTTTGAGTCAGGTATTTGAGCAATTTTATTATGGACAACTGTTATCACTGTGGGGACGAGTGTCCTACGCATCCTGTCATATATGATGACAAACCCTTTTGTTGCAATGGCTGCAAGATGGTTTATGAGATATTGAATGCTAGCGATCTGGCATATTACTACGACCTTGAGAATAATCCTGGGATCTCGCCAAAACTCGTGGAAGGCAAGTATGATTTTCTAGAAGACCGCGCGATTCAAGAGCGTTTGCTGGAGTTTGACGAGCAAGAAACTCAGGTCATCAATCTTACTATTCCAGCAATTCATTGCAGTTCGTGTATTTGGGTGCTTGAGAATCTCAATAAGTTGAGCAAAGGCGTTGTGAACACGCAGGTGAATTTTCCTAAAAAAACGGCGCGTATTACATTTCGCTCTAGCGAAATAAACTTAAAACAGGTCGCTGAACTTTTATCAAAAATTGGGTACGAGCCACAGATATCGCTTGACGATTTTGAAGCAAAACAGAAAAAAGTAGACCGTTCTCTTATTTATAAATTGGGCGTTGCGGGTTTTGCTTTTGGCAACATCATGTTCTTGAGTTTTCCTGAATATTTTGAGGTTGGCGAGTTCTGGCTAGATAAGTTCAAATATGTTTTCAGGTGGTTGATGTTTGTGTTCTCATTGCCCGTGGTTTTTTATGCGGGGCGCGACTATTTTATCTCGGCATACAAAGGTCTTCGCAACCATTTTCTAAATATTGATATTCCTATCGCACTGGGAATTGCTGTGCTGTTCATTAGGTCTTTTGTAGATATCGCGATGGATTGGGGAACTGGATTTTTTGACAGTCTGGCGGGGCTGGTTTTCTTTTTACTCGTTGGTAGGTTTTTTCAACAGAAAACGTATAATTATCTCTCTTTTGAGCGTGATTACAAATCCTATTTTCCTATTGCCGTAACCCGCACTTTCAACGCAAAAGAAGATAAACCAGAATCCCGACAAGTGCAGGTTTATGACTTAAAACCTGGTGATGAAATCCTATTGCGCAATGAAGAAATAATCCCTGCAGATGGCCTTCTAATTAGCGAAGAAGCCTTGATAGATTACAGTTTTGTAACCGGTGAGGCCGCGCCTGTAGAAAAGCAAAAGGGTCAAAAAGTATTTGCCGGCGGAAAGCAAAAGGGAGGCATCATTTCTATAAAATTAACGCATGCCGTGCAGCAAAGTTATCTCACTAAACTTTGGGAAAACGATGCGTTTAAAGATTCGAATAAGCCCAAATTTAAAACGCTTGTAGATGGCATTAGCAAACGCTTTACCATAGCGGTTTTGACGCTGGCTTTTGTGACTACGGCGCTTTGGTTTTTTATTGATGCGTCAAAGGCTTTAAACGTTTTTACCGCGTTGCTTATCGTGGCTTGTCCCTGCGCGATTGCGCTGGCTTCACCGTTTACGTTGGGGAATTTGCTGCGCATTTTTGGGCAGAAAAAGTTCTATTTAAAAAACAGCGAAATCCTCGAGCGCATGGCTCAGGTTGATACCATAGTTTTTGACAAAACCGGCACACTCACCAGCACCCGTGAGAATGCTGTGAGGTATTTTGGCGAAAGCCTAAACAGCCAAGAGAAAATCCTTCTTGCCAACACTTTGCACGCATCAAATCATCCATTGAGCAGGTCGCTGTATGCGCATCTCAAGGTGAAGCAAGGCATACATCTGGATGCGTTTACAGAGGCCCTTGGGCAAGGCATTGCGGGAGCTTATGAGCATATGGTTTTGCTCGTAGGTTCTGCCGCTTTCGCGAAAGCTCCTCTGCAAGAAATAAGCTTTTCTGAAACCTCGGTTTATATCAATATTAATGGTGAATACCGCGGAAAATTTGTCTTTGAAACGCAATACCGCGATGGAATGTCGCAGCTCTTCAATGCGCTTGAAAAAGACTATGACCTTATCATTCTTTCGGGCGATAATGCGGGTGAAAAGTCAAGATTAGAAAAAATGTATCCACAGATGGATGCGATGCATTTTTACCAGAAACCGCACGATAAGCTTGAGTTTGTAAAGCGTTTGCAAAAATACGGTCATAAGGTCGCCATGCTGGGCGACGGTCTTAACGACGCAGGTGCGCTTGCGCAGAGTGATGTGGGCATTGCGGTTTCAGAGAATGTAAATGTTTTTTCACCGGCTTGTGATGCGATTATTGATGCTTCGCAATTACACAATCTGGATACATTTTTAACGCTTTCGCGGAAGGGAATCAGCATTATAAAATACAGCTTGTTGTTCTCGCTGTTTTACAACTTGGTAGGGATAAGTTTTGCCGTCACCGGAAACCTCATGCCGGTAGTCGCTGCAATACTGATGCCGCTTAGTTCAATAAGCATTGTGGCCTTTACTACACTGGCCACGCATCAGGTTTCAAAAAGAAATTTCAACAAAGTTTTTAAAGCTGACAAAAGTCATCATTTTGGCGAAAGCCCAAAGGTAATTTTGTCTCAAGAATCAGGTAAATCATGAGCATAATCTATCTCCTACTGGCGATTAGCGTCCTGGTGGCGCTGGTGTTTTTTTTCGCATTCATCAATTCGGTTAAAAAAGGGCAATACGACGATACGTATACACCGTCTGTGCGCATGCTCTTTGAAGATGAGGTAGTAGAAAAGAAACCTTCAACCCCCAAAAAGAAAAATCAAACTTCAAATAAAACCTTAAACCATAACCATGCAAATTGAACAGTTTTACTACGATAACCGCATCGTTCGCAAGTTTATAAACGCGACGATTTTTTGGGGATTGATAGGCATGAGCGTTGGGCTTTTGCTCGCATTCATGTTTTTGTTCCCTAACCTCACAGATGGAATTTCGTGGCTTAGTTTTGGCCGCCTTAGACCATTACATACTAACGCCGTGATTTTTGCCTTTGTGGGTAATGCGATTTTTGCCGGTGTCTATTATTCGCTTCAACGCCTGCTCAAAGCCCGTATGTGGAAAGACTGGCTGAGCAACTTTAACTTCTGGGGCTGGCAGTTGATTATCGTGGGTGCTGCGATTACGCTTCCGCTGGGATACACCACTTCTAAAGAATACGCAGAACTTGAATGGCCTTTTGATATTGCTATTGCGCTGGTTTGGGTTGCTTTTGGTGTAAACATGATAGGAACAATATTAAAGCGTCGTCAGCGTCATTTGTATGTTGCGATTTGGTTCTATCTAGGAACTTGGGTAACCGTTGCCGTGCTTCATATCGTGAATAGTATTGAGCTACCGGTGGGCGTTTTAAAAAGTTATTCGGTGTATGCTGGTGTGCAAGATGCGCTTGTGCAGTGGTGGTATGGACATAATGCGGTAGCTTTTTTCTTGACTACACCATTCTTGGGCTTGATGTATTATTTCGTTCCCAAAGCAGCTGAGCGACCTGTGTATTCTTATAAACTCTCAATCGTTCACTTCTGGTCGCTGATATTTATTTACATCTGGGCCGGGCCGCACCACTTGCTGTATTCTGCTTTGCCAGACTGGGCTCAAAACCTAGGGGTTGCATTCTCTGTAATGCTGATCGCGCCATCTTGGGGTGGTATGATAAACGGACTCTTAACCTTGCGTGGAGCGTGGGATAAAGTGCGAACCAATCCTGTTTTAAAATTTATGGTTGTGGCGATCACCGGTTACGGTATGGCAACTTTTGAAGGGCCAATGCTTTCGCTAAAAAACGTAAATGCAATCGCGCATTTTAGCGACTGGGTTATCGCTCACGTACACGTAGGCGCACTTGCGTGGAATGGTTTCTTAACCTTCGGGATGATTTATTGGCTGGTGCCAAAACTCTTCAAAACGAAGCTCTATTCTACAAAACTGGCAAACGTGCATTTCTGGATAGGAACCTTAGGAATCATTATGTACGCATTGCCTATGTATGTAGCAGGATTTGTACAAGCAAGTATGTGGAAGCAATTTAATCCTGACGGAACATTGGTTTATGGAAACTTCCTAGAAACCCTTACCGAAATCATCCCAATGTACTGGATGCGTGCCATTGGCGGAAGCCTGTATATCGCCGGTGCAATTGTGATGCTGGTAAATGTTGTGAAAACAGTGAGAAGCGGAAGCAAAGTTACAGACGAACTCGCCGAAGCTGCTCCACTACAAAAGGTGACCAAGCATAAAAACGCTAAAGAAGGGTATCACACTTGGTTAGAGCGTCGCCCTGTGAAACTTACTATTTATGCAACTATCGCAATTCTGATAGGTGGTATGGTTCAGATTATTCCGTCGCTTATCGTGGATGATTATGTGCCGGTGATTTCAACGGTAAAACCATATACGCCGCTTGAGCTTGAAGGTCGGGATATTTACATCCGCGAGAGTTGTAACGCGTGTCACTCGCAGATGATTCGTCCTTTCCGTAGTGAGGTTGAGCGCTATGGCGAGTATTCTAAATCTGGAGAATATGTGTACGACCATCCATTTCTTTGGGGAAGTAAGCGCACCGGTCCTGATTTATTTCGCGTAGGCGGAAAATACAGCGACAACTGGCATCTCAACCATATGTATGACCCGCAGAGCACGTCGCCAAGTTCGATTATGCCAAGCTACAGTTGGTTAATTCGTAACGAGCTAGACAAGTCTAAAACCGAGACAAAAATGAAAGCCATGGTTACTCTAGGCGTGCCGTATACTGATGAAGAAATAGAGCGTGCACAATCCTGGATGCAAGAGCAGGGAACACAGATTGAGAAGAATTTGTACACCGACCCAGATTTTGCCAAAACCTATGAAGCTGACAAGCAATACGCGCAGGAAAACGGTGAAGAATTCATTGAGATGCGTGACCGCGAAATCGTAGCGCTCATCGCTTATCTGCAGCGTCTGGGAACTGATATTAAGATAAAAACTGAAGCTGAAGTAACTGCTAACCAATAACACGAGCCATGCTAAAATTTGTAAAACAAAATCTAGAAAACATCGATGGGGTTCAAATTTATCCCATCATCTCGCTACTCATTTTCTTCGTGTTTTTCGTCGGACTTTTTTGGTGGGTTTTTACAGCTAAAAAAGAACACATCACAGAGGTGAAAAACCTGCCATTAGATAATCCTCAAAATTCACAAGCATGAGAACAACAGCATCATTTTTAAGGATATTAGGTTTTGCCATTTTCGGGTATTTTTTACTCGACTGGATGGGAACCGAGGGAGAAACCTCAATTTTTGTTGAACAGCCATGGATCTGGGCCGTTTTTGGAGTCATCCTTATGTTCTACATCGCCGCAGAGATTTCGCTGGGAGCGTTGCATTCAGTGTTATTTAGAACATTAAAAATCGAGGACCAGGAGCGTATCGCTGCCGCGGAAAAAACTAAAAAAGAGCAGCAGCTTGCTTGGTTAAAAAGCAAATACCGCAAACTTCTGGGCAGTAAACCCATTGAGGAAGAAGATGAAATTATCCTTGACCACAACTATGACGGCATCCAGGAACTGGACAATAATTTGCCGCCGTGGTGGGTGTACGGCTTTTACGCAACCATAATTTTTGCCGGGATTTATCTGGCGAGGTTTCACATTTTTGGCGGTGATGACCAGAAAACCGAGTATGAGATTGCTATGGCTGAGGCCAAAAAACAAATCGAAGAATACAAACTTACTGCTAAAGATTTGGTTGATGCGAGTACGGTAGAACTGCTCACCGAAGCTAGCGATATAAAAGCGGGCGAAAGCATTTTCGCAGGAAACTGCATCGCTTGCCATAAAGAAGGCGGCGCTGGCGGAATTGGTCCAAACCTTACCGATGATTACTGGATTAACGGTGGCGGGATTAAGAATGTGTTCAACACGATTTCTGAAGGTGGCCGTCCCGGAAAAGGTATGATTGCCTGGAAAACCAACTTTAAACCTAGCGAAATCGCGCAAGTAGCGAGTTATGTTTTGAGTCTGCACGGCACAAATCCTGTAGACCCTAAAGAGCCAGAAGGAGAAATCTGGAAAGATGAAAATTCGCCTATTGACGAGGTAAATGTTGAAATCATTGATTCAACGACCATTGAGATTATCATTGATGATAAACCTGTGGATATGGATTTAACAACTGAAGATTAAGAAAAGTGGGTTCGCAAAGTCAAGAACGGTTTAGGGACAGCATCGGGACGGTGAGCGATGAGGGTAAGCGCAGTTGGCTTTACCCCATAAAACCGTCTGGTAAATTCTATAAGTATAGAAAGTTACTTAGTTATTTTTTGCTGGCGTTCTTGTTTGCGGCCCCATTTTTAAAAATCAACGGTAACCAGTTCTTACTTTTTAATGTATTAGAGCGCAGGTTCAACATTTTTGGCTTCCCGTTCTGGCCGCAGGATTTTCATCTTTTTGTGATTATGATGATAATCGGGGTGGTGTTTGTCATCTTTTTTACAGTGGCTTATGGGCGTATTTTCTGCGGGTGGATTTGCCCCCAGACCATTTTCATGGAAATGGTTTTCCGTAGGATTGAGTACTGGATTGACGGTGACCGCGGCAAGCAAATCAGGCTTGACAAAATGCCGTGGAATGCCTTTAAAATAAGAAAGCGAGTAGCAAAATGGATAATCTTTTTTATCATTTCCTTTCTTATTGCAAACGTGTTCTTGGCTTATTTAATAGGCAGCGACCGCGTTTTGAGATATGTGATTGACGGTCCAGCTGCGCACGTGAGCACGTTGATTTCGCTGCTCATTTTCACAGCGGTTTTCTACTTTGTTTTTGCGTGGTTCAGGGAGCAGGTTTGCATAATCGCATGTCCATATGGAAGATTGCAAGGCGTCTTGCTAGACAACAAATCTATCGTGGTTGCATATGATTATAAACGTGGCGAGGGCGAGCAGGGCAGAGGTAAATTCAAGAAAAATGAGAATCGTTCCCTTACGGGAAAAGGTGATTGTATCGATTGTTTTCAGTGTGTGAATGTCTGTCCTACGGGTATCGACATTCGCAACGGCACCCAGCTAGAATGTGTGAATTGCACGGCCTGTATAGATGCGTGCAACAGTATCATGGATTCGGTGGATTTGCCCAAAGGTTTGATTCGCTACGCCAGTATTGAGAACATTGAGAAAAAGGCAAAATTTAAGTTCAGTCCACGGCTTAAGGGATACTCTGTGGTGCTTGGGATTTTGATAGCCGTTTTTTGCGGGATGCTGTTTCTGCGAAATGACATCGAAGCACGCATCCTGAGATTACCTGGGCAATTGTATGAGCGCAAGGAAAACAACATGATTAGCAATGTTTACACATACAAGTTAGTCAACAAAACCACGGTTGATATTAACGATGTGCACTTTGAGTTGCTTTCGCATAACGGAAATCTAGAAGTGGTGACGCATCAAGATATTGACGTGCCGGGACAAGACCTCGCAGAAGGCACCCTGTTTATCGAGATTAATGCTTCCGCTTTAAGCGAAAAAAAAGAAAAACTGACCATAGGTGTGTACAGTGGTGATGAACTTATTGAGACGACCACGACCAATTTTATGGGACCACGGAGTTATAGATAATTTAAAATTGAAAGTCATGAAAATCAATTGGGGAACCGGATTAGTAGTAGGAATGGTAGCATTTATGGGATTTATTCTCGTACTCGTGACCTGGATGATGACCGATAAAAAATTTGACCACGACCTGGTCACAGAAGAATATTACAAACAAGAAATGGCGCTCCCGGCAGAATTACTGGCAGAGCAAAATGTAGCCGATTTAAAGATCCCTATGCGCAGCGAGAAAGTAAAAGGTGGCTACGAAGTCTACTTTCCGCAAGAATTTGATGATAAAAAACTTACAGGTACAGTGTTCCTATACCGGCCGTCTAATAAGCTTCTGGATTTTGAATTTCCACTTGAGGTGTCCAACTCCAGATTGCTCATACCTGATTCGCGCTTAGTGGGCGGCCGCTGGAACATTACCATCTCCTGGACGGCAGATGGCAAAAATTACCTGCTCAAAAAACAAATAATCTATTAGCGATGATTTGGGCAGCTTTTATCTTAGGACTTCTGGGGAGCATGCATTGCGTGGGCATGTGCGGCCCCATTGCCATGCTTTTGCCCATTGATAGAAAAAACGCTTTGCGCGGAAATCTACAGTTGCTCTCGTATCACTTTGGCAGGTTGCTAACGTATGCGATTTTGGGCGGTTTACTTGGGCTAATAGGTCATGGGCTGGGATTGTTCAGCCTGCAGCAAGATGTCTCCATCATTGTGGGCGTTTCTATGATTTTGGCAATTATACTTCCGTCAAAATGGTTCAGGAAATTCAAAATGGGCCAGTGGAGTTACAAACTTGTCGCACGCCTTAAAAACCTTATGGTCGGCCAACTAAAAACCGGCGCTGGCTCTAAGTTTTTCTTGCTTGGTTTAATTAACGGTTTACTGCCTTGCGGCCTGGTGTATATGGCGATTTTTGGCGCAGTTGCCACAAGCAGTTCCTTAACCGGTATGTCGTATATGTTTTTCTTTGGCCTGGGAACGGTACCGCTTATGCTGGCTGCAAATTATTTTGCCGCTTTCGCGAAATCTACTGCGATATTTTCATTTAGAAAGACGGTTCCTTATCTTGTAGTAGGCATGGGACTTTTGTTCATTTTACGCGGCATGGGATTGGGAATTCCCTTTGTTTCACCACCAGAATCTGTAGCGATTGAAAAAGTTTCGGCGAATGCCAGTTGTCATTAATTATTAAACTATGACTAATTCTTGGGGAATACCATTGGAAGTAGAAAATTTTGTCATTGAAAGAGATAAATCATGTGTCTATTGTGGTCAAGGGTTTTCTGTGGATAAATTATCAAGAAAAAATAAAGCGTCTTGGGAACATATTGTAAATGATATCAGAATAAATGGTGTAGATAATATCGCACTTTGTTGTATTTCTTGTAACGCAAGTAAAGGAGCAAAATCCTTAGAAAATTGGTTGAAATCAGACTATTGTAAAAGAAATTCTATTAACAGAGAAAATGTAGCACCTATTGTGAAAGAAGCACTTGCCGCGATTTCAAAAAGGGAAGAAACCAAATGATACTTTTGGCGAAAGCCAAACACGCAAACTAGCAATTTATCCAATTGAAAAGGAGGCCGTTTGGCCTCCTTTTTCTTAATTCACCACTACATGAATTAACCCCTGTCTAACTAAATCGTCATTGAAAATAGCTTTGTTTCTGGCTTGTTGCGCTGTAATCTTAGGTCAAATGGCAGGCAAACGTTGCGCACAAATTGTCTTCCTGCAGCTTTGACTTTCAGCGTTTTTTCACTGATTTCTATGAGTCCGTCAGCTTCTAGTTCTTGCAGTTTAGCAAGGATTTGTGGTAGTTCGTTAAACCACATATTTTTATCGTTCCATGAAGTTTCAAAATGGCACATGAGGTTTAAAATATGCTGGCGAACAACCAGGTCTTCTTCATTTAAAATATGCCCTCTAAAAACCGGAAGAATATCATTTTTAATAAGATGATGATATTCGTTGAGCCCTTTTACATTTTGGGCAAAACCATACCAGCTATCGCTTATCGCAGAAACGCCCAGGCCAATCATTACCTGAGTTTTTGAAGCGTTATAGCCCATAAAATTGCGGTGCAGTTTACCAGCTTTAAATGCCGTGTAAAGCTTATCGCTACGCAATGCAAAATGGTCCATGCCAATCTCAACATAACCTGCATTAAGCAACATTTGCTTGCCCATTTCGTACATCGTTTTCTTTTCTGCAGCAGCGGGAAGGTCTTCATCACGATAGCCACGCTGGCCGTTACCTTTTAGCCATGGCACGTGCGCATAACTGTAAAAAGCGATACGGTCTGGTCGCAGGCTTATGGTTTTCATTATCGTGTTTTGTACATGATGACGCGTTTGAAATGGAAGTCCATAAACGATGTCATGCCCCACAGATTCATAACCTAAACCATGCGCAGTCAATGTTGCTTTGCGCACGTTCTCATAAGGTTGAATTCGGTTTATGGCGCGTTGTACCATCTCGTTATAATCCTGGACGCCAAAACACACGCGATTAAACCCTAATTTTCTCAACACCGCCATGTGTTCTTGAGTGGTATTGTTAGGATGACCTTCAAATGAGAATTCACAGTTTTCCATCTTGTGGCCTATTGCCAGAATTCCACGAATCAATCGCTCAAGGTTCTCCGGCGAGAAGAAAGTAGGCGTGCCACCACCTAGATGCAATTCTTTGATATTTGCCCGTTTTCCTAAGAGTTTAGTGTACATCATAAACTCGTTGAGCACCGCATTGAGATAAGGAATCTCAACCGTATGATTTTTTGTAATACGCTTTGTACAGCCGCAAAACGTGCACATACTCTCGCAAAAAGGAAGATGAATGTATAGACTCACACCTTCAGTTTCGTTACTCTCGTCAAAGCTTTTTTTCAAGCTTTCTTTCCATTTTAATAATGAAAAACTCTCCATATCCCAATACGGGACTGTGGGATAACTTGTATACCGCGGTCCCGGGACATTATATTTTGCCACCAGTGAAGTTGCCATAAATTCTGTTTTTAGCTTACGCGAAAAGCATATTTGCAACCATCAAAGTCACACTTATAATGGTAGAAATCGTAAGAAGTTTAAATATCAGTTCTGGTTTTTGCACGGTAAGAATCGATGCGTTGTGAAGCGTACAAGCAGATACCACAAGAAAAACCTGAAACATTTGTAAGAAGTCATGACCATTCATTAAAATGCTCATCACTGCGATTGAACCTAAACAAGTTACCCAAATAATTCCCAGCGCAGAGTAGCCCAGAACGTTGCTTGTAAAGTCTTTTTGAAGTTTTGCATAAAGTGTCATACCCGATAGTTTTTGAATTACTCTTCAAAAGTACCGGGCATGCACTAGCTATTTTATGACATATGTCAGTTAGCTAAAAAAATATAAGGACGATTTTATTTCGCTATAACGAAAACGTGTCAGTTCGAGTTTCTGCAGTATGCAGAGGTATCGAGAACCATGCACGAAATATTTTAATGCGGCAGCTTGTCTTTAAACAAACCATAAACAAAAGTTCCTAGTAAAGCTCCGGCAATCACCACAAGAATGGCATAAAATCCAGCGCCTGCAAGAACATACATCGGGCCAGGGCAAGCACCAGCAAGCGCCCATCCTAAGCCAAAAATAGTCCCGCCGATGAAATAGCGTGTAAACCCTTTGTCTTTTGGCTTTAAGCTCATCTCGCTACCGTCTACAGGTTTTAAATTAAAGCGTTTAATGATTTGCACACCAATTACTCCCAGAGCGAGCGCAGAACCTATAATTCCATACATGTGGAAGCTCCCAAAACGAAACATCTCATAAATCCTAAACCATGAAGCGGCTTCAGATTTAAACATCACGATGCCAAAAAAGACACCTATTACTAAATACATTATATATCTCATGTTGTTCGCTTAAAAAATTAGGGGATAGAGAAAGTAAATCATAATCATACCGCCCACAAAAAATCCAATCACGGCAATAAGTGACGGTAGTTGAAGATTACTCAGTCCAGAAATTGCGTGACCAGAAGTACAACCGCCAGCATAACGCGCTCCAAAACCAACTAGAAATCCGCCAATCAATAAAAGCAAAAAATTAAACGGAGTGAAAATGGCATCGTTTGCAAATATCTCAGGTGGTAAATAAGCCTCATTTGCACTAGTGATATTATATTCAGTTGCAAGTTCGTTTGCGATATCTGGGTTGATTTCTACGACGTTATTTGACATGTAATTTGACGCTAAATATCCACCGATAATGGCTCCAAGAACCACCATAAGATTCCAGCGTTGTGACTTCCAGTCAAAGTTGAAGAAGTCTACAAATTTACCTGCTCCCACCGCAGAACAAGCGGTGCGAAGGTTAGAAGACATCCCAAATTGTTTTCCTACAAAAAGCAGGATAAACATAGTTAAGGCAATAAGTGGGCCGGCAACATACCATGGCCAGGGCTCATAAATCCAATTCATAGAAAATATTTTATGCAAAGATGTCGCTTTCGCGGAAGCGAAACGGTAACAATGGTTACACTTTAAGCTATTTCAGTGGTAGGAAGAAAGACATTATTCAGGTTTTTTCTTAAAAGGGTAAAGAAGCTGTCCCCAGAAGCTGCGGGGCACTTCTTCATCGTGGTCAAAACCCAGTGTGATATCCCTACCGTTTTTTGGGATGTATGCCGTGCCAAACAAATAATCCCAGATGCTCAGGCTTAAGCCAAAATTCATTCCGTATGGGTGTTGCTCTGGGAGTTCCTTTGAATGGTGCCAGATGTGCATGCGCGGATTATTGAGAATGTATCCAAAATAACCATAGTTCCAGTTGAGGTTGGCGTGGTTAAGATGACCCACAGCCACAGAGAACATGTGCACGATAAAAAACTCCTGTATCCCAAAACCTATCATCGCCAGCGGAATGTATTGTGCGCTTTTATAAATGATGGTTTCCATAAAATGAAACCTGAATTGTGCTGCAAATCCCATTTCTTTAACACTGTGGTGAATCTTGTGAAATTCCCACATCCATGGCACGCGGTGAAGCATGCGGTGCACATTCCACTGGATGAAATCTGCGATGATGAACATGATCAATAATTGTGACCAGACCGGCAGATCATCTACTTTAAATGCCACAATGTTCTCAATGCCAAAAAGACCAAGAAAGTCATTAAAAAGCTCCACGCCTACATTTGATAGAGCATTGTAACCTATAAGCGAGAAAAGAAAGAAATTGAAGAAAATATAAAAGGTGTCTAGCCAGAAACCCTTACGTAAAATAGGCTGTTTTTCGCGCCAAGGAAGAATGATCTCAAGAGAGAATACAAACAAAGAAACCCAAAGGAGCCAGTAAAAGTAACTGTTCCAACTGGGGTTTGTGATTTCGTTAATGAGATAGTTGTAATACCCTGAGAAACTATCTGCAATGATCTTTGTGTATTTTTCCACTTTTGGCGAAAGCCAGAAATTTATAAGATTTGTCGTTTATGCTGCAAGTTCCTTATAAATTATGTAAACCGCCATTAAAAGTACAAACCATCCAAAGGCTTTTTTGAGTTTTTTACCGTCAATGAATTTGTTGAGCCACACGCCGATGAAGATCCCAACTACTGAAATGGATGAGAAAATTAAGAGAAACTTCCAGTCGATCTCGTGGTTTGACACATCACCAAGAAAGCCGATCAAAGATTTTATCGCGATAATGAGTAGCGAAGTAGCTACTGCCTTTTTCATGGGTAGTTTTGCAAGTAATACAAGCGCTGGGATAATTAAGAATCCGCCGCCAGCACCTACAATTCCTGTTATTGTTCCTACTACAAGACCTTCTATGATGATCAATGGATAATTGTATTGAACCTCAGTTTCTTCACAATCTTCACATTTTTTCTTTTGACGGATCATACTTATTGAAGCTAGAACCATGATGATCGCAAAGAAAAGCATGATCGCTAGTCCTTTTGTTACTTGAAAATCTCCTATCATAAAAAGATTTTCAGGAATTGCCGGGATCAAATATTTACGGGTAAGAAAAACGCCTATAAATGCCGGAATGGCAAAAACGGTAGCTGTTCTAAGATCTACCATCCCTTTGATCATATTTTTTACTGCGCCTACGAGTGAAGTTGTACCTACTACAAAAAGTGAATAAGCAGTTGCGATCACAGGATTAAGACCAAGTGCATATACTAAAATAGGAACTGTAAGAATTGATCCACCGCCGCCTATTAGCCCTAGAGAAAGGCCAATTAGCAAGGCTCCTACATATCCTAATATTTCAAAAGCTACCATATTCTTTTTCTAATATGGGCAAAGCTAGAACTATGATCTATGAGTATGTGTAACGCAGGTTACAGGACTTCAATAAAATTGCGATGCAAATCAATATCGCCAGAATTTTCCATCTTTTTAAGAAGCCTTGAGATCACAACTCTACTGGTGTGTAGATCATCTGCTATCTCTTTGTGCGTAGTGTAAAGATGTTTGCTATTGAGAAGTTTAACCTTGTTCTTAAGGTAAATTTCCAGGCGCTGATCCATGTTTTTAAAAGCAATACTGTCTATACTCTCTAGCATTTCCATCATGCGATTGTGGTAGCTGTCAAAAACAAAATTTCTCCAAGATCTATATTTTCGGCTCCATTCTTCCATCTTCCCTATGGGAACCATAAGCAATTTTACCGCTGTTTCTGTAACGGCATGAATCTCACTTTTTTTCTGCCCCATACAGCAGGTAAGCGTCATGGCGCAGGTATCTCCTTTTTCAAGATGATAAAGTAGCAGTTCAAAGCCATCGTCATCAGGACGCAGGATCTTAATACTTCCTTCTAGAAGTAGCGGCATGTGTTTAATATACTGCCCGGGAATTATAAGATCTGTTCCTGCTTCAATTTCTTTGAGTTGCCCCACTTCAACCATTTCTTCAAGTAGTTCATTTTCAAAAAGATTTTGGTAGCTGGCTTGTATTTCTTGGATCATTGCATGCGTAAAATTGGTAAGTGTAATTTACGCATTTAGCTCGTTTTGGCTGTAGCCAAAAAAATACTTTTTAAATATCTTGCGATACCTGTTTATTTTTAGTGTCTTGCGATTCATTGCACTTTATTCATTTTCACGGAAGCGATCAAATATTTGTCCATCTACCGTATTTGCACACTAAGAAGATCTTGTTGTTATAGTACCAGGCCTTTGCTTTTTTGGGATCTTCATCAGCAAAAAATGACTGGGTGTTATACTCGTCTTTAAAGTATTTAAATTTACCATCATCTTGCACTTTGTAGTGATTTAAGAAATATGCTTTAGCTTCATCTGGAGTTTTAAAAACAAGTTCAGCTTCTGCTAAGAGATTGTCGTCGCTTACATCAAATTTAAAAAGCATATTTTGAAACGGTTTGTCTTGAAAACTCACGTAAAATTGATTTTTTGAAGCGTTTGTAGAGTAGGGTAGTCCGCTCTTTTTTAAACTGTTGTGAAAAGCGCTAGCATCTAACATAAACCCAATGTTGCTATCCTGAAGCGGAAAAAGTTCTTTAAAAAAGGTCTCGTAAACCGGGCTGACTTTTAATGTGTTTGTGGTGTTTTCCAGAGAAGTATAATCATCTGTACCTATAAAAATGTTAGCATACGTGCGTTTTACCTGAATGCCATTTGTTCCCGTTAAAGTGACTTTTGCATAGATCGCAGCTTTGCCTAGCAAGAAGTCTGGCGGAGTCAACTTGCCTTTAAAAGGGTAGGTTATAAACGGAATTTGGGTGGTGTCTTTTACTGCCGTTGTTTTGGCAAGTAACTCGTGTTTGCCGTTATAAAATTCATAATCCACTTGTTGTAGATCCATCGCTTCCTGATCTGAAGGATAAACCATTGAAACCGCAAACTGAATATCCTGCTGAGTATTGAAAATAGATGTTTTCAATTTCATATCTACACTTTGAGTCATAGGTTTAAAAACTGCGGGATAGTCTAAAGCAAGATTTCTTGGGATTATCGCTTCTTGCGCCATGATCCTGTGTGCGGCATATGAGATGTAGCCATAACCTTTGTCGCCCCATCCAGAACCCCAAGAATTCTTAAATATGAAGCCCTTATCATTATAGCCCACAATGGTAACGATATGCGCTCCATAATTATCTCTAATGGTGCCGTCTTCAAGTTTTGTTTTTGGGTTTTCTAGATAATAAGGTACTTTACCAGAGTAAGCATCCTCAATAAGATTTCCTTCATAGGTTTTTACCAGATCCATATATCTGGTTTTTTGTCCGTTGTATTCTATTAAAATTGTGGGAAGTAGCGGAGTATCAGGATTACCGCTGTATCTGCTCCACGCTGGCACATGCAGGTATTTATAACTTACGGCAATTGCAGTAAAGCCTAGATCAAGCAGTTCTTTAATGGTATTTACATCATTTACATCGCCTGGACCGTAGTAGATAAATCCGTTTTCTGGGATGGTGTATAAGGCTTTGCTTTGCGACAGCATTAATCCCACTTTACCCATTTGCGCACCACGAATGAGCCTTGTAAAATTATCATCAGCGCTCTTCCAGTCTGATGATTTGGGATTGTATGGCAAGACTTCCTCGGGTACAAAACCATATCGCGGTATAGAACCCATATAATTTCTTAAAAGATCACCTTCTTTGTACGGCACATCATCTTGATCCAGTTTAAGGCTTGCGTACAAATATTGCTCAGAAATATCTGCCGGCATTCCTGGCATTACTTCTATTGCAGCTGCAAGACCAAAGGCAGTGCACGTACCGCGATACCCTTGATTTTTTACAGGCGTTTGAAAAAGTCTATAATCCTTTTGAGCATTAAGATCAGCGATCCCAAAAAGCAGAAAAGCCAGCGGCAATAGTTTAAGTATTTTCATCGTATGAGGTTTTGTTCAAAATTCATTGAACAACCTTAAAAATGAAATACGCCAATTGCCGTATTTATTGGGTGTTTTGTTATTTGGCTTTAAGCCAAAAAATAAAAACTTAAACCTCTGCGGTTATCGTTGTGCCGTCTATAGAAGTGGTGTAAACCTTAAGATCGCGCGTGCTTCCTGCCGAGTTTTGTGGGCCTCGTATTGTGTCACCATCTATCTCGTATTGCGCAGCGTGCAATTGACATTCTACAATATTATCATCTGGTTTGTAAAAAAGAGATGCGCCTTGATGCGGGCAAATAGCTTCAATTGCCACAAAATCATCTGTGGTTGAGCCGCTACCTATGCGAATAAACAAAACCGAATTTTTCTTGCGTTGATCGCCCACATCAGGAATTTCTGAAATATCAATGCTAATATCGCCGGTGTTGCCACCGTTACCACCATTACCGCCATTTCCTCCTGTGGGATTGCTGCCCGGATCTGTAGTCGCACCATCGTCGCTAGAGCTGCAAGCTGCAAGTAAACAAGAACCTGTGCATGCCACTAATGCACCTTTGCCAATTGAGATAATAAATTCTTTACGCTTCATAATGTATTGATTTGGGGATTCATATAATATTAACGAAAAAAATCTTTAGTCGGTTTACCAAAAAATTGTGAGAGGTATTTTTTGGCTACAGCCAAATAAAAAATTACGCATCAAAAATTGATTTAGGTCAATATTTCTTGCGCTCATCCGTTACTGAAAATTGCAGTAAAGAATTTTATGGATCATAATGTAACATAACAGAATAATTGTAGTCTTATTAATTGATATTAAGTGATTTATGTTTAATTTAGTCTAGTTTGTAGTATGCTTAAAAAGGATAGTCTACTGCAAAACAGATGATTAAAAATTAAAATAGGCTTCGAAATCGTTGTAATTAACAATTTGTATTTTGTGGCCTGAATTTTGGGGATTATTTTTGAAATACCCATTATCTAACTTTCCAAATGAACGAAGATTTATACAACCTACTTAAAAGCAAGGAAGCCGATTATAAGGATGATTACTTATCAAATCTCTCAATAGATTGTGTAGTTTTTGGCTACCATGATAAAAATTTAAAGGTTTTACTCACCAGACTCATGCATGTAGATAGCTGGAGTTTGCCGGGCGGTTTTATTAAAAAAGAGCAGTCTTTGCAGGACGCTGCAACAGATATTCTTGAGACAAGAACTGGAGTGAAAGATATTTTCTTACACCAGTTTAAAGCCTTTGGGAGTCTAGATCGCACAAGCAAGATCTACGATGGGATGTCAGATCTGTGGTTTGCAGATCGCTTTATAAGTTTAGGATATTATGCGCTTGTAAATTATCAGGAGGTTTGCCTTGTGATGGATGATCTATCAGATCATTGCGAGTGGTGCGATATTATGGACCTACCAGAACTTATGATGGATCATAAGATCATTCTTGAAGAAGCCATGATCCAGTTGCGCAGAGATCTTAATTATAAACCTGTAGGTCTTAATCTACTGCCCGAAAAATTCACGATGCCAGAGCTTCAAAGTTTGTATGAGATCATTTTAGGTAAAAAACTTAATAGAGGTAATTTTTACAGAAAAATGATCAATTATAACATGCTAGAGAAGCTTAACGAAACCAGAAAAGGTGGCGCGCACAAATCACCAGATCTGTATTCGTTCAATATTGAGAATTATGAGAAGGCTATGCAGGATGGCTTTAAGGAGAGTTGGTAAAAGATATGTTTAACGCTTTCGCGAAAGCGACTACGCTATAAAAATGAAAAACCTTCAGCGCTAGCTGAAGGTTTTTTTATTGAATTGATTTTAATTCTTAGTCTTGATAAAAGTTGGTACTTGGCCAGCTATCATTAGAGTAGTTTACATCTGGTAAGATCTTGTTAGGATCAAGTTCTACGCTGGTAGGTTTCTTATCAGTGTTTACCATGTGGCTCCAAGTTTTACCACGCTGCCATATCTCAACTGGTAGATCTACATTTTCTGTAGAACCATCTTCGTAAGTGATCTTCATTTTTACAGGCATTGGCACCTCACCGTCGTTTGAGATAGAAACGATAAAACCTTCACCATTTCTATTACCTCTTACGCTATCAATAGCAAGATCTATATTACCATTACCATAAAACCAGCTCCCGAAGAACCACGAAAGGTTTTCTCCTGCAACATTTTCCATATGGTTAAAGAAATCTGCTGGCTGTGGATGTTTATATGCCCAAGTTTTGATGTAAGATTTAAATGCATTGTCAAATCTCTCATGACCTAAGATATATTCTCTAAGCATAAAAAGTCCTAGCGCTGGCTTGCGGTATGCTGTCATCCCCAGGTTGCTGATATTTACAACATCTGGATACGTGTCAATACCCTCGCGAGTATCACCTCTAAGCCATCCTGTTACATTTCTTGTTTTATCCAATCCGTCAGGATATTCACCAAATTCTTCTGAACTGTAGAAATTGATAAAAGAGTTAAATCCTTCATCCATCCATGGGTATCTTCTCTCGTTAGAACCCACGATCATCGGGAACCAGTTATGACCAAATTCATGATCTGTAACTCCCCAAAGTCCAGCACCTGTACTTCTGTAGTGACAGAAGTTAAGACCAGGATATTCCATTCCGCCTATCTCTGCAGCTACGTTTGTTGCAACAGGGTAAGGAAATTCAAAATACAGTTTTGAGTAGTTTTCAATAGAATTTTTTGAGTATTCTGTAGAGCGGCTCCATGCGCCCTGACCATCACTTTCTTTAGGGTACACAGACTGCGCGTAGATCTTTTTGCCACTAGGCAAATTAACTTTTGCAGCATCCCAGATAAAGGTTTTAGATGAAGCAAAGGCAACGTCTCTTGTATTTTCCATGGTGAAGTGCCATGTTAAAGTACCACTTTGCTTAGCGCGAATAGAAGCATCATTCACTTCTTCTGGCTTAACGATATACACAGTCTCGTCGCTATTTTTAGCTTTATCCATACGCTCGCGCATGGTAGACGACATTACTTCTTTAGGGTTAACTAACTCACCAGATCCCACAACGATGTGATCAAAAGGAGCAGTGATCTCATAATCAAAATCACCATAATCAAGGTAGAATTCACCAGCACCTAAGTAAGGCTCGATGTTCCATCCTTCAATATCATCGTATACAGCTGCACGAGGATACCATTGTGCCATTGCGTAAATTGTACCATCTTCAACAGCAAGTCTTCCCATTCTGTCCATCCCTTTTACAGGAATTTTATAGGTGAAGTTCATTGATACGGTAGCTTTACCACCTTCTGCTTTAATAGGCTCAGCAAACCAAACTTGCATACGCGTATCGTTTATGATATGCTTAGTAGAAGTGCTTCTACCAGTTTTTGCTTCAAGATTTGAGATGTCATAACCGCCATCTATATCTCCGTTATAACGGTTACCGCTCAAAGGCGTAGTAAGTGTTCCTCTAGAATTTTCAGTAAATCTGTTTTGTTCTAGCTGTAGCCAAATAAAAGGCAACTCGTCTGGGCTGTTGTTTGTATAGGTAAGCGTTACTTTCCCCGTAAGGGTATGCGCCTCATCATCTAGTGTAGCTTTAATTTTATAGTCTACCTCATTTTGCCAGTAATCTGGTCCTGGAACACCTGAAGCTGAACGGTAACGGTTACCTGAGCGATCCATAAATTCACCGAATTTATCTTGATTGCTCTCGTATTGTGCGTGCGCCATAAAGCTTAGCGCACCGGTAATAAAAAATAGAAAGAAAAAAGCGTGGTTTTTTCTTTGGTTAAACATAGTTGATTTCATTTATGAGATTTGATTGTTAATGAATATTCTCTTGAGATTTGATCAAAAGCGTCATTTATTCGCAATTTTAAGAAAAGTAAATCCTTTTAGTAATACGATATGTTTTAAAATGTAAAATCCTTTGGAATTTTGATCAAGGCTTAAAAGTAACGCAAATCATAGACTTTTTCTAACAAAAACGGCTCAAAACGCTTTGTTTTGAGCCGTCACCTTAACTAAAATAAAACAAAATCAAAAACAACAATTAATTCCAGCCTCCACCTAGCTCACGATACATGTTTACGCGAGCAAGAAGCTGGTCTTTTTTTGTTTCAACAAGATCCATTCTAGATTCTAGGGCATCCCTCTGAGTAAGAAGAACCTCCATATAATCTGCACGGGCTGATTGAAAGAGTTTATTAGTGATATTAATAGATTCGGTCAGTGCTTCAACCTGATCTTCCTTGAGGTCATAGCTCTTTTTAAGATTATCAATATTAGACAACTCGTTAACTACCTCTATGTAGGCATTAAGAATTGCTTTCTCATAATCATAAACTGCCTGGATCTGTTTCGCATTAGCGTTTTTATACTCAGCTTTAATTGCCGCTCTGTTAATCAGCGGAGCAACAATATCACCTACTACGGAGTATAATAAAGACTCTGGAGTTGAGGTCAAGAACTTAGTTTTAAACGCTTCAAGGCCTACACCTGCGTTGATCTCTAACGAAGGATAGAAGTTCGCACGCGCAGCTTTGATATCTAATTTGGCTGCAGCCAACTCATATTCTGCTTGACGAATGTCTGGACGATTTTTAAGCAACTGCGATGGCACACCAGCATAAACCGCATTAAGATCACGACCTATAAAATTATCAGAATCTCTTGCTACATGTTGCGGCGTTCTACCCAGTAGAAAATTTATTCTATTCTCTGCTTCTACGATCTCTTGCTTTACAGCGAAAAGTTCACTGCGGTTCTTTAAAACCTCTGCCTCAAACCTGCGAACACCTAGTTCTGTTGCACGAGCGGCGGTTTTTTGCAATCTTACGATCTTAAGCGCATTGTTCTGGATCTCTAAGTTTTGCTCAATGATCGCTAGCTTGTTGTCAAGAGCGATGAGCTCATAATAAGATTCTGCGATCTCAGAAATAAGATTAGTTACCATGAAATTCTTTCCTTCAACAGAAGAAAGATATTCCATCACGGCAGCTTTCTTAGAGTTTCTAAGTTTCTTCCAGATGTCTATTTCCCATGAAGCAAAAGCGCCTACAGTATAATTAGCAAGTGGTTCAGGAAACTCCTCGCCAGGTCTAATATCTGTAGTTGCATCATTTGCACCTTGACTTGTGTAACGACCTACTTTTTCAACTTCGGCGCCAGCCTTAAGCCCTACAAAAGGTAGATATTCACCTTGTCTAACGCCTATCTCATTTTGCACGATATTTACTTGTTGCATCATGATATTCAACTCTTGATTATTTACAAGAGCAGAATCTATAAGCGTTGATAGGTAAGGGTCTGAGAAAAATTCCTTCCATTGTAGTTTTGCCACATTTGTGGTGTCATCAGCCATTTGTGCCGCATAACTAAAACTATCTGGAAGCGAAGTATTCTCTTCTTTTATATCAAGGGTAGGAGCACAGCTGTATAACAAAAGTGTTGTTACAGCTGCGATCATCCCTAATTTTATGATTCTATTCTTCATCCTTATTTCTTTTTAGCAATTTCTTGATCTGTTTGTTCATTTTGCGAAGCTGAGTTTTAACTGAACTCTCGCTTTCGCTATTTCTAATGAACTCTTCAGAAATAGGTTCATGATGATGATCTTTTATCAAACTGCGACCTTCGGCCATTTTACCAAAGATGTAGTACAGACCTGGTATGATAATTACCCCAAAAATGGTTCCTATAAGCATACCGCCCAGCGCAGATCCACCAATGGTACGGTTACCAATTGCTCCCGCACCTGATGCGATAACAAGCGGTATCAAACCAGCGATAAATGCAAATGATGTCATCAAAATAGGTCTAAAACGCATCTTAGCACCTTCAATAGCAGCATCTAGTACAGTAGCACCTTGTCTATGTCGCTGTACCGCGAATTCTACTATCAATACAGCATTCTTGCTCAGTAATCCTACCAGCATGATTATACCGATCTGTGCGTAAACGTCATTAGAAAGTCCCATGAGTTTTAAGATCAAGAACGACCCGAAAATACCAACAGGCAATGAAAGCAATACCGCAAATGGTAGTAAGAAACTTTCATATTGAGCCGCGAGAACAAAATACACGAATACTAATACTACTAAGAATACATAGATAGCATCATTACCGCGACCTGCTTCGTCGTAAGACAAACCTTCCCAAGCGATATCATAACCTCTAGGCAAAGTTTCTTGTGCTACTTCTTTTATAGCATTAATTGCATCTGCACTGGTAAAACCTTTAGCAGGTAAACCTCTTATCGCCGCAGAATTGTATAGGTTGTATCTCGTGATCTCGTTAGGACCTAGTTTTTTCTCCATGGTCATAAACGAGGAGTATGGCACCATTTCACCTTCCTCATTTTTTACATAAAGTTCTTCTAGATCAGTAGGGAGACTTCTATATTCTGGAGCGGCTTGAGTATATACTTTAAAGAATCGACCAAACTTGATAAACCCTTGCTCATACGTACTACCGATCAAAATATTCAGGTTTTCCATGGCTTTACCAATAGAAACACCTTTTTGCATCGCTGCTTTATTATTGATCTTTAGTTCATACTGAGGATAATTTGCAGCGAAGAAGGTAAACAAACCGCTCAATTCTTCACGCTTGCCTAATTCTTCAAGGAATTTGTTGTTGATTCTCTCAAACTCATGATAATCTGTACTATTGGTTTTGTCTAGTAATCTCAATGAGAAACCACCAGAAGAACCAAAACCAGGAACCGCAGGCGGTTCAAAGTATTCAATTACAGCACCAAGGTTTTTAGATTCTTCTTCTAGCTCTTCCATGATCTCATGAACTGAATGTTCACGTTCTGACCACGGTTTTAAATTGATCAAACATGTACCGGCATTAGATCCACGACCCTCTGTCATGATCTCATAACCAGCCAGAGAAGAAACAGATTCTACGCCTTCAATTTCCTCGCAAAGCGCTTGAAGTTTTCTTGCTACATCATTTGTGCGCTCTAAAGTCGCACCAGGAGGAGTTTGAATAATCGCATAGATCATCCCTTGATCTTCACTAGGGATAAATCCTGATGGCAATACTTTATTTACTAATCCTGTTGCAAAACAGAACGCTATCAAAATACCAAAGGTTAAAACACGACGGTGAACTAAGTGCTTAAGGAATCCTACATAGCGACCTGTAAGACGTTCAAATCTATTATTGAAGCCGTCAATAAAACGGTTCATGATAGATTTCTTTCTTGGTTTACCATGATTGTTTTTCAAGATCATAGCACAAAGAACAGGGGTCAACGTCAATGCAACGATAGCCGAAATAATAATAGAACCAGCCATTGTGATCGAGAACTGACGGTAGAATACCCCTACAGGTCCAGACATAAAGGAAATAGGAATAAACACCGAAACCATAACCAGTGTTATCGCTATAATAGCTCCACCTATTTCTCCTAGTACGGCACTTGCTGCTTTATACGGTGATAGATGCTCTTCTTCCATCTTAATATGGACGGCTTCTACCACCACGATGGCATCATCGACCACAATACCAATCGCTAACACCAGAGCAAACAAGGTTATCAAGTTAATTGATAAGCCAAACATTTGCATGATAAAGAATGCTCCGATCAAAGAAACCGGTACTGCAATAATTGGTATCAAAGTAGAACGCCAGTCTCCTAAGAATAAGAATACTACAATTGCCACCAGAATAAATGCATCTCTAAGCGTGTGTATCACTTGCTCAATAGAAGCATCTAAGAAATTAGAAACGTCATAACTAATTTTGTAATCCACTCCCGGAGGTAGATCTGCTTTAAGTTCCTTAAGTTTCTCTTTAACCGCATCTATTACTTCACTACCGTTACTACCAAAAGTTTGTTTTAAAACGATAGAAGCAGATGGTTTACCATCAAGGTTAGAATAAATATCAAAGAATTCACTTCCTAATTCTACATCAGCAACATCACCTAAAGTGATCATTTCTCCATCAGAATTCGCCCGAAGGATTACATCCTTATATTGTTGTGGCTCACTGTATCGATCTTGATAGGTCAATACATATTCTAAAGATTGGGATTTCTTACCCGAACTACGACCTATCCTACCAGGCCTTGCCAGAATACTCTGGTCTTCCATTGCTTCCAGAACTTCTTCTGCTGAAATATTATAAGCACGCATTCTATCTGGCTTAAGCCAAACACGCATAGCGAATTTGCGGCTACCTAATATTTTAGCACTTGCTATACCGTTAATACGCTGTATCTCTGGAATGATACGCGTGTAAGCATAATTGTAAAGAAATTTCTCATCAGTATGCTTTTCTTTACTAAAGAGGTTGACATACATCAACATACTAGGTTGAACGGGAGTGATGATAACCCCTTCACGTTGTACCAGATCTGGTAACAAAGGCATCACCTGGTCAACCCTGGTTTTCACCCGGACGACGGCATCGTTAGGGTCTGTACCGGGATCAAAAATGATACGTACGGTTCCTTCACCAGCAGATGTTGCATCAGAAGCTATATAGCGCATTCCTTGAACTCCGTTAATTGCGGTCTCTAAAGGAATAAGCGTTGATTTTACTAACACGTCTGCACTTGAACCAGGATAAGCAATAAATATGTTTACCGTGGTTGGTGCAATTTGTGGAAATTGCGATATCGGTAATTGCTTGATCGCGAGAAGCCCTGTGAATACAATGATCACAGAGATCACGATAGCAAGTACCGGTCTATGAATAAACTTTTTAAACATTGTTAAGAATGATTATAGGGTTGTTATTCAGTATAAATGTCTAGGCCAGCCATAACTTCTTGTGGCTTGTCTACTTCATACTTAATTTCTTCATTGTCTCTAACCATTCTTATTCCATCAAGTAGGATCTTGTCATTTGTGTCAAGACCGTCTTGAACAAGGAAAAGATTAGGTAACTCTGCCGCTACTTTTATCTCTTTTTGATGTATTACATTTTCATTATCTACAACAAAAACATAGCGTTTGTCAAGAACTTCGAAAGTTGCTTTTTGAGGGATGATTAAGGCATCTTTAAAGGGGATCTTCATTAAGATATTTCCGGTTTCGCCGTGACGCAAAATTCCTTCGGGGTTAGGAAATGTTGCTCTAAAGGCAATGTTACCAGTAGTATTGTCAAACTCTCCTTCTATGGTTTCTACAATCCCTTCTTGATTAAATTCACGATTGTTTGCCATTAGAAGATTTACATGTTGTTTTTCATCTTTTGCGCTACTGGTAATGTAGTCTAGATATTCAGCTTCTGGGACATTGAAGTAAACCCACATTTTGCTGTTGTCAGATAATCTTGTGAGTAGCTCACCTTCATCTAGTAAACTTCCTTCTCTCACTTCTAGATGGTCCATGATTCCATCAAAGGGAGCTTTTACAGAAGTAAACCCTAGATGCGTCTGTGCCAGTTGCACTTCTGCTTGAGCTTTTGCGTATTCCGCTTTGGCCATAGCCAACTCATTAGGAGACACAATGCTGCTATCTGCAAGCATTTTTGTGTTTTGATATTCTATTTCTGCAGCTAGACCTTCGGCTTTTGCTTTTTGTAATTCTGCCTGATAAACATTAGGCATGATCTGAAACATCTGCTGGCCTTTCTTAACATGTTGACCTTCATCTACAGAGATGCGCTCCAGATATCCTTTTTCCATCGCTCTAAGTTCTATGTGGCGTATGGAATGAATTTGACAAACATATTCTTTTGTGATTGTCGTGTCTTGCTTAATAGGGGTTGTAACATGATAGGTGACTTCTTCAAGTTTTACTTCTTTGTGAGAGTCGCATCCTATGGCACACATCATAGCCAGGAGCCCAATGAAAATGGGGATTTTCCTCATAATTAAATGAATTAAAATTTTGATTTAACGATAATTGTTTGTTGACCACATGTAGTTATTTGTGGTCTTTTGTTTTATTGAAGTATTTAAAAATAGAAGTGTCTTAACTCTGTGAGGCTAAGACAAAAAAGAATAGAATATCAAATTCTAAAAACTTCAAATTGTATATATCTCTTACAGTGAGAGATATGCGGTGTAGTTTTATGATTTGCTAGCGAGACATTTGTGTTGTCATGTGTAGATTGCCAAGCAAAAACATAAAAAAAGGCAGTTAAAATACTGCCATTATCTGATGTGTGTCGTGAATTACCGTCTTCTGAAACTTCTTCTTGTTCTTCGCTCTCTGTAAGATCGCTAAGGCCAAGTTTTTTGTAAAAAGCTCCTGTATAAGGATGAAGTTCAAATTGAGATTGAGAGCAAGATGTTTGAATTTCTTGCTCCAGTGAAGTTACATTATGAGAAATATTATCATTAGCATGTAGCTGTACCAGTCCTCCTATCAGGAAGAGTACTACACAGATAAAATATTTCTTAAATGCAGTTTTCATTTAGGAGGCAAAGCTATTTTGCAATCTTTATTTTAACAAAAATAAAATGTTAAATTAAAATTAGGATTTGCCTTCTTAGCCCTTATAAACAGTGCTAAAACCTTGTAGTTAATAATTAAATTGAAGTCAACTTATTGATTGTTATTGCTTAAGATATTTTAATGTTAATAAGCAAGATTTATGAAAACTTTACTGGTCATGTCACACTTAATATAACAGATAATGACTATATAATTTATGCTAAATTTTTAAACGCATTCTTGAAGTTTTGTAAATCTATTGGTAAACTAGAGTTATTGATAATTCTAAAAATTTAAAACTTATAAATGCCATTAAAGCAATTAGAACTTTGATTAATCACAAAATGATAAAAAAGATATACCATTAAATTAATGTCTGCTAAAGATTATATATTTAGCAAAATTTTAAGCAATTTTTCTTGATTAATCAGGAGTTAGATATTAATGAGTTTAAAAAGGTTTACAAGACTTTGTACCCTTCATTATGTCTATTTGCCAAAAGTTATTTGGGCGACTTGCAACTTTCTAAAGACGCGGTGCAAGAGGTTTTTATAAAGATCTGGGAAAAGAAAATCGCTTTTACAGATGATAATAAAGCAAAGGCGTATCTATACAAAGCGGTAAAAAATAAGTCTCTTGATGTGTTGAAATCTAAACACGTGCGTGTGATAGATACTCATACAGAGGTTGAGCATCTTGAACTTATGGAGACTGACGCCTTTTTCTACAAAGAAGTCGTTCGTATTGAGACTAGTGCTATTATCGAGAAAGCCATGAGCAGCCTTCCTTATAAGTGTTCGCAGATCATTAAGCTAAGTCTCAACAATTATTCTAATCAAGAAATCGCAGATACACTTTCACTTTCGATCAATACAGTAAAAACACAAAAGAAGATCGCTTACAATAAAATGCGTCCTTTATTAAAGGAGCATTATCATCTACTACTGGCGATTATCTTGGGCTGCAACTAGCTTATTTTTCTTTTTTTGGCTTAAAGCCAAAACTACTTTTATCGCATAAAAAACTTCTTAATTCCAATTTATATTGAGGCGTTCAACCGAATCCTTAAGATTAAATTATAGTTTTTTGAAAAAAGATAACTTTTTTTTAACCCTGTTTTAGAATTCTGTCGTCATAAGAATAGAAACCAGATTTTCTATGACAGACTTTAAGGACATTATTGAGTATTGCAAGAAACTCTCTAAAGCGATTTTAAAGGGAAGCAATACTGATAACCTAGATACGCCATCTTCTTTGAGTAAAAAGGATGAAAGGGATATCGTGAAAAGTCTTAACGACACTTCTTACTGGGAAAAGCGTGAGGCAGATCTTAAAGCCATCGACACAGAAGCAGATTGGAAAAAGCTAGAAGAGAAGATCACAGTAACTAAGGTTAGAAAAATTCACTTCTGGAGATATGCCGCTGCCGCTGTTGTTTTAATAGGTGTGGGAATTGGTGTTTTCTATAAAACGCCATTGTTTAAAAATGCAGATAATACTGTAGAAATTCAGCAAGAAATTGTCGCAGGCTCAGATAAGGCGATCTTAAGTCTTGATAATGGAGAACAAATCGAGCTTGCCGAAGAAACGGTTTACACTTCTGATGATGCGAGTTTGCAAAACAATAAACTGGCGTATAGCAAAGGCAAAACTTCTGAGACCTTGCGATATAATTACCTCACTATTCCGCGTGGCGGTAAATTCTTTGTAGAACTTTCAGACGGGACGAAGGTTTGGTTGAATTCTGAGACGCAACTTAAGTTTCCTGTGCAATTCATTGCTGGGCGATCGCGTGAGGTCGAACTGGTTTATGGTGAGGCGTACTTTGAGGTTTCGCACAGTACAGATCACGGCGGAGATTCTTTCGTTGTAAAACAAAAAGAACAGCAAATAGAGGTTTTAGGAACCGCATTTAACATCAGCGCTTATAAAAACGAGAGTACGATTTACACCACGCTGGTAAACGGTAGCGTAGCTTTGAGTAAGGCTGCGGCCAAAGAAATCCTGAAACCCGGACAACAGGCAAAAAATACGATAAACACTTCACGATTTGATATTTATGAGGCCGATGTTGCTGGCGCAACTGCATGGAAAGATGGGCTCTTTATGTTTAATGATGAGACGCTGGAAGATATGATGATTCAACTAGCGCGCTGGTATGATGTAGAAGTTGCTTTTGAAAACGAAGACAAGAAACAATATACCTTCTCTGGTACTCTGCAAAGAGAAGATCACATAGCTAAACTATTAAATAATCTAGAAAAAACTGGAGAGGTTCAGTTTGAGATAAACAACAAGAGAATTATGATAAAATAAAGGCACAAAAAAAGGAATTAAAGTTAGCACCTTCCACAGCAACAAACTGAAATTCCTTATTAAAATTAATTACTTAAATCAACTTAATGTTTAAATAATCCTTCCACAAATTTATGAAAATTAATTTGACTCTTTATCATGGCTTTATAAGTCATGGTATACACAAATTCATCATGAGAACATTTATATTCTTGCTATGTGCGACAGCATTTGCATTTAGCCCAAACACTGGATTTTCTCAGGATGCCCCTATTACAATTGAAAATGATCAAACACTATCTCTAGAAGAGGTTTTTGATCTGATCAAAACTCAAACAGACTATATGTTTGTGTATCGCTCTGATGAGGTTATTAAAACACCATCTCTGGATGTAAAAAGCGGAGTGGTAAAAACTTCAGACTTGCTTAATAGAGGCCTTGATCCCCTGGGATATTCTTATTTTTTTGAGAACAATATCGTAATTGTAAAAAAGAAACCAACTCAAAATTTACCACCAGCAGTACAACAACTTATTGAAGTTACGGGCGTAGTGCGAGATTCACTAGGCGTACCTCTGGGTGGAGCAACAGTTAAGATCAAAGATTCTCAAAGAGCAACGGCAACTTCACTAGAAGGTGAGTTTAAACTCTCTAATGTAGCGGTGGGTTCTAGTCTTGTTTTTAGTTATGTAGGTTTTCTGGATAATGAGGTTGTTATCTCAACAGAGAATGCAAAAAATCTAATTGTTACGCTTAAGGAAGATGTAAGCGCTTTAGAAGAAGTTGTTTTGGTGTCAACCGGATATCAAACCATTTCTAAAGAGAGAAGCGCAGGTTCTTATTCAAAACCAGATATGGAGGTTTTTCAAAACCGTAGCAGTAGCATGAATGTTGCAGAGCGTTTGGATGGTTTGGTTCCTGGTCTTACGGTAAATAGAAGTCCGGGAGCAGAGATATTTAACCCGGTTCTAGTAAGAGGTTTATCTACAATGCAGTTCTTGCAAACCAGTCCGCTTATTGTGGTAGATGGTATTCCTATTGCAGATATTGAGCCTAGAACTGCAAGCGCAAATTCAATACCTGGATTATTGAATATTAACCCACAGGATATTAGAGATATTACTGTTCTTAAAGACGCAACAGCAGCTTCTATATGGGGAGCGCGTGCAGCAAATGGTGTGATCGTGATCAATACTAAAAAAGGTTCTTCAACAGGAGAAGTTGAGTTTAACTATGATACTTTCATCACTATGGAGGGCAGACCTGATCAAGGATATTTAAATACTTTAAATAGTAGAGAATTCATTCAGGTAGCCGAAGATATTTTTGACCCAGAACGCGTGAGCTACAATACGGCAACGGGTTATACCACTAGTGGTAATGGAATTCCTCCACATGAGAGAATTCTTTATGATCGTTATCGTGGAGTTATTAGTGATGCAACCGCAAGAAGACAACTGGATAGCTTAGGAGCCATAGATAATAGAAGTCAGATAAATGATCTTTGGTATCGTCCATCAATTCTTACTACACATACGCTAGCTGTATCTGCAGGTAAGAAGGGATATACTTTTTATGGATCAGGAAATTACACGGGTACACAAAGTAATCGTCCTGGCGAGAAGAACAATAGGTACAAATTAAACTTGAGACAAAATTTTGAAGTTGGTAAGCGCTTTAATTTTGATCTTATTACAGACTTAACGTATCAGGATCAATTTAGTCCTAACAACATAAATGCAAACAGTCGTTTTCTTCCCTATCAACTTTTTAGAGACAGTAACGGTAACAACTTAGAGCTTAATCACATGACAGAACTTAATGATTCTATTCGTCGTGTGATGGAAGACGCAAGTTTAGTTGATCTGTCGTATTCTCCGCTTGACGAGATTGACTACGCATATTCTACACGTAAGACTAAATCTATCAGAAATATTCTAGGAGTAAATGTTGAATTGTTTGATGGCTTGACCTTTCAAGGAAAATATGGTTACACGGTGAACGCTGTAGATAATGAGGATTATGTAGATCACAAAGCCATTGGCGAAAGAACAGAGTTAGTCGAGTTCACTGTAGTACCTACGCCGGGTGCGGCACCGCAATATTTCTTACCATCTACTGGCGGTAAATACACCACAAGAAATACCAGTGTAGAAGCCTATACTGTAAGAAATCAATTGGCTTACGCCAAAGACTGGAATAACCGAAAACATCAGCTTAATTTGATCATAGGTCAGGAAGCGCAAGAGCAGATAAGTGTTACAAAACTGAATGAAGTTAGAGGTTATGACGATAGATTACAAAGCTATGAGCAAGTAGATTATGGCAATCTAGCAAGAGTTGATAATGTAGTAAAGCCTATCACATATAATTATCCTCAATATGGCTTAGTGATAAGTAGTTTAACTTCTCAAAGATATTTTGGCAGAAGCGAAAGCACTACAAGATTCACATCTTATTACGGGAACGCAGCTTATACTTTTGATCAAAAATACTCAGTAAACGGTAGTGTAAGAAATGATCAGAGTAACCTTTTTGGCTTAGATAAATCTGCACAGAACAAACCCGTATGGAGCGCCGGCGCAAAATGGAATATCGGCAAAGAATCTTTTCTTCAAAATACAGCTTGGTTAAATACACTTGCCTTAAGAGCAACTTATGGTATCGCTGGTAATGCACCAGCTCCAGGAACTGCGGCATCTTTTGATATCTTATCACCTGTATCTAGTTTCTTCTTTCCTGAGACTGGTTTAAGGATCTCAACTCCTGGAAACAGGAAGTTAAGCTGGGAGCGTACAGCAACAAAAAACTTAGGTTTAGATTTTTCTATCATGAGACGTCTATCTGGATCTCTTGATTATTATAATAGGAAGACTTCAGATCTTTTAGGGACAATCCCAACTAATCCATTTACGGGATATAGTAGTGTAGTAGGAAACCTTGGGGATATTGAGAACAATGGTTTTGAGATGGGCTTACAAAGCCGCAATATTGCAAGCAAAAATTTCTCTTGGACAACAACTCTTAATGTCGCTTATAATGAGAATAAGGTTACAAGTCTAAACCTTACCGAAGAAACGACTTCTGGAGATGTAAGGGTAAGAGAACAGTTTGTTGAGGGCTATGCTTCTTTTGGGCTATTTGCTTACGATTATGTAGGTCTTGATGAAGAAGGAGATCCTCAAATACGTCTTGCAGATGGTACGATCACTTCAGATCCTAATGTAGCTACTCCTGAAGATATCAAATTCATGGGTACGACTCAACCAAAATGGAATGGTGGATTTGGAAATACTTTTCAGTATAAAAACTTATCTCTTAATATAAATACTGTATACAGCTTGGGTCATGTAATGCGCCGCGATGTAAACACATTTTACACAGGTACAAGGCTGGATGCTAATACTTTTAATTTCATGAGCGGTAATATTCACAAAGAGTTTATAGACCGTTGGCAACAGCCAGGAGATGAGTTAACAACAAACATCCCTAGACATTCTGCAATTCCAGATGGTACGCGCAACACAGACTATTACGTCTACGGCGATGATAACGTCATCAGTGGATCATTCATCAAGATCAGAGACATCAATCTAGTTTATCGTCTTCCTAATACAATTTTTGGAGTTTCAGGAATTGATAATGTTACGATTCGTGGTCAGGTTTCTAATATCCTTTTGTGGGCAGATAATGATTATGGTATTGATCCAGAGTATCACTTTTTCAGCGGAAGCAGAGCACTGAGACAAGGACAAAAACTGACATTAGGTCTAAATGTAAAATTCTAAAAAAAGCACTATGAAACTTTTATATATAAAAACGTATAGAGCATTTTTCTTGATGCTCAGCATACTGATCGTTAGTTCTTGTTCTAGCGAATTCCTTGAGATTATCCCAAAGGGAAAACTCATCGCAGAGAAGACTGTAGATTATGATAAGATGTTCTACAATCTGAACTTGATCAACATGACAAATACAAATGCTCAGGTTCCGCTTAGTAGCGAAATGGTAGCTTTTGAACCCTTTATAAGTTCTTCAGCATTAAGAACGCAGCGCCTTTTTAAATGGGAAGGATTAGTGTATGAAGATGAAGAAAATGCAGCAGAACTTGAGAATACAATGGAGAACTTGTATATCTACAACAAGATCATAAACGAGGTTCTCGATGCCACTGAAGGTTCTGAACAAGAAAAGCTTTCGCTGCAAGCGGAAGCATTAGTAGGAAGAGCTTGGGTGTATTTCACGCTTATCAATTATTATGGTTTGCCGTATAATGAAGCAACTTCCTCTACAGATCTTGGATTTCCTATAGTTCTTGAGGCAGATCTTGTAGCATCAAATTTTACGCGTGCTTCTGTAAAGGATGTATACGACTTGATGGTTAGCGATCTTACTCAAGCCATCCCTAACTTGCCTACTCAGGTTATAAGTAGATTTCGTTTTACACAAGCAGCTGGTAAAGCCTTATTAGGTAAAGTGTATACATTTATGGGAAGATTTGAAGAAGCAGAACCTCTTCTAGATGATGCGCTTGCGGCGCTACCTAGCGTAGGAATTGATGTAAGACTGCTAGATTATAATGACGGTTACAGTACACAGCGAGTAGATCTTGATCCAGAAAATCTTTATGGAAAGCAATTCACGAATAGCTGGGCGAATTATAATAGTGAATTGGTTGTAAAAGCAGAGGTGATGGATCTTTATGAAGATACAGACCTGCGTTTACAATATCAATATTCTCAAACTGCGCGTGATGGTAGTTCGTATCCAGTAGAAGGCGTTTACCGCAAACAAACGGGTAGCGGTCAGGCGGCATTTGGTGTGCGTGTTCAGGAGATCTATTTATTAGATGCAGAAGCAAAATGTCGCAACAATGATCTAGCTGGAGCTGTTGAGGTGCTAGAAGATTTTAGAGCACATAGAATGCCGGTAGAAAATGCCATAGTTCCTGCAGCAATAGCTTCAAACAGAGAGGCATTACTCCAATTTATTTTTGACGAGAGATTGCGTGAGTTTGCCGCGCTAGGTTATCGCTGGTTTGATATTCGTAGACTTACGGTAGATCCAGATATTCCTACACCGGTTTCAAATTATACACACACGATCTATGCTACAGACGGTTCTGTACAAAGCGAGACTCAACTTACTAAAGAGCGCCTTGTTTTAAGATTTCCGCAGTCTGTGATGGATCAAAACCCTAATCTAATTAACAACGATTAATTCGTGAGCAACAGGCCCGAAAAGCTTCAATGTTGAGTAAGGTCTGTTTTTAAGAAAATATGAAGATGAAAAAGACATTGTTTTTAATTTCTTTCCTTTTTGCTCAAGCTTTTGCTTTTGCGCAAGGAGTTGAGTTTGTAGAAGAGGATATTGATCAGGTTTTGGCTACAGCCAAAAAAACAAACAAGTATGTGTTTATAGACTTTTACACAAGTTGGTGTGGACCGTGTAAAATGATGGATAAGCAAATTTTTCCGCAACCGAAAGTGGGAGAATACTTTGACTCAAAGTTTGTAAGCATGATAGTAAACGCTGAAAAAGAAGGCGTTGATCTTGCGAAAAAATACGGAATCAAAGCGTATCCCACATTTGTAGTTCTTGATAGATCAGGCGAATTACAACATATATTCGCAGGAGGAATTCTGGATGCAGATAGGTTTATTGCCGCAGTAGAAAATTCTTTTGATCCTAAGAAGGCATACGGAGTTCTTAAGAAAAAATACGATGCTGGCGATAGAAGTGTCGCATTACAGTCGGCATATATACAGGCTTTGATCACTACGCATACAGAGAATCCGCAGCCGCTGGTTGATGCATTTTACAAGGAATTAAGTACAGAGCAAAAGGTAAGTAAAGATGCGCTTTTTGTTTACGAGTTTTTTGCACCATTAGACTCAGAAAAGGCAAAATTCTTTGAAGCAAATAGATCGCAGTTTCGCAAAGTTGCAGATGCAGCAAAAGTAGATTCTATTTTAAGAAGTAAATATGAGCAATACTTTGGCACGATCGTAAAAGGTTATGCTCCAGAAACAACCGTGGCAGATCTTGATAAGATAAAAAAACACGTAGCTTCTCTAGGTATTAAAGATTCTAAAGCGCTTCCTGTTTATACATCTGGCGCAAAATTAAAGCTTACAAATACTGGTAAAGAAGAGTTTCTTAATACGTTAAAAGCAACTACGCCTAAGCTCACTGATAATGAAAAAGACATGATGCTTTATATGGTTTTACCGGGGCTTAAAACAATTCTTACAGATCAGGAAAAACAAAATTTACTCGCCATGGTGAGTAATGATGATGTAAAAGGATACATAGAACGTAGCGTTAAATAGATTATAAGTAAATATTCAGTTTAACGAGTGGAGAGATCAGTCTTCGTGATCTCGCATATTTAGAGTTTAACTCAAAAAATTCATCGATGAAAAAATTAGTTTATTTCGCGGCAGCGAGCATATTTACTTTGCTATCATGCAAAGACGATAAGGCCACAAAAATAGATGGCTTTGTGATAGAAGGAGAAATGAATGACCTACCCGAATCTTCTCTTGCGATTTTGACGTATAAGCAGCAAGATTCTACCGTTACAGATAGCGCTCAAGTAAAGAATGGAAAGTTCAGTTTTAAAGGAAAGCTACAACATCCTGTAGAAGCAAATATTAGTTTGCGTCACGGCAAGGATTTTCCTGAAAAGGCATGGATGGCAGATGCATTTCATTTTTTTATTGAAAATTCTCTAATGCAACTTACCGCTACAGATTCTATTAAAAATGCAAATTTAGAAGGCTCTGCATTAAATGATGAAGCGATAGAGGTAGAAGGCCAGATCTCACCTTTAACTGATGAGATCATCGCGCTGTATAGCCGCATGAAAAATAGAAGTAAAGAAGACAAGTTGATCACCTATGATACAATCCAGATGTATGTAGATAGTATTAAAACTACAGCACATGACTTTATCATGAGTCATCCGGGATCTTATGTTTCTTTACAGCGTTTTATGCGTCACGAGATGCCTAAGGATTTTGATCCTATTGAGGCAGAGAAGAACTTCAATTCTCTTTTTGATGACAATCTAAAACAGACACCGCTGGGCAAAATGATCGCTGAGAAGATCGCGATCGAGAAAAAATCACAGATAGGTAAAGAAGCGATAGATTTTACTCAAAAAACTCCAGATGATGAAGATTTTAAATTGAGTTCACTAAGAGGTCAGTACGTTCTTGTTGACTTCTGGGCGAGCTGGTGTAAACCGTGTAGAGCAGAAAATCCCTTTGTGGTAAAGGCTTACAACAAGTATAAAGATCAAAATTTTGAGATCGTAGGCGTTTCTCTTGATGCTGGTAAAGAGGCTTGGGTAGCCGCGATAGAGAAAGACGGTTTACCGTGGATTCATGTGAGCGATCTTAAATACTGGAAGAACGAGGTGGCATTACAATACGGCGTTCATTCTGTGCCGGCAAATGTTCTAATTGATCCAGATGGGATTATAATTGCAAAAAATCTTAGAGGCGATGCGCTTACAGAGCGTTTGTCTGAGATCTTTGATACAAAAGGCTAAAACTTCAGTTTCTGGGCGGTAATCCATCGCTGCTCAACAAACAGTTCAGATACATTTTATGCAGTGTTTTTCCGGGTGAGAAAATCGCCCGGGGCACGCTGTTATTGTCTTTTGGCTGCAGCCAAAAGAATTTTTACACCAACATTAATAGTAAGAATTTACAAAGTGCATACGCAAAGAATCATCCCTAAACTATTAAAAACATTTCTGGTTTTTACACTGCTATTGCAGGCAGATCAGATGTTTTCTCAAATTTTTGATCCAGTTTCTTGGGAAACAAGAGTAGAAAAAATAAACGAGTCTGAATACGAATTGATAAGCTTGGCAAGCATAGAACCAGGCTGGCATTTGTATTCGATAGATTTGCCAGAAGGCGGCCCTGAAGCTACAACGTTTACTTTCCCACAAAGTGAATCATACATCCTTGAAGGCGATGTGAAACAGGAAGAACCCATTACCATTTTTGACGACATCTTTGGTATGGAAACCAGTTTCTTTGAATACAAAGCTGAGTTTAGACAATGCATTAAAATACGTCAGCAGGATTTTACTAAGGTCGAGGCTGAGGTCTATTTTATGGTTTGTAACGATTTACAATGTTTACCGCCAGAAACAAAAACGCTTGTTTTTAAAATGCCATTCGAAGCGCAGCCAAGCGCACAAAAACAAGAATCTTCTATAGCAAATAGTGATGACAAATCTTCCTCAGAGAGTAATGAAACAGACAATGATAGAAGCTTCTGGGGGATTTTTATAGTATCCTTTCTTTCTGGGTTTGCAGCGTTGTTGACGCCCTGCGTTTTTCCTATGATTCCGCTTACGGTTAGTTTTTTTACAAAGCAGAGCAAAACAAGAGCGTTGGGTATTCGCAATGCTATTATTTATGGTCTTAGTATTATTATCATTTATGTGATTTTAGGAAGTTTAGTAACGCTTATTTTTGGCGCAGATGCTTTAAATGCGTTATCCACGAATGTATGGTTTAACTTGATCTTCTTCTTATTGCTCGTCATTTTTGCTGTTTCATTTTTAGGAGCTTTTGAGATCGTTCTGCCCAGCAGTTGGGGTACAAAAATGGATGCACAAGCCGATCGCGGTGGTCTTGTAGGGATCTTTTTTATGGCGCTTGCGCTGGCTATCGTTTCATTTTCTTGTACAGGACCTATCGTGGGGACTTTACTTGTAGAAGCTGCTTCACAAGGCGGATTAGCACCTGTCGTGGGAATGCTAGGTTTTTCATGTGCTATAGCGATACCATTTGCATTGTTTGCTGCATTTCCTGGTTGGATGAATTCATTGCCGCGCTCTGGCGGATGGTTAAATACCGTAAAAGCAGTTTTAGGTTTTCTTGAACTGGCACTTGCATTTAAATTTTTAAGCAATGCAGATCTTGTTTTACAACTGCATATTTTAGAACGAGAAACATTCCTAGCGATATGGATCGCTATTTTCGGTGGTCTTGCGCTGTATCTTTTCGGTAAGATCACTTTGCCGCATGACAGTAAATTAACGCATATTTCGGTGGGGAGATTAAGTCTGGGACTTTTTGTTCTTGCATTTACCGTTTATCTCATTCCTGGTTTATGGGGAGCGCCATTGCAATGGATAAGCGGTTTCCCACCACCGCAACAATATAGCGAGTCGCCGTATGGTGTGGGAAGCAGTAGAGGTGGTTCTTCTTCAAACACCACTTTGCCAGAAGAAGCAGAGTTAGGTCCGCATGATATTCCTGCGTTTAAAGATTATGATGCAGGTATGGCTTACGCCAAAAAAATAAACAAACCTGCACTTCTTGATTTTACAGGATATGCTTGCGTAAACTGCAGAAAAATGGAAGAGCGTGTTTGGTCTGATCCTAAAGTGCTTCAGGTATTAAAAAATGATGTGGTTTTGATCTCACTTTATGTGGATGACAAAAGAAACCTCCCGGAAGCTGAACAATATGTCTCAGAAACAACAGGGAAAAAGATCAAAACCATTGGGAATAAATGGAGTGATTTTCAGATCAAAACCTATCAAGCAAATGCGCAACCGTATTATGTGATCATTGATAATGCTGGTAAAAGTCTAAACCAACCCACAGGTTACGATCCAGATATTGATGAATATTTAAACTGGCTTCAGTTAGGAAGTGACGCTTATAACAAAGGATGATGAAAAAGTTTCTACCGCTTATATGCTTATTAGTTGCGCAGCTCATCTTTTCGCAACAGCGAAAGGATTTTAAACCTGCCGAAATGAGCACCGGCATATTGCCTAATGGGATGCATTATTATGTGATGCAGAATGAAGAGCCTAAGGGGCGAGCCGCATTTTATTTTGCGCAAAACGTGGGTTCTATTCTTGAAGAAGACGACCAGCGAGGATTGGCGCATTTTCTGGAGCATATGGCCTTTAACGGCACAAAGAACTTCCCAGACAAGAAAATGCTGCAATATCTGGAGCAAAATGGGGTGAAGTTTGGCAACGAGATCAATGCATTTACTTTGTATGATGAGACGGTTTATAGCATTCGTAATGTGCCTACTGCAAACCCAAAACTCATAGATTCTGTATTGTTGATCTTGCATGATTGGGCAGGTTCTTTGACTTTGGCTGATGCCGAAATTGACAACGAAAGAGGTGTTGTGCATGAAGAATGGCGCACGCGTTACAATCCGCAAAAGCGGGCAAAAGATTCTGTGCAAGAGTTGGGTTTATTGCAAGGCTCAAAATATGCAGATCGTTCGCCAATTGGATTGATGGAAGTCATCGATAATTTTGAGTATGAAACCCTACGAAACTATTACAAACAGTGGTATCGCCCTGATGAGCAAGCTGTAATTGTTGTGGGCGATTTTGATGAGCAGGAAGTTGTTAAGGAGGTAAAAAAACTGTTTGGGTCTATTCCTCTGCGTGAGGATTTGCCAGAACGTCCTGTTTTTGATGTGCCGCTGGGCGATGAGTTGACCTATTTGCCCATCAAAGACAAGGAACTAGGCGTTACATCCATAGAGTATTATATAAAGCATAAACCTGATTTTGCTTTAAGCGAAAAGGAATCTATAGAGCGCGATCTTAAACTTCGTATGGTCAATACAATTCTAGATCGAAGGTTTACAGCTTTGGCCGCCGAGCCAGAGAGTCCGGTGTTTTCTTCGCGATTCTCTAATGAAGAAGTTGTGCGATCTATGGAAGCATTAAAAATTGATATGCAACCGAAAAATGATAGCTTGCTCGCCGCGTTACAATGGGCGGCGATAGAGTTAAAACGGTTTGATCTTTATGGCGCTACTGAAAAGGAATTTGAACGAACTAAATCTTCATTACAGGCCAGTTTTAAACGTGGGATGGAAAAGGGCGGAAGCTCTAATGTTTTTCATGCAATTGAGATCTACAAAGCCTTTTTTGATCAAAAACGTTTGCCAGACTACAGTTGGGAACAAGAATATCAGTTGGATTATCTAAACACTTTAACTCCAGCAGACCTATTGAAAACCTTCAAAGAATATTATAGTACTGAGGGAAATGTGGTAGCAATTTTAGGTTCTGACGCTCTAGACTATCCTTCAAAAGGTGAGGTTTCTGAGGTTTTACAAATAGGTCGTAAAGCAAATCCTAAGGTTTATGAAGAGAAGGTAATTGAGGCTAAACCATTAATGAAACTTGACCTGCCTGGAAGTGAAATTGTAGAAGAAAAGCAATTCACAGATGTGGACGCTAAGTATTTTAAACTAGCAAACGGCGCAACGGTTTATTTGTATAAACCCATCTCACAAATGGATGGCGTTTATTTTAAAGCCATCAGCGCAGGTGGGCGATCTGTATTGCCTCAAGAGCTTTTAGAGAATTCGCTGTTTGCAACCTACTTTAGTGCAGAATCTGGCATTGCAAATCTAACTAAAGAAGAGCTTAGAAAGTCAAGCGAACTGGTTATGCCTTCGGTTAAAATTGAGGAATATCAGGAAATCTTAGACGGCTATACCAATCTTGAAAATCTAGAAAAGTTGAGTAAAGGAATTTACCTTGCTTTTACCCAACCAAGATTTGATGAAAAGGTGTTTGAATCCTCTCGTCAGGTTTTAAAAAGGATGGTCACAATGCTTCAAAGTAGCGTGCAAAGCAATCTGTCTGATTCTTTGCAGATGGCAAAAGCTAATTTTAGCAACCGCGAAGTACATCTTAATAGCAAACTACTTCAAAATCTTACAATACCAGAGATGGAAAAGGTGTATCGCGACCGCATAACTAACGCAGCAGATTTTAAGTTTGTTTTTATGGGCGATGTAGATCAGGAAGATTTTAAGAAGCTGATCAAGAAGTACATTGGTAGCATCCCGGGAAGAGAGAAAAAGGAGCAGATAATAGATCAGAATTTAAGACCTGAGCTGGGTATCTATAAGCTTCACATGCAGCGAGAAATGCAGACCCCACAGGCAACGGTAAATATTTATCTTACAGGAGATCTGCCATATTCAGCAAAGAACGAGACGATGATTCAAGTAATTGCTCAGCTATTAAATAAGCGCTATATGGAAAAGATCAGGGAAGAAGAAGGCGGTACTTATGGCGTGAGGGTCAAAGCGGGATTACTTCATCTTCCAAATGCACATTATGAACTGAACATCAGCTTTAATGGTAATCCTGACAAAACAGATCGTCTTGTTGAGATCGTGTATGATGAGTTAGAAAATCTTACAAAGCAAGTAGATAATAAAGCCTTTGAAGAAGTGATCAATAACTTCAAGAAAGCAGCTACTGAACTTAAGGATAACAACAAATCTTATTTTGATGCGGTGATGGATCATGTAGAAAATGATACGCCTATTCTTACGCTAGAGCAACGCCTGCAGATGATCTCACAGATTTCGGTAAAAGATGTTTTGGCTACAGCCAAAAAAATAAATAAAGAAAAACGAGTAGTTGAGGCAATTCTTTCGCCATTAAACGTAGACGGAGAATAATTTTAGTCTTAACTAGCACTAACGAAAACACAAACAATAATTGTTTAGATATGAAATTTCATTTTAGAAAATGCTTACTGCTTCTTTTGGCGCTAAGCCTGCAAAACACATTTGCACAACAAAAGAGTGGCGAAGATTTTGAAAAACAGGATATTACTAAAGGCGTTTTGAGTAATGGTCTGCATTATTATATCATGCATAATGAGGAGCCTAAGGAGCGTGTTTCCTTTTACTTTGCTCAGAATGTAGGTTCTATTCTTGAGAATGATGATCAGCAAGGGCTGGCGCATTTCTTAGAGCATATGGCCTTTAACGGTACTGAGAATTTTAAGGATAAAGGGATGCTAGAATACCTGGAGCAAAACGGGATAAAGTTTGGCTCAGAGATCAATGCGTTCACCAGTTTTGATGAGACGGTTTATAATATTAATCAGGTGCCGGCAACTAATGAGAAACTGCTTGATTCTGTATTGCTGGTTCTTCATGATTGGTCTGGATCTCTCTCACTTCTTGATGAAGAGATCGACAAAGAGCGTGGTGTTGTCAATGAAGAATGGCGTTCTAGAAATACAGCAGGCTTTAGAGCAAATTCTAAGGTTTGGTTAGAAGGATTGCTGCTTGATTCTAAGTACAGCAAGAGAATGCCCATAGGTATTATGGATGTTGTTAACAATTTTGAATACGATGCGTTGCGCCAATATTATGCGCGCTGGTACAGGCCAGATCAACAAGCTGTAGTTATCGTGGGCGATATTGATACAAAGGTGATGGAAGAGAAAGTGCAGCAGGTTTTTAGTACAATTCCGCTTAAGGAGAATTTGCCAGAGCGTCCCACCTTTGATGTGCCTATTAATGATGAGCTGATCTACATTTCGTCACAAGATGAAGAGCTAGGCGAACCGTCTTTACAATACATGATCAAGACAAAGACAGAGGAGTTTGAGAAAATAGACAAGATCAAAAACAATCTGATAAATGGATTTTTAGGATACATTTTTAACAATCGTATGTCAGAGCTTACGCGCGAAGAAACGAGTCCGGCGCTGGGTGTGCGTTTTGGTGTACAGGAATTTGTGCGCCCGCTTGAGGTTACGAGTTTAGGTATTCAACCGAAGAAGGATAGTCTTTTAAGTGCGTTAGATTTTGGCTTAAGCCAATTTAAAAGATTTGCAGAATACGGGGCAACAGCAGGAGAAATTGAGCGTGCAAAAGCTGCATACACTACCAGTTTTGAAAATGCTAAAAAGAATATTGCTAAGCGTAGCAATGATTCTTATGCGCAGGAAATCTATAGCGCTTTCTTCAACGAGGAAGAAGTTACAGATTACAGTTGGTCTCTAGATTTTAGAAAAGACTTTATCCAGACCGTAGATAACCAGATGTTACTTGATCAATTAAAAAAATATCAAACCACAAAAGGTAAAGTGATCGGGATAACTGGGTCTAATAAATATACTTATCCTACAAAAGATGAGGTTATCGCTGTCGCGAAAAAGGTCGATAAAGCATCCGTTGAGGCCTTTGAAGAAGAGGTGATGGACAAACAATTGATCGCTGGAGAACTTAAGGGAGCGACGATCACTAAAACAGAAAAAATAGATCGAATTGAGGCAAAGCAATACACCTTGTCAAATGGTTTAAAGCTTGTGTTATTCCCTACGACTTTTGATAAAGAGCAGATCTATATGCAGGCTTTTAGCATGGGAGGTTCGTCTTTATTAGAAGCAGATCTTCTTCCAGACGCAGCGATGGCAACAGGCATTGTATCACAGTCAGGTTTAGGCGAGCTCAATAAAATAGAATTACAAAAGTTCCTTGCGGGTAAACAAACTTCACTTTCTGCAAGCATCGGCGGAATTTCAGAAGGTCTAGGCGGTAACAGTTCGCAAGAAGATCTTGAGACGCTTTTTCAGCAGATCTATATGCAGTTTACAGCACCACGTTTTGAAGATCAGGCGTTGCGCATTATCAAAGAGAGTCTAGAGAAAAGTCTTGTAGCACGTCAAAACAATGTAAAAAGCGCTTTTCAGGATTCTTTGAGTATGGCAAATTCAGGGCACAGTGAGCGTACTAAACTCTTTGATCAGGATTTTATAAATGCCTTAGATCTTGACGATATGCAGAAAGTGTATAAAGAGAGAATCTCTAATGCTAGCGACTTTACATTCGTCTTTGTGGGCGATTTTAAAGAAGATAGAATGCTTGAATTGGCTAAAAAATATCTTGGTAGTATTCCAGGAAATGGCACAACAGAAACTCCTGTAGATCATAAAGGTCGTCCTGCGATAGGTAAGACAGAAGTGCATATCACAAAAGAAATGCAAACTCCACAAAGCACCATACAAGTGTTTTTAAATGGTGATATGGAATATACTCGCAAAAACAGTTTGATGATGTATATGATCGCTCAGTTATTGAATAAAAAATACATGGATCATGTGCGCGAAGAAGAAGGAGGAAGTTATGGCGTGAATGTAGGTAGCAGTTTACAAAAATTGCCTAGCAACGAGTTCAATATCGTAATTAGCTTTAACTGTAATCCTGATAAAGCAGAGAAGTTGCTAGACATCGTTTACTCAGATCTTAACGCATTACCTAAAGAGATTGACGCAGATGATTTTCAAGAAGTGAAAAACAACATGAAAAAGTCAGTTACTGAGAATCAAGAAGACAATCAGTACTGGTTAAGCAATATCACAAAGAATCTTCAGAAGGATGAACCTATAACTACCGAAGCTTCATTTTTAGAAAGTCTTGAAGAAATAAGCATGCAAGATATCAGCGATTTGGCAAAACAGATCAATGATTCACAACTCAGAATTGTAGAAGGAGTTTTATCTCCAGTAACAGAATAAGCGCAGCGTGATCGTATTATAAATTTGAACTAGCCTTTAAACCTTATAAAACTCAATGTTAGCGTGTAGACAAGGGCTTAACCTGTTTTAAGTCCTTGTTCTTTTATCATTTAAGCTATGATAGATACAGAATTATATTTCAGCAAATACCGTTCTCAGATCATCGGGAACGAACAATCTTATGTTACGCCTTACGGCGAAAAGGACTTGTGCTACGCAGATTGGACCGCCAGCGGAAGGTTGTATAGACCCATAGAACAAACCATAACAGAGAAGATCGGGCCGTGGCTGGCAAACGTGCATTCAGAAACCTCGTATACAGGAGCCTTAATGACACAAACCTATGAGCAAGCCAGAAAGATCATCAAGAAGCATGTAAATGCCAACGAAAATGATGTTTTGATCGCATGTGGAACAGGTATGACAGGGGCTCTTGCAAGATTACAACGCATCTTGGGATTGCGCATCCCAGAACGTTGGCAAGACCATTTCGCTTTAGCGGAAGAAAAGCGCCCCGTAGTTTTAATCTCACATATGGAGCATCACTCTAATCACACATCATGGTTAGAAACCGTTTCAAAAGTAGAGGTGATTCCAGCAGATGAGGAAGGGTTGATAGATATTGAAGCATTTAAAGAATTACTACAAAAATATGAAGGTCGAGAATTGATCGTCTCGATAACCGCTTGCTCTAATGTTACAGGTATTACGACACCATTTTCCACCATAGCGATGCTTACACATCAATATGGTGGAAAATGTTTCGTAGACCTTGCGTGTAGCGCTCCTTATGTACATATAGATATGCATCCAGAGAATGAAGAAGAAAAACTGGATGCTATTTTTTTCTCACCGCATAAGTTTCTGGGTGGTCCTGGAAGCTGTGGTATTCTTGTGTTTGACAAGGCGCTTTATAAAAATAAAATACCAGATCAACCCGGCGGTGGCACTGTTGTTTTTACAGATCCTTGGGGAAATCACATCTATAAAAATGATGTGGAGCAACGCGAAGATGGCGGTACACCAGGATTTTTACAAACGATCAAAACTGCTATGGCTATCCAACTTAAAGATGCCATGACGGTTGAAAAAATCCAGGAGCGCGAAGAAGCGATCAATAAAATTGTTTTTAACAAGCTTGGTAATGTTGATGGTTGTAATCTTCTTGCGGAGCAACATCAGGAGCGTTTGTCAATTTTCTCATTTTATCTTGATGAGGTACATTATGAGTTGGTTGTGCAGTTGCTTAATGATCGTTTTGGTATTCAGGCGCGTGGCGGTTGCTCTTGCGCCGGTACATACGGCCATTATTTAATGCATATAGATGAAGACCATTCTAAGCGTATTATGCAGGATAGTGAATTTGGGTGCACCCTAAATAAACCGGGCTGGGTGCGTGTTTCTTTTCATCCTACGATGACAGATGCTGAGGTGAATTTTGTTTGTGATGCGATCATCGCGATCACAGAGAACGCAAAAACATGGAGTGCAGATTACAAACGCGATGCAGATGGATTTCGCTCAGTTTTGAACCATGAACTTCCAGATGTTACTGCCTTTTTTAAAGCAGCTTTAGAGACAGAATCTGCTGAAGTAAATCTTTCTATTTAAAACCTTATGAACGTTAATAATTCAATAATCAAGCAAATACAGACACCAATTATCATGGTTATTATTGCTATTGTAATTATTAGAATTTCAGTTACCTGAGAAGGCGCTTACACGATATTTTACCAAAGCCTTCTCATTTGCGAGAAGGCTTTTTTTATTCAATTAATCAAAGCGATCAAATATTAACAATGGAATCAAAATCATTCAAAATACAGATAATCACAGAAGACAACCTCAACATACTTGCGAGAATAGCAGGCATTTTTGTACGTCGTCACATCCCGATAAAAAGTATTGAATTAGTAAGAAATACAGCAAAAGAAGAACTGCAAATAACTATAAAATTATCTTGTGAAGATAACCAACTTGTAAAAGTCGTCAACCAGATCAATAAGCAGATCGATGTTCTAGCCGCGACATACACTCTTGAATACAAAACATTGGTAACGCTTTAGATCAATTCATTTTATAAATCCTATCTTTCAGAGGTAAACCGAATTACTAGCTTATAACTTAGCTTAATTTCATTTCCATGAAAATAAAACTCACCATTCTCACTGTTCTTGTTTTTAATCTTTTATCTGCGCAGCAGCAAAACCTGGTCGATTATGTCAACACGCTTCAAGGCACGTTTTCTACACCAGAACTAAGCTACGGAAACACATATCCCACGGTCGCGATGCCGTTTCCGGTGCATTCCTTTTCGGCGCAGACCGGTAAAAATGGCGATGGCTGGAAGTATCAATATCAAAAGGAAACCATACGCGGATTTCAGCAGGTGCATCAATGCAGTCCGTGGGTGAATGATTATGGCGTTTTCTCGTTAATGCCCGTCATTGGTGAGTTAAAGGTGAATGAAGAAGAGCGTGCAAGCCGTTTTAGCCATGAGAATGAGACCGCAAAACCGTATTACTACAGCGTGCAATTTGATAACGGTATCAAAACCGAAATCTCACCGGTAGAGCGCGGCGGTCACATGCGATTCACTTTCCCGAAAAGGGAGAAAGCCTTTCTTGTTTTTGATGGATATACAAAGCAAAGCAGCGTAACCATCGACCCAAAAAATCGAAAAATCACAGGTTGGGTGCACAACGGTTTGCTTATTCCAGAGGGTTTTAAGGCCTATTTTGAAATCACTTTTGACAAGCCATTTAAAAGCTACGGCACGTGGGAAAATCGTGAGAATACTATCGCTCAAGGCGAAAAGAACGCTGAAGGAGACGGTAAAGGCGCTTACTTAGAATTTAAACCTGGCACAACGGTGCAGGTAAAAATCGCATCTTCATACATAAGCTCAGAACAAGCTAGCTTAACCATGCAGCAGGAATTGGCTTCTCATAAAAAGTTTGAGGAAACAAAGAACAATGCAAAAGCTGCATGGAACAAACTCTTCAACCGTGTGCTAGTAGAAGGCGGAAGCGAGAAAGACCGAAAGACATTTTACTCTTGCTTGTTCAGAGCGAATCTATTTTCACACAAATTCTATGAACTAAAGGAAGACGGCACACCGTATTATTACAGTCCGTATGACGGGAAGATCCATGATGGTTACATGTACACAGATAATGGATTTTGGGATACATTCCGGTCGCAGTTTCCTTTGACAAATATTCTCAGCCCAACAATGCAAGGTCGCTATATGCAATCTTTGCTAGATGCGCAGGAACAGAGCGGTTTTTTGCCCACGTGGTCATGCCCGGGAATGTCTGGTATCATGATAGGGAATCACGCGATTTCTTTGTTGACTGATGCTTATGTAAAAGGCATTGAAGGTTTTGATGGAGAGCAGGCGCTTGCTGCTTATTTTAATGAAGCCACAAACGGCGGGCCTTGGGGCGGTTCTAACGGAAGACCAGCGCACGACGATTGGTTTGAGAAAGGTTACATTCCGTATAAGGTGGTGGGAGAAAGTGCAGCAAAAACCCTGGAGTATGCCTATGACGATTGGTGCGGATATTATTTGGCGAAAGCCACAGGAAACAAATTGTACATGGACGTTTTTGAACGCCAAATGTATAATTACAAAAATATCTATGATACCAGTGAAGGTTTTATGCGTGGGCGAAAGGAGAACGGCGAGTGGCTAGAGGATTTTAACCCGATTGCTTGGGGCGACCCTTTTACTGAGGCAAATGCCTGGCAATACAGTTGGTCAGTTTTTCATGATGTCGCCGGACTTATAGATTTAATGGGTGGCGAGCAGAAGTTTGCTGATAAACTGGATACATTTTTTACCATGGAATCTACGTATGACGTGGGGCATTACGGGCAGGTAATTCATGAAATGCGCGAGATGGAACTTGCAAACATGGGGCAATATGCGCACGGAAACCAGCCGGTGCTTCACGTGGCTTATCTCTACAATTATGTAGGCCAACCCTGGAAAACGCAGTCGCGTGTGCGCAAGATTCTTGACCAACTGTACAGCTACACAGAAAAAGGGTATCCCGGCGATGAAGACCAGGGCGGAATGTCGTCTTGGTATGTGCTGAGCGCGATGGGATTGTACAGCGTCACGCCGGGTACGGTGCAGTATAATTTGGGCAGTCCGCTGTTTGATAAGGTCACGATTACCACAGAGGCCGGGAAGAAATTTGTAATCAATGCCAGCGGCAACAGCGCAGAGAATGTGTATGTGCAATCGGCTAGCCTTAACGGTGCGGACTACACAAAGAATTACATCGATTATCAGGATATCATGAACGGCGGAACCTTGCAACTTCAAATGAGCGACACGCCTGCAAAAGACCGCGGGATTAAGGAGAGTGATAAACCGTATTCGGTTTCAACGGCGCAGGAATAAGCTGTTTTTCTCGCTTTCGCGAAAACTACTCAGCAGTAAAAACCCCGACAACTTCTGGAAGCTGTCGGGGTTCTTTTCGCCATGAGCGAAATAATTATACTTTGATAATCTCTATGCGATGCGTTTTTGGTTTATTTATCTCATAGATTTTATCCACTAGGATTTTAAGGTTGTCTTCCCACATTTTTCGTATTTCGGGGAAGCGGGCGGTGCGGTAGATGCCCATTTTGCTGGTAACAAAAATATTATCAGTAGAGCTTGCCGCATCAAAAGCTTGCTGAGAATCTTCATATAACATGCCTTTGTCCCTGAAGAAATTAGATTGCACCCACTCATATTCACGCAGTTTTCCTTCGATTTCTGCGCGTTGCTCATTAAGGAACATCACATTCTTGGCCTGCTTGTATTGTGGTGTGTTGCCATAGTTTGCCATGTTTATTCCTTTGGTAAAATCGGCTGCGGTGAATTGTGCAATTTCATTACCATCAATCAGGAGTTTATAATTGCCTGCGTTAAGATTGTCTACCTTGAGAATTTCTTGATTAAACTCTTTTACAAAAGGATACACCTTAAGCGCATCGCCCAGCTGCTGCGGATTTCCCCACGCGCCAGAAGTAGAGTCTATGGGATAAGGCAACGACTGCGCTTCATATTGAAAGGAAACTTGGTCTTTTTTCGCGTTAAGCAAATAGACTTTAGCATTCTCAGCTTTGTCAATAGAAGCGGCATCAGCATTAATGGCAATGTCTGCCACAGGTTTGCCCGCCAGTCCTTGACTTTTAAGAATGATAGACGCCATCACCAGATGTCCCGGTTTGCCCGGATGAATACGGTCTGGACCGGTAATGGTGTATGCAGAATCAGACTGTTGCTCGCGTTGTGTTATTTCTAGCATCGGGTGGTAGAGGTCGATGTATGGCCAGTTGTTCTTAGCCGCGCCTTTTTCTTGAAAAGCGACGATTTCTTCAATGGTTTTGCTTTTTCCAATAAAATTGTTCGCATCAATTTTTACCGTTTCATCAAAGGGCGACGTACTCATAATCGCTGGTTTGATGTCTGGATATGACATTAATTTTTCTTGCATGAGTTTAAAGTCGTGCGCAGATTTTGCGATGCGTTGCTTTGCTGTTTTTTCAGCGTCATCTTGCCAGAATTCTGCATAGCCGCTATCGTTCATACCGAAAGTAAGTACCACGATATTCGGGTTCATTTTAAGGATGTCGTCTTCAAAACGAGCATACATCTGGCCAACCACATCGCCACCAGAACCGCCGTTAAGAATCTGTACTTTCCTTTCGGGGAAATGTGTCATGTAATACAGCCAAACATACGATTCATAAAAACCGGCATGCGTGATGCTATTGCCCAGAAAAACGACGCGGTCGCCATCTTTAAAGGGTTCTAATTGCTGTGCATTTGCAGCTTTAAAGCAAAAAATACTAAGTAAAGCGCAAAGAATGATTTTCTTCATTTGATTGTAGATTTTCGTGTCTAATTGAATTCTATTCTTAAGGTTTTAAAACCCATTTTCGGGATAGAGAAAGACACGTTTTTATCGTTAGATTTTAATTGGTTTTCTATAGAACCATCCAAGTTTACAAGCGCAATAGATTTAATGTCTTTTGTAAACTGAATATTTCCTTTTTTATCATCGCCTTCTGGATTAAAAATCCGTGCGTAATAGGCGTTTTCCTTCTTTGAGAAAGAGGTAAGCAACCAACCATCTTTCTTTAAATCAAGTAAGGATTTGTTGTTTTCTTTTGGCGAAAGCCCAGTAATAACGGCCGTGAGCGGTTCTTGCTTGCTTTGTAGATGTTTCCAGATTTGCGCTTGTTTCCAGTTGCCTTTATGCGGCATCAGCGAATAATGGATTTCTGTAGGTCCATCAACGGTGTAATTGCGTCCCCAAAGCCCTATGCCAGAATATTGAATGGTCAGTCCCAAAGGAAAATCCTTGCCGTGGGTATAACTTGTTGTATGGTCTGTAAACAGCGTCATACCATATTTTTCATCACCATCTGTGACATCAACCCAATCCACAATAATGTTGTTTTTAATGTTTTTCCATGAGGTGAAAAAGGTGTCGTCAAGACCACTTTCCATCACATCAAATGCTGAATTCTTAAACACTCGCTGGTTCTTAAGGTTTACAGGAAATAGGCTTAGTAGCTTTTCACGGTCATTATAAAACGCTTTTTCAAGATTCTTCCAATCAAAGTTTTCTTCCTTGAAAGCACCAATTCCCATGTTCTCACTCCAGTCTATTTTAAGGTCAAAATCTATAACAGGATTTTCATTGTACAGCGTTACGGTTTGGGTCACGGGAACATCTGCGATACTGGTTTTTATCGCCAGTTTATAAACTAACGGACCGTTTTCAAGAATTTCGATTTCAGCAGTTTTATCCACCGTGGTTTTCTTCCCGCCGTCGTCATAAAAATTGCCAAGCAAGGTGTTGAAACCGTATTGAGAATCGGCGTCCACAAATTCTTTATTGTCTGCTTTTTTAGCGATTAAACTAGTTATTTTTCCGCCTTGAGCGGCATCAAAGGTCAACGTGTAGTTCTCAGTTTCTACTTTGTAGATGTTGTTTGATTGGGTTATTCCTTTTTTGGCTGTAGCCAAATTATCACCGCCCGAAACAATTTTATAAACCGAATAGCCCATCGCTGGCGCAGTGGCTTTAAACGTTATGAAATCACCATTTTGCTGATTCATTACGGCTTCGCCCTCCCATGTTTTAATTGTGCTGTTTTGCGGGGTTTTTACGTGAACCAATTCTTCGCGTACCGTACCTGAAGTGTTGTAAACACGAATAAACTTACCATCAGCCGCAGCATTCTGTTGAATATTTGCATCGCTGATATCCATGGTGTTTTTTGTCCAGTTCACTACTTTATCTGCCCAGGTGTCGCCTTTTTCACCATTGTAAGGCACGATCCAGCAGTCGTGATGTTGTGTAAGCAAAAGCGTGCTCCACGCGTTTTTAAAGTCGGTTTCTGGGTAGGATGTGTTGTCGTAAAGTGAGTTTATCGCAGTGATTTTCTCCGCAAGGATAATCTTGTTTGCCGCCTCACGTTCCTGCTGTGCGATACGCTGCATCACCTGACTTCCCCAAACTAAACTCACCTGCAAATCCTCCTGATTTACATGCCAAGGTTTGATATCTGCCGTTTGCGAAGCATGGTCAAAGTAGTTTGTCCAAGTCGTGTATTCTGTAGGTTTATAAAAACCACCTTTAAGCCACGGGCCGTTCTTCCAACCCGCGTCTTGCAAACACATCCCGATAGGCGCTGTAAAATCATTTTGTAACGCCGCGTTGATATATTCTGGCGAATTGGCGTTTGCGATGGTCTCCCAAGTAGAATTAGGTTTAAGCGACTCAAAACTGTAGCGCGGCGACATAATTATCGATGTACCGTCAGAGCCCACCCAATTTACCAGTTCGCCATCGTGCGCTCTCGTATAACCGCCCCAGCAAGTGTTTGGGTTTTTTAGCGAGGCATATTTAAAGCCAAAAGAAGAAAGAATTTGTGGTAGACCGCTAGTAAAACAAGGTTCTTCAGAAGAGTAGGAGGTAAAGGTAATTTCAGGGAAATAGTGTTTTAATTTTTCCATTCCCAGTTCAAACTGTTTTATGATGCTTTCGCCCGAAATGTTCCACATATACGGCTGGCCATACGCCGGGTTCACATATTCTACGCGGTCTTGCGCAAAATATCCTTTAAGTTTTTCAACTGATGCAGCGTCGATTTTTGAAGCGCGGTCCCAAGTTTCAGGTTCAATTTCAAGGTTGATCTTCCAGTCTGGATTTTTCTCAAGTTCATCAACGATGTAGGCTGTATAGCCTTCTGGGTAATGGCCCCAGATCCCGCCGTGGTAGCCATCTACAAAATATGCCGTTTGCTGGGCATGAGACGTAAAACTTGCGCAGGTAAATATCATTAGAAGTATAAAAATGGCTTTTACACTCCGGTTTTCGATTATCTGAATATTCATTATTTAATGGCTAGACGATTGAAGGTTTAAGATAAATCAATAAAACGGTTTAGCAAAAACTTTGACAACAAGTCATTTAAGAATAATCGGGTTAAAACCAATTTTTAGAAGCAGTCAATGCCGCTAGATCTAGATGGATATGGTGGGAGATATTTTCGCTTAAAGCGAAATAAAATGCGCTATGATCTATAAAGGCGATAAAATGTGTATTTAACGTTTAATTTTTAAGTATTACGCAATTAAATGATTATTTCATTAACGAAAATTTAATATAAATAAAATTGAATACATTTTTTTGAATAAAATTTAAAAGTATACATTTGCAACGAAAACGATGTAGTAATTAAAATTATTCATGAAAACATCAAAGACATTAGGAGAATTCATCATTGAGAATCAGAAGGATTTTCCCTATGCAAAAGGAGAATTATCAGCATTGCTGAGTTCCATTCGTCTGGCAGCAAAATTTGTCAATAAGGCGATAAACAGAGCCGGACTTTCTGAAATACGAGGAAAGCTTGATAACACAAATATTCAAGGTGAGCAACAAGCGAGGTTGGACCAGATGGCCAATGATGTTTTTATTCAAACGTTGCGCAACCGTGGGGAAGTTTGCGGTATTGCCTCTGAGGAAATGGAGGATTTTGTGGTGTGTGACGGTGAGATCAATAAAAATGCAAAATATGTAGTGCTAATCGACCCATTAGACGGATCATCAAATATTGATGTGAATATTACTGTGGGGACCATTTTTTCAATCTATAAACGCAAGTCGCCAGTGGGAAGTCCCGTAGAACTGGAAGACTTTTTACAGCCCGGCGTTAATCAAGTAGCGGCGGGCTATGTGATCTATGGCACTTCTACGATACTTGTGTATACTACGGGTAACGGAGTTAACGGTTTTACTTATGATCCGGGGATAGGATCATTTTTCCTATCGCATCCAGACATTCGTTTTCCTGAAAAACACCAGATCTATTCTATCAATGAAGGTAACTATGTGCACTTTAAAGATGGAATTAAACGCTTTATAAAATGGATGCAGGAAGAAGCACCACAAGACGGGAGACCTTATACTTCTCGCTATACGGGTTCGCTTGTGGCAGATTTTCATCGCAATATGCTCCTTGGGGGCATTTTTTTATACCCTATGGGTACGATGGCGCCACTGGGAAAACTGCGCTTACTGTATGAGTGCAACCCGATTGCCTTTATCACAGAGCAGACGGGAGGCGCTTGCAGCAATGGCTATTTGCGTATTCTAGAATTGCAACCCATAGAATTACATCAACGCACACCCTTTATCTGTGGTTCACGACCGCTAGTAGAAAAGGCAGAAGAATTTTTATATCAAGAATATCAATCTACGATCAATTCAAATTTTTTGACAAACGCAAATCAATTCATTTAAATCAAAAAACATGGAAACTCCAGTAATGGAATCTAAGTCAATTTCGCTTAAGCGATATGGAATAGAAAGCAAGCAGGTACATTACCAGACTGCGCCAGACGAATTGCAGCAGCATACCTTGAGAAGGGGAGAAGGTGTAGAAACTGCAAATGGTGTACTTGCTATTAATACAGGGCGATTTACAGGTAGATCGCCTAAGGATCGTTATATCGTGATCGATGATGTAACGAGAGATAAAGTGAATTGGGGAAGTGTGAATATTCCTTTTGATTCAGTAAAATTTGACAAACTCTATGCACGCGTTGCGGCACACCTTTCGACCAAAGAAGTTTACGTTCGCGATGCATACGCGTGCACAGAGGAGTCATATAAGCTTAACATTCGTGCCATTACGCAGACGCCGTGGGCAGGTTTGTTTGTGCATAATATGTTCTTAAGGCCAGAGGAAGCGGCTTTAGAGAACTTTAAAGAAGACTGGCTGATCTTAAATGCGCCAGACTTTTATGCTTTTCCTGAATGGGATGGTACTTCAAGAAATAATTTCTCAATTATTAATTTTACTAGGAAGATCATTTTACTAGGAGGAACGGGCTACACTGGTGAGATCAAAAAAGGGATATTCTCTGTTTTGAACATGCTTTTGCCTACTGAACATGATGTGTTGCCTATGCACTGTTCTGCCAATCAAGGCGAGGACGGCGATACTGCCATTTTCTTTGGCCTATCAGGAACCGGGAAAACCACTTTATCTACAGATAGTAACCGCACTTTGATAGGAGATGATGAGCATGGCTGGACGCCAAAGAACTCCATATTTAATTTTGAAGGTGGGTGTTATGCAAAGGTGATAGGTCTTTCTCAGGAAAAGGAGCCAGAGATCTTTGATGCTATTAGACCAGGTGCTATGCTTGAAAATGTTGTGCTTACTGAAAATGGTGCGGTAGCATTTAACGATGATAGCATTACGAAAAATACACGTGTGAGTTATCCTATTGAGTTTATTCGTGAGAATAGCGAGCTAGCAGAAAATAATACTATAAAGAATATTTTCTTTCTTTCTGCCGATGCATTTGGGGTATTGCCACCGGTTTCTAAACTTACAGCTGAACAAGCAGCATATTATTTTATCAATGGCTATACGGCTAAAGTTGCAGGTACAGAACACGGTATCAATGCGCCATTGCCGTCATTCTCGGCTTGCTTTGGAGCACCATTTATGCCGTTGCATCCCACAGTTTATTCTGATATGCTGATGCAAAAAATAAAGGACAATAAAATTAATGTCTGGATGCTTAATACAGGCTGGATAGGTGGACCTTATGGCAAAGGCGAGCGTATACCACTTAAATATACTCGTGCTATTGTAAATGCTATTCACGATGGAACTTTAGGAGAGTCAACCATAGAATTTAAAAACGATTCTATTTTAAATCTATCCTTCCCAAAACAATGTCCAGGAGTGCCTGATGAAATTCTAGATCAGAGTAAATTATGGAGTGATGCTTCTTCTTACGAGACAGCGACCAAGCAATTAGCTGCGCTGTTTAAGGAAAATAACAAACGATTTTTAAAGTAAACCTTTTAGGTTGGTTTTTGTTTTTTAGTTGAGGTTACGTGAAAATGCCGCCAGTGATGGTGGCATTTTCTTTTTGAATAATTTAATGTGCTTAGTTATTGGGTTAGATTGAGGAGGATTAATTTCCATACACTATCCATACACTATCCATACACTATCCATACACTATCCATACACTGTCCATATACTACCTTTTCTTTTTAGTTTTTAGTTGACATGGATAGATTAATTTGTGAATTAGCTAATAAGGTTATTAGCGAATGGGTGTTGGAAGCTAGAAGAGAATAAATCAATTTTCAATTTGTGGATCTCAAAATTGTAATTACTTATGACTGTGACTGTAGACTGAAGACTGAGAATGTCACTTCGGCTCCGCTCAGTGAACGGGGTTGATTGAACCCTCTGAGCTTTGTTTCACTTGCTCATCTCCCTTCTAGTATAAGGGAGAAGCTTTTTACTGCAAACTGCGACTGAGAATCGCTAACTGAAAAATGTAACTTCGGCTCCTCTCAGTGAACGTTTTTTTTAGCTAATTTGTTTAATTAGCGAATGGATAACTCTGTCATTTCGAGTGAAATTATGAAGCATAGCGAAATGATTTTGTATCGAGAAATATGTTGTCAGCCTTTTTCTTTTTTATACTGTCTAAGAAAGAAAGTAAATCCCGATATTCTTATGGATTAATCAAATATGATTTATCGATTTTCAATTTGTAGATTTAAGAATGTAAATTACTGAGAACTGACACTGAAGACTGATGACTTTGCGCGATATACTGAAATTCTTTTGCTTACTTTTATTTTCCATTTAATTTCTATAAAGACAAACATTTCCATGAAATCTATTCTCCAGGCTTTTATTTGTTTCATCACACTTACGGTATTTTCTCAACAACCCGATCCGCCGGGGCAGGTTGTGGAAGGAGAAAAAGCTATCAATGAGGCTTATCTCTTTGCGCATATGACAAAGGATGATTATGGTAGTTTATATTACTCAGTAAGCCAAGATGGACTGCATTGGAAACAGTTGAATAACGGGAATGTAGTATTTGATGAATATCATGGTCATGCAGATATCGCTAAAGGACCTGATGGAAAATATTATATCGCAGGGAATCAAAGCGACTCTTCTCCTGACATTAATATTTGGGTATCTGATGATCTTATAAATTGGAATAAACATGCAGTTTATACTCCGGATCTAAAAGCTACACCGGGATACTCAGAAGCGATGCAACGCATTGGGGCACCTAAGTTGTATTTTGATAAGGATTCGGAAAAATTTATTCTTACTTGGCATACGCCGCATCAAGATGGTACACCGGAGAATGCAGAAATATACTGGGCGAGTCAGCGTACGCTATATGTCTTATCTAAGGATCTTAAGAATTTTGAAGGTCCGCCGCAACGGATATTTGACTGGGATTTTGGGACGATAGATGTCTTTATCAGGAAAGTGGGAGATACGTATTTTGCTGTACTGAAGGATGAAACCTGTCCCACGCTTTATTGGCCCACAGGTAAAACCATACGCATTGCAAGATCTAAATCTTTAACTGGCCCGTATTCATTACCTAGCGATCCTATTAGTCCTAATTTTAGAGAGGCCCCTACTTTAATTCCTTCTCCGGATGGTAAAGTTTGGTATCTGTATTATGAGCAGTATCCGGGAGTTTCTTATGGCTTATCTATCGCAGACAATCTTAACGGACCATGGTATCAAGCTTCAGGTTATACTTTTTTTAGTACTTGGGATAAATACAGTTTACCACAAGGAATACGTCATGGTTGTATGATCACAATTTCTGATAAGGAGTATGAGGCTTTAGTAGAAAGCTTTGGAGAGTGGGGCGTTAATCGATTGTTGAATTTTTGATTAATCAATTCTTGATTACTCTATTGGGGGTGATTGAACCCTCTGAGCTTCGTTTCATTCGCTCATCTCCCTTCTAAAATAAGGGAGAAGCTTTTGCAGGTGACTGTCGCTTTGACTTCGCTCAGTGAAATGAATCTTTTAATGAGTTAATTAGCTAATGTGAGAATTAGCGAATGGGTGCTGGGAGATTAATAGATTCTCAATTATTCGATTGGGATGATTGGAACCCTCTGAGCTTCTAGTATAAGAAGAAACTTTTTACTGCATACTGCGACTGAAGACTGGTGACTGAAAATGTCACTTCGGCTCCGCTCAGTGAACGAGATAGTTTAATTGGAAAATGTATGATTATTGCTTTACTCGATATTTTGATAGTTCTGCGCGTCCCATGGCTCTTATATTTTCTCGCTGTGAGGGTGTCATAAGTTGGGAAATACCTTGTACGTAGTTATTGGGTACTATCATCATAAACTCATAACCATACTTCTTGCTTTGTGGATATAATTCGCTAAATATTGCGTGAAAGTATTGATTAATTTGTGCGGTTGATTTTCCTGAAGCGATCATATCCTTGGCTAGCTTCCCATAATACATTCTATTATCATATTCTTTTTTTGTTTTGTAGAATTCAATAAACTCCGCAGCTTCAGAGCTGAGATTTGTGGAAGATTCTTTGGAAGGTGGATTAGTGTAAAGTGCTTCATTATTATAGATTTTTCCATAGTGCAAGGATTTTTTTGTCACATCAAAGTAACCAGAGAAAATTGCCACAGGTTTATTTTCTATCATTAAAACCGGATGACCTTCTTTTGTGTATTTATATTTTGTCATTTTAGAGTAATCTATAGGCTTGCCGTTATAATAAATTACATCTACTTTCTTCTCTAGATCTCTTCCATAGACATAGGTGTTGCCTTCTTTAATTTCTGGTTTGTAAAAATGTTGTTGTCTGTCAAAATTATTCACTAAAAATCCTGTATTAGTTATTGAGTCCTGCAAGAAAAATCCAGTGCCATATATAGTAAAAGTAGATTTTGATTTTCTCCCTTTGATATACAGATTTGCATATTTATCATAAAATTCTAGGACCGCAGGAGAATTTTTCATTACTTCTCTAGCGATTCCTGTTTTGCCTAGATCATACTTTTCGTCAAAACCACCCAAGCCATGATAATAATTCTGAATGTGTGGGATATAAATAAGTGCTCCATTATCTAAAGCCCTTGAAGTTGATATGACATGCAGACGTAATGACTTTCCATCAATTATAGGGTATGGATAGACCAACTTATCATTGGGGACGAATGGGATCTTTTTCCATGAGACTTGCTTGTCTTTGATGATCTTATCAATGTCACTATAATATATAATTATTCGCGGCTGTGGTGGTGAGAATTGGCCTGTAAATGCCTCTGTAATCCAATTTCCTTATTCATCATAGGTATAGGAATATTTTATTTTGCCTCGCGAATCGTTTAACTCCTGTTTTAATCCATTTTTATATAATGCAAAACTTTTAAAAACCTCATTATCAGTTGATGTATATTTATAGTCAACTTTTAATAGACCATCTATTTTAGTGTATTGATATTCAAAGGAGCGTGAAGTTTTATCTTTTTTACGAAATTCAGTTTTCTTTATTACTCTTTTCTGATCATCATAAAGGTATGTTGAGACCCAATACTTGTTATCGCTTTTAATTAATAATCTGTCTTTGTTGTATTCATATGTAGAGGGTATTGAATCATACTGATAATTGAAAACTTCAGTTATAAGTCCATTTGTGAAACCTTGGTATATCAGTTTTTTTCTTTTGCTTCGGCACGATCATTAGTTATATTATTTAGATAGTTTAATAAATTACCGTTTCTGTCAAATATTTGCTTGTCAATAGAATATATATTCCCTTTTTTAAGTGAATATAATTTTTCACTTGCATAAGGTTCATAAGGATTTTCAGGTGCATTAACCTCATCAATAAATACTGTAGATCGTTGCGCATTCGCTTTCGCGAAAGCTAAACATAAAAGAATGAAAAGATAACGAGTCATGATTGAAGGTTTGAAACAAATGTGTCAAAAACTCTAAGTAGATGAAATACGGCATTTGACCTATATTTTGGCAAGGAGCGGAAAATGGGATTGGTTCATTTTCGTGTAGGCTTCGCTCAATTGACAATTTCATCAATGAGGAAATTAGCTGATTTGCTAATGGAGATTAGAACCCTTTGAGCTTCGTTTCACTCGCTCTTCTCCCTTTTAGGAAAAGTTAGAGGCATTTTATTGGAGATTGTTGACTGAAGACTGCCGACTGAGACTGTCACTTCGACTTCGCTTAGTGAACAGGATAATTTAATGAGTCAATTAGCTAATGTTAGATTTAGCGAATGGGTGCTGGAAGTTGGGTGTGGGGAGATTGATTAATCAATTCTCAATATGCTATCAAGTGATTCTGGGAGTGGCATTAACTTGATTTTCTATATTCACCGGGTGTAACACCTACATTTTTTTTAAAGACTCTGGTGAAATGTTGAGGATACTTAAAACCTAGTTCATAAGCTATTTCACTAATTGATTTGTCAACATCTAATATTAGATCTTTAGACACCTCAATAATTTTAAGCTGTATAATTTCTGACGCGCTTTTCCCTGTTTCTTTCTTAACTAGATCACCAAAGTAGTTGGGCGATAGATTAAACTCGTTTGCAAAATAGGATACAGTTGGGAATCCTTTAGTTTGTGCTATTTCTGATTTAAAATAATTGTTGAGTTGCTTATCAAATTTTGTAATGATGCTATGATTTAGGTTTTCACGGGTAATGAATTGGCGATCATAGAAACGTTTACAATAATTTAGTAGTAGCTCTATATTGGTGGCTATGATAGATTTGCTGTGTTGATCAATGTTTTGATCTAATTCATAATCTATTTTGTCAAAAAGTTCAATAATTGACTGCTGTTCTTTTCGAGAGAGATGCAAAGCTTCATTAAGCTCATAGTCAAAAAAAGAATATTCACTTATTATCTTCCCCAATGAAGTGCCATGTATGAATTCTGGATGAAAAATCAATGCCTTACCCTTGGGGTTATAGTTTTTGATACTCTTGATCTCTACAAATTGTCCTGGTCCCACAAATACCATAGAGCCTTCTTCATAATCATAAATGTTACGTCCATAAAGCATATCACAACCATTAACACCCTTTAAGAAAATCGCATAGAAGTTAAACCTAAATTTTCCTTCTTGAAGAGGTGTCGCAATTGAGCTATCAAAAACACTGATAAGTGGATGGCGTGTGTCAATCCCCTTAAGCTCATTGTATTTTTTTACAGAATCGATATTTATAACCTCTTGCATATTTATGTTTTAAACAAATATAATCGAGAACACAGTCAATGTATTAATACCGATGGCTAAATATGTAAAAATGGTATCTAATGCAGTAATATGTATACTGATTATACACTAGTCTTTTGAGAAATTTGTTACTGATCTCAATGTCAATTCTTAAAGAAGAAGTTTAAGTGATCAATTTTTGATGGTACAAATTAGGATTAGATTATATAGGACACAGATTCAAATTGTCTAATCATCAAAAGACACTTTAAATGTGATTGTTAGATAAGGCTTGTAGATAATTATATCGAATCGATTGAATCTTTGAGAGAGAAAATTTTATGCAGTTCATATAAAGAGTCAATAATTAATTAAATTATATATTTTAAGGTGTGAAAATCAAGGTTATAGGAGTGTTTGTGGTGCTTTTGAGTCAGGTAGGTTTTGCTCAGGATACGACCGTTGAAAAAGAACTTAAGGAATTGTCAAAGAACAAGTGGCAATGGATGGCTGACAAAAATATGGACGAGCTTACAGCTTTATTTCACCCGCAAGCACAATTTGTGCATATGGGCGGTTCATGGGGAACTGACCGCGAGTTGGAAATAATCAAGAAAGGATTCATTTGGTATAAAAAAGCCGACATTCAGGAAGTAAACGTTGATGTGCTGGGCGATACGGCGATACTTTTAAATCGCATCACCTTACTTGCCGTAGTAGGAGGTAACGAGGTTACAAATCCGTTTATGGTGACTGAAGTGTATAAGAAAGAGGCAGGTAACTGGAAACTGGCAAACCTCTCTTTTGTAAAACTGCTCACGGGTTCACCTGGAGAATAAATTCAGAATATGAAAACCCTTGTTTTGGCATTACATATCGTATTTAGCGTGGTAAGCTGCGGGCAAGCTGTGGAAAAGCAGGAGCTTGCAGATGGAGATAAGATTTTAATTATTTATCTCTCTCGTACGAGTAATACTATGGCTGTTGCCAAAATGATACAGGAGCAAACCGGCGGTCGGCTTATAGCACTTGAACTTGAAGAGTCCTATCCAGAGGATTATAAGGCAATCGTCGCTCAAGTTGCAGAAGAAAATGAAACAGGATTTTTGCCTCCTTTAAAGACTAAAATTGATGATCTAGAAGATTATGATACAGTTTTTATTGGTTTTCCCACTTGGGGAATGCAACTACCTCCACCAATGAAAAGTTTTTTAACGCATAATGACCTGTTAGGGAAAACAGTTGTACCTTTTAATACCAATGCCGGTTATGGTGTAGGCAGTAGTTTTAAAACGGTAAAAGAATTATGTCCTAGGGCTAATGTCCTTGAAGGATTTTCAGTCAAAGGCGGGATAGAGCGCGATGGAATCCTTTTTGTCATGGAAGGTGAAAAGGAAAGCGAGGTTAACCTGAAAGTGAAGGATTGGTTGACATCAATTTTCAAAAAAATATCTAGATGAGCGGCAGTAAACATATCGGAGTGATTTTGGCTTTAAGCCTTATTTTAATTTTAAACAAAATGGAGGTTTTTGCTCAAGATGCAACGCCGTTAACTCCTACGCAGGCTGGTATAGCCCACATTGCTATTGCCACCGCTCAAGGTGATGTAGAGCATATTGAGATAGCTTTGAACAAGGGACTAGATGCCGGCTTAACTGCAAATCAAGTCAAGGAAGAGCTAGTGCATCTGTATGCCTATTGTGGATTTCCGCGCAGTTTGATGGCTATTAACACACTCACCGAAGTTCTGAATGACCGTCGAGAGAATGGAGTTATTGATGACGATGGAGAAGCTGGCACAGCTGTCATGGGAACAGATAAATATGAGCAAGGCAAGCAAGTACTTGAAGAACTTACGGGTATTCCTGCCAACGGTAGCAAAGCGGGATATGCTATAACAGTACCTATTATTGAAGTGTTTTTAAAAGAACATCTTTTTGCTGATATATTTAAACGTGGTGTGCTGAGTTATCAAGAACGCGAAATCGCAACACTTTCTGCACTGTTTACCATGGGAGGTTTAACGCCTATGGCATCAGGACACTTACGCATTAATTTAAGATTGGGACTTACTGAGGGGCAAGCGTATCAAATTTTGGGTATGATTGAAGAATCAGTAGGAAAAAGTAGAGCAGATGAGGGGAGGCAAATTCTTAGCGCACAAAATACGCAGCAGCAGGAAGCAACTACAGAAACCGCTACATCGGTAGATTTGTTTGATAGGGGAGAATTGATAGAAGCTGATGTCTTCACAGGCAATGCTTGGCTTAACGGATTAGTAACGGCAGACGAAATCAATGATAATTCGGTGGGCGTGGTAACTTTTGAAAAAGGAGCGCGTACGTACTGGCATAAACATCCCAGCGGGCAGATTATTCTCGCTTTACGCGGAAAGGGATTTTATCAAGAGCAAGGTGGCCCAAAGCGGATATTACAAAAAGGAGATGTGGTAAAATGCCCAGAAAATACTCCGCACTGGCACGGAGCAAGCACAGATGAAGATTTTATGCAGATTGCAATTACCGGTCGAGCAAATGGGCCCACACAATGGTTGCAAGAAGTAACACAAGCAGAATATACCTCTGAAAATTAGTATCTTTAAGAAGAACCTTTTAAATCAAAAACTATGGTTACACTACAGGTAAATGGCAAGAAAATGCAAGTGGATGTTGACCCAGAAACTCCGCTACTTTGGGTCTTAAGAGACCATCTGGATTTAATGGGGACAAAATATGGTTGTGGTGTAGCCCAGTGTGGTGCCTGTGTGGTTCATCTCAATGGCGAGGCGGTGCGTTCTTGTGTTACAAAAGCAAAACGAGCAGAGAATCAGGAAGTAGTTACCATAGAAGGTCTTGCCGAAAATCATGACCATCCCGTACAGCAAGCCTGGAAAGATATTGATGTACCCCAGTGCGGATATTGCCATAGTGGTCAAATCATGTCTGCAGCAGTGCTTTTGCGCGAAAATCCAGAGCCTACTGATGAAGATATAGATATTGCGATGGCTGGTAACATATGCCGTTGCGGTACGTACTCGCGCATTCGTAAAGCCATTCACCGCGCTGCAGAAATCAAGAAAGAATCTCTTTAAAGCATTTACATGAAAAGTTTAAAGCAACAAACACTAAGAAAGGCGGTAGGTGCGGTTTTGGGAATATTCCTTATTAGCGCCCTCTTCTACACGCTGGCGAGTATGAAAGATATAGATAGAGATGATTCTGGGTACATACCTTTAACGCAAGCGATGCAAGACAGTTTAAAGTCTAAGCAAGCCTTTAAGAAGGTTTATGAAGTATTGATGCATCCTCGCTGTATGAACTGTCATCCGGCAGGTGACATTCCCTTACAGGGTGATGATAGTCATGAACACAGTATGAAACCCAGACGCGGTCAAGATGGAAAGGGATTATATGCGATGAAGTGTGCCAACTGTCATCAAGCAGAAAATACCGAGGGATTGCATGCGCCTCCTGGAAATCCTAATTGGCACCTGCCACCTGCAGATATGAAAATGGTTTTTCAAGGAAAAGGCATTAATGAACTTGCAAAACAGCTGATAGATAAATCAAAAAACGGGAATAAAAACATGGAAGAGCTTATTGCCCATGCTGATGATACGCTTGTAAAAGCAGGATGGAATCCTGGCGAAGGATTATCACTGCCGCCTATATCTCATCAAGAGTTTAAGCAAGCTTGGATAACCTGGATAGAGAATGGAGCGTATGCTCCAGAAGAAGATAAATAATTGCTGATTGATAGTGAATTTTATGGGTTAAACCCAAAATAAAAAAGGAACAGCGCGCTGTTCCTTTTTTTGTTTTGTTATATCATACTTCTTCAAGCAGCGGATGATTATAAAAACGCTTGTTCTTTGCTCTTGAAAGGGCATTAGCATACGCCGCAAAAATAGGAGGAAAAGGAGGTTCGCCAAGACCAGTAGGGTCTTTTTCATTTTCTACAAAATGTACTTCAATATCTTTTGGCGCCTCATGAATGCGCATCATTCGGTAATTATGAAAATTAGATTTGAGCGGTGTACCATCCTTAAAATTCATCTTACCAAACATCACGTTACCTAGTCCATCAGTTACCGCGCCTTCAACCATATTTCTTGCTGCATCTTTATTGATAACGATGCCACAATCAGCGGCGCTATACACCTTGTCAAAAACCGGATTGCCGTCTTCTAACTTTAAATCTACCACATGCGCCACGTAAGAATTATGGCAAAAATAGGCTGCCACTCCACGATGTATGTTTTCTTTTGGCGAAAGCCAATTTGATTTCTCTTTTACCAGTTTTAGCACGTCAATAAAACGCTGCGCTTCATAATCATTACGTTCTCCCACGGGATTGCTGAGCGCTTTTTCAAAAAGCTCAATTCTAAAATCAATAGGGTCTTTACCAGCGGCAATGGCAACTTCATCTAGAAATGCCTGCTCAGAAGCTCCCATAAAGTTTGAGCGTGGCGCCCGGAAAGCACCAATGGTAATGTTTGAAGGGATTTCCCAACTTTCTACGAGATAATGCTCTACCGCACCAGCGGGAAACCTGTTTTCATGTACCGGACTTTCTGGAATACCGCCACCTTTTACATGATATGCGATTAAATTATTGTTTGCATCCAGCGCAGCCCTAAATTTAATATGATACGCCGGGCGATAAATACCGTAAGTCATGTCATCTTCTCGCGAGTAGACAAGTTTTACGGGTTTTTTAAGCTGTTGCGAAATAACAGCAACTTCAACTAACTCGTGCGAATATGCCCTTCTACCGAAACCACCACCCATGCGGCACATCGTGATGTCAATATTCTTTGGGTCCATTTTTAAGCGCGCCGCCACCGTTGACTCAGTGAATTGTGGAGCTTGCAATGGGCCAGCCAGTACTGCGCTATCCTCCTTTACATCAGCAAAAAAGTTAATAGGTTCCATCGCATTATGTGCCAAAAAAGGTGCGGTATACGTACTCTCTACAATCTTGGCTGCATTTTTAAAAGCCTCTTCTGGATTTCCATCCTGGCGTCTTACGGTACCTGGTTCACTGCTTTTTTGTTCCATCTTCTGGAGATGGTCTTCTGTGCTTTCCAGAGGGCCGGGTATCACACGCTCAGAGCGATTCCCAAACATATTCATCTTTTGAACATACTCACCAGATTGTTCCCACGTGGCATTTACCTTTTTCTTGGCTTGCATGACTTGCCAGGTACTATCTCCTACTACGACGATTAATTTGTTGAACGAGACCGTGTCAAATATGCTTTGTTCATAGTCTTCAGCATAAGTGTCAATGGTAAATATGTCTGTGATGCCGGGCATTTGCAATGCCTCAGTGGCATCATATGTTTTTAATTTTAACCCAAAAGCCGGAGGATGCATTACCGTTGCATACTTCATGCCTTCCACCTTATAATCCATCCCAAAAATGGGTTTCCCGCTAAGGATATCGTCTATTCTTACATTCTTTTTTGAGGTACTGATAATTTTGAAATCCTTAGGTTTTTTAAGGGGCACATTTTCCGGTACGGGAGTATTGGCTGCTTTTTCAGCCATTTCGCCATACGGCAATTCTTTACCCGAAGCGTGTTTTAAAATTCCGTTTTCGGTAGTGATTTCTTGAGCGGGAACCGCCCAAGTTGAAGCCGCTGCATTGATGAGCATCTGTCTTGCCGTCGCCCCGGCAGTGCGCAGGGCTGTCCACCCTTGTCTTACAGATTGACTTCCACCAGCAAATTGACGCGTGTAAACATCCAGGTCATAAGGTGCTTGCTCAACTACAACATCTTGCCAGTCAACATCCAGCTCGTCTGCAACAATCATGGGTAGTGATGTGGTTACGTTCTGGCCAAACTCAGGATTAGGAGCGAGGATAGTTATTTTGCCATCTGCCGCTATTTTTAAATATGCGTTGAGTTTATGTACGCCTTCTGGCACCGGAATCCCATCTTTTGAGAGGGGGTTAGCATGCATAAGCCAGTTAAAGCCCAGTAGCATTCCGCCACCTGCCAGCACAGATGACTTAATAAATGAACGCCTGTTTACTTCATTTTTTACCTCTTTCATACCCAATTGAATTAATTATAGTGTCTCTCCTAATTTTTCTGACATAAAACGCACTCTAATTTAATCAATTTGAGGCGCATTTGCCCGTAGTCCACTTGCTATCAGTAAAAATGGTAAGCAATACTGTAAAATGGTTTATAGTAAATATTTCTGATAAGGAGTATAATGCTTAGTCAGAGCAGTTAGGAGAGTAGGGTATTAATTGATTGTGGAATTTTCGATTAATCATTTCTCAATTTGTTGATTGGGTTAATTTAATCCTCTGAGCTTTGTTTCACTTGGTCATCTCACTTCTGGGATTAGGAAGAAGCTTTTTATTGCGAACTGCGGCTGAAGACTGCCTACTGAAATCATCACTTTTTCTAAATGCGATAGTTGAGGATTTTAAGTAATGCAATTGAGTTAAATAATTTTAACTGTGATAAGAATGACTAAGAACATCATCTAAAATATAAAAACGCATAGATGTAAATCAATTGGTTTTATTTGTATCTTTATGGTAATCAGTTAGTTTGATGTGTTTTGTGCTTGTGAAAAATCACATCAATACAAAGTGTAATTCATCAATATCTGACCATAAAATGGGATGGAAAAATTTAAAAAACGTATTCAGCTTACCATTATAACCGTAATTATAGTTCTGACGATTATAAGTGCAGGTTTGTTTAAGGTAAATAGTATATCTCATGAAAATGAACTGGCTGAAGAGATCGAGAAATCTTCGGAAAATCTACAGTATTTAAGTCAGTCAATTTTAAAAACGGTTTTGCTTCTTAAAATTGAGGAGAGCGAATTTGATTCTCTAGCTGGTAAAGAACTCAAGCGTTTATTGCCTGATTTTGATATGAAGTACAGTAAGTTTCAAAGTGATCTTAATTTACTTGTAGAGAGAAATAAGTATCTCAAAGATCCTTTGAAGATATATAATGCAGAAGCAAAACCTCTATATTCGGATATTTTAAGCGATGCCAAATACATATCAGAAAATAATGCGTATCCATATGATGTAGATGTTTTTACTTACCTCGAAAAACAAGACAGTAATGAAAAGCAATTTTTAGAGGCGATGCGCAATATAAGTGCAATTGTGCGAAGTAGCTCTGAAGATAGACTAGATAGAATATATAGTATTAATTATATCATTCTGGTTACCTTAATAATTTTTATACTCATCCTCTCTTTTTTGGTATTAACACCCATTTTTAAGAAAAGAATAGAAGACTATCAACAGTTACTTGAGGCAAAAGAGCGAGCAGAGGCTGCCAGTAAAGCGAAAAGTGATTTTATGTCTAACATGAGTCATGAGTTGAGAACGCCTCTCAATGGTATCATTGGGTTTACTGAATTACTGGGCACCACAGGACCGTCAGATTTGCAAAGAGAATATCTTCAAAATGTGACCAAATCTTCTAACAACCTTTTGGAGGTTATTAATGATATTCTTGATTTCTCTAAGATAGAGGCCGGAAAATTAAGGATAGATAAAATTCCATTTAATCTTCATCAAACTGTTGAAGATACTATTGATTCACTTTCAATTGAGGCACATAATAAGAACATAGAATTGATATGCAATATCGACCCTAAGTTACCTGTGCAATTCCTTGGTGATTCCATTCGCGTCAAGCAAATCTTAATGAATTTGCTAAGCAATGCTCTAAAATTTACCACTACGGGTGAAATTGTAGTGAGTATAGAGAAAAATGGGATTATCTATGAAAAGGAAAGCAGTAAATATCTCGATCTAGTAATTTCAGTTACAGATACAGGTATTGGTATTTCAGCAGATCAATTACAGAATATTTTTCAAAGTTTTACACAGGCAGATACCTCTACAACGCGCAAGTATGGTGGCACAGGACTTGGCCTTACGATATGTAAGAATCTAGCAGATATGATGGGAGGGAAACTGGAAGTAGAAAGTAAAATAGGTTCTGGTAGCAATTTTAAATTACACCTTACTCTTAAAGTGCTTAATGAAGAATACTCATCTGGGGTGCCTTTAAAGCCAAAGCTAAAAAAGGTTCTTGTAATTGATGATAACATAACAAACTGTAGATTGATGCGGGGAATTTTTGAATTTCTAGAAGTGCCTTGTGATATATGCTATAGCGGTAAAGAAGCGCTTACTTTATTGTACAATGCTAATCAAGAAAATGATCATTACGATCTTATCATCACAGATCATCAAATGCCCGAAATGGATGGCATAACGCTAGTAAAAGAGATAAAGGGAATTTTAAAAGAATCACCAGACCCTTTTATTCTCATGCTTTCTTCTTTAGAAAAAAGTCTTTTTCTGCGAGAGGCAGAAGATAGCGGTATCAATAAATTTTTATCAAAGCCAATTAAGATAAGCGATATCAAACAGTTGTTATCAAAGGTGTTTGCTCAAAGAGAGCGTATGGCAAATCAAGACCTTACAAAAGCAATAAGTTTTAAAAGCGAAACCAGAGTGGTAATCGCAGAAGATAACAAGATAAACATGATGCTTTTAAAACGCATTCTCACTTTGATGAATATAGAGGTGATCCCTGTAAATAATGGGGTGGAAGCCTTGCAAGTAACTCTAGCCCAAAATCCGGATCTCATTTTTATGGACATTCATATGCCATTTATGAACGGTTATGACGCTACACGAGCGATCAGAGCATTACCGGGAGAATGTAGTAATGTGATAATTATCGCGCTTACGGCAGATGCGATGATACAGGATAAAGAAAAATGTATGGCCGCTGGCATGAATGATTTTTTAGCAAAGCCGTTTAGAACCATTCAGATCGAGCGTATGTTGAGAAAATACCTCTCTTCTCATTTTGTGAGCAATGCTTCTTAATATCTCATTTGTTTTTTGGCTGCAGCCAAAAGAATAAAATCTGTACTTCAAAAGGAAATTGTACTTGTGAAATATCTGAAAAGTCTTCTTAAATATTTGTTTGATAGAGTAGTAGGGTGATTATTTGTTATCTTTAGAATTAACAAAAAACTCCAAATCATGATCAAGTATTTTTTAATCTTTAATCTCAGTTTAGAAGGAGATTATAAGAATTTCTACAAGCAGCTAGAGCGTCTACGGGCGGTAAAAGTTCTCGATTCTATTTACTGCATCAAATACAGAGATTTTAAAACCAATGAATTGCTTCAATTCTTTCAAAAGTTCTTAGGTAAGAACGATGGGTTACTTGTCGTGAAATCTTCGCTTTGGGTAGGCAAGAATTTGATTGAAACGCCTAATGGTTTATAAGATCTGTAATCCTCAATCGATATAATTTAGCAATTCAGTTTTTAAGTAATAGCATTTTGTTTAAAACAGGATTACTGTTACTAATATTCTTGTTGTATTAAAATCAATGTAATTAACCGTCTGTTAATCTTTTTGTTGACTCGTCGAAAATTATAACATAAACCGATTTATTTCTAATAAAAATGTTATTTATGTAAAAGTTATATTCATCAATCATCAAAAATAGAACGTTGCTATGACCCCAAGTATCAACAATCTGTCTAAGGCGAGCGTGCGTTTTGGTTTCGTCTGCTTACTTCTATTTACAATTAGTTCTGCAGATACTGTTTTGGCTGTAGCCAAAAGAAAAAATGTATCTCAACTTACTCCTACATCTAGCAATACTTTTGACAAAAGTCATGGACAAAATGCCCCTAGATTTTTGTCAAAACTAAATGATTCTATTGCCGGTAGAAGTTTAGCAATAGATACAGACGGTGATGGAGTTGATGATACTATTGACCTGGACGATGACAATGATGGTATTCTTGATGAGGACGAATCTGTGTATGTCGTTAGAAAATTTAATTATCAGGGCACAGATCAAACTTTTATAGTTCCTGCAGATGTTGAGCAAATTGAGGTTAAAGTTTGGGGAGCTGGTGGCGGTGGTTCAAATTATCAATCTAGGTATTCTACAGGTGGAGCAGGCGGTTTTGTTTCGGGTTTTCTTGATGTTTCGGCAGGAGAAACATATACGGTGATGGTGGGCCAAGGTGGTGTATCAGACAATAATGCTACCCGCGGACCTATTTATGGTTTTGGTGGTGAACGCACCGCACATTATTATGGTTCATTTGGCGGTGGATTATCGGGTTTATTTACAGGAAGCGCTACGATAACAGAAACTAGTCAGTCACGCGCGATTCTAATTGCTGGCGGTGGAGGAGCAGGAGAACGGAGCACAATTTTTACAACCATTGGCGGTCAAGGAGGAGATGCGGTTTATGGAGGCGGTAGCTCTACAATGCATGGCGGTAATGATACCTTTGAGTACGGCGGTGGTGGTGGTGGCGGATATTCTGGTGGACTAGCAGAACAAACCCGATTAAGTACCGACCCAGCTAATGCAGAACATGGCGAAGGTGGAAGCAATTATATTGATCCTGCTGTGACTTTTTCTTCATCTCTGTCAACGGCAGATCTAAGTACGTATCCAGATCCGTATGCAATCTCAATAAATAATCCTCCTAACACAACAGATGTGGACTATGTATATGGTGTGGGTGTGGGAACGAGCAACTCAAATGCGAGTGGAGGTAATGGTCTGGTAGTTATTCGTTATTTGGTCAAGGTCGATACAGATAATGATGGCATACCAGATTTTCAAGATCTTGACAGTGATGGAGACGGTTGTAGCGATGCTAATGAAGCTTATGGCGATCCGCAAGCAGATGGAGGAGATTCGGGAATTTTTGGGGCGGGAACTCCAACTTTAAGCAATGGAGGTGTTGATGCAAATGGATTGGTAATCGCCGCTGGAATAAATACTGCCGGCGATGCTTATACAAATACAATTCAAACAGTAGATGGTAAGAATACTTTTCAGCAAGGTATGATGCTATCAATACTTACAGATCCTTTTAGTCTCACTGCAGAAGAGGGTTCTGATGTGCTTTTTTATGCAAGAGGTAGCGCAACGCCAACAGCTACAAATCCGCCAACTACAACAACCACAGAATTGACCTTCGCCTGGCAAGTAAGTACAGATGGAGGTAATACATATTCATTTTTGCCTAACGGTTATGGGAATAGTAACAGCGGCGATCCGGCATTTTTAAAATTAGAAAACGTCACCGCCTCAATGCATGGCAATTTGTATCGTGTATTATTTTTCAGTAGCTCAAACACTTGTTTTGAAATTTCCTCTCCTGCAACATTAAATGTTCTAGCGAGTGTGCCTTCTTTGTCACTAGAAAAGTCGGCTACTTTAAATGATGAAAATGGAGATGGTTTCCCGCAAGCAGGAGAGACTATAACATATGATTTTACTATAAACAATACTGGCGACCAAGATCTGTCAAACATTGTTATTACTGATGCTCTTCTGGGCGGAGATATATGTACTATACCATTTTTAGCCGCTGGCGCCACCTCAAGTTCATGTAGCGCTACCTACACGTTGACGCAAACAGATATTGATAATGGATTTATAATTAATCAGGCACAAGTTACCGCTGAAGACGGTTCAGGAAATATAATTGATGATCTATCTGATGATCCAGAAAAAACTACAGATATTGATGACAATGCAGACGGCGAGCCTGACGACCCCACGACAACACTTTTGTCAGCAAATCCCAAGATGCTACTTTTTAAACGAGGAATTTTTAACGATGAGAATAGCGATGAATTTGCGCAACCCAGAGAAACGATTAGTTACTTCATTGAAGTCATAAATACAGGAAACGTAACGTTAGAGCAGATTCACATTAATGATCCATTGTTAGGAGGCGAGATAGGTTTGATACCTAGTTTAAGACCAGATGAAGTTTTTAATTTACCTGTCTTAACGTATACAATTCAGCAAGAAGATGTTGATAATGAAGAAGTTTTTAATCAGGCTTACGCCGAAGAGAATTCTCCTGCGGGCGCTGTAGTTATCGAAATTTCGGACGACCCTGATGATGTCACAGAAACTGATCTAGATAATGATGGTGATGCTGATGATCCCACGATAATTCGTTTAAATGCAGAGCCAGCCTCTATCGAGATCTTCAATGCGCTTACGCCAAATAATGATGGACTGAATGATTATTTTAAGATCAAGAACATCTCTGATTATCCCGATAATAATGTGCAGATTTTCAATCGATGGGGCGTGCTGGTCTGGGAAATTGAAGGTTATGATGAAGACCAAAACATTTTTAAAGGAATCTCAAACGGTAGAGCCACTATAGCCAGAGGCGAGCGTCTACCATCAGGAACTTATTTCTATGTGATCGTTATTCGGGATGCTTCATTGCCTGAAAACGAAGAGACCTGCACTGGATATCTATATATCAATAACTAAGTGTTTTGCGATGAGAATTTCTGATGTCTTCGGTTTTTTAGTTTGTGTAGTTTTGAGTTTTTCTTCTAAAATTCAAGCTCAGCAAGACGCGCAATACACGCAGTATATGTATTCCACGCAAGTGATAAATCCTGCGTACGGAGCATCTCAAGAATTTCCCACAGTTTCGCTTTTAGCAAGATCACAATGGGCAGGAATTGAGGGCGCGCCTAAAACGGGAATTCTTGCTACTAATGTACCTTTGGGAGAACAGCAAAAAACGGCTTTGGGCATTTCGGTAGTTCATGATGTGATCGGGCCGGCGACGCAAACCAATTTATCAATTGACTATGCTTATAATCTCAAGATCAATAACCAATATAAACTCGCACTAGGTTTAAAGGCTGGAGCTGAATTGCTGAATATAGATTTTAATAAACTTAAGGTTGATGATGCAGGTGATTTTTTTGAAAGCGCAATAGATCAAAATCTGCAACCACAAGTTGGTGCAGGGATTTACTTTTATGACAACCGTTTTTATACGGGGTTTTCGGTGCCTAATGTATTACAGAATTCACATTTTGATGATCAGGATAACGCTATTGAGAAAAATCGTCAGCATTATTATCTCATGCTGGGATATGTCTTTCCGATTAATGAGAATATTAAGTTTAAGCCAGCAACGCTTTTTAAGGTTGTAAATGGCGCACCGTTGCAATGGGATTTTTCAGCTAATTTTCTTTTTTATGACAGACTTACTTTTGGGGCGGCTTACAGATGGAGTTCGGCGGTGAGTTTGCTTGCAGGTTTTCAGGTGATAGATCAGATTTTTATAGGAGCAGCGTATGATCATGAAACCACCGCTCTTAAAAATTATAGTAATGGTTCTTATGAGGTTGTCGCCAGGTTTACCATTTTCAACAAGAGAAATTGTGCCTGCAGTCTTAAGCCTAGGTTCTTTTAGCGTAAGCTAAAACCTATTTATCATTTTACAGAATAACTGATATATTTGAGCGCTATCGAGCAATTGTAAATGACCGCAGACAAACGATTTTTTAAATATCTCAAAACTGGCGAGGAGGAGAAGCGCTGGGGAATGTACGTTACCGGTGCCGGGCATATACAGGTGCCTAGAGAGACAACATATCCTTTTGTGAGCGATCCGCAGCATCACTATTTTCACTTCTCAATGGGGCGCCGGCTTAATGATTATCAAATAATCTATATCACAAAAGGTCGCGGGATTTTTGAGTCGGAGGTTTCAGGGAAGCACGAGATCAAAGCAGGAGATGCGTTTGTACTTTTTCCTGATGTGTGGCATACCTTCAAACCTGATGAAGAGACGGGTTGGGATGAATATTGGGTAGAATTTAATGGAGATCTGGTAGAGCATTTTGTACAAAACAATTATTTACAGCCAGAAAATCCGGTGATCTCTATCGGGATAAGCAATCAGGTTGCGTCAAATTACCTCAAGATCATCGCGGCGATCAAAGAAGAAAAACCCGGTCATCAATACATAACATCTGGAATTGTCGTGCAGCTGTTAGGGCAGATCATTTCGGCGATCAAGTTTCAATCTCTAGAAGGCAGGGAGATCGAGGATAAGATAAAACTCGCCCGCCTCAAAATGCTCGAAAATCTTGAAATGCCCATCAAACAAGAAGATATAGCGCAAAGTCTAGGTTTGGGATATTCGGTATATCGCAAGAAATTTAAGGAATATACAGGCCTTTCGCCAGCGCAATATCATATTCAGTTGCGCATACAGACGGCAAAAGATCTTCTTACCACCACAAACATGAGCATTAAAGAAATTGCTCATAAACTCAGTTTTAACAACAAGGATTATTTTTTCAGACTGTTTAAGCAAAAAACCGGTTGTACACTTTCAGAATACCGGGAGCAGAATCTGGGTTGAGGTTTTCTTTTTTTGGCTTAAAGCCAAAATGTGCCCGCCATGATACTTTTACTTCTTATTGTCTATATCAAAAAATGCAGTGAAAATATCATTTTGTGCATAATGCGCTTTCTTGAACCTATTATTTTGCAGTCTATAAAATTTCTTGAAATACCTGTGATCTATGCTTAAAAATAGCTCGAAATATACCAAAGTGTTATTTGTTGTGTTAGTGCTTTTCTCGGAAGCGATATTTCCTCAAACCGCCACTAAAACTGATGATTCTCATGTTTTAAAAGTGAAGATAGAAGATGGCTTTTGGGGGCCAAAAATTCAAACTTGGCGTTCTAAAACCATCAATGATGTTTTTGACAAATTTGAGGGGAAATACAAATTAGAGTGGCGCTTAGGGGAAGAGTATGAGCGAACCAAAAAGCGTCGGGATGCTTTTGAGAATTTTGATCTTGTGGCGCAAGGAAAACGCGATATTGGGGAGCATAACGGTCCGCCGTGGTATGATGGCTTAGTTTATGAAACCATTCGTGCAGCGGGAGATTTTCTTAAAAATTACGAAGACAAAGCGCTTGAAAATCGGGTGGATGGCTACATAAAAAGAATCGCTGCTGCCCAGCAATCTGACCCTGACGGATTTTTAAATACCTATACCCAACTCATAGAATCTGATCATCGCTGGGGTCGTGATGGCGGATTTTTACGCTGGCAACACGATGTTTATAATGCCGGAATGCTGATCGAGGCTGGTGTTCATTATTACAAGGGAACCGGTAAGACTCAACTGCTAGAAGTTGCTGTGAAAATGGCAAATCTCATGCATGATCTTATGGGGCCGGCGCCTAAGTTGAACATCATCCCAGCACACGCCGGGCCTGAAGAAGCCGTGGTAGATCTGTACACTTTGTTTAGAGATCATCCCGATGTTAAGTCTAAAATTGAGACAGCGGTTAATGAGCAAGATTATAATGATCTGGTAACATTCTGGATCGAGGGAAGAGGCGATCACGTGGGTTTACCAGACTGGAATGCTTGGGGAAATGGCAAGTCTGATCAATGGATCAGAGACAATAAATATGACGATCCGAAATTTGGTGATCATAATAGGCCAACCTTTGGTGATTATGCACAAGATTCAATCCCCGTTCTAGAGCAAGAAACGATAGAAGGTCATGCAGTGCGAGCAACGCTTCTCGGTACAGGAGTTACTGCGCTCGCCATGGAAAATGATGACAAGCGATATATAAACACGGCAGAGCGACTTTGGGACAATATGGTGGGTAAAAGAATGTCAATTAATGGCGGAGTGGGAACTATCGCGTTTGATGAGAAATTTGGGCCAGATTACTTCCTGCCGAACGACGCTTATCTAGAGACTTGTGCGGCTGTGGGTGCCGGTTTTTTTAGTGAGAAAATGCATGAACTCACTAAGGAAGGTAAATACATTGACGCCTTTGAACGCGTGCTTTATAACAACGTACTCTCAGGGATATCGCTGGATGGCGACCGTTATACTTATGAAAATCCGTTAGTGAGCGAGCATCATCATAGATGGGATTGGCATGATTGCCCATGCTGTCCGCCTATGTTTTTAAAAATGGTTTCGGCGTTGCCAGATTTTATTTATTCCGCTGCCGCGAAAAAGATCTACGTAAATCTATTTGTGCAAAGCAATGCTACTATTCAACTAGAAGAAGCAGGAGAAGTTGCGATCAAGCAAACCACTGAATATCCTTGGAATGGCATGATAAAACTTGAAGTAAACCCTGAAAAACCTGAAAAGTTTGCTTTGGCGATCCGCATCCCAGAATGGGCGAGAGGCGAGGAGAATCCTTATGGGTTGTACGAATCAGATTTTGTGGGAGGTTATACTGTGCGGGTAAATGATAAGACGGTTAAGACAGCAATTGTAGATGGGTATATTTCGCTACAGCGAAAATGGAAAAAAGGCGACACAGTAACGCTAGATCTACCTATGCAACCGCGATGGGTAACTGCAAACGAAAAGGTGCAAGACTTAAAAGGAATGGCTGTTTTAGCTTCTGGGCCGGTGATCTATGGCTTTGAAGAAAATACAAATACAGATCTTGAAAGTTTAAAAATAGATACCAATGCGGCATTGAATCTATCTTATGACAAAGATGCGCTGGGCGGAGTGAATATTATTACAGGAGAAGCAAAGCAAGAAGGAGAGATGTCAACTTTTACTGCAGTGCCATATTTTGCCATGGGTAACGCGCAACCGGGGAATGCTTATAAGGTTTGGGTTTCTGTTGAAGACTGACCTGAAATAGATCTTAATTCTTAAATGAGAAACATATAGTTTACTAAACTAGTTTTATCTTTAAATTCTATTAAGAATCTAAATCTATTTTCGCTGTATATTTTATGCGACAATGAAGTATTTAATTGCAGAAGATGAAGTTACGTTACAAGAGTCTATTGCCAGATATCTGAGCAATGATGGTAATGTTTGTGAATTAGCTTCAGATTTTTATCAAGCAAAAGAGAAATTAGATCTATATGATTATGATCTTATCATTCTAGATGTAAATCTCGTTACTGGCAGCGGTCTACAGTTAGTAAGAGAACTTAAGGAAAAGCAGAATACAACACCTATAATAATTGTTTCGGCTAATAACTCCTTAGATGACAAATTGCGTGGTCTTGACCTAGGTGCCGATGACTATATTACAAAACCATTTCACCTCGCAGAGCTAAACTCTAGAATTAAGGCAGTCTTAAGACGCGGTAAATTTGACGGTGATGATTCTATTTCATTTAATGAGATAAGAATGGATACTTTGGCTAGAGAAGCATACGTTAATGAGAAACCCATTGTTCTTACTCGCAAAGAATATGACCTATTATTATTTTTTGTTACAAATCAAGGAAGAGTACTATCTAAGGCTATAATCGCAGAACACTTATGGGGAGATGATAGCGATCTGTTAGATAATTTTGATTTTATCTATGTGCACATCAACAATCTACGTAAGAAGTTAACAGCTGTAGGAGCAAAGTATATAAAAACCGCTTATGGAAGCGGTTATAAATTTATGGCCGATTAAAAATAAAAAACAAAATAAAACAAGATTATTGAGAAAGGCATCAAAGACCTTTCTCATTTCTAGCAGTATAATATTATTACTCTCTGCTACTGCATTGATATTCTATACTCGTTATCTTCTAAAGCATGAGATCGAAGAAGAATTATATTCTAGTAAAGATAGATTAGAGCGATCACTTATAAAGAATCCAGACCATCCAGGTATTCCGCCTATAATGTCTGTAAAAAAAGTGAGCTATAGCGAAAGGGAAACACTTAAAGATACTGTGATCTATGATCCATTACAAGATGAGGAAGAATTGTTTAGGCAACTTTCGGGCACTAAGGTTATAAACGGTCAAAGCTATAGAATAGCCGTAAGGGTCATGGTTATTGAGTTTGAGGATATTTTATCGGCAATACTCATTAGCTTTTTACTGGTAATATTACTAGGATTCATATTTCTGTTTTATCTCAACAAATCTCGAAATGAAAAATTATGGGAACCATTTTTCGCTAATCTTGAGCGACTAAAGGCTTTTTCTCTTACATCAGATAGACAAATTCAATTTGTAGAATCTAATATAGTAGAGTTTAATGAACTTAATCTTGAAATAGAACAATTAACCACTAAAGTAAGAGCAGATTATAATAATTTAAAACAGTTTACAGAAGACGTTTCTCATGAGATCCAGACACCGCTTGCGATCATGCAAGCTAAGATCGAAACCTTTATAAATAATAATAAAATAGACGAATCTCACTTTGAAGAGATCGCCTCTTTGCAAGAAGACATACAGCGGTTAAAACAATTAAATAAACGACTAATTCTTTTAGCGAAAATTGAGAATAATCAATTTGTCTCAACAGAGGTTGTAGCTATGAATGCGATTGTAGATAATAGCATTTCAAACTTTTGCGAAATTCTAGACAAAGAATTTACGGTTATTAAAGAAGCGAATGTTGATGTTATCATGGATAAATATCTGGCACAAGTACTAGTTAATAATCTTATTTCTAACGCTATAAAATATTCAGAAACTGGGGAGCCCATAACTGTAACGTTTAAAAAAGATGAACTGCTTATTGCAAACTGTGGAGCAGAGCGAATAAGAAATCCAGAAAAGTTGTTTGAACGTTTCTACAAAGAGGCAAAACAAAGTGACTCCATAGGTTTAGGTCTTGCAATCGTTAAGAAGATCTGTGATCATTATGGTTTTGTTCCAGGTTATCACTTTCGTGAAAAGGAAGCACAGACGTACAAAACGGGACAACATATATTTAAAATAAGTTTTAATTCTAAGATTTAAGAAAGTCCTGAAAACATCTTTAAAATCTCTTTAGAAAACCGATTTACTTTAGCCTCAAACAAGTAAACCATGCACAGATTATCTCTCAGAATCTTTTTTTTAATAATATGTATCCTTACGACGGTTACAGCATTAAGTCAAGAGACAATTACAATAGCCGGTCAGGTCATAGATAAAAATACTAAGGAGTCACTTCCGTTCGTAACGGTTTCAATTAAAGAATATACCTCACAAGAAATTTTAGGTGGTACAGTTACAAATGAGTCTGGGAGATTTACTATAGAGCAGCCCATGGGCAACTATGTGGTGTCACTCTCATTTATAGGCTATAAAACGGTAGAAAAACGAATTACCGCAGGTGGATTAAACCGCATTTTTGATCTTGGCAAAATAGAGTTAGAAGAATCATCTCAACAACTCGATGAAGTCACTTTGATCGCTGAAAGAAGCACAATAGCTTCTGATCTAGATAAGAAGACCTTCAGTTTAAGTAATAATCTTGCTCAATCTGGCGGCTCTGTTATGGATGCTATGAAGACTATGCCCGGTGTAGCATTTGATCAAGATGGTAAGATCATTCTTCGCGGAAGCGATAAAGTTGTTGTTCTAATTGATGGTAAACAGTCTAGTCTTACCGGTTTTGGAAATCAGAAGGGGTTATCTAACATACCTGCAGCTAATATTGAGCGTATAGAAATCATCAATAATCCATCAGCAAAATATGATGCAAATGGTTTTGCAGGCATCATAAATATCATTTATAAAAAGGAAAAACAAAAAGGTTTTAATGGAGATGTAGGTATGTCCTTTGGACTTGGGGCATTAGGAAAAAGAAAACAAGATACCCCCACAGATCTTGGTAGTTACTCGGTAAACCCCAAGGTAATACCAAGCCTTAATTTAAACTACCGTACAGAGAAAGTTAACTATTTCTTGCAAAGTGAATTCATTCTTCAGGAAGCGCTGCCTAACAATGAGTTTACTACTCGCTTTTATGATGATGGCAGGGCTATTTTATCGCAAGTGCCTGAAAATCGTAAACAGTTTAGAAGTATAATAAGTGGCGGTGCAGATTTTACCCTGAGTGATAATGACGCTCTTACAGTTTCTGGCATGTTTGATCGTGAGCGGCATATAGATACTTCTCAAGTGGCATTTGTAAACCTCAATACAAATTATAGAAATAGGCTTTACACCTGGCAAGAAGAAGAGATCACCAGTTTTATTAATGCAGCTGCAAACTATAGACATGACTTTACAGAGGCTGGTCATTTTCTTACTGTAGATATGCAATACACTAGAGGTCTTGAGGATGAGACATATTCATTGAATGATAGTTCTTCTGTGCGAGTAGGTAGAGATAAAACTAACATTAGAGCAATTGAGCATACTGCCAGTTTTGCTGCAGATTACAGCAGAGCCTTAAGCAATGGGAAGATAGAACTGGGAGCTAAAGCACGCTTTAGGAACTTACCCGTAGAGTATACAATAACACCCGGCAATCAATCTATAATCTATCCTAATCTAGGAGATTTTTCAAACTGGAAAGAAAATCTATACGGTGCCTATGTTAATTATCTTTTAGAAAAAGAGCATTTTGATATTGAAGCTGGTTTAAGAGCAGAGCAAACAGCTGTTTCCTATAAACTAGACCCTAAGAATACATATTATAATACAAATGATAAATATGATTATTTTGAACTATTTCCTAGTGTAAGATTTACCTATAAACTAAATAGTAGTAACAAAATATCAATTTTTTATAATCGTAGAATTGACCGACCAGGAGAACCAGAATTACGCATTTTTCCAAAATATGATGACCCAGAATTACTTAAAGTAGGTAATCCATATTTAAGACCACAGTTTACAAACAGTGCTGAGCTAGCACATAGATACTCATGGGGTTCAGGATCTTTTTTTACTGCTATATATTATAGGAAGATCAAAGGAGCGTATCAACGCGTTTATAGCATTGATGATAGTAACCCAGATTATGATATCATAAACCGTATTTACCAAAATACCGGACAAAGTAGTAATGCAGGGTTTGAAATATTGTTAAGTCAAGACATCACAGATCATTGGAAGTTCTCAACTAGTTTGAACTTTTATAAAAACAAAGTGTATGAATACCAAGGCACATTACTTTTTCCTGTTGAGAGACCATTTTATATCAATAGTTCTTCAGACAATGCAGGTGATCTTAAAGTGACAAATACCTTTGATCTACCTTGGGGTCTTGAGGCTCAACTCACTGGTCTTTGGTTTTCAAAACGTAATATTCCTCAAGGTGAGCAATTGGCAAGATCTTCGGTAGACATAGGATTAAAAAAGGCGCTGTTTAATAAAAATGGAGAGATCACTCTATCTGCAACAGATCTTTTTAATCGTTTTGGCTTACGCCAAAATATAACAGGAGAAAACTTCAATGCCATGTATCAAAATTTCTACGAAACTCAGATCGTACGTCTAGGATTTAAATACAAATTTTAAAGATTTTCGATTTAAAGATCGTCATCTTAAAAATTACTTTAGAAAAGCTTTTTAAGTTTAATCTACAAATTAAGGTAAACTTTAAAACAAGGGCTTATTAGGTAAAATTACTTCGTTTAAAGAGTGTTTAATTTTAAAAATTATTCATTAGGGAAGTATAATACTATTCATTACTACTCTGAATCCAAGCCCTGTAAGGGGAGGAGGAATAAAGCGGGATCCTCCTTCCTTTATCAGGCACAACTCTTCAAGACTCATTACTTTTTCAATATAATTTTAACCTTAATATTCTTAATGATGAAAAGTCAAACCCTTAACAAAGTAGCTCAGGTTACCCTGTTATTTTGGATCATGAAAATTATAGCAACTACTCTAGGTGAAACACTTGGAGATTTTATTGCTCAAACACTAGGTCTGGGTTATAGTGTAGGTATAGCAATAACAATGTCATTCTTTATTTTAAGTTTGTCAATACAGCTTTATACTAAGCGTTATATTCCTGTTTTTTTCTGGATAGTAATAATCGCCACGACAACACTGGGTACGGAGATTTCAGACTATATGGATCGCAGTCTGGGATTAGGCTATACGTATGGTAGTCTTATACTATTTATATCTCTTGTTGCAGTGCTTTTTATTTGGTATAAGGCCTATGGTAATCTTAATGTATATCCCATTATAAATAAAAAGAAAGAAATTTACTTCTGGTCTGCCGTATTGCTGTCTAACAGTTTAGGTACGGCTTTTGGAGATTATTTAAGCGATGTAATAGGGTTCAGTTACTTGCAAGGAGCATTAGTGACATCGTGCATAATCGCCATTGTCATTTTCTTACATTATTTTACAAAGATCAATCAGGTATTGCTCTTCTGGATAGCCTTTATTTTTACACGTCCTTTTGGGGCGACATTCGGTGATTTGCTTACAAAACCTATAGCTAAGGGTGGTTTAGACCTAGGAACGTTATCATCATCTCTCATATCAATAGGCTTGATGACTATCTTAATAATTTTGGCGCATGCCAAACACAAAAATAATAGACCAGAATCACTTTAGATTTGCTTTAACCAAGCTTTAGAATCACACTTTACATTTATGGTAGTAATATAAAAAACGTAAAAAATGAAAAAAGCGATTATCGGTATAGCATTGGTTTTTATAGCATTAATCACCTTTGCTTTTACATCAAGTGACAATGCTCCAGAAGCTGTAAAGAAGGCTTTCGCCAAAAAGTTTCCCACAGCAAAAAAAGTAGCCTGGGAGAAGGAAAGTGACACAGAGTGGGAAGCAGAATTTAAAATGGATAAAGTGGAGTATTCGGCTAACTTTCTTAACGATGGCACCTGGCAAGAAACAGAACATGAGATTAAAAAATCTGAAATTCCTCAACAAGTCCTTTCATCCCTAGAAACAAATTTTCCTGATTTTGAGATCGAGGAGGCAGAGATTTCAGAAAAAGCCGCAGGCACATTCTATGAGTTTGAAATAGAAAAAGTAAAAACCGAATGGGAGGTTACCCTAGATGCCACGGGTAAGATACTTAAAAAGGAAAATGAAAAAGAAGGGGACAAGGATTAATAACCGTTGCCTCTTAAATTGATTTTACTCTCAATGCCTAGAAATATTTTCTGGGCATTTTTTATTTAAAAACACTCAATTCCTCTTCATACACAGGGCTTTCAATAGACAAGAAGTCAAGCACACTGTGAAAAACATAATGCTGTGTGACCTCAGTTTCGTGCTTTACTTGTTTTGAATTTTGTGATGCCCATACTATAAAAGGGATTTCTAATTGCTCATGTGGAGCAATACTTTTTGGGATGCCATGCATGTATAGATTGTTCTCGCCCAGGGATTCTCCATGATCAGAAACATAGATCATTGAAGTTTTATAACCTTCAAGTTCTTTAAGGTCCTTGATGAGCTTGTCAAGAATGTAATCAGTATAAACAATGGTATTGTCATAAGCATTGATCAATTCTTCTTGGGTGCAATTTGCAAGTTCTACACTGGTACAAACGGGAGAGAATTTTTCAAAGGCCTCAGGATATTTTTTAGAATATGTAGGTCCATGACTCGTACTGGTATGAAGTACAACAAACACCTTGTTTTTTGAGCTGGCAAGTATTTTTTCATTTAGGCCATCAAGCAGCACTTCATCATAGTTGCAAAGATCCCCTTCACAGTTGGCCCTTAGATCTTCCTTGCGACTGAATTTGTCAATAATGACTTTGGGTTCGCCCCAATTTGTACTGCGCCATATCACCTCTACATTATTTCTAAATAAATAATTGGGTAAAATTTCATATAGCTTACCGGTTTCTTTGTGGTCTAGAATACATTTTACCCCTGCGGTGGTGTATGTTGCGCACGATTCGGCTTTGTAATGATACAGGTTTTCTACCTGGGATAAGAGCGGGTTGGTATCCTTATCATAACCATAAAGAGAGAAGTTGCCACTTCTTGCCGATTCGCCAATGACAAGCACTATAACAGATTTTTCGTTATCCTTTATCGTTGCATCTGGCAGCAGGATTTGTTTTTTATTTTCTTTATTCTTCTTAATATAATACCGCGAGGTATTGATCACGTATGACCACGGCATCACTAGGCCACCCAGGGTTTTAGAGTTTTTGTCTATCCATAACCAGTTAGGTGCGTTTGCATAAGAAATGGCAAGCAGGGCAATTAAAGTCAGGCCTACATGCGTAAAGAACCTCTTTACGGTGGGTTTTATAATCTCAATTTTAAACAAGATAATACTGGGCAGGACTCCTAGAAAAATCAGATAAACAAACAGGCCTATTGATACAAAACTGCTGGACTCTTCATAATTTGTGTTGAGCACATTGCCTATCATGCTTCTGTCCACAATTATTCCATAAGAATTTATAAAATAAACAGCAATGGCACTTACGTGGAAGAAAAAGGCCAAGATCCATTTTCCTATTTTCCCCAGGGCATAAAGGCCTATGTAGAACACCCAGGCATTTAAAAGCAAGGCACAGATAAGCAAACTGCTTAGCAGCAGTACACCGTTAGCACTCGAAATTTCAAAATTATCAACGACAAATGAAAAAAAAGGGTAATGAAAGACTAGGTTGAAAAAACTCAATAACAAAGCAAAATAGCTAAGCTTAATTTTTTTTGACATGGTTTTTAATAAGAATTAGACCAGTGGATACGAGTGCAAGAATAGCTAAATAAAAGATAAGCAAATGATCTGAGATAGCTTTTTTAACAACGAGGCTAGACCATAGGATGAGGATGCCAAGGAGTATGAATACGTGGTATTTATTTCTAAAAAAGGCTATCCAGCAAGCGTTTTTGCAAATCAATATGCCCAAAATAGCAATGCAATACCCCAGAGCGCTTCCTACAACCACATCAAGCGGATAATGAGCTCCCACTGCAACCCTAGAAAAGGCTACAAAGAGCCCCATGATAATCACGCTCATGGTCCACAATATCCTCTTTGTTTTTTGTTTTGGCATAAAGCCAAACATTAAAATTGTCAATATCATGAATACAGAGACTGAATGGCCTGAAGGTAATGAATTATGGCCGGTGAGCGTTTTTCCTATGATAACAAAACTGTCTTGATCATAGACCGCAGCCGGTCTGGGCATCGCAAATAATCTCTTTAATACAGTGCATACCAGTAGCGAAAGCATGGCAGAATTCAATAAGGCTTCCCAAAGTTTTGAAGCGCAGATAACAAAAATGCTCAAAAAAGGAAAAAATATGAGAACATCTCCCAGTTGGGTAAGGTTGTTCTGAAGAATAGGATAATGGGATAGAAACTTATTTATTGTAAGAAACCACTCTTTTTGAACTTGAGTATAATTATTTATAAATCCGGTTTGATTATCTAATGATAAGAAGTAAATAGCACAGAAGGCCATAATAAGAACCGCAGGCAGCATAGATCTAAATCGAATAGAATTGAAATTGGCAGTGATACGACTATCTAAATTCTTATCTAAAAACATAGAATTACCTTGATGGATTGAAAAGAATTGATTTATCGACTAGTATTCTTTTCCCAGCAAGATTATTACCTAATTCTGTGAAGATTCTAAATGAATTCTAAAGAGAATCTAAAGAATGTTTGGAGTAGCTATTTCATTTCAACTTATTAAGATGTGCACACAATGATCACAGAAGAATACTGTGTAAATAGCTTTGAATAAGTAATTTATTATGTTATGACTTAGATTTTCTTTAGAATTGCTTAAAGATCTAGAAAGATCCATTTTAAAAATTTGAGCTCAAAAATCAATTAGAATTTTATGAGCAAAAAAGTAATTATCACTTTTAAAGAAATTAAAAACTTAGACGGGCCATTAAAGTCTACTTCCATAATTTTTAAAGTTGTACTCGCTCTTCTTTTTTTGATCACACAACAAGGATTCTCTCAAGATACTAGCGAAACCAAACCTCAAATAGGTACTACTCAAAAACTGGGTGATGTTGTCTTATTTGCATTACCAGCAGCAACCTTAGGTACAAGTTTTATATTAGGAGATGAGCAAGGTACATGGCAATTCAGTAAAGGTTTACTTCTTACAGCTGGAGTTACTTATGGTCTAAAATTGAGTATAAATAAAACTCGACCAGACTTTAGCAATGACAACGCTTTTCCATCGGGACACACCTCTACAGTCTTTCACAGCGCGGGATATATTCATAGGAGATACGGGTTTAAATATAGCATACCGTCCTATCTTTTAGCCGGTTTCACTGCTGCTAGTAGAATTGATTCAAAGAAGCACGATATCTACGATGTATTAGCTGGTGCAGTTATAGGTTTAGGAAGTAACCTACTTTTTACAACAGAGTATCAGCAAGAACATTTTGAGCTTAGTTACAGCAGCAATAAAGGAGATCATTTAATTAGACTAACCTATAAGTTTTGAAGGACTAATATGCTTCAAATACATTAATTTATAATTCTGGTTTTGATTAAAGCTCAAGGATTTTAAAAGGTACAGCAGGAGGCGAAGTTCAGTTTTTTCTTGATCTTCTTTTATAATAGAGAGGTTTTAAACCAACCTAGACTCAAAAATAAAATTATAAAGAAGTTTTTGGCTTAAAGCCAAAAGAAAAATCACGCGGGTAAAACCTTAAAGACTGAATTGGTTTTATAGTACGAAAGGTATAAAAACAAAAAAACCTCCAGTTTTCACTGAAGGTTCTTTTTCGTCGGGGTGGCAGGATTCGAACCTGCGACCTCCTGCTCCCAAAGCAGGCGCGATGACCGGGCTACGCTACACCCCGAGTATTGGTCTCAAGGAAAAAAAGAGTTGCGGAGAGACGGGGATTCGAACCCCGGCAACGGTTACCCGTTGACAGATTAGCAATCTGCTCCATTACCACTCTGGCACCTCTCCTAAAGAACTTACGTCTCTTTCTCAAAACGCGGATGCAAATGTAGCTTTTACTTGAGAACTACACAACCTAAATCGACATTTCTCGCGTTTTTTTTTGAAATTAATTTTTATTAAATTTTAACAATCTGAAATTCAGTTTTTTGTTGAAATAAAAATTTTTATTCAGTTAGGTCTTTTGCACTCACTACGGTTCTAAAACCTACATGATCTGTTGCAGAATCCATAGAATTACCCATTCTTGCCGAAATTCTATAGCTCGCACAATAGGATGCATTGCATAAAAACGATCCGCCTTTGATGACTTTTTCTTGTTGGTAAGGCATATCTGGGTTGTAAGATCTATCTGCGCCTTTCGGGTTTTTTGTCAATCCTTCACCGGCAGCTACCTGATAATAATTAACATCAAACCAATCTTGTGTGTATTCCCATACATTACCGCTCATATCATAAATGCCTAAAGAGTTAGGCGGATATGATTTTACCGGTGCAAGATGACTGTGACCGTCTTGAGAGTCGTTATTAACTGGGAAATCGCCCTGCCAAGTGTTTGCCTCATCATTTAATTTGCTTTCATCATCGCCCCAAGTGTAGATGCCACCATTTAATTTTCCGTGCGCTGCGGCCTCCCATTCAGCTTCTGTGGGTAAACGACGACCAGCCCATTTGCAATAGGCTAATGCATCTTCATAAGCTACATGAACTACAGGAAAATCATCTTTGCCTTCTATAGAGCTATCTGGTCCTTCTGGATGGCGCCAGTTTGCACCCGTTTGCCATTTCCACCATTGGCTGTAATCAACTAGATTATTCACTTTCTCAAGTTCACGACGAAAGATCAACGAACCTGGTTGTAAAATGCTATCATGCGGTTTTGGCGTGTTAGGAGGTAATTGCTTTTTCATCTCTTCCCAGTTAATAGCACGCTCTGCGATGGTTTCGTAACCTGTTTCTTCAACAAATTTTTTGAACTGTGCGTTGGTCACTTCTGTCTTGTCAATAAAAAAACCATCTACTGCGACCGGATGCGCCGGTTTTTCGCGTGGCAACGCATAAGAATCACCTTCTTGTGCGCCCTGAGTGAATTGCACTCCAGAAACCCAAACCATTCCTTCTGGAGCAGCGATCTCTGCAGGCTGCTCAACTAACAAGGCAAAATCCTTAGGTTCTTCTTGTATGGTTTCTTTAAGTGAAGTTTTTTTCTCTTTATCGCCGCAAGCCATAAGCAATGCACAACTGCCCACTGCGGCAAGAATTCTTAAATTCATATATCTATATTTTTTTGGCTGTGGCCAAAACATTTCTAATTATTCATACTACGCAAAACTGCAATCACCGTCACCAAAGTTCATCTGCACATCGCTAAAATCTTCTTTGCCAAATTGCTTGGAAATAATCGATTCTTTCACCTTTTTGCTCTTGTACAGAGCCGCTCTTTTCTTAAGCTGACTCACGATCGCATCGTCATATGTGATGATCTGAGAAACGCCCAGTTTTATTGCATGTAGCAATACGATATCGCCTAGATTTTCTGATGCGTTTTCATAATAAGCAAAAAGCACTTTAAGCGTATGATCGCGCTTTTGAAGCACTAAAAAACCGGTTGTTTTACCGTCTTCAAGAACTTTTACCAGATAAATATTAAAACTGCTATCAAAGCTTGAAAATTCGTATTTATCCTTTGGCGTAAGCCCTAACAAAGGCGCTTCTTGTACCCAGTGATATTGCTTAAGCCAAGCAAAAAACGCCGCCGACTTTGGTGCGATATGGTTTGTGCTCGTTCTATTTATGAACGCTTCACTCTCAGGATCAAGCGCGTTAAGATACTCTAGCGTTGTGTTGTTTAGCTTTCGCGAAAGCGACCTAGCTCTTAACCATAACCACGGCTTGAGGATGAAATTAAGCATTCCGTCAACCACCTTAAGCGGCTCAACCCACTTGTTATATTGTGGCCTGATCAAAGGCAAAACCACTGCAATATTACTACGTAGCACAAACTTGATACCCTTACTATTTTTAAGATCGTAGAAATATCCCGACTTCTCATATACTCGTTTTGCGCTAGGTGTAAATTGAGAAATGCCTATTTTACCATCTTGCAATTCATACATTTTTTGCAAAATGCTGCGCCCCACGCCGGTTCCTTTTGTCTTAGGATGCACCCACCAAGTGCTAAGCCAAGCGATCTTCTCGATCTTAAGGTCTATGCGAATGGTATCAATAAACGCGCCCATGTAACCTACGAGTTCGTCATTTAGATAGGCGAGAATTAAAACAGTGTCATCATCACCTGCGGTTGGGTTATGAAAATGTGCAAGCAGACGGTGTTTTGTGATGGATAAAAACTCATGGTCCCACAGTTCTTTTTCCTTAAAAAGTAGCGGAATTTCCTTCTTTGTTACAGGTCTTAATCTTCTATCCATTGCGTTTTATATGGTGTGCACCAGTTAACTTTTCAAATTTGCTGTATAGATTTTCCATCACGATGTGACGTGCGGTATCTCGCTCTGGTTTTTCCAGAGAAATACGCTGTATAATTCTGGGATGAATGTCTTTTTTTATCCCGCTATTGCCAAAAATAACCAACTTCTCATCATAAGAAAAAAGAGCGTCAATCAATTGAGCAGAAATACCTTTATCAGTAAAAGGGAAGGCAAAACACGCGTAGTCTAGCGCTAGTTTTTCTTTAACCCATTTTATGCTATTTATCGCTTCTTCCTTTTGTGCGTCTATATCTAATTTTTGCATTCTGGGATGACTCATTGTATGACCGCCAAAGTAAAAACCGTGATCTCGCATTTCTTCAATTTCGGTAAGCGTCATGAATGGTTTTTCATCTGCGAGATATTCTTTTGGGTCGTAGCCCAAAAGTTCACAGATCGAATTTATTTTCTCATCCCGTTCAGTATAAGAGAAACTATTGATCGCGGTTTTTATTTCCTGAAAGTTGGATGAAGTTTGCAGATATTCAGCAATGATTTTGACTTTGTTGCTGTCTTTTTCTGCTGCGATCTGTTCAAGGGTTACACTGCTTAAATATTCATAAGGCAACGCCTTATTGTCTACAAAATCTGGATTGAGAAAACTCACCGCAGAGATGCCATGCTCAGCGAGAATAGGGAAAGCATGCTGGTAAATTTGGCGTAAGCCATCATCAAAAGTGATCAAAAAAGAATTCTCAGGAATCTTAAGATCACCATCGTTAAAAAGCAATTTAGGATCAAGCGGACTGTATTGTTTTTTAAGCAAACGTATATCCCTAACAAAGGCGTCTACATCTTTAAAAGTGTACCTATGCTTGATGTGAGGCGGCGTCCTGTTGTCTATTAAATGATAATATCCAGTAATGCTTTGCTTCTTAAAAGTAGCCAGCATACCAGGTTTTGCAACAGTGTATAAAACGTCTTTTACGAGTCCCATTTGCGGTAAAAACCGCTAATTTAGGATTTAAGGCGGTAAATCATAGCTTAATCTTGAGAACTGTGCAAGGCAAGAATAGGCACGCGTGCATAACGGCTAAGTTTTTTTACCATTGGCGTGTGAAATAGATTCTCAAAAAATGAATGTTCTTTATTCAAGAAAGCGATCATACCGCTGTTTCTGCTCTCGGCAAAATTGACTACGGCCTTAGTTACTTCGCTATCATGAATATTGTGATATTGAATATTTTCAGCACCTAAAATTTCTTCTAGCGCAGCCTTGTTATGAACTTGATCTTGTGTAAGTGTTTCATCTTTTTCGATCACATGAAGTACTGCGATCTTAGCTTTAGTAAGATGAGCGATCTCTACAAGATGGCTCATTTCTTTTTGGTGAAAACGCAATGAAAAATCCGTAGGAAAAACTACTTCTAGCGTTGGCATATAGACCACATCTTCAGGAATTGCAAGCACGGGACAGCTTGTGATATTTTCCATCACGGTTGCTGTGTTTGTGCCAAAAAACTCTTCAACAGCGCCGCTCGCGCCTTGAGTTCCCATGATCACATAATCAATATCGTATTTGTCTACACACTCATTAATTCCCTCTGTAAGGCTGTTGTATAGTGAGATCGTATGAAATGCATGACAGCGATTTGCATTTTTAATGGTGAGTTTTTCTTTAAGCTCTTTGAGATTTTCTTCAGAGATCTCTTTATAGGTCTCATAATGCATCTCGCCAGTCTCTGGCATGGTCATGTTATCGCTAGTGTAGATCTGCGGCTGAAACACGTTAAGCATATAAAAATCGCAAGGATAATTAATGAATAACTTGGTTGCATAATCGATCGCTTGCCATGCGTTTTTAGAAAAATCTGTTGGAACTAAAATCTTCTTTTTCATCACCTTGATTAGGTTTGGTTTATTATAAAATTAAAAATTTGGCTACAGCCAAATCTTAATTTGCGGTTAATTCTTTATCACCGCAAAAACCTGAAAATGATCAAAGATCTATAGATCGCTAAGGATAAAATCTCTCGCCATTTGCGCATGCAAGAACGTCGTGTTAAGCATTGGTAGCGAGAAATCTTTGTCGTCAAGAAGCATGGGTAATTCTGTACATCCCAAGATTATACCATCTGCTCCACGGTTTTTGAGCAGCTGCATCTGGTTGATATAAAATGTTTTGGCTTGCGCCGAAAAGTTGCCTTGTGTGAGTTCGTTAGCAATAAGATCATGAGTCATTGTCAAATGCGATTCCTCAGGAATGATGACCTTTATATCGCTTTGCTCTGCAATGCGCTTTTGAAGAAATCCTTGCGTCATTGTAGGCATTGTGCCTAGTAAACCTAAGTTTTTTAATCCTTTAGCATTGGCTTCTTTTGCTATAGCATCGGCGATATGCAAAATGGGAATGTCAAGTTGCGGTTGCACAAAATCATACACAAGATGCGGTGTATTTGCACAGATCAAGATCGCATCAGCGCCAGCGTTTGAAAGATTTTTGCTGATATCGAGATAGGCTTGTTTGATCTTTTCGGTATGGCCTTCACGCATAAGCGCGACGTTAAGGCTGTACATCAACAACGGCGGATTGTATTTTGAACCGATCTTCTCAGAAACCAAAGAATTAATAAGTCTGTAATATTCTATGGTGCTATGCCATGAAGTACCACCTATTAATCCTAGTGTTTTCATTCTTGTTCAAATTTTTCAACCCAACCGCGATAGCCGCCTACCAAATCATAGATCTTTACAAAACCTTTAGTCGAAAGACTATCTGCTGCTTTGCCACTGCGATTGCCAGACCTACAATATAGGAATACCGGAGTGCCAGGATCTAGGGTTTTTATTCCTTTGGCGAAAGCCTCATTGTCTAAGTAATTGATGTTTACCGCTCCTTCCAGATGACCTTCTTCAAACTCTTCTGGGGTGCGAACATCAACCAGCATAACCTTTTTATGAGTTATAGAATCTTTAAAAATTGTGTTCTCAAGCTTAACGATCTGGGTTGTGTCTTGAGCCCAGGTAGTTGCTGAAAAGAGTGCTATAAAAAGTATAAAAACGTATCTCATAGTTTATGATAAAGTGGATGGGCAAACGTAATCTGTTACCGGCACACCAGCTTCTTTAATGGCTTTAAATCCGCCTTTAACGTCTACCAAATTATGAATACCGCGACTTTTTAAAATACTTGAAGCGATCATGCTGCGATATCCACCAGCGCAATGTACGTAGAATGTTTTGTCTTCTGGGAACTCAGCCAGATGCTCATTAAGATAATCTAGCGGTGTGTGCGAAACCTCTTTTAAATGCTCAGATTTAAATTCGCCATCTTTTCTCACATCAAACACCGGAACATCATTTTGCTCGATTCTAGATTTAAATGCTGTTGCAGGAATACTCTCAACGGTGTCAAGTTCTTTACCAGCATTTTCCCAAGCCTCGATACCACCTTGCAGATAACCCAAGGTCTTATCAAAACCTACGCGGGCTAATCTGGTGATCGCTTCTTCTTCACGACCTTCTGGAGTTACTAATAAAATAGGTTGCTCAACATCTGCGATAAGAGCGCCAACCCAAGGAGCGAATCCGCCATCAAGACCTATAAAAATAGATCGTGGTATATGACCTTTTGCAAAATCATCCTGATGTCTCACATCAAGCACAACAGCACCAGTTTCATTTGCTGCAGTTTCAAACGCCGCAGGAGAAAGTGCTTGTGTGCCGCGCTGCATAACTTCGTCAAAATGATCGTAACCTTCCTTATTCATTTTCACATTAAGCGGGAAGTATTGTGGTGGTGGCAATAAACCATCTGTAACTTCTTCTATAAATTCTTCGCGCGTCATATCTGCACGAAGTGCGTAATTCATGTTTTTTTGATTACCCAGCGTGTCAACGGTTTCTTTCATCATATTCTTACCACATGCAGAACCAGCGCCGTGAGCAGGATAAACAATTACATCATCAGCAAGCGGCATGATCTTATTGCGTAGACTATCAAACAATAATCCTGCGAGATCCTCTTGCGTCATGCTTGCCGCTTTTTGAGCAAGATCTGGTCTTCCGACATCACCTAGAAAAAGTGTATCGCCACTAAAGATCGCATGATCTTTACCATCTTTATCTCTTAAGAGATAGGTTGTACTCTCCATTGTGTGGCCTGGAGTGTGTAGCGCAATAATTGTGATATCTCCAATTTTAAATTCTTCACCATCTTTTGCCACGATACAATCAAAAGAAGGATTTGCTTCTGGACCGTAGATTATTTCTGCACCGGTTTCTTTAGCCAGTGTAAGGTGACCACTCACAAAATCTGCATGAAAATGCGTCTCAAAAATATATTTTATCGTAGCGTTATCTTGCTCAGCGCGATACGTATAAGGCTCAACCTCACGTAAAGGATCTATTACAGCCGCTTCGCCATTACTCTCAATATAATATGCGCCTTGTGCAAGACATCCGGTATAAATCTGCTCTATTTTCATGATTCAAATATATTTATTGCAAATGTAAAACAGGTATTTCTTTAGTTATGTAATAGGAGTTACACATTCGTGATTTTTCTATTTTACAATTCGTCATGGTTTTACGACAGTTCATCACTTTAGATTTTACAGTTTAGAAGACATCTTTCATTTTTGTGGGATCAATCAAAAAACGAACAGTAATGACACAATTTATTCTTTGGGTAATTGCCACTGCGGTTAATGTCCTTTTGGCTTAAGCCAAAAAAAATGTTTTATTTTAGAACTTCTCAAAAGCGTGATAAGCGCTACAAATATTAGAATCTGTGCGGTTTTTAACTGAATTATCTAAGTCTTTAGTTGTAGGAGTAGCTATATTTTTAGTGTTCCTTATCATTCGATATTTTCAAGGAGCAGAGATCGCTTTTAATACGGCGTTGTACCTTAACTTCTTTGGGACTTTAGTGTACAGTGTTGTGCTGTACTTGCTTAATGCCTATACTTTTTACTATTTCTACACCAAGCACGAGAAAGATCTTTTCTCTAGAAAGCATTTGCTAAGCGGTTTTGTAGGTAGTATGTGTATGACGGTAGCGGGTATTTTTGTATTGCGCTTTTTCTTTAGTGTAGTGGTTGCAGGGCAGGAAATCGCTTATTTCTTAAGTAACGAACGCCTGCAGTATTACTATGTTACGATCATAGTTTCGATCGTGGTGCTGCTTATTTTTTACACCGTTTTTTACTATAAACACCGTAAGGAAACGCAGGTTAAAGAACAGAAGATCATTGCCGGTACGGCATCTGCTCAGTTTGATGCATTAAAGAATCAGTTAGATCCTCATTTTCTATTTAATAGTCTTAATGTTCTTACTAGTTTAATAGAAGAAAATCCTGTGCAGGCACAGCGATTTACAACTGCATTGAGCAAGGTGTATCGCTATGTGCTAGAGCAAAAAAACAAAGAACTGGTAACGGTAGAGGAGGAGTTGGCTTTCGCCAAAACGTATATGAGCCTTATAAAAATGCGTTATGAAGAAAGTATTGTTTTTACCATGCCGCAAGAGGTAGAAAATCCTTTGGCGAAAATTGTTCCCTTGTCTTTACAATTGCTACTTGAAAATGCTGTGAAACACAATCGCGTCACACCTTCAGACAAACTTTTTATTACCATAGAACAAGAAGGTAATGCGCTCGTGGTAAGCAATAACCTTCAACCTAAAGCAATTATTAAAAAGAGCAGTGGTGTAGGATTGCAAAACATTAAACAACGTTACGGTTTACTTACTGAGCGACCGGTGATAATTTCAAAGGATGCGAGTAAATTTCGCGTAAGCGTACCCTTATTAACTGCGCAGATCAATAGCGGTGCAAAGGTCTCAAAAGTATATCTTGACGAGAAGCGATACGCGCAGGCTAAGGAGCATGTAGAGAAGGTAAAGGGCTTTTATGGCAATTTGCTGGCGTTTTGTATCGTGATGCCAGCATTGACGATTTTGAATATCTGGACGGGATCATTCCCGTGGGTGATCTTCCCTTTTGCAGGATGGGGATTAGGCTTGTTTTTTCATGCGATGGAAGCATTTAACTGGAGCCCGATATGGGGCAAAAAATGGGAAGAACGCAAGCTGCGTGAACTCATGGAAAAAGACGATCTGGATTGATTGACAATTCATCCTAATTTTTTGACAACTGGGTAGAATACAATTGTGAAGCCATGGTTTTCTGGAGATATTTGACTCAAGAAATTTAACCAATAACACTTTTAATCATGGAATATCAAAACGAATCTAAGTACAGCAGAGCAAAAGAAAAAGTTGAAAAACTTAAAGGATTTTATGGCAATCTAACTTCTTATTGTATCATCATTCCTTTTCTTGCATTGTTGAATTATTTTACAACATCTTTTCCTTGGGCGATTTTCCCGGCTGTGGGTTGGGGACTTGGGCTTTTCTTTCACTGGATGGAAGTTTCTGGATGGAATCCTATCTTAGGTAAGGACTGGGAAGATCAAAAGATCAAAGAATATATGCGTAAGGATAATTATAATCTATAATCTGATCCTAAATCAAACAAATCATGGAAGATTATAACAAAGAAAATAAATACTTAAGAGCTAAAGAAAAGGTAGCTAACCTTAGAAAATTCTATACTTCGCTGGCTTCTTATGTAGTATTTATGGCAATCTTAGCAGGAGTGAACTATTATGTAAACGAGTTGCGATATCCTTGGTTTTTATGGGCAGCTTTTGGTTGGGGAATTGGCTTGATATTTCAGGCAGCAAAGACCTTTGAGTGGAATCCGCTTGCGAATAAAAACTGGGAAGAACGCAAGATTAGAGAGTTTATGGAAAAAGAAGAACGCAACGAAAAAGGCATGGGAAGATGGGAATAAATACTACGATCATGAATGAACAAGAAACAAAATTAGAGCGCGCCCGTAAGAAGGTAAAAGAGATCAAAGATTGGTATGCGCATTTTGTGGTTTACATCGTTGTTTGCACACTTTATATTCTTTTTAATTCTGGTGTTTTTGATGGCGGCAAAGTGAGCGGCTACATCCCGTGGTGGTCATCGTTAACAATGCCCATAGGTTGGGGAATAGGTATTTTGTGTCACTGGTTTTATGCCTTTAAAGGCGGAAACTTCAAACAGCGATTAAAAAACTGGGAAGAGCGCAAGATCCGAGAATATCTGGATGATGAAAGGTCAGAATCTTCAAAGTTCAATGAAAAATAAATAAGTAGTTTTGGCTACAGCCAAAAAATAACAACCGCCATACATCATGAAAGTACTCATCATTGAAGATGAAAAGCCATCTGCAAGAAGACTCGCCAGAATGCTAGAAAGACAAGGGGTGAAGGTAGATCAAATGCTACACTCAGTCGAAGAATCTGTTGCTTGGTTTAAAAGTAACACGGCACCAGATCTTATTTTTCTGGATATTCAATTAAGCGATGGGTTGAGTTTTGAGATCTTTGATGCAGTTGAGGTAAAAAGCGCGATAATCTTTACCACGGCCTTTGATGAATATGCGCTGCAGGCATTTAAATTAAACAGCGTAGATTATTTATTAAAACCTATTGATGAAGAGGAGCTTGAATCTGCGGTAAAAAAGTATCAAGAGCGACTGCCGAAGCAACAAAACGTGCAGTTGAACTTTGAAGATATCAAAAAATTACTGGGCACAACGCCTGTAGAACGCGAGTTTAAAAAGCGTTATACAGTAAAAATAGGTCAACATCTTAAAATGATAGGCGTTGATGAAATTGAGTGTTTTTACAGCGAAAATAAAGGCACGTATGCGCACACCATTGATGGGCGGGATTACCTTTTAGAAACTACATTAGACAGTCTGGAAGATGATCTTGAACCTCAAAAATTCTTTAGAGTAAGTCGCAAATTTTACATCAATATAGATGCGATCAGAGATATTGTGACGTACACAAATTCGCGTTTGCAGCTTAAATTAAATCACTACAAAGAGCAAGAAATTATTGTGAGTCGCGAGCGAGTAAAAGATTTTAAATTGTGGTTAGAGTAGATTAATTCGTTGCGTTGAGCCTATCGATCTTCTCTTTAAATTTTGCGATCGCTTCTTTATCCAGTGAGTTGTCAATGCATTTACCGGCATCTTCAAGAATAGCTTCACTCTGCGTGATAATTTCCTTTTTGTAATCTTTAGAAACGGCTTCTTGCTGTAATAAATGACTTAACACATACAGCATTTTTTGCACCATCACTGCGTCATTTTTACAGTATTGCCTTAGCGGCGAAAAGACATAATACAGGATTTCTTTAAAATCTATTGTGCGCAGAGCAGCAACTTTGCTTCCATCTTCATTGATTAAAAAACTGAAGTCATGTTTACGCATACGGAGGGTAAAAAGTTCAGTAAGATAATCTAGGCAGCTATTTGCCGTGCCGGGATCATTAATCCCCGGGCTCATCGCTTTTACAGCGATCTCTGTGAGTTGCTTGAATCCCAGAACATAATTTTGTGAAACGATCTCACTACGAGAAAACCCAAAACAAGAGATCAATCTTTTTATTTCTTTTTTACTTAGGTTTTTATTGCATTTTACGAAAGCAGCACCCTTAACGGTAAAAGTACCTTTTGCAATAATGATGTCTAATTTACAATCTGCATCATGGCAAAGGTCTATGAGGCTTTTTTCATCAAGTGTTTGTAAATAGCCGGTTTCTCTGCTTTCAATTACATTCCAGTTCTCTGTGTCAGGATAATTATGATCATCACCGCTGTCGTTATTAGAGATCAGTTGTTCTAAGCGATTTTTTGACTTGTTATAAATGTCCTCGATAATATTATTGATCTGTATTGCTTCAGATATGCTGTGAATAAAATAGATAAAGCAGGCAAGAACATTAAGCACAAGAAAAATTGACAATAGTATTGCCACACCGGGCAGTTCTGTTTTATCCTGAGTAGGTTTCACCGCAAGGAGAATAAGAATACAATAAGTCAAAACGCCCATGTAAAATCCCAGAACGTATTGATGTTTTTTATTGCGAATAAGTCCCGGTAAAATGCGCGGAGAATAATTTGATGAAGCCTGGCTTAGCAACACCATCACCATTGAAAAGCTAAAAACCATAAGCGAGAAAATCCCAGCAATAAAGGTGCTTAGCAGACTTCGCGCTGTCTCAGCATCGTTGATAAACAACTGCGGAACTTCTTCAATAAACCATTTTGATATGCCTTCTTTTTCAAGGAAAAGCATAATAAAACCAAGCATTAAACCTGAAAATGTGAGTAAAGTAGGGTAGAATGCGATCTTAGTCGTGATGCGCTCAAAAAGCCATTTTAGCCTGATGTAGATTTGCTTCATGGTTTAAAATTCTGCATTTTAAACTGAAGCTATTAGCGGTTTTGCAATATGTTAACAGCAAATGTTACTGCTCTAGATTGTTTTCTCTAAAGGCAGACGGAAGCAATTCTGGGATGTATTTTATCAAAATAGGCAATAGCAAACTTCCACCAGGAAGTAAAAAGATCGCAAGCGATGGGATGCTTTTACAAATATCCAGTAATTGCGCTTTTACTTTTTTACGCTCATCTTTAGTAAGATCGCGCATAGTGCTTTGTCCCAGCAATTTTACTAGTTCGCCGCTTTCTAAGATTTCTTGTAGTAATCTATCCTTATTTCTTAAAACAAGCACTTTTACCGTGCGATTAGTTTGCTTGTAAAAATTCTTAAGCGGATTGCTATAATTAAGATAAGAAATACTGTTTTTATGTTCTGTAATGAACAAATGCGCAGTGAGAATGGCATCATTACAGATCTCATTATTTAGATCAAGTTGCTGTGCTAATCTGCGTAGAAATATATTTTCCTGCTGCTCGATCTGGTTATCTTCCCAAACGGTGAGTGCGGCAAGATCCATAATGTAGCGCTGTTCCCATTGGGTTTTAAAACCAGTAAAAGATAATTCTTCAAGCTTTGAAACTTCACGCACAAGATTCTTGTTGTATCTCAACGATTTCTCGAAAAGTTGTATCAACAGATCGTCATAATGTTTTTTAGTTCCCTTTTTTGTGAGCGCTAGCCAAAGCGTGTTCATCACAGCAGCTTCAAGGCCTGAGATGTAATCTGCAATATCATTATGACCTTTAAGAAATTGCTCAAATCCCAATACATCCAGAAAAAGCAAAGCATTTGTGATGAGGTGACTAAAGTTCTTTTGCAACAAAGGCTCATTAGTCTGAATCCGAGAATGTATTCTTTTTTCTAACGCGCTTGCTGTGCGGTTTTTGCGCGTAAGAATATATTCCCTTTCGGGGGAAATGATCTCGTAATAAGCAAGAGCATCTTCAACAAAATCTTCCGTCTTTCTTTCATTGGAAGCGTGAACAAAAATCAAACAATCTAGAAGATTGAGTTTTGTGAGCTCTAATTCTGTCAGCGTAAATTTCGACGAAAGTCTACTTAAAGAAATGACAGATATACCATAAATAAAACCGCTTTCTCTGATTTTTAGGTAATAGTCATGTGTAGAACCAGTGAGAGATTCTTTTTCTAATTGATGTAATTTTTTATTTATCCAGCCCGCTGATGAAGGATTCATACTTCTTAATTCTACTTCAAAACTACGTGGGTTTTGTGAGATGTAAAAGTTTAGATGGAGCGTAAAATGTTAAATAAAATTTTAACACTTTTTATTGAAACCAAGTTAGATGTAACTGCGTAAGTATGGTACAATTAGGTTAGAATTTGGAAATTATGATCCAAGAAAAAAAATGATTTTGTTTTATTACGTTGAAAAAGAAATAGAATATCAAAAATAATGGTTGATTAGTTTTTTTGGATTTTTTGTTAGTTGCGAATCGCCCGTTCTTTAACGGGCGATTCCTATTTATAACAACTATTGAATTTTAAAAATGGGAAGTTTTAAGCGCCTACTGCACCAAGGGTGTAAAGCTGCTCAAGGGTAGGAGATTCGCTACCACCTTCTGGCTCAAGTGTGATACCAAAGGCTTCTGTCTCGTTAGGATTGCTAAGCTCAAACAGTTTTGTAGAACTTTGGTTAAAACCAGATAGCAAACCAATACTTGTAGGTGTAAGTGGATCTAGTTTAAGAGACCAAACCTGATATTCTTTACCTTCTGGAGCTTCAGGAAGACCAGATGCATCTATGATCGCTTTGTTTTGTTCTTTATCCCAAAACACATTTACATAAGCATCAGGAGCAACCTGCTGTCCTGCAAGCGGTACGCGAATAAGATCAGTATCGCGGTACAGCTCAATAATTTGCTTTGAGGTTGCAAGTTTTGCATTAGATTCTTCAATCTCAGTTATTAAAACTCTGTTTTGAGTCTCAACTACTTCTACATCATGCTGTAAAGCTTTGTTCTTATTAAGCAGGCTAACGATTCCCACTAAAAGTGCGAGTGTCGCTGCAATGCTAATGTACATGATGATGCGAGATGTATTATCCTTCTTATTAATGCTTATAACTTTAGAATTGTCATTAAATTTAAGCAATAAATTATCTAGCAGCTTTTGAGGATCATAAGGAGATAAGCCCATTGCAAGTTGCTGCAATGCTTGCTCAATAGCCTCTACTTCTTCTTTAACTTCAGGGTTTTGTTTAAGCATAGAACTTACTTTAACACTCTCTTCTTCAGGGAGTGCACCGTACACATAAAGTTCTAGTATACCCGAGTCTATGTATTCTTTTACGTCCATTTAATCTTAGGGATTTAAGATTGTTCTTAATTTATTAATACAAATACGGTTGCGTGTTTTAATGGTACCCAGAGGCATATCTAATTCTTCACTAGCTTCTTTTTGGGTAAAGCCCTTAAAGAACAAAAGATCAATAACTTTTTTGCAAACGGGTTCCAGCTTTTCAATATACTTCTTGATACCTATGGCATCGATCTTACTTGAAAAACTATTTTTTGTTTCGAGTATATCTACGAAATAATCCTCAGTAAGGTTCTTCTTTTGATTTTTAAATGACTTAGATCTTAATTTATCTATAGATGCATTGCGAGCAATGTTTAGCATCCACGTGAAGAAGCGCCCTTTTTTAGAATTGTAACTTTTAGCATTATCCCAGATCTTTATAAAGACATCCTGCAAAACTTCTTCTGCAACTGTAACGTCTCGAACAATACTGTTAATTACTCCAAAAATACTTTCAGAATACATACCATAAATTTCCTGAAATGCCTTTTGATCTTTCTGCTGAAGGCGGGCGATGAGCTCGTCTGGTTGCATAAATTATTGAAGTTTTGTTAGTTGTGTTAAGATATAAAAAAAAAGTAACCCGTAGGTTACTTTTTAAGTCTGTTATTTAAGCATTGCTTATTCAATAATGCCACCGCACATAACTCTTGCGCCTGCGGCACCACTAGGTTGAGATGTAAAATCGTCAGCACCTTGGTGAACGATAATACCTTTACCTACAATATTTTTAGTAGCGTCTTCACATCCTATACACCACTCATCTGTAGTCATAGAGATAGAACCGTTACCGCTAGCATCAGCTTCAAAGTTTCCTATATCTCCTTTGTGGTAACCTTCAGCAGCTCCCCATTTACCATGGTTTTCATGCGTTGGGTTCCAGTGTCCACCAGCTGATTTTCCATCAGGTGAAGTACAATCTCCAGTTTCGTGAATGTGAATTGCGTGTGTACCTTCAGATAAACCTTGAAGAACGGCAGTCATTTTTACTTGTCCGTCTACTTCTTCAAAAGTTACAGTACCGGTTGCACCGCTATCGCTTTTTGGCTCAAGGTCAAAACTAATTTCCTTAGCCATTGCTGTTTCTTCCATCTCTGTGCTATCATCCATCTCAGTTTCCTCAGTCATAGCATCTTCTCCATCTGTCTTCTTTGTTTCCTTACAAGCGGTCATGCTAACCATTGCCGAAAGAACAAATAGTAAAGTGATTTTTTTCATAATGATTTGTTGTGGTTATTAGTATTAGAGTTTAAAAGTAAAGTTTCAAACTTGGCTATCCAAAGAATTACAATTAGCTTAACATTAAGAAAACAGATAAACAGTGGCCTCGTGTGATATTTCTTTTGACTTAAAGTCAAAAAAACTGAGCTGCGATCTCTAGTCTAATTATTTACAAATTCTTCTGGTACTGCAATTTGCAAAGCGGTTTTGTTAATATACGCCTCAACTTTAGTTTCATTGCCTATAAATTCACCGTCTACCTGAAGCGCCACAGGTTTTTTACAATAAATTGTTACTTGATCTGTGCGGATGGTTTTTACAAAATCAGGATCTTGAACGGTATCGCCTTTAAGCGTTTTGAGAATTTCCCAAATGTCTAGTTTTTTAAATACAAGCACTTCAAATTTGCCGTCGTTCACTTTACCTGTGGGATTGATATTTGCTCCTGTACCAAACTTTGATGCATTTGCGATCGCGACCATGATTCCTTCTTCGTCGTGTGTCTCGCCGTTTGCTTCAATTTTATATTTAAAAGGAAAATCTTCTTGAATTAACGTAGGTATTGTGTTTATGAGGTAGCCAAATTTCCCACGAATACTGCTCTCATCATAATTACGTATCAAAGCGGCATTGATACCCACATCTGCGATGTGCAACGATGGATGACCGTTAATTTCTAGCATGTCAAAATCTATAAGATGATCCCCTAGCGCGATCTCTATTTGTTTATCAAGATCATCAGGAATGTCAAGATTTACCGCAAGACCATTTGCTGATCCAGAAGGTAAAATGCCTAATGCGATATCAATTTTTCGGGCGATTTCTGCGATGCACACAATGGTGCCATCACCTCCCGAAACTAAAATTCGGTCTGCTTTAAATTCTTTATTGATTTCAAGAATGTTCTGCTCGTCATTTTCACCATCAGTTTCATATTTCTTGAGTGTAAGATTCCTTTTCGCGCAAGCGTTCTCAACCGCATTAATTATTGGAGATTTATCGTTGCCGCCGGCAATGGGGTTAATTACTAAAAGAACGTTATAAATGGAGGACATGGGTTTTGTTTTGATCGAAAATAGCTATTTTGACGAAAGCAAACCGTTAATAATTTACCAATAGAATGAAGCTGGATCTTAAGTTATATCGTGGATACGCGAATGATAGAGAGCTTGTAGTTTTTGGTCATGTGTTTAAATCGCGCAGTCCTGATGCCTATGAATATGACAAAAAAAAGTTAAGACATGCGCTTACAATAATCCAGATCTTTAGGGTTAAACCGGTAAATAATGTGGAGGTTGAGCTAGACTTTAAAGGGACTAAAGTAAAGACCAAAACGATGGAGGATGGTTACTTTAGATTCAATGTGCCCTTTGATCAAGAGATAAAAAGCGGTTGGCATACGTATACGGTTTCGGCAAATTGCGATGGCGATATTTCTACCGCGCAGGGAGAATTATTGAAGCCTTACAAAAGTAAAGTTGGGATAATTAGTGATATTGACGACACGTTTTTAGTCTCACACAGCAACAACATTTTTAAGAAGTTATATGTTATGCTTACGCGAAATATAGACCGCCGCAAGATCTTTGACGATGTGGTAGAGCATTATAAGCAGTTAAGCATTGCTGGCCAGGATGCAAAGGAAGCCTCAAATTCATTTTTTTATGTTTCGAGCAGCGAGTGGAATTTGTATGAATTCATAGAACGCTTCGCCCGTAAAAACGAACTGCCAAAAGCAGTGATCAAGCTTAAAAAATTAAAAACCGGTCTACGTGATTTTGTGAAAACCGGTAGAGGCGACCACGATCATAAATTCACTAAAATTCAGGATATAATTAGTTTTTATCCGCTTATCGATTATGTGCTTCTGGGTGATGATTCGCAACAAGATCCTAATATTTATGAGCGTATTTGTAAAACCTTCCCTAAGAATATAAGAGCGGTTTATATCAGACAAACCGGTTCAAAACAAAATGAGAATACTAAGAAAGCATTAAAGAATATAGAATCTATGGATGTTTCCACCTGCTATTTTAAAAAAAGTAGTATAGCCTTAAGACACAGCAAAGAGGTTGGGATAATCAAATAAAAAACCCCGCAAAAGCGGGGTTTTTAGTTTTAAGTTTTAGTCTATTGAGAACGACTGTACTTCTTTAAATGGAGACAGATCTAACGCCTGGATGGTGTCTTGATATCTTGGCCATTCTTCCTCATAGAATGTATTTACAGAGGTAAGCGCTTCTCTTAATTCATCTTTGGCTTGCGCCAAAAGTCGATTCTCTGTATCTGTAAGTCCTTCTGGTCTGCTGCTAATGTAGCTACTCGCAGTACCAATGCGTGTCATCACATTTTGCTCGGGGCTTCTTACAATACCTTGTCTATCATCTTCCTTACCGATGAATAAAGCGATCTGATTATCGATCTTCTTGATGATCTCTTCTGAAGCTTTGATCTCAGCTTCATATTGATCTTTACCAGCATCCTTCATACGCTTGATAAAATCCTGAGCGGTATTCTTACTTTGTACTAATTGCTCTACAGCATCAGCTGCGATTTGAGTGCTTTTCTCAAGATCTTTACCGCTATAATAGATGTCTTCAAGAGTTTTCTTACTTTGATTCAATCTAGGGTCAGACTTTACATTAATAGTCTCAGAAGATTTTTCAGTTCCATAAACTACTTCAACTTCGTATGATCCAGGTCTTACTGATAATCCACCGCGTTCGCGATCGCCTTTTCTTAAAGTACGTGAAGGTCTGTCAGCTCCTTTTTCATCCATGTACCATCTGAAGTTGTATAAACCAGCTTCTTCTGGAACTTTTGTTTTAAGGGTTCTTATCAATCTACCTTTGTCATAGATATTCAGTTTTACTGTATCCCATTTTTTCTCAGCATCTTTAGCCGTATTAGGACGAATAAAATAAGAGATCTTAGCTCCTGTAGGTCTGTTTACACCGCTATAAATTGCATCTGCTGCAAATCGAGTTCCTGTAGGTTGTTGATATGCATTTTGATAAGCTTCGGTAGGAGGGAAGACTTGTACAGTTCCCGGCTTTCCGTTCTCAAAGTTGTTGAGCATGGAACTATTTCGCGCAAGCGCTCTTAATGGTTTAATATCATCTAGCACCCAGAAGCTACGCCCAAAAGTCGCTATAACTAGATCATTTTCTCTAGGATGAATAACCATGTCTTTTACCGGCACAGTAGGGAAACCTTCTGTCCATTTTGTCCAGGTTGCTGCAGCGTCAATAGAAACATACAGTCCGTCGTCTGTTCCTAAGAACATCAATTCTGGAACCTTAGGATCTTCAATGATCGAAAGCGTGTAACTCTTAACATCACTACCATCTACGATGCGCTCCCAAGTTTTACCATAATCTTTTGTTCTATAGGCGTATGGTGTGTAATCGTTGCGGCGATAGTTATTCGCGATAAGCAATGCTTGTCCTGGTATATTTTTGTTTGCTCTTATTTGTGCTATCCAGCTACCTTTTGGAAGACCCTCTAAGTTTTCTGTAAGATCCGTCCAATGGCCACCACCATCTCTTGTAACATGCACACGGCCATCGTCTGATCCCGTCCAGATCAAGCCCATCTCAGCTTCTGATGGTTCTATTACAATGATAGTATTGTAGTTTTCAGCGCCAGTTGCGTCTAGAGTTAAGCCACCGCTTTCGGCTTGTTTTTGTTGTTCAGGATCGTTTCTTGTAAGGTCTGGTGAGATCACTTCCCAAGTTAGACCGCCGTCAAAGGTTCTATGAACAAACTGAGAACCAAAGTAAAGTGTCTTATCCTGAAATGGAGAAAGAGCGATCGCACTATTCCAGTTGAATCGTAATTGAACATTAGGATCTGGATGCGTAGGTCTTACAGAATAGTTATTACCTGTTTTTGCATCAAATCTACCCACATATCCTTGCTGACTCATAGACCAACCTTTTTCTACGTCTGTAGGATCTGGTACAACGTCAAAACCATCACCAAAGGAAATCTCCTGCCAGTATGAATTGCGAATACCTTGTGATTTTAAAACATAAGCCGGACCTCTCCAGCTACCGTTATCTTGCATACCACCATAAACATTGTATGGATAGTCATTATCTACAGCAACGTGATAAAATTGTCCTACTGGGATATTTTCAGCAAATCTCCACGTGTCGCCGCCATCTCTTGTGATGTATAATCCACCATCGTTACCATCCATCATAAAGTCTGGATTTGTAGGGTGAATGTACCATGCATGATGATCTGGGTGAACTCCATTATCACTACCGTAAGAAGGCATGAGTTCTTTAAAACTTTTACCGCCATCTTCAGAAACGTTTACATAGGTGAAGATAGAATATACTCTATTTTCATTATCTGGAGCTACATAAATATCTGCATAATAAAATGGGCGATTACCTATTTCATTCATGTCGTTATTTACCATTTTCCATGATTCGCCACCATTGTCAGAACGGTATAATGCATTTTTTTTAGACTCTACATACGCGTAGACAACATCACTTTTGCTAGGAGCGATCGCAAGACCTATTCTACCCAGCTCACCTTCTGGTAAACCGTCTTCAGATTTAAGTTTTTTCCAGTTCTCACCGCCGTCGTAAGTAATGTATAGACCAGAACCTTTTCCGCCACTTTTAAAGAAAAATGGATCACGATGATGTTCCCACATTGCAGCGATCAATTTATTAGGATTGTTAGGATCCATCACAAGGTCTGCGGTTCCTGTTCTGTTATTTACAAAAAGAACTTTTTTCCAAGATTTACCGCCATCTGTGGTTTTAAACACACCGCGTTCTGGATGATCACCCCATGGCGAACCTATTGCTCCTGCATAAACAACATCAGGATTGTTAGGATCTATAATTACACGATAGATATTACGTGTATTTTCAAGGCCCATGTTCTTCCAGGTTTTTCCGCCATCTAGAGATTTAAAAATACCATAGCCGCTATTCACACTATTACGAGGGTTTCCTTCTCCTGTTCCTACCCAAACCACGCTAGGGTTTGACTGTTGTATAGCTACAGAACCTATTGAAGCAGTTTCTTGATCGTCAAAAACCGGCTTCCAGGTTACACCGCCAGAAGTAGATTTCCATAGTCCGCCAGAGGCAGAACCTGCATAAATAATATCAGGATTGCTGGTTACCGCATCAATTGCAGTAACACGGCCGCTCATCCCGGCAGGACCTATATTTCTAGGTTGCATGTTCTTAACCAGAGACATGTCTAACTTTTGAGCGCTGGCAATCAGCGGAATAATAAAAATAAATAGAATGGGGAGTTTCCTCAACATGTGCAGAAGTATTTAAATTATAGTACTAGTTGTCTAATTTATACTTTTTTTAAAAGTAATCAGGCGTATTCGGGCACTTTCATGGCATTTTCAATAATGCAGATCAGGATTTTTCTTTGGGCGTCCATCCAGCAAGTGTGCTGTATGCCGGGCTTTCGGCAGTCGCTTTTTTTCGCCGTAAGGCTACAAAAGAGCTCCAACAAATGCCTCAATCCCTGACGCAACATTAACGTAAGCTTATTAAGTACTTACCAAATGTTTAACGAACGCATCTATACTTTTACATCACTAAAATCAAATAAAATAAACTGAAAATGAAAAAGATATTTTTAACTCTTGCCGCTGTATCAATGCTTGCAGTAGCTTGTAATGATAAAGAAAAAAAGACTGAAGATGAGATGACAGATGAAGTAGCAATGGAAGCTACAGAAATGGAATCTCCAGATGCAGATCTTGCAGATGAGCAAAATACCATCGCAGACATTGCTATGAGCAATGAGAATTTCTCTGATCTTGAAGGTGCTGTTGTAGCTGCAGATCTAGGAGAAACTTTAAAGAGTGAAGGTCCTTACACCGTTTTTGCCCCAACAAATACTGCTTTTGAAGCAATACCACAGGCAGATAGAGATGCATGGATGAAGCCAGAGAACAAAGAGAAATTGGCTACAGTACTTAAGTATCACGTAGTGCCAGGTAAATTTACAGCAGCAGATATTCAATCTGCAATTGAAGAGAATGGTGGTAGTTTTGAGATCATTACCGTACAAGGTGAGAAGATCACTGCAACCTTAGATGGTAAAGATGTTGTGCTTACTGATGCAAAAGGTAAAACTGCTAAAGTTGTAATGACAGATGTAGAAGCTTCTAACGGTATCATTCACGCGATCGATGCTGTTGTGATGCCCGCAAAATAATTTTCGGCGTAAGCCAGAACATAAATCCTCGTCTTATTAGACGGGGATTTTTTTTTGAGGTTACTTTAACGTCAGCATGTTTTTAAAGCATTTATAAATCCTGTAATTTTAGAAGATATGAAGAAGAAACCGCGAGAGAGGGGATTTAGTTTTAAAAAATACGAAGCCCCAGAGCAGCCGCTTTTTGATAAGCTACTTGATATTTTTAAGGAGCTTATTACGCATACTTCGGGAGATTTTGATGAAGCGCTAGACTGGCTCAAAGAATTAGATAAAGAATATAATCTTACCACAGAAGATTACACCTTAGATGACTTTGTAGAAGAGCTTAAAGAAAAAGGCTATATACGCGAGGAGATCAAGCCTGACGGCAAAAATGGGATGAGCATAACCGCAAAGACCGAGAAAGCCATAAGAAAAAAAGCGCTTGAGCAGATCTTTGGCAAGCTAAAGAAAAACGCACAAGGCAATCATCGAACCAACAAAATGGGTAGGGGAGATGAGCAAACAGGAGAATTTAGAGAGTATCAATTTGGCGATCCTTTAGAGCGAGTTTCAATTACCGAAAGTCTCAGAAATGCGCAGATCAATCATGGCTTGGGCGATTTTAATCTCAGCGAAAATGATCTGGTCGTAGAGCAAACGCATCATAAATCGCAGATGAGCACTGTGCTTATGATAGACATAAGTCACAGTATGATTCTCTATGGCGAAGATCGCATCACGCCGGCTAAAAAAGTGGCCATGGCGCTAGCCGAACTGATCACTACACGTTACCCAAAAGATACGTTGGATATCTTGGTTTTTGGTAACGATGCATGGCCTATTAAGATCAAAGATCTTCCGTATTTACAGGTCGGTCCGTATCACACAAATACCGTTGCCGGACTTCAACTTGCGATGGATATTTTAAGACGCAAGCGCAATACAAACAAGCAAATTTTTATGATCACAGATGGTAAACCCAGCTGTGTGCGTGAGCCAGATGGATATTACTATAAAAACAGTGTAGGCTTAGATGACTACATCGTGAATAAATGTTATAGCATGGCGAGTCAAGCTCGAAAGTTGAAAATCCCCATCACCACGTTTATGATCGCTCAGGATCCTTACTTAATGAAGTTTGTGCGAGAATTTGCTCAGGCTAATCAAGGAAAAGCTTTTTATACCGGTTTAGAAGGCTTAGGCGAAATGATCTTTGAGGATTATGAGACTAACAGAAAGAAAAGAATTAGATAAAAAGGAAAAACTACACGAATGTCAAAACCAAATATCACCACTTTAAAAGCACTTAAAGATTCTGGTTATACAAGCAAAAGCATAAAAGAAGAGTTGCGTGCAAATCTTCTTGAGAATATAAAACAAGGTAAAAACTCTTTTGAAGGAATTCATGGTTATGAATACACCGTGATCCCAGAGCTTGAAAGAGCAATTCTATCCAAACATAATATCAATTTATTAGGATTAAGAGGTCAGGCAAAAACAAGACTGGCCAGATTAATGGTGCAGTTGCTAGACGAGTGGATGCCTGTTATTGCCGGCTCTGAGATTAACGATGATCCTTTAAAACCCATTTCGCGTTCAGCGGTAGAATTACTAGAAGAAAAAGGAGCTGAAACTCCGATAGATTGGGTGCATCGCGACGAGCGATTTTTTGAAAAATTAGCGACGCCAGATGTAACCGTAGCTGACCTTATAGGAGATATTGATCCTATTAAAGCGGCTAATTTAAAACTGAGTTACGCAGATGAGCGCGTGATACATTACGGGATGATACCACGAGCTAATCGATCAATTTTTGTTATCAACGAATTACCAGATCTACAAGCACGTATTCAGGTTGCGTTGTTCAATATTTTGCAAGAAGGAGATATACAGATTCGTGGTTTTAAACTGCGCTTGCCGCTAGATATGCAATTTGTGTTTACAGCAAATCCAGAAGATTATACAAATCGAGGAAGCATTGTAACGCCGCTTAAAGATAGAATAGGTTCACAGATCTTAACGCATTATCCGCATGATATTGAGATCGCAAAAACTATTACGCAACAAGAAGCGAGCAAGAATAACGTACAATCTGATATTGTAGAGGTGCCACCATTTGCGATGGATCTTCTTGAGCAAATTAGCTTTGAAGCGCGTGAAAGCGAACTTATAGATGCTAAGAGTGGTGTGAGCGCTAGGATGAGTATCACCGCTTTTGAAAATCTTCTTAGCACGGCAGAGCGTCGCGCGTTGATCAACGGTCAAGAAAAAACTACGGTGCGCATGGGAGATTTCTTAGGGATAATCCCTGCGATCACCGGTAAGGTAGAACTTGTTTATGAAGGTGAGCAAGAAGGTTCTTCGGCTGTCGCCCAAATTCTACTAGGTGATGCGATAAAAACACTCTTTAGAGATAAATTCCCAGAGATCAAGAAACTTGAGAAAGAGTCTGAAAAGAATCCGTATGATGAGATCGTGAATTGGTTCTTTGATCAAACTGAGTTTAAACTTCTGGATGACATCAAAGATGAAGAATATAAAAAAGAGCTAGACAGAATTGAAGCGCTAGATGCTTTGATCAAAAAATACCAACCAGAAACAGAACCTGCAGATATTTACTTCTTAAAGGAATTTGTACTGTGGGCGCTGGTAGAGTTTAAAAAACTTAGCAAATTCCGCCTTACAGAAGGGATGAGGTTTAAGGATCTCTACGGTAGTTATATCAGCGGAATTTAAACATAAAAAAACCGGCTTTTAAAGCCGGTTTTTTTATTTCTAGTTATCTCTAATATCAAATTCTGTTCTTCGATTCATTCTGTGATCTGCTTCAGTACATTGTCGTACTTCACATTCTACAGCAGGGTGGCCTTCTCCTTCTTCACGCACTTCAAGGCGCACAGGATTTACACCATTTCTCACAAAGTAATCTCTTACAGATTCTGCTCTGCGACGCGCAAGATCGTGGTTGTAGATCTCTGGTCCGCGAATGTCTGTGTAACCTGTGATAAGGATATTCACATCAAGATTGCTTTTTAAGATATCAAGTAATCTTTCAACTTTCGGGCGCATGTCTCTTCTAATAAAGTCTGTGTCAAAGTAGAAGTAAATAGGCTCATACTCTGTTGCTGCAGCCTCAGACTCTTCAGTTTTATCTGTTTTGGCTATAGCCAAATCTAAACTTACGCGCTTCTCATTGCTATTATTGAAAGTTACTTGCTTTTCTACAGTTTCATATCTGTTTTTTGTAACCTTCACATTATATGATCCTTGTGGTAGACTTACTTGATATTCTCCAGCTTCATTAGTATAAACGATCTCAACGATGTCATTTTGAGCATCTCTAACAATAACTTTTGCATCAGCAATAGGCTGACCTGTTTCATCATCTTTAATCGTACCTGTGATAAAATAGCTTGCTTCATTAAAAGCATAGATCTTGTCCTTTCCGCTGCGGTTTGAAGAGAAATATCCGCTCCAGTTTGCTTCATCGATCGCTAGGGCAAAATCATCACGGCTTGTGTTGATATCTGCTCCCATGTTTTTCGCTGTAGCGAAACCATTACCTGCACCTGTGCTAAAATAAAGATCCAGACCGCCTAAGCTATTAATGCGATCGCTTGAGAAATACAGGTTTCCTTTTTGAGAAATAAAAGGAAATTGATCAAGGCCTTCGCTATTTATGTTCTCACCGAGGTTTTTTGGTTTACCAAAACTACCATCAGCATTTACGGCAACTTCATAAATATCATAAGAACCGTAACCACCGCTCATATCACTTGAGAAGTACAATTTCTTGCCATCTGCGCTTAGTGAAGGGTGAGCGACACTATAATTTTTACCGTTGAATGAAACAGGCTCAATGTTCGTCCACTTGCCATCTTTAAATTCTGCTTTAAAGATCTGTAGTAATGAAACTCTAGCGCCATTAACTCGTGTTTTGTTCTTTGAATTACGAGTAAAATACATGGTCTTACCATCTGCAGAGAAAGTAGGATTACTTTCGTGCAGATCTGTGTTTATTTCAGAGAAAAACGGCTTGATGTTAGTGATCATCCCGTTTTGTACTTCACCTTGAAAAAGATCCAAAAATGGTTGTTGATTCCATTCATAAATGGGTCTGTCTGTATTTCGCGAAGACGTAAAAACAAGTTTACCGTCATATTCTACAGCACCAAACTCAGAATAATTTGATGAGGTACTTAACGTCTCGATAAAATAACGCATTGGAGTCTCACCCATATCTGCTTGTATGCTGTTAAGAATATCAACTTCTTCACCTGTGTAATCGCTAAGAAGTTCGTTTGCTAATTCATATTCCTCTAGAGATTTTGCAGCATTAGCATAACGCAATTTAAACGCATCATCAGGATTGAATTTGTCAAAAAGCTCTTTATAAGTAGTGCTGGCTTTTGCATAATTCTGCGTGTAATAATAGCTATCTGCCAGCTTTTCTAGAAGCTCTTGAGTTCTATCGTTTTGTTTTTCAAAAATAGTGATCGCCTCAGGAAAGTTCTTGCTCGCAAATTCTTGAGATCCTTTTTTATATGTCGCTTCTTGCGCGGTAATGCCTTGCATAACAAATAGCATAACGCACACTGATAAATACTTTTGTAAATGTGTCATAATTTACTGGTCTGTTTAAGAGGTTATTTTAGAAGAATCTTGGAGATTTAGAATATTCGGCTGTAAAGCCAAACAGACTAAAATCAAATAACACCATGATCTCATGGCTACCACTGCTGTAATTACTAAGATTAGAAGTGGTGTAGTCATAAGCATAGCCCAGTTTAAGACCAGGAGAAACTTCAAAATTAAATAGTCCAGTTACAGCATCGCCAAAGCGATATCCTACACCTGCCTCAAACTTCTCTAAGAAAAGTACGTTTGCATTAACATCTAATTCAAACGGAGCACCTTTTACACCTCTTGCCATAAAAGAAGGCTTGAACTTCACATCATTATTGATGTCAAACACGTAACCTGCAGTTAAGAAAATATGTGTTGCTTCAGCTCCCAAGGTTTTTACACCATCCTTACTTTCAAGATGGTCGTTTGCAAGAATATTTGGCGTACTTAAACCCACGTAGTATTTATCAGTATAATAAAATGCACCAATACCTATCACTGGGAAGGTCTCGTTTATCATTTGACTAAATGCAGGATCTGTACTCATGTTACCGCTGTTAAATTGCAGTTGAGTAAAATCGGCATTAAAAAAGCTAAGACCCGCTTTCATACCTAACGATAATTTTCCTGCATCAGACACCGGAATGTTGTAAGCAAAATCTGCGTTAAGATTTGTTTCTTTTACAACATCACCTATTTCGTCATGAACGAGATTAAGTCCCATTTCTATACGCTCAGACAAGGCTGCGTGGGCAAAGAAAGTTCCTGTTGTGGGAGCGCCATCTATGCCTACCCATTGTGAGCGGTAAAAACCACCCACATTCATTGTGCCTATTTCACCGGTAGCATACGCTGGGTTCACGACACTCATGTTATACATATATTGAGTGTAAGAAGGATCTTGTTGTCCAAAGGTTTTAATACCAATAAGGACGATCGCTGCAAAAAGTATATTTTTCAATGTTCTAGTTTTCATATTGATTATCCTTTTATCTGTTTAGGTAAATATGACCTTGTACTGGTTTTGTTGATCCATCATTGTAGTTAAGGATGTAGAAGTAAACACCATTAGGTAAAACTCCGCTTCCTAAACCACCTTGGTTAGAACGTCCATCCCAGTCACCAGTTCCCGCATTTCCTTTAAATACAGTCTGACCGTTACGGTTAAAGAACTCAATAGTATAATCAGGATAAACCAAATCAATATTTCTAATTTCAAAAGTGTCATTTACACCATCGCCGTTCGGCGAAAAGCCATCAGGTATAAACAATCCGTCACACGCTGAAAGATCAACGGTAAGAGCTACACGAGTGCTTCCTTCACAACTTCCGTCTAAAGTAGCAGACGCATAATAAGTCGTACCATCTGTTAACGTAGTAGTGGTTGCAAGAGCAGTGCCGCCGGTATTTGTATCATAAACTGAAACACCTGTAGCTGGCTGAAGTTTTGCAATAAGATCTGCGATAGTAGGCGAATCATTTATACAGAACTCAAGAGCTTCAGCGATAGTAGGCGGTGCTGGGTCAACTACATTAAATGAACCAGTAAGGTTAGTTAACGAAGTACACTGTGTTGCTACACTCATTACAGAAGTAATAGTAACGTTAGTAATTCCACCATTCATGAGCAGGCTTCCGTCAAGCTCAAAGCTTGATGCGCCGTTAACGAATGATAATGTAGCACCAGTTTCAGCTTGAGCATTTGCACCATCCACGACATAAGTGATGATATAATCGCCATCCATTAAAGCTGTAGCATCTGTGATGATAACATCAGAACTATTGCCGTAGCAGATATCTGCGATAGTTAGTGTTGCACCCGTTGTATCAGGTAGTGGAGTGATCTCAAAATCTGTTGTAGCAGAAGCGCTCGCAGCATCGCAACCAAATTCACTTGCAATGTCAGTGATCGTCACAGTTTGTATTCCGGCGGAAGCCAAAAGATCTGCATCTATAAGGAAAAGTCCTTCACCACCATTTAAGGCAAAAGTTGCTGTATTTCCAGTTGATGCGTTCGCTCCACTAAGGTCAAAAGTAACTGTGTAATTTCCATCTACCAGCTTAGTAGAACTTATTGTTGCTAACCCAGATTCTGCAAAACAAATATCCATAGCATCTAGCGATAGATCGCTTGCGTCAGGAATAGGATTTACATCAAATGTTACACTAGCCGCTGTGGTATTTGTACAGGTGGTAAGTGTATTTGTAGCAGATGTAATAGTGAAAGTTGTAGTACCAACTTCTGTTAATGATGAAGCAAGAACCGTAAATTGAGCAACACCATCTGTAACGGTTATTGTTGCATTAGTTTCGGCCATTGCATTGTCACCAGTAAGCGTGTATGTAATATCATAGTTGCCATCATCTAGTCCAGTTCCTGAGTATGTGATCACAACGCTATCACCAAGACAAGCATCAGTAGCTGTAAGATCTTCGCTAGCTACTTGCGGAGTAACATTAATATCAAAACTATAAGCGATCGCTAAAGCATCTGTAAAGCAATCAGACTGATCATTTGTTACAGTAGTTACTGTAATAGTTGTTTCACCAGTATTTGCAAGGTTTGCAGGGTCAATATCAAAGTTTCCTTGTCCTGCTGATACAGGAACATTAGTAGCAAAATAAGAACCCTCATTTGCACCACTTAATGTGTACATGATCGTGTAGCTACCGTCTGCAAGAGCAGGAGCATCTAGGGTTACATTAAAGTTAGTTTCATCTGCACAAGTATCAGGAGTGCTTATGCTAGCATTTGTAAGATCTGGTGTTGGAGTAACATTAAAGTCTGCTATAAGCATACTAGCAGCCGTGCTACAAGATGTAGAGGCATTTGCAATACTATCAACAGTTACTGTGTAAGATCCTGTAGCTGTAAGAAGAGAAGCATCTACACTAAAGCTAGCCTCACCGTTTGTCACAGTAATCGTGTCAGTTAATCCAGTTGAATTATTAGCACCGCTTAATGAGTATGTAATAACGTAATCTCCATCACTCAAATTTGCATTAGGATCTGTTAAGAATACTGTGCCTGCATCACCTAAACATACAGTCTCGAGCGCTGTTAGTGCAGTTGAACTAAGATCAGGATTTTGATTCTGAGTAAACGTAACCGAAAGATCATTTACAACAGAGCTACAAGCATTACCAGAATCTTGCTCTACAATACCTGTGATTGTGATCGTGATCTCGCTGTCATCAGACAAGTTGCCTGTGTCGATGTTAAAGGTTGCATTACCACCAGTAAAAGTCACTACTTCATCTACAGATATAGTAATAGCATTTTCGCTAGTAATTTGATAAGAGATTTGATAAGAACCATCAGCAACCGTAGCACCGGTAATTTGAGCAAATGGGCTTTCGCCAAAACAAATATTCTCGATCGTAAGTGTGCTTTGCTCAAGTGTTGGCACTGGAGTTATCTCATAACTTGCGTTTAAAGGCAGACCCGCTGTAGGAGAACATGTAGGAAAAACTCTAACGAAGTTTGTAACTACAAGATCTTTGTTTCCTGTTTCAGCAGAAAAAGATGCCGGAATATCAAAAGATGTATCACCATCTACGGCTGTTACTTCAACCGTTTGTTCTACACCATTAATTGTATATGTAAGATTATATTCCCCATCAGGGATGTTATCAACAGAATCTGTAATTGAAGCTGTAACGATCTCATTTTGGCAAGAATCTTCTACTGTAAGTGTACTGTTGCTAAGGTCTGGGTTAGCATAAATAGTAAAGCTTGAAGCAGGAGAAGAGAAGTTAGTCGCATCACAAGTAGAGATGGTATTAACAATGTTTGTGATCGTCAGAGTAGAAGTACCGTTTACTAAAATAGAAGGGTCTAAGGTAAACGAAGCCATACCATCGGCAAACGTCACGGTTTCAGACAAACCAGTTTGATTGATATCACCGGTGATATCATAATCAATAGTAAAGTCTCCATCACCTAGTCCAGAATTTGAATCAGTTAGATAAACTGTTACTGAATCATCCTCACAAGTGTCTGCCACAACCACGCTCACTTGCTGAGCATCAGGAATAGGCGAAACTTCAAAAGCATCAGTAATATTTGCTGTGGTTACACAACCTTGACCAGTTTCAAAAGAATCAATTCTAATAGTATATGATCCTGTAGAAGGAATTTCGGTAGAAGGAATAGTTCCAGTTCCTTGACCACCGCTTATAGTTACAGAACTTGCATTGTAAACTTCACCATCCGGACCGTCAATGGTATAAGCTACTTCGTAAACACCATCTTCTAACTCTATCTGTGGAGTGTTAGCTGCGTCGCTTATGATAAATGTTGCATTATTGCCTTCGCAAATAGGCTCATTAACCACAACTTGAGAATCGCTAGGATCTGGCATTGCATTAATAGAGATCGTGTCTGTGAGTTGTGGGATTTCTGCCGCACAGTTATTTGGCGAACTAGGATCAATAATTTCAGTGATCTCTACAGTTGCATCTCCCACTGCCGTGAAAAAGTTACTGTTAAGATCAAACGTAGCTAAACCATCAGTAAAAGTAATGCTGATAGTTTCAGAACCTTGGTTAGGAGCAGGGCCTACTTGATAAGTCAGTTGGTATGTCCCATCAGGGATAGTTGCGGTATTATGATCAATCTCTGCAGTAACATTAAGCGGAAGCTCTGCAAAACAAACATCATCACTAGGCTGAGTGATTGCAAAAGTTGCTCCATTAAAGTTTAGAACATCCTCAATTTCAATTGAAACATTAGTTGTTGAAGGAGCACAAGCAGGGTTAAGTGGATTAACCGTGTATGAGAATGAGTAAATACCAGGACCAAAGGAGTCTCTTATATTTTCAACATCGATAAAAGAATCTTGAGTAGAAGATATTTCATTTGTTCCGCTGTTCTCAGTCCAAATTCCACCTTGATCTTCGCCCATCAATACATCTTGAAGGTCAAAACTTGTAAAAGCAGAAAGATCATCAGTCTCACAAAATATTTGCTGCATTGCTGTACCGCTTTCTGGAGTTCTTATTACTTCAAGTTGCACAGTACTACTTGATGAAGGGCAAGCTCCTTGAGCAGGAACTGTATAAGTAAATGTGTAATTTCCTGGCCCGGCTTGCTCTGCATTAAAAAGAGAACCCATTAATGAGCCAGAAGGCGCATTAATTGAAGACCAAGAACCATCCAGAGTAGGACTTGGGCTACTTCCTGTAAATTGAAAAAGATTTACACTGTTATCATCACTACATGCTACAACATTGCTGTTGTTCTCTCCTGGGAATGATCCCAAGGTTACGGTAACGATTGAAGAGTTATCTGTACAACCAGATTGCCCTTCTACAGTATACGTATAGGTAAATACACCACCGATTATTACTTCATGAGTATCTAGTACGCCAGTAGTTCTGTTTAATCCGCCGGTGTTATTGTTGTTTGTCCAAGTTCCTCCTGCAACAGCATTGGGGCCTAGAGCGGCAAATAAATCTAAATAGCGATTATTAGACTTATTACATTCAATCAGGGACGCATCATCTCCAGCACATTGCGCGAATGATTCGCTGTAAAATGCTGTAAGAAAAATAGTAATAAAAAGATACGAGACCCTCGTAAGAGTAAAAGTTTTAATCATAAAATCACGGGGTTAAAATTGATAACTATTTGAGGTGTAGTTGTTTAGTTGTTGGGTGTTTAAGTGTCAATCTAATTGCAAAATAATTAAAAGAACAAATAATTATTAGAATTTTCTTAAATATTTTTAAGGATAAACAGTTTTTCCGTCCGGAAATTTAGCAAATCGTTTATTTTCAGCATTATGTACGTTATCCGGGCGTTCCCAAGGCCATCCGCCAAATTCTGTTTGCCTAAAACGGTTTATTCCATCTTCGATATCTTGTCTATTATTCCCGACAAAGGGTCCGTTTTGTATCACTCTTTCTCCAATGGGTTTTCCTTGTAATAGAAGTAATCTTGCCGATTTTTTTCCATTTTTTAAAGAGAAATCTTGTGTAGGGTCTAGAATAATTCTGTGTCTTTCAGGTATTTCAAATCCATCTGTAAAAATATTGTCTCCTTCGAAGAAGTAAAGCGACCTGTTTATTTCTTCATCTTCACGCTCTAGAATAAAAGTAGCATCAGGATCTAAATCGATTAACCAAATTGCAACCTTGTTGTCAGAATTTACGGCCCAAGAATCGGGTGGAGGAGCAGGTGCTGATTTATCCTTATAATTTCCGGCTATCATTTTTACTTTTATAGAATTTCCTTCAGCGTCTGTTGTATGAACAATTGGGATATCTTCATGCCAAAACATGCTAAAATGCGGTTCTACATTCTTACTTTTCGCCGGAAGGTTAAGCCATATTTGAAATAATAAAAGCGGATTAGGTTTGTCTTGATGAATAAGCGGGAACATCTCACTATGTTGAACGCCTTTACCAGCCGTCATCCATTGCACGTCACCATCACCAAATCGCCCAGCAGCCCCGAGAGAGTCAGAATGATCTACGTAGCCAGTTTCTGCGAGGGTTACAGTTTCAAAACCAAGATGTGGATGCGCAGGAAAACCAGGGATCTCACGACCGTGATACATTGCCCAGCCGTCTTTTTGCTGAAAATCTTGCCCTAGAAGTCTGCCTGCAAGAGAAGCATCAGGACCTAATTTGCCATTTCCTTTAGGGTATTTGTCATTGTGAAAAGCACAAAATAAAAATGGGTCTGCAGTTTCCCATTGTTGTCCTATTTGTGTGATTTTTTTGATAGCGCTCATAAGATGTCTTTTAATCTAATCAACATTAAAATTAAGCGGATATATTGGTTTTAACCGTTAATTTTACTCAGATTCTTAGAAAAATTTCAAGGTTTATGAGTCAGTACTTTCAGAAGGAAATTAGTTTGCGAGCAAGAAAACGCGGTTTTCATCTTATCACTCAGGAGATTGTGCAAGCAATGCCACAGATCAGAAGTATAGAAATTGGCATGCTACAGGTTTTTATTAAACATACTTCGGCCAGTTTGACTATTAATGAAAATGCAGATCCTACAGTAAGAGAGGATTTTGAGAGTCATTTTAACGTGATGATCCCAGAAGATCAGCCGTATTACAAACATAATTATGAAGGTTCTGACGATATGCCGGCGCATATTAAAGCTTCTTTGCTTGGAGCATCAGTGCAAATTCCTGTAACAAAAGGCAGATTAAATATGGGCATCTGGCAAGGAATTTATCTTTGCGAACATAGAGATTACGGTGGTTCTAGAAATATTGTAATTACCTTGATGGGTAATTAACTTTTTGCCTCAAGAAGTTCTTCTAGAATTCTTACCACGCCATTTTCATTGTTACTTGTTGTGCTAAATTTCGCTGCGTTTTTTACCGCGTCGCTAGCATTTGCCATTGCATAACTAAAATGCGCCTGATCTAACATCTCCAGATCATTGTCATAATCGCCAAAGGCCATCGTTTCTTCTTTACTAATAGAAAGACGATCTTGTAATAGTGCGATCGCACTGCCTTTGTCTGTGTTGTTGTTAGAAATATCTAACCAATTCTCACCAGAAACTTTAACCTTAAAATCATTTTCAAACTTCTTAAAGTCTGGATAGGTGTTTTTCCTAGAACCAGTAAAACTATAGATCGCTATTTTAAGGAAGTCGTCATTTTCAATACTTTTTAAGTCTTCGGTTTGCTTGTAATCGCGGTAGTATTCTTTAAAGTGCTCTAAGAAATCCTGATTCTTACTTTCAACATAACCGTGTTTTTTACCACACAACACGATGTGCGCATCTTCAATTTTACGGGCGATCTCAATAAAGTTTTGACAAGCGCTTTGGTCAAGGGTTTTAACCATAAGTTCCTCTTCTCTATGTTTTACAAAAGCGCCATTTTCTGCAACAATATAGATCTCATCTTTAATGGCATCAAGCTTTTCGCGAATGCTATAATATTGTCTCCCACTTGCAGCTACAAACTGCACACCTTTAAGCCTTAGTTGATGTTCTAGTTCAAAAAATCTGTCGCTTACTTTGTCTTCTGCGTTAAGGAGTGTGCCGTCCATATCAGTGATGACCAGCTTAACATTTTGTAGTTCCATAGGTTAGCTAAAATAGGTTTTTTGGCTGCAGCCAAAAAGAATTAAACATTAAAAAAATGCAACCCTTTTGAGGTTGCATTTTATATTGTGATGCCTTTCGGCGAAAAGGTCTAGAATTTTGCTCCTTTTTCTATTCCTTGAAGCGCTTTTGTAATGAAAGTTCTGATGTCGTCGTTTGCCGTTTTAAGATCTTCTGAACGTAGATACATCATGTGACCGCTGCGGTATCCTTTAAAGTCTAGTCTGTCGTCTAACTTACCATTAGCATTGATCTGCCCCATGATGTATTTTGCATTAAAATAGGTGCATGCACCATCAAAATAACCACTTTGAACCATTACATGCAGATTAGGGTTTGTGTTCATCGCTTCTCTAAGATCTGCGCCAGAGTGATTGTTGTCGCGATCCCAAGGATGCACGGGGCCAAATAGATTGTATTTTAAGTCTGTTTTAAAGCCTAGCTCGTTAGCAAAATAGTAGTTTGCCGGCGGAGTGAAACTGTTAAGCCATGAGGTCAATTCGCTATTATAATCTGGTCTGTCGCCAGCGTCTTTTACATCTTGTCCTCTGTAGCGAGAATCTAGACGACCTATGGTAAAACCTTCGTCACGCAAAAGATCCTTCCAGAAATAATTAAACGGTACGGCAAGATTATTTTGAGCGATGGTTTTCTCAGAAAGCCCAGAATAATACGCCATTTTCTTGATTATCGCATCGCGCTCACTTTTTTCAAGAAAGCCGCCTTTTGCAACTGCGGGTAATACGGTGTTTACTGCATATTTTTCAACTTCAGGAAGAAGCTCAGTAAGATCTCTAGATTGTAATTCTGCCGGTAAAGCATTGTGATACCATGCAGCAGCTGTAAAATATGGAAGTCTATTTGCGATCTCTACAGGACCTTCAAAATTAAAACCAAGTTCTGTAGGAGAAACTAAGATCACGCCATTAAGATACATCCATTCGCCATTCTGTAAAGCGTTTGCTAAGCCAGAAACTCTAGTGGTTCCGTAGCTTTCACCTATTAAGAATTTTGGCGCAAGCCATCTATCATTGCGTGTCACAAAAGTTCTTATCCATCCTGCTAAATAATTGATGTCTGCGTTAACGCCAAAGAACATTTTTCTATCTGGCATTTCGCCGTCTTTGTTTGCTAACATGCGGCTATAACCAGTATTTACGGGGTTTACATAAACGATATCTGCAACGTCAAGAATAGAGTTAGGATTATCCTTCATGCCATACGGCTGAACAGGGTAACCTTCATCGTCAATTTTTAAAACACGAGGACCAGTATACGCAATATGCATCCAGATCGAGGCAGAACCAGGACCGCCGTTAAAACTAATAACCAGCGGACGATCTTCTTTATTTTTTACATCTGTGCGCTGGTAAAAAGTGTAATTAAGTGTAGCAACAGGATTGCCTTCATCATCCCAAACAGGTTGAAAGCCCACAGTTGCAGTGTAAGGAATGTTTTTACCGTTAATTGATGAGGTGTGGTTGGTGACGATCGTTGTGTCAACCGGAGCTTTTACTTGCTGTGCAGTAACGCTATATGCTAATAGCGAAAAAAGTAGAGTGATCGATAAATGAATTTTCTTCATTAAAATGAAATTAGGGTTAATAAAAAGTCAATTATGGAGCCCTCAATATAAGAAAGAAATTCCTTCTAAAGCCACGCCAATGAAGACAGCAAAGCCAAAACTGAGCAGTGTTCCGACAAGAACATACTCGGTTTTAAGATGATCAGAATCTTTAAAACGAAGAATAGATTTTGCGCCTATTAAAAAACCCACAGCAGAAAATTGGCCTACAATGATGAAAATGAGAACTAACCATCGCTCTACAATTCCTATAAGTCGACCGGCGTTAGGGAGATCTTCACCTTTTTTGCCGTCAAAACTGATGTTGTAGGTTTCAAAAATTTCGCGGATAAAAATGTTTGCAGGTTTAGTACAAAATAAAAATGCCGTAAAAACCTGTAAAAAAAACAGCGAAAAAGAAATATCAAAAGCAGGCTGCCAGTCGAGTAGCTTCAGGTATGTAATTGAAAAAACGGCAAACACAATTGCATGCAAAGTTTGGTCAATAAAAAATGCATATTTTCCTGTGTATTTGCTTTTGATAAGTTTTGGCTTAGAGCCATCAATAACAAAATGAAGTATTGCAATGCACAGCGCAAATGGTATAAAGCTTAAAGCGAAACCTAATACCGCGTGACAAATAAAAACAATGAGTGCATGCCATAGCAATTTTTTGCTTCTAAAGCCTTTTTTGTCTTTAGAAGATGCCATTTTCTTATTCTGGAAGCTATAATCAGCAAGGAGATGTGCAATTAGCTGAAGCAGAATAAGATGTTGTATGGTCATGCTAGTGGTTTGTTAATGCATTTTCGTAGTACAATATAGCTTTTTCTATGGCATTATAACCAGAAGTAGTGGAATGCTGATTAACTGAAGATTGACTAGTGCCCAGTTTATTTGCGATCTCTTCTTCTGATAAGCCCCACAATTTATAGAAAATAACCTCGCTTTGTTTTTTTGTGGCTTTAGAAAAAATGTGATCTAGAAGAGTAAAAATCGTGTTTATCGTGCTATCTAATACTTCATCATTAGAGATAAACATGAGAGTACCTTTAATGATAACACGCTTTTTGTAATGTGTGCTACTCTCGCTTACTAAGCGGCCGCTTAAATAAATCGCTTCACCATCTATAATACCAGCTTCTGGATCATAGCGAGATAACTCTTCAAAGCCTATTGCCATACGTAAACCATGCTCTTCAAAATAGCGATGACGCTTTGTCTTTGCATTAAGATGAAGTGATTTTATGAATGTTTTTATAATGAGCGCTACTCGTAGAGAATCTTGAGGAGCGGGTGTAACACACTCTAAGTAATCACCTTTTACAAGCCTACTAAACGTATTAAAAGTACGCTCTAATTTTTTAAAGAGTTCTTGTAATCCTGTTTCTAGAGTTTCTTTTGAGGGATCGTCTAGACTTGTATAGGCTATTACATCTCCAGATATGACGGCTTTATGCTTCATATCACAAATATAAGTAAATAAACTTATATTTTATATTTATAAGCTATTAAACTTATATTTTATGTTTATAAGCTCTTGAGCTTATTTATTTTGGTTAAATAGCGCTTTAACGTGTGGTTTTTGAAGCTCTATGATCGTGAAGACTCCTAGTAAAATGCCTAAAATACCTGTAAGACAGTTAAGAACAGCCATTACCATAATGTATGTATGGTGTTTTCTTTTACCAATATAACTAGCAGCAACTATTGTCATTATCCCAAAAGCAATAGAGATAAAGAACCCAACAATTCCTATGATTTGAAAAATTGCGAAGAAGTTAAATGGCATTTCTTCAAAACCATTATTTTGTTCTACGGCAGGGATAAAGAATCCAATAAAAGCGTATATCAAAAAGAAAAGAGAGAAAAGAAGGTTTAAAATTCCTTTAATGATAAAAAGAGTTTTAAAGGTGTCGAGATTGTTGCTTGGTTGAGTTTCCATGAGATGTTTATGTTATATGTAGTGAAAGTATGCAATTTGTTACGTCAAAACGTATTTAATAAAACGCTTCAATTTTAATAGTAATCACTTAGCATAAAATGAACTAAACCTTACCTTTGCCGTTCCCTAAAATTTTGATCCTTGATGACTGCCGAAACGATAGAAACGTACTCAGATCTTTTTAAAATAGACCAAAAGCTTGATAAACTTGTTAAGGATATTGAGCTGCTTAATTATCTTAATCCGCTTAATATTGAGCAGGAAAAGAAGCGCTTTTTTGCTTCAAAATATTCTGAGAATCCTGTTTTTAAATATCGCAAACTAAAGTTTGACCCTTACCGCATGCAGCGGTTATTCTTTAATCAGCGTGTTGAAGATATTAAAGATGATGAGGTGCGTAGTCTATATGAGGATATCATTTATGAGTACAGCGGCATAATTCAATGTTTTGAGAGTATAGGTCAAGGCAAGCGTTTTTACTACAATACGCTTAAAGTCTTTGGGACACCTAAAGAAAAAGACGTGCAGAATGCGCGTTTTATCCTGCATTTTGCAGATGAAGATGGTCTTGACGAAATGATCCCACGCTACACTGCTGATGAAGCTGAAGCATACTTTAGAGCTTTTGCAAAGCAGTATGATTTTAATTTTAAGATCAAGCAAAGCACACATATTTCGGCGGCGGCAATGGTGCTTAATGCATCAGAAACTTTGGTTTTGAAACGCAATCATAAGTTTAGTGAAAACCAACTTAAGGTGCTCGCAAATCATGAGATCGGGGTGCATGTTGTCACAACGTTTAACGGAAAAGCGCAACCTTTAAAGATTTTTTCTAATGGTTTTGTAAGCAACACAGAAACACAAGAAGGTCTTGCAGTTTTAAGCGAATATATGAGCGGTTGCCTTACTATGAAGCGCATGAAAGAGCTTGCTTATCGTGTTATCGCGGCAGATAGTCTTATTAAAGGATATGACTTTAGATCTACGTTTGATCTGCTGTATAGCCAGTATAAACTAGACAGAGAATCAGCCTGGCAGATCACTTTGCGCGCACACAGAGGCGGCGGTTTTACAAAGGATTTTGTATATCTCACTGGTTTAAAAAAGATGTACAATGCCTTTGAGGCTGGTGATGATTACAAGTTGCTACTTTCGGGGAAGGTGACGTATGAGTACCTGCCAATCATTAAAAAACTAATCGATAAAGGTCTTGCGATTCCTCCTAAATTTGATTCGTTCTCTTTCAAAGAGAATTTGAATACAAACAAAAAATTAGATTTTATACTTCATAATCTTAAATAGGTTCTTTTGGCTTTAAGCCAAATAATTATTGCCGCAATCCCGTTAAAAATTTGTAAAAGCAGTAGTTAAAGAAATTTAATTTTCTGCGGCTTAAGCGAGTGCTGTTATATCTTGTAGCGTCATTAAAATGAGATTATGATTATGCTGATGAAGCGCTTAGAAATATGGATCATTGCTACAATATTTTTGTTAACCGGTGTTTTGACTTTTGCCTTTAAAGGTCAGGTGTATAGACCTGATGAGGCTGGTGCCGAAAATTATGAGGTTACGCAAACCTGGGAAATGCCTGATGAACTTTCAGAGGTTTCTGGGATTGCATGGCTAGGCAGCAATAAGATCGCTGCGATTGAAGATGAGGATGCGATAATTTACATTTATGATCTTGATAGTCGTAAGGTGATTGACAAGATCACATTTGGCGAATACGGAGATTTTGAAGGGATTGCCGTGCGTGGCGACGATGCGTATGCGATGCGTAGCGACGGAGTGTTGTTTGAGATCAAGAATTTTCAATCAGAAAAGCCAGAGGTTAACACGTATGAACTTCCCTTTGACGACAAGAATAATATGGAAAGTTTGTCGCTGGATCGAGGTAAAGAGAATCTGCTCATAATCCCGAAAGATAAAGATACAGACGACGAAGATCATAAAGCGATCTATTACTTCTCTATTGATGAGAAGGAGTTTAAAAGTAAACCGTACGTAAACATTGATCTTAAAGACAAAAAGTTAAAAGAATTTGAGAAGAAAAAGGGTTATAAAACCCTGAGGCCATCAGAGATCGCGGCGCATCCAGGAACTGGTGAGATCTATGTTTTAGAAGGTGTAGACCCTAAACTTCTCATTCTTGATCTTGAAGGAAAAGTAGAAAAAGTCTACACCTTTGATGATGATATTTTTCCGCAGCCAGAAGGGATGACATTCACGCCCATGGGAGACCTTTTTATATCTAATGAAGGTCGTGGTGGTAACCCTGCGAATATCGTTATGGTTGAGCTTTTTTAAAGATTGATGTATTTGCTACGCGGGTATTTTACCTCATAGCTAAATTCCTTTTTAACGCTTTGCTTAGGTTCTAATTTAAGTTCCCATTGCATGATGCCGTCCTCATCATCATATTTTGCATCGCCAGTTTCAATTTCGCTTACTTTAATGTCGTCATTTTGAGAAATCGGGATTCTATCTTCGAGCAATAAATTGATTGCGCTGCTTTTATTGTTTTTAATATCGATAGTGTACTTTCTGGCAACGATGCGGTTATTTCCTAAGAAAGTAGATTTTTTAAAATCATTTTCTCGTTCTCTTTTTACGATAATATTTGGGTCTACGCCCAAAGAAAGACTCAGACTGTCTGAAGTTGCAACAGGGCTAATCTGGGTTTTACCCGCATAATTACCTTCAAAATAAATGCTTGCTTCTCCCTGCAAAAGATCATATTTCTCCCATTCTCGCACGGTTGCTGTAAGAAAAACATTTTCATTAAGCTCTGGCGCAGCATAATGTTTGTAAGTCGCCGGAAGATCAAAATTATCGATCTCAATAGTCGTTACATCACCATTAGAAACAATAGAATACGGCTTATTGATCTCAAATTTTGTGTTCGTTAAACTTTCTTGCTTTGCTGTAACATTCTCGCTATAGTCTTCTTGTTCAACTTTAATACCTGCCACGGCGCCCGTTAGGCTTCTCTTTTTTTGCCTCCCATAACCTACCACTACCACTTCATCTAATGTATTTGAATCTTGCTCAAGTTGAACATTCATAGTAGATGCATAAATAGGTAAATTTTGAGATTGATAGCCCACATATGAAATTGCCAACTCCTTCCCACGCTGAATATTAATTCTGTAATCCCCATCAACGTCTGTACTTACGCCATTTGAAGTTCCATTTTCTATAACATTAACGCCCGGCAGTGGCAGGCCATTGTGATCTAGAATTCTTCCATGTACTGTTTTAATCGTTGGGTTGTATTTGTGATTATCACGTCTTACCGCCGTTGAAGATCTATAATAGCGTCCCACAAAATTTAAATACTTGGTATCAAGCTCGGGCTTTATATTATTTGTGCTAGGATCACCAGTAGAAAGTGTGAGTTGCACATTGTCCCAATCTACACCGCTTTGTTGATATACATTTGCTTTATAATTTACTTCAATAGGGCTGTTACTGTTCTTTGCACGTATATCATATAAAGGGAACCATCCTGCGTTGCTAATGTTGTATGAAAGCTTAAGATCTAGATTAGTTGCGCTTTCAGCATCTAGCTTAAGAACAATTTCACCGCGTCTTTCTTTTTTATTGTCATTGAGTTTGTTCATTTCTTTTTTAAGATCAGCAACAGACTTGTCAAGGTCATATTTTTCAAGTCTTAGGCGGTAGATCTCATTCTTGATTTCGGTGGTGCGCTGGCGATAATAGGTTGCGATCTGTTTTAATTTCTCGAGAGAAAGATCTGTGTTATCGCTATTCACACGCTCATTTTTTGTAATAATGTCTAATTCCTGCTGATAACCGCTTATCTGATTTTCGATCTCATTTACTTTCGCGTCAAGCGCATCCATTTCATCCTCAAGACTTTTATATTCTGCAGTTTCTTTCTTTTTGTCCAAATAATTATAATTAAACATGATAGAGAGTACACTGGCATTTTTAAGTCCAGAAACCTGTATGCTACTTTCAATAATATCTGGCGAGAGGTTGTCAAAAGTTATTTCATTACTACCACCTTTTAAGCTTATATACGCTTGTCTTTCAATGGTTGCGCCTTGTAAATACACAGTGACATTTTTTATGGTAGAACTTTGCGCTGCTGGCTTTTCGCTTGCGCGAAAAGAATTAACACAAAAAAACGCTAAAATGAGAGTAAAGATATTTTTCATGAAGTGAATTGATTGAGAATAATATTGTTTGAATATAACGGTTTAATTTAAAACTTAAGTGAAAATGAGGAATATAAAAATGAACTTGCATCTAGATTTGGCGTATTAGGAATTGTTCTCTTACCGCCTATGAGAATATTAAAATCTCCATAATCGCCCTTAACACCTGCGTCAAAACCACTTTGAATAAACGACGGATCAAAGAAAATGGGATTCTGAAGATTTGTATTGTTATTGAGGTCATTACTAAAGTATCTACCGCTCGCAAACACAGACCAATGCTGACTTATAAAATATTCTGCATTAAAATCTGCGCCTACTTGTAGACTTTGATTTAGCGGATCATAACTTGACGCTTGCGCTAAAAATCCTGCGCCTAGCTCCAGAGAAAAATTACCTTTTGTAAATGTTAGTGCATTGCTTGCATAGCGAGAAAAACCAATGTTATCAATATTGCTACTTATGGTTTTTTGCGAGAAATCTAATGAGAATTTTGGTGAGGTGTAAATATTCAATTGATTGTCTTCACTAGGTTTTTCTACGATTTGAGCTTTCGCCGAAAGGCTAACATTTATGCATATGAGAATAAAAATGATGCTTTGCTGTAATCTATCGCTCATAGTTATCTTTTAATTTAAAGACCTAAAGACAATATCTATGTTGCAAAAGTATTGAAAATGAACAGGTCTAATCTAAAAATCTAGATTTCAGCGCTGGTGTTGGGATCATGCAATGCTCTTTCTTACCATACCATTTGTAGCGGTTGCGGGCGACAAAGTCATAAACGGAATTGCGTAAAAATCTTGGTACAGCGATAAATCCGTAGGCGAGGGGATAAGACTTGTCTAGATATTTTGAAACTCTAAGGGCAGCGCTACTTTTTATAAAAACCTTGCCGTGGTCTATAAAAACCATGCTGTCAGTTTCGGCGGGATCAATATTGTATTTTTTAAGTAAGTCTTTGCCGGTTTCGCTTTGTAGCGATGCAAAATAGATTTGCTCTTTTTTATCATGTTTAATGATAAATTGTACTGCGCCATCGCACAGATTACAAACACCGTCAAAAAGCAAAATCTTATTATGCATGGCGTAAAATTATTGAAATTTGACCGTATTTTGCAGCGATGTTTGAAAAAGAAAAGCTCATAGAACTGGCGCATTATAAAATGCCTTTTGGTAAATATGAAGGCCGTTACTTAGTCGATATTCCTGAGTATTATTACGGTTGGTTTAAACAAAAGGGTTTTCCTCAAGGTAAATTAGGTTTTATGATGGAGCAGATGCATGAGGTTAAAATAAACGGCATTGAGGAAGTAGTAAGAAAAATAAGGGATAATTACCCTAGGCCGAGTAACTTTCGCGGAAGCGAAAAATAAACATTTTACACTTCTTTAACTTCCTTAAAATTATACATACCTTTGCATCCCGTAAAATCACTTTTAGATGGCAGAAACCAAATACATCTTCGTTACGGGCGGGGTTTCATCTTCACTAGGTAAAGGAATTATCGCAGCTTCTCTTGCTAAATTATTGCAAGCTAGAGGATACCGTGTTACAATTCAAAAGCTTGATCCGTATATTAATGTAGATCCAGGAACGCTTAATCCATACGAGCACGGCGAGTGCTACGTTACTGATGATGGTGCAGAAACAGATCTTGATCTGGGGCATTATGAGCGTTTTCTTAATGTAAATACTTCGCAGGCAAACAACGTTACAACTGGTAGAATTTACCAAAATGTAATTGAAAAGGAGCGCCGTGGCGAATTTCTAGGTAAAACCGTGCAGGTTATACCGCATATCACAAACGAAATTAAAGAGCGTATTCAAGATCTGGGTAATCGTGGTGATTATGATATCATCATTACAGAGATTGGTGGAACTGTAGGTGATATTGAGTCATTGCCATACATTGAGTCTGTACGCCAATTAAAATGGGAGCTAGGCGATGATAATGCGCTAGTTATTCATTTAACGCTCATTCCTTATCTGTCTGCAGCAGGTGAATTAAAAACAAAACCTACGCAACACAGTGTAAAAACACTGATGGAAAGCGGTATCAAAGCAGATATTCTTGTATGTCGTACAGAGCATGAGTTAAGCGATGATCTTAGATCTAAATTGGCGCAGTTCTGTAATGTTAAGAAAGAAGCTGTAATCCAATCTATAGATGCATCTACAATTTATGATGTACCTAATTTAATGCTTGAAGAAGGTCTTGACCTTATTACGCTTCGTAAGCTAAAATTATCTGAAGATACTAAGCCAGAGCTTACACGCTGGAATGAGTTCTTGCGTCGTCATAAAAATCCTAAAGAAGTTGTAACCATTGGTCTTATAGGTAAATATGTAGAACTTCAGGATAGTTATAAATCTATTTTAGAAGCTTTTATTCACGCTGGTGCAGAAAATGAAGTGAAGGTAAATGTAGAGCCTATTCACAGTGAATTTATCACGCAGCAAGTAATTGACGAAAAGATAAGTAAGCTAGATGCTGTACTTGTTGCTCCAGGTTTTGGTGAGCGTGGTATAGAAGGTAAGATCAAAGCCGTGCAGTATGCCAGAGAAAATAATATTCCTTTTTTAGGGATTTGCTTAGGGATGCAAATGGCTGTGATAGAGTATGCACGCAACGTGCTAGGTCTTAAATCTGCCAATTCGACTGAAATGCACAAAGAAACTCCAGATCCTGTAATAGATATCATGGAAGAGCAAAAAGACATCACACACATGGGCGGAACCATGCGTCTTGGAGCTTGGGATTGTGACCTTGATGTAGACAGTATCGTGAGCAAAGTTTATAATGGTAACATAATAAGCGAGCGTCACCGTCACCGTTATGAATTTAATGATAAATACCGCAAACAGCTAGAAGATGCTGGTCTTAAAGTTACTGGTACAAACCCAAAAACCGGACTCGTAGAGATCGTAGAGATCCCAGAACATCCATGGTTTGTAGGAGTGCAGTATCATCCAGAATATCGCAGTACGGTTGCAAATCCACATCCGTTATTTGTAGCGTTTATTCAAGCGGCGGTAGAGCACAAAAATTCATAAACACCGCCAATGTGGCATAAAAAGGATTCTTGGGCTTGTAATTGTTTGCAGTGCTACAAGCAATCCTTGCAAATTATAAATTGAAACAGGCATTTTGCCTCATAGAATATGGAAGAAAAAAAGTTTGACGTAAAATCATTGATAGGTTTCTTGCTCATCGGCGGGATTTTGATATGGATGTTGTACAACAATCAACCTACCGAAGAAGAACTTGCTGCTGAAAAAGCAAAGCAAGAGCAGGTAGAAAATCAAGAAAAACAAGCAGCAAATGATGCAGTTATCGCTCAAGGCGAAAATGAGTCTGCCGCGCCTGTTACAGATAGTTTAGGTCAAATACGCTTACGCGAAAAGTTAGGAAGCTTTGCTTACAGTGCAACGCTACCGTCTGCGACTGATGCAACCACCACAATTGAAAACGACAAGATGGAACTTGTGGTTAGCAACAAAGGTGGGCAGATCGTTGAAGCAAGACTAAAGGAATTTAAAACCTATGATTCATTACCAGTTTATCTTATTAAAGATGGTAATAGTAGCTTCAATGTAACCTTTAGCACTTCAGACAATAGAACGCTTAATACACAGAACCTTTACTTTGAACCTTCAGTTACAAAGAATGGTGATAATAATGTGCTAAGCATGAAACTTAAGGTTTCTAACAACGAATATCTTGAGTTTAGATATGAGTTAAAACCTAATGATTATATGTTAGGTTTTGGCGTGAAAACGCAAGGATTACAAAACGTGATCAATACCTCAAATCCTACACGTTTAAAATGGGATTTTAAAGGATATCGCCATGCCAAGAGTATCTCTTATGAAAATCGCTATACACGTTTAACCTACGAGTATGATGATGAGAAGCATGATAAACTAGGACAAGCCGGTGAAGATGATGAGATAGAAAATGGTGTAAACTGGTTCAACTTTAGACAGCATTTCTTTGGGTCTATGTTATTAAGCGATACGCCGCTTAACGATGTAAAATTTACTTCTAAGAATCTTGTAGAAGATGAAGAAGTTGATACTTTATACACAAAACAATATTCTGCAGATGCATTGCTAGAGCCTACAAACGGTGAGCTTAATTATGCAATGGACATGTATTATGGCCCAATGGATTATCAAATACTTAACGACTATGATCGTGGTCTTGATGAAGCAATGCCATTAGGTTGGGGGATTTTTGGTACGATAAACAAATACATTATCATTCCATTATTTGGGTGGTTGATCTCATTCTTACCAGCTGGTTTTGCAATTATCGCATTAACGATTATCGTTAAGATTTGCTTGAGTCCTATTCAATACAAGCAATATCTTTCTCAAGCTAAGATGAAGGTGCTTCGTCCTGAGATCAACGAGATCAACGAGAAGTACAAAGACAATAAGATGAAAGCGCAGCAAGAAACAATGGCGCTTTATAACAAGGCAGGCGCGAGTCCGCTGAGTGGTTGTTTGCCTGGATTATTACAAATCCCGGTGTTCTACGCATTGTTCACGTTCTTCCCATCAGCTTTTGATCTAAGACAAAAAAGTTTCCTTTGGGCAGATGATTTATCAAGTTATGATGTGATCGTGCAGTTGCCATTCCATATTCCATTATATGGAGATCACGTGAGTTTATTCCCAATTCTTGCAGCGATCGCTATCTTTATTTACATGACGATGACTACTGGGCAGAGCATGCAGCAAACGCAGCAACCAGGAATGCCTAATATGAAATTCTTAATGTACTTGTCGCCACTTTTCATGTTGATATTCTTCAACAATTACGCTAGTGGACTTTCATTGTACTATCTGGTTTCAAACCTTATTACAATTAGCATCATGCTTGTGATCAAGAACTTTATTCTTGATGAAGATAAAGTACATGCTAAGATAGAGGCTAAAAAAGCTCAGCCACGCAAGCAAAATAAATTTCAGCGTAAATTCTCTGAAATGATGGAGCAGGCAGAGCAACAGCAAAAGAAAAAATAAGTTTAGTTTTTTCGCTGTAGCGAAAAGAACAAAAACCTGCAAGATGTGTTTCTCACGCTTGTAGGTTTTTTGTTTTTAGGAATTTACCTTAGAGGCTTTGTGCAGAGAAAATCCTTGAATGTTTATTTGTAATTTTGCCTTTTTAATTGCGACTTAGCAAGTCAATATATTTTTATGAAAACTGTTGTTGTAGGTCTTAGCGGTGGTGTAGATAGTAGTGTATCTGCTTATTTACTTAAGGAAGCGGGTTATAATGTCATTGGCCTTTTTATGAAGAATTGGCATGACGATAGCGTGACCATTTCTGATGAATGCCCCTGGCTGGATGATAGTAACGATGCGATGCTTGTTGCAGAGAAGTTGGGGATACCTTTTCAAACGGTAGACCTGAGTGAGCAATACAAAGAGCGTATTGTAGATTACATGTTCCGTGAATATGAAATGGGGCGTACGCCAAATCCTGACGTGCTTTGTAATCGTGAGATCAAGTTTGATGTTTTTATGAAAATTGCAATGAGTCTAGGCGCAGATTATGTCGCGACTGGGCATTATTGTCGAAAAGGTGAGATCGAAGCAAACGGCAATCCGGTTTTTCAATTGCTTGCCGGCGCAGATCCTAATAAAGATCAATCGTATTTCTTGTGTCAGTTATCACAAGAACAACTTTCAAGAACACTTTTTCCCATAGGTCATTTGCAAAAAAGCGAAGTGCGTGCTATTGCAAAAGAACAAGATCTTATTACGGCCGAGAAAAAAGATAGTCAAGGACTTTGCTTCATCGGTAAAGTGCGTTTGCCAGAGTTCCTTCAGCAGAAGTTGATGCCTAAGGAAGGTAATATCATTGAAATTCCTGCAGAAGTTTCTGAGGTAAAATTCAAGGCTTTGCAAGAAGAAAATTACAGTGACGGTGATACGCTTACTCAGACGATAAGTACTTTGGCTTTAAAGCCAAAATACAAAAGCACAGAGGGTAAAGTTGTGGGTAAACATCAAGGCGCACATTACTTCACGATAGGTCAACGCAAAGGGCTGGGTGTAGGAGGCACGGTTGAACCGCTTTTTGTGATCGATACTGACGTTGAAGAAAATATAATTTACACCGGTCAAGGAAAGCAACATCCTGGTTTGTATCGCAGTGCTTTGTATGTGCAAGCAAGCGAAATACACTGGATACGTGAGGATCTTGAACTTGCAGTAGGCGAAACCCTTGAAATTATGGCGCGCATTCGTTACAGGCAGCCATTACAAAAGGCCACCCTGCATAGAACAGAGGATGGCCTTTATGTAAGTTTTGCTCAACCACAATCTGCGATTACCACAGGTCAATTTGTGGCTTGGTATCGCGGGGTTGAATGTCTAGGATCTGGTGTGATATCTTAGTGTGAGTGACTGAAAAAGTCAGCTTCCTCGCCGCGTATGCGTTGAGATCTTCCCATAGTTAGATAAAGCACTCCGCCTACAAGTGGCAGGATCAATAAGATGGCTAACCATGCGTTTTTACCTTCTCCTTTAAATTTTAATTTTGAGATGTTGAATATGCAGATGATGTTTAGAACATATCCTGCGATTATCACTGCGAGAAGTAACCCGTTAAAAGTGGGAAATCCTTCCATAATTTGTAAAGGTATCATAGCTTGAATTTTTAATTATACTTGATGTGTGTTTCAATATGACCACACTCTAATTTTTTCTTTCTCTTAAAGTTACGCAGTGACGCGCTTGTATGGTGAGCAATTCACTATACTTTAAGACCATAAGGCTGTATTTTAGCATTCTTTAAATACTTTTTTGGCTGTAGCCAAAAACTGCTAGCTAAATGATATTTTTACAGCAAAATTTACCGCATGCATAAATTTAAAACCTGGATCTCTGCCGCACGTTTGCGCACATTGCCATTATCTATTTCTGGTATTCTTACAGGAAGCGTAATGGCTATTGAAACAGGAAATTTTAATGGGACGATCTTTGTACTTTGTTTGCTGGCAACGCTAGGTTTTCAGGTATTGTCAAATTTTGCAAACGACTATGGCGATGGTGTAAAAGGTACAGACAACGAGGATCGTATAGGTCCTACGAGAGCCATGCAAAGCGGACTCTTAAGCGCAAAAGAATTACGCGGCGGAATGATCGTAATGGCACTATTTTCATTGATCGTGAGTATTGCTTTGATCTATGTCGCTTTTGGGTCAGAAATGATCTTGTATTCTTTGATCTTCATCGTTCTGGGGATTCTTGCAATTGCTGCTGCGATTAAATATACGGTTGGCAATTCGGCTTATGGATACCGAGGTTTAGGTGATGTTTTTGTTTTTCTGTTTTTTGGCTTGGTAGCTGTTTGCGGCTCTAATTTTTTATATGAAAAACAACTTTATCTATATACTTTTCTGCCGGCTACGACCATCGGGTTTTTAAGTGCTGCGGTGCTTAACCTTAATAATATGCGCGACAGATTATCTGACGCAAAGGCTGGTAAGATCACACTTGCGGTAAAATTAGGAGAAGCTTCCGCGAAAGCGTATCATGCATTTCTCATTCTAGGCGCACTTGCTTGTGTGTTGATCTATTTTGCAGTTACCGGCACTTGGTTGTATTCAGTAATTTCAATTTTGGTTTTTGTACCGTTGATCATTCATTTAAAACGTGTTTTTAAAAATGACGCACCGGCGCTTCTGGATCCCGAATTAAAAAAGGTTGCACTGAGTACATTTTTCTTCTCGTTATTGTTTTTGCTAGGCTTTCTTTTTTAACGAAAACTTAGTACAGGCTTGACTTGCGAAGATTGTTTGGTTTCGTAATTTTCTGATCAATCAAATATTTACGATCCATGAAAATTACATACTACGGGCAAAATTGCTTTGGCTTTGAAGCCAAAGAAGTAAAAATTTTAACCGATCCTTTTATCACCGGCAATCCATTAGCAAAAGATAAAATTGACATCAATACCATTGAGGCAGATTATATCTTCCTGACGCATGCGCATCAAGATCATATTCTGGACGTTGAGGCTATTGCCAAAAATACTGGCGCGGTGATCTATGCAAATTATGAGATTGCTAATTACTTTGGTGAAAAAGGGCTTACCGTGCATCACATGAATCATGGCGGAACTGTAAAATTAGAATTTGGTTCCGCAAAATACGTGCAAGCGATTCACACAAGTTCATTTCCTGATGGAAATTATGGTGGTCAACCAGGAGGTTTTGTTTTTGTAATAGACGGCAAAACGGTTTATATGGCTGGAGACACGTGTTTAACGATGGATATGAAGTTGATCCCGATGCAGTTTGACGTTGATATCAATATTTTCCCGATAGGTGATAACTTTACCATGGGCGTTGAAGACGCTATTATTGCAAGTGATTTTGTAGAATGTGATAAAGTCATAGGTTGTCATTATGATACTTTTGACCCGATTAAAATTGATCATGAGTGGGCAAAATCACAATTTGAATTAAAAGGTAAAGAACTTACGCTGCTTGATATAGGAGCATCTCTTGAATTATAATTTGTGAAAGCAACATACTTTAAACATACATTACAATTTAAACGCCCCAGCGGGACTTCGCGGGGCGTTCTTACTGAAAAAGAAACCTGGTTCATACGTATTGATGCCACAGGAAAAGTAGGCTACGGCGAGTGTGGAATCTTAAGAGGACTGAGTATTGACGATCGCCCAGATTATGAAGAAACCTTAAAGTGGGCTTGCGATAATATTCATCAAGGTCTTGATGAGTTGTACTTCAAGCTAGAAGGTTTTCCTAGTATTCAATTTGGGTTAGAAATGGCGTTTCGTTCATTTGAATCACAAGACCCTTTTAAGCTATTTCCCTCTGCTTTCACTCACGGTGAAAAGGGGATAAGCATAAACGGTTTGATATGGATGGGTGAAGAAAAATTCATGCATCAGCAAATAGAGGAGAAGCTTGAAGCTGGCTTTGATTGCATTAAAATGAAAATAGGTGCTATTGATTTTGACACAGAGATTAAGCTTTTAAAAGGTATTCGTGATCGCTTTTCAGCGAAAGATATTACGCTGCGTGTAGATGCAAATGGAGCATTTGCTCCAGAGGATGCCATGAAAAAACTTGACCAACTTGCTTCGCTAGATATTCATAGTATAGAGCAACCTATTAAAGCGGGACAATGGGACGCGATGGCAAAACTCTGCGAGAACACACCATTACCTATTGCATTAGATGAAGAATTGATAGGCATTTTTGATGTTGCAAAAAAGCAAGAGATGATGCAACATATCAATCCTCAATATATCATTCTTAAACCTAGCTTGATCGGCGGTTTTCGCGGAAGCGATACCTGGATAAGTCTTACAGAGCAAATTAATGCCGGCTGGTGGATCACATCTGCCTTAGAAAGTAATGTGGGGCTTAATGCGATCGCACAATATACTTACACAAAAAACACGGTGATACCACAAGGATTAGGAACTGGTAGTTTGTATACAAATAATGTATCTTCACCTTTAGAAATAACACGAGGTCATCTCTGGTATAATCCAGAAAATAGATGGTCGCTTCAATTTTAATGTATGTTTATAGCTCAGGCTTATAAGGCAAAAAATAATGCTTTCTGGTTTTATTTAATTGGCTCTTTAATTATTTTTTTAGGCAGTATTATTGGGCAGATCCCATTTGTTATAGGAGTCGCTTTAGAAGTAGGTCTTGAAGGAATGACTACCATAGATGGCAATAATTTATTGTCAGTTTTAGACCCTAATTTATCTTTCTTTCTACTTTTAGTTTCATTTGTATTTGCTTTTGCGGCTATAATTTTTGTGGTGAAGATCTTACACGGGCAGAAGTTACTTGAAGTTACAACCACTCGTAAGAAATTTGATTGGGGAAGAGCATTTTTTGCTTTTGGTTTAGTGGCAGCATTTACCATTATTTCTACGCTTATAGATTACTGGCTTTCGCCGGAAGATTATGTGCTGAACTTTAGACCTATTCCATTTTTAATCCTCTTTATATTATCGCTTTTTCTTGTCCCAATTCAAACAAGTACAGAAGAATATGTCTTCAGAGGTTATCTTATGCAAGGTCTTGGGATTCTAGCAAAAAATAGATGGTTCCCATTAGTTATTACTTCAGTAGTTTTTGGAGGAATGCATTTTTTCAATCCAGAGGTAGATAAATTGGGGCCTATAATAATGATCTATTATATAGGAACTGGATTTTTACTAGGCATCATGACATTGATGGACGAGGGTATGGAGCTTGCCTTAGGCTTTCATGCAGGTAATAATATGATCACGGCGCTGCTAGTTACTGCAGATTGGACCGTATTTCAAACCGAATCTATTTTCAAAGATGTCTCAAATCCTGAAGTTGGTTTTGATGCTGTTTTGCCAGTATTCATTGTATATCCCATCTTCTTGATTATCTTAGCATATAAGTATAAGTGGAAGGGCTGGAAGGAAAAACTTTTTGGTAAAGTAAAACCGCCCGAAACCGCACTTATAGACGAGCAAGTAACAGTTTAAAATTTCATTTTACCTGTCTTATGGCCAAGAATCCTTTACACCCAGCATTTCAACTTAATGGTAAATCCTACAAAGTTTCTGGATTAAAAGATCTGGCGAAAGAATATATAAGGATGGGCGAAGCCCATGAAGAAGAGATAGGTGACTTTTTATTGTCTTGGTTAGATGATAAGAAGTATGTAATGGTTAATACTTCAGGCAGTACGGGTGAGCCCAAATCTATCAAGCTACGCAAAAAGCATATGATCAGTAGTGCAAAAGCTACTGGTAAGTACTTTGGGCTTGATGAAGATACCACAGCGCTACTTTGCTTGCCTTCTCGCTACATCGCCGGTAAAATGATGCTTGTAAGAGCAATGGTTTTAGGCTGGAGATTAGATGTTGTTCCACCTAAGGCAAATCCGTTAGATCAGGTTTTTAAACGTTATGAATTTTCTGCAATGACGCCTTTTCAATTAGATAATTCTGTGGCTCGCTTGCATTTAATAAGCAAACTTATCGTGGGCGGCGGTCCATTTTCAGAGTCGTTAAAAGAACTAGTAGCTGATATTGATACTAAGGTTTATGAAACCTATGGAATGACAGAGACAATTTCGCATATAGCGGTAAAAAGAATAAACAGCAAGAAGCATAAAAGCGGCGAAACTCCCTTTAGAACGATGAGCAAAGTTACCGTGAGTCAAGATGATCGCGGTTGTCTTATAGTAAAAGCGCCAAAGGTTTCTAGCGATCCTGTGATCACAAATGATGTGGTGCGATTATTTAGTTACAAAAAATTCTTGTGGCTAGGCCGTGTAGATAACGTGATCAATAGCGGCGGGATAAAATTGCATCCAGAGCAAATTGAGAAAAAATTGGCACCGCAGATCGATTCTCAATTTTTTGTAGCTGGCGAAGAAGATGAAAAATTAGGCGAGCGTCTCGTGCTCGTCATAGAGTCTGATAATATAGACGTTGCCAAGCTAGACTATTCTGAGCTTGATAAATACGAAGTGCCCAAAGCTGTTTACTGCACGGCAAAATTTGTGTACACAGAGACGGGCAAGATCAAACGCGGCGCAACCCTTCGGGCGTTAAAATCCTCAGAGCAGGTATAATTTCTTTTTTGGTATAAGAATTGATTTATTGATCGCGTAAGTGATTTTTTCGCTTTAAGCGAAAAGGTCTCCTAAACCATTAATTAACCGAAACGAAAACCTAAACGCTCAAAAGTGGCATTGTTTATTGATTTTTGTTTCCTTTGTGAAAAATTCCTTAAAATGAAGAGAATAATCCTCGCAGCAGTATTTTTTGTTTTTTTAGCAAATGAAGCTTCGGCGCAATATTATAATAGAATGGGCGGTATGGGTCGCATGAATCGCAGCATGTCTCAACCTACTCCCAGACCACAACCAGAACCTAAAACTCCAGAAGATATCACTGCAGAGCGTTTGCCAGTGTATGTTGAAGAATTTGGGCTTGACCCATTTAAATCTGAAGTGTTGAGATCATATCTCAATGATTATTATGATAAGGTTTTTAGACTTCAAAAAAATGATGCATTAAAAGGTGAGGATGCTCGCAAGGAATATGAATTTATAGAGAAAGAATTCAAAAACAACTTGAGCAATATTCTTACAGAGGATCAAGTCAATAAATTTATGGCGATCGATGACTTTGATAAAAAGAAGAAAAAGCGAAAGAAAAAAGATAAAGACAATTAGTAAAAAGTGCCAGATGGCACTTTTTTTTCTTAAAACACAACCAAAATTTGAGCGTTTACGTAAATGTATCATTAAACCAACGCTCAAATTCTTGATATGATTAAGATTCAAAGCATTAGATGCGCTATCAAAGATTTTCTTGTAACTTTTGTAGATAAATACCTTGTTAAGAGTAAGAGTTTGTCCGTTAATAAATCGTTAATCCTAGCTGCGCATATTGCTCTATCTAGGCTCGCGGTTAACTTTGGTATTTTATACAAGTAAAAAATGATTGATAAAGGTACGCTGGTAAAGTGGAAAAATGGAGAAATTGTGGAGACTGGCAAAGTAAAGTCTATCTTTGGAGGAGAGCTTGCTCAAATAGAAGATAGTATCAGTGCAAAAAGCGCTCCCATTCGCTCCTTATATATAGAACAAGAAAACGGAAGTCACGTCTTAAAATTAGAAAGTGAAGTAGAAAAAGTCTAATGGCAGAATTAATTAAAGTTTATAATGAAAACCCTAACTCTCGCGAGATAAAGCGCATTGCAGATTATCTTAGAGATGGCGGCATCATAATCTATCCTACAGATACGGTTTATGGTCTGGGCTGTGATATCACAAATACAAGAGCGCTAGAGCGCGTGGCACAGATCAAGGGTATAAAGTTAGCTAAGGCAAACTTTTCTTTCATTTGCGAAGACTTTAGTAATCTCTCAGATTATGTGCGCCAGATAGATTCTACGACTTTTAAAATACTCAAACGCGCTTTACCTGGGCCGTACACTTTTATTCTTCCGGGTAACAACAATTTGCCTACGGTTTTTAAAAAGAAAAAAACAGTAGGAATTAGAATTCCAGATAACAACATCGCTCGCGCAATTGTTCGCGAACTGGGTAACCCTATCATTTCTACATCTATCTACGATGAGGACGAAGTGATAGAATACACCACAGATCCAGAACTTATTTTTGAAAAATGGGAGAAGATCGTAGACTGCGTAGTAGACGGTGGTTATGGTGATAACGTGCCTTCTACGATAATTGATCTTACTTCGGGCGATCCAGTTTTAATAAGAGAAGGTAAAGGAAGTCCAGAGTTGTAATCTTTTCACTTTCGTGAAAAGGTCTTCGACAGGATCTCTTTACTTATTTTCTTATTTCATCTCATCTCGTTAATTTTCTGTTATTTAGATTTTCATTATTAATGCTTTTAGCTCATGAATAGTAGTTTTAAATTAAAACTATAATTATGATCAGAGAAGGAAGCAAAGTAAAATGGAAATGGGGTAATGGCACCGCAACAGGCAAAGTAAAATCTACTTTTGACAAGAAAGTTACCAGAAAGATCGATGGAAGCGAAATAACGCGTGATGGTAGCAAAGATGATAAAGCACTTTACATCGAGCAAGAAGATGGCGCTAATGCTCTTAAATTAGAAAGCGAAGTACAAAAAGCTTAATTACACTTTTAATTTTTTGGCTTAAAGCCAAAACAAAATATACAAGACGGCAACCGCCGTCTTTTTTCTTGCTACTATTTCCGTTTAGGACAAAGCATAAAAAAAACCGCTGATAGCAGCGGGTTTTCTCTTTTTGGCGAAAGCCAAATTATTTTAAACCTATTTAGGCATACCGTCTTCGATCATTTTGTAGAACTGATCTAGCTTAGGAAGCACAACGATTCTTGTTCTACGGTTTTTAGCACGACCTTCTGCAGTGTCATTGCTAGCAACAGGAACGTAGTAACTTCTACCAGCAGCTACCATTCTTTCTGGTGGCACACCAAACTCGTCCTGAAGGATTCGCACAACAGAAGTTGCACGCTTAACACTTAGATCCCAGTTATCTTGGATCACGTTATTGCTTATTGGGTTAGGATCTGTATGACCTTCTACCATAAATTCTATTTCTGGCTTAGCTTTTACAACTGTTGCAACTTTACCAAGTACTTCTTTAGCACGGTTTGTTACATCCCAACGACCGCTATTAAATAATAGCTTGTCTGAGATAGAAACATATACAACACCTTTTTCAACATTTACTTCAATGTCTTCGTCGTTGATATTTCCTAGAGCTCCTTTAAGGCTAGTTACAAGTGCAAGAGTTACACTGTCTTTCTTGTTAAGCGCATCACGGAAAGCTTTGATCTGTAGATCTTTTTCTTTGATAGCTTCTAGAGAACGCTCAAGGTTTTCTGCACCTTTAGTAGAAAGTGTAGTTAAGTTACCTTGAGTATCAATAAGGTCGCGATTAGTTTGCTTAAGATCAGAAATTTGATTTTCCATACGATCTTTTTCAGCAAGACAAGTATTTAATTTTACTGTCGCTGAGTTAAGCATATCTTGTGTTTCTTTTTGTTTTGCTTCAAGTGCAGCGTATTTCTTCTGCGAAACACATGAAGTAAGTAATACTGCCGATGCAGTTATGATCAAAAATTTTTTCATCTGTTTAAAAATTGTTTTTCTTTATTGTTTAACGATCAAAAGTATTAAAAATGGTATGCAATATAAGTGCCTTAACAATACTTTAAAAATTAATCTTTTAACATATTGGTTTTCGTGCTGTTGGGCTTGCCATTTTTACCTCTTAACCGCAGTAATATAACGTAACTAATACGATTTATCTTATATCATATTTTAAAACCCTTATTTTAATGGGGCTTTTACTTTATTTATTTGGCTGCAGCCAAAAGAATTTCAACCGATTAAATCGAAATAGTGTTAAGATTTAGTTAATAGAGAAATTTATAATTCTTCATATTTCTCATAAAATCGTCCATTTTGCTTATTGGTATTGATAATATCACAAAAGATAAGCCTTATTCTGCATGATATTTCAATATAACCTGGTGAATTTTAACAATTTGATGTAAAAATTGGGTAGTGGTTAACAAATCCTGAAAACTTAATCGGTTAATTTAACGTACATCTTATTGATAACCAATACCAAAAGTTAACTTATGAAACAAGAAACTACGCTGCGCACGCTTCTTACGTGCTTTTTTTTCACCCTTTTCACAACTCTTACTTTGCAAGCGCAACTTGTGACGCAAAGCAATGATGGTGGTGGTGATGGCACTTTGAGAGCTGAGATCTCTGATACTCCTGCTGGGGGTGTTGTAACTTTTGACCCTTCAATCACTTCGGTTGGTCTTATAGGTCAAATAGTAATCACAAAAGACATTACTATAACAGGTAATGGTTTATCGAATACCTTAATTGATGGTAATGACGCTAGCCGAATTTTTTATGTTATCTCTGGTGTTACGCTAACGATCAATGACCTTACACTCACAAACGGGGCAGATGATGATGGCGGCGCGATCTACGTTAGTGGTGGTGCATTGAATCTAAGCAATACAGCGATAGAAAATAGTTTAGCTTTTGGCTCTTCCGGTTCTGGAGGAGCTGTTTTTTTAGATGCTGGTTCAGATTTTTCTGCGCTTAATTCTTCTTTTTCAAATAATAGAGCAAATAGAGCAGGTGGAGCAATTGAAGATAATTCAGGCGACTCTACGGTTCTATCAATTGTGGGATCTAGTTTTATGAATAACAATGCCGGAGTTTCACCGGCTACGGCAGCTCCAGGAAATGGTGGTGCAATTCATATTACAGGTGCTGGTGACATGACGATAGCAACAAGTGACTTCTCTGGAAATATGGCAGCAAGAGAAGGTGGTGCTTTATGGAATGGTGCGGGTCTAATGACCGTAACAGCAACTAATGTGGATGGTAACATGTCTTATGGAGGCGAATCTCATGATGGTGGTGCTGGTATCTTTAATAATGGCGGTGATTTGACAATTGAGTCAAACTCGGTTATAGCAAATAATACAGGTAGTGGAGCATCGGCTTCTGGTGGTGGTATTTTGAGTCTTGATGGTGCAGTAACTATCACAGATTCTGAAATTCATATGAACATGGCTAATAGAGCCGGTGCAGGTATTGAAATCATAGATGGATCTTTAACGATCACTAATTCTAATCTTACCGGAAATTCCTTTGTAAGTGCAAGTCCAGGTAATGGTGGTGCGCTTCATGTTACTGGAGTTGCGACTGTTAATATCACAGGTGGTACAGTAAATATGAATACAGCAGATTCAGAAGGTGGTGGTTTGTGGAATCAAGTCGGGTCTACCATGACGGTTTCTGGAGTTGAAATTTCAGGTAACACCGCACTTGGCGCTGCTGCTGACAATGGCGGTGGTGGAGTTTTCAATAATGGAGGAACGCTCAACATTGAGAATGGTACAATGATCACTTCTAATTCGGTTACTGGTGCTTCGGCTTCCGGTGGCGGACTTTTATCTACTGATGGCGCTGTTAGTATTTTGGCTTCAAGCCTAAATAACAACACAGCAAATCGTGCCGGCGGTGCTATTGAAATTATAGATGGAGAACTGACTATGACAAATTCTTCAATGAATGAAAATAGTTTTACAACTCCCGCACCGGGTAATGGCGGTGCACTTCACGTTACTGGAGTTGCGACTGTTAATATCACAGGTGGTACAGTAAATATGAACACAGCAAATTCAGAAGGTGGTGGTTTATGGAATCAAGCCGGATCAACTATGACTGTTTCTGGAGTTGAAATTTCGGGTAACACCGCACTTGGCGCTGCTGCAGATAATGGTGGTGGAGGTATTTTTAACAACGGTGGAGATTTGATAGTTAATCAAAGCACCATGATCACAGATAATACCGCAACAGGTTCTGCTGGATCTGGAGGTGGTATCCAGAATGTGACTGGTGGAAGTGTGAACGTTTCTGCGAGTACAATTTCGGGTAATATGGCGATGCGCGCAGGTGGTGGTATAGAAGATAATTCTACTGCAGATGCAATGGGAGAGATCATTTTAGTTGATGTCGCTTTAAGCGAAAACATGACAGGTTCGGCTCCCGGAAACGGTGGTGGATTGCACGTTACAGGTCCTGGTGATGTTATGATCACTGGCGGAATGATAAACGATAATACGGCAGCTAACGAAGGCGGCGGATTATGGAATGGTAGCGGAACAATGACAATTGCAGGTGCGACAATTGCAGGAAATGTGGCAAGCGGAGCAACTATCGCCGATCCTTTAGATATTAAAGGTGGAGGAGGGATTTTTGCAAATGATGGAGGTAGTCTAATAATTAATGAAGGAACAACGATTTCAGGAAACTTTGCTGACGGAGCGGGTGGTTCTGGTGGAGGTATTTTACTAGCTACAACTTCTTCTCTTGCGATTAATGGTACAGAAGGTAGTCCAGTAGTTTTTGATGGTAACGCTGCAAATCGTGCTGGTGGTGCTATTGAAGATTGGTCTCTAGATAATTCAACATCGACTATTGCCTTTGCAAACTTTACAGGAAATAGCGCAGGTGTGGATATTGATGGATTCACAGCTTCTGCTGCACCCGGAAATGGAGGAGCTATTCATATTACTGGTACTGGTAGCATGACGATTTCGGGTGGTAGTGCTATGAATAATTTGGCTGCAGCCGAAGGAGGCGCGTTTTGGAATAGCATAGCATCAATGACTATTGAAAATGTAACGGTTACCGGAAATACAGCTAGTGGAGCCGCAGCAGACAATGGCGGCGGTGGACTATTTAATAATGGCGGAGTAATGATGGTCGCTAACAGCATGATATCAGAAAATATGGCTGATGGAACTTCCGGTTCAGGCGGTGGTATTCTTAATGTCGCAGGAGGCTCTCTAACCGTTACTGGTTCTGAGATCTCTGAAAATATGTCCATGCGTGCTGGCGGTGGAATTGAAGATAACTCTAGTACAGCAGGCGGATCTTTAAGTCTTATCAATGTCGATTTAATGAATAATAGCACAGGTTCAGCTCCAGGAAATGGTGGTGGACTTCATATCACTGGTGGTGGAAATATAACGATCACAGGTGGTACCATTTCAGGAAACACAGCTTCTAATGAAGGCGGTGGCTTATGGAATGGCAGCGGGGTGATGACGATAAATGGCACTATGATCTCAGGTAACATAGCCAGTGGAGCTACAATTGCAGATCCTTTAGAAATAAAAGGTGGTGGCGGAATTTTTGCCAATGACAATGGTACTTTAATAATAAATGAGGGTACAATGATAACAGGCAACTTTGCTGATGGAGCAGGTGGCTCTGGCGGTGGAGTTCTAATGGCTGTGGGGTCTTCTTTAACTATAAATGGAACGGAAGAGTCTCCAGTTACTTTTGATGGCAATGCAGCAAATAGAGCAGGAGGTGCTATTGAAGATTGGTCATTAGATTCTGCTGTGTCTATGTTAACGAATGTAACCTTCACAGGAAATAGTGCAGGCGTTAGTTTAGATAGTTTTACAGCAACCGCAGCACCTGGTAATGGAGGAGCGATTCACATAAGTGGCCCTGGTAGTATGATGATCACAGATGGTATGGCAACAGGAAACCTAGCTGCATCAGAAGGAGGCGCATTCTGGAATAGTACTGCAGATATGACTATTGATGGAACTCAAATTTCTGGAAATATCGCCTCTGGAGCGGCAGCAGATAATGGCGGCGGCGGACTATTCAATAATGGAGGTTATCTTATGGTGATGAACGCGATGATCGCAGATAATACTGCTAATGGGGCTTCAGGATCTGGCGGTGGAATACAGAATGTTGCTGGTGGAATGGTAGACGTATTAGATTCACAAATCATGAATAATATGGCTATGCGCGCCGGTGGTGGTATAGAAGATAACTCATCTATAGAATCAGGTTTTATTACTCTAACAAACACAACTGTGAGTGGTAATGCTACAGGAGCTGCTCCTGGTAACGGTGGTGGTTTTCATATTACTGGCCCTGGTGATGCAGCAATCGTTAGTTCAACCTTTAGTGGTAACACGGCAGTAAATGAAGGTGGTGCTATCTGGAATGGAGCCGGAAGTATGTCAATCATAATAAGTACTATTTCAGGGAATAGTACAGATGGTGATGGCGGTGGATTATTTAACCTTAATGGTGAGCTTAGCGTAAATGCTTCTACAATTGCAATGAATACTGCTGCAGGAACTGGTGGTGGTGTAGATAACGCAGCTAATAGTCCTGTAACAACTTTTACAAATACTATTGTAGCAATGAACACAGCAGCTACCGGAAATGATATAGGTGATGGCGGTACATTTACTTCAGCAGATTATAATCTTATAGGTATCGCAGGGTCTTCTATTTCGGCGCAAGCCAATGATATTTTTGGATCTGTTGCATCACCTGTGGATCCATTGCTTGGTGCTCTTGCAGATAATGGCGGCGTAACTCTTACTCACGCTCCGGGTAATAAATCTCCGGTTTACAATGCGGGTAATCCAGCAGATACTTTTGTAGATCAGATAGGTCAAGACGTTTTTGACGGTATTAGAGATATAGGTTCTTTTGAAGCACAGCTATCTCTAGGAGTTGATGATTTTGCTATCGTAGGTATCAAAGGAAGCAAATTGTATCCTAATCCTGTAATGCGTGGCGAGTTTAATATAAATATTCCTCAATCTGTTTCTGGGCAAGAGATCGCTCTTAAGATCTATGAGGTAGGAACTGGCAAATTAGTTTACAATCAGCAGGCGACTAGTGGAGTGAATAATGTGAATGTAAACGGTCTTGCATCGGGAACGTATATTGTTCAACTTGTTCATCAAGACAAAGTTCAAAATCTTAAAATGGTAGTGGGGCGATAAGTCCTTTTGACTAACTTAAACAAAAACGCCCCTTTTAGGAGGGGCGTTTTCTTTTTTATTTATTTGGCTGCAGCCAAATCTTCTAAAGGAATTTGATGCTTAAGTATATCATCAAAATTCTCTCTTTCTCGTATCAATTTTAATTCTCCATTAATGAAAAGCACTTCTGCAGGTCGCAATCTAGAGTTGTAGTTGCTAGACATTGAGAAGCAGTATGCACCGGCATTACTGAATGAAAGAATATCTCCATCAGTAATTTCGGCAATTCTGCGGTTTGTAGCAAATGTGTCTGTCTCGCAGATATATCCCACAACGCTGTAAAAACGTTCTTTTCCTTCCGGATTGCTAATGTTCTCTATATGATGAGAAGATCCATAAAGCATAGGGCGGATAAGGTGATTAAAACCACTATCTACCTGTGCAAAAACAGTAGAAGTTGTTTGCTTTACAGAGTTAACGCTCACAAGAAATTTACCAGATTCACTCACTAGGAATTTTCCTGGTTCAAAAGCCAGCGTAAGTTCGCGGCCGTATTCTTTTTCAAAAGCATTGAAGCGTTTTGTTAGCTTTTCGCCAAACTCTTCAATGTTAGTTTCAATATCGCCAGGGTTATATGGTACTTTGAAACCACTACCAAAGTCGATAAAATCTAATTCTTTAAAATGCTTTGCAGTATCAAAAAGGATCTCTGAAGCATGAAGAAAAACATCAATATCAAGAATATCGCTACCGGTATGCATGTGAATACCGTTAATGTGCATTTTAGTATTTTCTACAATACGTAGTAAATGCGGTAGCTGGTGAATTGAGATTCCAAATTTACTATCAATATGCCCCACAGAAATGTTTGTGTTTCCACCAGCCATAACGTGAGGATTGATCCTTACACAAACAGGGATCTTTGGATGTTTTGTACCAAAGCTTTCTAAGATAGAAAGGTTGTCAATGTTTATTTGCACACCCATTTTGGCGACAGCCTCGATCTCACTCATAGAAACCCCGTTAGGAGTAAAAATGATGCGTTGTGGCTCAAAGCCCGCAGCAAGACCAAGTTTTACTTCTTGAATACTTACAGTATCTAGGTTAGAGCCTTTATTTTTAAGCAACTGTAAAACCGCGATGTTTGATAATGCTTTAACTGCATAATTAATTCGCAGGCGTTTGACCTTTTTAAAAGCACCGGTTAGACGTTTATATTGTGATACAATTTTATCCGCATCATATACATATAGCGGACTCCCGAACTCCTCAACTGCCTTTAATAGGTCTATACGTGTCATTGTTAAAAATTTTAAGCCTACAAAGCTAACATAGAAAAAAGATTCTACATCCTGTTATTGTTAAAAAAATCCCAATTTATTTAAGCGAGTCACGCTGGGTGTGGTGGTTTTGTACATTTAGTTATTAAAACCCTTAAGATGACTTCAATTTTTACCAGGCCAATGTTTCCTCTGGAAATAGTGGTTTTTCCTCAAGAGACAATAGCCTTGCACATCTTTGAGCAGCGATATAAAGACTTAGTTCAAGATTGTTTAAAGTCTGGGATGACATTTGGTATACCTGTGGTTATGGATGGTAAATTAAATTATGGTACAGAAGTTAAGCTTCATAAAATAGTTAATGAGTATGAAGATGGAGCTATGGATGTGGTTTTTAAAGCCTTGAGAGCTTTTAAAATAGAGCGTTTTTACAAAGATTTTAATGGTAAATCATACTCTGGGGCAGATGTAAGCTTTTTAGACAACGAAGAAGATGGTTTAGCTACCCAACGATTAATTTACATCGACTTGCTTAAACAGCTTTATAACCTACTTAAAATATCAATTCCCGAAATCGATATAAACAAAACTACAAGCTTTACTTACGCACACAAGTTGGGTTTAACGTTAAGTCAGGAGTATCATTTGCTCACTATGAAAAAGGAGTCAGAGCGCCTGAAATATCTTCAAGATCATCTTAATATTTCAATACCCGTGCTTCAGCAAATGGAAAAGGCTAAGGAAGTTGCGAGACTTAATGGCCATATTAAGAATTTTGATCCTTTAGATTTTTCTGATCTTGCTTTTTAAAAAGTATAGATATGTCTTAAGTGAAGTTTCTTTTTAAAGCATAATTACAAGACATTTTTATGTATTTATCTTACTTTTGTTTTGAAAAATTTAAAAACACAAGAATCCGCTAGATTATGAATCTACACGAATATCAAGGAAAAGAGATACTAAGCAGTTTTGGCGTTCGCATACAGCGCGGTAAAGTTGCTACTACACCAGCAGAAGCAGTTGAAGCTGCAAAAAAACTTACTGAAGAAACCGGAACAGGATGGCACGTAATTAAGGCTCAAGTTCATGCCGGTGGTCGTGGTAAAGGTGGTGGTGTTAAACTCGCAAAAAACCTTCAGGATGTAGAATCTATTTCTAATGACATCATTGGGATGAACCTTGTAACTCCGCAAACTTCTGCAGAGGGTAAAAAAGTTCACCAAGTGCTTGTTGCGGAAGATGTTTACTATCCTGGTGATAGCGAGCCAGAAGAATACTACATGTCTGTACTGCTTAACCGCGCTACAGGTAAGAACATGATCATGTATTCTACAGAAGGAGGTATGGATATCGAGGAAGTTGCTGAGAAAACTCCACACCTTATCTTTAAAGAAGAGATCGATCCACTTCTGGGATTAATGCCTTTTCAAGCAAGAAAAGTAGCATTTAACCTTGGTCTTTCAGGAGCTGCTTTTAAAGAGATGACAAAATTTGTAATGGCGCTTTATAAAGCGTACACAAATTCAGATTCTTCTCTTTTTGAGATCAATCCTGTTCTTAAGACAAGTGATGACAAAATATTAGCAGTAGATGCTAAAGTTACTCTAGATGATAACGCACTTTACCGTCATAAAGATTATGCAGAGATGCGTGACAAACGTGAGGAAAACCCTATTGAAGTAGAAGCTAAAGAAGCTGGCCTTAACTATGTAGACCTTGACGGTAACGTAGGTTGTATGGTAAACGGTGCAGGTCTTGCAATGGCAACTATGGATCTTATTAAGCAAGCCGGTGGTGAACCAGCAAACTTCCTAGACGTAGGTGGTACTGCAGATGCAGAACGTGTTGAAACTGCATTTAAGATCATCCTTAAAGATCCAGCGGTAAAAGCGATTCTAGTAAATATCTTTGGAGGTATCGTTCGTTGTGATCGTGTAGCTCAAGGTATTGTAGATGCATACAAAAATATGGGTAATATAGATGTGCCAATTATTGTGCGTCTTCAAGGTACAAACGCAGATATCGCAAAAGAATTGATAGACAATAGCGGTCTTGATGTGCAAAGTGCGATTCAGTTTCAAGAAGCTGCAGACAAAGTACACGCAGTACTTTCTTAAAATAATTATTTCGCTTTCGCGGAAATCTAACCCTCAGGATCCCTGGGGGTTTTTTTATGCTTTTTATTTATAAGTCAGTTTATTTTATAGGTAGGTGTAACGATTTATTTTTTGGTTGGTCTTTAAAGTAATCAATCAAATCAATAATGAAACGAGCAGTTATGTTACTGGCAGTACTTCTATGCCAGTCTTTTTTATTTTCACAGGAAACTGATAGCATTCCGAGGAAAAAGATCACCATTTCAAGAATTACCGAAGCACCGAAGATTGATGGAGTTCTTGATGATAAAGCTTGGGAAGGTGCTGCGATCGCTTCAAACTTCATTGAGAGAATGCCTAACAATGGCAAACCCATTGCCGATAGTCTTTCAACAGAAGTTAAGATCGTTTATGACGACAATGGGATTTATTTTGGCGCAAGCCTTAAAGACCCAGATCCCTCAAAAATCCTTACCGAACTTACTGAGCGTGACGATATAGGTAATGACGACTTCTTTTTTATTCTCCTTAATGGCTATAATGACAGGCAGCAGAGTTTGCAATTTATCGTGACCGCTGCAGGTGTGCAGTATGATGCAAAGATGACGAGTAATGGCGAGGATACTTCGTGGAATTCCGTTTGGTATTCTGCAGTGAATATTGTGGATGATGGTTGGATAGCTGAAGTTTATATCCCGTATTCTGAGGTGCGTTTTCCTGAAAAAGATGTGCAGAAATGGGGTTTGCAGTTAGAGCGAGAATTCAGACGTACACGCACAAGATATTCGTGGAGTCACGTAGATAATACAAAGGGATATTACTCAATTTATGACGGTGAGATCTATGGTATAGAAAATATTGAAACGCCTACACGACTTAGTTTTCAGCCTTATATTTCTTCATATTACAATAATTATGACGGCACAGGAGATGTGACTGTCAATGGAGGGATGGATCTTAAATATGGTATTAACGATGCGTTTACGCTAGATATGATCTTGATTCCGGATTTTGGTCAAACGCCTTTTGATAATGCGGTTTTGAATCTCTCTGCGATAGAAGTGCAATACGTTGAGCAAAGACCGTTTTTTACAGAGGGAACAGAGCTTTTTAATATAGGAGAGCTTTTTTATTCTCGTAGAATAGGTAGTGCGCCTTCGGGTAGAGTAAACCTTGCAGAAAATGAAGAATTGATTGAATATCCCGGAAAAGTAGATCTCCTTAACGCGCTTAAGATCTCTGGCCGTACAGACGACGGACTTGGAATCGGCTTTTTCAACGCAGTTACAGAAAATACTTTTGCTAAGATCAAGAATACTGAAACCGGTGAAACACGGGAAGAAAAAGTAGAGCCGATAACCAATTATAATGTGTTGGTTCTAGATCAGCGTTTCGGTGATAATTCTTCTATTTCTTTTGTGAATACCAGCACCGTGCGTGACGGAAGTTTTAGAGATGCGAACGCCACGGCACTAGCGGCAAATATCACGAATAAGAAAAACACCATGCGCTATTGGGCAGGTTTAGAAGGCAGCTGGGTGCATGAAGATGAGACAAAATTTGGTGCAGAAGCGAGCGCTGGTCTTTCAAAGATTAGCGGTAAACATCGCCTTAGCGGCGAAATTTCTCTGCGTACTAAAGATTATGATATTAACGATCTAGGATATTCTAACTTCACAAACCAGATCACTTATTATGGCTATTATGGCTACCGTTTATTGCAACCCAAAGGCTTTTTAAACAACATGTTTCTAAACTTTAATCTTGCCCACACGCGCAGGCTGGAGCCAGATCTTTATAACGAACTCAATTTCAATTTTAACTCCAGTTTTACCACAAAGAAGTTTTGGAATTTTGGTGGAGGTTATGAGAGTACGCCTTTCGGCGAAAAGGACATCTTTGAGCCTAGAACACCCGGAAGACATTTTAATATCCCTACATATAATGAAGGTTGGGTTTGGGTAAGTTCAGATTTTAGAAAAGCACTGGCTTTTGAAACCTTTGTTGATTGGACAAAATTCAGTGAAAAAGGGCGAGCTGTTTTGAGTATGGATTTTAGTCCGCGATATCGGGTTTCAGATAAATTGACCTTTAGTCTTAGTAGCCAGGCAAATCTATCTAATAAAGAAGAGGGTTTTGTTACTAGAAATAATGGAGACATAATTTTTGGTCAACGTGATCGCAACACGTTAATACAATCTATTAGATCAAAGTACATCTTCAACAATAAGATCGCGTTGAATTTAGCCTTTAGGCATTATTATTCTGAGGTTACCTATTTAGGTTTTTATGCTTTGCAAGAAGATGGTGAGTTGCAACAAACAGCAATAGAAAATGAATTTGACACCACTTATAACACCTGGAATGTTGATCTAAGATTCTCATGGTGGTTTGCTCCGGGGAGTCAAGTGAGTTTACTGTATCGCAACGCAATTGAATCTTACGTTGGCGAAACCAATCAAAGCATGTCTGATAATTTTGAAACCTTGTTTGATCAGCCGCAACTTAATAGTCTCTCACTTAGAGTTACTTACTTTCTTAATTATAATAGAGCTAAAAACTGGTTTAAGAAGAATAATACAAGTACTTCTCAATCAACTTCTTTCTTAAATCGTAGAGGAAAAAAGTATGATGGCTTAGTTTCTGGTTTTTAAATAGTTAAAAAGTGTTAAAATCATTAAAACGCTGTAACTGTTTGATTTGTCAATAGTCTATTAAGTATAACATTCATCAATTTAAAATCAAACAATTATGAGAAATTTAAAAACCTTATTGCTTGCGGTTTTGATAGCTAGCAGCAGTGTAGCAATGGCAAACACAGAGCCAACAAATTATGACGAACCAACTAAGATCTGTAAAGAAGTTACAACGTTCTTAGAAGAGCACAATCTAGAACTTGCTTCAGATGTAAAAGCTAGAGTTACTTTTATGGTAAACGGTAGCAACGAAATCGTTGTTATGAATGTAGAAACAAAAGACAAGGCTGTTGAGAAATACATCAAAGCTCGTTTAAACTACAAGAAGCTTAAGTCATTTGCTAAAAAAGGTACTCCTTACTTTCTGCCAGTAAAAGTTGAGCAGAGCTAGAAAAAGAAGTTTTATACCTACGAATGAAACCCGGTTCTAATCAAATCGGGTTTTTTAATGCCATAAAGTCAGCTATTATTCATTTAAAAATGACAAAAAGGCATTAATTATGAGTTGGTATTCATTTTGACTATTGAATCATGAAAATATTTACAAACAAGTTTCAATTAAAAAATATAGTAAGATGAGTTTAGTTAAAAGAACAGATGAGAATTGGTTACCAAACATTTTTGACGATATGTTTAAAACAGATTGGTTTGGTGGTACAACTAATGTAAACAGCATCGGCACAAGTATTCCGGCTGTGAACATTAAAGAGAATGAGGATGGTTTTAGTGTAGAAGTTGCTGCTCCTGGCAAGTCTAAAGAAGACTTTAATATTGAGTTAGACAATGAGGTGATGACCATTTCGGCGCAAGCCAAAAAAGAAAACGAAACAAAAGAAGACAACGGCCGCTACACGCGTAGAGAATTTAGTTACGCAACTTTTAAAAGAGCCTTCACACTTCCTGATAGCGTAGATAACAGCAAGATCGCTGCGTCATATGAAAATGGAGTTTTGCTCATCAGCATCCCAAAAAAGGAAGAAGCAAAGGTGCAGCCCAAACGTCTTATTGAGATAGCATAATTCATGTTAGGTTAATTAATTAAGTTAGTTAAGATGGTCAATGCCTCGCGATTTGCGGGGCATTGATTTTTATGGGGGTTTTCACCCCTTTTTTATTTCATTGTGGCATTAAAAGGAAAAAATACTTAACTATGAAGGTTATAAACTAACTAACCCAATCATGATCAAAAAATTACAAGTTATATTTTTCTTGCTTCTTGTTTCATTTTCAGCGAGATCACAAAAAATATTACTTACTGCAGATAGACTTTTTGATGGAGAATTACTTCATAAAAATTACGCAGTTTTAGTAGAAGGCAACAAAATTCTTGCTGTTGATGCCTTTTCTTCGCTTAAAGCGAAAGCAGATACTATAATACAATTTGGCGATAAAACCATAATGCCGGGAATGATAGAAGGACATTCGCATGTTTTGCTGTATCCCTATGATCAAAGATCTTGGAACGATCAGGTTTTAAAAGAATCTAGAAGTCTTCGCGCTATTAGAGGAGCGATCATGGCAGAGCGCCAACTTATGGCTGGTTTTACTACCGTGCGTGATCTAGGTTCAGAAGGTGCAGAATATGCAGATGTAGCGGTAAAAAGAAGTATTGAAACCGGGCTTACTCCGGGCCCTAGAATGATTGTTGCTGGTCGCGCAATTGTTGCTTCAGGAAGTTATGGTCCTAAGGGGTTTCATCCAGATGTGCACACGCCGCTAGGCGCGCAAGCTGCAGATGGAGATGAATTGCGCAAAGTTACACGTGAGCAAATAGGCTATGGAGCAGATGTGGTAAAAGTTTATGCAGATTACCGCACAGGACCTCGTGGCGAGTCGATGCCTACATTTTCATTAGAAGAATTAAAACTTGTGGTTGAAGCAGCTAAAAGTAGCGGTAGAAAAGTGGTGGCTCATGCTGCGACCGAAGAAGGAATGCGCAGAGCGATCCTTGCTGGCGTTTCTACCATTGAGCACGGCTCAGAAGCCACAGGTGAGATTTATGAATTGATGAAACAACATAAAGTGGCGCTTTGTCCTACACTGGCGGCTACTTATTCAATAAACACATACGGCGACTGGGACGGTAAATCATTACCAGAACCACAAGAGATAACTGAAAAAAGAGAGTCTTTTAAAAATGCCCTTAAACATAACGTTACCATTATCGCTGGCGGCGATGTGGGTGTTTTTCCTCATGGAAAAAATGCGCTAGAGCTTGTGCTTATGGCAGAGTATGGTATGTCTAACATTGATGTTCTTAAAGCCGCGACAAGTTCTAATGCAAAATGGATCTCGCTTGATCCTGTGGGCAATTTAAAAAAGGATTATTTAGCAGATATTATCGTTGTAGATGGCGACCCATCAGAAGAGATCAGCAAATTATATGATGTTGATTTTGTGATGAAAGATGGCGATATTTATAAGAGTTAATCTGGCTTTCGCCAAAATTCTTCAACTATGAGATCAATTCTTTCTTTTGTCTTATTAATCATTTGTTGTACTGCAAATGCACAGGAAAAGGAATATCATTTTTTCAAATCAGTTGATGGTTTGCAGATCGCTTATACAGATGAAGGTAAAGGTGAGCCGGTGATGCTTATTCACGGTTTTATCAATACCGGAAGCAGTTGGGATAAGTCGAGTTTAAAGAAAGAATTACTTAATTCGGGTTTTAGAGTGATCGTGCCAGACCTTAGAGGTAACGGTAAATCAGATCAACCTCATGATCCAGAGAAGTACAAAAATAATATTGAAATAGATGATCTCATTGCTCTAGCAAATCATTTACATTTAGAAGAATATAGCGCCGTAGGTTATTCTAGAGGTGCGATAGTTTTGGCAAATCAGCTTACAAAAGATAAGCGCATCACAAAAGCAGTTTTAGGCGGAGTAGGGTTGGACTTTTCAAATCCTGATTGGGATAGGAGAATAATGTTTGCCGATGCTTTTACAGGTCGCAAAGAACCCAATGAGATCACCGCCGGAGCGGTAAAATATGCAAAAAGTATCAACGCAGATCTTGAGATCTTAGGATACCTTCAGGATTATCAGCCGGTGACTACACCTCAAGAATTAAAAGAAATTTCAGCAAAAGTTCTGGTTATTGCAGGTGATCAAGATAAAGGCAACGGCGATCCCGCAGAACTTCATCAGGCAATTATTGATAGCCAACTAGTTTTTGTGCCAGGTGAACATGATGGCACGTACCACTCAGTAGCTTTCGCGGAAGCGATAATAGATTTTTTAAATCAGTGATCTTATTGATTTTCTTTTCGCATAAAGCGAAAAAACATCTGCGAGATGGGTATAAACATCAGTCCGGCAAAGAGGAATAGCACAAATGCAACCTTAAGGTTGAAGGCGTGCGCAAGATATCCCACAAGCGGTGGACCTAGCAACATCCCCACGATAGAGTAAGTAGAAATGATCGAAACAGCCATGCCTGCGCTGTATTTTTCTGATTTACCGGCAAGACCAAAGGTCATAGGGAAAATCGCTGCAGCACCTAGACCTACCATTCCAAATCCTATCAACACAGGCCAGAAATAGGGGAGGAGAATCGCGATCAGAATTCCGCAAACAATGGTGATGCTACTTAAAATATATGTACGCTCTTTGCCTATACGATCTATGATCTTATCGCTCATAAAACGCGAGATCGCCATAAAGATCATAAAGCTTAAATGACCAAGTGTGAAAACGTCTTGCCCCACGATTTCTTTAAAATAAACACCCGTCCAGTCAAACATTCCGCCTTCGCAAATCGCCGCAAAAAATACAAGAAGGCCCAGAGAGAGGATGAATTTATCAGGTTTGCCTATTTTGATCTTGTTACCGCTAGTGGCCTTGTCTTGCTTGATCAGCCAGCGATACATAGGCAGCGCAACAATAAGCACAAAAATCGAAATGCTCAACAAATGATAAGGCATTGCAACATTGTATTTTACCATCAATGTTGAAAATCCCACACCAAGAACGCCACCGCCGCTCCACACACCATGAAACGACCCCAAGATCGTTTTGCCGTATTTCTTCTGTAGCGTAATACTCTGCGTATTCAACGAAATATTTAAAATACGCATACAAAAACTAAAACTAAATATCGCGATCACAAGTACAGCGATGTTTTGCGCAAAGCCAATGGTTGCAAGCGACAACGCAAATACACAAAACGAGATCACCATAGGAACCCGGCTATTAAATCTTGATACAAGCCAGCCGCTAATGGGCAAACCTATCAACGAACTAATAGGCATCGTGAGCAATAAATTACCAAGTTCAGCCTCATTGAGGTCAAAATTTTCTTTGATCGTCGGGATGCGAGAAGCCCATGTAGAAAAGCAAAAGCCGGATAAAAGAAAATAAAAACTCAGCGCGATACGTTGCTTCCTTGTGGTGCTCATTTAATGCTTAATTAAGAAGCGCAAATATCTTTCAATTTATCGGTCTTGAGATTACCAGAAGATTAAAAGTTTTTTCGCTTTAAGCGAAAGGGTGTTTTCTACAATTCATACAATTCTAGCGGTAGATCGTCAGGATCTGCAAAGAAGGTGAACCTTTTGCCCGTTAACTCATCAACTCGCACCGGTTCTGTTTTTACACCTTTTTCATTGAGTGAATGTATCGCTTCATCAATATCTTCCACTGAAAATGCGAGATGTCTTAGACCCGCAGCTTCAGGTCTTGAAACACGCTCTGGCGGATCAGGGAATGAGAATAATTCTATCACGTAATTATTGTCTAAAGCAAGATCCAGTTTATAGGATTTTCGCTGGCTACGATAGGTTTCTTGCAAGATCTTTAAACCTAAGATTTCAGTATAAAATGCTTTTGACTTTGCATAGTCGCTGCAAATAATGGCGATGTGATGAATTGCTTTTAAGTGCATGGTTTTGATTTATTTTGGCTGCAGCCAAAAAATGATTTTTCTATTTTCTAGGATGAAATTGCTGCATTACCTGCGTAAGATGTGATCTGTCTACGTGCATATAGATCTCGGTAGTGGTGATGCTTTCGTGGCCCAGCATTTGTTGAATTGCTCTTAGATCGGCGCCGTTTTGTAATAAATGTGTCGCAAAAGAGTGTCTAAACGTATGCGGACTGATAGATTTCTTAATGCCAGCATGAATCGCCAAATCTTTAATGATCGTGAAGACCATCGCACGTGTTAATCTGCTGCCGCGACGATTGAGAAATAACGTGTCATTAAATTCGGGTTTCGGTGTGGTGTGAATCCTGATCTCGTTGCGATAAATGTTGATGTATTTCTGCGTGATATCTGCGATAGGTACAAAACGAGTTTTGTCGCCTTTGCCTGTGACAAGGATATAGCCTTCTTTAAAAAACAGATTTGAGATCTTAAGATCAAGTAATTCTGAAACGCGAAGGCCGCAACCATAAAGGGTTTCGAGCATGGCGCGATTGCGTTCTCCTTGCGGATGGCTAAGATCTATGGCTGCGATAAGTTTGTCAATTTCTTCTTCAGAGAGCGTGTCTGGAAGTTTGCGACCTAGCTTTGGCGCTTCAATGAGATCCATGGGATTATCCTCGCGATATTCTTCAAAAACGAGATAATTAAAAAATCCTTTTAAACCACTAATGATCCTAGCTTGTGAACGCTCATTTACCGTTTTTGCAACTTCATAAACAAAGGTTTGTAGGGTATCTTTTTTAATACTTTTTGGCGAAAGCCCTATCTCATTTTCTTCTAGCCATTGCGTGAGTTTCTGTACATCAAGGCTGTAGTTTATGATGGTGTTTTTTGAGAGGCCGCGTTCTAGTTTGAGGTAATATTTATAATCGTCAAGTGTTTTTTGCCAAGTCATAAAGCAAGCTAGTTTGTGCTATATCCATCGCCTAATTTAAGGCTTAACTGAATACCATGCCTGCTGCTGAATGGATTTGTGCCAAATGAATGATTATAAAAATACATAAGTCTAAAATTCTCAAAAAGATACGCGCCGGCAAGAAGATTTACAGATGAGTTAGATCTATAACCGGCACCAAGTTCAAACTTCTCTTTTATAGTTGTCGCAACATTTACATCTACTTGAAAAGGTGCGTTGGGCTCGTATTTTAAAAGCAAATTAGGTTTGATTATGTATTCATCAAAAAGTCCGGCGTAGAAACGGTAGCCAAAAATACCATAAACTGGCAAACTCAAGGAAACAGATTTATCTGAAGCAAGAACGTCACCCAGAATATTAGGCGTAGAAATCCCAGCATAAAACTGCTCCTGATTATACAGCAGACTCATCCCGATCATAGGTACTGTAGATTGTAAATTTTGAGCAAAATTAGGGTCGTCTTCAAGGCCTAGTTCAAGAAAGCGATCTTCATATTGCATAACTCCGGCGGTTAATCCAAAAGACAAAACAGGCGTTTGATAATTTTGATAATATGGACGAGTATCCATAAAACCCAGCTCAATCTTATAGCTGTAAGCAGCGTAGAATTGAGTTGTTGTGGTAACACCAACTTCGTCAAAAAGAATTCCGCCGCCAAGGCCCATTTTACCATCTTGTAACGGGCTGGTAATTGTACCCGTAAGCGTACGCGGACTCCCATCAAACTGATTAAAAAAACCAGAGTTGCTGATGTTAATTTCAGCATTTGCAAGCATGCCTGCATAAGCTGAGTTCAACAAGAATGGGTTGTAGTTATATTCTGCAAATACAGGTGTTTGCTGGGCTTTCGCCAAAAAACATACGAATAAGGATAAAATAAATAACTTAAGTCTCATGATTTTCTAGCGTCGTATTACGATAAACCCTTTAAGGTCATTAAACTCTGATTCTTCTGCGGTTTCAATGGTAAAAAAGTAAGTTCCGTTAGGTAACTGTGAAGCTCCCATTCCGGTTTTTCTATTGGCTGTACCATTGAAGGAAATAGACTGGTTATCATAACCAGTGGCTTCAAAAACAAGATCGCCCCAACGATTGTAGATCTTAACCACATTATCAGGAAATTCTTCAATTCCTGGTATTTCCCAGAAGTCGTTTCTTCCATCACCGTTAGGAGAAATACCATATTTTGTTTCTTTTACTTCTGTTAGCGTTGTAAAACTCACAATCTCACAACCGGTCGCAGAACCCAAAACATTAAAAGGCGTAACACTTATGTAAAGCGTTGTTCCTTCAGGAAATCCTGTGCTAGGAGAATAACTTGTTCCGGCAACTATTGTTTCTTCATAAATGTCTATTTGGTCAGAATCACGGCTTACGGTTACCACATAAGCATCTGCATTTTCAACGGTCGTCCAATTAAAAACAGCCTCAAGCGCAACGTTTATATCACCATCTAATGGATTGATAATAGTTGTACAGGCAGGAAGCGTGAGCAACGTTTCGGTTGTGAAACTTGTTTCGGTGCAACCGCTTGCGTTGCCGGAAGAATTGTAAGCCGTTACAGTAACGAATATTTGTGTGTTTTCTGGTAGATCATTCGGTAGATCGTAAGAGGTAACATTTCCTACATCTTCGTTATTCACAATGTCTGAACCACCAGAAGTTGTACCTACGGTTAAGAAATATCCAGTCGCTTCCGCGGAAGCGTCCCAGCTAAGATCAGTGTCGATAGCCACATCAGTCGCGCCGTCTGCGGGATTGTTTAAAACAACACACTCAGGAACGGTGATCACTGTTTCGGTTGTGAAACTTGTTTCCGTGCAACCGCTTGCGTTTCCGGCAGTGTTGTAAGCCGTTACAGTTACGAATATTTGTGTGTTTTCTGGTAGATCATTTGGTAGATCGTAAGAAGTAATATTTCCTACATCTTCGTTGTTCACAATGTCTGTACCGCCCGAAGTTGTACCAACGGTAAGTCTATATCCAGTCGCTTCCGCGGAAGCGTCCCAACTAAGATCAGTGCTGATAGCAACATCTGTCACTCCGTCTGCGGGATTGTTTAAAACAACACATTCAGGAACGGTGAGCAGAGTTTCGGTTGTGAAACTTGTTTCGGAGCAACCGCTTGCGTTGCCGGCAGTGTTGTAAGCTGTCACGGTAACGAATATTTGTGTGTTCTCTGGAAGATCATTTGGTAGATCGTAAGAAGTAATATTTCCTACATCTTCATTATTCACAATGTCTGAACCACCAGAAGTTGTACCAACGGCTAAGAAATATCCGGTCGCTTCCGCGGAAGCGTCCCAACTAAGATCAGTGCTGATAGCAACATCTGTCGCTCCGTCTGCGGGATTGTTTAAAACAACACATTCAGGAGCCGTTATGATAATCTCTGTGGTAAAACTTACTTCTGTACAACCAGTTGTGCTACCAATGGAGTTTATAGGAATAATCGTTACAAAATATTGCGTGTTTGATTGCAGCGTTCCGTCTGGTAAATCGTAGAAAACATCAGTTACCGTATCATTTAAAATATCGTCAGCACCTGAACTTGTACCTACAAGTATAGTGTACTCGTCAGCGCCATTTGCAGCGTCCCAGTATAGATCTGTGTTGACATTTACATCTGTAGAATTATTTACAGGAATGCTAAGCTCAGTACAATCTGGCGGAGCGGTTGTGTTGCTCGTAGTGAACATTTCTTCAGTACAACCGGTTAGTTCACCATCAGCAAAATATGGTGTGATCGTTACATAAATATCTTGATTGGGAGGAAGATCATTTTGAAAATTATAGATCTGAACATTGCCTACATCAAGATTATTTTCAATATCTGTACCGCCTGATGTTGTGCCTACATTAAGAATATATCCACAAGCTCCTGTGGTATTTTCCCATTCGATCCCAGAATTTATGGGAACATTTGTGTCTAAGTTTAATGGATTGCTAAGGGTAACACATGTTTTGGTGACGCTTACATTTACTGTGATGTCATTTCGCGTAAGCAAAAGATTTTTACCGTTTGTGCCTGGAGGATCAGCATTCTCAAACGGAACCAGATCGCTTGTGATCTCGCTGTAATAAACGCCGTTGTCACAATCGCTTATGTTGCTAAGAATTAGCTCAGGTGAGTCTGGCGCATTTGTAAGTTCTACACCATCTTTAAACCATTTATAATGATTTTGCTCACCGCGCACGGTGGTTTTAAGAATCACATCGTCGCCAGCAGTAGGCGTAAGGTTTTCGATTTCGTTAACCTTAGCTTGTAGTGCATAAGTGTAGTCTCTAAATAATGGCAAACTTGGGATGTTTGTCCAATACGTTGTTAAGAACGAAACGTAACTAAGATGCTCATTTTCAAAATCGCCAAAATGAAAATTATTATTGTCAAAGTTGAGTTCAAAATAATTTGTGCGTCCATCTTTTGTAAGACTTGCAAAATCAGGAATTCTACCAGATAGGTTATTGAAACTCACATCTAGCACATCAGAAGCACCAAGAGCGCCTTTTGCATTCCAGATTGCATAATACTGATCCATAATATCAGTACCAGAAAAAAGGTTGTGATTTAAGATCAGCGAGCCTAGTTTGGTGTTTTGGGTAATATTAAGAGACTCGATCTGGTTATTCGCAGCGTTAAAATATTGTAGTTCTGGGTTTTGAGTAAGGTCAAGTCCTGTGCCAGTAAACAGATTATTATTAATGATAAGGGCGCTTAGTTTTGTATGAGTTGTAACATCAAGTGCAGGCAATTCATTATAAGCTAGATAAAGATTAAGTAGATCAATATTGGTGCTAAGATCAATACTTGGGAGTTTATTGTAATTAAGGTTAAGCGTGTTAAGCTTAGTATTTGTTGTAAGATCCAGATTAGTAATATTATTACTAGAAGCATTAAGACTTGTGAGATTTACGTTTTGACTTACGTCAAAAGTAGTGAACTGGTTACTCGCTAAGTTCAACGATTCTAGAGCAACATTGTTAGTCAGATCTATATTCGTCATATAATTACTTCTGGCATTTAAAGTTCTCAAAGCCATGTTTTGAGTAACGTCTAGCTGTAAGCCAGGAGCAGAATTCTTCCCAGTTATAGTAAGATTTGTAAGCATATCTGCATCAGCAAAAGAAACTGAAGCGATCTGGTGACTAGAGATTTTAATATCTGTTAGTGTACTGGTTTGTGGTACGTCAATGGTTTGCGTATTTGTAGTTTGAAGCGTGATGGACTCAAGTGCAAGAAAATTTGATAAGTCTACATTAATAATATTTCCTCCTTGAAATGCAACCGTTTTTAGCACATTTTGCTCGCTGGGTAACGTCGCATTGATCGCAAAAGAGTTGTTGAAATTAGTACTAAGTGCCAAATATTCTAGACTGCTGTATCCTGAAAAGTCAACCGTAATATCATTGTGCATTAAAAGATATATGTCTACAACTGTATCAGTATTCGGGAAGATTACATTTTGAAGATTCCTAAAGTTATAAATATCTATTTCCTCTGACTTGAGATTGTTACTAAGATCAATAACGGTAATAGGAGCGGAGTTTGTCCCGCCATTTGCTCTCGCCTCAAATATGCGCAACTCTGCATTTGCGCTTAGATCTAGTGAAGCAAGAACCATATTTTGATTAAATCTTAGTTCTTCTAGTTGCGTTAAAGAGGTAAGCGGCAAAGTCGCAAATTGATTTGTGCCAGCATCTAGAGTTAGCAGATTTGTAAAAGCCTCTAATCCTGTAAAATCTGTAATCGTATTTACAGAAATATTTAAAGCGGTTACCGCTTGCGCATCAGTATTTAGAATGTTGCCGTTAAGACCATTTGTGTCAATACCTTGATCTACGAGAAACTGCTCAAAATTACCATCTGGTATTGCAGTGGTTTGGGCTTTCGCCGAAAGGCAAAAAATAAAAACGAGGACTAAGTAGAAATACTTCATCGAATTAGTTGAGAGTTATTTTAAGAGCACAAAAACTTCCTAAAGCGCCAAAAATAAAAATATAACTCAAAACTTAATTTTTTTAACAAATAGATTTTTTTGAAAATGAACGGTTTACGACTAAATCTATGAAAACATAGATAAAAGCCACTATAATTTTTAATAATGCTTTAATAATCATTTATGCTTTCGTTATAACCGCAGGGATTCTTTTCCTCCTAGATTTGCTCAAAAATCTAAAGAAAAATATCATGAAAAAAATAGTTTTATTAGCAGCTTTTATAGTTGGAGGAATCGGAGCAATGAACGCTCAAGAGATGTTTCAATTTGGTGTAAAAGGTGGAGCAAACTTTGCTAGCATCACAAACGGGAACGACGCGTACGACAATGAAAGCGGGAGAACAAGCTTTAATATAGGTGTTCTTGCAGAAATTCCGGTATCAGAGAAATTCTCTATCCAGCCAGAGGTTTTGTATTCTGCGCAGGGAGCAACGTTGATCTCAAGAGATGAGGATAATATTTTTGATACAGACGAGAATGTAGAATATCAATTAGATTACATTCAAGTTCCTGTATTGGCTAAAGTTTATCTTGTAGACGGTCTTAACTTCCAGGTTGGTCCTTCTTTTAACTTTAAAGCAAATGAGGAGATCGATTATGCACCACAAGATGACGGTGGAGATGTAAATCTTGACGAGGCAAAAAGCTTTGATATGGGAGCTGCAGCCGGTCTTGAATATAAATTCAACAATGGCTTCTTTATTAACGGTCGTTACACATACGGTTTTACAGAACTTTATGACAACAGTGACCTTCATAACTCTGTTATCCAAGCCGGTGTAGGGTTTATGTTCTAAAAAGAAATTGTTTATTAGGGATGTAAGAAAGCGTTTGTCTTCATTGGGCAAGCGCTTTTTTTATGTTTAAAACTGTGGCAGTTTAATTTTTTACTGTTTTATAAAGGTTTATTTTTGGCTTAAAGCCAAAAGATGAAAGAACTAAGAATATTGATCATTAACGGTCCTAATCTAAACATGCTGGGCAAGCGTGAACCGGGAATTTATGGTAGCCAGACCTTTGAAGATTATTTTACAAAACTTCAATTGAAGTATAAGGATACGCAGTTGAGCTATTATCAATCTAATATTGAAGGTGAGCTTATAGGAAAGATCCAGGAAGCTGATGAGGATTTTGATGGCGTGATATTAAATGCTGCTGCTTACACGCATACCTCTGTGGGAATAGGCGATGCGGTAAAAGCGATAAGTAAACCGGTGATCGAGGTGCATATTTCTAATACTTTTGGAAGAGAAGAATTCAGGCATCAAAGCTATATTTCTGCCGGTGCATCTGGCGTTATCCTAGGTTTTGGTCTTAAAAGTTATGACCTTGCGATAGAGAGTTTTTTAATAGAATAAAAAAAGCTGAGCGTTTGCTCAGCTTTTTCTTTTTTATGTTGTTCTAAGATTAAAATCTTTTCCCAAAAGTAAGTCCGATTCTAGGATATGCTTCTGATCCGTAACTGCTGTCATCATACAAAAAATTACGTCCTAAACCGCCATAGATCTCAAATACAAAACCAGACTTGGTCATGAATTTTCCACCGGCTGCAAATCCCATCCCAAAGCCAAATTCTGATTCTGATCTTGATTCAGAACCACCATCTGATAAATAGTAAACTTCATAATCTACATCTTGAGAAAATAATGCTGTGTTTGCTTCAATAAAGAATCCGGCAGATGGTTTATTTCCAAAATAGAAACGATAAAATGGGGTCACCATATACTCTAAGTCAATATCATCAACTAAAGCCACAGCGGCAGAAAGACCTATACTACTTTCATCAGATAGATGTCTTTCGTATTTGATTTCAGGAATTCCTGCTACAGAATAAAGCATATTAAGCGTGAATTCATTTTTACCAAGACCTTGATAATCGCTATAATCTTCCTCTTGAGCAAAACCAGTAAGTGATGCGAATAATACGCATGCTAAAATTGCAATGTTTTTAATTTTCATGATGAATTTTTATTGATTGAAGCAAATAAAGAAATAATACTGAGAAATAAAAAGCATTATCATTAAATATACTTTACGGTTATTTATTTTGGTTTTAATTATTTGGCTTTAAGCCAAAAGAAAAATGCCGCACTTGATAAGTACGGCATTTTAATTACTATAATGTAGCCTAAATCTTAGGCAAAATTTTATAAGTGAATCACTTCGTCGTAAGCATCAGCTGTAGCTTCCATAACCGCTTCACTCATTGTAGGGTGAGGGTGAACAGCTTTTAATACTTCGTGACCAGTAGTCTCTAGCTTACGACCCAGAACAGCCTCTGCGATCATATCTGTAACTCCAGCACCTATCATATGGCAACCTAACCATTCACCATATTTAGCATCAAAGATAACTTTTACAAAACCTTCTTTGTTACCAGCAGCACTTGCTTTACCAGATGCAGAGAATGGAAATTTACCTACTTTGATCTCGTAACCAGCTTCTTTAGCTTGCTTCTCTGTCATACCTACAGATGCGATCTCTGGGCTAGCGTATGTACAACCAGGAATGTTACCATAATCTAGTTTCTGTACGTGCATACCTTTAATCTTCTCAACACAAAGAATACCTTCAGCAGAAGCTACGTGTGCAAGAGCAGGACCAGGAACAACATCACCTATTGCGTAATATCCTGGCATGTTAGTTTGGTAAAAATCGTTAACGATGATCTTATCACGATCTGTGATGATACCTACGTCTTCAAGACCTATACCTTCAATATTCGTTTTAATACCTACTGCAGAAAGTACGATATCTGCTTCGATCTTTTCTTCTCCTTTTTTAGTCTTAACGGTTGCAACAACACCATCTCCAGAAGTATCAACACTTTCTACAGATGAGTTAGTCATCACATTAATACCTTGCTTCTTGATGCTACGCTCAAATTGTTTTGAGATCTCCTCATCTTCAAGAGGTACAAGGTTAGGCAAGAATTCTACGATAGTTACTTCAGTACCCATGCTGTTGTAGAAGTTTGCAAACTCTACACCTATAGCACCACTACCTACTACGATCATTTTCTTAGGTTGCTCAGCAAGTGTCATCGCTTCACGATATCCTATTACTTTTTTACCATCTTGTTTAAGACTTGGCAATTCGCGTGAGCGAGCACCAGTTGCGATGATAATATGATCTGCGCTATATTCTGTACCATCAACGTCTACTTTTTTGCCTGGCTTAAGTTTACCAAAACCATTAATAACGTCGATCTTATTTTTCTTCATTAAGAACTGAACACCTTTGCTCATGCCTTCGGCAACGCCACGGCTACGCTTAATAACGGCATCAAAATCTTTATCAGCACCTTCTACTTTAAGTCCGTAATCTTCTGCGTGTTTTAGGTATTCAAAAACCTGTGCACTTTTTAAAAGTGCTTTTGTAGGGATACAACCCCAGTTAAGGCATACACCACCTAGATTTTCTTTTTCTATAACAGCGGTTTTAAAACCCAGTTGTGAAGCACGAATGGCTGTAACATAACCACCTGGGCCGCTTCCTAAAACTATGACATCGTATTTGCTCATATCTATTTTGGTCAAAAAAATTAGAGCACGAATTTACACATAAAAACCCTAAAAAACGAACTGAACTCTGGCTGGGTTTTTGGGTTTAAGAATTACGTTACTTTCTTAGTTTTTCTGCAATGATTTTGCGTAAAACAGGAATATTTTCTTCAAGAAACCAAGGATTTTTGTTGATCCAAAAATGATTTACAGGAGATGGGTGTGGAAGTAAAAAATACTTGGGTAAATATTCTCTAAAATTCTGAAGGCGTTGTGTCAACGTTTTATCGTCTTTTAAATAATATCGTTGCGAGTGATTACCGATCAATATAAATAGCGGATCGTTTTCAAATTTTTCTAACACTTTATGATGCCAAAGTGGAGCACATTCTGGGCGAGGAGGGAGATCACCGGTTTTCGCTTTGCCTGGATAGCAAAACCCTAAAGGTAAAACAGCAAAATTATCAGGATCGTAAAATATCTCCTCATCAACGCCAAGCCAATCTCTTAATCTTCTGCCGCTGGGATCGTCCCATGCTTTATTGTTAAGGTGCGCAAGTCTGCCCGGCGCCTGACTTGCCAGTACTATTTTGCTTCTAGAAGTTCCTGAAATAATAGGATTTGCGCCCAGCGGTAAGTGCGGTTCGCAAAATCTGCATTGCTTTATTTCATGAATTAACTTCTTGATAGGTTGTGTTTTTATTTGGCTTTAAGCCAAAAAATAACCCGCGAAATTGCGGGCTATTTATTCTAATATTATCTTTCAATTATTTTCTTAATTGAATATCACTTTCTTTAATATCAAGTGTATTCATTAATTCACTTAAGCTAGGTGTCTTGTTGAATTGAGATATTAAGTCGGAAGGAATAAGAGCAATTCTAATAGGAACGCCCACAGTATAAAAATCATCTAGAGTACTAAGATCACTATCACCAATAATTGATATAAGGGCTGTTCCACTTACATAATCAAAGTCATAGACATATTGAAATTCTCCTTGATCATCAAAATAACTAACAGGTAAGTTTGTCCAAAGATTGTCACCAAGGTTTAAATAAACAATTATTATATCTCCATCAAGAACACCGTTGTAACCAAATTCTTGTGAAGTCCATACGTTTCCATCGGCGTCAAAGTTGAAATCTGCTGTTTCTTCATAAACCGTAGGGACAACAACTCCGTCTGCTCCATTTTGACCATCTTGTCCATCAATGCCATCATATCCCGGAGGTCCTGGAGGGCCTTCTGGACCTTCACATGCAGTTAAACCTAAAGCGAGTATTGTAAAAAGTGTGAGTAGTTTTTTCATTGCTTTAATAATTTATAGTTATACTTTTTGAATAATCAATAGTCGTTCCAAAAAATAGATTAACGTTATTTTTTTCTTTTTATTGATCTTCAAAATCTATGCTAAGCGAATTCACGCAGTAGCGCTGTCCTGTTTCTGTAGGGCCATCGTCAAACACGTGACCTAGATGACTACCGCAGTTTGAGCATAAAATTTCGGTACGAATCATACCATGGGTAGTGTCACGCACATATTCTATCGCACCTTCTTTTGCTTGATCAAAACTGGGCCATCCGCAGCCACTTTCAAATTTGCTATCGCTTTCAAATAATTCTGAGCCGCATGCTGCGCAGGCGTAAGTGCCATTCTCAAAATGTAAATTGAATTTTCCTGTGTGCGGACGTTCGGTTCCTTTTTGTCGTAAGACATAATATTGCTCAGGAGATAATTGCTCCTTCCAGTCTTGTTCAGACTTTTCTACAGCATACTTTTTCATATTACTGATCTGCTGGTTCAAAATCTAAAGCAACTCCGTTTATGCAATGGCGTTTACCGGTAGGTTTTGGTCCATCGTTAAAAACGTGACCTAAGTGCCCGCCGCAAGTTGCGCAATGTTCTTCTGTGCGCGTGTAGCCTAATTTATTGTCAGAAGAAAACGCAACGTTACCTTCTATATAATCAAAAAATGATGGCCAGCCTGTACCGCTGTCAAATTTTGTTTCACTTTTAAAAACTGGTGTACCACAAGCAGCGCAAACGTAAGTTCCTTTTTCTTTGTTTCTCAGAAGGTCGCTGGTAAAGGCACGCTCAGTTCCTTCTTTTCTAAGCACATTATATTCGGCATCTGTAAGTTCCGCTTTCCACTCAGAGTCAGTCTTAGAAACTTTAAAATCTTCTTTTGTCTGCTTTTGAGCAGAGCTTTGACAACTTAGGCACAAGGCCAAAATTGCCAGCATTAGTATATTTTTCATAACAAAACATGTTTTTAGCTAAATTAAGCAAACGCCTTGCCAGCCCATTTTTCTTAATATGTTTTTAACAAAACGCTAACGCTACAACCTTGTCATGATAATATTCTTTTAAAATAAGCCTTAAACTTTTGGTAAAAGGTTTTAATGCCTAATTTTAGAGTAATTACTAACTAACCATAATACCCTTTGAAACAACAGCGTGTAATTATTGAAAATATTAAGCCCCAGATAAATAGCGGGGAGTTTTTTATAAAAAGAGTAACCGGTGAGATCGTGAATATTACTGCAGATGTAATAGGCGATGGTCACGATGTTATACAGGCAGAAGTATGCTTTAAACATGCAGATGCGGCAGACTGGCAAACCGTGAGATTGCAACCCGGCATCAACGATAATTACCACGCATCCTTTATAGTTGACAAACAAGGCGATTGGGAATACAAGATCAAAGGTTGGGTCGATCAAGCCTTAAACTGGCAACATGGTATAGAGGCAAAGATCAAAGATGGACAGCATGTAAAAAGTGAATTGCTTGATGGTGTGCAATACCTTAAAGCGATCATAGATGATCTTAACGATAATGATAAAGCATATTTAAACCATGCGATTACCGTTTTTCAGGATGAGCATGCTTATGACGAGGCCGCTGCAATTGCCATAGAAGATAGGCTACACCAACTATTTTATAACAATCCTATAAGACAGCTTTTCAGCGAAAGCAAAACATTAGCGATCTACGTTGATAGAGAAAAGGCACGTTTCAGTACATGGTATGAATTTTTTCCTCGTAGCGCTTCCGCGGAAGAAGGTAAGCACGGAACATTTAAAGATTGCGAAAGGATCTTACCTCGTGTCGCTTCGATGGGATTTGACACGCTGTATTTTCCGCCGATTCATCCAATAGGCGAGAAAAACAGAAAAGGAAAAAATAACGCAACCAATGCGCAAGAAGGAGATTCTGGTGTGCCATGGGGAATTGGTTCTCGTTTTGGTGGGCATAAATCCATCCATCCAGAATTAGGGAATGAGGAGGATTTGAAAAGCTTGATCAAAAAGGCAGAAAGTCTGGGAATTGAAGTTGCGCTAGATCTTGCATTTCAGGCGGCTCCAGATCATCCATATCTTGAGTCAAACCCTGAGTGGTTCAAGAAACGTCCAGACGGGACAATGCAGTATGCAGAGAATCCGCCAAAGAAATATCAAGATATTGTAAACTTTAATTGGGATACGCCTGCTTACAAAGAGCTTTGGCAAGAATTGCTTAGCGTTGCTCTACATTGGATTTCCTTCGGTGTTAAAGTTTTTAGAGTAGATAATCCGCACACAAAGCCATACCTTTTTTGGACCTGGTTTATCACCGAAATTAAAAAAGACCATCCAGACGTGCTCTTTTTGGCGGAAGCCTTCTCAAGACCACGCGTAATGCAACAGCTTGCTAAACAAGGATACTCGCAATCGTACACTTATTTTACTTGGAGAACCAGCAAGCATGAGCTCACAGAATATCTCACAGAGCTCACTCAAACAGAGATGAAAGAATATTACAGGCCAAACTTTTGGCCTAATACGCCAGATATTAATCCGTATCACTTGCAAGGTGCAAACGAGGCGCAGCATTTAATTCGCTATGCGCTGGCAGCTACATTAAGTAGTAACATAGGTTTGTACGGGCCGGTGTATGAATTTATGGTGACTGACGCGATGCCGGGTAAAGAAGAATATCAGGACTCAGAGAAATATCAGATCTGCCATTGGGATTGGGATTATGAGAATAAATTGATGCGTCTAATTGCGAAGATCAATGCGATAAGACATCAGCAGCCTGCGTTGCAGCAAACAAATAATATTCGCTTTTGCGAAATAAACAATGATGCGATGCTTGCTTTCTATAAGTATGATCAGAACAAAAACGATGAGTTGCTCATAGTGATAAGTCTTGATCCTTATTATAAACAAGCGGGATCAATACAGTTGCCGCTAGGAGAACTGGGCGTGCATCAAGGACAACGTGTGATGGTAAAAGATCTGGTAACAGACAGCACGTATAACTGGTATGATGAGTGGAACTACATCGAATTACACCCAGCATTGCCTTTCCATATTTTTAAAATCTATAAATAAACATCAATCAAAGGCGAGAGCTTACAACCTTAATAAAACCGTGTGATGACTCAAGATACCATTCACAAAAATTCGATTTTTAAATATCAATCTAAATGGGAAAACCTGCTAGATGATGAACATTTTCATAAAGAACTTTGTGAGGATATTCTGGAGCCATACATTCTTAATCAGCGTTGGTATGGCGGTAAAGCAAGCGCTTTAAAATATGTTGAGATCATAGATCATTTTCCTATAGAGCGTGGTGATGAGCGCTATTATGGGCTTGTGCTTGAGGTAAATTTTAAGGAAGCTTTTGTGCAAAATTACTTCTTGCCAATAGCTTTTGTTACAGATCCGGCTTACGCCAAAGGTGGAATCGCGTATCTCAACCTAGACGGGACAGAAGGTTATCTTATTGATGCACTTTTTCTTGAATCTTTTAGAAAACAGATCTTTGAAAAGATACTAGAAGGAGAGAAAAACAAATACAAAGAAGTAGCGTATAGAAGAGGTTTCAGTAATACATGCCAGTCTTACGAAAGCAGTAGATTTCTAGGAGCAGAGCAGAGTAACACTTCTATAGTTTACAACGATAAATACATACTTAAGATCTTCAGAAGGGTTTATGTTGACGAGAATCCAGATTATGAGATCAATAAATACTTGACTCAAAAAGGGCATTTTGCAAGTACGCCAAAATACCAAGGTAGCATTACTTTACGCTTTAGCGATAACAATGTGATGACGCTTGGTCTGCTACAAGAACTTGTACCTAATCAAGGCGATGCGTGGGAATTTTATACAAATAATCTTAAAGCGGCTTTCGCCAAATTATCTGAGCAACAATCAAACCTGTCTGAGATAAAGGCATTGAAGCATTTTCAGCAAATTACGCTGAAGGAATTGCCAGAGAATATTTTAAGCTGGTGTCCGCTTGAGTTTTTTGAAGATGTTGAGCAATTAGCAAGACGAAGCGCACAAATGCATATCGCTCTTGGTCAAGAAAGAATAAACAACGCGTTTACGCCGCAAGCCTTTGGTAACGATTATACGGTTTGGTTAAAAAACCGACTGATATACATGTTTGAGAATCGCATGAATCTTGTGGAGAATAATCTTCATAAGCTAGAAGATATGCGACTTGAGCTGGCGCAAGAGTTCATGAACAACAAGAAATTGATCAGAAAACGCTTGTTAGATTTTGATGAAACTAAGCTTAAAAGTGAGCGCTTAAGAATTCACGGCGATTATCACTTGGGTCAAGTACTGGTGAATGACAGAGATTACTTCATTATCGATTTTGAAGGAGAGCCAGAAAGTACAATTCGCGACAGGAAGGTAAAACAACCGCCTATTAAAGATATCGCTGGGATGTTCCGTAGTTTTCACTATGCCATCTATGCAACGATCTTTAATAATAAGCAATCACTAGATTATGAATATGAAGAACTATTTCATGTAGCTGAAGCTTTATACAGCTATATGGTAGGCATATTCTTAAACACATATATTAAAGAAGTTCAACAAGCCAATCTTAACATAGGCTACATTAAAGAAATTGAGTTCTTGCTCAATTACTGTTTGCTTGAAAAAGCCGTTTATGAGCTTGGCTACGAACTGAACGCGCGCCCACGATGGGCCATAATTCCGCTTAAAGGAATTTCTAATATTCTAAATGAAACCAATGATGAGTAACGTAAAAACGTATAGTCTTTTTACAGAATTTGATATCGATCTTTTTAAATCCGGAAAACACTTTAGACTTTATGAGAAGTTAGGTTCACACCCCATTGAAGTTGATGGAGTAGATGGAACTTATTTTGCCGTCTGGGCGCCTTCTGCAAAATCTGTAAGTGTTATAGGAGACTTTAATTATTGGTTAGAAGGAGAGCATAAACTCAATGTGCGTTGGGATAGCAGCGGTATTTGGGAAGGTTTTATCCCTAACGTTGGCCCCGGTACAGTTTATAAGTACAAAATACAATCGCATAACAACGATATAAAAACAGAAAAGGCAGATCCTTTTGCGTTGAGAAATGAGCATCCGCCAAAAACAGCTTCGGTGGTTTATGGCTTGGATTATAAATGGCAAGACAAAAAATGGATGGATACTCGTGCTGAGCATAATAGCATTGATAAACCATTCTCTGTTTATGAAATTCATTTAGGCTCATGGCGAAAAAAAGCCGAAGAGAATAGAAGCCTTAGCTATACAGAACTGGCAGATGAATTAGTGGACTATTTGGTGCAAACCGGATTCACACACGTAGAATTCATGCCTATAATGGAATACCCTTATGATCCTAGTTGGGGTTATCAATTAACGGGATATTTCTCGCCTACATCACGCTTTGGTTACCCGGAAGAATTCATGCTTCTGGTAGATAAATTACACCAAGCAGGAATAGGCGTGATCTTAGATTGGGTGCCTTCACATTTCCCTGAAGATGCGCATGGTCTTGGATTTTTTGATGGTTCAAACCTGTATGAACATCCAGATAAAAGAAAAGGTTATCACCCAGATTGGAAGTCGCTGATCTTTAATTATGGTCGCAACGAAGTGCGTGCATTCCTGATAAGCAATGCGATATTTTGGTTAGAAAAATACCATGTAGACGGTTTGCGAGTTGACGCTGTAGCCTCTATGTTGTATCTAGATTACAGTAGGGAAGATGGAGAATGGGAGCCAAATGAATTTGGCGGTCGCGAAAATCTAGATGCGATCTCCTTCTTCAAAGAATTGAACGAAACAGTTTATGCAAACTTTCCGCATGTACAAACCATAGCAGAAGAATCAACCAGTTTCCCGATGGTTTCAAAACCAACTTTTATAGGAGGTTTGGGCTTTGGTATGAAATGGATGATGGGCTGGATGCACGACACGCTTGAGTATTTTAAAAAAGAACCTATTTACAGAAAACATCACCAGAACGACATAACCTTCAGTATGACGTATGCGTTTACTGAGAATTTTATGTTACCGCTATCTCACGATGAGGTAGTTTATGGCAAGCGCAGTTTGCTAGGTAGAATGCCGGGAGACGAGTGGCAGCGTTTTGCGAATCTACGTTTGTTATTTAGCTACATGTATTTTCATCCAGGTGCAAAATTGATCTTTCAAGGAGGTGAATTTGGTCAGTCTGAAGAGTGGAATTTTCAAGAAAGTCTAGACTGGCATTTGCTGCAATATGATTATCATTCTGGGATTCAAAAAACCATTACAGAACTTAACAAGGTTTACAAATCATATCCTGCTTTATACGAGAAACAATTTTCTGGCGAAGGCTTTGAATGGATAGAGTGGAACGACAGCGAAAATTCTGTTTTAAGCTTTACGCGAAAAGGTAACAAACCCGAAGAAGCTGTTCTTGTGGTTTGCAATTTTACACCCGTGCCTAGAGAAGGCTATCGTGTAGGTGTTCCTGAAGAAATGCTTCCGAAGAATAAAACGCTACATCAAATTTTTAATGGTAACGCTGAAGCATTCGGCGGTAGTGGAGATTATCTAATTCAAAAAGTTAAGGCAGAAAATGAACCTTGGAATGGTAAGGAACATTCAGTAAAAATTGACCTACCACCACTTTCTGCCGTAGTTTTTTTCGCGAAAGCGAAAAAGTAATCAACAATTAACGTTATAGTAATTTTTTTTATCACCAATACTTTACAATTAAGCATTGAATAGCTTTGCTTTGTAGGTGTTAACTCCTAAGCCTATGATTACTAATACTGAGCTTGTAAATAAAGGAAATCAATTTCCTAACAAAATATCAGATTTTAAACACGAGGTTGATACACTCACCTTCACCACCGAAAATAAAGTTGTTTTGCAAGTCACGATTTTGCGTGATAGTGTGATACGTTTTAGATACGGTACTCGTGGAATTCTTGCAGAAGATTTTAGCTACGCTATTGATCAGGATGATATGTATGTGGGCTATAATAAGCTTGAAATTACTGATGATACTCTCAATTATATAATCACAACAAATAAGCTTGTTGTGAAGATCGCTAAGGCTGATCTTAAGGTTAAGATCTTTGATACTAAGGGCGTTTTGATCAATGAAGATGAGTTAGGTTTTCACTACGAAGAAACCTTTGAGAATGGAGGCATTGTGCCAAAAATGAGCAAGCGTTCTACCCATGGCGAGAGTTATTATGGGCTGGGTGATAAGCCTATGCACTTAAACTTGCGCGGTAAGCGCATGCAAAACTGGGCAACAGATTCTTATGCTTTTGGTAAAGATCACGACCCAATTTACAAAACGGTGCCATTTTACATCGGCTTGACGCAAAAGAAGGCCTACGGTATTTTCTTTGACAACACCTTTAGATCGTATTTTGATTTTTGTCAAGAGCGTCATGATGTATCAAGTTTTTGGGCGCTCGGGGGCGAAATGAACTATTACTTCATCTACGGGCCAGATATGGGCGAGGTGGTTAAGAGTTACACAAATCTTACAGGAAAACCAGATCTACCACCTATGTGGACGTTAGGTTTTCATCAATGTAAATGGAGCTATTACCCTGAAGCTACTGTAAAAGCAGTAACAAGTAAGTTTAGAGAATTACAAATTCCGTGTGATGCGATCTATCTAGACATAGATTACATGGAAGGATTTAAATGCTTCACCTGGAATAAAGATTACTTCCCAGAACCTAAGCGAATGGTTAAAGAACTAGCAGAGCAAGGTTTTAAAACCGTTGCGATCATAGATCCGGGAATTAAGATAGAAGATGATTACTGGGTTTATGAAGAGGCTAAGAAAAATGATTATTTCTGTAAGCGTGCCGATGGACCTTATATGATAGGTAAAGTTTGGCCTGGTGAATGTAATTTCCCAGACTTTACAAATCCAGAAGTGCGTGAGTGGTGGGCTGGATTATATAAAGAGTTGATCTCAGACATTGGCATTCGCGGCGTTTGGAACGATATGAACGAGCCTGCAGTAATGGAGGTTCCTGGAAAAACTTTTCCTGATGATGTGAGACACGATTATGACGGTCATCCATGTAGTCATAGAAAAGCGCATAATATTTATGGAACGCAAATGGCGCGTGCTACTTATGAAGGTGTAAAGAGATTTACTTACCCTAAACGTCCATTTGTTATTACAAGATCTGCTTACAGTGGTGCACAGCGCTACACCTCATCATGGACGGGAGATAACGTTGCGACATGGGAGCATCTTTGGGTAGCTACCGTACAAGTACAACGTATGTGTATGAGCGGTATGTCTTTTACCGGTACTGATATTGGTGGATTTGCAGAGCAGCCTACAGGAGAATTATTTACACGTTGGGTGCAGCTTGGAGTTTTTCATCCATTTTGTAGAGTGCATTCATCTGGTCATCATGGCGATCAAGAGCCGTGGGCTTTTGATGAAGAAGTAACAAATATCACACGTAAGTTCATCGAGATGAGGTACACTTTGTTGCCGTATCTATATACGATGTTCTATGATTATGTGACTAAAGGAATTCCGTTGCTTAAGCCACTTGTGTATTATGATCAAGAAGATGCACAAACACATTACAGAACAGATGAATTTATCTTTGGAGATAAGATCTTTGTTTGTCCTATTCTAGAACCTAACAGTAAAGGTAGACGTATGTATCTTGCTCGTGGTCGCTGGTATAGCTACTGGGATCATACAGTTATTGCTGGTGGTCGTGAACTGTGGGTTGACGCAGATATTGATACTATTCCTATTTATGTAAAAGAAGGATCTATCATTCCTAGATATCCTGTTCAGCAATATGTGGGAGAGAAAAAGATAGAAGAGCTTACGCTAGAAGCTTATTACTGCGAAGGAACTGAAACAAGCCATGTCTTTGAAGATGCAATGGATGGTTATGATTACAAAAAAGGTAGATATAGTTATCGTGATTTCAGATTTACGGGTAAAGCTAAAGAGGTAATAATTCAACAACACAAAACAGGAACATTTGAATGTGATTACGAGAAGCTAAAATTTAAGTTGATCGGGTTGCCATTTGAGGTTAAAGAAATAGAAGTTGATAACGTGGTTCTTGATCTAGCAGATTTGCAGTACGAGAAGCAAGAGGGTGTTTTCAGAGTACCTAAGAACTTTACTGAGATACATATTTTAGGATAACGTTAAATGCTTTTGCTAAAGTTTAGCTAATCCTAAAACGCTCAGAGAGCAATCTTTGTACCTTTCGGCACTAACCTTAATTAACTACTATGAAAATTAAAAATATCTTTGCCGGGCTGGTATTTGTTTTGCTGGTTTTTTCGTGTAAAACGAGTCCTTTTACCGGTAAGAAGACCTTGAATTTTGTAAGTAACGAAGAGTTATTCCCTATTTCGTTTCAACAATACAATCAATTTTTATCAGAAAATAAAGTAGTGTCTGGAACTGCAGATGCTAATATGGTAAAACGTGTAGGAGCAAAAATTGCAAATGCTGCTGAACGTTACATGACAGCTTTGGGATATCCAGGATATCTTAATGATTACAGATGGGAATATAACCTTGTGCAAGATGAAGCGATAAACGCTTTCTGTATGCCTGGAGGTAAAATTGTGGTTTATACAGGGATTTTACCGATCACTCAGGATGAAACAGGTCTTGCAATGGTTATGGGGCACGAGCTTGCTCACGCACTTGCAAATCATGGTGCACAACGTATGAGCGCTGCACAATTACAACAAGTTGCTGGCGCAGCTGGTGGACTTGCTTTAGGAGATTCTAGAGCAGGACAGATCTTTAGTCAATATTATGGTGTAGCTTCAGATGTGGGTGTAATGCTTCCATTTAGCAGAAGTCAAGAAAGTCAGGCAGATGAGATAGGAACAATAATCGCTGCAATTGCTGGTTATGATCCTTATGCTGCTCCTAAACTTTGGGAAAGAATGGCTCAAAAAGGTGGAGCAACACCTCCAGAAATTTTGAGTACGCACCCTTCTCCACAAACAAGAATTCAAGATCTTCAGCAGATCGCTCCTAGAGCGGTAGAAGAGGCTAAGAAATTTGGGGTAACCCAATTCAAATAAAATTTTAGATAAAATAATATTACAGAAGCCGCTCAATTGAGCGGCTTTCTTAATTTAGAGCCCATAAATCTATCTGCTAATGGCAACTCTAGAAAAAGGAAGTAAAAAACTACTCAACGCTTGGGCCTTTTACGACTGGGCAAACTCTGTATATTCTTTGGTCATTTCTTCAGCTGTGTTCCCTATTTTTTATGGAGCGCTTACTGTTTTAAAAGATGACGACGGCAACGTTTTGACAGATAGAGTTCAATTCTTAGGGATGGACCTCAACAATGACACGCTTATAAGTTTTGTTACGGCAGCAGCGTTTTTAGTGGTTTCGTTCTTGAGTCCGTTTTTGAGTGGTATTGCAGATTACGTGGGGAATAAGAAGATCTTTATGAAGTTCTTTTGCTATATGGGAGCTGTGAGTTGCATAGGTCTTTTTTGGTTCAATATGGAGCACCTTTGGTTCGGTCTTCTGTGTTATTTCTTGGCATTGATCGGGTTCTGGGGAAGTTTAGTTTTTTATAATTCTTATTTACCAGACATCGCATATCCTGAGCAACAAGATAAAATTAGTGCTAAAGGTTATTCTCTAGGCTACATTGGTAGCGTGATCCTGCTTATTGTTTGTCTTGCGATGATCTTAATGTATGACACCTTTGGTTTTGAAGACGAAGGTTTGCCCACAAGACTTTCATTTGTGCTTACTGGTGTTTGGTGGATAGGTTTCAGTCAGTACACCTATTTCTATTTGCCAAAGGGTAATAAAAAGCAAAAGCTTACGCGAAATGTTCTCTTCAACGGTTTCAAAGAATTGAAGAAAATTTGGCATAAGCTAAAACAAAACAAACCGCTACGCCGCTATCTTGCTGCATTTTTTCTGTATAGTATGGCTGTGCAAACCATCATGCTTATAGCAACATATTTTGGTATTGAAGAACTAGATTGGGGCGAGGCAGACAGTACCACAGGATTGATCGTGAGTATACTTTTAATACAGTTGGTCGCAATTCTAGGAGCGGTTTTAACCTCTCGCGCTTCCGCGAAATATGGAAACATACAAACCCTAATCGTGATCAATTTTATATGGATCGCGATCTGCGTTTATGCATATACGATCACAGTTCCGCTACAATTTTATATTACAGCCGCCTTTGTAGGTCTTGTAATGGGCGGAATACAGTCACTTTCTAGATCTACCTATTCTAAATTGATACCTGAAGGTGAAAAAGACACAGCTTCTTTTTTCAGTTTTTATGATGTTGCAGAAAAGATAGGAATTGTGATAGGTCTGGCAAGTTATGGCTGGGTAGCCGAAGTAACGCACAGCATTCGTAATGCGATACTGTTTTTTATTGTGTTCTTCGTGCTGGGGGTGATTCTACTTTTTAGAGTTCCGCGAAAGCGTGTAATAGAATAAATAAAAAGGGAAAGTCCGTTATTCAGACTTTCCCTTTTTTTCTTTAAGTATAAAAGGAGTTCTATTTCTTTCTCACTTTACCAGAGCCTGAAACTTTGATATCTTCTCTGGAAGTGTTGCCAGAATATGAGATATCGCCGCTACCGCTTACTCGTGCCGTAAGAGCACAATCATCACAGTCAAAATCAATATCACCACTACCAGCAACCGCCGCATCAATATTTCTTACCGTTAATTGATCGGCCTTTACATTACCGCTACCCGCAACACGCATCTTAACTTCATCAGTATCTCCAGAGAGTTCAAGATTACCACTGCCGGCAACAGATGCTTCAATTTCTTGAGCTTCAACCTCAATGTTAAGATTACCGCTACCTGCAACCGCACATTTAAAACGAGAAGTTTTTATAAGATCTTGGCCAGTAACGTTGCCCGAGCCAGCAAGGTTTACCTCATTTAAGGTAGTAAAGGGAACTGTAACCTTGATCTTCCCACTCGGGCGGACGTTATACCCATCTTTTATTTTGATCTTCAGCTTATCGCCATTAGTTTCAGTGATGATATATTCCATCAGGTTTTCATCTGCTTCAACCGTGATTTTTCCCTCATTACCTTTTACCAGATCAACGGTAAATGGGCCGCCTATTGAGACTTCGTCATAATCTGCTGTAGAGCGAGTTTCAGTTTTCATATCGCCGTTTCCTTTTACTTTTCGCCATTGGGCTTGCGCCGAAAAAGCTAACGACATGATGAATAGAATAAGAATTACTTTTTTCATAATTGTTGATTTTTTGATTGAATTTAATTTCTATAAAAGCTCACGCTTCCATATTCTGTATTGATGTTGACCTTGTTCTTTGCTGCTGGGCTACCGTGATAACCGTTGTAGTATTTTTCAGTAGACTCTGTGCGACGTTTTATGATCTCAAAATCGTCTTCACCGCTTAAGCTTCCATACTCTAGATTGATATCAAAAGTAAATGTGTAACCAAGATCGTAACCTAGTTTAATTCCCGTATAATCTGATTGAATAGTTACGTTGCCTGCTTTTGGCGTAAGCCTATCAACCTTTATACTACCGTAGTTTGAGTTGATGTTGAGGTCGCCGCTTACATCACCTATTTTTGTTGTAAGATAATCTCCTTTACCAAAGATCTTACCGGTGCTGTCTACAGATAAATTGCCATAATCACAGTTGTAATTGATGCTTTTTACTTCTCCAAAAGCTGACTTTGAATAATCTGCACTAAGCTCAATATAATCTGCTTTTTCTACAGTAAAAGACGAATAATCTGCATTGATCTTTCCGGTTTTCATGTAGCCTATGGTGCTGTTGTTTGTGTAATCAAACTTTAGCAAATTGTCACTAGCATTGAGTTCACCAATTTCTAGTTTACCATAATCACAGCTTATTCTCGCATTACCGTTGATGCGGTTAAGATATATCGCACCATAATCGTTGCTAAGATTAACCGAGTTGTTCACGGGAACTTTAATGGTGTAGTTGATCTCCATGTTGATGTTGTTGTTTCCGCCTACCCAGCTTTTCCACCAGGAGCCGCTTGCTTCTTCAATCACTGTGCGTGCCGAAACCAGTGTGCTGCTTGCATCAAAGATCACATCAATATCATCTAACCTTTGTTTTACCTTCTCTTCATCATTACCGTTTGTCTTTACAGTAACCTGAATCGAGGTGTAATTCTGATCCCAAGAGGTGATATCTAGATTTCCGTAACGATTACTGATTTTAAGACCAGCGTTGTCATTCACAGTGAATTCTCTTTTGATCTTTTTTTCTTTAGTGTACCTGCCTTTAAAGCTATCAGGATCACTTGTTTTATTAGCAAAAGCAGTAGTGCTTGCTATAAAAAACAGGAGTAATATTTTAAAGTAAATTATCTTCATGATTTGTAGTGTTTAGTGTTTTTAGTTCTTCGATCTCATCTAATACTTGGTTAAGAAGGTCAATACGTGCCTGAAAATTTGAGATCATAGCATGTATCACTCTTCTATCTTCGCCACTATCAGCGAGATCTTCTTTTAGTTTGTCATAATCTTTTTCTAAGACATTAAGTTGCTTAAGAGCATCTTTGATCAATGCCTCAGTAAGCGGACTTTGCTCTTGTCTTAGCGAGTAAAGTTCTTTTTCAATTGCTTGTGTAAAGAAATCTTGTGTTTGTTGCATTTCAGGAGATACCGCAGCTAATTCTTTACCAGAAGATTGATTAGGCGTAAGCATCACAATACTTATGATCGCAACTATTGACGCTGCCACAAGCAAAGGTTTCCACCAGTCTAGCGATCGCACCTTAGTTTTTTTCGCCTTAGCGCTATTTAATTTATGAAGAAAGCGTGCCTGGTGATCATTTGCGGGTTCTGCAATGTCCCAGCAATCCTGCTTTTCTTTAAATAAATTGTCTAGATCATCTATAATCATGACTCCACAAGTTTTTTTCTTAGACTTTCTTTAGCTCGTGACACCATAGTTCTGCAGTTTGCATAACTAATTTTCATAATGTCGCTTACCTCTTCATAGTCATAACCTTCAATTAAATGTAGGGTTAGCGAAACCCTATAATTATCTTTAAGCGTTGCGATTGTGCGCAAAACTCTTTTTACTTCGCTAGTGTTTGAGTTGCAATCTTCAGGGTTGTCATTGTCGCTTAACCAGTAGAGATCATTTTCCAGAGGAACTTCACCCATTCTGTTTTTCTTTTGATAACTATTAAGGCTATTATTCACCACGATGCGTTTTAACCAACTGCCAAATGTGGAATCACCCTTATAACTATCCAGTTTTGTAAAAGCGCTCAAAAACGACTCTTGCATTACATCCTCAGCCTCCGCAGTATTTTTTGTAATGCGCAGGGCAGTGTTGTACATAGCTTTATAATAGCGGTTATAAACCTCTAGCTGTGCACTCTGATGGCCCGTTTTGCATAACTGCAAAAGCTCTTCAATATGATGGTCGGTTAGTGTCAAATTGTTTTAAAGCTTCAGTATAAAGATAGGGGCAGTGGTAGTTTGTTACACTTTGAGAAAAAATATTTTTTTGCCTTTCGGCGAAAGCGACTCAGACACGACCCACCATGGCATAACAATTGAATAATTAGGGTGGTTGATAAAGGTAAAATGCCTTAACTCACAGGTTTTTAAGAGATAATAACACAGTGATCGTAAGATCATGAAGCTCAAATTAGTAAGTTTGAGTGACATACTGACGTAATATATTTTATGGCTAGAACAAAATTTACAAACATTGACAGTTTGTCATTGCAGGATATAGATGGAGAAGCAGAGTTGATCCCGCTTATGACGCCTGAAGATGAAGATGAAATAAACCGAGAAGAATTACCAGAGACCCTGCCGATTCTTCCCTTGAGAAATACCGTACTTTTTCCTGGAGTTGTGATCCCTATCACAGCAGGAAGAGACATGAGTATTGATCTTATCAATGAAGCAAACAAAGGAAGTAAGATCATAGGTGTAGTTTCTCAGAAGGATGAGGAAGTTGAGAATCCAGGTCCCAATGATATAAACTACATAGGTGTTGTTGCACGAATACTGCGTGTGCTTAAAATGCCAGATGGTAACGTTACCGTAGTTATTCAAGGTAAGAAGCGTTTTAGAGTTTCTGAGATCGTGACAGAGAAGCCATATCTAGTAGCCACAGTTGCAGAAGTGCCAGAAGAACGCCCAGAACCAGAAAATGAAGAGTTTGCCGCGATCATTGAAAGTATTAAAGAACAGTCTTTAAAGATCATTAAAGACTCACCTAATATTCCTAGTGAAGCGGCTTTTGCGATAAAAAATATTGAGAGTAATTCTTTCTTGATCAACTTCGTTAGCTCAAATATGAGCCTTAGCGTTGAAGAAAAGCAAAAACTACTGGAGATAAACAGTCTTAAAGACAGAGCGCTTGAGACCTTGCGTCACATGAATACAGAGATGCAGAAGCTTACGCTACGCAATGATATTCAGAATAAGGTTCATAGCGATATGAGTCAGCAGCAGCGTGAGTACTTTTTGCATCAGCAAATGAAAACCATTCAAGAAGAGTTGGGTGGCGTTTCTCAAGAAGGTGAGCTAGAGGAAATGCGTGAGCGCGCAAAATCAAAAAAATGGGACGAGAAGGTTGCAAAGCACTTTGACAAAGAGTTGGCAAAAATGCAGCGTATGAATCCTCAGGTTGCTGAGTATAGCATACAGCGCAACTATCTTGATCTTTTTCTAGACTTACCGTGGAATGAATTCAGCAAGGATAAATTTGATCTTAAAAGAGCTAAAAAGATCCTTGATAGAGATCATTACGGTCTTGATGACGTTAAGAAACGTATCATAGAATATCTAGCAGTGCTTAAGCTGCGTAATGATATGAAGTCGCCTATATTATGTTTGTATGGACCTCCGGGAGTTGGTAAAACTTCGCTGGGTAAAAGTGTAGCAGAGGCTTTAGGAAGAGAATATGTAAGAATGAGTCTTGGTGGTTTAAGAGATGAAGCTGAGATACGTGGTCATAGAAAAACCTATATCGGTGCGATGCCAGGAAGGATCATTCAGAATCTTAAAAAGGCAGGCACAAGCAATCCTGTTTTTGTTCTTGATGAGATCGATAAGTTGAGTAACAGCAATCAAGGTGATCCTTCATCTGCTTTGCTAGAAGTTCTTGATCCAGAGCAAAACGGTGATTTTCATGATAATTTCCTAGAAATGGGCTTTGACTTAAGTAAAGTCATGTTTGTTGCGACAGCAAATAATCTAGGGTCTATTCAACCAGCATTGAGAGATCGTATGGAGATCATCAATGTTTCGGGTTACACCATTGAAGAAAAAGTTGAGATCGCTAAGCGTCACTTGCTTCCTAAACAATTAGAAGAGCACGGCGTAAAAGCAGATCAGCTTAAGATCGCTAAGCCACAACTAGAGAAAATAGTTGAAGGTTACACGCGAGAATCTGGTGTGCGTGGTCTTGAGAAGCAAATCGCAAAAATGGTTCGCTATGCAGCGAAAAACATTGCGATGGAAGAGGAGTATGAAACCAAAGTGAGTAATGATATTGTTATTGACGTTTTGGGTTCACCCAGATTAGAAAGAGGAAAATACGAGAACAATGATGTTGCTGGTGTTGTAACAGGTCTTGCTTGGACTAAGGTAGGTGGAGATATTCTTTTTATTGAATCTATTCTATCTAAAGGAAAAGGAAACCTAACCATTACTGGTAACCTAGGTAAAGTGATGAAAGAAAGTGCTACCATCGCGATGGAGTACATTAAAAGTCACGCCGAAGAATTGAATATCGATCCGGGCATTTTTGAGAAATACAACGTACATATTCACGTGCCTGAAGGCGCTACTCCAAAAGATGGACCAAGTGCTGGGGTTACAATGCTTACGTCGCTAGTTTCTTTGTTCACGCAACGCAAAGTGAAGAAAAGCATTGCTATGACTGGTGAGATCACCTTAAGAGGTAAGGTATTACCAGTAGGCGGAATTAAAGAAAAGATCCTTGCCGCAAAACGCGCAAGAATTAAAGAGATCTTACTTTGTAAAGAAAATGAACGTGACATTCTTGAGATCAATCAGGAGTATTTAAAAGGGTTGACCTTTCATTACGTAAGCGATATGAGCGATGTGCTTAAGTTTGCGGTCACCAATAAAAAAGTTGAGAACGCTAAAGTTCTATAAATATTAAAACCCCGGTTTATCCGGGGTTTTTCTTTTTGGGGCAAACCCAGATAAAACCCTTAAATTTCTTTTGTCAAAATAATTTATACTTGCATCCGTTTTTATTTAGACTCAAGAAGTTGCTGTTCATGCGAAATATTATCATTCTTTTTCTTTTTTGCATTATGAGTCTTACTGGCTTTGCACAGATAGGAGGGCGGGCAACATATCAATTTCTTAATCTTCCTGCTTCGCCTAAGCAAGCTGCGCTGGGCGGTAAAGTGCTTACAGATTATGCCTATGATCCCACAAGTGCGATGTTTAATCCTGCTACGATTAATGTAGAGATGGATAATAACGTTTCGCTTAACTACATGAATTATATCGCAGATGTTAATTATGGTACGGCCAGTTATGCATATTTGATAGACAGGCATACACAAGTGATCCATGCTGGTGTTACCTATATTAATTATGGCAATTTTGCTGGCTATGATGAGCAAGGTAATGCTACGGGAGATTTTGGTGGAGGTGAAGTGGCGCTTTCTGTAGGGTATGCGATGAATATTCCACGTAGTGACTTTTATGTGGGGGCAAATCTCAAAATGATCTCCTCAAAGTTAGAGCAATATACATCTCTGGGAGCTGCGCTAGATCTGGGGATAATTTATGTCAATAAAGAGCTTAATCTTAATATCGCTGCGGTAATTCGCAATGCCGGCACGCAGTTCGCGGCATATGACGATGTTTATGAGAGTTTGCCCCTTGATGTAGCTTTAGGATTTTCACAACGTGTACCTAATGTCCCTGTGCGCTGGCATGTTACTTTTGATAACTTACAAAATTGGAATCTCGCCTATGAGAATCCCGCGCGCAGCACAACAGATCTTAATGGCAATGAAACTGCTGAAGATGTAAATTTCTTTGATGAATTTGCACGGCATACCATCGTGGGCGCAGAGCTTTTTCCAGAAGGCGGATTTAATATCAGGCTGGGCTACAACTTTAGAAGAGGCGAAGAACTACGCGTGATAGATCAACGCAGTTTTGCAGGAATTAGCGCAGGCTTCTCGATCAAGTTTAATAAATTGCGCCTGAGTTATACCTACGCAAAATACAACAGCGCAGCAAGCTCAGGATTCTTTGGGTTAAACCTTCAACTCTAATACTCTTTTGAAAAAAATAACCATTGCCCTAGACGGCTATTCTTCAACAGGAAAAAGTACCGTAGCAAAACTTCTAGCTCATGAGTTAGGCTATATTTATGTAGATACTGGCGCAATGTATCGTTCGGTGACGCTTTTTGCCTTACGGCGAAATCTAATAGGAGAAGATTTCCTTGACAAAGAATCGATCATTGAAGCGCTGCCAGAGATCACGATAAACTTTCAACTTAATCCAGAGAATAACAGTAGAGAGGTTTGCCTTAACGGCGAAAACGTAGAACGTTTGATCCGCACCCTTGAAGTTTCTGGTTATGTAAGCAAAATAGCAGCCATTAGCGAAGTGCGCGAAAAACTCGTAGAACAACAGCAAGAAATGCGCAAAGATGAAGGTGTTGTTATGGATGGTCGTGATATAGGTACTGTAGTTTTCCCAGATGCCGAACTCAAAATATTTATGACCGCCAGTGCAGAAGAGCGTGCACAACGTCGCTATTTAGAACTTACAGAGCGTGGCGATAATGTGCAGTATGAAGATGTTTTAAAAAATGTTCAAGAGCGCGATCATATTGATACTACACGAGAAGATTCTCCACTTGTAAAAGCAGAAGATGCTATTGAGATAGATTCAACACACATCAATGCGCATGATATCTTTCATACCATTTTGCAGCTAGCAAAAGATCGTATTTACGGTAGGATTTAAGAAGGGCTGTTCTTTTGGCGAAAGCCAAATATTATATCTTTTCTAATAACCACTTAACATAAAAATCGATCACATCATTCTTGTTGATTTCATTATGCGTTTCATGGCGTAGGTTGGGCCATTCTTTAAATGATACAGTTTTGGGATGTTGAGAAGCTAGTTTTTTTGATGCTTCAATCGCGGTGATCTTGTCATCAGTTCCATGGGCTAATAATATCGGATTTCTAAACTCCTCATTCATTTGAAGTAGGTAATTACCGTTTTCGCGTAAAGCGAAAAAAGCCTTAGGCGTTATCTTACCATGGGTTAATGGATCTGAAATATAATTTTTTCCTACTTCAGGATCGTGGGATAAATATTTAGGGTCAAGTGCAGCATCTTGAGCAATATTTAATCCTAAGGTCATGGTCATTCTGCCCAGAATTATTTTAAAAGCTGAGGGTTCACTGGCCAGCTGAAGCCAAGGCGAAGTAACAACAGCAGCTTGTGGCGGAGTTTCAACCAGCGTGAGGTATCTTAAAAGTAGTCCGCCGCCCATGCTATGACCGTACATAAAATAAGGAAGCGCTGGATTTTCGGTTTTGCCTAATTCCATCAAAGCATCGATCGCAAGTATAAAGTCATTCAGAGCTTTGATATCGCCTTGTTTACCGCTGGATTTTCCGTGTCCCGGCAGATCTATGAGATAGGTTGAGATTTGCCTTTCGGCGAAAGCCAAAGCGACATGATCATACCGCCCGCTATGCTCACCAAAACCGTGAATTATGCAAACAAACGCAATGGGTTGATCTGCTTTTAAAACCTTTGTAAATAGTGTGTGACGAGCAGTCTTAACCTGCGAAGTTTGAAAATCTGGGGTGAAAGACATTTTTTACGTCTTAAGAAATAGAATTTGTTGAAAATAGTTGTACTTTTGCACACCTTTTTGACAACACCATGAAAGCCCAAAAAGGTTTTGAAAATCAAATTTATAACCTCTTTTACGGTTTAGAAGTTGATAAATGGCTTTCGCTAGAGCGTAAAATACAAATTTTTTGATCAGCTATGGCTGAAGAAACAAAAAAAACTCAAGAGCAAGAAGTAGAAGCTACTGCACAAGAGCAAGCAACTGCAACAGAGGCTCAAGAGACTACACAAGCAGAAGAAAAAGCTGCAAAAGAGCCTAGAGTAGAAAACCCTGCACAGGCTAATCCTGAGAAATTTCTTAAAGAATTCAACTGGCACAACTACGAGGAAGGTATTGACCCAATCGATGATGATAAGCTAGATGAGTTTGAGAAACTTGTTGAAGAAAATTTTGTTGATACCCTTGATGACGAAGTTGTTGAAGGTGAAGTGATCAACATCACAGATCGTGATGCTATCATTGATATCAACGCTAAGTCTGAAGGTGTTATCTCTCTTAACGAGTTTAGATATAACCCAGATCTTAAAGTAGGAGACAAGGTAGAAGTATTGATCGATGTGCGTGAAGATGCAACTGGTCAACTTGTTCTTTCTCACCGTAAAGCTCGTGTGATCAAAGCATGGGAGCGTGTAAACAAAGCTCACGAAGATGGTAGCATTGTTACTGGTTTTGTAAAGGCACGTACTAAAGGAGGTATGATCGTTGACGTATTTGGTATCGAGGCTTTCTTGCCAGGTTCTCAAATAGACGTTAAGCCTATTCGTGATTACGATGCTTACGTTAACAAAACAATGGAATTTAAAGTTGTTAAGATCAACCAAGAATTCAAAAACGTTGTTGTATCTCACAAAGCGCTTATCGAAGCTGATATCGAAGAGCAGAAGAAAGAGATCATTGGTCAACTTGAAAAAGGTCAAGTACTTGAAGGTACTGTTAAGAATATCACTTCTTATGGTGTATTCGTTGATCTTGGAGGTGTTGACGGTCTTGTACACATTACTGACCTTTCTTGGTCTCGTATCAACCATCCTAATGAGATCGTTGAACTTGATCAAAAACTTAACGTGGTTATCCTTGACTTTGATGAGGATAAAACACGTATCCAACTTGGTCTTAAGCAGCTTAAGAAGCACCCATGGGATGCGCTTAGCGATACCCTTAAGGTAGGTGATAAAGTTAAAGGTAAAGTAGTTGTTATTGCTGACTACGGTGCATTCGTAGAAGTAGAAGAAGGTGTTGAAGGTCTTATCCACGTTAGCGAAATGTCATGGTCTACGCACTTACGTAGCGCTCAAGACTTCGTAAACGTAGGTGATGAAGTAGAAGCTGTAGTATTGACTCTAGATCGCGAAGATCGTAAGATGTCTCTAGGTATTAAGCAACTTACTCCAGATCCATGGACGGATATTACTAGCAAGTACCCTGTAGGTTCTAAGCACAAAGGTATTGTACGTAACTTTACAAACTTTGGTGTATTCGTAGAGCTAGAAGAAGGTATTGATGGTCTTATCTACATCTCAGATCTTTCTTGGACTAAGAAGATCAAGCATCCATCAGAATTTACAAACATTGGTGATGAACTAGAAGTAGTAGTTCTTGAGCTTGATGTTGATGGACGTAAATTGAGCCTTGGTCACAAGCAGATCGAAGATAACCCATGGGATAAATACGAGGATGATTTCGCTGTAGGTACTAAACATAATGGTACTGTAGAAGAGATCGTAGACAAAGGTGCTACCGTTAAATTTAACGAAGATATCACTGCATTTGTTCCTTCTCGTCACATGGAGAAAGAAGATGGAGGCAAGATCGCTGCTGGTGAGGAACTAGAATTCCAAATCATTGAGTTCAATAAGGACTTTAAGCGTGTAGTTGCATCGCATACATCTATCCACAAGGAAGAAGAAGCTAAGATTGTAAAGCAAGCTGCTAAGAAAGCTGCTGAACAAGCTGCTGCTAATCAACCTACACTAGGTGATGCAAATGATGCTCTTGCAGCATTGAAAAAGAAAATGGAAGGCGGTAACTAATCCGTAGTACATTTTTAAATAATAAAAGCCTTTCCAAATTTTGGGAAGGCTTTTTTCTTGTTAGGGCGTTACTTTTTGCCTACCGGCGGCAAGGTCGGGCTTTACGCTACAATTCCTCGTTTCCCTGCGGTGCACTGCGGGATTTTCGCTGCAATCCCTAACGCATGCGCAGTAGATTTCATTATTTTTGCTTTGGCGAAAGCCAGATAAAGAAATGAGATCATATCTTAATTCTAACCTCTAAAAAACAGCTATGAATTATATACTTTTTGACGGGCCCGTGCGCAATGCTCTATTGCCATTAACCTTTACAAGACCCGTTGCAGATATTAGAATAGGGATCCTTACCATTAGAGAAAAGTGGGAAAAGCACCTAGGTTCTACCACTTCTACACTCACTGAAGAATATTTGTCAGACAAATATCCCATGGTAGAGCTAGAAGAAAATGTGATGATCAATGCTAGTTTTTTACCTAGTCTAGATCTTGTGGAGCTTATTCTAGATCTTAAGCCTAATCAGGCGATATTTTATGAGGAAGATGTGATCGCTTTTTATACCACAGAAGATCAAGAAGAGGTAGATTTTGATCAATATGAGTGTTTAGAATATGAAAATACTGAAGCTTTATTCATTGAGAATACTTGGGATATTTTTTCTAAGAATGATAAAGCCATCGCTCAGGACTTTGAGCTGTTAACTGAAGATCGAACTTCTGCGCCTATACCAGAAACGGTAAACTGCATTAACCCAGAAAATATCTTTATAGAAGAAGGTGTAGATATCAATTTTGTGAACCTTAATGCTTCTGCGGGGCCTATTTATTTAGGTAAAGACAGCGTTGTTCTTGAAGGATCAAACATTAGAGGGCCATTTGCATTGGGAGAAGGTGCATTGGTGAAAATGGGTGCAAAGATCTATGGCCCTACTACAATTGGGCCACATTGTAAAGCCGGTGGCGAGATCAATAATGCGGTGATGTTTGAGCACAGCAACAAAGGTCATGAAGGCTTCTTAGGAAATTCGGTGTTAGGGGAGTGGTGCAACATTGGTGCAGACTCAAACACCAGTAATTTGAAAAATAACTATGACGAAGTAAAACTTTGGAGCTATGAGACAGAGCGTTTTGCCAGAACCGGACTCCAATTTTGCGGTCTTGTAATGGGCGATCATAGCAAATTAGGGATCAACACAATGATTAATACCGGCACCGTGATAGGTGTGAGTTGTAATGTTTTTGGGCCGGGTTTTCCGCGCAATTTTATCCCATCTTTTAGTTGGGGGGGTAGCGCAGGATTTTCTAACTATATGCCTAAGAAAGCTTTTGAAACAGCCACCAGAGTTATGGCGCGTCGCGATATAGAATTTGATGAAATAGAATCTGCCATCTTAGAGCACGTTTTTGAAGAAACAAAAAAATACCGAAGATGGTAAAAAGCAAAAGGCAGGTAATTTACCTGCCTTTTTTGTTTGATAGTTTTTTTCGCTTTAAGCGAAAATATTACTCACTCAATGTAATTTCTACACCGTCTTGCACCGGTTTGCCAAAGTTAGGTTTACCATCTTCCCAAGTGAAAGGTTGTACTTTTACTTTTCTATCCCAGCCAGAACCTTTTTCTCTAGCGGTGTGATAAACAATAACATCTTGATCGTCCACTTTAGTAAAAGAAGCGTGCCCCGGACTGTAAACTCCGTCAGCACCTTCAAAGACCGGTCCGTTAGATTTAGTCCAAGCTGCAACATCCATAGGATCGTTGCCGGTTAAGGTAAGCATGCCTAGGCAATAAAAATTAGACCAGCTACCACTAGCCGAATAAACGATGAATAGATCATCACCATTCACGATGGTTTCTGGACCTTCATTGATGGTTGGTAAATTACCATTTGAGCCGCGCTGTTCCCATTCTTGATCAGGGCTAGAGATCTTAACTCTAGCAGAGCTAATTGACGTTGGACTGTCCATCTTTGCAATATATAGGTGTTGAGCCACATTTTCTGTGCCTTCCCAGCCAGACCAGATAAAGTATAATTGATCTTTATAATCTAGCACTGTACCATCTATCGCCCATTTATTTTCTTGCGTTTTCAGTTGGCCTACATGTTCAAAATCGCTATTAATATCCTTCTCGGTTGACTTTATAACGTGCATGCGATGGTTTGCGTTATCGCCGTTATCTGCAGCAACGTAGATGTAATAATATCCATCAATGATCGCCAATTCTGGAGCCCAGATCTCTTTAGAATACTGGGTATCTTTAGGAGCTTTCCACACCACTTTTTCTGGAGCTTCACGCAACGCAGGAATACTTTCAGTGGTTTTTATCGCTACGCCGTTTCCTTTTGCATAACAGTAGTGGTAAACATCTCCATCTTTAATGATCCATGGATCTGCTCCACGGTCAAAAAGTGGATTGGTGATCGTTACAGGTTCTGATTGTGGGGTTTCTGTGTTGACTTTTTCGCTGCTATTTTCTTTTGGCTTACAGCCAAATAATAAAAGCCCAACTAAAAGTAGAGAAAGATATTTCATTAAGTGTAATATTTACATTTATTACACAATTATAAGAAATAAATCATCATGCCGATGATAAAGCTCATAATTACACCAGAAATAAGATAGATCTTGATGTTGCGCTTTCTGGTTTTTATTTTGAGTTCTTGCTTAAATATGGCAAATTCTTCTGGACTTAATTTCTTAAAAGAAAGCTCTTTTTTGCCCTCAGTCTTCTCAAGTTGTCTTTCAAAATAGGTTTTACGTTTACCCTTTTGCGCAAGGTTAGATTTGACAGATTTTGTCATTTCTGCCCCGGGACCAAATCCAAATGCCATAATAATTGTCTTAAGAAGGTCACTAATATAAAAAAACCAGAACTATAAAGCTCTGGTTTTTAGAATTAGGGGTTTAAGGCAGTTTGCCTAATAGCATAACTTGTATGCTAAATTTTTAGTGTGCTGAGCCAGCGTTTACTTTACCTGCACCTTTTTTGATCAGTAGAACAAAAGGCACACAGCATAAGAACACAAGACCTAGATATAAAAATATTTCCATATAGGTTATAACGGTACCTTGTAAGCTGATGCTACCGTCGATTAATGCGTATGCTCGCTGTAATGCTTCATTTGCACTAAAGCCTTTGCTCATAAACATATTTTGCATCCCATTAACGCGTTGCTGCGTTTCTGGGTCGATCGCAGTAATATTAGGAATTAGGTCAACTCTGTGTTGTACATTAAGACGATAGATCACTGTTGTGATGATCGCAATACCAAATGATCCTCCGAGCTGTCTCATCATACCTGTAAATGCAGCACCTTCACCTATTTCTCTTCCTTTAAGCGTAGAAAGAGCAAGAGTTGTAATTGGTACAAAAAGTAATCCAAGGCCAATACCTCTTACCACTAAAGGCCAGAACATATGCTCAGAACCTGTGTCTGGTGTGATGAGTTTATACATCCACAAACTATAGATAAAGAATATTCCAAACCCTGCGGCAACCATGTATTTTTGGCTCACGCCACGTTCTAACAATTTGCCTATTATAGGCATCATTAAACCTGTGGTAATGGAGCTGGGAATTAATAATAAACCTGCATCAGTTGCTGTCCAGCCTAAAATTGATTGTGTGTAAATAGGTATGATAAAGGTTGAGCCATAAAGGCCAAATCCCATTATAAAGGTCATGATCGTTCCTAATGCAAGGTTAGAGTTTTTAAGCACTCTAAGATTAACGATTGGATTTTCGTACACTAATTCACGCCAGATAAATGCGATCAAACCAAAAAGCGATACTACTGATAATATCAAAATTGTTGAGTTTGAAAACCAGTCATCTTGTTGACCGTGTTCTAAAACATATTGCAACGAACCGATAAAGGATGCGAGAAATACAATTCCCCACCAGTCTACTTGATTTGCTCGTAACTTCTCACCGTATTTAGGACTCCGCACAAACATGATCGTGAAGATCGTCGCAATGATACCAATAGGAATGTTGATATAAAATATATAAGGCCAAGAATAATGGTCTACAATATATCCTCCTAGTGGCGGCCCTAAAGTTGGCCCCACGATCACACCCATACCATAGATCGCTTGTGCCATCCCACGTTTTGCGGCTGGATAACTTTCTGTAATGATCGTTTGTGCTGTAACTAGCAAAGCACCACCACCCATACCCTGGATGAATCTAAAGGTCACAAGCTCCCATATATTAGTTGCGTTACCACATAAAAATGATGATATGGTAAAAATCACTATTGAAGCTGCAAAATAATTTCGGCGTCCAAATTGCTTTGAGAGCCAACTCGTCATGGGTATGATGATCACGTTTGCAATAGCATAAGCCGTGATCACCCAGGCAATATCATTAAGCGTCGCACCCATGCTTCCTCGCATATCGTTGAGTGCAACGTTAACAATTGTTGTATCTACGATCTCGAGAAGCGCGCACAGTATGGCAGTGATCGTGATTATTACACGTCTAAAGCCATATTCTACTAAGCTGTCTTCTTCTTGTTCCATGATCTAGTTTAAGTATACGTCTACATTTGCGTTCATACCTGCACGAAGTAAGTCTAAACGCTCTGCACTGTTATCATCAGTAAACTCAATTTTCACAGGTAATCTTTGTACCGTTTTCACGAAATTCCCTGTGGCATTATCAGGAGGTAATAATGAAAATCTAGCTCCTGTTGCTGGCGAAAAGTTCGTGATACGCGCTACATATTCCTCGTCTGGATATGCATCCACTTTAACATGAACTTCCTGACCTACTTTCATCTTCTCTAGTTGCGTTTCTTTAAAGTTTGCAACGATCCATTTGTCTGTAGTATTCACTAGATAGATCAACGCTTGGCCCGGAGAAACAAACTGTCCGCTTTGTAATTCTACTGCAGAAAGTTGCCCATCGATAGGAGCAGTGACAACGGTGTAATCAAGGTTAAGTTGAGCAGCGTCTACTTTAGCTTGAGCGCTTTTTAAGTTAGCTTCTGCTACGGTGATCTGCTTATCTGCAACTGAAGTTTGAGAATATGCCGCCTGACTTTGATTTCTCACAGCCTTTTGTTGACTTTCTAAAATTTTAAGTTGATTCTCTGCTTCTTCTTTTGCGGCAAGTGCTTGCTCATATTGTTGCGCTGTGATAGACTTGCTGTCATACAAATTTTTGTATCGCTTGTAATCATCTGTAGCACGACGCAATTTTATCTTAGCATTTTCAATATTACCTTGAGATGATGATATCTGTGCGCTGCTTGCTGCTGCGTTTGCACGAAAACCAGACGTGCTTGCTTCAGCCACTGCTATCTGACTTTCGGCGGCAGCCAAACCTGCTTTAGCTTGCTCTAATGCTACGATATAATCTTTTTGATCAATAGTGAAAAGTGTGTCACCCTTTTTTACATTTTGATTATCTGAAACATAGACTTTGTTCACATATCCATTAACTCTAGGGATGATGCTGGTCATGTTTGCCTCAATTTGTGCATCATCAGTTTCTTCGTGAGACAGTGAATGGATGTATTTGTAACCACCATAAACGATACCCACAAGCAATAGTCCACCTATGATGAAGATGAACTTCTTATTTGTCTTTTTCTTCGTATTCTGTTCCATTGTAGAAGATTCTTTACTTGGTAAATTGTTGTTTTAAATGGCCGGTAGCGGCTTGTAATTCGTAGTATTTTTCAGCGATATTCGCTTTGGCGTAAGCCAGATCAATTCTTGCTTGTAGTTGTTGCACATCTGCCTCAAGAAGATCATTTGTGTCTTGTAAACCGTTGTCGTATTTGTCTTTAACAATGCGGTAATTCTCTATGGCTTGCTCCTCAGATTTTGAGTAAGTTTCAAGTTTTTCAAGGGCGAGTTGGTACTCGTCTTGCGCATTTTCTACCTGAAGCTCGATCTTATCTTTTGTATCTTCTATTTGATAATCTAGCTCCTGAGCTTTGGCTTTAGCCAATTTTACTTCTTCTTTATTTTTAAATATACTCGCCAGATTATAGCTTACACCCACGCCCACATTCATTGCGTTTTTAACGGTAAGTGCATTTTTTACATCCAGCGCGATATAACCGCCATTAATGGCAAGAGAAGGATAGTAAGCACTTTGAGCTACTTTGATCTGATCTTGTGCAGCTTCTTTTCTGTAGTTTAGCGCTTCCAGATCTTTGCGCTCTACACTAAGGTCTGCAAGAATACCAACTTCAGTGATCACGGGATCTATTTTCGTGTTTTGTTCTAGCTGCAAAAGTTTAGCAAGTCTTGAGTTTAAGATCTTCCTATTTTTTTTGGCTTCAGCCAAAGAAACCGAAATATTTGCTTCTTGCAATTGTGCTTTAAGCAAATCATTTTTTGCAAGCAAACCGTTATCCATCATATTTGTGAAATCTGTAACGCGCTGTTGTGCACTTTTAAGATTTTCTTCCACAAGTCCTATAGTTTGCGTGGCTTTGTACAATGCCACATACAGTTGAATGGACTGTAAAGCAATTTGTTCTTGCTCGTTCTGTGCATTTAAAAATGCTGCTTGATAGCTAGCTTCACTTGCTTTTACCAGATTCTTAAGTTTAAAACCAGAAAAAATAGGCATGCTCACATTTGCTTGACCTATCATTAACTGATTAACCTTTGGCATGTCGCCGCCTTCACCAGAATCTTCGCCATCGCTTGCGCCAGAACCTTGGCCAAATTGCAACTCAACATCTGGATTAGAGAGGTACATGTATTGCCCGCTGATATTCGCATCTGGATATTGCAGGCTTTTTGTTGTTTTAAGCTCGCCTTCTGCCACTTTCACACGGCTTTCGGCAATTTTTGAGGCATTGCTATTTTGAAGCGCCATTGTCACGACCTCTTCTAAAGTCAAATGCCTTTCTTGAGCTTTTAATGATCCTATTTTGGCTGTAGCCAAAAGAAGAATCAATAAAAATCTACTTTTCATTTGATAATAAAGCTTTAATTGTTTGAGTGAGGTGTTGTGTAAGTGTGGTGTGAACAAACTGATCTTCGTCCATGTCTTCATTAATACCATACTTCTCAACAAAAAACTCCTTGTTGTAGTTATAGTGAAAATAAGTACCCAGAATGGTAGGGATAATAAGAGCAGCATTTATTCCTGTTCTAAAAGCGCCAGCATCCTGACCGTCTTTGATAAATTGCTCAAAAAGTGCGTAGTTGTCTAGCTTTTGTGCTTTTAACTTCTCAAAGTCTGCGCGAGATCTGTTGCTAAATTCAAAATGCAGGATTTTGTAGATTCTCTTTTTACTGTGAACACGGCTCACCAGTAGTTCTACTATTTTTTCTAATTTCTCATCAAAACTGCTATCCTCATGCATCACCGCATCCAGCTGTAGCCTGAAGTCGGCCATGCGATATTGAATAAGGGCATCTAGCATTTTGTCTTTAGAACCAAAATAATAGCTCACCATAGCAATGTTGATACCTGCTTCTTTAGCGATCTGCCTCAAAGAAGTACCATCAAAACCATTTTCTGAGAAGAGGCGTTCTACCACCTCAAGAATCTCTATTTGCTTCTCATTAAAATCCATTCTGGAAATTTTTGACAAAATTAAACAGTTGTTTAAATTAAACGTTTGTTTAATTGTTAATAAATTCAAAAATCTACGCAAAGGTTGTCGTTATCCATTTGCTTTTAATTATACGAGAGCATAGTTGCTCAACAGCTACTTTTGTTTTGAAAAGTAAACGTTGACTGTACTCAACAATTGGTTTTGTGTTGTAAAATATCCGTTGAGCACATTCAATAGGATATTATATTTAGTGAAGTGCATGTTGAGCATGCTCAATGACAAGTTTTGGTATATAAAGTATTCGTTGAACTAGATCAACAGCTACTTTGGGTTTTGAAACCATCTGTTGAGCATTTTAATATAGAAAGAGAAAGTAATACAACACAGAAAGTAGTGGTATCATCACAGAGATCCAAATCCCTAAAACACGTTTCTGTCTTCTTAATTTGTGAAGCCTATAAATACGACTGAATTTCGTCAGTTGAGCGGGACTCATTTTTGGTTTGGCAGTTTTTTTGGCGCAAGCCATATCTGCCTTTGTGACCTCGCGGTCAAAGTATGTTTTACGCTTACCCTTTAATTTCAGGTTATTGCGTATAGAAATCACCATGCCTTGTCCTAGACCAAAACTCATAGCTTATTTTTAATACATTAGCCACAGTACAATTCCTGCAAGTGCAGCAAGGATCAAAACTATCAGGGCGTTAGTTCTTAAACTAGTAAGTGCTTGTTCTTGTTTAATGCGCTCACGCAGGGCTGCTAGTTGCTCTGGCGTAGATTTTTTATGATCTACAAAGGGCTTGCGATCTATCTGCCCCAGGTCTTTATCAAAACGTGTTTTACGCTCTCGCTTATTATTTTTAAGCGAGGTGATCATTGCCGCAACAGAACCTCCAAACCCCATAATACTAAACTTTTAATGTAGTATATAGGTGTGGCTTTCGCCAAAAAAGTTACAGGAAATCCCCTTTATTCTTTGCGCACCGTTTTAAGATTGAGAAAGTTTTGCGGGTTGGGTTTTAATCCTTTTACATTCTTCTGAACAAACTGTACTACCTGGTCATAATACAGCGGTACAACGGGAGCTTCAGCGATGATAATGCTATCCATTTGCGCATAGAGATTCTTACGTTCAGTAATATCTGTTAATAGAAAACTTTGCTCATAAAGCGCATCAAATCGCTCATTCTTAAAGTGGGTGTAGTTAGGGCCGTTAGGCGTGAAGTTCTTACTGTAAAATAGCGAAAGATAATTTTCAGCATCCGGGTAATCTGCGATCCAGCTTGCGCGAAAAACCTGCAGCTGCCCAGTACTTTTCATCTGGCGTAGGGTAGAAGGCGGCATAACATCAACTGTGATCTCTAGACCTAATTTGCCCACTTCTCGCTGAATATATTCGCAAATATCTAGATATTGACTGTTTGTGCCAATGTTGAGCGTAGGAGAAGCGTCGCCAGTTTCATTGATGTATTGCGATATGAGTGCTCTGGCTTTTTCTGGGTTGTATTCAAAACCAGCAGTCTCACCATAGCCTGGCAATCCCATGGGAATGAAACCAGCATTCGCCGGAATCCCAATACCATTGCGCAAATATGTGATCATCTTTTGACGGTCAAAGCCATAATTTACTGCTTGCCTAAGCAGTTTAGATTGAGATTCTCCTTGTTTGTCAAGAAAGAAGCCTAGATATTCAGTGTTGAGAAACGGCCCAGTAAGAATATTGACTTTATCTAAATATTTGTCTCTTAGTTTGCCTTTAGTGGTAAGCAATTCGTCTTTATAAGATGGATCTAAACTGTTTAAAAAATCCAGATTACCTTGAGCAAACTGCAGAAATTCACTTTGTTTATCTGGTAAGAATGTGATTGCAACTGCTTCAAGATAGGGTAACTGATTGCCGGTTTCGTCTTTCTCAAAGTAGAGTTCATTTCGTCGCAAGACAAGTTTAACCCCTTCTTCCCAACGCTTAAATTTAAACGGACCAGTGCCTATGGGATGAGATCTAAATTTTGAACCATAAAAATCTGCGACTTCATGCGGCACAACGCTACAATAACGCATACCCAGAAGCCCAAGAAAAGCAGGAAACGGTTGGCTAAGTTTTATGACAAAAGTTGAGTCGTTCTCAGCATGATATTCTTCTACATTACCCAATACCCAACCGCCGGGAGAAGCAACCGCCGGATCTTTAAGTCGGTTAAAACTGTAAACAAAATCCTGCGCAACTACTGCGCGTGTGCTGTCTTTACCAAACTTCTCATGCTTATGAAAAAACACATCATCTCTAAGTGTGAAAGTGTATGTCTTCGCATCCTCGCTTACTTGCCAACTTTTGGCAACATCAGGCACAACATTAAGACTGTCATCCTGTTTTACCAGACCATTAAACAATTGGTTCGTGGGCCAGATAATAGGAGGATTACGCGCAAAAGCAGGATCTAGTGTCGCAATATTATACTGCTCATTATAGCGAAAAACTTGGGAGTCGTTGAAGGTTGTTTTATCGTCACTACACGAAATACAGCATACAGCGAGTGTAATTATTATGAGGAATTGACTTAAAATGGTTTTTAAGGACATCAAATTTTGAGCAATAGCATTATTCTGAGTAAATTTGCACCACTTTTTTAATAAGGTAGGCGCCTTATGGCGAAATTAACCTAATAATTAAAAATAACGTTACGTGGTTGACATAGGTTCAAAAAAAGTCGCATTCTATACGCTGGGTTGTAAGTTGAATTTCTCTGAAACTTCGACCATTGCGCGCAGTTTTGAGCAAGAAGGCTTTGAACGGGTAGAATTTGAAACTCATGCAGATATTTATGTAATTAATACCTGCAGCGTTACAGATAACGCAGATAAGCGTTTTAAAACCATTGTAAAGCAAGCACAAAAGATCAATCCGGATGCTTTTGTTGTAGCGGTGGGTTGCTATGCGCAATTAAAACCAGAAGAATTGGCGGCCGTTGACGGTGTGGACCTTGTTCTGGGCGCTACTGAAAAATTTAAGATCACAGATTATCTAAACGACCTTTCTAAAAATGATTTAGGAGAGGTACATAGTTGCGAGATTCAAGAAGCAGATTTTTATGTTGGCTCTTATTCAATAGGCGATCGCACGCGTGCTTTTCTCAAGGTTCAGGATGGTTGCGATTATAAGTGTACCTATTGCACCATTCCGCTGGCGCGTGGTATTTCACGAAGTGATACATTAGATAACGTTTTGGCGAATGCCAAAGAAATATCAGAGCAAGGCATTAAAGAGATCGTACTTACCGGTGTAAATATCGGTGATTACGGTAAGGGAGAATTTGGGAACAAGAAACACGAGCACACATTTCTTGACCTCGTTACAGAGCTTGATAAAGTAGATGGAATCGAACGTTTACGAATTTCAAGCATAGAGCCTAATTTACTTAAAAACGATACCATAGATCTGGTTGCTGAAAGCAGGGCTTTTGTGCCGCATTTTCACATACCATTGCAGAGCGGGAACAATGAGATCTTGGGTAAAATGCGCCGTCGTTATCGCCGCGAACTTTATGTAGATCGTGTTGCTCGCATTCGCGAAAAGATGCCTCACGCGTGTATTGGTGTTGATGTGATCGTTGGTTTTCCTGGCGAGACAGATGAACATTTCTTGGATACGTATAAATTCTTGAGCGATCTAGATATTTCATATTTACACGTTTTTACATACTCTGAGCGTGACAATACGTTGGCGACAGAGATGGAAGGCGTGGTGCCATTAAAAGTGCGTAAGAAGAGAAGTAAAATGCTTAGAGGCCTTTCGGCGAAAAAGCGTCGCGCGTTCTACGAATCGCAAGTAGGAGATGAAAGAACAGTGCTCTTTGAAGGTGAAAATAAACAAGGATACATTCACGGTTTTACAGAAAACTACGTCAAAGTAAAAGCCCCATGGAATCCTGAGCTTGTAAATACACTACACGATGTTGAATTAACGCACATTGATGAAGATGGTCTTGTGCGGTTTGATTTTGTAGAAGAACAAGAGAACATATATGCATAAAAAAACCTCGCAGCTGCGAGGTTTTTTTATTTTTTATGGAGGTAAAATAGCTAGATGTTAATCCCCACAGGTAAAAGTTTTTTATACTTTCTACGATTAGATCTCATGAATTTAGCGATCTCTGGACTTGTGGGAACAAGGCTTATATTTCTGTCTTCAATGATATTAAAAACAGCAACGATAAAATCGGTCATGTGATCCTCTGTGCCTTCTGGCATAGTGATTTTCGTAAGAAAGATTTTGCGATCTTGCTGAGAGTATTCAATCTTAGCAAGTTTCTCATCAAAAGTGGCTTCAAATTGCCTTAAGAATTCATTGTCTGTAATCTCAATATCATTCATTACTTCCATAAATATTTGGTTTAATTTAGATTTTCGGTCTAATGATTCTTTTGGTTTGGCGGGAAAACGTTAACAACAAGTTAACACGATCATGTATCAAATTTACGAAAAATTAACGATTTATCAAGGGTCAAAAATGTTAAACCACTAATTTTGAAGTATGCCTGCACACGTTTATCTCATGCCAGGGATGGCCGCGAGTCCCAAGATCTTTAACTTTATTAAGCTGCCAGAAGAAGATTATGTAATTCATAAGCTACAATGGATCATTCCAGAAACTTCAGAGACTTTACAAGAGTATGCAACTAGTATAAGTAATGAGATCACAGAGCCAGATCCTATCCTAATTGGTGTGAGTTTTGGAGGTGTTCTTGTGCAAGAAATTGCTAAGATCATTCATGTAGACAAGCTTGTGCTCATAAGCAGCGTTAAAAGCAAATATGAATTGCCTAAGCGTATGAACTTTTCGCGAAAGCTAGCTTTATACAATATCGCGCCGGTAAGCATATTTAAGAATTTGCCTGCGTTGAGGCGTATGGCGCCAAATAAATGGTTGAAGAAAAAGCTTTCTTTATATGAGAAATATCTATCTGTAAATGATCCTAAATATCTCTCGTGGGCGCTTGAGCAAATGCTTTGCTGGGAGCAGGAAGAGCCGCCACAACCTCTTGTTCATATTCATGGTGATGCTGATACGGTTTTTCCGCATAAATACATTAAAAACTGCATTACAGTGCCCGGCGGAACGCACATTATGATAATCACTCAGTACCTGTGGTTTAACAAAAAGCTTCCTGATATTTTAGAAAATTATTCGGTAAATTGCGTTAACTAAAAACAAGATCAAGCTATGATTAAAATGAAAAATGTGCTTGCGGGAATAGGCCTGATCGCTATTACGCTAGTATCAATACAGGCGGTGCAAGATGCACCGAAACAACAAAAAAAGGTTCAGGATTCTCCTGAGAAAAATAACTTTAAGGATAAATTAGTTAACGATTATAATGTCTACGCCATCCCGATGCAGGATGATCTGGAGTTTGCTGGTGAGAAAGTGCCGCTAGAAAATCCGGATATAAAAGAGCGTATGGATCGCGAACTTTTAGTAAACACTTATTGGCAGAGTAATGGTTTACTTCTTATAAAACGTGCACACAAATACTTCCCGCTTATTGAGCCTATTTTAAAAGAAGAAGGTGTGCCAGAAGATTTTAAATATCTAGCGGTGATAGAAAGTGGATTAACACAGGCTGTTTCGCCTGCTAGAGCTACTGGTTTTTGGCAATTGATGAGCGGTACTGCAAAAGATGGCGGTCTTGAAGTAAATGATAATGTTGATGAGCGCTACCATATTGAGATGGCAACTCGAGTTGCTTGTGATTATCTTAAGCATAGTAAAGAAGAATTAGGCAGTTGGACACTAGCAGCAGCTGCATATAATGCTGGTCTTGCAGGCATCAACAGAAGATTACGTGAGCAGGATGTAAACGATTATTATGATCTTTTGCTAGGCGAGGAAACAGGGCGCTATATGTTTAGAGTGATTGCTTTAAAAGAGATTTTAAAAGATCCACAGAAGTTTGGGTTTAACTACAGGCCTCAGGATATGTATGCTTCGGTTCCTACTTATGAAGTAAGAGTGGATACAGCAGTGACTGACTTTGTGAAGTTTGCTCAGAAGTTTGATATAAATTACAAGATCTTAAAAATTCACAATCCGTGGTTGAGAGAAGATCACCTTAATAATAAATCTCGCAAAGAGTACTTTATCAAGATCCCTAAAGAAGGTTCTTATACGTACAGCGTAGGAAATTAAGAAGAGAATAAAATGAATTGTTTGAGGGTTGCTTTCGCGAAAGCGACCCTTATTTTTTTACCAAGTAGCGAGCGATTCTTGAATCTCTGTAGGATTTATATTAAGATCAAGATAAACTGCGGCCAACTGTGATGAGATAAATGAAGCGTTCTGCGCATAAGCATCTTCATAACTCACGTTAAGAGAATTAGGCAATCTGCGATTGATGTCAAGAATTTCATGACTTGCAGAGAAAACAAAACTTAGATTAAGTCCTAAAGCATGTTTTAAAAGCGACACTGTTTGCATATGCTCGTTTTGAGTATCATCTACATAAACGATGGTGATATCCTTGTCAAAGCGCTTAGATTCTTTTCTTACCGTCTTTTTATCATCCCAAAACAGAACAACAAAATCTACAAGATCGCTATACTCACTGCAAAGTCTATTAATTACAGGAATTTCACCCTCGTTAGGAATACACCAAGAATCATAAGTAAAAAGAATTACCGGTTTTTCAAATTCACTAAAATCTCTAAGACTTGTATTGTAACCGTTAAAGGTTAATCTGTCTAAAACCGTACCTTGAAGATGGTATTTTACGAGACTGTCAAAATACCTGCGTGCAAGATCTATCTCATTGTTTTTTAACGCAGCATCAGCTTTCTTGTTATAATCCCTAAGATGCATTGACAATGCTTCAGAAAAGAATAATCTGTCGTCTTCAAGATTTTGAGAAGCGGCAAGAAAAGGAGAGAAAAAAAGTAAAAAAAGTAGAGTTCTTGCCATACAAAAATGTTCTTACTACGAATTTAACCTTAAGTAAATAGCAGTTAAAACATTTTAGCTGAAGGGTATAAAAAATCCGCCGTAAGGAATACTTAGGCGGATCGTATGTGTTTTGTGAGGGATTTATCTTCTCCCCATGCGGCCGTATTGATGTTTAGGAACACCAGGCGCTTTACGCATTTGTTGTTTCATCATTTTTATCTGATCATCCAGCATATTATGCTTGTCTAATTTTTTGGCTTCCGCCAAAAGTAGATCTGCTTCTCTACGGCGGTTCTTAGACATTGCAATACCTGCAAGATTTATTTTGGCCATAGCCAGATCAGTCTTCATATTAAGCCCTAAAGAGATCGCTTTTTTGAAATATTTCTCAGCTTGTGAAATGTTGGTTTGAGAAAGCATCAAACCGTTAAGGTAATAATAGTAACCTTCTTGCTTTTGAACTAAAGCAGCTTTAGGGTTGTTGATTTTATCTAGCCATCTTTTTGCGCCAGCAAAATCTTGTTTTCTTAATCTTAAAAATGCAAGAATGATGATCTCATTTTTAAAATAGAGAAGAATGAATATCGCCGAAAACAGTACAAGGCTAATGCCGTTGCCTATTTCATTTTCTATAAATTGCCATACAGCGAGGGCAATTACAATTACAAAAAGCGCTAATTTTATATTCTTATTGAACATGCAAAGTTATTTTCGTGTTTAGAAGAGATTGCAAAAGTATTTCTTTTTACAGGCTTGCAAAGGTAAAAAAATCAATTGTAAAAAAATTAGGAAATAGGTTTGTGCAACAAAAAAGACTTTGTATATTTGCGCCCAGTTTTTTGGGTCCCTGCCCAGTTACAGTTTAGACAATAAAATTTTAAAGCGAGTAAAGAAGATACACCATGAAAAGAACGTTTCAACCGTCTAAGAGAAAGAGAAGGAACAAGCACGGCTTCCGCGAGCGTATGGCATCCGCTAACGGTCGAAAGGTACTTGCCCGTAGAAGGGCTAAGGGTAGAAAGAAGTTGTCTGTATCTTCTGAACTAAGACATAAGAAGTAATGGTTAATTACCATTTAATAAAAAGGTGTTGCTTTTAGGAGTAACACCTTTTTTTTTAGCCTACTGGCTCGTAATTTTACAAACACCAATTAATTAATTCTTTTATAATGCCAAAAGACCAGAGTCTTAAATCGATTTTAATAATAGGGTCAGGACCTATCGTAATAGGTCAGGCCTGTGAGTTTGATTATTCAGGATCTCAAGCGCTGAGATCATTAAGAGAAGATGGGATAGAGACGATCCTTATAAACTCTAATCCTGCAACGATAATGACAGATCCATCAATGGCAGATCACGTGTATCTATTGCCATTGACTACAAAGTCATTAGTAAAAATCCTTAAAGAACACCCGCAAATTGATGCTGTGCTACCTACTATGGGTGGGCAAACTGCATTAAATCTTTGTATCGAAGCAGATGAAAAAGGTATTTGGGAAGACTTTGGTGTTAAGATCATTGGTGTAGATATCGATGCTATTAATATCACAGAAGATCGTGAGAAATTCCGTGAGTTAATGCTTAAGATCGGTGTAGGCATGGCGCCGCAGGCTACGGCTACATCTTTTCTTAAAGGTAAAGAGATCGCTCAAGAATTTGGGTTTCCGCTAGTAATTAGAGCGTCTTATACGTTAGGTGGAGCTGGTGCTTCTATAGTTTACAAGCCAGAGGATTTTGATAAACAATTAAGTCATGGTCTTGAGATCTCTCCTATTCATGAGGTGATGATAGATAAAGCCCTAATGGGGTGGAAGGAATATGAATTGGAACTTTTAAGAGATAAGAATGATAACGTAGTTATTATTTGTACCATTGAGAATATGGATCCAATGGGTATTCACACTGGAGATTCAATTACTGTTGCTCCGGCAATGACTTTGAGTGATAGTACCTTCCAGAAAATGCGTGATATGGCAATTCATATGATGCGTTCTATAGGTGATTTTGCAGGTGGATGTAACGTGCAGTTTGCTGTAAGTCCTGATGAGAAAGAAGATATCATCGCTATCGAAATTAACCCTCGTGTATCTAGATCATCAGCTTTAGCGTCTAAAGCAACTGGTTATCCAATTGCAAAGATCGCTTCTAAACTTGCGATAGGTTATACTCTTGATGAGCTAGATAACCAGATCACAAAATCTACTTCGGCGCTTTTTGAGCCTACTTTAGATTATGTAATCGTAAAAATCCCTCGTTGGAACTTTGATAAATTTGAAGGGAGTGACCGCTCGCTAGGTCTGCAGATGAAGTCTGTAGGTGAAGTAATGGGTATTGGTCGTTCTTTCCAGGAAGCGCTTCATAAAGCAACTCAATCTCTTGAAATCAAGAGAAATGGTCTAGGAGCTGATGGAAAAGGACATACGAACTACGATACTATTATTGAAAAACTTACTGTCGCAAGTTGGGATAGAGTGTTTGTTTTGTATGATGCGATACAGATGGGTATTCCGTTGAGTCGTATTCATGAGATCACAAAAATAGATATGTGGTTCTTGAAGCAATTCCAGGAACTTGACGCTCTTGAAAAAGAGATAGGTAAGTATACGATAGATACACTTTCTAGAGACCTGTTGCTTGAAGCAAAACAAAAAGGTTTCGCCGACAGGCAAATAGCGCACATGCTAGATTGTCTTGAAAGTCAAGTCTACAATAAGCGCGACGAACTGAAGATCAATCGTGTTTACAAACTAGTTGATACTTGTGCGGCGGAATTTGTTGCGCAAACTCCATATTTCTATTCGACTTTTGAGAATGACATGCAGTTGGCTTCCGGTGAGCCATTTGCTGAAAATGAAAGTAAGGTTACTGATAGAAAGAAAATCATTGTGCTAGGTTCTGGACCTAACCGTATAGGTCAAGGTATCGAGTTTGATTACTGTTGTGTGCATGGTGTTTTGGCTGCAGCCGAATGTGGTTATGAGACCATTATGATAAACTGTAACCCTGAAACGGTATCTACAGACTTTGATACGGCAGATAAATTATACTTTGAGCCAGTATTCTGGGAGCATATTTATGACATTATTCGTCATGAAAAACCTGAAGGTGTAATTGTACAGTTAGGTGGGCAAACAGCTCTAAAACTAGCTGAGAAATTAGATCGCTACGGAATAAAGATCATAGGTACAAGCTATCAAGCGCTTGATCTTGCTGAAGATCGTGGAAGCTTCTCAAGGCTTCTTAAGGAAAATAACATTCCTTATCCTGAATTTGACACTGCAGAAACTGCTGAAGAAGCACTTGCTGTGGCAGATAAATTAGATTTTCCAATTCTTGTAAGACCTTCTTACGTATTGGGTGGTCAGGGGATGAAGATTGTGATCAATAAGCAGGAACTAGAGGAAACTGTAGTAGATCTACTTAGAAAAATACCAAACAACAAATTACTTCTTGATCATTATCTAGAAGGTGCGATCGAGGCAGAAGCTGATGCGATCTGTGATGGAGAAAATGTGTACATTATAGGTATTATGGAGCACATTGAGCCTTGCGGTATTCACTCTGGTGATAGTAACGCTTTGCTTCCTCCGTTTAACTTAGGAGACCTTGTGATCCAGCAAATTAAAGAGCATACGCATAAAATCGCGCTTGCGCTTAATACTGTAGGATTGATCAATATTCAGTTTGCGATCAAAGATGACAAAGTATATATCATAGAAGCAAACCCACGTGCTTCTAGAACAGTGCCTTTTATTGCAAAAGCTTATGGTGAGCCATATGTGAATTATGCAACTAAAGTTATGCTAGGAGAGAAGAAGGTGACGGATTTTGACTTTAAGCCAAAATTAGACGGATATGCGATCAAGCAACCGGTATTCAGTTTCAACAAATTCCCTAATGTGAATAAACAACTAGGGCCAGAGATGAAGAGTACAGGAGAGAGTATCTTGTTTATAGATAATCTTATGGATGATGACTTTTATGATCTGTATGCAAGAAGAAAAATGTATTTAAGTAAATAATTTTGCAACGTTTTTAAGCTTTCATCGTCTATTCAGATAAATAGATTTGTAATCTTGGCATTATTTTAGCATTAAGAAATATATAAATCTATAATTTTGTGTAACCTAAATACCTGAGTATGGCATGAAAGCTACATTTTTATTTATTGCATTATTTGTGGCGAGCTTGTCTTTTTCGCAGAGTTATCCAATAAACTCAACGGAAAATTATCAGGTTACTCAGCCTACTAAGATTAAAATATATCCTAATCCTGTAAAAGATAGGTTGTATTTTAAAACAGACGGAGAGAGGAGAAGCTTTGAAGTTTCGATTCATGATGTGCTGGGTAAGCTCGTTAAAAAAGAAAAACTTACCACGTCTAGTATTAGAAATGGTATGGATGTTAGCAATTTGCGCAGAGGTGTATACTTAGTTCAAATTGATGACGGCAAGTCTTCGCATACGCAGAAAATGATCAAAAACTAATCGCTAGTAAAATTCTAGTATAAAGCCAGTTCAAATTGAGCTGGCTTTTTTTATGGAAAGAGCATAAAATATTTTTCAAGTAATACGTAAATTGAAAATAAATTACCCTTCATTAAATATTCAATGACCCCAAAAGATCAAATAAATAAACTTCGTGAAGAGCTTAAAGAGCACAACTATAATTATTATGTGCTTGACAATCCTGTGATCTCAGATCTTGAGTTTGATCAGAAACTTAAAGAGCTTCAAGATTTAGAGTCTAAACATCCAGAATTTTTTGATGCTAATAGCCCATCACTTAGAGTAGGCGGTGCGGTAACTAAGAATTTTAATACCGTTGCGCATGAGTTGAGAATGTATTCTTTAGATAACTCATACTCACAGGAAGATCTTGAAGATTGGGAAAAACGAATTAAAAAGATCGTAGATGGCGATGTTGAGTATACCTGCGAACTAAAGTATGACGGGGCGTCAATTAGTCTTACTTATGAAAACGGCGAACTGGTACGAGCGGTAACAAGAGGTGATGGATTTCAAGGGGATGATGTTACTAATAATGTAAAAACCATTAGATCGGTTCCTTTAAAGTTGCGAGGTGATTTTCCTGAGAAATTTCATATTAGAGGTGAGATCGTTCTGCCGCTTGAAGGGTTTGCAAAAATGAATGCAGAGCGTGTTGAGGCTGGTGAAGAACCATACAGTAACCCTAGAAACACAGCGTCTGGAAGTCTAAAATTGCAAGATAGCGCCGAGGTTGCAAAGCGGCCATTAGAGTGCTTATTATACAGCATCGTGGGCGAAAATATTAAAATAACCTCACAATTTGAATGTCTTACAAAAGCAAGAGAATGGGGTTTTAAAGTGCCTGATGTTGCTAAACTGGCAAAATCAACGCAAGAAACGCTTCAGTTTATAGATCATTGGGATGTTCACCGTCATGAACTGCCTTATGAGACAGATGGTGTTGTAATTAAAGTAAACAGCTTTCAGCAGCAGGAAGAGCTGGGTCACACAGCAAAAGCGCCACGCTGGGCAATGGCTTACAAGTTTAAAGCAGAGCAGGCTGCTACAAAACTCAATAAGATCACTTATCAAGTAGGACGAACGGGAGCGATAACTCCTGTAGCAAATTTAGAAGCTGTGCAATTGGCAGGAACGATCGTTAAGCGCGCTTCACTACATAATGCAGATCAAATTGAAAAACTGGATATTCGAGAAGGAGATACGGTTTTTGTTGAAAAAGGGGGAGAGATCATTCCTAAGATTGTGGGAGTTGATTTTGAAAAAAGAGATCCAGATTCTCAACCTACACAATATATTTCTGAATGTCCTGAATGCGGCTCTGAACTCATAAGAAATGAAGGAGAAGCCCAGCATTATTGCCCTAATGATACCGGTTGTCCTCCACAGATCATCGGGAGAATACAGCATTTTATTTCGCGTAAAGCGATGGATATTGAAGGTTTAGGTGGAGAAACTGTAACACTTTTGGTTAATGAAGGACTAATCAGCAATTATGCTGATCTGTACGAGCTTAAAAAGGAGCAGATCGTGCCTTTGGAGCGCATGGCAGAGAAGAGTGCAGAGAATTTGGTAAACGGAGTGGAAGCTTCAAAAAACATACCTTTTGAGCGTGTTTTGTTTGCTTTGGGAATTCGCTATGTGGGTGAAACTGTCGCAAAAAAATTGGCTAAGCATTATAAAAGCATAGATAATTTGGCTACAGCCAAAAGTACTGAGTTAATAGAAGTAGATGAGATAGGATCGCGTATTGCCGAAAGTGTAGTTGAGTTTTTTGAAAATGAAGAAAAACGACAACTTGTAGAACGCTTAAAGTCATACGGAGTTCAACTTGAAATATCGCAAGAGGAATTAAAAGGTCAAACCGATAAATTATCAGGTAAGACTTTTGTGATAAGTGGTGTTTTTGAAAAAGTAAGCCGCACAGAGCTTAAAAAATTGATAGAGAAAAACGGTGGTAAGAATACTGGGAGTATTTCGGCAAAGACAGATTATCTGGTTGCTGGCGAAAATATGGGACCTAGTAAACGCACAAAGGCAGAAGGTCTAAATGTGCCTATTATCACTGAAGAAGAATTCTTGAACATGATTGGGTAGTGAGTGATGCAACCTCGATTGAATTTTAAAAATATTGCAATGGGAGTGGGACTTGTCTATGTCCTGCTTATTACGCTTGACGATCACGAAAAATACTTCTGGATCGATTATCTTTTCACGACCTGCATTGGTCTATATTATTACATTGAAAGCGGTAGAAAGATCAACTACAAATTGATCGCTTTGTATATCTTTTCTTGTGGTGTAGAAAGCCTTTTTATTTTCGGGTTTACAGAGAATTATAATGGTATAATGTGGTTTGCAACACTTTTGTTTATAGTGTTCTTGATAATGCTTTATCCAGTTGCAAGAGAAACTATTGTTAGTTTTAAGGAAGTAGATATGCTCAGTTCTGTTCTAGGAATTATTGGGATGGGCTATATCTTATGTTATATAATTTATGTAGTTCTGCCTGTAGTTCCTAATAAAGAACTTCTAATTATGGCTGTAATTCCGTTTGGGATCGTGCTTCTATTATTGATTTTTATACCCGTATTTAACACCAGGATCAACAATTTTAATCTTGTGATTATTGGAGGAGCACTTTTTGTAGAAATGGTTTCAGGTCTTGTGAGTGAATTTCTATTTGAGTCGTACGCAATGGTAGTAGCCACTTATGTAGCATCAATGATCTATAAAGTGGTTTTTGCAGTCTTCTTGCTTAATAGGATGAAAAAAGACGATAGAAATCTTGAACTCGATAGAGTTACACGTTGATCACAACACCTTCTGAAGATGCTTTGCCTGATGTGTCAAAGTAAAAATCTACCTTACCCAGGTTGATTCCGCCCCAGCCAACTTGATTTACCATTACATCCTTGCCGTCAGCATTTTTAGCAATGGTTGGTTTTGGTAAAAAAGTATGCGTGTGACCACCTATAATCAGATCAATGTTTTTAGTGTTTTTGGCTAAAACAAGATCTGATACTTTATCATATTTGTACTCATATCCTAAGTGCGAAAGACAGATAACGAGATCGCATTGTTTTTCTTCTTTTAAGATACGTGTCATGTCTTGAGCGATCTCAATAGGGTCGAGATATTTAGTTTCTTTAGACATTGCAGGATTAACCAATCCTTGCAATTGTATCCCTACACCAAAGATCCCAACTTTAACGCCATCAACATTAAAGATCTCATACGGTTTTGTTAAGCCATCCATTATGGTGTTGCTAAAGTCATAATTAGATGAGATCATCTTAAACTTAGCATTAGGCATTTGTGCAGCAAGGCCATCAACACCGTTGTCAAAATCATGATTACCTATTGTGGCAGCATCATACTCAAGCATGCTCATGAGTTTAAACTCTAATTCACCGCCATAAAAATTAAAATATGGAGTCCCTTGAAAGATATCACCAGCATCAAGAAGCAAAGTATTCGGGTTTTGTGCTCTCAATTTTTGAATAAGAGATAGTCTTCGAGCTACGCCACCTTGATTTGCAAAATGTGGATCTTCAGCAGGAAACGGCTCTATATGACTATGCACATCGTTAGTGTGTAAGATCGTTAAGTGTTTTTTTGGCTCAGCAAAAGCACTAGTAAAACCTGAACTTGCAAATCCTGCTGCGGTTGCTGCTGCAGCACTTGTTTTTATAAAATTTCTTCTTTTCATAATGTGCTACTCTTGAATAAATCTATTATCTCTTACAGGTGCTATAGTGTCTTTTTTGCCAAAATAATCAATAAGCACATTGCGTACTTTGTAATTAAGAACCTCCATGCTGATTGATTCTCCTAAGAAAACCATTCCGTCGCCGCCTTGCTGTAAATAGTCATTTGTGGCGATAAAGTACGTCTCATTATCTTCTACAGGTTTTCCTTGAATAGTAGATTTTACTATGTTACGATCTTTATCAATGATAAGTTGCATGTGCGAGATAGGATGCGCTTTACCACGTTTAAGGTATTCAAACATTTCTTTAGCTTTCTCGCCGCTAATTTCTACAACAACGATGCTGTTCTCAAAAGGCATGATCTCAAAAGCCGTACGCGTAGTGATTGGTCCTTCTCCTAGAGGAGCTCTAATGCCACCATGATTAAGAAGTACTGCGTCTAGATCTTTACCTGTACGTTCTTTAAACACCGGTCCAGCCATATCATAAACGGCATCTGCCATCATGTTTCCTATTGCGGTGTTGTATTCTCCATCGCTTTTAGAAATACTTTTAGCAGAATAAGATAGCACGCTATCCATTTGCTTATCTATATTTTCTTTGAACGGTTTAATGTATTCTACAATTTTAGCGTCACTCTCAATACTATCGTTAATATTGATCTGAGTTCCGGTAATCTTCTGTAGTGTAGGCTTATTCTCTTTGCAGGAAGTAAAAGCAATAAATAAAAGGCTTAGTGAAGCCAGAAAGAATCTTTTCATGATCTAATGAAAATAGTTTAGCGACAAGATAATTAGTTACATTTGTCCTCTAACGCAAAATTAGATGTTTTTTCAATCTTTAAAGAAAAAATCACTTAAAAGAAATATTCATAAACTACTGCAAAGCGGCGAGGGACCTACATCTTCTAGCCAATTAAAAACAGCAGGAATACTTGTGGATCATACGGCTTTTAAAGATGTATCTGCTTTAAAACAAATGCTTCAGGATATAAGCAGTGGTCTTAATTATGAGGTTTTAATTTATGTGAAAAGTCTTAAAGAAGAAGAAACTTTAGTAGGGGATAAATTTTCTGAAAAGTCGGTTAGCAATACCGGTAAAATAAAAGATCCGGTAGTAAAAAGTTTTATTGAAAAACCTTTTGACTTTCTCGTGAGCTATTATAGTACTGAAAATTTACCTTTGCAACTTATTACAGCAAGCTCTGCAGCGAAGTTTAAAGTGGGTCTTCCTACAGATATTGATGTAAACGATCTGGTGCTCAACGTCGTGGTGGGCGATCTAAGCACCTTTAAAAGTGAATTACTTAAATATTTAAAAATCCTTAACAGGATAGATTGAGAATGCAACAGTTTAAAGGAACTGGTGTGGCATTGATCACACCTTTTAAAAATGATCTTTCTTTAGATCTAGAAGGTCTAAAAAAAGTGGTAGAATACTCTATTGATGGTGGAGTAGAATACCTTGTAGTAATGGGTACCACCGCAGAAAATGCAACCCTTACTCCAGCCGAAAAAAAACAGGTTATCCACACCGTGGTAGAAATTGCTAAAGGCAAACTTCCTATTGTTCTTGGCGTGGGAGGTAATGATACAATGAAGGTTGTAAAAGAATTGCAAGAAACAGATCTTAGTGATTTTGATGCAATACTTTCAGTTTCTCCTTATTATAATAGACCTACAAAAGAAGGTATTTATCAGCATTACAAAGCAGTTTCAGAGGCTTCAACGCTTCCTATAATCATGTACAATGTGCCTGCAAGAACAGGTTCTAACATGACTGCCGAAACGACTTTGAGAATCGCTAGAGATTTTGATAACATCATAGGTATTAAAGAAGCAGCTGGAGATATGGTGCAAATGCTTCGTTTGCTTAAGGATCGTCCAGAAGGATTTCTTGTGATCTCTGGTGATGATATGATCGCTTTGCCTACTGTTTTGTCAGGTGGTGATGGTGTTATTTCTGTGATAGGGCAAGGACTTCCAGTGCAGTTTACACAGATGATCAGAGATGGTTTGATAGGTAATTTGGCTGCAGCCAAAGAAAAACATTTTGCATTAATGGAGTCTATAGATTTAATTTTTGCAGAAGGCAATCCCGCAGGAATAAAGGCGTTATTGCATAAAAAAGGTATTTGCGGACCATCAGTTAGACTTCCGCTTGTGCAGGCAAGTGAACAATTAAATGAACAACTTGCAACATACTTGAAGGACATGTAGTCCTTTAGTTTTGTAATCTATTGAAAATACTTATTTTTGCACGATGTTTTTAAACACAATGAAGAACCTTTTTGTAGCGTTATTAGTAATCCTTTCTTTAAGTTCATGCAGTGAATTTCAAGATGTTTTAAAGTCTGATGACGTAGGGAAGAAATATGCATTTGCAGACTCTCTTTATCAGGCTGGTAAATACCGTAAGTCATTAAGGCTGTGGGAGCAGATCGTGCCAAGTTATAGAGGTAAGCCTCAAGCAGAGCGCATCATGTATCTTTATGCTGATAGTTATTATAATGATAAGCAGTACTACATGGCTGGTTATCAGTTTGAGCGTTTTGCATCAGCATATCCTAGTTCAGAAAAAGTAGAAGAAGCAGAGTATAAATCTGCGATGAGCTATGCAGAACTTTCTCCTAGATATAGCTTAGATCAAGGAGAGACAGAAAAGGCGCTTGATAAATTACAGCTTTTTATAGGTAAGTATCCAGACTCAGAATATGCAGAGGTTGCTAATGACCGTATTATTGAGCTAAGTACAAAAGTTCAGAAAAAGGTATTTGAGATCGCAAAAGGCTGGAATAAAATTGAAGATTATCCTACAGCTATTTCAGCTTTAGATGATTTTATATATGATTATCCTGGTTCTCCATTTAGAGAAGCAGCATTTTTCTGGAAGCTCGACTCGCAGTATAAATATGCAGTGGGTAGTGTAGACAGACTTGTAGAAACTAGGCTTGAACAAGCTGATGTGTTTTATGAAAACCTCATAAGATCTTATCCTGAAGGTGACTTTAGAGCAGAGGCGGATGAGATGAAAGAAGATATTGACAAACGTTTGCAGCAAACATTATAATTTTTTAATCCATGGATGTTAAAAATCTAGAAGCACCGGTTAACACGGTAACTCTTAACAAAGAAGAAGTAGATCAACCTACAGGTAATATCTACGAGGCGATCTCTATCATCGCTAAGCGTGCTACGCAAATCAACACAGACATTAAGCGTGAGCTTCTTGAAAAACTTGATGAATTTGCTACTTACAACGATAGCTTAGAAGAGATCTTTGAGAACAAAGAGCAGATCGAGGTGTCTAAATTCTACGAGAAACTTCCTAAGCCACACGCAATGGCTGTTCAGGAATGGTTAGAAGACAAAATTTACTTTAGAGGTTCAGAGGAATCAGAAGCCTAAGCCATGTCTGTATTAAGCGGTAAAAAAGTTTTACTAGGCGTTACTGCTGGTATTGCCGCTTACAAATCAGCCTGGTTAGTAAGGTGTTTTATAAAAGCTGGGGCAGAGGTAAAAGTCATTATGACTCCTGCCGCTAAAGACTTTGTAACACCGCTTACGCTTTCCACTTTATCTAAAAATGAAGTATTGTCCACGTTCACAAATGATGATGAAACGGATAATCCTTCATGGAATAATCACGTAGAACTCGGCCTTTGGGCCGATTTCTTCGTTATAGCCCCTGCCACGGCAAATACGCTGGCAAAAATGAGCACGGGCACTTGCGACAATCTTTTGCTTGCCACATATCTTTCGGCAAAATGTCCTGTTTATTTCGCGCCTGCAATGGATCTTGACATGTATAAGCACAAGAGTACTTTTGAGACTTTTGAGAAATTACAGTCCTTTGGCAATATCATGATCCCTGCCGCACATGGAGAACTCGCCAGTGGTCTTGAAGGTCAAGGAAGAATGGCAGAGCCCGAAGATATTGTTGCTTTTATAGAAAATAGCTATTTAGAGCAATTGCCTTTGCGGCGAAAAAAAATCTTACTCACAGCAGGTCCTACCTACGAAGCTATAGATCCTGTGCGCTTCATAGGCAACCACAGTAGCGGAAAAATGGGTTATGCTTTAGCTGAAAAAGCTCTTGCTTTAGGAGCAGAAGTTATTCTAGTTTCTGGTCCCACGCATTTACAGCTAGAAGATTCCAGACTTACATTAATACGAGTAAGTAGTGCTCAAGAAATGTATGAAGCAGCGCAAGAAAATTTTGATCAAGTAGATATAATGATCGCTGCTGCTGCGGTTGCAGATTATAGACCTTCAAACCCTGAAGCAAACAAAATAAAAAAGAAAACTGCGACGTTAACCTTGCAGTTAGAGCCTACTATAGATATTTTGGCTACCTTAGGAAAGCAAAAGAAAGATCAGTTTATGATAGGTTTTGCTCTTGAAACAGAAAACGAATTAGAAAATGCACAAGGCAAGCTTCAGCGTAAGAATCTTGATATGATCGTTCTCAATTCGCTCAATGACAAAGGCGCAGGCTTCCAGACAGAAACAAACAAGATCACAATTTTGCACAAGAGTGGTGATCAGATAACTTTTGATTTAAAATCAAAAAAAGAAGTCGCTGCAGATATTATAGATCAATTAATTGAAAAAATAAATGCTTAAAAAAGTTCTGTTTTTCATCATATTTCTACCATTCTTAATGAATGGTCAAGAGCTTAATTGCTCTGTAGAGATCAATGCAGAACAAACAGGACAAAGCAATTTGCAAGTTTTTAGAACGCTGCGTACAGCTGTAGAAGAATTCATGAATACCACTTCGTGGACGAATGCACAGTACAAACAGCAAGAAAAAATAGATTGCAACATTGTTTTGATCATAAACACGATCAGCTCAGATTATTTTACAGGAAGTATACAGGTGCAATCTTCGCGACCTGTTTACAACAGCACTTACAATACAACGATATTTAATTTTAATGATAGGCAACTTAGCTTTAGGTATACTGAGTTTCAGCCTATGAATTATAATGCAAATACCTTTGATAATAACCTTATCTCTACACTTGCATTTTATGCGTATACGGTAATCGGGATGGATGCTGCAAGCTTTGAAAACGGTGGAGGTAAACCATATTTTGAAGAAGCTGCGCAGATCGTGAACACCGCTTCACAAGGCAATGGCGAGGGCTGGACGCCACAAAGCGGAGCACAAAGTAGATATCGTTTAAATAGAGATTTACTTTCGCCTAACTTTGAAGGTTTTAATAGCATTCTTTATGCGTATCACCGCAACGGTCTAGATTTTATGGCTGAGAATCCCAAAGAAGCAAAGCAATCTCTGGCGGTTACCATCGGTCTGTTTAATGAACTTTATAATAATCGACCTAACAATTTTCTTACAAGGGTTTTCTTTGACGCAAAGGCAGATGAAGTTGTGAGTATCTTCTCTGGCGGGCCTCAAGTAAATGTAGCAAACCTTACTTCAACGCTCAATAAAGTCGCACCTACAAAAGGTTCTTACTGGCGTAAGATCAAACTGTAAATCTGTTTGATTTTGGTTTGAATTTGCCCTTAATCCCTCTTATCTTTACGGTTTAATTCGCTTCCGCGAAAGCGATAATTAACTCATAAATCATCTGCTGCATTGCTAAGTAGTCTTATCATAAAAAACTATGCACTCATTGAGGAAGTTAGCCTCGATTTTGATAACGGTTTTACCGTAATTACGGGCGAAACTGGTGCAGGTAAATCTATACTTCTAGGCGCTCTTGGCTTGATCTTAGGCAATCGCGCAGATCTTGGTAGCATAGGAGATCCAGAGACTAAATGTGTGATCGAAGCTCAATTTAGCATTGAGAACTACAATTTGCAGCAACTCTTTAAAGAAGAAGATCTAGATTATGAGCCGCAAACGATCATAAGGCGGGAGATCTTGCCTAGCGGAAAAAGTAGAGCCTTTATTAATGATACGCCGGTTACGTTAAGCCAACTTTCGGCGCTCGCAAAAAGGCTTGTTGATATTCACAGTCAGCATCAAACAATGGAGGTTACCTCTAGTGATTTTCAGTTTAAAGTTCTTGACGCTTACGCGGAAAATGCTGCGCTGTTATCTGATTATGGCACAAATTTTAAACAGCTACAAAAGGAGAAAAAAGAGCTTATTTCGCTGCAAAAGCAAAGATCTGAAGCGATAAAAGAAGAAGAATATAAAAACTTCTTACTTACAGAGCTGCTCGAAGCAAACCTAAAACCAGGTGAGCAAGAAGAGATGGAAGCAGAGCATGAGGCGCTTAACAATGTTGAGCAAATCACAGAGGCGCTGGGCGATGCACACCAATTATTGAGCAGAGAAGAGCTTGGCATAAACGAGATGCTATCTGAAGCAAAACGCAATATTTCTAGAATTGCTGGTTTTGGTGAAAAATACAAATCTATTGATGAGCGTCTTGAGAGCGTAACGATCGAGCTGGATGATATTACTCAAACCATCGAAGATTTGGCAAGTGCTACAGAAAGCGACCCAATAGAGCTCGCTAGGCTAGAAACAAGATTAAAATTGATCTTTGATCTTCAGAAAAAGCATAATGTAGGATCAGTAGAGGAGTTGATCGCAATTCGTGAGGAACTGGATGCAGAGGTTCAGTCTATGCAAGGTCTTGATGATGCGATAGAGAAGTTAGAGAGATCTATTAACGCTTCACGCGAAAACCTGTTGAAAATGGCAGAGAAGATTTCGCAAAAGCGAAATAAAAAAATACCAGCTTTAAAAGAGAATTTAGAAGCTTTACTTGCAGATCTGGGTATGCCTAATGCAAGTTTTCATATAGAGTTGCTCCCCACGGAAGAACTGCGCGCGAACGGAAAAGAAGAATTGAGTTTCTTGTTTTCTGCAAACAAAGGGATGCGCCCACAAGAGCTTAAAAAAGCGGCATCTGGCGGAGAATTGAGCAGGATCATGCTTTCTATTAAAGCGATCCTTAGTGAATATGAAAATCTGCCTACGTTGATATTTGACGAGATAGATACGGGTGTGAGTGGTGAGATAGCTTTAAAAATGGGTGTGATCATGAAGAAAATGGCTGCGCGCATGCAGGTGTTGAGTATCACGCATTTACCGCAAATCGCCGGTCAAGGAGATCACCATTATAAAGTGTTTAAACAGGACAGTGAGGCAAGAACAACTACGAGTTTAGTAAGGCTTAAAACTGAGAATAGAATTGAAGAAATTGCCGAAATGCTAGGAGGGAAGTCAACTTCTGCAGCAGCAATAGAGCATGCAAAGCAGCTGCTCAATAATTAAAATCGTATTTTTGACAACGAAACTAATCATATATTATGGCCTATAATCTTTTAAAAGGAAAACGCGGGATCATTTTTGGCGCGCTAGATGAAAATAGTATCGCCTGGAAAACCGCAGAACGTGTTCACGAAGAAGGCGGAAAATTTGTGCTTACAAATGCTCCTATCGCAATGCGTATGGGAACTATCAATCAACTTGCTGAAAAAACAGGTTCTAAAGTAATCCCTGCAGATGCTACTAGCATTGAGGATCTTGAGAAACTAGTTGATGCAGCTGTTGAAGAGCTGGGAGGTAAAATTGACTTTGTACTTCACAGTATCGGGATGTCTATTAACGTGCGTAAAGGCAAGCATTACACAGATCAAAACCACGATTGGACGGCAAAAGGATGGGATGTAAGTGCAGGAAGCTTTCATAAAGTGATGCAAGTTCTTTATAAAAAAGACGCCATGAGCGAGTGGGGTAGTATCGTTGCATTGTCCTATATGGCGGCACAACGCGTATTCCCAGACTATAACGATATGGCGGACAACAAAGCATATCTAGAGAGCATCGCAAGAAGTTTTGGATATTTCTTTGGTCGTGATAAAAAAGTAAGAGTAAACACGATCTCTCAATCTCCTACGCCTACTACAGCTGGTAAAGGTGTAAAAGGTTTTGATGGTTTTATCGCTTACGCGGAAAAAATGAGTCCGCTGGGTAATGCCACTGCAGATGATTGTGCAAACTACACAGTGAGTCTTTTCTCAGACCTTACAAAAAAGGTAACCCTACAAAATCTTTTCCACGATGGAGGATTTAGCAATATGGGTGTGAGCGATGCTGTTATGGAAGCATTTGTTGACGAAGAGTAATCAACGTATTATTTGATAAAACAGAGCCCGTGAAGTAAATTCACGGGCTTTTTTATAGCAGATGGAACTCTATTTTTCTTTCATAATTCCCGTTTATAATAGACCAGAAGAGGTTGACGAACTTCTCCTGAGCTTCTCTCGTCTGGATTATGACAAACCTTATGAGATCGTTCTTATAGAAGATGGTTCAACCATTTCTTCTAGAACCATTGTAGAAAACTACAGCGCGCTGCCTATTTCTTATTTTGAAAAAGCAAACTCAGGACCCGGACCATCGCGCAATTATGGTATGGCTAGAGCCAAAGGAAATTATTTTATAGTTCTAGACAGTGACGTCATTCTCCCTGAAAATTATCTGCAAGAAGTAGAAAAGGAATTAATCTCGAAGTATGTAGATTTTTTTGGTGGGCCAGACGCCGCAGATGAGTCTTTTTCAGACTTGCAAAAAGCTATTGACTTTACCATGACTTCGTTTTTAACCACTGGCGGAATACGAGGTGGTAAAAAGGGCGTAGATAAATTTCAGCCGCGCAGTTTTAATATGGGCATCTCAAAATCTGCTTTTAAAGCTACACAAGGTTTTGGGAAAATTCACCCAGGAGAAGATCCTGATCTCACATTTAGATTGTGGCAGCAAGGTTTCAGTTCTAGATTGTTTCCTGAGGCAAAGGTTTTTCATAAACGTCGTATTTCTTGGAAGAAGTTTTATCAGCAAGTGAGAAAATTTGGTTTAGTTAGACCTATTCTCAGCTCGTGGCATGAGGGCACGGCAAAGCTGACGTATTGGTTTCCTACATTGTTTTGTCTCGCATTTATAGGGGCGATCGTTTTTGCGGCATTCTCTATCTATTGGCCACTACTTTGTTTTGCAGTGTATTTTATCTTACTAGCCGGAGGCGCTTTGGTGAAAACCAAAAAAATAACTATCGCTTTACAAGTTCTAGTCGCTGTATTTGTACAATTTTTTGGATATGGGATCGCATTTTTTCAGTCAACTTTAGCAATTCGTTGGCTTAAAAAGGAACCTAAAGAGAAATTCCCTCACCTATTTTTTGACTAATTTTACAGAAGAGTAATCTTGCTATGTCAAAAACAAAAAAGAAGCTAAACAACGCAAATATTAGGATCTTTCTACTGATTCTTGTGCTTACTGCCTGCGTTTCTCTTTTTGTAAAACTCAACAAACTGTTTACCTACACGGTCAAAGTTCCTGTGCATTTAGTGAACACTCCTGAGGACAAGATCTTAAAATCGTATAGTGCAGATAAGATTCAAGTTAGCGGCCGTGCCACTGGCTATGAATATTTAAAATATAAACTATCTGATCAAGAATATGAGGTAGATCTTTCGCGAATTAAGCGTGCAAAGAACGGTAAATACTTCTATGCTTTTGATGCAAATAACGCACGATTAGGCGGCAGTTTGATAGATAGCGAGATCAGCAGTATAACGCCAGACACAATATTTTTTGTGCTTGATGAGAATTACGAGAAGCGCGTGCCTGTAAAGATCAACTCAGAGATTTCTTTTGCGGCCGGTTATGGTAGTCTCAAGGGCGTTGTTCTTGATCCAGATACGGTTTTGGTTCGGGGACCAAAAAGTGATCTCGACAAGCTCAAAGCCGTAAATTCTGATCTTATACAATTTAAAGAGATCAAGTCTAGTCAAGAAGACAGTGTTGCACTCACGGTGAAAAACAGCAGCATTGAGATCATACCTAATAAGGTCTTAATGGATCTTGAGGTAGATAAATTTACCGAAGGTGATATTGAGATTCCGCTGCAGATCATCAATGTTCCTAGTGGTGTGACGGCAAAGATTTTCCCGAAGCGTGTGAACCTTATCTTCAACGTAAATCTCAAAGATTACGAACGCGTTAAGATCAATGAATTTAAAGTAGTATGTGATTTTGCCGAGATCGATAGCACTACAACCACAATTACGCCTAAGATCGTAGCGCACCCAGATTTTGTAAGAGATGTGCGCTTACGCGAAAAGACAATACAATACTTACTGGTAAAATGATGATCGTAGGTCTTACTGGCGGCATCGGCAGTGGAAAAACTACTATTGCGGGTTTTTTCAAAGAGCTTGGTGTTCCCGTTTATCACTCCGATGACGAGGCAAAAAAGCTCATGCATACTCCAGTGGTGAGAGAAAAGGTTGAGAAACTTTTTGGCTCCCAAGCCTACATCAATGATATTTTAAATAGAAAGTTTATTTCTGATCAGGTTTTTGAGAATAAAGACCTCCTTCATCGGTTAAATGCAATTGTTCATCCTGCGGTGCGCAAAAATTTTGAAGAATGGGTCGCTGCCCAAAATGCTAAATATGTAATTCAAGAAGTAGCGATTCTCTTTGAAAATGACCTGCAAAAAAAGTTTGATTTTACCATACTTGTAACCGCTCCTGAAGACACCAGAATTGAACGTGTGATGAAGCGTGAAAATGTTAAAAAAAGCGCAGTATTAGCGAGAATTGCCAATCAATGGAGTGATGAAAAAAAGCGTCCTTTAGCCGACTTTATCATAGAGAATATCACCCTTGAAAACTCCCGGAAAAAGGTTGAGGAAATAAATGTTAAAATCTTGTCAAGGCGCATAAATACATAGGCTGCCGATGTTAACATTTGGTTAAACCACCGCTCGTGTAAATGTTAAAATCATACATTTGGAGCATGAACAAAAAATTATTTGTGCTTCTGGTGGTGCTGATGAGTCTCTCGCTTATGGGGATCATCTTTGTTCAAGGTTACTGGATATCAAACAGTATCGAGACAAAACGCGGGCAGTTTGCATTTAACGCTAATCAGGTTTTAAAATCTACGGCGGTTAAATTGCAGAATAACGAGCTCGAGCGTTTGTACACTCCCATTTTAAAGTTGCGCGATAGTTTAGGTTCTATAGATAATATTACTTTTTACGAACTATTCGTTCGTCCTCAAGATTCTCTTACCAGTGACAACTATATCTATCGTAATAGTATAGCAGATCAAGATTATAAATTAACTGCGCCTATTCTAGATTTTGATATGGATAGCGTGAAGTTTAATAAATATCTGCAAGGCAAAGGCAAACTTACAAGAGCTTTAGAGAATAATCAAATTCAAAAAACGCAGGTTGACAGAAGAGCACAATTTGTTAGATACAATAATCTAGAGGATTTTGAGAAATACAGTCTGCAGCAGTTTATTCTAGAGACTACAAGAAAGATCCCTATTTCAAATCGTGTGAGCAAAGCAGATATTGAGCGTCTTATGACGATGGAGCTTGCTGAGCGTGATATGGATACAGAATTTGAATATGCCATTTATAGCAACAATCTTGCAACAAGCGTTAGAAGTGAAGGTTTTGATATAGAGAATCCTAAGAACACGTTTAGCGAACCGCTTTTTGTAGATGGTGATGGTAATAACGATTATGAACTTTGGGCTCGTTTTCCTGGTGAGAAAAAGTTTGTGATCTCCTCAGTGGTTGTAATGGGAGGTTTGAGCATCTTGTTTACACTCATTATAGTAGTGGCTTACAGCAGTGCGTTACAGCAGTTGATAAAGCAACGTCAGATCTCGCAGATCAAGACAGACTTTATTAATAACATGACACACGAATTCAAGACGCCTATCGCAACAATAAATTTGGCGCTTGACGCAATAAAAAATCCTAAAGTAAGCGGTAATCCTGAGTTTCTTAATAGATACATGGGGATGATACGTGAAGAAAATAAGAGAATGCACGCACAGGTAGAAAATGTGTTGCGTATTTCTAAATTAGAGAAAAACCAACTTGACATTAAAAAAGAACGTCTCAAACTACACGATCTAGTAGAAGATGCAATAACGCATGTAGAACTTATCGTAGAAGATAGAGGCGGTTATATAAAAACACATCTAGGAGCTGTAAAATCTTCAGTTCTTGCAAATGAAACACACTTCACAAATGTAATTGTGAATATTCTGGATAACGCTGTGAAATATTCTAGCGATACTCCTAAGATCGATATATATACAGAGAACCTTAAGAACTTCATCCTGCTTAAGATCAAAGATCAAGGCGATGGAATGACAAAAGGCGTTCAGAAAAAAGTATTTGAAAAATTTTACCGTGAACATACAGGAGATATCCATAATGTAAAAGGACACGGTCTAGGTCTTGCTTACGCAAAACGCATTGTAGAAGATCACTCTGGTGATATCTGGGTGCAAAGTGAAGTAGGTAAAGGCAGCACATTTATAATTAAATTACCACTAATATCTTAACTCATGGAAACAGAAAACAAGAAAATCCTACTGGTTGAAGACGACCCAAACTTTGGAACAGTATTGAAAGATTATCTTTCAATGAACGATTATGACGTAACTCATGCCAAGAACGGTATGGAAGGTTTTGAAAAGTTCAAGAAAGATGATTTTGATCTAGTTATTGCAGACGTAATGATGCCATACAAAGATGGTTTTACGCTAGCTAAAGAGATCAGAGAAAAAAATGAAGATGTGCCTATCATTTTCTTAACTGCAAAAGCAATGAAAGAAGATGTACTTAAAGGGTACAAAGTAGGAGCAGATGACTATTTGAACAAGCCATTTGATAGCGAAGTTCTTCTTATGAAGATCAAGGCGATCATGATGCGTAAGGCTACAGATAGCATCGCAGATAGCAAGCAATTTGAATTCCAGATCGGTAACTTCTTCTTAAACTCAAAATTAAGATTCCTTACTTATAAAGAAGAAGAGCCTATTAAGCTTTCGCCAAAAGAAAACGAACTTCTTAGATTATTAGCACTTCATGAAAATGATCTTATGCCTAGAGAACTCGCGCTTACTAAGATCTGGAGAGATGATAACTATTTTACATCTAGAAGTATGGATGTTTACATCGCAAAACTGCGTAAATATCTTAAACTAGATGACACTGTTGAGATTCTTAACATTCACGGTGAAGGTTTCCGTCTTGTAGTAAAGAAAGAGGAAGAAGAAAAATAAAGTGGTAAATAAAGACGTCCCTTTGTTTGGGTCAGAGGGACGTTTTTTTATCAATCACTTCTAGAATTTCAGAGGTTGGGGTTTTATGATCAAACCACAATATCGATTCATCTTTTCTATACCACGTTAATTGCCTTTTTGCAAACCGGCGTGTATTCTTTTTAATTTCTTCTACAGCTTTTTCTTTAGAAATTTCCCCATCAAAGTATTGAAAAAGCTCCTTATAACCTACAGTTTGTAATGCATTAAGCTCACGTTGAGGATAGACCTTTCTAGCTTCCTCTTCTAAGCCATTTTGCATCATAATGTCAACCCTGCGATTGATGCGGTCATAAATGATCTCACGATCTGCAGTAAGACCTATTTGTATAGCATTAAAATTTCTTTTAATAGTATTTCTCGCTAAGAATGAGGAATAGGGCTTTCCTGTGCCTATGCAAATTTCAAGTGCTCGCATAACGCGCTGCGGATTATTAATATCTACGCGCTCATTGTGCTCAGGGTCTAATTCTTTCAGTAGTGTTTGTAAAGCTTCAAAACCTTCTTCATCTCGCTTCCGCGAAAGCGACTCCCGAACGTCACCGTCTACATCTGGAAATTTGTCTAGACCATAAAGCACTGCATTGACGTACAAACCAGAACCGCCTACTAAAACCGCAACATCATTTTTTTGATGAAGCTCAGCAATTTTGGCGACAGCCTCTTGCTCAAAAAGGCCTACGTTATACTCATCCTCAATACTGATGTGTTGAATAAAATGATGTTTGGCTGCAGCCAACTCATCTTCATCTGGCACAGCAGTACCAATGCACATTTCTTTAAAAAACTGCCTGGAATCTGCCGAAACGATCTCGGCATTATAATGCTGCGCGAGTTTGATTCCCAAAGCCGTTTTACCAATGGCCGTGGGACCTACAACCGTGATCAAAGTTTTAGTCATGATGAAGTGTGTGTCCGCATTTATGACAAAACTTAGCGCCGTCTTGATGTTTGTTCGATCCGCAGTTTTGGCACGATTGTGTGTTGAGCGCAAGATTACCTTCAGGAGAACCTTTTGCCATTTCTGCACTTACGATGCCGGTAGGAACAGCGATGATACCATACCCTAAGATCATGATGACCATCGCAATAAATTGACCTAGCGGCGTAACCGGAGCAATATCACCAAAGCCCACCGTAGTAAGCGTCACAATACACCAATAAATACTTAACGGAATATTTCTAAAACCATTTTCAGGCCCTTCTACCAGATACATGAGTGTACCCGCGATCACAGATAGAATAAGAACGGCAAACAGAAAAACAAGAATCTTAGGTTTGCTGTCTTTTAAGGCTTTTGCAAGCCGATTTCCTTCGCCTATGTAGCGCGTAACTTTTAAGATCCTGAAAACGCGAAGTAACCTCAATGCTCTTATGGTTAACAAAGCATGCGTTCCCACAAAAAAGAATGACAAATACAATGGTATGGTTGAAACTAGATCTATAAAACCATAAAAGCTAAAAATATAAGCGCTAGGTTTTTTTATCGTGATGCATCTTAAAATATATTCTATGGTAAAAAAAATGGTTATGATCCACTCACCGATAAAGAAATAATCGCCATATTTTGTGCTGATGGCTGTTACACTTTCTAGCATAACCATAATTATGCTTAAGAAAATAAGGATCAGCAATACAACATCAAATGCTTTACCAGCAGGCGTATCTGCCTCATAAATTATTTCATGCAGTCTGGTTTTCCAGTTGTATGTAGCTTTTGATGTCAATTTTTAATTTCTTCTAGTTCTACGGTTTTCAGAACTTTTTTAGTTCTAAGATAACTCTGTATTATGTGTCTTGCATCACGATTGTCTTGCATTGGGATCACAAGATTTTGAAGCACTTCAATATTATTTAATTGAAAGTTGAGATTGTAAAACCCAAAACCTTTAAAGGTTCCATCTTCAATAAGTACAAAACTTCTTTCATCAACTTCACGACCGCGATCAATGATCACCATACTTTTATTGATAAAGCCGTATTTATTGATGTAAGTGTTTACACGCTCATTGTAAACCTCAGGTGATTCTTCTCCTAGGCATGCGCCAAAACATTGCTTGATGGTATAATTAAAACAATTCCCGCCGGTGGACTGGAGGCCTGTTTTGCTTTGGCATAAGCCATATTCCTCAATTACAAATTCCAGATGATTTTTCGCCGAAAGGCTATTACCAAAAGTCGTAACACTATCTTTTTTTGAAGTAACAGACTCGATCTTAAGATTTACATAGCCATCATCATCTACAAAGGTGCTTAGCTGATTTTTAAAGATCGTGCGGCGCAGAGCGCGGTTGTGTTTTGGCTTATTTTTTTTGATCTCCTCATTCTCTTTGAGTAGAGCGATGAGTTCGCTGCCGGTTTCTTCATACGTCACCGCTTCAACCTCTTCTTGCATTTGTTTAGACTTGCGATTATCGCTTGTAAAATGCTGATTGATACGTTTTCTTATATTTTTTGCCTTGCCTATATAGATCACTTTGCCGTTAGCATTGTGCATGTAATACACACCACAAGTGCTGGGTAATTCTTCGATAATATCTCGAAGTTTAGTGTCCATTTGCCGTTTAGGGTTGAGTTTAACGGCTTCTTGTATAATTATCTTTTCGGTGTCTTTGCTAAGTAGAAGTTTAAACAATTTTACGGTTGCGATTGCATCACCACTTGCTCTGTGGCGATCTGTCATCGGGATTCCCAGGCTTTTACACAGTTTGCCTAAACTATAGCTTGCCTGGCCGGGAAGTAATTTTTTCGAAAGTTCTACAGAGCATAAAGACTTGCGCTGGTAATCATAACCTAAACGGTCAAACTCTAACTTTAAAATGCGGTAATCAAATTGGGCATTATGCGCAACGATCGTACAATCTGTCGTGATCTCAATAATGCGTTTTGCAACCTCCCAAAACTTAGGAGCGTTGCGCAACATCTCATTGTTTATTCCCGTAAGTCCCACAACAAAAGGCTGTATAGGGCGCTCAGGATTTACTAAGCTAATAAATTGATCTACAACTTTATGACCGTCAAACTTGTAAATGGCAATCTCGGTTATGCCTTCTTCATTGTATTTTCCGCCTGTAGTTTCTATATCGAGTATTGCGTACATCAAATCGTTTTGGTCAATAATTAAATTTTGATGGTTAAAATCAGGCTTAAGTTAATCATAATTTCTTTTGCCAAAAATCGCACTTCCCACACGCACCATATTACTGCCACAAGCAATGGCAAGCTCATAATCGCCACTCATGCCCATACTAAGGTGTTTAAGGTTATGGCTTTCGCCAAAAGTATCAAACAACGATTTAAGAGAACTAAATTCTTTTTTCAGTTGTGTCTCGTCATCAGTAAAAGTCGCCATGCCCATAAGTCCCACAACGGTAAGATGCGGATAGTTTTTGCCTAGATCTTCTTCAAAGAATCTTTTGGCCTCAGCCATAGGCATACCAAACTTAGAATCTTCATCTGCGATCTTAACTTGAAGAAGTACATCAACATGTTTTCTAAAACGCTCTGCCTGGCGATCGATCTCTTTAAACAACTTCAAGCGATCTACACTATGAATGAGACTTACATAAGGCACGATATATTTTACCTTGTTAGACTGCAAATGACCTATCATATGCCATTGAATGTCCTTAGGTAATTCTTCATGCTTGGCGGTCATTTCTTGCACTTTGTTCTCACCAAAAATGCGCTGACCGGCCTCGTAAGCTTCCATAAGATCTTCGTTAGGTTTTGTCTTAGAAACAGCAACTAACGTAACATCTTTTGGAAGTTCGTTGTAATACGATTTTAGATTTTCTGTAATGCTCAAAATGTATAGTCTTTTAAATCAAATTTACGGTTTTGCTAGCGCAAAATCTAAAACTCATAGATCGTAACTCCGCTTCTTAATTTAGGTTCAATATAGGTTGATTTTGGAGGCATTCTTAAACCCTCGTCTGCAATGTCTTTTACCTCGCTCACAGTGGCAGGAAGCATTGAGAAACCAACTTTAAAGTCACCACGATCTACTTTCTCTTTTACCGCGATCATGTTGTTTTTTCCTTTGCCATAAGCAATACGCGCATCATTTCTTAGATCGTGTATTCCTAGGATGGGTTCTAGCACTTTTTTAAATAAGATCTGTGCATCTAATGAATCTAGCGCATTTGAAAAATCATAGTGTCTTTGGCGTAAGCTTAATTCATAAAATTCTCCGTCTAGATACATGCAGAAATCATGTTTTTTCTCTGACTGATAAAACTCATGTTTTCGATTATCGATCTTAAAAACTTCGTCAAGCGCAATAAGAAATTCTTCTTTGCTCAGACCGTTAAGATCTTTAATCATGCGGCTAAATGCATGAATAGACAAATGCGACTCCGGGATGAGATACGACATAAAGAAGTTATACGGTTCATCACCCGTATGATCAGGATTTTCATCTTTTAAGTCCTTAGCAAGAAGCATAGAAGAGCTACTGCGATGATGACCATCTGCAATATAAATAGACGGCATCTCGCCAAAATATGCCTTTATCTTTTCAACACGCTCAGTGTCACAAATGGGCCACAAATAATGCGTGTCTCTATACGTAGTTGTAAACTCATATTCAGCGCGCGATTGCATCACATCTTCTATGATATTCTCAATACCATCATGATCAGGATAGGTAAGCAAAACAGCTTCTGCATTAAAGCCTACGACTTTGAGATACTCTTTAAAAAGTTCTTCACGATGCTGCAGCGTATCTTCATGTTTTTTGATCACATTATTCTCATAATCTTCAACACTTGCTGCCGCAATAATGCCAGTAAACTCTTGATAATCGCGATCAATTATTTTATAAACATAAAAGCACGACTGCTCTTCATGCATAAAAACACCATCTTCTTTAAATTCCTGATATCTGTTTTTAACAAGCTGAAAACGCTTTGCACCATTGATCTCTTTGTGAAACTTGTAGCCAGGATTCACAATGTGTAAAAACGAATATGGATTTGCCTTCATGCGAGATTTGCGCTCTTCACTAGAGTACGTTTCGTATGAACGTGAAGCGATCAGTGAGACTTTATCACGTGTAGGTCTTACAGCTTTAAATGGATGTATTTTTGGCAATTGTTATTGTTTTTACGCTTAAAGCGAAATTAAAAATCATACGCTAAACCGGCCTCAATATTCAGGGAATTGTAGCCTGAATTTGGCGTCTGGAGGTCGGCATTGCTCACATGTCTAAAACTTGGCTGAATATTAATGCTTATGTTTTTGGCGAAAGCCAAATTCACACCCAGCGCTATATTATCTGAAAAAGCAAAACCCTTTGCTAGGCGTTCAGAGCGTGTGTCAAAATAGCCCGGACCTAGACTTCCCAGCGCATAAAGTTCTAGCCATGGCAAGACTTCTTTACTTACAACAAGGCCAAAATTCATGATGTATTCTTTGATTTCCTTTTTTTGCATGAATTCTGCTCTTTCCTCGTCTGTATCCACAAACCAATAATTTAGAAGTTCATGGTGAGCAGTATTAAATTCTGGCTGAAATAGGAGATCAAGTGCTAGTTTTTTTCGCTTTAAGCGATAATAAACCTGCACTTTTCTAAAATCTACTTGATAAGCGTAATCGGCATCGTTAAAAAGAAAATTGTTGATATTACCAGTGCCTATGTGTACTGCAATACGGTGTATTTTTTTATCGCTTTGCTGCGAAAAGACCATAACCGGAAATACCAACAAAAAGTACAATGCCTTCACGCGCTATGCAAATTGTGACGCTACGTTCTCAGCTTTTCTGCTCTCTGAATAATCGTAGAATCCTTCACCGGTTTTTACTCCTTTTTTACCAGCGCGCACCATATTTACAAGCAATGGACACGGAGCGTATTTCGGATTTTTGAATCCGTCGTGAAGCACTTCTAGAATTGAAAGACAAACATCAAGTCCGATAAAATCTGCCAATTGAAGCGGTCCCATAGGATGCGCCATACCAAGCATCATTACTGTGTCAATTTCTTTTACGCCAGCAACGCCGTTATACAACGTTTCAATAGCCTCGTTGATCATAGGCATTAAGATGCGGTTTGAGACAAAGCCCGGGTAATCGTTAGCTTCTACAGGCACTTTGCCTAATTGCCCTGAAAGCTCCATAATGGTTTTTGTCACCTCGTCAGTCGTATTATAACCGCGGATGATCTCAACCAATTTCATGATAGGCACCGGATTCATAAAATGCATCCCGATCACTTTTTCCTGTCGATTTGTGACAGAGGCAATTTGTGTAATACTTATAGAAGACGTGTTTGAAGCAAGAATTGTTTTTTCAGGACAAAGAGCGTCTAGTTTCTTAAAAAGATCAAGTTTGATCTGCACATTTTCGCTGGCAGCTTCTACAACAAGATCAGCTTCTTTAACACTGTTTTCAAGGCTTGTGTTAAGCGTAATTTTTCCTAGTGTAGCTTCTTTATCAGCTTCAGTGATTTTTTCTTTTGCGACCATACGGTCCAGGTTTTTACTAATGGTAGCAAAACCTTTTTCAAGCGCTCCTTGCGAGATATCAACCAAGTTTACTGAGAATCGGCTTTGAGCAAATGTATGAGCGATGCCGTTACCCATGGTGCCGGCGCCAATAACTGTTATATTTTTCATGCGTTTATTTTTTATTTGGCTTTAAGCCAAAATCTATTTCTCAAGATCCTCGATCACCATCATGGCAACACGTAGTGCCTCAGTTCCTTGAGCTAGACTTACTTTAGGGGTTTCATTATTTGCGATAGAATCTGCAAAAGACTCCAGTTCATCAAGAATCGCGTTGTTCTCATTAACTTCTGGATTGTCAAAATAGATCTGTTTTTTAATGCCTTCAGCATTTTCTAAGATCATAGCAAATTCATCGGGATTTTGTGGAGCTTCTTTCATACGTACCACTTCGCATTTTTTCTCTAAGAAATCTACAGAGATATAAGCATCCTTCTGGAAGAAACGAGATTTGCGCATTTTTTTCATAGAAATACGGCTTGCGGTAAGGTTTGCCACGCAACCATTTTCAAACTCGATACGGGCGTTTGCGATATCTGGAGTATCGCTTATCACAGCTACACCAGAAGCAGAAACCTTTGACACTGGACTTTTTACCACGCTCAATATTGCATCAATATCGTGAATCATAAGATCGAGTACAACAGGCACGTCTGTACCACGCGGATTAAATTCTGCCAAGCGATGCGCTTCAATAAACATAGGTTTCTCAATGCGATCGTTCACAGCAGTAAATGCAGGATTAAATCGTTCTACATGACCTACTTGACCACGCACGCCGTGTTCTTTTGCAAGCTCTCTGATCTTAACGGCCTCTTCAACCGTGTTTGCAATGGGCTTTTCTATAAACAAATGCTTGCCGGCTTGGATCACCTTTTCTGCGCAAGCAAAATGAAAAGTTGTAGGCGTCACCACATCCACAACATCGCAGGCCTCAATAAGCGCCTCCATGCTAGGAAATGATTTGTAACCAAACTCAGCTTCTATATTTTTTGCAGCCTCTGGTGAGGCATCATAAAATCCTACAAGTTCATATTTTGAGGATTGTTTTAGCAATTTCAGGTGAATTTTCCCTAGGTGACCGGCACCCAGTACGCCAGCTTTAAGCATATCTTGATCGTTTTTGTAAAAATAAGATTTCTCATTCAGTTTAGAAGAGGGTTTTGAGTTTTGGTTATGGGTAAGTTTGATTATTTTAGCGCTATGAGGGATACTACGCGACACCAGGGAAAACGCCGTTTACTGGCAAAAACCGTTGAAGAAAAGGGAATTAAAGACGAGCGCGTTCTTGATGCGATAAAAAAGATACCGCGACACCTTTTTATGGATAGCAGTTTTGAGGATCACGCATACCAGGATAAAGCGTTTCCTATAGCCGCAGATCAAACAATTTCTCAACCGTACACCGTAGCTTTTCAAACAGAACTTCTTGAGATCAACAAAGGAGATCTCATTCTTGAAATTGGTACAGGAAGTGGGTATCAAACCGCCGTTTTGTGCGAGATGGGCGCAAAAGTGTATTCTATAGAGCGACAGCATGAGTTGTTTAAGCTTACGCGAAAATTTCTCACAAAGCTGGGCTACAGGCCAAAGCGATTGACCTTTGGCGATGGGTATAAAGGAATGCCAGAGTATGCACCTTTTGACGGAATAATAGTTACCGCTGGAGCTCCGTTTATCCCAAAACCCTTGCTAGCACAACTGAAAATAGGAGGGAAGCTTGTTATACCCGTTGGCAAAGAACATCAGGTAATGACAAGAATTGTGCGCACCGCTGCAACAAAATTTGAAAAAATGGAATATGGCGAGTTTAGATTCGTTCCATTATTAGAAGACAAGAACTAACTTCGTTAGTACACAAATACCAAAAGAATTTATGAGGATAGAGCAAGATTTAAAGCTAGGCTTTAAAGATGTAATGATACGCCCAAAAAGATCTACACTTAAAAGCAGATCTCAAGTAAGCTTAGAACGAGAATTTAAATTTCTACATGGCGCTACAGCCTGGAAGGGCGTACCCATCATGGCAGCAAATATGGATACTGTGGGGACTTTTGAAATGGCAAAAGCTCTGGCAGAAAATAAAATGTTCACGGCAATTCATAAGCATTATTCTATTGAAGAATGGGGCGCGTTTTTAAAAGGAGTAGATGCTTCTTTGCTAGAATATATCGCAGTAAGCACAGGTACCGGTAAGCAGGATTCTGAGAAATTAAGAACGCTTATCGATGCGCATCCTGAACTTCGTTTTATTTGTATTGACGTGGCAAACGGTTACTCTGAGCATTTTGTTGAGTTTGTAAAAAACACACGCTCTCAATTTAAAGACAAAGTGATCATCGCAGGAAATGTCGTTACTGGCGAGATGGTAGAAGAATTACTTCTTGCAGGGGCAGACATTGTAAAAGTTGGTATCGGCCCAGGTAGTGTTTGTACCACAAGAGTAAAAACAGGTGTAGGTTATCCACAGCTTTCTGCGATTATTGAGTGTGCAGATGCTGCGCATGGGCTCGGTGGCCAAATAATTAGCGATGGCGGTTGCTCTATCCCGGGAGATATTGCAAAAGCCTTTGGGGCGGGAGCAGATTTTGTGATGATAGGCGGTATGCTTGCAGGTCATGACGAAAGCGGAGGCGAAAGAATAGAGCGCGACGGTAAAGAGTATAAATTATTTTACGGTATGAGTTCGTCTACAGCTATGGAAAAGCACGTGGGCGGCGTTGCAGAATATCGTGCTAGCGAAGGCAAAACAGTAGAAGTTCCTTATCGCGGAGCGGTGCAAGCAACGGTTCAAGATATTCTGGGTGGTATTAGAAGTACCTGCACCTATGTGGGCGCTAGCCGACTTAAAGAATTGACAAAAAGAACAACCTTTATCAGAGTAGCAGAGCAAGAAAATAGGGTCTATACTAGCTCTTAAATTTCCTCTGTATTTGCATTTATCGAGGTTACCACTTCGTCAAGCTCGTCTATAGATTGAGAGAGTAATTTGATATACTTTTCTTTTTCGGCAGGACTGGCAGATTTATCTTTTTTAATAATTTCTATAAGGCTTTTGGCATTCGCCAAAGGTCTTCTTACTTCATGACTTTGCTGCCAGGCGATCTCTCGTAGCTGCTTATTTTTCGCCGAAAGGCTAGAGATGTTTTTAATCATTTTCTTCTCAAAAGGAAGAAATATAAATCGTACTTCTAAGATGATCACAAGAATGGAGATCAACATGAGTAAGACTTCGGTAGAGACGATGAGTCTAAGTTTTGAATGTGAATTTTTCTCGAGAAGATTCACGGCATTGTTCATCTGAAAAAGAAATTCTTCCTGATTCTTGTTGATGTTTGTGTAATTCAGCGTGGTGATATCGCTTGCTGAAAGCCATTCGCTTACATTTTTGATCTCTGGCTCAAGGTAATGTAGAATGTCAATTACCTTATTGTTTTCAATGGGCTCAAGATCTAGCGATTTATCTCCTTCTAGCAGGGCGTTGTGTGCTTTTTGCCATTGAGCAAAAAGATCATTCAAATGGTTGATATCACCTTCATTATTCTTGATGCGATAAAATTCTAGATTTATCTTTTGGCTCAACATACGCTGGCGGCCGGCGATGTTTATCACACGTGCATCCTGATCCTTCTTTGCAAGCCAATATTGTATAAATATTTGATTGCAAACAAGCACAGCAATAGCGATGATCACGCTGTAGATATATCTATTTTTTAGAATTTTTGATTTCATTACGGGGCCGTCAGAAAAATCTTCACCAAGATAAGTCTTTATAGCATTTTATTAAAAGAGAAATTCTGTAAGATGTTTAATGTTGTGTTTTATGTAGTCAAAATGCAAATATTCAATATTTTAGCTTCTGTAAACTAACCAATCTAAACATGTCTCTAAACACAATTGATGATGTAATTACTCATCTTAATCTCATCATTACTGCCGAAAAGCAACGATCTTCCTGTCTTGTTTTCTTTCCTATTCTTTATAAAGCGGTGACCGTGCGTGTAAAAGAGGGAATTGCAAACAACGAGTTTAGCAACGGCCCGCGTATGGAAAAACTAGATGTGATCTTTGCAAAACGATACATTGATGCGCACACTTCTTATCGTGCTGGCGAGGCATGCACACAAAGTTGGTTTGAAGCTTTTGAGGCTGTGAACCATAAAAATTTGTTGATCATTCAGCATTTGTTATTGGGTATCAATGCGCATATCAATCTTGATCTTGGTATCGCAGCTTCTCAAACAATGGCTGATAATGATCTAGCCGATTTTGAGGATGATTTTAATAAAATAAATGAGATCCTTGCTAGTATGGTGGCCGGTGTAAAAGACAAGATAAAGAAGGTTTCTCCCATGTTCAGTCTGTTTGAAAAACTCACAAAAGGCAAAGAAGACAAAGTAGTTTCCTTTAGTATAAATATTGCGCGAGATGGCGCTTGGCTATTTGCAAATGAGTTTCATAATGCGCATGATAAAGAGAGATCTATACGAGATCGTGATGGTGTTATTTTGGCTGTAGCCAAAAAAATAATCTCTCCAAAAAGTAAGCTAGTGAACTTCTTGATGAAGGTTGTGAAGTTCTTTGAGCAAAAAGACACAGCTGCTATTTGCCTAATTATGGAAAAATAAAACAAAGCTCTTCTGTTTGTGCTTCAGTATCTTACCTTATAAACAGTGTATGTTAAAAAAACACCTTTAACAACCACATAATTAAACCGATTTTGTAACGTTAAAATACAGGGCAAGCCCGTATCTTTACGGTATGGCATAGCCGCTAAACCAGACATTAAATTTCGCCGTATGCGTCATAAAATTTTATTCTTTTGCTTACTGGGAATGTTGACTTTCCCTACCATATATGGTCAAAAATCTGCTGCTTATACTAATGATCTTGTGAAGTTTAACAAGGCGTTATCTCTTTATAATAGCAAGCAATATTTAGCTTCTCAAACACTTTTTGAGGAAGTAAAAAACTCAACTAATGATCCCACGATAGAAGGTGATTGCGCATACTATGTTGCTAATGCGGCAGTGCGTTTAAATCAAGCGGGAGCTGATCAAAAAATGCAAGAATTTGTGGATGATTACCCCACAAGTACAAAGCGTAACTCAGCTTACAAAGATGTAGCCGATTATTATTTTGAAAATGCGCGTTACCCTAATGCAAAACGCTGGTATGAAAAAGTTGATCTAGGAAGTCTAAACTGGCGAGAACTTGATCGCTATAACTTCAATATGGGTTATGTGCATTTAAGAACACGTCAACCAGAGCAAGCTAAAGTGTATTTTGATCGTGTGATCCATTCTCCAGAATTTGGTGAGCAGGCAAAATACTATGAAGGTTTTATCGCTTATGAGAATGATGATTATGAGAAAGCGACAGAGTTTTTTAATCAAGTAGAGGCAGAGGGCGGTAATAAAGAAGACTTAACGTATTTTAAAGCTGATCTTAACTTCAAGCAAGGAAATTTTGATGAAGCGATCAAGCTGGGTAAAGAACAATTATCATCTGCAACTCCGCAAGAAGCGAGTGAGATCAATAAGATCATTGGTGAAAGTTATTTTAATATGGGGCAGTTTGATGAAGCGCTTCCATATTTAAAGAAATATCGTGGTAAACGTGGTCGCTGGACTAACAATGATTACTATCAGTTAGGATATGCGTATTATAAGCAAGGCGATTATGAGTCAGCGATCAATGAGTTTAACAAGATCATTGGTGGTAAAAATAGTGCGGCGCAAAATGCTTTTTATCATTTGGCGGATGCCTACTTACAAACAGACCGCAAGCAAGAAGCTCTTAATGCGTTTAGAAACGCATATCAAATGGACTTTGAGCCAAAGATCAAAGAAGATAGCGGTTTGAACTATGCAAAGCTTAGTTATGAAATAGGTAATGCTTATGAGCCAACGCCAACCGTAATTGTAAACTATCTTGATTCTTATCCAGATTCTCCTAAGAGACAAGATCTAGAAGCACTTTTAATAGATAGTTATATCACATCTAAGAATTATGCGCAGGCAATGCAATTGCTTGAAAACAATAGAAACTTTAATGATAAAGTCGCTTACCAAAAAGTTGCTTTTTACAGAGGTATAGAATTATATAACGAAGGTAATTATGCAGAAGCGATCACAAATTTTGATAAAAGTTTAAGCGAGCCACGCACGCCAGACTTTACCGCTCGTGCGCTTTACTGGAAGGCAGAGAGCGAGTACAGCCTTAACCGTTATGAAGATGCTGTGTTGACGTATAAGCAATTCAGTCAGAATGCGGCGGCTAAGAATTTACCTGAGCAAAAGGAGGTGAACTATAATATCGCTTACACTTACTTCCAGAAAAAGAATTATGAAGAAGCTGCAAACTACTTTGATAAATATGTAAAATCTAATCCTGATGATGAGGTGCGTTTACCAGATGCTTACATGCGTTTAGGAGATAGCTATTTTATAAGCAGTAAATATTGGCCTGCGATGGAAGCGTATAATGCTGCTGTTTCTAGCGGAACTTCAGATAGAGCATACGCTACTTTTAAAAAGGCGATAAGTTATGGTTTTGTGGATCGTAACAATCAGAAGATCGAAAATCTAAGAAACTTTGATAGTGATTTTCCAGACAGCAGTTATAAAGACGATGCGCTTTATGAGCTTGGGAATACGTACGTTTCGCTGCAGCGAAATAATGACGCACTTGCTGCTTATGATAAATTAATTCGTACGATACCTAACAGTAAGTTTGTGGCAAAGGCAATGCTTAAAAAAGCGTTGATCTACGATAATACAACAAGAAGTCAAGATGCTCTTAACCTGTTTAAGCGCGTAGCAGAAGAATACCCAGGAACTCCAGAAGGCGTTCAAGCGGTGGCTTCTGCAAAATTGATCTACATAGACATGGGCAAAGTAGATGAATACGGTCGCTGGGCAAATGACTTAGATTACGTTTCTGTAGAAGATTCTGAGTTGGATGATGCGGCTTACGCTTCTGCTGAGAAGAACTTTGTAGATGGCGATAGCGGTGCAGCGATCACACAATATGAAAAATACTTAAGAGATTACCCTACCGGTCAACGTGCGCTTGAAGCTCACTTTAGATTGGGTCAACTATATTATGCAAAAGAGCAGTTTGATAAAAGTACACCGCATTATCAATTTGTGATAGATAAAGAACGCAGTGAATTCACAGAAGAAGCTCTAGCGCGTCTAGGTCAGATACAATTATCTAATAGAAATTATACTGCTGCAGCGCCATTGCTTCAACGTCTGGAAGCAGAAGCTGATATTCCACAGAACATCATTTTTGCGCAAAGTAACTTGATGAAGTCTTACTACGAGTTAAAGAAGTATGACAAAGCAGTGAATTATGCAGAGAAGGTTTTGGCGAATGCCAAAATTGATAACAAAGTAAAAAGCGACGCACAGGTAATCATTGCTCGTAGCGCAATGAAAACTAACAATGAGCCGCGCGCAAAACAAGCGTATGCTGAGGTGATGAAGATCGCTACTGGCGAACTTGCGGCTGAAGCGTTATACTACGACGCATACTTTAAAAACAAAGCGGCAGATTACAAAGGCTCTAATGAGTCTGTGCAAAAATTGGCAAAAGATTATAGCGGCTACAAGCTGTATGGCGCTAAAGGTTTGATCTTAATGTCTAAGAATTTCTATGCGCTTAAAGATGCTTACCAAGCCACATATATCTTAGAGAATGTGATTAAGAATTTTGCTGACTTCCCAGAAGTTACTGCAGAGGCTAAGCAAGAACTTGCAAGGATAAAGGCAGAAGAAGCAAGAACAAATTCATCAATAGAAGAAAATTAATCCGGGCATAGATTTTTTCGCTTAAAGCGAAAAGAACAAAAAAACAATTATTGACCTACCAGTTATTACCGAAAATATGTTCAAGAAAGTAAAATATATATTGTTATTAAGCGGAATGTTCCTAACTGCGTTTTCTGGCTTTGCTCAGGATGAAGAGGAGAACTTAGGTACCGAAGTTGTGAACGTTGTAAAACCGTATACGCCAGAAATAGGTGAGGCGTTTAAAGTAAAATCTACTCCGCAGCTTAATGACTCTGTGAATACGGCCAAAAAGAAAGTGACTTATGGCATTTACTCTGTGCCTGTGGCTTCAACGTTTACACCAGAAAAAGGGCAAGCGGCTGAGGTAGAAAAAGCAAAACCGGTGAAGTTGTATGATAATTATGTGACGTTAGGTTTTGGTACGTATAGCAGCATTTTGGCAGAGTTTTATTCAAATTTTGAGATCGATAGAAATAAGAATTTTGGGATCTATTTGAATCATAATTCTAGCCAGGGACAAATAGAAGGTGTGGATCTTGATGATCAATTTTACGACTCAGATCTTAACTTAAATTACAGTTCTTATGATCGTGATCTTAACTGGCGCACAGATCTGGATGTTGAGCACGGCTATTACAACTGGTATGGTATAGATAATGAAACGCTTGTAGATCCAGAAGTTTTTAAACTTATTGAGCCAGGACATAGTTTCTACGGCGCGGCTTTAAGCGGTAATCTAGATATTAATGAAGGTTTCTTTGAAGGCGGTAATGCAAATATCCAATACTTTGGTGATTCTTTTAGCAGCAGTGAATTAAGAGCAATTGTTGCACCGCGTATTAACTTTGACATTACAGATGAACATCTTTTCTTAGATCTTAAGTTAGACTACGTCAATGGAAGTTTTGACCGTAATTATGCAAACTCTCAAGAGATCGCGTATAGTCATCTTAACGTTTCTGCAAATCCTAGTTTACAGATCTTGCGTGATGATCTTACCTTAAATCTTGGTGTTTCTGCAGCGATGAATATGGACGGCGAGAAAAGCGAAACCAACTTTTATCTGTACCCTAAAGCCAATGCGTCTTATAGAGTAGTAGATGAATATTTTATCGCTTATGCAGGTGTAGAAGGAGAATTACAGCAAAACACGTATAGAGATCTTGCAAAAGAGAATCCGTTTATATCTCCTACGATAGACAGTATAAAACCTACAGATCAGCAGTATGATGCATACTTGGGAATTAAAGGTAAACTAAGCAGCAACCTGAGCTATAATTTAAGAGGTAGCTACATCGCTCAAAATAACAGAACGCTTTACAAATACAATCCGCGTTATGATAATGGCACGGGTAGCCAAGGCAATGAGGGTTATCAATTTGGGAACAGTTTTAATGTTGTGTTTGATGATGTGGAGACCTTTTCTGTATTCGGTGAACTTAATTATGACTTGAGTAATCTTAAGTTACGTGTAAATGGTGAGGCCTTTACTTATGACACCACAAACGAAGCAGAAGCATGGAATTTACCAACGTTTAAAGCATCATTCTTTGCAGATTATCAAGCTACAGAACATTGGTTCGGCGGTGTACAATTATTTTATGTAGGCGAAAGAATGGACGAATTCAATATTGTGGGTCCAGGTATAAATTCTTTTCCGTACACAAAAACCCTTGAAAGTTATTTTGATGCAAACGTGCATTTAGGATATCGCTTTAATGATCAATTAAGCGTATTTGCGAGAGGTAATAATTTACTTAATAACAACTATGAGCGCTGGATGAATTTCCCAGTTCAAGGCATTCAGGTTATTGCTGGAGCGACGTATAAGTTCGATTGGTAAACCCGATCATCATATAAAAATAAAACCTCCTTTAGTGGGAGGTTTTTTTATTTGGCTTAAAGCCAAAAAACTATTTTCTACAGCTATAAAGTCTTGCCATACTTCGTCATATCTGGTTTAAAACCTAGCGACGAATAAAGACTTCGCGCCTTATCGTTATCATTGAAAACATTGAGCGTGAGTAAAGAATATCCATTTTCTTTAGTCCATTCTTCTGCTTTGCTCATGAGCATTTTACCGATGCCTTTGCCGCGAGCATCAGGCGAAACGATAATGTCTGCGATGTGGCCGTGTGGCTCAGGATGATAATAATCTGTACCAACTTCCAGAAATATAAAACCCAGTTGCTGGTCGCCTTCTTCTGCGATGTAAATGGCGTTATCTTTGTTGCCTTCTTCAATCTCGGCTTTAAGGATCTTTTTGTCAATATCTAGCATCACCTTAGGATCTCTCCAGTGCGGAAGTTCAGGATCTGCAAGGCTTGGAAGTAATCGCATTATAAATTCGGTGTCACTTTTTCTAACGCGACGTATTTGTATTTCGGGCATAGTTTGATTTCTTAAACTCTAAAGTTATAACAATTTTTAGAGGTTGTAAATCGCGCTGTTTATTAGTTGCTTAGGTAAGATTTAAAAGTCGTTCCCCAGAATAGATTGTTGTTCTCATTAGGGAGGAGATCGTTGTTTAAAAGCGCATTTTGATCATCGCTATTCGCATTAAAAACCCATGCAAGAACGGAGATATTTAATTTTTTGGCTGCAGCTAAAAAGTGCTCCACAGGCATTAATCCGCTACTATTTATTACGCCAATTTCACCAAAGATCACCGGGATCTTTGCATCTTGAATCTTTGTAAGCCTATTTTCAATTTCTAGTTGAGAATTATCAAGAAGCCATTTTTCATAAGCGTGAAGATCAAAAAGTAGATTAGAAAATTCAGCCTGAAGTTGGGAAGCCTGTTCAAATAAAACCTCTTCACTTTGTCCCTGTGCATTTCCTGGAACTAGAATTATGTTATCAAAACCAGCAATGTTTCGCAGATTACTTACCATCAATCGTATATCAGACAACCACAACTCGTGTGAATAGCTGTTGCCGTTTGTCCAAGAATAGGGTTCATTCCATACTTCGATCCAGACGTCGTCTTGCCCCTTAAAATGCTCAGCGATAGCACGCATTTTAATTAAATATTCATCAAAAAAGGCTTGTGCAGAAGGATTGAGACCTGTGAAAAGAATTTGTTCGCCAGCGTTATTTACCCAACCAAAAGGACATAAAATCGTCACCATACCTAAGCTGCGATTGTGAGCAACGATCTTTTCTAGGCTATGTAGCCATTTGTTCTGAGAAGATAGAATGGCGTCGCCGGTAATGGGTTGTTCCTTCAAATTCCCAATAAATTCTCTACTGATCTTAACGTTCCAAGCTGTGTAAAGATCAGCTTGCATCAACCCGAAAGTTTGTAAAGAGTTTACACCGTTTAAAGTAACAGCTTCGCCGTTGTAAAGAATTTTATCTGCTTGCGTAGAAAAGCCAGATCGTGTTTTATCTTGTTCGATATCTTCGGTTTCGCAACCGGAAATTAAGATAGCAAAAATGACTATTAGCAGTGATCTAAACATAACTCAAGCAGATCGTTTTTGGCTTTAAGCCAAATAAAAACCAACCTAAACCTTATAAACAGCGGCGTTGATATTCATGCCGGCACCCACAGATGCAAAAAGGATAAGATCGCCCTCGTTGAACTGCTGATTTTCCATTTCATTTTTTGAAATAAGATCATAAAGAGTAGGCAAGGTCGCCACAGAAGAGTTGCCGAGCCATGAGATCGTCATTGGCATCACGCCTTCTGGAATATCTTTGATCTCATAAAGATCATATAGCCTTCTCAAGATCGCATCGTCCATTTTACCATTAGCCTGGTGGATCAATACTTTTTTGATCTCGCTAAGATGAACACCGCTTTTTTCAAGGCATGATTTTATGGCTTGTGGTACGTGTTCTAGCGCATATTGATACAGCTTGCGACCATGCATTTTAAGATAGATGTCGTCTTTATTCTCTTCGGTGGTGTTGTATGAACAACCCATGAAAAGCATTTTAGAATGCATGAAAGTGTCTGATCTGGTTTTGTGCGCCAAAATCCCGCTGCGACCATCTGATTCTTCAGCTTGAAGGATTACAGCACCAGCACCGTCAGAATAGATCATACCATCGCGATCATGCGGATCATAAACTCTTGAAAGAATTTCTGCGCCGATGACAAGCACTCGTTTTGCATCTCCAGATTTTATATAATAATCTGCCTGAATTACACCTTGTAACCAACCGGGACAGCCAAAGGTCACATCATAAGCAACACACTCAGGATTCTCGATCTTCAACTTGTGTTTTACTCTAGCCGCAAGACTAGGAACAATATCAGAACGATTGTTGTCGCTTTTTACATCACCAAAATTATGTGCAACGATGATATGATCTAGCGTTTCTTTATCAATGCCTGCATTTTCAATTGCTGCGGCACCTGCAAAAGCAGCAATGTCTGAAGTGACATAGCTATCGCTTGCATAACGTCGCTCTGCAATGGTGGTAATTTCAAGAAATTTATCAATGATCTCTTGATTGTCTTTGTCAAGTTTTTTGGCCCCCGTGCCATAAAATTCTTTAATAAGAAAGGCCTTATTCTTGATTATATTTTTTGGGATGTAGCTTCCGCTACCAGAAATTGTACTGTAAATGGCACTCATAGTTGAAGTTAGCTTTTGCTAAAAAGGTTTGACCAACAAATATAAGGGATTTGTCGCCTATTCGTACATTTCATCAAGATTTGCTTCACAAAGTTCTTGCATTAAATCGCCCATTGCGGTGGTAACATCGTCAAAGAATTTCTTTCCTTTTTCTGCAGAAGCCGCCTTGGGATCGCCTATTCCTGTATCTTCTGATACCTGCGACCATTTGCGTTCTGCCCAGGCCCAGCCTTCTTTAAATGCGCTGATCTTAAATTTTTTGTCTTTCCCAGATCCCCAATGTTCTTTGTCTAAAACCAAATGTGGCTGTAGATGCATGATCATACTCGTTTCCATCTCATCAGCGTGATCGCCTGGATTTTCAAAGTATTTTGAGCGGTCTAGTGTTTGCGGCCAGAATGTAAAACACACGAACATATCTGGGAATTTTAAGCCAAGTTCTCTAACCAGCGGTTTAAAATTGTTACCGCCATGACTGTTAAGGATCATCAGTTTTTTAATGCCTTGCCTGTTGAGAACCGTTGCAATATCTTCAAGGATCTTAAGTTGTGTGCTAGGATTAAGATTGATGTCGAGATAGATGTCGCTTTGTCCCGTATTCACCCCAAAGGGCATCGTAGGTAAAACCATGACTTTAGCTCCTTTTTCCCAAGCCTTTTTCGCAGATTCTGCTGCGACGCCGTCTGCTTCATAAATGTCAGTAGCGTAGGGGAGATGGTAATTGTGCGCTTCTGTGGCGCCCCAAGGTAAGATGGCCAACTCTATTTTTTCATCTTTAAGGGCTTTCCAGTTTGTTTCTGCGAGAATGTATGGTCGTATGGAAGACATAAATTTGTGGATTTATGCTTAAAGATATTGATTTCTTTTCGCTGTAGCGAAAAGATGCTTCACCCGATCTATTTTAAATTCTTATGCGAGCCATCGCAAGTAGGGTAGCGTTTTGAAAGTCCGCAGGTGCAATCATGAATACCATGACCTGCCAGAATGCGATCTACGTATTTTTCTACTCGGCTTGCTCTGGTCTTGGCTTGTTTTGCTCCTGAAATAAACAAGATATATCCTTTTTGTCTTCCCGGGGTGAGCGATTCAAAAGCTTCTTTAAAAGTTATGTCGCTATCTATTTTTGCCTGTAATTCTTCAGGAAATTCATAATCTGAGACTTTTTTTACTTTGACTTTTAATCCTGCTTTTTCAACGTCTACTGCTTGAAAAATGTAAGACTTAATGATGTCCTTCTCTTGCTTGATATCTTCAGCAGCTGTGAATTTTATGAGTCGGCTTGAGTTGCTGTTATCGCCTGGTTTTTCTAATATTTTGTCTGTGTCTTTGAGCAGCGCGCCTTTAAAAAAACCGATGGCGCAATAGTCTTTAAAATTATGAAGTAGAAGTACATTCTTTCTGTTAATGGTGTAGCATGGAGATTTCCATTTGTATTCTTCCGTAAGGCCACAATCTAGAATGATCTGTCGTAGCAACTTAAGTTCTTCTTGCCACGTGTTTATGCGCTCTAGATAATTATCAACGTCTGGATTCATGTGAATGGATTGAGTATTTGAACTTTTCGCGAAAGCGATATGAAAAGTAATAAAAAAAGCCTCTAAAACGGTTGTTTTAGAGGCTTTAAAATGTGTTTTAAAAACTTAGTCTTCTACAATTACCCATTCTCCTTTATCGATCAACGGGATGGCTTGCTTGTACTTCATAGTTTTGTTCTCACCATTCATCACATGCTTTATGGTAACTTTATCGTTACGGCCTATTTTTGGCTTATCGCGAGTGATGGTTTCTGTGATCGCTTGCTGTGGCTGTGTGCGTTGTCCTGCAGCACGGCTTTGTGCAGCGCGCTCATCAAGATTCTGAATTTCTTCTTTAGAAGTTTCGGTCTTCTCTTTAGGACGTTGCGACTGGCGTGCTTCGCGAATCTGGTTTTGATCCTGAACAGGAAGCTCACCTTTAAACAAGAATGAGATCACATCTTTGTTCACCTTCTCGATCATCACCTTAAACAGTTCAAAAGCCTCAAACTTATAGATCAATAAAGGATCTTTCTGCTCGTGAACTGCCAGCTGAACGCTCTTCTTAAGTTCGTCCATTTTGCGAAGGTGCGTTTTCCACGCATCATCGATAATGGCAAGTGTGATGTTCTTCTCAAAGTCGGTTACAAGTTGTTTACCTTCACTCTCGTAAGCGTCTTTAAGGTTTGTTACAACGCGAAGTTCTTTATTACCATCAGAGAACGGCACTACAATACGCTCAAACTTGCTGTCTGGGTTTTCATAAACGTTTCTAATGATAGGGAATGCAGTCTCAGCGTTGCGCTCCATCTTTTCACGATAGTGCGTTAACGCGGCTTTGTAAACGATTCCGGCTAACTTCTGTGCGTTAGTATCTTTAAATTCTTTCTCATCTACCGGACTTGGCATTGAGAAGTATCTTATCAACTCAAACTCAAAATTCTGATAATCTTGAGAAGCTTTGTTGCTTTCTACGATCACTTCTGATGTGTCGTAGATCATATTCGCGATATCCACACGAAGACGCTCACCAAACAATGCATGATATCTACGCTTGTAAATTACCTCACGTTGATTGTTCATCACATCATCATACTCAAGCAAACGCTTACGTACACCAAAGTTATTTTCTTCAACCTTCTTCTGAGCGCGCTCAATAGATTTTGAGATCATCCCATGCTGTATCACTTCACCTTCTTGAAGTCCCATGCGGTCCATAAGTTTGGCCATTCTTTCAGAACCAAAAAGACGCATCAAGTTATCCTCAAGAGATACGTAGAATTGCGAGCTACCTGGATCTCCCTGACGACCACTACGACCACGTAGCTGTCTATCTACACGACGAGAGTCGTGACGCTCTGTACCAATGATCGCAAGACCACCAGCATCTTTTACATCTTTAGTTAACTTAATATCTGTACCACGACCTGCCATGTTAGTAGCGATAGTTACTTGACCAGCTTTACCAGCTTCAGCAACGATATCTGCTTCCTTCTTGTGCAATTTCGCGTTAAGCACATTATGCTGAATCTTACGCAGGGTAAGCATACGGCTTAAAAGTTCAGAGATCTCTACAGAAGTAGTACCTATAAGAATAGGTCTTCCTGCTTTTGTGAGTTCGCTTACCTCTTCAATTACCGCATTGTATTTTTCGCGCTTAGTTTTATAAACTTTGTCATCGCGGTCATCACGTGCGATAGGACGGTTTGTTGGGATCTCAACAACATCAAGTTCATAGATCTCCCAGAATTCACCAGCCTCAGTAACCGCAGTACCCGTCATACCACTTAACTTGCGATACATACGGAAGTAATTTTGAAGCGTCACAGTAGCAAAAGTCTGTGTTGCATCTTCGATCTTCACATTCTCTTTTGCTTCGATCGCTTGGTGTAAACCATCGCTATAACGACGACCATCCATGATACGACCTGTTTGCTCATCTACGATCATTACCTTGTTGTCCATCACCACATACTCAGTATCTTTTTCAAAAAGAGTATATGCTTTGAGCAACTGGTTCATGGTGTGAATACGCTCGCTCTTGATGCTAAAATCACGGAAAAGCTCTTCTTTTTTATCTGCTTTTTCTTCAGGTGAAAAATCAGCGTTATCGATCTTGCTGATCTCCATACCTATTTCTGGCATCACAAAGAAGTCTGGATCATCCTTACCTGAAAGGTGTTCAACACCTTTATCTGTAAGTTCAATTTGATTGTTCTTCTCATCAATCGTGAAATAAAGTTCAGCATCAACCTTAGGCATCTCACGGTTGTTGTCTTGCATGTAGTGATTTTCGGTCTTTTGCAATAATTGCTTAATACCTTCTTCACTTAAATATTTTATAAGGGCTTTATTCTTAGGTAAACCTCTGTAAACTCTAAGTAATTGTAGTGCTCCTTCTTTTGTATCGCCTTCTGCAATTAGTTTTTTGGCTTCCGCCAAAGTGCCTACCAATTGTTTTCTCTGGATATTTACAAGATTGTCAACCAAAGGTTTTAGTTGATCAAACTCATGCTGATCACCTTTTGGCACCGGCCCAGAAATAATAAGCGGAGTACGCGCATCATCTACAAGAACCGAGTCAACCTCATCGACGATCGCATAGTTATGAGGACGCTGAACAAGATCATTAGGAGAGTGAGACATGTTGTCTCTTAGGTAATCAAAACCAAATTCGTTATTCGTACCGTAAGTGATATCTGCTTTGTACGCCTTACGTCTTGAAGCCGAGTTAGGACGATGATAGTCAATACAATCTACAGATAAACCATGAAACTGGAAGATAGGAGCCATCCACGCGCTATCACGTTTAGCAAGATAGTCGTTAACGGTCACGAGGTGCACACCATTTCCCGTAAGGGCATTAAGATAAACCGGAAGCGTTGCAACCAGCGTTTTACCTTCACCCGTTTGCATTTCTGCGATCTTACCTTGATGCATTGCGACACCACCTATAAGCTGCACGTCATAATGAACCATATCCCAAGTTACCTCCTTACCAGCAGCATCCCAACTATTAGCCCAGAATGCTTTGTCATCTTCAAGAGTAACATAATCTTTATCTGCACTAAGCTCACGGTCATAAGCGCTGGCAGTTACTTCGATCTCTGTATTGTCTTTAAAACGCTTAGCGGTTTCTTTTACAACAGCAAAAGCTTCTGGCATGATCTCATTAAGAACATCTTCACTGATCTTGTATGCATCATCCTTTAATGCATCGATCTGTGAGTAGTAGTCCTCTTTCTCATCAATATCATCAGTCTCATCTGCCTTTTTCTCAAGATCTGCCATTTGCGCATTAACGTCGCCTAAGGCATCAGCTATTTTAGCTTTAAAAGCTATAGTCTTAGCTCTAAGTGCATCATGCGAAAGCTTTTCTAGCTCAGCTTCAAAACTTTTGATCTTATCTACGATAGGTCGTATCGCAGCAACATCTTGTTTTGCTTTGTCGCCGACGAAAATTTTTAAAACATTATCGAGTAATCCCATAATTAGGTATGTTTTCGGTATAAAATAGGTTCAAATTTAAACAAAAAAAAAGCCCCTGAAGAGAGACTTTTATAGTGTTTTTGTATAGCTTTTATTTAGTATTCATCCTCGTTCCAGAGGTAATCCTCATCACTAGGATAATCAGGCCAAATCTCATCAATTGAATCATAAGAATCGCCTTCATCTTCCATAGACTGTAGATTCTCTACAACCTCTAGCGGCGCTCCCGTTCTGATCGCATAATCAATTAATTCATCTTTCGTTGCCGGCCAAGGTGCATCGCTTAAGTGAGATGCTAGTTCTAAAGTCCAGTACATAGGTTACGCGTTTTATTTTTTTTGCAAAAATAAATTTTTGAGCGTAATGACCAAATAAATTATCAATTATTTAGAAAAAAATTAAAGAACGTATCCAAGTCCTTAAAAAATAAGGGTTTGATAAAGATTATTGAAGTTAAAATGGTTTTTTACTATTCCTTCTCAGGGATCCATTTAATTTCGTTAACCTGAAGCGTTTTAGTCAACATCCGTGCCAGTACAAACAGATAGTCAGAAAGTCTGTTGAGATATTGAATGATCACTTCTTCTACGGGCGCATTCTCGCTTAAGGTCACACAGTTACGTTCTGCTCTGCGACATACACTTCTGGCTATGTGACAATATGACACAGTTGTGTGTCCGCCTGGGAGAATAAAGTGCGTCATTGGCTCTAATTCTTGCTCCATGCGGTCTATGGCAGTTTCTAAAAATGTAATGTCCTCTTCAGTAATATGTGGGATCTGCAGGCGATCTTTACCGTTTTTTAGTTTGGCTTTTTCAGGGTCTGTAGCAAGTACGGCACCAGCGGTAAAAAGGTCATGTTGCACTTTGAGAAGTTCACTTTTCGCTGCAGCGAAAATATCTTGATCGCGAATAAGACCAATGAAAGAGTTTAATTCATCAAGCGTACCGTATGCCTCGATCCTAATGTGGTTTTTAGGTACTCTGGTACCACCGAAGAGTCCTGTAGTTCCTTTGTCGCCTGTCTTAGTATAAATTTTCAATGCTACTCTTTTTTGCTTTCTTCTTCCTCAATCTCTTTGCGACGCTCCATATAATTGGTTTTAAAATCTCTGCCTCTGCGATCTCGCATTCGGGATTGATTGCGGCGATTATTTGCCATCACAAAAAAGCATAAAACCGCAAGAACACCTACAATGATAATGAGTTTATATTCTTCGGGGATCGCATCAAACATAGAGGTAGATCTTAATTATTAGCGTGTTTAGCATAATTGCGCCACTTCTCGATACACTGCTCCATATCTTCTGGAATGTCTGTGTTGAAGCTCATCCATTTACCGGTTGTGGGATGTTCAAAGCCTAGCGTTTTTGCATGTAGCGCTTGTCGCGGAAGTACTTTAAAACAGTTTTCTACAAACTGCTTGTATTTTGTAAAAGTCGTTCCTTTTAAGATCGCGTCACCACCGTAGCGTTCGTCATTAAAGAGTGTGTGACCTATATACTTCATATGCACACGAATTTGATGCGTACGACCTGTTTCTAGCTTACATGAAACTAGCGTTACATAGCCCAGACGCTCTATAACTTTAAAGTGCGTTACCGCTTCTTTACCTTGGCTACCATCTTCATAAACGGTGTTCCAAAGTCGGTTTTTTGGGTGACGACCTATATGACCTTCTACTGTACCTTCTTCTTCTGCGATATTTCCCCAAACGATAGCAACATACTCGCGCTCGCTGGTTTTATGGAAAAATTGCTTTGCCAGATGTGTCATGGCTTCTTCTGTCTTTGCAACAACAAGAAGTCCGCTAGTGTCTTTGTCAATTCTATGCACTAATCCTGGACGACCGCTACTGTTGTTTGGTAGCTGCTCAAAGTGATGAACTAAAGCATTTACAAGCGTACCGCTATAATTACCATGACCAGGATGAACAACCATGCCCGCCGGTTTATTAACGACAAGAAGGTCATCGTCTTCATAAACGATGTCTAACGGAATATTCTCTGGCGTAAGTAAAAACTCGTATGGTGGATGCTCAAACATCACTTTAACTACGTCGTCTGCCTTTACTTTGTAATTCTGCTTAACGACCTCACCATTTACATGGATGTTACCGTTTTTTGCAGCTTTTTGTATTTTGTTTCGAGTAGCGTTTTCAACGAAGTTCATCAAGAATTTATCCACGCGCAGTGGCTCCTGACCTTTGCCAGCAGTAAAACTGTAATGCTCATACAGTTCATCATCCTGATCATGTTCATTCTCCTCGTTAAAATTCTGCATCTTCTGTATTTTCAGTTGTATTGTCTTCAGCTTCTGGATCAAATTCCTCTCCCGGTGCATTATCGCCATTAGGATTATAGCGCTGACTACCATCGCCTAAAACAAGGTCGATGACAGATTTTCGCGGAAGCCTATCTCCAGCATTTAATTTCTCGCCTTTATGACGAATTTCTAACACCTCATCTTCTGCGATATAAGGCTTATAGGTAATTGTACCAATGGTAAAATCTAGCGCCTCAAGTGTAGGTGTTGCTTGTCTTTTTGTTCTACCCACAATATCAGGGATCTCGATCTTGCGATAGTCTGATGGGTTTAAAACAAGATATATCTGGCGGTTCTCCTTAACAAATTTACCTGCCGCAGGAGATTGCTCTATCACGCTATACTTGGGATAATCTGGATTGTAATTTGCAGAGTCCTGCACTTTATATCTTAGACCGGCATTCTCTAGCTCTTGATCTACAAGATCTAGCGTTAATCTACTAAGATTAGGCACCTCAATGCGTTGATCATGATTAGTAGAACTCTTCAACCAGAATAATAGTAAGAAGACTAAAGCGACAATAAGGATCAAGGCGATGATTATTTGTTTTAAAAATGCCTTGCTAAACAGGAATCGTATAAAACCCATGAATTTTTTGTTTACGGCTACAAACTTAACTTAAATTAAGCTTACCCTCAATTAGGCCATATTTTTTGTGTCAAAAAAATAATAACATTCATTGAGGTAATGACCAATTATGTACTTTTAAACGCAAAATTTTGGCTTTTACTATGCACAAAAAAAATATAGCGGTTCTCATGGGAGGTTTCTCCAGTGAAGTTGATATTTCGCTGCTAAGCGGAAAAACCTTAATGAAGAATCTAGATCCTGATAAATACGAGCCTTACGCTATTGAAATACTTAAAGAAGGATGGATCTGTCGTCTTGAAGATGGTACTTCTGTACCTGTGAATAAGGACGACTTTACGGTGATGATAGAGGATCAGATCGTTTCTTTTTATTGCGTTTTTAATACCATTCATGGTACGCCGGGAGAAGATGGTAAGATGCAAGCCTATTTTGATCTTGTAAACGTTCCTCATACCACTTGCGATTTTTATCAAGCGGCATTGACTTTCAATAAACGTGATTGCATCAGTGTTTTGAGGAAGTTTGGTGTAAAGACCGCAACTAATTATTTCTTGAATAAAGGTGATTTGGTGGATGCTAAGGCAATCGCAGAGACCGTTGGTTTGCCATGTTTTGTAAAAGCAAATAGGGCAGGGAGCAGCTTTGGTGTTTCTAAGGTTTACACCGAAAAGGACATACCCACGGCTGTTGAAAAATCATTTAAAGAAGACGACGAGATCATTATTGAAAGCTTTCTGGAAGGAACAGAAGTTTCAGTAGGTGTGATCAATTACAATGGTGAAGTCCTGGCTTTGCCGGTTACTGAAATCGTGAGCGAAAATGACTTCTTTGATTATGACGCTAAATATTTAGGCAAAAGCCAAGAAATAACACCTGCACGCATCACAGATGAGCAAACAAAGGCTGTACAAGAATTGGCAGTAAAAGTCTTTAAGGTTCTCAAATTAAAAGGAATCACCAGAGCAGAATATATTTTCCATAACGGCGAGCCGCATTTCTTAGAAGTTAACACCACGCCAGGCTTGAGTCCGGCGAGTATCGTGCCACAGCAGGCTAAAGTTGCTGGGATCTCTTTAGCAGATCTTTTTACAAATGTGATAGAGGCCGCGATTGTAGAAAAGAAGAAGTAGCTTTACAACATAAACACGATTATCATGAAAAGAGCAGTTTTTCCAGGGAGTTTTGATCCATTGACGTTAGGTCACTGTGATATTATAGAACGCGGATTGACGCTTTTTGACGAAGTGATCCTTGCGCTGGGTAACAACGCAGCAAAGAATTACATGTTCACAACAGAGGAGCGCGAAGAATTCTTGAGAGCAACCTTTAAAGACGAACCGAGCATTAAAGTCATGAAATATTCTGGTTTAACGGTAGACTTCTGTAAAGAGCAAGACGCCGGTTTTATTCTGCGAGGTTTACGCAATCCAGCCGACTTTGAGTTTGAAAAAGCCATTGCACACACCAATAGAAAACTATCACAAATAGAGACTGTTTTCCTATTGACATCTTCAGGTAAAAGTTACATCTCATCTAGCATTGTGCGTGATGTTATACGCAATGGCGGTGACTATACCATCCTTGTTCCAGATCCTGTGCGCGTAAAATAACTTGCAACATCATATTGCGATACAGGTCTTTAGCATAGACCGATCAAAATATGCAAAAACATTTACTAGCGCTCGCACTATTTATGTGTGTTCATTTGGCTTTCGCCCAAAGTTTTAATGGTATAATCTATGGTGACGACGATGTTGTAGACGGAGCCGTGATCCAGAACATGACCCGTGGAAGCTATGCTATAACAGATAGAGAAGGAATTTTTGAAATACGAGCAGATCTAGAAGATAGTCTGAAGATCTCAGCGGCATTTTACACTTCGCAGTTTATCGTGATCAATAGAAAACACCTCAATGAGAATTGGGTAATAGAACTCAAAGAAAATCTAAACGAACTTGATGAAGTACGCATACAAGATTCAATCGTAGAAATAGAGTTTGACGCCGTGGTAGAGACTCAAAAACTGCAAAAGGTAATTCAAGATGATTATGCAAAAAATCCGTCGCTTTATACACCTGAGCGAATTACAGGAGGCGTAGATTTTATAGGTCTTGCCATAAAAATTATCAAGCTTTTAAAAAGCGACGAGAAGAAAGCCGAAGAAGCAAGATTACCTCCCAGTACATTTAAAGACTTCGCTAAACTCTTTGAAGAAGATAACATGTTTGATGACGCACTTCTTACTGATGATCTCGCTATTCCGCTAGAATATAAAACGCTTTTCTTTGATTATCTGGATAGCCAAAAAATCCCATCAGAGTTGCGGCAGGAAGCAAATTATTTTGAACTTCTGGATAGGCTTTTCACCGAGAGTGAAAACTTCAAAAAACTGCTTGAAACAGCAAAAGCTGAAGCTGAAAAGGACTAGCGAATTTGCATCTTGATACCCACGTAAAAATTGATAGGCTCACCCGGATAATAGAAGCGGGGAGAGGCACCACCAAAACCTACTGCGTTAGGCAGAATTTGAGAAGCATAATCTGTATCAAAAACGTTGTTCACTCCGCCAAAAACATAACCATTTAACAAGTCTGAAAGTCCAAAGCCATAATCCACTCTAAAATTGACTAATTCGTAGCCGCCATAATATACGGTGTTCGCATCGTTCAACGGAGTTTCTCCCACAGACCTAAGGTTAACGTTGAGTTTTAATCCAGAATCATGTTTGGCTTCAAGCCCAAGATTCACCGTGCTTTTTGCAACACCTGTAAGTTCGTTACCAGAGTAATCTGTACCATCATTTACAAACTCATCAAATTTATGATCTGTGAGCGCAAATGATCCATACGGATTGATCGTCCAGGCACCAGCAAGATGCAAATAATTTGCAGTGAATTCAAGGCCGTTGTGGGTGGTTTTCCCAGCATTTACACCTACATATTGATCATTGTCTATGCGTTGCGCAACAATAAGATTTTCAATATCTATGGTGTATGCGGCAATTTCTGTGTAAAGACGATTATTTAACCAATTCAGTTTTAAACCGGCTTCATAATTCACGCCAGTTTCTGGCTTAAGATCTGGGTTTAATTGTCCCTCTGGAGTAAGCGTCTCTGCAACAGAAGGAAGTGAGAAGCCACGGCTTGCTGTAGCGTAAAAATACTTTTTGCGGGCAAATTCATAGTTTAAACTTCCACTAGGCAAGAATTGTCTAGGATAGGTATAAACGCCGCTGCGATCTTCATTTGCTCCATTAAAGCCATCGTCAAGAATGTATCTACTGTGATTGTAGCTCATGCCAAGTTCTGCTTTAAGACGGCGAGCGAGTTGCAGATTAATTTGCGCAAAGAGGTTTAAATATTTTCGGTCTTGTTCTTGAGTACTAAAGGCATCACCTTCTAAACTTCCCATACCATCATTTTCTTGGTACAGATTTTCAAAAAGTTTAAATTCATAATGCTCATCAAAATACTCTACGCCGGCACTGGCTTTCGCCGGAAGGCCAACAAGATCAAAAGCAGAGTTGAATGTACTGCGAATACCAAATGCAAAAGAATTCTCATCAAGAATGTCAAATGGTCGCGGTTCGTAGCCATCTCTTGCATTGAGAAAAACGCTCGTTTTCCAGGTAGTATTTGCTGAAAAATCATGTTTTAATGAAAGTCCGCCGAGTACTTTATCATAAGATTCAAAACCTCTTGCAGCGCCCCAAGTGAAGGCCGCCTTTTCAGGATTGTTATTAAAATCATCTTCGTTTAATGAACTCGGGATGTATGCCTTCACGTGTGTGTAAAGCCCAAATGCAGAAAGTGAGGTTTTTTCTGTGAGATTGGTTTTCGCGTAAAGCGAAACATTCTTACGGTCATACTCGCTATTTGCTCTAAAACCACGTTTATCTAGTTCATAATATCCTACTTGTAAAAAGGATTTGTAAGAAGAGGTGAATGCGCTTACACCGCGCTGCCAGTAGCCGTACGAACCGCCGGAAAAATTAAGGTCAACGCCGGTAACATCTTCTAAAGGCTTTTTAGTTTGAATATTTATCGCTCCGCCGAGGCCAGATCCATAAATATTGCTGCTAGGACCTTTAATGATCTCAATGCGATTGATCATATTAAGATCAATATCTTCTAGAGTGGTTTCACCTTCACCGGTAGTTAATGGTATTCCGTCTAAATAAGCCTTTACACGATTTGTAGAATACTGACTGCGCGCCCCAAGACCGCGAATAGCAATGCGACTGGTGTTTGTCGCTCCTTGCTGCATCTGCACGCCAGGGATCTTGTTCACTTCATTTGCGATCGAAACAACATCGCCACGCTCTATTTTTTCACTGTCTATCAAAGCAACCGAAACCGGAAGTTTGTTTAACGTGTCGCTAATGGGTGTAGAAACAATAAAAACCTCCGGCAGCGCCGCAGGTTTATTTTTTTTGTCAGTCTGCCCGGTTGCATGGTAAGCAACGAGGCAGAGCATAAAGGCTATAATTTTTTTCAAGAATCTTTATTTAGCAGTCACTTTCCAGATGATACCAGCGTCGTCATCATTAACGAGCAATGAACCATCAGGAGCAATAGTTGTACAAACCGGACGGCCGTAAACTTCGCTAGCCGATTCGTCTTTTATAAAACCAGTTAAGAAATCTACTGCTGGTTGTGGTTTTCCATTTTCAAAAGGAATGTATACTACTTTGTAGCCTGAAAATGGTACGCGGTTCCAGCTACCGTGTTGACCTACAAAAGCTCCGTTTTTAAATTCGGCAGGGAACTGGTCTGCGTCATAGAATACAAATCCTAAAGAAGCTGTATGTGCGTTTAAAGGAACATCTGGGATGATGGCTTTATCTACAAGATCCTGATGCGGATCATCTTCCCAACGTGGATCATTGATCTGCCCGTAATAGCTATAAGGCCAACCATAGAAACCACCTTTTTTAACGCTAGTGGCATAATCTGGAACAAGGTTGTTACCAAGTTCGTCTCTTTCGTTCACTGCGGTCCAAAGTTCACCATTTACGGGATTCCAGTCCATCCCAACAGGATTGCGGATACCAGAAGCATAAAGTATCTCATTAGAACCATCAGGATCGATCTCTAGGATAGCCGCACGACGTTCTTCTTTATCCATGCCATATTCTCCCACATTACTCGCAGAACCTACAGAGATGTATATCTTATCACCAGCTTCATTAGTGATGATATTACGCGTCCAATGATTGTTGTAACCACCAGCAGGAAGATCTAAGATCTTTTCGCCTTGAGCGTCATTACTATTCGCGCCTGAAGTGTATGGGTAACGGTAAAGTCCGTCAGTATTTGCAACGTAGAAATAGTCGTTAAGCACGAGCATACCGAAGTTCTGATTAAGTCCCGTTAAGTACACATGCTGTTCATCTATCTCGCCATCATTATTTGTGTCACGCAGCAAAGTGATCTGATTCTTACTGCCGTTGCCTGTGTTTGCTTCAGCCACAAAAATATCGTTGTTAGGCGCAACATACGTCCAGCGAGGATGCTCAAGACCTTCGGCAAAACGTGTCACGGTAAAACCCTCTGGAGCCGTTGGAGCCATATCTTCTGGCCAGCCCACGACTTTGCTGTTCTTTTGTTGTGATTCAGAAGAATATGGAGCCACAAGATCTAGCGGGCCAACGGTGGTTTGCACCGTTACCGTACTATCATTTGCGATCTCTTCCTTTTCATCTTCAGAAACGTGCGTTTCAGATTTACAGCTAAACAATGCAAGAGCTGCGATCGCTGGTATAAGTAGTTTTTTCATTTCTAGAATTTTGCCGTTAATTTAACTAATCAAAATCCCACTACCGCCGTGGCGTTGTAGGATTAATATAAGTTTAACGGGGTTTTGAAGTTTAGGTTTTTTGCTTTCCATGCCATGGGCTTGGTAGAAAAGCCAAAAGAATTTATCCCATCACCTTTGCCATCACATGATAGCGCGGATCGTCGATATCTTTCTCAATGACTTTAGCAAGTTTAGGTGAAGCCTTTATCATAAGCTCTTGACACTCCTCGCTAAGGTGTTTTACCTTGAGGTTTTTGCCAGCCGCATCGTATTTTTCAACCAGTGCGAATAAAGCTTCAAGGGCAGAGTGATCGCTCACTCTACTCTCCATAAAGTCTATCTCTACGTTTTGCGGGTCGTTTGCCACATCAAATTTTGAATTAAAAGCCTGGATGCTCCCGAAGAATAAAGGACCCCAGATCTCGTAAACCTTTGTGCCATCTTCTTTGACGTGCTTGCGAGCTCTGATGCGTTGGGCGCTCTTCCATGCAAAAACTAATGCACTTACGATAACACCCGCAATAACCGCAATAGCAAGATCAAAGATCACAGTTAATGAAGAAACAAGGATCAATACAATTGCGTCTGCAATAGGTATTTTACCTAGAATTCTAAAGCTAGACCAAGCGAATGTACCGATCACTACCATGAACATCACACCCACAAGCGCAGCAATTGGGATACGCTCAATAAGTCCACTAGCAAAAAGAATGAAAAGCAACAAAGTTACTGCCGCCACAATACCAGAAAGACGCGTGCGCCCACCAGATTTTATATTGATGATAGATTGCCCGATCATCGCACAACCACCCATACCACCAAAAAGGCCAGTAATAATATTTGCACCACCTTGAGCCATACACTCGCGGTTTGCATCTCCACGTGTTTCAGTAAGGTCATCAAGAAGGTTAAGAGTCATTAACGACTCTATAAGACCGATGGCAGCAAGTATTAAAGCATAAGGAGTAATGAACTTAAAGGTTTCCATGTTTAAAGGCACTTTGTCAAAAATGCGCCATTGAAATTCTGGTAAACCACCCTCAAGACCAGATCCGCCACCGTCTCTAATAAAAGAACCTACAGTCGCCACATCAAGGTCTAGACCTATACCGATAGCCGCAACCACAATGATCGCTGTCAATGCTTCAGGAAGTACTTTAGTGATCTTAGGAAGACCCCACATGATCAGCATGGTAAGTGCAACCAGACCAAGCATAAGATATAATTTAGAACCATGAACCCAAACTTGCTCACCGCCTACATTCTCTTTAAATAGACCTAATTGTGCCGTGAAGATCACGATAGCAAGACCGTTTACAAATCCCATCATCACAGGATGCGGAATCAAACGCACAAATTTACCAAGCTTAAAAGCACCAGCAAGAATTTGAAAAATCCCCATTAAGATCACGGTAGCAAAAAGGTAGTATAAACCTAATTGTTCACCTTCAGCACCCATGGCGTTACCCTCTGCAACAAGTGTAACCATAACCACAGCAAGTGCACCGGTAGCACCAGAGATCATCCCAGGACGACCACCAAATATAGAAGTGATCAACCCTATCATAAATGCGGCATACAAACCTACCAGTGGATCAACACCTGCCACAAAGGCAAATGCAACCGCTTCTGGCACAAGGGCGAGAGCAACGGTAAGACCACTTAAAATATCGTTCTTTGCGTTCTTTGTTCTTTTTCTAATGAATTCTGTCATGATGGCTTTTAAGAAGCCGCAAAAGTAATACTATTAGATCAAAGGTTGAAACGGGTTATCTTTTGGCTTTAAGCCAAATAAAAAAACCGACACTGTTGAGTGCCGGTCTATATGATCGATAAGCTGTGCTTAGTCTTTGTTTTGTTGTTTCTTAATGGTCTTCTCGTCAATATCCACATCATTCGTTTTGATATTGCGTTCACCAGTAGGGTTGGTAGGATTTGTTTGATGCTCCTTACGCTCGAATTTCTTTTCTATAGTTGCCATAATTTCAATTTTTATTTGATATAAAATTAATGGATCGTTAGCGTCTTGTGTAATAAGGGTTTGCTAAAGATGGGTTAAAAAGTCTTAAAGCACAGTAGATTGAGTAAATTGATTTAGCTAGATTAACCTTGCAGAAATATTTACTTAACAATTTGTTAATACAGAATTTTAAAAATACTTTTGCCTGCAAATCCCCCTATTAGCGCATATGCGAATACAATGGAGACCCCCGAAGACTGATCAAGATAATAAAGATCAACTTGCTGTTCTTATTGAGCTAGAGTATGCTTTTAGAAAAGCCATGACCAGATTATTTCTTGTGCATGATATAGACTTTGAGTGTGAAGCCGGGTCAAACAGTGGCGAGATAGAGTTCTTGTTCTGTACTGAGACGCGCAAGTTTATGCTGCTTAGCACAGGTTGCGAGAGTTGTGATAAGATCAGTTCATTATTAAGTGCGCCAGAGGTAAGTGAATACTTCGCTTAACTAATCATCACCCTTTTAGAACCATTTGCCGCCGACTCAAATATGGCTTGTATAACCTTGATATCTGCCAGACCTTCTTCGCCCGGGCACATCATGGGTTCATTATTCATGATAGCCAAAGCGTCATCATCCATCTGTATGGCTTGCTGGTAGCATTCACAAGGTTCAAGTTTCTTCCCATCGCTGGTGGTGCCTTGCACCCCGTTGTATGCCTGAAAAGGAGCAAGTTCATACCATCCCTCTGCACAATTGATCTTCAGGAAGTTTGTATTATCATTATAGGTAACACGACCTTGTGTGGTTATCCCGCCAGGGAACTCCAGATCAAAGTAGGTGATCTCTGGGGCACCATTAAGAAACATTTGTTTACGCTTAGTCTCATGTCTTGCAGTAACAGATATGGGCTCTAATCCTGTGGCGTATCGAGCGCCATTAATGTTATATACGCCCATGTCATAAATGGCTCCGCCGCCTTTAGCGCCATCTAGACGCCATCCACCGTTTTCGCCTATTCTAAAGCCAGACTCGGTGGAGACAGATTTTATTTCGCCGTAAGGCTTATCATCTGCCCACTGCATAATGGTCTGTGTGTTTTGCTCGTGGTGCATGCGGTAGCCTATGGCAAGGTTTACATTGTTTGCATTGCAGGCATCAATGATCTCCTGACATTCTGTGGGATTCATCGCCATGGGTTTCTCACAGAACACGTGCTTGCCCGCATTTGCTGCCATAATGCTAAACTTCTTGTGCAAGAATGTAGGTGTGACGATATAGACTACATCTATATCTGGATTGTTTGCTATTTGCGGGAGGGTCTCATAGTTGTATATGTTCTTATCTGGGATACCGAATTTTTCTTTCCATTGTGGGATCTTCTCTGGGCTGCCGGTTACTATGCCGCGTAGCTCAATATGCTGTGTTTGCTGTAAGGCTGGCGCCAAAAGATTTGTGGCGTAATTGCCTAGTCCTAGCAGGGCGATGCCTAGTTTCTTTTTGGGGTCTGTAGAAGGAGTATTCTTTGCTTTGTCTTGAGGTGCGCCTTTGCATGAAAGGTAGTGCAGAGGCAGTGCGGTGGCTGCAAGTGCAAGGCTGGATCTTTTAATGAAGGTTCTTCTTTTTTGCATGGCTGTGTTTTGTAGAAAGTTAAGAAGATTATTTTGATGTTGAGCACTGGTATGTGTATAAAACCTACCTTAAAGCAGGTGTTTACCTAGGGTAAGGTGCAATTAAACCACAAGTAACTACGCTATAACCACGCTATAACTATGCTATAAGGTGGGGTGGGGAACCCTCTGACCATCGTTGCACTCGGCCATTACGCCGAAAATGGCGCACAGGCTCCCTTTTAGTAAAGGGAGAATTTAATTATGGCGGCCATCGTTGCACTCGACCCTATTGTTAGAAAGTTCGCTATGGCTCCTTTTTTAGATTTTTTTGTGGTCTTTATTACACTCGGTCATTACGCCGAAAATGGCGCACAGGCTCCATTTAAGTAAAGGGAGAAGCTAATTATGGAGGTCATCGTTGCACTCGACCTATTTTTTAGAAAGTTCGCTATTGCTTTTTTTTTGATGCCTTTGTTTCACTAGGCCTTTTAGGTAAAAGTTCGCTAAAGCTCCTTTTTAGTTAATGGAGAAACATATTTGAGGGGCCATTGTTGCACTCGGCTTTTGAGTTAAAAAAGTTCGCTATTGCTCCTTTTTGGTAAAAATGTAAATATCATTTATTTCACTCGGGCTCAGTCTCGCATTGTGCCCAGGCTTCCTTTTTGTTCATTATTTCAGTCAAGCTATAGTTTCACTTGGCTTTTTTTAAGGAAAGTCTGTATAGGATTCTTTTTGGCTATAACTCAAAGTTAAACTATGATGATGAGAATAGTGAGGTTGTAGTGTATTTTGTTGTTATTTAGTATATTATAGCGTTTAATGCATGTTTTATGGCAAAACAGAAAGGAATTTTAAAGGTAGAAGGTAAGCTAGGTGACTTAAGTTTTTATAAGCTTAATGGCAAGTATGTTGTGCGTCGCAAGGGTGGAGGATTTACTCGAGAAGCGATAAAGCATGGAGCTAATATGGCACGAACTCGCGATAATGGAAAAGAGTTTGGGCATTGTTCGGCGGTGAATAAGGCGTTTAGAGTAACGCTGCGACCGTTGTATGAAGGACATACTTTTAAATATTTTCATAGTAGATTGATGAAGCTGTTTACCAGTCTTAAAGATCTGGATACTGATAGCTCCAGAGGATCTCGAAAAGTTTATGTTGGCGCAGTTACTGAAGAAGGGCAAGAGCTACTAAAAACCTATAGTTATACGCCACGCTGTGAACCTCTGACGGTGCTGCCTTTTACTATGCGGTATGATGCTGATATGCACATGCTACTTATTAAGAATGTAAATGGTGATTTGATACAATTTGCTAAAGGAGCTGATTGCGTGGGATTGACGCTGGCGGGTTTACATTTTGATTTTGTTACTACGCTTGGCTCTTTACATCTGTCTGAACCTGTTTATTTAAATGCTGATACAGCGCAGCAGGATGTAAGCTTATGTATAGAAAATGTGGCGGAAGAGTTCGAAATGGTATTTCTGGGAATACGCTTTTATGAAGTTGTTGATGGAAAGCGTAGTTTACTTAAACGGGATAATGCTGTGGGGTTTGGGGTGGTGTGAACCCTCTGACCATCGTTGCACTCGGCCATCTCCCTTTTGGTAAAGGGAGAAGTTAATTATGGAGGTCATCGTTGCACTCGACCATTACGCCGAAAATGGCGCACAGGCTCCCTTTTAGTAAAGGGAGAAGCTTATTATGAAGGTCATCGTTGCACTCGACCTGTTTGTTAGAAAGTTCGCTATTGCTCCTTTTTTTTGCGGCCTTTGTTTCACTCGGCTTGATTGTTTGAAAGTTCGCTATTGCTCCTTTTTGATAGAGTTAGAGGTTTATTTGGGTGATATGCGTTTTGCATGGTTATTATTCTAAAATGGGGTTTTCGGGTGTGTGAGGGGTTTCAGGGGAGATAGGGGGTGAATTGGTGTTGTATTTTAAAAATTTTAGTGGATGTATGTTTAGCGTTTTGGCCTAAAGCCAAAAGAACATTATGCGCTGCTATAGTATTAATTGTTAAAGATCTGAGGTATGCCGACTATTTTTTTAAAACCGTTGAATAAGAACGATGCCCGATATGTGGCTGTCTATTTTGACTATGCTGAGGATGTAAAGGATCATGTGAAGCGTTTTGCAGGGATATCATATTCTGCCACAAGGCGATGCTGGTATTTTAAAGATAGTGTGGAGAATCGCAGGCGTTTTTTTGATCACTTGCGTGAAAAGAAGTGGTATTTGAACTATAGTGCTTTGTCAAAACCGCAGCGGCAAGTTGCTGATAAAAAGCGGCGTGAAACACCGGCAAAACCTACTCTTACTGTAGCTGAAGATAAGGAAATAGCTAGCTATACAGATTATCTTACCGGTTTGCGCCTGAGTGAGAATACTCAAAAGGTGTATGGGACTTTTATAAAGCATTTGCTTATTTACAGGCGTACGCATCTAGATGAAGCGTTTACTGCTGAATGGTTGCGGCTTTTTGTAGAGCATGAGATCAAGGTGTATGCGTATGCGATAAGTACACACCGGCAACTGATAAGTGAATTGAAGCATTATTGTGTATTGCATGGCGAGGAATCGTTAGCCTTAGAGCATTTGGCCAGACCCAAAAAATCAAAAAAGCTTCCAGTGGTTTTGAGTAAAGAGGAGGTGGTGCGTTTAATAAGCAAAACAGAAAATCTTAAACACAGGATGGCGATAACGCTATTATATTCGGCAGGAATGCGCATAGGTGAATTGATGAATCTTATGGTTTATGATATGGATATAAATCGCAGACAAATAACTATACGTAATGGTAAAGGCCGAAAGGATAGGGTAGTGGTGCTTGCTCATAGCATTTTGCCGATGCTTAATAATTATCTTATTACATATTCGCCTAACACGTATTTTATACCAAGCAGTGATGGCGGTAAGTATAGTGACTCTAGCGTACGCAGTTTTTTAAAGAAATGGGCTAAGAAAGCAGGGATTAAAAAGCGTGTAACACCGCATTGTTTGCGTCATAGTTATGCTACACATCTTATTGAGAACGGAGTGGGGCTGCGCCATGTGCAAGAGTTGCTAGGACACGCCAAGCCTGAAACCACAATGATCTATACGCATATTGCGCGCAAGGATCTACTTGATATTGAGAGTCCGCTAGACCATGCGGTGAAGTTATACAAAAGGGATAAACAGGACGAAAAACTGCGGATATCCCGACGTGGGAAGGGATAAATGATTACTTTAGTGCGGATATAACAAGTTGTGTGCAAGCTGAAATAAAACGAACTGAAAAACAAAATATGAAAAAGATTAATCTAATGTTACTGACTATACTTTTATGCATCTCTTGCGGAAAAGTTGAACAGAAACAAGAAAAATTTAATACTGACAAAATGATGATTAGAATATCGGAAATCGAAATAGAACCCGAATTTCTTGACGAATACTTATTAATATTGAAGGAAGAATCTAAAGCATCCGTGGAATTGGAACCAGGAGTGATTTCTATTTTTCCAATGTTCCAAAAAGACAAACCGACAGAAATTAGAATTTTGGAAATTTATTCGGACAGAAAAGCTTATGAAAGCCACCTTGAAACACCTCATTTTAAACACTACAAGACTACGACTTTAAAAATGGTAAAATCCTTGAAGTTGGTTGATATGAACACAATAGATGGAGAATCTATGCCAATGATATTTAAAAAAATAAAATGACCTTAAAAAGCCTGCACACAACAAGGGCTATAAGTAATTGCTGGTTCTCGCCTACTTCTGAAAATCCTAGCGGATTTTCAGCTTGGTGTGTACTTGCAAAGTTAACTGCTCAAACACGCAACTACCCATAGCCTAGGCCGTTAGCGGTCATTTTAAATCACTTCATTAAATTAATATTTGTATAGACAAACGGTTAAATTCAAGACTTTTTGAATTTCTTTCTTGATTCCTCAATAAATTCCATATTGCTTTTTGCCCATTTTTCTAAATTATCGATTAGCGGAACAAGAGATTTCCCCAAGTCAGTAATTGAATATTCTACTCTTGGTGGTACTTCTGGAAAGATTTTACGCGTTATAAAACCATCGGCCTCTAGATTTCTTAATGTAACTGTTAGCATCTTTTGAGAGATGTCAGCACCAATTTTTTTATTGATTTCATTAAATCTTAAAGTTTCATAACTACCCAAAATCAGTAGTACAAGTAAAGACCACTTATCTCCAAAGCGGTCTAAAACTTTCCTTACAGGACAATTTTCTATATCTAAATCATTTTTAAAAATTTTTATTTTCCGCATAAAGCATTGGTTTTCAGCAATAATTACTTTAAAGTTAGGTGCTAACCTAATAGCAAGCTCTTTTTTAAATAGTTAAATATTGTATATTTACATACTATAGTATACTAAGTTACTTTTAGTAAGTAAAACTAATTAAAACTATTCAAAAATGAAAAATATAATCTCTTTAATCATCATTTCTTTGTTTGTGTTTGGGTGTAAGCAAAATAACAAAGTAAATGCGCAAGGAAACTTTGGTGCCCAAAACGAACGATTTGCTAAAGCAGAAGATGAAAACCTCAATTCAACTTATAAGGGTATAGTAACTTCAAATGGAAAAGTTGAAGGGTTATTTCCAATTAAATCTACTGGAGTCACAACGAAGCCTATAAAAATTGCAGCCGATGATTTTTTAAATGCACTTACTAAAGAACAAATAATAAGAACCCAATTTGAAATCACTGATAACGAATGGCAAAAGTGGGCTAATATGGACAATGGTTTTTACAAAAGACAAGGTATAAGTATAAAAGAAATGACTAAAGCCCAAAGGAAGTTAGCATTTTTATTAATGGAAAAAGCTTTGAGTGCTAAAGGATTGCAATTAAGCAAGGATATTATGAAAACCGACCAAACCTTAAAAGAACTTAACAATGACAACCCAGATTTTGATGAAGAACTCTATTTCTTTACCATAATGGGAAAACCATCAATGACCGAACCTTGGGGTTGGCAGATTGACGGTCATCATTTGGTTATAAATTATTTTATCTTGGGTGACCAAGTTGTTATGACACCTGTTTTTATGGGCGGTGAACCTATTATTACAACCACGGGTAAATATGCTGGCAACACCATATTTCAAGACGAACAGAATATTGGGTTAAAGTTTATGCAGTCACTTTCAATAGAACAACAAATTAAAGCGACTATCGAACAAGATAAAGACAGGAACAATATGGAAGCAGAAGCTTTTTCTGATAATAAAACTGTTGATTACCAAGGATTATCGGCTAATGATATGACTCAAAAGCAAAAAGAGCAATTATCAGACTTGGCATATCAATACATATCGAATATGGAAGATGGACACGCCAAAATTAAGATGGAAGACATAAAAAGCCACTTGGATGAAACTTGGTTTGCTTGGATAGGAAAAACAGATGAAGATGCAGTATTTTATTATAGAATTCACAGTCCAATAATATTAATAGAATTTGACCATCAAGGACCAGTTGGCATAAAAGGTCAAGGTCGAGAAGCGACAAGAAATCATATACACACTATGGTAAGGACGCCGAATGGCAACGATTATGGAAAAGATTTATTACAACAGCACTTAAAAGAAAAACACAAGCATTAAAAAAATCTATAGAATTAAAGCAACGAAGCGCTAACACCGTATATAAAAAATAGCGGTTTAAGCGCTTAATCGAAAATGAATTTTATAAATTTAAGGTCAGTACCAAACCGAAAAGTCCGTGAGTAAAACCCGCTACTTTCCATATACAATACCGTTAGCTGCAAGCAAAACAGAAATTTTGCAGATATGAAAATGACTAAAAAAATATTAATCTTATTTTCAATTTTACTGTTTCAAAATTATTTGAATGCTCAGAAGTTTGATGTCTCAGATAGTATTGAAATAAGCAAACCGAATATTTATAATATATTCCAAGAAACTGTAGAACAGGATAAAGACTTTCCGACAACTCTTTGGTTCAGTGACAATACGAATGATAAATATTTTAAATCTGATACAATTAAATTAATTCACGCAAATAGTTACAAAAGAGATTATTGCAACATAATAAATTGGACATTTCAAAAGAAGGATGAAATGATTAGAACTTTTGCAGATTACTGCGAAGAACCCCCTACCGCAAAAGTAACTACCGAAAATGACTATTTTGAAGTTCGGATTTCAGAGAAAAAATCAAATACATTTTTAGAACTATATAACAAAAAGAGATTAGTAGAAAAATTCAAAATTGAATCATTAGTGAAAAATCAAATTTTATCGTACGAGCACGTAATTCAATATATTTTAACTCTAGTTAGAACCAACTAATTTGCCAGCAGCTAACAACGGTTAATCGCCAATAGCCGGCAGAATTAGAAAGAAAATAATTAACTTGACCAACAACAAAATACTAAGCCGACAAATCCGCGTCCCTTACTCCGCCAACTGGCGATAACCGAGACCGTTATCTTCCAGAACTCCGATTAAATCATAATTCTATTAATTTGAATATAGATTAGATTTAATTCTTGCAGATCAAGAAAATTCAAATGACGAAAAACTTGTATCTGTAAGAGTTTCTAAAGAATAAACATTTCAGATTCGAATCATACAAAATGATTATCGCTGCGGAAAGACTATCAAAGCGCAGAAAAAATTAAAAGCCAATCTTTACGGAATTAAGATCCTGCGGATCTCCACTCATGCATATAGAAAAAGCTAGGGTAGAAGCAGAGCGTGTCGTTCCATAAGATTACAACGCATAACGTCCATTGCTTCTGATTTTCCTGGCGGAAAATCTTCGGCTACTCGTAATTCAGGTGTTTTAACTATTTTAGTGCTAACGTTCCGCAACGGAACGTTATTCGAAACCGTTGTGCACAAGCTGAAAAAATCGTAACTTAATGAAAAACAGAACGATTGATATAAATGAATCTACAATTAAAGAATACGTGGAATCATTACGACCTGAAAATATTGAAATTAGAGAACAAGTTGATATTGGATATTCATATGATGGAAAAATTATAATTCTGTTTGAAATTCGACCTGATTGGCAAGACCCAAAAAAGAAACAACAATTTGATTTTGCCAAAATCCGATATTACAAATCAAGAAAAGAATGGAATTTATACTGGATAAGAGCAAGTGGAAAATGGGAAATATACGAACCGTTTCCCGAATCTACTTATTTAGATAAAATTGTAGAAATTATAAAAGAAGATAAACACGCTTGCTTTTTTGGATAATTCTAAACAAAATATAATTAAAGAAATTGCGCAGGAATTGGATTGCGGATTTGATTGCTATTACAATTGTAAAACCAATGAAATTCTAGCAATACCGAACTTTTCGCATATAGCAGACGAAGATGATTTTAAAGAAGCTTTTAGAGAGGATTTAAAAAAAATAAAGAAGCATCAAGCGGATTTTGTAAAAATTGAGGTTTTACAAAGTTTTGAGAGTTTTAAAATAATGGAACTTTTTGTTGAGCAGTTGCCTGACAAAAAACTTCAAGCGGAATTAGAAAATGTATTAGCTAATAAAAAACCATTTCAAAATTTTAAAAATAGAATTGACCATTCAAATTTTAAACAAAATTGGTTTGATTTTAAGCAAAGTAAACTAGAAAAAATAGTAGAAAATCAACTAAACGGCAGAAAAGCCAGCGCACAACACCGGCTATAGTTCATTGCTTCTGACTTTCCTCGCGGAAAGTCCTCGCAAATTTGCTATCTTCAGTTTATGGCGGAAAATCCTTGCGGATTTTCACGCAACGAAACCATAGCCAAACACGTTGTGCTTCATACCTGAAACTAAATACACTTGAAAGAAATTTATCGAATAAAAAATGGAATAATCGAATCAGGTGGAATAAAAATTCCATTCTTTTTTGGAATTGTATTCAGTGATGATGGCTTCATAAGACTTGATATTTATGTCAATGAGGATTATGATTTAGCCAAATTGATGGATGATGAAAACAAAGAATATTGGCAAAAAGACTATAAATTAAAATCCTTTACTGAAGATAATAATCATCTATTACTAGACGAATTAAGATTTTCTCAAAATTCACCACATCGTTCTCGAATTAAAATGGTCTGTTATGGGAAAATGGAGCATATAAAAGAAGAAAAAAATTATAAAGAAGAATACGACTTAAAAGAATATATATCTTACCTACTCATTGAAGGACTCAAAGTTGAATTCACAGATTTTACTGAAGAAATACGAGCTAGAGCAGGGAAAAAAATTGAAGATTTTAACGACCATAAAAGAGACCACATAACCACTAATTTAGTTTATAAACTAGCACCTTACAGTCAAACTTATTATCAACAAAAAAATTCTGAAGACATTGTTGTTGAATTCACGAATGAGCATAGTAATATGATGAGCTATGAACTGTTTTTAGAATTAAAAAGAGATTACGTCTCTGCTCTTTCATTTGTTAATGGCGCAGAAGTTAGAATTAGAAAAGAATGCCACGGAACATATCACACAATCGGAAAAGTAGATGCTGAAAAAGTTGTGACTTACTCTTTCAGAACAATAAGCAATGATAGAAATAACAAATACTTGCCTATTAATGACCATAACAACAGAAGCGAAAGAGTATTAACTAAAATGTTTATGTTTAGTTTTGACAATTTTGTTAAATGGAATATAGAACTAGATTTGAATTCTATCATATTCTATCTAAATAATTCTCAACAGTCAAAAAGCATAGAAGAAAAGGTTTTTATTCAAATAATAGCTTTTGAGAGGTTGTCAACAATGTATGTTGAATATTTAGGTCAAAAAGAAGATTTTTTACCTTCAAATGATGAGTATCAACCAATAAAAGAACAATTTCTAAAAATAGCCAAAGAAAATGAAGAAAAGTTTGGTAACGCTTACAATACAATAAAAAGTAAACTAGGAAATTTGAATCAGATTAAAAGGCATTCTACTACAGATAAAATGTATAGAATAATTAATGATTTTAAAATACCAATTAATTCAAATCTGGAACAATTAATTGATGTTGTAAGACATAAAACTGTACATAGAGGTGATATTGGAAAAGGAAAAGAAGCTGTTATAATTTACCATTTACTTGATGAATTAATAAGGGAAATTCTACTTCGAATGATAGATTATAAAGGAAATAGAAATAGTTTAATATTATTAAAAGAATAAGTACGAAAGCACAACAATGTGTATAATTCATTGCTAGTTATAGCTTACTTACGAAAGTCCTCGCGGACTTTCTATCTGTGATTTATTTGCTAACTTTAGTGCTTAAACACGCAACGAAATCATACACAAACCCGTTGTGCAACATTTGACCAAAATATCCTGAAAAATATGTTTACACCAATTATTAGAATTGTACTTGTTATATTTAGCTTAATTGCGGCTGCATATTTTTACTCAAAAGAGGATTTTGTAAATATGTCAATGATGTTAATAGCAGGTGGACTTTTTATTTACGGATATTTCAAATACGGAACTGTTTATGCTGCGTTTCAACAAATAAAAAAAGACAACGTAAAAAAAGCAGAAGAACTGATTTCTAAAATCAAAAACCCAGATAAACTGACTAAAGGACATAAGAGTTATTACTACTTTACAACTGGAATAATTGCTTTAGAGAAAAAAGACTTTGAAAAAAGCCATTCTGATTTGACTCAAGCATTGGATATAGGTTTAAGAACTGAAAATGATAAATCAATTGTATTATTGAATTTGGCTAATGTCGAACTATTGAGAGAAGATTATAATAAAGCGTTTGAATACATTAAAAAAGTTAGGCAACTTAAATTAAAACCATTAGTCGAATCGGAAACAAACCGAATTGAAAAAGAAATAAAAACGTTTTACAACAATGTATCCTATGAAAAGCCCTAGTCCAGTTCTTTAAAGTTAATATTTAATTTTTGATTACTTCATATTTTTGATTTTAGCGTATTGAATTTTGGATGAGGCTGTGCATCATCTTTAATTCAATACCTATATAACTTGCTCGGCATCCTATATGTGATACACGCATCTAGGCGGTTCACCAGCATCTGTATGATTATAAGCTATAATAAATCTGGTCACTTGCTAACCGATGTGATTCCCGATGACTATTGGGATCACCTACATTGTTTTGTGATCCAGATTTTGCTACTTCTATGTTGAGCTTTGTTATTGGTTTATTATTCTACAATCCCTATTTCGTAGGGAATTCCTGTTTTTATTACAGCTAAGGTGCGGCTTAGTAATTTACGAGCTACCTTAACGATTATTGATTTTACGTTCTTGCCGTGATTTTTACGATAATATGCTTGCATTACCGGGTCTGTTCTGATCGCTTGCCATGAAGCCTCAATAAAATAACTGCGTATCAAGCGGTGTGCTCGCATACTCACGCCGGTATGTCTTAGGGTATCTCCACTTTGATAAATACCTGGGGCTAAGCCCACATAGCCTGCCAGATGCTTTATGTTTTTAAAGCGTCGCAGATCTCCAAGTTCACTAAGTATACCACTGGCCACAATAGGGCCGATACCCGGTATACTTCGTAATAACATATAATCGTGTTTAAAATGCATTTTAGTGTGTCTTCTAAGTAAAGTAGATACATCCCTAAACTCCTGATCTATAAACCGAAAACTACGCATACGACTGCGTAAAACCTCTGTGCCTGTATCATACTCAAACTTCAAGTCATCTAACCAATACCTGAAGTTATGGCTCCAGTGATCATTGTCGTACTGCGGAGGTATTTCTATACCATAATACAGCAATTGCATTTTGATATAACTCTTGATCTGACGCATATCTTTAACCAGATCATTACGCCGACGAAAAAGACTACGCAATTGCTCACGGCATTTGTCAGGCACGGATATACTTGTTAACCTACCGTCCTTTAGTTCACGAGCGATCAGTTGGGCATCAATACGATCAGTCTTTGTAAAGCGTTCTTTACCCTTTCTAAAAATATCTGCAGGATTCACAACTAAGGAACTCCAACCATAACTCTCAAAGCAACGATGTGCGTGGTAGCCGCAACATCCGGCCTCATAGGCAGTGGTTACTTTATAATCGCTATAATGCTTGGCAACATAATCCTTCAAGACTTCAGGTCGAGGTGGCATACTAAAGGTCTTGCCTGAAAACAAATCGGTAGCGCAATGAATCTTCCAGCTACGCTTGTGTATATCAATGCCAATGAATAATTTAGACGATGCAGTTTGTTGAGTTTCCATATCTTTTGATTTTAGTGAATCTTAAAGATACTCGACAGGCTGCTTTTACATAGATGCTAACCGCAATTACGGCGGATTCTACTGCGTCCAAATCCAGCGCGAATTGCTAACGTCAGTTCTTAACCGAAAATTATTAACTTTAATCCCGTAACTGACGGTTATACGAGACCGTTGTACCCAATTTGAGAAAACGTCATTTCCTGAAATAGGTTGACCAAAAATCAATCATTTAATTCAGGATCAAGATGAAATACAACAAACCTCCCTACCCAAAAAAAGAATACCAAAAAGTAAGTTTTGAACTTAAACTCATGATCATTGACCAAATTCAAAATGGTCAGATCTCTGTTAATTTTGCAGCCAAATCCTATAACGTTTCAAGATCTTCTATTGACTATTGGCTAAAAAAATACAGTACCTTAGAACAAAAGAAACGAGGTATGAGTAAACAGGATGAAATCAAAAAGCTAAAGGAGAAGATCGAAGAATTAGAGTTTATTAAGGAGTTTCAGAGGGATTACATCGCTAACCTAGAGAACCTTTCAGGACTAGACTTGGCAAAAAAGCATTTGCCCGAAGCATTGGCCAAAGAAATCGAAAAACGCAAAAGAGACCTTTTAAAATGAAATGGGTCTATCAATGCTTCGGGATATCCAAACAAGCCTTTTACAAGCGTCTGACCAATTTTAGAGCATCCAACCTTCAGGAACAGGTACTTCTGGAGCTTGTTGAAAACGTACGAAAAGAAATGCCTAAAACAGGCGGTTTAAAGCTTTATAAAGCTATCAAGCCGGCATTGGTTCAAAAGGATATCAAAATCGGCAGAGATCGCTTTTATCAGTTTCTAAGAAGACATCGATTGTTAATGCCCAGAACTAAAAAAGCACACATCACAACAGGCTCAAAACATCATTTTTATAAATATCCTAATCTCATTAAAGACTTTATTCCTACAGCCGCAGAGCAGTTGTGGGTTAGCGATATCACCTATATCAAAATTGAGGGAGGTAATGCTTATCTAGCATTGGTTACAGATGCGTATTCAAAAAAAAAAATGGGTTACAAAATTGATGATCATATGAAAACAAGCCTTTGCATAGATGCCTTAAGAATGGCAGTCAATCAGCGAAAATATGGTAATCAGAAGCTCATTCACCACTCTGATCGTGGCTTGCAATACTGCAACCCTAACTATACTAGTTTTGCTGAAATCAACGGTATCCAAATTAGTATGACGCAGCATTATGACCCTTATGAAAATGCTGTAGCCGAAAGAATCAACGGAATATTAAAACAGGAATTTGGATTGGGTAAGACAATCGTAAACTTGAAATTAGCGCAGAAGATGGTCAAAAAGGCCGTAAAGATCTACAATTCAAAACGAATGCATTACAGTCTAGGATTTAAAACACCAGACTTTGCTCACATCTATCAAAACCACAGTTACAAACAGTACAGAAAAATGCCGATATTAGTGACCACTTAAAACAAAATAGTAAACCAAAAATGGTCAACCTATTTCAGTATAAGACAAATGAAAAGTCTACTAAAACAAATATCAGAGAAAGCGATTGAGTTAGCCAATTTTGAGTTTACTCAAAAGCATACAGAAAATAAATGGTTAGGGACTAAACCAGCTTCCGAAACTGAAATAAAACTGACCGAAAAAAGACTCGGAATTGAATTCCCAACAGACTTTAAAAAGTTCTTATCTATAACAAACGGATTTGCTGCACCAAATGATATCGAACCTACTTTTGAGCCAACTGACAAAATTAACTATTTAAAAAAAATTGATAGTTTCATAATCGAAGCTTACAGCATTGAAGGAATTGAAAATATTGGTAAGGAGCTGGAAAAAAGTATCCTTGTTGGTGGAATTAACGAAGAACAACACTTTTTATTAATCCCATCTGACTTGAAAAGAGGAAAATGGAAATATTGGAAGTTTGCAAATTGGTATCCTGGAGAAGTTGAATATGAAAATTTGGAACATTATTTTAATGATGTGTTGGAATTTATGAAAGAACAAATTGGACCGGAATAAAAAAAACTAACCACAACACCGACTATATTTCATTACTGTTGTAATCCTCACCGTTTATTTGGGCAACTTTACCAAATTTATGTTTGACGGAACCCCTATTGCTATTTAGACCAGTGAAGGTTTCCAGCAACGAAAACATAGCTATAACTATTTCGCGTAAGCGTGAAAAAATAAAACGCTATAAGAAATGAGTGATACATCTATCTCAATAGTTTCAGAAACATTAGATGTTGCTGCTGCAAAAAGAACTGCGGAAAGAATAATTGAGTTTCTTGTGAAAGGAAAGATTATTCAAAAAAATCTACTGATTGTGTTTTGGATAGAACTCATGGATATGTATCTGCAGATAATGCTCAACAAAACCATATTCAATACCGTTGTTACCTTTTTAACGCAACCTTTTATAAAAATTTACATCTTATTAAAAAGTAAATTATAATTGAGACATGAAAAAAACGCTAATCCTAACCCTAGTTATAATCACATTCTTAAGTTGTTCTAATGATGACGACAATAGCAATTCAATTAATAATTGTGATCTTGAAGTTGTTGTAAGTGCTGAACAATACGAAAATGCACCTTCTTTCCAATTATATATTAATAGCTTAGAAATTGACGGTAATTGTTTGAAGATAGATTTTACTGCAAGTGGTTGCAGTGGAGAATCTTGGGAAGTTAAATTGATTGATTCAGAACAAATTATAGAATCAAATCCTACACAACGCAATTTAAGACTTTCATTAAAAAATAATGAGCTTTGCCATGCTTTACCTAATAAGACTATGACATTTGACATCTCAAAATTACAAATACAAAATAAAAATCAAGTCTATCTTAATATCACGAATTCTGATGACAAAATTCTATATGAATATTAATTTAATGGCATCAAAATAAAAGGCTGAGATAAAATAATTTTTAATTTACTATTATTAGATCAGATAATAATTAAAAACATTTAAAATGATTCAAACAGCGCCTATAATAATTCTAATAATCGCTATCCCCACCTTTTTTATATTCCGTTGGATTTTAAAAAGGTTTGTTCAAAACAAAAAAACTCACAATTTAATTTCAATTGCAGGAACTATAATTGTTGCGCCGATTTTATATTTGGTATTAAATTTTGCTTTTTTTAGCTACCTGTTTTACGAACCACAATTTGACTTTGACAAAGAAAAATGGTTTGCAGACAAGCATTCTCGTTATAAAATGAGAGAAGACATTATAGAAAGCAAAATACTTGAGGGGAAAAGTAAATCTGAAATAGTTGAGATCATAGGAAAGCCAGAATCAAACGATTCAATAGAATTATGGACATACGATCTAGGGATGTCTGATGCTGGTTTGGGTTGGCAGTTTAACTACTTAGAATTGACATTTAAAGACGGAAAAGTAATTAACGTAAAGGAACTTAAAGTAGCTGATTAAAACTTCTTACAAGAATACACTCATTCTAGTTTCATGAAAAACCTTATTTTATTGTGTGCAATTCTTATTTGCACAGGATGTAACACAAATCCCGAAACAGAAAATATTTCGGTTGAGAATAAAAAACTTCAAGAAGTACAAGAAGGTAAATTCACTTTAAGATCAGAGATATTGGATCAAGATAGAACCTATCATGTGCGATTACCAGAAGGTTATTTGGATGCATCCAAAGAAAAAAAATATCCACTCATTATATTGCTTGATGGTGAAACTTTTTTAAAAACTACAGAAGAAGTTGTACACTTTATGAGCTCAGACCGTAATAGGAATCATTTAATGCCGGCAAGTATAATTGTTGCTGTTGAGAACATTGATCGCGAGCATGATCTTACTGTAACGAAGATCAAAACAAAACGAGAGAATACTATGGGCGGCGGTAGAGATTTTCTAGATTTTATTCAAGATGAGTTGCTACCACATATACGATCTAATTATAATACAGAATCTCAAACAACCCTCATAGGCCACTCGCTGGGCGGTCTTCTTACATTAAATGCCTACATACATGAGAATAGCATTTTTGACTCATATTTAGCCATAGATCCTAGTGTGTTTTGGGAAGAAGAGATGATGAGAAGTAAGGTGGATACAGTGACTCAAAAGGCGCTTCAAAAGAAACTATATATAGCGACAGCAAATCAAGGAGAAGGTAATCATGGCAAAAATAAAATACGTCACGATGCGCTATATGCTATGCTTAAAGCTAAAGCGAAAGACACTATGAGATTATCGATACAATATTTTAATAATGAAAATCATCGCTCAGTGCCTCTAAAGGCTTTGTATGAGGGGTTAAGATTTTTAAACCAAGGTTGATTGTTCTCTTCTCAAAATAATAAGCAATAATCATTAAAAATACCGAGTATTGAAATGAGAACTTTTCGCGAAAGCGTAATTGTTTAAAGATCTATCAAATGTAGTAATGGCGCATGGTTGTGCGTTTTAGTACGTATTTACCATTCGTCTACACATATCTACCATCCGTCGACAGTAATTTTCGGTTAAACTGGGTTTGCTTTATTTATATTTTAATAACTTCAAATTTGCATAACCTTAGTAAACCCTATACTCGTGAAAGAACTTACTATTATGCTTATCGAAGATGATGCCATTGAAGTGATGAAACTTCATAGAGCATTGACGAAGCATCCCGTAAAACATAATGTCGTAGAAGCTGAAAATGGTGAACGCGCTCTTGAGTTGTTACGCGATGGAAGTAAATTACCAGATGTGATTTTCTTAGATCTTAACATGCCTAAGATGAATGGTATAGAATTTTTAACTATCTTAAAAAGCGATCCGGTAATTAAATATATTCCCACTGTGATACTATCTACTTCTGCTAATCTTAATGATGTAAAAACATGCTATGAGATAGGTATTGCAGGCTATATTATCAAGCCGCTTAAGTATGAAGATTACACTAAGCGTATTATGAAAACTGTAGATTACTGGTCTGTTAATCAACTATACAAATAAAGTATGAAAGGAATTGTCTTTACAGAACTGCTAGAACTTGTAGAAGAAAAGTTTGGGATGCAAATGGTAGATGAGATCATCACGGCGTCTGATCTTGAGTCTAACGGAGTGTATACTGCGGTGGGCACTTATAGCTTTTCTGAAATGTTGAGTTTACTTACAAACCTTAGTGAACGTACACAGTTAAGTATTGATGATCTTTTGCTGGTTTATAGTGAGCATTTTTTTAAAGTGATCGAAGATTCTTACCCTGGATTACTCAATACATATTCTGGCCCTATAGAATTATTATCTTCAATAGAAAATCATATTCATATTGAGGTAAGAAAGATCTATCCAGATGCAGAACTTCCTACATTTATTATAGAGAAGAAAGGTGATGATCATCTTAGTATGATCTATAAGTCTAGCAGAAAAATGAGCAGTTTTGGCTTAGGATTAATGCAACAAACCTTTAAACATTTTGGTAAAGAAGGTGAAATAAAAGTTGAAAAAATAAACGATGATGGTTCAGAAGTATTATTTTTAATAAAACAAAAATAGTCTGTGCAAGAGGATGTTAATATATATAAACGTGCTTTAGAGCGCGAAAGGCAAGCACGTAAGGCTGCCGAGAAAATCCTCGAACAAAAATCAAGTGAGCTCTTTAATCTTTCGCTAGAGCTTAAAAAATCTAATGACAAACTCCTCGAGATCTTAGGGGAGCAAAACTCAGAATTGCAAGGGCTTTTTAAAAACCTTGTAGATGCCTACGTTGTATTTGATTTTAAGGGTCAGGTATTGCGCATGAACGATGCAGCGACAAAACTTGTGGGTAGAAAATTAAGCGATGAACCCTTATGGGTTAACGGCATTATTGCTCCTGAAGACAAGAAGAGAACATTTACAGCCTTTAATCAACTTAAAAGAAAGGGAACTGTAACTAATCTTAAATTCAATATTGATACACCTCATGGTGGTAGGAGACTTATTCTGGTTAACCTTAGCGTTATACGTGATATAAAAGAAACTCCTATTGCAGCTCAAGGTATTATAAGAGATATTACTAAAGAGCAAGAAGCAAAATCTAATCTGCTAGAGTCTCAAAAAAGGCTTAAATCCTTAATCATAAATTTACAGGCAGGTATCCTGCTAGAAGATGAGAACAGAAAAATTGTTTTTACAAATAAGATGTTTTGTGAGATGTTCTCAATACCTGCAGATCCAGAGAGCCTTAAAGGTATGGACTGTACACGGTCTGCAGAAGATGTAAAGCACTTTTTTACAGAGCCAGATGCATTTGTAGCGCGTATATCAAAACTAGTAAACGCTAGAAAAACCACGCTGGGCGATGAACTTCACTTGATTGATGGTCGCATTTTGCAAAGAGATTACGTGCCTATTTTTGTAAATAAAGTATATAAAGGCCACCTGTGGAGCTACACAGATATCACGATCAAGAAGAAGTTTGAGTACGGCCTGCAAGTACAAAAACAGAAGTACAGCAACATTATCGCAGATATGAATCTGGGTCTTGTTGAGATGGATAATGAGAACAATATTCAGTGGGCTAATGATACATTCTGTAACATCACTCAATTTGCTTTATGTGAGTTACTCTCAAAGAATATTAATGATCTGTGTAAACATGAAAATGATGAAACTGTAATAGATTTGGCTGTAGCCAAAGAAATAGAAATACACACCAGAGAAGGAGAGATTAAAAATTTGTTATGCAGCCAGACGCCTAATCGCGATATCACAGGAGCGATAAAAGGTATGATAGGTACATTTCTAGACATTACCCACATCAAATCTTTAGAGAAAGAAAAAGAACGTTTACTAGTAAATCTAGAGCAGAGCAATCAGCAGCTTAGTGAGTATGCACATATTGTCTCGCATGATCTTAAATCGCCTTTAAGAAGCTTGCAAGCATTGATCTCTTGGGTAAGAGAAGATGAGGCAGATAAACTGTCAATTGAAAGTGTTCAGAACTTTGATCTCATGGAAAATACTCTGGTGAAGATGGAGAATCTAATCAGCGGTATATTAAACTACAGCAACATACAAAGCGCTGGCAGAAATGATAAACCTATAAATCTCAATACAGTAATTGAAGATCTAAGGCAAATTCTCTATATACCAGAGCATATCAAACTTATCCAGAAAAAAGAGTTGCCTACCATTGTGGCAGATAATACAAGAATGCAGCAGCTATTTCAAAATTTGATCTCAAATGCAATAGATCATATTGATAAGCCTTTCGGCGAAATAGTTATAGACGTAACAGAAGATACAACTGAATACATTTTTACAGTAGCAGATAATGGCGTAGGGATTTCAAAAGTGTATCACGAAAAGATCTTCAAGATGTTTCAATCACTTAGTGAACAGAAAAAATCAACAGGTTTAGGACTTTCTATAGTTAAGAAGATCGTTGAGATGTACGGCGGTAAGATCTGGTTAGAAAGTGAAAAAGGCATTGGTACTACATTTTATTTTTCAATAGCGAGATCATGAGAATACAACAAGGCAGTAGAATTAATCTAGGCAAATGGCAGTATAAAGGATGTGAGGCTAAAGACTTCAATCCACAATTAGTATTTGTATTTGCAAACAGGTTTTTATTAGAGCAACCTAAGATCTTAAAAGAAACTAAGACTTTATTTGCAAACGCAGATGTAGTTTTTGCTTCTACCGCAGGCGAGGTGATGGGAACTACAGTGAGAGATAATACATTAACATTTACTGCAATTGAGTTTGAGCATTCGCATCATGAGATTTTTCGTGTAAACGTATTAGATTATGATAAAGATTCTTACCGCGCCGGAAATGCTCTTTGCGATCAGATCAACAAAAAAAATCTAAAACACGTTTTTGTAATATCAGAAGGTAGTAATGTAAATGGCAGTTCGCTGATAGACGGTCTAGAAAAAAATCTAAGTGAGAAAATAGCGATCACAGGTGGTATGTGTGGTGATGATGCCCGTTTTGAACGTACGCTTGCCGGCGTAAATAATTTTCCAGAAGAAGGTGAGATCATTGCGGTGGGATTATATGGTGACACGTTAGAAGTGAGCTTTTCTAATCATGGCGGTTGGATTCCCTTTGGCCCTGAGCGCATCGTCACAAGGTCTGAGGGTAATGTGCTTTTTGAACTAGATAATAAACCAGCTTTAGATCTATACAAAACTTATTTAGGAGATAAAGCTGCAGAACTTCCGCAGGCTTCACTTTTCTATCCTCTTAGCGTTAAGATCGAGAGTAAAGAGAATCCGCTAGTGAGAACGATATTAAATATTGAGGAAGATACAAATGCGATGATCCTTGCAGGTGATATTCCAGAAAAAGCCAGAGTTCAATTGATGATGGCAAATGTAGATGGTATTGTAGATGGTGCAGTGCAAGCGGCACAACAGTCTATGAATGGCCGTAAAGAAAAACCACAACTTGCGATCGCGGTAAGTTGCATAGGCAGAAAACTCGTGATGGATCAAAGAGTAGAAGAGGAGATAGAAGAAGTTTCTCTTGTAATAGGAAGCGATGTGCCCATAACAGGGTTTTACAGTTATGGAGAGATGGCACCCTTTGCTGGTAGCCGCAACTGTGAATTGCATAATCAAACGATGACTTTAACGTTAATAAGCGAATAATGAATTCACTGCTTCAAAGACAAATAAGAAAGTTGCTAGCAAAAGAAGGAGAAAATCCTAGTGCTGAACTTACCGCATTTCTCAATGCAGTAGATCAATCTTATGAAAACTTTGAAGACCAGTTAAAAATGATTCAAAGAGCGATGTCTGTTAGCTCAGTAGAGTTAGAAGAAGCAAATAAGCGTCTTCGTCATGAGACAGAGCGTCAACAAGAAGTTATAAAAAGTCTTAATGACACGATAAACACATTAAGAGAATATGCTAAAGCTTCTGGTAGAGTTCAAGATGCCGCAGATGATGGTGTATCATTAGCAAGGTTAATTGAAGATCAAACACAAGAACTTATAAGAACAAATAAAGAGCGTGATATGCTCATGAAAGATCTTGAGAGGCGCAACAAAGAACTAGGTGATTATGCGCATGTAGTATCTCATGATCTTCAAGCACCGCTAAGAGGTATTGACGCTTTACTCAATTTCTTAAAAGAAGATTATTACAAGCTTTATGATGAGACAGGTAGAAAAAATATGGAAGGTATTTTTTCACTTCTTGAAAAAATGGATAGTCTCATTAAAGGTATTCTAGAATATGCAGAGATCGCACCATCTGAAGAGATCAAAAAAACGGTTGATCTTGATCAATTAGTAAATGAGGTAGCGGCATCAGCTTATCCGCCAGATCATATTAAGATCAAAGTAGATAGCTTACCTCAAGTACAAGGTAATGCTTTGCGATTTAGGCAGGTTTTTCAAAATCTAATTCAGAATGCCATAGGCGCCATAGATAAGCCTTACGGCGAAATAAACGTAGGTGCAACAGATCAGGGTGAGGTATATAAGTTTTGGGTTTCAGACAATGGTAAAGGCATAAGCAAGAAATACCACGATAAGATATTTGAGAAATTTCAAAGAATAGATAATAAACCCAATTCATCAGGAATAGGTTTACCTATAGTTGAAAAGATCATCATTCATTATGGAGGCGAGATCTGGCTAGAGTCTGAAGAAGGAATAGGAACAACATTTTATTTTACAATACCTAAGTAATTATGGAAAAGCCAGATCTTACGGTTATACATGAAATGGGAGGTGGAGACAAAGAATTTGAGGCCACAATGATAGAGATCATGCAACGCGAGTTCCCTAAAGAAAAGGAGATTTTCTATGATACTTTAAAACAAAATGATCTAAAGCAAACCGCACAGATCGTTCACAAGTTAAAACATAAGATTAGCCTGCTTAATATGCATGAAAGCTATAAATTTTCAATGGTGTTTGAAGAAGAGTTAAAAGCAGGAAATAAAAAGTCTGTAAAAAAGTTTGAAGATATATTAGATACCATTACCTTGTATCTCAAAGAATTGGCCCCATGATAAAATGTTTAATAATCGATGACGAAGAACTCGCCAGAGCGGTTATTGCAAAACATTGCAAAGCTGTAGAAGAACTGGTAGTTGTAGAGCAATTTCCTAATGCTATCCAGGCGATAAAATACCTTAACTCAAATGAGGTTGACCTGCTATTTCTAGATATTCATATGCCAGATTTTACAGGTTTTGACTTTATTGAGACACTTAAGAATCCGCCATTAACAGTGCTTACCACTTCTGATAAGAATTTTGCTATAGAAGCTTTTGAGTATGATTCTATTGTAGATTATCTCGTTAAACCTGTTATGCTTCCACGTTTCTTAAAAGCGGTGCAGCGCGCACAGAGTCTCCTAGAAGAAAAAGAAGTTGAGGTAGAGCAACAGGCTCCTGTAGAAAAACCTTTGGCGAAAGCCCAATCTTCTAACAGTGATCTGTATGTAAATATAGATAGACGATTGATCAAGATCAATTTTACTTCTATAGACATCATAGAGGCGCGAGGCGATTATATCTATATTAAGACAGAGGATAAGAATTACACCGTTCACTCTACATTAAAGAAAATAGAGGAAAAATTACCCGAAAGTATTTTCTTGAAAATCCACAGGTCTTACATTATTAACTTTCATAAAATAATTGATATTGAGGATAATAGCGTCTTGATCAAGAAAGATGTTATACCTATCAGCAGGTCTAATAGACCAGAACTTATGAAAAGGCTCAATTTACTTTAAGTAACTCATCGATCATTAAGTAACATTCGTCTACACTTTTTTCGCTTCAAGCGAAATAAACTATGTAAACATCAGTAAGTCAGTAGTTTTACTTCATAAACAAAAGCCATGAAGAAACTTCTACTATTTACTTTACTATTGACAACCGGTTTTGCTTATACGCAGAATTTCAATTATATGGGCACTTTTGATAGTCAGGGTGTACCAGATTATTTAGACGGTCGTGATGAGATCTCTGCAGAATTTTTAGAGCGAGTAAACAACTCTGTTCCTGAAAGTTTTCCTGTGCCTATTTATAATCCTCATTACATTACAGCTGGTTATGACACAGATATTCATATAGAAGAAGATGCTGATGTATGGGTAACGTTTGTAAAAGAAGGGGCGGGGTATAAAAATGTTTTGGGGTTTTACACTTATGATATAGATAATCCCAGAACCACAAAACCAGAAGATCATGAGATCACTATAATTTTTCCTAATGTATCAGAATTATATTCCGGTGGCGGTTTGATCGCAGGAGATCGTGTGAAGCTGGGTTCTTTTGAAGCAGGTACAGGTATTGGTTGGGTACTTTTGGCGAATGCCTGGAATGGATCAGGAGCAGGTTATGGTTACTGGCAATTATTCTCTAATCCAGATTTTAATCCAGAGGCAGAAGAGACTTTGCGCTATCATAATGTTTTACTTGCAGATCCTGATGAAGAGCGTATCATATTAGGTTTTGAAGACATTCGCAGAGATTACGCAAGTTGTGATCAGGATTTTAACGACGCGTTGTTTTATGTAACAGCGTCTCCATACACGGCGATCAAGAAAGCAAATTTTGCTGAGGTAAGCAAAGAAGCGCCAGTTTATAGCGCCTTTGATGGTGGGTTAGAGAGCAACGGTGATCTTTCTATGCTTATCGCGAAAAGAAATATGCAACGTGTAAAAGACGGTGTGTATGTAAACCAGCGAAAGTATCAGAAGAAGTATAGAAGAAATTCTGGTCAGTATAAAAGTGCTGTTGCTAAAGACTATTTTCCAGATACAGGATTATTTGGTGATGAGACCACTTATATTTCTTCGCCAGAAGATCTACTTGCAATCACAAACGCTACAGATGTTTTTGCGATAGATTATTATAAAGGCGAAAACCGCGTTGCAGCTGCTCTTCTAACCGAAACTAGCGGCAAAGTGTACAATCATACAAAAACCATTTGCGATAGATTAAATGGATCTCTTTTAGAAGACATTCGTACGATCAAGCTAGATAATTATTCTATGATCATGGCACAGATCATTAGAGACACCGGGAATCGTGAATACGCAATAAGTTTTTCGATCAAAGATAATGCTGGCAGCAGCGAATTAATGAGCTTCTGGAACATCTCTCAATACCCTGAAGGGAATTACAAAAACTTCCAAGTTTGGGGGAGTAACATGGGCCAGGTGAGTCATATAGTTTACAACATTTTAAAGACGATAAAAGAAAATGGCTCTGTAAAACAAAACAACGTTGAAGATATGATTCCAGATGTTTTTGTACAGCACGGATATTATGATGCAGGTAAGATCTATTTGCAACTTAAAAACAGAGGAGAAGCTACTCAAGTAAGCGCAAATGTAAACTTTAAAAAACATGAAAACGCTGAAAACCAGCAATACACAAAAAACGTAAGTCTTGTAAAGAATGAAATTACAGAGGTGGCACTAGAGACAGGATATCTTTTTGACGCGGGTATTGGGCTATATAATGTTAACGCAGCGATCGCAGACGAATTATACCTGGCTGATGGCCCATGGGGAATAGATTACAACGGTGAGGAAGCAGTAGTAAATGATTTCTCTATTGTACCAGAAGATAATTTAACCATTGAAGATAATTACTATGCAGTAGAACGAAGTATTACGCTAGATGCATCCATACGAGGAACGGTAAATATTTTCAGGCATATTTATGCAGGTGAGTTGAGCTTTGATGCTAGTAACTACGCAGCAGTAGAATTTACAGCGAGCAATTCAATACCTGTTGAGGTGATAATTGTACAAGAAGGCTTATCAGACTGGAATAACAGATTGCGATATACAATTCCTGCGAGTACTAAAGAAAACAAATTTGTGATCCCTTTTGATTCTTTTGAGAATGGAAACGGCGAAACAGGTAAAGTAACAAAGGTTAAAAGTGTAGTGTTCTCCCTACAAGGAGATTATGTTAACGATAAAGAAGTTAGAGCAACAATTGATGATCTGGCCTTTAGTAATAACACGGCGTCTTTGAGCATTGATAATACCATAGCTCATAATGCAGTAACGGTGTCAAATTATCCTAATCCCTTTACTATGGAAACAACATTTACTATCCCAGTGCAAACAGATAAAGTAAATCTTAAGGTTTATGACCTTAATGGTAGAATCATGTATCAAGCCTTTCACCCCACGGCAAATGATAACAAAACAATACAATTTAACCGCAATGGTTTGAGCTCTGGCTTCTATGTATGCCAATTGACAACCGCAGACGGTGAAACATTTAAAAAGAAAGTTCTCGTTAATTGATTTGGAGAATAATTTGGTTGGTTAGTTTTTTTGGATAGAAGAGCGCGGGTGGTTCCGCGCTTTTCGCTTTTTATAAAGTATCGTGTTACTTTTCGCGAAAGCGTAATACTTATAGCATACCATCATAAAAGATTCACAGCATGAGAAGGATATATTGTAACTCTATAAAAAGTGATTTTAAACTACTTCATGACGATAAAATCGTAGCAGATGTTGTGTATAAAAACTGGCTTACCGGCAAAGCGCAAGCAACGGTTAATAATAGTTTGATCTGGCTTTCGCCAAAAAATATCTGGACGAGTAAAATACGCATTATAAAGGATGATGAGGAAGTGGGCGAGATCACTTTCACTTTGCGCGGTACGATGGTGATCACCTTAGAAGTTAATGGTAAAGAGATCAATTATGTGCTTAAGAATGTAAGCAAATTAAAGCTAGAGTTAAACGTGTATAATGATGCAGAAGAGCTTCAATTCACAATGAAAAGCAAAGGAAAATGGAATAAGCTTAACTATGATTATAAGATCAAGATGGCAGACTTTAATAATGCTGTGGATCTGGACGAACTCTTAGTGTATTGCGGCTATACAGCTAATCTATATCTTGCGATCATAAGCTCTTTATAAAGAATAAAACAATAAAAAACCCCGGCGATCACCGGGGTTTTCTTTTCGCGAAAGCGTTATTCTATTTTGCATTCCACTGCAGGTTAAAACCAAATTCTGTAAACTTAAAACCGGCTGCCGTAGCAGAAGCGATGTTACTGTATTTTGCATGTAAGCCAGCCTTGAAGTTAGAAGTAAAATAGTAGCCCAGCGAAGCTTCTAAGCGGTATAAAGTGCTGGCATCATCTTGCTCTACAAATTGATAACCACCAGCTGCAAGCGCATGATATGAAATTCCGTTTGCGCTGTTGTGTGTAATATCTGCAAACACTTCAACCGCCTGATAAATTTCTGGACTAAAATACAACTCGGGCATTTGCTCTTTAAAGCCTAAGTATTGATAATTCACACCCATTTTAAGCGGTGGCACTCGAGTGAGATTATAGTATAGCGAAGTGAATACAATGTTTCGTGTGTTTCCGTCTGTTTGCGGTGTGTGGATGATTGAGGTGTACCAACCTAATTTTGGCGTAAAGCCAATATTGTGATTTACAAAATAGTTATTCATAAAGATCTTAGAACCTATCAACTCAGCATTAAATGCCTGCAATTCTCTGGTGTAACCCACAGTAAGATCTTGGCGTGTCATAGGTTTCATTTTTGCCTGCAAGGTTGTGCTATAACCCGTGTAATCGCCATTTGCAGTAGCAGCTTTTACAAGACCTGCATTTGCCTCAAGATCCATCCATGGTAGCATATCATAGGTTAACCCTGCGCCAATGCTTTGAGAATTTGCCTCGTCGTTACTCAGGCCATTTTTTGTGTTTCGGTAAGAGTAGGAGAGTTGGGCTTTTAATTTTTGGGTTAACCCAAAAGAACCATTAAAAGCTGTATAATACGCTGTATTCTCACCATTATCTTGCGTTGTTCCAGAAGTATTTGAAAGCACTAAAGCGCCGTCATTCTCTATTTTTGCTAAGAGAGAAAGCGCGTCTTTTTGACCAGGAAAATAGGTAAGCGTTTTTTCAGCATAGGATGCTGCCATTTTTTTTTTGCCAGAAGCAAAATAGGCATTTGCAATTCCTAGATTCCCATCAAAGGAAGTGCTGTCTTTTTCTAGGATCTTACCATAGGCGGTAAGTGCATTTTTAAAATTGCCGGTGTACATCCCCAGCATGGCTTCACTGCTATTTACTTTTGTATTCTCAGGAAACTGCAGTTTAAACTCCTCTAGCGTATTTTGTGCTAGCGCATATTTAGCATTCCAGACTAACGCTTGAAAATAGCGTTCATAAACCATTGCTAATTGCTCTTCTGTAAGCTCATCTTTTTTTGCAAAAGCTTCTTTAGCGAGGTTTAAGGCCGCTTTTTCCTTCTTTTGTAAATGCGCGTTGAGCGCAAGGCCGGTAAGAACTTCAATATTGTAAGCGCTGTCTTGCATCAATTGCTCATACGTGGTGGCTACTTTGTCATATTGCTTCGCAGCAGTATACAGATTTACTAAATTTTTAAGGGTGTCGGCATCCTGAGGTAGCATTTCGAGGTTTTCAAGCAGCAGCGCTTCGGCTTCAGCGTATTGCTCATTTTTAGAGCGTTGATACGCATAGCCTAATCGTATATATTTTAAAGACGTGATCGCATTAGGATTTCCAGGAGAAACTTCTAATCCGCGGTTGATGGTTTTTAACGCATTTTCATAATCCATAAGGTTACTTTGCGTGTTTGCCAGACCTAATATGGCAGTGAAGTTTTCAGGATATTCATTTACTAAGGTTTCATATATAGGTAACGCTTCCGCGAAATTTTTACTCCACAGTAGAGATTCGGCATGATTTAAACGTATTTCTAGATCCTCTGGGTTTGCAGCTAGGATTTGATCAAAATATTTTTTGGCGGAAGCCGCATCACCACCTAGACCTAACGCGCGACCGTAACAGATCTTTGCCGTCTTATTATCAGGGTGATCGTTGAGAATAGATTTAAAATACATTTCAGCCTGCTCATATTTTTGATCTTCTAGGAGCTCAAAACCTTCTTTCATGTCTTGTGCAAATAGTGACGTGGTAAGCGTCATTATAAGTATTGCGAATATTAGTTTCATGGTGGTGTGTTTTGGTGAGATAAAATTATAGGGCATAAGCACATATTTAATCTACAGATACTTACCACTCACCGAAGGTAAACTGCGATTAATAGAGGTCGAGACTGTCTGCAACGTCAATTGTGGCGCTACCTCGCTAAATCACTATGTAATTTACTGATAATTAATGATTTTCTGTTTAAAGCGCTTTTGTTACAACTCGTCGACACATAAATCCCATCTACCGAAAAACAGGGGTGATAAAGAACACTATATGAGAAATTTACAACACCAAATCACCAAATTATGTCAGTTACAATTAACATCACTAGAAAAATATCTCCCGCACAGTGGTTCATGTTGAGTTCGCTATTAGTGAACGTTGGCAACTACGTGTACAATCTTATACTTGGCCGTTTACTTGGTCCAGAGGCATTTGCAGATGCGGCGGTGATGGTAACTTTTTTGTTGATCTTGTCTTTTATAGCAATGACTTTTCAACTTACTGTGGCGCGTTTTATCGCTGAGGTAGAAGAAGATAAACAAAGCGCTGTTTATAGAATGATCAATAATTGGTCATTGAGATTTGGTATTACGGTTGGGATTTTAGTTATGGCTTTCGCCAAAAATCTTCAAACCATATTTCACACCTCATCATCAGAGATGTTCATGATCTTTGGAGCTTCTTTGCCATTATATTTTATAATGAGCACAAACCGCGGAAACTTTCAAGGAAGACAGGAATTGTACAAGCTATCATATACCTATCAAGGAGAAATGATTGCACGCTTAAGTATAAGTTTGCTTCTTATTTACTTATTAAATTGGGAAGCTTCAATACTTATTGCAATCGGGATCGCAGTATCGTTTTTGATCGGTCTTTTTCCTTATCATAAAAATAAAAGTCTTAATACCCTTAATGCCCCTTACACCCCTAATTCCCCTTGTCCCCTAAACCTAAGAAAGAGCATTATGCACTTTCTCTTAATCACTGCCCTTTATGAAGGCACCCAAATCATCATTAACAATAGTGATATCCTACTTGTGAAGCATTATTTTCCTAGCTATGATGCAGGATTGTATGCGGCGCTAGCACTCATAGGAAGGGCAGTGTATTTTGTTACCTGGATGTTTGTTATGATCCTTTTGCCTAAGGTTGTAGAGGCGCATAAAAATGGTTTGCCTCATGCTTCTTTGCTCTACAGTAATCTAAAAAGTATAGGGATTTTATGTTTAACGATTGTTTTAGGATGCTTCCTGTTTCCTAAGTTGGCTGTAAGTATACTCTTTGGCGAAGCCTATCTTGATGTAGCCTATTTATTAGGACCATATGCGGTAGCAACTTCACTATTTGCACTGGCGAACGTATTTGTCTATTACAGCTTATCACTATCAAAATACAAACCTGTTTTCTTAGCATCAGTTTTTGGAATACTCCAAGTAAGCGGAATTATCTTTTTGCATGACAGCTTATTACAAGTAGTATTAGTGCAAATCGGTTTAATGTCAATTCACCTTTGCTTACAGGTTATCTATTTCCTTAGATCACAGATAAACCGTTAGTCGATATGTAATTACGTTTTATCGACATCAAATTACCCTCTATCACACCTCCTCAATTATTAAGTAAAGCAAATGCAATATTTGCTATATCATTTAAAAACAAAGAATTATGAAACTAGCTATCGTAACCGCATATCCGCCCAGCAAAGTAACACTTAATGAATATGCTTATCATTTAGTAAAAAGCTTTCGCACTAATGAAGAAGTAGAAGAAGTAGTAATTCTTACTGATGTAGATGTAAGTAAAGAGTTCATCGAGTTTGGTGATCAAGGCTGCAGAGTGAAGACTGTAAAATGCTGGGAATTCAACAGCATGTATAATACTCCTAGAGTCTTAAAAGCAATACGTCAAGAATCACCAGATGCAGTGCTTTATAATCTACAGTTTTTAAAGTTTGGAGATAAGAAGATCCCAGCGGCTTTAGGCTTAACGCTTCCGTATCTAACAAGAAAAATGGGTATACCTACAATTGCTTTGATGCATAATATCCTTGAACAAGTGGATCTAGAAAAAGCCGGAATACAGGGCTCTAAATTCATGCACAAGATGTACAATGCCTTCGGGACACTTTTGACGAAAGTCTTATTAAAAGCAGACCGTTTTGCAGTAACCATCAACAAATATGTAGAAACTCTAGAGGAAAAATACAAAGCAGAAAATGTGGTTTTAATGCCTCATGGATCCTTTGAAGTGCCAGCAGAACCTTCTTATGAATTACAGGAAGGACCAAAGAAGATCATGGCTTTTGGCAAGTTTGGCACCTATAAAAAAGTAGAAAGCTTAATTGAAGCTGTACAGCAAATAAGGATTAAATCTGATCACGATATAGAACTTGTTATCGCAGGTACTAACAATCCTAACGCTCCTGGATATCTTGAGGATGTATTTCAGAAATATAAGCATGTGCCACAGTTGAGATTTACTGGCTATGTGGAAGAAGAAGATGTGCCAGTGTTGTTTAAAGAATCTGCGATCGTTGTTTTTCCATATACGTCTACAACGGGTAGCTCTGGCGTATTGCATCAAGCGGGATCTTACGGTAAAGCGTGTGCGATGCCAGATCTAGGAGATCTTGCCTTATTAACCCAAGAAGAAGGATATGAAGCACAATTTTTTGAGCCAGATGATAGCGTGAGCATGGGAAATGCATTGCTAGCATTGCTTGATGATGATGCTTACCGCCAGCAGGTTGCAAAAGCGAATTATACAGCTGCAACACAATATCCTATGGAGCGTATCGCGCAGATGTACATCGATGAGTTTAAGCAGATCATGATGGACAAATACAGCGAAAAATACAATTTAAGTGTTTAATTAATTTGTTTTCAACTACGGTTGTAAACCCCGCCCTTGCATCTTTTCCCCTAGGATGTGAGGGTTTTTTATTGCCTAAAAACCGGAAAACTTTCCTTTGGCTTACCTTCATTATCTATTATCCCAAATGCCGCCTGTGGCTTTTTACGCCACGGTAATTTCCCCACAACTTGGCTAGGAACCTCAGTAAAATCATAAAGCGTCCAGAAGGCAAAATGAAGTTTTTCTTCATCTATGGTTTGCAGCATGGTCTCATAATATTCTTCTTGATCTGTTTGGCTTTCGCCAAAAGGTCTCCAAAAGCCACGATACGTGCTTAATCCAAACTCCTGCAGCATCAATGGTTTTTCAGTTTTTGATCTTAAAGTTGCAAACGCTTCCTGAAAACCATCTGCTTTTTTGTAATAATGAAAGGAAACCAGATCTACTTCTTCTTGTAACTCTAACGCAGCTTCGGTTGAACTCCAGCCTACGGTCATTAAAGCGTCGCTATCTTCAGATCTTACTGTGTTTATCATGGTTTGTAACCAACCTAAAACGCGTTCTTTTCCGCGTGAAGCGAAATCAAGATCAGGTTCATTTTTAATATCCCAAGCCAAGATCGCAGGATGATCCTTAAATCTCGAAACGATCGCTCTTGCATGCTTCTGAGCTGCAGGCCAATCAAATATTGAGTAGTTGCCATAAAAATCAAAAAGCGTTACTACGACGTTCAAATCATTTTGATGTGCGCTATCGAGCAGTTCTTCAAGCTTATCTAATTTTTCAGGAAGTACATATTCTTTTCCAAAATCTTCATAACCCACAAAAACCCTGATCGTATTTAAGTCAAGATCTTCAATGATCTTAAAATCCTTGTTTAAACTATCAACATTGAATTTTTCACCAAATGTATCCCAGGGAGCATCTTTTGGATAATAATTTATACCGCGTAATTGAGATTTTGATAAGCTATCAACCTTTGGTCTTAGTATAGAATCTTGCTTTTCAGGATCAATTTTTACAATGTGTCGCACGCGCCATCTACCGTCTTTTAAAAGCATGATCACTTCATAAGTTGATCGTTCTGTGCTTGTCGCTTGCAACATTTCATTTTGATACACATATTGAACTTCTTCAACATTATGATCTGTTAGCGCCAGCATTTGTCCGTCTGCACTGTAAAAATCCAAGTCCAGGTCATGTGCCAGCGTAGTAGATTCTATCTGAATATTTTGAGAAGCATTGAGGTTTAAAATTTGCTTTAATTTTTCTAACTCTTGATCTGTATAATGATCTTCAAGAAACTCAATATCATTGCTATATAACGCAAGTTGTCTAGCATGCCACGCGTTTAAATAATCTATTTCAACAGTGTTTTTAGCAGATTTATCAAGCGGTCTACTTGGATTTTCAATATTCTGCCAGATTAATTGAGGTTGGTAAACAGTAGTTTCAAGACTGGTAAGCTTAAGCATTGTGCTTCGCTCTGCACCGGTATTAAAAAAGCCATAGGCTTGCGCCAAAAAGTAGATCACAACAAAATTGATCGCCAGAAAAAGCGAGATCAAAACAATTTTTATTGAGCTTTTTGTGTGTTTCACTGTGCTATGTTAATCATTTTAGACTTTTCCTTTCCTAAAACGGTGAGCTTTATTTGCCATTTTCCTGTAGGTATTTCTTCCGCCGTAAGGCTAAAAGTCACCATCCCGTTTTCTGCATGTTTGATGAAGTCATGACTTTCATTATCATTTGACACGATCAGTTCAACAGTTGTTCCCTCGGCAATGCGTTGCTTTAAAAAAGAATATACAGGACCCACAATTATGGTTCTATCATCAACCTTGAATTCAAAATCTTCTACAGCTGAAAAATATTGAATAGAGATCGTATCGCTCTCTGCAATGCCGTCAACACCTGCTTTTACAGTGAGGATTACTGGTTTTTCAGGATGATTTATCTGTGTTTTAGCAACGCCATGAATCGTCGCGCCGGTTGTTCTATAAACTTCGCCATGATCATCTGTGATAAAAAACTCTACTAACGAGCCGTCGCTAACAGTGTTTCCATATCGATCTAGAATCGTAGAAGTAAACAAATTCGTGATCTGATCGCCATCTGCAAATTTGTTTGGCCTTTCGGCGAAAATCATAAAATCAGTTGGCAGATGCGGGTAAACTTTTGTGAACATTCCCTCTGCAGCTACATCATTGCTACTGGCAACGACCATAATTGTACCGTCTTGAAGCGGAGAAAAGATGTCCTCAAAAACAAAACCTTTATGCGTTCTAAACTCATTTTGATTCACCGCTTCTTTAAATTGATCACTAACTTTTACCAGCGTACTATCAGGAAAGCGATTATCAAATTGATCTACAGGAATGGCTGTAAGCTGCGTAAAATCTTCACCGCCTGCAGTTATACTCGACGGACCTAAATAGGCCTCTATCGCCTTTGTTTTTAATGTGTCAGCTTCAATTTTAATGCTTCCGGTGTGTTTAGTTTTTCCATTTTGAATTAAGCGGTAAGAGAGTTTACCTTTTTGTTCACTGTAGATCTTGGGGATCTCGAAGGTGAGTTCGCCAGCTTCTTGTTTGCCTTTAAGAAGCGTACTTCCTAGACTCGCTTGTATAAAAAGGATCGCGTCTTTGTCGCTTTCGCGGAAGCGTAACATAATATCATCTCCTGCTGTATAGAATTCTTGATCTTGTGCCAGACCTGCAACTGCTAAAAACAGCAAATAAACAACCGATATGTAGTGTTTAGCTTGCATCATTGTTCTTCTGTATAAACGTTAAGCGAAAGCCTTACAAAACCGTCTGAAACCTTGAGTAATTCGGTTTTATTGTAAGTTGATATTTCTCTAGTATAATGCGGCGAAAGATCTTTATTTGGCAAGCCATTGACATAGCATTTTGAGAGATCTTCGATCAGGATTTCGGTAGGAGTGAAGCGCAACGGAATCGCAAAAGTACCGCTGCGTTGCGAGCGAATACCTTCTTCAATAAAATACGATTGTACGTCAACAAGGTTTTTATCATTATCGTAATATGAGATCATGATCTGCGGTACGGTTGCTTCTTTGATACCGTGGTTAAACAACTTACCTTCTACCATATTATCGGCGATCCTCACATCTTGAAAAGCCACGTTTTTATACAGTTCGCTACTCGCAACATGACTTGCGATATGAAGGTCAAAAGTTTGTGGTTCATCAGGAAGTTCAGCCATGGTGATCTGGTCTGGATCAAAGGTATCAGGAATTTTATCCTCCTGTTTTACCCAGGCAACATCTTCAAAGTACAGTTTAAACTCTGTGGTTTCCATGGGCATAAGTCTGTGTTTTGCCTCAAATTTTACTTGATATGTTGCCAGCGGTTTATCTGCAGCAGTGTACAACGTAGATTTTATCACCACATCTGCTGGCATATTTGCGAGATTCTGCATTTTACCAAGGATGATATATTCATCATCTAGGCAAACCATTTTTGCGTTTAGCACCTCAATAATAGGTTTTACAAGAATGTCAGCATGATCGGTTTGATTTGTGCTTATTCGGCGTTTACCGTGCCCGTAAAAGGTAGTTTCGTTTTGAGATAAAAAGCGCTCTGGCGGAATGTTGAGATCTGCTTTTTCTGGAATTATAAACCATTTTGCACCTCGTTTTATCAAGTCGTGATTAAAGGTCCTTTTGATCTTTTTTACCGGTGTGATCCAGAAACCGTCTACCTTGGCTTGCGCCAAAGTATCTGAGCGATAATTAAAATCAATATGCATAGAGTCTAGCTTTGCATAACTTCCCAGCAGACCATTTGTCACAGAGATCTCAAGCATAAATTGATCCATGCTTTTGCCAGCCTCAGGATCCATATAAGAATGTGCACGCTCAAATTCTTTAAAATCCATCGCATCATAATAAGCTTCAATAACATTCTCAGCGCTTAACTGCGCAGCGTTGCTTACCGCAAAAGAGACGCTCAATCCGGCTACAAAAAGAAGCATGCCCGCCATCCAGATAAAGCTAAAGCGAAATAGATTTCTAGAGTATTTATTGTATTTGTTTTTGACAATTAATGCCTTAGGGATTACATCAGGATTGTTTTTGTTCTTTCTTTTAAGAAACAAACGCCAAAACGCAACAAGAAGTGCGATGATCACCGTAAGCACAGGTATAATTCCCCACATCAGATTAAGAATAGGATTTCCTTTTTCTGCAGGAAGTAAAGAAGGCAATGGCGGCACTGAGAGTTTTTCCCAAACCACAATACCATTTTCTAACGGTCTCAAGCGTTGCCAACCTGAGAAATATAGCAGCGGATCGTAAAACTTATCATTACTGAAAACGTATTTTAAATGATATTTCTCAGGAACGGTGAGAAATTGTTGTAATGATCCTAAACCTTCTATTCCTCTAAATTTACTATTCTCAAGCCGCTCTATCGCTCTGCTGGTAAGCTCAGGTAATCTTCTGGCAGAATGGTAATTTCCGTCAACGGTTAAAGCATCTGTTTGGGCTGATAGCCATGCAATCTGATCGCCAAATCCCAATGGTAAAAAGCGCCAGCGATAATGCATATCCTGATTTAAGAAATTAACCAGCGGTAGCATATCAATGGGTTCAGGTTGTGAAGGTCTAAAGCGTCCCAGACATAAACTAAAGACAGTTACTCCTAAGAATATAAATATCAAAAACCCGGTCATTATACGATGGATCGCGATACCATAACGTTTTACAATATACCTGTTGATATCGCCCTCAATAAGACGTTTAGCCATTTCGCCTACGAGCGGTAAAACCATAATACTCGCCCAAAGTGTAAAACGGTCTAAAGTGAGAATATTAAAGGCATTATCGCCCAGAAGCATTTTTGGGATAGGTGTGGTTCCGCCGGTTCCCAGAATAAAAAGCATGGTTAGGCTTAAGCCAAAAAACAACTTCCGTTTGTGATAATATCTATAGAAAAAGTATGGAAGGAATAGCAAGAGCACACCCCAAGGAATCAAGAAAAATACGAGTCCGGAGGAAGTGATCTCAATAAAATTGTCTCTAGACCCATGCGGAATGGGAACTTGAGTAATGGGATTATTTTTTGTGTTTACCCAATAAGGAAGAATACAAACAACAACTGAAAATAAAGCGCTTGCGCCAAAAAGGATAATTCTTTTGAGTTTACTTTTAGTTAGCAGTACGGTAAAGAATAATCGTGGCTTTATCTCCTTATAACTACTTACACGCAGTCTGGCGGCATCCATCACCGCCATCCCGATAGTTGGGAAAATAAAGAATACCATGCCAAAGATCGTTGTTACATGATGCGAAGTAACGGTGACCATAAGTAAAGAAACTGCCGAGATAAAATTCTTTGTCTTGCCGTGTAAGACCCATAAATAGATCTCTGGTAAAGTGATCATTAAAACAGAGATGCCAGTAAGACTAGGAAGTTGACCAAAGAGATGCAGAGTTTCTACAAAAGAAGAAGACAGCATTGCGATGATCGCAGCATAACCAGCGCTTCTTTTGTTTGAAGTCATTAAAAGGGTAAATCGGTAAACACCTATAATAAATAAGCAGACTACAACTAGGGTAAGTGTAAATAGGCCAAACTTCAATCCACCAATATAAGAGAGTAAACCCATTGCTTGATGTACAAGCGGCGGATAACCTTGCACGGTAAAGCCGGTGTACCACTTCTGGCTCCACGGGTTAAACCAGTCTCCTGCATAGTGCTCTGCAAAAAACAAATGTATGAGCGCGTCGTATGTTTTTTCTAAGGTAAAAAACATAGCCGTCCCGTGAAAAACGAGGCCTAGACCTAGCGCTACATATAGAAGTTTACTTTGTTTTTCCTGCACTTTAAAGTGAGTTAATGTTTACGGTACTAAGTTAAAACAATCGACGAATGGTAAATCTATCGACGAACGCTTTCTAACGAAGCAAAGGTTTTACTAGTCGAAAATCACCGATTTCAGGCGGCTTTCACTGGTAGGTTTGTGGTGTAACTAAAAAGAAACACCGTATGAAAACTGCAATTATCATCCCTTGCTACAACGAAGCTAAAAGATTAGATAAACAAGCTTTTAGCGCATTTATTCTGGAAGATAACAATTATCATTTATGTTTTGTAAATGATGGTAGTAAAGATAACACCCTTGAAGTTTTACATGAGCTTCAAAAGGTAGATGAAAACAAGGTAAGCGTTATCGATATGAAGCGCAACTCTGGTAAAGCCACTGCTGTGCGTGCAGGTGCCAGATACCTTTATAGTAGATCAGATGTTAAGCAAATGGGATTCATCGATGCAGATCTTTCTACAGATTTTAAAGATTTTGATGAGTTAGTTAAAAAGCTTGAAGATAATACGCAGCTTAAAATGGTTTTTGGATCTAGAAACAGCGGCGATAATGACGACATCAAAAGAGATGGAAGCCGCAAACTTCTTTCAAACATTGTAAAATTATTCATTTATATGATTTTGGGCTTACCCATAAAAGACACACAATGCGGCGCAAAAGTCTTTACACGTGATGTGATACCTATGCTTTATGGAAGAAGCTTTAAAAGCAAATGGTTGTTTGATGTAGAGATCTTCTTGAGATTAAAAAGATCTTATGGAAACAGCAAAATGGTAATGAACCACATCTTAGAAGTGCCATTAAAAAGATGGGTACACATGGACGATTCAAAACTTGGTATGGTAGATTCTTTGAAAATTCCATTAGCACTTATGGAAATCTGGTTAAGCTACAACACCCCTTCTTTTGAAATGAAAATGGAAAGAACCTTTGAACCAGAAGTTATCCCATCATTCTCAATCGCCTAAACATGAAATAAAATTATATTCTCAGTTTTAATATTTGGATTTTTTGGTTGGTTATGTACTTATTCCCATCTGGTTTTGCGACAGATGGGAATAAACTTTTATTAAAACTTTTTCTATTGAGCGGTAATCTTATAATTTCGAAGGTAAACCGCAAATATGGCCCAACGCATCGTTATCGTAGGAGGAGGTTTTGCCGGACTCAACCTGGCAGGATCGCTCGCAAAGAACAAAAACTTTGACATAACACTGGTAGATAAAAACAACTACAATTTCTTTCCGCCTCTTATTTATCAGGTTTCTACAGGTTTTTTAGATCCATCGTCTATTTCTTACCCCTTCCGTAATTTGTTTCTCAATAAGAAGAACGTACATTTCTTTATGGGTGAGTTGCTTCATATCGCTTCCGCGAAAAGCAAAATAATTCTAGATAGCGGTGAACTTGAATATGATAAACTCATCATCGCGACAGGAACAAAGACCAATTACTTTGGCTTAGAAAATCTACAGAAACACGCCATACCCATGAAAACCCTAGAAGATGCGCTAAATATGCGTAATCTTCTTTTACAACGGCTAGAGAAGGCCACAAAGATAAAAGACAGCAGTATGCGCTTGCCGTGGATCACAATGGTGATTGCCGGCGGCGGTCCTACGGGAGTAGAGATCTCTGGTATTTTTGCCGAGTTAAGAAACAGGCGTATACGCGAGGAGTTTCCTGAGTTGGTAGGAGCAGGAGGAAGAATCTACCTCGTTAATGGTGGGAATGAGTTGCTTTCGCCTATGAGCGAAAAGAGTCAGAAATATACATTAGAGAAGCTGCAGAAAATGGGTGTGGAGGTTATGCTCAACACTCGGGTGGTAGATTATGACGGTGAGAAGGTCGTGATGAAAGACGGCTCACATATTTATAGTAAGAATCTTATTTGGGCTACCGGCGTGACCGCTTCTCGTTTTGATGGACTGCCAGAAGAAAGCTATGGTCACAGCAATAGGCTTAAGGTAGACGCACATAATAAGGTAGAAGGCACAACGAATATTTATGCTGTGGGCGATACCTGTATACAAACATGCGATGCAGATTATCCGCTGGGGCATCCACAACTTGCGCAGGTCGCCATACAACAAGGAAAGAACCTGGCAAAGAATCTTAAAAACGAGTTAGAGAACAAACCGCAGAAGCCTTTTAAATATAAAGACAAGGGAAGCCTCGCCATAATAGGTGGGAATAAGGCCGTGGCAGATTTGCCAAAGCTGCACTTTAATGGACTCACCGCTTGGTTTATTTGGGTTTTTGTTCACCTATTTGGGCTTATTAATTACCGCAACCGCTGGCGCACCTTTTATAACTGGTCATTAGATTATTTCTCAGACAATCAAGATTTGCGACTTATACTTAGGCCAGATAGGCGTAAAAGTCCTAAAAAGGACGAGGTGTAACCTATTAAGTTATTGTCTGGACGCACTCTGCAGCGCCTTAGCGGGCTCTGCAATTACCGGAACACACTTTGTAACGCTCTGGACGCACTGTGCAACCTCCGGAACGCGTTGTGCGAGCACCGGAACACATTCTGCAGCGCCTTAACGGACTGTGCAACCACCGGAACACACTTTGTAACGCTCTGGACGCACTGTGCAACTCCCGGAACGCGTTGTGCAATCACCGGAACGCATTCTGCAGCGCCTTAGCACGTTGTGCAACGCCTTAGCAGGCTGTGTGGCTTCATTCAATTATGGGGCAAGAATAAGATCACACTTTGTTTATTTGGCTTTAAGACAAATAAAAACCTTTTTAATTGCTTACTAATCAGTTTAAACCTGTGTAACAATATTCTTCTAGCTGCGACATATTTTATATGCGTTTCCGTTTTTAAAGCAGTTTATCATATTTCGCTGTGGCGAAAAGCTATTAATTTACAATACGTTACGGTAGATATATTGCTTTTAAAGCGAGAAAAGGACAGTTGCATTATTTGTAATTATTGAAAATAAGTGCAGTCCTTGAGAAAAGTTAAGTCACTTCAAATCAATATATTTTACTAAGTTTAGACAATCACAAAACCATTCATCATCATGAGACAGTATTACTTTGTGCTATTATTTTGCCTATTTCAGTTAACCGATTTAGTCGCTGCGGGAGATCCGATACGGGTAATTGAGCATCCGGCAGTAGAATTTTCAACCACTTCACGTTTTGAGATCTCAAAAATTGAACTCAGCGATACCGAAACTCGGATCACTTTATCCTGGTCATTGCAACCCGGCTGGTGGGTTACCTATGGTGACGATACTTGGATAGAAGATGTTGATAGTAAGGAACGCTATGTGATCAAATCTTTGGCGGATGCCACATTTGCAGAAAAGGTTTACGTGGATGATGAAGGTAAACTTACTAATGTGCTGATCTTCCCGCCGTTAAAAAAGGGAGTGAAGAAGATAGATTATAACAATCAGTTTTATGGAGTTTCACTGCTTGAAACAGCAAATACCACAGAAGCTTCAATTCCTGTTGCCGTTGAGAAATGGATAGATGATGAATTGGCAAAGGTCACTAAAGAACCTTTAAAGGATTTTGAATCAGATGACTTCTTTAAACGCAGTACTGGTAGGTTAGTAGGCTTTATTAAAGGGTATGATAAACGAGCCGGTTTTGAAACAGGGATCATTTATGTAGATAATGAGTTTTTACAAGAAGATTATCCACTGGTAGTGGAAGTTCACCCTGATGGGCGTTTTGAAGCAGATATTCCTTTAAATCATCCCATTTCGCAATTTATGGTCATGAATAATCGGTTTATCTATTTTTACTTAGAGCCTGAGCAAACAGTTGCACTGATCTTAGATTGGAAGGATTTTTTAAAGTTGGATCAGGTTAATGGGCGCGATTATCCAGCAGAGAATATTGAATATCGCGGTAAGTTGGCAAGAATTAATAAGGAAGTTTTTAGCTTTCCTAAATTAGAATATGACTATCAAGAATATAGCGAGAAAATGGGTAAGATCTCTCATGACGAGATGAAACGTCTTATTCTGGATGAAAAGCAACAGTATGAACAAAAGCTAGAAGAACATATTGCAGCACATGATTTCTTAGAAAAGTCTGAAATAATTCTTAGGGAAAGTAATGATGTGATCGGTACTATGCGAGTGTTGGACTACCTTATGGATGTAGGCTTTAAGAAGAGAACCGAGCCTAATAATGAAATACTAACTGCAGAAATACCATACTCTTATTATTCATTTTTACAGGACTTTCCATTAAATAAGCAATCAATGCTAATTGATTCTCAGGTGAAGAGTTTTATTAACCGTTTTGAATTTCTAGATCCTTTAAGTTTCTATGCTAATCCAAAAATGTTCAAGCCAGAAATATATTTTAAAGAATATTTAGAAAATGAAGGTATTGAGTTAACTGAAGAGGAAAGGAAATTATTGGAACCACAATCATTTTCTATGGATCAGAAGGACGAGATGGAAGAGTTTAATAAGAAAATGATAGCGTTTAATGAGAAATATTCTGATAAAAGGAAAACATACACAGATAAATATGTTACTCCATTTTTACCACAGAAAAATGAAATAGATTTTATGGAACCATGGCGTAAAAAGGATTCTGTACTGACCAATCATCTTAAACTTCAGAAGAGTCTTTTTTATGATATTACTAAAACCAGAAGGTTAAAGTCTGAATTTGATAGAATTAAGGATGCAGAACAAGCTTATAAGTATTGGGATGCGCTAAAAGCAACCATTGAGTCTGATTTTGTTAAAAGCCAAGGTCAATTATATGTAGAGAGTAAATTTCAAGATCCTGATGCGCCGCAGCAACCAGAGGGCACAATGCAAGGATTTAAAGTAATGAGTGAAGCAGTCGTCTTGCCCGATGGTAAAGCCAAAGAGTTGTTTTATAACATAGCAGACAAGTATAAAGGTAAAATCGTCTTTCTTGATTTCTGGGCAACAACCTGCGGACCCTGCGTTGGTTCTATTAAAAGTATGAAGGAAATACGCGCAAAACATAAAGGCAATCCAGATTTTGAGTTTGTATTTATCACAAGCGAAAGAGATAGCCCAGAAGATCGCTACAATAGTTTTATTGAAGAACAAGAGATGGAAAACGCGTATCGTGTGGATACAGATACCTATAACCGTTTCAGACAGCTGTTTAAGTTTAATGGAATACCACGTTATGTGGTTTTAGATAAGAATGGCGATGTGATCGATGGAGATTTTGAGATGTATAATTTCACCTATAAACTTCCTAAAATACTAGAGCTGTATAAATAAAATTTGATCTTTTTTCGCTGCAGCGAAAAGAACATTACCCGTATTTCAACCATTATTAATGAGACATTATTACTTTATACTTTTAGTATAACATATTAGAAAATAAATCAAACACGGTTGTTAGCTGTAATTTTTACAATAGAAATTTTTGAATTCAATAAGATAAACTTTATATATAAGCTCTAAAATGAGGCAAAATCCCACGATCTATAAAATTGAAGAATCCTTTAATTTACCTACTATTTTACAGAAAATTGGAGAACACCTAAAATTAAATAGTAAAGTTTTTCAAACAAAGGATATTAAGTTAGGAGAATATCTTGCTAAACTAATAGTCATTGAATCAGATGAAAAGGAATCTGAGTGGTCAAATTTCTTTCCTAAACAATATACCGAGAATCTCTCGTTGACCTACAAAATTCCTTCTCTACTAGTTTTAGTTTCAACAAAAAGCGGAATTTATGCAATTATAGGTGGAGCATTTTATCAATATATCTTACCATTCTTAGATACTTCATATGGTCTTAATACTTATTCTCGATTAATGGATCCAGTTTTGGATGAAATAATTTCCATTAAAACTCGAGGAGTAACGGGACTAAGAGCTGGAATGTCAGAACAGTTCAAGGATGATTACAGAGTAATGGATTATATTAAATTCGGTAAAATCCCTACCGAATTAAGAATAAGGTTAGCCAATGATACCGCTGAATTATTATTTGATCAATATTTATCGAATAGATCACCAAGTATAATATTAAATATTTCAACGGGATTCAATATTAATAAGGATCTGTCCTATTCCAACTTAGCTTTATTAATAGAAATATTAGAACACGTTGAAACCAAAAAGGCAAACGATTTCTTTAGTTCCTACAAAGAAATAACAGATGATGAGAAAATTAAAAATTCCTTGAAACCAGCGGTAATTAATGAACTTTTTAATAAACGTGCAGATATTCTGAATAATAAAATTTCAAATTTTGATATCTGTTATCCGAACAAAGTTGAAGAGTTTTATACTGCAGATGAGTATGCAATAAAATTAAAAATTGATAAACATAAATTCGATTTAATTGGCCGTACGAATGACAAAAGAGAAATTTTAAGAACTATTCTCAAATATTTAAGCGAAAAGGGATTAGATCGAAACATATCTACTTTCAGTTCTAATATCTATAATATATACATTAACACTTATAAAAGCCATAAAAAGAAACCAATTCTACGAACAGCTCTGATATATCATTTGAATACAGAACTATACATAAATGGTTTGGGCACTTACATATATCTAGATTCAAAATGGTACAGGCTAAAGGAGATATTTGTCAATGAGATGAACGCGAGATGTTCAGAGATTTTAATTAATAATAACCTCAATAATTCAGTATTAGATAAAAAGTGGGTTAAGAAAGAAAATGGTAATAGAGAAGATGAATCTAGTTACAATGGACACTATGATAAACCAAACTATTTAATTCTTGATGAAATAACAGTAGATTCAATTGAATTAGCAGATATAATGAAAATTACAAATGACACTATTTATTTATGTCACGTAAAATATGGGTTTAGTACAGATATAAGAGCTTTATATAGTCAAATTATTTCATCAGCAAGGAGATTAAAAAATGATCTTAAAGATGAGAAAAACACATATTTAAAATCAATTTTTAAAATATTAAAACGTAAAGGTAGAGAAAGGGAATTCACTGAAAAAGAATTCGTAGACCTTTTTAAGGTGAAGAAAATCAATTATGTAATGGCTATAACAAGCCACTTGAAAAATAAGCCTCTAATAGGAAAAATCGAAAAATATCAATCAAATATTGCAAAACTTTCCTTAATTCAATGTTTTACAGAAATGAGAACAGAATATTTCGAAAATTTTGAAATTGAGATTATAAATAATCAAGATTGTTTTGCAAACTAGTAAAAACTACAGCTGTCAACGGCTCATCGCCAATTACTGGTATTATCGAAAAAGTGTAATTTTAGAAACTAGGAAATAATACAATTAAGCCAACAACTCTGCGTTCCAACTCCCGCAACTGGTGATAGCCGAGACCCATAAAAGTTATCATTTAAAAATTTGGCCTAGCTCTTATTTGATAGACCCATCAGGTAAAATTATCGATGCTAACCTTAGAGGAAATGCTTTAGAGAATAAACTTAAAGCTCTGGGCATTCATAAAAAGTAATTAGAATATTGGTTTTGTTTTAGAAACCTAACTAAAATCCCTATTCACTCGTTAACTTCGCGTAATTAAAAGATCTTAATGCGCGTATTTCAATTTATAGTTTTCTTTTTGGTTTTTGGGGCAACCCTAAAAGCACAAGAGTTGCCACCAGTGCAAAATTATTTGCCGCAAGAATATCTTGCTGGTAACCAGAATTGGGGCATAGCGCAAGATGATGATCGCAATCTGTATTTTGCGAATAATGCCGGTTTACTTACCTATAACGGTTCGCAGTTTAAATTATACAATTCTCCTAATAGCACCATTCTTCGATCTGTTAACGCTCGCGATGATAAGATCTTTACAGGAGCGTATATGGATTTTGGCTACTGGCAGAAGGATGAAAAAGGTCTTCTCAATTATACCTCACTGGTAAAAGAATTGAATATTGACGTAGTAGAAGATGAGCAATTCTGGAATATTCTTTTCATTGACAAATACATCGCTTTTCAATCATTAAATAATATCTATTTATACGATTCAGAGATTGAGCAAATACAGTTGATCGCGGCAGATGATGTTTTGCTAAAATCCTATAAGTTAGAGAACACTATTTTTTATCAGGTTTCTGCTCAAGGGCTGTACAAAATAGAAGGAGGGAAGCCTAAGTTGCTTTTTAGTAGCGAAGTTTACCTTAATGATGTAATTGTTTCCATTCATTATAATGCATCTCGTGAGCTTATTTTGCTTACGCAGAATAACGGCTTCTTTGTTTACGATGCAGTTCGTGGCGTGAAAAAATGGGAAGTTCAATCTAACGAAATCTTAGCTCGAGAATCAGTGTACAGCGCGATTCCTACAAATGATGGCGAACTCATAGTGGGTACGGTTGCAAACGGCTTGTACAAAGTTGACACCACAGGAGCGATCGTCGCTCATCTTAATCAATCTAAAGGTTTAGCGAATAACACGGTGCTTTCCACCTTTGAAGATATGGATGGTAACGCTTGGCTGGGTCTTGACAACGGTATTAGCGTAGTGAATTTTCATTCTCCATTTCGCGTGTTTCAGGATGTTGAGGGCGAATTAGGAACGGTATACACCTCTGCTGTGTTTGAAGATCATTTATACCTTGGGACAAATCAAGGCTTGTTTTCAAAACCTCTTAACGATCAAGATGATTTTAAATTAATTCCTGGTACGCGAGGCCAAGTTTGGAAACTTAAAGAAGTAAAAGGAACGCTTTTTTGCGGTCATAATTTAGGAACATTTATCATTCATAATGATGCCGCTCACATGATCAGCTATGTGACGGGCGCATGGGATTTTAAAACCATATCGTGGAACGACGATCTTATTGTGCAGGGTAATTACAGCGGTTTATTTGTTTTACAACGAAAAGGAGATACTTGGGAACTCCGCAACAAACTTGAAGGTTTTGATATTTCTAGCAGATTTTTTGAGATCTACGACCAGCAAACCATACTTGTGAGTCATGAATATAAAGGCGTTTTTAAACTTGATATAGCTGAAGATTTACAACGAGTGAATGATTACCAGATCATTTCAGAAGATAGTAATGGAGCAAAAAGCGGACTCGTAAAATATCAGGGAGAAATTCTTTACGGCTACAATAACGGAATTCTAAAATACGATGCCGCTCAGGAGAAATTAGTAAAAGATACTATCTATTCTCAAGGTTTGCTTGAGAATACAGAATATGTAAGCGGTAAACTTATCGCAGATGATAAACAAGACCTTCTTTGGGGATTTACGCAAGACGGCTTGGTTTATTTTGGTTCGGCCAGTTTAGATCAGGAGTTAGTGGCACGCAGAATTGCTTTTCCTTCCCAAAAACGCAAGGATATGCAAGGCTATGAGAATTTAGTGAGCTTAGGCGAGAATCAGTATTTATTGGGTTTTGCGGGAGGTTATTCCATTTTTGATCTAGAGGATTTTGATACGAATTCTTATACTATTCAGCTGCAATCTGTTGAGAATAAATTTCGCGAAAGCGAAGCTCAATATTTTTCCACTTTAAGTGAAAAGGACTTTGAAGCAAAATTGAATAATCCTGCTTTTACCTTTTCTGTGCCGGTTTATGGCAAGTTTCAGGCGGTTGAATATCAATACAGATTACTCGGTTTATACGAGAATTGGAGCCCTTGGACTACTGAAACCAGCGCGTATTTTGAGAATTTGCCGCATGGTGATTACACCTTTGAGGTGAGAGCAAGAGTCAATAATCAGCTTACTGAGAATACGATACAGTATTCTTTTGCTATTGCGCGGCCTTGGTATATTTCGATTCTTGCGATCATTCTTTATGTAATCGCATTCGTGGCGTTGCTAATCCTTTTTCATCTCAATAACCGTAGATATTACAACAGGCAGCGCGAGAAGCTGATAGAGCGCAATAAGCGGGAATTAGAAATGGCAAATGTGAAGAATGAGGGAGAGCTGATCAAATTGCGTAATGAGAAACTTCAAGACGATGTAGAAAGTAAAAACCGTGAGTTGGCCGTTTCTACCATGAGCATGGTTAAGAAAAATGAGCTTCTTAATAAGATCAAGAAAGATTTGCTTAGCGCCAAAAACAAAGATGATATTAGAGGCGTTATAAAAAACATAGACAAAAGTCTGAACAATAATAAAGATTGGGAATTTTTTGAGGAAGCATTTAATAATGCAGATACAGATTTCTTACATAAAATAAAAGACCTTCATCCTAATCTTACACCTAGCGATCTAAAATTATGTGCTTATCTAAGACTTAATTTATCTTCTAAAGAGATCGCACCACTTCTTAATATTTCAGTGCGCAGTGTAGAGATAAAAAGATATCGTTTGCGTAAAAAAATGGAGCTTGAGCACGAAGCCAGTCTCACAGATTACATTTTGTCGATATGATGTGGTGATACAATAGTGTTAAATTACCACAACATCACCACAACGATAACGTTTTTTAATAGTGCATAGATATTTTTAAAAGTACTTGTATTTGTTTTTAAATTATTGATAAATAAATAATTGATAGCTTTTTCTTAAAGCAATTTTAAAAATGTTAAGCTAAAGTTGTTATGTAGATTTTTTGTTGAGGTGAAAAATTACAAAGTTGAAGTATCAAGGATGTAATTTTCCATTCATTCAAATTAATCAAGTAACAAATGAAAAAAATCCTTGGATTAACTATCCTATTATTTAGTTCGCTGGGATTGTATGCTCAAACGTTTTCGGTTTCCGGGACCGTTACTTCTGAGAAGGACAGCATGCCATTACCAGGTGTAAATGTATTAGTGGAAGGGACAAGCAATGGGGCCGTCACAGATTTTGATGGTAACTATGTTTTGAACAATGTTGAGAATGGACAAGTGATCGTCTTTTCTTATTTGGGCTTTAAAACCCAAAAGATCACTTCTAATGGTCAAACCACACTTAATGTATCTTTATTAGAAGACTCTGAGTCTTTAAATGAAGTTGTTGTGATAGGTTATGGATCACAGGTAAAAAGGCAGGTAACTGGTGCGGTTTCTACCGTGGGTGATGAGACTATCGCCGCCCTTGAGCCAGTAAACGCAGCACAAGCGTTACAAGGAACAACATCTGGGGTAAACGTTACTCCGCAAGGTGGTGCTCCTGGAGCAAGTGCTAACATTAGAATTAGAGGTGTTGCCACAAACGGTGATAACCGTCCTTTAATTATTTTAGATGGTTTTCAATATGACGGAGATCTAAATTCTATTAATGCATCAGATATTGAGAACTTTACTGTTCTTAAGGATGCTCAAGCTGCTATTTATGGTGCAACTGCTGCTAACGGTGTAATACTTATTACAACTAAAGCTGGTCGTCGCAATCAAAAAGCTAAGATCAGTTATGATGGTTACACGGGTATTCAAGAAACCACAAGAACGTTACCATTGCTTAATGCTCAGGAGTATGTTCTTTTGCTTAACGAAAGCTACGCAAATGCAGGACAGAGTCTTCCATTTCCTAATGCGAGTGGTTATGGAGTTGGGACAAATTGGCAAGATGAGGTTTTTCAAGATGCACCGATCTCTAGTCACAACTTAAGAATAGATGGCGGAGCTGAAAAATTAAACTACTCTATCAGTGGTTCTCACTTGTATCAAGAAGGTATTGTAGGTGGAGATAAAGCAAGCCAAAGAAGAAATACAGCTTCCTTAGCTTTAAATGCTGACCTTTCAGAAAAATTGAACATCTCAACTAAGCTTTTCTATACCTATAGAAAATCAAGAGGTATTAATTCATTCAGTTTAGGATCTGTATTATTTAATGCGGCAAACATTGCACCGATCATTGATCCTTCTACAGATAACCTTGACGGCGAAATAAACTTGGGTAACGAAGTTGTAAATCCGCTGACTCAAATTGAGAATACGTTTAACAGTAACATTCTTAATAGATTGAGTGGAAACTTTCAGGCATCATACGATTATGCAAAGAATCTAGAGTTAACCGGTAGAATAGGTTTCAATACTTCAGAAAGTAAAGGAAGAGATTTTGCTCCTATTTATGATTATGGTACTGGTAAGATCTATACTCGTGATGGAAACATGGTGAGCTTATCTAGTGTTAATAATAATGATTACACGTTTGACCTTTATAACACGTATGAGAACACTTTTGGCGAAAGCCATGAAGTTACAGCAACTGTAGGTCTAACAGCTTATAAGACTTGGGGTCAAGGATTGTTTGGTAGCCGTACTGATGTGCAAAGTAACAGTTGGCAATTTGCAGATTTTAATACTGCAACAGGAACAGGTGATAATCAAACGAATAGTTCTTATGCGTATGACATAAGAAGATTATCATATTTCGCGCGTTTGCAATATGCCTTTCAAGATAAATATTTGCTTTCTGCGATGTTGAGAAGAGATAGTTCAACACGTTTTGCTCCAGATGTGCGCGTGGCGTATTTCCCATCGCTTACGGCTGGTTGGGTATTTACTGATGAAGGTTTCTTCCCAGAAAATGATGTGTTGACCTTCGGTAAATTGCGTGCTAGTTATGGTGTGCTAGGAAATGACAGAATTGGTGATTTCTTATACCTTTCGTTATTAAGTGGAGAAGCTACTTATGTGCTTGGGCCAGATCAGGCGCTTGCTAATGGTAGAGCTTTAGGAGCGTTGCCTAACCCAGAGATTCAGTGGGAAGAGGCTAAGAAATTTGACGTAGGTGTTGATCTTAATTTCTTTGGAGGTGAATTGACATTCACTGCTGATTACTTCATTAACAATAGAGATAATCTTCTTATACCTAATATTCCTGTATCTGGAATTTATGGTACTGGCGCTCCTGCAGCTTCTGGACCTACAATTAATGCAGGTGCTGTGAAAAACACAGGTCTAGAATTTGCGTTAGGTTACAACCACACATTTAATGAGGATTTTTCGCTTAACGCGAACTTTAACGTTAGTACATTAGAAAATGAAGTTACAGAAGTTAACGGTACAGCTTTTATTGAAGGTGGTGGTTTTGGCGTAGGTCAACCAGCAGCAGCACGTATGGAAGTTGGTATGCCTCTAGGATATTTCTACGGTTATAAAACAGATGGTATTTTCCAGAATGCTCAAGAAGTAGCAAATCATCCTTCTCAGTCTGCGCTTGGCGCGGAAGCAATGCCGGGAGATATTCGTTATGTGGATGTTAATGGTGACGGCGCGATAGACGCTAATGACAGAACATACATAGGAGATCCTATTCCTGATGTAACATTAGGTTTTAACCTTTCTTTAAACTACAAAAACTTTGATTTCTCTGCTTACACATACGGAAACTTAGGTAATGAGATCGTGAGAAACTATGAGCGTAATCAACCTAACGTGAACCGTATGCGTTATGTGCTAGATCGTTGGACGGGTGCTGGAACAAGCAATACAGTACCACGTGTTACAACTGCACCTACATCTAACGGTGTATTCTCAGATTACTATGTAGAAGATGGTTCTTTTGCAAGAATCCAGACAGTGAGTTTAGGGTATACAGTGCCACAATCATTTACTGAGCGCGTGGGTGTATCAAAGTTTAGAGTATATGCAAAGGTTGACAATGTTCACACATTTACTAAATACTCAGGTTATGATCCTACAGCTTCTACAGGAGCTCCTATAGGTGGAGGTATAGACTATGGTTTCTATCCTATTCCACGTACGTATATCATGGGTGTAAATCTTCAATTCTAAAAAAAATCAATATGAAAATGAATATAAAATATTTCATGTTCCTAATTATCTCAGGGGGATTATTGGTTTCCTGTGGAGATGATTTTGTGGACGTTGATCCTAAATATCAAATTACTTCTGGTACATATTTTACCAGTGAGGCAGATTATGAAAATGCTTTAATAGGAGCATATGATGTGCTACAATCTACGTATGCAAATGTTATTCTGGGCGAGATAGCTTCAGATAATACACACGCTGGTGGCGAAAGTGCTACAGACGTGATAGGATGGCAGCAAGTAGATCGTATGCAGCACACAGAAATTAACGACAATCTAGATGATATCTGGGATTGGAATTTTGCTGGTGTACAACGTGCGGCTTTTATCATTGAAAATGAAAATAAATTTGATTTTGATGGTAAGGCACAGATCATCGGTGAAGCTAAGTTCTTAAGAGCGTATTTCAATTTTGAATTAGTAAAATGGTTTGGAGCTATTCCTATTAAGCCAGAAGGACAGTTTCAACTAGGTGATGTGACTGAGTTTCCTCGTACTCCTGTAGATCAGGTGTATGCTTATATTATTTCAGACCTTCAGGATGCTGTACAAAGCATGGCATTAACTCCGGTTCAGGTAGGTCGTGCAAGTAAATATTCCGCGCAAGCGTTATTAGGAAAAGTACAATTATACAACGGTAACTTTGCTGAAGCAGCTACTAACCTTAATGAAGTGATTGGCTCTCAACAATACCATTTATACGGTACTGAGGCTGGTGAGGATTATGCAGATCTTTTTGAATACGTAGCAGAAAATGGACCTGAGTCTGTTTTCGAAATTCAGTATACGGGTCAAGAAGGTGCTGGTTTTGGATGTCTGCAGTGTAGTGAAGGTAATGTGATGGTAGGTTTTAGCGGTGTGCGTGGTTACAGCGGACCAGTTTTTGAATCCGGATATGGATTTAACTTACCTACTGAAGAAGCGTATAATGCCTTTAGTGATGGTGATCTACGTAGAGATGTAACTGTTTTAAATATTGATAGTTGGTCTTCTGCTAATCCATCAGTAAGTTATAACGTAGGTAATCCTGATCCTGTAACTGGTCACACAGGATATTACAACCGTAAATATTTACCACGTCAAAACGAAAACCAAGGTGATCCTAACCTTACTCAGCCTAACAACTACAGAGCGATTAGATATGCAGATGTGTTACTTATGGCTGCAGAGGCGATGATAAAAGCAAATCTTAGCGAATCACAAGCACGTGGATATCTTAATCAAGTGCGTAACCGCGCTGGTCTTGCAGATGTAAGCAGCAGTGGTAATGATCTTCTAGACGATATTTATGAAGATCGCAGACTAGAGCTTATGGGAGAAGGACATAGATTTTTTGATCTTGTTCGTACCGGTAGAGCTGCTGGTGTGATAGACGGTTTTACTGCTAATAAGAATGAGGTTTTCCCTATTCCGTTAGAAGAAATGCAATTTGCTCAGGGAACCTGGGATCAAAATACAGGATATTAAAAAATAGAATATGAAAAATTTTGTATCAAAAACATTTTTGGCTTTATTTCTCATTATAGGAGCGATCTCCTGTTCTGAAGATGAGCAGCTTACTGAGGTAAGCGCGGGAGCGCCTATGGAAGTAAGTGCAGACTTTAGCATTACTCAAGATAACTCTGGTGATGTTTCAATTTTTCCTTCTGGGAAAAATGCAAACAGCTTTCAGGTAGATTATGGCGATGGCAGTGGATTATCAGATGAGTTTGAGACTGGTAAAAGCGTGATGCACACCTATGCTGAAGGTAATTACACAGTAACTATCTATGCAAAGAGTGTTACAGGAGAAGTAACAGAGGCAACTCAGGAACTTGTAGTTTCTTTTAGAGCTCCAGAAAATCTTGAAGCTCAGGTAAGCGTAGACGGCGCAAATCCTTTTTTAGTAAGCGCTTCCGCGGAAGCAGACTTCGCAACGTCGTTCACAATAGATTGGGGAGACGCATCAGATCAAGAAGCATTCATGGCAGGTGAAACTGTAACGCATGAATATAGCGATGTAGGTATGTACACGATCACTATCACTGCTTTAAGTGGAGGTTCGGCAACAACTACGTATACAGAAGATGTTACAATTGTAGATCCACTTGTATTGCCTATCAATTTTGAGTCAACTACTGTAGATTATACTATTTATGCTTTTGGCGGAGGCCAAAATACAACAGTTGTGGATAACCCAGCACCAAATGCAGTAAACGATAGTCCTAAAGTGGCGATGTATACTAAGCCATCTGGCTCTGAGACTTGGGCGGGTATCGCAAGAGAATTGTCTGAAGATATTGATTTCTCTCGTTCTAACTTTATTGCGGTAGATGTGTATTCTCCAGCTGCAGGAACTCCAGTTCTGTTTAAAATAGAAAACAGAGATAACGCAGATATCAATGTAGAATTTACTGCGACTACAACAGTAAGTAATGAGTGGGAAACGTTGATCTTCGATCTTTCGGGTAGAGATGCGGCGCAGACTTATGGAACAATGGTAATGTTCTTTAACTTCAATACTTCTGGTACTGGTGAGACGTATTACTTTGATAATATTAGAACAGAAGTTATTGAGAATACAGAACTTCCGCTAACATTTCAGTCAGAAAATCTTAGCTATAACTGGTCAGGTTTTGGTGGTGCAGGTGGAGCAGTTGTAGACAACCCAGATATGTCTGGCATCAATCAGAGCTCTAGAGTTACCCAGCTTGACAAGAGCAACGGAGCACAAACTTGGGCAGGTATTTCACTTAATCTTGATGTGCCACTTGATTTCTCAAATGGTACAACCGTGAGAATGAAAACATGGTCGCCAGCTGCAAATGTGCCTGTTCTATTGAAGTTTGAAGATTCTCAATCGGCGCCAGATGGTAACGGTAATCCTAGCGTTGTGGTAGAAGTAATTACAAATACAACAGTGGCGAATGCGTGGGAAGAATTGTCGTTTGATCTTACAACTTTTGGAGCGTTTGATACAGCTGTAGATTATGATAGAGTGATCGTATTCTATGATTTTGGTAACATGGGAACAGGTTCTACATTCTATTTTGATGATATCGCACTAGGTGATCAGAGCTATGTTTCGCTTTTCAGCGAAAAGGACGACGATGTAAATGTGGATACTTGGAGAACAGGTTGGTCTGTTGCAGATTATGAGGAAACTACCTTTGAAGGAAACCTTGTAAAGCATTATTCAAATCTGGATTATGTAGGTATAGAAGCTACAAACCCAATGATCGATGCGACTGCGATGACACATTTTCACACAAGTGTATACGTAAATAGCGGAACGACTTTTAGGATCAAATTAGTTGACTTTGGAGCTGATGCTGCTTATGGTGGTGGTGATGATGTAGAGCATGAAATAGAGTTTACAGATCTTCAACAAGGACAATGGAATGATCTTGATATACCATTATCAGATTTTGCTGGTCTAACCACAAGAGGTCACATTGCACAATTGATTTACTCGGGTGCACCAGCAGGAACAGTAGATGTTTATATAGATGAAGTTTACTTCCACAATTAAAAATTAGACTATGAACAGAATTAAAATATATTTAGGAATTTTTCTGACGGCCCTTGCATTTATTGTGCAAGGTTGTCAGGAAGATGATCAGCAGTTCGGAGATATTTTGGCTCCAGCCAACTTAACCATTACTGCAAATATTCTAGGAGCAGACGAGCAAAACCCTTACGGTGACGGTAGTGGTACTGTAGAGTTCACTGCAACTGCAGACAATGCATCAAACTATAAGTTTGCTTATGGTGATAATGCAAGCACTTTAGCGTCAGATGGTGTTGTAGAACACACATTCACAACTCCAGGAACTAATGAATATGTAGTCACTGTAATCGCTACAGGAACTGCAGGTGTTGCAACAAGTGAAACAATGACGCTTACAGTTTATAGTGAGTTTGATGATCCTGAAACTAAATCTTTACTTACAGGAGACAATACTAAGACTTGGTATGTGGCAGCAGCAATGCCAGGACATTTAGGTGTTGGTCCAGTAGAAGGTGCTGATCCTAGTTATTATGCAGCAGCGCCATTTGAGAAAGATGGTGTGGGATGTTTTTATAACGATGCGATAACCTTTAGTCTTGATGCAGGAGGGAACATTGTTTTCAATCATGATAATCAAGGAGCTACTTTCTTCAACGTTGATTACTTAAGCGTTGGCGGTGGCGGCGGAGGTGAAGACCAATGTCTAGGTTTTGATACTTCTGGAGATAAGTTTGTTAATTTGGCTGCAGTCCAAAGTGCGGTTCCAGAAGAGTTAACAACAGGAACTCAAATGATCATTGGTGACGGTGGATTTATGAGTTATTACATAGGTACAAGTAATTATGAGATTCTTGATATCAATGATGATTACATGTACGTTCGTGCAATTCCTGGTTCAAATCCTGCGCTTGCATGGTATTTAAAATTCACTACAGATCCTGATGGTGGTGGCGGCAGTAGTGCTACCCCAGAAATGCTAGAAACTCAATATGAGACCTTAGCTTGGTCTGATGAATTTGATGCAGCTAGCCTTGATACATCTATCTGGAATTTTGAGATAGGCAACAACAATGGTTGGGGTAATGGTGAGCAACAGTATTATACAGAGAATAATACAGAGATCGTAGATGGTGTTTTAAAGATCACTGCTAAAAGCGAATCTACAAATGGATTTAACTACACATCTTCACGTATCACTACTCAAGATAATTATGAGTTCACTTATGGTAGAGTAGAAGTAAGAGCTAAGCTTGCAGGTGGTGGCGGTACATGGCCAGCGATCTGGATGCTAGGCGCAAACTTTGATGTAGTAGGCTGGCCAGAAACTGGTGAAATAGACATCATGGAGTATGTAGGTAATAATCCAGGTCATACTTCTAGCGCGCTTCATTTGCCAGGAAACAGCGGTGGTAACGCGATCTTTAACGATACTGAAGTAGAAAATGAAACTACAGAATTCCATAACTACACAGTAGAGTGGAGAGAAGATAAGATCATTTGCGCAGTGGATGATGAGATTCACTTAGTGTTCAACAACACGGCTTCAACGCCATTTAATGATCCATTCTTTATTATTCTTAACGTCGCAATGGGCGGTGCACTAGGAGGAGATATTGATCCAAACTTTGATCAATCTTCTATGGAAATAGACTATGTAAGAGTTTATCAGTAAAAGTATGATCAAAAGGAAAGCCCTTGGGGCGATACTATTATGCGCGATTGGCTGGACTTCAGGAGCAGCTCAACAGGGATTGCAAAATCTGGATCCAGCCATAGAGCATAAAATAGATTCTGTACTTGGTTTAATGACGCTACATGAAAAAGTAGGGCAAATGAACCAGTATAGCGGTGGCTTTGAAGTTACCGGCGAACCATCTGATGTGAACACGCAGGCAAAGATCGAAATGCTTAAGAATGGCGAATTAGGATCTATGCTTAATGTGCTTGGCGCAAAAAGTACGCGCGAGTACCAAGAGCTTGTTATGGAAAATTCAAGGATGAAAATTCCATTGCTTTTTGGTTATGACGTGATTCATGGTTACAAAACCATTATGCCTGTTCCGCTAGGAGAAACTGCAAGTTGGGATCTTGAAGCGATGCGCGAAAGCGCTGAGATCGCAGCAAGAGAATCTGCGGCTGCAGGTTTACACTGGACGTTCGCACCTATGATAGACGTTTCTCGAGATGCGCGCTGGGGTAGAATAATGGAAGGCGCTGGTGAAGATCCTTACCTCGTGGCAAAAGCCGGCGAAGCCAGAATTAAAGGTTTTCAAGGAGATGACCTGGCGAGCGAACAAACCATTGCAGCTTGTGCAAAGCATTTTGCCGCATACGGTTTTGCGGAAGCGGGAAGAGATTATAACACCGTAAACATGGGAACTTCTGAGTTGTATAACGCAGTTCTTTACCCATTCATAAAAGCAAATGAAGCTGGTGTTGCCACATTTATGAACTCTTTTAATGAGATCGATGGTGTGCCTTCTACCGGTAATGAACATTTGCAGCGTTACATTCTTAAAGGAGAGTGGGGTTTTAATGGTTTCATGGTTTCAGACTGGGGTTCTATCGCAGAGATGATCGTGCATGGTTTTGCAAAAGACAGCGATGATGCGGCTAAAATTGCTGCCGTTGCTGGGAGTGATATGGATATGGAAGGTCATATTTATGAGGCTTCTCTTGAAAAAATGGTTGACAACGGCACCGTTCCGGTTGAGATCATTGATGATGCGGTAAGAAGAATTCTTCGCGTGAAGTTTGCTTTGGGGCTTTTTGACGATCCTTATAAATATTGCGATGAAGATTTTGAGGCTAGCGAACTGGGCTCTCAGGAGAATTTGGCGAAAGCCAGAGAAGTAGCCCGCAAATCTATCGTACTGCTTAAAAATGAAAATAACATTCTGCCTTTAAAGAAGGACCTTAAGAGCATAGCAGTGATCGGTCCGCTGGCAGACGACAAAGACAGTCCTATAGGTAACTGGCGCGCTCAAGGCGAAAAGAACTCTGCCGTGTCTGTTCTAGAAGGAATAAAAGCTGCCGTTAGTAAAAAAACGAAGATCAACTATGCAAAAGGCGCTGATCATGGTATGGGTGAGCGTAGTTTTTTAATGCCATTAAAGATCAATAAAGATGACGAGTCTGGTTTTGCCGAAGCTGTAAATGCAGCAAAAAAATCTGAGGTAGTTGTAATGGTTTTGGGCGAAGATGCGTTTCAAACAGGCGAAGGTCGTAGTCAGGTAGATATCCAGATCTCTCAAGTGCAACGCGATCTTTTAAAAGCGGTAAAAGAGGTAAATGAGAATATCGTTCTTGTTTTGATGAACGGTAGACCGCTAGATATTGTTGAGCCTAGTAATTTAGTAAACGGAGTTTTAGAGACTTGGTTTCTTGGTTCAGAATCAGGAAATGCGATTGCAGATGTACTTTTTGGCGATTACAATCCTAGTGGGAAGTTGCCGGTTTCATTTCCTAGATCTGTGGGGCAAGAACCGCTCTATTACAATCAGAAAACTACGGGTAGACCAGCAAGTGATATGGTAACATATTCTGGCTATCAGGATTCTGAGCGTGATGCGTTTTACCCTTTTGGTTTTGGTCTGAGTTATACAGATTTCGCTTATAGCGAAATAAAACTTGACGCAACATCTTTTAACAAAGGAGAATCACTGAAAGCGACCGTAACAGTTACAAACAACGGTGACAGAGCGGGTAGAGAAGTGGTGCAATTGTATATTCATGACAATTTTGCCAGCAGAACAAGACCTGTAAAAGAATTGCGTGATTTTGCGATCGTTGAACTAGAGCTTGGAGAAAGTAAAGAAGTTACTTTCACTATAGATGAAGAGACTTTAGAATTTTATTCGGCAATGAATAAATGGGAAGCAGAATCTGGTGAATTTGATATCTTTATAGGAACTAACTCTATTGATAATCAACGATCAAACATTACTTTAAACTAAGATGAGAAATTTTGTATTTATTCTTTTGTTTTTGCCTTTAAGCATATTCGCTCAATCTGGAGGTGTTTTAGTTTGGCAAGAAGATTTTGATGGTGATGAGTTAGACATGAACGTTTGGAATTTTGAATTAGGCAACGGTTGTCCAAACATTTGCGGTTGGGGTAATAATGAACGCCAATTCTACACCAAAAAAAATCATGAGCTTAAAGATGGTTATTTGATCATCACAGCAAAAAAAGAAGACTCGATCTATACATCTACACGTATCACGACTCAAGGTAAAAAAGAGTTTAAATATGGTCGTATGGAAGCTCGTGCCAAAGTTCCTGTAGGACATGGTATTTGGCCTGCATTCTGGATGCTAGGTTCTAACATTGGTGAAGTAGGCTGGCCACGTTCTGGTGAGATCGATATTCTAGAATATGTAGGTAGACAGACAGATACGGTTTACACAACTTTGCATTTGCCTGTGGGGTATGGTGAGAATGCTTTATCAAAGCAAACCCGCATGCCAGATATAGAAGAAGGCTTTCATACCTATGCGGTAGACTGGTCACCTGAAGAGATCGTATTTCTGGTAGATGACAAGAAGGTATATTCATATTCAGTAGATGAGAAAACCGAAGAGAACTGGCCGTTTGATCAGCCATTCTATTTCATTCTCAATGTAGCGGTGGGCGGTAACTTTGGCGGTCCAGATGTAGATGATTCAATTTTCCCACAACAGTATATTGTGGATTATGTAAGAGTATTTAAAACCAATTAAATATTTGATTACTTGTTAGCTTATTGCAGAACCCTCATTCGTAAGTTTGAGGGTTTTGTTTTGGCTTAAAGCCAAAAAATTAAATGAGTTTACCTATTTTAGATTTTTAATAAGCTCCACAATTTTGACGTTAAAAGAAATTGCCAAATTAGCCAACGTTTCTCAGGGAACCGTAGACCGCGTAGTACATGAACGCGGTAGAGTGTCACCCAAAACGAAAGAAAAGATCTTAAAGATCTTAAAAGAAGTGAACTACAAGCCTAATATTTATGCGCGAGGTTTAGTTCTTAATAAGACTTATGAAATCGTTGCTTTACTGCCAGAGTTTGTTGAAGGTGAATATTGGCAATTACCTACTCTTGGAGTTTTAAAGGGAGCAAAGGATCTGGAACAATTTGGTGTTAAGCTCACTATCTTATCCTTTGATCAGAAGAATGCAGATAGCTTTCTTCATCAGGTAAATAAAGTTTTGGCGATGAAACCAGATGGAGTTATTTTAGCTCCTGTTATAAATGTTGAAGCTTTAAAACTTACTGAAAAGCTTGCAGAGATCAATACAAAGTTTACCATAATAGATTCTAATCTCGACACAAACAAATCTTTAAGTTTTGTGGGGCAGGATGCATATCAAAGCGGTAGACTTGCTGCGAGTTTAATGATCCCTAATTTAGAACAGAGCAAGACGATTCTTATAATATCAATAAAGAGCAATGAGAATCACAATAGCACTTTAAAAAAGCGCATAGATGGCTTCTATTCTTATATCAACGAAAGTGAGGACAATATTGATCTAGGACGATTTAATATTGATGAGCGTGATAAGAGTTGGTATAATGATCTACAGAACTTAATTACAGCCAGCAACGCAACAGGTATTTTTGTTCCTAGTTCTAAAGTGCATCATGTAGCAAAGTTTCTAGAAAATGCTGATAAGAAAATACATCTTATAGGATACGATCTTATTGCAAAGAATAGTTTTTACCTAGAAAAGAATGTAATTAACTACATCATAGGGCAACGTCCAGAAAATCAAGGTTATATTGCGATGTATAATTTTTATAGAGCATTGATCGCTAAAGAGGAAGTAAAAAATCTTCATTACTTACCTATAGACATAATTAGTAAGGAAAACCTTATGTATTATAAGGATGATATCCTCAATTAGTGATTAATATATCAGTAATCTTATTAATTCTTAAAGTAATACTTAGTTAAAAAGAAAACGTTTTAGTAAGTTAGCTTCATAAAGTTTAATTAAAAGCGTGTTCGTACACATAATTTAAAATCTAATAAAAATAGAATGAAATCAAGACGAACTAAACTACTGTCAGTTATTGTCACAGGTCTATTATTTACGGCTTGTGAGAATGCTCAAGAAGTTAAAGATCCAAGTATCGCCCTTTTAAATGGCAAAGATCTATCTGGCTGGAGCCAAAAGAACGGCGAAGCAAAGTATGAGGTTAAAGATGGAATGGTCGTAGGAACTACGGTTTCAAACACGCCAAACTCTTTTATGACCACAGATAAAGTGTACGGTGATTTTATTCTTGAATTAGATTTTAAAGCTGATCCAAGTATGAATTCAGGAATACAGATACGCAGCGAAAGCAAACCGAATTATCAAAATAACCGAGTGCATGGGTATCAGATAGAAATAGACCCTTCTGAGCGCGCATGGAGTGGTGGAGTGTATGATGAAGCAAGACGAGGATGGTTGTATCCTTTAACGCTTAACACTTCCGCGCAAAGCGCCTACAAAAAAGATGACTGGAATCATTATAGAATTGAAGCTATTGGTGACACGATCCAGACTTGGGTAAATGGTGTAGCTGCCGCAAATCTTGTTGACGATAAAACCAGCGAAGGATTTATCGCGCTTCAAGTACATGCCATAGGCGGTGATGATGAACCTGGCAAACAGATCATGTGGAAAAACGTGAGAATCATAACTGATAGTTTAGACCAGTATAACATGAAAAGTGACGCACCACTTTTCAATACAAAAAACCAACTTACAGAAGCAGAGAAAAAAGACGGCTGGAAGTTGCTCTGGGACGGTAAAACCACTAATGGATGGCGTGGAGCAAAGTTGGATAATTTCCCTGAAAAGGGATGGGTTTTAGAGAATGGTAATCTTATTGTGAAATCTACGGGCGGTGCAGAATCAGCTGCCGGCGGAGATATCGTTACCACTCAGAATTATTCAAACTTTGAGCTTAAGGTTGATTTTAAACTTACTAAAGGCGCTAACAGCGGAATTAAATACTTTGTGGATCCAGATCTTAACAAAGGTTCAGGTTCGGCAATAGGGCTTGAGTATCAAATCTTAGATGATGAGAATCATCCGGACGCAAAACTGGGGAATCATGATGGTAGCCGTACAGTTTCTTCATTATATGATTTGATCAAGGCAGATCCTAAAAAACCAATTAATGCCATTGGTGAATGGAATACAGCCAGAATCGTTTCTAACAATAACCATATTGAACATTGGCTTAATGGCGTAAAGGTTTTAGAATACGAAAGAAAAAGCCCAGAATACCTTAAACTGGTCTCTGAAAGTAAGTATGCAAAATGGCCAAACTTCGGTGGATGGGATGAAGGTCCTATTCTTTTGCAAGATCACGGTGACCACGTTGAATTTAAGAACATAAAAATCAAACCACTTTAATAGCATTTTCATGACTTCAAGAAGAGATTTTATTACAAAAGCTGCTCTAGGCGGCGCGGCTGTAACCCTTGGCGGTTCTGCTATGGCGATGCCTGCAAAGAGCTATAGAAATATCATAGGGGCCAATGACCGATTGAATATTGGTATCGCTGGTTTAGGAAGAAGATGGGGCGGCTACATTGAGCCCATCATCAGGAAAGAATCTAATGTAAAATTGCTTTACCTCTGTGATGTTATGGTGAGTCAGCGAGAAAGAGCATTGAAGCATTTTCATGAAAAGAGTGGTTATAAGCCAGAAATCATCAACGATATGAACCAAATTCTTGATGATAAGGATGTGGATGTGTTTATAAATTCTACTCCAGACCACTGGCATACCCCAGGAGCTATCCTGGCAATGAAGGCCGGTAAGGATGTTTATGTTGAGAAGCCATGTAGTCATAATATGTGGGAAAACGAATTGATCGTTGAAGCAGCAAAGAAGTATGACAAGGTTGTGCAAATGGGTAATCAACAGCGTTCTTCAAGCCTTTCGCAAGAGATCATAAAAGAAATTCATAACGGCGTTATAGGCAAGCCATATAAAGCAGTTGCTTTTTATACAAATAGTAGAGGTGAAGTCCCGACGCAAAAGAAAGCTGCGCCACCGCAAGGTTTAGATTGGAATTTATTTCAAGGTCCAGCTCCGCACAGAGAGTATACAGACAATACTTGGGATTACAACTGGCATTGGTATGGTTGGGATTTCGGGACTGCAGAAGCAGGAAATAATGCAACGCATGAGTTAGATATCGCAAGATGGGCTTTAGGAGTAAATTATCCTTTGCATGCTGATGTATGGGCAGAAAAACTCCAGTTTGAGAATGACGGTTGGGAAATGTATGATACCATGCAGGCAACGTTTAAATTTCCAGAGGGGAAAATAATAGAATGGGATGGCAAGAGCCGCAACGGTTATGATACGTATGGCGCTGGTCGCGGAACGATAATTTACGGTAGCGAAGGTTCAGTATTTATTGATCGAGGAGGATACAAACTTTTTGACAGGGCAGGTAAAGTTGTAAAGGATTCCTCATCGGCTACAGCCGAAGCAGGCACAGCACTTGGTGGCGGTGGCGATCTTACTACTGGTCACATGGTAAACTTTTTTGACGCTGTACGCGGAAAAGCTAAACTCACTGCTCCCATCGATGATGCAACGGTAAGTATGGCCATGGTGCATTATGCGAACCTTGCGTATAGAACAGGTAAAGGTTTTGACATTGATGACAAAACCGGAAAGATTTATGACAGGGATGCCATGAAACTTTGGGGCCGTGAATATGAAAATGGTTGGAAACCTCAAATCTAAACTATGAATAGAAGAAATTTTGTTGTAAAAAGTAGTCTGGCCGGTGCTGCCTTAGCTAGCTCTGGTCCGCTTCTGGGCAACATTTTAAATGCGAATGAAACAATAAATGTAGGCGTAATCGGTACAGGAGATCGTGGCGGAGGTATTATTTCGCTTATCAATCAAGTGCCAAACCTTAAAGTGGTTGCATGCTGCGATATTTTGGCGTTCAGGCTAGAAAATGGTCTGAAGCGTGCCGGAATAAAACGTGGATATGCTGACTACAAGAAGATGCTTGACGAAAAGGACATCGACGCTGTAGTTGTTGCAACGCCATTTAGCACCCACGCTGCGATTGAGTGTGATGCAATTGCTGCAGGCAAGCATGTATATGGTGAGAAAACCATGGCAAAAGGCTTTGATGGCATTCACAAATTACTCGAAGCAAAAGACTCAAATCTCATTTTTCAGACGGGGCATCAATACCACAGTTCACGTCTGTACACGCATGTTGTGGATATGATTCGTGATGGAAAGGTTGGTAAAATAACCGCTTTTGAATGTCAATGGAATCGTAATGGTGACTGGCGTAGAGCTGTGCCAGACCCAAAATTTGAAAAGCTAATCAACTGGCGTATGTACAAAGAATATTCTGGCGGCCTTACGGCAGAATTATGTTCTCACCAGATTGATTTTGTGAATTGGGTTACGGGTAATGTGCCGCTTCAAGTTTTTGGAACTGGAGGGATAAATTACTGGAAGGACGGTCGTGAAACCTACGATAACGTGCATCACATTTATGACTATCCAGAAGGAATACGGGCCAAATTCACTTGCTTGACCTCTAATGCCATGGGAGATTATGGCATCAAGGTTATGGGTGACAAAGGAACTATAATGTTAGATTACTCAAAAGCCTGGTTCTATCCTGAAGGAAAGGAAAATAAAGTGATTGGTGAAGTTGACGGCGTTGCGGGAGCCACCGTAACCTGGGAAGCCGGCAAAGGTATTCCTATCACGATAGATCATCAAGACCCTACCAAGCAGGCCTTGATGGATTTTAGAGATTCAATAAAGAACAACAAAGAGCCTGAGAGTAGCATGCAAACCGGTGCAAAAGCCGCGATGTGCGTGCAAATGGCTTTAGACTCAATGTACAACAACGAGATTGTAAAATGGGAGGACAAACACAGCAAATGGCTTCATGTTTAACCTCACAAAACAATCCCTAACCGAGACAAGAACGATGAAGAATCGTCCTTTTATTACAGATAATTTCTTGCTGCAAAACAGCTTTGCAGAAGAGCTTTATCACAACTATGCTGCGCCGCAGCCCATCATTGATTATCACAATCACCTGTCTCCGCAATTGCTTGCAGAGAACAAGCCGTTTGAAAATTTGACCAAAGCCTGGATTGACGGCGACCATTATAAATGGCGTGCCATGCGCGCCCTAAAGGTGGATGAAAAATATCTTACGGGCGATGCGAACGATAAGGATAAGTTTTTGGCTTTCGCCAAAACAGTTCCGCTCGCAGTGCGTAATCCTCTGTTTCACTGGACGCATCTAGAGCTCAAGCGCTATTTTGACGTTGATGAATTGCTAAGTGAGAAAAACGCAAGTGAAATTTATGATTTGGCTACAGCCAAATTGCAACAATATTCTCACACTCCGCAAGGGCTTTTGAATCAAATGAACGTAAAGTTTGTTTGCACAACAGATGACCCTACAGATGATTTAAAACATCATCAAAACATTGCGGGTCAAGATATTGACCTTAAAGTCAGTATGGCATTTAGACCTGATAAAGCTTTGAAAATTAGCGATGAAGATTTCGGTGATTATATCGTTAAATTGGCTGAAGTTGCTCAAATTGAGATTGATTCTTTTACAAAACTTCAACAAGCTTTACTTGCCAGAATTGATTATTTCCATGAAAATGGATGCAGGATTTGCGACCATAGTTTAGACAGCATGCCTGTTGCTGATGCTACTTCGGCAGAGGTAGATGCCATTCTTAAAAAGCGATTACAAGGTGATGGAATTTCGGCGCTTGACGCAGAAAAGTTCACAAATGTTTTGCTACGCTTTTTGTGTGAAGAATATCATGACCGCGACTGGGTGCAGCAGTTTCATTTAGGGCCGTTGCGCAATAATAACAGCAGAATGCTACGAGAATTAGGTCCTGACACAGGTTGGGATTCTATCGGTGATTTTTCGCAAGGTGTCGGACTTTCTCGTTTTCTAGATTATTTGGACAATAAGAACAAGTTGGCAAAAACCATCATTTATAATAACAATCCTGCAGATAATGCGGTGTTTGCCACTATGGCTGGGAATTTTAATGACGGCAGTATAAAAGGTAAAGTGCAGTTTGGTTCTGGCTGGTGGTATTTAGACCAAAAGCAGGGAATGATTGACCAAATCAACACGCATTCTAACATGGGCTTGATAAGCACGTTTGTTGGGATGTTGACCGATTCTAGGAGTTTACTTTCGTTTCCCAGACATGAATATTTTAGACGGATTTTGTGTAATCTTTTTGGTGAAGATATGCAGCGTGGCGAACTACCGCAAGACCCTGAATTCATTGGGAAATTCATCAAAGACATCTGCTATTTTAACGCTAAAGAATATTTTAATCTCTAATGAAAAAGCAGGGTAAAATAGTCACATTTGGTGAGGTTATCATGCGCCTCAATCCACCGTATAAATTAAAAATGCAGCAGGCGAAGCAGTTGGATTTCACCTTTGGGGGCACCGAATTTAATGTTGGTGCTTCCTTGGCAAACTTTGGGCATCAAGTAACGCACGTCAGCGCACTTTCAGACGATTTTGTAGGTGATGCGGCGTTTCGATTTATAAACGGATTTAAGGTTGATTCAAAGTTTATCACCCGAAATGTAAATCCGCTAGGGCAATATATTCTTGAAGAAGGAATCGGGATGCGCCCCGGGCAAATTGCATACAATCGTTTGCACGGCGCTTTCGCAAATATCAATCCGGCAGATTTTGATTGGGAAACCATATTAGAAAATGCGGATTTCTTTCATTGGACGGGCATAACTCCGGGCATTTCAGAAGATGCGTTGATAGCGTTGAGGGATGCTTTGGCTGTAGCCAAAAACAAAAAAATACAAATAACCTTTGACCCAACCTACAGAAGTAATCTTTGGAAATACGGTCAAGATGGGCAAAAAGTTCTTAAAGAACTAGCTTCATCGAGCACAATTTTATTGGGAAGCGTAAGTGAAATCAATAGTTTGATTGATACAGATTATCCTGAAACAGAAGAAGGTTTCAAAAAAGCAGCTGTAGGTTTAATACAGAAAATCCCAAATATTCAGAAAGTTTTTGGGAAGGTTCGTGCGGATAAATCGGCTAACAATCACTCGATTTGTGGACAAGCTTTTAATGGAGAATACATCAAAGCCGAAACTATTAAAATCACCGAGATTGTAGATAGAATAGGCACTGGCGATGCTTTTGCGGCCGGAGTCATTCATGGTTTACTTACCCAAGATGATGCGTTTGCGCTTAAATTTGGACTTGCGGCATGTGCCATAAAACACACGATTCCCATGGATATCAATTTGGCGAAAGCCCATGAAATAGAAGAAATTATGAACGGCAACCTGAAAGGCAGACTTAAGCGGTAAGCATGGCAAAATCTAAAGAAGAAATAAAGGATTTGATAGGTTCAACTGGGATGGTGCCCGTGTTTTATCATGCCGATTTTGAGGTTTGTAAAAACATCATTCAGGCGTGTTTTTCTGGTGGTGTGCGAGTGTTTGAATACACAAATCGTGGCCCGGAAGCTTTGGCTGTTTTTAAAAATTTAGTAGAGTTTGTTGATAAGAATCTTCCTGAACTAGTGCTAGGAATTGGTTCTATTGTGGATGCAAAATCTGCTGAGGAATTTATTTTGGCTGGAGCCAAATTCATTGTCTCACCTATCTTAAATCCAGCAGTCGCCGAAGTATGTGAAAAACACAATATTCCTTGGTCGCCAGGCTGCGGAACGGTAACAGAAATTTATAACGCACAGCAATTAGGAGCTGATGTTGTCAAGGTCTTCCCAGCATCACAAGTCGGTGGACCGGGATTTATCAAAGCCGTTAAAGGGCCGATGCCGTGGTCAACCTTAATGCCCACCGGCGGCGTAAAACCAGAGCGAGAAAACATAGAATCCTGGTTTAAAGCTGGCGCCTTCTGCGTGGGAATTGGCTCTGCACTGTTTCTAAAGAAAGCTGATGGAACTTTTGATTATGAAAAGATTGAAGCCCTTACATCTGAGACCATTCAAACGATAAAAACTATCAAAAGTGCTTAGATTTTTCAAAAACATATGCGTTGCGGTTTTGCTTGTAGCTTTTTTTGGCTGCAGCCAAAAAAACGACGTTACGGTTATAAATCTTGCACACGGCCTGGATACAAAACACTCTGTACACAAGGCGATGGTTTTTATGGGAGAGCGCCTCGCTGAAAAGTCAAATGGAAAGTTAGAAGTACATATTTATCCTAATCAACAATTGGGTTCAGAGCGTGAACTTGTTGAACTCTTACAAATAGGAACCGTAGGAATGACAAAGGTTTCAACGGCTACGATGGAGAATTTTGTGCCAGAATTTAGAGTGTTGGGAATGCCATATTTATTCCGGGATGGTGAGCATATGTTTAGAGTTCTAGAAGGCGAAGTAGGAGAAGAACTTTTGCAAGAAAGTACAGATAAACGCTTGTTGGGATTGGCTTTCTACGATTCTGGTGACCGTAATTTTTATGCTAAGAAACCCATTAAAACTCCAGACGACCTCAATGGGATGAAAATTAGGGTGATGCCCAGTAAAACGGCTATCAATATGGTGGAAGCTTTGGGCGGTTCTGCGACACCGATTTCGTGGGGAGAACTATACACTTCGCTACAGCAAGGTATTGTGGATGGTGCAGAAAATAACCTTCCAAGTTTTTACTTGAACCGTCATTATGAGGTGTGTAAATATTTTACAATGGACGGTCACACTGCGGTTCCTGATGAATTGATAATCAGCACACAGGTTTGGGAAAAACTCAGCGAACAAGAAAAAAAATGGGTTAAAGAAGCCGCGATGGAATCTGCGCAATATCAAAAGAAACTCTGGAAAGAATCTGAGGATGAAGCTCTAGAAGGAATCAAAGAAGCCGGTGTAGAAATCATCGAGCCAGACAAAGAATTATTCAGGGCAAAAGTTGAGGAAATGTACAAGGAATATGAGAAAGACCCGCAACTCAAAGAAACCGTAAAACGAATCAAAGCCGTACAATAATGCAGTTTAAAAAGATACTCGACAAAATTCTTGGGTCGCTACTCATCCTGCTTATGGCGACCATGCTATTAAGCGTTTTATGGCAAATTTTCACGCGTTATGTGTTGAATTCGCCCAGCTCGGTAACCGAAGAATTATCAAGATTCACCTTTATCTGGATGGGAATTTTAGGCGCTGCGTATGCCAGCGGACAAAAAATACACGTCACCATTGATTTGCTTTCGCCAAAATTGAACGAAAAACAACAGCGCTTTGTACAAACGGCAATCGCAGTTTTGATAATGCTTTTTTGCCTTTTGGCCTTGGTCATTGGCGGTGGAAATCTAGTTTACATAAACCATTTTCTTGGTCAGCAAAGCGCCGCGCTCAATTTGCCATTATCCACGGTATATTCAGTGTTGCCGCTAGGAGGCGTCATTATCATCATTTACAAATTGATTGAATTATTTCAACCTAAAACCCAGCATTCATGAGTTACGAAATTCTTGTTTTGATAATTTCATTTGTTTTCTTGTTGGGCATAGGCGTTCCCGTGGCGTGGAGCATCGGGATTTCATGTTTGTTAACGCTCATGATCGCGGTTGACCCAGTTGCGGGTTACACCACGATTGCGCAGCGTATGGCGACCGGTCTAGATAGTTTCTCGCTGCTAGCGATACCTCTTTTTATTCTCGCTGGTCAAATCATGAATCAGGGCGGGATTGCAAATAGGCTTATCGCTTTCGCGAAAGCGTTAATGGGGTCATTGCCCGGCGGCTTGATCTATGTAAACGTAGTAACGGCAATGCTTTTCGGGGCGATTTCTGGCTCGGCAGTGGCGGCAACGTCTGCCATAGGTGGCGTGCTGGGACCACACATGGAAAAGGAAAATTACTCCAAGGAATTTGGTGCCGCGATAAACATTACATCTTCCACAACAGGATTGATAATACCGCCGTCTAATGTGCTGATCGTTTATTCATTGGCGAGTGGCGGGGTTTCAGTAGCGGCGTTGTTTTTAGCCGGTTACATTCCCGGGATTTTACTAGGCCTGGGTATGATGATCATGGCTGCTTTTTGGATTAAAAAGAAGAAATATCCTCGAGGAGAACGCAGTAGCACAAAACGAGTTTTGACAACATTTATAGATGCTTTGCCTAGTTTAATGCTTCTTGTCATTGTGATTGGTGGAATCGTAGCAGGGATTTTTACAGCCACCGAAGCTTCAGGAATTGCGGTGCTTTACGCCTTGATTTTATCCTTTATTTATAGAGAAATCAAACCATCGGGATTGTCTAAGATTTTCTTGGATTCGGTTTGTACCTCTGCGATTGTGATGTTGCTTATCGCGACGTCTATGAGCATGTCTTGGGTAATGAGTTTTGAGGAAATTCCGCAGACGATTAGCCAGAGCCTTGTAGCGCTAAGCGATAACAAGTTTGTGATTTTGATGATTATCAACCTCATTCTGCTTTTTGTAGGAACTTTTATGGATATCACACCAGCCGTTTTGATTTTCACACCTATCTTTTTACCTGTGGTGACAAGTTTGGGTATTGACCCAATTCATTTTGGGATAATGATGGTAATAAATCTTTGCGTGGGGCTTTGTACGCCGCCGGTAGGTTCAGTTTTATTTATCGGTGTGGGTGTGGCTAAAACATCAGTTCAAAAGGTTTTAAAACCACTAATTCCGTTGTATGCCGTGATGGTGCTGGTGCTTATTCTGGTAACAGCGGTTCCGGCAATCAGTATGTGGTTGCCCAGTTTATTTGATTAACACTAAACCAAAAAATTATATGAAAGTTGTAGTAATAACGGGAGCTGGCGGAGTGCTGTGCAGTACTTTGGCGGAAGCCCTCGCAAAAGAAGGACATAAAATCGCGGTGCTGGATTTAAAACTGGATGCGGCTACCGCTGTTGCGGAAAAAATAAAGTCAGAAGGCGGTACAGCATTGGCATTATCCGCTGATGTTTTGGACAAAGAATCACTTGAAGCTGCGCAGAAAACCATCACTGAAGAGTTAGGAAAGTGCGATATTTTAATCAATGGAGCAGGAGGGAACCATCCGTTGGCGACAACCTCTCACACGCATTTATCTGAGAGTGATTTAACAAACAAAACAGAAGGACTAAAGACATTTTTTGACCTGGATTTAAAAGGAGTTCAGTTTGTTTTTAACTTGAATTTCCTCGGGACTTTATTGCCCACACAGGTTTTTGCAAACGATATGATGGGAAGAAAAGGCTGTAGCGTGCTCAATATTTCTTCGATGAATGCCTTTACACCACTTACTAAAATCCCGGCGTATAGCGGGGCAAAAGCTGCGGTTTCAAACTTTACACAATGGCTTTCTGTGTATTTGTCAAAAATGGGAATTCGTGTGAATGCGCTTGCTCCCGGATTTTTCTTGACAGAGCAAAACAGGACTTTACTTACAAATCCTGACGGTTCTTTGACCGAGAGAGGAGAAACGATTATCAACCGCACGCCGCTTGAACGTTTTGGGAAACCTGAAGATTTAATCGGGACGACTTTATGGCTTTGTGGTGATGGCGCTGAGTTTGTAACGGGTGTTGTGGTGCCTATCGATGGCGGATTTAATGCGTATAGCGGAGTTTAAAATAGGAATATGAAATTAGGATTAGAACAAACCTGGAGATGGTATGGCCCAAAAGACGGCGTTTCTCTTAAAGATATAAAACAAGCCGGAGCAACCGGCATTGTAACCGCTTTGCACCACATCCCAAATGGTGAAGTATGGAGCATTGAAGAAATTAAAAAACGCAAAGACGCAATTGAAGCCGAAGGTCTTTTTTGGTCAGTTGTGGAGAGCGTGCCGATTCACGAAAACATCAAGACACAGTCTGGAGATTTCAAAAAGTACATTGAGAATTATAAGCAAACCATAACAAACCTTGGCGCTTGCGGCATTGATACCATTTGCTACAATTTTATGCCCGTTTTAGATTGGACGCGCACGGATTTAGATTTTGCAATGCCAGATGATTCTACTGCGCTTCGGTTTGAGAAGGCCGCTTTTGTGGCGTTTGAAGTATATCTTTTAAAACGTCCGGGAGCAGAGGAGAATTACAGTAAGGAGGATTTGGCTGCAGCCAAAAAATATCTAGAGCAATCTACACAAGAAGAACAGAATAAGCTCATCAACAATATTATCGCAGGACTTCCAGGGGCGGAAGAAGGTTACACGCTAGAAGAATTCAATGATATTTTGTCGACGTATAATAATATTGATGCAGCAAAACTGAAAGCACATTTGTTTTACTTTTTGGAACAAATTATCCCTGCGGCTGAAGCTGCTGGCGTGAATATGTGTATTCATCCAGATGACCCGCCGTATCCTATTCTTGGACTTCCACGTGTGGTGAGCACAGAACAAGATATCCTTGATCTATATAAAGCGGTCGATAGCCCGAACAACGGATTGACATTTTGTACAGGTTCATTTGGCGTACGCCCAGATAATGACTTGGCCGCAATGGTCGAGAAGTTAGGAGAGCGCATTCATTTTATTCACTTAAGAAGTACACTGCGCGATGCTGATGGAAACTTCCATGAAGCCAATCATCTTGAGGGCGATGTGGATATGTATGGCGTTATTCTAACCTTATTGAAAGAACAAAGCAAACGCAGTAAAAACGGCAGAAAGGATTTAAGAATGCCTATGCGTCCAGACCACGGTCACAAGATGCTAGACGATTTGAGAAAACAAACCAATCCTGGGTATTCTGCGATTGGCCGTTTGCGTGGTCTTGCAGAATTACGCGGCGTTGAATATGGGATTATTAGAGGTGGTTTAGTTTAGCGATCAGTGTTTGATAGATCGTAGCAAACTATCTAATTCTTTGCGAGGATAAAGATTACCATTTTTTATCACCGTATTGATGTCTTCAGTGTTTTTAATATCCTCTAACGGATTAGTGTTAAGTAAAACAAGATCAGCAATATAATTTTCTTTGATCGCTCCTTGATCACCATCTTTTTTAAGAAATACAGCGCCATTGTAGGCTGATGTTAACAGCACTTCTAAAGGTGATAGGCCAGCGTTTGCAAGTGCTTCCATTTCTTTGTGGATTGAGATCCCTGGATAAGTATAGGAGTTAAAAGCGCCACTATCTGACCCTGCCAAAATAGTCACATCATTTTTACTTAAATTATAAGCTAGATTCCCAAAAAATGAGTCTAGCTTTTTTCGATTTCTGGATGCTTCTGGTGAAGCGCTAAGAGCACCTTTTATTCTGCCTTCATAGGTTTTTTGAATTCCGGGAGACATGTACTTTAAATATTCATCGTTAGTATGATCTTCTTCATCCAGATAACTCAATGTATGGCCTATGTGTAGCGTAGGTATAACTACCACATTGTTTGATCTTAATTTATTGAAAGTACTTTTCGCAACAGCGTCATCATAAGTATTTTGCAGTATTGGCATGGCTTGCCAAAAACCGATCTCACCCTTTAAAAGTTGACCTGTAACTGCGGTTTCTTCGCTTGAACAGCCTTTCATCACATAATAAAGATGTTCAACACCGTCAATTCCTGCGTCAATTGCATCGCTGAGTTCAACGGTAAAAGGCATGTGCCCGGAAGTTATCATATTGCGTCGCTCCGCTTCCTTTATCGCATTGAGATAGGCGTCTTTACTAATGCGACTGTCGTAAAGTTTTATAAAATCTACAGGGATCTTTTGAAGTGAGTCGATAGCGGTTTTAATGTCTTCTTCATTTTCAACTTCTAGAGAGCCGGCCCAAGTAGCATTAGGTCCGTCAATTTTAGGTCCAGAAGTATAAATGGTAGGTCCTATCAATTTATTTGCCGCGATATCTTCTTTCCACTGCATCACAGAAGTTGTAAGATCACCGCCAGCATCGCGCACAGTAGTCACGCCGTTTGCGATAAAGAGTTTTAAGAGCTCTTTGTTTGAAGCGATCAGAGAATCACCACCTCTAAAGTGCACATGATTATCCCAAAATCCCGGAAGTAAATATTTACCTGTTGCATCTATATTTTTTTCTGCAACATAATCATCCACAAGAGAATCTAAGATCTTAACGATCTTGCCATCATTAATATAAACTGAGCGCGTTTGCAGTTCGCCAGAAGAAAAATCAATGAGTTGCGCGTTAGTTATCACAACATCAAAGGTTTGTTTTTTTGAAGTTGAGCAACTCGCTAAGATCAGCATGATGAGTAAAAGGGGAAAATATCTCATGGGTAGTATTTGTAAACGCTAAAAATACTACATAAACCCTAATCTATATATTGAGTTCTTCCATGCGGGTGCGCACCATTGCGATAATTACATCTTTGGGCAACGGCTCATTTAAAGGAAATTGTACCGATCCTTTCCCGGATTTATAAGAGCTTAATTCTTTTGAAAACTTTGAGATAATGCTGGGCGTAGGATAAAATCCTACATGTTTTTCATAGCCCGCAATCATAATTTGTTTGTCCCTTTTACCACCTTTGATCAATGCATACGCAGGGATATTATAATTGATAAGCTCTGTCGTATGTGGAGCAGCTTCAAGAATGTAACTTTTTAATTCTAGTAATTTTAAAAGCAGACTTTCGGGTAGGGAGTCAAAATAGTCATCCGCACTTTTAAACTGAACGTCATTTCTCATAGGTTCAATTATTCTCGGTGTACTTCTTAAAATTGTCAAGAATCGCTTGCCAGCCCTGCTGCTGCATTTCTACTGGATTTTCATTCTCGGCCTCAAAGGTTTCAATGATGGTTGTTTTTTCGTTCGCTTCCGCGAAAACTACGCTTACCTTACGGTTGTCATCCAATGTGTAGGTTAGCTTTTCCTTTTCTACTACTTCGTCATAAGTCCCACCAAAATCAAAACCGAAACTTCCATCTTTAGCTTCCATTCTAAAGGTAAACTTGCCGCCTTCTTTAACTTCGTTTTCTGCTTTTGGCGTATGCCAATCATCGCTGGGAGAATTCCATTTTATGATGTGTTCTGGCGCTGTCCAGTAGTTCCATACTTTATCGATATCAGCGTTTATTGTGGTTTCGATCTTGATTTCAGTGGGATTGCTCATAATAAGATGTTTTTAAAATAATGGTGCGTATTTCTTGCGGTTGTCAATTAGAATCCAGATCAGGATGGCCCAAATCACCAAAGCAATTATTAATCCTGACGTATCCACTACCGAATTGGTTAAAAAGATTCCCACTGCAACAGGGAAAATAATCAAAGCTCCTAGGGCTCTTGTTTTTGGGATGATGATAAGAATTCCTGCGGCAATTTCGGCGACAGCCACAAGAGGCAACAGCCATTCAATTTCTACAAAAGCCGCAAAGTCATTTGCCAATGCTTCTGGCATATCCTCGGGCATGGGCATGTAATGCAAGAACTTGTCGAGGCCGCCATTGATGAACAGCAGGCCCATAAGGGCAGATAGAATGTTAAGTACGATTTTCATTTTTAGTTGTTTTCGTTATGGTTTATCATCCAGCACACGCCGAATTTATCCTTAAAGCTACCAAAATAATCGCCCCAAAATTGATCTTCCATGGGCATTTCTATAGAACCGCCTTCTGAAAGGCCTGCAAAGATCCTATCGGCCTCTTCACGACTCTCAGGATGCAGGGAAATGTAGTTGTTATTACCCATTTGCAGCGTTTGCCCCATAGATGGGCAAATGTCTGATGCCATGAGGACTGACCCATTTTTTCCTATAGGAAGTGAAATGTGCATGATCCTTTCTTTTTCATCATCTGGAAGTTGGTCCGCAAGTCCGGGAGCATCCTTCATTTTCATAACCATGCGGAATTCACCGCCAAAGGTCTTTTTGTAGAACTCAAAAGCTTCTTCGGCCTGGCCGTTAAAGTTTAGATAGGGTTGTGCGATCATATGATTGGTTTTTATGTTTATAACTGTTCGTTTTTTGACTCTTTTTATTATTTATCCCATTTTGGTTATATCCATATATAGCATTCCCCAGCGGTGGCCATCAATGTCAGCAAAACCTATTAAGTACATCCATCCATCAACTTCTTGAGGTTTTGCAAAAACATTTCCGCCAGCATCTTCAACCATCTGTGAAAACTCATCCACATATTCACGTGAGGGCGCATCAAGGTTTAAAAATACCTCGGTAGCCTTCGCGGTATCACACACGGGATTATTTGCAAAGTGAGCAAACCTATCTTCTTTAAAAAGCATTAGAACAGTTTTGTTCTCATCAATGAAAAAGCTTGCAAACTCATCACCGCCACTATGTTTTTCATTCTCGATAAAACCTAGATCTTTAAAGAATTTTCGGGATTTGGCGACATCTTTTACAGGAAGGTTGACCCAGAAGGTCTTTACTTTATTTTTCATGGTTTATGGATTGATTAATTTTTTTACTAGTGTTATTTGACCCAGATGGTAAACATCATGCTGAATGATACCTTCCAGCAGATATTCAATTGAATACGTTCTTGTGGGGACTTTTTGATTCAATATAGAATCCTGTGAAGATTGTAGAATGGAGAGGATATTTGATTGCGTTTCTTTTAGCTTTCGCAAAAGCGACTCCCACTCTTGCTCTGTGGTTATTGTAATTTCCTTCCAGTCATTTGCATCATTCTGCTGAACATTAAAAGAATCGTCACCCTGAAGACTTTTAATGGCAAATTCGCGCCAGGTAATCATATGTAGCACGATACGTGCGATGGAATTAAAATGTTCTCTAGGAATCTTGTTCACATCGTCAATATTCAAGTTTTCTAGGACATCCATAATTGATTCGCCATACCACGGGTCGTCCTGGAAAACTTGATTGAGTCGTTTGCTTATATCCTGGAGCTTATTATTCATTCTTTAAACTGATAATATAAGATTGCAATTGTTTCACTTTAGGGTTTTTAAAGCCAGATAACTTATAGATGTCACTGTAAGCGTATTGTTTTTTGTCGGGCATCGTTATGATACCGTTCACTGCTGCCATATCTCCATGGGTGATGATCTTGTCAACCTTCAAAATCACCTTAGCATCAGATGCCATTGTCTTGATTTCTTTGCTAAATGCCTCCTTGCCAATGATCTTTTTGTCCCCATAAATCGTCCATTCAATATCATCTGTGACACTATCGATTATGAATTTTGTATTGCTTTTGGCGAAAGCCTCATTGAATTTATGCAGGAATTTTGCTTTCTCAGTCATTGTGTTTTATTTCAATAAGTTATGGTTCTTAAAATGTGGCGATAATCAAGAACAATCCAAAGATAATCGGAATAATGATGTTTTAAAATGTGTGAATCCGACAATAGTAGGGGTTGATTACGACAACGATTAAGTTTACCTTTAGCTTACATTATATCAATCAATTAATTGTATAACCGATGAAACATGTTTCACTTTTAGTTCCCAAGGGAGATGCTAGTTTAAGCAATCTAGAGGCCACACATAAAATGTTTAATATGGCTAACCAAACCCTGCAAAAAATGGGTCAGGGGCCGTTATTTAACGTTCAGCTTGTCTCAATGGATGACGAGGTGCAAAAATGTTATGGGATCTTTACAATTCAGCCAGACGCGACAATTGACAGTATAACAAAAACCGATTTGATAATGATTCCTGCGGTGCATGGTGACAGTAAAAAAGTCATGGAAGATAACCAAAGGTTTATCCCATGGATCAATAAGCATTATCAAAATGGAGCCGAGGTTGCTAGCTTTTGTATCGGAGCTTTTTTACTTGCCGCAACGGGATTGCTGGATGGTAAGAATTGTGCCACGCATTGGCTTTCGGCAGATGATTTTAGAAAAATGTATCCTCAAGTAAACCTTCTAGATGATAAGATCTTAACCGATGAAAATGGGATTTATACCAGTGGTGGTGCTTATTCATCATTGAATCTTAATCTCTATCTGATTGAAAAATATGCGGGAAGGGACCTTGCCGTTCTATCTTCAAAGATCTTTGAACTTGACATGGGCAGAGTTACTCAATCCCCATTTATAATCTTTAAAGGTCAAAAAGCGCATGAAGACAAGGAGATACTTGACGTGCAATTGTACATTGAGAAGAATTATGAAAAGAAACTGTCAGTTGATGAACTATGCGAAAATATGGCCGTAAGCCGTAGGACCTTTGAGCGAAGATTTAAGGGAGCAACCTCTAATACCGTGATAGAATATATTCAACGTGTACGTGTTGAGGCGGCAAAGAAAGCCCTAGAAAATCAACTAGTAGGTGTAAACGAGGTTATGTACAGTGTAGGATACAATGACCCTAAAGCCTTTAGAACTGTTTTTAAAAAAATAACCGGGCTTACGCCAAATGATTATCAGCATAAGTTTGTGGGGAATATGGTAGCCTAGCTTTTATCTAAAGGATTTTATGCGCAACTTTGGGTAAAAATCAAACAAATGAAAAAGATAGTTTTAACGCTAAGTATTTTTGGCGCAAGCCTAATGATCACCAGTTGCGGCACTTCGCAGAGTGACAGTGATTGTATTGACGAATCTAAGATTAATGAAGATGGCATTTGCACAATGATCTATAAGCCGGTGTGTGGATGTGATGGTAAAACGTATAGCAATGAATGTGTTGCGGGTAATAAAGGTGTTACCTCGTGGACAGAGGGTGAATGCCCAGATGCACAGTAAAAAGAAATGCCCTCGGGAGACCGAGGGCAGATCTGAAATTGGATTTTGTTAGTGGGTAAGGGTAATTAAGGTTATGAGTATTTTATCTCGCTCCTAGAGTTGACTCAAAGTTGAAGCTTTGTCCGCTTACAGATTTGTTTGCTTCAGCGACAACCATTACACCGTTAGTGTACTCTGGAGTGAATTTTTTATTCTCGTTAAGAACCACTGCAGCAGCTGTGTTGCTTAATTGCAGTTGGTCATTTTGAAAATTCTCTGTTGCTTCGTCTGTTTCAAAAAATATAACTTCGTTAGAACCAGCGATTTTTTTGCTTCCTCTGTTGTGTTCTGTAATTCCTACAGCAATACCGTTTTCAAAAAGAATTCCTTTTCCTTCTGCATCATTTTTAGGGAAAACAACATAAGAATCTGATATAGCAAAGTATAATTGGATCTCCGGGTTTGCATCAATGATCTCTGCTTTTGCGTCTAGAGCCTCTTGCACTAATGCGTCTGTCTCATTTTTAGAGTATTCATGACGATCAGCATTTTGATTCCAGTTAGGACCTTGAGCATTTGCAGCGATTGAGAATCCAATAAAAGTTAAACCGAACAAAATCGATTTACTAAGCGTAGGTAGTGTTTTCATTAGGGGGATATAAGATTATTAAAACAGGGCAAAATTAAATAATGTACAAGTAATTAATTGTTAAATTCTTACAAATTTTTAATTTTCCACTTGTAAAAAATGACATTAACGTCTCTATGCCCGATTTTACTGCCTTTCAACGAATGTTAAATTTAACTTGCTTTAAAATAATTATTTACGGTTATTAAATAGTTTGAAAAGTAATTCAAATGGATAATTAATAAGAGATTACGAATTTGGATAATACAGATTTTCTTGCTGATTAAGAGATTGTTTGCTTTGTGTTGTAATACTATGCTTACATTTTAAATTTTATGTTGTGTTTTTTAGATTTTGATATTAATTCTTCAAAGAAAAACGAATACGATTGAGAATCATTTTTCGGCTATTTTTGCATAGAATCTTTAATTTCTAGGTACCAATAAATATGCTATTTTTATAAACGTAATAATTACACTTATTTGATTTTTGTTTTGATCAACTTATACGTGTAGTGCCATTTAACTTTAAGAATATGCATAAAATAGTACGCACAGGAATTACTGTGTTATCATTAGCAGCACTTTTAAGCTGTAAGTCTACAAAGGATGAGAGTAAAAAGGATGCTTCTAAAGATCAGCGACCTAATATCGTGTTGATCTTAGCAGATGATCTGGGTTACTCAGATCTAGGTTGTTATGGTGGAGAAGTAGATACTCCTTATTTAAATTTCATGGCGCAAAACGGGATGCGTTTTTCTCAATTCTATAATACTTCAAGGTGTTGTCCTAGTAGAGCTTCTCTTCTTACAGGGCTTTACAACCATGAGGCAGGAATTGGTGAAATGACCACAGATAGAAATCTACCGGGTTACAGAGGTCATATCACAGAAAATGCGGTGACACTTGCAGAAGTGCTTAAAGAAGCTGGCTATCACACAGGGATGACAGGTAAATGGCACGTGTCTAACACGGTTGTACAAAATACACCTGAGAAGCAGTTGAACTGGTTAAACCATCAGGAAGAGCACCCTTTATTTTCTCCAGAAGAGCAATATCCTACAAACCGTGGGTTTGATAAATACTTCGGGAATATCTGGGGAGTTGTAGATTTTTTCGATCCGTTTAGCCTTGTGAGCGGTACAGAAGCCATTACAGAAGTACCAGATGATTACTATCACACAGATGCAATAAGTGATACAACGGTGGCTTATATCAAGGAATTTAGTCAAGATGACAAGCCATTTTTTCTATATGTAGCAGAGACGGCACCACACTGGCCTTTACATGCGCTTCCAGAAGATATAGAGAAATATAAAGACACCTATAAAGAAGGTTGGCAAAGCATTCGCGAAAAGCGTTACGCGAGAATGGTTGAACTTGGTCTATTAGACGAGGCTACAGCCAAATTATCTGAGCGTTGGAACGACGATCTGAGTTGGGAAGACAATCCGCATAAAGAATTTGATGCGCGTGCTATGGCAGTTCATGCTGCGATGATAGATCGCATGGATCAGGGAATAGGAAGAATCATCGAAGCATTAAAAGAGTCGGGCGAATTAGATAATACGCTCATTGTTTTCTTGAGTGATAACGGTGCCAGCCCAGAAAGTTCTGCGGGTTACGGTCCTGGATTTGACAGACCAAGTCAAACGCGCGAAGGTGAGAAAGTGTCTTATTCTACAGAGAAAGACGTGATGCCTGGTCCAGAAACTACGTTCTTTTCGATAGGGCAGCGCTGGGCAAATGTTGCAAATACGCCATTTAGGTTATGGAAGGCAGAATCCTTTGAAGGTGGTGTACACACCCCAATGATCGCTTACTGGCCGAAAGGTTTAACAGCAGACAAGGGAACCATCACTCCGCAAGTTGCCCACGTTATGGACATCATGCCTACGGTAGTTGAACTTGCAGATGCAAAATATCCTGAAACCTTTAATGGTAACGAGATCACTCCTGTGCAAGGGTTAAGTCTTGTACCAGTTTTTAAGGGAGAAACTAGAGCAGGTCATGACATGGTTTTCAATGAGCATTACGGAGCAAAATATGCACGTTCTGGTGATTGGAAGTTGGTTCAGCGTTCTGGTGGTGATCAAACTTGGTTCTTGTACAATCTTGCAGAAGACCCAACTGAGACTAACGATCTTGCTATAGATAATGCAGATAAAGTAAAGGAGCTAGAGACTAAATGGCAAGAATGGGCAGAATCTCATAATGTATTGCCTAAACGATAAGAGATTTTTTTTGGCTGCAGCCAAAAGAACAAAAGCCTGTAAGTTATACTGCTTACAGGCTTTTTTTTTATTCTTTGTCTTTATTCACCTTAATATTAAAATTAGGCACTTTATAATCTGGCGGTAAATAATCTGCCGGAATAGTGATCATATTCCCATCGCGAACAGCGCGGTAATGTGGCGATAGAATCTCGACATCACCTTCATTAAACGCATCCTGAATATTCGCATGTAACTGACTGTAAATCTTTGCAGCAATGCCCGCTTGATCTGTATATGCGTTGATCTGATAGCTCACATAAAAATCATCAAGACTGGTTTGTAGAACAAAAGGTTTAGGCTCTTGTTTTACATGGTCTGTCTTTAGCGCAGCGCTTATAAGCAATTCATGCACATTGCGCCACGGCACGTCATAACCTATGGTAACCGTACTGCTAAGAATAAGACCTCTGCTCTGTGCGCTAGAACTATAGTTTACCGTATTCCCGTTTAAGATCGAACTGTTTGGGATGGTGACATCTTCATTTTTAATGGTTCTAAGGCGAGTAACAAGCATTGTTTTTTCGACAACATCGCCTACTGTATCACCAATTTTTACGCGTTCACCAATTTTAAAAGCACGCATATATGTAATTACGAGTCCGGCGATAATATTGCTTATCGCAGAAGAAGATCCTAGCGAGAACAAAATACCCAGAAATACACTTACACCTTTAAAAACATCAGAGTCACTTCCCGGCAAATACGGAAAGATCATCACAAATGAAAAGGCGTAAATAATGATCTTAAGCAGGTTATACGTAGGATTTGCCCAATCTGGATAAAAACCCGGAAGTTGCAACTTGCCCGTTTCGACCTCGCTGGCAAGAAACTTCAGGAATTTTACAAAATATCTTGTCAGGAAAAGGATAACAACAATGGTTATCATCTCTGGTATATACCCAAGAACCGAAACTCCAAATGCTTTAAGCGGATCAAGCACATAGCCCAAAAGAGTACTTGCCATACCTGTAGTCGCAGGAAAAATACTAAAAACAACAGGCAACGTGAGATAAACTACAATTAGGATAAAGAACCATTTAAGCATCTTAAGCAACCAGCGTAGTAATTGTTCTTCTCGCTCTTGCGAAAGGAACTCATAGTTCTTCAATTTTACGCCGTTTATAAAGCGTTTACCTTTTTTCAGCAGCCATTGATTAAACCATGTAAACCCTTTGTGCGTGAATTTTATGATGATAAAGAGTACTACAAGAACAAATAGCAATAGGCCAATGCGCTTAAGAGAAGTCCACAAACTTGTATTGTCTTTATACGCTTCAATACTTGCAATGATCGCAGCTTGATAATCGTTAACAACCTCAAGCGGAGATTTATCTAACCAAAACGCATCGCGGCTAGTCACACTAAGGATCATAAGATCATCATGAATAAGATCTACACTCTCTTCATTCTCTAGAATTCTAAATTTTTCTTCGTCATACAAATGCTCATCAACAAGCATTTCTATTTTTTTAGAAATAGTTTTTGCTCTATCGCTTGCGCTAAAAGGACCCAGCTTTGCGTGCACAAAAAAGATGGTGTCATTAAAAACGGTAACAGGAATACCTGGTGTTTTAGTTTTAAGAGAATCTACTTGACGTTTTATGCGTGTATTTCTTTCTTGCTGTGCTAATGTAAGAGAATCAAGTTGTGCCTTAAGTTCTTCTTTGCGTTGCGTGTCACTCGCTCTTAGTTCTTCAATTTGCTTAAGAAGTGCTTGCTGCTGAAGACTATCAGACAGATGTAAAGAGTCTGCTGCGGTAATGATCCTTTCAGAATACTCAAGGTTAGACTGTGCAAGACTATCTTGAATGGCAATGGCGGTAGAGTCTTGTTGCGCAGTTATTTTGGCGCAAAGCCCTATAAAGAAAAATAGATATAATACGTTTTTAATCAATGTCTTAAATGTTGTGTTTGGTGTTTTTAAAACGAGGTGCAATTATATGTAAAAGAAGTATACAAACTCTTGATAAAATGCAGTTTAGAAAATCATTTTTAAATTAAAGTTTACAAGATAGTAATGCTGCATGAAGAATTTTAGCATTTTTTTGAAATTTGGTTAGTCTATCAATTTGTTAAATACGCTTATCTTGCCTGTCTAACCAATTATACTTTATGGCTTCAGGATTTTTTGCGCTACTGGATGATATCGCTTCATTGATGGATGATGTGGCAACAATGGGAAAAGTAGCGGGTAAAAAAACAGCTGGGATCTTAGGAGATGATCTTGCAGTAAATGCAGAAAAAGCTTCAGGTTTTGTGTCTTCTCGTGAGTTACCCGTTTTGTGGGCGATCACAAAGGGTTCTTTACTTAATAAATTGATCATTTTACCCGTGGCATTTTTATTAAGTGCCTTTGTTCCTGTCGCAATTACTGTGATCTTAATAATCGGCGGACTGTATCTGGCGTATGAAGGAGTAGAGAAGATCTATGAGTTTTTCTTTCCGCATGCGCATGAAAGTGCTTCGATAAATGATAAAGATCTAAGTAAAGAAGAGATACTTGAACTAGAGAAAGAGAAGGTGAAGTCGGCTATTTTAACTGATTTTATTCTCTCTGTTGAGATCGTGATCATTGCTCTGGGCACTGTTACCGGCGAAGCATTAGCCACGCAAATAATGGTGGTTACGCTAATCGCACTGGTGGCGACTATAGGAGTTTATGGTATTGTAGCGCTTATTGTGCGTATGGATGAATTTGGTTTAAAACTCATAAACCTTAATGAGCAAGATGACAGCTTTTCAGATAAAGTAGGCCGACTGCTAGTAAGTGCGTTGCCAAAAGTGATCAAAAGTCTCTCTGTAATAGGAACGATCGCGCTGCTAATGGTTTCTGGTGGGATATTTGTGCATAATCTAGAATTTATGCATCATCTTGAAGAAGCAATTCACATTCCCGGGATTTTATTTGAGATGCTCGCTGGGCTTATCGTAGGAGCTGTTGTTGTAGCAATTGTAAAGGGAATAACTTCTTTAATTAAAAAGTAATAGCATTTAAATATATAGAACGAAAAAGCCTGCTCTATCTGAGCAGGCTTTTTTATGCGCCTTAAATAGTAAAAACTTTAAATCGATTTAGGTAAAAGCCTTGCTAATATTTAAGATTTGCGTTAATGGGTAATCAATTATATTTGCAAAAAGAGTACTATGAAAACACCTCTACTATTGCTATTTTTTATTATCACAACACTATCGTTTGCCCAAGAAACGGTAGGTTTAGTTTATGATAATACAAACAGAGAAAAATCTGAAGGATACACCTTATTTACAGCGCTTAATGATGACAGAACATTTCTGATCAATAATTGTGGAGAAGTTGTAAATGAGTGGACAAGCACCTGGGGAAATGCTCCCAATCAAAAAAGTAGAATGGTCTACCTTCTTGAAAACGGGAATATTATGATAGGTAGTGGCCTAGACGTAGAAATACGTGATTGGGACAATAATAAGATCTGGGGTATAAATTATCAGCAGAAACTGGGCTTTAGAATTCACCATGATATAGAGCCTCTTCCCAATGGAAATTTTTTAGTACTTGTAAGAGACTCTAGAACAAGTACAGAGATGTTTGCTGCTGGTATGGATACTTCATATCCAGAAGATACATATGTTCTTGAAAGAATAGTAGAGATCAAACCTATAGGTACAGATGATGCTTCAATAGTATGGGAGTGGAAACTCTTTGACCATCTTGTGCAGGAATTTGATAATACAAAACCTAATTATGGTCAAGTTTCTAGTAATCCTCAATTATTAGATATGAATTATGATGCAGGTCATGGTTCTAACCCTATACATGCAAATGCTGTAGAATACAACGCAGAGCTTGATCAAATAGCAGTATCTGCAAGACACCTTAGCGAAGTATTTATTATTGATCACAGTACAACCACAGAAGAAGCCGCAACGCATACTGGTGGTAATTCTAATAAAGGAGGAGATCTTTTATGGAGATGGGGTAATCCAGAAGTTTTTGATAAAGGTACGGCAGATGATAGAAAATTAGGAGAACAACATGATATTAAATGGATAGAAGAGGGGCCTCATAAAGACAAACTATCAGTTTTTTCTAATTATGGGTATGGTTCTGATCATGAAGCATCCTCTATACACATTTTAACTCCAGTATTTACAAATGGCGCTTACGCGATGAATGCGGGTAAATTCTTGCCTGCAGATTACACCTGGTCTTATGATGGTACCATAATGGGCGAAGTAGTTTATGAACCCAGTAGGAGTGGAGTGCAGATCATGAGTAATGGTAATGCGCTGATCAATGAAACCGGTAAAGGGCGTATTTCAGAAGTTGACGCTAATGGTAATCTAGTATGGGTTTATATAATCCCTACAGCGAGTAACAGTACCTTTGATCAATTTGAAGATCCCATAGGTAATGAAGCCTTTCGTGCTCATAGATATGCAACAGATTTCTCAGGTTTTGATAACGTAACTTTTGTAAATCAAGGGATCATAGAAAACGAGAACACAATATCTCAAAACTGTTCAGAATCTTTATCTGTTACTAATTTTGAGTTAAGTAGCGTGAATATATATCCTAACCCAGTAAGTGATATTATCAATATCCATGCTTTAGATAAGATCGACCTTCTTGAGCTTTATGACCTTTCAGGAAAATTGTTGATCAAGCGTAAGGATGCAAATTCACTTGATCTCAATGCATTTTCTAATGGAATCTATTTACTCAAGATCTCAGCGAATAACACCTCTCAAATTCATAAGATCATAAAGAATTAGATTTTAAACATTTAATAAAAAAGCCTGCTCGATCTGAGCAGGCTTTCTTGTTTTTTATCACTTCAGTGAAAATTACTCATCCGTAAGCGAGTAGGGCATATCTGCCTCTTCAGTTCCTCGAACTTCGTTAGGAGTAGCTGACATATCAAAGTTTAGCGTACCGCCATTGATCAATGTGTTGTGCTCAATAAAGTTTTTAGTATATGTCTTGCCGTTAAGCTGAGCAGACTCTATGTATCTGTTGGTCTCACTGTTATTCTTTGATGTGATCACAAAATCCTTGTTATCATCAAAGTGAATGGTAACCTTATCAAATAATGGAGAACCTACAATATATTGGTTAGTCCCTGGTGTCACCGAATAAAAGCCCATCGCCGAGAAAACATACCATGCCGATGTCTGACCATTATCTTCATCACCACAATACCCATCAGGAGTTGCGTGATACAGCTTATCCATGGTTTCTCTTACCCAATATTGCGTTTTCCACGGTTGCCCGGCAAAGTTGTACAGATAGTTCATGTGCTGTATGGGTTGATTACCATGAGCATATTGCCCCATGTTCACCACTTGCATTTCGCGCATTTCATGCACAAGGTCTTTAGGTTTTTCGCTTCCGCCAAAAGTAGGAGGCATCAAGAAAACCGAGTCTAATTTTGATACGAATTTCTCCTTACCGCCCATCAAGTCTATCAGTCCGTCGATATCATGGAAAACAGACCAAGTGTAATGCCAGCTGTTACCTTCAGTAAAGGCATCCCACCAGCTTACCGGTTTAAAGTTTGAAGGAAAAGAACCATCCTTATTCCTTCCACTCATCATATTAAATTCTTTGTTGAAGGTCTTTGTGTAGTTAAGACTTCTTTCGCGGTACAGCTTAAGCTCTTTTTTAGGTCTTTTTAGCGCTTTTCCCATCTGGTAGATACACCAGTCGTCATAGGCGTATTCTAAAGTACGAGAAGCATTGTCACGTATTCCTACGTCATAAGGCACGTAGCCTAACTCGTTATACAATTCATACCCCAATCTTCCGGTAGAAGAAATATGTGGATGGCTGCTATTAGCGCCGTGCAACATGCCTTTATACATTTCTTCAGCATTCTCTTTAATAAGCCCTTTTTTAAAGGCATCATAGATCACGGCGGCAGAGTTATTACCCACCATACTTTCACGGTGACCAGGACTTGCCCATTCTGGGAAAAAACCACTCTCGCGATATGTGTTCAACAATCCTTTTTGAATGTTTTCTCCTATCTCAGGATACACAAGATTCACATAAGGAATAAGTGAACGGAAGGTGTCCCAAAAACCCGTATCAGTAAACATGTACCCAGGCAAAACCTCTCCGTTAAACGGACTGTAGTGTACAATCTCGCCTTTTGCGTTGTATTCATAAAACTTTCTTGGGAAAAGCACCGTGCGGTATTGCGCAGAGTAAAATGTTTTCAGGTTTTCTTTATTATCATCTTCAACCTCGATCTTTCCTAGAGTTTCATTCCATGCTTTTTTACTTTGAGCTACATTTTCATCAAAGGTTGACTTTAGTTCTTTCAGGTTAAGTTCTGCCTGCTCATAACTTATAAAAGATGATGCAACTTTAGCATGAACCACTTCGCCATCTTTGGTTGAAAAACCAATAATTGCACCAGAATGATTTGTTGCAGACTCTAGCTCATTTTCTACGATCTCTCTTTCTTTGGCTACAGCCTTATACTCAAAATCCTTATCAAACTCAATCACAAAATAGTTCTTGAAATTCTCAGGAACGCCGCCACTGTTTTTTGTAGTGTACCCTATTATTTTGCGCTCTTCTGGCAAGATCTTCACATAAGAACCATTGTCAAAAGCATCAACGATGATGTATGAATTGTCCTGCTGTGAGAAGGTAAACTTAAACATCGCCGCACGCTCTGAGGTAGTAAATTCGGTCACAACATCGTAGTCAGAAAGGTAGACCTTGTAGTAATACGGTTTTGCAATCTCAGTCTTGTGGCTGAACCAACTTTTGCGGTCTTCCTGGTCAAAAACCACCTTCCCGGTAATGGGCATTAATGAAAACTGACCGTAATCGTTGATCCAAGGGCTGGGTTGATGTGTTTGTTTAAATCCGCGTATTTCATCGGCATCATAAGTGTAGGCCCAACCGTCACCCATTTTGCCGGTTTGTGGCATCCAGAAATTCATACCCCAAGGCATAGCGATCGCAGGGTAGGTGTTACCGTTAGAAAGTCTAAACTTAGAATCTGTACCCATAAGCGGGTTTACGAAATCCACGACGTCTGTGGTTTGTCCAAATGTTTTGAGCACTGAAATGCACAAACAAAATAAAAGGACCATATTTTTTTTCATATTGTGAAAAATAAGCTTTGGTTAAAGAATATTTCCAAATATAAGTAAAACGATTTAGTAATTGTTAATTTTTTATGATTAAGCACTAGAATATGATTTTCAGTCTATTCAAGTTATTCTAAAATGCTATTGAGATTTAAGTTTAGAATACTCTTAATTATAACGCTTACGCGAAAAGGTGATGTATAGAATTCATGGAGTGGAATAGGTGTGATCTTAGATAAAATTTAGGTTTTATGTGTATTAAATATAGTTTATGTAATTTCCATACACTATCCATACACTATCCATACACTATCCATACACTATCCATACACTATCCATACACTATCTATGCTATAACTATGCTATAACTATGTAGTAACTGGTTAAAGGGATAAAATTATATATGAGGATAAAAAACTGCGGATATCCCGACTATATAGTGTGATATCTGTTATATTTATGCGGATATAACAAGTTGCCAGCAAGTTAAACAAAACCATGTGCGAATTGAAAATCTGAAATGAAAAGAATAATATGCCTACTTATTTTAGCGACTTTGATAAGTTGCAGATATTTCAATGTTAGCCCAGTAAATGGAATTACAACAAAAAATCTGACTGAAAAGCCGACTCAAGCGGAAATGATTGGAACTTGGGAAGTTGATAAATTCAGTTATGAATTAAACGAAGAAAAAGGCTACGAAAAGAAAAAAATTAAACTGAACCTCAAGGACAATGGAACTTTCTCAATAACGAACTTACCGAATTATGTAAATGTTTTTGACCAAACCGAACAAAAATTCGTGAATACAAGCGGAACTTGGAAAATTGGAAAGGACTTTAAAGGAGAAAAATGGGTTCTGAATATTCGATTTGACAAAAGCAACTTGTATGAAGATGGAATGTCGACCTATTACGATTTATATTTGCAAGATGACGGAATTATAATCTGGAATTTTATTGGAGACCCAGATTCCGGAGAAAGATTTTTATATAGAAAAAAGTAAAAAAAACCAGCTGGCAACAATGGCTATAAACAATTGCTATTACAGGCTCATCCTGAAAATTCCTGCGGAATTTTCAGCTCGTCGTGTACTTGCAAAAGTCCGTGCTAACCCACGCAACTGTTCATAGCCGAGACCGTTGTAACACATTTACGTAACAAACAACGGAACATTAATTAAACATAATGAAATGAAAAAAATTACACTTCTGATTATTGCAGTTCTGACTCTGAATTTAATGCAAGTTCAAGCACAAAAGAAAGTTGAAAAACTTGACGAATATGCCGCTTCTAACGGAGTGACTTACAAAGTTGGTGATGAATTTAAACTTGGGCAAGGTTCTGACACAAACGGAAAATTTGTCTACGTGAATATTGGAGGTTGGGGAATGTCGACTAATGCAGAAGCAAACCGACTTGGAGCAGCCAACGCTGGACTAATAGTTACTCTAAAAAAAATCAAGAAATATAACTACAAAAGATACAAAGGAGTTTATTTCACAGTTGGTGGTGGAAATATTACGAATTACACTATTGATATTGAAAACGCAATAAAGTCGTGCGAAATCGAAATTTGTAATGACAAAAAAGAAGTCGCAGAATCAAAACCTGACAAGTATGACCAATTGGCGAAACTGAAAAAATTGCTTGACGACGGAGTTTTGACCAAAGAGGAATATGACGCTGAAAAAAAGAAAATATTGGAACAAAAAGACTGATAAAAAACGTGTTACAACAAAGAACTGAGGTAAAAAACAACTCTTTTTCGCATAAAATTTTAGGCATATCTATCCTTAGCTAAAATCCATATTAACAGATCTTAGCTGTTTCATTTTTTATATTTAAGACCTATCCTTTAGGTAAGACAGATACGTGATTTTCATCGTAGATTAGGCCTGATTTAGCTATTGCAAAAGCCTGTTTTAGAAGTTTATTTGCTACAGCAATCAAGGCGAGTTTCTTACTCTTACCTTTTGCTAGAATCCGCTCATAAATTTCTCTACATGCCTTGTTATGTTTACACGCGTTAAAGGCACATAAAAACAATAGATTCCTTAGTTTTTTATTGCCCACTTTACTTATCCTACTCCTACCTTTTACACTACTTCCTGACTCCCGTATTGTTGGAGTAATTCCTACGTAGCTGCACAGTTGCGAAGCTTTCTCAAACTTGGCGAAGCCATCCGTTATGACCACCAGGAATAATGCAGTCTTTATGCCTATACCGGGTATGCTGGTCAGTAGCGTTAGTTGCCGTTGCTGGTCCTGCTTCACAAGCTCCAGCAGGCGGTCTTCTATTCCTTTCACTTCATGGTCCAGATGTTTAAGATCACGTTTCAGGGACCTATAGGCATACCTAGAGGGAATGCCCAGGGCTTCTTCTCCATGGAGCTTGTTCTTGGTGGCCGTACGCTTCTTTAGATAGCTATCCATAAGCCTAAAGAGCTGCAGGCACTCTGCCTGTACATCGGTAAGGGCATTGTACAACGGAACCTCGTTTGACAGGGCATACTCACAGATAGCCTTGGCATCGCTCTTATCGGTCTTTATTCTGGCCAGCTTCATCTGTATAAAACGCTTGACCGATAATGGGTTTACTACAGACACCCCTATACCGTTCTTGTAAAGGAACTGTGCAAGCCGATAGTGGTAATAGCCCGTAGCTTCCATAACCACAACACTGTCCCGGGGCAGTGCCTTTAGAAATAGCCCAAATCCCGAAGGATCATTCTTGAATTGGGAATGTCCGCTAGCACTGCCATGAACATCGAAGACATCCTTACTGATATCAACTCCAAAAGTTTCTTTATATTTATTCATAAGAACTGTATTTGGAAAGAACACACTACCGATGTTTCAACAACTTAAAATCGAGTTTTGCACTCATAGAACTGAACGAAATGAAGGTAGGAAAAGAGAGAGGGTTATCAATGTTGACGAAGTCGAACGCTTCAACGTATAACATAACCTTGCTTCTCTCTTTTGTTCTTTCTGATTAGACTATTAATTTAATGAAAATCAAACTTAAGACGTGTATAGCTCATTGCAGCTGAATTTCTAATCGGAGTTCATTGCAATTTGCTATCTTTCGGTTGCGCCGGAAAATCATAGCAGATTTTCCGCAACGAGCCATACACAAACCCGTTGGCATTAATATTATGAAAAACGTACTTACCATTCTACTATTGATTTTGACCAATTATATTTTTGGACAACGAATTCAGTATGTTAATGCTGACAACGGATTAATCATAAGAGAAAAACCCAATGCAAGTTCTGAAAGAATTGGGAAACTGGAATACGGAACAAGAGTTGACATTATAAAAGAAACCGAATTCGACTTAACAATCAAAGACGGAAATAAAAATATTAGCGGAAAATGGGTTGAAATTCAAGAAATCGATGGCAGTCAAAAAGGTTATGTTTTTAATGGTTTTTTGACATCAAACCGATTAAGTAAAAGAATTGAAATCAAATTTCAAGATTTTTCACTACAAATGGAATTAGAGGTTTGGGACGAAAATGGAGAACTTAAAAAAGTTCAGAATGATACCGCAAAAGTTTATGTAGAACTTGGAGAAACGCCACAAGAAAAAAAAATAAAAATTAAACAATCTAAATTTAAAAAAATTGAGATTTTCCAACGATACGAAAATAGTGTAACTATAATGAACGAAGGTCCACATTGCGACTTAACAGAATGGAAACACTATTATTCCGATTGGAAAAAATTGAATTTTGATTTTACAGAAAATACATTTGTTTCTGACACATATGAATATAAGGATTCGGAAAAGTTCATAGACATTGATATAAATGAGTTAAAAAAAGCTGTCGAAAAAGAGTGTGGCGGATACTGGCCAGAACATATTAAAGATATAAAAAACGTTAATGAATATCCAAGTGGAGTTTCAATGAGCAGGATTTTTTTAAAAATATTATTGACTGATGAGAAAGATTCAGTTATTGAAAAAACTATCGAATTTGAAATTCCAATGGGATGTTAAAAATACTAATGCCAACAACGTGTATAGCTCATTGCGGCTGAATTCCTAATCGGAATTCATTGCAATTTGCTATCTTTCGGTTACAGCGGAAAATCATAGCTGATTTTTCGCAACAAGCCATACACAAAACCGTTGGTAATAATTTTGAAAAAAAACTGCTCTATATTGATCGTTGTCGTTACAATGATGTTGATTTCATGTGGTCGTAATGAACATGAAAAACAACTTTATGGAAAATGGTATGAGCTGGAAAGTAATCTTGTAACTTTATTAGATTTCAATTCAGATAGTCTAAGAATTACTGACAGTAAAACTCAATCTGTAAGTTGGACAGCAAACCAGTCAAAAATCAGATTTGATTATAATACTTGGGAGGATGGTTTACAAAAAACAATTCTTGAGTATAATTTATCTGTAAAAAAAGATACGCTATTTACTAAATTCGTAAAACCAAAAAGAGAACAGAAATTCAATTTGATTCGAGCAGATAATTATATTGACTTCTTAAATAAAAAAAGTGGTCTCAAATTTAAACTACCGGAAAATGATATCTCTGAATATATTGAATTTGACAGTCAGTATGGACTCAAAATATTTATAGGTTATTCAGGGACAAATAATATTATAAAAAAGACTCAATTCTCTGATGACTTAGCTAATTTAAAAGATGATATTAAAAAAATTAAGAATAATCTTATAACTGGTCGACCAGAGACGGATCTCGCAATTGATTATCGCTTTCATTTTAGAATTTTCGCTGATAGGGACATTTCAGATTCTATAATTACTAAAAGCTTAGCCGTAACAGAAAATAGTGACCTTTTTAAAACTAACGATTATCCTAGACCGCCGAATGACACTTTACCTATCAAAATATATCGGATATATCAGACTAAGGAGGAAAATAATCTTGATATTTTGAAAGGAATAAAATTAAAAACTATTGCCAACACCGTGTATAATTAATTGCTTTGGCAAGAGCTTACTTGGAAAATTCCGAAGGAATTTTCTGCGGTCAGTATTTCTTTACTAAATTAGGTGCTATACACGCACCTAATCATACACAATCACCTAGAGCACATTATAACCTGCTAGATAATTTATGAAATCATTTCAATTCGTCTTTCTTTTATTCTTAACTCAACTAACATTTTCGCAATCTATTGGCAGTTATTTATCTAACCTTCACATGTATGATAAATATGAAGGTATTGAAGAAATAATAGAAGAAACTACATTTTACAATTCCGATGGACCTGAAACAGACGTTGAACATAAAACATTTAACAATTCCATGGATTTAATAAGCCTGCAAAGGTTTAATGAAGCAAATAAATTAATATGGTTAAATCTATATAAGTACGACAGCTTGGGGAGAAGGATTAGATTAGATAACAAAAAATGGATTAATATAATAGGTTATCAAACTAGTTACACCACTTATGAATATGACGAACAAAACAATTTTGTAGAAGTAAGCTATAATTCTGCAAATCAACCATTATCCATTTTCGCTTATTATTTTGATGATAAACACAATTTAATTCGATTAGAGAATTATGATCAGACTGGCAGTTTATTTGGATATGAAACTGCAACTTATGATATTGAAACTAATAGAATGAGAGTAAATGTTTATGACAATCAGAATAACTTAAAAAGTTCTAATGAAAGACCAATTCGTCATGAGGGCGAGTACCAACAAGATTCAAAGAATAAATATAATGAACATGGAGACATCATATACTGGGATCGTGGCTGGAACAAGGATGATAATGTCTGTTATACGGTTGATTATAAATATGACGACAATGGATACTGGATTTCACAAAAAAGATATAGTTATGAGAAAACTGATGAAGGAAAATTGAAAAAGAAAAAACTTAAAATGGTGAAGACGCGTAAAATAAAAATGAGAAAATAACGTGCCCTAACAAAGAACTGAGGTAAAAAACAACTCTTTTTCGCATAAAATTTTAGGCATATCTATCCTTAGCTAAAATCCATATTAACAGATCTTAGCTGTTTCATTTTTTATATTTAAGACCTATCCTTTAGGTAAGACAGATACGTGATTTTCATCGTAGATTAGGCCTGATTTAGCTATTGCAAAAGCCTGTTTTAGAAGTTTATTTGCTACAGCAATCAAGGCGAGTTTCTTACTCTTACCTTTTGCTAGAATCCGCTCATAAATTTCTCTACATGCCTTGTTATGTTTACACGCGTTAAAGGCACATAAAAACAATAGATTCCTTAGTTTTTTATTGCCCACTTTACTTATCCTACTCCTACCTTTTACACTACTTCCTGACTCCCGTATTGTTGGAGTAATTCCTACGTAGCTGCACAGTTGCGAAGCTTTCTCAAACTTGGCGAAGCCATCCGTTATGACCACCAGGAATAATGCAGTCTTTATGCCTATACCGGGTATGCTGGTCAGTAGCGTTAGTTGCCGTTGCTGGTCCTGCTTCACAAGCTCCAGCAGGCGGTCTTCTATTCCTTTCACTTCATGGTCCAGATGTTTAAGATCACGTTTCAGGGACCTATAGGCATACCTAGAGGGAATGCCCAGGGCTTCTTCTCCATGGAGCTTGTTCTTGGTGGCCGTACGCTTCTTTAGATAGCTATCCATAAGCCTAAAGAGCTGCAGGCACTCTGCCTGTACATCGGTAAGGGCATTGTACAACGGAACCTCGTTTGACAGGGCATACTCACAGATAGCCTTGGCATCGCTCTTATCGGTCTTTATTCTGGCCAGCTTCATCTGTATAAAACGCTTGACCGATAATGGGTTTACTACAGACACCCCTATACCGTTCTTGTAAAGGAACTGTGCAAGCCGATAGTGGTAATAGCCCGTAGCTTCCATAACCACAACACTGTCCCGGGGCAGTGCCTTTAGAAATAGCCCAAATCCCGAAGGATCATTCTTGAATTGGGAATGTCCGCTAGCACTGCCATGAACATCGAAGACATCCTTACTGATATCAACTCCAAAAGTTTCTTTATATTTATTCATAAGAACTGTATTTGGAAAGAACACACTACCGATGTTTCAACAACTTAAAATCGAGTTTTGCACTCATAGAACTGAACGAAATGAAGGTAGGAAAAGAGAGAGGGTTATCAATGTTGACGAAGTCGAACGCTTCAACGTATAACATAACCTTGCTTCTCTCTTTTGTTCTTTCTGATTAGACTATTAATTTAATGAAAATCAAACTTAAGACGTGTATAGCTCATTGCAGCTGAATTTCTAATCGGAATTTGTTGTAATTTTCTAACTTTCGGATACGGCGGAAAATCATAGTTTATTTTCCGCAACAAGCCATACACAAACCCGTTGTGTGTAATTTGAGCGAAAATGTACAAATTTGATTTTTTACCAAAAATTGGTATATTTAATGAAAATTAATAAAAATGAAAAATACATCAATATCGCTTGGAAATTATTTTGACCAGTTTGTACAAACCCAAGTTTCTGCTGGACGATATAAAAATGTAAGCGAAGTAATTAGAGCTGGACTTCGACTTTTAGAAAATGAGGAAAGTAAAGTAATTGCGTTAAGAAATGCTATTCAAGAAGGAATTGATAGCGGAATTGCTCACGATTTTGACCCGAAAAAAAATCTTGAGGAATTAAAAGCTAAACGCAAAAAGAATGGCTAAATACGAACTGACTAACAAAGCCGTGACGGATTTAAACGGAATTTGGGAATATACGCTCGAAAATTGGTCGGAAAATCAAGCTGATAAATATTACGATATGCTTCTTGATATTTGTCAAGACATAGCTGATAATCCAGAATTGGGAAAAAACTATGATGGAATCAAATCTGACCTTTTCGGATTAAAAGCAAATCGACACGTAATATTTTACCGTAAAAGAATTGACCATCCGATTGAAATTACGAGAATTTTACATGGTCAAATGGATTTGAAAAACAGAATAACGGAATAAAAAAACTACACACAACAAAGAACTGAGTTAAAAACAAGAATATCTAGCTCAAATTATTGGCATAATTTGGATCGTATGGTAATCCACTCTTTGCGATTGCAAAAGCTTGTTTTATTAGTTTATTTATCACTGCTATTAGTGCTAACTTTTTGCTTTTGCCTTTAGCTATAATGCGTTCATATATTTTCTTACAAGCGATATTATATTTGCTTGCAGAGAACTGAGTTAAAAAACAAGAATATCTAGCTCAAATTATTGGCATAATTTGGATCGTATGGTAATTCACTCTTTGCGATTGCAAAAGCTTGTTTTATTAGTTTATTTATCACTGCTATTAGTGCTAACTTTTTGCTTTTGCCTTTAGCTATAATGCGTTCATATATTTTCTTACAAGCGATATTATATTTGCTTGCAGAGAAGGCACATAAAAATAGGAGGTTTCTGAGTTTTTGGTTGCCCATTTTACTGATTCTGCTTTTGCCTCTGACACTGCTTCCTGATTGACGTATGGTTGGGGTTGTTCCTGTAAAACTACAAAGCTGAGATGCGGTTTCAAACTTGGTAAAGCCATCAGTCAATACAATCAATAAAGCTGCTGTTTTGTCTCCTAAACCTGGGATACTTTTTAAATTAGTCAACTGTTGTTGATGCTCTTCTTTAACTAGAGATAATAAGTGTGTTTCTAGGGATTTTATTTCTTTATCCAGTATTTTTTTCGATCTATTTAAAGATCTTAAAACTGCTTTTGAAGGTATGCCCAAAGCTTGCTCTCCGTGAATTTTATTCTTTAGTTGAGTACGCTGCTTTAAGTACAGCTCTAATAAACGCAGAAGTTGTAGAGATTCTGCTTGATTCTTATCCTTACCAGTATATAAAGGAACTGGATTGATCAAAGCATAATCACATATGGCTTTAGCATCACTTTTATCCGTCTTGATTTTTGATAGACGCATTTGTATAAATCTCTTAACCGATAAAGGATTTACAACAGAAACCGGTTGGCCGGATTCAAACAGGAACTGTGCTAAACAATAATGATAATAACCCGTAGCTTCCATAACGACAATTGCCGAAGTTTTTATTTCTTTTAAGAACCTTTTAAACCCTGCAATGGTATTAGGATACTGACAGTAAAAGCCTGTGGTATTTACAACATCAAAGACGTCTTTACTAATATCCACTCCATAAGTTTCATTATATTTACTCATAACAATTAGAATTTGGAAAGGACAATCTACTTGGTATTCAACAACTTTAAAACGAGGTCGTATCCTCACAGAACTGATCGAAATCTAAGTAGAAAAGAGCAGGGATTATCAATGTTGACGGAATCTGAAGTTCCAACGGCTATATTAACCTTAATCTGCTCTTTTGTTCTTCCTGATTAGACTATTAATTTAAATAGAATCAAACTTAAGCCGGCTATAGTTCATTACTGCGGTATTCCTCAAAATATACTCGGGTAACTTAACTATCTTTAAGCTGGATCGAATTCTGATAACTATAGCAACACCGTCTGTAATTTAAACCAACTTCTGTAGTAAAAAGAAAGACAGCGAATAGATAGAAACAAAAAACCCGGTGTAAAATATTATTTTACACCGGGTTTTTTTAATGAGTTTTAAACTCAAGAAGTGGAGTCGGGCGGAACGCCCATTTTTAAATAGATATATGATTATCAGTAAATTACATGTGTAGTTATATAAGTGTGGTACCGATTAGGTATCACTTTAACAATATTTAACATACATACGAAGTAAATGACTAATTCTAGGCTATTTCTATTTAATGAATATTTCTATTAAATTATCTACACTGTCCGCTCACTAATAGTAAATAGGTTAAGTTATTTATATAATTATGATGTCATTCAAATATTAATTTTTTTAAAATTATTGTATCTAAAGCTTAAATAATACAATGTTGTTATTTCGTGCCAATTAATGTGTATCAATTTTCTGACTATTTCTATTTTTCCTAATAATATACAATCTATTATTTGATAATAATTTTGCCTTAATCTTTTAAATAATCAATATATTCGAATAGCCTGATGCTCTATTTTGCTAAGCTTATTTATAAATAATTTAAAGTCTTAAGAAAATATGTCATGAATCTTCTGAAGGATGAAAATGTAATTTCAGAACAGTGGATTATCACACATGGTAACCAAGCTTTACTAAGCATGCTAACTAATCAGAGATTAATAATAGAGTGTGATAATGAACATGAAGTTTTTGAATTAAAGGATATCAATAAAGCTAGATTAGAAATTGTCACAAGACAAGACAAACCTAAATTGGAATATTTAATTTTTGGAGCATTACTGATAGCCATGACTGGATTTATATTATCAGCTATAATTTACTCTTTAGATCAAACAGATGTCTATTTATTTTCATTTCTTATAACTTTGCTAGGGATTTTAAGCTTATTAAATTATACCAGAAATGAAGCGTCTGTTTATTTAGTTATTGATAGAATTGGTGGAGCTAGATTTTATCAAGTAGTTAATACCGTTGCCTTAAACATCTACGTAGATCACATTAATCAATCATTAAATTTTATTCACTCGAAGAATATTTTATAAATATTCAATAGCCATAGATACTCATGTCTGAAGTTTAATACAATTTGACTATCCATAATATTTATAACTTATTTTTCATTATAAACGCAATATTTCTATATAAAAATATCTAGAATTGTATCGAATTTGCTCTAAAAATATACTAGTAGATTTTACATTTTGTAGTTAAATTTGTTATCTACGTTATAGTAGGGCCACATCATTGTGGTTTGGGGCATAATCCTCGTACATAGTGCGAGGATTATATTTTTGGTTACTTAAATATCCATATAACATATTTTTGAATTAGATAAACTCATATAGCTTTTTGATACTCAAATTCTCAACTTAATCTTTAAAAGATACGAAATTTTAATATTGCTAAAAGCTCATTAAAACTTCTTGATTTTCTGAATTAAAATTCACTTATAATTTCAATTCAGAAATACCAAAATTACCAGTATACTCCCATATAAAACCTTCAATTTTATACTTAGCCAATTTTTCTCGTACACATTTAAGATATATTTCTCTGGAGTTTTTATCTGCATTAATTGAAACTCCATATTCTGTACACCATACTTCTACACCATATTTCATGGACCATTGGTTCATTATAGAAATTTTATCCTCTACAGCTTGAAAAGTGCCAGTTAGGTGATAATCTTTATAATTAATTTCTCCTGGGGTGCCTAAAACGTCAGGATGTAAAGGAGGCATTTTAATAGTATCAAGAGTAGGATAAGGAAATGGGATGTTGATAGTTTTAGTTTGATTGCCAGTCCAACTCGTGCCTTGATGTGTGAAAACATAGGGCTCATAGAAATGAAAGGCATATATTATATTACTGAATTTTAAAGGTTCGGAGCGAGATAGCTCGTATAAGCTATTATAATTTGAAGCACCATATATTATTTTAATATTGGGATTTTTTTCACGAATCTTTTTTATAATATAAGTCCCGGTCTGTTCCCATTCGGTAGGGTATAAATTTGGTTCATTAGCAATATCAATATAAATATTAGAAATATCTCCCTTTAAAAGAGCCAATATCTCTGACCAATTCTCAACTATTTCTTCTCGTTTAACGTTGTAATTATTTAGAGATAAATTATGATTAAAATTAGCTAATATGAGATCTACATTTTTCTTTCTACTTAATGTTACAATTGAATTTAAAGCCTTATTAAATTGTTTTTTATGAGTATTTAAATGGTAATGAATATCTATTGGTATTCTGAAAGAATTATATCTATTATCACTTAAAATTGATATTTCAGTTTTTATTTTTTTTACTACCAAAGAAAATTGAAAATCTTCATTCCAAGTTTGTTCTAAACCGGTAAGATTTATTCCTTGACTATACATCCTATTAAAAGCGCCTGTATAAATTACAATTACTACTAAAAATAATATATAGTTTAAATTGGTGATTCTACCAAATTTACTAACTTCATCATATCCCAATATAAATCTTATGAGTTTAGCCAAACTTTCCCGTAAAGATTTCTTAGAAGAGTTGCGAGTGCAAATGTGGCAGACTTCTAATAAATTAGTTTGGGGTATTGTTTTCTTCATCGTTTTGATATCAATATTAGATTTTTTGATAGTTCCTCAACTTTATCTTGAGTTGTTCATCATCAAAGTCATTGATATGATAATAATCTTGCTGAGCCATTTTCTTCTCTCCAAGGTACAACAAAAACCGATTCTTCTTTTACATATTCTTCTAATAACCCAATTAATGGTATACTTCTATAGTTTGAGTATTACCCCAGAGATTGGGAAAATATTATACTTGGTTTTAATTACAGTACTATTCGTAAGCTTCAATACTGTTGCGCTTTGGAGAGTAACTGATGCGGTTATTCAATTCATAATTTTATGTTTAATGTTTATCTCATTGAATATTTTAAAAGTTATTGATCTTAACCAAATTCTTCTTTTGGGAGGCTATACAGCATTATCAGTGAGTGCAGTTAGTGTTGCTTTTCCTGCAATTAGAATGCTTGCGTTAAGAGAAAGGGTTGAAAAACAACTTTTAGTTGACAAACAATTAGCAGATGCCCTAAGATCTAAAGAAGGCATTGAAAAAGAATACAACCACAATTCAGCTAAAATCTTAAGTTTTCAAAAAGAAATTAAGGTTTTACGACATGATTTAAAAAACCGTTTAGGTAGTATTGAATCATTGATTGAATTAATAGAGCTTGAAAAGCGATATATTCATGAAATGGGTCAATATGATTACATGCAACTAATTAAATCTTCTATTTCTGATCTCTCAAATTCTACAGATTCTCTATTTGATTTTTTTACTAAAGAAGATATCTCAAATTCAACTGAGATTATAAAAACGCAAGTTGATCTACATGATGTTTTACAGAATAATAAATATAAATTTTTCGAAAGTACATCCTCTAAAAATATTAATCTCAATTTCAGCCTCATGGCTAAGGATAGTTTGATATATGTTGATAAAAATATGATTGATGTAGCGGTTCATAACTTGATGAAATACGCTCTAAAATTTTCTAAGAATAATGATACGTTAGAGATAAATACTAGGCTGGCCCAAAACAAAATCTATTTGGAAATCATAAATAGAAACTCTGGTATTTCAATGAGTGAAATGGAAAGACATTTTAAAAACATTGATGATTACCAACTTAAAGATATGCATCATTCAAAAGGTTTAGGTCTAGGTATAGCAAAACACTATATTGAAATTTTAGATGGTCATTTGAGTTATAGCTCTTCCTTATCCCTAGGTTTTGAATTTATTGTTGATTTTCAATTGGATAATTTTAAATAAAAAAAATAACTATGATATATAGAGTAGTAGTTCTAATAACCTTTTTGATTCTTTCGAAATCCATTGTAGCACAATCAAAATTTAGTTTTTCTGATTTTGATTATCCTAATGAATCTGTGTTATATGGTTCCAAAAATAGAACCTCGTATTTTATACCAGTTAAGGGAAAAAGTATCCAATCAGACAGTGAAATTTTTCTATCCTTTAAAGCGTCAGAAGTTTTAGATAAAAAAAATAGTTTTATAACAGTAGTTGTTGCTGGCATTCCCATGAGTACCGTAACACCCTCACTAGACAATAGCATAATTAACATTAAAGTTCCGCTAAGCTCAAAATATGTATTAAATGGTTACATAAAAATAGACGTAATAGCTGATCTAAAAATAAGTGATGAAATTTGTGAAATATATAATGAAGGCGCCTTCTGGGTTAGGAGACTACCATCTTCTTATATAATTCTAAATACATTAAAGGAGAATTCTATTGTAAAGTCTCCACGCCATATGAGTGATTTTCTTCCTATGGCAGATAAAATCTTACTTCTAGAAAATCCTGACTTGTCAACCTTAAGTTATGCTTCATATATAAAGTTTTATTATCAAGAAAAGTTTAATCAAGAACTTGAAATTGGAACTTTAAAAAAATCGGATACTATTGGTTTTCATAATGCTTTACTCTTAGGCAAACTATCCGATTTACCCGCGTCAGTACATTCAAAACTTACTAAACTCCCAGATGAAAGTGAGGGGGTGTTATCTATGGTAGATTTTGGCAATACCAAAGATTCATTGGGTACACATCATTCTTTGATTATAACAGGTGGAAATGAGAAGGGACTGAAAAAAGCTGCTCTGACATTATTAGATGATAATATGGTAAAATCATTGTTTACTAATCAAGTCAATGTTTACCAAAGTGTGGATATGAGACAGGCTAATAACAATATTGATTTAGCTTATCTCAATTTGAAAAGTTTGGGAGTTGAAGAAGGGATGATAGAGGGAATAGGTAAAATGTCGCGAGAAATTACGATACCTCGATCGATTTTTGGGTCCAACTTAAAAGAAATGGATTTTCATCTTAATTTCAACTATAAGCCGCTAAAAATATCTGAAGATGCCTATGTAAATATATTTTTGGATGATGTGTTAAAGGAAAGTCATGAATTAAATGAATCTGGTACTTTCAGCAAGGAAATAAATTTTGATCATTTCGAACTTAAAAAAAATAATGTTCTTAAAATTGAGTTTTACTTCGTGCCTGATGGCGGATTATGTATTTCAAATCCTACCTCTTTTTATGCTCAGTTAGATTTATTAAATTCTAATATTAAGCCTATTAGCTTTGATGAGAATCCTGAATTGAATTTTTTTAATTTTCCTGAGAACTTTAAGAAACTACCCACACGAATCTATTGGAATACTCAGGTAGAAGTAAAGAGTGTAAATACTCTGGTAAAACTCATAACTGGACTTAATTCAACGCAAAAAATTAATTCATCATATTATTTTCCTCCAATCGTACCAATTGACAGTTTGGATTCATCTAGCGATTCGGAATATAATAAGATTATTATTAGTGATGAACTAGAACCCTTTAAAGGTATATTGAATAATAATGCTTACTTAAATGTTTCAAACGATCGCTTCTCCTACAAGAGTGAACATCATAATCAGTATTTTAATTTAGAATATTTAATTCCTGTAGGATTTAATCAACTATTTAGGCAAGACAATAATGAAATTATGTTTGTTTATACGCCTCAAAACAATCAAAGTATACTTGATAATCTATTAAACAAAATGGATAGTGATTATTTATCCAATACCGGGAATGTTATAATCGCAAATAGTGAAGATTCTCATTTTTTTAATCTACAAAAAGAGAATGTAAATGTTGAAAAAGAGCAATTAGAAACAGGCTTTAATTCTATCTGGCAGAAATATCGAGTATTTCTCATTTTTGGTTGTTTTATTTTAATGGTAGTATTATTAATTTATGTGTTCCAAAAATCTCAGCAGTCTAAAAAGAATATCACTGATGACTAATAAGTATTATATTCAATGGATTGTATTACTTGTGACATGGACATGTGCATTTTCACAGGAAAATAAAGGTGTAGGTGATCTAAGAAATAGGGATATAGAAGATTCCACTAAGGTCCATAACCCTTGGCAACAAGCAGATGGCAGTATTCTTATCTCACCGTACATTAGTCATTATAGTACATCAACATTTCGTGATTCAGAAGGTAATAAATCAAATTTTTCAAGTGATGGTCAGTATAGTAATTATAATCCTAGAGTATATCTTGCTATTCCAATTCTATCGGATCGACTGAATTTAATAGCTTCTATTCCTTATTTCTCCAGCAAATACGAGGATGACAATCTTAGTTTAAAGAATCAAGATATTGGTGATATTGAAATAGGAGGTAGGTTTAACATTACAAATTTTAATGAGAATTTTCTGATGGGGGCTCTAATTGCATATATTCCTGCATATTCGAATTCCCAAGAACCCTATGCAGGATATCAACTGTTTGGATTAGAAAGTAGACTGATTCTAGGAGGTACTCTAAAATTTTTAGGAGATTACAATAACTTTCATAAGGTAGAGGCAGGTGTTCGTTACTTTTTTCCTGATGATCCGTTTCAGTTGCGATTCCTCGTGTCAGAAGGTTTTAGAATTACGGATAGATTTTTATTACTTGGAGAACTTGAAGCTATGTTTTCTTTTAGTAATAATAACGAGTTTATTGCGAGTAACCTGCAATCCATTGCTCAATACAAGATGATAAAGGCATCCTTTAATCTTGGTTATGATTTCAGTCCTAATTTTTCATTATATGGAGGTTTTTTTCATGACGTTTATAATAGAAATTCAGCGATTGGTAGCGGCTACCAAGTATTTGCTGTACTCAGAATAAATTGATATGCAAGAATTTCACAGAAATGATTTATTCTTAAAATCTCATCTAGTTAATGAAAATGAGTATTTTCAAATTGAGCGTATAGCTGTTGATCTCAATAAATCTTTTCTTAAAGTAGCATTAAATTATTCATTTATATCCAGGCTTTATTATAAAGAGCTTTTGGAGAAAGAGGGAATTCATTTCTATACTTTTGATTACGATAATCTTTCACGTCTCAACGTTGATTTAACAAAAGATGATTTAGATTTTCTACTGGATCATAATCTCTATCCAATTGATAAAGAAGGGGAAGGTGTTGATATAGTAAGTGCGGATCCTTCTGATTTTATTATAATCACAAAATTTAAAGAACGATTTAGCTTGGAAGTAAATAATATCCACATAGCAGAAGATATGGATATTGTAAAAGCTTTACATGTAACCTATGGTCAAGAAATCTTACATAAAGCTGTATTTGATTTATATGAAAAAGATAGCAAAAGCTCTGCGCTAGAAACTTTTACCTTTCGTCAACTTATCGTTTTAGGAATAATAGGCGTTATAATACTTGTTTTACTTTTCTTTTATCCTATTACTACGATTATAGGGATTAATTTAATTATCAATCTATTTTTACTAGTTGCCATATCTTTTAAATTCATTCTTACAGTTGTTGGTGCGAAATCAGAAACAATCAAAAAAATCTCACAAAATGAGATAGCTTATTATAATGATGATGATTTACCAATTTATACCATACAACTACCAGTTTTTAAAGAATCAGAAGTCATATACAAATTAGCCTATAACTTACAAAATTTGGATTATCCAAAAGTCAAGTTGGATGTGAAACTTCTAATAGAGTCGGATGACGAGGTGACCTTTAATGCAATTAAAAATTTAAAGTTCCCTTGTATATTTGATCCCGTAGTCATTCCCTATGCTCAGCCTAAGACTAAACCTAAAGCTTGTAATTATGGATTGCATTTTAGTAAAGGGGAATATCTTACTATTTATGACGCAGAAGATATACCAGATAGTGACCAGCTGAAAATGGTACATGCACTATTTCATAAGTTGCCTGATGAATATATTGTCGTTCAATGTGCTCTCAATTACTTTAATAAAACTGAAAACTTTCTTACAAGAATGTTTACTCTTGAGTATTCCTATTGGTTTGATTATATGCTACCGGGTCTGGATGGTTTAGGGGTTCCTATTCCACTTGGGGGTACGAGTAACCATTTCAAATTCGATAAGCTTATGGAATTAGGAGGTTGGGATGGGTTTAATGTTACCGAAGATGCTGATTTAGGGATTCGAGCCTATGCTAAAGGATATAAGGTGACTGTTCTTGATTCAACTACATATGAGGAGGCTAATAATGCATTTTATAATTGGATTCGTCAACGTTCACGATGGATAAAGGGATATATGCAAACGTATTTAGTGCATATGAGAAACCCCATGAAGCTTTTAAAAGAAGTGGGTTGGAACGGTTTTTTTGGTTTTCAATTTTTCATTGGTGGTACCTTCTTTACATTTTTAGCCTATCCTTTATTGTTGTTTTTATTATTGTTTTATTTCCTTGCCACATTAGATTTTAGTAATCATCTCTTTGGGGATTATACCACTACAGGAATTCAAAAACTTTTCAAGCTTGTATTTCCTGATTGGGTCATAATTATTTCTGTTTTTAATTTTTTTGCTGGTAATCTGCTGATGATATATATCAATATGATTGCCGTTTTCAGACGTAAATCTTATAGTCTAATTCTTTTTGCCATTGCAAATCCGGTGTACTGGTTGATGCATTCTATATCATCGTATAAAGGACTTTTTCAGTTGATTAGCAAGCCTTTTTATTGGGAAAAAACCAATCATGGTCTTACAAAGGCTCATAAACAGGATTCTATATGAAATGGAAAAGGGTAGTCATATTGGTTCTAGTGGCTATATGCTACTCTATATATTATCTCAGTATTGGAATTTTTGGTTTAAAGATGGGTTATTTTAACTATGAGCAGCTTTTTATTTCAGATAAATTGCAACTCTTATTTTCTTCAGACACAAATACCTTAGAGGTTTTTTATTTCACATACCCTGTATTAGGTCAAGTTATGGCAATACCAGCAGGGTTAATTGATCCCATTATAGCTCCTATTATTACTTCCTCTTTGTTCACTGGTTTTTTGGCTGCTTACCTCGTCACTAAATTAATTAGTCTTGATCTCAAGTTTTTCGCATGTATTACATCCGCTTATTTCATATTTAGCCCTGTAATGATTTTTGTCGCGATGTCTGGTATGACTTTGTATCTCTTTTTAATTCTCTATTTTTTATTTTTCCACTATGTATTCAAATATTCTCGAGATTTAACTACATATAACTTCGTTATTATTAGTATATGCTTGTCTGCATTTGTATTTCTTGATTTTTCTTTTCTTTGGATAATTGTATTTATGATCCCTTTGGTATTCTTATTTAGTATTTACAGTGATCCTCATTTAAAACCTAATTTCATTGCCATATTTAATCAAATCACATTAAGAAATGACAAGGTAAAAGAACTCATTGGTAGATTTTTATCAAGTCTTTTGGTGATTATTTTCACACCGTTAATCAGCTTACTTTTCTATTTATTGATTAATTATTGGTTTACGGGACAATGGTTTTATTTTAAAAATTTATCTACATCTCAATGGGATCAAAAAGGATTTTTGAATTACACGTTTTCTAATTCGCTCATAAAAGAGAGTTTTACCGTAAAATATGTTTTGAAAACATTGTTTTACTTAAGTTCATTTCTTTTAACTGCTTTATGGTTAGGAAGACGGAGATTGTTATTTACTTACTCTTTAATTATGGTGGTACTATGGATAATATTTAACAAGAATTATGATGGTACCCAATTTTTTTCACTCAATACATTACTCATATTGACAGCTTCAGGTATTGCCGGTATATTACATCTCTTCCAAACCTCTTTAATTGATTCTTTAAAAAATAAAACTTTAACCTCTATTTTAATATCCACAGTTTTTGTACTTACTCTTACAGGTGAAGTTTTTTATTTTAAATCAACCCGAAGTGCCCTTGAGAATAATATGGTTGACTTTGTTTTTCAAAAAAATGCAAATGAAGAAATGACTGCTTTCTTGGATATGGCCGATTTCATAAAGACCAATTTGAATAAAACCGATATTATCTTAACAGATAATTCTATTTTTTACCCTGTTACAGCAATGACTAGGACAAATATTTCATATTTGGATCAATATAATGAGTCCTATTATTCAGCCATACAATTTCCGAAAAAATTTGCAAATTACATATTGGTAAGTAATTTGGAAACAGAATATTATACTAAGGATCAAATGACAGCTGTAAAACTGCAAAGAGAATCTTTATGGTATAAAGTGTATTCAAATGATTTTTTTACTATTTACAAATTATAGAACAAATTACATTCAAGTAAACTATGGTAAAAGAAAGGAATACAGATAAAAGTTTGAATACCAGAATACTCATTGTTGAAGATGACCCCGTTAATGTATTTATCATTAAAAGTCTTTTTGAAAAATTTAAGCTAACTATTGAATTTATTCATGCTAAAAATGGAAGTGATGCAGTAGATATCTTTAAAAAATTAACTCCTGATTTAATTTTTATGGATCTCAACTTACCGATAAAAGATGGATTACAAGCGTCAGCTGAAATTAGAAGTTTTGAAGGAACCAATTCTCATATTCCTATAATAATTCTTAGTGGAGAACGAGAACAAGATTTAGAAGACTCCAACGAGCGCAATCTTATAGACGAATTTGTAATGAAACCATTAAGGTTTTCAAAATTGCAGCAAATTGTAGATAAGTATATTTAAAACATAAAAATTCTGAGAATATTGGTTAAATTTATTTAAAACACTAAATATTTTATATCACCTTAAATAGAAAGTTGAATAATCATTACAATCAAGTAAGAGTATCTAATAGAATTAATGTAATTTCTTATGCAATCTATGGCATTCATCTATCCAACTTATTTTTACAACATAGCGACAACTCCTGAGGTAAATAAGTTTATAGAAAACTATTGTATTTATGGAATGTTATATGTTGATAATATTGAGAGTGAAGTAATTTTCTTGAACCCTACGTTACTTAGTCATTTAGGTTTCAATACTTCTGATCATAATATTGTATTGGCTAAAAATCTTACTTCTATAAATCATTTTGTTACCAATCCTGTTGATAATACGCTTCAATTATTGGATGCTAATGATGAACTCGTGAATTTCAAATGTTACCGAAAATTAACCTCAAAGGGGATTATAATTGGTTGTTATAATAAAAAAGTAACTGACGATAAATCACAGTTAGAAATTCAACGATATCGCCATATTCTGGAAGGCACATCGATTGGGGTTTGGGAATGGAATATTCAGAAGGGTGAGGTCCTGATAAATGAGGAGTGGGCAAATATATTAGGATACAGTAAAGAAGAGCTCTATCCAATTGATGAAAATATCTGGAAAAAATTAAGTCATCCTGAAGATTTTGAGCATTGCACTCAACTGCTCGAGGAACATTTCGATAATAAAACTTTTTTGTACCAAAGTGAGGCCAGAATGAAACATAAAGATGGACACTGGGTTTGGGTGAGTGATCAAGGTAAAGTCGTAAGCTGGAAGAATGGTAGGCCGGAATGGATGACAGGGTATCATAGAGAAATTACCAAGGCAAAGCTTGCTAATGAAATTAAAAAAACTTTTATAGATCAAGCTCCTGGTGCTATAGCTATGCTAGATAAAAATTTGGATTATTTAGCAGTTTCGAAACAGTGGCTTAAAGATTATGATTTAAAAGAAAACATAATAGGTCGAAATCATTATAAAGTTTTTGATATTCCGGAGCGCTGGAAAGAAATTCACCAAAAATGCTTAGAGGGAGAAACTCATGAGGCTGAAGAAGATAGATTTGTTGGAGTCGATGGAGAAGTTCATTACTTAAAGTGGCAGGTTAAACCATGGTTTACAGATAACAATGAAGTAGGTGGAATTTTAATGCAAACAACTAATTTAACACCACTAAAAAAGCTTGAAATTCAAAGGTATAGGGATAAACAATTGATGCAAACAGTTTTTGAGTCAATGGAGGTAGGTGTAGTTGTGTGTAATGAAGATGGCGAATTGACCTTCTTTAATAGAGCAACCAGAAATTGGCATGGAATACCATCTGCAAAAATTCCACGATCAGATTTATCTCAATATTACAATTTGTACTACGAAGACGCTGAGACCTTATTAAAAGAGGAAGATATTCCTTTGCTTAAAGTGCTCAACGGAGTTCCTTTAGATGAAAATGAGATCATTGTTATTAAATCAGCAAGTGGAACGCGTTACGTTAAAGTAAAAGGTGAACGATTATATAATAATGACGGTGAATTGTCTGGAGCGGCTGTAACCATGTATGATATCACAAGAGATCGTGAATCTCGTGAAAAACTAATGATTAGTGAAGAAACATTTCGCGGAAGCTTTGAATATGCTGCCCTAGGAATGGCATTAGTTTCTCCTATGGGTAAATGGATAAAGGTAAATAAAAAAGTACCAGAAATTTTTGGTTACTCTGAAGAAGAACTTCTTAAGATAACTTTTCAAGATATAACACATCCAGAAGATCTAAATAAAGACCTTAAACATTTTAAAAGGCTTTTAAATAACACCAGTGACAATTATCAAATTGAAAAAAGATATTTTCATAAAAATGGTGAGATAATTTCCACACTTCTTTCCGTTTCTATAGTGCGTAATAAAGCTGGTGCACCTCTATTTTTCGTTTCACAAATCTTAGATATTACAGAGCTTAAGAATTCAAAAGCCTCGCTTGAGCATATTTTGAAAGTGACTAAGAGTCAAAATGAAAGGTTGAAAAATTTTGCACATATTGTTTCTCATAACTTGAGATCTCATTCAGGTAACTTTGAAATGTTACTAAATCTTCTTCTTGAGAATGGTGAAACATTCAAAGAAAATCCAATTATTAAAATGTTGAAAACTGCTTCTGATCAGTTGGGTGAAACCATTATCCATTTGAATGAAGTTGCTGCAATTAATACTAATAAAGATATTGAATTGCAACCCTTAAACTTGAAGGAATATCTTATTAATGTTTTAAGTAGTATTGCTGGACTTATTAAAGAAAATGATATTCGAATAATTGATGAAATTGAGGATAGATGGAATGTATATGCCATACCTGCATATCTTGAAAGCATTTTACTTAACTTTTCAACTAATGCTATCAAGTATAGATCAGACAATAGAGCATCATTTGTTAAATTTTCTTGCAACATTCAAGAAAATTACCTTGTTTTATCAATTATAGATAATGGTATAGGAATAGATCTAAAACGTTATAGAAATAAAATTTTTGGAATGTATAAAACATTCCACAACCATAAAGATTCTAGAGGTATAGGCTTGTTTTTGGTTAAAAACCAAATTGAGGCAGTAGGAGGGAGAGTAGAGGTTGAAAGTGTGGTTGATAAAGGTACAGAATTTAGAATATTTTTTAGATATGAAGAAAATTGATGTTGCGTGTATAATTGATGATGATCCAGTTTTTGTTTTCGGTGCTCAGCGAATGATGGAAATTACCAGATTTAGTAAAAGTATAATGGTATTTCCGAATGGACAAGAAGCGATTAACGCTTTAAAACCAATGATGAGCTCGGAAAGCAATATAATTCCGGATATTATTCTTTTGGATTTAAATATGCCTGTTATGGATGGTTGGGCTTTTCTTGATGAATTTTTACTTATACCTTCTAATAAAAAAGTAGAGATTTATATAATAACTTCTTCAATTGACCCAGCGGATATAGAGAAAGCAAAGAGCTATGAAGGAGCAGTGAGAAATTACATAATAAAACCTATATCAAAAGTAAAGTTAGAATCGATCCTTAAAGATCAATTGGAATAATGACTATTAAATTATTCTAAACTAAAAGTATTAGTTATAACAAAATCTGAATATAATGGGAAAATTTGTAGTTAAAAAAAGATCGAATGGTGAATTTCAATTTAATCTTAAAGCATCAAACGGACAAGTAATTTTATCCAGCGAGGGATATAGTTCTAAATCGGGTTGCTTAAACGGGATTGAATCGGTAAAAACTAACGCAGAAAATGATAAGAGATATGATAGAAAGAACTCAACCAATGGTAAGTTTTACTTTAATCTTAAGTCTTCTAACGGTCAAATTATAGGCTCCAGTGAAATGTATGAAACGAATGCTAGTCGTGAAAATGGGATTGAGTCTGTAAAAAAGAATGCACCTTCAGCTGGTACAGAGGATGAGTCTTAAATGTTCTACACTTTTTACATCCTAATTTAGGAATTATCTTCGCTTATCATAATATTAGCTTGAATTTGCTGAATAAATTTTAATAAGCAAATTCAAGCTTTCTTATATGTTGCCTGTATTATATGCTATGTAGTCCTTTACGTCATTCAACAAATTAATAAAGAGAAAATACACTATAAAATTCTCTCTTCAATATTCCACAAACCAAATTACATTGAAGTAAAGTTTCTTTTATAGTTACGCCGTTTAGCACATCCCCATACATTTCATTTCTTTTCATTGCTGGGAAAGAGCTGCACTCCAAATTATCTTGGACACAATCCACCTTTTCAGATTTCAGCTTCATTGTATTCTCACAACTTTAATTAATAGCCTCTTTTGACCACTAAAGTGAATTGAGTCCGCTACTACCAACGGAAAGTCAGTATTTCGATTCTCTAAACGGATTTGTTGGTAAGATTAATTTAAATCTTTTCAAAATCCCTGAAATCAAAATACTGACTTACACATTTTAAGGGGTTTATAATGGGAAAGGCTTTTTACTATTTTTCGGTACAGCGAAAAATAGGTAGACTATAACCAATACTAAATTATATACAGCCGCTTATCTCGCTTAACTACCTGTACGCTCAAACACAGCTGCATATAAAAGTATAGCTAATACTCTTATGGAACTTATCAAGGCCGTGGTTGATTTTAGAGCGCAGATAAGGTTTCTACTTCCTTGAATCCCGATAACTATCGGGATTACTACGTCGCAGACACTCCTGATTTGTGCTCTAAAAGCCTTGACAAAACCCACATTTCCCATTGTGCGATGCACGAAAGAAATCAAACAAACACCCCTTAAAATTTGATTTCAAAATAATGCACAAGGGGATTATTAATCTTTTAAAATTTAAGTTATGAGTACAATTAAAAATCATGTACAGCTAATCGGAAATGTTGGACAAGAACCAATAGTTACAAATCTCGAAAGCGGAAAGAAAGTAGCCCGTTTCTCTTTGGCAACTAATGAATATTACAAAACCGGTAAAGGAGAAAAACAAACCGATACTAATTGGCACACTATCGTAGCGTGGGGTAAGACCGCAGAAATCGTTGAAAAGTTCATTGATAAAGGGAAAGAATTAGGAATAGTAGGTAAGCTTAAAACTCGAACCTACACTGCTGAGGATAACAATCAGCGTTATGTGACTGAAGTAATAGCAGATGAAATATTACTGCTTGGAGCAAAAAGTGAAGACTAATATGTAAAAAGAGAGAATGCGTTATTGATATATGCGCATTCTCTTTTTTTTGTTTCAATTCTGACGCAATGAAAAATACGATAAACGAGATAAAAATAAGTTATAAAGGAGGCTATAAAGCTTCTAGTTGGCATAAGGTCTCCAATTCCAGAGAAGGTGCAAAGTTATTATATAACAGCTGGGACAAGGATACGATTGGGATTCATGAGACTTTCAAAATTGCGCTATTAAACAATAATAATATGGTGAAAGGAATATATCAAATCTCCCAAGGAGGGATCACAGGAACAATGGTGGATTTACGTTTACTATTTGCAGTAATTTTGAAATCTTTATCCGTAGCAATTATATTGTCTCACAATCATCCTAGTGGCATTTTAAAGCCAAGTACAGAGGATATAAAACTGACAAATAAAATAAAAAAGGCAGCAGAGCTTTTTAATGTTCGTGTTCTGGACCATATCATTCTTATCCCCAATGGTGAATATTACAGTTTTGCAGATGAGGGCATTTTGTAATTAAATACTTTTGGCAATAAACACCTCTTTCGTGTGAGGTGTTTATTGTTTAAGTATAAATAATTCGCTGAAAATTAATATCTTTAAAGATGATTGATGCCTTGATATCAATCCGGTTATCTAAACTCTTTCGCCGATAACCGATTTATTATAAATCATAGAGGAAATAGTATTTCCGAAAACAGCAGTTCGCTTTCGAAAATGTATCGAAATGATTCTGGTCGTTTGAATTTTTGTTCGCTTGAAGCGAACGAAAAGGAAAAGCAAGAGGGTAACACGCTACGCGATGTTAACAGGATCTATCAATTTTAAAAACGCTGAAAAACAAGGGTTTGTAAATTAATTGTTTTTCTCGTCTTTAATAATTTGCGACAATTGTCCGCTAAACTGCCATTTTTCGGGACCTATTTGCTACAAATCGGCAAAATATGGAAACATTTATTGGAATTAGATTTAAAAAAGATACTGCTAAACGGTTTCAAGAATTTTCTAAAAAACATTTTAAATCACATACGGAGGCCATGGCCACGATGCTTGATTTTTTCTTCTATAATGAGATTTCACCAAAAGAGCAACTCGGTCCTACAGCTCGAACACTGGAAAATAAACTTCTAAAAAGAATTAATGCTGTCATTGCCATAATGAGAGACGTGGAAAAAACACAAACTAAGCCCACGGCCGCAATGCTTCAATCTCTTTTTCAAATGGAAGAACCTCCAGAGAAACCGCTGTTTGTAGAGAAGAAATATGCTGATGATCACTCAACACCCCAATATCAGGAAAAGAGAAATTCTTGAGAATAATTTTTAAATCACTTCCATGTATATCACTATCTCACCTCAAAAATTAGGAAAACAGTATTCACAGAGCGCAGCAGATTTTGTAGGGTATCTTGAAAAGGAAAATAAAGAATTACCACAAGAAAATCATGAATATTTCTTTAATCAGTTTGGTGATGGAATACCATCAGAAAACGTAATAAAAGAGATTGATGCGAACACTGCCAAACTGAAAAAAAGAGAACCTAAATTTTATTCGATCACAGTGAATCCATCAAAATATGAGTTGAAACAATTGAAGCATACTACAAAAAATCTAAAAGAATATACACAGGAATTGATGAAAGTATACGCTGCTTCATTCAATAGAGAAATCAATGGTCGTCCTATCTCAATAACTGATATCAAATACTTTGCGAAAATTGAACATCAAAGAAAATTTAAAGGTACAGATAAAGAGGTTCAAGAAAATCAAAAGTATGCCACCAAGATCCTTCAATTAAAAAATGAAATTCGTAATGCCAAATCTGAAAGAGAAACTGAGCGTATCCTATTAGTAAAAAAACAAATCGCTCAACTTGAGCAGAATGCTCCCCATAAAATTGATGGAAAAAGAATCGTCCAGGGTATGCTGAAACCAGGGAATCAAAGTCATATTCATATTATTGTTAGCCGAAAGGATGCTTCTAATTCGTATAGTTTATCACCAGGTAGTAAGCATAAAGCTTCTGAAGTGGAGATGCATGGTAAGATAGTGAAAAGAGGTTTTGATCGAGATAACTTCTTTATGGAGGCTGAGAAAATTTTTGATAAAACTTTTTCCTATCAACGCAACTATGCAGAAACGTATAAGGCTAGAAAAAATTTCATAAATAATCCTCAGAAGTACTTCGCAGCATTACTAAAATTACCAGCTAATGAAAAGGCTTTAGCTTTTAAAATATTAAATGCTTCAGGGACTTCTATAGTACCTTCAGTTCCTATAAATAAAGCGCAAATTGCGCTTAGAGTATTGAAAAGGTTAAAGCGTGGTGCTGAGATCGCTATCAATTCCAGTTCAATAGGTATATAATCGTGGATATAAAGTTTATAACATATCTTTTATGTACAATTGGAGTGACAGTCGTGGCCTTCTACGTTATGTATCGGGTAAGTAAGTATGCTTTTGTCTTCAATTTCTTAATTCTTGGAATTCTAACTTATTGCATGTATAACGATTATTCATTGCATATGATATTACTATATCTGGATTGCCCTCTGATGATGATGAATATTGTGTTGTATGTATTTCTGCATGAGACAAAAACTCCTATTAAAAAAGATGCGGTGTACAATGTCATTTTCGAAACTTCTAATGGAGAATTTGAATTAGATAATATCAAACGGGGAGCTTCAATTATTGGATCAGCAGGGAGTGGGAAAACAGAAAGTGTAGTGTATGGTTTTTTAAAGCATTTTAGTCAAAACAAGTTTTGTGGTGTTATTCATGACTACAAACATTTTGAACTTACTGAAATTGCATATCCGCTTTTTGAGACTAGTGATATACCCTTTAAAATCATCTCTTTTGATAAAATTATGCATAGAGTAAATCCCATTGCACCTCGATATTTGGATAATGAAGAAAGCGTCAATGAAGTAGCAAGAGTACTCATCGAAAATCTATTGGAACTGCGTGAATCAGGTACCAGTGGTACTACAAAATTCTTTAATGATGCTGCTGAAGGATTGATTTCAGGAATTATATGGAAATTGAAAACGGATTATCCCGATTATTGTACTCTTCCTCACCTGATCGCGATCTACCAGTTTCTTGATACAGATAGTCTGATTAAATTTTTAGAAACCAATATCACTTCAAGAGCTATGGCAGACGCATTTATTAGTGGAAAGGATTCTGATCGACAGACAGCGGGCGTAAAAAGTACTTTGGCTAATGCCCTTAAACGTATCAGTACACAGCGGATTTTTATGGTATTGTCTGCAGATGAAGTTCCCCTTGATATCAATAATACAGAAAACCCAGGGGTTATATCAGTGGTGAATAATCCTAAATATGAAACTTCTTATTCTCCCGTGATAGCTACTATTATTCACACATTAACTAAACAAATGAGTACACGAGGTCAAAAACAATCGTTTTTGCTAATGGAAGAAGCGCCAACCATTCGTTTATTAAATATGCATCGTGTACCGGCTACGCTACGTAGTTATAATATAGCGACGATCTATGTGATGCAAGACAAAATTCAAAATGATATGATGTATGGCGATAAAGCTAGTAAAGCGATTTTGAGTAACTTATCTTATCAGTTTTTTGGAAAAGTGAATGATCCTGATACCTCAAAATACTATGAGCGCTTCTTTCAGATTATCAAAAACCCTACAAAAAGTATCAGCCGCGGGTATAATCTTGATTTTGATACGAGGGTAACCACCGGGGAAAAGGAAATACCCAAAATTAGGTCTGATGTTTTTTTCCGATTACAACCCGGTGAATTTGTTACGTATGCAGATGGGAATGATAAAAAGGTACAATTTAAGCTTGCTAGTATCAAAAGAGCTTTACCAGAGGATATTCAGCAATGTACTAAGGCTGATTTAGAAAAGAATTTTGAACGCATTTATGCTGAGGCACGGTCAATATTCAATTGATGGGAAATATAGAAGATTACCCCCCGCAAGCACAATGACTTAATTTGACAGGTTGATAAATTACATTTCAAGGGTACTATGAAGCATCAATGAATATTACCACCTTTATTCTTTGCTTGGTGTAAATAAGGAAGATATGAACACTTAAAAAATAATTCTTTTACCGAAAAATCAGAGAGTGTTTGAACAGCTGGGAGAATATAAAACTGGCTCGTAAAAGAAGGAAGCTTACTACAGTTCAAGTTGCTGAATGGGCTGGTTTTATTCGTCTGACTTTGTATCGAATCTAGAAGGGAGATCCAGCGGTATCTATGGGCTCATATTTCAACGTATTTCAAGTGTGAATTTAGAAGATAACTTTAAAAAATTGGCCTTAGATGATGAGCTAGGTAGCAAACTGCAGGACCTGGATTTATTATAGAATGTTATGACAAAAGGAAAATTTGATAACTATGTATTTGCTGATAGGGAGTTCTTAGAAAAAGCAACTTTGATTGGAGTACTTTATGCGCATTTTGCCAAAGGGTAGAAAGCATTCAGTTTTGAGTATGACAAGGATTGGCTAAAAACAGAGACATATGATGGATGGCGCTATTAAATGGTGACTAGTAATTTTTACAAACGTTTTATCTCAAGAAATATCCTTTCAATTGGGATTATTGATAAATCTATGGGAGATTTTCAACTTAACGATGCGTTCCCCATGATTTTCGTTTAATTCTAACATCATACTTCTATCATTAGAAAGGGAATACTTAGGCATGACATATACAGTTCTTATCTGATCTCCAGCTTTTACCTTGTTTGGTAATTGATGTACGTATAAAGACGGTCTATATATACGTTGTAAGGATTTTCGTTTTCCCTTTTTCCTTGTGGTTAGATAGAAGTTTAGAAAATTTAAATCATAGTCTAAATTGGATTTGTTTTCTATCTTAATTACAAAATAAATCTGTTCGTCTTTAAATACTATGTTATCAACTTTTAGAATAATCCCTCCTTTTCTTTTTTTGATATTTCCTAAATGCTGATTTCGCCGTAACAGGGAATTACAGAAAAGTTTGTAATCACTATTCTCTAAAGGCATTACGGGCTTTGTCGTTGCCGTATCTTTTGTGTTATTTATAGATGGATCTACATTTCCAATACTGTTATTGTTATCTATAAAATAATTGACTTGATTAATTCCTTTTTTATAACCTATTATATATGAGAAAATTGAACCATTCTTAGTGATCACCAGTAAGTTGCTGTTTTCACCTTTCGTGGCTTGGAGCAACCCAAAATATTGTTCTTTTTCTCGATTGAATGTAAAGACAAAATTTTCTGTTCCTGTTGTTGCCTGATGAATAGGGTCAGGAAAAAAGAGCGCGACATTCTTGGTTTCATTTGCATAAATTGTATCTAAACCATGAGCTGTATTAAGGTGCTGTTGACTCCAACTTAACTGCGATGAAAACAGAACTATAAGAAGAATTAAAAGGTGAGTGTAAAATTTCATGGTTTAGGTTTTAGTAGTAATTTATAGTTGTTTAGAATCGTAACTTTTACATGGCGATTAGAGCGCCTAAGAACTTTTGTTATTCCGTTAACCTGTGGAACTGATGGAATATTAATATCTTGTATTACGTCATCCACAATCTCTTCTGTGGCTTCAGATCTGAAATTATTTTCTACATATATACCTTCAGCACCATCATCTATATCAAAGGCCTTAAGACTCGTAGCAATAGATTGAATATTTTCTATTTTAATCATGGCTCTATTGGGTTTAAAACTGATAAAGCCATAGAGTACTGTGTTTTTAGGAAGGACTACATTATTAATTTTTGTGTCTTTCGTTAGCCGCATACGTAACCTGGAGTGGGCTTTTACTACTTGATTACCATCCACAACCACCACTATATTTTTATCTGTGTTATTGAATAGTGTTTGGTCATTGATTTTTGGCGCTGACGCAAAGAATAATTGATGCTCTAAACCTAATTCTTGTGCTTTGATCTTTAGATCGTTTTTATATTCTGTTGAATCAATTTCAGGTTCCTCCTTAATTCTAGAAATTGCATGTCGTGATGAGTTTGTGGAGGCGGGTGTATATTTTATTTTATTGGCAGCATAGATGCTATCAACGACCCGTTTCTTTTCCTTGTTATCTAGTTTAGGATCATAGTAGCCTAAGGAATCAATAAACTTTTCACTATATATACTCGGGACAGTTGTCTCCCTAGCCTCTTTTAAATTATCAAGGGCGTCGAGTTTGGAAGTATAGGTTTTCAGATCTTTTTCTAATTCAGGAACTACTGTCTGCTTAAGGTCTTGACCATTTTCTTCACTATCATCCATAATCAGGATTGTATATGATATCAGAAATAGGAAAAGAACAGCCAGTACAGAAATAAATACAATTTTGTTTTTCTTTAGAGTCATAACACGTTATGAAGATTTAATTTGTTTGCTTTACTGGGTTATTACTTGTTCTTATCGAGCTTTTGTAGGCTTTCTTCAAAGAAATCAGTGATTAACAATCCATGTGGGTTTTTAGGAAAATTGCGATCTACTGGTATAAGTTTGCCTGTTGTGATCAATGCATAGGTGTCTTTGACAGTTCCTCTGTTAATCTCAAAAATGGTCTTGGTCTTAAAATGATATTGATGATCTACTATAGAAATCGTGGAAGTGATATTTAGCACGTTCTGTAATAATGAGTATTGTATAAGTCTATTGTAAACACCGTCTGCTTTTTTCTGCCGATAAAGGTTGTCTACTGAACTATTTCCCAGCCATAGGGCTTTTTCAAGATTCTGTTCATAATTGCTAGCGTCAATATCATAGAAGTAGTTATGAAAAAGCTCTAAATGAGCTAATGCTTCAACCTTAAAATTTTCTCTCTGATCGATTAATTTTAGCGGGATAATACTACCGTCAGTGTTTATAGCAAACACACTGTTAAGAGACTTCTCATGGATAGTATAGGTTATAAAAACTGAGAGTGAGCTGCTTATAAAAGCAAAAACGATCACAGCAATAACTATAAACCTATTAAGCTTGAGTATCTTATAAATATTTAAAAATGGTGTTTTCATGATCGCATATTTAATTGGAAAACAATCTGAGCGTAAATGAAGTCGCTTTTTTGTACAATTTGATTTTTAAAAAAACAATAAAGCCTACAGTGCCTAATTGAACTACAGGTGCAAAAAAGCCCTGACCTGTATTGGTACCAAATAAATCTTCCCAGAAATTAGTGTTGACCTCAGTATATATTGCATTGATAAAAACATTAACTAGAAAAAAGGCGGGAACAAGCATATATATCGCAGCATATAATTTAAAAAAAGTATAGGCGAGTGAACGGAACTTTTCAAATACGGCAAGACTTATAACTAGGGGAAAAAATGCCTGCATTATACCTAAAAGGAAAAAACGTTCAGCTAGAAAAAGAGGATATATAAAGAGATCAAGCATCCATAGAAACATTCCAATGATAAATGCAATGATCTTAAATCCGTAAAGAGGTGTAATCAATGCTTCATAGAGTAGGGTCATGGCCGCCTGAGCCACTTCAAGTATTCCCACATCTTCTTCAATGGGTATGTCTTGCATTTGTAAAGGCAAAAGGGCAGGGGCAGTGCTTCTATATTGATTTTCGATGGCTACGAGTATACCATCAAAAAGCCCTAATACTTGAGTTGAGAATATTACAAGCAGAACGATTGCAAAATTTTTCACGAGCTCCTCTGGACTCAATCCCCAAGTGTAGCCGTTCTTGTTGGCTATACCTTCATTATACTTTTTAAGGATATTAATTAGAAAAAACAGAATAGCAAGTGCTTTCATTCCCACAATGGTATATTGGGAAAATTGGCTGTTTTGAATGGTCTGAAATATTGTGTCCACATATTCAAGCCCGAACCCTAAAAGCATTAGAAGTTCCATCTTAATATGATTTTTCCCGGTTATTGATTTTATCCTGCATTTCTCGAAAGGAGATAATATCCTTATAGCGTTTGGTTCTGGTATTGATATTCGAGACCATTTCCCTAGATTCAGCTTCCTTTTCCTTAAGTATCTCTGCACGCTCGGCATCACTCATTTTGAGGTAATCACTGGATAAAACTTCATCAATAAAGTCCATGGTTTCTAAGGAGTTCTCAACAATTGCGTCAAACGATTCGTTGATGCGTGTGATTTCATCAGCCCGTATATAAGGAGAATTTAAAATGGCTCTAAGATCATGTCGCATTACATTGATTAAGCGTTGATTGTTTCGTCCTATTTCACGGACGGCTTTTAGCTGTCTTACCACATTGGAAACTTTCTCTACACTTTCTTTGGCCTCTTTTAAAAACTTTACTGATTTAATCAGTTGAGCGGTTTGCTTTCCAGACTCTACCAATTGCTTGACTAGACTTACAAAGTTGGTGTTATCATATACTGGCATTCCTTGTGATCTTGAGCTTAGCGGTATTAAAATAGTTAATACCATTGCGATAAATAAAATGTTAGATTTCATGAGTATTTAATTTTTGGATATAAATTCTTTAATGGCTTCTTCCATGTTTCCTGTTCTATCATAAATTGCCATAATTTCCTCGTTCTCTTTTCCATCCGTGAGGTAGGCTGCATATACTTCTCTGGGGACTTCTAAGCGAAATATGTTGCTCTCCTTTCCGATTTTGATGAACATCTCAGTATACTTTCTTGAACCAGAGAGGTTGTTCTTAATTGATTCAAGTTGGTTGAGGTCATGGCTTGTTAGATTGAGCCTTTTTACAAGTGCATCATACCCCTTTTCATTGTTTAAACTATAGAGTACCTGAGTGTTTTCCAGTATACTGGCAGAGGTAGCGTTGTTAGGTAATTGATTGATAGATTGTAAAATGATACCAATAGCGCCGTTTTGTTTTCTGATCGCTTGATAATAGAATTCAACGCTTTCTAATACATTCTCAAACTTTAATTGTTTTGCAAATTCGTCAAATAATATGATGCCTTTTTCTGCTCTGTTTTTCCAGATCGTTCGCTGTACGGCTGTCTTGATGAGCTTCAACATTACAGATAGAATCTCTTTATTATCTTTAACTTCATCAAGCTCAAAGACAATCAATCGCTTGTCTTCAAGTTTGTAAGTTTGATCCTCGCGTACTTCAAATAGAAAGCTATATAGACCATTCCCGACATACTCGGACATGACATGTAAAAAACTGGTTACATTGAAGTAGTCGGGATGGATTTTAAGGTCATGCAGAATGGTGTTCTGATTCCTTTCTATATAGGTGTAAAAATTGGCTAATGAATGATTAGTATCTGTATGACTGTAGTAATGACGAAGTATCTTTTTTAAGGATACAGACTGAGATTTGGTAACATTATGCTCTGATGCAAAAAGTTCAAATATGAAAACAGATAAGTCCTCTAAACGCTCTGGCGTAAGATCTTCCTTTTGGGTAATGAAAAAAGGATTAATCCCAAGATTTTTTCCTGTTTCATACCTAAGGATTGTATACTTTTCAGGATATAGCTTAGCAAACTTGGTATAGGATCCACCAAGATCGATAATTACCAACCGCACACCACTTTCAAAATATTGCCGAAGTATATTATTTGCTAGAAATGATTTTCCTTCACCGGTGGGAGCGAAAATTGCAAAGTTTCGGGCCTTGATACGCTTCTTTTGTTCATCCCACACATCCTTTAAAATCGGGATATTATATTCTCGATCATTGAAGATTATTCCCGTTTTGTCAGACTTGTATTTACTGTTATTTATAAAGAGACATAAAGCATGTTTGAGATCGGTTACATATAGATCATCGTTGGAGAAATTAGATGAAAAGCAGAAGTAACTATTAAGAATATAATTTTTACGTTCTGTACCTCTGGGGTAATAGGGGGTAATATCAAGTTCCTTAAACTCAGTTTTTATTTTAGATGTGATCTTTTCTAATGCTTTAGCTTCTTTAGCCCAATACACTACATTGAAATGTCCTCGTATAATTCTCGCGTTATCATCTGAATTTATTTGATCTAATATCTGTTGGATTTTGCCTAAAACAACCTTGTTCTGTGATCCGAAATTGGAGCTTTTGCTTAATTCCTCTACCTTTTTGTCGAGTATCCTTCTCCATTTATGTTTATCATCCAGATATAGTATTTGATTAATTATATGATTCTCATTTAGAGTAAGCCCTAAGCCATCAATAAACCCTTGATGAAATACAAAATCATCTGAAGTGAATTTCTCATTGGTTTTACTACTTTGTACTCTTTCGCCAAAGCACAGTTCGTTATTGATGGCCAGGGCATCATAATGATTATTTCCTATGGTAAAATCTTTTTGATCTAGGATAATATCGGTTGTACATCCTTCATTAAATCCATTGAAATACTGATGCGTGAATCCATGTAATTCATCATTTGTAAGCGCCTTGCATTCTATTTTTCGACTGTTATTTATAAAGGAAATTGAATCTTCAACTGCATTCGCGAAGTCTTTTACATTCTCATTTATTTCTTGTACAATGCCTGGTGATATTTTCTTAAAAGGATTTACATATTTTGGATTATTGAGTGACGTATTCTTTTTTAAAATAAAGAACAAATAGCATTGGTGTTCTAAATAGTCTCTTCCTTCAAAGTAATCATGGGTGGCTTTTTCTAAAAAGGATGTGGCAGGTAGGTGTTCAGATGAAAAATTCTTTTTTAAATAGACGTCTTGTTTATGAATTACAGTTCCGGAGGGTAAGGATTTAAAAGCTTGAAACCAGGCGCTGTGCATATCCTCAAAGTCTTTTTCCGAAAGCGAGTAGATTTCTGGAAGATTGCCCTTGTAACCTAGTACTACATTGCCATTATTGGCAAAGACAATATTATCCTGAATATCTGCTATTGGACGGAAAGAGGCCAGATTAATTCTTTTCATAATACATTCCTGAATTTCTTTTGTTGCTAATGACTTTTGGAAATGGATTATCCCATTGAAATAGGCTAGGGGTATGAGCGATTTTGGTTAGCCCTATATATAAGAGTATGTCAAATACAACTAGCCCCAGCATGATACCCAACCCGAATGAGAAGATGATAATTAAAAGGGTTAGTAGGATAGCTATCATCATCAACGCGAATAAGGAAAGGGGTAGTCCAAAGATCATAGCGCGTTTCCTTATATTTCGGTAAATTTCATACTGCTTCATATCTATACTACTATTCCAATTAAATAGGTGAAAATCCCTACCACAGCCCCGGCAATAAGTACGAAAACCAAAACACGGGTAATTCCTTTCTTCAGATCTGCATTTTCACCAAAGAAGTGTCCGGCATTAAATAAAAACCCAACCAGAAAAATGACTCCAAGGATAATTGGAAAAATGGTTCTTATGGTATCTGAAACATCATTTACCGAATCTTCAATACCTCCTATTTGTGCAAAAAGTGAACTGGATACTAGCGAAAGAATAGTCGCCAGATAAAATGATTTTTTCATAATGAATAAGTTTAGAAATTGTGTTGTTTTCGTTAGGAGTAATTTACATATATTTGAATATAAAAACCTGTAAATCAATTTTTTATATTTAAAATATTAGTTACTTTCATTTAATTCTCTTTGCTGTTATTTGATTTTAATTTCTATGGAATTTCAATGGTAAGGAGATAAAAACTAGAATTGTAGAAATGAAAAATATGCTCAAAAACGTCAGTTTTACTTTTTTGATCTTGAAAAGTTGTCTGCTTTTCAGTCAGGGGATCGAAGCAAACAAAGTGGTTGTGATAGACCCTGGGCATGGGGGAAATGACCCGGGAGCAATAGGGATAAATGAAATTCAGGAAAAAGATGTTGTTTTGGATATCGCAGGCGCCATTTCGAAACTTAATAAAGAGTCAGATTCACCTTTAGAAATCTATTTGACTCGGGATAGAGATACGCTAATTTCACTGTCGGATAGAACCAAGATAGCCAGAGCATTGAAAGCAAATTTGTTTTTGTCCCTGCATTGTAATCATTCAGATAATCCCAATGCTAGAGGTATTGAAGTGTATGTAGGTAACCGGAAAACAAAATTCTCTGATTCATCAATTTGGTTGGCATATAAACTAGAATCAGATTTTAAAAATAAACTTGGTTTTGAGGGTCGAGGTGTGAAATTTGCAAATTTTCAGGTGCTTCGGGAAACGATCTTAGATATGCCTTCGGTACTGTTGGAATTGGGGTTTTTGAGTAATCAGGACGAATATGACTATTTCTTAAAGCCTAATTCTACCAAAATTTTAGCTGAATTGATTTGGTATGTTCTAAATAAAAAATAAAACTATGAAGGATCTTGGACTTGAACTAATGGACATCCTCAAAAGAATAGTTAAGGCGATCTATCAGATTTTAATTGATCGGTTATCACGAAAGTTCTAAATTTTTTATAATGGTCTATTACTTAATAATAGGCCATATTATAAATATTAATCCCTCTTATCTCCCGCATCTTTATCAAATGCTATCAAGTTAAACAGTTCCCTCATTCGGCTACGTACACGGTTACCATAGCGTTCTTCTAGTTCTTCTGCATTTAGATTGGTGGTAGCATGTGTTTTTATTGCTCTTTTGGTTTTTAAGTACAGATCGTATCTTGATAAGAGAACTTCCCCCATGACATTTAGATCCTTGCCGTAAAATCTTCCTGCTGGCTCAACACCCAGATCATCAAAACAGAAAAACTTGGAGTTTCCATATTCCTGAACCGTTTTAAACCCTAAATGATTAAAACTAAAAGTTACATTTCGACAAGGGATCATTTCATAAGGGCGCTGTAATGGTACAATATGACGTAATAGCTTCATTAAACTGGTCTTGCCACAGCCCACCGGACCAGATAGCAATAAACCTTTGTTTATATCGAGATCATATTTGCTACAGTTTTTCTTATCTCTTGTAAAATAGGAGCATAACTTCAACAAAGTTTTTCGATCTTCATCATAAATCCTAAACTTTTTACCAAAGAGCAATTTCCCTTTTACATCTAAATATATTAGGATTTTTGAAAAATCATAACATACATTTTTACCATCAAATGTTCCCAATGAATATTCTACACTTCCTTCGATTATTTTAGAGGGGTTGTCCATAATCTTTAGATTTTGAAGTTTTTAGATTATCCTTAATACCTTGATTTTCAGATTGAAAAATTTGTTTGTCTATGGAAGTATTTTCCAATTGAAATACCTTCTTCCGGTCAACCCAACTGCTTGCTAAAGCTCGCCAATCTCTAACAGGATTACCATCGCCGCAAAGCCACTTACGTTCGCTGTAGTGATTGTAAAAACTTTTGGCATCTTCAAGGTCGAAATTTTTTTCTTTAAAATAATCAATAACAACCTTACAGTCCTTTGGTTGTTTGATATAGTTTTCCTGTTTGATATTGTTTATATTAGATACCAGTGCTTGTCCACTGGTGGGATTGTGCCGGTACACTACATGGCCATTTTTAGGACGGTACTGTACCGCAGGTGGTTCATCTCTGGGATTGTACTGTTCTGCCACTTGTTCTAATATGGGATTGTACCGTCCCGTATCTGGTTCATTACTAATCCAAAATTTGGTCATCTTAATTTTGCTTCCTTTGTAGGGATTCTTAGAAGGAAAGTAGTTGAGATATGACCATTTTTCCAGTTCAACGATACAGCGGTGATAGGTTGTTTTAGATCCTATTTTACCAACCCTCATAATATCTCTTCGGTTTACATAAAATTCATCAATAAAACGGCAGGCATTCCATTCTAAAAATAGCGCCATATATAAACTTATATGACTAGGGTTTAGACGCTCATCCGCATAGAACTTGTCAAAAGCCGCATTCAGTAGCTTAATATAATTCATGGATTATGAGTTGTTGTGTCTTATATGATTTGCTTCCATTACCTCTTGAATTTCCTCTGCATCATAATAGATAATACCACCAACCTTCGTGTACGGTAAAGTTCCATTCACGCGAAGATTTTGTAACGTACCGGGGCTTATTTGCAATAAATCCATTACTTCTGAGGATTTCAAATACTTCTTAAGATTTGTATCCGATTGCTTGGCTAATAAACGTTTGATATCCTCGAGTAATTCCATTTTAAAATTTCGAAGATCATCTGTGGTAATAATATTTGTTGACATAATAGAACGATTTAATTTTAAGACCATAATTCTTTTTTGATAGCCCTAAATTGATTTGACTTTCGTTCTTCAAATTTGATGAGTTTTGCTACGAATCTTTCACAATGCCTTACGTAGGGGGAGAAAATTTAACATGCAGAGAATTTAGCATTTAGTTGCATCAGAATCTTGGCATTTACAGGATAATAATGTAAAAATTAGTACCTGTTTATAAGCAAATGCTTTTTTCGTAGTTACGTCTATAGGGGATTCGAAAACCTTTATTTGTCATCCTTATTCATCTTTGTCTCTAACCCTACGATTAAGTTTTCCAGATACTTTGTTCTGTTATTTTTTCTAGCTTTTATTTCTGAGTAGGTTTTGTAAATATTATCCAGTTTTATGTTGAAGTAATCTTCAAAGGATGATGCAATAGTACTTATTTCAGAGGTGCCGTGATTAAGATCTCCGGAAGCATACAGGGCGTAAATCAATTCTACAAGGGCTGTTTTAGATCCAGACCAGAGCATAACTTTATGTTTTTTAGGCTGAAACTGTTCAATGCTTCCTGGTTGTAAGGCTTCAAGAGCTTCACGTATATGATGAATAAGCATGTACATTGCTTGGATTTTTGCCCATAACATATCGTGGGAGCTGGAAAAATCTGGGTATTGATAATAATTTATGGTAGGGGTGAAGGGAAAGTTTTTTCGATGATTACGCGTGAATAATTGATGATCCATATAGGAGTGACCTTGTTCCATATATTGAACAAAATCATTATTTTGATAAAAGAACTTATTGATCTTTCGCAATTCTTTTTTAAAAACCGAACCTTAAAGCTTTGTCCCGCTTTAGGTTTTCTTGTCTCACAGGAGCGCATCTCGGAGAAGTATATGAGATAACTCATGGGACAGGGTTTGATATTTTTAAAAAAATCAATTTCTTCCGGGACATTATCAAAATCTTCTTTTTCAACAATGGCCTTGAGGTTAGAGAGGGAAGTATTGGCTACATCAATTCCCGTAGCTGCTTTTTTTAATGGATTAATGATGCTTAGCACTTCGTTGTTAAGCTTGTTGTGGAATGTTTGGATTTCGGCGTCGAACATATTATTAACTAGACGGGTTAACAAATAGTGAGGTAGATGTATTTTCAAATGGGGTGATGATTTAAGCGGAATAGAATAAAGTGGGTTTTGAGCTTTTATTTACCGCTTCTCATCATTTCCAGTTGTTCTAACATAAAATTGTCATTGGTGTGTACATAAGCCTTTTTGGATAGGGTAGTTGCACCTATTTTTCGCTTTTCAAAAGAGGCACTAAATCCAAAGTCGATTTGATTAAATCCTAAAGCTTTAGCTCGTTTTACGGTTTGATAGAGTAACTGTCTATAAACATGATAATCTCGGGCATAACGATAATCCATACCTATTAAATTGGGAACGTATTTTTTCGATACGTTCTTGTAGCAAAACATTACCCCTAATATTTTCTTATCCGATTTTAATGCTAGTTCTATATACTCCCAATTGGGATGAGCAGCCATCTCTTTGAACAATTTAATAGGGTAGGTAAACGTATTTATGGCTAGATTTCTTTCTTTAACTTGTTTATAGAGTTCATAGTATGTAGTAATTCTCTTGGGGCTTGGTTTCTGCAGAATATTGATATTAAAAAGATTTTCGTGCGGTTCAATATCCTTTTTAAAATGCTTTTGTGACCGCTTGGAAAGATAGTGGATGTAAGGGAACTCTAACTTTTTATCGAGATCGGTTACGATGGATGAATCAGGCATGTCAATGGAGAAAAATCCTTCTTTTAAAAAGAGATTCGACCATGAAAAGTTGGGTTCAAAATCTCTTAGAACGGTCATTGACACATTCTTTTCTGCTCCTAATTTTTCTACAAATATTAGAAATTCACGCAGCGCTTCTTCAGCTATAGGATGATCACGATTTACATATATATGCTTTCCCTCTGTAAATATTGAGCCTAACCCTAAGACCCGGGAGGTATGAATATAAGGATCGGTTAACCTTTGCTTTTCTATAGCTTTAGAAATAGCAGAGGTAGAAAGCATATCGTCTTTCCAAATAGCATCTGTGAGAAACCCTAGTACAATGGTTTTATTCAATCTATCTGTGATGTGTATGTAATGAAAATTCCAATGATGTTCTTTTTGAATAGTATCCTGAAAGACCTCTTCAAGAAATTGAACTCCTTTCCAATCCATCATATTGTTCTGTCCTATTGTTTCATTCCATAATGAGACATCTATTTGGTTAATGCTTTCAAAGTAGCGTAGTTTGAGTTTCCTATTTTGTATAGCTTTTAACCGCGTAGATTCGCTCAACCCAAACGCAGCTGCAATACGTTCATTTGTATTACCTGTTTCTATAAGTGCTTCTGAATGATACTGCTCTAATGCTTGGCATAAATTCTTAATATCATGAAAATCATTATGTATGGATATTGTTATTCGTACTCCTGTATTCTTAACGGGTACAGCAGGGTATAAGCCTAAATTTACAAAGTATCCATTGTCTATAAGTTTTTTTACTAATCGATGCCCCGTTGCAGGGAGGCCGGTTCCAATAAAAAATACTGGTGAATCGTTTTTTGATACAAGGGGTAGATCAGTATCTGATAATAATGTGTTGAAGTAATCGATTCTTGATTTTAATTGATCTTGAAGTGTATATATTTCTGTTGATAGATGTATCTGGGCAGAAGCTATAGCTGCTCCTACGGCGCTGGGCTCTAATTGGGCAGAGAAAGTTAGCGGTCCTCCAAAATTCTTTATTCTGTGATACAGATCCTTATCTGGACAAACCAAAACCGCTCCAGACGCACCAAATGTTTTGCTTAATGTTCCAAAAATAAGTACGTTGTGTGGTATAGATTTCATTTGACTCATTACATATCCACTGCCATGCTTGCCCTGCCAACTCATACCATGTACATCGTCAAAGTAAAGGTGTAGTTGTGTATATTGCTTAGCTAAAGCTAAAAGTGCTTGTACAGGTGCATAATCACCAAACATAGAGTATACACCATCAGCCATATACCAGATCTTTTTGGCCTTAGAAGAATACTTCTTAATCATGTCTTCTAGCATTTCTAGATTGTTGTGACGCACAAGGCGCACAGTAACTCCTCTAAGTTTTAATATTTGAGCAGCATTTTGGACACTCCAGTGAACCTGATGATCTAGGAGTACTACATCATCATCCATTACTACAGAAGGAATCACAGCAATATGCCCTAAGGTACTGTTCTTAGTGATTATTATAGGATAACCATATAACCTTTTAATTTGGTTTTCTAATATAGCATAAAGGGGATGAGAGATATAGGTCTTAGATAAAGGAAACTGAGTTCCGTATCTCTTAATGGCATCTATAGCTCCTTTTTTGAGGCGACTGTCTTGCTCAAGACCCAGGTATCCAGTGGTTCCAAAATGATAACAGCGTATTCCGTTTATTGTAATATATCGTCCATTTAAAGAAGTATCTTCGGCTTTCAGGTGTAATATACCAGCCCGTTTGGCTTTAGAGATAATCTCATCTACAGTATCAAGAAAATGATTGTGTTTGATCTTGGCCATGTATGACTTATTTTGATTAATTCCCTCAAACTAATCAATATCCAGCACCACTATTATACAAGACGGTGATTAATGGCATATCAGACAAGTATTATGTCTAAACATTCAAATTCAACCAAATAAAATTGTAATTATTTAGTTTTTAGTAAAATTTGATGTCTTTTAGTGCAAATTGAAATAGGATGGAATTGTATAAATTCGTAGAATCCAAAATATTAGCGGAATGTATGTGGAAGGAGAATTTGCAAAAATGTGGATCAGTGAGGGTATATTCTATTTTGTCTACAAGCCCTTTAAAGTAATCGATTATAGAAGTGCCATTGCTATTGTTAATCAACGCATGGAATTGCAAAATGGATCTTCGTACCCTATCTTTTGTGACTTAAGAGAAGTTGATAATGCTCATAAACAGGCCAGAGATTATTTATCTACAGAGGGATCTTTTTTGATGAAAGCACTGGCTATACTCGTTAAAAATGAGCATGCTTCAGCAATTCTAAAGATGTATATACAAACCTCAATGGTGCATTGTCCTACCGCAATATTTACAGAAAAAAATAAAGCTATTGAATTTTTAAAGGACTATAAATGAATAGATAATCTTAAAAAATGCAATCATGGAGACAAATGATCAGAAACGTATTGAGCAACTTTATGAGCAGATAATTGAAATCGCAAAAGGTAATTTTGAATACAAAAACACGCTTTCAGAAAGTAGGGATCAAATTGGCACAATAGCACAGTTATTGAATATGATGTCTGAAGAAATTACATTCCTCGATAGCTTAAGTATTCAGAAGTCCAGACTCTTATTTGCAAATCAATTGGTGATAGTTGATGAACAAGGTTTTATTAAATCATATTCTCCTAATTTCTTTGCCGAGATGGGGTATCCCAAGTCCTACTTTTCTCAAAGTATTTATTCCTTCCTTGACAAAACTTCAGAAGATCTTTTGAAATATCAATTACTTGAGGCTAAAAATGAAAGTGCAAGAAATCGATTTAATTTGAGTTTCAAGTCGGCAAATAATGCTTCCATAGATTTCTTTTGTAACCTGGATAAAGTGTTCTTTGCAATAGATAAAGAACTATATATTATAAATGTTTACCAGGATGATCAGCCTGATCTAAAACCTGATAAGGAATTTTGGATCAAAGACTATAAATCTTTAAAAGAAAAACGAGCCAATAATAGAATGTTGGTAAGAGAAGTAAGATTGTATGTCTTAAAGAATCTTGATAAGATGTTACCCTCACTAAAAAAGATAGGTTTAATTCATCAAACCAATCAAACTAAACTTAAGGTAGAGTTTAAAAAAGCATATGGTATTACTATTCACCAATTCCATACGCAAAAGCGGTTAGAAAAGGCGGAACTGCTGCTAAGAGCCACTGAACTTCCTGTGTACGAAGTGGCTAAGAAATGTGGTTATAATGAACTTGCTCACTTTTCTAGAAAGTTTAAAAAACAGTTTGGATTGTCTCCCAGTTATTACAGATCAAAGTTAAAGGGGGAGTAGAAAACAGATCGTTTAATTTAATAGACGTATTGGTCAACCTGTAACTCGCTTTCATTTAGAACTTTGATATAAAGTTTATAAAATGAAAAACACAGGAGCATCATATAGGAGACTGGTCATTGAAATAGCATGTTTCTTCTTTGCGTTGTTATTTGTTTATGCTGCCACGGCCAAAATACTGGAATTCGAGAACTTCGAGGTACAAGTAGGGCAATCCCCGGTACTCAGTACACTGGCTAAGTATATTGTGGTGCTAGTACCCTTACTTGAATACCTTATTGCCATCCTTTTGTATATAAATAAACTGCGTATATATGCCCTCTACGGGGCTTTTTGCCTTATGGCAATGTTTACCGCATATATCTTTATTATACTCAACTACGCAGATTACATTCCTTGTTCTTGTGGCGGAATTTTAGAATCCCTCGGTTGGACAGAACATTTGATATTTAACCTCTTCTGTGTAATTCTTGCTGCGACGGCTATTCTTCTTATGTGCAATAATGTTGAAAAAGGTAAACGATCTACTTTAATAATGCTAGCTACTAGTCTATTAATAAGCACAGCATTAATGACTACGCTATATTTGACTTCAGAACATCAGCTACAACGCAACAATGCTTTTATACGTCGCTATCCACAGCATGTCGCGAAAATTAAAACAAAAATTAATTTAGGCTATAACTCTTATTACATAGCTGGGATTACAAACGATAGTATTTATTTAGGGAATACTACAGCTCCTTTACACATCATTACTATTGACAGGAAACTACAGGATACCACACACCACAAGTTGGATATTCCTGATATAAAAAAGTATGCATTCAGATCTCTGCAATTTCGGGTGCTAGATAATAAGTATTACCTGGGTGATGGAAGTATTCCTGTAATTTTTATGGATACAATTGGGAAGTGGAGACCATCTGTGGTATTAAAAAATGATTATCCATTTTACAAAGTACAACCCATTCAGGATGCAACCTTTGCTGTATTAACGGCAAATAAAGATACAGGAGATCATGAGCTGGGCCTATTGAGCTTTAAAGATTCCGCATCATTTAGGATAGCCCCACAATTATTAGTGAAACAGGTAGATGGAATTTTTGACGTAGATGGCTTTTTGCGATATAATGAGAATCAGGATAAACTTATTTATGTGTATCGCTACCGCAATGAGTATTTGGTAATTAATAATGATCTTAAGCTCGAATATAGAGCGAACACCATCGATACTTTAAGTCAGGCACAGCTGGATATTGCTACAGGAAGTAATACAATAAAAATTGGACCTAAGTCGATTGCAGTAAATCTTAATGTGGCTACTGCAGGGCAATATCTCTTCATACGTTCTGAGCGCTTAGGGCAATATGAACCTGCAGAAATGCTAGATGAAGCCAGTATCATAGATGTATATAAACTGAAGGATAATAGTTATGTGCTTAGTTTTTACCTCTATGATCATGACGGCCATTCAATGAGAAACTTTATGGTAAAGGGTAATCAACTTTATGCTTTACACGATAGGTATTTAATAAAGTACACATTAAAAGCTGATGCTTTTGATTTTTAAAATATTCCGGCCGGGATCAGGAGACTTTAATGTGCTGAAAACCTGTAAAAGAGTAGGCCATTTAATATTAATTTTTAAATTTTTTAAATTATGAAAACCTTAAAAAGAAAAGTCATTTTTCCCGTTATGGTTATGGGACTAGGTGTTTTTGGAGCTTTTGTGGGTACTGCACATACTTCAAATGCATTTTCGCTTGAATTTGGATATGTTGAAACAGATGAGCCTTGTGATACAAGGGTAGACTGTGATACCACTGGGGAAGAAGCATGCACCGTTGTGATTAACAATGAGGAGCAGGAAGCATTAGGGAAGTTATCCCCTACAAGCGATTGTAATATTCCACTGTATAGACCACAGTCTCATTAATCTTTAAAAGAGAAGGGGCCTAATGGCCCCTTCATTATTAACACATTACTTACAAGAATTGAGCATCAAGGCATCCAACTCTTTTTTGGTGCTCCTTTTAAATAATGGTTAAACCATTCCAGATGTCTCCTATACAAATCTTTTCGCGCAATTGAATCCCTGATTCCATGGGCTTCTTCGGGATATACTAACATTACATGTTCTTTTTCCAGACGTCGTAAAGCTTGATATAACTCGCGACTTTGTGTCCATTCTATATTGGGATCTTTAACTCCGGCCCACGTCAGTAAAGGGGTATTCATTTTTGCTGCTTCATGGACGGTAGAATTAGCGAGATAGGCTGCTTGTGTATCATAGAAACTTCCGCTAAAACGCCATTGATGATTTTCAAAGCGAGAGAAGGCTGAATCCATTATAAACCATAAATAACTGAAGGAATAACTTACCAGGTCAGTAACCGGATTTCCAATAATAGCGGTCGCATATCGGTCAGTTTGTGTGATCATAAAGCCGGCTTGCGATGCGCCAAAGGAAACCCCCATGAGCCCTACGGCATCAGGATTGATAGGGGCAACTTCCACAGCTTTATCCACAGCAGCTCCCACGCAGTTCACAGCCGATATTCCCATAGCATTTAATTCATAGTGAATATCAGGACGTAAAACAAAATACCCGTTGAGATTTAAATCAACAGGCTCTATTCTGGCCTTTTGAAACGTCAAAGAGGGTAGATGATACTCATGTAGTTTTTTTGAATTTAATTCATAGATATCTACAACCATAGGATACTTTTTACCAGGATCATAATCTACTGGGTAGTATAAGGCCCCGTGCATTTTACGGCCTCCCTGCCAGTAGGTGATCAGTTTAGAACGTGAGGTATAGTAGCTTTTTTCATGTTTGTTGCTTTGCTCAATGGTTTTTACCTCTTTCTTTTCAATATCCAGATACATTAGCTGTGTAGGATAATCGGAGGATTCTTGCTTAAAGGCAAAGCGATTTTGATGCTTATCTGCGACTAGATTATAGGTTTTTAAATCATTATACACCATAAAGGTTGTATCCTCGCTTGCTGATAAGCTAGTAAGCCCCATAGCATAGGTGTCTAGATTTTTAATCTTAAGTAAAGGATCCTTATTAAGATCAATGCTAGAACTTGTAAAGCCAAGCTCTGTGTAAAGACTCACTCTTGTTTCAGGCTGGGTATTAAAGCGAAATTGTAAATCTCTGCTTTTTCCATGAGTCAGACGCTTTCGCTTACCAGTCTTAATATTTACTTCCCATATATCCCAGCGATCGTAGAGCAATATGGATTTATCGTCATCAGTAAAATAGGGGAGATCATATGGAGGTATGATCCCACTACGATCATGTTCTGTATCATAAACCGGAACCTCCCATCCTTTAGTAAGATTGGTACTACTTTCAGTAGCTATAGTATATATCCACCAGTTTTTATCTTTAAAATAACAGATGTACTTTCCTTGAGGAGAAGCACAAAACCCTTTTTTTATATAAGGTAAGCTATCCACCACACGTTTAGTTTCACCAGTTGTTAGATCAAGCAAATTAAGATCAATTAATACCTCCTTGGTTTTAAACTTAGGGAGGTGATTTAGTGTGGTATACGTTATAGCATGACGTTGATCTGGTGTAACTAAGGAGAACGGCTGCTCCTTAGATTCTATAGGTAGAATATTTTGAGTTTTTGGGTTCCAGCAAAATAGACGAACCCCATTTTCAATCCATTCAAAATGGATTTTTTCAACTTCTGTCCATGGTGCATCTGCTTTCCAGATCTGAACATTCGCAAGCTTACTTGAGTCTGCTGCAGGAGCTTTTTTAGACACTGGCATGGCAGTAAAGAATACCCGCTGGTTATCTTTAGAAATTCCAAATTTAGAACCAGAACCATTGTACAAAGTATAGCCTATAACATCCTTTTCACTTAAAGTAAATACTTCACCTTGAAGATTTACCAAAAGGAGACTAGCTCCGGTTTTGTCTTTGCATAATACAGTAAAAGATTTTTCGAGCGGATGCCAGTGAACATCTGTAAAATTGCCTTCCGCACTCTCAAGTTCCTTAATGATCTTAAAATTATTTTTGAAGTCTATTACCTGTAAGCGATCTCCGTCAGGATGCTTTAATACAAATACTCCATAATCCTGCACATCACTTAACAACACATCTTTCACTCCGGTAAAGGTTTTGGATAGGGAGGTTTTTAACTGCAATAGTTTACTTATATGTACCTTACTATTGTGTAAAATGAGTACCTCTCCGCTAGCACTAAAGTTCCCTTTGGTAAATGCTTTAAAGGTTTTTAAAGTATCATTCTCAACATCCAGTAAGTGTACTCCCGCTTCTGTTGTATAGCTTGCCCAGGCACTGTTGGTCGAAAACTGAAGGTTTTTCCCATTGGGAATTATCTTATCTGCATCAGTCGCAGTGTTGGTAAGTATCAACGTATCTTCCTGTTCGGCATAATACCGGTCATAAGAAACCCATATTCCATTAGGAGATAGATTAACATTGCCTAGTTTATACCACTTAGATAGATCTTCCGGTGATAGAAAGCGATTTTCTTGAGCAGCACTATTTTGTCCAATACAAATAGCAACCAGTAGTAAAAGGATTTTTAAATATTGCATTAGTATCCGGTGTTTTGAGGTTGCAAATTCGGATTAAGTACCAGTTCAGATTCAGGTAAAGGAAGCCTTACTTTATACGGCTCCCATCCACTTTTATAATTTAAGGCCTCATCAGCAGCATTAAAGCGTTTCAGGTCATAAAATCGATGTCCATATTCAGTAAAAAACTCGTGTCTGCGCTCGCTTAAAATAGCGGCAAGCATTTGCTCTGGTGTACTGGCTTCTATATCCGGGAGCGCTGCCCGTGTTCGTATTGTATTTAGATCACTTGCAGCAAGTGATAATTGTCCCATATGTGCATAAGCTTCAGCGCGTATAAGGTATTGCTCTGCAATACGTAAGACCACGGTATATTCTAGGGTGCTGTCTGTGCTTCGCTTTTCTTTATATTTAAAGGGATAATAGCCTATTGCCTCATCTTCTTCTACCTTACCTATCCATTGCTGTAACCGTTGATCTTCTGTTTCAAAACTATTTATGAGTCTTTGGGTTAAGGCTGTTTTTGGAGCCGGCAACGATTCAAATATATATTCAGCAGCTTCATAAGTATTTAATCCATCAGAATCTGGACTTAATTGAAAGATCGCTGCTGGGCTATCTTTTAAAAAAACCTGATTTAATGGGATTTCAACATCATAAATAGGATTCTCAATCAGCTGCGTGGCTGTGGTAACAGCCTTATCCCATGCTCCGGCATAGAGGTAAACTCTGGATAATAGCGCCTGGGCCACCGCTTTATTTGGTCTTACACGGTCACTGGCAGGGTACAACTCTGGTAATAGTTCTTGTGCTTGCAATAAATCTGCAATCAGCTTTTCATATACCTGCTCTTCTGATAACTTTTGAATTTTAATGTTATCTACATAGTTTGTTGTGGTAGTATAGGGTATCTCGCCAAAGAGTTGTTGAAGGTGAAAATGCAATAGCGCGCGTAATAAATAAGCTTCTCCTTGTATTTGTTGTACATAGTTTGCGTCCAGCTGTGCATTGTCTGCAGTATAGTTTAGGATATCATTTAAAGCATAGATTTGGTTATAAGTATATTCCCACAGTTGTTCAATAAAAGGGGTTTCTGGTAACAGATTGTTTTCATAAAATAATAGCAGGTTTGCCCGGCTTGTTTGATAGAGATCTAATTCATCTGTATAATGCGCCATTAAATTTCCTACCCCTACATCATTACCGGTAAGTATACCACCTTCACGCAGCTTTGCATACACATTTAGTAAAGCAGAAGACGTGGTGTTTTCGTCAGCATATACAGTTTCTGCCGTGATTTGGTTATTAGGGAGATCAGTCTCTACAAAAGATTCGCAGGCACAGAGGCTGCAAACCAGTAGGAGCAGCATGTGTTTAAAGATTCTCAAATGATGGATGTAATATATGATATAACGTTTCATAGATTCTTATCTTAAAAATTAGCCTGTAAGCCTACGGTTAAAAAACGTAGGGGAGGGATGTTGTTGATGCGTTGATTCTCAGGATCTGCACCTGCATAATCGGTTATGGTAAATAGGTTTTGTCCCTGTAGATAGAGCCGCGTGTTAAAGCCTTTTACCATATCTTCTGGCAGGGTGTATGAGAACGATAAGTTCTTAAGGCGTATAAATGAAGCATCGGTTACTGATGCGTCACTATTGCGGTAGTTAGCATAAGCGCTTACAGCTGCACTGTCACCTCCTGCAGTAATTTTTTGAAAAGTGGCTATATCGCCGGGTTGCTGCCAGCGATTTATTAGGGCAGCAGGTTGGTTTGATTTAATCCCGGGCCTACCACCACTGAAATAATAATTAGAGCCTTGTTGCTTAACAAACTGTAGCAGGAAGTTAAGCTCAAAAGCTCCCCAGTGTAATCGATTGCTCAGCCCACCAAAGAAATCAGGGTTGAGGTCCATAACAAGTTGACGATCATTAGGAAAACTGATGCTTCCATCCCCATCATAATCCTTAAATTCATAAATACCGGTTTCCGGATTGATTCCTGTAAATGCATATACCTTACGTATATTGAGGGGTTCTCCTACTATATATTGATTAGCGTAGGTAGATCCCTCCAGATCAGGAAATGAAACCAGTTTGTTTCTAAGAAAGGAAAGGTTCAGACCAGTACTCCAGCTAAATTTTTCGTTTTGAAAATTAACGGTCTTAAGCTCAAACTCAACCCCTGTATTCTGCACAGAGGCATCCAGATTGGCTAGTATAGAACTAAAGCCCGTGGTACCCGGTAGGGGTATTCCCACCAGCTGATTTCCAGATCGGTTTCTAAAGTAGGCGGTGTTTAATAATATGCGATTCTTTAAAAAACCCAACTCAAGGGCTAACTCTAATTTTTTATTTTCTTCCCAGGCAAAATCACCATTAAACAGACGGGTAGGGGTAATGCCGGTTATGCCTTGATACCTGTTAGAAGTTATAGTATACGAATCAAGAAATTGATAATCTCCTATCGCGTCACTTCCCGTGATACCATAACTCCCACGCAGTTTCCCATAACTCCACCAGGGCATATCCTGTATCACATCTTCTTCAGAGAATATCCAGGCCATACCTACGGCACCAAAGTTGGCAAACTGTTTCCCGGGGCCAAACCGGCTACTACCATCTCTTCTTCCGGTAATGTTAAGTATATACCGATCTTTGTATTGTAGATTAAGCCTACCAAAACCAGCAGTGTATTTATAAGCTGTCCTACCGTTTTCAAGAACATAAATAAAGGAGGCCGCACTTAAATTAGAAATCAGGCTGTTGTTAGCGTATCCTTGACCGATTAAAACATTACGCGTTGATGTTTGGTTTTGAAAAGTGGCCCCCAGCAATGCATCAAGTTCCCAGTCTTTATGAGCTAGAGTATAATTTATTTGAGGTTCTATAATCCAGGATTGATTGCGGGTATCATTACTAAACCTATACGAGCGATCACTACCATATCCTAAAGCAGGATTGTTCACAGTAGAAGGTACTTCGTGAGATTCGTTGAGAAGACTTTCAGTATACCCCAGATTGGTACTTACTTTAATATGCTTTGTGAGTTGATACCCCAAGACCGCATTAGCAAGTAGTGTATGTGTTTTGGCTGCATACTTTTGTTCTAACATCGCCAGTGGATTATCCCATGTACTATCAGCCCAATTCAGTTCACCAGATGCTGTATAAAGATCGGGAGCATTCGGAGCTAAACTCCGTGCTTCTCTGCTAAAATCAATACCGGGTTGATTGTTTTGATCGTAGGTATACGATGCCGTTAGATTAATAGTAAATTTTTTATCCTCAGAGCGGTGATTGATATTGGTGTTTACTGATAGTTTGTTATACTCAAAATCACCGGGAAATACCGTCGTCTCGCGTTGATATCCTCCACCTGCTACAAATCGGGTGGTTTCATTGCCGCCATTTACTGATCCTTGTATACTGGTGGTAGTTGCGGTATTGACTATCAATACATCTTGCCAGTCAGTATACTTTGTTTCATCCCAGGTCCCGTTGATATCATAGGCATTATCAGGATATTCTGTAACACCATCATTTGCATAAGCCTCCCTACGCATGTCCAGATACTGCTGGGTATTCATCAGGTCTAAGGTGCGGGTTACTTTTCCACTACCGGTATAAGCATTAATACTATAGCGAGTCTTACCCGCTTCTCCCTGTTTTGTAGTGATCAGCACCACACCATTAGCTCCACGAGATCCATAGATAGCAGTAGCATCGGCATCTTTTAAAATTTCAACACTCTCTATACTGTAGGGGTTGATAGCATTTAAAGGGTTAGTACCTGCTCCGGGCAGTATATTGGCAGATATAGTACTACTTCCTAGTGATTGGGAGTTATAGGGTACTCCATCAATAATAAATAGGGGAGCATTTCCTCCATCTCGAATACTATTAATCCCACGTATCTGTATATCAAAACCTCCACCGGGAACTCCGGTGGTCTGCGTGATGTTTACCCCCGGCATACGCCCTTGTAGTGCCGCTAAAGGATTAGTAACCGGTTGTTGTGCTATCTCAGTGGCAGTTACCCGCGCAATACTACCTGTTTGCTCCTTGCGGCTGGCATTATAGTAACCCGCATTGATCTTTATTGCATCCAGAGCGGTGATGTCGTCCTGTAATGTGACATCCAGTGTTTTTGTATCCAGTACCTCAATCTCCTGTTGGATAAACCCCAGCGATCGAAAGATCAGTACAGCATTGCTGGGCACTTGAATACTGTAGTTACCCTCAAGATCAGTCGTAGTACCTTGATTGCTGTTTTTTAAACTGATGCTTACACCCGGCAGTGGTACACCGTGTGCGTCAGTAACGGTACCGCTTACCTGCTGTTGAAAAGTTTCAGCAACAGGCAGGATACAAGAGCTAACAAAAGCTTTAGGAGTGAAAGCCACGTCGGTAGCGCTATGCGCTGTAGTTAAGCTAGTTATAAAGATAAAGCATAGTAGTACCTTTAAACGAACCTTACCCGTATTATTTTTCATAATTTTATAGTGTTAGTAAAATGAAACATTCGTTTTATGCAAACCAGGCCTTCCCGCGCGACGCCAATCACAGGGAAGGCTAATGGTTCTACCCGTTAAAACAGGATCTTCATTCTTCGTTTTCCATAAGCAACTCTTTTTTTGGCTAATTCAACATTCAATTTTTTTATTTAATCTTAGAGTGTTCTTTATATTCCCTAATAACCATTTCCCCGGCCTACTTTTTAATTTCGTAGCAATTGCGGAAAAGCTTCGAAGCGATAGCTGTGGAGCATGGAACTAGTGAAACGGTTTTCCATGCGCATGATAAGAAGCTTTTTCAGTAATTCAAGAAATTAAAAATCAGCCTAGTCCCGATTTTTATCGGGATTTGTTTCTTTTTTGGGCGATGCAAAAAAGATATGCATTCATCCTAAGCACCTAAATTTTTAAAAGATTAAAACCACTCCACACCCACTAAATACCCTTATACCTATACTATAGTATAAGCCCATGCAAGACCATTCACAATCATGCATAACCCGCCCATTTACCTGCACACAGGTAACCCACGGGTACTTAGCGGAATGTAACGTGCTCCCGTAGGCACGTTGTATCGTTTTTTGCAGTGTAAGCACTGCCTTAGTTCTCGTCCTCCATAAGGAGTAATGACCGGTAAGGCCAGTATCAAAGTTTAGGGGAATAAAGGATGCGAAGCTTTTTAAAGCGAAGAATATGGCTTTGAATAAGTAAGTTGAAGATTACGAAACGCCTGAATACAAAAAAGGGCGTGTCTCAACTTACCGACTTTGGGTACTGGTATACCTCGGAAACGGAAAGTGAGATGCACACGCCCGGGTCGTGAACATCCTAGCTTATCCTCTCGTTTCCTAAAAATTACCAGTTTCAAAGTCGAGATTCAAAGCGAATGCTTCTAATATTTTATGTTCAGAAGTTTCGCAAAAATATAATTATGAAGTAAATATAAATAAAATAAATTACATGAGAGTGTACGCTCTCAATAAAAATAGATACATTTTTTTCATTTGTGCTAATGGCGGATAATAGTACTAATAAAAAAAAGAAGATATTTACTGCGGATAAATACGTTTGTAAATTTATTAGTGATGAATGGCTTTCATCAAAGGATATCAGTTCAAGAAAATATGGTAAAATGTATGGGGTCAACTACCATATAATTGAGAAAATTCAACAGGAAGATGGCTATAATTTACCATTGTCTACGTTAACTACGATGTGCTTTAATCACGGAATGAAACTTTCTGATTTCTTCAAACATGTTGAAACTAAATATGCTGAATTCTTAACGGACGATTATTTTATTAAAATCAGTTAATTAATCTCTTTAATTTTAATATCTCTTCATACTCTATAAGTTTTTCCTGACATTGAACTGTTTGATGCAGTGCTGTTGCTTTCCGAAATATTTAATAAGAATTACTCAAGTATAATCCTAAAATGGTAATACATTTCCTATAAGGTTAGGGAATTCCGTAAGCTGGTTTACTTAGGAAGAAGTAATTTGGTTTTATAAATCCAATAAACGAGAACAAGAGTTCCGTTTATCCCGAAAAATTAGTGGGATAATGGGTATATTTATCTGAATATAACGAGTTGTGGTGCATACCTGAATGAAGACAATCTTAATAATATTTGGAGTTTTAATTGGGATAATCGGACTGATTTTTCTCGCGCTTGTAATTGCATCATATCGAAGACGACCGAAATTCAATAACAAAGGATTTACACCTATAGAAAAGAAGTTGCTTTCGGAACTTTACGAACTTTTCGATTCAAATATTCAAACTAAATTAAAAGCGCAAATCGAATACTTTGAGCCAAAAAGGAAATGGAGACAGTTTTGGGAAAAGAGTATGTCGTTGGAACTGTATGGAAACAATGAAAATCCACTTTCCGACAACTTACGATACAAAAGAAAAGATGAAAGTAAGCTCGCCACTATTAGATTTAAAGCTAACGATGAAAAATACCAGATAGAATTTGACAATTATGACGGCCGAATTTGGGGCTGGAAAATAAGACCGAACCCCAAAAACATATTGAAATTGGAATCGATTAACGTAACTAGCAAAAAAATAAACAACGACCCAAATAGTTTTGCTCAAAGCTCATTCAAAAAAGAAAAGTTTAAAACAATTCCAAATTTTAATGGACTTCTTGGAAAATTAAATAATATAGAACCAATAAATCAAGTTTTTGAACCTATTGGAGCCGAATATCTAGAAAATTATATTAAACGAATTGACTCAAGACTTCCATCTGAATATCTTGACATTATTCAGCAATCAGAAGGAGTAGATTTTAGAGAATTTAGCATATTGGGAATATCAGAAATACGGACAACTGGACTTGACGATGGAAACTATTATCATTTAGCTGAATTCGATGATGGAGTTTTGGCTGTGAAAGAGGAAGAAAAAAATGGTACTCTTTATTACTGTCATTATTCTGGACTATTAGACAATTTAGGTACTGACTTTAAAAAAGCAATAACAGAAAGAATAAAAGAATAAAAAAGTACGACACCACAACACCGTGTATAGCTCATTGCGGCTGAATTACTAATCGGAATTCATTGCAATTTGCTATCTTTCGGCTACGGCGGAAAATCCTCGCGGATTTCCCGCAACGAGCCATACACAAGACCGTTGGCACCAATTAGAACGAATGAGATATGAATAAACATATACCACCAGTATTAGATAGTAGAAAATTTCATTGTCCTCAATGCGGAGTTTTAGCTGAACAAACTTGGTCAGGAAATATTCACTGTCATTATACAAGAAGATTACCGAATGGAAACAATTCTTCTGAAAAATATATATTACCGAATACGAAAACTGCTAAATGCACTCATTGTGAAAAAACTTCATTTTGGATTGGAGGTAAAATGGTTTATCCTCTTTCTGGAAATGTTGAAATGGCAAATCCTGACCTTCCAGAAGATATTAAGAATGACTATAACGAAGCAAAAGATATTGTAAATGTGTCACCTCGTGGAGCAGCAGCTCTTTTGAGACTTGCAATACAAAAATTATGTATTCATTTAGGCGAAAAAGGAAAAAACATCAATGATGATATTGCAAGTTTGGTAAAAAAGGGATTACCACAAACAATGCAACAGGCACTTGACAGTGTTCGCGTAATTGGAAACAATGCAGTTCATCCTGGAAAAATTGACTTAAATGATAAAATAGAAATCGCTTATGCTCTTTTCGGTTTTGTAAATGTCATTTGTGAAGTTTTAATAAGTCAACCGAAAAAAATCCAAGAGTTTTATGAAAAAAACATACCTGTTGGAGCGAAAAACGGAATTGAAAAAAGAGATGGAAAATAACTGGTGCCAACAAAGAACTGAGGTAAAAAACAACTCTTTTTCGCATAAAATTTTAGGCATATGTATCCTTAGCTAGAATCCATATTAACAGATCTTAGCTGTTTCAATTTTTTATTTTTAAGACCTATCCCTTAGGTAATACAGATAGGTGATTTTCATCGTAGATTAGGCCTGATTTAGCTATTGCAAAAGCCTGTTTTATAAGTTTATTTGCTACAGCAATCAAGGCGAGTTTCTTACTCTTACCTTTTGCTAGAATCCGCTCATAAATTTCTCTACATGCCTTGTTATGTTTACACGCGTTAAAGGCACATAAAAACAATAGATTCCTTAGTTTTTTATTGCCCACTTTACTTATCCTACTCCTACCTTTTACACTACTTCCTGACTCCCGTATTGTTGGAGTAATTCCTACGTAGCTGCACAGTTGCGAAGCTTTTTCAAATTCAGAGGAGCCTTCAGTAGAAAAACTTTAATTAGGGGAATCAAACCAGGACCTAAGCGTATTGCCAATTCAACCGGCAAACCAGATCGCAGATAACGAGACAACTATTGTACCCTGTGATATAAGCTATCTTAAAAGCTTATAATCACAAAAAATGAGACTAAGCAATTCATAAACCACTTGACAAGGCCTTATAAATACCCTATATTGGTCATGCTGGTTCTTCAAGATAGCTTACCAAAATCAACCAATAGCAAGTCTTACTGCTTCAATTCTTTTTTACTCACTAGCTAAGCTCCCTTCACCCGCAGTTCACCCGTGGTTTACCCGTGTTTCACTCGAGGATAATGTATAGATGAAGTAAGGTATTTATATGCAAAACCTAATAGAGCAGTAGGGAAGTGGTACTTTACTCCTGTTTCTGATCATAGGTAGACTTGTTTATTCTGTTTTGTATTTTGATAACATTAACCCACCAACCTTGTTAAAAGGAAGACAAAAGGAGATTCAGAGAAAATACCCTCAGTAAAACTGAATATCTTTATTTATGAATATGAAATCTAGCTAGGCTTGCTTTTAGTTTAGCTTTTAAATTGAATATATTATGAAAAAGCTGATTGTATTACTGGTGGCCCTGTTGATGTTCTCTTGTAACGACATAAATAAAAAGCAAAAAGGGGATGAGGGCCTTATAGATAATCAAGAAAAAACTGCACAGACTACGCTAAATGGTAAGTGGTGTTTTAAGAATGAATATGTCTATGAGGATAATCCATCTATGAAGGATGAGCTCAACTTGACACTTATCTTCAATGGACAAGATGTTACCGGAAATTATGATTGGCTTCCTCAAGAAAAAGATCAACGAAAAGGAACTTTAAAAGGGAAATTAAAGGATCAAACCATTACAGCAGATTACGTTTTTATGCAAGAAGGTGAGAAAGATACCGCGCAGATAAAGATTGTACTACATAAAGATAAGGCCGTAATTTCTGGTGGAGCACCCGAATTGGGCTTAAAGGCTTCATTAAATAAAACGGAATGTAAATGATAGAATGGAATACTATTAAATGAACATAATGATGAGAAAATTTCTAATTGTATTAATGATCCCGTTAATGTTCGCTTGTAACAATTCGAACAGAAAGGAAAAAGAAGAAAATATAAATCCCACCGCCATTCCCACTCAGGAAAAAAATGAAAATAATCTGGAATCCTAGGAAGAAGTAGCAGCTTCCCAATTAATTGAGCCGGGTAAGAGTATTGGTGATATCCACATAGGTGACCCTATTAATAGTGTGATATCAAAATTAGGTAAACCTGATAAATCTGATGGTGCAATGGGTAGCAGCCTGATGATATGGAACAGCGATGATGCGCAAAACGAACGTACTGCTGTCTTTGCTGGATTATCTATGGGTGATGCAACTGATAAGCTTGTAAAAAGAATTATGGTAAGTGCATCAGAATATCAAACCAAAGATGGGATTGCCACAGGTGCCACTTTAAGTGAAATACAGGAAAACTATAAACTTGAAAAAGTAGATGATGCTACCGCAAAAGATCAGGGAATTGTAGTCTACGATGATTCTAAAAAGGGAATTACCTTTGATATTGATGATGCTATAAATACCTGTGTAGCCATAACAGTCCATAAAGCTGGTGAAAGTCCACAATCTTATATTAATATGCATCAGGAGTAAGCTAGCGCTAATATATGATCAAGCTCTTTTATAGCTTTGAGGATTTAGAAATTCCAGATGATTATTTTAAGCATTGGAACTTGCAATTGCATTGCAATATTTTTATTATACTTTTGCATTATGAAATCTTTGGTGATCATATTTTCAATCTACTTCCTCGGGCTTAGCTTTTTACCGTGTGAAGACGATGCGATTTTTCAGGATGACGCTACAGAATTTCATCAGGTTGATAAGTCTCACGCCTCAGGTACTGCTGCAGATGATTGCAGCCCTTTTTGCCAGTGTCATTGCTGTCATGTACACATGATGACTTTCGAAAGCGCTGAAGCCGATTTAAATAGCTTTGAAATTTCTACTAAGATCTCCGAATATACATTTGAAATAGGAGATGATATTCCACAGTCCTTTTTCCAGCCACCCCGCGTTTAATTCAGTTATAGGAAACCTATGTCTTGACAGTAATATTCTGCAGGACTCAAACTACTTTTTACTGAATTAAACATACAATTCATGATTAACAGAATCATTGATTTTTCGATCAATAATAAATTTATTATTGGGTTATTTACCGTGGTGCTTATTGGCGCGGGAATATGGAGTATGACCGAAGTGCCGGTTGATGCTCAACCAGACATTACCAATAACCAGGTGCAGGTAATAACGCAGGCACCAAACCTTGGAACTGAAGATATAGAGCAATTTGTGACCTATCCGGTAGAGATCGCTATGAGTAATCTTCCTGGAGTAAATGAGATTCGATCGGTATCCCGATTTGGTCTTTCTGTGGTTACCATCGTTTTTGAAGATGATATGGGTACATATCTTCCCCGACAGTTGGTGGGAGAAAAATTGAATCAATTGAGGGATGAAATTCCCCAAGGATTCGGCCAGCCTTCAATGGGGCCTATCTCAACCGGACTTGGGGAGATTTACCAATATACACTTGAGGTAAATGAAGGCTATAAAAATGAGTATACGCCTACTGAACTTCGGAGTATCCAAGATTGGATCGTTCGGCGGCAGATGGCCATGGTGCCTGGAGTGGTTGAAGTAAACGGAGTTGGTGGCAAAATAAAACAATATGAGGTTGCTATAGATCCAGATGAATTACGAGCCATCGGCCTTAGTATTTCAGATATTTTTTCTGCCCTAGAAATGAATAATCAGAACACAGGAGGGGCTTACATCGCCAAAAATCATCAAGCGAACTTCATACGTGGGGAAGGGCTGGCCAGGAATATTGAAGACCTGAAAAATATTGTCGTTGCAAATCCCAATGGCATTCCTATTACGGTAGATGATATAGCCAAGGTACGTCTTGGCAGTGCGGTAAGATATGGAGCACTCACCAAAAATGGAGAAGGAGAAACAGTTGGAGGAATGGTTATGATGCTTAAAGGTGCCAACTCTAACGAGGTGATTGAAAACGTAAAGGTTCGTATCCAACAAATTCAAAAATCACTTCCTGAGGGTGTCTCCATTGAACCTTTCCTGGATAGAAGCGAACTGATTGCGAATACAACTTCCACGGTAAAAGGGAATCTTTTGGAAGGGGGACTTATTGTGATCTTCGTCCTTGTATTGCTCCTGGGAAACTGGCGAGGCGGACTAATAGTGGCTTCCACCATTCCCTTATCATTGCTTTTTGCCTTTGTCTTAATGCACATCTTTGATGTCTGGGCTAACCTGATGAGTCTTGGAGCCATAGATTTTGGGATCATTGTAGACGGTGCCGTGATCATCGTAGAAAGCACGGTATTTGTCCTTCATCAAAAAATGTTCAGAGGCAAAAAAATAGATCAGACAGAGAAAGACCAAATTGCAAGCTCTTCAGCAAAGAAAATGATGAATTCAGCCTTCTTTGGGCAGTTGATCATTCTTATCGTTTTTTTGCCCATTCTAGCGTTGGAAGGGGTTGAGGGCAAGATGTTCAAGCCTATGGCGCTCACTTTTATTTTTGCCATGCTGGGAGCAATGATACTGTGTCTTACCTATGTTCCTATGATCTCTTCTTTGTTTCTGAAAGAAGTTAAAAATCATAAGAAAACCTGGGGAGATAACGTAGTAATCTGGTTGCAGCAAAAATATGAACCTCTTCTGAGAAAGTCGCTTAAAAGAGGAAAGCTAATTTTAGGAATGTCTATTCTGCTTTTCGGAATTGCCGCTTTTATGTTTTCCCGAATGGGAGGAGAATTTATTCCGCAACTGGATGAAGGGGATATAGCTTTTCATGTGATCCTGCAACCTGGTAGTTCTCTGGATGAAGGTATTCAGACTTCTACCAAGATCGAAACCTTGCTGCTTGGAAAATTCCCAGAGATCGAACAGGTGGTGACCCGTTTCGGTGTTTCAGATGTGCCTACAGATCCCATGCCGATGGATATTGGGGATAGTTTCATCATTTTGAAGGATAAATCTGAATGGACTTCAGCAGAAACTAAGGATGAGTTGATCAGTAAGATTAAAGAAGAGATCAGCATATTTCCAGGTGTAAGTTATGAATTTACCCAGCCGGTAGAAATGAGGTTTAATGAATTGCTTACAGGTGTAAGGGAAGATATAGCTGTAAAACTTTATGGGGATGATCTCGATATCCTGGCTTCAAAAGCTCAGGAAATAGGTGGTTTTATTGAAAATATTGAAGGAGTTGCTGATATGAAGGTGGAGGCTACTGCAGGTCTTCCCCAGATCACTATAAACTATAACCGAGATAAGATTGCTCAATACGGACTTCAGATTGTAGAATTGAATTCACTCATTCAGTCTGCTTTTGCAGGGGGAAAAGCAGGGGTGATCTTTGAAGGTGAAAGGCGCTATGATCTGGTAGTTCGATTACAACCCGAAGTACGTACCGGTATTGAAGATATTCAAAATTTATATGTTACCCTGCCATCAGGGATGCAGATTCCGCTAAAAGAGGTGGCAAACATTAGTTACCAAGCAGGTCCTATGCAGATAAGTAGGGACAATACGAATAGGCGCACCTATGTTGGAGTAAATATTAGAGACCGGGATGTAAAATCGGTGGTTGAGGATATTCAGGATAAGCTGGATGCAGATCTTGACATTCCTCCAGGATATTATATAAGATATGGCGGTGCTTTCGAGAACTTTGAGCGGGCCAGAAAAAGACTTCAGATTGTAGTACCTATTGCTCTTATTTTGATTTTCATACTTATCTATTTCGCCCTGAAATCATTTAAACAAACCAGTATGATTTACATCGCGATCCCCTTAGCGGCCATTGGTGGGATTTATTCATTATGGTTAAGGGATATGCCTTTTAGTATTTCTGCAGGAGTGGGATTTATTGTGTTGTTTGGAGTGGCGGTACTCAACGGTTTAGTTCTTATTAGCGGTTTTAATGAACTCAAGGAAGAAGGAGTGGCCGATGTTAATGAACGAATAGCCCAGGGGACTAAACGAAGGATCCGCCCCATTCTGTTAACTGCATTGACCGATGTACTTGGATTCTTGCCAATGGCGATTTCAAACTCCGCAGGTGCCGAGGTACAACGGCCATTGGCTACCGTGGTAATTGGAGGTCTGGTTACTTCCACATTTTTGACCTTATTTATATTACCTATTCTTTATCGTTGGGCAGAAACCAAGAAAACTGGAAGCTTGATGAATAAAAATGTTTTGACAGGATTGACAGTTTTTGCTGGAATTATTTTAAACATAAATACTGCAGAAGCACAGGAAAACCTTCAGAAGACTCAAATTATTGATAAGGATGAAGCCGTGGAGATCGCTTTGGGAAATTATCCGTTGCTTAAAAATGAAAAACGAAGGGTGGAACAGGCAAAAGCTATGAAAGGAGCAGCCTGGGATTTTGGACGCACAACTGTTTTCAATGGAGGAGAAGAATTGAATGGGGATCGTGGAATTTACACTCTTGTTGGATTCCAGCAACAGCAAATAGATCTTCTGGGAATTCCTTCAAAAAATAAACTCTATAAGAAGCAACTAGAACTGGCTGCCAGTTCTTATGAACTTTCAGAACTGGAAGTAAGTAAGGAAGTTAAAAAATCTTGGAGTGAAGCTGTTTCTGCCAAAAGGAAATTACACTTGTATCATAAACTAGACTCCTTATATAACCGCCTGGACAAGGCTGTATCTCTGCGGTATGAAACTGAAGCGATATCAAAGCTAGAGCTATTGGCAGCTAAGAATCGAATTCAGGAGATCACTGTACAGAAGGATCAGGTATTTTATGACTATGAAATTGCCATGCAGAAACTGAATCTCTGGCTTGGAAAAGGGAACTATTCAGTTCCGGAGGCAATCGACTTAAGTCTAGACACAGATCTAAATATTCTAACTGAATTACAAGAACATCCATTTTTAAATGTATCAGAAAACAAAATAAATGTTGCTGATGCAAAACTAAAGGCTGAAAGAGCAGATTTTCTGCCAAACTTTAATCTTCAGTACGGAATTCAGGAAGTGAACGGAAATGATGGCTTTCACAGTTATCAGGCTGGAATCTCTATTCCTGTATTTTCAGGAAAAGAACATGCTGAGACTAAATCTGCAAAAATTGGACGGAAGATAGCAGAGGAAGAATTTCAATTCAGAAAGCAACAGCTGGATACTGAATATAAATCAGCCCTTCAGCAATATAAAAAGTGGAAATCTTCTTGGGAATTTTACCGGGATCAAGTAGTGCCACTTTTGGAAGAACAACGACGAGGAACCCTTCTTGCTTTTAATGAAGGAGCTATTGATTATGTGGAAATGATCCAGAATCTGGATATCGCGGTTCAGTCTGAACTCAAAGCGATTGAGGCTTGCAATAAATACCAGTACGCTCTTGCGGAAATCGAATATTACCTAAATAAAAAATAAGAGAATGAAATATCTAAATATCTTAATAGTAGCTGTTGCCCTTATATTAATAAGTTGTGAGGAAAGTCCGGTAGAAAAAGCTACAGAAGCCGATACTACGCAGAACTCAGAAAATAAGAGCAAACGGGCTCAAAAGGAAGTAATGCTTACTGCCGCTCAATTCGATGCTCTTGACATGAAGATCGATACACTTAATAAAAGAATGATGAGTGGATTTGTTGAGGCGAACGGTCATCTGGAAGTTCCGCCACAAAGTGAAGCGACCGTAACTCCTGTAATTGGAGGCAATATAACCTCTATTAAAGTTATAGAGGGTGAGGAGGTAAGTAAGGGGAGTGTACTGGCTTACTTGAGCCACCCGGACATTATTAAAGTTCAAACTGATTATATCAATACGGCCAACCGCTTAGATTTCCTTGAAAAGGATTTTGCACGTCAGAAAAAACTTTATGAAGAAGGTGTGGGTTCTGGAGAGACTTTTCAAAAGGCTCAATCTGATCTGGAAAGTGCAAAAGGCCATCTGAAAGGTATGGAAGCACAACTAAAGCAGTTGCACATTAACCCTGCTTCAATCAAGAACGGGGATATTCAACAACAGATTCCAGTTTTAAGTCCAATCAAAGGAGCTATTCAAAAAGTGAACATAAAGACAGGCCAATTCGTTGAGGCAAGATTTAATATGTTTGAAATTATTAATATACATCATGTTCATGCCGACCTCATGGTTTTCGAGAAAGATGTAGCCAAGGTTAAAAAGGGACAGAAAGTATATTTCAATATCGCCTCACAGCCAGGTAAAGAATGGGAAGCCAGTATACTTTCCATTGGAAAGAATTTCGAGCAGGATCCAAAAGCACTTCACGTACATGCAGAGATAAAGGAACGAACAGAAAACCTAGTACCTGGAATGTATGTTCGCGGAAGAATAGCGGTAGAAAATATGAGAACCCTTGCTTTTCCTGAAGCCGCAATTGCCAAAAATGCTGATAAATTTTATGTCTTTAGTGCTGAAAGAGAAGGAGAGGACTGGAGCTTTAAACCAGTAGAAGTGATCATTGGAGCAAAGGATGATGAATGGACAGAGGTAAAGCTCCTAAATAAAACAGCAGCCGCTTCCAAATTTGCTTTCAATAATGCCTATTATATAATGGGAGAAATGAATAAAGGAGAAGGTGGCGGTCATCATCATTAAAAAACTGTAGAAATGGGACATAATCATTCACATGAACATAGCGTTAAAAATCTAAAAGTTGCATTTTTTCTAAATCTGGCTTTTACAATTTTGGAATTCATTGGTGGAATATACGTGAACAGTGTCGCGATCATTTCGGATGCTGTGCATGACCTTGGTGATACTTTGTCCCTTGGAACCTCTTGGTATCTTGACTCGAAAAGTAAAAAGGAATCGAATTCGAAATACTCATATGGATACAGGAGGTTCTCCCTTTTGGGAGCTTTAATTAATAGCATTGTACTAATTGCTGGTTCAGTCTATGTGATATACGAAGCGGCAGGCAGAATCTTAGAACCTGAGCATTCTGATGCACAGGGAATGATCATTTTTGCGATTATTGGTGTGCTAGTAAATGGGTATGCGGCCTATAAATTAAGCAGCGGTAAATCCTTGAATGAGAAGGTGGTTTCCTGGCATTTAATGGAAGATGTTTTGGGATGGGTAGCGGTCCTTGTTGTGGCGATTGTACTTTATTTTAAGGATATCCACTATCTGGACCCTGCTTTATCCCTTGTAATCACTTTGTATATTCTTTATAACGTTGTCAAAAGGCTTAAGGAAACGCTTTTTATTTTTCTTCAAGGAGTTCCTAATAGTATCAACTTAGAGGAGATCAAGAATAAAATCCTAAAGTTTAAATATGTAAAGTCTTTACATCATACCCATATCTGGTCTTTGGAAGGGGAGAAACATGTTTTTACCTCACATGTAATTTTGAAAAATATCAAAGACTTTAATCAATTAATTCAGGCAAAGTCTGAAATCAAGGAGTTTCTGGAGGAACATAAATTTGAACATTTTACGATTGAAACCGAATTTGATAAAGAGAGTTGTAAATTTAGGTCTTAAAGCCCTTAGATCTTATTGCCAAATTATCCCGGATTATCCTTAGTTAACTGAATATTTTGGTGAAAATTTAATTAACGTACATGAATTTTATACGTGGAGAGTTAACTTTTATACCAGTCACTAATTATCCATCCCCGAACCACATCACTTCCTTTAAGGGATTTCCCTGCATATATAGCCAAACATACACTCGTTTTGAGACGGTCCCAGAACTTTTTTTCAATATTTTCTATATTATCTGTAACGTCATATGATGGAATTAATTAAGAGAAATTTAATTCCTAGGAATTCTAAATCTTAATAGAATTTAGAATCAATCTTATTCTTAGAGAAATGTCTACTTTCTAAAAATTCTGGTCCATCTTTTATTAGTAGGATAACTTCTATGCGGTGTGATATTATTAAAAACCAAAGCGGTAATCAGTAAAATTAAAACCCCTGAGAGAACAGGTGAGAGGATATAGAAGTAACCTAGTTCTTTAATTTTTTCGCTTCCAATAACAGCTATTAGTGCCGTAGCACCACCAGGAGGATGCATTGTTTTAGTAATCTGCATAGCTACTATGGAAAGAGCCACAGCTAAAGGCGCAGTAAGCCATAATATATCTGGCAATATCTCAAAGATACTAACCCCTATAATAGCTGATACCAGATGACCTCCTATGAGATTTCTAGGCTGAGCAAGCGGACTCTGGATTGCGCCATGCACAAGTACACTTGATGCTCCGAAGGAGCCTATTAGAAAAATATTCTCTAATCTGGTAAACGAAAGAGATTGGAATAATGCAATTAATCCTATCCCAAAAAACGACCCTATAAAAGACCATAACTGCTCTTGTTTATTGATAAGGGTTTCTTTATAAATTACATATCGGGTAATTCTAGCGTTTCTCTTAACTTTTTGCCTTAGTTTTTTCATAATCGGTCAAACATAAGGTTTGCAAAACTTTATTACAAAATACACAACAAGAAAAGTTTACTTAATACAAGAGGGTTGAAACTATATGAAGAATCCGTATGGTTTGTAAATTAATAAACCCCGCAACATGCGAGGTTTATACTAAAACGAATTCATAACAAAAATATAATAAGGCAGGGATTGTTCCCCGCCTTATCATGAGTAGTTCTTACCCCTAAGTTCCACTCAAAGCTTGATTGAAAAGATTAAATTACAAATTATGAATGCTCTTCCATTTTTATTAAACAATAATTCATTACATATCCAAAATTATGGAATTTACAATTGAGCTCTGTGCGTATTTTCACCCGTAATTCATCAATAGTTTTAACATTCTATTGATGAATAATGATATAAAATTATCTTGAATAGTGCTCTTTGCTTTATACATATTCCTAATAATCAGATTATATAATAGGTCTTAATCTCAATGTTTGTTTTAAGAAAACGTAATTATGATGTTGATATAATAGGTATATAAGCACGTTATTTTTTACTTGTTAATTTAACTTCTATTTGCAAACTATATCCATTGGTAGTTTTTAATTTTAGCCATTTAATCTTTATAGATCTAAATTTAATTGGCTATCCATCTAATGAATTTAATGCCATCCTTCCAGGAAATTAGTAATGAAACTTTTTATGACTTTTATACTTCGAAATGTATCTATGGTCTAATTTCCTACAGTCTAGATAATAAGAATGATATATTTTTCAATCCTACGCTTCTTGCACATTTAAAATTCGAAAAAAATTCAGTCTGTAAACAAACGAACGCAGCACTTTTAAGAGATTTTAATCATAACAATACCAAAGCTCTCAAGTTGTTGAATAGTCAAGGGAATTATATTTTTTTTGAATATGAGACTTTGACTTTTAATTCTAAATACTACATAGCTTGTGTAAATAAAACTAATGACAATTCAATTGACAAAAGATTGACTCGCTATGAAAATATTTTGGATGGCACTTCAATCGGAACTTGGGAATGGAATGTCCAGACGGGAGAAGTAATTATTAGTAAAGAATGGGCCAAAATTCTAGGTTATACCATTAAAGAATTAGAGCCTATTGATGAATCTATTTGGAAACAACTTGCACATCCTGATGATTATAAATTATGCAATAAATTGTTTTCAAAACATTTCTCAGGAGAGACCGAAATTTATAGTAGTGAGGCTAGAATGCGTAGCAAAGATGGTAGCTGGATTTGGGTTTTCGATAAGGGAAAGGTAGTATCATGGAAAAATGGTAATCCAGAATGGATGACTGGTTTCCATCGTGAAATCACTCAAGATAAACTAGCTAAAGAGATTCAAGAAACATTTATCGAACAATCACCTGAAGCTATTGCAATGTTCGATTCTCAAATGAAATACTTGGCTACTTCTAACAAATGGATGGAAGAGTACAATTTAGATGAAAGTATAATTGGAAAATGTCATTATGATTTGTTCAACATACCTCAAAAATGGAAAGAAATTCATAAGAAAGCTCTATTAGGTGAAACTTTAAGTTGCGATGAAGATCAATATATTGATCAAAAAGGAGAAATATCATATTTAAAATGGCATGTTAAGCCATGGTTTACACGTAAAAATGAGATTGGAGGAATACTACTTCAGACCTCTAACTTAACTGAAATAAAATATTTACAAAAACGCAGATTTGAAACAAAGCAATTACTCAACACTGTATTTGATGCGATGGAAGTGGGAGTTGCTGTTTGTAATAATCAAGGACATATTACTTTTTTTAATAAAATCGCACAATCTTGGCATTCCAATAAACCTTCAAATATCGATAGATCTGAAATAAGCAAATTTTATGGTTATTATGATTATGCTACTAAAAGTATATTAAAAGAAAATGAATTACCTATTCTTCAATCTTTAGCGGGACATTCGGTTAATAATAAATTGATGCTAATTAAAAATAGTAATGGTAAACGAGTTGTAAGACTTAAAGGTGGTCAATTACTAAATAATGAAGGGAATGTTAATGGTGCTGTCATAACGATGTACGATATAACCGAAGACTTAAAATCTAAAGAGAAGATTAGAGTTAGTGAAGAGACTTTTCGTGGTAGTTTTGAGCATGCTGCCAATGGGATGGCCTTGGTTTCTACTAAAGGAGAATGGATAAAAGTAAATCAACAAATATGTTCAATTTTCGGATATACTGAATATGAATTATCTCAATTGACATTTCAGGATATTACGCTGGAAGAAGACTTGAATAAAGACCTAGAGTATTTTAATAAACTGTTGAATAATGAAACGGATAATTACCGAATTGAAAAACGTTATGTTCATAAAAATGGAAACATAATCAATGCAATACTTTCTGTTTCAATAGTTAGAGATTCATTCCAAAAGCCTCTCTTCTTTGTTTCTCAAATTTTAGATGTTACTGATTTTGTCAATTCAAAAACTGCTTTGGAAGAGGTTTTAAACATAACAAAAAATCAAAATGAACGGCTAAAAAATTTCGCACACATCGTTTCCCACAATCTACGTTCACACTCTAGTAATTTTGAAATGCTGTTAAGTCTATTTCTAGACAGTAAACCTGAATTAAAAGATGATGAGTATTTAGAAATGCTAATTAGTGCTTCTGAACAATTAGGAGATACGATTTTTCATCTTAATGAAGTTGCTGCTGTGAATACAGTTAGAAAACTTGAGTTACAAAATTTAAATCTTCTAGTATATCTTCAAAATACGATTGACAATCTATCAGCAATTATTAAAGAAAATGGAGTTCAAATTTCTATCAATATAGTTGATCAACAAATTTCAGTTCTAGCCATTCCTGCATACCTAGAAAGTATATTACTGAACTTCATTACAAATGCTATTAAATATCGATCTAAAGATAAAATACCTGAAATATCTTTTACAACTAGAGAGGAGAATGATTATACTATCTTATCTATTCGTGACAATGGTCTGGGAATTGATTTGCAAAAGTATGGGTCTAAACTTTTTGGTATGTACAAAACTTTTCATAAAAATGCAGATTCTAGGGGGATTGGTCTCTTTATAACTAGAAATCAGATTGAGGCAATAGGAGGCAAGGTTAATGTGGAAAGTGTAATAAAACAGGGCACTACATTTAGTATCTATTTTAAAAGTGGTGAAAAGATTACCGTCTAAATAATGATACCATTAACTATTCACTAGTTTTCAGATGATAAAATAATTGATTTAAATTTTGTTTATTTAAGGGTTTTACTAAATAGTCAAATACATTATTAAACTTCAGGCAGATATCTTTATCACTTTGCCTATTACTACTAAGAATTAGTGTTTTAGTTGTTAAATTTAGGTTTTGCATCGAGGTTAAAAAATCGATTCCAGAAAGTCCTGGCATATTTAAATCTAATAGTATCAAACTAGGATTATTTTCTTTAAGAAAATCAAGAGCTGCATAAGGATTAGTAAATTCATAGATTTCACCTATAAATCCAGCATTAATCAAAATTTTTTTATTAATGAAGTTAGTTATTTCTTGTGTAGGCTTCCCCTTTTTAGGACACCTTAAAATTCGATAAATAGTTATTATTTAGTTCAGGTTTGATGAAGAATTTAAATTCTTCATCAAACCTGGGCATATATTCTTTTGGGGATTTATTCCCTAAAGATTTATGAGGGTGATTAAAATTGTAATCTTCCCTCCAGTTGTCGCTTATCTTTTGAAGCTGGTAGATGTCATTAAAATAATAAGCATCCAAAATATCTTCTCTAAAGAAGCGGTTAAAACGTTCTACATATCCGTTTTGCATTGGTTTACCGGGTTGTGTGTATTTTATTTCTATAAAGTTTTTCTCACACCATTTTGTAAATGTTTTAGAGATAAACTCGGGCCCATTATCGCATCTAATATACTTAGGAGCTCCAAACTCTTCTTTTAAATTGGTTAGGGTCTCTACTACAGCTCTGGCAGGATAAGAAAGTCCTGCATCAATAGCAAGGGCCTCTCGGTTACAATCGTCAATTACATTAAATACCCGTACTTTTCTACCATCGGTAAGTGCATCACTCATAAAATCCATACTCCAACATTCATTGAGTACAGCAGGCATTTCTAAAGGTTGTTTTACGCGCTTTATTAAACGCTTCTTATGTTTGCGCCTGAGACTGAGCTTCATCTCTCGATAAACTCGTAATACAAGCTTTCTGTTCCATTTTAGACCTTCACGACGAATCTTATAATAATATTCATCAAAACCTCGGGTAGGATAGGCTTCTGCTAGTTGAGTCAACTTATCAATGACTTGGCTATCGTCCTTTTTACTCTGGTAGTACCACATTGATCTGGTAAGCCCTATAACATTACAGGCTCGTACAACCGGCACTACATATTCCTTGATAAGATACGTGGCTCGAACTCTCTTGTCGGAAGGTCTTAGAACTTTTTTGATAAAACGTCTTTGAGCATTTTGTTGTCCAGACTTACATCTGCATACATTTGCTTGAGCCTGTTATTTTCTTCCTCGAGCTCCTTTAAACGCTTAAGGTGTTGCTGCTCCATTCCTCCATACTTTTTACGCCAGTAATAAAAGGTACTTTTGTCAATACCTAATTCTCTGGATAAATCTCCTACAGATCTTCCCTGTTCATTCTCCTTAAGAGCTTTGATTATTTGGCTCTCGCTAAACTTGCTGTTTTTCATCGTGACAGTGTGAATTTAAAATTAGTAAATTCGAATTAACAACTGTCCTGTTTTTAGGGAAGCCTACATTTTTAGGGAAGCCTACAATGCCCCAAATTATTTTCATGATTTTAATTCGCAATGTCAAAAAGAATAATAGATGATTTAGTTTCATCAATTGAACAAGGAAGTGAACCATGACCTGAATTTTTGTTTGTTATTCAAACAAACAAATTATGCTATAGTTGCGAGGATGGTTTTTGAATCATAATCAATTCTGAAGCTTGTGGATAATCAAAATCAAATTGATTTAATTTTTAAATTTTATACTAATCGATTAGAAGAACTATTAGAAAAGGGGATCTATACGGAGTTTGTATTTGTAGAGGCTATTTTTAAGACTGAGTTGTTATGCTTTTTTGAAGATGTACTATTAGCCCTTAATAATAATGAGCAAATTGATAACTTAGAAATCAAAATGTTTGTAATTTCTAAAGCTATGTCATTGGTCCAAAAATATCAATACAAGTTTTCACTACTAAACCCTAATCACAAGAATTGAAATTTTTAGTTTTAAGGTTCACTTTAAATTTTAAATTAGAAAAATTTATCCACAAAGGAATTATATATTAAAATTGGGGTGGAATGGAGTTTATTATAAAAAATATTCAAGTCTATTTCATGAATATCTATAACTTAATATAAACAACTATCAAGATCAGCTTAGAAAATTTTAAGAATATTTTATGGGATTGTTTTATTCTCATTAATTATTTTCAAAGTATCCAAATGATTAATTAAGAGGTACTCTTAATTGTGGATCGGGGTAAAATCCTCGTATTTTTATACGAGGATTTTTTTAAAAGAATATATTTGTTTATTCCTTTTAGTTTTCAAACTTCTATATAAGGAGAAATTAGGTTAAAGACTCTACAGCGGTGTAGGGTCTTTTTAATTTTATCTCTACTCAAAAATTTCTATAGTGAAAAGATTATTGATAGAGAGAAATGTTCAAATCCATTAAATATTAGATTTAACATTTTGCAATTTCAATTTAAGTAACCTCATATCCTCACTTATCTTTTTATCAACTATTTTGGCGTAATGTTGGGTAGTTCTTAATGATTGGTGACCAAGCATATGGCTAACTGTTTCTATGGGGACTCCATTAGTTAAGGTGATTGAAGTAGCAAATGTATGCCTTGCCAAATGTGTAGTAAGATGCTTTTTAATATTACAGATAATAGCGATTTCTTTCAAGAAAGCATTTGATTTTTGGTTACTAAAAATGGGTAAAAGTCTATCACTGTTAATTACTTGTGGGTGAGTACTATACCGTTCAATAATTATTTTAGGAACAGGTAGAAGGGGTATGCGACTTTTCGTTCCGGTTTTAGTACGTTTTATATGAATCCATTTCTCACCATCTATGCCAATAACTATATTTGATCGAGAAAGTTTCTCAACATCAGAGTAAGCCAAGCCTGTATAGCAAGAAAAAATAAACATATCTCTTACCAACTTTAATCGATCAAAATGTAATTCTTTATTCCATATCTCATCGACCTCCTCTTGGGTTAAGAATTCCCTAACTACTGGATCAAATTTTACTCTGTAATTGATGAATGGATTATGTGCCATCCATTTGTTTGCTAATGCAATTCTTATAATTTTTTTAAAATTATTGACATATTTAAGAGCAGAATTATGATTACACTTTCGGGTAGTTTTAAGGAATTGTTCAAATTTGGTAATAAAATTATGATCAACATCCTTTATCCGATAATCATCTTCTTCATAGACTTCAGAAATAAACTGTTGAACGTGATTATGGCAAGTCCAGTAACGTTGTGCCGAAGAAGCAGAAATGTCCTTGCCTATTAATTCATCCAAATCCTCATTGTGGGTTTTGAATACTTCAAGAACCATTTTTACATTTTCATTTTCTCCTTTCAGCTCAGTTATTAAATTTTTTGCGGTAACGCGAGTATCATTTTCTATGAAATTTTGATGAATTTGATTGAGCTTATGTCTTAGGTTACTAATGTGGGTATTAATCTCTACTGCTTCACGACTACTTCCCAAAGCTTTTTCCTGACGTGAATTCCATTTTCGAGGATTTATTCTTCTAGAAATACTATGTTCTTTACGTTTTCCGTCGACGGTTATTCTGAGATAGATTGGTACTAGCCCTCTTTTATTAACCTTGTTTTTTATAATATGAAACAGTGCATAATAATTGTTTTTCATGACTTTAAATTTGTTACTCCCGAACCTTCGTGGTGGGTTGGATATGAACCTTGAAGTCAAATTAATAAATGATTTACAGGGTCAAAAAACTTTAACTTTTGGAAAAACATTAAAAAAGAGGAAGTTACAGGCTTGGCGAGACCCCCCAAGGCCAATAATGGCGGGACCTGCCTAAAGGGTCCCGTTTTTTTTGTTATTAATCGATATTAAATAACAACAGTAAAAATAAAAAACCCTGTAAATCAAATAATTACAAGGTTTTTAAATGAGTTTTAAACTCAAGAAGTGGAGTCGGGCGGACTCGAACCGCCGTCCAAACAAGCAACTCAATAGCTTTCTACACGCTTATTTGCCAATTGTTTTTCGTGCAATACCCGGTCGGCAACTACCAAGCATTACCTTATTCCTAATTAATTTTCACAACCGCATCAAGACCCTGCTGTTGCTATGTCTACTTTTACGGTGCCTCCTGTTGGACCGCCGTAAACCAAGGCTTTCCGGAGGCATCATGGTCTCATGCCTCGCATGAGATTAAGAAAATCCTACTATGATTCGGATTATGCAGCCATGGCGTAGTTATTCTCGCCGTTTAAAAAAGGATGAAATATGAGATTTACGAGCTATATCCCAGCGCTCGGCGTGCTTACTATTCAATTAGACTCGCTGTCAAAACCAAATCGACCCCAATTTATTTTCAATGAACTTTGTCTTAGTAGCTTTCGCCGTAAGGCAAATAATATGGGCGCTTGCTCAGCCTAAGGGCTGATCACCGGGCTTTCGGCAGTCGCTTTTTATATTTCGCAAAAGCGCAATATAAAAGAGCTCCAACAAATGCCTCAATCCCTAGCGCGGCCGGCAAAGATAAATAATCTTATGGCATTAAAAAGCAAAACCCATACCGAGTATGAGTTCTGTGCTTATTTGTCATGTAGATCACTTCTTGATGATCTCTGCCTTATCGTTTAACGACTTTACATTAACCTCTGGATTACCGTAGATCTCAATTTTAGAATCGTCTTTTGCAAAAATGCTTAGTGCTTTTGCCACATCCACAGTCGCATTAGAACTTGAACTTAATGTAGCGTCTGCTTCTTGAACTTCAAATTTGCGGCCTTTAAAATCTGCCTTAGCTTCTGTGATCAAGGTAAATAGTTCAGACTTTCCTTTAGGAGTAAATTCTGCTCTGTCTTTCATGGTGAACATACTTTCTTTAAAACTAAAATCACCTTTAAGGTCTGTGCGTCCAGACATGTTTAAAGCGATCTTATCTCCCTTTAAAGAGAGTTCACCAGTGCTATTATCGCGCATATTTACTTTGGCTCTAGCGGCAGTAACATTAAGGTCAAATTTACTGTCTTTATCTGCCGTTACACTAAATGCAGGACTCTCAATATGTCCCGGAGTGCGAACCTCTGCATCGTCATGAATAATTATGTGTCTAGGGTCTATGAGTTTGATATAAACTCCCATTTCTCTTTTGCTAGTGACATTCATATTTGTCTTAATTCTTAGAATGCTATCACGCACATCAAAGTCCACAACTGAAACTAGATTTCTATCAGTCGTTAGTATGTAATCATCACTTTTTGCTTTAACTATCCTTACTTTAATGTCATTACTAACTTCAATAGTATTGATGCCATAAGGAAGATCTTCAGAGACAGAAATCACATCTTTATCGCCTTTTATCTTTTCTTGCGAAGAGCCGCAAGAAGTTAAAAGTGATGTTGAAAGAACTGCAGTAAATAGATAAGTGTATAGATTTTTCATATTGTCAAAAATAAAAGTTGGGAAGCTCTTTTTACTGTAATGAATTATTAAAAATGTTTAAAGGTTTGTCAAAATAAATAAACAGCATTGTTTGGCGTTTATAAATCGTAATTTCGAAATTAAATCAAAAAAGGTCATTATGAAGTTTGCCATCATAAAAGAGAGAAAAAATCCGCCAGATAGACGAGTGGTATTCACACCACAGATACTCCAGGAGGCACAAGAGAAATTTCCTGATGCAGAATTCATAGTAGAATCTTCGGATGTGCGTATCTATCCTGATGACACATACAGAGAAGCTGGTTTTAAAGTTACAGAAGACGTTTCTGACGCAGATGTGATGATAGGAGTGAAGGAAGTTCCTGTAGAAGCTTTACTACCAAATAAAAAGTATTTCTTCTTTAGTCATACTATCAAGAAGCAACCTTATAATAAAAAGCTTTTACAAAACATTCTTTCAAAGAATATAGAGCTTTATGATCACGAAGTGATCACAAGAGAAGATGGAGCAAGGTTGATAGGTTTTGGTCGTTACGCAGGTCTTGTGGGCGCTTACAATGGCATTAGAGCTTGGGGCAAGCGATTTAATTCTTGGGATCTGCCTAAGGCTGATGATCTACCAGATCTTGAAGCCATGCTGCAAGAGCTCAATCAAGTTGAACTACCACCTTTAAAAATAGCACTTACAGGAAGTGGTAAAGTGGCAAACGGAGCCAAGGAAATTTTAGATAGTATGGGAATACGCAAGGTAGATGTTGAAGATTATATGCTTAAGGATTTTCAAGAGCCGGTTTATTGTGTTTTAGATGTACTAGATTATAACAGAAGAGTAGATAGTACAGAAGGAGATCTAAAAGAGTTTTTTAGTGATCCATCGGGATATCAATCTAATTTCTTTCGCTTTGCGAGAGTAACAGATCTATTTATTGCTGGGCATTTTTATGGAGATGGCGCTCCATATCTTTTCACAAGAGAAGATGCTAAAAAAGATGATTTTAAGATTAAAGTAGTCGCAGATATTTCATGCGACATTGATGGGCCTGTGGCTTCAACGATAAGACCATCAACTATTGAAGAACCCTTGTACGGTTATGATCCCAAAACAGAGAAGGAGACTGATTTTGACGCTCCTCATGCCATAACGGTTATGGCTGTGGACAATCTACCATGTGAATTACCTAAGGATGCAAGTGAGGGCTTTGGCAAGATGTTTTTAGAACATGTATTACCAGCGTTCTTTAATGAAGATGCTGATGGAGTTTTGGCTCGAGCCAAAATGACTCAAGCCGGTAAACTCACAACTAATTTTAAATATTTGAGTGATTACGTTGAGGCTTAAAAAACTCCTCAACTCTTTTGTACTCAATAAATCCGCAAAGCACTATACCGAGGAAATACATCAGTATATCGAGAAAATCAAAGCGCTCTCCGGTAATAGTTCTAATTAATCTTCCTTGAGGAAGTGGTAGGAGAGAGAATAGGTCTAATCCTTGTGCGATCTCAACAAGTATCGCAAAAACTAAAACACCTATAAGAGCTTCAATTACAGGTAGGTTAGTGATAGCCATTAAACCACAATACAGCATGATGGCGACAAGAAAATCTCCTACATAAGATCTAATAAATCCGCTGGGAATAAACACAGCGATGCAGATCTCTAGTATCAATACGGCTAGAAATCCGAGGAAGTAATACAAGGTTTTGTTTCTTTTGGGCATTTTAAAGCAATTTGTTTTTAATAAAAATACGGTTTAAATTGTAAATAATATGTAAAAAGACACCTGTAATTACCACAAAAACCCATATTCTGTAATGTTCTAAGGGTGCAAGAAACATATTACTCACATCAACTATCAGAGGCTTAGGGCTTGTAATAATATCCCAACTGTTATAACGTAAATTCCTACCTAGATAAATGCCATAAGCACATAAAAAGTGTATCAAGAGTATAAGCCCTTGTCGCACATTTTTTGATAATTTGTCTTCTAGTTTTTTCTCAATTTCAAGCGTAGAGAAAACTCCCATTAAAAGCCCTGTAAGTGCAAAAAGAGCGATCACAAAACTATCTAGAAGTTCAAAACCTTCAGGCGAATTATCTAAATGGATAAAATCCGTTATAATGTATGGAGCATTAGGCAGAAACAACAGCCACATGCACCCAAGCATGATGTTTAGATGTTTTTTTCGCTTAAGCGAAATCAACCAGGCGATAAGTAGAGGGACAAATGCTAGAAACAAATTCCATACCAAAAACAGTAAATATGTTTCTCTTGAAATTTTTATTCTAAGCATTAGCAGAAACACGCTGCTAGCGGCAAAGATAAAAAGTATTTTTAGAAAGAAATACTTTCTGAATATGAAGTTTTTCATGGTTTACGGTGGTTAAGACGTTATTTGTTATATACTAGTTAGTTATGCCATTCAATTTTTCTTGAGGCAAACATGACAAGTGCAAGAATCACAAAGAGACCAATACTTCCTACTAGCAAAGCATAATTCTCAAGCTGAATTATAACATATATAAAACCGTATAAGGCGCTTAGCGAGGTAGTTATAAACAGCGGGAACTTCCAACCTTTTAAAATACTCTTACTATACAGTGTAATGAGTAACACTACAGAAATACCTGCAATGAGATAAGCTTTAAGAAAGCTGCTGTGCTCTGATATTGAGATCAATAAAGTGTAGAACATGATGAGCGCAAGACCTATCATCAAGTATTGAAACAAGTGAATATTGATCTTACTCAATGTCTGGATCAAGAAGAAAATAAGAAAGGTGAGACCTATTACCAGAAACCCATATTTTGATGCGCGATCGCTCTTTTGATACTCATCTACAGGAATAAGAAAATCTACTCCTACGGCATATTCTGTAAGTTGTGGCTCAAAGCCAAAATACTCCTGTGGAAATGGTCTATTGATATCTAGAACTTTCCAGATTGCTTTTTGACCGCTGTTTTCAAGATCAATAATTTCTTGCGGTAAATAGTCGCCATTGTAATGATTGGTATGCCAGTTTGAAGTGATCTCTATATCTGAAACTTTACCTAGCGGCACAAAACGAATGCTTTGACTTCCATTAAAATTTAGGTTCATCGAGAAAGTAATAAGAGATTCCTTCGGAGTGTCTTTCGCTTTAAGCGCAGCCGTCTCTAGCGTATAAAGTGAATTTTTAGACAAAGAAGAATGATGTTTATCAAATTGCGTTGTGAAAGAATATTGACCATCATTGATCTTCAATTTCATCTCATCGCTCACACCTTTGAGATTTGAGGTTTGAAGAACGAGTTGGGCTTTTTCCCAAAGTATATCTTCAGGCGCTATCTCTTGACTAGACCAATCTAAGGCTTCAAAACTTCCGGTGATATTGATGTCGCTTTTATGTACCGCGGCTTCATAAATGCCTAAACTTTTTGTCTCTGGAGTTACTGTACTTTTAATATCTAGCGTAGCGGGAAGGAAGTAAGCATACTTCAAGTTTTCTTCTATTTCTGTAACGCGGGTTTTCGTGTCAGAATTCGTTACATATTTTTCTTTGTAAGTCTTGTATGGTACTTTAAGTATAGGCCCATACACCAGTACTTCTTGTCCCCATTTTTTGTTGATCTCTTCCACAACATCCTGTTGCCGATATTGTCTTTCAGCGATAAGGCTTTGTACAAACCAAAGCGGTATTAATAAGACTAGGGTTAAAAAGCCTACCATGAGCATTTTTGCGGTCATTGATGTCTTAAACCAGTTTCCTGTTTTTATTCCTGATTGTGGTTGGTTGTCTGTATTCATTTTGCTTATTTTAAAGTACTTTGAAATTCAAAGTATATGAGTAAAAAAAATTATTTGTTTATCAGTTTTTCAAGTGCTTCTATGTGCTTCTCAAAAGCTTCTTTACCGGCTTTTGTAGCGATGTATTTTGTATTTGGTTTACGGTTAATAAAAGACTTTTCTACACGTATATATTTCTCTTTTTCAAGCGCTTTAGTATGGCTGGCGATGTTACCATCAGTCGCGCCTAGCAGCTCCTTAAGCGTTTTAAAATCGGCATGATCGTTCACCACAAGAATACTCATGATGCCCAGCCTTATGCGGTGATCAAAGGCCTTGTTTATATTTTGAATTATATTCTTCATCAAGCCGTTTTACGATCGTATTTATTATACATGATCGTACCGTAGATTATATGGCTTACGCCAAAACCTAAAGCCCAAAAATACAATCCATATCCTATAAACTGCGTTGCAACGAGGCCAATTATTACATTTACTAGACCCAAATACTTAATGTCGCCCACAGTGTATTTGCTTGCGTTGATCAATGCCAAACCATAAAAGAGTAGGGTAGCGGGAGCTACAAGACCTATAAGTTCATATTGTAAAAGCACCGCACAGAAGAATCCACCCGCTAAAAATGGAATAGCAAAATTTGCTATCAATCTTCTGCTTATGGGTGTCCAGATCTTTTCTCCGGTTTTTTTAGTCTTTTTCAACGTTAAGATAAATGCCGTGGTGATCGCAAGAATAAGTGTGATCAGCGCTATAAGAATAAGTTTAGCAACAATCTCTGCATTACTGGTTACTCGGTCTACTGTTAGATTATAACTGCTATCAATTGCGTATTGCGGAATACTAGTTAAAATCTCTCTTGCAAGAAATGTGGCAATCAACGCATACACACCAGCAAGAATTCCGCTAAGGCCACTAAGGGAAAGAAACCTTGAAGAATTGCTCATCATCTTCTTGATCTCTGCTATATCATTTAAGTATTTATTGCTATCCATAAAAGTACTTTGAATTGCAAAGTAAATTAATTTATTCAGAATAATCTACTATTTTTAAAAGAAAAATGAATCCGGCAGAAAATTATATCCTCACAAAATCAGAGCCATGGCGTTCTATTCTCATTGAATTGCGAGAGATCGTTAAGCAAACGGTGCCAGAAGTAGAAGAGTCTTTAAAATGGTCGCTTCCTTTTTATACCTTAAATGGCAAGATGTTCTGTTACCTCAATTTCAGGAAAACATTTGTGGACATTTCTTTCTTAAACGCACACAAGATGGAGCATCTTCAGGAATATCTCATTGCTGGAGAAGGTAGAAAGATCGTTAGATCGTTGAGATATACTTCGCTCGAGGAACTAGATTATGATCTACTAATAAAGGTTTTGCTTGCGCAAAAAGAAAACATATCATAGTAATTTTCGCTTTAAGCGAAAACTACTTTGTCTTCTTCTCACTTACCGCAACACCAACCATTGAATCTGCGGTGCCATAATATAAAAACCATTGATCTTTAAAGTAAACCAATGCTTCTACGAAAGTGGTACCCGAAGCATACTGACCGCTAGTTTCATGAGGTAGTGATGGGCAAATAAATGGTGCATCCATGCGCTCGATGAATTTTGTAGGGTCTTGCGCATCAAATAACGCCTGACCGCCGCAATAACCACCTTTGCCATGCTCAGGATCTGTTAGTTCGTCGTTTTCGCTATTTCTACCATTATACATCAAGATGATGCCATCTTCAGTGAGTAGGGCAGGAGGTCCTGGTTCTACAAGGTCGCTGTCAAATTTTTTATCACGCGTCACCATAGATTTTAGCAGTTCGCCATTTTGATCTAGCGTAGGCGTCCATTCAATAAGATCGTCTGACCAAGCGGCATTTACAAATTTCTCACCCCAATACATCCAATATTTCTCATTGATCTTTGCAGCGATGAGTCGGCCATTTTCCATTTTGGTGACAACCGAACCAGATTTACTCCACTCATTTAAATATTTACTGTCATGCGATTTTTGAAAAACCGGACCATGTTTTGTCCAGTTTTTAAGATCTTTAGATGAAGCCGCCGAAAGTCTTGCGGTCTCATTATCCCAACTTGTGTGGAGCATAACATAGGTGCCATCTGGGCGCTCTACCACACGTGGATCTTCAATACCGCCGGGATACTCCCATTTAAGCGTTGCTGAAGAATCTGGATAAACCACAGGTTCTGGATAGCGTGTAAAATCCATACCGTTTGTGCTGTAGGCAAGGCCAATGCGCGAAGTTCTTCTACCAAGGATCGCATCTGGATTATCTTCTGCTCTAAAGAGCATAAAGACAGTATCATTTTTTACAATTGCAGCGGGATTAAATACATCTGCCTGTTGCCAATGCACGATAGAATCTGTCAAAGGATCTTTAAACGTGTATGTAGAATCTGGTTTGAGAATCGGGTTTTGATCAGGCTTAGTAAAAGTACCTAGCCATGCGGTTTCCTCTTTTTCTTCTTTAGTTTCTTTACACGCTATCGTAAGCGTTAAGGCAGCCAGTATCAGGCTGTATTTAATCCCTTTCTGCATAGTATTTTAAGATTTTGAAAGCTCTATCATCATACCTAACTCATCTATAAACTCTTCTTCTTTTCCGCTCCAGCCCACAGACTTAAATTTTATCTTTCCGTCAGGGCCAATTATGAACTTCGTAGGTATGCCGTCTACTTTAAATTGGGATACAATATCGTAATTTTCTCCGTCTTTTCTAGAGTCAAGAAGTACATGAAATGGTAATTGCTTTTGTTCTAAGAAACTGGCAACAGCTTTTTCTCGTTCTTCTTTTGGCGTTCTCTCCCAAGTGTTCACAAACAGGAATTCTACATCACCGTTTTGCTCATATTTTTGTCTTGCTTTTTCCATTGCAGGAAAAGAAGAAATACATGGTCCACACCAGGTTGCCCAGAAATCTACGATCACTGTTTTACCTTTAAGATCTGCAAGTGCAACTTCCTTACCTTCCATATCCTGTAGAGCAAATGCAGGCGCAGTATCATCAATGATGTCTTCTCTTAGTTCTTTTAAAGCCATTTTACGACCGGTTGTTTCTAATTCAACTAGTTTAGCCTGGTAGTCTAGATCAGGATTTACTTTGGCGAAAGCCGATTTATAATATTCTTTAAGCTTTGCATTAGCTTGATTATTGGCGATGAATTTCTCAGCTTGTTGTATTGCTTTTTCATTTTTACCGCCTTCTACTAAAAAGAGAATATAGTTTTCGTTATTCTCAGTGATATCACCATCTTCTAAGACTCCTTCTTGCAATGCGATCGCTTTATCATAATCGCCTTTTTTGTAGTGGATATAAGCGTATGTATCTGTAAATTGCCTTTGTGCATCTCTAATTCTATCCTTAAACTGGCGTGTACTGTAGTATGCCGGTTTGTTCTCTAGACTTTCGTCTAAAAGGTCTAGCGATTCTTTTGAAAATTGTGTTGCAGTTTCAAGATCCTTGTCGCTTAGCGCCATATTCCATGCAACATCATTCAAGGTATATGCGATACTTACCTTGTCTGTGATTTTGTTTAACGTCTCTTTGAACTTCTCAGTATTCCCAGCGTCAAGTTCAGCTCTCGCAAGTAAATTGTACATGTAGTTCGTTTCATTTTTAGGTTTGCCGCCTAAACTTTCATACTCTTCAACAATAGCTTCCTTTTCTTCAAGTGTTTTAGCTGATTGTACTTTACCTATGAAACTTCCTAAAGCATAACTTCCTAAAGGGAATTTTTCCTTTATAATCTGTACAAGCGAGTCATTTGCTATTGTGTTTTTCGTACTAGAATAGGACATAGAAAGATCAGTATACTCTTCTTCTGTAAGACTTTCTTTTGCTGTTAGCGCTTCAATTTTTGAGCGATATATAGAGTCTGCAAATTTTTTATCTGCTCTGCTTATACCATATAGATAAGCTATGTGATCAGCATTATCAGCCCAACCCCTTTTTAATACTGCTGCGGCAGAATCTTGTGAATATTTAATACCGTATTGCGACCCGCGTATAAGTTTAAAAAAAGCAGCGCTAGAAGCACTATTACTAATCTCGTTGCCTTCTTCATCATTAAGTGTTATGACATACCCATTCTCATCATTGTTGTCAAACTCACCCTTAGTTTCAAACCCAAAGGCAATTGCGGTGGCAGAATCTGGAATTTTAAAACTTCCTTCTAGAATCTCACCTTTTCGTGTAAGATCAACATCTTGCGGATAATTTTCTTCTTCCACCATTACGACAACCAAACCAAAGGTTTCGTCAATAGAGTCGGCTTTAGTGTACTTAAAATCAATCTGATCGCCGGCCATAGGCTTGGCCTTAGATATATGAAGTTTGCCCATATCTAGGCCTTTATCTTCAGATTCTTTTTCGCATGAAGCCAGCAAAGTAATACCAGCTAATAATAGTAGTGCTTGTTTTTTCATCATCAGGTTTTTTGATTGCTATGACAATTTAGTAAAAAACCCGACTAAAACGTTAAGCTTACTAGATTTCTGTAATAATGCTTCTGATTTTTACCAATTTGGTCAATAATCCTTCTAATAATGATAGATCTAGCATGTTTGCGCCATCACTTTTAGCGTTTTTAGGATCAAAGTGTGTCTCAATAAATAGTCCATCAACACCGGCAGCGATTCCTGCTTTAGCCATGGTGCCTATCATTTCTGGACGACCACCAGTTACACCACTACTTTGATTGGGTTGCTGTAGAGAATGAGTCACATCAAGCACGGTAGGAGCAAATTGTTTCATCGTTGGTATCCCACGGAAGTCAACAATAAGATCCTGATACCCGAACATCGTGCCACGGTCTGTGCACATTACTTGTTCGTTGCCAGTTTCAGTCACTTTAGTAACTGCGTGTTTCATACTTTCAGGACTCATGAATTGTCCTTTTTTAAGGTTTACTACTTTACCTGTTTCCGCGGCAGCGACAACAAGATCAGTTTGACGCACAAGAAATGCAGGAATTTGAAGCACATCTACATATTCTGCAGCTTGAGCAGCATCTTCTTCTTTATGAATATCTGTAACGGTAGGTACGCCAAATTCTTTAGAAACCTTAGCTAGGATCTTAAGCGCTTTCTCATCACCTATACCGGTAAAACTGTCTATGCGACTGCGATTTGCCTTCTTAAAACTTCCTTTAAAAACGTATGGAATACCTAGTTTATCTGTAATTCCCACAACTTTTTCTGCGATGCGCATTGCCATTTCTTCACCTTCAATGGCGCACGGACCGGCAAGTAAAAAGAAGTTGTTTTTATCAGTATGTTTTATTTGTGGAATCTTATTGAGTTGCATGGTGTCTTAAGTAGAAATTTAAAGAACAAAGATAGGATTTTAGTTGTTGTCATAATATTAAGTAAATCCATATTTAAACCACCTAAATGATTGATTAACCAATTATCAATTTCACGGTTATTTTCATAAATAATTGTTTTTTAATTAATTATTTGATTAAATAAAACGTTTTAGTACATTTAAAACCTAAAACGAACTGAATGAAACTAAAAAACTATTTAATACTCTTTTCTTCACTGTTTATGGCGGTTTTGCAGCTGTCTTGTACGAAAGATGAGAGTGAAACAGCCATTGAAATTCAATTATCAACTAATGAAGTTAATATTGGAGCAAATGAAACAGTAACTGTTGATATAATTGAGGGAAATGGTCAATTCACCGCTAGATCTTCTAATGCAGATCTATTAACAGCAACTGTTTCTGGAAATAAGATCGAAATCAAAGCAAAGAACAATGTAACCTATGCAGAAGTTGTGGTGTATGTTGCTGATGTTTATGATAAGCGAAGTGAAATAAAGGTTTTTCTAAAGAATGCTAGTGGTCTTACATCATCTAAAGAACAGATCGTTTTAAGTAGCGTTCAAAGTACTGAAAGTTTCACAGTTAGTGGATTAAGCTCAGAATATTCAGTTGAGTTTACAGATTCTGCGATAGCAAGTTTTACAAAAAAGGACGGTGATTTTGTAGTCACTGGTAAACGTCGCGGAGAAACTAAATTGATCATAACAGACAAGTATGCTGGCAAAACCGAAATCTTAATCAACGTTCAAGGTGATCCTATGGCGCTAGCTTTTGGCGAAAGCCTATTTGGTTATGCAAATTTTGAGGATCTTCTTGTTGTAAACCAATCTATTGAGAGTTTAGAGCAAGTGACTTTTGAAATGACATGTAAGATCAATAGCTATAGAGGTTTGCAAACGTTTTTAGGGCTTGAAGGTCAACTTATCGTGAGAGGTAAGAATGATGATTACAGAGAGACGCATCCTATACAGATCGCTGGGCTAGGAGATAAGATCATGCTTGAAACCAGCAGTAGCTTTAATCTTAATGAGTGGATGAATATTGCACTTGTGGTAGATTGTTCTCAAAGCGAAGTTTTAGATAAGTACAAACTCTACATTAACGGTGTGCAGGATCAATTAGTGGTTGTGCGCAGTGATGAAACTCATCAAAGCATCAACCTTGCTTCAAGCAATGAGGGTAATCGTTTTGTTGTTGGGCGCGCTTTTGGTCAGGATTTTAGAGCCATTAGAGGTACGGTTGCAGAGGCTAGAGTTTGGACAACAGCACGTACTAAAGAACAAATAGCTGCTAATCTATGTTCTTTGCAAGAAGATTCAGATGAAGGTCTCCTTGCGCAATGGGATTTCTCTGCAAATATGGCAACAGATTACATATTAGATAGTAGCAATAATCAATATGGTACAGATCTTATTTTGGCTAATGCCAAAATAAATAACAACTACACACCACTAACCGTTGCAAAAGAATCATTTGTTGATTATACATGCGAATTATAAAACTGTGAAAATGAAAACTACATTTATAAAAACTATTGTATTAAATCTAGCAGTACTGTTTTTCTGCTGTTCTTGTACAGAAAGCACTGATGACGTTATAGGTATGGGAGAGAATATCCCAGATATGATTCCGCCTATCTCTGCTTTAACTGTTGAAAGACCAGATAATAGTGAACAGGTAACCCTGAACTGGAAGAATCCTGTAAACCCTTATTTATCTTCTGTTGAGATCACTTATTACAAAACAGCAGAAGAAGATCAGAAGATCACTATTCTTCTGGATGCTGTAAGTGGTCAGACTGTGACGCATAACGTTACAATAGAGGATCCATCTTCTTATATGTTCACGCTTGTTGCGATTAACAAAGCAGGTGTGCGCTCTGAGGCGAAATCTATTAGCTACGAAACGCTTACAGGAAAAGCAAAATGGCTAGATAGAGCAAATACCTTGATGACCTCAATGGTCAATCTATACCTTAATAATAAGCCTCTAGATATCTGGAGTAGTCAATATCCTCAAGGAGATGGTTACTGGGATGGAGCAGCTGTTATCTGGGGACACGGAGCAGCATTCTCAGGATACGCTACTTTAAAGCACGCTGCAGAATCTGATGCCGAGCTTAAAACCTTTATCGAGACAAATTATGATTCTAGACTTTTAACGGGTATTGACAAATTTAGAAACACTCGTGATGGCGGTCCTGAGGCGTACGCTGTTTATCCGGGAGAAGGAGACGAGCGTTTTTATGATGACAATATCTGGGTAGGTATTGACATGGTTGATCTTTATGAGTTAACAGGTGATTCAAAGTACCTTAACAGGGCTAGATTAGTTTGGGATTTTGTACTCTCTGGTAGTGATCAGGCTATGGGCGGTGGCGTTTACTGGAAAGAAGGACAGAAAACAAAAAATACGTGCTCTACTGCGCCGGCGGCTGTACTAGGTGCTAAACTTTATAAAGCTACTAATGAACAGCAATATCTAGATAAGGCGATCGACTATTATGATTGGGTAAAAACAAATCTTCAAGACCCAGAAGATCATTTATACTGGGATCATGCTTATTTTACTGATGAGAACGATCCTAACTCTGATATCCAGATAGCGAAGCAGAAGTACTCATATAATTCAGGGCAACCCATACAGGCTGCTGCATTGCTGTATGAAATTACAAACGAGCAGAAGTATCTTCAAGATGCGCAGATCGTTGCAGAGGCGGCGCATGCTAGATGGTTTACACCATTTAAATCGTATATATTAAATGAGAACTTTAATATTCTTGAGCCAGGACATGTATGGTTTCAGGCGATAACGCTTAGAGGATTTGCAGAGCTATATGAGATAGATGGTAACAGTAAATACATTGATGATTTTAAGAAAACACTAGATCATGCCTGGTTGTCTGACGCAAGAAATCCTAATACTAATCTTGTGAACGAGAACTTTAAAGGTACAACTACTCAAAACTCCTGGGAGGTTATTCATCAGGGGGCGATCGTTGAGATGTTGTCTAGATTAGCGATGCTCTCAGAATAAGGTAAGAATTGACATAACTTTCCTTTTTTGGCTGTAGCCAAAAAACCACTCACATAAACCCTCACCGTCTAACATATTGAAAATCTGTGTGGCGGTGAGGGTTATTCATTGATAAAAAACATTTTAAGCTATGTATTATAAATCCATTAATTACGCGTACATTTGCGCGCTCAAAAACAAGGCTTAACATGGATATTAGAAACATCGCCATTATTGCACACGTTGACCACGGTAAAACTACACTGGTTGATAAGATTATGTACCATTGTCAGTTATTTCGTGAAAACGAAAACACAGGCGATCTCATCCTAGATAATAACGATCTGGAGCGTGAGCGTGGGATTACCATTACTTCTAAGAACGTTTCTGTAAACTATAAAGGAAGCAAGATCAACATTATCGATACTCCTGGTCACGCCGACTTTGGTGGTGAGGTAGAGCGTGTTCTTAACATGGCAGATGGTGTGTTACTTCTTGTTGATGCCTTTGAAGGACCAATGCCACAAACGCGTTTTGTACTACAAAAAGCGATAAGCTTAGGTCTTAAGCCTTGTGTGGTTATCAATAAAGTAGATAAAGAAAACTGTACTCCTGATGAAGTTCATGAGAAGGTATTTGACCTTATGTTTGAACTAGGAGCAGAGGAGTGGCAGCTTGATTTCCCTACCGTTTACGGTTCTGCGAAGCAAAACTGGATGAGCGAAGACTGGCAAGACAAGACTGAGAACATCGAGCCATTGCTTGATATGGTAATAGAACATATCCCTACCCCTAAGGTAGATGAGAATGGTACTGTACAGATGTTGATCACTTCATTAGACTTCTCATCATTTACAGGTCGTATCGCCATAGGTCGTTTGCAACGTGGTACCTTAAAAGAAGGTATGAACGTAAGCCTTGTGAAGCGTGACGGTAAGATCGTTAAGTCTAAAATTAAAGAATTACACACCTTTGAAGGTCTGGGTCGCAAGAAGGTTGACGCTGTTTATGCAGGAGATATCTGTGCCCTTGTAGGTCTAGAAGGTTTTGAGATAGGCGACACTGTAGCAGACTTTGAGAATCCTGAAGGTCTTAAGACCATCGCGATAGATGAGCCTACAATGAGTATGTTGTTCACGATAAACGACTCTCCGTTCTTTGGTAAGGATGGTAAATTCGTTACATCGCGTCACATTAAAGATCGTCTTAATAAAGAATTAGAAAAGAACCTTGCGCTACGTGTAGCAGATACAGACAGTGCAGATAAATTCATGGTATTTGGCCGTGGGGTATTGCACCTATCTGTATTGATCGAGACTATGCGTCGTGAAGGATACGAACTACAAATAGGCCAGCCACAAGTAATCATTAAAGAAATTGATGGTGTACAATGTGAGCCTATTGAAGAATTAACTATTGACCTACCAGAGAACGTATCTGGTAAAGCAGTAGAGATGGTAACCATACGCAAGGGCGAAATGCTAAGTATGGAAGCTAAAGGTGACCGTATGGTGATCGAGTTCCTTATCCCGTCTCGCGGAATCATAGGATTAAGAAATCAACTCCTTACTGCAACTGCAGGTGAGGCGATCATGGCACACCGCTATAAAGAATACCAGCCGTTAAAGGGTGAGATCCCAGGACGTAACAACGGTTCACTAGTTTCAATGGAAAAAGGTACAGCGATCCCGTATTCAATTGATAAACTACAAGACCGTGGTAAATTCTTTGTTGACCCAGGAGAAGATATCTACGAAGGTCAGGTGATAGGAGAGAACAGCCGTCAAGACGATATGGTTGTGAACATCACAAAAACAAAGAAACTATCTAACGTACGCTCTAGTGGTGCAGATGATAAAGCTCGTATCGTACCAGCGATCAAATTCTCACTAGAAGAAGCACTAGAATACATCCAGAAGGATGAATATGTAGAAGTAACGCCTAATCACTTACGACTACGCAAAGTGCTACTTACAGAGAACGAAAGAAAACGCTCTAAAGCGATTTAAACTAAGGCTAGTTTACTATAAATAAGAAGGAAGCTCACACGGGCTTCCTTTTTTTGTTTACGCTTCCGCGAAAGATACTCAGCCGTGATCTCAACGATAAACCTAAAGCATTGCATCCTTGCGCAGGCTTAGTTCTTCTTTTGCTTAGCGTTCAACTAAATCATAGCTATCATTTAGAAAAATCATAGGCATCATTTTACAAAATGATAGGCAAGACTTTATCAATTCATAAGCATGAAATAATTACTTCACACGCATAGGTATAAAAAAAGTACCGGCACACCCCAATTAAATGTGCCGGTACTACGGGTATAATGAACGTATTAGGGATCAGACCTTTGTATATTCGGCGGCTTTAAGAGCGTTCTTAATATCCTTACCCGGGGTAAAGATGATCTTATTACTGCGTATACTGCTTGCATTCACAGCACTAGCACTAGGCTCGCCCTTACTGCTAATACTTACTCTAAAGTACCCTAACTCGCCCAGACGCACGATAGTACTATTAGCAAGTTTGCCGGGTATAAGTTCAACTAGTGCAGTAAGCACACCTATAATATCGGCTCTGCTCACGGTACTAATGCGCTCGATCTCGGCACTTAGGTCTTTAAGGTTGATACTGTTTTCGCTAATGGCGCTTGCATAATACTTCTGCTCACCGCCGCCAGATACCCCAGGTTCGCCCCGGGCAATCACTTTGTATTTAATTGACATAATGAATAAAATTTAATTTACATCTTTTGATCGGGGCGAAAGTGTAGGTAAATAAACTTTTGGCTTGCGCCAAAAGAATCAAAAAATGGGGTGAAAAGCCGTCTAAACGCTGCTTCTGATAACGTTATAGCTAATATAATAAATTTTATAATACATTGAAAAACAATTTTTTACAAGTGTATTTCTTTTTGAAGGTAGCTTAGCCGTTTAAGTCCTTTTCGCCGAAAGGCAAATAGCTATTACCGTATAACGGTTGTGTTTATAGGGTATAAAAAACCCTCTGATCGCAATGAAGCTACCAGAGGGTTACAGAAAAACTACTCACTAAATTAATCGTCTACCAGTACGGGTTTTGTACAAGTTCTGGGTTAATGTCTATCTCTGTCTGGTGGATAGGCACCCAGTAGTTCTTTTTACTGAATTCGCGAGATTGATATACCTTACGCACAAAGAAACAGTCAGGGTTGTCTGGATCGTCGCATAGGTCTTTACCAAAGAAGTTCATACCCCAGAAGTCGCGGTCTAGGGCTTCTTCTCCTATCTTCCAGCGGCGTATATCATGGTAGCGTATACCATCTTCACAGTTAAGCTCAACGCGGCGCTCTCTGTGTATTGCCTCACGCATTGCATCTTGATCTAGACCAGTGGCAAGATCTGGGATACCCGCACGTTGACGCACAAGGTTTACATACTTTGCTATATCTGGATTGCCAGGTTCGCTCTCGTTAAGCGCCTCTGCATAGTTAAGGTAGGCTTCTCCCAGACGGTACAAAATGCCCGGGCGATACGGGTTAGTACCGTTGCGAGGGTCGTGGTCTGGGTGTACCTTTTTACGCATTAAATATCCGTTTTGTGGCGCATCATGTGTTGGACCACCGTCCCATTCGCCCAGCATAAAGCGGGTAGTGCGGTTCTCACGACGGTGCCAAGCACGGTTATACAAGACTGAGATATAAAAGCGTGGTTCGCGGTGGGTGTACATATTATACGTACCAGCAAGAGTAACCTGACCTTCTTTACCGGCTTGATCTCCCTGTACTTCTATCCATTTTGTGTTTCTAACCTCTGGTGCATCAGAGAAGCCTTTTTCTACATATCCGCTATTAGGGTCGTTAATAGGCAGACCGTTTTCCATAAAGAAAGCGTCAACAAGTGATTGGGTCACGCCCAAACCTCCATTACCACCAGTACCACGTGGCTGTGAGTGCCTGTCGTATTCCCAATGGTTAGACTCTGGTCTTGCAAAAAGGATCTCATTGTTACCATCGTTAGTCTTCCTGAACATCATATTTTGATAAGATAGGAAAGGATCAATACTGCCATCATCGTTATATTCTTTATACAACTCATGACCGGCAGCATGTGCTTTGTCTATCATTTCTTTGCATGCTCCTGCGGCTCTATCCCACTTACTTGCATCGTATGTTGAGTTAAAAAGCGGTTCACCTAGCCTGTTAGTATATCCATTATAGTCTGGGTTGCCGTTAACCAGTGGGCTAGCGGCAAACAATAGCATGCGCGCTCTTACAGCAAGCGCCATGATAGAAGTAGCACGACCAAACTTAGACCCATCAGAATATTTAGCAGGCAATGCCGCTGCCACCTGTTGCAGTTCGTTATCTATCCACGCTACTAATTCGTCATACGGTCTACGTTCTAATAAAAGATCCTCATCTGCGGTAAGAATACGGTCTGTGAATGGTACAGGTCCATACGACTCTAATAATAACGAGTAGTAATAGGCGATAAGAAAACGAGCTTCGTTCTTCATATTCTCAACGTCTTCTTCAGTTACCTGTTGCGCAGGTAACGGTTGTACATTCTCAATGAATATGTATGCAGAGCGTATTCTTTTTGGTAAAAGATCCCAGTAGTTACTATCCCACGAGCTTGACGGACTCCAGTTTCCTGTTTGTTTTGCGATCACATTCCACCCGAATTGTTCCCAACCGGTAGAAGGAGCTGCGTCGTCACCTAGTGCATCATAACCTATACTGCGCATAAAACCCCAGTAAGGATCTGGCACGCTAGAGTAAATACCTGCTAACCAGTCTTCAGTTCTTGTTTTATCATTAAATACTTTGTTAAGTGTAAGTTGATCTTCTGGTTCTTTATCCAGATAATCAGAACACGAAACAGTAGTCGCGATCATAAGCACGACAGCTATATACTTTAATATTTTCATAGTACAATAAATTTGTTCTTGATTAGAAGTTTATGTCCAGACCTAGTGCGATAGACTGTATAGGAGGATACCTGAAACCTGTGGATGTATCGATCTCTGGGTCCCAAAGGTCAAAAGAAGAGAAGGTAAGCAAGTTGTTACCACGCAGATATAAGCGGGCATTGTTGCTGTGTATCTTCTCAGTAAGCATCTTTGGGAACGTATAACCTACCTCTACAGTTTTAAGACGTAGCATACTCATATCTCTTAACCACCAGGTAGAAGACATGCCGTTATTCGCATTAGTCTGGTTAGAGAGACGCGGCCAGAAGACATCTTGTCTTGGGTTCTCAACCGTCCAGCGGTCATTAACATTAGAGTAGATGTTACCCAATGCACCAGCACCTGTACCAGGAATAAAGTATTGACCACCTATGATACGGTGCGTCTTAGCATTCCCCTGAAAGAACATACCCAGATCAAAGCTTTTGTATTGCATATTAAACCCAAAACCATAAACGATCTCTGGAGTATATGTACCGCCAATGGCAGTATTGTCAAGGTCATCTATTCTACCATCACCGTTTATATCTGTATATTTTATATCCCCAGGACGCACAGGACCAAAGGTGTGATCTGGCACACCATCTGCTAAAACGCCTTCATCGATATCTGCAAAGTCAGCGTCTGTGAACAATCCATCATCCACAAGCCCGAATATTTGTCCCACAGGCTTACCTGTAGAAGAACGGTTTGTACCTATCACAGCAAGCGGTTCATCCTGCTCTAGGATCTCATTATGCGCATAACTGAAGTTACCCCAACCTCTGATAGAGAAATCTTCAGAGAATCTTTCATTTACATCTACAGACACTTCAAAACCTTGGTTCTTTACTTTACCATAATTCGCCCAAGGGTTATTAATAAATCCTGAAGATCCTGGCACCGTGCGTCGCTGCATGAAGATGTCGCTACGCACTTCATTAAATACATCGGCAGTGATGTTTACACTTTCCCATAGTCCTAGATTTAAACCAAGGTTGGCTTTAGCAACAGTTTCCCAAGTAAGATTTGGTACACCATAGTCACCTTCCCAGCGACCTGCTCTGTAATAATCATTATTCACACCCCAACGGTAACCGTCAGTACCGCCTATGGTCGTGATGTATGGAAAGCGTCTTCCTCCCAATTGATCGTTACCAACTAAACCATAAGAAGCTCTAAGTTTCAAATTAGATATGGTGTTGTTATCCTCTAAGAACTTTTCTTCAGATAAAACCCAACCCGCGGCAACAGAAGGGAAGAAGCCATAACGTTTACCTTTTGCAAAGTTTTCAGACCCGTTGTAACCAAAGTTGAACTCAGCGATGTATTTTCTTTTGTATGAATACGAAAAGCGTCCTGCAAAACCTTGGTTACGGAACGGTAGTCTGTCACCATTATCATAGTTACGCTGATTGTATAAAAACAAACCATCTACCTGATGATCTTTAAAATTGTTAGAATATTCCATTCTACCTTCAAGGTAAACAGCCTTATCACCCCACTCAGAACCTGTTTCATACCCTAGGAAGTCCTGCCCATAACTATAGATTGTAAGGTCTAGAGAACCGTCTTCATTTCTACCGGTAGATGGGTTGTAATAATCAGGATTTTTGCTACGTGTTACACTGTTAGCGTTATATCTATCAAAAGAGAACTTGAACGTTGTAGATAATCCTGGCAATAAAAAGTCAAGATCCTGCTGAACAGAGAATAAAGACTCCAGTTTACTTGCACTTTGTCTCTCGTATCCTGTTTGAGTAGCAAGCGCCCAAGGATTAGAGCGTTGCGGCTGCACAGGTATCTCACCAGATGAATACTGCGTAGGATGCTGGTAAGGAGGTGTCTCAAAAGCAAGATTGAACAAATTATCTACAGATTGTGGTGCGCGGCGCAGATCTTGTAAATATCCACCTATGCTTACGCGAAATAACGTTGTAGGAGTCATATTAAGATCAAGATTAGAACGCAGGTTATAACGATCTAACTTTGGTGAAGAATCCCATTCTTGTGATGGATCTCTTTCTATAATACCATTCTCCCCATAATAAGAAGCTACAAAAGCATAACGTATAAGCTCAGTTCCCCCTGAAACAGTAAGGTTAAGACGATCGCTAGAAGCGTGGTCTTTTGTGATCTCATCCAGCCAGTTAACATCAGGATAAAGATCAGGGTCCACGCCAGAGCGTATGTTGTCAATTCTTTCTTGAGAGTAAGGCTCTGTAGTACCTTCTTCTCTAGCGATAGAGTTCATGATCTCTAGGTATTCTGCAGCGCCCACAAATTCTGGTAATTGCACAGGTTGTGTCAAGCTGTGCTCATATCTTGCGTTAAAGGAAGGCTTAGCGATCTTACCTCGTTTTGTAGTGATAAGAATAACACCGTTTGCACCACGCACTCCGTACACTGCACTTGCTGCAGCATCTTTCAATATTGAAAATGTTGCGATCTCAGCAGGATCGATATTATTAAGTGAGCGTTCTACACCATCTACTAATACAAGAGGAGCAGAGTTACCCGCAAATGAGGAAATACCACGAATCCAAAACTGACTGTTATCGTATCCTACTTCACCAGATCGCTGTACGGCAATCACACCGGCCAGTCTACCAGCCAAGTTGTTGCTTAATGATCTAGAAGAACTTGTCTGTAATTCTTCCGGTTCTACCGTAGAAACAGAACTGATGATAGAGTACTTTTTCTGTTTTCCATATCCTACAACAACAAGCTCATCTAGACTTGCTGTATCTTCTTTAAGAGATATTTCAATAGTACTTTTCCCGTTAAGGGCAATCTCTTGCGTAGCAAAACCTATATAAGAGACCACTATTGTAGCATTAGGATCTGATACACTGAATTCAAAATACCCATCAAAGTCGGTAGCGGTACCGTTTTTTGTGCCTTTTTCTAATATGTTTACGCCAGGTAGCGGCATACCGTCAGGACCTTTTATCGTCCCAGAAACGTTGTAATCTTGCGGTTTAGAATTTGTGGGAGGCGACTCATTTTCTGGAGTCTTAGTTAATATAATTTGATTTTTTAAGATCTCATAGTTTATGGGTGTGCCCAAAAAAAGTTGGTCAAGAACCTTTTCTACCGTTTGATCTTTAACCTGTATAGTTACCTTACGGTCTACATCTACATCTTTTCTGTTTAGCAGGAACTTATAAGCTGTGTTTGTTTCAATGGCATGAATCACCTCTGCAACAGAAACTTCTTGCATGTCTAGAGATAATTTCTTTTGAGAATATGAATTTGCCTGAACCTGAAAAATGGAAACTATGGTAAGAAGAACAGCAGTAAGGCTCATTTTTAATTTAAATTGATAAATAGAACGATTATCACCCCAATGTTGTGAGCGTTTTTTCATAATTTGCATGTCGTTAATGGTGGTTTAAAACTTGTTTTAGATCATTTTATAAACCGGGAAATGTTGGCGCATTTTCTGGTTTTTTTGATTTAAGAGAAGTGGGACCTCGTAATTGTTGTCTCATAATTTGAAATTTGGTTGAGTTAGATCTTAATAAATAAGTATTTCGTTTTCTGTTATTTGATAATTAAAAGTGTAACTCACTTTAAATGATTCTAGCACTTCTTCAATAGTTTCTACATCAAAGGTGGCATCAAAGAATTCATTGGCGAGCTCTTTGTTTTTTACATCGATCTTTACGTTGTATTTCCTTTCAAGCGCAAGCTCAATATTCTTAAAGGTGGAATTTCTAAAGATGAGTTTACCTTCCATCCAGGCGGTGTAGCGGTACGTATCAACTTCTTTAAGCTGAATCTTGCTACTCGTTTTATTCCACTCTGCTTTATGGTTAGGTTTTAGTAACGTAGGAGTTGTATTCTTATCATCTGTTATTTGCACAGAACCTTCTACTAGAACGGTGCAGATCTGATCATTTTCAGGATAGTTAGTAACGTTAAATTGGGTTCCCAGAACTTCAATGTCCATTGCGTCAGAACTCACAATAAATGGATGCTCTTTGTCTTTTGCAACATCAAAGTATGCTTCCCCATTTAATTCTACTTTTCTGTTTTCACCCTCTTTAAAGAATGTAGGATAGCGCAACGAGCTTCCAGAATTTAAGTGAACGTTTGTGCCATCAGCAAGCTGAATATTAAAACGCCTACCATAAGGCACGGTTACGGTAATAAAAAACTGCTCTGCAGTGAAGTGTTCCCGATTATAAACTATTTTCTCACCTTTCTGATCACCTATTAAAACTCCTTTTGAGTCCTTTATTTCCCTCTCTTTATTAGGATTTAAGAATAGCGTTTCTCCACCGTCAGTTTCAATCGTTACATAATTTTCAGTATTCTCAAGCTCTTGTTCATTAGATAGAAATAACTGTGTCGTCATGAAGTAACCTGCCGTAAGCGCAAGAATTAGCACAGCGGCGTATTTATAGTACTTTTCGCTGAAAAGCGGCTTAACCTTAATTTCTTTTTGCGGCTTTATATCACGAAGCAATTTATTTTTAATGCTAGGGATCTCATCTTGCTGGAGAACCGTTGAGATCTCAAAGTGCGCTTTGACATATTCATCAAATATTTCTTGATTATTCTCATCGCTAATCCACTGTGATAGGATCTCTATATCGTTTTCGGAAGCGTCCCCAGTAAGGTATTTTATAAGAATATTCTCAATATTAAAATCTGCCATGTGATTATTAAGTTATACAGCTATGACAGTTCTCAATTCTAAAACCCTAATATTTTGCTAAATTTTTTTTCATATATTTAATTTTCTACTAGAATTATTGATTTTATAACATTTAAGTAAAACGATTTAAATAAAGAATGCAGAGCAGTAGCGATAGTACAATACTTAGTGCGCTTAAACAAGGCGATGAGAAGGCGTTTGCTTTTCTTATTGATAAGTTTAGTAATTCGCTTTTTGGGTATGCATTTTCGCTGGCTAACGATAAAGCGATGGCAAAAGACATTTTGCAAAATGTCTTCATGAAAGTGTGGGAAAAGCGAGATCGATTGCAAATAGATACTTCCTTAAAAAGCTATCTTTTTAGAAGTACATATAATGAGTTCATCAATCAATACAAGAAAAATAATTCTACTTCGCTTATAGAGCAAAAATACCACGAAAGTCTGCAACAAATCGCGCAAGATCATAACGATGAGCGCATGCAAGTGATCTTAAAAGAGATCTATGCAGAGATAGATAGGCTTTCGCCAAAATGTAGAGAGATCTTTTTGCTAAGTCGCAAAGATGGACTCACAAATAAAGAGATCGCCCAGTATCTGGATGTATCTGTGAAAAACGTAGAAGCCCAGATCACCAAAGCATTTAAAGTCTTAAAAAAGAATCTAGGTCCTAAATTCTATATGCTTCTTATGCTATTTGCTAAATAAGATTTTTATTCTTCTAGCTGTAAACTGTCCTAACTAATTTTCATACTTTCACAGTACACAACATAGCTGTGCAAGAATTCACCATTCATCAATATAAACCTGAATTTAAAGAGCAGTGGGATGCATTTGTAGCTACTGCAAAGAATGCCACGTTTCTCTTTTACCGGGATTTTATGGAGTATCATGCAGATCGCTTCATGGATGCGAGTCTCTTGATCTATAAAGGTAAAAAGCTTTTCGCATTACTTCCTGCAAATCAGGTGAAGTCGGCGGTTATATCCCATCAAGGTCTATCTTATGGCGGATTGATTCTTCAAAAAAATGCTAAGCTAGATGAGGTTATTTTGGCTTTCGCCAAAATAAAACAGCATTTAAGAGATCAAGGCTTCAGAGAACTTTACCTTAAAATTCTACCAGATTTTTACGCAACGCATCCTTCTGGAGAATTAGAATATATCATGTTTTTGCTTGATGCGAAATTGATCAAAGTAGAACCTACTTCGCTCATAGACTTAACACAAAAAGTAAATATCCACAGATCCAGAAAAGACGGTATTCGCAAAGCAAAGAATCTTGATCTTAAGATCGAAGAATCTAAAGATTTTGCGAGCTTCTGGAACAAAATTTTAATTCCCAATCTTGCATTAAGACATGAAGTTGCTCCGGTTCACAACCTTCATGAGATCGAAAAACTAGCATCTCATTTTCCTGAGAACATTAGACAATTCAACGTTTATAACAAGGATGAGATCGTGGCTGGCACGACCATTTTTGAAACAAAGACCACAGCACATGTGCAGTATATTTCTGCAAATGTAGATAGGCAAAAGCACGGAGCACTAGATCTCTTGTTTGCAACGTTGATCACAGACACTTTTTCGCGCAAGCGTTACTTTGATTTTGGCATCTCTACAATTGATGGCGGTAAGAAACTTAATTTAGGTCTAAATAACTGGAAATCTGGTTTTGGCGCAAGCCCTTTTACACAAAAAACCTATCTTGTAGACCTGTTGCAAACTTCTAATTTAAAGCAGGTTATACAATGATTCCGTATCTGGATCTCAAGAAAGTAAATGCCGTTTATGAGAAGCGATTTTATGTAGCTTATCAAAAGTTTTTAAACAGTGGGCGATATATTCTAGGCGAAGAATTAGCGTTATTTGAGAAGGAATTTGCGCAATTCTGTAACACAAAATATTGCATAGGAACTGGCAACGGTTACGATGCGTTGCGTTTGCTTTTTGAAGGTTATTTACAGCTAGGCATGTTGCAAAAAGGAGATAAGGTAATCGTTGCTGCAAACAGTTATATCGCGACGATCTTAAGTATAAAACATTCTGGTTTAGAGCCTGTTTTAGTAGATTGTGAAGACACGTATTTTAATATTGACACAAATCTGCTTAACGACGCGTTGCCGGCAAAGGCGATAATCATCACGCATCTGTATGGGCAAATCGCTCCTATGAAGAAGATTCGGGCTTTCGCCAAAAAAAATAATCTCATACTTCTTGAGGATGCTGCGCAAGCTCATGGAGCCATTGCCACTGCTTTAAAAGCTGGAAGTATTGGCGATGCAGCGGCTTTTAGTTTTTATCCTACTAAAAACCTTGGAGCTTTGGGTGACGGTGGTGCAGTTACAACATCAAATAAAGCTTTGGCGGAAGCCATAATAAAACTGCGTAACTACGGTAGAAACTCAACGTATGAAAATGAGTATGCGGGTTTTAATTCTCGTCTTGACGAAATTCAGGCTTCTTTTTTAAGAGTTAAGCTAGATAATCTGGATTATGATAACGGAATTAGAAGATCGATCGCAGGGAATTATCTACGCGAAATTAGCAATCCTAAAATAAAACTACCGTATTATAAGCGTGATTATTCTCATGTTTTTCATGTGTTTACGGTTCTGGTTGAGAATAGGGATGACTTTTTAAATTACCTAGAAACAAACGGAATAGGCTATAATTTACACTATCCCATCCCGCCGCATAAGCAAGAGGCTTTAAAGGAGTTAAACGCGCTACAATTTCCTGTAACCGAAAGAATCGCTGCTCAAACGGTGAGTATACCGCTGCATCCGGCGATTTTGCTTAAAGATATTCATCATATTATTAAATGTCTTAACGCATATTAATGTTTAGATGGTTTGGTAAGATCATAGGGACAAATGTGCTGTTAAAAGTCACCTCCTACAATGCAATAGGCATTGCGGTTAGAATGGTAACAGGTTTGATCGTTTCTAAAGCTGTGGCTTTCTTTCTTGGTTCATCTGGGATGGCATTGCTTGGCGAACTGCGTAATTTTCTTTCTTCTGTGCATAGTTTGAGTATTCTGGGTATCAAAAACGGAATAATCAAATATGTCGCCGAGCATAAGGACAATAGGGCAGAGCTTAAAAATGTATTGACAACTTCATTGGCGCTTAATGTAGGCGCAGCGATTGTTGTGGGCTTGGTTATTTTCTTTGGCGCTCCGTATTGGAATGATGTTGTTTTCAGCGATAATCAAGACTTTGTTTTTGCCTTTAGATTAATAGGTATTTGTCTTCCTGCGTTTATGCTGTTTATGTATGGCACAGCGGTGATCAATGGCTTGGGCAAATATAAAATGGTCGTGAATATCGGCATTGCGACAAATGCAATCGCACTTCTTGTCACGCTGCTGTTGATCTATTTTGAACGGGTTCATGGAGCAATCATTGCATTGATCTTAGGCCCTGTGATCAATCTCATTTGCATTTTAGTGATTCTACTTTACAGAAGAGTAAATGTATTTGAGTGGCTTTCGCCGAAAGGCATAAAAAACAGCTATATCAAGAAATTATTGTCATACACTGGGATGACGCTGTTTTCTTCCATTTTTACGCCGTGGATATATATTGGCATTCGCCAAAAGATTATCGATACGCAAAGCTTGACGTCTGCGGGATATTGGGATGCGATGGTGCGTGTGAGCGATTATTATATGATGTTTGTGACGACTTTGTTGACGCTTTACATTCTACCGAAACTTAGTTCAATTGATAACGATAAAGATTTTAGAAAAGAAATCGGGAATTTTATGAAAACCGTGATCCCGATTTTTATTGCTGGCGGCGCTTTGATCTTCTTGCTTAAAGGTGTGATCATCCGCACGATTTTTACCACAGAGTTTTTAGCGATGAAACCTATTTTTATCTGGCAATTATTGGGTGATCTTATGCGTGTGGCATCTACAGTTTTGGCATATCAATTTGTGGCAAAAAATATGTTCTGGCATTTCACGATCACCAATATAATTTCGCTTGCTGTGATCTATTTTAGCAGTTCGTTTTTTGTGGAGCGATACGGATTTACTGGCGCTTCAATGGGACATTTTGTTAGCTATACCTTCTACTTAATTATGATGTTGCTGATCTTTAGAAAGCCTTTATTTCGCTTTAAGTCGTCTTAATACTTTGGTAAGCGGCGACATATTTTTTAGCAACTTCTACATAATCATGATTCTCAGTAACAAACTTTTTTGCCTTGTTGCCTATATCTTGAATAAATCCCGTGTTTTCAATAAGCATACTTAAATCATCCACGATCTTTTTTGTCTCTGGTATCGTGTGAATGGCGACTTCGTTCATCTTTAAACTGTAGCGTTTACAGAATTCTTTACCGGCGCCGGTAAACACAACTTTGCCTTTTGCCATCGCCTCAAGCGCATTGTATCCCTGATCTAACGCATAACATTGATCCATAAGAATATGAGAATCGTTGTAGAGATTTACATAGTCTTTGTACGGCAAACTTTCGGTGGTGAGAATTTGAACTTTAGAACCGTATTTGTTTGAGATCTCATTAAGGGCTTTCTCAAAAAAGTCATTCCCTTTTTTGTGGTAATTACTTCTATTGATCCCGTGAAAGATCTTAATTTTCGACAGATCAGGAAACGGCGGAACTTCTATGTTTTCAAGATTTACAGGGTTTGGGATCAATCCGTAATAGTCTGGTTTTCCTTTATAAACGGTATGGTAATCAAGATCTGAGGAGATGACAAGATCCTTTTTCTTAAAAACAAACTCATGAAACTTCTTATGCTTTGCGGTTAAGTATTTTTCGCTGTAGCGAAAACGAATCTTACCCTTATGCATTGTAATAGGATGATGTGGCAGCTTATCTATATTACTTAAAAAAATATGATCATCACCACAGGCGAGAACGACCATCCTATCAGCGAGATCTCGTAAGATCTTTATGATCTTTTTTTCTTGGCGATACGAAGTTTTAAATGGATATTCGTTGATGAGTTGTACAACGTCAAAGGGCTTTTGCTTCTTCAACGCCTTTTTTGTACGAAATGCAGTTTCTAGCAAAGCAAGATCTCTGCGCGTAACTCTAAAGATTCCCTGCCGTATCAAATTAAGAAACTTGCTGTCTTGCATTCTTTTTCCGCGTACGTCAATGTCCGTAGGGAATTTTTTAAACGCATCGCCAGCAGAAATCAAAATAACCTCGTGACCCAACTTTTGCAGGCCAGCTTTTAAACTATTGTGCAGGTTACTATATTCTCCCACCAGCAGTATCCTCATAAATGCTATTTTTACTTTAAAGATACTCATTAAGTGACGAACAGGAAATTTAAGATCTGTATTCTGGTAGAAGCCCTGAGTGGAGGAGGAGCAGAGCGTAGCGCGGCCATTTTATCGTATATGTTCACTGGTATGGACCACGAGGTTCATATGGTGACGATCACAGACGATATTGCGTATAAATTCTCTGGCACTTTATTTAATCTGGGGAAGTTCAAGAATAAAATGAACGGTCCGCTTAATAAATTAAAGCGACTTTATATTTATCAAAATTACTTGCGTAAGCAGAAGTTTGATTACGTTCTTGATTTTCGTTTCAGGCAAAAAATGATCAAAGAGCGCATCCTAGCCAGGTTTCTTTACACTAATGTAAACGTCATTTATATGGTGCGCAGTAGTAATCTGGATTATTATTTTCCTAAAAAGGAAAAAGGAGCGCGCCGCGTTTTCAAAAAAGCACATGCAGTTGCCGCTCAAACGCACGAGATCAAACTGAAAATCGAGAAAAAATATAAATTAGAAAATGTCGTGGTCATTCCTAACGCAATTGATCTTGCTTACGTTAAAGACAAAAAAGAAGAGCCGTTAGAAATTGATTTTCCGTTTATATTGGCCGCTGGTCGCATGAATAATGATATCAAGCAATTTGATAAATTGATCGATATTTATTCACAGAGCACGCTTCCGCGAAAAGGAGTCAAACTTATCATCCTTGGTGAAGGTGAGATGGTCGAATTGTATAAAGCGCAAGCCGTTTTTCAAGGGGTTGAGAATGATGTGATTTTTGAAGGATTTCAAGCCAATCCTTTTAAGTATTATAAAAAGGCTTTGTACTTTGTACATTGTAGTAAATACGAAGGTTTCCCCATGGTGATCTTAGAGAGTCTTGCCACAGGAACTCCGGTTGTAGCGCTTAATTGTCCCACAGGACCGGCAGAAATGATCCAGAATCATTATAACGGAATTTTGCTTGATGATGCTGATTTCGCTGCGCTGAAGAATGCTATGGAAGAACTTGCAAATGATGAAGAATTAAAAGAACATCTTGCTGAAAATAGCGCATCAAGTGTTGAGAAATTTGCCTTAGAACGTGTCGCCGATCAATGGCAAGAATTATTTGAAAAATGAAGATCACACGCATAAAATTATCCAAGATCAAAGACCGCAGAGGTAATCTCTCTGTGATAGAAAAAGATGTGATCCCATTTCAATCTAAGCGTGTTTATTATTTATACGATGTTCCTAGCGGAGCCAAGCGTGGCGGGCATGCTCACAAAGATCTGCAGCAATTTGTCATTGCGTTAAGCGGTAGTTTTGATATCATTTTAGACGACGGTAAAATCCGCGAAAGAGTCACTTTAAACAGGCCAGATGAAGGTCTACTTATAGAAAACGGCACTTGGCGCGAAATGGAAAATTTCTCTTCGGGCGGGATTTGCTTGGTTCTAGCTTCAGCCGAATTTGATGAAGAAGATTACATCAGAGATTACGAAGAATTCTTACAGTTTAAAAAGCAGTAACTCGCTTTCCATTTTTTAAGAGATGTTTTTTTATTTGGCTTAAAGCCAAAAGAACACCTCGTGGAGCACTTAATAAAAATCGCTGTTTTTTAGATAATTGAGAAGTGTCGATCTTAGATCTTAATTGTTCCAATCCTTCCCAATTTTTCTCGAGTTTATAAAAGTTACACAAGAAATACCTTTTTAAATTGATGTATCTATGAAGACTTTTATGCTCAGGATTTTCAAGTAAAAACTTCTCAAAATCTGGCGGATTAAGATCTGTCTTGCGCTGTTTTGTGATCTGATTCTCAGAATTCATCCGGTAGTGGCAGGTCATTTTTGGAGAATATGCCATTGTAAACTGCAGATGCACACGGATGTAAAAATCCACATCTTCAGAATATGTTACACTTTCATCAAAGCCACCAATGGCTTTAAAAACCCATTTCTTGAAAGCAAAACTACTAGGGATCACAAGCGGTTGCATCATGTTTGCCTCAAAAAAATCTGGTATTTCGCAAGCCTCCAAAGTCTCAAAACTTACCGCTGGTTCAACCAAATTTCCATTTGAAAAAAGCTCTTTGTATGAGGTTCCAAAAGTGCTTGCGTTTGGATCATTTTGGCTTAAGCCAAAAAGAGTTTCTAAATGATCAGGCAACCACAGATCATCTGCATCTATCAATGCGATAATTTCAGAACTCACCGCGGTAATTCCAGCGTTCCTAGCCGCTGAAAGTCCATTATTCTCTTGATTATAGATTAAAAGTCGGGAATCCTGATTAGACTCAAGGATATTTAAACTAGCGTCTGTAGAACCATCATTTACAGCAATGATCTCAAAATCTGTAAAGGTTTGTGCAAAGATGCTATCAAGGGTCGCTTGCAAGTATTTTGCCTTGTTGTAAACCGGTAAGATTACAGAGATCTTAGGCATTTTTTGCTCGAGCTTTAAGAAAGTGATACAGTCTAAAAATATCAAAAAGGCGCAAAGAAGGATCGCTCGATCTTAGATTTTTAAGAATTGGTTTTTCTATGACTTCGAATGATTTGAAGAATAAGATTTCTAGTTTTAAAGCATTGATCTTATTTCCCAGTTTTTGAATCGGTCTAAAGTTGATTGGTATTTTTTTTGATTTTTCGAGTTCGCTTAGCGTTCTTAAACCTTCTAAAGTCTTCTTTAAATAAAGATCATTGCTTTCTAAACCATTGTGAATTATAGGATTGTCAATATGATTAACTTCAATATCATGGTTTTTGATTAAGTAACTAAAAAGCGTATCAAGACCGTATTGATTTTTATCAGTCAAATTCAGTTTTAAAAAAGAACTTTTATCGATCAGAAACGCCATAGAAATGATCGAAGAAAAGGGATTTTTCTTTCTTTCAGAAAGCGGTCTGGCTTCGCGGGATTTTCCATATTTCCAGCGTAAGCTGTATTCTTTTTCAACTTTATCACAGTAAGCAATACCTCCTAACGTAATTTTCTCTTTGCCTAAATGTTTTAAATACGTCGCTATAAAATTCTCTTTTAGCGGTAAAACGTCTGCATCTAGAAATAAGAGATTTTCATATTTTGCGGCTTTCGCCAAATGATTTCTCGCATGTGTTCTTCCTAAATTGTTAGGAAGTTGGACATAAGTACACAGATGCTCAACAGATGCATTTTTTTGAAGAACGTCTTGATCTGTAGACGCATCATCAAGAACAATGATCTCGATAGGCGTTTGTAAATTTTCTAGCTCTTTAAATAAATGAAGAATAAGTGTATCTACGGCATTATTATATGTAGGTACAAGTATTGAGAGCATCTAGCTTAAATTGTCTTCTGCACGACTTCAAAGATCTTGTTGCCGTCGCATTTAAGCGTTTTAGAAGGGAATTTTAAGATCAACGCATAATCATGCGTTGCCATCAGGATCGTATTTCCGTTTTTGTTGATCTCTTGCAAAACGCCCATAACTTCTACAGAGGTTTGCGGATCAAGGTTTCCTGTAGGCTCATCAGCAAGAATAAGCTCTGGATCATTAAGCAAAGCACGTGCAATTGCAACACGCTGTTGCTCGCCACCAGAGAGTTGATAAGGAAATTTAAAACCTTTAGTTTTCATACCTACTTTATCAAGAACGGTATCAATTCTGGTTTCCATTTCAGATTTGTCTTTCCAGCCGGTGGCTTTTAAAACAAACTGCAAATTTGCTCTAACCGTGCGATCATTAAGCAATTTAAAATCTTGAAAAACAACACCAAGTTTTCTTCTTAAAAACGGAATCTCTTTTTCTCGAAGCGTCTTAAGGTCCATGTCTACAATGTTGCCTTCTCCTTCTTCTAGTGGAAGATCACCATAAAGCGTTTTCATAAAACTACTCTTACCAGATCCTGTTTTACCTATGAGGTAAACAAATTCTCCCTTATTGATCGTAATGCTTACATCGCTTAAGATCAAGTTTTCTCTTTGAAATATAGAAGCATTTTTTAGTTCAAGAACCGGTGTAGACATTGATGTGTTTTAATAAGATGATCAAAAATACAATAAGTTTTTTGAGCTCACTTATATGTATATCGTAAATAGTTTAGCAACCACATTCGCCATAAAATTCAGTTTCTGCCAGCGCGCCGGTAGAATCTACAACAGAGAGCGTTCCTTCTCTGTGATATAATTCGGCATCAAGCTGTACTTCATCCTTAAGATTTATGATAACGTCATAGCCGTTCATCGTTTCGCCCTCAACGTTCACTTTTACAAGTTTACCGTCAACAGAGATGTATGCAGGATTGCGCTCGTAAGCATCTACGTAGATAAATTTCTGTTGTTTAAAGTCGGCTTCATTTTTTGCATAATAGCAACTGCAACCTATAATTTCTGGCGGGAAACCTTCAATCGTAGTAAGATTGATCTTTTTATCGCCCCAGCAGGATGTTAATGATATGGCTGTCGCCAAAAAAACTACTACGCGCAAAATTTTCATAAAGCTGAGAAATTGATTCAGAATGCTAACGTGGTTGTGGCGCATTTTATTCCAGCGAAAGCTTAAAAAATCTAATTGTTGAATGCTTTTTTAATGCGGCTAAGATTACGCTTTGTATCACGTTCTTTCATGGTCTCGCGTTTGTCATACAGTTTTTTACCTTTTGCAAGCGCGATTTCCATTTTTGCAAGTCCGCGATCATTGATAAATAAGCGCAACGGGATGATCGTTAAACCAGAATTGCGCACTTCTTTGTGTAGTTTGTTTAGTTCGCGTCTATTGAGAAGAAGTTTGCGAGAACTTTTTGGATTATGATTAAAGTATGTAGCATGCGAGTACTCCTGTATCGTCATATTGATCACAAACAGCTCGTTATCTTGAAATTCGCAAAAACTTTCTGCGATGCTCGCTTTACCTTCACGAATAGATTTTATCTCAGTTCCTGCAAGTTTAATTCCCGCCACAAATTTGTCAATGAATTCATATTCAAAGCTGGCGCGTTTATTCTTAATATTTATCGTGTTCTTCATCTGTATAGCAAATTTAAGGTTTTTCGCTTACGCAGAAATACATCACGGCAACAACTCGCAAAGCAGTATCTTTGAAGCATCCTAAATTATAAATTATGCGTGCTTTAGTTCTTTTGGGCTTGACCCTTATATTTTTATCCTGCCAGGAGCAACCCACGGCAGATGAGATCATCAACAAAGCCATTGAAACTGCCGGTGGTGATGTGCTGAATAAGGCTGATATTTCATTTAAATTTAGAGACTATTACTACAAAGCGCACCGTGACGGCGGCAAGTATAGCTTAGAGCGCTGCACAGATGAAAATTGTGAGCAAGTGCATGATATTTTGACAAATGATGGTTTCAAACGTCTGGAAGAAGGTGCGCAGGTTAATTTGCCAGATTCATTAAAAAATAGATATTCAAGCTCAGTGAATTCTGTGCATTATTTTGCGGCTTTACCATATGGATTAAACAGCGCGGCGGTGACAAAAACGCTTGTGGGAGAAGATGAAGTTAAAGGTCAAGAATATTATAAGATCAAAGTAACTTTTGCTGAAGATGGTGGAGGCGAAGACTTCCAAGATGAATATATGTATTGGATCAACAAAGCGTCTTACACGGTTGATTATTTAGCCTATAATTATCAAGTAAATGATGGCGGAACACGCTTTCGCGAAGCTTATAATGTGCGAACTATAGACGGAATCAGGTTTGTAGATTATAATAATTACAAACCAGAAGAAACCTTCCCAGCATTAGAAAGTCTTGACTCTCTATTTGTGAATGATAAACTTGAGCTGCTATCTAAAATTGAGCTAGAGAATGTAGAAGTTACTCCTTGCTCCAGCTGTTAAGCGTCTTAACTTCTACATCTGCATCACCAGCACTTATGGTGATTTTAAAAACTTTACCAAACTGCGCATCATCAATTTCCTGAAATTGATTTTCGCCAAGCATTTTATTAGCCAGATTTGCTGTGGTATTTGTGTGGCCCACAACCAGAATCGTTTTTCCCTCTGTAGCTTTTATAAAGGCTTCATCATATAAACTAGCAGGATCGTATTGATTGATCTCTAGACCTAATTTTTCTGCAGTAGGCGTAGCTGTTTGCATGGTGCGCGTAGTGTTTGTGCTGTAAACCGCATCTATATCTTTGTCAGCAAAATAATCTGCCCAGTATTGCGCACGTTGCTCACCTTTTGCCGTAAGGCTAGGATCTTCACCAGTTTGTTTTTCGGCATGTCTTATTAAGTAGAATGTAGCTTTTTCATTCGCAGGTTCTGCTTCACTTTTAGACTGTGAAACCGTGTTATTGCAAGAAAATAGAACGAGTGGAAGTAAAATAAGGCTAAGCGAAAATCTCATGGTTTTGTTTTGCGGTCAATTTAAGCATTTTTAACGCATGCAGATTAAAATTTGGCAATCTATTGAGAATGATTTACTATTAGTATGAGTAATTTTAGGATATAAGAAATTTAAAAACAATTAGCTATGAACCAGATGGAATTAGAAGGAAAGTGGAAGCAAGTAAAAGGTAAATTCAAGCAAAAATATGGCGAGATTACTGATGATGATACCACTTTTGCAGAAGGAAAGTTTGACGAAATGTTGGGCCGTTTAGAAGAAAAAACAGGAAAAACAAAGAGTGAAATCAAGAAGGAAATAGAAACCTGGTAGAGAAGCAAGTAAAATTGCTATGAAGAAGAGGGAGAAACCGTTGCATTTGCAGCGGTTTCTTTATTTATACACCTCGCAGATTTACTTTATTTTTGCGCCCTGATGCGAATTAAAAAAGAATTTCTCGTTACCATAAATGATGACCTCAAGACTAAGATCACGGCTTGGGCTTCGCAGAACACGCATTTTTGCTGGTTAGATAGTAACGGTCACAAAGGCGATTTTGAAGCTGTGCTCGCTGTGGGCGCAGAAGAGGTACTTTGTGTAAATTCTTATCAGGCTTTCGCCAAATTAAATGCGCTTGTAGAAAAGCAGCAAGATTGGTTTTTTGGATATTTAAGCTACGACCTTAAAAACGAACTAGAAGATCTTGAAAGCAATAATCTTGACCAACTTGATTTTCCTGAACTCTATTTTTTCCGTCCACAAAAGGTTCTCAAACTTCAAGAAGATAAAATTGAGGTTCAATATTTACCTGAATTTGAACATGAAATCGAATCTGATCTTGAAGCGATCAAGAATCAATTATTTGATGAAGATTTTAATGGCAATGCTCTAGAAATTAAAGCAAGACTCACAGAAGAACAATATTGTGAACGTGTAGAAAAAATGCTAGATCACATCAAGCGTGGTGATATTTATGAAGCTAATTTCTGCATGGAATTCTACGCAAGCGGTAACATAAAACCACAGCAAACATTTACGGCGCTTAACTCAATTTCTAAAGCTCCATTTGCTTCATTTCTTAGACTTAACGATCATTATCTTATTTCTAGTTCGCCAGAGCGCTACATAAAGAAAACAGGAAATAAAGTCATTAGCCAACCCATAAAAGGTACTGCTCGTCGCAGTAACGATTCAGAAGAAGATCTGCAGATCGCCAAAGAACTTAGCGAGAATCTCAAAGAACGTTCTGAGAATATCATGATCACAGATCTAGTGCGCAATGATCTCTCAAAGATAGCAGAGCGTGGTAGCGTTAATGTTGACGAACTGTGCAAAGTGTATTCCTTTAATCAAGTGCATCAAATGATCAGCACCGTAACAGCAACCGTTGATCAAAATTTCAATGCAGTTGATGTTATAAAAGCAACTTTCCCCATGGGAAGCATGACTGGCGCGCCTAAGGTTTCGGCCATGAAGATCATAGAAGATCTTGAAGTCACAAAACGCGGACTTTACAGTGGTGCGGTGGGATATTTTGATCCTTCGGGCGACTTTGATTTTAATGTTGTGATTCGCAGTATTCTCTACAATGAACAACAGTCTTACGTTTCATTCTCAGTGGGTAGCGCGATCACAGCTTTGGCTACAGCCAAAAACGAATATCAAGAATGCCTCTTAAAAGCAAAGGCTATGCGGCAAGTGCTGGAGTAATCTTTTCCTGTTGTCTATCATATAAAGTATATTTGACTCACGATGACGCAGGAATTCTCAAAACATATCAACGCACATTTTGCTAAGCTTAAAACTAGCAGAGCGATTCTTGCGATAAGCGGTGGCGTTGATAGCGTTGTTCTTGCGCATTTACTGCACGAGATCAAGATCCCATTTGCGATGGCGCACTGCAATTTTAATTTGCGAGGTGAGGCTAGCGATGGTGATGAGCAATTTGTTGAGAAACTGGCAGAAAAGCTGGATGTAGAAGTTTTTACACAAGGTTTTGATACGTTGGCTTTCGCCAAAGAAAATAAGCTCTCAACACAAATGGCAGCCAGAGAACTACGGTATCAGTGGTTTGAAGAATTACGTAGTTCGCTGAATTTTGACTTTATTCTCACCGCACATCACGCTAATGATGATTTTGAAACCTTCTTGATCAATCTTAGCAGAGGCACTGGTCTTGATGGTTTACTGGCGATCCCAGAAAATAATGGACATATCGTTAGGCCATTAATACCTTTCAGTAGAGATGTAATCTTGGCTTACGCCAAAAAACATTCGATCGAATGGCGAGAAGATTCAAGTAATGACTCTGATCATTATTTACGCAACCACTTGAGACATCACGCCGTGCCACCCATAGTTGAGAAAGTGCCACACTTTCTGAGTAATTTTGGCGAAAGCCAGAAACATCTTGCCGATGCTAAGGATTTGCTTGATGATTATATCGCGTTGCTGTATGATCAGATCGTGATCGAAGCTTTTAATGGATATCAATTTAATATCGCTGCGCTTAAAACCATACCGCATAGAAATGCCGTTATATATCAACTACTGAAGCATTTTAATTTTACCGCTTGGGATGATATTTATGCACTTATTGATGCGCAAACGGGAAAATATGTGAGTTCTGGTACGCATAGAATCATAAAAAACAGAGATCATTTATTGCTTACAGTGGCTCGCGAGCCTGATGCGAGAGAGATTTTAATCGCTGAGAATGAATGCAAAATGGCGCATGAAAACTTGCAGTTGTGTGTAAGTGAGGTTGATACATTTGACGAGGTAAACACGCAGATAGCTTACTTTGAAAAAGCGGCTTTAAAATTCCCTTTAAAATTGAGAAAATGGCAAGAGGGTGATTATTTTTATCCTTTCGGGATGCGCGGCAAGAAGAAAGTAAGCAAGTATTTTAAGGACAAAAAATTCTCTGCGATAGACAAAGAAAAAACATGGATCCTGTGCAGTGGTGAAGATATAATTTGGATCGTAGGTCACCGCACAGATGACAGATATAAAGTAGATAGATCAAAAAATGACACAATACTTAAAATTGAGGCGAAATACATTAATTAATCTCTTTTGCCTATTTCTACTGGCAATTCCACAACTTACGTTTGCACAAAGTTTTGGGCAGGATTCTCCTTTTGGCAATCAAGGGATGATGATAAGTCCGGTGAGTTGGGAAGGTAGCGTTGAGAAAATTTCTGACACAGACTATAACTTGATCTTTAAGGCGGATATTGACCCAGAATGGCATATTTATTCTCAGCATACACCAGATATAGGTCCTATTGCGCTGGGTTTTGAATTTTTGGGTCAACCCAAAATATATACCTTAGAAGGTGAAACTGCAGAGAGTGAAACACATACAGAATATAGCGATATCTGGGAAGGTGATGAGATCTTCTTTGAGAATGAAGCTATACTGACACAAAAGATCAAACTTGTTGACAAGAGTGCTAAGACTGTAAAAGTTACTGTGAACTACCAGGTTTGTAAAGAGCAGTGTATCAACGAAGAATATTACTTTGGTTTTAACCTAGAAACCAAGAAAGCTGAAGTCTTTGAAGACTACAGCGCGTTTGAAGCCTTTGGCGCAGAGGCTGAAAAAAAAAATGAAAAAGTAGACGTTCCCACAGCTACTGAAACTCAGGAAAAAGATGAAAGTAGAAACTTGTGGACACTTTTTATAGTTGCTTTTCTTTCAGGGTTTGTGGCGTTGCTAACACCTTGTGTTTTCCCCATGATACCTATGACGGTGAGCTACTTTACTAAGCGTAGTAAGAATGTTGCCACCGGTAAACGCAACGCGATACTTTATGGAATTTTCATTATTGTTATTTACGTGAGCCTTGGTTCACTAGTAACAGCGATTTTTGGTGCAGATTCGCTTAATGCGTTGGCTACGAGCGTTATTTTCAACCTTGTTTTCTTTGTTATACTTGTGGTTTTTGCGGTTTCTTTCTTAGGAGCTTTTGAGATCATGTTACCCAATTCTTGGGCAAATGCGGTGGACAAACAAGCAAATCGTGGTGGATTGATAGGTATCTTTTTTATGGCTTTGGCATTGGCCATTGTTTCCTTTAGCTGTACAGGTCCTATTGTAGGAACTGTTCTTGTTGACGCTGCCGCAAAAGGTGGTCTTGCGCCTATAGTCGGTATGTTTGGATTTTCGCTAGCCATTGCGCTTCCCTTTGCACTTTTTGCGTTGTTCCCAGGGTGGTTAAATTCTTTACCCAAATCTGGGGGATGGCTCAACACGGTGAAGGTTTTTCTAGGATTTTTGGAGTTGGCTTTTGCCTTTAAATTTCTTTCTAATGCAGATCTTGTAGTTCAAGCGCATTGGTTAGAACGCGAAGTTTTCTTAGCCATCTGGATCGCGATCTTTGGAGCGATGGCGCTGTATCTTTTCGGTAAGATCAGGTTGCCGCATGATAGTCCGTTGCCGCATATTTCAGTAGGCAGATTATTTATGGGGCTTATCGTTGCTTCATTCACTATTTATTTAATTCCGGGACTGTGGGGCGCTCCGTTGAAGTTGATTAGCGGTTTTCCGCCACCTATGGAGTATAGCGAATCTCCGTACGGCGTAGGTTCCGCGCAAGCGTCACAACCAGACTTAGATGATATTGAAGAGGATTTGCAAGAATATGTAAAGTTCAAAGCGCCAGAGAATATCATGTATTTTACAGATTATGATGCTGGTATGGCTTACGCCAAAAATAATAACAAACCGGTAATGCTAGATTTTACAGGTCATGCATGCGTAAACTGTAGAAAAATGGAAGATCGCGTTTGGCCAGAGCCAGAAGTGCTTTCTATTTTAAAAGAAGATGTGGTATTGATCTCATTATTTGTAGATGCAAAAGAAGAACTACCAGAAGCTGAACAATACACCAGCGAAACTACTGGCAAGCGTATCGAAACGGTAGGTAATAAATGGAGTGACTTTCAGATCAAAAAATACGGTGCTAATGCACAGCCATATTATGTTTTGATAGATCATAATGAGAATAACTTAAACGCTCCTGTGGGCTACACACCAGATGTTGAAGAATATCAAGCGTGGCTTAAAGAAGGAATTAAAAATTTTGAATAACGAATAAAACCCCTAATGAAAAACTTAAAAAATCTCTTTGTTGCGGTATTACTGTTTGTTGCAGCTATTGCACAAGCACAAACCGAAGAATACGTAAGAGCGCATTATGACAAGCAAGAAGTAAAGATCAAAATGCGTGATGGTGGTATGCTACACACCACGATATATTCTCCTAAAGACAAAACAAAAGAGTATCCTATCTTAATGATGCGTACGCCGTATAGCTGTGCGCCTTATGGCGAAGAAAACTTTAAAGGTAGAATAGGGCCTAACCAGTTTATGGTTGAAGAAGGTAACATATTCGTGCAACAAGATGTTCGTGGCCGCTGGAATAGTGAAGGTGTTTATGACAACATGCGCGCGTATATCCCAAATAAAAAAAGAAAGCAAGTTGATGAAGCCAGTGATACGTATGACACGATAGATTGGCTTGTTAAGCATGTAGATAATAACAACGGTAACGTGGGTATTTGGGGAATTTCTTATCCTGGTTTTTACGCTACGTATTCTTTGTTAAGTGAGCATCCAGCGCTTAAAGCTGTTTCTCCACAAGCATGTATTTCAGATTTCTTTTTTGATGATTTTCATCATAACGGAGCGTTTTTAGAAAGTTACTGGAGAGCGATTTCGCTTTTTGGATATATGAAAGAAGAGCCTGTAACTGAGGCTTGGTATAAATTTCCAGATTTGCCTACGCAAGATCAATATCAATTTTTCTTAGATGAAGGTCCGTTAACAAATCTTGATGAGTATTATAAAGAAGACAATGTTTTCTGGCAGCAGATCAAAGATCATCCTAATTATGATGAGTTCTGGAGAAGCCGCGGAATTCTACAGCATTTAAAAGACATTAAACCAGCTGTGATGATCGTAGGTGGACTGTTTGATGCCGAAGATCTTTATGGACCATTCAACACATATAAAAAGATCGAAGAAACCAGTAACAACTATAATATTTTGGTTTATGGACCTTGGAGTCACGGCGACTGGGCGCGTTCTTCAGAGCGTCAGGCGATAGGTAATGTGTACTTTGGCGATAATCTTTCAAGAGATTTTCAAAAGAACTATGAGACCGTTTTCTTCAATCATTTCTTAAAAGACAATGGAAAAGGAGAGATCAACTTCCCAGAAGCTTCAATGTATGATAGCGGTGCTCGCGAGTGGGACAGCTACACACAATGGCCTCCTAAGGAAGCTGTGACAAAGAGTTTCTTTTTGGGCGAAAGCCAAAAACTAGATGAGAGCGCTGATGCAGATTATGCAAATACATTTATCAGCGATCCTGCCAAGCCAGTACCGTATTCTGAAGATATTAAAATGGTTTTCACACCTAGAAAATACATGACAGACGATCAGCGTTTTGCTGCGCGTAGACCAGATGTTTTGGTTTATGAAACTGATGTTTTGACCGAAGATATGACGCTAACTGGCGAAATTCTAGCTAAATTAAAAGTGGCTACAACCGGTACAGATGCAGACTGGGTGGTAAAAGTGATCGATGTGTATCCCAACGATGCAGAGGATTTTCCTGAGACGCAGCAATACCTTAAAATGGATAATTACCACATGATGGTGCGCAGTGAAGTAATGCGTGGTCGCTTTCGCGAAAGCTTCTCTGACCCAAAAGCGTTTGAGCCAAACACAAAAACTGAAGTTGACATCACATTACAAGGCGTGAATCACACGTTCTTAAAAGGTCACAAAATGCAAATTCAGATTCAGAGCACATGGTTCCCGTTGATAGACCGTAATCCTCAGACGTTTGTGCCTAACATTTACAAAGCTGATGCCGATGATTTTCAGAAACAAACGCACACAGTTTTTGGAGACTCTGAGATACAGTTTAATGTTTTAAAATAATTTTTATGAAAAGACTGTCTATATACCTTGTTCTAGCGACTTTTTTATTGAGCGTTTCTTGTAAAGAAGAAAGTAAAAAAATCTACACTGAAGCAGAAATAGAAGAAGCAAGCACCGCGCTTCACAACTGGCTTGACGCCGAGTTTGAAGAAGAGGTTATGGCTTCACCTATGTTTCAAACAGAGTTGGGCCGCAAGACAAATTATGGGCAGTGGGATGATATATCATCTGATGCAAAAACAGCGCTTCTAGAGCGCAACAAAGAGCGTTTGCAGTATCTAAATAATGATGTAGATACTGCAGCGCTTAATGCAAATGCAAAATTGAGTTATGCTTTGTATAAACTCAATATGGAAAATGAGATCGAGGATCACGAGTATCGTTTTTATGATTATCCGGTGAATCAAATGTTTGGTTTGCATGCAGAGATCCCTTCGTTTTTGATCAATAAACATAGAATAGATAGTCTAGCTGACGCTAAAGCTTACATTGAGCGTTTGAAGAATATTCAGCCGCTTTTTAAAGAGTTAGTTAATCAACTTAGCATTCGCGAAAGCAACCAGATCATTCCTCCTAAGTTTGTTTTAGGCCGTGTTCTAGAAGATAGTCGCAATATCTTAAAAGGTAAACCTTATGAGAAATCAGTAGAGCGCACGCCACTTCTAGAAGATTTTGTAACAAAGATCGATGCCATTGAGCTTACAGATGAGGAGCGTAAAAAACTCATCAGTGAAGCAGAAACTGCACTTATTGAAAATGTAAGACCTTCGTATGATGAATTGATCGCTTTTGTTGAAAATCAGCAGCAGCGCGCAACTACAGATGATGGAGTTTGGAAATTTCCGCATGGCGAAGAATATTATCAGGTAATGCTGCAGCGATCTACAACAACTTCAATGACGGCAGATGAGATTCATCAATTTGGTCTGGACGAAGTTGCTCGCATTCATCGTGAGATGGAAGCGATCATGAAAGAAGTTGACTTTGATGGTAGCTTACAAGACTTTTTTGCCTTTACGCGCACAGATGAGCAATTCTATTATGAAGACTCACAGGCTGGGCGCGAGCAGTATTTGGCTGATGCCAAAAAACTAATTGACGATATGCGTTTGCGTCTGGATGAGTTATTCTTAACTAAGCCAGAAGCTGATATTGTTGTAAAACAAGTTGAACCCTTTAGAGAAAAAAGCGCAGGTAAAGCCTTTTACAATCAGCCGGCGGCAGATGGAAGTCGCCCCGGGATTTATTATGCAAACTTGTATGATATTAAAGCGATGCCAAAATATCAAATGGAAGCCTTAGCTTATCATGAGGGAATTCCTGGCCATCATATGCAAATCGCGATCGCTCAAGAATTACAAGATGTACCAGACTTTAGAAAATTTACTTTCTACACACCTTATGTAGAAGGTTGGGGTTTGTATTGCGAATTGATCCCAAAAGAAATGGGATTTTATAAAGATCCTTATTCAGATTTTGGTCGCCTTGCGGCAGAATTATGGCGTGCATGTAGACTTGTGGTAGACACAGGTATTCATTCTAAAAAATGGACACGCGAAGAAGGAATCGCATATTATGTAGATAATACTCCCAATGCAGAAAGCGACTGCATAAAAATGGTTGAACGTCACATTGTGATGCCAGGACAAGCGACTGCCTATAAAATTGGGATGCAAAAAATCTTAGATCTTAGGAAAAAAGCACAAACAGAATTAGCTGAAAATTTTGATATCAAAGAGTTTCACGATGTAGTGCTTACTAATGGTTCTGTACCGCTATCAGTTCTTGAAGAACTTGTAGACCAATATATTGCTTCTAAAAAGGAGATCTAAAGGGAGAAAATGGGGTAGGCCTAAAAAAGAAAAACACCCCCGCAAAGCACGAGGATGCCTTTCACCCCTAAAATTTTAACTATCACTTTGAATAGATTGTTCAAATATAGTAATTACTTATATTTTAAAAATATCTTTTATAATTTTTTTTAAATCAAGGTTTTAACTTGTAAAAAGTAAGACATCCCCAAGTGATGAGGATGTCTTAACACCCTAAATTAATTATGTCTAAAATTTGATACCCCTAATAATCAAACCCCAAACGCATATTTAATCTCTACGATTTAAATACATGGCTAAATTATATGTAATATCTCATCAAAAAAAGGGGGAAATCCCCCCTTTTTTTGATAACTACCACTAATAATTATTGATTAAAAATTAAGTGTTTTAATTACACAAAATCATTAAGCTTTTGAGCGCTAGAATTAAGCGCCGTTTTCAGAGGGTGATGAATTTTTTTTAGGAATTTCTCATTTTAACATTCGTAGATTTTTGAGATTCTAGAGTAATCTTTTTTTTTTGAAAAAATAATATCGCTTTTTATTTACCCGTTTTCAATTCCATAATATTTTAAAACTAGGTTAGTATTTCTTCAAATTCGCATAGTAAAATATTCTGAATATTACATTTCTCACAATTTTTGATAATTGCTTCTTTCTCGTGATGCGTTGTTTGATGTAGTGCGTAACTTTCGATTAATTCTAAAATTGAACGTTGAGATCACTTTTTGGCGAAAGCCAAAACATTATATAATTAAGGAGTAGATGGAGGATAAAAATGTTAAGCAGATAGTTTATCAGGTTTTTACCAGGCTTTTTGGCAATACAAATGCGGCAAATAGACCGTGGGGAACGATCGCCGAAAATGGAGTAGGGAAGTTTAATGATTTTACAGATGTTGCGTTGCAGGCTATTAAAGAGCTTGGCGTCTCGCATATTTGGTACACCGGTGTGCCGCATCATGCGGTGATAAATGATTATACTGCTTTTGGGATATCTAACGACGATCCTGCTGTGGTAAAGGGCCGCGCGGGTTCGCCTTATGCGGTTAAAGATTATTATCAGGTAAATCCTGATCTGGCGGTAGATCCTGCAAATAGAATGGCAGAATTTGAGGCGCTTATCGCTCGCACACATGCTAACGGCATGAAGGTGATCATTGATATTGTGCCTAATCACGTGGCTCGCAAATACGAGGGTTTGAACAATCCGCCGGGGGTTACGGACTTTGGCGACGGTGATGATACCAGTTTGGCTTACGCCAAAAACAATAATTTTTATTACATCCCAGGCGAGGATTTTAAGACTCCTAATTGGCGGTATGGCTACGAACCTCTGGGCGGTGAAAAGTTAGAAACAACTGATGGAAAACTTATAGAAAGCCCAGCAAAATGGACAGGCAACGGCTCTCGCAACGCACAACCAGATTTTAATGATTGGTATGAAACGGTGAAGATCAATTATGGCGTGCGACCTGATGGACAAAAGGATTTCCCAGAATTGCCGGCAGGATTTGAGCATGAAAATTATAAAAAGCACTTTGAGTTTTGGTCTGATAAAGACTTGCCAGACAGTTGGTATAAATTCAGAGATATTGCGCTTTTTTGGTTAAGCAAAGGAGTAGACGGCTTCAGATTTGACATGGCTGAAATGGTCCCGGTAGAATTCTGGAGTTTTATGAATAGCAGTATAAAAATGCAAAACCCAGATGCGTTTTTACTTGCAGAAGTTTACAATCCTGCTTTGTACAGAGATTATATTTTTAAAGGAAAAATGGATTATCTCTATGACAAGGTTGAGCTTTATGACACGTTAAAAGCTGTAATGCAAGGTCATGGAAGTACAGATCATATCGCGCCCATTATTCTTTCTCAGGATGATATAGAGCTCAATATGTTGCATTTTTTAGAAAATCATGATGAGCAACGCATTGCAAGTCCAGATTTTGCTGGCGCTTCCGCGAAAGGTAAACCAGCGATGGTGCTAAGAGCCACGATCACAACTTCGCCGGTGATGCTTTACTTTGGGCAAGAAGTAGGAGAAGCAGCTGAAGAAAATGCAGGATTTGGTTCTCCCACAAGAACATCAATATTTGATTACATCGGTGTGCCGGCGCATCAAAGGTGGATGAATGAAGGAAAATTTGATGGTGGCCAATCTACCGAAGAAGAAAAGGAGCTAAGAGATTTTTATAGAAGACTTCTTGCATTTACATCACAAAGTAAAGCGCTTACGGGAGATTATAAAGACATTCATGCGCATAATAGATATAATACAGAGTGGTATAATGATAAGGTGTATAGCTTTGCTCGCTGGAAGGATGATGAAAAGTTAGTGATCATTTCAAATTTTGATGCGCATGATATCTTTGGTTTTGAGTTACAATTACCGCATGAACTCGTGCAAGCATGGAATTTAGAGAATACTGAATATCTTTTTGAAGATCAATTGTATCAGCGATTTACAAGCAAGATGACAGTGAATGATTCACTCGGTTTTATGCGCATTGATATTAAACCTCTTGAGTCGTTTATCTTAAAATTAAAGTGATCTTTTTAAGATTTTACAACGTGAAAATACCTGCTTTATTTTCTTAAAGTATTCTTAAGACAATTGATATGCCTTTATTAAATTTGGTCTCGTAACTTAATTTAATCAATCAATGTCAAAAAACACAATTACTCTACAACAAGCAAAAGACTGGACTTCAAGATGGAGAACAGAGGATAAAGAAGGCAAACATGAAGATCTTAAAGGTTTTCTTATACCTGCAGATGATCTTATAGAAGTGCTTAAGGAGTTAAAAGGAGAAAAAGGCGATCGTTATGTGCGTGCATATCTAGGCGTTAATGATGATGACACTCCTAAATTAGTCATCGTAGGTACAGAAAAGGCTGTGGACGAAAAAGGAAACACATATTACAAAGATCTTCTACCAGCAGAAGCCGATAGTTTAAATGCTGATGATGAAGGGATTTTTGATTTAACAAGACCTTGCCCACCGAATTGTGACCCTACCAGTGTTTTGAACTAAAAATAAATTATCTTGGATATAGGAAAGTTAACGATTTACATCTCTTTTGCTCTCCCTATTCTTTTTGTTATCAACTTCAAAAAATATGATAAGGCTTACCTAAGCTTTTTCATTTATTTATTTTGTATAGCATGCATTCAGGGTTTCTCTTTCTATGTAAATATGGGAGAGTATAATATTTTTCTTGTGCATTATATGTTGTTTGCACAATTTATATCCTTGTCTCTATTTTTCTTTTTTATAATAAATAGGAAATGGATTATTTGGTTGTCAAGTATTGTTCTGACGGCTTATTTGATACAATATTTGTTTATTATTAAAATTGAGAATAGCTATAATCCTATAGGTTTAGCAGTATGCGGTTTAATATTTACTTTTTATGCGGGTAGATATTTATATAGTCTTCTTAATAAAAGAGGAAGTTATCTTTATATCTCTCTAGGGTGTCTGGTCTATTTTTCCATTAGCATTTTGGTTTTTGGATTGGGAAATATAGGTCTTGAAATTAAAAAATCTATTGTCCGTCTTTTATCTGATGTAAATGCTTATGCGTATTTGATCTTTCAGGTATTGTGTGTTGTTAACTGGTATTCATTATTAAAAAAAAGAAAGCTTCAAGTAGCTAAAGAATCATGATCGATGAAGAGCAGATTTTTTGGTACATTATTATAGGCACAGGGGTAATCATTTTTCTGGCTGCACTGGTGATCATTTTTTTCCTCTTTTCGCGAAAGCAAATCTTTGAAAAAGAGCTAGAAAAACAAAACCTTAAACTAAAGCATAAAGAAGATCTTCTTAACGCAACCATCATCACACAAGAGAAGGAACGTGCAAGAATTGCTCGTGATATTCATGATGAAGTAAGTTCTAAACTCAATGTTATTGTGCTTAATATGAACTTACTTCAGGATGAAGATGTGCGCAAAAGTGAGATGGCAGAGGAGATTTCGCTTAAAGCGAAAGAAATAGGTACACGAGCGCTTGAGAATGCCCGTAGAATTTCGCATGATCTATTGCCGCCGGTGCTAGAGAACTTTGGACTTTTTGCCGCAATTGAAGAGATTGTAGACGAGTTTAATACCATTGAAGGTCTCAAGGTTAACTTAAAATATAACTGGCCCAAAGGTATTTTTACAAAGCCATTACAAATACATGTGTACAGAATTGTTCAAGAGTTGCTTAATAATTCTGTGCGGCATGGTAAATCCACAACTATTTTTGCAGAATTCATTGATAATCAAGGTGAATTAAAAATGGCTTACGTTGATAATGGTTGCGGATTTTTAATGAATGATCCTAAAATTACTAGCGGTTTAGGCATGAAAAACATTGAAAGTCGTGTAAATTTACTGGGCGGTAGCTGGGATTATTGGAGCAAACCCGGCGAAGGAGTTAAGATCAACACATATTTTAAACCCAACTTATGATCAAACTAGGACTTTGTGATGACGAAGAATTGTTTAGAAAAGGCATGGCGCTTTTGCTAGGCAGTAAACCTGGTCTTGAAGTCGTTTTAGAAGCTTCTAACGGTGCATTGTTGTTAGAAAAACTCAGGAAGTCAAAAAACCATCCAGACGTTTTGTTGATGGATATTAATATGCCAGATATTAATGGTATTGAGGCGACAAAGATCATCCGCAAAGAGTTTCCTGATATTATGATCATCGCGCTTACCAGTTATAATTCTTCCTCGTTTTTGCGCAACATGATACAAGTGGGCGCATCGTCATATCTCGTTAAAGATTCTTCGCCAGATCGCGTGATACATACCATAAAGAAGGTACACGAGACAGGATTTTATTATGACGATAAAACCGTAGATATGATCTCAAAATCTGGTGATGGGCTTTCGCCAAAGGATAACATCGACGATATCTTAAGCGATCGAGAAAAACAAGTTCTGCAATTGATCTGTGAGCAAAAAACAACCACAGAAATGGCCGAAGAACTTTTTTTAAGTCCACGTACGGTAGAAGGCCACCGCAACAATCTACTTCTCAAAACCGAAAGCAGGAACATGGCCGGACTCGTGATCTTTGCACTTCAAAACAATCTTGTAAGTATTTAGTTTTTATTCTGTAAATCAATAAGTTGCATTTTTAAAGGTATTTTCTTTTATTTGAAAGACAATACTTTAACATGCTTACAAAGGTTTATGGTTCAGCAGTTTTTGGCGTAGAAGCCACAACAATTACAATTGAGGTAAATATTGATAAAGGTGTAGGATATCACCTTGTAGGTTTGCCAGACAATGCCATTAAAGAAAGCAACTATCGTATTGCTGCTGCACTTCAAAACAACGGCTACAAAATCCCCGGAAAAAAGATCACGATAAACATGGCGCCGGCAGATATGCGCAAGGAAGGTTCTGCTTATGATCTTACCATCGCCACGGGTATTCTCGCTGCTACCGCTCAGATCAAAGCAGATGATCTTAATGAATACATCATTATGGGAGAACTCTCTCTTGATGGAAGTTTACAGCCTATTAAAGGAGCTTTACCCATCGCCATTAAAGCGCAAGACGAAGGTTTTAAGAAATTTATTTTACCCATTCAAAATGCGAAGGAAGCTGCTATTGTTAAAGATCTGCAGGTTTACGGGGTTGAGAATATAGCTCAGGTCATAGATCATTTTGATAATGGCGCTCCACTAGAAGAAACCATAGTTGATACAAGAGCAGAATTCTATAATAGTCTGGAGCATCCAGAATTTGATTTTGCAGATGTAAAAGGGCAGGAGGGAATTAAGCGCTGTATGGAAATCGCCGCTGCTGGTGGGCATAATATTATTTTAATAGGTCCGCCGGGTTCTGGTAAAACTATGCTTGCAAAACGATTGCCTAGCATTCTACCGCCCATGACATTGCGCGAAGCGCTCGAAACTACAAAGATCCATAGCGTTACTGGCAGAATTAATGAGCAAGTTGGGCTCATGGCGCAGCGACCGTTTAGGAGTCCGCATCACACAATTAGTGATGTTGCACTCGTGGGAGGAGGAGCTTACCCGCAACCTGGCGAGATATCTTTAGCGCACAACGGCGTACTGTTTCTAGACGAGTTGCCAGAGTTTAAAAGAACAGTGCTTGAAGTGATGCGACAGCCGCTAGAAGATCGTGAAGTCACGATCTCTCGTGCGCGATTTACAGTTACTTATCCCAGCAGTTTTATGCTTGTTGCTAGTATGAATCCTAGTCCCGGCGGTTATTTTAATGATCCAGACGCGCCTGTTGTGAGTTCGCCGGCTGAGATGCAGCGTTATTTAAGTAAGATCTCTGGGCCTTTATTAGATCGTATTGACATTCATATTGAGGTTACGCCGGTGCCATTTGATAAACTTTCAGATGAGCAAAAGGCCGAAAGTAGCGTGGCAATAAGAGAACGTGTGAGCAATGCCAGGCAGTTGCAAACAGAGCGCTTCCGCGAAAGCGAAACAACAAATTACAACGCCCAGATGGGAGTGAAGCAGATTAGAAAATATTGCAAACTCGACGAAGATTCTAAACTCATGCTCAAGAACGCGATGGAACGTTTGAACCTTTCTGCGCGCGCTTACGACCGTATTTTGAAGGTTTCTCGCACGATCGCAGACCTTGAGGATTCCGTAGATATTAAGGGTCACCATATTAGCGAGGCGATACAATATCGCAGCTTAGATCGCGATGGCTGGTTGGGTTAAGATATTTTGGCTACAGCCAAAAGAAGTAAAATAGAAGGTTTGTAAACACGACGATATTAAATCCTCAATATGTTGACCATTTAATATCAAATTGATTTTTTACAGGTGAAATTTTATCAAATTGATAATTTCGATGAAGAATATGCAACAAAACCTAAAGTAAGCTGTCATATTTTAAAATATAATTAACACTAATGCTTATCTTAGCAAATCCTTAATCCAAAATAAATTTTTCCATGAAAAAATTCATTTTCAGATCGGTGGTTTTAGTACTATCGATTTTATCTGTAGGGTTGATCTCTTGTGAAGACAAAGAGAAAGACACCGCTGCTGCAGATACAACTTTATCAATCGATTACGACAAGTATGAATTAGAAAACGGACTTAATGTTGTCTTACACAAAGACGCATCAGATCCTATTGTGTCTGTAGCGATACAATATGGAGTAGGCTCAAACAGAGAAAAACCTGGACGCACGGGTTTTGCACACTTATTTGAGCATATGCTTTTTCAAGAATCAGAGAATGTGCCGCAAGATCAATTCTTCAAAACCATTCAAGATGCCGGTGGTACTTTAAATGGTGGTACTTGGCAAGACGGGACGATCTATTATGAGGTAGTTCCTAAAAATGCACTTGAAACTGTACTGTGGATGGAAAGTGACCGTATGGGTTATTTTATCAATACAGTGACTGAATCTGCTTTTGCAAATCAGCAAGAGGTGGTACAGAATGAAAAACGCCAGCGCGTAGATAACAATCCTTATGGTCACACGGGTTATGTGATCGATAAGAATATTTATCCAGAAGGTCATCCATATAACTGGCAAGTTATTGGTGAATTAGAAGATCTTCAAAATGCTACTGTTGCTGATGTAAAAGAATTTTATAATCAGTTTTATGGCCCTAATAATGCGACTCTTGTAATTGCTGGAGATTTTGATGATGCAGAAGCAAAAGAATTAGTTGAGAAGTATTTTGGTGAGATTAAATCTCATGGAGTTAATGAGCCATTAGAGCCACAGATCGTTACGCTAGATGAAACTAAGCGTGTTTATCACGAAGATAATTTTGCAACGGCCCCACAATTAAATATGGTATGGCCTACGGCAGAGCAATACACTAAAGATTCTTATGCTTTAGACTTTCTTGGCGAGATCTTATCTAGCGGTAAAAAAGCGCCTTTGTACAAGGTTCTTGTTAAAGAGCGTGATCTTACAAGTAGAACAAGCGCTTGGAATAACAGCGGTCAGATCGCAGGAACGTTTAGAGTTTCGATCACTGCAAATGACGGTGTAGATCTTGATAGCGTAGAAGTTGCGATCAATGATGCTTTTAAATTATTTGAAGAAACCGGAGTTACAGATCGCGATATGGAGCGCGTAAAAGCTGGACTTGAAACTGGTTTTTATCAAGGTGTAAGCAGTGTGCTAGGAAAATCTTTTCAGTTAGCGCAATACGATGTTTTTACAGGTGAGCCTGATTTTATCACGCAAGATATTGAGAATATTAAGGCGGTGACTAAAGAAGATGTCATGAGTGTTTATGACAAATACATTAAAGGTAAGCCGTTTGTTTTAACAAGCTTTGTGCCTAAGGGTAAATTGGATTTGGCTGCAGCCAATTCTGAAAAAGCTAAAGTAGTAGAGGAAGAGATCACTGAAAATGTACAAACAGAGGTAGTTGATGCTGAAGTTGAGATCGAGAAAACTCCGTCTAAAATTGATAGAAGCACACCTCCTGCAATGGGCGAATCTCCATCATTAAACGTTCCTTCTAGCTGGAGTGCAACACTTGATAACCAGATGGAAGTTTATGGTATTGAGCAAACAGAATTGCCGCTAGTTAATTTTAGCATGGTGATCGAAGGTGGACATTTGCTAGATACTAAAGACAAAAATGGAGTAGCGAATATCATGAGCGACATCATGATGGAAGGTACAGCTACAAAAACTCCTGAAGAATTAGAAGAAGCAATAGAATTACTTGGTGCAAGCATAAATATGTACACTTCACGCGAGTCAATTGTTGTTCAGGGAAGTACGCTTAAGCGAAATTTTGACAAAACCATTGCGCTTTTGCAAGAGATCCTTCTTGAGCCACGATGGGATGAAGAAGAATTTGGTCGTATCGTAACAAGCGTAGAAAATGGAATTAAGCGTAGCGACGCAAATCCTAATGCGATCGCAAGCCGCGTGTACAACAAAGTACTTTATGGTGAAGATCATCCATTTGCGATGCCTACAAGCGGAACGATCGAGTCTGTAGAGAATATCACTATCGACGATCTTAAATCATATTACAATAAGAATTTCTCACCATCAGTTTCTAGATTTCATGTAGTAGGTGATATCACAGAATCTGAAGCGCTTGCTGCGCTTGATGGATTAGAAGAAAATTGGGCGGCGAAAGAAGTTGAGATACCAACTTTTGAAGTCTCAAATGATAGAGATAATGCTTCACTTTATTTTGTAGATGTACCTAATGCTAAGCAGTCTGTGATCAATATTGGTTATATTTCTATGCCTAGAACAGATGCAGATTTCTATCCAGCAGAGGTGATGAACTACAAATTAGGAGGAAGTTTCTCTGGTAACGTAAACCTTGTGTTACGTGAAGAAAAAGGATACACTTATGGTGCGCGTTCTGGCTTTAGCGGAAGCAAAATACCAGGAACATTCACAGCTTCTTCAAGTGTAAGAACAAACACAACTGGTGAGTCTGTGCAGATCTTTAAAGATCAGATCTCAAAATACAAAGAAGGTATTTCTCAAGAAGATCTAGACTTTACTAAAAACGCATTGATCAAGTCTAATGCGCGTCGTTTTGAGACTAATTATTCATTATTAGGCATGCTTCAGGAGATGAGTGCTTACGACCTTGATCCTAAGTACATCGAGAATGAAGAGGCGACGGTTAACAACATGACTTTAGAGCAGCACAAAGCACTTGCAAATAAGTATTTGGATGAGTCCAAAATGGCTTATCTGGTTGTAGGTGACGCTGCAACACAGTTTCAGCAGTTTAAAGACATGGGCTTTGACGAAGTAAAACTTCTTGATAAAGAAGGAAATGAGATCAAGCTTGAAGATGTAAAGATGTAATCTTGACATCAAATAACTTTAAAGCCCTGCAATTGCAGGGCTTTTTTTATATTTAAGACCAAATCAACCCTATGCGAAAACTTTACTTTTTATTATTTCTAGGTATCATTGCTTGTCAATCTAACGAGCAAAAAACAGAGGAAGCAGAACCAGCTGAAATATCAGCGATCAAACAATATTCAACTCCTGAGTTAACGCTAGAGCAGGCTAATAATCTTGCTGAAATGCCTCTGGCATGCGTTAATCAAGAGTATCCTAACAAATTGTCTCAAACCATTGGCAGTGCTGATGATCTAGAAGAACCTTCAGCGTTACATCCTGCATTTTATGGATGTTTTGACTGGCACAGTGCCGTGCACGGTCACTGGAGCATGGTTTACCTTCTTAAAACGTTTCCAGATTTGGCGAAAGCCGAAACCTTAAAAACGTATTTACAAGAACATCTTACCAAAGAAAATATAGAGCAAGAGGTCTCTTATTTCTACGGTGAGCATAACAAATCTTACGAGCGCACCTATGGCTGGGCTTGGCTTTTAAAACTTGCAGAAGAATTACATACATGGGATGACCCGTTTGCAAAAGAACTAGAGCAAAACCTGCAGCCGCTTACAGATTTGCTGGTTGAGAAATACAAGGAGTTCTTGCCAAAATTAAATTATCCTATTAGAGTGGGAGAGCACCCTAATACCGCTTTTGGGATGTCTTTTGCCTATGAGTATGCAGAGGCTGTGGGCGATACCGCATTTAAAGAGATGTTAGCTCAACGCGCTAAGGATTTTTACATGCAGGATGAAAATTGCCCAATGAGTTGGGAGCCTGGCGGTTCAGACTTTTTATCGCCATGTCTTGAAGAAATGAATATGATGCGTTTGGTTTTAAGTAAAGAAGAGTTTTTGGCTTGGGCCAAAAAGTTTCTTCCGCAATTGTCTGACGAAAATTATGAGCTAGCCGTGGGGGAAGTTTCTGATAGAACAGATGGAAAACTTGTGCATCTTGATGGCGTTAATTTCAGTAGAGCTTGGAATTTGTATGCCCTAGCAAAGCAATATCCTGAATATGCTCATTTAAAAAATCAGGCAGATAAACACTTGAGTTATTCTTTGCCCAATGTTGTGGGAGACGATTATGAAGGCGGACATTGGTTAGGAAGTTTTTCTCTTTATGCTTTAAAAACTGCGCATAACTAATGCGTAATCCGTTAAAAAATATTGGCCCTGGTGCGCTGATCGCTGCAGCATTTATAGGTCCAGGAACGGTTACAGTCTGCACATTAGCTGGTGTGCAATTTGGTTATGGTTTGCTTTGGGCGCTTACTTTATCAATAGTTGCGACCATTATTTTGCAAGAAACTGCTGCTAGGATCGGGCTTGTAACAGGCAAGGGACTTTCTCAGGTTCTTCGCAATGCATTTACAAATCCGGTGGCGAGAAATGCTATTCTTATTCTGGTTTTGGCTGCCATCGTTATTGGTAACGCGGCCTATGAAGCCGGTAATTTAAGTGGCGCCGTTCTGGGTATGGAGGTTTTTTATGCTGGCGATCTTCAGATAGCTGGATTAAACCTAAATATTTGGAGTTTAATAATTGGTGTTTTTGCTTTTGCCGCGCTTTATTTAGGCAATTACAAGATCTTAGAAAAGCTCTTTTTAATGCTTATCATTCTCATGAGTTTGTCGTTTATCATCACGGCGATAATTACAAAACCGGATATTGTTGAATTTTTTAAAGGAGCTTTTATTCCTAGTATTCCGGCAGGCGGAATCTTGATGGTTATGGCGCTCATCGGTACGACGGTGGTGCCTTACAACTTATTTTTGCACGCTTCTCTAGTGAATCAAAAATGGTCTGGAGAAGGTGATCTGGCTTTTGCCAAAAAGGATACGATGATCGCTGTGATCGTCGGCGGTATTGTTTCTATGTGCGTGGTTCTTGCTGCAACTTCAATCAATGCAAAATCTATCGCAAACGTTTCTGATATGGCTGTAGGTTTAGAACCGCTGTATGGCTCGCTGGCCAAATATAGCATGACCACAGGAATGTTCGCCGCTGGTTTGACATCTTCCATAACCGCACCACTTGCAGCTGCATTTGTCGCTCAAGGTTGCTTAGGTTTATCTGAAGATCAAAAGAGCTGGAAGTTTAGAGCCGTCTGGATGACAATTCTAGTACTTGGGATTGTGTTTTCTACTTTTGGCTTTAAGCCCATTGAAGTTATAAAGTTTGCGCAAGTAGCAAATGGAATGTTGTTACCCATCATCGCCGGAATTTTAATTTGGCTTGCAAATCAAAAAGCCATTTTAGGAAACAAAACAAATACAAGGACGCAAAACATATTAAGCGCATTGATCTTGATCATCACCATAGCGCTGGGCGTAATCAGTATTTCTAAAGGATTTTCGTGAAAAATATAATTGACATAAACTGTGATCTGGGTGAAGGCATCGGCAATGAAGCTGAGATCATGCCATTTATCAGTTCGTGTAATTTAGCCTGTGGCGGTCATGCTGGCGACGGCTCAACCATAGATCAGGTCGTAGCGCTTGCAAAACACAATAATGTAAGAGTAGGGGCGCATCCATCTTTTCCTGATAAGGCGAATTTTGGTAGAAAACCCATGGTGATGAGTAAAGAGGATCTTTATGTAACATTGCGTCAACAAATTCTTCTTGTGATGAATTGTTGCGCGATTCATGATCTTAAAATGCATCATGTTAAGCCTCACGGAGCTTTGTATAATTTGTGCAGCGTTGATGAAAATCTTGCAAGTGTAGTGATCGATGTGATGTTAAATACGTGTCCTGGCGTAGCACTTTATGCACCACCGGGAAGTGAGATCGCTAGACTCGCAAAAGGTAAGATCGTTGTCCTTTTTGAAGGATTTGCAGATAGAAATTATAACGGTGATCTAACGCTAGTTTCAAGGCAAGAAAATGATGCTTTGCTTACGCGAAAAGAAGATGTTCTTGACCACGTTTTGACCATGGTAAAAGAACAAAAAATTAGGGTGAGATCTGGTGAAAAGATCGATGCAAATATCGATACGATCTGTATTCATGGTGACACAAAAAATGCTGTAGAAATAGCCTCGTTTCTGTATGAGAATCTAACCAAAAAAGGTATAAATATTAAATAGCAATTGTTCAACAAAACACCTATAATATCACAATTAGGCGAACGCAGTATTTTGCTGCAATGGGACTTTGGGATCGATACCGAAAAGGTGTTTTGGCTTTTGGATCTCAAAGAAGTTTTAAGTAAATTATTGTTTAAACAACAAGTTGAGATAATTAACACATACAATTCATTATTAGTTAAATGTGTTTTTGATATAGATAATGTCTATAATATAAAATCTTCACTATTATCTTTTGATTTTGAAAATTTTCCCTCTAAGGATGTTGTTAGAAATATTTACAAAGTCCCTGTTTGCTATGATGATCATTTTGCTTTAGATCTTGAGCTTATAAGTGAAGAAAAGCAACTTCAAAAACAGGAAATAATCAGTCTTCATTCTGATCCTGTTTATACCATTTGTTTTATGGGTTTTTTACCAGGTTTTGCCTATTTGTCTGGTATGAAAAATGAGCTCTCTTTTTCGCGTAAGCGTAGCCCTAGAAAAAGTGTTTTAAAAGGAGCTGTAGGCATCGCAGGAAATCAAACCGGAATGTACCCAAATGCAAGTCCTGGCGGATGGCAAATTATAGGGAATTGTCCGCTGAATTTCTTTGATGCAAAAAGAGAAAATCCATCACTTTTTAAAGCGGGTGACCAACTGAAATTTCACCCAATTTCTAGAGAAGAACATGAAGAAATAAAATCGCTTTCTGATAGCGGAGTTTATCAATTAGAAACTTTGCAAAATGGGTAAGATCGAGGTTATCAAATCAGGATTATATACTTCGATCCAAGATCAAGGTAGATTTGGTTTTGCAAATAACGGAGTTCCACAAAGTGGTGTTTTGGATAGTTTCTCGGCGCAAATGGCAAACCTGCTTCTAGGAAATCATGAGAGCGACGCTGTGTTAGAGATCACGATGACTGGTCCACATTTACTTTTTAACGCGTCAACGGCCATTTGTATCTCTGGAGCGAAGTTCAAATGTTTGCTTAACACGCATGAGATCGAGAATAATAAGCAGATCTTAATCAATGCTGGCGACGAAATAAAATTCAGCGGATTAAAACAAGGTTTTAGAGCGTATCTCGCTATTGCAGGCGGTTTTAAAAGTGAGTTGGTCATGGGAAGTCGTAGTCAATACAACGGGATAACTTCATCTTCTAAACTGCAGAATGAAACCTTAATTTTTGAAGATTTAGATGAAAAAAAGCAGAACACACGTTCTAAAATTCAGGTGAAGAATGATTGGCTTTTTGATGAAGAGGTAGAAACCTTTAAAGGCCCAGAATACGAGAGTTTATCACCTCAACAAAAGAAATTTATAGCTGATACAGCTTTTGAGATTTTACCAAGCTCTAATAGAATGGCAATAGGTTTTAAGCAAAAAATAGATGGCGGTGTGGCAGATATTATAACGTCGCCTGTTTTGCCGGGGACCGTGCAACTTACGCCTGCCGGCGATATGATCGTGCTCATGAAAGATTGTCAAGTAACCGGCGGTTATGCGCGAGTTTTGCAAATTTCTCAGAAAGGCATGTGTGTTTTGTCGCAAAAAAGGCCTGGTGAGAAGATCGTTTTGGCGCTGCGAGATTATTAGTTTAAAACATTTTATCTTCCTTCTTGTACTCTCGTTTCAGGCCGGCGATAAGCACATCTTCATCAATTATTTCTTTTTTTCGCTTTAAAGCGAAAAGACAACAGTAGTGCATAATATTTAAAATATTAGCTCCAGTTACTTCATAATTCTTGGCAACTTGATTAATGTCAATTGCTGCATCTAATGTAAAACCGGCGGGTAAATTACTTTGCCACAAGCGCAACCGCTCCTTATACGACGGATTTTTAAAAGCTACCAGCGATTGAAATCTGCGAGTAAAAGCAGCATCAATATTGTGCTTAAAGTTTGAAGCCAAGATTACAAGACCAGGATGCGATTCAAGTCGCTGCAACAAATATGAAACTTCCTGATTTGCATATTTATCATGCGCATCTCGCACGCTCGTTCGCTTCCCAAAAATCGAGTCGGCTTCATCAAAGAATAAGATCCAGTTTTTATTTTTTGCCTTGTCAAATAAGCTAGAAAGGTTTTTTTCTGTCTCACCGATATATTTTGAGACCACTACCGAAAGGTCTACACGATACACATCTCTGTTTGTATATTTCCCTAGAAGGCTTGCAGTAAGGGTTTTTCCCGTTCCTGGCGGACCGTGAAATAAGGCTTTATAACCCGGTTTGAACTTCTTTTTAAGATCATACTTTTCACTCAAGATCTCTTGAAATTTCAACCACGTTTCGATCTCTTTGATCTCTTCCAGTGTTTCTTCGGCAAGAATAAGATCTTCCCATTCTAGCTGCGTTTCTAACTTCTCAGCAGGAAAATCAATACTCAGTTTAGGATTTGGGATTTTTCCGGTTAATAGTTGATGTGCGAGATCTGGCGTTATTGTGAGCCTTCCGCTTGTAAAGGGTTCGCCTTTCGGTGAAAATTCTAAAGAAACAATTTCCTTTTTTATCAGTTTGCTTTGCTCATTAATAAACCGCAAAGTATCGATGCGTTGTGCAGCAATATTGCCACCTATGATGAAAAGTGCCGTTTCACCCGTAGGAAGGATTCCGCGATGATTTGTGCCTTTAACACCGCCCATTTCTGGCAGTTCACCACCATGCGGAAAAACGCTGGCAACAGCTTCGCCTATAAGTTCTGGTTTTAAATACGGACTCAATGCAAGAAGTAATACGATCACTTCTTCAGTCTGCAGATTGAGTTTCTCGATTTTATTAGCGATCCCAGAATTTCCTAGTTGGTCGCTGTCGTAAGCAGGAAGACTTTTGGCGGAAGCCTGCATATTACCTAAACGCCACTTTAAAACCTCGCTTAGGTATGCCATTGCATAATCTAGACCTTGAGCTGCTGTGTTCTTTTTTGTCATGAGTTGTAGCGATTGTAAGCGCGTTCTAGCTTTGTATCATAATTATTGCTCTCGTAAGCGGGGCCGTTGTATCCACGTGCAAATTTTGCCCAGTCTAGTGCCTTAATATACTTTATGAGATTATTGACCTCTAGAAATTTACCGAAAGCTTTGAGATGATTGCGCTCATGCTCATACATCTGCGAAACAAAATGATCTACAGAAAGATAGCCCAATGACTCATAATGAAATCCCATGATCTGGTATGAACCGTAGCTCGCTGAAGCGTATGCCGCATCGTGAAATGCGTCATTATCGCTGATTCCTGCGGCTTTTTCTAAACGATCATATTCATCGCTGCCGCCTTTGTAATATTTTTTTGTCCATGAAGAATACAACACATCTTTAGTATGGTCATTTACATGATCAGCAGGGTTGATATTTCTTTTTTCTAGCTGTCGCCAAAAAATGTGACCCTCAAACAAAATGCGTGGTCTGCCGTCTATCAGGAAGCCTTTACCGCTACTTTCAACCTCATTTACCGCTTTTACAGCAGCAAGCGGAATATCGTATTGCTGAGCAAATTCTTTAAGGTCATCTTCACTAAGCAACTTATCACTGAATGAAAGCAGATTTTCTTTTGCCTGAAGCAGTTTAGACCATGTTTTAAGACCTACGATCCCATCAACAACAAGATTATGTTTAAGCTGAAAGTCTTTTATCGCAGCATCTGTGTCTTTACCAAAGTATGTGCTTACGTAAACATCGTATCCTAATTCTTTGAGAATTTCTTCAAGAAAATATACTTCTTCATCATTAGAGCGGTAGCGTAGTGTTTTCATGGTGGGTTATTTATTTTTTGAGGATTTTTTTAATCTTAATTAAAGCTAATATATTCATTATCATACCATGTTTCTATTTTAGAAAGAGGTATTTCGGTCTTCGTACTCATTGATACGCGGCCTCTAAATGTTCTTTTTTCAAGAATTTTTGCCACTTCATCACTTGTAATATTAGGAATGGTCTTTAATGTTTCTTTATTAGCTGTATTAATGGATACTGGATCTGGCTTATCACTACCAAGATTTGTATAATCTTCATAACTATTTTGCTTAATTGTATTAGGTATATTTTCAGCTATAGTAAGACCGCCTTGAACAATTTCTCCGTCTTTATCTATCTGCTTCACATTTGGCTGTATAGAAGTTGGGACATATTGTTCCATTTTTATTATTTCAGCAACTTCGGCAGCCTTTGGTTTTCCACTTGCTATAACTTCATCTATCAAAGACTGATTTAAACCTCTACCATAGTTTACCTGCAACATGTATCTAAAAGCAGTTTTACCATTTACCATCTTTTCTCTTATCTTTCCTTCAACTCTAGTTTTATGTAGACTATTTGCAGAATAGGTCAATGGAGTTAAATTTTTCCATTCATTGCCAGGACCATGGAAGTCAGCATTAAGCAAATGCCCTCTTACATAATATGGCCTACTTCCAGATTCGCCTTTCCTCTTATCTAAATGGCGATATTGTGTATTATATAATTTGCTATCTGCTGATGATCCAGAACTTTTTTTAGTTGATAAAAAGTCAATGCGCATTGAAGTTCCAAATGTGCCATTAAATTCGCTACCCCAAACAGGTCTACTATTTTCAATTGTACCTTTGTTTGCCTCCATCAATTTAGAAGTTAAAGCTACAAGGAGTTGCATTTTAGCCGAAATGACCTCTGAATTATCTTTATTGGTATTTGAAGCACTTTCGGCGCTTAGTCTGTCAATTTCTTCGGCATGATTCAGAGCTTCAACTTTTTTAGGGCCTAGCGTTGGATCACTACTGATATCAATGCTATTTATGAAGCTTTCATAAGGCATTTCAGTACTTCTAATCGTTAGTTCGTATTTATTCCCTTTTTCTTTGAAGAATATTTTATGCTCTTCTCCATTAGATAAAGTGAATTTTACTTTTTTTCTTATCCATGACAATACTCTGCCAGCAGCAGCCTTTCCTTTTTTCACCAACCCTTTAAAAGCCTTTTTCGCTTTAAGGATCAGTTTATCGATCGCCTTATCAATGCGTTTTCTGATTTTGCCAATGAGGTTTTGTACTTTTCGAGCAAGCCCACTCAAACCTAATAGACTCGCTAAGAAACCTATAATTACTGGTACGGCCTTGCCTAAGGCTTCTTCAATTTTTGTTGCGATCGCAGTGACATTACCAGACGCGACGGCTTTGATCCCATCAATAAACGCATTTACAAGCGCGATGATCTGACTGCCGCGTTCAATAAAGAATTTTACAATATCGATGATCATCATTGCGGCTTTGACAAATGCTCCCGCCGGACTCATCAATCCTAGAACCCATTTTATACCAGCATCAACCACTTGTGTAATAATCATATCTTGTATCGCCTCGATCACGGTCTCTTTGAGGTCATTAAATTGATCTTTGAGATATTCCCAAACACCTGCGATTCCTTCTGTCCTGATGATCTGGAAAATCTCAAAACCTACTTCAAGCGCTTGTACAACGGGTTCACCAAGAAGTTTTACAGCCTTTTGACGCATGTAATCCCAAGTAAGACCTAAGACTTGTAACACCAGACTAAAGATTCCCTTAAGGCTGAAAATATCTTCAGGAATGGTAATTCCCATAGGGCCAAGTGCGCCGGTTAACCAAGTAACAAGACCATTAATAAGGTGTTTAAGAATGTTCTTGCCAAAATTCAAGAAACCATCTTTTACGCCTGTAAAGAGATTATTTAAGAAGCCTATAGGATCTGTAATAATAGCTCCAATAGCAGAGATCGCTGCACTTAGTAGATTTGTGAGCATATTTTTGATCTCGATAATGGTCTGGATCACGCCTACAACAAGATCCATCGCCATGTCTATGAGTCCGCGGTTTGCGGCTTGCATTTCTTCTATGCGTGCATCTACTGCGGCAAGATTTTCTTGATATTGACTAGCAAGACTATCTATCAACTCGTCTTGTTTGCTATTTACACTGTCAGTTAGCTCATCAAATTTAGATTGTATCTCGCCAGCAGCATCTTGACCTATAGACTGTAAATTTTCAGGCAACGAACCTACATATTCATTGATCTGATTTTTCCCCAGAGCGATGCGCTGTTGTGCTTCAGTAAGTTTTTGTGCAATGTATTGCGAAATGGACGTCAGTTCGCCATCCATCGCTTTGATATATTTTGCTTTTCCTTCTACAAAGAATTCATTTACCTCATCCGGTAAGCCAGTAAATGCATCGCCTACCCAAGTCACAGCACCTCCTAAACCGCTATAACGCTCATCTTTATAAGCGTCCATTTCTTTCTCAACGTGACTTTCAAAAATGCCCTTAGCTCTTTCCGCGGCAGCGGTAAACTTCATGGTTACTTGCTCGTCAAGAGATGCGAGTATGGTTTCAACATCTACTTTAGTCGCTTCATAAATAGCATTGATCTCGGCAGAGATCCTTTCGCGCTCAGCGCTATCTTGTGTAGATGTGCCTTGTTGCTGCTGTGTAACTTGATTAAGAACTCCGCTGCGGCTATTGTGCATTTCTTGCAAGCCTTGTGAGCTGGCATTCGCAGCAGACTGTTGCGATGAGGCTAGCGTGTTTGATTCCTGCTGTCTAAAGCTTTGCGGCGCCTGCTCTGTATGCTCTCTGGCTTCATCGCGAGATGCTAAAGCACCGGTAAAACTAGGTTCGTTACTATTTGCCAGCATTTCATCTGTGACCTCATTGTCTTGCATCTGCTGATCTACACTTTGCATATTTTCCTGCAACGGTTGGCTTACTTCGCTTTCTGCTCTACGCGGCGGCATCGCCTGAGCGGCTGGCACGGGAGCAGGAATATTGCCAATCGCAGGATCGGGTAGGGCAGTTACCTCGCGTTGTGGTACGGCTTCAGTATTCGGTTCGGCAGTTGTGGCTTGTTCAATTGGGCCTGCGGCGTTTTGCCTTTCGGCGGAAGCCATTTGTGTACCATCAGCGGTAATCTCGTCAATGTTATTATGATTTTCAAAGTCATCTGCCTGTTCCTCATTTGCCGGAAGCTGCATTCGCTCAATACGCTCCATGAGTTGCGCTTTAAAGGCTGCAGCATCAAAGGTTCCTGCTTCTTGCTCATCCATAGCTTCTACCTGACTCGCTTGCGCGCCGCCTTGTCGCTCATTTGCAGGAACGGGTGAAGCGCTTTGTGCCGCAGATGAAGCCGCCGAAGCTTCTTGCGTGGTTTGTTGCTCTGTCGCTCGGTTTTCAATTTGTTGTTGAGCAGCTAAGAAATTAGGATCATCTTCTGGCGATCGTGGTGTTGAGAATGTTTGTTCTTCTTTAGACTCTTTATCACCTGCTGACTTTTCTTTTGCGTTTTTACCTTCTTCAGGAAGTTTGATCGCTTCTTTGCCAGGCTTTGCTTTTATATTTTTCTGGCTTTCGCCGGAAGGCAAACTTTCTTGACCACTTTGCTTAGGAGCGTTAGCATTTGCAGCATTAGTTTTCTTTTCTGCTTGAGGTTTTTTATCTGCCGCAACCGCACCTTGCTGAATGGTGTGCGTTAACTCATGCGCAAGAAGTGTGTCGCCTTCTTTAGTATCTGGTTTAAAATTGCCTTCATTAAAATAGATGTCTTTGCCATTGGTAAAAGCCTTTGCGCCCAGATCCTGATTCATTTTTGCGGCTGCAGTGTCAGTATGCACACGTACATCGCTAAGATCTGTGCCAAAACCAGATTCCATTTTACTCTTTGTAGCATTTGGCAAAGTCTGACCGCTACCTTTTGAAGCGCGAAGAGGTTTTGAGATATTCGGTTTTTTTGTCTTGTTTGAGATCTTAAGCATTTGCACCTCTTCATCATCTTCTTTTGATTGAATGCTTTCTTCTTCCTCTTGCTTTTGTATCTCTTCGTCTTCTTTAGCTTGTAGCGATTCTTCGTTTTCTTCTTTTTGCTGAATCTCTTCTTCCTGCTTCATTTGAGCAGTTTCTTCCTCTTCCTGTTTTTGAAGTTCGTCGTCCTCTTTACTTTGTACAGCTTCGTCTTCAGCCTCTTTGAGTTGTACGTGTGGAGTGATCGATTGTGCGATCGATGGTTCTTGTTGCATTTGAACCGCAGGAGCCGCAGGCGTAAAGAATGAATTACTTTCTTTACCAGTGGTTTTGTTGACGACTTTTTCGGCTACGCTGTCTGCTTCAACTTCGTATTGATCTCCTTTTTGACCTGTTTTTAATTTTGCTTGAACGCCAAAAAACGGTCCATTCTCCTGACTTTTAGCCGGAGTGGATTGAGTGTTTCTATTTTTGGCGAAAGCCTGCATATACTGATCTTAGAGAATGAAAGTAACCGCTTTTGTAACGATAAGTTTGATGGCCGCATTCTTGAACATACCTATCTTGATCTTTGAAATACCCGCTTTGTACAAGCTCTCAAAAATCAAAATATCCTTCTGACTTTGAAGTAAGATCTCAAGCTCTGCCGGCGTGATCGCGCCTTGCTCCATAAGCGATGCCCAGCGTTGCAGTTTCTCTTTAGAATTGTCTAAAAACACCTCGATCTCGCTTTTGACTTTGGCGCCTTCTTGACCAAATTTCTCTTTCACAAGACTTATAATATCTTGCTTTACTTCATTAAAAAATAATTGAAAATCCATCGTCTTAATTTATTCGGTTAGTAGGTTGAGTAATGCACTTTCAGACTCCTTACTTTTCTTTGATTCATAGTCTGCCATAAGGTCAAAAATGTGTGCTATTTGTGGTTTAAATTCTTCTGTAAAGGCAGCATTCATGGTGTTTTGTTCTTGCCATAGTTGTAAGAATTTTTGCAAGCTAGACGCATCGCTTGCGAGATATTGCCACATTTTTGCACTTATCTCATTGCGTTCTCTGGCTTGTTCATAAGCGACCATTTGTGCGAGTAGATTTTGCAAATGTTTCACCTCGGTTTCATGCTCTGTGTAAGGTGAATCTGAAACATCAATAAGGGTTATCGCTTCAGTTTTTGTCTCCAGAGTTTTTGTAAAACTGTATTGATTGTAAAGCGACGTCGCACAGCTTGTGACGGCAAACATCACAACAGTAAGTAAAAGCGTAATTTTAAAAGTTCTCATAGTTACCAGGTTATATAGATTGGTTTTTTTAGCCATTTAAATCTGCAGATCGCGATGCTCCACGGCAATTTCTCGAGCAATAGATCTACCGCTCTGCGTTGTATGTTGAGTTTGATCTTGTCTTCTTGAAACTCGATTTTTCCCTCCCGCATTAAGAATTCTACTCGCAATGCGTCTATTGAAGATGACTTTAAAGAAGCCCAGTGTGCTAATACGGCTTTAAGCAATTCGTCTGCTTCTTGTTTTTCTTTTTTAGAGAGTTTGATGTCTCTGTTTACTGGTCTGTTTACCAGTATTCCACACAAAGCTTTCTCAAAAACCAGCTCGTATTCATAGGGTTTTGTTTTGGCTGTAGACAAATAAAATAGCAGATGTAAAGCATGGTCTATTTTCTCAGTTTTGATCGTGCCGTCGCTATTGAGATATTCAACAGCACTGAATAAATTTTTAAGGAAAGGATGCAGTAAGATCAAGCCTGCATGATCAACAAGAAAAGAGGAATTTTCTTCAAATTCTTGAAGCTCAATTTCAGGTTTCTCAACTTGGTTTAAACTTTGCTTTTCTGATGATTCTTTCGGGAGAAGGGCAATAGTTTTATCATTAAAAACCAAGTTTATTTCACCGCTATTTTTATGTTCAAAATCCAGTTTGATCTTGAAAATTTCAGAAAATATTATTGATGTTTTTTTGGCTGTAGCCAAAAGTTCTTTGTCTAATTCTATAACCTCATTTTGAGATTTTTGCTTATGAAAATCTGTAAAAAGTAGATGTTTGTAAACGTCAACTATTTCTGTTTGAATATTGAGTGTATTATGATTCTCTTGGGGTTTAATTAAAATTTTTAAAATATTGTATTTTAATTGTTTGTGTGATTTTGATTTAAGTTTTACTTTATTATTTGAGACAACTTTAAATAAGTCATTGATCTTCTCAACTTCAATGTTTTTTACGCAAGCTATGATTGAAAATATCAGCTTCGTTTCAGAATAAAATTGTTTTAATAATCGTGTTGTGGCAATCTCATTTTTTAATACAGACCTTAATTGATTTACAGCTTTTTTCTCCTCAATATATTTTTTAATTAAATTGATGTCAAGCGCTTCATTTTCGCCAAAAAACCAAGGAAGATTTCCTGTTTGTAAAAAGTGTAGAAAAGCTTCAATCTGTCTTTTTTCAGGTGTTAAATGATTGTCGCTTTTTAGATTGTTATAGTTTGCTTTTTCGTCAAATGTAAACTGATTTAAAACACGACTTTTCTCTGCTTTTACACTTGCTTGTTTAGCCGTAGTTTTTAGATTTTTCTTTAGTTCTTTGATGATCTTAGATCGTATAGTCATGGCATCAAAATCACCGGTTTCATTTACTTCGATCTCAAGATTTTCAAGGTGTAAATGTTGTGAAGAATCTACTTGCAGATCATCTAGCATGGCTGAGAGCTGCGGGAATATCTCATGTTTTAAAAACAGATCAATATTATCCTTAAGCTCAAGCGCTTTGTTTACAGAATTGGTATTCACATCTACCGATACCTTATGGATGATATGTTTTCGCGGAAGCGTCATTATTTAAGTAAACTCAAGATTTTAGCCGCATGTTCTTTAAGTATTGCAGAATGCGAATTTTCTGAAAGATCTCTCATCAACATTTTTAATTTCTCGCCTGCTTCAAAGTCATCTCTGAAGTTTTTAAACGAGTCTTTAAATTCATTTTCTGGATTAAAATGATCTCTTATCTTGTTGAATTCTGGCTCAAAATTGGCTAGAGCAATATCCTCAAAGCATCTCGTGAGATTGTAGAGCAAGTCAATACTTAGGCGATAAAGATCAAAGTATGCCGTTGGCTGTTTATCGCCATGTATCATCTCTATCGCAGCGTCTTTACTTGTGCTGATTTGATCAAACATTTTTGTCGGGACCTTAAGCGTTTTATCATCCCAGAATGTTTCATCCTTGAGTACGGCATTGTAAATCTCGATCAGCCTTTTTGACTCATCTTGAAGCCAACTGTCATTGCCTGCGTTTTCAAAAATCTTCATTAATTCACGCAGATTATTTTCTGTTCTGATCTTGGATGCTTCAGGACATTTTAACTCGGTTTGAATCTCGATCTTGATAGGTTCTGCGATAATTGCAGGACATGGTTTGTTGATAATGGTTAATCCCACTTCGCCGGTTTTGGCTTCAGCCAAAGAGAAAATGATCTCAGAGCCATTTGCTCCTGCGATTTTCTCACCGTTAAACGTCCACTGGTATTCTTCACCAGTTTTAAAATCTGTTGAAACTACGAGTAAACCTTTTTCCTCATTTCTTTCTTGCGATAGTGTAGCGCTGGCAGTTCTGGGCACAACGGTTACGTCTATTTTATTGCCATCTACCAGTTGTATCTCGATATTTTTTTCTGTGGCTTTCGCCGGAATAAAGAAATACTTGCCATCTATTTTGCTCACTCCATCGCCAGTGATCTCAACCTCCTTAGTTGGCGGAACGGTTATGATCTCATACTCATTACGATCATCAGAACAGAAGATCGTTTCATCCATTTCTATAATGGTGTCGTCCTGTTTTACGATCTCAATTTCGATCATTTGATTATTGATCTCTGCGCCGCAATGCTTGCCTTCTAGATGTAATGAAACTGGGAATTCATAACTGTCTTTATCATAATCTTGATCTATTTTAATAGTATGACCAGTGCGCTCGCCAGTATAATTCTCGCCATCAATTTCCCATGAGAATTTAAATCTACTAGCGTTGAAATTGTTCTCATTTTGATACGTAAACCTCATGTCTACGCTATTACCCAAAAGGCTTGTGGGCTTCTCTGGCGAATAAATGATAGAGAGTTGAGGCTTCTTATAAACAGTAAGTTTTGCATTGGTCAATTGTCCATTTACTGTAAAAGACAAAGGCACATCATAACCATTAAAATTCTGCGGATCAATCTCAAGTTGATTATCATTAATGGTAAGTCCTTTGATCGAAGTATTTGTCAAAGCGACGATAGCATTTTCTGGGCTTACAGTCATTCCCATTGGGATGACCTCAGAAACAGTTTCATCAACGCATAATTCATCATTTTCAAGAATTATGCTGCCTTGCCCCACAAGATCAGGAACGATAAATCCTATAGGAGCACAATCTGAACAGCATTGATATGGCAGGCAAAAGTCTGCAACAACCGTATTTGCGGGTATTGATTTATCTTCAGCGCTTTTTGCAACGCCAGAATAGACTAAAACAAATGTTCCGCCCATGGGTACGCCAGCTTTGTGTTCTAATCCAGGATGCTTTCTAGCGAAATTCTCAAAGATCAGTTCATCAAGAATTTTTGTTTTGCGTTCTTCAATTTCTGTAATTAAAATTTCAAGACGTTCTGCGGCGCAACAATTCTCTTGCAAGCGGTAAAGCAGCGTCATGTAAATATTCTCATAGCCCACCCATTCGTATTCTGATTCTGGAGCGTAAAAGATCGTATTCACCGTGTCGATCGCTTCTTCTACATATTCACACAGATCTGCCATCGCAGCAGTAAAGTTTTCTTTAGTAGTTTCAGAAACCTGGTTAAGCGCTGATGGAATGTAAGAAGATGCCACCTGCAGCAGTGCGATGATCTTTGCCGGGATCGTGCGTGTTACGGTTATCGTATCATTTTTAACCTCAGGCAAAACCGGGAATTTATCTTTTACCTCACGGTCAAAATCTGTAAAAATATCCAGATAATTCCCTACATAATCTTCCTTAAGCACAACATCCATGATCGTTCCCAGGTCATCAGCTTTAGTATAAAGTTCTTCTTTCACAACTTTATTTACCGGCGTTTCCTTCTTCACAGGAGCGATATATTCTATCCCGCTGTTCATGGTGACGCGGGCTGTTTTGGCTTTCGCCGAAAAGGTGTTATCTGTGGTTTTTGCGCTTGTCGGAGAGCTTTTCGCGGAAGCGAGATCAGTAAAAAGCATTTTTTCTTTAGAACTTGAAAGTAAACTAAGTCCTGGGTTTGCGGCCTTTTTTACAAGCTCTGTGTTGATCTTAAAGTTGCCTTTTGCATAATTGTGAAGTCCGGGGATCCTAAGGCTAAATCCACTGAAAAACTTCGTGATCTCTGCATTGAGGCAATCTTGCTCAGCCGTCCAAGATTTAAGACTTGTATCTAGAAACCCAAAGTGACACGCATATTCATCAATGTCAATATCCTCAAGTTTTTGATCAATGCTCACGGCTTTGACGTCAAAAGAAAGCGCGTGCTCTCGCTTTAATTTGTCTAGTTCTTTAAAAATCTCATCGTATTTCTTGCCGTGAATTCCTTCTATGCGCAGAAAATCAAATTCTGATAGATCATACGCTAACGGATCTTGAATGCAAGCTGTTTTATTCAAAGGTTTTCTGTGATAACTTAAATTGAACTTTTCGCGATAAGCGGTTGTCATATCAAAATCCCAAAAGGGTAAGAACGAGCTGTCAACCTCATAATAAAATGGAATAGAAGCCGCTTTGTACGTCACGCCGCCCTTACTCGCTAAAAGCGAAGAATACCAAGTAGAAGGCGTTATTTTAACTTCTTCCTCTAGCTTTTTTGTATATGTTGCGGCAAGTACATTAAACCGCTGCACTAAGAATTTTGCACGCTGCAAATGCTCATTTTTGGGATGCAATTCAGAATGATAAAATGTGTGACGATAGGTTTTAAAACGGTCTTTATCGTCAAGTTTACCCAGCATTATATGCTTAGGAAACGCATTAACCTGAGGGCAACATTCTACCTGAATGCGGTACAAAAGATCTTTGATCCCGGCATAGGTTAGAACAAGATCGCGCACATGGTCGTAGGCATATTGTATATCTAGCGCGGGCAGATCATTTCTTAAGTTTTTAAAGTATGCTTGCGTTTTGTTTTTGGCTTTCGCCGAAAGGTTTAAAAGCGAAGCAAATCCTTCGTGAAGGTCTTCGTAGGCATGCTCAAGTTGATTAAGTGTCGTTAGAATTAAACTTCGATAACTGGAAGCTAAAGCCGAATACGTTTCAGTATTGATCGTGGATTGAAGATTAGGTAATGTAGCAAACTTTGATAGATCGAGAAGTCCTGCTTTATTTAATAACGTTGGTGTCTTGAAGTTTGCAATTTCGCTGACAAGCAATTTGTCTGTAACGAAAGTTGATGATTCTTTTGTTCTAAAATCTGTAAATAGAGAAGGAGCTTTGAGAGTATCTACTTTCAACGGACTTTCAAAAACGATGTCTTTTCTAAAGAGATCAAGATTGATAATTTCGGTAAGATCAATCTTCGGCGGATTTTTCTTTTGTTGTATTCCTGTGGTGAGGATCAAGCGTGGCATTTTGATCTCTGGCAAAAGACTGTAAAGCGAAAGGATATTATGTCTCGTATAAACAGCATCTAAACCAGCAATATGATCGATGTTTTTTTCGCTGACAAGCAAAACTCTAAGTTGATTTACGCGACGTTCACCTTGATTATCACAATTTGTTTCTGTGCAGATGTCATCTTCTTTTGTGTAAGAGTCTAGATAAAGCAGTACTATTTTATCATTGAGGTCTAGATCAGCAAGGGATTTGTCATTGGCGTTTTGTGTTCCTTCAGGCAGAAGTTCCCAAAGCTCAATTTGTGATTCGGAGGCAGTGTCAGCATCTTTTATAAAGTGCTTATAATTGGCAGGTTTATTCTCAAACTTCTTGAAGTGTTTGTAGTTTATTTGGCCTTGAGCCAAAACAGTTTTACCCGCATCATTTGTGGTTAGCAGTTTAAGAAGGTCGCCGTCTGTAGTGATCGCGCAACCCTGAGTGATAGAAATTGTATTTGCAGATTTGCTTACCTCAAAGCCGCAAGCCAGGCCAGCGCCGGTAAGACACACGCGGGTGAGCCTGTCTTGATCTTCAAAATAGTCTATGAACTCGTTAAGTTGACCAGCGGTAAGTACCTGATCGTCTACAAATGCTCTGTAGTCTTTTGTGATATGTCTTAATACTGCTTCCATAACCTGATGGTTTTATAGTTTGCCTAAATTGGTCCTACCCAAAATGATTTTTTGTTTTTCTGAAATGTTTTCTGGCGCGTCGCTGTTTTCTGGTCTGCATCTATGCAAGAAGCCTTGATGATAGATCGTGTGTAGTGTGCTGATGGTTTTATTTAGCTTTTTAAGCTTTTGTTCATCCTGTGAATGGCCTGCGTTAGATTTGCTTATGAGCCAATCTTTATAGGCTTCTTCAAGAATTACCATTTGATTTTCTTCTGGCGGTTGTCCGTTTTCTTTAGTGTAGTTCTTGGGATAACCTATCCAGCAGATCTTTGCCATGATATGTGCCGGCAATTCTTTGCGAATGAGATTTTCTACAAATCGTCTAAAGTCGATATTACCAAAACGCTCTGTCCATCCTGGTAAAACGATGCTTACTCTAAAGCTGTAAGGATCTACCGGCTCGCATGATTCGCAATTCTCTGTACAAATGGGTAAGAATTGATCAAATGAAACAGTATCCTTTGTCACATCTGGCCTTAGCAAAATATGCTCTATTACATACATGCCTTCATTACCTTTAAGTGTTTTTACAAATTGTAGAACTTCTAGACCGGCCTTTTGCGCAGTAGACTTTGATGCATACGTAGCGATGCGGCGTGCGATAATGTAATCCTCACTTTTCTTGTCTGTCACCTCAGGATTTGTCAAGACAAAATACCATCTGAATTTTGTGCTCTCAGTTTTACTTTTTACGCGCTTAAACTCATAGTTTTTTAAGTCTAGCGCATGCTGTTTTACCAGCGAAAGTTCTTTGTACAACGCATCAAGATCTTGATAGCTTTTTGTAGCAGAGGATAATATCGTTTTGTTGCCATCCTTAATTCTCCAGCGATATTCTAGTTTATCATCATCGTCTTTTTCTTCATAGATCTCAACATAATCTTCAGAGAGATTGCGGCGGTTTATATCTGTAATTCCCAGTAAATGGTATAGTCTTTTTTGTAGTGCAGAAACATTAGGAGTGTCCCAGAGATCTTTTGGCTTTAAGCCAAAATAATTAAAACTCTTTGCTCGCTCATAGCTGGTGCTAGCATAGTTTTTTATGAAATTCGTTTTTGTTTCTATGATCGCCTTATCGGCGAAAGAGCCATAGATATTCTTCATCAAAAACGCATAATTGCCGAAGTTCTCAGCAAATCTTGCCATGAGATGATCTAGCATTTTATTGCGCTGAAGGATATCTCTTTGTTCAAAATCTGGATAGAACATTGTAGCAAGTGATTCATCAGACATTGTGGTGATGCCGGGAAGTATCTCTTCACCATTCTTGATGTCTTTTACCGTTTGCGCACTAAAGGTTTTATCAGTCTCACCAGCAACAGAAAGCATGGTGCGTACATGATCGAGATGCGCGAAGTAATTTGCCAGGAGCTGATCAAAGAATAGGAGGTAAGCTTTAAGTTGTTTTGCATTTGCTTTTTCGGCTTCTGTGGCGGTGCTTTTTATACCATAGCGGCCTATGTTATAAACCTCGGGGAAATCATTCTGTATCGTGGTTGTTTCACCCACTTGCTTGAAGTTGCCTTCAGGAAGATCAAGATCGCGGTTTGCATTTTTGATAGACACTAAGTCAACCTCATTTTTCTGCTTTAGATCTTCAAGAATCGCAGCAACTCGGTTTTTATTAATATTTAGCGGAATAAACCCTTTTGTAAAACTCCATGAACTCTTATCGCAAAGAATTGGTTTTTTGCCTTTGTCTATGCACAACAACCATAGCGGAGTTTCATTATCTACACAATTGCCAAGCGAAATATCTTTGATCACCTTGATACCGTCAATATCCATCAAGAGATAGATAATGTCAGACTGCCTGATCTGAGCTCTTAGTTGGGTTTCTCTTAATTCTTCATTATCTAAAAATCCATTTTCAAGAACTGGCCCGTTGAAGATTTCATCTGGAGTTAAACCTTTATCAAGAAGTTGCTTTAGTGTTTTCCATTTTGCGTCAGGTGAGAAGTAGTCATCGATAACTTGTAAGATCTGCGCCATAACAAGATCTTCATCAGCTTCAGGTTCTAGATCGATCTCTGCACATATCTTCACTGGTTGAGGTTGCACTTCTGTGATATTGATCAAGTCTTCGCAGAGATTTCGGTTTTCGTGATAATGCGCTCTTATCGTTGGCTCAATATCTTCTAGCGTGTGATCTTCTTCTAGATCAACGATAAGATCGTATAATCCGTTAAGTGTAAATTCCTTTTTTTGAGATGGTAAAAGCTCTTTATGATCTTCATAATTTTCAAAAGAATCATACGACAGCAAATCATCTTTACAGTTTACAAAAACCTTTTTCTCATGCTTTGTAAGCCAAGCATTTCTCACACCTGGGATATCCATAAAGATCTTTCGGTAATCAAGCGGAGTTACAGGCTTGCAGCTTAAAATGCTCTCAGCATCATGAAACTGCGAAGCAAAGCTATTTTCTTCATCTGCGAGAAGATCTTGCATAGGCAGCTCCATACGCAAACCCAGATCAGAAATCGCATAACAAAGCATCTCTAGTATGGTGATTCCCGGATCGTGAAGGTTATAATCCGTCCACAATTTGCTGCCCATACTTTCGATATATTCTATCCCTAGTTTCTTTAAATGATCAAAATCCAGATCATCCTTACTAGACACATTTTTATCAATGCTTATATGTTCTTGCCAGTTTAACATGTTGCTTTGCTTACTGTTGAGGTTGCCGTCTCACAAGGGTCTTTTGCAATGTTCACAATGTGCTGTTTGCTCGACACAAGAATTGCCTTTGGGTTTGACGGTATAATTTGATTTTTTTGTTCACCATCATGCTGCATGATCACGTTTTCTAGATAATCCACATAATCCAGATCTTCCAGATGTTTAATAAAATGGCTTTTGTGTAGGCTTACGCCAAAAACGATCGAAGATGTTTCTTCAAAAGCCCATGGTGATAGATATTTTTTAATGTCTTCTCGCAGAAGTTCTCTGTGATAATTCTCATCTAAACCTGTTTTGAACTTCACATCGAGACTGACTTTTACTTCCTCATAATCTGGATTCTTTACCTGCGGAGTAACAAAAAAGGAAGTGCGATCATTAAGAAAAGTTGCGATCTCATTGAGTTTTGCCTGACTCACACACGGCTCAAAAACATCATAGACATTTTGATTCACGATATCAGGAATGACAACAACTGTAACTTTTCCTGGCGATTTAAAACTGCAGCAAGTATGATTAAGACATTTTGCTTTATAGATCTCAGGAAACACCTGAAGAATTAAATGCTCATAATCCCACTGCGTCACCGCTCTATCCTTATGTCGCAAGCGCTCGCTCACTCTGCGGCGATAAGAAGCTGCATCTTCTTCTGGCTTACCGCCAAAACTAGAATACGGCTGAGTTATGGACTTAATTTCTGCTTTTCTTATGATCGGTTTGCTTATCGTTTTCGCCGGAAGGCCAGTCTTTAAATGCGCTAAAGAATTACCGTTATCTTCAAATTCAGTGAGAACGACTTGCGTTTTAATATCTATGAATCTTGAGACGCTGTCGTATGCTTTATTCATTTTGGCTTTAAGCCAAATAAACCCTAGCGGCATCAACGGATTATCAGTAACAGCCTCCTGCGGAATATTCACGGCCACAATGCCGCTCTTTAAGAAATTACGCGTGCTGTCTTGAGTGATGTTAGTTTTTGTAATGTCGTTCCAGCCGGTTGCCGTTAGAATTTCCCATTGTATTCTTTCATCACCGGTAAATGTTGGGCTTTCGGTGTTTTCTGTGCCTTCCAGCAGTTGGAAGAGCATAGAGATTTTTTGCAAAGGCTGGGCATCTTCAAGCGCAATAAACATTTCACCACCTTCTGCATACGCAGGAAAAATTGTTTGATTTGCTGATGAAAACCCAAACGGATGAATATGGAAAAGCTCTAGCTTTTCAACGCCATCATCTTGTTTTTGTGTGAGATTGTTGAGGTTTTGAGAGGCGACATATTGTAAGGTGACAGCTTCTAAAAACGGAGTGTAAGGCTCATTTGGGATAATAGTTGACTCAGTATTATTTGCAATTGCCAGAGAATAAATTCTAGGATACATCTCATGATAAAAAGACTGTTGTAAACTGAGTTCTAGAGCGGCATCACCGGGTTTGGTTTTGTTATTAACGTAGCTTAAAGTCGCATTGTAATTCTCTTCACTAGCATTAAAAAGTGCAAATGAAACCGCGCTATCATTGCCGTTATCACTCTCAATTTTTGCAGTTGCTTTAAAGTGATTTGCATCTTTTACTATAAGATTTATGGGATTATTATTTAGCGTAAAATTCCCACTATCAAAGCTTAATTTTTCAAGATCTAGTTTCTCAAAAAGATCCTTAAGTTGTCCCTCATCTTCTAGTGTAAGAGAGTTCTGGATGAGGTCTTTTACATTAGTAGTTGAAGCTGTGTAGATGTTCTTTTTAAACTCTGAATACGATTTAAACTTGTCTGATCTGTAAGCAAAATACAGGTCTCTAAAATCGTCTGGTGTGTTAAGCCATTTAAAATTAAGATTAAGAAGCGACCATTTTTTCTTGAACATTTCATCATAATTCACTCTAAAATTTGAGCCTTTAAACGGTCGTGTCCCAAATGGGTAAAAAGCTTTCTCAGGATTGATCGTGCCTATATCATTTTCCAGTTTTAACGCACTGATCTCAGACACAACAGTTACAACATTTGTATTGATCAGTTTTAGTTTTTGTAACTCCGCATAGAGATTATAGGCTTCTTTTTCAGCAGTATTGAGAACGATTTTAATAATAGGTTTACCGTCATTAAATTGACCTTCATGCAATTCTGAGTTATAATCTACAACAGGTTTTATGCTTTTTTCTAGGCTTAAAGCCAAAGAAAGCTTGCTATCATCTATCTGTGTTTTTAAACCAGAATCAGTCTCGTTTGTAAGATTTAGTGGCCCTATCCAACCTTTTTCTCCCGTAAGGAATACCTGAAGATGTTCAAGAATATCACCAATGTTAATTGTCGTAACTGCATTTTGAAAAGTGAGATCTATCAGAATCTCTCGCTCACCTTCTTGAAGTCTTAATACAGGTGCTGCAATAGCAAAACCTAAGGTTGCATCCTTAAGTTCTGGGCGACCATCGTAAGTTGAAGAATATCCAAATGGCCACCAACTTTTGTTCTCTTTTAATTCAGCGCCTTCACCATCAAAGCTATTCGTTGCATTGGCGATCTTTAACTTGCCATTGTCATCACTTTTATGGTGTAAAATGCTTTTAATTTGGCTTACCTGAGCTTTGTTAATTGTAGTTAGCTCATGGTTTTTATATTCTCGTATTTTACCCGTTGTGTCTTTACCACCACTGTAGGCAGTTTCAGCTTCTATTGCTGCTTCATTTATATTTTTTGCTAGCTCTATGATGAGGTGCGCTTTATCAGCAACGGCGGCTTTATGCGGTATTTGAAGAATTTCTTGATAATAAAAATCGAGATGCTTTTCAGTAAGTGTGTTGAATCTGGATTTAGAAAGATCTAGCAGTTTTATAAAGGTGATGAAAAGCGTTAGGTGAGGAGTGAGGTCTTTGTTCTTTTCCGCATCAGCGATAAATGTCTTTACAGTATCAACTTCAGCAATTGAGAAAAACTTTTGCCAATCGCCCGAAGGATTTTTGGCATCAGCCTCATCAAAATACATAACATACTGCGCAAAGTTATTTGCCAGAACTACCCAATCTTCAACAGTAATATTTTGCAATTCTAGTTGCTGAGGGTCCAGAGCAGACAGAATTCTATCAGCTTGTGATGTGCCGTTATGCTGGGTTAAAAATGTATCGTCGCAGTTTTTTGTCATGACTTTATACTTCGCTTCCTTCTTCTTTGTAGAATGGGAAAACCATGTTACCTCTAGTGTTCGTGATCCTTACACGATAATCGAGTTCTAATAAGACTTCTCCTTCTAATTCATTGCTTTTGTCTATACAGATCTTGATGACCTCAATTCGTGGTTCATAGTAGAGTATTGCTGTTTTTACAAGTTCTTTGATGTAAGTTTTAACCGTAAGATTGAGCGGTTCAAAAAGCAATTCTTCTAGATTACAGCCATATTTTGGAGCCATTATTCGCTCGCCGATCTTAGTATTAAGAAGTATTTTAAGGCTTTCGTGAATATCCTTTACACCACTAGACAAAGACACTTTGCTAGAATCTTTATTAAACTTGGGAGGAAAACTCCATCCTGTTCCTAAAAATGGTTGTTCTGTTTTCATTTTTATCCTATTAAAACCGTGGGTTCACCGGCTACAATTGTTCCGCCGTGCGCTGTTGAATCTCCCAATCTTGCAGCTGGCATACCACCTATCAAAACTGTGGAAGATCCCAACACGATAGAATCTGGAGGTCCTGCACAAGTTGCCATATCGCCTACACGAGCAGCTGGCATACCACCGATCAATACCGTAGGTTCGCCTGCCGGCAAAATGGGTCCGCCCACATGAGGACTTCCATTTGGGTTTGGCATTGGGCAAACATGCATGTCATTTATTCTTGCTGCTGGAGGCATAATTTTCTATTGTTATTAATTAATTTGAACAAGTGAACCCTTTAAAACTGCGACAGCACTTGTGCTAAGTTCTGCTCCAGAACCGCCTTCAGCCTTAAATTCTGAGTTTGCTTTAATACTCACATTTGTACCTTCTAGATTGAGATCGCCAGTGCTTTTAATATTTATATCTCCGCTGCTTTCAATCGTGATCCCGTCAGAGTTCATCAACATTGTATTAGAATCATCTGTGATCGTGATCTCTTCTGCATCATCATCAACTACCAGAGTTCTTCCGCCGGGCGTTTTTAGCGTGTAGCTTATTTTTTCATCGTTAAAGATCATTTCGATTCCGCTGCGGGTTACGAAACCTTTTTCATGATTATCATCTGTAGCGCTTAGCGGAGCAGGTTTTGCGCTGCTATTCATCATACCTAAGATTACAGGGTAATTAGGATCGTCATTTAGAAAACCTATAATAACCTCATCATCAATTTCTGGCCTGAAGAAAGACCCTCTATTTTCACCAGCATCGAGGGAGCAAACTCTAGCCCAGATTCCTTCTTCATCTTTGTTGATCACGGGCATTTTCACTAGAATACGATCTTCACCATCAGGATCGCCTTCAAGTTGCGTTACGATACCTATTTGTAATCCGCTAATTGCAGGAGTGAGACCGGCTGCGGGTTTTTGACTTACGTCAAAAGTTTCTGAGATCCATTCTGGGTTTAACCCAAATTGTGCATGACAAACCCAACTACCTTCTGAAAGTTCATGCTTAACCCCCGTGATATAAACATCACCATTGAAGCGATCGCCAACACCAGCCAATGAAAGCATAACACCTGGTTTTACGGAAGGAATTCCTTGAAACATGATCCTTCCTCTGGTTTTTGCTAATTGTTGATATTTAAACGTCGCATCACTCCATCCTTGTAAGTCAATATCTGTAAGTTGCCCGCCATGTTTCAATTGCAGATCATCAAGATCAATAACTTCTGATAGCGTTGACGGATCTAGATTTCCATTCAACTGGCAACTAGGATCGTTGCCTTCTACATCTATAATCTCTTGATCTGCAGAATTCCAAGAAGAGGCAGTGATCTTTTTGTATTGTTCTCGCGCATCGATCTCGCCATCAAAATCCATTAATGTTTCACCAAAAGAAATAGTTTCTACAGCTTCTTGAGAGGTATCAGGATCTGTAACCGTGATTTCACCATCATTAACAAAACATAGTTTGCCATTTGCTTGTACACGGGTGAGCATATAATCCCAATCTGACGATTGGTATTGTATCAACTCGGGATGTGTGTTTGAAATGGTGTCCACTTTTGGCGAAAGCCCAGCATAATTTGCGATCATGTCTTCTATGATGTCACTGTCTGTTTTTTCATAGAAATAGGCACTTTTTCTGCCTATTGTCATTCTCACGGCTTCATCTCTACATTCTATGAATAATGCCGAAGCGCCTGATCTAATTTTTAAACTGTGCTTAATTACAATTCCTTTAAAAATGGTTTCTTCTTCATTGTGGTAGCCTGCTTTGATCTCAATTTTCTTCCCGGGAATAAATAGATCTGAGTTGCTTAATTTAAATTCCTGTGTCGCAGTGTCACCGTCAAAGATTGTGATATTGGCTTTGGGAATCCTGTTTACTTCTTTTGCGACAGCGATAGATTTAACCTGATAAACAGCAGATAATTCTTCACCATCTACAAGAATGGTGAATGTGACCAGATCGGCGCTTTGCCCTGTATTTATTGTTCTGCTGTTGTTCATTGTTGGGTTATTTTGTCTTTTGAATAGGCGGGAAATAAATCTCCTGACCAGCCGTCAATTTTCTAAAGTTTGTGAGTCCGTTAGCTTTTGCCACTTGCAGATAATATTTACTGTCGCCATAAATCCTGTATGTCATAAGCGGTAAAGTGTCGCCTTCTTTCACGATTCTCACGTGAGTTAGATCTGGCGAATTATTATTTTCTTGAGCGACTCTAAGCTCTTCTTCAACCGTTTCTTTAAACTTGGTTTTTGCAATGGCTCGCAGCGGTTTACCGTCTGGCGCAAAGAGTTTGTACTCAATATTCATCGAGGTGAGCAAACCTTTAAAGAGTAGATTTCCCCAAATGATCAATAAATAATTAGGCTTGTGTTGATCGCCATCATACTCAAAAACCACGTGTTTGAAGTGATCAATATCCTCTAGGACACCTTCGCCGCTAGCATTGTTATGGCCTTTAATTACACCGCTTCTGTCAAAAAGAAATTCAAGCTCCAGATCTTGTGGTGGGATACGAACAAAATTGGGCTGCGCGGCGCTTGTACCAGAAGCCTGCTGATCACCATATTCTACAGTGTAAGACTCTGCATATTTTTCAGGATTGAGTAACGTATAGAACGTGCCATTCTCTACCTCTTCTTGAAAAGTATTGTCCTTATACGCCGTAACCTTAAGCTTGCTCAGTTCGCCAGTGCTCATTACCGTTCTTGCTTTTGTTTATGTATCGCTACCATTTCTTCAATGCAAGCCTCGATGATCTTGTCCTTTTTTTCTTCAGGTTTCGCTTTCGCGGAAGCGGACGATTGCTTGTCATCATTTACATTGATCTTGATATAGAGCTCTTTAATTTCTATAGGCATCAGGTGATGGTTTTAAAATAGTTGTATGCCAGTTCTACAGTTTCTACCACAATGCCATTTTCTTCTGCATTAAAGTCTGAAACAGACCATTTAACAGGGTAAGCATGAACCACATTCCATGTCATGAGCGGTTCATGCTCTTCATTGAGTAGTTTTACCGTAAGATCAATAGGATCAAATTGAAAATCCTCTATCGCATCCCGACACCATTTTATAAGTTCAGAATCTTTAAAAAGGCCACGTTTTAAAACCAGATTAGGAAACTTTGTTCTTACAGGAAACTTGTGTTTAAATCGGTTTTCACCACCTTCTGTGAATTCTTCGGTCTCAATATCTACAGACAAACCACTCACAGATTGAAATTCATGATCCTGTGATTTTGTGTTAATGCCTGTAAACTCAACCTTAAAGTGAAAACCTACCGGTGGATAAAACGCTGCCATGTTCTACTCGTTCTGGATGGTTAATCCCTCGTGAGCGATCTCCATAGACTCTATCGCTACTTCATTTGCATCACCCTTAAGATCTGTAGATTGAACTTTAACCGGGAAGGCGTTCTTTACCTTCCAGACGATCACCGGCTCATGCTCTTCATTAAGCAAACTGATCGTGATGTCGCGACGTTCAATAGTGTTTAATTTTACGGTGTTCCACCATGCGAAGTATTCATTATCACCTTTAAACGAACCGCGTTTTAAAGTAATGTTGCTAAACTTCTGCATGCCTGGCATTTTGATCTTGCTATATTCTGGGCTTGCGCCTTGGCGATATTCTATAAGTTCTGTTTCTACATCCAGACCAGAAACTTCAGTGAAGCCAATGTTTGTCCCAGCCCAGTCTACTGAAAAGTGGAATTTTACTAATGGATATGTTGTTGCCATGATAATGGTTTTATGATTGTGATTTTAAATGTTTTGCCTTTCGGCGAAAAGGAGTGTGGCGTAGTTTTTTTCGCGGAAGCGAAATCCTTAACCGTCTAAGATTCTTGCATTTTATGACTGAATTTCAGCACGATAAATTCTGCTGGACGAACTACCGCCATGCCGATCTCAACATTCATAACACCGTTAAGAATATCATCTGCCGTCATCGTTTGACCTAGGCCAACACGCACAAAAAATGCCTGCTCTGGTTTTGCACCGGCAAGAGCACCCGCGCGCCATTGAAGCACAAGAAAGTTCTCTATCATCGCACGAACTTTTACCCAAGTGTTTGCATCATTGCCTTCAAAAACAAATTGTTCTGTAGCTTTTTTAACTGACTCTTCAACCATATTGAAGAAACGACGTACAGAAACATAACGCCACTCGTTGTCGTTACCAGCCAGCGTGCGTGCACCCCAAACCATGATTCCTTTACCAGTGAACGGGCGTATTGCATTTATAGATTTACCTGTGGTATGGATGTTTAGGTCCTTTTGCTCATCATGAGTAACAATTTTTGTAACACCCAATGCTCCTGAAAGCGATTCATTTGCAGGTGCCTTCCAAACACCTCTATTCTCATCTACACGGCAATAGATACCAGCCATAGCAGCGCTAGGAGGAAGAGTTATGGTTTGATCTGCGACAAGTTGCTTTAACTGATTATACAGTATAAGATCAAAGTTTGGATCTGAAGTATCTGCCAGTTTATCCAGCGTTTCGTCATCAAGAGCACCGTCTGAGGTCATACTTGTTTCATCAGTTACTTCATGTACTAGACTTACATCGGCTACACTGTATGTATATGGATAAACCGTTTTTAAGAATGGGTGATAAGCTGCACCATATTTAAGTAAATCTACACCACTACCAAGTGTTGTTGCTGATCTTACATTAGATGCATCATCATTAAATGAATCCATAATTACAAATCTATCACCCAGTTTTTGAGCTTGTTGCAAAGCTTCATTCATAAGTACGTAATAGTTACCAGCCGCTGATGCTCCGGATAAGGATACAGCATCTGGAAAAACGAACAAAGTAGGCTCGTCAAACTTTTCTACTTGATTGAGACCATCAGTAAGATCTGGTTTTGAAACACTCCCGCTTGAATAATCGCCTACCGAAACTATATAACAAGGTCCGCCACCATTGTCAAAGTACATGCGCATTGCATAATACATAAGATATGGACTTGTAGTTCCCATTGTTATGGTGTTTTTTCTACTTAGTACCGTTGACGGAGCAGAAGACATTATCGTATCTGAAATGGTTATACTGATATTAACTTCGCTTTGTGCCCTTCCAAAATAGCTTTGATACTCTAGAAGAGATGTTATGCGCGTAGGTTTATCAGTAAGATCCTTACCGTTTTTCGTTGCCATTTCTGTATACCCTATAAATGCAGGTATCGCTGTTTCTACCTGAGCTACCGATGGAGGAAAGACTGAAATCTCCTCGACATAAACGCCCGGCGTTTTGTAAGCTGTTGCCATGATTATTAGTTTATTTGATTATGTATATGTTAGAAAATGTTTTTGTGATATTTCCGTTGTTGTCTTTTTCAAAACTCAATGATCTAGGGGAAGCTGCGGGGTAGTCAAAATCACCATCGCCTATGGCGACAGTACCTCTTGCGACAAGAGGTTTTAAGTGGGGTTCAGTTGAATAAATAGGAGTAGGATTGCGCCCTTCAAAATATCGCCAAAATGTCTTACGATTATTAAAAAGCACTTTAAACTGAGGTAGGGTTTGCGGCAAGTTGCCGTTAACAAGGGTGATGTTATGTGAAGAATTATCTCCTTTCATTTTTAAAGAGATAATACCAAGGATATTTTTGTATTCAAATCTTGAAAGATCCTCTTTTACAAGTTCAAAACCAGGATCAGAAATTGTGAATTGTGACGCATAAATGGTGTCGCCAGTTCTATTTATGTAATTAAAACTTTCAGGTGTTTCTGTGTAAGGCTTCTGATTACTAAAGTAATATGGAATTGAATTTATAGGTGATACTTCAGAATAAGCTTCAAAATCTGAATTAGTGATCTGTAGTAAAAAATCTAGCTGAATGTCATCGTCAAGCGTTATAAATGGCTTGTATGTATCCGGCTGCGTAGCAATTTTTTCCACTTTAAGTGCAACAATAAAACCATCTTTTAATTGATGCATTTGCATGCGAAAACCACTAAGAACAGATTGAGTTCTTTGAGATGGAATTATTTTTATAAACTTAGAAATGTCATAACCTTTAAGTTGTCTTTCGGTCGTTGCATCGTCTATATCAAATGGTGTTTCACCATCATCTAGATAGAATCTGTGATAGATATTCACCTTGAACAATGGCTGAAATAATACTGAGTACTCCATTAGTTCATGTGATTTAAAGTTCTGCCTAGCGCAGAGATTGACGTTCGAGAATCGAGTATGTGATCACGCTCTAGACTTACCAGCGTAAGTTTATAAAGAGCCGATGGATAAGATTTACCGCCAAGAGTTCCCCAGATATAATTGAGTTCTTCAAACGTTGGAGTATACAGCTCAACGGTAAACCTAAAGTCAGTAACCGCTTGCAGCGCTTCGTTACTTTTAGAGAAGATGGTGTTTGTTTGATTAAAGATCTTCTTTGCTTGAAAATATTCAATAATTCCACCCAGCGAACGCAAAGAATATGCATAATCACTCCTGTTACATATAAATAGGAGGTAAAGATTAAGATTTACAGGATTGTTTTTCTTGATCGTATTACCATTTTCAGAGTGTGAATTTTTGATATTTTTAAGCGCTGTTTCTTCCTCCATATTAAGAAGCGAAAGCACTATTTTATTATCTAGATCTTCATTGGGTTTACTAGGATTATCTACAAAATGAGCGATATTATCAAGAATCAATAAGTTATCTCCCAGACCTATATCTGCAAGGTAGTTTTCTACCTGTTCACGCAATATTTCGAGAGATTCGTATATCATTACTACATTTTGTTTCTCAAATATATATTGATTATCAATATGTTGTGAAATTAAAACCCCTCTTTTGTATCAGGAATTTCCCTGAAAAATCCTAGGGGAATTTCCCATGTAAAAAAGGGGTGTTTTCCCCCCTTTTTAGTTTGAGGCTATGTTTACCTTTCATTTTGAGCTACTTTAGTCCCAAACCAAAAACAATTAAACCATGAGAATTAACACAAAAGTTTTTTATCTGGTAGCTCTTACAGCTATCATGATAATGGGATGTAATGAGCCAAAAACTCAAGAAATGCGAGTAGCAAAAGCACCATCAGGAACAATAACCGTTGATGAAGCGATCGTACTCAATAAAGAGTATCTTAAAACTAGACAGCCACTGCTAGATAGTCTTGCAGGTAGAGGAGAAAATGTATCTTCGTGGTGGTCTTTAGAAGATCTTAAAAATTATATCGCTTACGCGGAACAAACTGCTAAGGATAAAGGATATGTAATGAGCGGTATTAGAATCTATCAAGGTGCGTATCCTGAAAATTATGAGGATAAAGAAAAAGCAGGTTATATGACTGTTTTTCTAGCGCCTACAGGAACAAAAGGTGAGCAAAAAGGAAGCTTCTTCAACCTTCAAGATGGAGATGGCGGAGACCTTGATGTGCCACCACTTAATGAAGGACACTTAGGAAATCCACCACATACAGGATATCCTACACAAGATTAATAAGAAGGCAAGCCTATGCAGGTAATGTTAAGTTCATACTCACAGTATCTTGAGTTAATCGTAGTGCTAATAGGTGCTGTGAGATATGGACACTTTAAAAATACCCAACTCAAATATGTATTTTATTTGATTTGCTACATCGCGTTAAACGAGTTTTTCGCTGGTGTATGTTATCCTTTATTTAAAATACCTAACTACATTCCTTATAACTTATACTACCTCGTTAATTATGCGTTTTTTATATGGTGGTTTATGTCTTTATTAAAATCCAGATTTAGAAAAACGATCTTAAAGGTTTTTCTAGGTATTTATATCATTTGCTGGTTTATCAACGCATTTTTTATTCAGGATTTTATAAATACTTTCTTGACTTATATTTCAATCCTGGGAGCAATATTTGTGACTGTATCAATTTGTTTTTACTTCGTTGAGATGATGGCGCGTGAAGTAATTATGAATATAACGAGATCACCTTATTTTTGGGTGGCATTCGGTCTTCTTGTTTTCTGTGTAACGTTTCTTCCGCTTAAGGTGTCTATTAATATTATGCAACGTGAGCATCCAGCTCTTTTCAGTATGATCTTATTTCTTATAAACGTTATACAGTATTGTTGCTTTTCAATAGCTTTTATCTTGGCAGATAACACTCAGAAAAAAGAACTAATTTAGATTACAATTTTTACCCCTAATGCAGCCAGATGATAAAATATTGACAGACTTTCAAGTGCTTGTTATAAGCACCAGCGTTGTACTTTTTATACTTCTAGTTACAATCGTTGTCTTATTCTTGATCTTCCAGAGAAGAAAAATTCAATTCATTCAAGAGAGAAATGCAGCAGAGAAAAAATACTTAGAGGAGGTTGCTTTAACTCAAATGGAAATTCAGGAAAACACGCTGAAGAACATCAGTTGGGAATTACATGATAACATAGGTCAGTTACTTTCTGTAGCGAACATTCAGTTAAACCGTATTGAGCCTGGCGAAATTGAATTTGATCAGGTTGACGAAGTAAGAAATCTTATCCAAACTTCATTAAAAGAACTTAGAGCGCTTTCGCGAAGCTTAAATAATGAAGTGGTTAGCACACAAGGACTTATTTCTTCAATTGAAAATGAGCTTGCAAGATTTAATAGATTGAATTTCCTTGAAACTGAATTCACAGTAAATGGTGATCCATGGAGTATTACAAAAAATAACGGATTAATACTTTACAGGATCGTTCAGGAGTTCTTTTCTAATGTAATTAAACATGCAAAAGCATCTAAACTTGAAGTGATGCTGACCTTTGATCAAGAAAGATTACAGATATTTTTAAAGGATAACGGTGTAGGTTTTGATGCAGATTCTATCAATCCCAGTTCTGGTTTGATCAACATGCAAAGTAGGGCACAATTAATTGATGCAAACATCCTATTAACCTCAAAACCAGCTAGAGGAACACAGCTGGAAATAGATTATACACAAAGATAATTTTAGTTTTCTTGCTGAATTTTAGGAAAGTACAAGATTAAATTTTTAACTTTATCCTAACAATCCAAGAAAATGACCACCTCCGTTAGTACTTCTCAGAATATTGAGCATATTACAGATATCCCTATTTACACTGTAGGAATAGTAGATGATCATGTGCTCTTTGCGCAATCGTTGCAAGGTTTAATAAACAGCTTTGAGGGTTTTCAGGTTGTTTTTATGGCTAAGAATGGTACAGATTTGATCAACAAATTAGATATCGCCACTCAAGATCCTGATATAATTCTACTTGATATTAATATGCCAGTGATGAATGGTTTTGAATCATTGCAATGGCTTAATGACAATAAATCTGATGTTAGAGTTGTAGCGCTTTCAATGGATGATAGTGAAGAGACGATTATTCAGATGTTAAAAGGCGGTAGTCGTGGGTATCTTCTTAAAGATATTCATCCAAACACGCTTAATGATGCTTTGATTGAGGTTGCCACCAAAGGACATTATTACTCAGATCATGTTACTAAGGCTCTTCTTACAGGTGTAACAAAAAAGGAAGAGAAAGAAAATCCAAATTTCACCAAACGAGAACTGCAATTTATTGAACTGGCATGCACAGATCTTACATATAAGGAGATCGCAAATAGGATGTGTTTAAGCCCTAAAACAATAGATAATTATCGTGATACGATATTTAAAAAATTAGAAGTACGCAGTCGCATAGGTTTAGTTCTACATGCAATTAAACATAATCTTATCGTTGAATAGTTCAATCACTGCTTAGTGTTGTAATTCAGCGAATTAAAAGGTAATAAAACTTTAAAAATTCTGTTCTAGAATTTTTGTTATAATAAAAAATGTTATACGTTTGATTCATGAACAAGTTGGGCCAAAACAGTATTGTAATTCTTAATATTATCGTGATTTCTTCACGCTGATAGCGGATTGCAATTGTTCAAAAAATTAAGCCTTCCGTTAACGCGGAGGGCTTTTTTATTTTATAGCTCAAAAGTTTGCGAATAATTTATCTAATTGTCTGGTTTTGATGCGATATATTGAATTTTTTAACGAAATCATTTTTTTGAAGCTTGTATATTAAAACCTTTTAAATTATTGATATTCAATATTTTGAATATTAAAAAAGCAAGTTGACTTTCGAAACAACTAATTGAGATAAATATAATGGCATTTTAGTATCACTACTTTCACAGTATTAATTAGAATAATGGATTTAAAGAAATATAGTAAAGCGGTAACGCAAGACCCATCACTTCCTGCAGCTCAGGCAATGTTACATGCCATAGGCTTAACAGACGAAGATTTACAGAAACCTCTAATAGGTATAGCAAGTACAGGTTATGAAGGTAACCCATGTAACATGCACCTTAATGATCTAGCAGTTCATGTAAAAAAAGGAGCAGATAATGCAGACCTTGTTGGTCTAATTTTCAATACTATCGGTGTAAGTGATGGTATTGCAAATGGAACTCCAGGTATGCGTTATTCATTGCCTTCTCGTGATATCATTGCAGACTCTATGGAAACTGTAATGCAAGCGATGGCGTACGATGGTCTAGTAACTGTTGTAGGTTGTGATAAGAATATGCCTGGAGCACTAATGGCACAATTAAGATTAAATAGACCTTCTATTTTGGTTTATGGTGGTACCATCGCTTCAGGATGTCATAATGGTAAGAAACTGGATATTATTTCTGCTTTTGAGGCTTATGGCCAAAAAGTAGCTGGTAATATCGACGAAACTGAATATAAAGAGGTAATTCACAAAGCTTGCCCAGGTGCGGGAGCTTGTGGCGGAATGTACACGGCAAATACAATGGCCTCGGCGATTGAAGCGCTGGGTATGTCGCTTCCGTTTAACTCTTCAAACCCTGCGGTTACAGAGGGTAACATCAAGGAGCAAGAATGTGTAAAAGCAGGTGAAGCGCTTCGTTATTTGTTAGAAAATGACATCAAACCTTCAGATATTGTGACGAAGAAATCGCTTGAAAATGCGATACGTTTAGTTACTGTCCTTGGAGGTTCTACGAATGCAGTGTTGCACTTTTTGGCTATAGCCAAAACAGCAAAAATAGATTTCACGCTTGCAGATTTCCAAAGAATCAGTGATTCTACACCGCTTCTTGCAGATTTAAAACCTAGCGGAAGATACTCTATGGAAGAATTACACGCTGTGGGCGGAGTTCCTGGAGTTTTAAAATATATGCTTGATAAAGGGATGCTTCACGGCGATTGTTTGACCGTTACCGGGAAAACGCTTTCTGAGAATCTTGCTGATGCTCCAGAACTAAAGGCTGATCAGGATGTAGTAAGAAAAGTTGAGGAGCCTATTAAAGAAACTGGTCACATCAGAATCCTTTTTGGAAATCTTGCTACAGAAGGCGCTGTCGCGAAAATCACTGGTAAAGAAGGTCTTTCATTTAGAGGAACTGCAAATGTTTTTGACAGTGAACTTGCTGTAAACGAAGGTATCAAGAACGGTGATGTGAAGAAAGGTGATGTCGTTATCATTCGTTATGAAGGTCCTAAAGGTGGACCTGGAATGCCCGAAATGCTTAAGCCAACGTCTTCAATCATGGGTGCTGGTCTGGGTAAAGATGTGGCATTGATTACAGATGGTCGATTCTCAGGTGGTTCGCACGGCTTTGTGGTTGGACACGTTGCTCCTGAAGCACAAGTAGGAGGTAATATCGCATTGGTTGAAAATGGAGATATTATCGCAATCGACGCTGTGAAGAATACGATTAACATCGAAATTTCTGATGAGGAGCTTGCTGAGCGTAAGGCAAAATGGAAAGCGCCTAAACTAAGATTTGAAAGTGGAATACTTTATAAATATGCTAAAACCGTTTCATCAGCTTCTAAAGGCTGCGTGACTGACGAATTTTAGTGCGTAAATATGTGTTTACCTAATAACTAGGACTATGGATACACAAACTATGAAACTAGAAGAAAACAAAACCGAATCGACACAAAGAATCACAGGAAAAGAAGCAGTAATCAAGTGCTTGCTTGCTGAAGGTGTTGATGTGCTTTATGGTTATCCGGGAGGAGCTATTATGCCGGTTTATGATGAATTGTATAAATATCAGCATGAGTTGCATCACGTCCTTACGCGTCACGAGCAAGGCGCTACACATGCTGCACAAGGTTATGCGCGTGTCACTGGTAAAGTGGGTGTTGCAATGGCAACTTCAGGACCAGGAGCAACAAACCTTATCACAGGTATTGCAGATGCGATGATAGATTCTACACCTATGGTGTGTATCACAGGTCAGGTTGCGTATAGTCTTCTAGGTAGCGATGCTTTTCAGGAAACTGATATTATAGGTATCTCTACACCGGTAACCAAGTGGAATTTTCAGGTAACAAAAGCTGAGGATATCCCAGAGGTTATGGCTAAGGCTTTTTATATCGCTAAGAGCGGAAGACCAGGCCCGGTGCTTGTTGATATTACTAAAAATGCACAGAACGAAGAACTTGATTTTGTGTACAAAAAATGTACTGCTATAAGAAGCTATAAACCTGTCCCAACAATTGATAAAGATAAAGTATCGGAAGCTGCTAAGCTTATCAATGAGGCTAAAAAGCCAATGATTGTTTGGGGGCAAGGTGTAGTTCTAGGTCATGCAGAAGAAGAATTTAGACAAGTAGTTGAAAAAGCTGGTATCCCAGCAGCATGGACGATTCTAGGAGCTTCTGCAATTGAGTCAAGTCATCCATTAAATGTGGGTATGGTAGGAATGCATGGTAATTATGCGCCTAACATGCTTACTAACGAATGTGATGTTTTAATCGCAATCGGGATGCGTTTTGATGACCGTGTTACTGGTGATTTAAATACGTATGCTAAGCAGGCAAAGGTTATTCATTTTGAGATTGACCCTGCTGAAGTTGATAAAAACGTAAAAACAGATGTTGCCGTTTTAGGTAATAGTAAGGAGACACTTGCTGCGCTTCTTCCTTTATTGAAAGAAAACAAGCATGAAGAATGGCATAACCGTTTTAAAGAACTTTATAAGATAGAGTATGATAAAATCATAAAAGAAGATATCACTCCGTCTAAAGAAGGTCTTACCATGGGCGAAGTTCTTGAGGGAATAAATATTTGCTCTAAAGGTGAAGCGGTTATCGTTTCAGATGTTGGTCAACATCAGATGGTGGCTTGCCGTTATGCCAAGTTCAATAATACTAGAAGTAACATCACTTCTGGTGGACTGGGAACTATGGGATTTGCGCTTCCTGCAGCAATTGGTGCAAAAATGGGTGCGATGGATAAGCCTGTTGTTGCCATAATAGGCGACGGTGGTTATCAAATGACCATTCAAGAACTGGGAACGATTTTTCAAACTAAAGTTCCTGTGAAGATTGTTGTACTGAACAATGAATTTCTTGGAATGGTGCGTCAATGGCAGCAGCTATTTTTTGATAGAAGATATGCTTCTACAGAGATGACAAACCCAGATTTCGTTACCATCGCAAAAGGCTATAGCATAGAGGCTAATCGTGTTTCTAAAAGAGAAGATTTGGCGAAAGCCATAGAAACAATGATGCAGCACGACGGACCTTACTTCCTTGAAGTTATGGTAGAAAAAGAAGATTGTGTATTCCCGATGATTCCATCTGGAGCTTCAGTAACTGATATAAGATTAGAGTAATGGGAGAGATTAAAACGTTTACGGTTTCGGTTTACACCGAAAATCAAGTAGGATTGCTGAACAGGATTTCGGCGATTTTTCAGCGCAGGCACATCAATATTGAGAGTCTTAATACTTCAATTACTGAGATTGAAGGTGTTTCTCGTTTTACTATCGTGGTGAATATCACGGAAGAAAAAATGAAAAAAATACTGGGTCAGATAGAAAAGCAAGTTGAAGTGATCAAAGCGTATTATCATACTGATGATGAGACGATTTTCTTAGAGACTTGTCTTTTTAAGATTAAGAGTGATTTGCTTTTTGAAGAGCGTCAAATACAGAATATCATTAAGGAGAGCAACGCGCGTATCGTTACTGTTAACAAAGAGTTCTTTGTGCTAGAAAAAGCAGGCCGTCGCAATGAGATAGAAATGCTTTACCGCGAGTTGAGTGCTTTTGGCATTATGCAGTTTGTGCGCTCTGGCCGTATTGCGGTGAGCAAAAGCGAAATGCCTATTTCAAAAATTTTACAAGAATTTTCTGAATCGGAATACTAAAAACCAACCATTAAAAATCAAAATAGATAAAAATGTCTAATTATTTTAATACCCTTTCGCTAAGGGAACAGCTTGAACAATTGGGTAAATGTCGTTTCATGGACAAGAGTGAATTTGTTGATGGAGTAGATGCCCTTAAAGGAAAGAAAATCGTAATCGTGGGCTGTGGTGCTCAAGGTCTTAATCAAGGTTTGAACATGCGCGACAGCGGCCTTGATATTTCTTATGCTTTGCGCCAAAGTGCTATTGACGAGAAACGTGCTTCTTACAAAAATGCTACTGATAACGGTTTTACCGTAGGTACATACGACGAGTTAGTTCCTGATGCAGATGTGGTAATTAACCTTACTCCAGACAAGCAACATACAAGCGTAGTTAATGCTGTTATGCCTTTGATGAAAAAGGGAGCAACACTTACTTATAGTCACGGTTTCAACATTGTTGAAGAAGGAACTAAGATTCGTGAAGACTTAACGGTTATCATGTGTGCGCCTAAGTCGCCAGGTTCTGAGGTACGTGAAGAATATAAAAGAGGATTTGGAGTGCCTACGCTTATTGCGGTTCACCCAGAAAATGACCCTCAAGGTAAAGGTCTTGACGAGGCTAAAGCTTATGCAGTGGGAACTGGTGGTGATAAAGCTGGTGTTCTAGAATCATCTTTTGTTGCAGAGGTTAAGAGTGACCTTATGGGTGAGCAAACCATTCTTTGTGGTGTGTTGCAAACTGGTTCTATTTTGTCTTTCGACAAAATGGTTGAAAAGGGAATTGAGCCTGCTTACGCGGCAAAATTGATTCAGTATGGTTGGGAAACTATCACCGAAGCATTGAAGCACGGTGGTATCACAAATATGATGGACCGTCTGGATAATCCTTCAAAAATCAAGGCTTTTGAACTAGCTGAAGAACTTAAAGGAATCTGGAGACCACTTTTTGAAAAACACATGGATGATATTATCTCTGGTCATTTCTCAAAAACAATGATGGAAGACTGGGCTAATGATGATGTAAATCTTCATACATGGCGTGCTGCAACCGGTGAAACTGCTTTTGAAAAAACAGATGCAGGTTCTATGGAAATCAGCGAGCAAGAATATTTTGACCACGGTGTATTGATGGTAGCTTTTGTAAAAGCTGGTGTTGAACTTGCTTTTGAAACAATGTGTGATGCAGGTATCATTGAAGAGTCTGCTTACTACGAGTCATTGCATGAAACTCCGCTTATCGCAAATACAATCGCTCGTAAGAAATTGTTTGAGATGAACCGTATAATTTCTGACACTGCAGAATATGGTTGCTACCTTTTTGACCACGCGGCAAAGCCTATGCTTACTGAGTTTATGAAAGGTATCGATACTAACGTAATCGGTAAAAAATTCTCATCTGATAATTCAGTAGATAATAAAACATTGATCGCTGTAAATGATGCGATCCGTAATCACCCTGTTGAAGAAGTAGGAGCATGGTTACGTGAGTCGATGACTGCTATGAAAGAGGTGAAAACTTCTCAAGAGGCGATTATCGCATAAATGATTCTTTGTCAGTTGGGCTTGCCGAGGTCAACTGGCAAGCCTAACTTTCAAAATTTCGATATTGTGAGCAATACAACCACGACATATTTCCCTGATTTAGAAAATGTAAAACAGGCCGCCGAAAATCTCAAAGGCGTTGCCTCGTTAACTCCGCTTTTGCCCAGCTTAAGCTATTCTAAAAAATACGATGCTAATATTATGTTGAAGAGAGAAGACCTTCAGCAAGTACGTTCGTATAAAATTCGTGGCGCTTATAATAAAATTAGCACCTTAACCGCAGCTCAGCGTAAAAACGGTATTGTTTGTGCCAGCGCCGGTAATCATGCACAAGGTGTTGCTTTCGCTTGCGCGAAATTAAAAATCAAGGGAACAATCTTCATGCCTGCGCCTACGCCAAAACAGAAAATAGAGCAGGTAAAAATGTTTGGTGAAGATTTTGTAAAAATCGTTTTGGTGGGTGACACTTTTGACGATTCGTACAAATCTGCAAAAGCCGAATGTGATTTATTGGGCAAAACCTTTGTTCATCCATTTGACGATGAAAAGATAATTGAAGGTCAGGCAACTGTAGGTTTAGAGATTTTGGAGCAATCCACAGAAGAGATAGATTATGTTTTTGTTCCTGTAGGTGGCGGCGGACTAGCCTCTGGGCTAAGCAGTGTTTTTCATTTGCTTTCGCCAAAAACTAAAGTGATAGGAGTAGAGCCAGAAGGCGCTCCATCCATGAGCACTTCTATTTTTAATAAAGAGAATACTCCGTTAAGCCAAATCGAGAAATTTGTAGATGGTGCCGCCGTGCAACGTGTGGGTGATAAAACATTCGCGATTTGCCAAGAATTCTTGACAGATATGGTTACCGTTCATGAAGGTAGAGTTTGCCAGACAATCTTGGATCTGTACAATAAAGATGCGATAGTTGTTGAGCCAGCAGGAGCGTTGACGCTTTCAGTGCTTGATGATTATGCAGATGAGATAAAAGGCAAAAATGTAGTTTGCGTGGTTAGCGGTTCTAATAATGACATCACACGTACTGCCGAAATAAAAGAACGTGCACTGCTTTATCGCGGATTAAAACATTATTTTATCATTCGTTTCCCGCAACGTGCTGGTGCCCTTCGAGAATTTTTGAACGAAGTTCTAGGGCCGGACGATGACATCACTTTCTTTGAATACAAAAAGAAAACCAGCAGGGAAGATGGTCCTGCAGTGGTAGGAATTGAGATTAAGAATCATGACGACCTCGAGCCACTTGTTCATCGTATGAAACACAAAAACTTTTACGGTGAATATCTTAACGACAAGCCAGACTTATTTGAGTTCCTTATCTAATTTCCGAGAAATCGGAAATATCTAGAAATAGGATAAGTCTATATTTCGCTTTAAGCGAAAGAATTAACCTTGAATTAATAGAGTTCCTTTACACTTTTTAGAACTTCTCGATATGTTTTAAAGGTATTTTGCCTTTAAGGCGAATCCATTTATTTGTTTAAAACAAAACCAATGTCAGAACTAAGTACAACAAAAATACCAGCGAAATTTGAGGTTTCGCCCATAGAGCAAAAAAAATACCTTGTCAATGGCAAACTTGTTCATTGGGAAGGCGAAACGAGTGATGTTTTCTCAACAATACAGACAGAAGTTGATGGAAAAACCGGCCCTACGCGTTTAGGTTCAATTCCTTATCTGGGAGAAAAAGAAGCGCTTGATGCATTGGATGCTGCGTATGCGGCTTACGACCGTGGCCAGGGAGAATGGCCTACGATGAAGGTTGCGGCGCGTATTAAATGTATGGAGACTTTCGTCGAAAAGATGAAAACCAAGCGTGAGGAAATCGTGAAATTGCTAATGTGGGAAATCTGTAAGAACCTGCCAGATTCTGAGAAGGAATTTGACCGCACGGTTGAATACATTTATGACACCATTGAGGATTACAAAAACATGGACCGTGACAGTGCGAAGTTCCATAAACATGACGGAATTCATGCGCATATTCGCCGCGGTCCGCTAGGAGTTGTGTTGTGTCTTGGGCCATACAACTATCCGCTTAACGAAACTTTTGCCTTGCTGATTCCTGCGATTATGATGGGTAATACAGCGATTTTCAAGCCGGCTAAACACGGAGTTCTTTTGATAACACCTTTACTTGAAGCATTTCAGGAGAGTTTTCCTCCGGGAGTTGTGAACATTGTTTTTGGTCGTGGTAGAGTAGTGGCGTCGCCTATTATGAAAACTGGGAAGGTGGATGTTTTGGCACTTATAGGTAATTCCGCTTCAGCGAATGCTTTACAAGCACAACATCCTAAGCAAAACAGATTAAGACTTGTTCTTGGGCTCGAGGCCAAAAATCCTGCGATAATACTTCCAGATGCTGATTTAGATTTGGCTGTAGCCGAATGTATTGCGGGAACGCTTTCTTTTAACGGTCAGCGATGTACGGCGCTGAAAGTGATTTATGTACACGAGAACATCGCAGAAACCTTCAACCGCAAATATGCCGAAGCTGTTGATGCTTTAAAATTTGGGTTACCATGGGAAGATGGCGTGAAATTAACACCGCTACCTGAACCAGATAAACCTCAATATATTCAGGAGTTGATTGACGATGCAAAGGCAAAGGGCGCTGAAATACTTAATGAAAAAGGTGGCCAGACGACTGAGAATTATATTTGGCCTGCTGTGCTTTTTCCTGTGAATAAAGAAATGCGCGTGTATCAAGAAGAGCAATTTGGTCCTGTGGTTCCTGTTTTGACATTTAAGCATATTGATGAACCATTAGACGACATGGCAGAGTCTAATTATGGTCAGCAGGTAAGTCTTTTTGGTAAAGACACAAAAACCCTTGCGCCGCTTATTGATACGCTGGTAAACCTAGTTTGTCGTGTAAACTTAAACAGTTCTTGTCAGCGAGGTCCAGACGTATATCCTTTCACCGGAAGGAAAGACAGCGCAGTAGCGACTTTAAGCGTACATGATGCCTTAAGATCGTTCTCAATTAGAACATTTGTAGCGTCAAAAGACAACGCGTACAACAATGCGATCTTAAATGAGCTGTTAGATACAAAGAAATCAAACTTTGTAAGTACAGATTATATTCTATAATTATTAGAGAATGAATAACTCAGGCTTTTATTTGTTAAAATAAAGTCTGAGTTTCTTTGTTTTTTAAAGAATTCATAAAAAACGCGGTTGTTTTTAATTTTTCTCCATAATCAAAGTCTATAATAGATCACAGTTTGTACATTTACATCAACAATGAACAAGATAGATACAAATATTAAAAAATTGATACAGGCTATACAGTCTGTGTTCAATCCGTTGTATCCGGCTAGGCAAGTGCGCCCAGTTACAATTCGTGTACGCCGCTTCCGCCGCCCCTAGGGGTGTATATATTATATGGAGCTTAGGTGAGTCCGGCTCTTTCTTAGACTCAATAATTTCTTTTTTAATTTTCAATTTCTTTAAGGATGGATATTGTTATAGCTAACAAATCCCATTCAGGCTATGCCCAGATTATTTGCGATACCATCGCAGAGTCGGCAAAAGTGCGTGGCACAGGAATCGCAAAACGCACACCTGAATACGTAATAACAAAAATGGAAAACGGCAATGCTGTTATCGCACTAGATGGCGATAAGTTTGCTGGCTTCTGTTACATTGAGGCCTGGGGTCACGGTAAATTCGTGGCAAACAGTGGTCTTATTGTGCACCCAGATTTTAGAAGTCTTGGTCTTGCTAAAAAGATCAAAGCAGTGATCTTCAAACATTCACGCAAAAAATACCCAGATGCTAAGATATTTGGTATCACAACGGGGCTTGCGGTTATGAAGATCAACTCTGAGCTTGGGTATAAACCTGTAACTTTCTCTGAATTAACAGATGATCAGAGCTTCTGGAAGGGCTGTCAAACCTGTAAGAATTATGATATTCTTCAACGCACAGAGCAACGCATGTGTCTTTGTACAGGCATGCTTTATGATCCTTCTAAAGAAGAATCTGGCAAGAAAGTAAAGGAGTCAAACCCTAAAGCTTTTCAACGCTTAAAAAGCATTAAGGAACACCTGTTTCTTAAAAAAGAAAAACAAAACCAAGAATAATTTTTATAGCCTTACGGCGAAAACCAATCAACAATGGAGAAACTTGTTTTGGCATACAGCGGTGGTCTTGACACCTCGTATTGTGCAAAATATTTATCAAAAGAAAAAGGATTTGAAGTTCACGCGATCAGCATTAATACAGGAGGATTCTCTCAAGTTGAAATTGATGAAATAGAATCTAAAGCATTAAAAATAGGTGCGAAAACATATAAGAATATTCAAGCGAAAGAGATCTTTTACAACAAGGTTGTAAAGAATCTAATTTTTGGCAATGTTCTTAAAAACAATACATATCCACTTTCAGTAAGCGCTGAGCGTATTATTCAGGCGGTTGAGATCATTAATTATGCGAAGTCTATTGGTGCAAAATATGTTGCGCATGGTAGTACTGGCGCGGGTAATGATCAGGTACGTTTTGATATGATCTTCCAGACGCTTGCTCCAGAGATCGAGATCATAACGCCTATTCGCGATATGAAGCTTTCACGTCAAGAAGAGATAGAATATCTTAAAGAAAATGGCGTGGATATGAACTGGGAAAAAGCTCAATATTCAGTAAACAAAGGACTTTGGGGAACCAGCGTAGGAGGAGCCGAAACGCTTACGTCTCACAAAGGTCTTCCAGAAGCTGCGTATCCTTCTCAGGTTTCAAAAGAAGAAAGTGAGCAGGTTACTCTTAAGTTTGAGAAAGGTGAATTAGTCGCTGTAAACGACAAAGCTGGTTCTCCTGTTGAAAATATAGAATATCTACAATCGCTATCGGCTCCGTTTGGGATTGGTCGTGATATTCACGTAGGCGATACGATTATCGGTATCAAAGGTCGTGTAGGTTTTGAAGCTGCCGCGCCTTTGATTATCATTAAAGCGCATCATTTACTTGAAAAACACACATTGACCAAGTGGCAACAACAGCACAAGGATTACCTTTCTAGCTGGTATGGCATGCATTTGCATGAAGGTCTTTATCTGGATCCGGTAATGAGAAACATGGAAGCATTTTTGGCTGATAGCCAAAAAAACGTAACCGGTGAAGTTTTTGTAACGCTTAGTCCTTACCGATTCACTCTTGAAGGTATTACCTCAGAACATGATTTGATGAATGCTTCTTTTGGCGCTTATGGCGAAATGAACAAAGGCTGGACAGCTGATGATGCTAAAGGTTTCATTAAGTTGATGGGTAACCAAAATAAGATTTACACGCACGTTAACGGAGAGTCATGATAAAAGCCGGAATCATAGGTGGAGCAGGATATACCGCTGGTGAACTCATCAGGATCTTACTGAATCACCCGCATGTTGAACTTGACTTTGTTTACAGTACTTCAAACGCCGGAAATCCGCTTTTTAAGGTTCATGAAGATTTAGTTGGCAGTACAGACTTGATTTTCTCAAGCGAAGTAAATACTGATGTTGACGTGGTTTTCTTATGTCTTGGTCATGGTAACAGTACTGCTTTTTTAGAGCAACATGATTTCACTGAAAAAACGATAATTATTGACCTTAGCAATGACTTTAGATTAAAGCCAGATGCTGATTTTCAAGGTCGCGCGTTTGTTTATGGTTTACCAGAGCTTAATAAATCTGAAATCAAACAAGCGGGTTCGATCGCAAATCCAGGATGTTTTGCGACTGCGATTCAGTTGGCTTTGCTTCCTTTGGCTGAAGCCAAATTAATCCAAGACGACGTTCACATAAATGCGGTAACGGGTGCGACTGGCGCTGGAACTTCACTTTCTGCGACTACACATTACACCTGGAGAGATAATAATTTCTCGTATTACAAGCCATTTACGCATCAGCATATGGGAGAGATCAATCAGTCAGTGGAGCAATTGCAAAACGGATTTGATAAAAAAATTCACTTCTTGCCAAACCGAGGGAATTTTTCAAGAGGGATTTTTGCGACAGCGTACACAGCTTTTGACGGAAATCTAGACGAGATGAAGAAAACCTATTCTGAATTTTATGCAGATGCTCCGTTTACATTTTTAACGGATGAGCCGTTGCACATGAAGCAGGTTGTGAATACTAATAAATGCTTAATCCACTTGCACAAACATGAAGACCAATTGCTGATATCGAGCGCGATTGACAATCTGTTGAAAGGTGCTTCGGGGCAGGCGGTGGAGAATATGAATTTAGTTTTTGGACTTCCACAAACCACAGGTTTACAGCTTAAGGGAAGTTATTTTTAAGTCGCTTTCGCGGAAGCAAATTAAACAACCACTATGAAAATAGCAATCATCGGTACAGGAAACCTAGGGCTTGCAATCGCCAAAGGTCTGATCACAAATAATGCAATTACTACTTTGTATTTAACGCGTCGCAATCCGGATTCAATTTCTGATTGGGGCGAGTACAAGAATGTTTTTGTAACCTCTGATAATGTTGAAGCGGTTCAAAAATCAGACATTATCATTTTTGCTGTTCAGCCGGCTCAGTTTGCAGGGATTTTAAATGAGATCAAAGATGAGCTGACTGAGAAACATGTTTTGATCTCTACGATCACTGGTTATCAAATTCATCAGATGGAGGCCATTGTAGGCACTGATCAATTTATCATTCGCGCGATGCCAAACACCGCGATTGCCGTAGGTGAATCGATGACCTGTCTTGCGAGTAATGAAAAAGGGATGAAGCGCATTAAGATCGCCGAAGCTATTTTCAATCGCTTGGGAAATTCCCTAATTATTCCTGAAAACTTAATGCAAGCGGCGACGGTGGTTTGCGCAAGCGGAATTGCATTTTGGATGCGATTGATCCGTGCGACGACACAGGCTGCTATTCAATTAGGTTTTGACGCGCATGATGCACAGACTTTAGCCATGCACACCTGCAATGGGGCTTCAAAACTTTTAATAGAAACTGACCATCACCCAGAAGAGGAAATTGACCGTGTTACTACGCCTCGTGGTTGTACCATTGAAGGTCTTAATGAGATGGAGCACAAGGGGTTGAGTTCGTCGTTAATTCATGGAATGGTTGCTTCCTTCAACAAAATTTCAAATATCAAAAAAGAACAACAATAATGAGTTTGTTTGATGTATATCCCTTGTATGACGTTACGCCGGTAAAGGCAAAAGACGTTCACGTTTATGACGATAAGGGCACAAAATATCTGGATTTATACGGCGGTCATGCTGTGATTTCCATTGGGCATGCACACCCCAAATATGTTGCGAATTTGAGCGACCAAGTGAGCAAACTTGGTTTCTATAGCAACGCGGTGCAAAATCCTTTGCAAAAGGAACTTGGAGATAAACTTCCAGAAGCTGCCGGTGTCCCTGATTATTCGCTTTTTATGTGTAGCACGGGGGCAGAAGCAAATGAGAATGCTATAAAATTGGCTTCTTTTAAAACGGGTCGTAAGAAGATTTTGGCTTTCGCCAATAGTTTTCACGGACGTACATCTGCAGCGGTTGCGGCAACTGATAATCCAAAAATAATTGCACCTGTAAACGCACAACAGCAGGTTACTTTTTTGCCTCTTGGCGAAATAGAAGCTGTTGAGGCAGCGTTAAAATCGGAAGAGTATTGCGCGGTGATTCTTGAGTTTATTCAAGGCGTTGGCGGTCTAGATGAAAGTACAGCTGAGTTCTACGAAACTTTGGACAAACTTTGCAAGGCTACGGGAACAATGCTTATTGCAGACGAAGTTCAGGCGGGTTTTGGTAGAACAGGAAATTTCTTTGCTTTCCAGGCATACGATGTGCAACCTGAAATCATTTCTTTGGCAAAAGGTATGGGCAACGGTTTCCCTGTAGGAGGAATTTTAATCCATCCAGGAATCGAGGCAGAATACGGAATGCTGGGAACTACTTTTGGAGGTAATCATTTGGCGTGTGCAGCAACGCTCACCGTTCTTGACGTGATGCAAGAAGAAGAATTGATGCAGAATGTAAAGGAGGTTTCTGAGCACTTTTTGGCGAAAGCCAAAGAAATCCCACAAATCAAAAAGGTAAAAGGTCGCGGATTAATGCTAGGCCTCGAATTTGATTTTGATACCGCAGCCATCCGCAAGAAATTGATTTATGACCATCATATTTTTACGGGTAGCGCAAAGAATAAAAACCTGATTCGCATTTTGCCACCGCTTACGGTGAAGAAAGAACATATTGACCAGTTCTTTGAAGCGTTGAAGCGAGAGTTGTAAAGATTTCCCCGCTTTCGCGGAAATAAATAAAATAAGACGTCAAGCTGAACTTAATTCAGCTTCTCATCATGAGATTCTGAGTCTAGCTCAGAATGACAAATAAGTTACACAGATTTTTCCGTCTAGGCGAAGAAATAAAAAATATAAAATGAAAAAATACACCGACCTCACGGACATTGATAACCTAGAGGAACTGATTAAAGAAGCCATCGAACTGAAGAAAAATCCGTTTTCTCATGAGACATTAGGGAAACATAAAACGCTGGTTATGTTGTTTTTCAACAGCAGTCTACGCACGCGTTTAAGTACGGAAAAAGCTGCCCGTAATCTGGGTATGGAAGTGACGGTGATGAACTTTAATAGTGACGCTTGGCAACTTGAGTTTGAGGACGGAACAGTGATGAATGCTGGCACGAGCGAACATATTAAAGAAGCTGCAAAAGTCATTTCGCAATATGCTGATGTGATTGCCGTGCGCGCATTTCCTACACTTACAGACAAATTAAAAGACGAGTCTGAGTACGTTATTAACAATTTTGTGAAGCACGCTACAGTGCCTATTTTAAATATGGAAAGCGCAACTGGGCATCCGCTGCAGGCTCTTGCTGATGCAATTACAATCACGGAGCAAAACCTGGATAAAAAGCCAAAAGTCGTTATGAGTTGGGCGCCACACCCAAAGGCTTTACCACAAGCAGTTCCTAATTCTTTTGCGCAGATGATGCAAAAAATGGATGTGGATTTTGTTATCACGCATCCCGAAGGTTACGAGTTGAGCAATGCAGTAACTGGCGATACAACCATTGAGTATGACCAGCAAAAAGCGCTAGAGGATGCTGACTTTGTGTATGTAAAAAACTGGAGCAGCTATAAAGAATACGGAAAGATTTTGCCTGGTGACAACTCAAGTTGGATGATGACTAAAGAAAAGTTGGGCAGCGCAAAATTCATGCACTGTTTGCCTGTGCGTCGCAACGTGATTGTGGAAGATGCAGTTTTAGATAGCGACCAGAGTTTGGTGATTGAAGAAGCAAATAACAGGACATATTCAGCGCAAGTGGTGTTGAAGAAAATCTTGCAGAGTATTTAGTGTCAGTTCGAGTGTTCGCCCATGGCGAATATATCGAGAACTAGACACTTCTCGATACAGCGCTCCTAAAGTCGCACCACTCGAAGTGACATAATGATAAGATTTCCGCCTTCGCGGAAATAAAAAAGGTAAAATGAAAAAACTAAACATCGTAAAAGTTGGCGGGAATATAATTGAGAGCGAAGACGACCTCAATGCATTCTTAGACGCTTTCGCGAAAATTACTGGTCCAAAAATCCTAATTCACGGTGGAGGAAAAGCAGCTTCGCATCTGGCAGACCGCTTAGGTCTTGAGGTAAAAATGACCCAAGGTCGTCGCATCACAGATGCCGAAACCCTTGAAGTGATTACCATGGTTTATGGCGGTAAGGTGAGCAAGAATATTGTAGCTGGTCTGCAGTCTAGAGCTTGTAACGCCATCGGACTTTCGGGTGCTGATGGAAATACGATTTTATCTGTGAAGCGCCCCGTGCGTGATGTGGATTTTGGATTTGTGGGTGACGTGATTGCGGTAAATGCAAAAACCATTGATGCCTTGCTTTCGGCTGAAATCACGCCAGTTTTTTGCGCAATCACGCATGATGGAAAAGGACAATTGCTCAACACAAACGCCGACACTATTGCTTGTGAAGTGGCGCGAGCCATGAGCAAAGCATACGAAGTAACACTTAATTACTGTTTTGAGAAAGCTGGGGTTTTGCAAGACATCAGCGATGAGAATTCGGTGATTAAAGAGATTGATAAAGAGGCTTATGCCAAATTAATTGAGAACGGTATAATCGCAGATGGAATGTTACCAAAATTGCATAACTGCTTTTATGCGTTAGATGGCGGCGTGCAACAAGTGCGCTTAGGAAAGCCAAGCATGCTTAGCGAAGCCGAAACCAATTACACAACATTACATTTATGAAAACAAGGGAAGAATTGACAAACGAGGCGATTGCCTTGTTAAAAAACTTGATTTCGACGCAATCATTTTCTTCTGAAGAGGAAGGAACTGCTGCGCATATTGAGAACTGGTTCAAAACGAACGAGATTCCCTTTCGCCGTAAGGCAAATAATATTTGGGCTACAAACAAGCATTTTGAAGAAGGGAAACCTACAATCTTACTAAATAGTCACCACGACACGGTGCAGCCTAATAACGGTTACACACGCGACCCATTTTCGCCAGATATTGAGGATGGAAAGTTGTTTGGACTGGGCAGTAATGACGCTGGCGGATGTCTCGTTTCCTTGATTGCGACATTTACACATTTTTATGCTCAGGAGAATTTGAAGTTCAATCTTGTGATTGTTGCTTCGGGAGAGGAAGAGAGTAGCGGTCCTAATGGTTTGAACAGCATGCTCGAGGTGATTCCGAATATTGATGTTGCGATTGTGGGCGAGCCTACGCAGATGCATCTGGCTGTCGCCGAAAAGGGTTTGGTGGTGTTTGATGCCAAAGTAAAAGGTACGCCATCTCACGCCGCGCATCCCAACGATAACAATGCGGTGTATAATTGCATCGAGGTGTTGCAATGGTTTAAGGATTTTAAGTTTGAAAAATCTTCTGAAGCTCTCGGCGATGTAAAGTTGACCGTAACGCAAATCAAAGGCGGAAAGCAGCATAACGCGGTTCCAGCAGATGTGGAGCTGGTGGTTGACGTGCGTGTAAATGATAAATATACTAATCAGGAAGTCGCTGAGTTGTTGCAAAGCAAGGCGCCTTGTGATGAGATTACGCCGCGGAGTTTACGCTTAAATTCGTCGTCAATTCCTATGGAACATCCATTGGTACAGGCTGGAATTGCAATGGGACGTGAAACTTATGGTTCACCAACATTGAGCGACCAAGCCGTTTTGACGTGCTCATCATTAAAGTTGGGCCCCGGCGACAGTACACGTTCGCACAGCGCGGATGAGTTTATTTATTTAAACGAAATTGAAGAAGGCATCAAGATTTACATCGAGTTGCTGACTAAAGTATTGTAGATTTTATTTCGCTTAAAGCCAAATAAAATGAGACAAGACTAAAGGGTACATGATAAAAAGTAGATTTCCGCCTTTGCGGAAATAGAAAAGCATATGTCAAGCTGAACTTGATTCAGCTTCACATCATGGGATTCCGAGTCGAGCTCGGAATGACGAAAAAACTTTTTGCGAAAGCTAGAAATATAAAACGAATAAGAAAAGATTTCCGCCTTTGCGGAAATAGAAAAGCATACGTCAAGCTGAACTTGATTCAGCTTCTCATCATGAGATTCCGAGACAATCCCGATAATTATCGGGACGGAATGACTATAAAAAACTTTTGGCGAAAGCCAAATTAATAGAAATAATAATAAAAATAGATTTCCCAGCTACGGCTAGGAAATAAATAAGAATACAATGAAACTCTGGGACAAAGGTTCAAATATAGACGATAAGATTATCAATTTTACCGTGGGTAACGACCGCGAAATCGATGTGCATATTGCAAAATTTGATGTGCAGGCGACGCGTGCGCACGTGAAGATGCTCAATAAAATAGGCATTCTTGATGATGCTGAATTAGAAAGTCTTTTGCCAGAACTTGATAAACTGGAAGAAGCCACGCAGCAAGAAGATTTTGTTATAGAGAAGGAGTTTGAGGATATCCATAGTAAGATTGAAGCTGAATTGACCAAAACTCTTGGCGACACAGGAAAAAAGGTCCATACTGCGCGTTCGCGAAATGACCAAGTTCTTGTAGCTTTACAGTTGTATTATAAGGAGAATATTCAGCAGATCAAGGCGAGAACGGTTTCCTTATTTGAGACTCTTCTTAATCTTGCCGAAACCCATCAGGATAAGCTTTTGCCGGGTTACACGCACTTGCAAGTGGCGATGCCTAGTAGCTTTGGGTTGTGGTTTTCCGCTTACGCGGAATTGCTCATCGATGATTTGATGCTGTTGCAAGCCACGCAAAAAGTAGTAGACCAAAATCCATTGGGTTCTGCGGCGGGTTATGGAAGTTCGTTTCCTATAGACCGTGAGATGACTACTAAAGAACTAGGTTTTGAAACCTTGAAATACAACGTGGTTGCTGCACAGATGAGCCGCGGAAAAAGTGAGCGTACGCTTGCATCTACTTTAGGATCACTGGCAAATACACTTTCTCGTTTTGCGATGGATGTGTGTTTGTACATGAGTCAGAATTTTGGGTTTGTGAGTTTCCCAGAGCAATTGACCACGGGAAGTAGCATCATGCCACACAAGAAGAATCCAGACGTTTTTGAGTTGATTCGTGGGAAATGTAATAAGATACAGGCGTTGAGCACAGAGATGGTGCTTATCACAAACAATTTGCCTAGCGGCTATCACCGCGATTACCAACTCCTTAAAGAAAATACCATTGACGCTATTGAAAGCATCAAGGATATTCTTGAGATTTTTGATTACAGCATCGCGCAGGTTGACGTCAAAGAAATAGACCTAAATGACGAGAAGTACAAATACCTTTTCACGGTAGATAGTATCAATGACCTGGTAATGCAAGGCAAATCTTTTAGAGAAGCCTATCAGGTAATCGGCGGACAAGTGCAAGAAGGCACGTACAAGCCAGATGCCGGTAAGAAACATTCACACTTGGGCAGTATTCATAATTTAGGATTGGATAAGATTAGGGAGAAGTTAGAGGCGGTTATTTCTTAAATAAGAATTTAGATTATAAAAACTCCTTCCCTTAGTTAAGGGAAGGTGGATTTTTGGTGATAGCCAAAAAGACGGAAGGGTTACCTTTTTTTACTTAAAAGAATCTTTTATTTCCTTTAATACAGAAGGTAAAAATTGGAAAACCATTTTATTCTCAAAGCGTAAAACCTTTATTTTTAGATTCTCTAGTTGTTTAGTTCTCCATAAATCATATTCTTGAGCTGTGTGATTCATATGAATTTCTCCATCAAGTTCAATTACCAATCTTTCAGATGGGCAGTAAAAATCTACAACAAAATTTTTAATGCTATGTTGCCGTCTAAATTTTCGTCCATCAACTTGTTTCCTTTGCAAATACTTCCATAGAAAAGCTTCAGCAGGTGTCAAATGCTTTCTAAGTTGCTTGCGTTGAATCTCTAATGCTTTGATATTGTGAATTTTTTCTTTCACAGAAACTAATATAGAATATTTATAGCAAGGAAACCACCCCGTCATGCGCCTATGGCGCATGCCACCCCTCCTTAATCAAGGAGGGGAGTTTATTATGCACAGAAAACCTTGCTGCGCTGTCGCTGATGAAATCCGGCGAGCAGAAATCCTTCCCGCAGTGTCGCTGACGGAATCTGGAGTGCAGAATTCCTTCTCGCGCTGTCGCTGATGGAATCTGGATTGTAGAATTCCTTCTCGCGCCGTCGCTGATGGAATCTGGAGAGTAGAAAACCTTCTCGCGCTGTCGCTGACGATATAAGTGGTGTCAAATTCCTTTTCGCGGAAGCGGAATACATATTACACTCAATTAAATCTATACTATCACGATATAGTTATAGTAAAATATTATGATTAAATAAAAAATATAGATTTTAGCTATTGAATCATTCTTTGTAATTTTAGATTCAAATCAAAAAAATCAAAGAAATGAGCGAAGAACACGATAAGTCACATGCAACTGGTGGCAAAGCCTGGGATGTAAACGATGGCGTATCTCAATGTCCTTATCTTAATGGACAAATGAGCCACGTAGGCGGCGGCGGAATGCGCAATGAAGATTGGTGGCCCAATGCTTTACGTCTGGATATTTTACGTCAGCACTCTGAGTTGACAAATCCGCATGATCCAGATTTTAATTATGCAGAGGAGTTTAAAAAGCTAGACCTTAAACAGGTAAAGCAAGATATTGAAGAAGTGCTTACCACTTCGCAAGACTGGTGGCCGGCAGATTACGGGCATTATGGTCCGTTTATGATTCGTATGGCGTGGCACAGTGCAGGGACCTATCGTATTCAAGATGGTCGCGGTGGAGCAGGAGCTGGCATGCAGCGTTTTGCACCGTTGAACAGTTGGCCAGATAATGCGAACCTTGATAAGGCGCGTTTGTTGCTTTGGCCTGTGAAGCAAAAATATGGTAGAGCGTTGTCTTGGGCAGACCTTATGGTGTTGACCGGTAACGTGGCTTTAGAGAGTATGGGTTTTGAGACTTTTGGTTTTGCAGGAGGCCGTGAAGACCGCTATCAGCCAGATGAAGATGTGTACTGGGGAGCAGAGAGCGAATGGCTGGGTAATGACGAGCGTTTTGCGCATGAGCATCTTGAGAATCCACTTGCGGCATCGCATATGGGATTGATCTATGTAAATCCAGAAGGACCTAATGGAAATCCTGACCCAATGGCTGCGGCAGAGCATATTCGTATCACTTTTGGCCGTATGGCGATGAATGATGAGGAAACCGTGGCGTTGATCGCTGGTGGGCATTCCTTCGGTAAAACGCATGGTGCTGCTGACCCAGAAGAATTTGTAGAAGCAGAACCAGCAGGTGCAGATATCGCCGAAATGAGCCAAGGATGGAAAAATAACTTTGGTACCGGTAACGGAAAATATACAATTACCAGTGGCCTGGAAGGCGCATGGACAAGAACTCCAGCAAAGTGGAGTCATGATTTCTTTAAGCACCTTTTTGAATATGAGTGGGAATTAGATAAAAGTCCGGCAGGAGCACACCAGTGGAAGCCAAAGGCAGGTGCTGGCGCAGGAACTGTTCCAGATGCGCATGATGCAAATGTGACACATGCACCATTTATGCTTACTACCGATCTGGCTTTAAAGACAGACCCTGCGTACGAGAAGATTTCACGTAAGTTTTATGAAAACCCAGAAGAGTTTGAGAAGGCTTTCGCCAAAGCGTGGTACAAATTAACACACCGTGATATGGGACCTATTGCTCGTTATTTAGGTGAAGAAGTGCCAAGCAAAACTTTATTATGGCAAGATCCACTTCCAAAAGCAGATTATGACCAAATAGATGATGCAGATGTGGCTGAATTAAAGAAACGCATTCTTTCTTCAGGGCATAGCGTAAGCGAACTAGTGCTTGCTGCGTGGGCTTCTGCATCTACGTTTAGAGGTTCAGATAAGCGTGGTGGTGCGAATGGTGCACGGGTGAGATTAGTTCCTCAAAGATATTGGGAAGCAAACAATCCGCCGCAATTACAGAAAGTGATCAATACCATTGAGGGCATTCAGAAAGAATTCAATGACGGCGCCGGTAGCAAGCAAGTAAGTCTTGCAGACCTTATTGTTCTAGCTGGTAGCGCTGCGGTTGAAGAAGCTGCGCGCAAAGCTGGGCATGAGGTAACCGTGCCATTTACCGCAGGTAGGGTAGATGCTACAGAAGAGCAGACGGATGCTGAAGGATTTGAGGCCCTTGAGCCACATGCTGATGGTTTTAGGAATTATCTTAAAGGTGATTTAAAACCTTCTGCAGAGGAACTATTGATTGACAAAGCACAATTGCTAACCCTTACTGCACCAGAAATGACGGTGCTTGTGGGCGGTATGCGCGCGCTGGGAGCCAACTATGACGGTTCTTCGCTAGGTGTTTTCACAAAGAACCCAGGAACGTTGAACAATGATTACTTCAAGACGATTCTTGATTTGGGCATCAAATGGCAATCTAAAACTGAAGACCAGCAAACCTTTATAGGTAAAGACCGCAAGTCTGGCGAAACCCTTTGGGAAGGTAGCCGTGTGGATTTGATCTTTGGTTCTAACTCAGAGCTTCGTGCACTCGCAGAAGTCTACGCTTTTGCTGACGCAGAAAAGAAATTTGTTAAGGATTTTGTAGCTGCCTGGACGAAGGTTATGAATCTCGACAGGTTTGATTTGGCTTAAAGCCAAAATAGTGCAGAGATATTAGTATTGAGTATTGAGAGAGCAGCCTTTGGGCTGCTTTTTTTATTTCTAGAGTATTAGCGATAAAAGGTATAAATTAAAAAGCGGCCCGTGAAGGCCGCCAGATTTGAACACTAATATTGTAAGAATCATTTATAGGTTAAACCTAAAATGGGGCCATTAGATTATCGTGCTCTGACCCATATGCACGTTCCTAAAATTTACATTCGTATCCTCTGGATGTGTGATGTAATCTGCGATAAAATCACCCACTTTAGAAGTTGGGAATGGATTATCTGGATTGATATCACCTGTAGTGATATTCAATTCAAGAGATTTTTCTACAGCTGCCTCAATAGCATCAGCTTCTTTGTGTAAATCTAAATGGCGTAACATCATCGCAGCCGATAGGATAGAAGCTAGCGGGTTTGCGATGTCTTTACCAGCACCTTGTGGAAAACTACCGTGAATAGGCTCAAAAAGCCCCACTTTGCTTCCCACGGAAGCAGAAGCTAAAAGACCGATAGAACCACCAATAACACTCGCTTCATCAGAAATAATATCCCCGAACAAGTTTTCAGTAAGGATTACATCAAACTGACTAGGATTTAAGATCATTTGCATCGCTGCATTATCTACAAAAAGAAAATCTAGCTCAACGTCTTCATATTGTTTAGCAAGCGCCGTAACCGTTTTTCTCCATAGGCGAGAAGTTTCAAGTACGTTTGCTTTATCAACTAAAGTCAGTTTCTTTCTACGATTTTGCGCTTCTTTAAACGCTAAATGTGCGATACGCTCTATTTCTTCAACTGAATAAGTACAGCCGTCACTAGCTACTTGACCGTCTTCACTCAATTCTTTAGAACCAAAGTAAATCCCACCCGTCAGTTCACGATAGATTGAAATGTCAGTTCCTGTGATGATCTCACGTTTAAGCGGTGATTTGTCAATCAGTTTTTCATAAGCCTTTACCGGGCGCACGTTACAGAAAAGTCCGAGAGACTTTCTTAAACGCAATAAACCTTGCTCCGGACGCACCTTTGCAGAAGGATCGTTATCATATTTAGGATCACCGATAGCACCAAAAAGCACAGCATCGCTTTCTTCGCAAATATCGATTGTTTCTTCAGGTAGTGGATTTCCTGTTTGATCAATAGCGATGGCACCTACTAATGCTTTGTTATATGTAAAAGTATGGTCATAAACGTCAGCAATGGCATCAAGCGCTTTCACTGCTTGAGCCGTTACTTCAGGACCAATACCGTCTCCTGATAAAAGGGCGATGTTGAATTTCATATTTATTTGTTTAGACCTCACAGGTTTTGAAAATCTGTGAGGTCTGGTTCTTTTACTTGTTTTACTTTAGTTCTTTTCGCTTTAAGCGAAAAAACAAAATATTTTAATCCTTTAAATGAGATGCTGAATCAAGTTCAGCATGACGAGAATTAATCTCTTGTCTTAAAACGCTTTCTCCTGCTCAAAGGCTTCGATCTTCTCCTTATTACTGATTAAGAAGTCAATGTCGTCATAACCGTTGATCATGCAAACCTTTTTATATGGGTCGATATCAAAAGGAATCACACCCGCTGGAGAATCCAGTGTTTGTTTTTCAAGATCGATCGTAAGTTCGGTTGATGGATTTGCTTTGATTGTAGCAAGCAATTCTTTTAAATATTCTGGAGTTACCTGAAGTGGAAGAATACCGTTGTTCAACGCGTTTCCTTTAAAGATATCAGCAAAAAAGCTGCTGATTATCACCTTAAAACCATAACCTTCAAGCGCCCAGGCAGCGTGCTCACGGCTACTCCCGCAACCAAAGTTATCGCCAGCTACAAGAATAGGTCCTTTAAAAGTTTCATCGTTTAAAACAAAATCTTCATTTACAGAACCGTCTTTATTAAATCTCCAATCTCTAAACACATTATCCCCAAAACCTTGTTTGTTTGTCGCCTTTAAAAAACGCGCCGGGATAATCTGGTCAGTATCTATATTTTCAATAGGCAATGGGATTGCCGTATCAGTAAGCTTCTTGAACTTCTCCATCAGTAAGTTGTTTTGTGATGTCTACAATTTCTCCTGCCACAGCGGTCGCGGCTGCCATTAACGGACTCGCAAGAATTGTTCTTGCGCCTTGCCCTTGTCTTCCTTCAAAGTTTCTGTTTGAAGTTGATACACAATATTCTCCTTCTGGAATTTTATCGTCGTTCATCGCAAGACAAGCAGAGCATCCTGGTTGGCGTAATGCAAATCCCGCTTCCGCGAAAATTTTATCCAGACCTTCCTCTTTTAATTGCTTAGCTACTTGTTGTGAACCAGGAACTAACCATGCATTCACATTTGAAGCTTTTTGTCTTCCTTTTACATAATCTGCTGCAATTCGGAAATCTTCAATCCTTGAGTTTGTACAACTCCCGATGAAAACGTAATTAATAGGCTTACCTATAAGCTGCTCACCTTTGGCGAAAGCCATATACTTAAGCGCTTTTTCTAAATTCTCATCTTCCTTATCTGGAATGCGACCGGTAACTTTGATTCCCATTCCTGGGTTTGTACCGTAAGTTACCATAGGTTCGATGTCTGCCGCGTCAAAGTTGTATTCTTTGTCAAACTCAGCGTCAGCATCTGTAGGAAGTGTTTTCCAGTATGCCAATTTGCGGTCCCACTCAGCACCTTCTGGAGCAAACTTGCGGCCTTTTACATATTCAAAAGTAGTTTCATCTGGCGCGATCATACCGCCACGAGCTCCCATCTCAATACTCATGTTACAAACGGTCATACGACCTTCCATGCTCATTTCTTCAAACACGCTACCCGCATATTCACAGAAATATCCTGTGCCAGCATTAGTACCGATCTGAGAAATAATATAAAGAATTACATCCTTAGGAAGTACGCCTGGTTTAAGCTTTCCATTAACGTTTACACGAAGACTTTTTGGCTTGGTTAACAATAGGCATTGCGAAGCAAAAACCTGAGCAACCTGACTTGTACCGATACCAAAAGCGATCGTACCAAAAGCTCCATGCGTAGACGTGTGGCTATCTCCACAAACCATGGTCATTCCTGGTTGCGTGATACCAAGCTCCGGCGCCATAACGTGAACAATACCATTATATTCATGGCCTAGACCATATAAGGTAATTCCGTTTTTCTCGCAGTTTTCTGAGAGTTTCTGTAGTTGATTTCGCGAAAGCGCATCACGCACAGGCAAATGTTGATCTACGGTAGGCGTGTTGTGGTCTGCCGTTGCAACGATCTGGTCTGGTCTAGCGACTGGGATTCCGCGTTCTTCAAGTTCTGCAAAAGCCTGCGGACTTGTCACCTCGTGAATAAGGTGTTTATCGATATACAAGATCTGTGGACAGTTAGTCACCGTGTCAACCACGTGTGCGTCCCAAACCTTGTCAAATAATGTTTTTCCTGACATTTTTAATGTTTTACTTTTTGGCTTTAAGCCAAAATCAGATAGCGTTATGCTACAGCTCCCGCTTCAATTTTTGTGATTTTCATGATCTCGTGGATGTCTTCATCGACGATCTCTTTTTTCCTGTCTGCAAAGTTCAGGAATTCTTCATAAACCACATCGAGTTGTTTCTTGGTAAGTTCGTAACCTACATTCTTAGCGCGGTAGGCTAGGGCAGCACGACCACTACGAGCGGTAAGTACGATCGCACTTTCAGTCACGCCAACTTCTGCAGGGTCGATGATCTCGTAAGTCTCACGATTCTTGATCACACCATCCTGATGAATACCAGAGCTGTGAGCAAAGGCATTACTACCTACGATAGCTTTGTTAGGTTGTACAGGCATACCCATTTTTTCACTCACCATGCGGCTTGTGTCATATAAAAGTTTTGAGTTGATACCTGTGTCTAGATTAAGATCTGGATGTTGACGAAGGATCATCACAACCTCTTCTAGAGAAGTGTTACCAGCGCGCTCACCTATACCGTTAATAGTACATTCTATTTGACGGGCACCATTGATCACACCCGCAATTGAGTTTGCCGTTGCTAAACCAAGGTCATTATGACAGTGGCAAGAAAGAATGGCTTTGTCAATACCTTTTACATTCTCTTTAAGGTATTTCATTTTTGCACCATATTCTTCCGGTAAGCAATATCCTGTTGTATCTGGAATATTTAAAACTGTTGCACCAGCTTTAATAACTGCCTCACAAACGCGAGCAAGGTATTCATTATCTGTACGGCCAGCATCTTCTGCATAGAACTCTACATCTTCCACAAAAGTTTTGGCGTAAGCCACAGCCTGAACAGCACGCTCTAGAATATCTTCTCTATTAGACTTAAATTTAAAATTGATGTGAGAATCACTTGTACCTATACCGGTGTGAATTCTAGGTCTAACGGCATATTTAAGAGCTTCTGCAGCAACCTCAATATCCTTTTTAACTGAACGTGTAAGACCACATACAGTTGCATTCTTAACGATCTTTGCGATCTCTTCTACAGATTTAAAATCTCCGGGGCTAGAAATAGGAAAACCAGCCTCAATGACATCTACACCCAGCTCATCCAGTCGGCGGGCTATAACTAACTTTTGTTCAGTATCTAGCTTGCAGCCTGGAACCTGCTCTCCATCTCTTAGTGTGGTGTCAAAAATCTGGACCTTGTTATCGCTCATAAAAATGTTTTTTCTCAATTTAAATTCGAATATATAAATAGATTGTACTTTTGATTTAATAAACCGGTAAAATGCTACGAAGTCAAGTTATTGCTTGATTTAATTAAATAATTGATATTTAATTATTTATGCGCAAAATCATTACAACAGCAAACGAAAATAAAGACCCCTTATTTACACTCATTAAAAGCTTGTCTAAGTCTGAAAAACGACAGTTTAAACTGTATGTTGGCAGGCTAGACGGTAATTCTGATAGTAAGTATTTGAAACTATTTGATTTACTAGACAAGATGTCTGCGTATAATGAGCGGGAGATCGTTGCAAAAGATTTTGTCAAAAAACAACAATTAAGCAACCTCAAAGCGCACTTATATAAACAGATCCTTACAAGTTTGCGGTTAACGCCTGCACATCAAAATATAAGAGTGCAAATACGTGAGCAACTTGATTTTGCAACCGTTTTATATCAAAAAGGGTTGTATCAGCAAAGTTTACGATTACTCGAAAAGGCTAAACATATGGCCATTTCTAATGACGAGAAAAACGTAGCTTATGAAATCGTAGAGTTTGAGAAGGTGATCGAAACGCAATACATAACCAGAAGTATGGATACGCGGGCTGAGTTGCTTTCGCTTGAAGCGGAAAAACTGAGCAAACAGAATATGCAAGTAAGCAAATTGAGTAATTTGTCTCTGCGATTATATGGACTCATGCTTAAAATGGGTTATGTGCGAAGCGATGAAGAGCGTCAATTTGTTACACAATATTTTAAGGAGCATTTGCCAGAGCATACACTTGCCAATATGAGCTTTGGTGAGAAATTGTGGTTATACAAAGCGCATTTGTGGTATAGTTTCTTAGTTCAGGATTTTTTGTCATGCTACCGGTATGCCAGTAGATATGTAGAATTGTTTGAAGAAGATCCTAAGATGATCGCAAACAATCCGGTTTTTTATCTTAAAGGCAATCATTATTTGTTAGAATCTCTTTTCTATTTAAAGCATCATACACAATTTGAGAATGTGCTTCATAAAATGGAAGATCGAATTACGGAATCATCTTTTCCTAAAGGTGATAATCTTGAGATCCTTGAGTTCTTATATCTATACAGCAATAAGCTCAATCTTAAGTTTATGATGGGTGACTTCACAGTAGATGACGGACTTATAGAAAAAATACTCAAAGAGCTTAAAAAGTTAGATAAAAGACTAGATGAGCACCATGTTATGGTGTTTTACTATAAGATCGCTAGTCTTTATTTTGGCGCAAGCCAACATAAAAAGTGTATAGAGTTTTTACAAAAGATCATTGAGAATAAGTCGCTAAAGATGCGAGAAGATCTTATGTGTTTTGCAAGAATTCTTAACCTTGTGGCGCATTATGAAGCCGGTATGGATTATCATTTAGAAACCTTGATCAAAGACACGTATAAGTTTCTCATTAAGATGAATGACCTACACGAGGTGCAAAAGGCGATGATCAAATTCTTGAGAAATCTGGGAGATATTTTCCCTGGTGAGCTTAAAGCGGAATTTAAAAAGCTACGCGATACATTACAGGTTTTTGAAGATGATCCTTATGAACGTAGAGCATTTTTATATCTTGACATCCTTTCTTGGCTTGATAGCCGAATACAAAATCGTCCCGTTGCTGAGATCATTAAAGAGAAGGCAGTGGTTTTAAATAGATAAATAATGAAATTTAAAAGTGTTGTCTATATACTTCTTGTTTTTCCAATATTGACTTTTGGACAGAAAAATATTAAAAAGTTCAACGATGAAACTCTTGAACTTGGTACGGAGCTTTATAGGTCAGAACTGGCCTCATGGCAATCCACTGATATTTTACTACCTAAATTGAAAGAAATGGGTAATAGTTTTGGCGGTTATCTTTCTTACGCTGTGGGCGATGTTACGAGATCAATATTTTATGATAATTCAAGTGATAATAAAATACATTATCAAGTTGATTTTAAAAATATTGATAAGCTACAAAATGTATATACCATTGACTCAACAGAGCGAATACCTACAAAAGTTGAAAAAAGATTGATGCATGGTAGAAGAGAGGCGGCGATGGCTGTAAATGTAAATAAGGATAGCCTATTTAGCTTTTATGAAAATACGAATTACAACTACATTCCATTAATTGACAATAAAAATAATCTAGTTGTTTATAGTGTAACAGGCCCTTCTGGAGGAGAAGCAGTTATAATAGGTAATGATTACAAATTTGATTTTGATAAGAAAGATAAACTAGCAGAAGTATCAAAAATTCATAATGGGATACTTGCACACCCATATAAGGTCGAAGATGGTAAAGTGCAATCCGTTTTTCATAATCATGTTATCGAAGAATACCCCATAATAACGGCAACTGACCTTTGTACTTTAATGTTGTATTCTTCATACATAGATTGGGAACAATATTATGTGATATCAGATAAGTTTGTAAGCATTTTTGATTTTGAGAATTTTAATCTTATTTCTTTGACTAGGGAGGCATGGGACAAAATCTCTAAACAATCTGAAAATAAAAAGTAAAGAAAATTGAATTCTAGTTTTTTAAAAAATATCGCCCAGTTAAACCTGGGCGTTTTGTTAGTAAGTACTTCAGGAGTTTTAGGTAGAGCTGTTACTTTGTGGCCGCCGGTAACTATAGGTATCAGAGCTTTGTTAGCAATTGGAGTTCTCTATGCTTTCTTGAAGTTTAAAAAGATCTCGCTTAAGGTTGAGAAAAAAGATAGAGGTGTTGTGCTTCTTGGCGGTATTTTAATGGGTGTGCATTGGGTTACCTATTTCATGGCATTGCAACTAAGTACAGTGGCGATCGGGATGCTTACCATTTATACGTATCCAGCAATGAGTAGCGTGCTTGAGCCGCTTATCCTTAAAACTAAATTCCAAAAAATGCATTTGTTACTTGGTGCAATTGTTCTTGTGGGACTTTATTTCTTGGTGCCAGAATTTAGTCTAGAGCATTCATACACACAGGGAATTTTATTCGGGTTGGTGTCTGCTTTAGCTTATGCGCTGCGAAATATTCTTATGAAAAATCAAGTGGAAAAATATCACGGTAGTTTACTCATGTGGTACCAAATGGTCGTGATAGGAATTTGTCTCCTTCCGGTGAGTTTTACTGTATCAATGGATGGCTTAGCAGAATTCTGGCCGCAAATCGTTGCGTTGGCAATGCTTACAACGGCAATTGGTCATACAATGTTCTTGATGATTTTAAAGCATTTTAATGTTACCACAGCAGCACTTATGAGTAGTGTGCAACCTATTTATGGCATTATCATGGGATTCATCTTTCTGGACGAAACGCCAAGATTGATGACACTTTTTGGCGGAAGCCTAATTCTCTGTACCGTAATTTTTGAGAGTGTAAGAAGTGCGCGTAATCGCAAAAAAGAACTTAAACTCGCCGAAGAATAATTACCTGCCGGTGTTGCCAGAGATTATTTCTTTTTTCTTCTCGTAAACATCATTGAGATCACGGGTAAATTTCTCAAGTTCTGTCGCCACGGTTTGTATGTAATCAGAATATTCATTCCAGACAATCTGGTTAATGGATTTTTCATCTTCCATCATGTTGATCAGCCCGACAAGATTTGTTACAGGGCGCCTCAATACATGACTTATGTCAAAAGAGATCTGCTCCATCGCCGCTTGATATTCTATATGCGCATGGATGTCTTGAAAACTACCAGACCAAACCACACTGCCATCAAGAGAGCGTTCTGGTTTTGCTTTTACCATGTGCCATTTATAGCCATTTCTGGACTTGGCGCGATATTCATGTTGCCAGATCTCAAGTGTTTTATATGATGTTTCTAGACTTTTTAAAAATTCTGGTAAATCTTCTGGATGGATGACACTATAGCCCACTTTAGGATCTTTTTGCCATTCGGCTAAATCTATTGAAGGATGTAATTTTTTTATACCGGCACTTAAGAAATCAAATTTTAGGTCACCAGCAGTATTCATTCGTAATTGAAAAATTCCGCCAGGAACATTGTCTGTCAAAACTTTAAGATTTGCCGCACTGGTTTTAATCGTTTTTTTCTGATCGTTAACCATCTTTCTCATGTTAAGATGATCCATCGTACGTTTAGCAAGAAGTTTTAAAGATTTTTTCTGGTTTTCTGTAATTTCTTTAGGCTCATGATCTATAACACATAATGTGCCTAAAACATTACCATCTGGTGTTTCTAGTGGCACACCCGCATAAAATCTCACACTAGGATCGCTAACTACTAATGGATTGTTCATAAAACGCTCATCAAGCAAAGAATCATTCACGACCATTATTTTTTTTGGCCGGGTTAGCGTATATCTGCAAAAAGAATCTTCACGAGAACTTTCACAAATAGCTAAACCTTTTTTAGCCTTAAACCATTGCCTATCTTCTTCAATCATCGTGATCAATGCAATAGGCGTATCACAAATCAATGAAGCAATTTCAACAATTTCATCCAGTTCTTCTTCAGGAAGTGTATCAATTATACTGTAAGATCTAAGATCTTGTAATCTAACGATCTCAGCGTTAAGAGAGGTGTTGTAGGTCACGAGAAACAATTCTTTTACAAGTAAACCACAACAGATAATCTGTTTTGGGACGGGTTGTACAAGTAATTTTTATTTAAAAATAGGAATTCTCTTCTAAAAACTAAACATAACTCAAGGTATATAACCAACTTTATAGGTTATTTGTTTTTAAAAATTGACGTAGGTTATTTTTTGGCTGTAGCCAAAAGAAATAGAGCGAACTTATCACACAGCGTGTTAAGTCGTTGCACAGCTCGTCCAGACATTGCAGAAAGCACTAAAGTCATTGCGCAGTGCATGCCGGAAGTTACACAGTGCGTCCAGACTCCGCAGAATGCGCTCCGGAGGTTGCACAATGCGCTAAAGTCATTGCACAGCGCGTTCCGGCATTTACACAATGCATCCAGAGTCCGCAGAATCCGTTCCGGAGGTTACACAATGTGCTAAGGCGTTGTAGAAAGCGCTAAGGCGATGCAGAGAGCGTTAAGACATTGCAGAACGCACTAAGTCTTTAATTATTCGGCACAGGCTTTCCAGATCGCGTCTTCTGCTGGCGGCGGAGCGATAACGGTGATAAGTTCTTTGCGTACGGGATGCACAAAACTCAGTTTTCTTGCGTGCAGATGTATGCTTCCATCATGATTACTGCGGTCTGCACCGTATTTAAGATCTCCCTTGATTGGGCAATTTATCCCAGATAACTGACTGCGAATTTGATGATGTCTACCTGTATGCAGATCAACTTCAAGCAGATAATAATTGTTCAATTCTTTGATCACTTCATAAGTGAGCGAAGCCTTCTTACTGTCTGGCACTTCGTTAATGTGGGCGTAAGATTTGTTCTGCTTTGGGTTACGTTTCAGGTAATGTGTAAGTGTTTCTTTACGCTTTCGCGGAAGCGATTTTACCACAGCCCAGTAGGTTTTCTGCGTTTCTTTATTGGCAAAAAGTTTGTTCATGCGGCCTAGTGCTTTGCTAGTTTTGGCGAAAGCCACAACACCAGAAGTAGGCCGGTCTAACCGATGTATCACACCCAGATACACTGCACCTGGTTTGTCATATTTCTCAGCGATGTAATCCTTAACAACATCACTTAATGGCTTATCTCCCGTTTTGTCGCCTTGCACAATATCTCCCGCTCGTTTATTTACAATGATCAGGTGATTGTCTTCAAAAAGTATTTGCAGATTATTTTTAGTAGAATGCAATGGTAGCGACTTTAATTAATACTGCTCATCCTCACTAGGGAAATCTCCAGATTTCACATCATCATGATATTGAGAGAAAGCGTTAGTCATCTCATCAAAAAGATTAAGGTATCGTCTTAAAAAGCGCGGGTGAAATTCGTGAGTCATACCCACCATATCCTGAGTAACTAATACTTGGCCATCCACACCGTTACCAGCACCAATACCTATTACAGGAATGGTAAGACTCTCTGCCACTTCTTTAGCAAGCTTCGCAGGAACTTTCTCAAGTACAACGGCAAAACATCCTGCTTTTTCAAGCATTTTTGCGTCAGCTTTTAGTTTCTCGGCTTCAGCTTCTTCTTTAGCGCGCACGGTGTACGTGCCAAATTTATAAATAGACTGTGGCGTTAAACCCAGATGTCCCATCACCGGGATGCCAGCATGAAGAATACGTTTAATAGATTCTTTGATCTCTTTACCACCTTCTAGCTTTACCGCATGAGCACCGCTTTCTTTCATGATCCTAATGGCGCTGCGTAATGCTTCTTTGGGGTCACTTTGATAAGAACCAAAAGGTAGATCAACCACCACAAGAGAACGCTGTATCGCTCTGATCACAGAAGATGCGTGGTAGATCATTTGCTCTAGCGTGATAGGCAAGGTAGTTTCATGACCAGCCATAACATTAGATGCGCTATCCCCCACAAGAATTACATCAATGCCAGCACGATCTACAATAGTTGCCATGGTATAATCATATGCAGTAAGCATAGATATTTTCTCACCATGACTTTTCATTTCGCTAAGTGATTTAACGGTAACTCTCTTGTATTCTTTTTTTGCCGTAGACATGTCGTAATTTCTTGTTTGGACAAGCAAAAGTACTAAATTGCTTATGTTAAAAATCCTTAAATCATGAAACATCTTTTTACTATCATCCTTATTGGTTTCGCTTTCGCGGAAACGATTGCGCAAACCGCAACTCCTGAAGAAACGGTAAAACAGTTTTTTACAGCAATGCATGCTAAAGACACAGCTACCTTAAAGACGCTTGTGGCAGATAAAGTTATTTTTCAAACAGTGATGACAAGAGATGATGAGTCAAAGGCGCAGATGCAGGATTTTAATAAATTTCTACAGTCAGTTGCTAGTATTCCTGAAACGATGAGTTTTGAAGAAGTGATCTTAGATTATAAAACTAGAGTAGATGGTACGATGGCAAATGTGTGGACGCCATATAATTTTATGCTTAATGAAGAACTAAGTCATTGCGGAGTAAACAGCTTTACAATGATCCTTACAGGAGGCAAGTGGAAGATCTTTCACCTTGTAGATACTAGAAGAAAAGACTGTGATTAAACAGATTTGACCAGTTGGACGGTTTCTTCAAGATAGGTGTCTGAGAATCGCTTATCTATATATTTTAAACACTTTTCGCGCCCCAGCGTATACCATACAGCGTCATTACCTAATTTGTTATAGCACACTACCAGATCAGACAAAACATTGTAAGCACCACGTGTTTTGTTATTTGAAAGTCCGGCGTATGATGGTGAAGAATAATCTGTGCAATCTATGAGATTATCTCCAGGGGCGATGTAGCTACGACCAGCAATAACCTGGCATCCCGCCGAAAAATTTACATGACCATCGCCAGACCAGTGGATGTTTATGGTAGTATTTGGTTCGTCTAGACCTTTTGAAATATCATCCTCGGTAAGAGCGTCGTCATTTACTTGATCTCTGTAGACTAACACACCTCGAGAATATGGTCGCAGCGCTTTATAGATCTTCTGAGCATTGCTTATCTTATGCCAACTCATGCGATATTTGTGCTGGCCTTCTACAAGATAAGCTTCGTCTGGTCTGCTTGTCATTTTTGAATTAGGATCAGTACTTCCCCAGAATTTAAAAACAAGACCATTAATAAGTAAAATAAAAAGATCGTTGTTCTCCTTATTATCTTCTGCGCTGTTCTCTTTACGTCTTATGCCAATTAAATGCGTTTCTTTAGCATCAAATTCCCAATCTTCAACAACTACGGTGTCACTAGCTTTAGGATAAGTTCGTACAGCATCAAAAACAATATTCTTCTTTGATTTGTAATAGCGCTTTGCAGCTTTTAAAATAGAGATCCAATATTTGAATTCTTGTGTAGGATTTTCCCAAGAATAGTCTGCCCATTCGCATTTTATATTCTCTTGCTGCCATCGCATGGTGTGCTGCCATGTTTTTGTTCCAACAATTCCATCTGGAATTCCTATACTTTTATCACCTTCATAATTCCTTACATATTCTTGAAAAAGCCTTACCGCAGCTTGCGTGCCGTAGCCAAAGATGCCAGACATCTCTGCATTAGGAAAAAAACCAGCTTCATGTAAGAATCTTTGAAGTATAGAAACTTCCTTCCCAGGAATTTCCTCGAAGCTATTCCACTTAAAGTTTGCTTCATCTCTAAACTGATCTCTATCGCGTAAATGGGTTGCCATCCAGCGGTGATAAGGTTGTAAAAATTGGCCTTTATCATACGGAATTTTGCCTTTGTCAACGATGCCTAATTTTAATACTGCCATAACTCATAATGTAAAGAATATTAGAAAGTTACGTTTTTATTTTTCACTTGTGCAAATTTTCAGGTCAAAAAGGGGGAAAACCCCTATATTTTGATATTCAGTGTTTTATGTTTTCGCTTTAAGCGAAAAGAAATTAAGCATCATTAATTGCTAATTTTGTATAAAAAAGAAGGCAGTTGAAGGAATTTTTAGAAAAGCATTGGATCAAAGTAGTACTTGCTTTGATAAGTATAATAGGAATTGTGACCGGTAAATTTTTGTTCTTGTTTTTTGCGATACCGCTGGGAGCAGGAATTTTTAATAAGAAAAAGTAAAATTGACTGTGCTAATGTGCAATTGTAGGTTAAACGCATGGTAAAAATTCCCTACATTTGCACGTAATACGACAGGATTGACCCACTATGAGCCAAAAAGTATTGCTAAACGCAAAAGAATTAGACATCATTCTACACCGGCTGGCCTGTCAACTTATTGAAAAACACCTCGATTTTAAAGATACCGTTTTAATAGGCATACAGCCTCGTGGCATTTTTGTGGCCGAAAGGATCAAAAACCTTTTGCAAAACGAATATGGCATTGCAGATATTAAAATGGGATATCTTGATATTACATTTTTTCGGGATGATTTTCGCCGCAGCGAAAAACCTCTGGAAGCAAATAGAACTAAGATCAACTTTGTTGTAGAGAACAAAAAGGTTGTTTTTATTGATGATGTGCTTTACACCGGTAGAAGTATTAATGCGGCATTGACGGCTTTGCAAAGCTTTGGGAGACCTATAGAGGTAGAACTTCTTACATTGATAGATAGACGATTCAGCAGACATTTACCTATACAACCCACATACCGTGGTCGCCAGGTAGATGCTATTAATGAAGAGAAGGTAAAGGTAAGCTGGAAAGAAAAAGATGGCGAAGACGCCGTTTTTGTGGTAAATAAATGATCAAAAAGAGATAATTAAAGGATGAGCGAACTAAGTGTAAATCACTTACTAGGTATAAAGTACATCACACGCAAGGATATTGATCTTATCTTTGAAACTGCAGATCAGTTTAAAGAAGTAATCAATAGACCTATAAAGAAAGTTCCTTCGTTGCGTGACATAACAATTGCTAATCTCTTTTTTGAAAACAGTACGCGCACGCGCCTAAGTTTTGAACTTGCTGAGAAACGATTAAGTGCTGATGTTGTGAATTTTTCGGCGGCTGCATCTTCTGTTAAAAAGGGCGAAACACTAATAGACACGGTAAACAACATTCTTTCAATGAAAGTTGATATGGTTGTTATGCGTCACCCTAATCCTGGTGCTGGTGTTTTCTTGTCTCGTAATATTAAAGCAAGTATCGTGAATGCTGGTGACGGTGCACATGAGCATCCCACACAGGCACTGCTAGATTCTTTTTCTATAAGAGAAAAGCTAGGAGATATAGGCGGTAAAAAAGTCGTGATCGTAGGTGATATTTTACACAGCCGTGTTGCATTGTCTAATATCTATGCGTTGAAATTACTGGGCGCAGAAGTAAAAGTTTGTGGACCCAAAACGCTTATCCCTAAACATATTGAAAGTTTAGGAGTAGAAGTAGAGCTAGATCTTAGAAAAGCACTAAACTGGTGTGATGTAGCAAACATGCTAAGAGTTCAAAACGAGCGTATGGACATCAGTTACTTCCCGAGTACGCGGGAATATGTGCAGCAATACGGGCTAGATAAAGAATTATTAGAATCGCTAGACAAAGAGATCGTCGTGATGCATCCGGGACCAATTAACCGCGGTGTAGAGATCACAAGTGATGTAGCAGACTCAGGCCAAGCGATCATCTTAAATCAGGTAGAAAATGGAGTAGCCATTCGTATGGCAGTGATCTACCTATTAGCTTCAAAAATTAAAGCATAATGCTAATTACAAAAGAACAGAAATATACCATTTTAGGAGACGAAGAAAACGGAATTAAAGAGTTCGCTAGTTTTCTAGATTATATTGTTCCTAAGGCTTACGCCAAAGATAATCTGGTAATAGACCTTATCAAGTATGAAGAATTAGAACTTCAGGATCTGCTTTACTTTCTTGAATTATCTAATACGCAACGTGGTAACAAAATGTCTTTTGTATTAGTGAATAATCACATCAATCCTGATACAGTGCCAGAAGAAATCATGGTAACTCCTACAATTCAGGAAGCTATTGATGTAATCGATCTTGAAGAGATTCAAAGAGATCTTGGATTTTAGCCCTTTCAGACATTCTTTTCATTTGTTCTCTTGCGTTTTCTAAGCTTTGTTCTGATGGTTCCTCAGGCATTTGCGCTGCTGCGTTTTGAGGTTCTAAACTCAACTCTGCATACGATGGGAAGTGGTCAGAACCCACATCATTACCTCTTTGCACATCTACTGCTCTAAATTCTTCTGAGATAAAAATATGATCTAGCGGCCATCTCAATAAGAAGTTGTTTGCATTGAATGTATTAAAAAATCCACGGCCATATCTTACATCTAGCGTGCGACTAACTTCTTTAAACAGTTTTGTAGTGTTAGACCAAGCCACATCATTAAAATCACCTATTACCATTGTGGGTTTATCACGATCTAGTGTCATGAATGCTGTGATCATCATTTCGGCATCGCGGTCTGTAGATGTTGGGTTATGCTGTGGCATAGGCGGTGTGGGGTGAATGGCGTGAATCTGTATCTTTTTTCCTGATCTTAAGGTCGCTACCGTATGCATTGATGGTATCGAGTCATCAACCATAAAACGTATTTGCGAATCTTCAAGAGGGAAGTTTGAATACAGAGCCATACCATATGTATTATCAAGCGGTTCTTCAAGCTTATACTCATATTGAGATGTTACAGATCGTACATCATCTAACCATCTTTGATTAACTTCACACAGGAGTAAAATATCTGGATCTTTGGCTTTTACTTCTTCGATCAGTAATTCACTTTCTTTATTCTTTTGAAGCACATTACTTATCAAAACCTTGAGATTGTCTTCTGGTTTGTGATCAACGGCTGCAAGTATGTCCTTTTCGCCGAAAGGCGTATAAGGATAGATCTTATAAAGCTGAAATATAAAACAGCCTATAAGCAGGCTTATAAATACGTAATCTTTAAACCATTTTACATCAAAGCGAATGAGGTAAGCCAATATCGCAACAAGCGTGAGAATGGTAAGCTGGATATGTGGAAAGTCAAAAACTCTGATCCACCAATAATCAACAGCTATGAAAGGAACGATGGTTAGGGTTATGGCTAGGATGCCAAAAAACTGTAGAAAGGATTTTAGTTTCAAAATATAGGGCTAGGTTAGAACCCTAAATTATTGAGTAACTAATTAACAGCAGATTAGTTTAGATAAACTTTAAGTAAAAGATGAAGATTTTTAAATAAAAAATAAGATTTGGACGTGAAATGCTGGATGTCTAGTTTTTATTAATCACGAAATTCCTTCTAGATTTCTCTAATTCAAATCTCTATTTAAACCTTCATTTAAAGATCTAATATCAATACCTGAAGGCTCTTCAAAGATCTCTAGATCAAAATAAGAAACCGAAGCAAGAATATGATCAAAAATATCTGCTTGGATATGCTCGTAATTTTCCCAACGCTTGTCGCTACTAAAGCAAAATATCTCTAGCGGAATTCCCTGTGGTGTAGGAGCGAGGTGACGCACCATCAAGAAAAGCTCTTTGTTTATTGCCGGATTTTCGTGCAATAATGCATCGATGTATTTTCTAAAAACCCCAAGATTCGTTTGATTACGACCGTTGATAAGAAGGGATTTATCTACATTTCTAGAAGAGTTGAATCTTTTTACTTCCTTTTCACGATGATCAATATACGGAGCGATAAGATCAATTTTTCTTAATCTATCAAGATCTTCTGTAGAGAGAAATTTGATGCTATTTTGTTTGATATAAATAGCCCGTTTTATTCTTCTTCCCTTACTTTCTTGCATACCTCGCCAGTTCTGAAAAGAATCTGAAATAAGCGAATATGTAGGAATCGTTGTGTAAGTGTTATCAAAATTCTGAACTCTTACCGTAGCAAGGTTGATCTCTGTCACATCACCATCTGCGCCATATTTGCTAAAGGTAATCCAGTCACCAATACGTACAATATCATTTATAGAGACTTGTATGGAAGCCACAAAACCCAAAATGGTGTCTTTAAATATTAAAAGAATCACTGCAGAAGCAGCACCTAATTGTAATGCGAATTTCCAAGCATTCTCATCAAAAGCTTCAATGATCACAAAAAACGCTCCAGAAGCCCAGAGAAAAAGCATTGTTACCTGCACATAACTCTGCAAAGGTTTGTCGTGATAAGCTTCTTTAGTTTCTAAGTAATTTTTACCAGTCCTTAAAATGCTACGTAAGATCTTAACAACAAGAATGATCACATAGATATTAAAGATCTTAATGATCCATCCCAACGCAATAGGATAATCTACAAGAAGTAGAACAATTACAGTTTTAAAAATAAGAAGTGGTACAAGATGGGCAATATATCTTGGGAACTTTGTAAGAATAAGATAATCGTCAAAAGTGCTTTTAGTCTTATTTGTAAAAGCTTTGAAAAACTCAACTACCACGCGGCGTAGCAGTCTATCAAGAAAATAGAGTAAGATCATTAACAAAGCTCCGTTTAAAGCGATCGTCAATGAGCCAGCATAATCTTTAGGCACACCATAATCTCTAAGGAGTTTTGTAAAATCAAGAAGATATTGCTCTAAACTTTCTTGCATAGATCTTAGTTGTTTTAAGATTCAAAGATAAGATTTAAGAAAGAGTCGAGCGTGAGATTTGTTTTGGCTTTAAGCCAAATAAAAACAAAAAAGACAGCCCAAATAATGAGCTGTCTCTTAAGATTCAATAATTCAATAACAATTTAACTTTGAATAAATAGTGAAGCAATTGTTTGTGCATCGCTTCCTGATAAAGTTTCATCATAGGCTTCACTAGCAGCATCTGCTGTAAATGGAGATCCACTTCCTAGAGTTGTTACATCTACACCTGCGTGTGTTACGTTGTCCTCACCTGCATATACTGCGTTTGTTGCATCTACGCCAGTTTGAGGATCATCACCTGTGATCCAACCTTTAAGACCTCTTAGTCTTCTGATCTCTGATGCGTGTCTCGCCTCTACAGAGTGAATTTGTAGACCAATAGTTAATGTTGCACCGTCAGACATTAAGTTTCCTGCTTGTCCTTTATACGCGCGTACACCAGTGTCTTCAAAAGCTTGTGCTAAGATTAAAAGTTGCTGATAAGCCACGTCTTGACTTGTACCATTTTCTGCAAATGGGTCAAATGAACCACCGGCTGTAAAGTCAAATGTAGGTGAGTCTACGCTATTTTCTCCTAGCGCTCCTTGAAGTAATGCTACGTGAGCATCCTCATGCTTAGAGATCTGCGCATAGATTCGCTCTGCTTTACCTGATGCATCCTGTGATAGAACACCAGAATCAAGAGCTTTCATGTAAAATTCTGCTTCTAGATATTCTAATGTAAGTGCAAGTTGTAAAGCGCCAACAATGTTATTTTGTTGAAACATAGGTGCAGCATTTGCTGTATTTGCAATAGAACCAAGTCCAAATGGGATCGCTGCAAGAGCTGCTTTTTTACCTACAGAATTAAAAGTGCTAAAGACTTCTCTTCTTGACGACAACTTCTTAGTGAGGTTATCGGTTGTAAATTCGTTTAAAAGTTTTATAATACTCATAATGCTTTTTTTTAAGTTGATAGATTAATTACGGTAATTGATTTGCAGTAAATGGAGTCACAAAGAATCCGCCTGCTGCTGCAATTACTTCAGATGGTTTTAATGCGCCGTCAAGACCTGTTGTAGGATCTACGATATCATCTCCAGCAAAAAGCTCAAGATCATCCATCTCGCCTCCGCGAATACTTCTAATTGCTGCGGCATGTCTTGCTTCAACCGAAACTATTTTACCTGCAATAACTAGATACGCTCCCGTTTCTATAACACTACCAGCACCGTTGTATGCTTGTACTCCTGTATCTTCTAATAATTGGGCTGTAGCCAAAACAGAATCTCTGCTTGAGAAATCTATCGAACTAAAATCAAATTCTAATGTTTCAGGAAGTACTACATCTGCATCAAAGTTTGCATTAAGAGCAGTTTTGAAGAATTCTCTGTGATTAACCTCGTGGTTATAAAGGTCTGTCATAAGAGTAACTTCTGAAGCTGCAGCGCCAGAGTACATATTTTCTACAACTCTGGTGTAGAAAGCTGCTTCTAATTGTTCTAATGCATAAGCATAATTAAGAACACCTAGATCTCCGCTTCCTAGATCAAATGTTCCTGCGGGTGGAGTAATAATATTGTCATCATCATTGTCACAAGCTAATAATAGCCCAGAACCTGCTAATGCCAATCCACTTACTTTAAGGAAATTTCTTCGGTTTTTGGCCGTTTTGACCTCTACCTTTACACGATTCTTCTTCATAATTGAATTTTTTTGGTTATTGAATTATTTCTATTAAAAGTTACGTGGGAAAGGCAGGGTGCAGTTTTGCTAAAACGTTTATTTAACATGATTTTAGGAAATAAGCAATGCTGATGCAGTTTTATTGGCAATAATTGGGAAGAATGTTTAATAAAACCTCAGAAAATGAGTGATTTGAATCTGTATTTCTTAAAACCGTTGTCAAAAAAGCATGTTAACACAGTTCTAAAACTGTTAATTTAGAACAGAAAATTGTCGTTTTCTTCTAGCAAAGACTAAAAACGGTGTAAAAAGATTACAAAATATTTAAATAAGGTGATCATTTTTTGACGTCTTCACAAGGGAAGTCAAAATCAATAATAGAGTAGGAGTAATTCTTTTTATAATTAAAATGCCACCATTCTGTGCGGATGGTTTCAAAACCGTAAAGTGTCATACCTTCTTGCAAAAGTTTACGATTCTTAAGCACTTCTTCGGGTAGATCGGTAAAATCAATATGCGCTTCTTTACCAAAGAAATCATGATCTGTACCCATATCTACCGGCGAACCATCTAGCTTCACCAGCGAAATATCTACAGCAGCACCACGATTATGAATAGATCCAGAGGTATAAGGATTAGCTACATATTGCGGATTTGGGAAAACCTTCCACATTTTCTTTTGAGCAGAAACTGGTCTGTAGCAATCATAAAGCAAGATCTTATATCCTTTTTCACAAAACCAGTCGTTTGCTAATTGCAATGCTTCGGCAACCTCTGGTCTTAAATAGCAGCTGGCACAGTCGTAAAATGGCTCTTTCAAGAAATTGTTTGAAGTTGCATATCTAATATCTGATGCAAATCGATCTTTACCTATGGTATCAATTCTTGTGAGTGTGTCCTTTTCGCCTTGAGCGAAAAAAGCAGTGGTAATAAGCAGAAAAGTGATAAGAGTGGTTATGCGCATAGGCTAAATTTAAGTAGAAGTTTTGTAGAAAATCTTTTGTAACGTTTAAATTTTTGATGCGTCATTGTTATATAACTTAAAATTATGAAAAGCACCTTTACTTTTTTATTTCTGTTAGGATTTGGGATTCTTTCTGCACAGCAAAAAACCATTACAGTAACTAATTCCACTGGCGAATCTGTGCCTTTTGCTACGATAAGTTATGGTGAGAATCAGGGGACGATCACTAATGAAGATGGACAATTTACCATAGCAAATGCCTCAGATGATGCTGTTTTAGAAATTTCGGCGCTGGGATATTCTTCTCAAATTATCGCTATTAAAGATCTTGAGACCACTGTAGTTCTAGAGAACAAATATATTGATCTGGACGAAGTTGTGGTTTTTAATAAAGATCTAGATATTAAGGAAATCATTGAAAATATTAAGGATAATCTGGCTGTGAATTATGGGATTTCGCCTTCGCGAAAAAAAATCTTCTACAGAAAAACCTACGACAGCGAGATCTCTAAGGCTGAAATTGAAGTTGAAGATTCATCGATAGAGGAGTTGAATCAAAAGCTTTTTGACAGTATTTGTAGAGAGATAAAACAGAAGTTCTCTTCTTATTCTGAAGTTGTTGCAGATGTGTATGGCGATCAGAAAAATCAGGAGCTTGATATTATAAAAGCCGCAAATCTTTTTGACCCCAGATCTACTGAAAGTGTAGAAGAACTCTTTGAACGCGTGCAAGCAATCGCCGAGAAAAACGTGAAAAAGGATTCTTATTTTAAAGTGCGCAGTGGATTGATAGGCACAAAATTAGATCAGGAAGAAATGGATCTTGCCGAAGAAGTAGAAAAAGAAAAAACTCCAGCCGAAAAACTTAAAGAAGAGCAATCTAGCAAAGAGCGTTTACATACCGGGGTGCAGGCGTATATCAATAATTTGTTGACGCAGTCTATTTACAGCGAGGATGCTAAACTAGACGTTTTAGAAAAAGACCGTAAATACGAATTTGAGATCACGGGCCACACGGTTATTGACGATGAGTTAGTTTACGTGATTAACTTTAGGCCAGATCGCTCGGCAGATTATAAGGGGACGATGTACGTAAATGCACAGGATTTTGGGGTTTTCAGAGTAGATTTTACGAATGTGCAACCTATAAAGAAGTTTAAATTATTTGGCGTTTCGCATTATGAAGATGTGTATCGAGGCAAAATGATCTACACAAAGAACACAGATGGTAAATATGATTTTTCCTATCTAGAACTCACTCACGGAGCAACTTCTGGGATTGACAGACCGCTTACAATTATTGAGAAAAATAAAAATGTAAAAGGTCGTAGAAAGCAGAACGAACTAGATATGGAGATTGATTTTAAATTCAAGCAAAGCGAAAAAACCCAGGTCGTTGTATTGAGCAATGAAGGCGATCTAAAGATCACAAACACAGCAAAAACAGACGGTTTTGAGTATCAAACGTTCAAGAAATACAATCCAGATTTTTGGCAAGGCTACAGTATAATTGAGCCTAACGCGGCTTTAAAAGCTTTTGAAATAGAAAGTCAGGATTAAGACTGCGTCTCTGGCTTTAAATATCTTGCGTCCATCCAGAATGTCCCAAACGGTATAACAGAACAAGCCAGAACTATAAGAAGCGTTTTAATGTTCCAGTTTAATTCGGCTTTCGCCAAAAAGGCCATAACAACATAAAGCAGGAACAAAACACCATGGATCATACCTATAACCATATTCGCTTGAGGCATATCAAAAATATACTTCATTGGCATGGTTATAAAAAGAATACAAAGTAAAGAAGTTCCTTCAAGAAGGCTGATAATTCTGAAAGCTTTGAGCATTACACCAAATTAAAAATTGCAAGGGCATAAAGATAAAACCTTAAAAATCTAACAAGACCGAAAAGAAGATAATTAACAAACGGATATTTAATCATCCCAGCAGCCATACTACTCATCGCAAAAGGAACTGGTAAAATAGCACCAACGATAATTAAGAATCCACCCCATTTTCTTGCGTTTTTGAGGTGCTTGGCCATTTTTACATTAAGGTAGTTATTGATAGACGGTACTTTACTAGACGCTCTTCCTAAGAAGTAAGAAACAATCCCACCACAATATGATAATAGTGCTAATAAAGAAAGATATAAAACAGGATCAGGCATTTTATCACTCCACGCAATAAAGATCTCTGGCGGTATTAATCCTAAAATAGACTCTGATGCAAAAAAAACAGCAAGGATCCAAAATGCCGGGAAAGTCTCAGTCATTTTCACTAAAAGTGAATTGATGTCGATCACAAAAAAGTGAATACACAAAAGCGCAGCTATAAATACCGCAAGAGGAGCCAGCGCTTTTTTAAGACTCTTACCTAGAAAACTATAAAACCCAGTGAATTTATAGTATTTGTGCATCAGGTACAGTCTAGAGTACTTTGATCTTTTGTTATATTTTGGCATTCAGCAACTTTTTTTCAAAAATACAACTTGATTAGACACAGCAGTTCATCTAATGCTTGAATATCTTTTATTTAATAAAACTTTATAAGATTCAGTTTAGAGTTTATAAGTCTAAAAATTAATTTTAAGGCATGACGAAAACTAAAAACAAAGTAGCGCTAATTACTGGCGGTACAAAAGGAATAGGACGAGGAGTAGCCATTGCACTTCTTGAACAAGGTTATAATGTTGCGATAACAAGTAGAACATCTACAGCGGCAAGCAAAGCAGCTACAGAAATAGGTAAGCAAGTTGATGCCGAAGCAAACATAATAGGCTTAAAAGCAGATGTAAGAGACCTTGAGTCTCAACAAGCAGCGGTAGAAGCTGTTTTAAATGAGTGGGGACAAATTGATGTTTTGGTTGCAAATGCCGGTCTTGGACATTTTGGTAATATTAAAGACATCACAAAACAACAATGGAACGAGGTTATTGAAACAAACCTTACCGGCGTTTTCTATAGCGTGAAAGCGTGTCTTAAAGCTTTACAGGATTCTAAAGGTTATATTTTCACGATCTCTAGCCTTGCAGGAACTAATTTCTTTGCAGGTGGATCTGCTTACAATGCTAGCAAATTTGGCGTTACCGGTTTTACACAAGCCATTATGTTAGACTTGAGACAAGATGATATTAAGGTTACTACAATAATGCCAGGCTCAGTTGCGACGCATTTTAATAATAACGAACCATCAGAGAAAGACGATTGGAAGATACAAATTGAAGATATAGGCGAGATGGTAGTTGATCTATTAAAAATGAATCCGCGTACCTTGCCAAGTAAAGTAGAGGTGAGACCATCCAAACCACCTGTTAAATAAAATTTAAAAAGGCTACTTGTTTAAGTAGCCTTTCTTTTTTCTTCTATTTCATTTCGCTTTAAGCGAAAAACCTAAACAGCCTTTTTCTGTTTTTCTAAGATCTTTGCTTTGCTAACCCAGCGGTCATTGCGTATTCTATCTGGGAAGAATTTGATCAATTCTGTTACAACCTCAATATCTTTTTCATTCAGTTTAGCGATCTGGCTGTAATTGTAGATGCCTATCTCGTTGAGTTTCTCTTCTGTATATGGACCTATGCCCATGATCTTTTGCAGATTATCTTTCGCGGAAGCGTCTGCATAACCTATTCTTTCAAAGTCTAGATATAAGCCGCCTTGGTGAACGGGTTTTTCTTGAACTTGTTTAGCAAAGGCTCTTCGTTTAAAATCTGCTGCGGCTAGATCGTCCTCGTATTGTTCTTCTTTTTCCGTAAGCGTTTTTGCAGGATAATTTCTAGGTTGGGCTTTAGTACTTTTTTTATCCTTTTGAGCCATGGCTTGTACCTCAAGCTTCTTGCTGTATTTTGCTTTTTGATAATAAAAAGCAAAAAGATAACCTATAAGAAAAGACACGAGCATAAACCCAAAAACCTCCAGAAATAAAACCGGAACCGCTATAGTGTCTGTATTTTCTTGTAATGTAAAAAGCGTCATTTTAAAACAACTTCAATTCTGTTATTAAGATCACTCTTAGGATCATTCTTTTGATAGATAGGCTCATTTTCACCTTTTGAGTCTATATTGATCCTTGCGGGGTCAACATTAAAGACCTCTATCATATAGTTCTTTAAACCTTTAGCGCGTTGTAAGGCGATAAGATAATTGTCATAGTTGCTACCTATGTGATCTGTGTGCCCAATAATAAGAATCTTCTTCGCAGGATTGTCTTGCAGCTTTTGCAGTATCACTTTTGCGATATTCTTATTTTTTGTGTCCTTTAAAGGTTCATTATAATAGTCAAAGCCGGGATATATAAAATCACCGATCTCTCTATTTGGGTTAGGGGGAGTATTAACGATTGAGGAAGTTTTCTTGGCTTCTTCCTTCTTTTTTAATTCAAGATCTTTTTTTCTCTGCTCTTCAACTGCGGCTTCTTCATTCTTCTTGATGGCAGAGTTCATTTCATTAACAAGAAGTTCTTGATTTGCATAACCCGTAGAATCATTGTCTACATCTTCGTTGCCTATTACTATCGTATCATCAACGGTATTAGGAGCGCCTTCTCCAGAAATTGCATCTATAGTTTCTTCAAAGTTATTATCACGTGCTGCCTTGTATTTTTCAAAGGCACCAGAATAGTGTAGATATACCAATCCTATGGTACTCCAGCAGATGAAAACTCCGAATGCTTTTATGAAGTTGAGCACTTTTTAGATCTTTCGTTGCAAATATGAGCAATTTCCTACATTTAGCTCATATAATTTTTATAAAAGTAATACACAAAATGATTATGTTTATAAAAAAAATTACATAAGTTTACATCCAGAAATGAGAAAAACTAATTTACATCATCACCATCATCACATTCTTGCTCAAGCGAGGTGATATTGGTATGTGTTTATAGTATAAATTATTCCAAAACCCGTTTGAGCAACTCAGACGGGTTTTGTTTTTCCTATGAGTGGCTCAATCAAAAAATTGAATATTTAAAATGGCAAATAAAATCAGAATTGCTGTTCAGAAATCAGGTAGATTAAACGAAGAATCCCTTAGTATTCTTAAGGATTGCGGTGTTTCAATAGACAATGGTCGCGACCAACTTAAAGCTAGTGCGCGCGATTTTCCTCTTGAGGTTTTCTATCTGCGTAACGGGGATATTCCACAATATCTAAGAGATGGAGTGGTAGATATCGCTATCGTGGGCGAGAACCTTTTGATAGAAAAAGGAGAAGATTTGGCTATAGCCCAAAAATTAGGATTCTCTAAATGTAAAGTATCGCTTGCCGTGCCTAAAAGCGTTAAATATCCTGGCGTTGATTACTTCAATGGTAAAAAGATCGCTACTTCTTATCCTAATACAGTAAAGTCTTACCTCGATAAAAACGGTATTACAGCAGATTTGCACATTATTAATGGTTCTGTTGAGATTGCGCCAAACATCGGCCTTGCAGACGCTATATGTGACATAGTATCAAGCGGTAGCACACTTTTTAAGAACAATCTTAAAGAGGTAGAAGTGATGCTAAAATCTGAGGCAGTTCTTGCAGTTTCGCCAGTAATTGATGATGAACGCAAAGAAATTCTCGATAAACTACTTTTTAGAATTCAAGCGGTGCTTAAAGGACGCGACTTTAAATATGTCCTACTAAACGCTCCTAATGAAAATGTAGACAAAATCATAAAGATCCTTCCCGGGATGAAAAGTCCTACCGTTTTACCGCTCGCCGAAGAAGGCTGGAGCAGCATTCACAGCGTGGTGAACAAAGACAGATTCTGGGAAATCATTGATGAACTTAAAGCTAATGGCGCTCAGGGAATACTTGTGAGCGACATTGAGAAAATGGTTTTATAAGGATGAACACATATTCTTTTCAATTTTTAAAAGAGGATAAAATCGCAGAGATTATCCCTTTTTTGCAACTACTTGATGATAGTATTGCGGTGCCGGTTTTAGAATCACGCTTGCGCGAAATGTTCTCAAATCGTTTCAATTGTCTTGGCGTTTTTCATGAGGATAAACTCATTGGCATCTGCGGCGTTTGGGTGCTTTATAAATATTACATCGGTAAGCACTTAGAGCTTGATGATGTGATAATTTCGGCAGACTATCGCAATAAAGGTGTTGGCAAACAGATGATGCAATTCATCGAAAATTACGCTAAAGAAAATGACTGTATGGGCTACGAACTCAATTGCTACGCACACAATGCGCCGGGCGTGAAATTTTGGGCAAACCAAAATATGATCATTAAAGGATATCACTTTCAGAAAAAATTTCAGACCAATGAATAAGATCAGCAATCCTAAAAAAGCCGACTGGCCTGAGATTCTAAAGCGCCCCACGCAAACGTATGATGCGATTGAGGGAACTGTTCTTGAGGTTTTTGAAGACATAAAGAAGAATGGCGATGCAGCCGTTTCAAAATATACAGAGAAGTTTGACGGTGTAAAACTTGATTCTATTCTTGTCGCTCAAGGCGAAATAGACGCCGCCACGACGCAGGTTTCTCAAGAATTAAAAGACGCGATAGCTTTGGCGAAAGCCAATATCGAAAAATTTCACACCGCACAACAAACCGAAAAAGTAACGATACAAACCACCGAAGGCGTGAATTGCTGGCAAGAAAAGCGCCCCATTCAAAAAGTGGGATTGTACATTCCTGGCGGAACTGCGCCATTGTTCTCAACAATTTTAATGCTTGCGGTTCCTGCTAAAATCGCAGGTTGTAGCGAGCTTGTTTTGTGCACACCTCCGGGAAAAGACGGCAAAGTGAATCCAGTGGTTTTGTACACAGCGGCACTTTGTGGGATTGACAAAATCTTTAAAGTTGGTGGAATTCAAGCCATCGGTGCAATGACTTTTGGTACAGAGACAATTCCTAATGTTTACAAACTTTTCGGTCCTGGAAATCAATTTGTAACTGTCGCAAAACAGATGGCGACAAAATATGATGTTGCGATTGATATGCCGGCCGGTCCGTCAGAATTATTGGTAGTTGCAGATGATTCTGCTGATGCTGCATTTGTTGCTTCAGATTTGTTGAGTCAGGCGGAGCACGGCGTGGATAGTCAGGTGATTTTAGTGTCAACTTCAGAGCAATTGATTGAGAAGGTTGAGCAAGAAGTAGAAAAGCAATTAAATGTGCTTCCGCGAAAAGATATTGCTGCTAAAGCCATTGAAAATAGCAAGTTAATCTATGTTGGTTCGGATTCCGAAGCATTAGATTTAATTAATGAATACGGCCCGGAGCACTTCATTATTTGTACTAAAAATGAAGATTTTTATGTTGATAATGTGATAAACGCAGGTTCTGTTTTTATAGGTAATTACACGCCCGAAAGTGCTGGCGATTACGCCTCTGGAACAAATCACACACTGCCTACAAACGGCTACGCAAAACAATACAGCGGTGTAAATCTTGATAGCTTTAAAAAGAGCATCACCTTCCAGAAAATCTCAGAAACTGGAATTCAAAAAATAGGTCCAGCCATCGAACTCATGGCAGAAGCCGAAGGTTTACAGGCGCACAAAAACGCGGTTACACTTCGCTTAAATGCTTTAAAGAAAAACTAATGAGCAAGAATTTTGACATTAATACTTTGGTTAGGCCTAACGTGGCAAAACTAACTCCGTATTCTTCTGCGCGTGATGAGTTCACCGATTTTGAGAAGGATATGGTTTTCTTAGACGCAAATGAAAATCCGTTCAACTCTGATGCAAACCGTTATCCAGACCCGCATCAGGTGAATTTAAAACAGCATTTATCATCTGTTAAGCGCGTTCCCGTTGACCAAATTCTTTTAGGAAATGGTAGCGACGAAATCCTCGATTTGATTTATCGTGCATTTCTTGAGCCTTGCGAAGATGCCATAATCACCACGCCGCCTACTTACGGTATGTATAGCGTTTTGGCAAACATCAATAACGTTGAGGATAAGAGGGTTTTATTGACTTCAGATTTTCAATTGGATGTTGATGGTATTTTGGCTACAGCCAATGAAAAAACAAAATTATTACTGTTGTGTTCGCCTAACAATCCTTCAGGAAATTTGTTAAATCAGGCCGACATCGAGCGTTTGCTCAATGAATTCAACGGTTTGGTGCTCATTGATGAAGCGTATATAGATTTCACGAAAGCGCAAAGCTGGTCAACGCGCTTACAAGATTTTCCTAATCTCATCATTTCACAAACGCTTTCTAAAGCCTATGGATTGGCGGGAATTAGACTGGGGATTTGTTACGCTTCCGCGGAAATAATCGCGGTCTTGAACAAAATCAAACCGCCGTACAACGTAAATTCGTTAACCCAAACCAGAGCTTTACAAAGAGTTTTGAAGCAAGCGGAAGTAGAGCAGGAAGTGAAAACCATTCTTGAAGAACGCGACGCTTTGATGACAGAATTGGAGAAATTGGACATTGTTTCTAAGGTTTTCCCGTCAGATTCTAATAGCATCCTATTGCGCGTGGATGATGCAAACAAGCGCTATGCAGAGTTTATTGAGCTTGGCGTGGTGGTGAGAAATAGAAGTTCGCAACCGCATTGTGAGAACTGCCTGCGTGTCACGGTGGGCACACCAGAAGAAAATAAAAAACTAATTGAAGCCTTTAAAAAACTAAGCTAATGGCGAAAAAAGTATTGTTTATAGACCGCGACGGCACCATAATTAAAGAGCCTGCAGATTATCAAGTGGATGCTTATGATAAAGTAGAATTCTACCCAAAAGCATTTACCTATTTAGGGAAAATCGCCAAAGAATTAGATTATGAGTTGGCAATGGTCACAAACCAGGATGGATTAGGAACTGATTCTTATCCTGAGGAAGATTTCTGGCCGGTGCACAACTTCATCTTAAAGGCTTTTGAAAATGAAGGTATCGTGTTTGACGAGGTTTTTATTGATAAGACTTTCGCCAAAGAAAATGCAGAAACTCGCAAGCCTAAAACTGGGCTATTGACAAAGTATTTTTCTGAAGATTATGATTTAGAAAACAGTTTTGTGATAGGTGATAGAATTACCGATATGGAACTGGCAAAAAACCTTGGCTCACGCGGATTTTTCATTCAGGATGAAGCTGGTTTGGGTGGCGATGAGATTGAGTCTGACAAAAGTGAAATTGAAAAACACATCGCTTTAACCACGACCGATTGGCAAAAAATATATGAGTTTTTAAAACTTGAAGACCGCACTGCCGAAATCACTCGTAAAACAAACGAGACTGATATTTACATTAAAGTAAATCTTGACGGCACCGGAAAAAGCAAAATCGAGACAGGTTTAGCTTTTTTTGACCACATGTTAGACCAGATTGCGCGTCACGGCTCGATGGATTTAGAGATTAAAGTGGACGGTGATTTAGAGGTTGATGAGCATCACACCATTGAAGATACGGCGATTGCGCTTGGCGAAGTTTTCAGTAAGGCGTTAGGGAATAAACTAGGCATGGAGCGCTATGGTTTCTGTCTTCCTATGGATGATTGCCTGGCGCAGGTTGCGATTGATTTTGGAGGTAGAAATTGGATTGTTTGGAAAGCAGAATTTAACCGTGAGAAAATAGGTGAAATGCCTACTGAAATGTTCTTTCATTTCTTTAAATCGTTCACAGATGGTGCGCGCGCCAATCTTAATGTAAAAGCCGAAGGCACAAACGAGCATCACAAAATTGAGGCGATTTTTAAAGCTTTCGCGAAAGCGATAAAAATGGCAGTAAAACGCGATGCAGAAAAGATGATATTACCATCTACAAAAGGGATGCTTTAGAGTTAAAGATCACGTCAAGCTGAACTTGATTCAGCTTCTCATGAGATTTGGAAATTAAAATATAAGATTCTGTGTCAAGCACAGAATAACGACAATATGAAATTAGTAATAATCGACTACGGCGCAGGGAACATCCAGAGTATCAAATTTGCTTTTGAGCGACTGGGTGTTGAAGCCATTCTTACTGATGATGCACAGACAATACGTGAGGCCGATAAAGTGATTTTTCCTGGAGTGGGTGAGGCTAGCAGCGCAATGGCAAAGCTTAAATCTACCGGTTTGCATGAAGTGATTCCACAATTGAAACAGCCAGTTCTGGGCATTTGTCTCGGCATGCAGTTGATGTGTAATCACACTACCGAAGGTGATACCAAAGGCTTAGGAATTTTTGACGTGGATTGCGTGAAATTCTCTAACGCGGTAAAAGTGCCACAAATAGGCTGGAATCAAATTTCTAACCTGCAATCTGAACTTTTTAAAGGTATCCAGGAGCAAAGTTTCATGTATCTCGTGCATAGTTTTTATGCTGAGCCTTGCGGCGAAATGATTGCTACTACAAATTACGAGAAGGATTATGCATCCGCATTACAAAAGGATAATTTCTATGGCGTTCAGTTTCATCCAGAAAAATCAGGAGAAGTGGGAGCGAGGATATTGCAGAACTTTCTTGAAATAGGAAAGTAGAAAATAGAAAGTAGAAATCTAGAAAATTTGAATTATGAGGGATATGAAGGAAAGAACAAAGCAATTTGCAATTGATTGTTGGAAGTTCTGTCAATCTATTCCACAATCTAGAGAATACAATGCTTTTGTGCGTCAGTTAATAAGATGCTCAAGTTCTGTGGGAGCAAATTGGCGGGCATCACAAAGACCGAAATCAACGGCTGACTTCATAAACAAGTTGAAAATAGTAGAAGAGGAGGCTGATGAAAGCATGTATTGGTTAGAAATATTCTTGGAGATTTTACCTGACCAAAAAGCAGAGATAAATAAATTACATAAAGAGGCGAATGAAATTGTTTCAATAGTAGTTGCTTCTATAAATAAAACAAGAAATAAGAAATAGAGAGAAACCAAATTTCGTTTTTCTACTTTCAAATTTCTAATTTGAATATATGAGAATCATTCCCGCAATAGACATCATAGACGGCAAATGTGTCCGACTTTCTAAAGGTGATTATGACACTAAAAAAGTGTATAATGAGAATCCGCTGGAAGTTGCAAAGGCGTATGAAGACCACGGAATACAGTATTTACACCTTGTGGATTTAGACGGTGCAAAAAGTAAGCACATCGTCAACCATAAAATCCTAGAGCAAATCGCTGGTAAAACAAGTTTGAAGGTTGATTTTGGTGGCGGACTCAAAACCGATGAAGACCTTAAAATCGCATTTGAGAGTGGTGCAAACCAAATCACCGGAGGAAGTATCGCTGTAAAAGATCCGGATACATTTGAGCGTTGGATTGCGAAATATGGCAGCGAGAAAATCATCCTAGGTGCTGACGCCATGAACGAGAAAATCGCGGTTTCTGGTTGGTTAGAAGATTCTGATGAGGAGTTGGTACCTTTCATCAAGAAGTATCAGGAAAAAGGCATTGAGTATGTGATTTGTACTGACATCAGCAAAGACGGAATGCTTCAAGGACCTTCTTTTAAATTGTATGAGAAGATTTTGGCTTCGTGCGGTTCGCTCGACAGGTCAAACCAAAAAGGACTGAAATTGATTGCCTCTGGCGGAATTTCAACCTTTGATGAATTACCTAGGTTAGCTGAATTAGGTTGTGAGAGAACAATAATAGGAAAGGCGATTTATGAAAATAGAATCAGCCTAAAGCAGTTGGAAAATTATATTCTGCAGAACGGGTGATTTAGAGAAAAATTGAGAATATAACTTTGATGATGGTCAGAAAGTAATGTTAGAAACGCCTGACTAAATATAAGATTAACGTCACCCTGAACTCGATTCAGGGTCGCATAAAGAGGATGAGATGCTGAATCAAGTTCAGCATGACAAGCAACGAACAACGATAAACAAACAACTATTTTGTTAACTAAAAGAATAATTCCTTGTCTCGATATTAAAAACGGTCGCACCGTAAAAGGTGTAAATTTTGTGGATTTACGCGATGCAGGTGACCCAGTAGAACTTGCTGCAAAATACGCACAGACAGGCGCTGACGAACTGGTTTTTCTGGATATTTCGGCAACTGAAGAAAAGCGCAAAACCCTAGCAGACTTGGTTCTTAGAGTGGCTAGAGAAATCAATATCCCATTTACCGTAGGCGGCGGAATCTCATCTGTAGAAGATGTGGATATTTTGCTTAAAAACGGTGCAGATAAGGTTTCCATAAACAGTTCGGCAGTTAAGAATCCTCAACTAATTAATGACCTTGCGGCGAAATTTGGTTCGCAATGTGTCGTGGTCGCTATTGATGCTAAGCAAATTGAAGGAATCTGGAAAGTGCATTTAGTGGGCGGTAAAGTCCCTACAGAAATGGATTTATTCGAGTGGGCAAAAGAAGTTGAACAACGCGGAGCTGGTGAAATTCTTTTTACCTCAATGGATCATGACGGCACAAAAGCAGGCTTTGCTAATGAGGCTTTGGCCAAAATGAGCAAACTGGTCAATATTCCGGTGATTGCTTCCGGTGGAGCAGGAGAGATGCAACATTTTAGCGATACATTTATTGACGGAAAAGCAGATGCTGCGCTCGCTGCGAGTGTTTTTCATTTTCATGAAATTTACATTCCAGAATTGAAACTAAAACTACAAGAAGATAAAATTCCCGTAAGGATATAACTATGGAAATTAAATACGACGATAAAGGCCTTGTGCCGGCGATAATTCAAGATGCTAAGACAAAAAATGTGCTCATGCTGGGCTACATGAATGAGGAAGCCTATTTGAAAACTAACGAAACCAAAAAAGTTACTTTTTACAGCCGTAGTAAACAACGCCTTTGGACAAAAGGTGAAGAAAGCGGGAACTTCCTGAATCTTGTGAGTATCAAGAATGATTGTGACAACGACACACTTTTGATCACCGTAAATCCCGTGGGACCCACGTGTCATAAAGGAACTGATAATTGCTGGGGTGAAGAGAATAAACAGACTTACGGTTTCTTCAGCGAGCTAGAAGCCACTATCGCTGAACGCGAAAAAAACGCGGATGCGGATACGAGCTATGTGGCAAGCCTATTTAAAAAAGGCATCAATAAGATCGCTCAAAAAGTAGGTGAAGAAGCTGTAGAGACCGTTATTGAGGCAAAGGATGACAATGACGATTTGTTTTTAAATGAAAGCTCAGATCTTTTATTTCACTATTTGATACTGCTTAGAGCGAAAGGTTTTCAACTATCAGACATTGAAAATGTCCTATTATACAGAAAAAAATAAGATTTTTCTTACTCGGAGTTTTTTAACTAATCGGTATCAAAACTGTGATTCTAGAAGAAATCAAAGAAACCTTCAAAAATTGACCTACGTCATTTTTTTGAATACTAAATTTTACTAAAACCCTAAAAATCTAATTTTTAGGGTTTTATGTTTTATCCTCGTATTGAATTGAATATAAAGTACTTGTAAATAATTTTTTTGTTCGAGTAGTTACTTTTCTAATAACTTAGTAATAAGCTAATAGCTTGAACATGAGAACTTTAAACCTATTAATTTTACTTGTACTTTTTGCAAGCAATCTGCATGGGCAGGTTGGTATAGGTACAACTGACCCACATAGTTCAGCCGCGCTAGATGTTAACGGTAAACTAAGAATACAAGAGCTTGAACGAGGTACAGACGGCGCTGCAAAAGACTCGCTTCTTGTCATTGATGGAAGAGGGATTATTTATAGAATCCCTACTTCAGATCTGCTTTCTAATATGGATAAATCTTTGGTTAAAGCAAGTTTTAGTGGAGGTGGAAGTTCTATAAGTTTAAGCCTTGGATCAGGAGAGACCGATGTAGTTTTCAATAATGAGCTTTTTGATATAAAAAATGAATATGATCCTGTTTCAGGAGAATTTACAGCGCAGAGCGATGGTATCTTTAGGATAGGAACACTTCTAAGATATTCGAATGTAATTTCTTTATCTACGACGAATGTACGGATATATAAAAATTCTGTTTTGATAGCCGAAGGTTTCACATCAAATGCAAATGAATATAAATTTGATTTTTTAACCTCTCTTAGCACAGGAGATATAGTTACAATTCGATTTTATAGGTCCGGACTGGCTCTAAGTCTTAATCTGTTAACAGGAGAAGAGAACGGTTATCTTGATATAGAACAAATACGTTAATCACCACCATATTACAAAATCACGATGCATATTATTATCGTGATCCATTGACCAGATAAGCTTAGATCCCTGATGATTGATTGTTTTTTGAACCCAATCTAAAATCTCCTTTTTAGGTTGCCATTTTGCCCCAGAATTCTGGATGACTGGCTTTATAACCCAGTCATTTTTTTTTGGTATATACACCCAGGGTCGCTCTTCTAGCATTTTTTCAAATTGCGATAAAGTAAGCCAATTGCCAGCAAGACAATCAGGATTACACATTCCGCCAGGGAAATTTGTCATGCCTTGAGGCAAAAAAAGTTGAGCTTTAAAACTCAGTTGCTGGTTTATTTCTTTATTCTCAATGCCTAGTGTTTGCCTTACGGCGAAAGCATCTTCGCTATGAATTAAAGGAAATTGCTTTTCTCGTAGTTTTTTAGCCTTTTTAAGTAAAGAATCTCTACGGTTATCACCTATCCAGCATTCATCAGGATCGTTAGAAATTGATGGGTCGTAGAGATAGAACTTATAAGCCATTTCCATGTGAATGGTCTTATTTGCTATTGTATTCTTAAGAATAAAATCAAGTTCGCCTACGGTTTGTTTTTTCGCTTTTATTTGTTGGCTTTTAGCCAAAATATCAAAATTTGAATTCTGCCGGAGGGCTTCTTCCATAAGGAACTCAAGCCGTTGCCCTAAGCGGTATTTATCGTCTACGAAGAAATTTCGCGGAAGCGTAAGATCACTTACCGGTAGTTGAAAAAGGTCAAAACGATTACCATTAAAAAGATCAGGAGTTTGTAAAAACCCTTGAAATTGGTCTTGTACGTTTTGCCATTCTTCGTCAGAAAACATTAGTCAAAAAGATCTGAAGAAAGATAGCGATCACCGCGATCACAAACTATCGAAACCACAATGCCAGCGTCTAAAGTTTCGCAAAGTTTAAGCGCTGCTGCGGCTGCCCCACCGCTACTCATACCAGCAAAAATGCCTTCTTCTACAGCGAGTTTTTTTGCCATTTCTCTGGCTTCTTTTTCGCTTACCTCGATCACTTGGTCAACTTTACTCGCGTTGAAAATTTTCGGCAAATATTCTTGTGGCCATTTTCTAATTCCAGGAATGCTGCTTTCATCTGTGGGTTGTACGCCCACGATCTGTATATCTTTATTTTGTTCTTTAAGATAAGTTGAAGTGCCCATTATCGTACCTGTGGTTCCCATGGCAGAGACAAAATGCGTGACTTTCTCTTCTGTATCTCGCCAAATTTCTGGTCCGGTAGTTTTGTAATGCGCTTTCCAATTGTCATCGTTAGCAAACTGGTTAAACATAAAATATCCCTCGTTTTTCACTTTCGCTTCAGCGTAATCGCGAGAACCTTCTATACCAACGTCTTTACTCGTTAAAGTGACTTTTGCTCCATAAGCCTCCATGGTTTGCACGCGCTCTTTTGTAGAATTCTCTGGCATCACAAGCTCAATATCCAAACCATACATGCCAGCGATCATAGCCAGCGCGATGCCAGTGTTTCCGCTTGTAGCTTCAATGAGTTTTGTGTTTTTATCGATCTCGCCTCTATCTAGCGCACTTTTGATCATGTTAAAAGCCGCGCGATCTTTTACACTACCGCCAGGGTTTTGACCTTCGAGCTTAAAGAGTAGTTTAACGTTAGGATTTTTATTTAAAACTGTAGACTTAACAAGTGGCGTGTTGCCTATAAGTCTTTCCAGAGAAAAGTTCATATTCTAGATTTTGTCAGATTATTTTTTGATCAGTTCTCTGATCTGAATTTCTGGCTGATGACTTACCAGAGAATGTTGAGGCACAGATTTAGTCAACCAAACATTCCCACCTATAATGCTATGTTCGCCCACAATTGTATCACCGCCCAGAATGGTAGCATTTGCATAAATAGTCACGTGACTTTCAATCGTAGGATGACGTTTAATATGCTCTAAAGCCTTATCAACACTAAGCGCACCTAGCGTTACACCTTGATACAATTTCACGTGATTTTTAATTACCGCCGTTTCACCTATTACAATACCAGTAGCGTGATCTATAAAAAAATGTTCACCGATCTGTGCTCCGGGATGAATATCTACACCCGTTAAAAAATGCGCATATTCTGTCATAAGACGTGGCACGATTGGGAAACCACTTTTGTAAAGTTCATGGCTAAATCTATACACAGCAATGGCATAAAAACCAGGATAAGAAAGATAAACCTCCTCAATGCTATGCGCAGCAGGATCATTCTCATAGATCGCTTTTGCATCATCATTAAGTTTGCGCAAAATCTCAGGAAGTTGAGCTACAAAATCATCCCAAACCTTACCACAACGTTTATCTGGCTCCCAGCAAGCGAGTTCTACAAGATCTTCAAAGACTTGTTCTAAAAGATCTAGATTAGCATCCAGATCGCTAGAATAATTAAAAAGCGTGAGAAATAACTGCTTAGTGAATTTCTCAGCATCATCTTTTAATTTAAAATTGAGATTAGCATTTTTCTTATGCTCTTTAAGCTGATCTATAATTTCCTCTTTGTTGCTCATAAATACGAGATGTATATCAAAGTTATGTATAAAGCCTTAAATGAGTCACACAAAAAGCTGCAAGCTTACATAATATAAGAAGTAATTGAAAATCCTATTTTTGACCCATGTTTGATAAGCGATATTACTACCTGCTAAAAATTCAATATCTGGGTTTTAGATTTCACGGTTGGCAAAAGCAACCAGATGTACTTACCGTAGAACGTATGATGGAGCGTACGCTGGCTTATGTCCTAGGACGTAAGAATTTTAAATACATCGCTGCAGGCCGCACAGACGCTAAAGTTTCGGTTAATTGCACATACGTGGAATTGTTTCTCAATGATGAGCCGTTAGATCTTGAAACATTTGAGACCGAATTTAACAAGAACCTACCACAAGATATTAGAATGTTGAATATTGTGGAAGTAGACGATAAACTGAATTTAATTCAACATCCTAAGATCAAGGAATACATTTATTCTTTTTCTTATGGAGAAAAAAATCATCCGTTTTGTGCGCCATTCATGGTACACATGTTTGATGATCTTGATATTGAGCTCATGCAAAAAGCCGCAAAATGCTTTGAAGGTTTTCATGATCTTAGAAATTTTTGCTATAAAGCTTCTCCAGAAACTCAAACCGAAATGGAGATCATAAGCTGTGAACTTGTAAAGAATGATCTTTTTACCGCCAGCTTTTTTCCAGAAGAATCTTATTTGCTCAAAGTGCAAGGCGCCGGATTTAAAAGACACCAAATACGGTTAATGATGGGAGCACTTTTTGAATTAGGCAAAGGCGAATTGTCTTGGGAAGATTTCAATAAAGCTTTGGATGGTAAGACGCCATTTAAATTAACGCATATCGCTCAAGCATCAGGACTAATGCTTAACGATATGCGTCTGGAGGGCTTCGATTAACACTTTTGGCGAAAGCCTTAACATAACTGCCACATTTTAAAAAAGGTTTAACCTAAACGGCGTTTTCTTTATTACTCCATTAACCCAAATGCAGGGATTCTCACGGTATCTTTGAGGTATAATTTTAAACCAAAAAATTTAACGATATGAGTAAGAGAATTGCAATATTAGCAACAGATGGATTTGAAGAAGTTGAATTTACCTCTCCCATTAAAGCCTTAAAAGAAGAAGGATTTGAAGTTGATGTGATCAGTGAAAAATCTGGAAAGATCAAAGCATGGGATAAGACCCAATGGGGAGCAGAATATGATGTAGACAAAACATTAGATCAGGTAAGTGCAAAACAGTATAACGCCTTAGTATTACCAGGCGGAGTGATGAATCCTGATACTTTGAGAACTAACGATGACGCCTTGATCTTTGTGCGTGATTTCTTTAAACAGAAAAAACCAGTAGCGGCAATTTGCCATGCGCCACAATTGTTGATCAGTGCAGATGTGGTAAAGGGACGCACATTAACTTCATACAAATCAATAAAAGATGATCTACAAAATGCAGGAGCATTATGGGTGGACAAAGAAGTTGTAGTAGACGAGGCCTTTGTGACCAGCAGAAATCCAGATGATCTACCGGCATTTAACGCAAAAATGATCGAAGAGATCAAAGAAGGAAAGCACGAATTACAGCATGCATAATGAAAATTGATTTATAAATTTACAAGCCCGCATTTAGCGGGCTTTTTTTATTTTAGAGTATTGAAAAAATAGGAGTGTGAAAAAGCTAAAGATCAAAAAGCCAAGACTTAGAAAAAGTCCATTAAAAATAAGACAGAAAAACCAAGCGCCGGGAACGCTTGTTTATACTGGGGAGAAGGCCACGCAGGATTTGCATATTGAGGTTATAGATTATGCGCCCGAGTTATATAATAGCTTTTCTACCACAAAAATTGAGGATGCTTTTAATAAAAAAGGCACTGGTCAGATCACGTGGATCAATATAAATGGTCTTAACCATATTGATCAAATCGAGATTTTGGGTAAGCATTATGATATTCACCCGCTTATTCTTGAGGATATCGTAGATACGGGTCAGCGCCCAAAAATCGATGAGTACAATGATTATTTTTTCGTGGTTCTTAAAATGCTTTATCACAATCCAGAAGGCGAGTTTGTTGCTGAACACGTCAGTTTAGTAATGGGCGAAGATTATGTGTTGACTTTTCAGGAGTCTGATGGTGATGTGTTTGATTCTATTCGTCAGCGTTTGTCAATGGCAAAAGGTCGAATTCGTCAGCGTGGATCAGATTATTTGCTTTTTGCGCTAATGGACGCCATTGTAGACGAATATTTCTCGATCGCGGATGGCTTAGGCGATAAGATCGAAGATTTTGAAGATCGTCTTTTTGTAAACAAAAATGATGACGACATCACACAAGAAATACAAGATATTAAACGCGAAATTCTAAGAATTCGCAGAGCTGTGAGTCCGTTGCGAGAGATCGTGAGCCGTTTTGAGAACACCACAAGTCCGCTGGTTGAAGAAAGTACAAAAACCTACATTCGTGACCTTGCTGATCACGTGATCCACGTAAGTGAAAATGTCGAGTTGTATCGTGAGATGTCTCGCGGACTCATGGACATGTACATGACCACCATTAGCAACAAGATGAACGAAGTCATGAAAGTGCTTACCATCATGGCGAGTATTTTTATCCCGCTTACGTTTATGGCTGGGATTTACGGGATGAACTTTGATTATATTCCAGAACTGCATTTAGAGTACGGTTATTTCTATTTGTGGGGCGCGATGATCATTGTGTTTCTTGCCTTGTTGTATTATTTTAAAAGAAAAAAGTGGTTGTAGGATAATTTGGGCGCCACCCAGAAGGGTCGGGCTTTCCGCTATATCTTAGCTCTTGTTTCGCAACAAGAACTAAGGATGCCGCTGCAATCCCTGGCGCAAACTTTTTCGCCGTAAGGCAAACCCATTTTATTACGACTATACACCTTAAAAAGCAAAATCGATTAAGCTGATCGTGATGTTATATGCGATAACGGATTTTGCAAAACGCTATTTTTGCACCTTAAAATTTCCTGATGGCCAAAAGAGATCCTTATGCCGCGCTGCGGTTTAGAGAATTCAACATTTTTCTTATTGTACGTTTTGCAATGGTTTTTGCATGGAGCATGCAATTTGTTGTGATAGAGTGGGAGGTGTACAGTATAACAAAAGATCCGTGGGCGCTAGGATTAATAGGTCTTATGGAGGTTATTCCTGCCGTGGGAATGGCCCTTTTTGCTGGTCATATTGTAGATCAACGAGAAAAACGTGGATTGCTGATCAAGTGTATTCTAGGCTTCTCAGTTGTTAGTTTGGGGCTTTTTCTCATTACTTGGGATAAGATCGTCGCTAGTTGGGATACCCAACTCATTTTATACTGCGTGTATACTTTGGTTTTTATCGGCGGGTTAGTTCGCTCATTCTTGGGACCAACTATTTTTTCACTTTTTGCTTTAATTATTCCAAAACAAGCGTATACTAACGGCGCGACGTGGAGCAGTAGCGTTTGGCAAATGGGCGCCGTTGTAGGACCAGCATTCGCAGGATTTGCTATCAACTGGATTGGCGTTCATGGTTCAATGTTTTTTATTTTCGGTTGTTCTATCGTGGCGTTAATAGCCCTATTCCAGATCAAAGTAAAACCAATATTGAATAAGAAAATTGGAGAAAATGTCTTCCAAAGTCTTAGCGAAGGCTTGTCTTTTGTATGGAATAACAAGATCATTTTAAATGCGCTGGCATTAGATATGATCGCTGTGCTATTTGGTGGTGCAGTAGCGCTTCTGCCAGTATTTGCACAAGATATTTTAGAAGTTGGGTCTCAAGGTTTCGGGGTTTTACGCGCGGCACCAGCTGTGGGAGCATTAATTATGATGTTCACTTCTGCGTATTTCCCACTAGATAAAAATGCAGGTATGAAATTACTTGCTGCGATCTTTGGTTTTGGAGTTTGTATTATCGTTTTTGGATTGAGTACTTATTTCTGGCTGTCAGTATTCGCTTTATTCTTAAGCGGAGTTTTAGACGGTATCTCAATGATCATAAGACAAACCATTCTTCAATTAAAAACACCTGATAACATGCGCGGTCGCGTAGCATCAGTTAACTCAATGTTTGTGGGAAGTAGTAATGAACTGGGCGCTTTTGAGAGTGGCCTTACGGCGAAATTAATGGGCACAGTAACCGCAGTAATTTTTGGCGGAAGCATGACACTGATCACAGTTTTTATAACAGGACTGATCTCTCCTAAATTCAGAAAACTTGACCTGCGTCAAGATGCTGATCAGGAAGCATAAAACTGTTGACAACTGCTTACAAACTGATTCGATTATTACTTTTTACAAGTACATTTTCACTAAGAATTCTTTAAGGAAGTTTAGACTATTATTAGCTATCTTTGACCAATGATTAAACCACTACCTACTGCAAACGAAGCAGAAAGATTAGACTTTTTACTTTCGCTTAATGTACTTGACACATTGCCTGAAGATGAGTTTGATGCAATTACCAAGCTTGCCTCATCTTGCTTAAAAATGCCTGTTTCTCTTATAAGTTTTGTAGAGAAGGATAGACAGTGGTTTAAAGCTAAGACGGGTACAGATATTTGTGAGACCAGTAGAGACGTTTCATTTTGTGCACATGCAATACATAATGATAACGTTATGGTTGTTGAAAACGCAGACGAAGATCCAAGGTTTGAGGACAATCCATTAGTTACAAATGCAGAGAACCCAATAAAATTTTATGCGGGTGTACCTATTATTCTTGATAAGCAATATGCGTTAGGAACTTTGTGCTTAATTGATACTAAACCACGCCAATTGAGCGATGGTGATATTGATATGATCAGGCAGTTTGGTAAACATGTAGAAAAGCTCATTGAGTTGCGCATGGCAAATCAAAAGATCAAACTGCAAAAAGAACTACTTAGCGAGCAGCATGAAAAGCTTAAAGAGTTTGCTGGTGTTATCTCTCATGATATGAAAATGCCACTGGCAAACATCATCGTTACCAGTGATATCCTTAAAGCAAAATATTCTGCTAATCTGGACGATCAAGCCTTGGTCTATCTAGCGTATCTAAAGGATAATTCACTTTCATTAAGTGATTACATCAATAATATTCTTGAATATTATCAAAGCGACAAGATCGATGCAAATGATCGTCAGGAGTTTGATGTAAATGAAATGCTTGAGAGCATTGTTGAAATTCTCAACATTGACGACAAATGTGATATAGAATTTCCACATGATAATCACATTATAAACAGCAATAGAGCTGCACTAGCGCAGATTTTTCTTAATCTGATCACAAACGCTTTAAAGTATAACGACAAAGAATTTATCGAGATCAAGATCACTTCTAAAGTGAAAAAAGATAGCGTAGAATTTTCAATCTGGGATAACGGTATGGGAATCCCCAAAGAAAAGCAAACACAGATCTTTGATCTTTATGAAACCCTAGGTAGCGCAGACCGCAAAGGCAACAAAGGCCACGGTATTGGTCTAAGTATGGTAAAGAAAATTTGTGAGAAATTGGGCGGCGGCATCACTGTGTGCAGCGAGCCTGGTGAAGGCACAAAGTTCACTTTTCATATAGCGGCATAATTCGCTATTCTTTTCCGCCTTTTACTAGAATTCTAATGCCACCGCGCTCATGATTTTCATCATCTGCAGGGTCAAAGGCTTTTCCTTTTGCTGTGATTTTATATCCGTGCTCTTCCTCAGATTTTTCATTTTTTGGCTTTAAGCCAAAAGAACTATCTGGAAGATTATTTACTATATCGGTAGGTTGTTTTTTTATCTTTTTCATGTAAATGAAATTAAAAGAATATCAATTAAGATCGTTGAAAGCAGAGCCGGTTAAGAACTCTGCTGACAACGATCTATAATTCTTGCAATACCGCGCAATGGGATCAAAACCCACTCTTTGCGGTGATTGAGTTCATAATTAAGTTCGTACACTGCTTTTTCTAACAAGAACGTATCAAGCAATGTGTTATAGTCTTCATCATTCTCTGGAACCAGATTTTCAGAACCTATATTTTCATTATAACCTTGAAGGAATAATCTTGTGATGTAGTGATGCCAAACTTCAGCCCAATCTTCAAGATCTTTTTCTTTGCGTTTATCATATTCTTGAGCTAAAATATGACTGTAAGCCGCGTAGTGAAAAGAACGGACCATACCAGCGACATCGCGCAATGGTGATCTTCTTAATCTACGCTCGCTAAACGGTCTCGCTGGTTCGCCTTCATAATTTATGATCGTAAAATCGTTACCCGTAAATAGCACTTGATTAAGATGATAATCGCCATGCGTACGGATTTTAAGCGTATCTATTTTATGAGCAAAAACACGTTTAAAACATTTGAGAACTTCGGCTCTTTTACTTAGGATCTCCTTAGCCTCTGCCTGAACTTCTTCTGGTAATGTTTTTATATTTTTCTTCAGATTATCAAAGGCGCTTCTTGTAAGACCTTGCAATGAAGAGAATAACGATCGCTGATAATGCAGGGAGAACTCTTCGTTATCAAAGTCTTTTACATCTGGTCTTGAGGCTAATGCTTTATGCAATTCTGCGCTGCGCTGACCTAGGATCTTCATGCGCTCTGGGAAGAAACTTCCCATAAGACCTTTGGTCTCATCTGGGATGTCGTCATAACGCAGAGTAGAAGTAATATCTTCAATGATCTTAGGAAGTTTGATCTCTTTATCTCTTGTTTCTACTTGCTCAAAATAGCGATGCAAAGCGTCCTGCGCGTATTGCCACCCAGTCTCGTTAGAAGACGTAAGATCTTCCATCATACCCAGAATCACACGATTATTTGCTGCGGTATGATATGATATACCGCCTACAAAAGTTGGCGAATTCTTGAACTTCACAACTTCAGATAGATATTGTGTGATCTCAAGATCTGGGTTTATTGTGCTGTCTAAGCGACGATAAAGTTTTAAGTAATATCTATTGTCATAAAAGATAGAGGTATGGCTTATTTCGCTTTCATAGACTTTAGATGATTGCGTTTCTGCATTCGCCGAAATTTTACTCTTACCTTTATAGAATTCTAAAGACTCGTCTTTACCGTTTACTTTTTTACCTTTTTTGATGTTTTCAAAAAGCTTACTTCTGTAAGGCTCAGCATATACTGCGTCGATTAGAAGTCCGGTTTCTTCACCAAGTTGAGCATCTGCTAAAATCCCTTTTGAAGGAATCTCTCTTACAAGATCTTCGCGCTCATTAGACACAAAAGCAAGTGGCAATTGATACGATTCTGGCAAGCCTTCATTGTACGTAACTTCAGCAACTATTAAAGATGAGTTTAAATCTTTGATCGATAGATCTTTAACATTAGTAACTGAAACTGATTGTATAACTCTGTTTCTTCCGCCAAACCAAGCTCTTGAGGTAAGATATTCTGGCAGAATGGTTTCAATTTTTTTCTTGTTACGCTTGTTTAAAAGCTCTGTCCAAGATTTCGCTTTAAGCGAAGGAGTAACTTTTTCTTCTTCATGACCCTTTTCGCGCTCTAGCGTAAACCAATAATAGCCATGCGGCGAAAGCGTGAATAAATAAGGATTATCTGTAATTCTAGGGAATTTATTATGACTGAAAACCTCCACAGGAATATAATCTTTAAACTCCTGAAGGTCTAGTTCTACCGCTTGCGAAAATCTACTAAGGTTAGCAAGGATCAATAAATTCTCGTCTTCATAGCTTCTTGTGTATGCGATTACCTTAGCATTTGCTGGCGATAAAAATTGGATATCTCCACGCCCAAAAGCCTTATAACGCTTGCGCATGGCAATGATACGCTTCATCCACCACAGCAGACTAGAACCATTCATTTGCTGCGCTTCAACATTTACAGCTTCGTATTTGTATTCTGGGTCTATGATAGTAGGCAAATACAATTTATGCGGATTCGCTTCACTAAAACCAGCGTTCCTGTCAGAATTCCATTGCATTGGCGTTCTTACGCCATCGCGATCTCCTAAATAGAAATTATCTCCCATTCCTATTTCGTCGCCATAATAAAGCACCGGAGTTCCTGGCAATGAGAATAACAAAACGTTCATTAATTCGATCTTATTTCTATTATTCTCAAGCAATGGAGCGAGGCGATGTCTAATCCCTACATTGATCTTAGCCTGAGGATCTTTAGTATAAACCTTATACATATAATCACGCTCTTCATCTGTCACCATTTCTAGTGTCAATTCATCATGATTACGCAAGAAAATCGCCCACTGGCAAGTCTCAGGAATATCTGGCGTTTGATCAATAATATCAATAATAGGGTAGCGGTCTTCCATTTTTACCGCCATAAACATACGCGGCATAATAGGGAAGTGATAGTTCATGTGACATTCATCACCTTCTCCAAAATAAGCCGCACTATCCTCTGGCCACATGTTGGCTTCCGCCAAAAGCATTTTGCCTTCGTATTTCTCATCCACGTAAGCTCTCAACTTTTTGAGGAAATCGTGCGTTTCAGGAAGATTTTCACAATTAGTGCCATCACGTTCAAAGAGATAAGGAACCGCATCTAGCCTAAAACCGTCTACGCCCATTTTACACCAGTGATCCATCACTTTAAAAACCTCTTCTTGAACGTTAGGGTTATCAAAATTCAAATCTGGTTGATGTGAAAAGAATCTATGCCAGAAATATGCTTTTGCCACCGGATCCCACGTCCAATTTGATGGCTCGGTATCTGTAAAAATGATACGCGCATCTTTGTATTGAGAAGGATCTTCCGTCCAAACGTAATAATCTCTATAATTAGAACCAGGTTCTGCCTTACGCGCTCTTTGAAACCACTCGTGCTGATCTGATGTGTGATTGATAACAAGTTCGGTAATAACTTTAAGTCCGCGTTTGTGCGCTTCTTTAATGAATTTTTTAAAGGTTTTTATCGTACCATAAGATGGATTGATATTATAATAATCTTGAATATCATAACCATCATCACGCAGCGGAGAAGGATAAAATGGAAGCAACCAGATCGCCGTCACACCTAGATCTTCTAAGTAGTCAAGCTTTTGCAACAAACCTTTAAAATCACCTATACCATCGCCATTACTATCAAAAAAGGCTTTGATATGCAGTTCATAAATAATGGCGTCTTTATACCAGTGTATATTAGGATCAATAGCAGATGTGTTGCTCATAATTGGTTGGTTGTTTTTTTCTTAAAACACTAAAGTTACAAGGCATTAACCTTTTGAAGAAGAGAAACCTTAAAATTTAAGGGAGTTTTAAGGTATTGTGATATTTTTTGGCTGCAGCCAAAAGATAAACCCTTCTTAAAATACACTCAACGAATTATTAAAGCTTATGGCATCGATGGTGTTTATGAGTACTTTTAGTGAAAACAAAAACAAAAAGAAAAAGAAATGCCAAAATTTAAAAGAAACGCAAAAGCACATTGGGAAGGAACCGTAAAGGAAGGAAAAGGTAAAATCACTACCCAAAGTAAAGTGCTTAATGAGCAACCATATAGTTTTAAGATCCGTTTTGAGGATGAGCCAGGAACAAATCCTGAAGAATTAATTGGTGCTGCGCATGCCGGTTGTTATACCATGCAACTTAGCGCATTTATTACTGAGGAAGGCTTCACGCCAAATGCTTTAGATACTAGTGCAGACGTACATTTTGAAGACGGTGCGATCACAACGGTAACGCTTAAAGTAGATGGAGATATTGATGGAATCGAAGAATCAAAATTCATTGAGCTAGCTGAAAAAGCAAAGAAAGAATGCCCTATTTCTAAGTCTTTAAACCCTAATATTGAGGTAAAGCTAGAGGCTTCTTTAAAATAGAATTCACACAACACTAAACTACTAAGCGCTCCATTGTGAGCGCTTTTTTTTGGCTTAAAGCCAAAATCTAAAAATTCTTGTAACATATTTTTTAATCGCTGTGTCCAAAGAATGTTAGCACTACGAAAACATTCATCTATCAAAAATCGACACAATGACAATTTTTAAAAATCACACTTTGCCAATAGCTTTAGTATTGGCTTTTATTCTTTCAATTAACTGTATTTCTGGACAAAAGAATGATGTAATCAACACAATTTCAGGAAAAACTATTACTGAAAATGAATTAAATTTTAAGATCGATAGTATTATAAAAGCTATTGAAATGCCAGGGTTATCTATCGCGATCATTAATGATTCTAGTTTAAAATATCATGGTGTTTTTGGGGTAACCCAAATGGAAGAAAAAACTCTGGTGGATGATCAAACCATATTTGAAGCTGCATCCTTAAGCAAACCCATTTTTGCATATTTCGCTTTAAAAATGGTAGATCGCGGAATTCTTGATCTTGATAAACCGCTGTATGAATATATACCGCATCCGGGCATTGCAGAAGATTCAAAGGAAGATTATAAACTAATTACCGCAAGGATGGTTTTGTCTCATCGCACGGGTTTTCCTAATCATTCTAATGGTAAACTAATTTCACTCGCTTTTAAACCTGGAACAGATTTTATGTATTCTGGCGAAGCGTTTCAATACTTGGCGGCTGTGATCGCAAAACTCAGAAATGTGGATTTAAATCATGAATTGAATATGCTTTTTCAACACGAGGTAACACAGCCTTTAAATATGATGCACAGCACATTTGTTTGGGATGATTATTTAGAAAAACATAAAGCATATGGCCATGATTCTGAGAATAAATCAACGCAAAACAATCCAAAATTTGGCGGCTGGAGTTGCAAAAGTTTTAATGCATATAGCAGTTTACATTCTGAAGCTCAGGAATATGCTCAATTTTTAATTGCGCTGTTAAAGCAACAAGGATTAAAAAGTGATACATTTAAAGATATGTTTGCAGAACATTCTCATTTTAAGGATGATAATCCATTAAAACAACAGGTTGGTCAAACTGGCTGGGGACTTGGGATGGCTCAAAAAAATACGCCATACGGTACAATGCATATGCACACGGGCAACAATCACGACTTTCAATCTTATATGATGATTTTGCCTGAGAAGAAATTTGGGATAGTTTTTTTTACAAATAGTGATAAAGCGATTCCTTTAATAACAGCGCTTAACGAAATTATAGGTCCAATTTTTTAAACTCATACATCATGGCTGAAGCTATACAAGAAGTGATCTTTGGAGTAAGTTTCTTTTTACTCATCACTGTCGTGGTTTTTATAATCGCACATTACACGTATTTGATCAGAAAAGCAATGGCAAACAACGGTTTGAAACCTTCACCGTTATTCTCAAAAAAAAGACTTCTTCACTCAGGTGGAATTTTAATTGGTCTAGGAGTAGGACTGATGATCAGCAGTATTTTCACACTATTTGAGTTGGCCGAAGACACCGCAGATCTTCTCATTTGGGGGACGATAATCCTTTTTGGAGGATTAGGATTGATCGCAGCAAATCTGTTAGAAGATAAACTTGGCAAATAGATTTCAGGATAAAGATCATGATTTGGTTTGCAAAGCTCGTGATGGCGATTTACAAGCTTTTCGGGTGTTAGTTGATCATTATAAAGACAAGGGATTGTCTTTAGCGATTTCTATTTTAAAAGATAAAACCCAAGCAGAAGATGCTCTGCAGGAGTCCTTTATAAAGGTTTACAAAAGTTTTCCAAGTTTTGCATTTCAGTCAAAATTCGCTACCTGGTTTTACAGGATCGTTGTGAATACTTCTTACAATGTCTTGCGAAAAGAAAAAAGACAAATCCATCTAGATGAAATTGAATACACCGAAAGCACAACAAAACAAGATTTACCAAATGATCTTTTAAACCAAGAAATACAAAAGGAATATATACAGCAAGCATTAACGATGATCAAAGCAGATGAAGCTATCTCTCTCCGGCTTTTTTATCTCTGCGAATGTGATCTCAAAGAAATCGAATCAATTACAGCATTTTCATCGTCTAAAATAAGAGTTGACTTGCATAGAGGTAGAAAGAATTTTAAAACGGCACTAAAAAAAATTCTAGGACCAGAAATAAACAATTTGTTATGAAAGAAGATAAATTAAAAGACTTGATAAAAAGTGTTGAACATAAAACTTCAGCAAATTTTACTGATAGCTTAATGTCAAAAATAGAGCAGGAGCAAAGCGTTGAGAAACCACTTCCTACCTTTTCAGTAATTAAACTTATTGCTGTAGTTGTAGTGCTTTCAATTGTGTCGGGAATTTTCTTGTTTCAATTATGCAGAATCAATAATTGGTCTGGAAGTATTTTAATCCCAGTGACGTGGTCGTTTTTAATATTATTTGGCTGCAGCCAAATAATAACGCTTCACAAACAGCAATTAAAATTGAAGAATTACTGATCTCATAATTCCTTAAAATCAAGTTAAACGCGCAGAATTATAATTGATTTGAGAAAGATCTGAGCGCTGATCAAAGTTCTAGCAGTAGAAATATTGATAAAATTTAGAATTATAAACTCAACAAAGTGCTATTCTCTAAGGTTTTAAGCCTTAAATGTTATTGATTTCATATTTTTTGAAAAAAAGATAGATTAATTCACTATAAATCAAATTAATAACATCACCTTTGTCATTCAATATTTTTAATTTAATTACATTACAATGAGTACAGGAACAGTAAAATTCTTCAATGATTCAAAAGGTTACGGTTTCATCACTGAAGAAGGTGCTAACAAAGACCATTTTGTTCACATTTCAGGTTTAATTGATGAAGTGAGAGAAGGTGACAGAGTGGAATACGATCTTAAAGAAGGTAATAGAGGACTTAATGCGGTTAACGTAAAAGTTATCGACTAATAATACTTTATTGTTTATTGAAAAAGCCCGTTAAATATTAGTTTAACGGGCTTTTCTTCTTTTACAATTGAGGTTACAAATTATGCTGTAACCGTTTTAAACTCTTCTTGAGCGTTTTGCTCAATAGTTTCAGACTGATTTTTAACCTTTGCCTCAAGCTCACTATACGTGTCTTTCACTTTCTGGCCAGCCTCATTCAATTTCTCTTTGATAGCATCTTTTTTCTCTTTTGGAAGGCGCTTGTAACCAAAAACGGCTAGCGCTCCTAGAGCGATACTTCCCAGTGCGATTAGACCTGCACCTTTATTTTGTTTTACTGTATTTACTACTGTTTTGCTAAGTTGCTTATTCATGATTCAATTTTTTTGTTACCCCCAAATTACACATCAAATCATACAATTATGTTATAATTATGTGATTTAGTAATACTTTAATAAATCGTGTTTTTAATATTTTGGCTGCAGCCAAAAAAAAAAAAAATCGCCCTTACAATTAAGAGCGATCTTTGAAGTTATTTTGTGTCTTGTAAGTCTATTTACCTTTTTTACCGGCTGGTTTCTTTAACTTAGGCATAGATTCCCACCAGGCAACAGCTTGCTTTGTCATTGCTTTTACCTTTTCTTGGTTTTTATCAGCCAAGTTATTTTTTTCTTCAGGATCTTTATGAATGTTATAAAGCTCTGGTCTGCCGCCATCATAATCACACAACAGTTTAAATTCTCCCTGGCGCATCGCAAGATCGGGTAGCGGTTTGTCAAAACCATTATATGTTTTTCTATCTGGCGGACGGCTGTAAAAAATAGGCGCTTGTCTAGAATCTTGGCTTTCGCCCAAAATGGTAGGAAGCACATTCTCACCATCTGTGATCTCACCCTTAGGAGTTCCTACGCCGGTAAGCTCAAGAATAGAAGGCTTAAGATCTATTGCTGAAAAATGAGTTTTCTTATTTCGTGTACCTACAGCGTCTTTATTAATGAATCCAGGTCCCCAAACGATCATTGAAGATCGAATTCCACCATCATATAAATGTCCTTTAAAACCACGAAGATTGCCTGAAGTCCCTGCACCAGGCTCAGGCCCGTTGTCAGAACAAAAAACGATCAGAGTATTCTCGCGCAATTCTTCGCTAGAATTTACATAATCAAATAATTTACCGAATTGCTTATCCATCGCCTCTAGAACAGCTAGATATAATGCGCGTTTACCATCTTCTTTTGTAAGATCATAATCTTCAAACGGTGGCCAAAACGGACTATGAACATCATCTGGCCAAACATCTACATAAAAAGGTTTTTCTGCTGCTTGGGCTCTTTTCATAAAGTCTAAAGCTTCATCTACAAAACCTGTTGTGATCTCAGAACGTTGCATCCAGCGGTAACCTTCGCCTAAGCGTTCAGCATCTTCCCAAATGCGACCCACATTACCTTCAGCATCTTTGGTAAGTGGTAAAAGTTTTGGTCCCATTCCTTCAAAGTTGGTTAAAGACTCATCAAAGCCATATTCTGTGATATAAGGAGCTTCATCCACATCGCGTTGTCCGCCCATGTGCCATTTGCCAAAATGTCCTGTAGCGTAACCAGCATTATTAAGATCACGAGCAAGAACAGGCGCTGTGGTGTCAAGCCATTGAGCCATTCCGCGGTTTTCGTTTGCTTTTCTATGCGCTAGGTAAGACGTGATATTCCAGCGTTGAGGATACGTTCCTGTTGTGATCGCAACACGAGATGGCGAACAAATAGGCGCATTTACATAAAACTGCTCAAAGGCGATACCTTGAGAAGCTAGTTTATCAATATTAGGTGTGGATGCTTCTGTATTCCCAAAGTTTGAAAGATCAGACCAACCCATATCATCGATAAATACCAAAATAACATTAGGTTTCTTTTTGTCTGATGATTTTCCATCTTTTGGCTTTGTGCCGCAAGCGGAAAAAATATTTAGTACCATAAAGAATACCAGTAAATTTTTCATAAAAAGATTTTAAGTAGTAATAGAAATCGATTGCGTTGTCAGAATAATACAATCTCAATAGTTAAATGTAAAAATTACATTTACAAAACACTGTAAATATTGTCTGAATTTAAAAACAACTTAAAATACTGTATAACAGAATTTTGAATGTATTTCAACTACATTATTTATAGCCTCGTTGTCTTCTTGCTTCAAAAATGAGAACAGCCGCAGCCACAGAAACATTCATACTATCGATCTCACCTTGCATTGGGATGATAATATTTTGAGTAGAATTTTCTCTCCAGATCTCAGTAAGGCCATGCGCTTCTGTACCAACCACAATTGCTGTTGATGAAGTGAAATTTTGAGTTTGATATGCAACCGCATCTTGAAGTATCGCGCTGTAAATTGAGATATTCTTTGCTTTGAGAAAATCGATGATCTCATTAGAAGAAGCCATTGCGATCTCTTGAGTAAAAACTCCGCCTACGCTGCTGCGAATGATATTAGGATTGTAAAGATCTGTTTTAGGGTTTGCAATGATAAATGCATCAACACCTGCAGCATCAGCGGTGCGCAACAATGCACCAATGTTTCCTGGTTTTTCAGGAGCTTCGGCTATAAGAATTAGAGGGTTTTCAGGTAAATTGAGCGTTTGTAACTCGTGCTGTTTTGATTTGGCTACAGCCAAAATACCTTCTGTAGAACCTCTGTAAGCGATCTTATTGTAAACCTCTGAAGTTACTGATGTCAGCGAAACTTCAGTAGAAAAATTATATAAAACAGAGCTATCTTGAAGAATCTCTGGGCAGCAATAAACTTCAGTGATTTGATAACCATTTCTTGCGGCTAAGAGAATTTCGCGTAAGCCTTCTATGATAAAAAGTTCTCTCTTGCGACGTTCACGAGATTTTTCCTGAAGCTGTACCAGTTGCTTGATCTGCGCGTTCTGTAAACTAGAAATTTCTTTCATCATCAGAAAATTTAAAGTAGCAGTTGACTACTTCTTATAAATAGGAATTAAATAGGTTAGCGTGTAGCCGTAACCAGTTCCAAATTTACTCGCAGTCGTGACTTTGTTAAACCCAGGAATGTATAAATTACCAAAACCATCTGGTGATTTTTCTGTGATCAATCGCTTTATCTGCAGATTAATCCCCAGATAGAAGTTAGCAAAAAGCTCTGCCTGAACGCCTGCTGTAAATTCTAGCCAAGTTGCGTTCAAACCTTTAAAAGATAAATCACCTTGACGCACATCTGGTCCAAAATATGGATTTGTAGTATAGATCGTGTATTCGCCTAACTCGCTGTTGAAACTAGAAAAACCAGCGCGTAAACCAGCATAAATGATGTTTTGCATCCCATACCAGTTTTCATAAGCGTTGTAATTAAAACCGGCTTTTAGATAACTACCAGATGTTTCTGCGGTAAATGTATTTTCTACAGAGGTGCGTGTCTCGTTACCAAGTTCTGCCGCGATGTAATAATCTTTATTATATCTATAATCTGCCGTGATCTGAAAACCACTGTAATTCTCATCTAGCGCTGTGCGTATAAACTTGCTTAGATCTACACCTATGCGCAAACCATAATCCTGTTTATAAGCATTTGCAATAGAATCTGCCGCAGGAGTAGAGACTGTTCTGCCAATTTCTTGCTCTGGTTCTATGCCTTGATCTTGCGCTTGCAGATGAAAACACGCAAGAAAAAATATACTAGTGGTATATATTAATGTGTGTAGTTTCTTCATCTGTGATGGTCTGTGATTCTATTTGTAGATCGTCTATCCAGCGAGTATCGTTACCTGGAGTATAAATAGTTGAAAGATTATCGTATGAAATTCTAAATCCGCAGGCTCTACTTATGTATAACTCCTTTGTGTCATAATTAAAAGTCACGACGTCTGTATCTTCTAATTCTCCACCTGGATTTTTAGTGAAATTAAATATCGTTTGATCTGCATCTGTGCGCAAAGGAACTTTAAGGATCGTGTCTTGAGAGTAAAACAAGGTATCTTGATTGTTTACTTCGTTTACCGCTAGCACAATACTTTTTGCCTCACTGGGATTTTCTATATCATAAAACTGTATGACCAACTGTGGAGTAGTGGGTGTAGTTGTCGCACAAATATCATCTCGCTCACAAGCGATAAGAATAAGAGCAAGAACAAAAATTCCCAAAAGCAATTTCTTTATCATAGAGTATTGAGCTTTCGCTACCTTTTTGTCAATAATACAACATTTTCTACGTGATGCGTTTGTGGAAACATATCTACAGGTCGCACACGAGCCACTTTGTACATTTCGTCAAGCAAAGCAAGATCACGCGCTTGTGTTGCACTGTTACAACTCACATAAACGATCTTTGGCGCTCCAATTTTAAGAAGTTGTTCAACAACATCTTTGTGCATCCCGTCGCGCGGTGGATCTGTAATTACAACATCTGGTTGACCATGAGTGGCAATAAATGCATCGTTAAATACATTTTTCATATCGCCCACATAGAACTCAACGTTATCAATACCGTTTAATTGCGCATTCTCTCTAGCAGCAAAGATCGCATCTGGCACAGCTTCTACACCAATTACCTTTTTTGCTTGCTTTGCTACAAATTGAGCGATCGTTCCTGTACCTGTATAAAGGTCAAAAACAGTCTCATCACCTGAAAGATCAGCAAACTCACGAGTGATTTTATACAACTCGTAAGCCTGAGCGCTATTAGTTTGATAAAAAGATTTTGCATTGATCTTAAAACGCAAACCTTCCATCTCTTCAAAGATGTGATCGTTACCAGCGTAGCAAATCACTTCCTGATCATAGATCGTATCATTTCCTTTTTGATTCACCACATAAAGTAGGGAAGTAACATCAAGAAAATTCTCTTTTACATAGTTTAAAACCAGTTCGCGTTGCGCTTTATTATCATCATAAAACTGAATAAGAACCATCACTTCACCAGTCGTAGAAGTACGGATCATCAATGTGCGCAGTAAACCTTCTTGATTTCTCGTATTAAAAAATGGTAAGTTATTCGCTTTCGCGAAATCTTTAATGCCATTTCTTATCGCATTACTAGGATCGCGCTGAAGGTGACACTTATCAATATCCAGAATTTTATCCCACATCCCAGGAATATGAAAGCCTAAAGCATTTCTATCTTTGATCTCTTCACCGCTTTGTATTTGCGCTAAAGTGAGCCATTTACTATCGCTAAATGAAAATTCCATTTTATTACGATAAAAATATTGCTCAGCGCTACCAGCGATCTTTTCAGTTTCAGGAAGTTCAATTTTTCCTAGGCGTGTAAGATTATTTAAAACCTCACGCTCTTTATATTCTAGCTGATGCTCATAAGCCATGTTTTGCCATTTGCAACCACCGCATGACTCAAAGTGCTGACATACGGGTTCAGTTCTTTTTGGCGAAAGCCTATGAAAATTTATTGCAGAACCCTCAAAATACGCCTTGCGCTTCTTTGTGGTTTGTACATCTACAATGTCACCAGGCACCGCGTTATTTAAGAATATAACTCGGCCGTCTGGCGCTTTTGCTACAGCTTTTCCTTTTGCCCCAGCGTCAACTACCTCGACCTGGGTAAATACTTTTCTTGCGTTTCTCTTTCTTGCCACGCCGCAAAAATAATGTAATTGTAAAGATTAACCGTGTCTATCCTAAAAAGTAATGGCAGATTCATTAATTTGCAGGCATAAGATGCAAAAGGATGATTTCTCTCCTTTTTTATTTGGCTTAAAGCCAAAACTCTCAAGTAGGAATCACATATTTTTCACTTAAAATTTTTATTGTCATGTTAACTTTTGAAGGGATGACTTCTTCTGAGGCCATTGCGTTAGAAGATAAATATGGAGCCCACAATTATCACCCACTTCCTGTGGTTTTAAGCAGGGGAGAAGGTGTTTATGTTTGGGATGTAGAAGGCAAACGCTACTATGACTTTTTATCTGCTTACAGTGCGGTAAATCAAGGACATTGCCACCCAAAAATTGTAGGCGCACTTACAAAACAAGCACAAACATTAACGCTTACCTCTAGAGCATTTTATAACGATATCTTGGGTAAGTATGAGCAATTTGCAACCAGTTATTTTGGTTTTGACAAATTGCTACCTATGAACACAGGTGCAGAAGCTGTTGAGACGGCGATCAAGATCGCTCGTAAATGGGCCTATGAAGAAAAAGGTGTTCATGAGGCTGAGGCCAAAATCATTGTGTGTGAGAACAACTTTCATGGTAGAACGACGACTATTATTTCGTTTTCTAATGATGAGGATGCGCGCAAGAACTTTGGTCCATATACACCTGGATTTATTAAGATCCCGTATGATGATACTGAAGCGCTAGAAAAAGCGTTGCAAGAAGAAAATGTAGCAGGATTTTTAGTAGAACCTATTCAAGGTGAAGCTGGCGTTTATGTGCCACAAGATGGATTTTTGGCTAAAGCCAAAGAACTTTGTGAAAAACACAACGCACTTTTTATAGCAGACGAAGTTCAAACAGGAATCGCGCGCACCGGTAAATTACTTGCTGTTGATCATGAGAATGTAAAACCAGATATTCTAATTCTGGGTAAAGCTATTTCTGGCGGAGTTTATCCTGTTTCGGCCGTGCTAGCAAATGATGCTGTGATGAACGTGATTAAGCCAGGTCAACATGGATCTACATTTGGCGGTAATCCACTTGCAGGAGTTGTTGCAATGGCTGCGCTAGAGGTTATCAAGGATGAAAATCTTGCCGAAAACGCTGAGAAGCTTGGGCAGTATTTTCGCGATAAGCTTAATGATTATATTGCAGAAAGCAATATCGTTAATCTTGTGCGTGGTAAAGGATTGCTTAACGCTATTGTGATCAATGATAGCGAAGATAGCAGCACAGCATGGGATATTTGTGTAGCGATGAAAGAAAATGGACTTTTAGCTAAGCCTACACACGGTAATATCATCAGATTTGCGCCACCTCTTGTTATGAACGAGGAACAGTTAGATGAGTGTATATCTATTATCACTTCTACGCTTAAGCAGTTTGAGAAATAATCTTTTCGCTGCAGCGAAAGGAAAAAAGAAAAGCGGCCGTTGAGCCGCTTTTTTATTATAGTTGAATTAGATCTATTGCCCGAAAGACTCTAGAATTGCCTCTTGAGCACCTTGAGGATCATTCATGAGAGTTTCAAGACCTACGACGCTTATTAACCAGATAACAAAGCCTAGATAGACTAAGTTTAATATAATACTTACAATCGAAATTATAAATCCTGCTTGCGCTTGGCCTTTGCCAGTATATAATTCTGGGTCTGCGTTAAATTTATTCATCGCTTTCTTACCTAAAATAAGAGAAACTATCGCTAGGATTAAACCTAAACCATAGCAAAAGCAAAGTGGTAAGGATACAATACTTAAGACGAGAGCAAGCGTTGCGTTTGGTAATTTTTGTTGTTCCATGTTAATGTGATTAGTTAGTGATTACAGGTGCAAGATATGTAAATGGTTTTTGATCTATATTTCGTAAAATACCAAAAATAATAACGATCATTAATAATATTATGGGAGTATATTTCGCGTTAATCAAATTATTGATATTGCGACCTTTATACTTATAAAATTGAACAACGATATTATAGGCGAAAATTAATAGACCTAAAGGAAAGAGAATATTATTCTTCAAAACTCCTAAAATATCAAGATGTACAAGCGCGTGAAGTGCACGCTGACTGCCACACCCGGGACAATAAAATCCTGTAATAGAGTAGAAGGGACATTTAGGAAAAAATGATTCTTCTAACGGATCAAAGTAGAAATAAAAAATACCCAGCAATACTATTATAAAAGCGATTACTGGGTAAATTAAATTTTTATTCAATGTTTAGAATTTTTCTAGAAATTGAAGACTGCTCCTGCCAAACCAAATATTATACTGATAACAATTGTTACGATACCAACACCGAAAGAAACTAATGTCCACGTTTTTGCATTTTTAGAAGCTTTCTCAGCAGCTTCATAATTTCCTGCATCATATTCTGAATTTACTTTAGAGGCAAACACAATCCCTACGATACCAAAAGGCATACAACAAAGGATAGTGGCAAGAATTGATTCAACTAGGTAGTTCTTTGGTTTGTTCATTTAATAATGCGTTAGTTTATATATGTAACTTATAAGTATAGTAAGCCCTGTAAGAATGCCAAGACTTGTTGTTATAAAAGTAGAATATTTAAACTTAACGAAATATGTAGCGATCAAGAAACCTATCAAAAAAATGAATGGATAGATAGCAGGATACATATGAAATGCATTCGCAAACTCTCCTTTAAAAATAAAAGCTAGACTTCGCTGAAAACCGCAGCCCATGCAATCAAACCCAAATAATTTTTTATTTAGGCAAGGCAGCATGTGTTCTTCCATAAATATTAGTTTTTGTTGAGAACAGAAACTTTTTTAGACACCTCTATGTTTTGCGCAGTTTTTACCTGAACGATATAAACACCATCGCTCCAGTTTGACGTAGAAACAAAAACGCGTTCATTGTCATTTTCATTGATCTTAGAAGTGATCAATTTACCAGAGATATCAAAAACAATGATCTCGCTAAGCGTTTCGCGATTAGGGTTTAGAATAGTAAGTTGTGCTTGCTTGTTATTCTGAAAAACAGCAAATGAGTTTCTAACTTCTTCAGCATCCTCAATTGCAAGGCTTTCTTTATTCTGAAAAACAACTTTAAATCTACCAGTGTAGTCACCTTTAGGAAGCGATAGATCATAAGTAGCATTTAAGATATCATGATATTCCCCTGAATTAGCATCATAGATCCAGATTCCTTCTGTGTTGAAATTGATCGAGCTTACTTTAATGCTGTATGTGTTAGAGTTGGAGTTTGCATTAATCTTTAAAGGAATCTCGTTATCGATAGACCATTGATCAAAAAAGGTTACAATAGGTAATTCTTCACTTGGAATAACAAAATTTATATCAGTAGGTAGCTCTGAGATCTGGTGTGCATCCCCAGCTTTATCAAAGCCTGCTGTCGCAATATCTTTAAATACAACCGCGTTTTCACGCACGTATGTATTGTTTATGCCAGTAAGCATTCTAAATTTAGGAGTCACAGCAAGACCAGTTTCTTCATCGTGAACAGTACGATCTGGACTAATCTTGTCTCTTTTACCATTTTTGCTAGTTACGGACTCTAATTTCTTAAAGTCAGAATAAGAAGAACTTTCTTTCACGAAAGATCGATAAGCATTTTTAAAAATAACTTTACTACCCACTGGAGCATTATCACCTACAACGAAAAATCCTTGACCAATAGGAGAATATCTTCGTTCTATAGTATTATCACCACCACCTACGTTTTGAGAGAGATCATTACCTTCACCATCATACATACTAAAAGTAGCAGCAACATACGTTCCTGAATTTATGTCACAATCACCATCGGGTGTATATGTTCCATATCCACCTTGATACTCTGCAAGGTAATGAGACTCCACAGAAGAATCCGATTCCCAAAAATAGGCTTCTCCAGTAATAACATCTTGAGATGATTTAGTCTCTGTACCTCCACAGTTTAATGTACCAAATGAGGCTCCAGAGTTTGCTAAAATAAAGTAATTTAAATCTATTGCTGAAGGATAAGGATTTCCTACAAGACTTTGGTTATCACCTTCTATAGCCACTTCAATATCTCCATTGTTTGGTCGACCTCTAAAGTCATACGTGTACGGAGTTTGATCATTATCTAGCCCTTTCATAGAGAAACCTTCACCTGGTTCTAAATTTACAGTGTGGCCTATGTATGACCAATCATTATAACTGTTTCCATTTACAAATTTGTAAAGCCAGCTATTTGATATAAAAAGATTTGAAACCCCTACAGAAGCATCGGATGTTGTATAACCATTATAATCTGTAATAAAATTAGCAAGGTTACTCAAAGTGTTATCTTTTGCATCATACAAACCTCCGCCAGAACTTACCTCGTTAAGATTAAATGGTCTATTTCCATCACTTAGAGTCCCTCCACTTGAAGGGTCATTTACCGGACTAGCCCAAAATTGATAATCATATGCATTTGTAGTTCCTACTTGATACACCGAAACAATACCTGTACCAGCGTTATCAAAATCTTTAGTAACTCCCTGCATTAATTGACCTTCGTCACGCAAATAGATATTTCCTTCTATTTGATCCGGAGAACCACCGTCAAGATTTATATCTTGCTTGACAAAAAGAATTGTTCCTTTGTTGTAGACGTATGCTTCATCGCCTCCTCCAGAGTTAATAGGTTTAACATAAAGCTGTGAAAATGAGCTAGATGTAAGAAGTAATGAAATTGCAAGTAGGTAGAGCTTTTTCATAAGGGCATAATTATATTGCAAAAATATATAATTTATTGATTCATAATTCTTTTTAACTATAATTTTACGCACATTATCGATTATTATTTGTGAAATAACTTGTAAATAATGGAATTTAAACCAGGACAGAAAATAGAATTGCTTAATGATGATCTTAGCGGAGTTATTTTGGCTGTAGCCAAAGAAAATCTCAAAATAGAAACATCAGATGGTTTTGTCTTTGAAATTGATCCTGCAGAAGCTGTGGTGGTTGAAGATATCCTTATTGATGAAATTCCTGCGCAAGTAATAAACGAAAAGATTACAATAAAAAGAAAGAAAGTCGCAAAGAAGCAAAAAGGCGAAATTCCGCCGATGGAGGTTGATCTACATATTAACCAACTTGTAAGAAACCCACGATCGATGAGTAATTATGATATGCTCACCTTACAGATCGATACAGCCCGAAAGCAACTAGAATTTGCCATTAGAAAAAGAATCCCGAAAGTGGTTTTTATTCACGGAGTGGGCGAGGGCGTTCTTAAAGCCGAACTTGAATATCTTTTTTCTAGATATGAGAATGTGAAATATTATGACGCTAATTACCAAAAATACGGTCAAGGAGCGACAGAGATCTACATTATGCAGAACGTCTAATTATTCTACAAACTCTGGCTTAATTGTGTTTTGAATACTTGCAGCCTCATAAGTCCAAACGCTAAGATTATCAGTTAAGATCGTCTCATCTGCATTTTGATTAGTGAAAGTTACATCTTGCAAGTCAATTGTCAATGTAATGTTTTTAATAGCAAATGGATTCTCTCTATATTCATTTATGTTATAATCTACAGCAACAGCAGCATTTAAATAATCTGGACCTTCAGAGTCATCTGTTACATCATTATTAGGATTAAGATCCCCATCTTTATCTTCATCTCTGGTAAGAACTCCATCACCATCATCATCAGGGTCCATGAAGTTTGGAATTCCATCACCATCTGTATCTAGCGAATTTTCATAATCAATGGATCCATCTTCTAAAAGCGCAACTCCTTCTGAAGAAGTAGGTACATTATCACCATCATCATCCCAATCATAATAATTAGGGATTCCATCGCCATCAAGGTCTTCAGAGCCATCAAGTAAAACTTCAAATTCTTCTGCGATGCCGTCGTTATCGTCAAGATCTCCTAATGTTGCGATAGTAATCGTACCGTCATTTCCTAAGAATTCTTCTATACTCACAGGACTTGCTGGTGGTATAGGATTACAGAAATATGAGTTGTCTGGCGTGCCGTCGAAACGTCTGTAAACTAACTTGTTTGTATTCCCCAATCTATAAGTGTACAATTCACTTTCAGTAGTCAGTTGGGAAAGAATAGGATCTGTTGTAGAAATTCTAAGCGCCATTGTTTCATTAGTCTCTCTGTTGATCTTATAAAAAACATAATTAATGTTATTAGGATCATTAGTAGAAGCTGTTCTACAAAGATTTACAGCAACATCATCACCCAGATCAAAACTGGTAACAATAATATCACCGTCATCACAAGAGATGAAAGAAACAACAGATAAAATAAGTATAAAAATGCGCTTCATGCGTTTAGCTCTTTTTGACAAAAATAATTGAATTGAATATTACAAACGGTTCGGTTCTTAAATAATTTTATTCTTGGTAATTTTGTGCGATTTTTAAAATGATCCATACAATGCCACAGGTATATTTTGATAATGCAGCCACAACAGCCATTCACCCGCAGGTAATAGCGCGTATGGTGCAGGTTATGCAAGAAGTTTCGGGTAATCCATCATCAACGCATGCTGAGGGCAGAAAGGCAAAAAGCCTTATCGAAAATGCGCGTAAAACCATTGCTAAAGAACTTAACGTTACTGCTGGCGAGATCATTTTTACTTCAGGAGGTACGGAGGCAGATAATCTCATAATCAATAGTTGTGTGCGTGATCTAGGCGTGAGAACTATAATCACCAGCCCAATTGAACATCATGCCGTTGTGCACAGCGTTGAACAAATGCAAGCGCAGTTTGATATAGAAATTAAACTGGTTAAAATTAAAGAATGCGGTAGTATTGATATTGATAGTCTTAAAGATCTTTTGGCTGCAGCCAAAAAACCTCTCGTAAGTTTGATGCACATTAACAATGAGGTAGGCAATATGCTAGACATAGCAGAAGTAAGCCGAATTTGTAAAGAGCATGATGCATTATTTCATAGCGATATGGTGCAAAGTGTAGGGCATTTTAAAGTTGACTTGCAAGAGACGCCAGTAGATTTTATAGCAGCGAGTGCTCATAAATTTCATGGTCCTAAAGGTGTAGGATTTGCTTTCATCAGAAAAAACTCAAAGTTGAAGCCTTTAATCTTTGGAGGAGGGCAGGAGCGTGGTGCTCGTGCAGGTACAGAGTCAGTTCACAATATTGTAGGTCTTGAAGAAGCATTTAAGATCGCTTACCAAAACCTTGAGACCGACCGTAAATATATTCTTGAGATCAAGGAATATTTTAAAGAACAATTATTGGCTCAAGTTCCCGGAGTGAAATTTAATGGTAATTGTAGCGATAGTACTTTAAGTACATATACATTGCTTAATGTGTGTCTTCCTGTGCCGCCAGAGAAGAATTTGTTACTTCTTTTTCAGTTAGACCTTAAGGGAATTGCTTGTTCTAAAGGTAGTGCTTGTCAAAGCGGTAGTGAACAAGGAAGCCATGTTCTTAATGCGTTTTTAAACGATGAGGATAAACAGAAACCTTCAGTGCGATTTAGTTTTAGCCATAATAATACTAAAGAAGAAGTAGATTATGTAGTTGAAACGATCAAGCAGTTTCTTGAAGAGCCTGTTTTCAATTAATTCTGATCTTTTTAATCTCTGCAAAAATTATTGCTCCTGTAGAATCATAGAATCCTTATGCAAAAGAAGCACTTGGTAGCTTTCTATTAGGATCTTCCAGCCTTGTTCTTGCATATATTTTATAACCATTTTTCCTTTACCACCGCCAGGAAGTTTGCAATCATCTATTAGCACGATGGTGTCTTTGTGCAGCTTATCTTGTATTGCAATAAACTCCTTTAAATGATGCTCTTGAGATGCGATCTGCATTGCTCGATCTGGAGTATAATCAAAGCTGTCTAGATAGAGCAGATCAACCTTATTGTCAAATTTCTCAAGAAACGCTACAGAATCACTAAGATGCACTTGAACATTTTCAGTGAGATTACATTTTTCAACCCATTGCTGGGCTACATCAACTGATTTTTGACTAATATCTACTGAGTGCAGTTCTGCATTATTTTCACGGGCCCATTTGCCAAAAACCAGCGTTGCTGCGCCATTGGATTTTGCACCTTTTAATCCTTCTCGTGAAGTACCAGTTTCAATAATGGTTTGGGCTTTTGTTTGTGATAAGAGTTCTAGCGTTTTTTTAAAGGTATTTCTTCGTCTTTTAAAATTGTATCGAAAGGGCATAAACGGGTAAAGCGATTTGTGCTTGATGAACTTTCCTATAAAAAATCCCAGAATGCCTAATAATAAAATTGAAATTATCCAATTAATGATATCCATACTTTTAAGTATTGTTATTACAATTTGGCGCTAAGCCTAACATTAAAAACTCTACCAGAGAGGTAATTAGGTATGGCATACTGACTTTGCGTTGATGCATTACGAACAAACGTATTTGTGATGGTATTTAACCTATCAAAAACGTTGAAGATCTCAAGACCTACAGTGAATTCTTCAAAGGCTTTAAGCCAATTTGCTTTAGACGAAATTCCTTGATTTTGATCTACTAGCGCATAATGAAATCCCGCATCTGTTCTAAAATAGAACGGTAATCGTTGTTGATAAAAGTAAGGATCTGCGTAACTAGGAGAACCACCAGGAAGCCCCGTTTGATAAACCATGTTTAAATATACTCGCATATTAGGCAATTGTTGCACATAATCCTGAAAAAGAACTCCAATTTTCATGCGCTGATCTGTGGGGCGAGGTATAAAGCCGCGATCATCAATGTTTTCTTGGGTTTGTAGAAGTCCAAGACTCACCCAACTTTCAGTTCCGGGAACGAATTCACCGTTTAATCTTAAATCCAACCCATACGCATAAGCCTCGGCATTATTTTTTGCGCGATAACGAATTCTCACATTTTCTAACGTATATGGATTTACATCTACCAGTTTCTTATAATACGCCTCACTCACTAGCGTAAAAGGACGTTCCCAAAGTTTAAATCCCCAATCATGTCCTAAAACTAGATGATATGATTTTTGAGCTTTTACATCAGGATTTATTTGTCCTAAACTATCTCTCAACTCTCGATAAAATGGTGGTTGACCGTACAAGCCTCCACTTATCCTAAAAACCATATCGCTTTTCCAATCTGGCTTTATGCTAAATTGAGCTCGGGGGCTAAAAAGTAGCTGATCAGATCTTTCATAACCTTCAGCGTTAACTTGCCAGGCGTGTGCACGTAAACCTAAGTTATAAAATGCTTCCGCATTGCCCAGTTGAAAGCGTTTACCTATTTGGGCGTAAGCCAAAAACCTATTGATAACAACACTATTAGTTGCTCTCGCTGCAGAAAATGGCTCGATAGGTGCATTATAAGGCTCATAAGGCTGCTGATTGCTATATTGAGAACCTGGCGGTCGTACCGAAAATCCAACAGAATCAATGATCTCATACTCCTGAAGTCTGTCTCTAATATCTTCACGAGCGTATTTTACACCCCATTCAAGAAGTGCGTCATTAAAACTAAGTTGGCCATCATGCTGCGCATTGAATATAAGCGCATCCAACTTATTGCGAGCATGTGTAAGTTGAGCACCAATACCTTCAGTAAATTCTACTTCGCCAATATCTTCATCACCTATGGATGAATTAGGAGTACCAATGCGATACTCAGCTAAAATATCGTAGTATTCCTGTTCTTGAGTGTGGTAAATGGATGAAGTGAAATTGAGTTTTAGATTTTTTGTAGGTGCGTAGGTCGCTTTTAAAGCGCCTAGATAAGTGTCGTATCTATCTTGTTCTTGACCTTCATAAAAAACCAAAATCGCTCGGGGATCTGCAATCGTACCAAAATTAGTTTGCCGTGTAACCGGCTGATAATCGTATTTATTCACTGCAACGCTACCCAAAAAGCCTAATTCAAACTTTTCGCTAAAGCGATAACTCAAATAAGATTGTATATCTGTAAACCTGGGTTTAAAGTTGGTTTCAGTCTGTTTTGCGCTAACCAGCAAACTGTTGTCTCTGTAACGCGCACCGATGATCGCTGAGAGTTTATCATTTTTTGATGCGGTTTCTGCGGCTAGGCTTACGCCCAAAAGGCTTGCATCTACAGAAGCAGCAAAATCCACAGGTCTGCGGTAGGTGATGTCAAGCACAGAAGACATTTTATCACCATATTTCGCCTGAAATCCGCCTGCGCTAAAATCTATATCTCTTACCAGATCTGGATTTACAAAGCTCAAACCTTCTTGTTGACCAGACCGAATGAGAAACGGGCGATACACCTGAATACCGTTTACATAAACCAAATTCTCATCATAGTTCCCACCGCGAACGGCATATTGTGTACTCAATTCATTATTAGAACTTACGCCTGGCAAAGTTTGAAGTAAATTCTCAACACCGGCATTTGCTCCCGGAATTTTCCTGACAGTTTCTGGAGAAATTGTGGTTATACCTTCTATTCTGTCTTGTTTTTCAGACGAGATAACAACAGTTCCTATTTGCTCAACATTTGTCTTTAAAACCGGATTAAACTCATAGATCGCATCCACAGGAAGCGTAATGTTAAGTTTAACAGGCTCATATCCTAGAAATGAAAAAGTGATCTCAACTTCTTCATCTGCTGGGATCTCTAAAGAATAAAATCCCGCAGTATTAGATTGTGTTCCGTTTGAGTTTTGGGTAATGTTTACATCTGCAAGCGGATTTTGCTTTGCGTTAAAAACGATGCCTTGAACTGTAGCGTTTTGGGCTTGACCCAAAAAAACAGAGCCAAGAAGCAGCATTAAAATGGTAAGCTTCTTTTTCAATCGAGTTTACTTTCTAAAGAATGTTGCAGTAAATGTAGAACTATTTCCCACATTATCAGTAACGATGAGCTTAAAGTCATTTTCTGTTTCTGTTATTGCGCCATCATCAAAATTATGTGTAAGCGTATTGTTTTTATACTCAAACTCCATCAAAATGAATTTTCCATTCACTGTAGCTCTGTAGCTTTTTATACCCGATAGATCATCAGTTATCTTGATCTTTAGTTCATCGTATTTTGACATCCATTTACCTTCAGTAAGTACTTCTGGAGAGATCTTTGGCGGCGTTGTATCGCTCATGATCTTAAAATCTCCCAGTGATCTAATTCTGGCTGAAAGCGTATTACCGTCAAGGTAAGAGCCTTCATAATAGGTGTTTCCACGAGTGCTAACGCCAGCGATATAAAGTTTTTCTCTATCGGCCTCTGCAATCGCAGAAACATCGTAGCGTAGCGTGATAGACTCATCTACAGGAATCACGTCTTCATGCAAATGCAAGATGTCATCTTTTAAAGAAACATCTAAAAAGTAGTCATCATAAAAAGCATGTTTAGGAACAAAGAAACTCCATTTACCCAGCTCAAAATTTTGATTCTCATCTGCCTGAACATAATACGGAGTTGTCTTTTCTTTCTTCGGGTTTAAGATAGAATCGTTTGCCACCTTAATAGGAACAAGGATCGATGAGCGGTTACCTTTATAATCGTAAATATTGATGTTATAAACGTAATCCATGCCATCTTCAGTAAGCATTAGCACACCTTTATCTTGTACGTTTCTATAAATACTTAGTGGATTATTTCTTTCGATAAAAAGCTTCTGAACTTTCTTCCTGCGCTTTTCATTATGTTCATAATCTATCATTCTATTTATGTAACGCGTTTCCGCGAAAGAGAATTTATCCATCACCACTTCAAAGTTAGTGTCACCGTTAAAAGAGGTTTCTATCTTATAAATTCCATTATTGTTGTTAGCCTCGTCCTGGCGATCTACTGTTGCGACCGCAAAACCAATATTCCCGAAGGCTTTAATTTTCTCTGCCTGAAAAGAACCATCTTCCAGTTGAGTGAGTCTAAGACTTTTTGGTTCTTGCGATTGATCTATCTGTGCATCATCGCTTAACGGATAAACCCTAAGTTCATTAATAATGGGTTTTTTAGAATCTGCGATATCAATGCCAAAAAGCAATCCATTCATCGGTCTTTGATGCTCGTCTCGTATTTCAAAGTGTAGGTGAGGAGCAGTGCTCCCGCCGGTATTTCCGCTGTAAGCTACCAGTTGGCCTTGCTCTACAACTAGCTCATCTTTTTTAGGGAAGATCTCGATTTCATAGGATTCATCGGCATATTGACGCTCTTTTACATACTTTTCGATCTCTGGTGAGAATTTATCTAAATGCGCGTAAACTGTTGTGTAACCGTTGGGATGTTCTATATATAATGACTTTCCATAACCGTAATGTTGGATTTTTATTCTGCTCACATATCCTTTGGCTGCAGCCAAAACATCTTGCCCAGTTCTATGCTGAGTTTTAATGTCAAGCCCACTATGAAAGTGATTGCTTCTAAGTTCGCCATACGTACCGGCAAGTACAAGAGGAATTTTTAGCGGACTTTTAAAATAGTCTTGCGGAATTTCATTTTGAGCCAAAAGAAACATTGGCGCTATAAGCAGGAGGTATACGATCTTCTTTATCATTATTGCGAAAATAGAACTTAATCAACAAACATAAATATGACTTGCATGTTGTGTGACGGTTTAAAATTTAATGAATAAGAATTATGCGTTCACTGTAAAATTAGCAAGCTGAATATCAGCAACATCAATTTATTCGGTATTTAAAACGGTTAACTATAAATTTAAATAAAAATCTTTAACAATTTATAATTCAGCATGTTGCTTGATGATTTTAAAATTAGATTCTATCCTGTTGGTTTATTAGCTAGCTAATGTTAACTTTGTGTGACTAAGTATTGCGAGAAAGGCTTTATGAGCAAACTGTTAGAACGTGTTGACTCTTTGCAGAATACCATTGATAAGCTATTGAAGAATTATCAACAGCTACAGCACAGAGTTGAGACTTTAAATAAAGAGAATAACGATCTTAAGCGAGATAATAAGAACTTGCAGGAAGAATTGAATTCTTTTGAAGCTCAATACAGTTCATTAAAAGCTGCTAATGCAATGCTGGGCAGTAAAGAATATAAAAAAGAGACCAAGCTTAAAATAAATTCTATGATTCGTGAACTTGATGCTTGTATAGCGCATCTAGCAGAATAAGAAGCATATGACAGATAAGCTTAAAATAAAGGTTTCTATTGCAGATAGGGTTTACCCGTTAACAATTAATCCCAGCCAGGAAGAAGGATTGAGAAAGGCGGCAAAGGAGATTGAGGGTATGATTAAGAAGTTTGAGCAAAGTTATGCGGTGCGCGATAAGCAAGATGTGCTTGCGATGTGTGCTTTGCAATTTGCATCTCAAACTGTGCAAAAAGACATAAATTCAGATAGAGATGTTCAAGAAGCAGCTCAAAAAATAGAAGATCTGGAAAAATTGTTAGCCGCACACTTAGCAACCTAGCGTTCTTTAAAATAGAATAATTACTGCCTACATTGGTTAATTTATTTTGATAAACTCAACACTTAATCATTTAAGAAGGGTGAGTCTGAATTGTAAAAGCGCGCCGTTACCAGTTTCTGGTACTACGGATTCTTGATCAGTTCTTTAGCCCTAATCCTGTTTAATAGGAGTTTATACAAATCACCGATCAATGTAGGCTTTTTTTATATATATAAGTTAAATGGATACAGCACTAATTATTGTCATAACAATACTAATAGCAGCAACTTTAGGCTTTCTGGTTGCTAAACTTCTTGAGCGTAACAATGCCTCTCAGGTATTAAAAAACGCTAAAAAAGAAGCTGAAAATATTATTAAGGAAGCTAAGTCTGAAGGAGAAACGATCAAAAAAGACAAGATCCTTCAAGCAAAAGAAAAGTTTATTGAACTTAAATCTGAGCATGAAAAAGTGATCATGGCCAGAGATAAAAAAATAGGCGATGCAGAGAAACGCACTCGTGATAAAGAATCTCAGGTTAGCAACGAATTAGCTAAAAATAAAAAGCTAAACAACAGCTTAGAAGATAAGATCAAAGACTACGACAGCCGCGTAGATTATATCGAGAAGAAACAAAACGATATAGATAAACTTCACCAAGGTATTGTGCAACAGCTAGAAGTTATTTCTGGCCTTCCGGCAGAAGAAGCTAAGACACAACTTATCGAGTCTTTGAGAGATCAAGCTAAAACAGACGCTATGGCTTTTATCCAGAATTCAATGGAAGAAGCTAAAATGACTGCAGAGCAAGAAGCTAGAAAGATCATTATTAACACCATTCAAAGAATAGGTACAGAAGAAACCATAGAGAATTGTGTTTCTGTATTTAATCTTGAAAGTGATGATGTTAAAGGTAGAATCATCGGTAGAGAAGGGCGTAACATTCGCGCTATTGAAGCCGCTACAGGAGTTGAGATCATTGTAGATGACACACCAGAAGCTATTATTCTTTCTTGCTTTGACAGCGTAAGACGTGAGGTTGCGAGACTTTCGCTTCACAAATTAGTGACAGATGGACGTATTCACCCAGCTCGTATTGAAGAAGTAGTAAAGAAAACACGTAGCCAGATAGAACAAGAAATTGTTGAAGTTGGTAAACGCACAGTGATAGATCTAGGTATTCATGGTCTTCAACCAGAATTGATCAAAGCTGTAGGTAGAATGAAGTATCGTTCTTCTTATGGTCAGAATTTGCTGCAACACAGTAGGGAAGTAGCAAAACTTTGTTCTGTAATGGCGTCAGAACTTGGGTTAAACCCAAAAATCGCAAAACGCGCCGGACTATTACACGATATAGGTAAAGTGCCAGAAACCGAAACTGAAATGCCACACGCATTACTAGGTATGGAATGGGCAGAAAAGCATGGCGAAAAACCAGAGGTTTGCAATGCGATTGGTGCTCACCACGATGAGATCGAGATGAAAACACTTTACGCACCGATCGTTCAGGTATGTGATGCGATTAGTGGTGCAAGACCTGGAGCAAGACGTCAAGTATTAGACAGCTATATTCAGCGTCTTAAAGACCTTGAGGATATCGCATTTGGTTTTGGCGGTGTGAAGAAAGCATACGCGATACAGGCGGGTAGAGAACTTCGTGTGATCGTAGAAAGTGAGAAAGTAAATGATGAAAAAGCAGCATCATTATCCTTTGAGATCTCTCAAAAAATTCAAACAGATATGACATATCCTGGTCAGGTGCGTGTTACAGTAATACGTGAAACTAGAGCAGTGAATATCGCAAAATAGGTTTTGGCTTAAAGCCAAAAAGTATAGCGTATAAGCTTGCTCAAAATAAGCTAATACCTATATTTGCAAACCTTCAAAAAAACAAACCTACGCATCGTAGGTTTTGTTTTATACATAGGTATCGGGATGTAGCTTAGTCCGGTTAAAGTGCGCGTCTGGGGGGCGCGAGAGCGGAGGTTCGAATCCTCTCATCCCGACAGTTTTGAACCCAATCATTTAGATGATTGGGTTTTTCTTTTCAGTTAAGAAAAGCTTATATTCAGTATATAGTTCTGTCTTAATTTAAACGTATTAACCTTCCAATGTTCTATGTATACATCTTATTTAGCAAAAGCTTAGATAAATTCTATACCGGGCAGACTGCCAATCTTGAGAGAAGATTGATTAGACATAATTCTAAACTTGTTAGATCTACTAAGAATGGTATTCCATGGGATTTAAGATGGTCTACCCAAGTACCGAGTAGAGCAGAAGCTGTGTTGCTTGAGCAGAAAATTAAGAAACGGGGAGCTAGAAGATATTTAAATGATATTGGGATGTAGCTTAGTCCACGCTAAGGCGTGGCAGGCCTGTCCCGCCAAGGCGGGATTAAAGTGCGCGTCTGGGGGGCGCGAGAGCGGAGGTTCGAATCCTCTCATCCCGACAGTTTTGAACCCAATCATTCAGATGATTGGGTTTTTCTTTTGAGTTAAGATTCTTATATTCAGTCAATAGTCCTTTCTTAATTGAAAAGTATTAACCTTCCAATGTTTTATGTATACATCTTATTTAGCAAAAGCTTAGATAAATTCTATACCGGGCAGACTGCCAATCTTGAGAAAAGATTGATTAGACATAATTCTAAACTTGTTAGATCTACTAAGAATGGTATTCCATGGGATTTAAGATGGTCTACCCAAGTGCCGAGCAGGGCAGAAGCAGTGTTACTTGAAAAGAAAATTAAGAAACGGGGAGCTAGAAGATATTTAAATGATATTGGGATGTAGCTTAGTCCACGCTATGGCGTGGCAGGCCTGTCCCGCTCTGGCGGGATTAAAGTGCGCGTCTGGGGGGCGCGAGAGCGGAGGTTCGAATCCTCTCATCCCGACAAAAATAAAAACCTGCTAATACTAGTTAGCAGGTTTTTTATGTCTTAATATTTCTTGTTGATACAATTTAGTTTTTCAGGTTATAACGTAAATTTCAAACTAGCTAAAGCCTGTGATGGTCGCAGTTGATAGCTACTTTGCACATAGTAATATTCGTTATTGTAAGCATTGATAAATGTATCTGTATTCAGGATATTTCTCCAGCTGATGTTTAGATCCATTTTGGGTTTGTTGAAAGTAAATTGATAACTAAGATTCACAAAATAGTTATTCCCATTATTTGAAAAAGAATTGCCGTAGTATTCGCCGCCAGCGCTTAAATATTGATTTTCTTTAGGATAAAAATAAAGGTCTAGCGTGTGTTTTTGAGTTATAATAGTTTCAAAATCACTATCCTCAAAACCTGATGTATATGTTGAATAATTACCTGAATAATTAGCAATTAACCAACTAGAAACTTCAGTGTCTACGCTTCCGCGAAAATTTAAATTTCTTGTATTTACATCAGCAAGCGTATTGTTTAAAAGCTGTTGTCTTTGAGATAAACTGTAAGATGAATTAAGCTTAAGCGTGGTCTCTATTTTTCTAAAATATTTACTCCCGCCTGCACTAAAACTATGAGTGCTAAAGCTGTTATCGCGAGCTACAGCTTCTAGGATTGTTGTTCCGTTTTCATCAATATTAGAACTGTAGAGTAAATTGTTTTTAGAAAAATTATAAGAATAAGAGGCGTTAAGAAATAGTTGCTTTAACGGATTTCTATAGCCTAAACCAGCACTATACCTCTGTCTTGTTTGCTCAGAAATTGGCGCGTTATATCTATTTAAGTTACGATACCCGTTCAGTAGAAAGCCATAATACAACTGCTGAAGTTTACCAAAATCATAATGCAATCCTGCAGAAGCATTTGCTTCCCAATACGCAGAAAGCCTTTTCTTTAAATCAAAATAAGGTTCAAAGACCAATCGATCAAGATTTCGTTTTTCTTCAAAGTTTTTATCTTCTAGATCAAAACTTTTAAACTGAAGCGGAGTATCTAATCTTAAGTTCCAAGTTTCATCTTTACTTTCAAACTGTAGTGAATTTTTAAAGTATATCGAAGATTCAACAAATTCGGTTCTATTTTTAAAGTCAGTATCTACAACCTCTTTAGATTCATCGAGAAAAATATCAGTGTCCAATTGTTCATTCTTGATCGAGAATCCCAGTCGTGGAGTAATGGTAAATTTGCCTAGCGATTTAGTGAATCCTGCAGCATTATCAGTATAAATTTTTCTGGTTGATACTAATTGTTGAAGATCTTCATATGGATCACCATTATTAAAAATAGCTTCAAATTGACCGGGTTGTACTAGAAGATTCTGATTGTTTTCTGAGAAACCTGTGTTTGAAGTAAAAGTGATCAATTGTTTGCCTAAAGTTCTAAGCAGCCGCAAATCGTTTTTGAATCCGAAGAAAGGATTATCCAGTTGCTGCGTGATCTGTGTATCTGGACGAGTAATCAAACCTCTTTTCGAGTTCCATGATCCATTGAAACCGAATTTGTCTTTAAAATAATTTTTATCAGAATTATTCTCTAATGTTAGTTGACCATCTAACTCACTTAAGAATATTTTGTTATTGGTATTCTCGATCACATCTATGGTATCAGTAGGCGTAAAATAGCGTGTTTGCGTACTTCCATCTTGCTGTTGATAATCATTGAGGTAAGAAATATTCAGTTTTAGGTCTAGATCCTTTTTTACTCGCTGCAAGACATTACCTGAAAGTAAATGAGCGTTATTATCTAGCCACCGTTCTGAAGAGAAAGGTGGTTGTGATACATTTTGTATTGAGAGCCAATTTTCATTATCAATATCAAATCCATCTTCATAATAGTTATATGAAAAATTCATAATCTCACCAGAAACATCACGGCCAGTGTTGTTGCTTTGATAGGTAACGATCGCCTGCCACTTTTTTGTAAAGATCATGGGCGTTACATTAGTTTGCCACAGCAGAGGCGAAGCACCAATCCCGATGGACGCTGTTCCGCTAAAAGTGATATCATTTTTAAGCTTTATATTAATTGAAGCTCTTTCAGAAAACACTAAACTATCTAAGACCTTTACAGGTTGATGGTTTTCAAGTATTTCAACTTTAGAAACAGCATCGGCTGAAAGATTATTATTCGCTAAATTATAGCGACCTTCTAAAAGGTCTAAACCTTCGATGTAATATTTTTCAATGGGCTCATCCTTATAAAAAATTTTCCCGTCGGGTCGTATATCGATTCCTGGGATTTTCTTCAAAACATCAGCGATAACGCGGTCATTTTTGTCTTTAAAAGCCGCTACCGAAAAACTAAGTGTATCACCTCGTTGCTGTAAAATTTCAGATTTAACGATAACCTCTTTTAAAGATTCTGTAGAGGCTGTAAGTTTTACTTCTAAGATCTGTGCCGAATTCTTTATGACTTTCTCAAATGGAGCAAAACCGATGTAAGAAACTTTCAAAAAGAGTGAATCGCTCTTATCTTTTACAGCTACTTTAAATTTACCATTGGAGTCTGAAATGCCATAAGCTAAGATCGAAGAAATTGAATCTTTACTGATCATTACCGTAGCTCCACTCAACTTTTCATTTTGCTCATCTACAACAAGCCCTGTGATCTCAGTTTGCGAATAGCTCGCACATACAAGAAATATTGATAGAATAAGAAAGAAGCCCTTTTTCAACCTACTCTAGTTCTAAAGGATTATTTTCTTTCTCCAGCATTTCGGTAAAGGCCGCTACCATTTTTTTGTGCCATTCGGGATCAAGTTTATTATTAGTGTTATGTCCTTGTGCTCGCATATGTGTCATAGGATCTCTACAATATTCATGCAATCTTTCTGCAATATCTTCTTGAGTACTTTGAACATATTGATTAAAATTCATCTTATAAGTAAGTGCAGGTGCAAGCTTCTCTAGGCCTATAAAGGAGAAAACATAATCATTCCCTGTGTCTGCAATTTCTAAAATCAAACCCGGCAAGCCATTAAATTTATAAGGCCCGTCTGAAACCGGAACCTCTGTAGTAAACCAGGCCACATAATCCCGACCGGCAAATGAAGTAGTAGCTTTTTGAACTTTATAATCTTTAATCATTTTTGTTTCAGGATAGATTTCCCAGTCAAAAAGGCTCAAATCCTGCACATAGAAAAAATCGGTCATTGGAACAAAAACCGAATTATACATTTTCGATGCTTCCCGATCTTTGATGGTTTTGATAAAGAATTTTGTCACCGCCAGACGCGATGTGCTTCCGTTATTTCCATTTATTACAAGGGGATTTTCCAATACATAAGCTCTGCTAGAAAATTGAGAAATCTCATCACCTAAATACAAGATCATAAATTCTGATCTTTTTTCTGTTGAAGTAGAATCCAGTTTAAAATCTAGCTTATAGGTAACCTTATAATCGAATTTTCCTTTTAATTTTTCCTGTGCTGAAATCTTGTAAAAACAGCATAACAATAGTATAAATAGCTTTAGCTTCATTATGGTTGTTGATTGATGATTTTTTGACTATTCCAGTTCTATAGGATTATTCTCTTTCTCAATTAGTTTAGTAAAGGCCTCTATATATTGTTGATGAACTTCTGGTGTGATATGTACGTTAGGATTATTTGCATATGTAAAAGGGTCCTTTCGAAAGCGTAGATAAGTCGTACTAAATTCTTCCGGAGTTGTTTTTATAAGCAGATTCAATTTTAGCTTGAAGTCTTCTTTTGGCGAAAGCCTTTTTAAAGCAAAAAACTCAAAATTCCATTCATTTTCAATATCTGAAATCTCTAGAATTAATCCTGGTAAACCATTGAATTTAAAAGGGCCATCTGAAATGGGAACTTCTGGAGTAAACCAAGCGACATAATCCCTACCCGCAAAGGTTGTTGTGGCTTTTTGAACTTTATAACCTTTTATTTCTTTGGTCTCATTTTCAATCTTCCAATTAAACATATTCTTATCCTGTTCAAAGTAGAAGCGGTCTTTAGCCATATTTTGAAAGTAATACAACTTCTCTTTTTTAATATCCTTAATTATTTGATAACTAAAATTTGTTAGAGCTTTTTTTGAGGTAGTACCAGAGTTTCCTTTTATGTCTACTTCACCTGCGAATTTTTGAGCTCTACTTAAATATCTAGAATAATCATCTCCAAGATATAGAACCATATATTCACTTACGGGTTCAACTTGTGTAGAATCTAATTTAAATGACAGATTATAAATTACTTCATACTTAAAATTATCTTTTATAGTTTCCTGCGCTGATAGGCCTAAGGTAAAAAGGGATAGTAGTAAAATGAGTTTTAGTTTCATAATGTTCGTTATTGATGATGTTAGTGCTTAATTTCTATTGGATTATTTTTCTTTTTATATTTCTTAGCGAGTTCTTTTTTCTGTTTAGCTTCGTCTTCTGCGCTCCAACCAAATTTTATTCCGGCCTTTTGCATGGTGCCAATGGGATCACGATCATAATCATCTCTCACCTGATCAAGCTCTTGTTGAGAAACCATCTTATAATTCTCAAGATTTAATAGTTGATCAACAGGTTTTTGCAATTCCTGAAATCCCGTTAAAGTAAAGTGATACTGATTTTGTAAATCTGAAATTTCTAAAATAAGACCTGGTAAGCCATTAAACTTATATGGTCCGTCTAAAAAAGGTAATTCTGAAGCAAACCATGCATTGTAATTCCTACCTGCAAAGGTTCCCGTAGCTTTTTGAACTTTAAAGCCTATAATTTCTTTGGTTTCAGGCAGAATTTCCCAGTTGATCTGTTTTAAATCCTGCTTGTATTTTAATTCGTATTGAAAAACCTTTTCAGCCAATACAAGTTTGTTTTCCTTATAATCTTTATAGATAGAATACTTAAAATCAGTCATTGCATTATACTCATCCATCCTCATCATTTCTGGAGTAGGCAAATGCTCTAAAGAATCTTTTACCGCTTTACCCAAACTAGAATAACGCGAGTGATCTTTACTTAAATAAAGCACGCCAATCTCAGATTTTATAGAATTTACATCTGTGGAATCTTCCTGATACTGGAGCTTATAAGTTGCTTTGTAAGAATAAGATTCTTGAGCCTGCAAATTCCCTAAACTAAGCAATATGATGGCGAGTAAAAGTTTTTTCATTATTTATAATGCTATTGATTATTCAGTTTTTAAAACATTCTATTAGTGGGAACTATTAAATAACAGTTTAGCGTAAGCTCAATATTAAAATAGATATGCTTTTCAGCGAAAAGGAATTACCTCATAATTATCTATACACCAAAAATGTTTAGTACATACTAGAATGATTCGAACCTTCATTCTCTTTAAAAGTACAATTATTTATAGTTATAAAACTTTTATTTAAACTTATTTCAAAATCGGAAAATTTGAAACTTGGAATATGATCGTATAAAATGTTTCAGTGTTAGTTGGAGTAGAAGAGTTATTACCGATAAATGTCTTAAGATACCTCACGATTTATTTAAACAGCACAATAACTAAATCGATTATTTTTAATTTAATTCGTTGAAAAACAAATAAAATTAAATCTATTTAGATTTATTCCAGATTCTATTTGAACTTAATCTAAATAAGCATAGTTTTGCAATGTCAATAATTACTGATGAAGCAAACTATACTTTTTCTTTTATTTATTCTCCCATTAGCGGCATTTTCACAGCACACTTTAAGCGGTACTATTTACGACGCTAATGGATTCTTAGCCACAAATGCCGTAGTTAAAATATCTAAAGGTGATTTTACAGATGCTGCACAATCCAATTCTTCAGGATTTTACGCATTTCAAAACCTTCAATCTGGCACATATACGCTAGAGATTATTCACGGCGATTTCATCGATTTTGATCAAGTTGTTATCAATAATAAAAGCACCCAGCACAACATTCAATTAAAGAATGAGAAGGATTATGAACTTGATGCAGTCACGCTAAAGGGCGAAAGCATCAAAATGAAAATGGAAAAAGAGGGTTTCGCGGTAAGCGTAGTAAATACTGAAGAAGCTAGCTCTAGAAACATTCAAACTAACGAACTTCTTAATACAACGGTAGGAGTGAAGATCCGTCAAAACGGTGGTCTTGGTTCGCAAGTGCAATACAGTCTCAACGGACTTTCGGGCAGTGCGGTGCGCATTTTTATTGATGGAATTCCTATTTCTACTTTTGGTTCTTCTTTTAATCTTAATAGTATCCCGCCTTCTATGATCAAGCAGATCGAGGTTTATAAAGGTGTGGTTCCTGGTCACTTGTCTGATGATGCGCTAGGTGGTGCAATCAACATCGTCCTAGATAAATCTTCATCAACAAACCTTAACGCATCACTTTCTTACGGTTCGTTCAATACATTGCAAGCAAGCGTTAATGGACTTTACCGCGTTGACAAATCTGGTTTTACGGTTAAGGCTTCTGGTTTTTATAATTATTCTGATAACGATTATAAAGTAAGCGGTAGGAGCGTGGTGGTTACCGGTCTTGGCGGCGTTCAAACGCCTATCACTGCAAGAAGATTTAATGATGCTTATAGATCAGCCGGCGGTATCGTTCAACTAGGTTATACTGACGTGAAATGGGCAGATCAATTCTACGTAGGTTTTACCGGTTCTGATGATTATAAAGAAGTGCAACACGGTGCATTTATGACGATCACTCCATACAAAGGCAGATTTTATGAGTCTGATGTGGCGCTGGCGAATTTGAGTTATCAGAAGAAAGATCTTTTTACAAAAGGTCTAGATGTAAATATAAATGGGTATTACGGAAAGCGCAATCGCAAACTAAGCGATACAGTGGCGTGGGCGTACAGTTGGAATGGTGAACGCGCCATAGACTTTAGAGGAAATGAATTTCAATACACTTGGGGTTCACAGCAAGAAGGCGGCCCAACGCTTTTAAATATAAATCGCAATGTCGCTTCTATACGCACCGGAGTTTCTTTCGCTTTAAGCGAAAACCATAAACTTCTCCTTAACCACGTGTATAGCGGTATTGATCGTGAGGACAGCGATGAACTTCGCCCTCTGCTTGAAAATACTTTTGTGGGAACACGTGATCTACGCAAGAACATCTTGTCTTTTACCTATGAGTTAGATGCTTTTCAAGATCGATTAAAAGCCAGTTTGTTTGCTAAACATTACCAACAAAAAACCATTAGCAAAGATCCTGCGATCGCAACAGATGATAATGGGAATAGGGTAATTGTTGACGAAGTGGTAAGCAGTAATAAAGAATTTGATGGTTATGGTTTTGCTGCTTCATACGGTTTAACTCCAGAGGTTTTTATTTTGGCTTCCGCCGAAAAAGCGATACGCTTACCTAATGAAACCGAAATTTTTGGAAATGATGGTGATAACGTGGTTGCAAACTCAAGCATTAATCCAGAGCAGAGCAATAATTATAATCTAGGGTTTCGTCTAGGAGCATTTAATTTCAAAAAACATCAATTTACCGTTTCAACAAATCTGTTTGCACGAAATATTAAAGATAGAATAGGTCTTCCTATTGAAACCTCTCTTAATGTAAACGATGAGCTTATCGTTTATGTAAATCAAGGCAGCGGAACATCTAAAGGCTTTGACGCACAACTTAATTATAGCTACGATAATAATCTGACGGTAAATTTCAATATTTCAAAATTTGATCTTAAGATCGAGAATCGAGGTACAGAAGTAGCAGTGCCTAACACCCCTTTCTTAACGATGAATGCAAATGCGCGTTATTCGTTAAAAGACCTAATACAGAAGAAATCTCGTCTCGATCTTTTTTACACCATGTATTACACAGATGAGTTTTCTTATCTGGTACCGCAAGGATCTAATACGGTGGGCGATGACTTCTTTAAAGTGCCAGAACAGTTGGCGCAGGATTTTGGCGTAAGCTACTTTTTCCCAAACAAAAGATTCGTACTCAGTTTTGATGTCAAGAACATCTTTGATAAACCGGTGTATGATAATCTTTCTGTGCAAAAACCGGGAAGAGCATTCTATGTGAAACTTAACTATTCAATAAATAAATTTTAATCTTTTAAACATCAATTAAAAATGAAAAGAGTTTTCTTAAACTTTAGAGCATTTGCATATATCACACTTGCCGCCGGTTTAATGACCGCATGTAGTACTAGCGACGATGTAAATGATGATCCTGTAAATCCAGATCCAGATGAGAGTTCACGATGGATCACAGTTGCTGCAGCAAGAATGGGTGATAATCCAGGTGATGGTAATGGCGGGACTTTGATCTATTCACTATCTAGTGAAGATGCAAAAGATCCTTCAGTTTCTATAGCGCCGTTTGATAATGGTTTTATCGTACCATCTAACAGAACAGCACGTTTACAAGCTTCAGAAGATGGTAATACTATTTTTAACATTAGCTATGCAGGTGATACCGGCGGAAATTACACAAAATACACTGTAGAAGGTGGTCAGAATTTCGTGCAAACGGGATCTGAGATCAGTATTGCGCCTTACGTAGGATCTGCACCTAGATGGATCAAATTATTTGATGGAGATCAAACAGGTGCTGCTGTTTATGTTTCAACAGAAAATCAATTTAATGATAACGGAACTCCTGAAGATGAGGCTGATGATTTCTATGAGCGCACTGAGGCAAAAATGGGAATTGTAACGTTAGATCTTCAAAACTCTCAAATTATAGAATTTCAGGAGCATAGCGTGCCACTTACTGCTGAAGAAGAAGCGCAAGGATATTATATCTCAAGAATTGATATGCCTACGCTTAACGCTGCCGGAGACAAATTATACATCGGTGCACGTTTAAGCAAGGTTGACCCAGCAACAGGAGAGCGCGACAGAGATGCAGAACTTCTTGCTGCTAAATCTATTGTTCTTGATTATCCATCATTACTTAATCCTGTAGTGATCACATCTGGTGTGGGGATTGGTAATACAAACGGTTACCGTAGCATCAATGCTTTTGAATATAATGGAAGTGTTTATCAAGCAGGGCAAAGTGATCCTCAAGGTTCTCACATCTTAAAGATCGGTGCTAACAATCAGTATGATGATTCTTACGTATTCAATCTTGACGATGCGCTAGGTGTAGATGACGCTTATATCTTGGCTTGGAGACCAGCAGCAAACGGTAAAGCGGTTCTTGCTTATCGTCATGCAGGTTCTGCAGAAGGTGTTGCAGGTGCTCAAGGATTCTTCGCACTTGTAGATCTTAATACTAAGACAGCTCAAAAAATAACAGATATTCCTTATGATCCAGATTTCTACCTTTTCCAGTATCAAGGTTTTGCGGTAAATGGCGATGAGATCTATGTTACACAGGCGCCTGTGGGACAAAACGGAAATATCTATGTAGTTAACACGGTTACAGGCGAGGTTACTAAAGGTGCCGAGCTTGTTAATGTAGAAGGCAGCCACTTTATTGGTGCATTCTAATTTAATTAGTTTTCCTTCAATTGAAAAGGCTCTCAGTTATTGAGAGCCTTTTTTTATTTTTTATTCTTTGGCTGCAGCCAAAATCTTACTCATCTGATGCTGGGATCAATCTTGCGCTTAGATCTGGTGTTTCCATATCTGCATCCAGCGGAAACATTGGACGTTTAATGTTTTTGTATCCTAATCTTTCAAGATCTTGATCTACTCCGCCAGGCGTTAATGCCATGATCCAGTCGCCACGCATGTTATATAATTCTGGTACGAGATAGCCTATTTTAACGACTACAATATCTGCTTGCGTTGGGTCAAGGCCTAGATCTGTAAAATCTTTCTTGTAGTGATATGGTTTACGCATTTTTGTCACGATCACATGAATACTTCCTACTTTTACAACCACTTCAACTTCTGCATCGCGATCTCCTTTTCTTATGGCTTCAACTGTACCTGTCAATGCTAAGGGTGGTGCATAACGATCATCAACCGCCGCACCCACCATTCCGGTTACGGTATTGCCTTCGCCTGCTTCTAGGGCTTTTGCTATAAGGTCTGGTCCGGGAATTGAAGCATAGATCAATGACGGTCCATTATCCGACTTAAATTCTGAGCGATTCAGTAATTTTTGAAGTGTCCATGTTACATCGCCAGCGCCACCAGCGGTGGGATTATCACCCATATCACTGATCATGAAAGGTTTTTTCTCGCTCTTTAAAGCCAGTTGTAAACTTTCTTCTAAAGTTCCTACGGGAGCGACAAATTCAAATTCATTGCGCACATCCCAAAATGCGTTCGCAAGCTTTTCCGCACCAGCGGTAACCTTATCTTTATCCTCGCCAGTAACCATTACCACGGCATGATTTCTAGGTTCATCTGCCCAAGCATAACCTATCCAGATCGCAGCATCAATCACACCTTCTTGATCTGCAACTTCAGGAACTTTAGCATATAGACTTTTACCAGGTTCAATGCGGGTGCTGGTTTTTTCTCCAGGAAGCAAAATGGGCACAGGAACCCAAGCTTTGTACGCGGGTTTGCCTTTTCCGTTTTCTAAACGTTCTAGCAACAAACGCACAGAACGCTCTTTAGACTCTAGCGCATCTTCATGCGGCGCCATCCTGTAACAAGTTATCAAATCACTTTCTTTAGCCAGCGTTTCTGAAACATTACCATGCAAGTCCATAGAAGTTGAGATCAAAACATCTGGACCTACAACTTCACGAATGCGTGTGATCAAATCTCCCTCTGCATCCTCAATACCTACAACGCTCATCGCACCGTGAATATCAAAGAACAAACCGTCATAAGGTTTGCCTTTTTCGAGCATTTTTAAGGTTTTTGAAACCATGCTTTCATAAGCTTCGCGTGTAACAATTCCGCCAGGAATAGATTTACCTAACAATGTAGGAATCCACTCTGCACGCTGCCTGATGTCGCTATCAGTATCAAAAAATGAATATCGATTAAAAATAGAATCACCTATACGCGCATGAAACGCAGCTTCTTCTGTTTGCGCAGGAGAAAATGTGCTTGACTCGATCCCAATACCCGCAATAGCGATACGTGGTAAATCTTTTTTTTCTTCTTGTTTTGCGCTGTCTTTACAGCTAAAAAACGTTAGAGAAATGAGTAGGAGTAGGAGAGTGGAAGTTTTCATTTGCTTTATTTTTTATCCAATCATTCTTTTGTAATGTTCTTCGTATTTGTTTTCTACAAATACTAATCTAAAAGCCTCTTTGAAATCATTGTAATCGAACTCTTTAATATCAAATATGTTTTGACCTAGGGAATGTGATTCTCTATTTATGTATCTATTAAAAGACTGAAACCTATTCTCTTTCATAATAGGTTTCTGGAAAAATGTTCCTAAATCTCGTTTCTCCACAAAATTGAAGAAATATTCAATTATGTTTCTCATACAATTGGCAATAAGTGCTGGTGATTGCTGTTCATCTTTGACAACCTGCCAATAGGATTGATAATCATTTTGAATTTCTTCATACTTCATTTCAAGAATTTGACTGCCATCATGATTTTTAATTAACCTGAACAAATTTTGATTTTCTTTTCTGCGAGTGTGATTGGTGTCGGTTAATTCGTAGAAAAAATATAAGCTATGAGTTAATATGAAAATTTGCTCATATCTATCATTTCTTAGGAATTCTTCGTGTATTAAACGTCCAATATTAAAAATGTATATGTGGGAAAGACTTGATATCGGATCATCGATTACGATTATTTTCTTTTTATCTTCTTGGTCTACACTTTTTTTACCCCTGCACATTTCAATGAAATAGAGAAAACTAATTATCATTTTCTCACCTTCACTTAGGCTTTTGAAGACTTCATTATTACCATCCTTTCTTTCTACCTTATAGAAACTTTCAGAATGCCTTACTATTTTGAAATCTTGTATTCCTAGATCTAATAAACCGTTATTTATATTCTCAATCGCCTTTTCGACATTCACTGTAAGTTTCTGCTGATCAACAATTATTTCATTTTGAGATTTTAAATAACCTAATAGTTCTTCTTCAGTTTTGTTGTATACTTCAATTTGGTCCGATAACTTTTGGTTTGCTGAATAATAAGCAGAAATAGTCTGATCATATTCCAACCGCATAATTTTCCAAAATTGTGATTTCAACTCATCAAGTGATTTATCGATATTATCAATTTTATCATTATGCTCTTTCGTCGCTTCATTAACTTTGTCAATAATCTTATCTATTTCTGTAATAATACTTGAGGTTGAGTCTAAAAATATCGATTGGCTCGGAGAATCTATTTTGTCTTCGAGAAGTGTTTTGTTTTTAGAAAATACAGCTTCTAATTCCTTGTATTTAGCATTAAACTCTTTTTTATAATCCTCTAGTTTAGGATTCTCTTCAAATTGTGATAATAAGGGAATTGACGAAACTGCATTAGTATATTCACTTTGTATTTCTTGTAATTTTGAAATATCTTTCTCGTAAGATTCATCAAAATATCCCTTTAGTTTTTCAACCAAATCTTCTGTTATTGTTTCTTCTTGACAGAAAGGACATTTTTCCTTAATCTCTATATTTTCAGGCAAATAGTTTAAACCTGTTTTAATCCAATCTGAACTACCTAATCTGGTAATAAATTCTCCCACTGTACTATTATCACTCCCAACAATTACCTTAGATAATATCTCATCAAATTCATTCTTTAAACCTTTAAAATTTATTTTAGGAACGTAAGTTAATTTCTTTGCATCTTCACCTGTCAATGACTGAATTTCTTTCTTTATTTCCTCAATAGTTTTACTCGGTTTAGTTTCTGATTTACTAATTTGGATAATATGTTCAAATAGTTTAGAACTGTTTCCTTTTAAACCAGCTAAGCAGAATTCAAAAACTCTATCACCACCTGTATATTCAGTTTTTATTTCCCATACTTTTTTCTTTGCTATATCTAAAGCATCCTTCTTTTCTTTTGAAAGATTTTCTAAATTTCTTTTATTCTGATCAAATACATTTTGAGTTTTCCTGATCTCATTTCTTGCATTTTGAATTTTCTGTTCAGCGTTCAGATTGCTCTTTGATAAGGTGAAAATTCCTTTCTGATTTTCTGATTCATAGAAATTTTCCTGAATAAATTTTTGATTATAAACTAAAACTTCATTTTCATCACTAAGCCCTTCTATGGAACAATTGATATATTTCGGGTCATCTTGATTGTAGAGATAATTAGAAATTGTACTTTTTCCTGTACCATTCAACCCATAAATTAGATTAGCTTTTCTGTCTGTCTCTAAAACTTTCAAGGTTTTGTAGCTAGCTACTCTTTCTAAGGATATTTTTTTAATCATGCATTTAATAAATTATTCAGTTTAGAAAACCATATAACTATTTCCTTATGTATAATGGCATAGATCAATACTCCACACTAAACTCCTCAAAAACACCTTCATCATCACCGGTGGCGCCGTCTTTGCGTATTTGTAAGCCCACCTTCATACCAGAAGACCACCATGCAAGATTATCGCCATTTACGCTATAGAGGTCTTCATAACTGCTGCCGTCTGTACTGAAGCTAAATGATATCGCACTAGAGTTAGTTACTTTGGCTTTAAGCCAAATTGCGCTCGCGTTTTTTAGCGGTTTTGAGTCCATCTCGATAAACATCCCGTCTTGCACTTTCCATAAGATGATCTTGTCGTCTTTTGTTCCCAGGCCGATGCTGTTGTCTTTTGTAGTGTACAGCACCAAACCTTTAAGCGCGCTATTTGTATTCACCACTTGCGTAGCAAATGTAAAATCTGAGTCGTCGGGAATCACACAAAGTACGGCGCCTGTTGGGTTTTTAGCGTCTGGTTTACTTTCAGTAAGTGTGAGGGTGCTGTTTTTAACTTTAGTCTTAAATTCACCGTTCTTGACGTTATATTTCCAGTGTTTTTTGAGTTGGCTTCCGCCAAAATCATCTTCAATATCTTTCTCTAAACGTTCACCATCAACTAGGTTTTGTTCTACATTAAAATAAGGCCAACCGGATTGCTCATCCCAATAGATCTCACTAAGCACCGCCGCACGACCTAACGATGGAAAACCTTTCGAATTATACGCATGGTATAAATAGTACCACTTGTTATCTTTTTGTACGGCAGTACCGTGACCCGGACACTTCCAGTCTGCATTGCCCACAAGTATGGGGTTTTGCTCATGCTTGACCCATGGTCCTTTCATACTTTTGGCTCTAGCCACACCCACCATATAATCACAATCTTTACCGCAACACGCGTTACCAGAATATAGCATATACAGATAATCGCCACGCTTCACGATCGCCTGACCTTCAATACCGCCACGCTCCCAGTTATCAACCTCTGCGGTAACAACGGTAAATTCTTCACCATCCAACTCCAGCAGATCATCTGAAAGTTTTGCACCTAAGATCGTAATAGGTTTATCTGGCGTTAGACCGTAAGCCTTCCATGTGATATAGGTTGTATTATTCTCTTTATACACATAGGCGTCAATGGCTTCGTCGCCCCAATCAATGATCACGCCTTTGTCTTTAAAACCTTTGGTGATATCCTTTGTAGTTGCTACTCCCACTTTAGAAACTCCGTCAGTGCCGCGAGCGGTGTAATAGCAGTAAAATGTTCCGTTGTCATAATACAATTCTGGAGCCCAGAAACTGCCCATGGTCCATTTTGGCTTTTCTTGAAAAACAGCGCTTATCAACTCCCAGTTCTTAAGGTCTGTAGATTTGTAAATAGGGTAGATAGGTGCCCAGTCGCCAGTAGTTCCTGTGGCATAATATGTTCCGTCAACCTCAATGATAGAAGGATCTGGCAGTTCTCCCGGAATTACTTGTTGCTGTTCAACTTGTGTTTGTGCACTGCTAAAAATGGGTGTTAATAGAAATATGCAAAACCCTAAAGCGTATAAAATCTTCATGTATGTTAAGTGTTTGTATCTTGTGATTTTTATGCGAATAATCGCTTAAATTTAACTTCTTTTATACCATAACCCACAAGCTAAAACGATTTTTCTGTGAATAGACGCAAATTTGTCCGTAAAACTTCTCTCACAACTTTTGCCACCATCATCGGTGCTGATATTGTTTTTGGCAACCTTATGCCCGCTGATTATAAACCACTTGCTCTGCAAGATCCAGATCCGTTTAAAATGTTTTCGCTTAATGCGGAAATGACTGTTCTCAATGATCGTCCGTGGAATATCGAGGCAAAAGCACACTTGCTTGATGAGAAAGTGACGTCTAATAAGAATATGTTCATCAGGAACAATGGTCTAATTCCGCAGGGAATTAATGCTGAAAATTGGCAGATAAAATTTGATGGAGAATCTATTCTTAACCCAAAGACATACACACTTCAGGAGTTAAAGTCAAAGTTTAAGCAATACACGTATCAACTTACATTAGAGTGTGGTGGTAACGGCAGAAGTGAGTTTGACCCACCTGCAAAAGGTAATCAATGGACGATAGGCGCTGTGTCTTGTGCAGAATGGACCGGCGTTAGACTTGCTGATGTTTTACGTGATGTGGGTGTAAAAGATGATGCTGTTTACATAGGTTATCACGCCGCAGATCTTCACTTAAGTGGCGATACCACAAAAGAGCCTATAAGTCGTGGCGTGCCGATGCAAAAGGCGTTTCAAGAAGAGACTTTGCTTGCCTTTAAAATGAACGGAGAAGACATACCGCTGGCGCATGGCTATCCTGTGCGTTTGATCGCTGGTGGCTGGCCAGCTTCGGCTTCAGGGAAGTGGATCAATGGTATAAGCATCAGGAATATTATTCATGACGGTGCAAAAATGACCGGATCTTCTTATCGCGTGCCTTGCAAAACGGTCGCTCCAGGCGAAAAGGTCGCAGACGAAGATATGTGCATCATTGAATCTATGCCGGTAAAGTCGCTGATCACGTATCCTAAGAGCGGCGCGATGATAGATTTTGGCGAAAGCCTAAACATTAGAGGTCACGCGTGGGCAGGAGAACTAGAAGTCAGCAAAATTGAATATTCTATTGATTTTGGCTCCACTTGGAAAACGTGTACACTTGAGAAACCCGCAAACCGACTAGCTTGGCAACATTTTTCGGCTACTATAAAATTCCCAAAAGAAGGCTATTATGAAGTCTGGGCTCGCGCTACAGACAGTAATGGCGTGAGTCAGCCCATGGTTTTACCCGGCTGGAATCCTAAAGGATACCTCAATAATGCAAGCCACAGAATCGCGATAAAAGTAAAATGATGCAAAAAGACAAACGGTGGATGTGGAAGTCGGGATCTCTTAGAAAAAGCATTTGGATCGCTATAGGAATTCTTGTTGTCAATGCGGTGATCGCTTTTATGCTTTTCAGCGAAAAGGACTCCGATGTCGAAACGCAAGGAGAAGAATATTCTACTGAAGGATTCATACAGATCGAAGAAAAAGATATCGTTGACGGCATACACGTTCCCACGGGTTTAAAAAATGCTGAAGGTCTTAAGGCGGTGGTGAATAATTGTACCAATTGCCATTCGGCAAAACTAGTGATGCAAAACCGCATGACCGCTGAGCGATGGGCTGCGACAATAGACTGGATGCAAGAATCACAGAATCTTTGGGATCTGGGAGAAAATGAGCAAGTGATCATTGATTATCTGGTAACCAACTATCCGCCAGAGCGTAAGGGAAGAAGGGCTAGTCTTAAAGACATTGAATGGTACGAACTTGAAGATTGATCTGCGTAACCTTTGTCACCTTCTATTTTTGAGACAAATTCTAATTTCACGGTTTTAGAAATTTGGCGAAAGCCAAAACCTATTATAATCTATGAAAAGGAAAAAGCTCATCAAAAACCTATCGTTTATTGCGGTGGTCATTATCCTTTATGTCACGGGATTACACGTGGAAGTTTTGGGATTCTTTCAACGTGGACTTCTATTTACCGGCATCATAAAGCCTGATATTGAGCAGACAATTACTTCTGAGAAGGACGAAGCTGTTTATCTCGAGGACGTGAATTTTAAAATGCGCGACGAAAACGCCCAAACCGTAAATCTGCAAGATCTAGAAGGTAAGATCGTTTTCTTGAATTTCTGGGCAACGTGGTGCCCGCCGTGTGTCGCAGAAATGCCAGGTATTCAAAACGTTTATGAAGAAATAGGAGATGACGTGGTTTTTGTGCTAGTTGCTTTTAATGAAGATTTCAAAACAGCCCAAGATTTCAAAGCCAGAAAAGACTATGATTTCCCTATTTTTCAACCATTAGAAAACCCATCAGGAATCTTAAGTACGGGTAGTTTGCCATCTACTTTTGTTTTTGATAAAAGCGGTAAAGCTGTGCTTAAACATACGGGTATGGCAGATTATGATAATGCTAAATTCAAGGAGTTTTTAAGATCGTTGATGTGATTTTTTCGCTGCAGCGAAAAGAAAAAAGCATTAAAAAATCCCACAACTATTGCGGGATCGTTCATGTTTAAATTTCGCCGAAAGGCTACTGAGAAGATTGTTCAGGCTCAGAAGGTTTTGTCAAAACATCGTCGTCTTCCTCAAGCCAGTATAGTTTCTTTAATTCGCGCTTGATCTTGATGATACGCACAAGACCGATGATAAAAATGATAGGAGCGATGCCAACGAGCACAAAACCTATCTCTTTGATTTCGATAAGCAGATCGAGCTTAATGATTGCAAATCCGGAACTCATCAACACAATAAAGGTTCTAAAATACGCCAAGAACGTGCGCTCATTAGCAAGGCGTGTTCTGTCTAGCGCTAAACGGTCTGACAGTCTACGTTGCCTGGTAGCTTTGCTGGCGTCTCTGTTTTTTCTTTTTGTGAATCTGCCCATCAAACCAAAAATAAGAAAAGCGCTCGTTGTATTAAGCGCTTTTAATTTTTTATAAGGTTAATATTTTCATTCAGTTATCTCAAAAACGTATTTTCCAGAACTTAAATTATAAACAAAACCTTGTGACCAATCATCATGAGCAGATGTGCTTTTACCATCAACCAAGCGCACATCTTTACCCATTAAAATAACGGTCGCTGTGCTGTTTGGTGGGATTTCGCAGGTATATTTTGTTCGGTTGCCATTCTTTTCCCAAGAAGAAGTGATCTTGCCATAAGGGCCAGTATGCTGTGCAGTGAAATTATCCAGACCCGCAACAATATTCGGTTTTAAGATAACATTCTTGAAACCAGGTTTGCTCTCATCTGGTAAAATCCCGCCAAGACCTTTGTACATCCAAGCGCCCACAGCGCCAAACATAATATGATTAAGCGAGATGTCGCTCTTAGAATCAATATCCCAATTCTCATAAAGCGTGGTCGCACCATTCTTGATCCACCAGCCCCATGAAGGATAGGTGTCTTGCGTAGCGATTCTATAAGCTACGTCAGCGTGGTTATTTTCGCTTAAAGCGCCAAGAATAGATTTTGTACCCAGTAATCCCACATTAAGATGATAATCGTCTTCGGCAACGCGTTTTGCAAGGTTGTCGGCTACTTTTTGCTTAAGATCCTCAGGAACAATGCCCCAATATAATGGCGCGCTGAGTTCTGTTTGAAACCCGCTGCCGTAGATACCTGTTTCGGTATTAAGGTATTTTTTGTTTATCGCAGTTTTGATGTTTTCGGCAAGCGCGGAGTATTTTTCAAAATCCTTTTGATTGTCAAAATGTTTTGCGGCTTTCGCCAAAATGCTTGCGTCCACATAGTAGTAAATCGAGGAGGTAAGTTCTTTAGGCGTTACATCTGCCACCGGAACCCAATCGCCCAATCCCAAATCTGTCAAACCGCCATCATAGCTAATGGCCGTGATATGGTCAACATATTTTTTTAAGGGTTTGTACATCTTATGAAGCGTTCGGTCGTCGCCATAAAACTGGTATAATTCCCATGGAATGATAGCAATCGTACTCGTCCAGTCTGGCCCGTTGCCCCAATCATAACCCCAGCCGCCCCAAGTAGGAATTATAGAAGGAAGCACACCGTTAGGCTTTTGCTCATCGCAATGATCTGCCATCCATTTTTCATAAACGGTAATGGCATCAAAATTATAAAGTCCGGTTTCTACGTTAATGTGAGCATCGCCCGTCCAGCCGTTTTTTTCACGCTGCGGACAATCGGTAGGATATCCAAAAAGATTAGAAAGATAAGCAGCATTAGTTGCGCTCCAGATCTTGTTCAAGATTTCGTTAGACGAATTGATCTTCCCGATAGGTTCAACATCGCTATGCATGAATTCACCTTTCAGGCTTTTCTGCGTAAGCGCAATAGGTTTTTCACTTTTCACCTCCACATATTGAAAACCTTTGTAGTTGAATTTTGGCATAAAGGTTTCTTCATTTCCGCTTAGCGTGTAAATATCGGTTTGAAAAGGATCTAGCGTGTCTTTAGGACGATAATGCACATCAATGTTTGAAAGGTCGATATTGCCTGTGCTGTCCAGTCTTTCAGCATGTGTTACCCAAACGCGAGAACCTTTTTCACCTTTTAGCGTAAGCTTAGAAACCCCAGAAATATTCTTACCCAGATCAAACAGATATTTCTTATCGCTAAACTTCTCCATGTTTACCGGCTCAATTTCCTCAACATTGCGAATGGGAACCATGGCCTGTGCGGTTATATTTTTAGAAGGAGCATTCACGGTAATTGCATTTTGCCAATCTGTGTCATCAAAACCGGGAGAATCCCAACCTTTGATTTCTTTAGTGGCATCATAATGTTCGGCGGTGTAAATACTATTGAAAATTACCGGACTCAAGGCTGTTTTCCAAGAATCGTCTGTGCTTATCGTTTCTGAAGTTCCATCGCTATAATCTAACTTGATATTCATGCAAAAACGAGGTCTTGCACGCCATCCTGCTTTGTCAAAATTCCATACAGCCGTAGATTGATGATTGTACCAGCCGTTGCCCAGCAAAACTCCCATAGCGATATCTTTTTCTTGAAATTGACTTGTTACATCATATGTGACATACAAATTCCGGCGGTCAAAACGTGTGTAAATAGGATCAAGGCGATGATTGCCTACTTTTTTACCGTTTAAGTAGAATTCATAAAGTCCTGCAGCTGTGATATAGGCACGAGCTTTAATCACTTGTTTTTCGGTTTTGATTTCTCTTCTAAAATAGGGCGCAGGCTTCAGGTTTACATCATTCACATCAGTGATCCATTTGCCATCCCAATTTTTCTCCTGCATCATTCCGGTTTCAAAAGAAGCGATCTTCATTTTGCTTTCCGCGGAAGCGACTTTAACCTTGACGCCCCAATAATATTTTGTGAACGGTTCTAATGGTTCGCCATCAAAAACCACAAGATTGCGAGAAGAAGACTCCATCATATTCCATGTTTTTGCGGTCTCATTTGCCACGGCAGCAGAATCTTTGTCTACATAAATATGAAAAGCGCTCTGTTGTATCTGGCTGTCGCCGGAATTGATCCTAAATGTAAATCGAGGCTCTTTTGTATCTAAGCCAATAGGATTCTCTAGATACTCTGTTTTAAGGTCATAAACTTCTATTTCTGGCGGATTTTCACAAGAAATAGGAAAGATTGAGACAGCAATTAACAGCAGAATAAGATGATGAATCTTCATGGAATTTACCTTTTTGATCGAAAAGTGTTAAAGATACATCATAAAGAGTAAAACGTTTAACGCCTTGGAATTGCGCGCTATTACTGCTCTTTTAATAATTGTGAGTGTAATAATATTTTAACAATATTATTCGTAAATTAATAAGGCTTTGATTAGCGTATTCTCACTTAAACACCCCAATATTATGAAGAATGTAATTTACCCTCTCGCATTATTAGTCATTTTAATCACTTTTAGCTCTAGCGATACAAAGCCAGAAGAAGCAAAAATTCTAGGCGCATGGGAGTTAGTCGACTTTTATTTTTATGAAAATAACGAAGTAAGCGACACCGTGATCCCAACAGAAGGATATAGGCAAGTAAAAATGTACACTAAAGATCGTGTGATGTGGACGCGTTCTGCTCCTGTAGATTCTACAGAGTGGTTTGGTTACGGTCGTTACATCACCACAGATGATCGATTGATCGAAACGCTAGAATATGGTTCAAACTCTATGATGCAGATCATTGACACGATGCGCATGTTCACGTTTGAATTGCAAATAGATAAAGATCATTTTAGACAAATAACCCTAGATGAAAACGGAAATAGATTCTCGTCTGAAAACTATAAAAGGATAGATCAATAATTACTTTTTCTTTTCGATCGCTTCAACTTCTTCAAGGGTTACCATTTTTGCAGTGTTACCCCAAGAGTTGAAAATATAGTTTGCTACGTCGCGAACTTCTTCCTCATATAAACCGGGATCTGGCATAGGCGTTTGATAAGAATTACCGTTAACGGTGATCTTTTCAGAAAGGCCATATTTTATCGCCTTAATGCTAAGCTCTCGGTTTTTCTTTATAAAATCTGACTTTGCCAGCGGGGGATATACATTTTCTAATCCTTCGCCTGTAGCCATATGACATTGCAGGCAGAAGTCTTTATACACTTCTGCACCGCGTTGCATACTTTCTTTAAGTTCTTTATTCTCTTGTTGAAGTATAGTGTATGATGTGTCTTCTTTTGGGTTAAACCCAAAAAATAACATACCGCAAACTCCAATAATTACCGTGAATATCTTCATTACTTAGCGATTAGCTTAACGATACCAAGACCTTCAACACCTACATAGATATAACCATCTGGCGCTTGACGCACGTTTCTTACACGACCTACACCATCAATAAGTTTTTCTCTTTTTACAACTTCTTCACCATCAAGATAATCTGCTTCTAGGTATAAGAACTTAAGCGAACCCGTCAATAAATGTCCTTTTAATTCTGGGTATTTATCACCTGTTACAAAAGTCATCCCGCTAGGTGCGATAGATGGTAACCAGTAATAAACTGGCTGTTCCATGTTAGGTCTAGCAGTTTCGTCTGTGATTTTTGTACCGCTGTAGTTAATACCATAAGTGATCACTGGCCAACCGTAGTTTGCGCCTTTTTTGATCACGTTAATTTCGTCACCACCCATTGGCCCATGCTCATGCTCCCAGATCTCACCGGTTTCTGGGTGAACCGCCATACCTTGTGGATTACGGTGACCATAAGACCAGATCGCTTTTTTAGCATTTGGCTCGTTGTAAAACGGGTTATCCTGCGGAATGCTACCGTCATAATTTAAGCGATAAACTTTACCGTTGTCTCTTGTAATATCTTGTGGATTCACATCGCGATCACCACGCTCACCAGCAGAGAAATATACATGACCAGCATCGTCAAAAACTATTCTACTTCCAAAGTGTTGCCCCTTTGTAGTATTAGGCCCAGCTTTATAAAGCACTTCTACATTGCTCAAAGTCGTACCGTCAAGTTTTGCACGCATTAAAGCGGTGTTAGCACCTTTTTCTTCACCTTCAGGAGAAGCGAATGTAAAATAGATCCAACCTGTATTTTCATAATCTGGATGCAATTTTATGTCTAGAAGTCCACCCTGACCACGGCTAGAAATTTCAGGAAGGCCCGTGATGTTCGTTTTTGTTCCGTTTTTAAAATGGATGAGTTCACCACCTTTTTCTGTGATAAGAATGCTACCATCCGGTAAAAAATCCATTCCCCATGGGTTTGTAAGGTCAGACACCACAACTTCATGTGTGTATTTGTCAGAAACCGTGATAGGAACATCATTTTCTTTTACTTGTTCTACATTCTGTGCGCATGCAGAGCTAATAACTATAGAACTTAGCGCAACGATAGTATGCTTTATATTCATGGTGATGGTTTTTCTCATTGGCCCGAAAATTAAGGTTTTTCCAGCAATTAATGTGTTTTGATTTGGCTGCAGCCAAAATAAATCTGCTATCCGCCTGATTTTGACGATTGATAATTTAAGACTGTATTCATTACTGATTTAGGATTGGAGTAGGGCAACTTTTGGCGAAAGCCTAAAAAAAATAGCTTTACTAGCTGTGAGATTAATTTGAATTACCTTTAAAGACCAATCCTCATGTATGAAAAACATTTTTACCCTAATTGCTTTGCTTGTGATTCAGGTGGCGAGCGCGCAATTTCTTACTGATAAAAAGAATGTGTCGTCTCAAGATGGCTTCTTTAAATTCTATTATAATGACGATGAAGGGAAGCTGTTTCTTGAAGTCCCACAAGATAAGATCGATGCAGAATTCATCTACGTTCATTCTTTAAAAAGTGGCCTTGGTTCTAATGATATTGGGTTAGATCGCGGTCAGCTGGGCGGAACTTCAATCGTGAAGTTCATCAAAGCAGGCAATAAATTATTGCTGCTAGAACCTAATCAAAAATACCGCGCCGTCACTGATAATGCGGCCGAAAAGAGATCAATTGAGCAGGCCTTTGGGAAATCAATTCTGTATGGATTTAAGATCGAAGAAACTAAGGATAAAAAATACTTGGTCGATCTCACTGATTTTCTTCTGGAAGATGCTCACGGGATAATTTCTACCTTAAAAAGAGCAAAAGAGGGCACGTATAAAATTGATAAAAATAAGAGTGCCATTGCCATGGAAAATACCAAGGCGTTCCCTAAAAACACGGAGTTTGAATCGTGGATCACACTCACAGGAGAACCCACAGGAAAACTAGTACGCACCGTAGTTCCTGATGCAAACAATATTACTGTTCTGCAGCATTTTAGCTTTGTAGAATTACCAGAATCAGGATTTGAGCCTCGTGAATTTGATCCAAGAAGTGGATCTTTCTCTATTAGTTATGCTGATTATTCTTCGCCGGTTTATGAACCTATTGAGAAAAGATTTATCACAAGACATCGCCTAGAGAAGAAGAATCCAGAAGCTGCGGTGAGTGAAGCCGTTGAACCCATTATTTATTATCTCGATCCAGGAACTCCAGAACCTGTGCGCTCTGCTTTGATAGAAGGCGCTAGTTGGTGGAATCAAGCTTACGAAGCTATTGGTTATAAAGATGCTTTTCAGGTAAAAATGTTGCCAGAAGGCGCAGATATGATGGATTTGCGATACAATGTCATACAATGGGTGCATAGAAGTACGCGCGGCTGGAGTTATGGCGCCAGCGTTACAGATCCTCGTACGGGCGAGATCATTAAAGGGCATGTAAGTTTAGGAAGTTTAAGAATTCGTCAGGATTTTATGATCGCACAAGCCATGATGAACAAACCGTTTGCAGATTCTGATGAGAATTATCAACCCATGCTAGATTTGGCTCTAGCCAGAATACGACAATTAGGTGCACATGAAGTGGGACATACATTAGGTTTTGCACACAATTTTGCCGCAAGTGTAAGCAACAGAGCTTCAGTGATGGATTATCCACATCCTACTTTGACGCTTAAGGATGGTGAAGTAGATTTTAGCAACGCTTATGACACAGGAATAGGCGAGTGGGACAAGATCACGGTGGCGTACAGTTACAGCGATATCCCAAAAGGTGAGCAAACAAAAACCTTTCTTGATTCTATTTTAAATAGCGCTCAAGAGCAAAATCTACAATTTATCTCTGATGCAGATGCTCGCGCTGCGAGTGGCGCACATCCAGATGCGCATCTTTGGGATAACGGTGCAGACGCGGCGCAGGAGTTAAAAGATGTTTTGGCTTTACGCCAAAAAGCTATCCAGAATTTCTCGCTAGATAACATCAGAACTGGCGAGCCGTATACGGTTTTAGAAGATGTATTTGTGCCTTTATATTTTTACCATCGTTATCAAACGGAAGCCGCGGTAAAATCTGTTGGTGGAGTAGATTATCGCTATGCGGTAAAAGGCGATATGCAGAAAAAGCCAATGATCTTGCTTTCGCCAAAAGAACAAAAAACTGCTCTTGATGCTGTTTTATCTACGCTTCAAGCAGAAAATCTTGCGATCCCAAAAGATAAATTAGATCTTTTTCCGCCTAGAGCGTACGGCTACGGAAGCACCAGAGAAAGTTTTAAAGGTAAAACCGGGATAACCTTTGATCCACTTGCTGCTGCTGAAACTGCAAGCGACATGACACTTACATTTTTGCTTAATCCAGAGCGCATGAATCGTATCGTGGCGAATCATGGGATGGATGACAAGCAATTCTCTGCTAAAGAAGTGATCAACGAACTTATTAAAGAAACATTTGAAGTAAAGCAAAAAGACAGTTATCTTGTAGAAGTTCAACAAACTATAAATTCACAAGTGGTAAGACATCTTAAGAATTTGTTTGTTCATAAAAATGCAACTCCGCAGGTAAAGGCAGAAGCGATGAGCGGTTTGCTTAAGATCGCAGGTCTTGAAAATGAGAATATGGCTTACGCTAAATATTTAAAATATGATATCGCTCAATTTCTAGAGCATCCAGAAAAATTTGAAAGTATACCATCGCCAAAAATACCAGATGGTTCACCAATAGGCACCTACCAATGCATCAATCCCAAGTTTTAACTTCAGAAGAAATAATTGAAAAACTGCCGTATTCAAAACCATTTTTGTTTGTAGACGCAATAGATGAGATCAAAGACGATTACATAGAAGGTCATTATACCTTCCCGACAGACTCTTATTTTTATGAGGGACATTTTGTGGGGAATCCTGTTACGCCAGGCGTAATTCTTACAGAATGTATGGCACAAATAGGTTTAGTTTGCCTTGGTATTAATATTCTTGCAGCTAAGGATTATGACCTTAAATCTAATGCGATGGTCGCAATGTGCGAAACTAACGTGCAGTTTTTAGCTCCTGTTTATCCTGATGAAAAAGTTATTGTAAAATCTGAATTACAATACTTTAGAATGCATAAGTTAAAGTGTACAGTTAATCTTTATAGAGCTAATGGCGAAAAAGCGTGTAAAGGCACACTATCAGGAATGCTAATTCCTAGCAAATGAAAAATAGAGTAGTAGTTACAGGTTTAGGCATTTGTGCTCCTAACGGCACCACCATTTCAGAGTTAACTGATGCACTTAAATCAGGTAAGAGTGGAATTCGGTTTTTTAGCGAACTTGAAGAACTTAATTTTTCTTGTCAAATAGGAGGGATGCCGCTTGTTTCAGAAAAGCAAAAAGAGCAATATTTCACACCGCTTGAACTTCGTAATTTTAATAGTGCTGGTATTCTTTATGGCGTTATTGCAGGAATGCAAGCCTGGGAAGACGCAGGCTTAGAGATCAATAAAGAGACTTGTGATTATGACAGCGGATCCATTTTTGGTTCCGGGTCATTGGGTGTGGATAAATTTCGCGAAAGCGTTTATAAAGTAGATGCTGGTAAAGTTAGACGTCTGGGAAGTACGAGCGTGCAACAAACCATGAGCAGCGGCGTGAGCGCATATCTGGGCGGTAAAATTGGTTTAGGAAATATTGTCACAACTAATTCTTCTGCCTGCACAACAGGAACAGAAGCGGTTTACCTTGCGTATGAGCGCATTAAAAACGGAAAAGCAAAACGCATGCTCGCCGGTAGCACAAGCGATGGCGGACCTTATGTTTGGGGAGGCTTTGACGCCTTGCGAATTCTTCCATCCAAGTTTAATGATAATCCTGAAGCTGCGAGTAAACCTATGGATGCAGAGGCGCAGGGTTTTGTGCCGGGATGTGGTGCTGGAGCGCTTGTTTTAGAAAGTCTGGAATCTGCAGAGGCGCGTGGAGCAACTATTTATGCAGAGATCTTGGGTGGCGATGTGAATAACGGCGGTCAGCGTGATGGAGGTACAATGACAGCGCCTAATCCGCATGCGGTAAAGCGTTGTATACAAAATGCTTTGGCTGATGCCGAAATTAACCCTTCAGAGATCGATCTTATTAACGGTCATCTCACAGCAACAACAAAAGATGGTCTTGAGGTTTTAAATTGGTCTGAGACGTTAGAAAGAAAGGGAAAAAACTTCCCGTATATCAATTCAATTAAAGGAATGACAGGGCATTGTCTTGCCGCTGCCGGAAGTATAGAATGTGTCGCTTCGGTGATACAATTAAAGGAGCAATTTATTTTCCCAAATATAAATCTAGAGAATCTGCATCCAGAAATCGCAGAATGCATTGATCCAGAAAAAGCTCCGAAGGAATATCTTGAAACTGAAATTACGACTTTGGCGAAAGCCAGTTTTGGCTTTGGAGATGTTAATTGTTGTATTGTTTTTAGAAAATTCTAACTTAGGCGACAATTAAACTAACAACCTACACAATGAATCAGGAAATCTACACGCAACTTGAAGAAATTATCAAACCATATTTACCAGAAGATGTAGACCCTTCTCAAATTCAACCTACGAGCCATCTTGTTGATGATCTTAATATAAACAGCACTCACCTTGTAGACATTGTACTTGATGTAGAAGATGCTTTTGACATCACGATAGAAGAAGATGAGCTGCCTAAAATGGACACCGTAGAACATTCAATCGCGCTTATCGAGTCAAAAACCGCTAGTTAAACATCCGTTAAGCCCTGTTAAAAAGGCCGTTCAGGTTTTAATTTCGTTTTATCTTTTTGGGGTAAAACTTATTTAAAACCATGACAAACGACACTGCGATACAAAAAATCACTCCCACAGATCACGATCTTTTACCACAGATCAAAGAACGCTGGAGTCCCAGAGTTTTTTCAGATAAGGCTGTAGCCAAAGAAACGCTTGAACTTCTTCTAGAAGCTGGAAGATGGGCGCCAAGCTCAAATAATCTTCAACCTTGGGTCATTATTTATGGCATGAAAGGAGATGAAGTTTATGACAGGATCTTTAACTGTTTCGGAGAATTTAATAGATCATGGGCGGGCAATGCGCCTGTTTTAATGTTAGTCGCTTACAACAAACTAGGAAAAGACGGTAAATCTGAAAACTTCCATGCGACTTACGATTGTGGCCAGTTTATGGCGATGTTAACCATACAAGCAGAAAATGAAGGTATTGCTTTGCACCAAATGGCAGGAATAGATCATGAAGCTGCCGACAAAGAATTTAAACTTCCTAAGAATTATCACGTAGCAACCGGTGTTGCCTTAGGATATTATGGCGGTGATCCTTCAGTGTTGCCAGATGATCTTGAAGAACTTGAATTAAAGGTAGAGCGCTCTAGAAAAGAACAAAGCGAATTTGTATTTAACGGAGATTTTAAATCATGAAAAAGCTAATTTTTACTTCAGTTATGATATTGAGTTTGGGTTGCCTTTCGGCGAAAGCCCAACAAGGATTTTTTACAGACCTTAATGAAAGACAAGAAGTCATTGTAGATTCTCTCACAAAGATCTACACGTCAAAATTGGTTCTTACAGGAGATCAAGAAATGTTATTTTCTCAAAAATTAGGTGAGTATTACTTGAAAAAACAAGAGAAAAGAAAAGAGATGAACGGCGTTGCAAAATTAGATGCGCTTAACGAATTAAGCATGCAAGAAAACGGCGAGATGCGCGACATTCTTACAGATGAGCAGTTTGATCTTTATACAAGAATTAAAGCTTCCATTCAACCGCTAGATGTTGTAACTGTAGCAGATAAGAATTAGCAGAACTAATAAGACACTAAAAAAGCCACAATCTTAATAATTGTGGCTTTTTTATTTTGGCTACAGCCAAATAATTATTGCGCTGCAGAGTCTGGCTTATCGATAAATTTCTCGCCATTAGTTTGTCTACTAATATCTGGCTCGTCTTGCATCATATTCTGTTTTAAACCGGCAGAATCTACTTCAAGAAATTCTTGAATTTCTGTAGGATTCTCGATCAGCGTTACTCTCTCGCCCAGTATCACAACTGGATGTACAAACGCCTTAGGATTATGATTTAAAATATTGATGTAATCATTCTCATCATAATCTGAGGTGTCATCTATTTCAAGATTTTCTTCTATCTCATCCATGCTTACAAGCGCTTTAATAGGTTTATTAAGACCATCTGCGATCTCTGCCCATTGCGTGCCTGTAAGTTTCTGCTTACTAATATCTATATCTTGCAAAACCTTGTCATCAAGACCTGCAATTTGCGCGCGGGTTCTTTGACCTACGCGCGTCTCACTGCTATAAATAAGCGTGAGGGTTCTGTTGTCTCTTGCTATACTTTTCATACTCATTGTATTAATGCGCTTTCATTTTGTCTTTGCGCTTTCTCAGTTGGCTATCAAGCTCTTTCACTGTGCTCGCTGCAGACTCATAAAAGTCTTTAGTGCTACTCTCTGCAAAAAGTCTTGGTCCTGGAGCACTAAGTCTAATACCTACTTTTTTACCGGTCTCGTCGCTTGACGTGTTTTCAACTTTAAAAAAGACATCTGCTCTTACAAGAAAGTCGTATTTGTTAACCAGTTTATCCACTTTTTCTTTCACAAACGTTTCTAGCGCTTCGCTAGCGTCAACGTTATGGTATTCAAAATTATAGTTCATTTGTATATTCTGTTTCCTTAAAATTAAGGAATAGCAGAGGTTGAAAAAACGCTTTTAAGTTTTCTTTGGCAGGATAAACACGTTTTTTAAGGAAGCTTTAATCTTCGGTAGAATTCTCGATCTTTTCTGGCTCGTCTTCCTTTGCAGGGAAAACTATTGAAAGAATAATTCCTGCGGCAAGCGAAAGGATTATCACCGCAAGCGATAACCATTCTGGGATTTCCATATTGTGCGCAAGGATCATTTTTACACCCACAAAAGCAAGAATTACCACCAGACTATAATTGATGTATCTAAATTTTGCTAGCATACGCGAAATGACAAAATACATAGATCGCAATCCTAGAATCGCAAGAATATTAGAACTAAAAACAATAAAAGGATCCGAAGTAATAGCAAGTATCGCCGGAATACTGTCTAATGCAAAAAGTACATCTGTAAATTCTATAATAATAAGTGCTACAAAAAGGGGAGTGGCTGCTTTTTTTGCGCCTTGTTTGATGAAGAATTTATCACCATCAGTTTCGGTGGTAACTGGGAAAAGCTTCTTAAGATTCTTAAATATAAAACCATCTTTAGGATCAAAACTATCTTCATCATGCTTGATCATTCTAAAGGCAGTGATCAACAAGAATGCCCCGAAAACATAGGTGATCCAATCAAATTTATGGATAAGCGCAACGCCAAAAACGATCATCAATCCTCTAAAGAGAATTGCTCCAATAATTCCCCAGAAGAGGACTTCATGTTGATATTTTGGTGGAATTTTAAAAGCTGAGAAGATCACAGCGATCACAAAGACGTTGTCTATACTAAGCGATAACTCAATTAAATACCCAGAAATGTACTTGAGTACGGCAGTTTTTGGCGCAAGCCCATCAGGATTTTCTACAAGACCTTCTGTAAAAAGCCAATAGATCACACCACTAAAAGCTAGCGCAACACTTACCCAGATCGCCGTCCAGATACTTGCTTCTTTAGTTTTAATTTCGTGCGCTTTACGGTTAAAAACACCCAGGTCTAAAGCCAGACATAAAATTATAAACGCAATAAAAATTCCCCAAACAAGCATCGTAGTGATTTAGTTTTGCAAAAATAGAATTCCTCTGCGCTGCAAGCATATCACACATTCTAAATTGCTGTTAAATAATTGTGTCAGCATCTATTTCTGCTTAATTTCTCAAAGTTCAAAAAATGCTCCCGGCTAAAATAGACCATAAATACTTGGTAAAATAATAGGGTAGTGCAGAACATTAAAAAATAGCGAGCGCAGGCTTATTGCGCATTGTATTTTCCTGGATCTCCCCAAAGATTAGATTGCTCTTTGGGGGGATTTTATTTTAAAAAATACCTTAAAAATGACAAAAGAGGAAAAAGAAAAAAAACAAGAAGATATTGACAGAGAGATCAAAAGCTCTGATCACAGTGATAAAGACAGTGCAAAAAGTCACGGCGAGATCTTAAAAGAACAATTATGCCAAGGTCAAGAAGTGTATAATAGAAGTAACCGCAGCATTTTATTAAGTTCTATCGCTGCCGGGCTTGAGATAGGTTTTAGTTTCTTGCTCATCTGCAGCGTATACGGATTTTTTAATGGCAAAGTAGAGGAGGAGACCATTTTTAAAATTTCGGCATTTGTGTATCCTGTGGGATTTATCATGGTGATTCTTGGCCAATCAATTTTATTTACAGAGCAAACTTCATTACTCACATTGCCGGTTTTAAACAAAAAACGATCAGTAAGCAGTTTATTAAAGTTATGGGGAATCGTGATCGCGGGAAACTTAGTTGGCGGCTACATTATGGCTTTTGTTGTAAAATGGGTTGGCATGCGCATGGATCTATTTGACGCAACAGCAATAGAAGCCATAGGCCATCATGTTACAGATCATAGCAGTGCGGTGATCTTAGTGAGTTCAATACTTGCGGGATGGTTAATGGCGTTGCTTTCTTGGTTGGTTTCTAGCAGTAAAGAAACGATCAGCAGACTGTTTGTAATTTTATTGATCACTACTGTTATAGGATTTACAGGTTTACATCACAGTATCGTGGGCAATATTGAGGCTTTCGCCGGAATGCTGGTTTCACCAGAAATTCAGTTTGTAGATTATCTTAGATTTCAAAGTACGGCGTTGATAGGTAACGCATTAGGCGCTGTGATCTTTGTGGCAATTCTTAAATACAGAGCTTTTGTGTATAACGTAGATTCTTATTAATCAGCGAGAAAGCTTTGAATTAACGTTAAATGAATGGTAAAAATCTTAATTGATCAATGTGTTTAACAATGAGCGACTAATTTTAAACAAAAAAAGAAACGCTATGGAAACTGAACACAAAAAAACACACGCTGATTTTCAAGATGGTTATAGAAGATCATCAAATTTTAATAACGTGATCAAGAAAGAAGACTTTAATGTAGAAGGCGACGGAGAATTATCTATGAGCGCTGCTGCGAAAAAAGATCAAGAAGAAGATCAACGCATTGAAGATGTAATGAAATCATTAAAAGATAATTAGCAAATTCTAAAAAAATGTTTCATTTTCTGAGAAACCAGTATTAATGAAACATCGTATACATGGCAGTAGTAAATTCTATACTTTTAACTAGTGTAACTGCCTTGACACCCTAAAAACCTAACATTTTGAAACGACCCCTAATTTACGTTTTGATTATACTTATCGTCTGTGCATTTATAATGTTCTACGGTACATAAAAAGAGGAGGATTTTGCGATCTTCTTCTTTTCTTTAATAATTTCTATTTTACATAATATAAATTATAGGGTTAATGTATTCTGTAAAAAATGTACATTTTAACGATGAAGTCAGGCTTCCCATACGATACTGATAATAGTTTTATATTGTTTATTCGGAATACAATATTCCATGAAATCCGAATCTTCTTGATAATCGCCCAATTTAAACCAAGTTGAACGGCTAATTTCTTGAGCCTTTTCCTTTCCTTTATAAATAAAATCATAGTTAGCATCAATATATTCAGCTGCCACAGAATCTTTTGGAGGCGGTAATTTTGTTATATCCTCAACCCAACATTTAAAATCTGAGGATTTTCTCCAATACTTTACAATGCCATCGTTTATAAAAACTACAAATAAAGGATAAACATCTAAAGTGATTAATCTATAAACAATTGATGTCAAGCTAGTTTTAAATCTAAAAGAAAGTTCTTTAAGTAGATTTGGACCAAAATATTTTCCAGTTACAAATTCTTTAAAGATTGTTTCCGGCATTAGCAATTCAGAGGCAAAATCATTCGCTTCAAATTCTTGTATTCCTCTTTTAGCTTGGTTTTCAACATTAAACCAATTTAAGGTATTAGAATTATCTGTATGTAATTCTAATTTGTCATGTAAGAAAAAATGACCTAATTCGTGAGCAATGACAAAACGGATTCTTTCAGGATAAGGAATTGAGGAATTAACCTTTATAATTGTTCTTTTCTTCCCTCTGATAATTTTACCATCTGCATTGTCTAAATATTCAAAAATATAGATTATTCCAAATCCTCTTATCAAATCTTCATTGGTTAATTCTGTGATTTCATCAAAACCGATTTCTTCAAGAATTTCTTTTGCTTTATTCTTTCCTTTATTATTCGTCTTCAAGTAACTCAATGATTTCAATCAAATTTTGGTCTTTTATGATTTCTTTAATTTCATCTTCACTTAATTTGTCAAGTTTGTTGAATTGAAATTCCACTTGATTTCGTTTTATAAGCTGATTTAAATAAGCAATTGGCTTATCAAGTCCTTTTTGAATAGCATCCTGAAAAGATTCTACAGCTTTTTTTAATAAAGCATTGTCTTTCTCTTCATTTATTGAGGCGCGCAGTTTAAATTTTAACTGTTTTATTAATTTATCTTGACGTTTTGAATTAATATCTAAATCAACACCATATTCAGATAAACTTTCGCGAATATCATTGATATCACCAGAAAGATGACTTTCGGTAAATCCCTTGTCAATTATTTCTTTAAGTCTATCCACTTTTCTTGTAGTTTTAGTTGTTTTCTAGACAGTCTTTTAGTTGCAATATTAACTTCTAAAGTTGTAATGTTATTAAGTTCAGCAATCTCTTTGGGTTTAAAATACCCAGAGAGCCAACATTCGAATACAGCCAATTCTAAATCATCAGCTCCTTGTTCTTTTAATGAGTTCAATGTATCTATTGAGATTTCATCAAAGTCTATAACTTGTGGTTCATCCTCTGCTTCCATTTCACTTAATTCGATATAATCATCGACTTCAATTAAATAGATTTCATCATTGTTTTGAATATCATTTTCCTGATAAGAGCTTTTACTTTCATTATTAAGCTTTCTAAAAAAGTTATGCAAATCACTTTTCAAAGAACCAAAAACAAAATTTTCAAAAGACGTTTTATCCTTGTCCCAATTTCTAGTTCCATTACATGATTTAATGAGAACATTATAACAAAAATCTAAATAGTCAAGACCTTTTCTAGCATTTTCAGATTTATTATAAAATCGACCTCGAACATAATGTTCCATCCTATCTAATAGTTCTTTTATATTGATAGAATCTAGGTATTCCAGTATTTCTTTTTTAGTTGCTATAGCCATGCTTCATAAGAATATGCTCATGTAGAACAAAATATTTCCATAAAGATGGCAAAAAAAAATAACTAGTGAGCATATACTATTGAAAGACATGTGAATAACCGGTTTAATGCGGCACAGTCTGAAATTAACAATTTATAAATCCAAAAAATGTCATGGTAGAAAAATTTAAACAAAAACAGTTGTTTCTTGAACCTGGAAAGAGTTCAGGAAAAATCAAAATCGAAAAGCTTTGTGCTTTGATTGAAAGTCATCCTTGTAAAGAAGATATTTATAAGGTTTTTGATATTGAAAAAATTAAAAATAACTACATATCAATTGATTATGTCGATGTAGTATATGATAGAATTTGGTCGTTACTATCCAATTTTAAACGCCATAAAATAATAGCTGAAACTAAAAATATTGATATATACGAAGAAATTGGTGCTGATAATAATGAAACTCAAATAGTTTTTAATTTTGAAGAATATTTAGATATAGATGAAGTAAAAGAAGACTTAAAAGCAATAGCGATTTATGATTCGAAAAATACATTTCTTGACGAATATGTGATGACAAAGTATGCTAATAACTTGTTTAAAATTGGACAACCAGAACTTGCAAATTATAATGTGAAATATTTTAAACAAATGGCAAAAAGTAATGATAGTTATAATAAAGAAAGAAGCTATCGTTTAGTAGATTTTGATGGAACAACTTATGTTCGTGGCATAACTTCTTTGAGATACTATGAATATGGTATTGAATTCACTTTCGTTGTTGGAATATTAAGTCTTTATAAAAACATGCAAAACAATCCTGGTGTTGAATACGAAATTAAAAGTGCAGCAATTAGTGAATCTAAATTAGAAATAATAGCTGCGGAGAAGTTTCCTAAAAAAGCTGACTCCTTTGGTTATATAACTTCAGCTGTTAGAATGACAACAAATGATTTAGGGACAGGCTCTTTAAATTTTAGTAACATAATTAATGTTTTGATAAAAGATTCTACTGGTTTTTATCTAATACCAAAAAAGAACTCAACGGTAGAAAATAGCTCTTTGGTTATAAATCATAATACAAAACCTGATAACGTTTTTGAATCTTTAAAAGGAATGGATGGTATTTTAAATACAACTGATAATTTTATAGAAGAGTTAAAAAGCGTAAAAACAATTAATACGCCAGATGAATTGAGAGTGAAAATACTTTCTAAAATTCAATCGCCAAGAAGCAATTTTAAATTTATTAAAAAACTTTCCGACATATTTAATAGAAAAATAGATAATGAAATAAGCAATTTCAATAAGCTTTTAGAAATGTGTAATAAAGCTGAAGAATTAGATATTGAGTATGATTTAAAAGATAAATTGAGATATATAATTTCAGATATAATTCTTTATGGTATGTCTAGAGATTAAGTTTAATAGAAGAATAGTGTAATTGTGGGATAATTACAATTTCTACAAATTACACTACTCTCCTATTCTTATTTTGTATCAAAGGTATTCTATTCGTCTTATCCCCAACACCCAAAACTCCCTTTGGCTACAGTCATAAAATAAAATCCCTGCTCAAGAAAATCTTAAACAGGGAAATTACCGTTCGTATTTTGATTGATTGAATGATCCTAAGCCTTTTCTATAAGTGCTTCGGGCGCTTTAACTTCTCGTGGTTGTATTTTGAGACCAAATAACGGTCTTAAAATTCTCACTCTGCGTATGACCAACTCATATAACCCAAAGCACACTAAGAATGTAAATAATGTGATGAGTATGAATTCTAAAAATGGATCAATGGCTAATGGTGAAATGATCAACGTCCCAAGATATAAAACCGCCATGTGTATGATATAAACAGGATATGCCGCCTGGCTGAGATAATTAAGGATCTTGCTGGGTTCGTTCAAGAATCTGTAAACAAGACCAAAAACACCCATGATCCAACAAATAGATTCTAAAGACATTAAATATCCCGGCGCTTCTGAGTTGAATTCTACAAAGCGAACGCCAAATAAAATAGCACCAAAAACAAGGTATAACCCACTGAATTTCTTCACAGTGAACCAAAATTCATTACCGCTATATACTAAGATATATCCTAAGAAAAAAGCGATGGCTCCTAAGAAGAATCCGTGCCAGGTCTCAGCATAAATTGAATAGATCTGAGGTTGTACAAGCAAAGCTTCGGCAATAAAGAAAACAGAGATCAGCAAAGGGCCGGCAGGGTTTTTCATCATAATGTTGATCCATTTTTTAAGCCGCTCCCCTTTTCTGTTTTTCAACAAATAAAAGGCTGGCAAAAAGAGTAACACATAAATGAAAATATTCCCTAAAAACCACAAATGACCAGCATGCGGATAATATTGCATGGGCAACCCAAAAAACCGCTGAAAAACAAACATATGAAGGGGTGAAATGGCGATAAAACCAAATACAAAAGGTAATAAAATACGCTTTGTACGCTCTGCAATAAGTTGTTTGTAATTACGCTTACGCATGGCAAAAAACAATCCCATACCTGATACAAAAAATAAAATGGGAATTCGCCAAACGTTAAGTATGGTCATAGGCACCCACAGCGCTGTTAAAGGCTCCTCACTGCGCACAAATCCCACAAACATTGCCCACGGCTGAAAAACGATCGCAATGTGATAAATAAGCAGCAAAGCGATAGCAATTACCCGCAACCAGTCAATATCATGTCTTCTCTCTGTTTTCATAAGTATTGTCTTGATCGATTTATTGTAACATCACAGCGATGGTAGGACGCGTTTTCTCAATACGCGCAAGATCTATTTGCAGACCTACCGGCGCAAGTTGCTGTTTCATCATTTCATACACCGGTTTCATATCTGCAAAATTCGCAGTCACAGTTTCGCGCGGTGTTGCGCCATAATTGTTCTTAACAGTTTTGTCTGCACCGGCTTCAAGAAGCATTTTTGTAGCATCAATACGGCAGAAAAATGCAGCAACATGCAAAGCTGTAGAACCGTCGTTATTTTTGATAGACAAGTCGGCACCGGCATCTATCAAGGCTTTTGCGATGTCTGTTTTATCAAAGGTGATCGCAGTAAGCAAAGGAGTTCCGCCACTTAGTTGATCTTTTTCGTTTAGGTCTGTTCCTGCGGCGATATGCTTTTTTACCGTTGCAAGATCTCCCGCAACAATGGCTGCATTTAAAGGCAGGTCTGGAGCTTTGGTAGTAGTTTTGGCGACAGCCGTATCACCATCATTTTCCTTTTTTTGTTGTCCACATGCGGTTAGGCTTAAAGCCAAAATAAGCAAGATGAATTGAATGTTTTTTACTGATTTAATTTGAAAATTTCTCATGATTTAATAGTTGATGAATTGAACATTAAAATTTGTGAAGCAAAGATTCTACAATGCCTGAAGCAAGGCGTAAAAGCTGTGAAGCGAAGTATATAAAGGATGCACAGTATATGTAACTTATGACGCAAGGGTATAAATTATGATGCAAAAGCTGCATTTTGTCGTCTGATGTTAAGGCTTATCTTTGTTTTAACAATTAGACAAAAACCAACCAAAACTCAATGTCAGACCAACCGCAAAACTTGAAGTTCACTGAGCAAGCAAAGCAAATTGTGCTGGCGCATTTAAGCGATGAGAATTTTGGCGTGGCAGAACTCGCAGATGCGATGCACATGAGCAGGTCTAATTTGTTGCGAAAATGTAAAAAGCAAACGCAGCTTTCTGCGAGTCAATTTATACGCGAGATCAGGCTTGAGCAAGCAAAGCAAATTCTGCAGGATTCTGAGAACACCGTTTCAGAAGTTGCTTATCAGGTGGGTTTTGGGAGCGCATCTTATTTTATAAAATGCTTTCGCGAAAAGTACGGCTTCTCTCCTGGCGAGATCAATAAACACGAAGAACAACAACCAGAACCTGAAACTCCAGCCGAACAAAAAACTGAAGAAGCATCAAAAAGTAAATTACCTTTTATACTTGCTGCAGTTTTTATTGTAGCTATTATAGGAGCCTTTATTTTCTGGCCCACCACTACTCCACCATCTGCAGTTACTGAACATTCAGCACCAGAAAAGTCTATCGCAGTGCTACCTTTTAAAAACGAAAGTAGCGATTCTACCAATCTCTATTTTGTAAACGGACTTATGGAAGCCGCACTGGGCAATCTCCAGAAGATCGAAGATCTGCGTGTCATAAGCCGTACATCTGTAGAAAAGTATCGCAACTCTGGTAAAAACATTAGTGAGATCGCGCAAGAACTGGGTGTTAATTATATCGTAGAAGGCAGCGGACAAAAAGCTGGTAATGAAGTTCTTTTAAACATTCAACTTATTGATGCGTCAACAGACACCCGACTTTGGGGAAATCAATATGCTCATCAGATCGTGGATATTTTTGCATTACAAAACGAAGTTGCAAAGAAGATCGCAGATGCCGTTGAGGCAAAAATAACTCCGGCAGAACTTGAGCAAATCGATAAAAAACCAACCCAAGATCTTGTGGCGTATGATTACTATTTACAAGCGCAAGAACCGTATTTTAGAAGAACTACAGAAGGACTGTTAGAGGCAATTCCGTTATTTAAAAAGGCGATAGAGCAAGACCCAGAATTTGCATTGGTTTATGCAGATCTGGCGATTTCATATTACCATTTAGACCTGTATAAAAAGGAAAAGGAATATACAGATGTGATCAATAACTATGCGGATAAAGCATTGTTATACGATTCAAAATTAGCCGAAAGCCTTATCGCAAAAGCGCTGTATTACATGCACACAGGAGATTATAACCTTGCGGTTCCTCATCTGGAAAAAGCGCTGGAGTACAATCCTAATTCGTCAGATACTGTGCAGTTGTTGGCGCTCTTATACTCAAACTTTCTTCCTGATACGGCACAATATTTAGAATACGCACTTAAAGGACTTCAACTGGATGTTGCGACAGAAAACACCGTTGCCAGAAGCTACATTTATCTCACGCTCAGTAACGCTTTCATTCAGGCGGGTTTTACAGACGAGGCGCTTGAGTATATCAACAAATCACTAGAAGCAAATCCTGAAAATTATTACGCGCCTTACGTCAAAGCCTATATACTTTACACAAAAAACAAAGACCTTGAGGCTACGCTTATTTCGCTTAAAGCGGAATTAAAAAAAGACACATCTCGCCTAGATATTCTGCAAGAAGTTGCGAAACTACATTACTATAAAAAGGAGTACGACAGCGCTTATAAATACTACAGAAGGTTTGATAACATTAGAAAAGAGCGAGGTTTAGACGTGTATCCACAAGAGGATATTAAGATCGCGATCGTATATCAAGATCAAGGTTTTGCGGAAGAATCAAAGCAACTTTTTGACACATACGCCGCCTATTGCGAGGCTGATACTTCTATCTATCAACCGGCGAGTATGGCGGTGAAATATGCGTATGAAGGTGAATTAGATAAAGGTATTGACCAACTGAAAAAATTCGCTAAGCAAGATCACTTTCAATATTGGATCTTATTATTCATGGAGCTAGATCCTGCGTATGAACCACTCCGCAAACACCCAGAGTACGATAAGATCGTTCAAAAAATAGAAGATCGCTTCTGGGCAAACCATAACGAACTCAAAGCTGATCTTGAGGATCAAGGTTTGCTTTAGAAACTTTCTTTGGTGAGTTCTGCGTTTTTTACAATGAAAATCCCCACAACCTTTTATTATTCAGAAAAATCAAATATTTTGTGGGAATGTTAAAGACCAATCACTGCAGGCTGTGTGACCATCAAAAGATCGATCTTAAAACGGGGACGATCTGCATGCAGACCAATACCAAACCTCAATTTCACAAACAATGCTCATGGCTATCGCTAGGAGAAAAGTTTGAGCACAAGCTTATGGAGGTAAATGTGAAGTATAAAGAGATCTTAGATAGAAAACTGAAATGTATAGCTTATGTCACAGCGCTTTATCTTGGCGGTATTGCAGTAATTTTAATAGGTGTTTTATATCTTGATTATATATATACCGTTTATGAAAAAACATTTGACGCATATCCTAGACGTTCTAAAGCATATGCAATACCAGCATTCATATGGGGATTTGGTGCTACTTTACTAATCACAGCTACTACTCTACTGAGCAGGTATTTAAATGAATATAAAGCGCGCAAAAGAGATAAGAAAACGGTGGATGATGTTTTGGCGCTCTACAAAATTCCTTACATCCTTGGCATCAAATTTAATAAGGCATTTCATGGCGTTACTGAGGTTGATCTATTGCTGCAATATAATGGTGAGGAGAAGTATTTTATAATGAATTACAATTCTTGGGTTTTTCAACAGAAGCGCACATCTTTGATGTGATAAATAGTATTTTGACTGCAGCCAAATAAAAAATCAGACTACCTATCAAACCGCTTTACAAACATATCTTGCTTTATGGTGCTGCAATGGCATTGTTGCTATTTGCCTTAAAATGGTTGCAATGGAAATATCTAATTGCAGATTTTTCGCTGGACATCTACATGGGGCTGATCGCTTTATTTTTTACCATACTGGGCATTTGGGTAGCAAACCAACTTACAAAAAACAGGTCTCAACAAACCCTTGCAAAAGATCAAAAAACGCAGAAAGTAGATCTTCTAACTCGGTTTGAATTAACAGAAAGAGAATTTGAAGTTTTACAACAATTGATAAAGGGACATAGTAACGCACAGATCGCTGAAAATTTGTACTTATCTGTAAGCACGATCAAAACGCATGTGTCTAACATTTATATAAAACTAGATGTAAAAAATAGAGCGAGCGCCATACACAAGGTAAACGAACTAAATCCTATCTTAGGTGTATAAAAATACTTTAGGATGATGCTGTTTTTAGCATTTTGGTACTAAAGTATGAGTAGCAAAACTACTGCGAACACTAGGTTTGCATCGCATTAAACACAATCTCTCTTATGAAAAGAACTATACTAATTTTTGGTCTAATACTAGGTGTGATCCTATGTAGTAATATGTTGTATATGACGTATCAGGTTTACAATAACCCTGATCTTAACCCTAATGATCTTATGGGATATGTTGCGATGATCGTGGCATTCTCTCTTACATTCTTTGGGATATTAAATTATAGAAACAAAGTTCAAAATGGATATATAACATTAGGTAAAGCCTTTAAAGTGGGAGCATTGATCGCCCTTGCTGGTTCAACTATGTATGTGATCGTATGGCTTTTTGATTATTATCTTTTTGTGCCAGACTGGATGGAAGTTTACAGTCAGTGTGTACTAGATATCGCTGAAAAAAATGGCGCAACTGCTCAGGAATTGGCCGCCAAGAAAGCTGAAATGGATCAATTTAGCGAGCTGTATGAAAATCCGCTATTTGTGATACTCATTACTTATGCAGAGGTCTTGCCAATAGGTCTAATTGTTTCTTTTATCAGTGCGCTAATTCTAAAAAAGAAACCTAAAACAACTTAAGAGCTTTCACCCTTATTTTATTTTTAAACACCTCATTAGATTACTAATGAGGTGTTTTTGTTTCAATATCTAGCTCCATTAAATATTAACCCCGGCAATACTTCTATTTGTCCCCGTTATAAGGGTGATCGATTTACACCTAAATATGCTATTTTAATAGCTTAGATAGCCTATTTACCGGTATAATTCATCATTTTAAGTACAAATTTGCTAGCTGAACGCGATAATTATTTATCCCCGTTATAGAAATATTTGTCCCCGTTATAAGGGTGGCTATATTTTTATGTGGAAGACTATTTATACTGGTTTTGATCGCCATTTACTTTTACGATTCATTTTCTGTATGCGCTAAGATATCCTGCTTTTTTCGCGGGATTATCCCTATAGACATATTGACCAACTTTACGAATACCGTCAACCGCAATTTTGAAATAAGTAAAAGCTTTATTGCGTAAAATGAGTTGATCTTGATCGGTTGCTTTTGTATGTTTTGCTTCAGCATGAGCGGTGCTTAATGCCACTATAATTTCTTCTGCTTTGGGTAAGGCGTTTGCGTTAAAGTTTATTTCGCTTAAAAGCGTAACATTACTCTGCCCCAGAACTACAAGGTCACTCAAGTCTTGTATAAGATCGCTCACTCCACTACCCTGTTTTATTGCTCTCACGGCGATAAGCAAATCTTCTCGCTCTCTAAACGCATAGGTGTATGCATGTTGAAGTTTTGCTCTTAACGCTATTGCCTGTGGCCGGAGATTTTTATAAGTCTGGCGGGCATCCCCGCGACCACTGCGGCGCTCTTTATAGATGCTTTCTGCGTGTCGCAATGCGCCAATACGGGCAGGCAACGTGTCAAAATATTCTTGTACAACGCCTACTGTAACTAATTCCTGCTGATCTTCTAAGCTCCACAAATGCAAGTCTGCTGCTTCTTGCAAGAATGTAGCTATTGGGATTTTTGGCGACTGTATGGCAGCCGTTGTCATTGCCTGATATACGGGTAAAAGCGTATTGTAGTCCTGTTGTGACATGGTAAGGTTTATAAGAGTTATTAAATATAATAATTATTGATAATCAATACATTAACCTTTTATCACACGGCTTAACAGTGGGATGCGTGTTTCTTGTGCATTAATAATTACCTTTACCCTTTAATAAAAATTGCAATGAACCCCACTACCCTGTTTTATATCATTATAGGTATTATCGTGATCAGTTTTGTGATAGATCAATGGCTTGATAGGCTTAACGCAAAACACTTTGACGACCCTGTACCAGAGGAGTTAAATGATGTGTATGATGAAGACTCGTATCGCAAATCACAGAATTATAAGAAGGCTAATGCCAAATTCTCTGCGATAAGTTCCACATTTATGCTCATCATTACTTTAGCCTTTTTCTTGCTAGATGGTTTTGCTTATGTAGATAGTTTCGCCCGAAGCTTTACAGACAATGAAATCCTGGTAGCATTGATATTTTTTGCAGTGATCATTCTGGGTTCTGATATTTTGACAACGCCATTTGCTTATTACAAAACCTTTGTGATCGAAGAAACGTTTGATTTTAACCGCACCACCCGCAAAACCTTTGTTTTAGACAAATTAAAAGGTTGGCTTATGATGGCCATTCTAGGCGGCGGACTTCTATCGCTTATCATCTGGTTTTATCAAAGCACCGGTAGTAACTTCTGGATCTATGCATGGATCGTTTTTGCTGTTTTTGCACTGTTTATGAATATGTTTTATGCAAAGCTCATCGTGCCATTATTCAATAAACAAACGCCTCTGGGAGAAAATAGCTTACGCGAAAAGATCGAACGCTACTCTGATACCGTAGGATTTAAACTAGATAATATCTTTTTAATTGATGGTAGCAAGCGCAGCACAAAAGCAAATGCTTATTTCTCTGGATTTGGTAGTGAGAAGCGCATCACGCTTTATGACACACTGGTAAACGATCTTGAAGAAGAAGAGATCGTTGCTGTATTAGCACATGAAGTAGGCCATTATAAAAAGAATCACATCATCGTGAACCTTGTGGTTTCAATTCTTTTAACGGGATTTACACTCTGGTTGCTTAGCCTTTTTGTGAGTCAGCCTATATTCTCGCTTGCGCTAGGCGTTGAAAATCCGTCATTTCATGTAGGATTGATCGCTTTTGGAATTTTATATTCACCTATCTCAGGCATAACCGACTTCTTTATGAGTTTGCTTTCGCGAAAATTTGAATATCAAGCAGACAACTACGCAAAAGAAACCTACGCGGCACAACCTTTGATCCAATCCTTAAAAAAATTATCTCGCAATAGTTTGAGCAATCTTACTCCGCATCCATTGTATGTGAAGTTACATTACTCGCATCCCACACTATTGCAGCGATACCGTAATTTAAAGGCATAAAATTCTGTTACCAGAACGTATAAATATCCTTTTATAATTGTAATTTTATTCAATGCAGGAAATTGACATTCAGAAGGAAAATAAAGAGCTGGCAAGGCAATATAAAGAGTTGCTGCGCATTAGCTATCGCACCCTTTCGGATGATGATAAAAAGCTTATAAGACATGCCTTTGATGTGGCAGTAGATGCGCACAAAGATCAAAGGAGAAAATCTGGTGAGGCGTATATTTTTCATCCTTTGGCTGTAGCCAAAATAGTTGCGAGCGAAATAGGCATGGATGCTACTTCTATCGCCGCCGCGCTACTACATGATGTTGTAGAAGACACGCCATACACCATTGAAGACATTGAGGAAATGTTTGGAGAAACCGTTGCCCGTATTGTTGATGGGCTTACAAAGATCTCAAACTTATCTACCAATAAAGATGTCTCCCTACAAGCAGAGAATTTCAGGAAGATGTTACTTACCATTAACGATGATGTTAGGGTAATTATAATCAAGATCGCAGACCGTTTGCACAACATGCAAACTATGGATAGTATGCGTCCTGATAAGCAGGTAAAGATAGCCAGCGAAACTTTATATATCTACGCTCCACTAGCCCACAGAATAGGGCTTTATAACATTAAAACTGAGCTTGAAGATCTAGGTCTTAAATACACGGAACCTGATGTTTACAACAGCATCGCCCGTAAAATGAAAGACACTAAAGAAGAGCAGGATAAATATATTGAAGAGTTCACTCAGGTTGTACGCGATTCGCTAGATAAAGAACAGCTAGACTATGATATTAAAGGTAGACCAAAGTCTATTTTTAGTATTCGTCGTAAGATGCAAAACCAGAAAATACCTTTTGAGGAGGTGTACGACAAGTTTGCTATCAGGATCATTTATAAAAGCGCACAAGAAAGTGAGAAATTTCTAGCCTGGAAGATATATTCAATTGTTACAGATCACTTTAGACCTAATCCCACAAGACTAAGAGATTGGATCAGTTCGCCAAAATCCACTGGTTATGAGGCGCTTCACATCACAGTGATGGGCTTACGCGGTCGCTGGGTAGAAGTACAAGTGCGTAGTGAACGAATGAACGAGATCGCTGAAAAAGGTTATGCTGCGCATTATAAATACAAACAAGGTGATGATGGTGATATCGCTCTTGATCAATGGCTTAACCGTTTACAAGAAGCGCTTGAAAATCCTGAGTCTAATGCGGTAGAGTTTGTTGAGCACTTTAAACTCAACCTTTATAATAAAGAGATCTTTGTCTTTACTCCGCAAGGAGATCTTAAGTCTTTACCAAAAGGCGCTACACCACTTGATTTTGCTTTCAGTATTCATACCGAAATTGGAATTCACACTCGTGGCGCGCGAGTTAATGGTAAACTTGTACCCTTATCGCATACGCTAAAAAGCGGTGACCAGGTAGAGATCATAACTTCAGAACACGCTAAACCTAATAATCATTGGCTTGATTATGCGACAACCGCAAGAGCCCGTTCTAAGATAAAATCTTCTTTAAAAGACGAGAAAAAAGGCATTGCCGAAGATGGTAAAGTGATCCTTCAGCGTAAGTTAAGATCACAAAAGATTACCATGGATGAACGTGTGATCAATGAGATGGTGGTTTATTTCAAACTGAAGACCAGTCTTGATCTTTTTTACCGCGTGGGCATTGGTACGATAGATAATAAAATGATCAAAGAATACGCATCTAGCCGTAGTAATGCGCTGGTGAGTTTCTTTAAGAGTAAAATACGCCGTCCCGCTGTCGCGGAAAAACTAAACCACGATGAGATCACAGAAAAATATGATCTTCTTGTATTTGGTAAAGACGAGCAAAAGCTTGATTATACGTTAGCTCAATGTTGTAACCCAATTCCTGGTGATAAGGTTTTTGGCTTTACAACTGTAAATGAAGGAATTAAGGTTCACAAACAGAACTGCCCTAATGCCATTTCGCTGCAAAGCAATTATGCATACAGAATTATCCCCGCAAAATGGATTGACAGTTCTGCGCAAGAATTTAGAGCAGAACTTGAGCTTACAGGTATCGATAATCTAGGATTAGTTAATGAAGTTACACGTGAGATCTCAGAGCATATGCATGTTAATATGCGATCTTTGAATTTTACTACGAATGATGGCGTGTTTAAAGGAAATATTACCGTTATTGTGAAAAATAAGGAGCATTTGCGTAAGCTTATTGACAACCTGAAAAAAATAGGTGGTATAGATAAAGTCATTAGACTGTAATCCTTAAATTTGCACCCTTACTTATGGCAATAAAAGCATCAATAAATAAAGATCAAGACGTTGTAAAGAACGTATTCACTAAGTTCTTAGAAGAAAAAGGACACCGTAAAACGCCAGAGCGTTATGCGATTTTACAGGAGATTTACAACCACAATGATCACTTTGATATAGAATCTTTGTACATAAGTATGAAGAATAAGAACTACAGAGTTAGTAGGGCGACTTTGTATAATACTATTGAGCTTCTGCTAGATTGCGGCTTGGTGCGTAAGCATCAATTTGGTCAAAATCAAGCGCAGTATGAGAAGTCATATTTTGATAAACAACATGATCACGTTATCCTTACAGATACAGGAGAAGTGATCGAGTTTTGTGACCCTCGCATACAGTCAATAAAGAAAACCATTGAAGAAGTTTTTGATATTGAAATACAGAAGCACTCCCTATACTTTTACGGCAATCGCAAATCAACCAAAGACAACGCATAGCATAAATGGCAGTAGATTTACTTCTAGGTCTCCAATGGGGAGATGAAGGAAAAGGTAAAATCGTTGACGTACTTACCAAGGATTATAACATTATAGCACGTTTTCAAGGAGGACCTAACGCAGGGCACACGCTTGAATTTGATGGTATAAAACACGTGTTACACACCATCCCTAGTGGAATTTTTCATGACGAGGCGATAAACCTTGTAGGAAATGGAGTTGTAATTGATCCGGTAATTTTTAAACGAGAGCTCAACAATCTTGAGCAATACAACATAGACTTTAAAGAAAAGTTACTGGTTTCGCGTAAAGCGCACCTTATTTTACCTACTCACAGATTGCTAGATGCAGCGAGTGAGGCTTCTAAAGGTAAAGCGAAAATAGGTTCTACTCTTAAAGGTATTGGTCCAACCTATATGGACAAAACCGGTAGAAACGGTATTCGCGTAGGTGATCTTGAGCTTGATGACTGGAAAGAGCGTTACACCTCTCTTCGCGATAAGCATCTTGCAATGATCGATTTCTACAACGCTGAGATAGAATATGATCTTACTGAGCTTGAAGTAGAATTCTTTAAAAGCGTAGAAACACTTAAAACATTAACCTTCATAGACTCTGAAGATTACTTACACACTGCAGAGCGTGAAGGAAAATCAATTCTTGCCGAGGGTGCACAAGGATCATTACTTGATATTGATTTTGGTACGTATCCTTTTGTTACTTCTTCAACTACTACAGCAGCTGGAGCTTGTACTGGTTTAGGTATCGCTCCTAACAAGATCAAAGAAGTTTTCGGGATTTTTAAAGCGTATACCACTCGTGTGGGTAGCGGCCCCTTCCCTACTGAACTTTTTGATGAAGCTGGAGAAACCATGGGACGCGTGGGTAATGAATTTGGAGCAACCACAGGAAGACCACGCCGTTGCGGTTGGTTAGATCTTGTTGCTTTAAAGTATGCCGTACGTGTAAATGGTGTTACACAACTTATGATGATGAAGGCAGATGTACTTTCTGGATTTGATACTTTGAAGATCTGTACAGCTTACAAATATAAAGGTGATCGCATCGAGCATTTACCATACAATATTGAGCCAGAAAATGTAGAGCCTATCTACTCTGAGATGAAAGGATGGCAATCTGATCTTACTAAGATGACAGATGAGTCTCAACTTCCACAAGAGTTGATGGACTATATTCATTTCTTAGAAAAAGAACTTGAAGTACCCATTAAGATCGTATCTGTGGGACCAGACAGAACACAAACAATTCTTAGATAAAACAAAACCCGGAGTAAATCGCTTCGGGTTTTTTATTTTGCAATATGCTAGAAGTAGAACTCACCGCAGTATTAAACCATCCAGAACAGGTTTTTAAAAAACTTCAGGAATATTCAATCTATTCAACGCATAGATATTTTGATCGGTATTATGATCAAGAGAATAAGTTGAAAGAAAGAGATCAAGAATTGCGAATTCGCACAAAAGAGAATCTCGAAACCGGAGAGCAAAAAAATGTCTTCACACTTAAAGATGCTCGTTTTGATGAAAAATCCAGATCAAAACCAGAATACGAAACTATAATTGAAGATCCAGAACAAAATGCTAATATTCTTGAGAAGTTAGGCTTTCGCCAAAAAATAGCTTACACAAAATACTGCCGTTTTTTTTCATTTCGCTACAGCGAAAAAGATATAGAGATCTCCTATGTAACCTTTGATGAAATACCAGAAACCTTCATAGAAATTGAAACGCTAGCTAATGATCACAATGAAACTGAAGAAGCTTTTAAGGTTGTCTATAAAATTCTAGAAGAACTAGAAATACCAGAGTCTGACTTGACGACGCTCACGTATCAAAAGAGAATTAAAAACGCCAGAGAGAATTTATAAATAGCGTTCTTGAATAATGTTAGCATGATGAATTTCATGGCCTAACATAATGAATGCAGCAGCGCGAGCCGTCATTCTACCACCGCTAACAATGGCTTCATTTTTAAAACATTCTTCAGGAATCGCCTGGATCATATAAATATTGCTCGTTCTCAAAGCACTGTATTCTTCAAGCAGATCTTCAATATTTCTGCTGTTTGCCTGAGATGGCTTTATGTAATCATCTTGATCAAAACCGGCCAATTCGGTTTTATCATTTCGCGCAATGCGCAATACTCGATACGCAAAAATGCGCTCTGTGTCGATCACGTGTTGTAACACCTCAAGGATCGTCCACTTTCCTTCCGCGTAAGCGTAATTAAGTTTATCATTAGAAATAGCTCCATAAAACCTGATCGTTCGCTCTTTACCTAGATAAAGAGAATCTAAAAGCGAAGCATCATCATCTACCAATTTTAAATAATTATGATAGAATGAATTGCATTCTTCAGGATTTATGGAGCTTTTTTTCATATCTAATTATGCTGAGTTTCTACTCGCATTAATGTTACCAAATAGAGAACGTGTTACCATTTTCTCAAACATATCCAGTTTCTCTGTATCTGCATTAGGATCTTTTCTTAGATCTTGAATTTGCTTCAACGCAAACTGCTGGATAGTCAATAACGGGAGAACGATACTTTCGCGCTCTTGAATTGAAGCACGACCAGCTGGCTCTTCCTGCATCAATTCGTTATAACCAGTAAGCTTAAGAAGTAATCTTTTGGTCAATTGATATTCTTCATGGATCAATGTCCAGAACTCACCAAACTCTTCATCATTCTTCATATAAGCCGTAAGCCCGAAGAAAGATTTAGTTAAGCTCATCATACTATTCTCTAGCAAAGTTTTAAAGAATAAGCTATTGTTATAAAGCGATTTAACCTTGTCAAATTCACCTTTTTCTTCAAAGTTTTTAAGTGCAGTTCCTACACCATAAAAACCTGGCACATTTTGCTTCAACTGGCTCCACGATCCCACAAACGGAATTGCTCTAAGTGCTGAGAAATCTAATTTATCACCGCCACCTCTTTTACTAGGACGACTACCAATATTTGTCTTAGCATAATATTGCAACGTACTCATTTTCTCCAGATATGGAAGGAATTTAGGATGCGCTTTAAAGTCAGAATACGTTTGATAGCTTATTTCTGCTAATTCTTGCATCGTTTCTCTATCACCATCAACAAATGCTGGTTGCTTTTCAGAAAATACTCCGTTAAAAATACCAGAACTCAATAATTGCTCAAGGTTGTATTGGCAAGAATCTACCGTACCAAAGTTTGAACTAATGGTTTGTCCTTGTACTGTAAGTTGGATTTGCTCATCCTCAACTGTACTACCTAGAGAAGCATAGAACTGGTGAGTTTTACCTCCCCCACGTGCTGGTGGTCCACCTCTACCATCAAAGAATATTACTTTGATACCATATTTTCTAGAGATCTCTGTAAGCTCTTCTTTAGCTTTAAATATACTCCAGTTTGCCATCAAGTAACCACCGTCTTTAGTACCATCACTAAATCCTAGCATGATCGTTTGACGGTTACCACGACTCTCAAGATGTGCTTTGTACGCCTCGTTGTTATAAAGTTTTTCCATCACACCGGCAGCTGCCTTAAGATCAGGAACAGTTTCAAATAACGGTACGATATCAGCCGTAGGATTATCCCAACCACATAAGTGAAGCATTGCAAAAGCTTGCATCACGTTAAGAGTTGTCTGGTTATTACTGATAATGTATCGGTTAGAACCACGCTCACCGTTTTGTTTTTGAATGGTTTGCATCGCATAGATAGACTCAAGGGTCTTTCTTGTAATATCGTCTACAAATTTGGATGTATCCAAATTACCTTTAACTCCTTGAAGCACTTTGATCTGATCTTCAACTTCAAGTTCAAGATAATTATCTGGGAAGATATCAAGACCGTCATGCTTACATTGCTTGAATATCTCTTCCATCACATGCATATGCACTCTACTATCCTGACGAATATCAAGTGTCGCAAAGTGAAAACCGAACATATTTACCTTATTGATAAGATCATCCAGTTCTTCAACAAAAAGACCTTCGTGCTCCTCAACAACAATTTTGCGCATCTTTGCAAGAGTTTCTTTTAACTCTTCAAGCGAAATTTTCAATTGATCACCTGGCAAGAAGATGCTGTCATATAATCTCTTCTCAAGATCAGCAAGAGGTTCTTCTGTTCCCACAAAAGTGATACGACGTCTTATTTCGCGCATATCGCGATAATAATTCTTTATCACGGTATTACGCAATCTTGCAGCAACTTTTAAAGTGATCTCCGTTGTCACGAAAGGGTTGCCATCACGGTCACCACCTGGCCAGAAGCCTAGGTCTATAATTTGATTATCTATAAACTCACCGTCAAAAAGGTTTTGCTGTAGATAATTGTAAATGTAACTAGCCGAATCATAGAATACATTCTCTAAATACCACACAAGACTTACAGCCTCGTCATAAGGTGTAGGTTTTTCTTTCTTGAAAAATGGAGTTTTACCTAGCTGTGCTAGTAAATTCTTTATCATCTCAAGATCATTAGCGTTGATCGCGTCGCTAAGATCATTGATAATACCAAGAACAGCTCCAGGATAGAACTGTGTAGGGTGTGCTGTAAGTACAGGACGGATCTTAAAATGACTTAAGTAGTCTTTAAGTTTATCTGTTTTGTTCTGAGCCTGTGCTTCTTCTTTAATGTTACGCAGTGTACCACGACCGTCCATATTATTAACGATACGGTAACTAGCATCTTCAATCGCGTCAAAAAGAACAACTTGTCTTTCTATATATTGAATAAAACGGAAAAGAAGATCATAACGATCACTTTCAGGGATATCACGTTGATATTTATCAAAGAAATATTTCACTATTTCTGTGGGAGTATGATTCTCCTTGTATCCACGTTGACAGATCATATCAAATAGCGGCAATAACACTCCGGTATTTGAAATTCCCTGAAAAGGTAAAGTCATAAACAGACTATTGTAAACCTCATACTTGGATTTTACATGATTATTAAATCTTTCTAATTTTGGTTGCCTTGACATAAAAGCTTGACTTTTGTTTTTATTGGTTGAAATATTACATAAAAAAAACCCTTTAACCGTAAAAGCCAAAGGGTTTAATAAAAGATTATAATTTCTTAATTGGCTTTACAGGTCTTGAAAGATAGAATGCATCAAACGCTTCTTGTCGTTGATACTTTCTTCTAGTGAGATCATCGTTTCTGTACGATAAACACCATCAATATCATCTAATTCAAAGATCACGTTCTTAGCATGCTCTGTATTGCGCGCTCTGATCTTACAGAAAATATTGAATTTACCTGTTGTAACGTGTGCTACGGTAACATAAGGAATTTGGTTTATTCTTTCAAGAACAAATTGCGTTTGACTTGTCTTGTTGATATAGATACCCACGTAGGCGATAAAAGAATATCCTAGTTTCGCATAATCTAAAGTAAGAGAAGACCCCACAATGATTCCTGCTTCTTCCATCTTTTTAACTCGCACGTGCACCGTTCCTGCAGAGATAAGCAACTTTTTTGCTATATCTGTAAAAGGGGTACGCGTATTCTCAATAAGCATGTCTAGGATCTGATGGTCGACCTCGTCTAATTTAAATTTCGCCATTATTCAATCATTAAATTGTGTTAAACGCAAAAATAACACAAATTGATTGAATTATTCATAATTATTTATCTAAAAATAACGAAAACGTTGTAGGACTTTCACCATTCACTGTAATTTCTTCAAGCACCTCTCCCACTTCCCACTGAATATCATTTGGTTTGAGAATTTTTTGACTAAATCCTTTTAGCTCTTTATGACCTTTAAAATTTTCTAATTCACCTATTTGAGCGATTTTCGGAATGAACTGCACCTCATTTTCAGCTAGTTTTTCTTCGTATTGTACCGCAACATCAGTCAAACCAACACCAGGAATTTCAATTTCTCTTAAAATGATGTCATAAAACAATTTTTCGTTCTGAGGGATTTTGGCGTAAGCCAGATCAGAATCATCTGCATGCTCATTTGTATTTGCGATATACAAAAACGCCTTTATATAAGAGACAAAAAGCAACTCACGCGTGCGCACGCGATCATAATCGTTTGCCGAATGACCAGCCTCAAACAAGATAGTATGCGCCCCGAGACTTTGAAATGTGTCGCCTGAGCAGTTAATATTAAAGCTGTCATCATAGCGGCCCACCTGCCCTGGTATAATTTGCTGCAGAGTGTCATTCATAGCATTTATCACTGCCATTCCCGCTTTACGCGAAAAGGTCACAGATCGTTCTGTGTCTTCTGCCGGTGATAGAAAGGACAAAGTCGCAATTTGTGGCGGATTATTAACGCTGAAAATGGTACGCTGCCCATGAAGATTAAAGCAATATTGAGGTTTAAATTCATTATAAACGTTGCGAAGCACAACACTTTCGGGCTGTGAGAGGTTTTGTGCGTCTCTATTGAGATCAACTTCTACCGCATTGAGACGTGTGTAGCGCTGCGCTCCATCTGGACTAAGCATTGGGATAGCCAGAAATTGTACTTTGTCTTTTAATACAGTTACAACGTCTGAATTTCCTTCAAGCCATTTAAAGAAGTCAAAAAGAGCTTTAGTAGTTGACGATTCATTACCGTGCATTTGCGACCATAGCATAATGCGCTTTGGGCCATTTCCCCATTTTATGGTGTGAATATCTCTGTGCTCTACAGATTGACCTGCAACGTCAACTTTAAAATCTGCAGACAGATTTTCTATCAGTGGAAGTATCATTTGCTGATTAATGTAACGTCCCTTTAAAGAAGATTCAAAGTTCTCCTGATGCCAATCTAGCAAAGCTTGATAATCGAAGTGTTCATTCATGTTACAAATGTAAACACAACAATATTTACAAATGTGAACAGTGAAAATTAACTTTGTTGTTACTTCTGTAAACATAGATTGTTTGGTTTGATAATATCATTTAGGACATATTCCTACATTTAAATAGTATTATAATAAATACCATAATTAGAGTTAATTAGATGTAATCACTTAATCCTAAACTTTATGATTATCTACCGGTTATACAGATTAAATTGCTAAATAATCTCTTATTGTTTACATTTGTAAAAGTATAATCGATTTAAATTTGTTTACAATGGTAAACAGTGCTGATTTTGGAAAAAGACTTCAAAAGATCATGGAAGAACATGATCTTAATGCCACTTCATTTGCTGATGCTGTAGATGTAGGCCGCTCTTCAATTTCGCATATTTTGTCTGGAAGAAATAAACCGAGTCTTGAATTTGTCTTAAAGGTTGTTGACGCATTTCCTGAAGTAAATATCTACTGGCTTCTTAATGGTAAAGGAACCTACCCTAACTATGCAGATCAAAAACAACCCGAAGCAGTTAAACCTATTGCGCCAAAATCTACGCCTTCTTATCAGCAAGGCTTATTTACCGAAGAATCTGAACAGCCAACTTTAGAAGTTGAAAATCCGCCTACAAGAAATAATCATCACGATGAAGAAATAGAACGTATCGTGATCTTCTATAAAGACGGAACTTTCAAGAACTTTTTACCTTAAATCTTTTTTATCTCAGCATAGGATTATCGTAATTTTACAGTATGAAAAACAGACTTCTACTCATACTTCTTTGCCTTTCTTTTACTGCCTGTTATACTGTAGAAAAAGACTGCAAATCCTTTAAAATTGGAACTTTTGAGTTTGAGACGTATATAAATGGCGAGGTAAACAAAACCACATTTACCCGTAACGATACATTAGAGATAGATTACTATAAAAATCAAGCCGACTCTTCTTCTATACGCTGGCTTAACGACTGTGAATACATCGCGACAAAGATCAATCCTAAAAACAGGGATGAGCGCAGAGCATTACAATTCAAGATACTTTCAACTGATGGCGACAAGTACACTTTTGAATATTCTATTGTAGGCGAAACCAAAAAACAAAATGGAACAGCCAAGAAGATCAAAGATTAGATTGCTACTAGGCTGCATTTAAACCGTTTTCCCAGCATATTATAGACTTCCACTTTCTGCTGCGGTAAGATTTTTTATCTTAGCTATCATTTTCAGGCTCATGATCTTCAAGAAATTTTACTGCTTCTCTCTTATATTTATTTTTTTCGCTGCAGCGAAAACAACTCAAGCGCAAGAAAATCTTGAATCTGCCGGTTCTAAGAATCTTATGGAAGTTTTTTCTAAACTTCAAAGCAAGCGCTACGATACTGTTTACCTCAAAAATTTTGCTGAAAGAAGCGAAAAATTGAAAAATGGCTTGGGTCAGGCTGTCGCGTATAACTTTTTAGGAACATATTTTAGAGATAAAAGCAAGTATGATAAGTCGATAAATTATCATGAGCAAAGTCTAGAACTTGCGCAAGAAATAGGTAATACAGATCTTGAGATCATTGCTCAAAATATGCTAGGCGTTGTGTATCGTCGCATGGATAATGTGAAGATCGCTGTAGATTATCATCAATCAGCATTGGCGCTCGCTGAAGCTAAGCCTGTACAGGATTCTATTACAAAAAAGAGCACTTCTGTTTCTCTTAATAGTATTGGTAACATCTACCTTTCGCTAAACGAGAATGATCTTGCTGAAACTTATTTTGAACGCGCTATTGAATATGAATCTGATCTTAATAGCGATCTGGGTCTTGCGATAAATTATGCAAATCTTGGGATCACTTTTGAGCAACGTGATCGTTTTGACGAAGCAATTGATAGCTATAAAAAGTCATTAGAATATAACCGCAAACTTAACTCTGATCTTGGCGAAGTGATTTGTCAAAACAGTATTGCGCAAATCTATTTAAAGCAAGGAAAACCTGAAGAAGCGCTTGAGTTAATTGAGCCTACGATACCTATTGCAGAGAAGATAGGTGATGAATTTTATATCGCCATGAGTTATATAAATCTTGGCTGGGCATTTACAGATCTTGGTCGTTTGGCTGAAGCCGAAATGTATCTTATTGAAGGTCGTGACCTAGCAAAAGGCAACGATAATCTGCAGTTTTTAAAGATGGCCTATGAAGATCTTTCTCATCTTTATGAACGCAAAGGAAGCTATAAGCTTGCACTTGAAAATCAGCGTCTTGCTCAAGAAACTCAAGCCGAATTCTTAAATGAGCAAAACCATAAATATGTTACTTACCTTAATTTAAAATATGATTCTGAGAGCAGTCAGGCGAAAATTAAAATTTTAAAGGCTGAGAATGCTGTCGCTAATATGCAGATCGATAAGAGCAAGCAAAATTTGAGGTTTGTAATTGTGATCGCTTGTATCTTACTGTTGCTATTTTATATTCTGTACAGGCAGTTTAAATTAAAAAAGGAAAAAGAAGTTTTAAGCGCAGAGCAAAAATTGATGCGCTCTCAGATGAATCCGCATTTTATTTTTAATGCATTGCTAAGCATTAAAATATACATGGAGCAAAATGCTGTGAATGAGGCGATAAATTATCTTAATCAGTTTTCTAAACTTATACGCTCTATTCTTACCAGTTCGCTTGAAAAAGAGATAACTCTTGAGGAAGAAATTCTTACAATGAAACGTTATGTAAGTATTGAGAATATGCGACTTAACAATGAGATCGATTTTGAGATAAATATTGACGATGATCTTGACTTGTCTGAGATCAAGATTCCTTCTTTGATCTTACAGCCATTTGTTGAAAATGCGCTATGGCACGGTCTTCAACCTAAAGAGGGGCACAAATGGTTGAAGCTTGATGTGAAGCAAAAAGACTCAAACTTTGTAGAGATCACAATTTTAGACAATGGTATAGGTCGCAAAAAAACCATGGAAATTCCTAGCGACAAGCGCAATACGCAGAAGAAATCTATAGGAATTAAACTTACAATGGACCGCTTACAAAACTTCTCAAAGAATTTTGCTCACATGCATTCTCTTAATATTATTGATCTTTACGACGATTCTAAAAATCCAAAAGGAACCAAAGTCCTTCTCCACCTGCCGGTTCGCTAAGAATTCTTAACAGTATAGATCGATAAAACCTTATGTAGTTTTGTTTTGTCGATAGGTTTTGTAAGGTAATCGCTCATCCCAACGCGCATTCCTTCTTGCACAGAATCTTGTGTTGCATCTGCCGAAAGTCCTAAAACAACAGTTTCTCGCTTTAAACTTTTGATCTGACGTGTAGTTTCAAAACCATCCATTCCTGGCATATGCACATCCATAAAAACTAAGTCGTAGTTGTTTTTTTGAATAAGATCGATGGCACCTTTTCCATCAAAAGATTGATGAACATGAACGCCAAGATTATCAAGCATTTTTGCAAGAATCACAAGATTCAATTTATTATCATCCACGGCTAGCACCTTTAAACCAGAATAATTACTAGCCTCATGTTCTTTATTAATGTCTGCTAACTCATTTGTTTTGGCTACAGCCAAATCTAACTTCACAGTAAAAACAGTTCCTACTTCAGGCTGACTTTTTACTTTGATCTTACCGCCCATGAGCTCCACAAATTGGCGTGTGATCGAAAGTCCTAATCCACTACCATCATGACGTCTTTTTGCTCCACTTTCTAACTGTTTAAAACGTTCAAAGATCAAAGATTTGTCTTCTTTTTTGATACCTATTCCAGTATCTTTTATCTTAATCTTTAGCTTTAAACTGTCTTCTTTAATCTTTTGATTATAAATTATTTGAATTTTTCCACTGTCTGTGAATTTGATTGCGTTTTTAACCAAATTCACCAACACTTGTTCAAACTTATTTCTATCACCAGAAACGATTGTTGACTCTGGGGTAGAATTATAAGTAAGCGTAAAATTCAAGCCTTTTTGCTCGGCTTCTAATCGGTAAAAATCCGCTACGTTTTGCACTACAGAAAGTGGATCAAAATCCTCAACTTCAAGAACACTTTTACCCGCTTCTATCTTATCAATTGTAAGAATATCGTTTACGAGCTTCACCAGGATTTTTGTTGATTCTCTTAGAAGTTTTAAATAATCTTTCTGTTGTTCAGAAACACCTTCATCTTCTATCAAATGCGTGATGCCAAAAATTCCATTAAGCGGCGTTCGGATCTCATGGCTCATGCTAGATAAAAATTCTGACTTCGCTTTAGAAGCTTTCGCAAGTTTTATCTGCTGTTTGTTGAGCTTAATATTCGCTTTTTGAAGTTTGAAATTGGCAATCTTGCTCTCTTTCGCCACATGGCGAGAAACCAAAGTGAAAAACAACAGAAACCCAATTAAGATCGAAAGTAAAATACCTAGATACAAACCATACGTAGAATTCTGAAGGTTGTCTTTAATAACATGAGGATCTGTAAATGTAAACGTGAATAGCCATTGATCATCCTGATCAGGATTTACAATAATATCAGATTGATACACTAATCGTTTTGAGAATTGATCATCATTTGGCGTGTTATTTTGGTAGAAAATTGATTCTTTTTGATCTTTAATCACAACCGTATAATCACCTAAATATGTAGAAAGCTTATCAAACGAAGATTTAAAATCCATCCCGGCGGTTATTGTGCCGTGATATGTGCCATTGTAAAAAAGCGGCATATCTATAAGAAAAACATTACCGCCTTGCACTAGATCAACCCAACCCGTAAAATTTGTAAGGCTGTCAATTTTAGTATTATTCCAGTCATTAGCCCTATAAGCTAAAGTATTCACATCAAGACCCACAGCTTTTTTATTGGCTTTCGCCGGAATAACCTCTTGAATAACGCCAGTGCTGTCTATATATTCTATGAGCTTGACCGCAGATTGCTGGTTGACGATCCTTAGCGCGTCTTCTTGCCAAACGTCAAGAAAAGCACCGTTTGTCATTTCAATACGCTGTTTAAGGTTTGAAAGGAAGAAAAGATCATTCTTCACCTCTTCTTCTATGCCGGATGCGGCTAGTTTACCTGTGGTAGAAAGTTGTTCTTCAAGCCGAGCTACATTATCATTTAATCTATTGACGAATAGTAAATAGCAGACAAGGAGTAATACAAGGGATACACCTACAGAAATCCAGTAGAACTTATAAGGGACGTTCTTTGTCATCTGACTTTATAAAAACATTAACAAAATTAATGATTTTATTTCATCGATTGATAAAAATATTACTGTAAGATATTATTTACAATATTAGTCGAATAAGGAACCTTGTCCACTGCCATTAGATTCTTCGTTTCCAGCATTTCCTGATGTAGAATCTCCCGTATTTTTATCAGAAATATCATTTTCATCATCACTATCATTAGAATCTGTAACATCTTCTACAGGTTCTTCTTCGTATGGCAATGATTCTAATCTATTGATCTGTTTTAATTTTCCTACATGAAGCTGATTTCCAAGAGCTGTAATACCTTTTACCGAAATAAACTCTTCAAGGTTTACTTCCTCTGGATCTTTTTGATCTTTACCTCTTTCTTTGTAGAAAATCATCTCGATAACCGGCCTCCAATCTGTAGCAATGATCTCAAGATGACTATCTGGATGATCTGTTATGATCAATTCTTCTTTTTCTGGATTGTCGATCAAGAAACGCTTTACATAATATCGTTCTTTATTACCATCCCAATACACCGCAGAAAGAGGTTTTTTAGGGTTCCATTTTTCAAGAATGATCATATTATTCTCAAAACGCTTTGTAAGTTCTGGTTTAATTGTTCTTACAACTGCATCTTGAGTTACGATAAGTAATCTGTCTTCTGCTCTAAATTCTCCAAGCAATTCTCCACGACCGTCCACATTGAGACGCATCACAGTATCATCAAACCAAATTTTCCTTGGTTTTAATGTTGACAGACCTTTCTCCTTAAGCTCTACCGTGCGTACAGAGTGCTTAGAAACGAGATTCCCTTTCGCCGTACGGCTCTTAATTAATTGATCTGCAAAATCTAGATCAAATTTTAATTTTTTGATATTACCTATGGCTCTAAGGTAAATGGTAACAACCTCTGCTTCGCCATTGGGGTTTGCCGTAAAATAAAAAAGCGTACTTCCCTTTTTACCTTGTGTAAGATCGTATTCGCGATCACGTGTCATGCTCGTTACGTTAAAGCGCTTCACATAGGTTGCGCCACCTGTACCATCGCGATAGATCAGGTTATACGTAGTGCGTTTATCTTTTTTCTTGAATACCGCAACGTGAATAATATCCTTACCTACAAAGGTTTTAGTATCCACTTTTGTAACCATCATTTTACCTTCTCCGGTAAAAACAATGATATCGTCAATGTCAGCACAATCAGTTACATATTCATCGCGACGCAAACTTGTACCCACAAAACCTTCTTTGCGGTTTACATAAAGTTTGGTGTTTCTTATAACAACTTTAGTCGCCTCAATATCATCAAATATTCTGATCTCAGTTTTGCGCTCACGACCTTTGCCGTATGTTTCTTTAAGATTCTTGAAGTACGCTATTGCGAAATCTACTAAGTGCTCAAGATCATATTTTACCTGAGCGATTTGATCTTCTAGCGCATCAATTTTCTGTTGCGCTTTATCGATATCAAATTTTGAGATACGCTTGATCCTGATCTCAGTTAATCTTGTGATATCTTCCTCTGTGATCGCGCGTTTTAAATGCGTGATGTGCGGTTGTAAACCTTTATCGATCGCAGCAATTACACCTTCCCAGGTTTCTTCTTCTTCAATATCACGGTAAATTCTATTTTCAATAAAAATTCGTTCTAATGAAGCAAAATGCCATTGTTCTTCAAGTTCATTTAACTTGATCTCAAGCTCTTTTCTAAGAAGTTCTTTGGTTCTTTCGGTAGAGCGTTTGAGCATTTCTGTAACACCTATAAATAATGGTCTGTTGTCTTCAATAACACAGCCCAGCGGCGAAATAGAAACTTCACAATTTGTAAATGCGTATAAAGCGCCAATGGTTTTATCTGGCGAAAGTCCAGAAGGCAAATGCACAAGGATCTCTACATTTGCCGAAGTATTATCTTCAATCTTCTTGATCTTGATCTTTCCTTTATCATTTGCTTTAAGAATAGAATCGATCAATGAAGATGTGGTTGTACCAAAAGGAATTTCGGTAATAACCAATGTATTTTTATCCTGCTGAGAGATCTTTGCACGCACACGAACTTTTCCGCCGCGCTTACCATCTTTGTAGTCTGTAAAATCAGCAACACCAGCAGTAGGAAAATCAGGAAGAATAGTGAATTTCTTTCCTTTAAGATGTTTTATAGATCCATCGATAAGTTCAATAAAGTTGTGCGGAAGAACCTTTGTACTAAGACCTACGGCAATACCTTCGGCGCCTTGTGCTAGCAGCAGAGGAAATTTCACCGGAAGGTTAATAGGCTCATTTTTACGACCGTCATACGATGATTGCCACTCGGTAATTTTTGGGCTGTACAGTACCTCTAAAGCAAATTTAGAAAGTCTTGCTTCAATATATCTGGGTGCTGCCGCGCCATCGCCGGTAAGGATGTTTCCCCAGTTACCCTGAGTATCAATTAGAAGATCCTTCTGCCCCATTTGAACCATCGCATCACCAATACTCGCATCACCGTGCGGGTGATATTGCATGGTGTGTCCCACAATGTTCGCTACCTTGTTATAGCGACCATCGTCAAGGTCTTTCATACTGTGCATGATACGGCGCTGCACAGGTTTAAAACCATCTTCAATAGCTGGTACGGCACGCTCCAGAATTACATAAGAAGCATAGTCTAGAAACCAATCTTTAAACATACCCGTAACGCGGGTAATGGTTTCACCGTTATTGTTTTCTTCTTCTTCCGGGTTGAGTTGTGGATCTTCGTAGTTTTCGCTCATGGTTTCCTTAGCGGAAAGATTTTTGGAATTCTATTATTTTTCGAGAACAGGATCTAGTTCTACTTTAAGATTGTCTATGATGAATTTTTGCCTGTCTGGTGTGTTCTTACCCATATAAAATTTAAGGATCTCTTCAATAGACATAGTCTTGTCTAACATCACTGGCGCAAGACGAATATTCTCACCTATAAAATGTTGAAATTCATCTGGCGAGATCTCACCTAAACCTTTAAATCGGGTGATCTCTGGCTTTGCTCCTAGTTTATTTAAAGCATCTCTGCGCTCTTCTTCGCTATAACAATAAATTGTCTCTTTCTTGTTACGCACTCTAAAAAGCGGAGTTTCTAAAATATAAAGATGTCCTTCTTTTATCAATTCTGGGAAGAACTGAAGGAAAAAAGTGATCAATAATAATCTAATATGCATTCCATCAACATCAGCATCTGTTGCGATCACAATATTATTGTATCGCAGATCTTCCATGCTTTCTTCAATATTCAGCGCAGCCTGCAGAAGGTTGAATTCTTCATTCTCATACACAATTTTCTTACTCATATTATATGAGTTCAAAGGCTTTCCGCGTAAGCTAAAAACCGCTTGTGTATTTACATCTCGTGATTTTGTGATACTTCCTGATGCAGAATCACCCTCTGTGATAAAAAGCGTACTCTCAAGGTAGCGCTCTTTTTTATTATCTGTGAGATGCACGCGGCAATCTCTAAGTTTCTTGTTATGAAGATTTGCTTTCTTAGCACGATCTTTTGCTAGCTTTCTAATTCCGCTTAACTCTTTGCGCTCGCGCTCTGCTTGTAATATTTTTCGCTGCAGCTTCTCTGCCGTTTCTTGATGCCTGTGTAAGTAATTGTCAAGTTTTGTCTTAACAAAATCATTTACATACGTACGCACAGTGGGAAGCTCGCCACCCATATCTGTAGAACCTAATTTTGTTTTTGTCTGAGACTCAAAAACCGGCTCCATCACTTTAATACTTATCGCAGACACAACAGATTTTCTAATATCTGCCGCATCGAAGTTCTTATTGTAGAACTCGCGCAATGTTTTTACTATCGCTTCGCGAAAAGCAGCCTGATGCGTACCACCTTGTGTGGTATGCTGACCGTTAACAAAAGAGTGGTACTCCTCTGAATATTGTGTGCGGCTGTGCGTGATCGCAACTTCAATGTCATCACCTTTTAAGTGAATAATAGGATAAAGTCTGTCGCTCTCCGCAATGCTTTCAGAAAGAAGGTCTTTAAGTCCGTCTTTTGAGAAGAACTTTTCACCATTAAAAACTATCGTTAATCCCGGATTGAGATAAACATAGTTTTTAAGCATGCGCTCTACATACTCATTACGGTACTTGTAATTCTTAAATATTGACTCATCAGGAACAAAAGTTACTTTAGTTCCTTTTCTACGTGAAGTTTCTTCAAGAAACTCTTGATTTGTAAGTTCACCACGCTCAAACTCTGCAGAAGCAGATTGCCCATCTCGCGAACTCTCAACTCTAAAATAATCTGAAAGTGCATTTACAGCCTTTGTACCTACACCGTTAAGACCCACACTCTTTTTAAAGGCACGCGTGTCATACTTACCACCCGTGTTCATCTTGCTCACCACATCTACAACCTTACCTAGCGGTATCCCACGACCATAATCGCGTACGATAACGCGAGTACCTTGTATACTCACTTCAATGGTTTTACCAGAGCCCATAACAAACTCATCTATAGAGTTGTCAAGAACCTCTTTAAGCAAAATATAAATCCCATCATCAGCACTAGAACCGTCACCCAACTTCCCAATATACATACCAGGACGCATACGGATGTGTTCCTTCCAGTCTAACGATCTAATATTATCTTCGGTGTATTGTGTTTCTTGAGTCATAGAAAAAATGCGGGATGTGTGCTAATATAGGGTTTCGCAACGTTTTCTTAAAGCTCAGAACTTCATTTTAATTAACAATTTTAAGATAATACCTGTTGACAAAACAGTTTTAAGGGGTTGTGTCTTTTTTTCGCTTACGCGGAATAGAATTTCTTTCGTAACCAAAACGAAACTCTAACCAACAAAATAAGAGCAGGAACTTCTACCAACGGACCAATAACGCCCGTAAATGCCTCCCCAGAATTAAGCCCGAAAACAGCGATAGCCACAGCAATAGCAAGTTCAAAATTGTTACCCGCAGCGGTAAAAGCGATCGCGGCATTTTTATCGTAAGATGCGCCCGAAGCCTTTGTAATAAAGAATCCCACGAGAAACATCACCGCAAAATAAATAAGTAACGGTATTGCAATGCGCACAACATCCATTGGGATTTGTAAGATCTTTTCGCCCTTGAGCGAAAACATTAAAATGATCGTACCAAGCAACGCAATTAAAGTAATAGGTGATATCGCCGGAATAAATTTTGTCGTGTACCACTGCTCTCCTTTAAGTCTTACTAAGATCAATCTGCTTAGAATTCCCATCGCAAAAGGTATCCCGAGATAGATCAAAACGCTCTCTGCAATTGTTGCGATAGAAATATTTACAACAGCACCTTCATAACCCAGCATAGGTGGTAATTTTGTGATAAACAACCACGCATAAAAACTATACGCAAACACCTGAAAAATACTGTTTAAAGCCACTAAACCTGCACCATATTCACTGCTTCCTTCGGCGAGATCATTCCACACAAGCACCATGGCAATGCAACGCGCTAAACCTATTAAAATCAAACCCGTCATATATTCTGGTTGATCGTGCAAAAAGATCAACGCAAGAACAAACATCAGAACCGGCCCGATCACCCAGTTTAAAAGCAATGAAATTGACAGAACTTTTACATTTTTAAAAACTTGTGGTAAAAGTTTGTAATTGACTTTGGCCAGCGGTGGATACATCATCAATATCAACCCAATTGCCAGCGGAACATTCGTACTTCCTGATGAATACGAATTGATCGTATCTGGAATTGATGGAAAAAAGTTTCCTAAACTAACACCAATCAACATCGCAACAAAGATCCAAAGGGTTAGGTTTCTATCAAGAAAGCCTAGTTTTTTACCAGCCATTTTAAGCGTTTTTTATTTGCGAGAACACATATTTCATTTCGGTGGCGATTTGCTTGCTTCGCTCTAAATACGCTTCAGATTCTTGTGGTGTATCGTCAAAAGCTTTTGGGTCTTCATACGTCACAGAAATTCGCTGAGCTCCGGGAATAAAAGGGCAATTTTCATCTGCATGTGAGCAGGTCATGATGGCCGCAAAATCACTTTCAGGATTAACCTCGTTGTCAAATTGCTTTGAAAACAACTCAATTGCGGGTGCATTTTCACTGTAAGTAACTTGATATTTCGGATTTTCTCCACCGGGATTTTCAATAGCAAAACCTGTTGTTTCAAGTGCCTTGATCGTGCGCTCGTTGCAAGCGGTCACTTCTACTCCACCAGAAAATGTTTTTATTTGGCTATAGCCAAAAAATGCTGCAACAACTTTACCCCAAACTTGCCCAAATTGACTTCTACGTGAGTTATGTGTGCAGATGTAATTAAGATTGATCTCTTTATCAGACAAGTGCTTATGAATGTATTCTATAAGCGGTTGAAGCGTTTCTTTTCGCGCTGGATCTAGGGTGTTCTCGTCCAGGCCTTCGATGAAAGCTGAAATTTTTTGAAACATTATTTTGCGATTTAGTTAGTTGTTCTAGCAGCAGCCGTTACCAGGAATGCAAGGATCGCTAGCGGCTTGTATAAGCTTAGAGAGTTTTACTTTTGGCTTCTTTTCTGGGATTCCGCAATTGTCTTTTGCAAGACAGTCGGTCATTGTAGTTGTAAGCTGAAAATACTTACCGTCGAAGTCTAGACCAAATTTATTGATCGTGCTTCCTTGATATTCTACTTCGATCTCAAGATCGCCTATTCCTAGTTTTTCTTGTGATAATTCAAGAATGTCAATAAGCTTTTCTGGATGCAAACGGTGGTTATAATCATCTGCGCTCCATAATTGTAGATTAACGCGTTCTTCATGGCGCATGGTTCCGCCACAATCGATAAAATCTTTTACCACCTTACCCACTTCTGTAACATGAAAGTGACCAGGAACTAATTTACCATCTGGCAGTTGAAAACCGATCTTTGATGATTTTTTAAGCTGTTCTTTAAATGCATTGATCTTCATAACAATTTAGATTTTAGTTAGCAGCATGATTTATTAGTGTGCAGCAGCTCAAAGAAATTAGCGAACTCCTGCATGAATTCATTCCATTTTTCTTCATTAATACAATAGCAAACGGTCGTGCCTTCTATCGTACCTTTTATTAAACCTATGTTTTTCAACTCACGCAAATGCTGTGAAATGGTAGGTTGAGCTAATCCTATTTCTTCTACTAAGGCTCCACAAACGCAAGAATCCTGCTTCAGCAGATATTCTAAAATGGCTACACGTGCCGGGTGCGCCAATGCTTTTGCAAAGGTTGAGATCTCATTCTGCTTTTTTGTAAAAAGCTCATTCTTCGTTAATCCCATTATTCATTTATTTATTGCAATATTACGATGAAGATATTTTTGGCGCAAGCCTTATTAATAAAATTAACACAGGGTTAATGTTGTCTCAAATAGCACTTCATTAAGAATCACGCGATGAGATACTTGCTAATTTTAATCAAAATAAAAATTTAGCTATGAAAACCACACTTGAAAAAGCAAACGAAAGACGTCATGAAGAAATAAATAATAGTCTTCAATCTATTCTTGAGAAGAATTATGACGCAGAAAAAGGATATAAAAAAGCGATGGAAGAAGCTGATAGCAGCAACTTGAAAGAGTTTTTAAAACATCAAGCTTTACAGCGCAATCGCTTTGCAACAGAGATAAGTCATGAGATCTTTGAGATCGATGAAAAGCCTAAAGAAGGCGGAAGTGCCGCAGGAACTTTACACCGCGCGTGGATGGATATTAAAACCGCTTTTACTGGCAATGACGACGAGGCGATCTTAGAAGAAGTGATCCGCGGTGAGAAAGCGAGCGTAGAAGAATATGAGAATATCTTGAAGAACGAAGAGAATGCTTTACCACTTGCTACTTCTAACGTGCTAAAAAGTCAGTTAGATGAGATAAATTCTACTCTTAATCGTGTAAAAACGTTGGAGGATATCGCTTAAAGCGAAAAGAACATAAATAGATTTAAGAACCCTGAGCATAACCGCTCAGGGTTTTTTATTGCATTGAGAATCTAAAAAAATGAGGTGTCTTTAATTTTTGAATTCATAATTAGAATGGCCGATTTTTAAATTATTCGCACGAGTTTCGAGTGTTTTATTAACTATTTTTAAGGAAATCTGAACAAACACCACCTAATTATATGAGTAATAAAAACCTGAAACGTAGAGACTGGCTCAAAACGAGTTTATTATCTATGGGAGCGATTGCCGTTGCTCCTCAAATTTCTTGGGCAGAAACTGTAAGATCTGCTCAGAAACAGAATAAAAAATTCCTTTATGGTAATCCTTTCTTTGATGAGTATACTCCGCCTCAATTTCCAGATCTAGACACTGTAAAAGCAAGACTGGTATGGAATGAAAATCCACACGGACCTTCTAAAAAAGCAGCGGCTGCATTTCAGGAAAAAGTTTTTGATGGCAATCATTACTCATGGAATAGCCTGGGCAAATTAGTTTCTAAAATTGCCGATTATGAAGGTTGTAAACCAGAAAATATCATGATGGGCCCAGGATCATCAGATCTTCTTGAAAAAACAGCAATGGTATATTTTCAAGATGGTACTGGTAATGTGATCAGCGCAGATCCTAGTTATATGTCTTTAGTTTCTGTAGCAAAAGCCTGTGGCGGCAACTGGAAGAGTGTAAAGCTTACCGCAGATTATCAGCACGATCTTAAAGCTATGGAAGCTGCGATTGATGCAGACACAAAGTTGGTTTACATCACAAACCCAAACAATCCTACAGCGACCATCACGAATACTAAGGACTTAAAGGATTTCTGTAAACGTGTTTCTAAAAAAGTTCCTGTCTTTGTTGATGAAGCATATATAGAATTATCAGATGGCGGACTTGATAATAGCATGGCGCCGCTTATCGCAGAAGGATATAATGTCTTAGTAACGCGTACATTTTCTAAAATTCACGGTATGGCTGGCCTTCGCGTGGGTTATATGCTAGGTCTAGAAGAAACGCTTGAAAAGATCAACGAAGTAACTCGCGGCGGAATGGGAATTACAGGTCCTAGTATTGCAGCAGCTTCGGCAAGTATGGACGACAGCGACTACTTAGTTGATTGCAGAAAGAAATTGATCGATGCGCGCAATTATATGACAGCGTATCTTGATGATAAGAAAATGGATTATATGCCATCACATACCAATTTTGTGATCTTCCCTATTAATATGAGTGGTGATGCATTTTTAGAGCAGATCTATAATCGTAAGATCGTGGTTCGTGCATTTAAATTCTGGGATCAAGACTGGTGTCGTGTAAGTATGGGAACTATGGAGGAGATGAAAGTCTTTACCCAGGCACTTGACGAATTTTACGTTTAATAAGCAAAAAGATCCTTTATGGATATTACGCTACAAAAAACAATAACCTTCATGCTTTTTATTGGTGTGGGGTTATTGTTAAAGCTTAAATTCTCAAACAAAGCCGAAGTTACCGGCATTAAAAAGATCATTCTCAATCTGGCATTACCCGCCACGATCTTTATTGCACTTCTGGGTATCGAGATCAATGCAGAACTTCTCGCCTTGCCTCTACTCGCGCTTGTGCTCAATGTTTTTCTGTTTTATGTTTTTCCTTTTGTGTTGCCATTGCTTGGCGTGCAAAAAGATTCAGCAAAATATAGAACTGCACGATTGTTGATCCCGTCACTTGCTCCTGGGCTTTCCTGTTTTCCATTTGTGCTAGAGTTTCTGGGCGATAACGCTTTGGCGAAAGCCGCAATGGCAGACTTAGGGAACAAATTCTTTGTGCTCATTTTTCTCTACATCATGGCCATGCGCTGGTATTATGAGAAGAACAAGATCGCAGGTACAACGCAAGGATCTAAGGTAAGATCCTTATTAAAATCCTTGATCTCAGAACCGGTAAACTTGTTTATCGCTGCAGCTTTGATCTTAGTAGGATTAGGCATAAATATGCAAACCTTACCATTTTTTGTAAGTGAAGGTCTATCGCGATTAAGCGTGATGATGACACCGCTCGTTTTACTATTTATCGGGCTTGCTGTAAATGTAAAAAAGCGACAATTCGTTCAGGTTTTTGCGATGTTATTGTTGCGTGCCGGGATAGTGATGTTGCTGTGTATTGTTTTTATGGCTTTCGCCAAAATCACGCTGCAAGAAAATATTTTACTAATGATAGCCTTTGCGCTTAGCGCTTGCAGTTTCTGGCCTTTTGCGCATATTTCGGCAATTGATCTATTAGAGAATAAATCTGAAAAGAAAACTGAAGAACCCACATTTGATTCGGGATTTGCTGTGAATATTCTAGCATTGAGTTTCCCGGTTTCGGTGGTTTTAATTCTAGGCATCCTCTCTGCCGGAAGCTACGTTGCAAATATTCCTGCATTGCTCACTATTGCATTTGCATTGATAATTGCTGGCTGTGCCCCTGTTGTATACCTTATGATAACAAGAAAAAAGATCGTCTTCTGGAAAAAATCATCAGAAGATATCTATGATCCAAATATTACACCTGCAATTCCTGCAGAAGAATAAATCAAAATAAACATGATTAAAAATTTCACCCATCCCCTAATTCTTTGTTCTGTTCTCACGCTTCTATTTTCTTCTTGTAAAGAAAAGGAAGCGGAGGTTCAGGACGTTTCTGAAGATGAACTTATCGCAAAAGCAAAAGAGATTCACCATAATGTGATCACACTTGATACACATGATGATATAAATACTTCAAATTTTACAGACAGTCTTAACTACACGCAAGAACTAGATACACAGATCACGCTCCCAAAAATGAAAGAAGGTGGTCTTGACGTAGCATGGTTTGTAGTATATACTGGGCAAGACACGCTTTCGCCGCAAGGCTATGAAAAAGCATACGCAAACGCCATTGATAAATTTGAAGCAATACACAGATTATGTGATTCTATCGCTCCAGACGAGATAGAATTTGCAACCACATCTGAAGAAGTGCGAGACATTCACTCTCGAGGTAAGTTGGTCGCAATGATAGGTATTGAGAATGGTTATCCGGTGGGAGAAGATATTTCTCGAGTAGAAGAATTTTACAATATGGGAGCGCGCTATATGTCGCTTGCGCACAACGGGCATAGCCAGCTTGCAGATAGTAATACTGGCGAACAAGACAGTATCTGGCTGCATAATGGTCTTAGCGATCTGGGTAAAGAAGTGATCAAAGAAATGAATAGACTTGGGATGATGATCGATGTTTCGCATCCTTCAATTGAGTCTTTTAATCAAATGATCGAGTTGAGCAAAGCGCCTATTATCGCTTCTCATTCTTCTGCAAGAGCTCTATCAAACCACAGCCGTAACCTTAACGATGATCAATTATTAAAACTTAAAGAAAACGGTGGCGTAGTACAGACCGTGGCCTTTAGCTCTTATGTTGATGGAGATAAACATGCTGCCAGAGCAGATTATGAAACCGAAATAGGCAAAAAAATAATGGATTCTCTGGGTTATGAATGGATAGATCGAAGTGATTTTGGCAGTTTAACGCCAGATGAGCGACTTGTTTATTTCAAGAATTATGACTCCATGAGAAAAATAAGAGACAGCAAATTAGAAAAAATAACCGATGCTCCAGCAGCGGTGAATGTGGCTGATTTTGTAGATCATGTAGATTATTTGGTTTCGCTTATAGGCATTGACCATGTGGGAATCAGCTCAGATTTTGACGGCGGTGGCGGCGTTGAAGGTTGGCGAGATGCTTCAGAGACGTTTAACGTGACTTTAGAGCTTGTAAAACGCGGATATTCAGAAGAAGAGATCGGTAAATTATGGAGCGGTAATTTGCTTCGTGTTCTTGACGAAGTGCAACAAGTCGCAAAAGATATTCAAGCTGGTAAAGAGAGTGTTTTGGCTGCAGCCAAATAAATCCTAACCGAATTTATTTTAATTTTTTGAATAGCTGTTAAATGCACGCTAAAGCCTGTGTTGACAACCGCTTATGTGATTTCTCTTGAGTAATTTTAAGTAATTACAAAAGATAAAAAAATGCAAAAGCCTAATGAAAGATTAGCCGGTCAAACTGCAATTGTAACAGGTAGTAGTTCTGGTATTGGTGCCGCTGTGGCGCTTGGTCTTGCGAGAGATGGAGCTAATGTTACGGTAAATTATCACTCTGATAAAGAAGGCGCTGAAGATATCGCGCACAAGATCAATACAGATGATGTGTGTGGCGAAGCGATCGTCGTTAAATGTGATGTAAGCAAAGAAGATGAAGTGCAGGAAATGTTCAAAAGAACAATTGATCACTTTGGCACTGTAGATATTGTAGTTCCTAATGCGGGTATGCAAAAGGACGCTAAATTTCACGAGATGAGTCTTGAAGATTGGCAGATCGTGATAGATGTAAATCTTACAGGACAATTTCTTTGTGCTCGCGAAGCCATCAGAGAATTTTTGAAAAGAGGTATGCGCAAGGATGTTTCTAAATCACTAGGAAAGATCATTCACATGAGTTCTGTGCACCAAATTATCCCTTGGGCTGGTCACGCAAATTATGCTGCTTCAAAGGGCGCGCTTACCATGCTTATGGAAAGTATTTGCCAAGAATATGGGCCACAAAAAGTGCGTTGCAACAGTATTGCGCCGGGAGCGATAAAGACAGATATTAACACAGAAGCCTGGAAAACACAAGAAGCACGCGACAAACTCAATAAGCTTATCCCATATAAACGAATAGGAGAACCAGACGATATAGGTAGTGTTGCCGCTTGGCTCGCTTCAGATGAATCTGAATATATAAATGGAACCACCATCTATGTAGACGGTGGTATGACGTGTTATCCTGGATTTACAGATAATGGTTGATCCTACTTTTTCTTGAAATAGAAATCCAGTGAGTATTTTCCGGGACCTGTGATGAGCAATACAATATAACTCACAAGATAAATTGCTCCCATTTCTTGTCTTCCCCATCCATCAGCCGCATGAACGATCAAAACTGCAACTGCCATTGTAATTATTAAAGGAATTGCAGCCAAACGAGTCGCTAAGCCTAGAATAAGCAATACACTACAGATAACTTCTGCGAAAACTGCAAGCGCTAAACTTGCTGTTTGACCCATTCCAATAGGATCTGCAAATTCAATAGGATCTGCGGTAAAAAGTGTGATCATTTTTGGCACACCGTGTACGAGCATCATTGCTCCTATCGCTACTCTAAAAATTAATAATGCAAGATCAGCTTTGGCTGGACTAAGATTGGTTTTGTAAAGTGACATTGGGTGGTTTTAAAGGGTTTTTATAAAATTAAGAAAAGCAGATAAATTACTGTTAAGTAAAAATTTACTTCTTGAACAATCCTTTAATTTTAAAAAAAACTAAAACTAATCAACTATGAAAAATCTACTTAGATGGATTGCTGCCTTTTGGGGAGCAAAGAAATTAGGCGGTGGCCGTTGTGGATGTATAGGTACAATTATACTAGCAATAATTTTATACGTTTTACTGGGTCCCGTTTTTAATTTGTTTTAAAACGAAAAAAGAAAAGCGCTTCCTTACCGAAGCGCTTTTTTATGTTCTTAAGTTTATCTTGCTTAGAACGGATAACCTATCGCAAAATTGAAAATAGGATTTCCAAAATCGTTAACCCACCTTTCGCCGGAAGGCAAAGAAGGATCGTGCATAGGCGCAGCAAGATCAAAACGAATTACAAAATTCTGAATATCTACTCGCACTCCTACTCCAGTACCGATCCCGAGTTCATTCATAAAACTTGAAGAGAATTTTCCTCCAGGCACTGATTCATTTTCTGAGGTGTTCCACACATTTCCCGCGTCAGCGAAAACAGCTCCAAAAACATAAGGAAACAGCGGAAAACGATACTCAATATTTGCTTCTAATCTCAAATTTCCTGTTTGATCAAAAAAGGCTCCGTCGTCATTATCACCGGGATTATACGTTCCTGGACCTAATGAACGTATTCTAAAAGCACGCACGCTATATGGTCCTCCAGAAAAATACTGTTTTGTATAGGGAACAACATCGCTATTACCATAAGGAATGCCAATGCCGGCAAAAAGTCGGGTAGCGATCTTATTACCTTTTCCCATATTGAAATGGTATCTAAGATCTGCATCTATCTTAGCATATTGCGCATATTGAAGTCCTAAAAAGTTCTTCTTATCATTTTCTGTCGCTCCGCTAAAAAGACTTATCGTGTTTCCTGCTGTATCTAGATTTGCATTAAGAAAAAATTGATGTGTGGCATTCTGATCTACCATCCCGTTATACGTAAAAGAATAGGTCATCCCAGAAATAAACTCTTGATCAAAACTGCTTTGTAAAAACGGATTATCATCAAGGATCTGCTGAAACTCTGGAGTGGTGTTCGCCAGATTCACATAATTGATCGAGATAGGATTATATTCATGCGTAACATATCTATTGGCTTGCCAGATATAACCAAATGACGCCAGACCAGAAATAAGCGTGTATAGCTGACTTCTATTAAGATAATCTGCAGATAGACTTACTTTAGTTTTAGGAATATCATATTCAAAAAAGTCTGTGCTGATCTTTATAGGGAATATAACTCGCGGAAAGATCAAATCTGCTCCCAGACCCAATTGCAAACTACTTAAACCAGCATTATTACCGCCGCCCATTTGTAATTCATAACCCACTTTACCAGTAAGATTAAGCGTTTCTCCACCTTTAAAAAGATTTCTATTTGAGAATGTCACCGCTAGATTAGGCCCAGCAAAACCATTAGATTTTTGCACCGCTTGTAACTCGGCTCTCACAGAGCGCTTGTTCAACGGCGAGAGATAAATATTTGCTTCAAGTTTTCCAAGACTGTCACCTTCTGCTTGCGTCTCGATCTCGTTGTATTGAATATTCACATATTTATACGCGCCTATTGCGCCAAGCCTTCTGCTCGTATTACGCGACACATCTGGACTGTATAATTGCCCTTCTTTTAATTGAATAAAAGGGTCAAGACGATCTGGTCTAAAAAACAATTCTTCCTGATAATAATTCTTCTCATTGTAACGATTTCCCTCAGTTTGTGTGCTGTCTTGATCAAGCGTGTAATACGGGTAAACATTAACTTCAGCGATTGTATAAGGGATCACAGATTTCTCAGGAACGTCCTTTTTCAGGCGTAAGAACATATCTACACGCTTATTATCATACTGATTGCTATCTGCCTCAAACACTAAAAATCCCGGGTTAAAGTTGTAGTATCCTTTTGACTTTAAGTCAACATCAATACGGTTGCGCTCCGCTTTCATAGCGCTTAGATCAAAGCGATCATTCTTTTTTATAAGGCTTTCGCCAAAATTCTCCTTGATCGCACCACCTAGGATCAACGAATCTATATCCAGATTGTAAGTAGCAACTTTATAAGGATCCATCACTTTAGTAAAATACTTAACGCGCGCAGTTCTGCTGGAAGAATCTGTAACCACTTCAGAACCTATATTGTTATAAAAGAAACCGTTGTTCTCAAGTCTATTTCTAAGAATTTCTTCTACCTCATAAGGTTCTACATCGCTGAGATAAACAGGCTCTTCACCCATTTTCATGCAGAAAAACCTATTCAAGAAACCAGGGTTTTCCTTTTGATTTTTATAATAGAAATAAAGACCAGGACGCATGCCTAAAAATTTCTTGTTTGGCTCTGGTCTCAATACAGTTTCTAGCTCTGTAGTTAAGGCCGCTTTTTTCTCAACCACAGTGTCTGAGGTTACATTTACAGCAGCGCCTTCATACAAATATTCATCTTCTGGGATAAACTTCTCAACGCTACACGCTGCCAGAAATGCACAAAAAACCATTATTGCCAGCGCTCTAATTTTCATCATCAGTAGTTTTTTCATTTTTATCTTCTGCAGCTTTAGAAGTCGTTTCTTCCTCATCTTTCGCCTGACTTTTAAATAATGACGCCCAGAGTTCTTTAAACTCATTAAATTCTTGCGTGAAGATCAACGCAATCCCGTTAACTATGAGTTGGCCATCAATAACGTTTTGAAACTCATTTTGGCGAAAGCCCTTTAAACGATATCTACCATCCTCTGTAAGCACATATTCTAAACTTACATTTCCTATAAGCGGAGAAGCCTGACCCGGCTGGGCGCTACCTTCAATATCTACTTCGCTTCCTACACGAACGATCAACCTATCATTAAACAGCTTTTTCTGAGCAGCAACATCTAATGTTGTGCGTTGCTGTGCAGATTCGCCTTGATAATCTGTGTAACTGTCTAGACCAAAATCCAACTGAATTCCTGTATCACCCAACAGTTTCTCTCCAAAGACATTTAATTGATCTGACAGCGCATCGTTAATGTTGTCTCGAGCAATAGTCGCGGTTCCGCCGGTGCTACCGTCACTTCCTGAGCTTGGGAAAAATCTGTTTAACACTAGAAGTGAAAAGACTTGCTTGTTGAGTTCGTTTTCTTGCGAGTTAAGCTGTTGTACTCTACCATAAACCTGACCACCCAGAGCACCGCGATCATCTTGTGGCATATCTAGATTGAAGCTGATCTTAGGCTCCATGATCTCGCCGTCTATATTGAGATACACATAAAATGGCAAGCGACGGCGGTATTCATTTTGTACACTTATATTAGTTCCTGAAGTTTGAGAAGACATCAACGCAGATGCAGAAGTTTTGACGTCGTATTTCGCTTTAAGCGCAAGCTTCGCATCCAGAGGATCACCAGACCAACTTATACTGCTACCTTTAACCAAATCAAATCTGCGATTTACAATGCTATACAAACTCATCTCATAATACCCATCTGTGATTGTGTATCGACCGCTTAGCGTGGTGCGACCATTGGGATACATATTAAAATAAAGATCGCCATTACCTGCAACGCGCAAATTATCCCCCGTTTGCTCATCGATCACAATATTTACCGCAGCATCATCACTAATTGAAAGAATTGCATCAATATTAAAACCTGTGATGGTATAAGATTCTTCTTCAGTTTGTGTGAGAATATCATCGGGATTTTCTCTATTTACGAAGATCACAACACCTTCTCTAGACTCTACCGCAACTTCGCTAGGAGGCAAAACATAGGTTACATCTGTGCCCTCGCCTACTTCAATTCTTCCTTTTACTTTAGGAACATTTAAATTACCGGTAATGCTCGCTTCTGCATCAAAAACAGCTGTACCATAAACAAGATCAAAATCATCTGCTGTAGAGTTTAAAACCTGAAAATCATTTGCGCTTAGATTAAGATCAAATGTAGGATTAAGCATATCTTCAGTTCCTATGGAGCCGTCAACAACAAAGCTGTTCTGTTTTTCATCCCTTACGGTGAAATCACTAAAATAAAGTCCGTTGTTGTCTATCTTAAGTTGTTCATTATTCAAAACAAAAGGCGCATTGAGCTTTGAAACCTTAAAGCCGGCGTTATTGAAGTTGATCGTTCCGTCGTATTTAGGTTCTAGCGTTGTTCCAGAAATATTGATCTTACCTGAAAGATCCCCGGTACCATCTTCTAACTCACCCATGCTGAAACCAGCAATTGCGCTGGTTTTTATTTCATTAATATCGAGTTGTAGATCAAGGTTTGCAGCAGTTTGTGAAGATTGATATTTACCAGTAAGATCAAGATCTGCTTGACCGCCTTTTACCGCCATATTAAAATCATAATCAGCGCCATTAAGTGATTTTGCATCTAGGCTTAATGTTCCTAGATCCACTTCCATCACTTCAAATTTATTGATCGCTAGATCTGCGAGCATTCCCGGTTGGGTAAACGGATTCTCAACTATAAGTTCTCCCTGCAATCTTCCCGAAGCCAATGTTTGCTCTGGGTTATAAAAGGTGAGAATACTGGCGAGACTAAAATTCTCAAAATCTATCGCAATATGTTCCTCTTCTACATTAGGCTTATCGTTAGAAACAGTAAGTCTTTGACTATTTCGCGAAAGCGTGAAATCTCTAAATTTTAAAACCTCTGGCGCTAAGGTGATCTGGTTGTTTGCATCCATCGTCCAGCTGTTTCTGTTTAGTACAAGATTCTCTGGATTAACATGCACTCTCAAAGTGTCTCGACTACGCGTAACATCAGTATTTATGCGCATCAACGTCACTGTATCATTTGTAGATCTAAAATCTAAGGCCAGTTTTTTATCCTGAACAAGACCGGTAAGCGTTGTTCTTTTTATATCTATAGGACCAGATTTCACACCATTTAAACCTAGCGCAAATGATAGATCTTCTGGATCGCTTTGCAGCGAAATGGCCAAACTATCGATAATGCTTCCGTTGTAGTTTATGTAAGGTAAAGTGACGTTTGCTGAAAGTTTCCGCGCAAGCTCATCAAAATCCATAGAGATGTCTACCGTGTCAAGCTCCTGAAGGTTTGCGACTAGAACCTCGTTAAGAATAGGCGCCGAACTCAAATGCCCGCGCATTTTGATCTTCACAGGTTTTGAAAGCGTGTCAGTCGCAGGAACATCTGAGAGATACGTAACAAAGTGGCGCTTTAAAGCTTTTGTAAAATCTACGGGACTCGCATTACTCTCCAGATCAAGATCAAGAATTCTATTTTTCACATTAACCGCCGTGGTATCTGGAGTTACATGCGCATTGAGCTTAACATCACCCAGCAAATACGTGCGATTATCATACACCGCAACGCCGTCATCAATGTTAGAAGTGATATCGTAAGTCGTGGCGTTACCTTTATAGGTAGCATTAATTTTTAAAGCGGTTTTCACACTGCGAGAAGCAAGCCCTAGCGCTTGTAAATCTGCCCCACGAATATCTGCATTGAGATCAACCTGTGGAGCCACCGAATCAAGAATTACATGCGCAAGAAGATCAATATCTAGATTATCATCTTTGTAACCTGATTTGAGATCTCCTACTCCATTTTTAATATTTCCGTTAAGTTTTAAATCATTGATTTTATAATCATTGTAACTAAAATCTTCAACTAAAACATTAACATCTGCATTTAAGCTATTTATGTCACTTCCATGTCCTTTTGCGTCAATTTTTAAAGTAAGATCGCCTAGTGTTTCATTCTGTAGAATTTGCGATAATTTGATCTTTGACGCTTGAATATTTCCGTCAAACTGAATCTCATTTGATATATCTACAAAGCCTTTTAAAGCAATTTCTCCTTGATCTGTGAGCAACTTTGCATCTGCATTAAATTTCTCTGTAGTTCCTGCGAGAGTTCCTTTTAAAGTGAATTTTGGCGGAAGCTTAATACCTAATTCCTGCTCATCGATAAATTGAGTGAGATCGCGTCGTGTAGAACTTACATTAAACGGTGTTAACTCAAATTGCAAACGATCAGAATCTGTTGCGTTAATTATTTTTCCTTTTGCGCTAATTCTTGTGGATGCCCAGTTAAAATTAGCATTATAAAGATTTATTCTCCCTAAGGTTCCTTGCGCCGAAATATTACCATTTATCGGTCGTCGAGCAAGTTTCACAAAGTATTCATTATTCTTTAGCTGTGGCGAAAAGAGGTAGAACTCGCTAAGATCTGCATTGATGTTTGAAAGATTTGCGGTGATCAGAGCATCTTCAGGATTTTGAATGAATTTTTCAAGATCTGCATATTTAAGCTGTAGATTTCCTTCTGCTCTATTTTGATTCAATTGAATCTGTAGATCATCCAGATTCAGGTTATTTTCATCAAGATGAAGGTTAAACTGAAAGACATCTAAATTTAGCCCTGAAGTTTCTGTAAAACTAAGCGAATTTAAATCGGCATTTGCTTCGTATTCCTTAAGAAGTACATTTGTGATATCAAGATTAAGATCCTTGATCTCGATAGCTTCTGGATTAAATCTTCCTTCTACCGCCTTCCGATCATTTGCGTAATAAGCAACATCAGAATTATTGATCTTAAAATCATCAACATTCACTGTGAATGGCGGCCAAATCGACTTTAAAGTCATTTCTGCTGCGCTTTCTGCTGTTGTTGCAGTTGTTGCAGGCATATTGCTTTTTAACTCGATCTGAGAATCGTTTAGCGCGAGTTTTGAAACGTCAATTTTATTCTTGCGCAGATCGATCAGCGGGATTTTTGCAATTAATTCTGTGAGATTAGCTTTCGCCGAAAGGCTATCATCAACACTTTTATAATCTGCATAAATATTACTAAGCAGAACATTTTTTAAAGCAAGACGCGGCATGGGCGCTGCGCTGGTGGTATCTGGAGGATACAGCGGTGAGGATTGCTCTACATTGATCCTCGCATCTTTGAATATCAATTGAGAAGCTTCAAAATCCATACTGTCAAGATCTGTTTTGCTCATTGACAATTTCAATTCTTGAAACTTGAACTTGCTATTGATGCCGGTGACTTTGTCGTTATAAACGATATTAAAATCCTGAAGATCAAAATCGCCTAAACGTATTTGCATCGTCGCAGTTGAGTCGACCACAGTTTCTGCAGCGGCTTGATCTGCCGGTGCAAAAGAATCCATTAAAAACTGAAAATTGAATCCTGAAATGGTATCCTGACGAGTGACATTTGCCGTAAGACCTTCCCACTGCAAATCATCTAGAGAAAAACCATCACCTTTAATTAATGGCCATAACGGAATATCTGCATTGAGATGTTTAGAATAGACCAGCGTATCGCCTTTTGTGTCTTCTAAATAGAGTTTATCGATCTGAATATTACCGCCAAATGTGATAAAAAGTCTATCGAGCTCTACCACGGTTCCGGTTTTCTCAGAAATGCTCGTAACCAGTTTATTTTTAATAATGTTCTGACCCCACGGACTTCTAACAAAAAGAATTATTAGGAGTAACAAAATGAGAATTGCGGCAAGGGTTTTTGCCAGTATACGTAGAGTTTTAAATAAAATTTTTCTGCCTTTGCTCACAAATATTCATCACTTCTTAATGAATGCTAAAAATAATACTATAAAGCAACGGCCTACCTACCAAAACTGCTAAAACCTTGTTATAATTTCTGTTAAACGCAGTTAAATGAAGTTAGGTTTTAAGCGCATCTGCATAATTTCAATCTAAAATTATAAGCTATGACAACTAAGAAGAAAAATGAGAATTTAGATTACGATCCTAATCTAAGTAAAGAGGAAGAGAAAATGCTTAATGATGAAAACATACACAAAGATGGCGGCGGTGATGATGAATTGCGCGGTCGTGTGGACAATGTAGATTTTACCGGTGAGGATCTTGATGTGCCAGGAACAGCAATAAATAAAAATAGAAAACCTGGTAATCTAAAGGACGAAGAAAATCAAGTTTATAGCCAAGGTGGCGAAATGGAAAATCATGATCTAGAAGAACAGAATCGTGATCTAGTGAAATAATATTTAAGAATTTTGGTGGTAGTTGTAATGATCTCCTGATAACTTTTTCAGGGGATCATTATTCTTTTATAACCACAATGTCTGCTTGTGCTCCGGTAAGTAAATTCCAGCCGCTTGAAGAAACTAACTTGCCTTTATCATCATAAACCACAAGATCTGCCGTGTTAGGTCCAGAACTTCCTTGATTAAGCGCTTTAAACGAAATCTTATTAAAACCTTTCTTCAGCGAAACGTAAAAACCTCTGTAAGATTCTGTAAGCCACACTTGCTCTACAATAACTTCGTCATTTAATAAAATGGCAACTTTATCTCCATCTACAGCCTGATAGTCTCTGCACATAATTTGCACTTTATCTCCGCCAGTTCTAAATGTCCCTAAGTCCATATCCTTTGCCATTTCTGCTAGGATCGCTTTGTCTTTCTTAGAATAATTGGGTTCAGGTTTTCGGTTTAAGCGCTCAAGGTGACGCTGATTAGGATCTGCAAATTCTTCTTTTTTGAGCATGAAGAATTTTTCATTTTCCATATCATTGAGGCTACTCAACTTTGCATCCATATCTGCTTTTACCTTTTCAGGATCTTCCATTGGTATAGCAGATGGATTATTTTCTGGTTTTATCTCTTTATTCTGACTTTCAGCTTGCTCTGGCTGTTTCTGCTTAGTAGTATCTACAACGGCAGGAATTTTAAATCCTCCTGAGGTATTATCTATCTGGGCGTTCATTTGGGTGCACCCAAAAAAAGTAAACAGCGCTACAAATAGCGCCTTGCAAATAGATGCAGTATTTATATGTGAAGTTTTACTCATAAAGTATTGCGATGCAAATTTATAATAACTGTATTACAATGATCAGACCATTGTACTTAATAGTTTAATAAAAATTATTATCGCTTGTTTAGGGGTTTGTTTGATATACGTGAAATAGCAGGAAATGTTGCATTTTTTCAGTATTTTAGGGTGGTTAAAGAAAAATTACTACAATGAAGAAATCCCCTACTCTCACAAACACAAAAGGTTATTCAAAATTTGGACTTTCTGTTCTTCTTGCCTTATTCTCTTTCGCTTTAAGCGCACAACAAAATTTTAAAGAATATAAAGGCACTGTTACTGACGTAAATAGCAATGATGAACTACCTTTTGCGAATGTAACTCTTACCGGTACGAACATCGCCGTGATCACAAATAGCGAAGGAAACTTTGCCATAAAAGTGCCAGATAGCCTGCAAAATGGTCAATTAGAGATTTCATTTTTAGGTTATTACCCAGAAACAATGAAGCTTGAAAATTTTGATCAAGAAATTACAACGATTGCGTTAAAACCTAGAACTACAGAACTGCAGGAAGTAAACGTAAATCAATACAAGGATGCTGAAGGTTTACTTAAAAAAGTAATGGCAAAACGCGGCGATAATTATACTAATGAAGCCTCTGCAATGACCGCCTTTTACAGAGAAAGTATCAAGCGTGGTCGCCGAAATGTTTCTTTGGCGGAAGCCGTAGTAATGATAGACAAAAGTCCTTATACTACAAATGCTCGCGACCGCGTAGATCTTTATAAAGCCAGAAAAAGCACAGATTATAAAAGACTTGACACCATTGCTTTAAAACTACAAGGCGGACCGTTAAATGCACTTTATATAGACCTGATCAAGTATCCTGAGTATTTCATTACGCCAGAGACAATGCCGTATTATGATTTTTCTTTTGGTCAGCCTACAACGGTAGATGGAACTTTAGTACACGTTATCAATTTTAAGCAAAAGAAAAACGTACTTGAGCCTATGTACTACGGCAAGTTGTACATCAATTCTGAAACGCTGGCGCTTACAAATGCGGTGTATTCATTGAATGTTGAAAACAGAAGTTTAAGCAGTAAATTATTTGTGCGTAAAAAGCCTAATGCTGTAAAAGTTTGGCCAGATCATGTAGATTATCGTGTGGATTATAGAGAAAAAGATGGCAAATGGTATTTTGCTTACGGCAATGTACAGTTAGAGTTTGTTGTTAACTGGAAGCGTAAATTATTCAATTCTCACTATACAATTAGCAGCGAGATGCTCGTGACAGATTGGGAATCCTCAGAAGGTGTTTATGCTAATAACTTAAAAAGATACCGCTCTAATGATATTCTAGTAGATGAAGCTGATGGATTTACAGATCCAGATTTCTGGGGAGCGTATAATGTGATAGAACCCGAAAAGTCAATTGAGTCTGCAATTGAGAAAATTCAGCGACAGCTAAAAAAGGAAGACTAGATAGAATTGTTTTTTTGGAACAACTCTTGATACCTGTTTTAATACACTTAACAATTAAAATCAAGTATTATGAAACGTTCAGTACCCGTTAATGCCGGCTCAATGGCCGACATTGCATTCTTGTTGCTAATCTTCTTTTTGATCTGCACCACCATCAACACAGACGCCGGCGTGCCGCAAAAACTCGCAGAGCCTTGCTTAACTGAAGATTGCGCTAGCAAAATTGAAGAGCGCAATTTGCTTAAAATTGACCTTAATGAAAATCGTGAATGTCTAGTTAATGATGAGATCGTTCTGCAAAATGATTTTACAGAAGCTGTTTATGATTTTATCGCAAACAAAACTAAGAGCGAAAACAAACCCTTTAAACCGGGTGATGCTGTAATCTCTGTGAGTTCGTCTCGTGAAACTCCGTATGACTTTTATGTCGCTACGATGAGTAAAATTAAGTTGGCTTACACCAAAGTAAAAAATGAGTATGCCCTAGAGAAATTCAACAAAGAATTTGAAGCGCTAACAAAAGCTCAGAAAAAAGATGTGCTAGAAGCGATCCCAGAAAAGATCGCTGATAGATCGCTTTAAATACTTAGCGGTTTATTTGCTTTATGAAGGTGGGATACAATGGTATTTACAAACTCATGCATTGAGTATGGTTTTACGATATAACCATTCATCCCGCTTTCTTCCATTTTTTCAGTGATCTCTCCAAGATTTGTAGCGGTTAAAGCTATAACAGGAATATACGTATCAAAGGTTCTAATAGCTGCTGTGGTTTCAAAACCGTCCATTCCTGGCATATGCACGTCCATAAGAATAAGATCAAAGCTTTGCTTCTTAAGCAACTCTAATGTGTCTTCACCGCTTTTTGCCTCGCTCACATTTGCGTCAAGGCCTTTTAATATCTTACTGGTTACGAGACGATTGATCTTATTATCATCTACTATCAAAATAGATGCATTCTTGATCAGTTTTTCTGAAGCCGAGTTTTTCTCTAAACTGTGTGGCTCTTCATAATTAATTACATCCTGCAACGTCGCTTCTTTAAAATCTATAGAAAAATAAAAGGTAGACCCATCACCTACTTTACTCTTAACCTTGATGGTACTATCCATTTTATTCAATAACTTTTTTACTATCGCTAGACCTAAACCAGTACCAATACCTGACTTGCTCTTCCTCTCTTCTACTTGACTAAACTCGTCAAAAATAGATTTCTGGGCTTTCTCATCAATACCAATACCCGTATCTTGAATAGAAAAATTAATGGTGTATTTTCCATTTTCTAGTCGCTTACCATCTAATCTTACCCAAATATTCCCATCATTGGTGAACTTTAAAGCATTGCTTAAAATGTTTATAATGATCTGAGAAAGACGTCTTGAGTCGCCCAGAAGATAATTAGGCAAATCTTCATCTATATGCAAAGTGAGTTCTGTATTGCCTTTGTAAGCATATTTATCAAAAGAACTCAATATCTCTCCCATCAAGATCTTAAGATTAAATGGACGGATATTTAATTTGAAACTTTTATCATCAAGCTTAGTGATATCAAGAAGATCATTGATGATATCAAGAAGGTGATTTGTGCTAAACTTTAGCGAACTGATCTCTTGATTATACCTTTTGAGGAATTTCTTGTCTTTCTCTAACAATCCTGCAATTCCTGTAACGCTATACAGCGGTGTACGCATTTCATGACTTAGCGTCGAAAAGAACCTTGCCTTAGTCGTCGCACTTTCTTCAAGAAGGGATTTTGCTTTGGTAAGTTCTTTATTATTCAATTTTAATTTTCTGATGTAGCGCTTACGAGCTCGCATACTCAAATAGAAATAGAGTATAAAAACGCCACCCATGGTACATAGGATCCATAGCAAAACATCTTCACGCTCTTGGCGCTTAAGATCTGCTTTTGCAACTTCCGCCTCAATATTAGCCTCGTTGCGCTGTCTTTTGTATTCTTCCGCATCGCTTTTGGCTACAGCCAAAAGAACAGATTCGCGCTGCGCCATATCTTTTACATCCTGCAAATAATCATTATAAGCCGTCTGTACTTTGTAAGCCTGCGCAGGATTTCCTATTTCATACAAAAACTCTGCATATCTATCATAAAATGAAAGGGCTAGTTGAGGCATGCTGCTTTTTTCAATTCGATTAAAAGCTGCATAATAATACACGGTAGTAGAATCTAGATTACCTAGAACGCTGTAGTAATCGCCCTTAAGAATATCTATTGAAACTTGCGGAATATCAGTCTCTACATTCTTGTTATTCAAACTTTCTTGAGCAACCTCAATGTATTGCATCATCTTAGTGTACTCGCCTAGATCTTTATAGATCGTAGCAACTTCAAGAGCCGGTTTTAAAAATTTTTCTGGATGCAGTTCTTTATGGATCTGCAATGTCTTAAGGTGCAGTTCAAGAGCTTTGCGCTGTGCATCTGGAGAATTGTCTAACGTAGCCGCAAGACCGTCATAAGCAATAGCGATCAAAGAATCATTCTCAGTTGCTTTAGCGATCTCTAAAGCTATCTCAGAATATTCTAACGCTTTCGCGGAATCTCTTAAACGCAGAAAATTCTTGCTTAATAAATTGTATCCAAAAAATTTATAGGTGTCACAATCGTGAACTTCTGATTGATAGAGCAGCTCTTGTGATTCGTTTAAGGCAAGATCGTACCTGAAAGCCTCCATTGCGATTTTGATACTACTAACTCGCTTGCTAAGTTCTGCAAGGTCGCATGAAGAGTTATTTTGAGCATAAACGACATAATCTGAAAAAAAACCGATTAATGAAAAAATTACGCACAAAAAGCATTTGTAATATGCTTTACTAGTAGGAATCAAAGTTTGAACAATGGGTTATGAGTATTTCAACGGCAAAATTAACACTTTTAACCTCAATTTACAAGTAAATAATCGCGCTAAGGTCAATGATATCAAGGAGAAAGAAGTAATACAAATATAATTAATCGCAATACTTAAATCACATGCATGAAATATATTTGAGTTAAAAATCTACAGTATTTAAATTTGTGATCTAATATTATAATGTGAAAAGTATTCTTCTTCAGCCGTGTTATTTTGGTGATATAGCATATTATGCACACGTTGTGCAGAATAACCCTATAAAAATTGAGGTTCATGATAACTATCAAAAGCAAACCTATAGAAACAGATGTATCATCGGCACAGCTAATGGCACGTTGACGCTTACCATACCCGTAAAGCACACGGGTAGTAAAGGTCATAAGAAAACATCAAATGCTATTATTGAGAATAATTTTCATTGGCAAAAAGAGCATTGGAGATCGATACAAATCGCATACAGAACTTCTCCTTTTTTTGAATTTTATGAAGATGACATCAAATTTCTCTTCACCGAGACATTTACAAATCTTCTTGAGTTCAATCTTAAAACTTTTGATGCCGTACTTGATATTCTGCAAATAGAGAAAGACATCTCTCAAACAGAGTCCTACGAAAAAGAACCAGAGATCTTTGACGGAAGATTTTTGGCGAATGCCAAAGAAAAAAGAAGCGTTGAGTTACCTGAATATATGCAGGTGTTTGATGACAAAAATGGATTTATACCACATTTAAGCATCTTAGATTTGATATTTAATCTTGGTCCGCAGGCGCTTACTTATCTTGAAGAATTAGACCTAAACTAAAACTTGATTTGTAGGCTTTAAGCAAGCGATCAAGGTATTGAAGAGATCCTTTTGATTATACGGTTTTGTAACCAGAGCGCATAATCCATACTCTTTTACCTTTTTCTTAAGGTCTATGGTCTCAGCGGCAGATAGCGCTATAATTGGCATATCTGGATAAATATTCATGATCCTCGTCGCAGTCTCAAAACCATCAATACCAGCTGGCATATTGATATCTGTAAGCACAAGATCATAACGTTTAAGAAGCGAATGCTCTACAGCCTCTTCCCCACTCTTTACGGTAGTTACATTTATTCCCTTTGTCATCAGGATCTTCTTAGTAACCATCAAGTTGATAGGGTTATCATCAACTACAAGAACTTCTTTGTCTTTTAATAAGTCTTTAAAACGCTCAAAGTAATCCTCAGTATTTTCTTTCTCGATCTTAAGAACTTCTTTTACAGATACTTCTTTTAGGTTTAGCTTAAAGCTAAAAGTACTACCTTTTCCTTTTTCAGTTTGAAGCTCGATCTTAGAGTCCATTTTCTTAAGGATCTTTGCTACAATGGTTAATCCTAAACCGGTACCGATTGCCTGAATAGACAATTTATGGTCACCATCAACCTGATTGAACTCTTGAAAGATCTTGTCCTTAGCCTCTTCATCAATTCCTTCTCCTGTATCTTCTACTGCAAAACAGATCTCGTTCCAACTTTCTGCAATAGGTGAAGAATTTATATGAATTGTAATATCGCCGTTATGTGTAAACTTATTAGCGTTACCTAGAAGGTTAAACAATATTTGAGATAAACGCTTAGGATCACCAGTAACAAACTGCGGTACGTTTTCACCAATACTGAGATGAAAGGTGTTATTGTGGTTTATTTCGCCCTGAGCGAAAGCAGAATAGATCTCACGCATAAGATGCGGAAGATCAAACGACTTTTGCTGTAATATAAACTCTTGCGTCTCTAATTTTGAAATATCGAGAAGATCATTAATGATCCCGAGAAGATGCTGCGAACTGAATTTAAGAGATTTCATCTCCTGTTTAGTAAGTTTTCTATCGTCACGCGCTTCAAGCAAAGATATTACTCCGGTCACTCCATAAAGCGGAGTCCTGATCTCGTGACTTACTGTACTAAAGAATCTGGTTTTATCTTCTACACTCTTCTCTGCGATTACTTTAGCTTCGGCAAGTTGTTTATTTTTAGACTTCAAGTTATTGATGAGTCTTTGTCTGATCTTTACGTTACGATATAACAGAATTAAGAAAACGATCAAGAAGATCACTACAAGCCCAAAGATCACAAGAAGCATCTTACGATTTTTAAGCGTAGAAAGCGCGATTTCTTCTTTAAGCGAATTTTCTTTTTTGATCCTAGCGAGTTCCTGCTGTTGTGACTCTACCGCAGCTCTAAAGATTTTATGCTGCTCGCTACTGGCATGCTCTTTTTTAAGATGCTCTATTAAAGCCTTATTTACTTCATTAGATGTTTTAAAGTCTTCATTATCCTCTAACCTTTGTACATAACGTGGATAATAATCAACACCTAGGTATGAAAGAGAATCTTGCTGAATACTCTTAAAAGCTTTTTTTGATAAACTTAGACTTCGTTTAACATCACCTTTATTGTAGTAATAATCACTCCACAACATATCCAGATAGATCTGTGGATCATCAAATTCTTCAATAGATCTAGATAAGCTCGCTTCTGCCTCACGCAAATAAGGCGGCATTTTATCATATTGATTTCTCATAAAATAAATCTCAGCAATATTCAATGCCGGATTTAAGAAAACGCTGTCATTTCTTTTTCTATCTAGTACGAGCGCCTTTTGATAAAGATCAAACGCTTCATCAATTTGAGCTTTAGATCTTCCCAATGTTGAAGCTAAGTTATTATAAGCTCCGCTTATTACCGCTTCATTGTTAGTCTTCAAAGCATAGGTTAGCGCTTGTCGAGAATAATACGTAGGTTGTACTGTATCGTTGATCTTATCATAGATCTCAGAAAGCATGTTGTATCCATAATACAGATCAAGATTGTTAGAGCGCTTCCTGGCTAATTCTATAAGTTCAGAAGTTCCCTTGATCGCTTCTGCATATTTAAACTGCGTAATATTGATTGCTGCAGTATTGTATAGGGAATCTGCTTTTTTGTAGTATTTCTCAGCTTCGTTCTGGGCAGAGATGTTTTGGCTTAAAGCCAAAAGAAAAAAAACAACGCATAGAGATTTCTGCAAAGATTGCCAGCTACAAGGACTTGTAATGTTACTAGATGAAAAGTACAATTTCGCAGATTAGGTGCGCGCAAATATAATAAAATGCTTGTATTAACCAATCATCTTGTTAATTTTTTGAAACCCTGCGTATTGTAGCCATTATAGGATAATGATCGCTGTAGTTAACCTTAAAGCGCTCAAAGCGTTGTGTTTTATAGACTTGATCATCTCCTAAGATAAAGTCTATACGCAACGGGATCACATCAAAAGTGAATGTGCGCCCGAAACCTTTACCCGCTTGCGCAAAAGCGTCAAATTTTTCTCCCTTTATCTTCTGATATGTATATGAGAAGACCGTATTATTAAAATCACCTGTCACAAAAACGGGATATTCACAATGTTTTTCATTTTCTAAAAAGATCTCTACTTGCTCTTGTTGCTGGACGAATTTCTCTCCCAGACCGCTAATGAGTTTCTTTTTATTTTCTTGCTGAATTTCAGCTATTTCAGGCGTTAGAGACAGTGATTGCATGTGCAAATTATACACTCGCACTGTATCTTTTTTAATAACCAAATCAACATATATGCCGTTATTAAAAGAATCTGGAAAATCAAGCGAACCCTTATTTATTATGGGGAATTTAGAATAAATGGCAAGTCCGTTTCCTTTACCTTTTACCGGATCTTGTAAGTAAACATGTGGATATTTAAGAGGCGATTTTTTATCTGTGGGATACTCTTGAAGGCAGATTATTGAAGGGTTCTGGCGCTGTAACGTTGACCAAATTCCTTCTGTTTCATTTTCTGATGTATCAAGAATAAAGCGCTTTGTATTGTAACTAAAGATGGTAAAATCATTTTCTTCAGGAGAATAATCCTTTTCACTGATGTTATATAACGTCACGTTACAGAACAGCCCAGAAAGTAGAATAATCCCTGATAATAAAACTTGTTTTTTGAATAATAAAAGCCAGTAAAGAGCAAAAAGAATATTCGCTACAATTAGCACCGGAATTATTAAAGTCAAAACAGAAAGTGCAGGAAAAACCTTTGGTGGAATGTATGGAAGTGCGTAGCCTACAAGAAGTAAAAACGCTATAAGCAGATTTAATAAATAGACGAGTTTATTAAAGAGATTTAGATTTTTCATCAAGAATTTTTACCCGCCTTGAATAAAAAATCCTTCTCTTGCTGACTCAAACTATCGTAGCCACTTTTGCTTATTTTATCAAGAATATCGTCTATTCTTCGCTGATGTTCTGATTTTGAAAGTTTGCTTGATGCTGCAGAACTTCTATTAGTTGATGAAGCTGATTTTTGTTTGCGATAAACAGTTTTCATCTTAGATTTTTTCTCGCGCTTCTTAAACATCGTCGCAAAACCATCTATCATATTTTCCCACCAGATGCCTATGTCGTTGCCTTTAGCAAGTTGGGTTGCATAAATATACCCGAACAAAGCTCCGCCCAGATGAGAGATAAAGCCGCCAGCGTTGCCACTAGTTGGAATTCTAACAAGATCCATCACCACTAAGAAAACACCTAACTGCCACATTTTCACATTAAAGAAAATCACACGCACTTCTGTATTAGGCGTGTAAGCGGCAATAAAAATAGTTATCGCCATTACGGCAGCAGACGCTCCTTGCAGCGTAGCAACATCTGTAGCTCCACCAAAAACAGGAAAAAGATTATAAGCTAAAATAAAGAATACAGCTCCAGATATCGCTCCAAGAAAGTAAATAGTAAGAAAACGTTTCGGAGTAAAAAGGTTGAGAACGATCTGACTAAACCAGTACAGGATCAACATATTAAACAAAATATGCAAGATGTCTGCATGTAAGAAAGAATATGTTATTAAAGACCAAGGTTGAAATAGCAGGTCACTTAATTTGGCTGGGAGCCAAAACCATTGTATTAAAAATCCAGAAGGCCATTGAAAAATAAACGCTATCAATTCAAAAGCTATAAAAGCCAAAGCATTGATCACGATAATTTTTATCGCGACGTTTGCCATTTTAAATTGATATCCTAGATTATTTGCCGCCATTAATTCCAGCGATTTTGATTAAAACTATTTTTCTTCCAGTACCAGATCATTATAAACCCGAATAGCGCTCCACCTATGTGTGCAAAATTTGCAATATTTTGACCAAATAGTGAAAAACCAGTTACTCCAGAAAACAAGTCTAAGAGGATTAAAGCAGGAATAAAATACTTTGCTTTTATAGGCACAGGAACAAAAATCAAGAATAATTCAACATTAGGAAACATCATCCCAAACGCAACCAGAATACCATATATTGCTCCAGAAGCTCCTACGGCTGGTACTAAATATGACTCAACCATAGAATTTAGAACTCTTGCATATTCTCCATTAAAAACATAATAACCTTGACTTGAATTAAATGATTCAACTTGCTTTTGAAGCATTTGTGCAATTTGTTGGGGTGTTTCACCCAGTTCAATTAAAGTATTATATCCTTGATAAAAATGAAAATATCCAACAGCTGTATGAATCAAAGCAGCACCTAACCCGGCAGAAAAATAGAAAAAGATAAATCTATTTCTTCCTAGCATAGACTCTACCGGACTTCCAAAAGCCCACAGCGCATACATATTAAAAAGAATATGCATGATACTGCCTTGATCATGCATAAACATATGTGTAACAACCTGCCAGAATTTGAAATTTCCATTTTCAGGAAAGAATAGCGCAAACATGCTTCCATGATCTGGAAGTAGGAATTGCGATCCTAAAAAGAATATTACGTTGACTATAAGAAGTACCTTAACGGTCTCTGTTATTCTACTCATTTAATTTCAAATTTCCTTTCAAGTTCTTCTACGCTTATTGTTACAAAGGTAGGCCTATTAAAGGGTGATAACATGGGATCTTTGCACGCAAATAGTTTATTTAACAAATATTCACAACTCGCAGCGTCCAGCTTTTCGCCATTGCGAATTGCCATACTGCGCGCCATACTTTTTGCCAGTAGATCTGTTTTGCTAAAGCCTGCATCTGGCACCTCATGTTCTACATCGTTAAGTAACTCCTCTAGCACACGTTTAGAATCGTTTTCACTAATTCCCATAGGTAAACCGGTAACTTCTAGCGTTTCTTGATCTACAGTATTAAAAATAAAACCAGTGTTCTCTAGCGATTCTTTAAGTTGTAAGAGTGTATTTATTTCTCTTAAAGAGAAATCTAATCGCAACGGAAATAGCAGCTGCTGACTCACAGATTCCTTTACTGTGATATTCTTCAACAGATCTTCATAAAGAATGCGTTGATGCGCTTTATTCTGATCTATGATCACCATGCCACTTTTTATGGTACTAACTAAGAATTTATTATGCAGTTGGTAGCAATTCGCTTCCGCGGAAGCGGTATCCTCATCAAAGATCGTCTCTGGAGTAGGATTGCTCTCTATCTCTACTCTACTGAAGGTATCATCTGGTGTGTTGCTGTGTTTCTCAAGACCAGCATAAAGATTCTCCCAGCCTGCAGCACTTTTTTTCTCGTAATGCGGTGTACTTTTTGAAACTGATATTTTACCTGGATTATTTTCCTTAAACGGATTGTAATCACGATCTACCTCTACTTGAGGAGTTTCAATAGGTTTGTTTTTAAAAGAATATGGCGTATCAAAACCTGGCTCACGATCAAAATCGAGAACAGGAGCAATATTAAATTGCCCTAAACTGTGTTTTACCGCAGCACGCAGCAAGGTGTAAATTGAATGTTCATCCTCAAATTTCACCTCAGTTTTTGTGGGGTGAATATTGATATCTATCGTTTTAGGATCAACTTCTAAGTACAGAAAATAACTCGCTCTTGCTCTATCTGCAAGCAAACCATCAAAGGCCGCTGAAACCGCGTGATGCAGATAAGAATGCTTTATAAATCTGTCGTTAACAAAGAAGTATTGTTCGCCTTTAGTCTTCTTAGCAAATTCGGGTTTAATGATAAACCCTTGAATTTTTACGATTTCGGTTTCTTCTTCTACCGGCACTAATTTTTCATTAGTCTTAGGCCCGAAGATATTTACAATACGCTGTCTTTTGTTAGAAATAGGCAGATTAAAAACCTCGCCTTCATTATGGTACATCACAAAAGCGATTTGCTCATGCGCCATCGCCACACGATGAAATTCATCAATTACATGACGCATCTCAACACTATCAGACTTTAAGAAATTGCGTCTTGCAGGTATATTAAAAAACAGATTTTTAACGGCGATAGAAGTTCCCTCTGGTGTAGCGATCACTTCTTGAGATTTTACTTGGCTACCCTCGATCTCAATTTGTGTTCCTACATCCTCGCCTTCTTGCCGTGTTCTAAGATCGATATGTGCAACCGCAGCAATCGAAGCTAAAGCCTCACCACGAAAACCCTTAGTATGCAACGCAAAAAGATCTTCGGCATTTTTGATCTTAGAAGTAGCGTGACGCTCAAAACTAAGACGCGCATCTGTAGCACTCATCCCTTTACCGTTATCTATAACTTGTATAAGGGTTTTACCGCTGTCTTTTACAATAAGTTTTATAGAAGTAGAACCAGCGTCAATCGCATTCTCAAGTAGCTCTTTTACTACAGAAGCCGGCCGTTGTACGACCTCTCCTGCGGCTATTTGATTTGCAACATGATCTGGTAAAAGCTTTATTATATCTGCCATTTATTGTGCTTGCGTAAATAATGATAGGTCAAAATCTATCATAAATAAAAACGCAAAAATAAGAAGCAAAACGATAATAAGAATGCGACGGTTAGCCTTTTGATCAGGATTATTTTTGTAGTCATCCCAGGCGTTATTAAACTTGTTTTTTATCCCCTTGGTTTCCAAGGTTGCTTTGCGATAAGAATCAAACTTATGAGACATTTTATAAGGGTTTCCCTCGCCCTGATAATATCTAGGGCTGTAGTCAAATTGTTTGTTCTTTCTAGTTTTTAAAATTCCCATAATACGTGCCTGTTCTCAAAATTAATAATTTACTACGGGAAATGCCATCCCTCTTTGTTAACAACAATATCCTTGCCGTTTTCTTGAGAGTGTATATTATTTTATTTCTTTTCGCTTAAAGCGAAAAAAACTAACCCTTGTAAAAGTTAGCGTCTTTGCGTAATTGTGCCATCTTTATGGCTGCAATTGCGGCTTCTGTTCCCTTATTTCCCAGTTTACCACCGCTACGGTCTATTGCCTGTTGCATGTGATTATCTGTAAGCACGCAGAAGATCACAGGAATATCACTCTGAATATTGAGATCTTTAATGCCTTGCGTTACACCGTCGCACACAAAATCAAAATGCTTTGTCTCGCCCTGTATCACGCTACCTACAGCGATGATGGCATCTAGCATCTCAAAGGATTGTTGCATTTTTTTACAACCATAAATAAGTTCAAAACTTCCGGGTACATTCCAGCGTACGATGTTTTCTTTGATCGCGCCACAGTCTAGAAACGCATCAAAAGCACCTTGAAAAAGGCCTTCAGTGATTTTGTCATTCCACTCAGAAACAACAATCCCAAACCGAAAATCTTTCGCGTTTGGGATTGTCTCTTTATCGTAAGCCGACAAGTTTGTTGTCGCCATATATTTTAATTTTAGGTTATTCGCTAACCATTCCTAAATACAGTTCAGCATCTTTTGCTTCTGCAGATTCAGGATACTCTTCAGTAATTTTTGTAAGATATTTTGCTGCTTTGTCTTTTTTACCAAGATCAATAGCAACAAGACTAGCTTTGAATAAGAAACGTGGAGCAGTAAAAGAGTTATCTCTCATGTTTGCTGCTTCTTCATAATATCCTAGAGCTTCGTCTAACTGATCAAGCTGAGCAAATGCATCACCTATACCACCTTTTGCAAGTGGAGCAAGCATCTGATCTTCGCTTTTAAAATCTTCAAGTTGATCAATAGCTTCTTTATACTGGTTCATATTAAGATAAGCCATACCTGCATAATAATGCGCAAGGTTTGCAGATTTAGTCCCGCTGTAGCTATCAATAATATCTAAGAAACCATATTTACCTTCACCACCATTAAGCGCTAGGTTAAAAAGAGAATCTTTTTGTGCTGCACCAGCGATCGCTTCATTAAAATAATTCTGCGCTTGATACATCTCGTTACTTGCGTCTATGTTCTTAGGCTCCTGGATAAATTTCTTATATCCCATGTATCCTAAAACGCCCACAACTATCACACCTATAAAGATCAATAGATATTTCCAGTTGCCTTCTACCCAGGCTTCTGTCTTACTTGCACCTTCATCTAAGGTATCAAAAACTTCTGCAGTTGTGCTCTCTTCGTGCACTTCAACCTCTTTTTCTACCTTGGTTTGTGGCTTGTAACCCCTCTTCTTATATGTGGCCATGCTTTAAAATTTGTTGCGCGCAAAAATAAAATTTTTATTCAAATTCAAAAGCGTATCAATTTGTTATTTTTCGATAATTTGCACGAAACGTTGCTAAATCTCAACATCCTTAGAACAAACAAAATAGCAAATTAAGAAGCTAATTTTCAATGATCTTAAAAGCACTTTCTCTTATAAATTATAAAAATATCGTGTCTCAGGATTTTGATCTTGACGATAAGATCAACTGTTTTGTGGGGAACAACGGTGTGGGAAAAACTAATGTTCTGGATGCGATCTATCATCTTTCTTTTGGCAAAAGCTACTTTAACCCCATTACTGTACAGAATATAAATCATGATGCTGATTTCTTTGTGGTTGAAGGACTGTATGAAAAAGATGCCCGTGTAGAAAAAGTGATCATCAGCGCAAAACGAGGAGCAAAAAAGATCATTAAACGCAACGGCAAAGCATACGAGAGATTTTCTGAACACATCGGTTTTTTGCCGCTTGTGATCATTTCGCCAGCAGACAGAGACCTTATTATAGAAGGTAGCGAGACGCGCCGCAAATTTATGGATGGCGTGATCTCACAAAGCGACAAGGCATATCTTAATGATCTGATCAATTACAATAAAGTACTTTCTCAGCGCAATGCTTTATTAAAGTATTTTGGAGCAAATCACACCTTTGATCAAGGCACGCTTTCTATTTATAATGAGCAGATGGATGCGCTTGGCGCGAAAATTTATCAGAAACGTCAACAATTCCTTGAGCGCTTTGCTCCTATTTTTCAGGAGCGCTATCAATACATAAGTGGCGGCAAAGAAGAAGTCAAGCTGAAATATAAAAGTCAGTTGCACGAAAAGACGCTGAGAGAACTTTTTGATGAAAATCTTCAAAAAGACCGCATGCTGCAATACACGAGTGTGGGTACGCATAAAGATGACCTAAGTTTTAAGATAGAAGGTCATCCTGTGAAGAAATTTGGAAGTCAAGGCCAACAAAAATCGTATCTCATCGCTTTAAAACTTGCGCAATTTGATTTTATAAAAAAAGAAAGTGGCACCGCTCCCCTACTTTTGCTAGACGATATTTTTGATAAACTTGATGAAAACCGAGTGACGCATATCGTTTCGCTGGTAAATGATGAAAATTTTGGTCAGCTATTCATCAGTGATACGCATCCTGAGCGCACAGAAGCAATTGTAAAAAAGATTCATCAATCCTCTAAGATCTTTAAACTATGAGAAAACTTTATTTCATTTTATTTCTTTTTGCGGTAAGCTGTGCAAAACAAGCTCCAGAAGATATGATCCCAATGCTTAACGGCTACTGGGAGATCGAGGAAGTTGTTAAGCCTGGCGGCGAAAAGATTAAATTTGAGATTAACGAAACTGTTGATTACATTCATATAGTAGATTCTACCGGTTTTAGAACTAAATTAAAACCACAGCTAGACGGAACATACGAAGACACAGAATCAAAAGAAGGGCTTAAAGTAAAGGTTGAGAACGATTCTTTAAAAATATATTATACAACACTTTATAACAATTGGTCAGAAACCGTGTTAAATGCAAGCGAAGAAAGCTTTGAGGTTATAAACGATCGAAATATAAAGTACAAATACAAGAAATTTACACCTATAAACGTTACCCAGTAATGACAAAAAGAGACGCAGATCCTATATCATTAAAAGACGCGCTAAGCGGTTTTGTAGAAAAGAACAAACTACAAAAGGGTCTGGATAAAATAAGTGCAGAAGACGCCTGGAAGAATATTATGGGTCCTGCAATTTCAAAATATACAGAGCAGGTAAAATTAGATGGAGATAGGCTTATTGTACGCTTAACATCATCAGTCTTAAGAGAAGAGTTAGGCTACGGTAAAGAAAAAATTATCAAGAACCTTAATGAAGAAATGGGCCGAGAAGTGATAAAATCACTAATGCTTAGATAAAAAAATCCCCGCAAATTGCGGGGATTTTAATTTTATATAAAGAAGCTTTTCTTAGAACTGCTCTCTACCTGCAAAGTGGAAGTTACCTTCAATTGCAGCGTTCTCATCACTGTCAGAACCGTGTACCGCGTTCTCACCTACAGATGTAGCATACATTTTTCTAATAGTACCTTCAGCAGCTTCAGCCGGGTTTGTAGCACCAATTAACGTACGGAAATCTTCTACAGCATTTTCTTTCTCAAGAATTGCAGCAACGATAGGACCGCGTGTCATAAATTCTACAAGCTCACCAAAGAATGGACGCTCTTTATGCACAGCATAAAAAGTCTCTGCATCCTGCTGAGTCATTTGAGTAAGTTTCATCGCTACGATTCTAAAACCAGAAGCGTTAATCTTGTTAAGGATCGCGCCTACGTGTCCTGCTTCTACAGCATCAGGCTTGATCATTGTAAATGTTCTGTTTGTTGCCATTTTTTTATTTTTTTTCGCTACAGCGAAAATTATTTTGTTTTAAAAAAATCGGGGCAAAAGTAGAGTTTTTCTGCATAAAACCTAATTAAGTAAACATTAATTATAGGTTTGTTCAATTTCTTCTAAGACTTCATCCTCTGCACCACGTATCTGCATTTTTATCTTTTTCGCCGCAAGGTCAAAATAAATAACACCATAACTCAAATCGCTCACCGTCTCTCCTACCTTATATTCATTGGGCTCGCCGCTATATTTTTTATAAGCATGTGTAAGACCGCTGCTGGTAAAATCTAATATTGGATCTTCCACACCATCTACAGTGATCTTAGAAAACTCTGAAATATGCCTATCACCACTCACAACGATCACATTATCAGATTTTGTGGTTTTTAGCAGATCAAAAAATCGCTGGCGCTCACCCGGGAAGTTTGCCCATTTTTCAAAACCATGCTCATGACTTACAAGCTGAATACTGCTCATGATGACAGTAAAATCTGCCGAAGTGTTCTTTAATTTATTCTCAAACCATTGCCATTGCGCTTCACCTAGCAAAGTCCCTTTTTTGCTGGCTGCATATCTTCTTCCGGCTTTGTTGCTGCGTTTTAAATCACTTCTAAAATATCTTGTATCTAGCGAGATCACTTTTATAGAACCGTTTTCTGTTTCAAAAACTTGAGAGAAATAGACTCCTTCTCTACTCCAGCGGGGATCAGTTTTTGGCACATCCAGAAAATCAAGCAAAAGCTGCTGACTTTCGGCTTTCATTTTATAATCGCTACCGCCATCATTTTTACCAAAATCATGATCATCCCACGTCCCGATGATTTTTATACTGTCAACAATTGCGGCATATTCTGGCAACGCTTTTTGAGCTGCATACATCACAGCCATTTTATTCATATCTGCAGTATCTGCATAAATATTATCGCCACCCCAAACAAAAACATCTGGATCCAATTTTAGAATATGCTTCCAGAAGGGATTAGGCAATTCGGTTTTATTACACGATCCCACGGCCATCACAAAATCTTGAGCATGGCTACTTTTGGCGCAAAGCCAAACAGCAATAACAGCTAGAAAATATCTACTACGCATTTTTAAATTTTGTGCAAAAATACATCGTCAATTGCTGCGTTGGGTTATAAAATAATTAAGCTTTCGCCAAAAGGTGACCTGTAATTTTAAATTGTATCTTCGCCCCTTATGAAAAAAGCTGATGCAGATAAGCTCCTGGAATTACTGAAGGAGCCAAAGAATATCGCAATTATACCGCATAAAAATCCGGATGGAGACGCCATGGGCTCTACGCTGGCCTTAAGAAGATTCTTGAATAAAAAAGGACATACTGCGACCGTGGTTTCGCCTAACGATTACCCAGAATTTTTAAAGTGGTTACCAGACGAAGAAACGGTGGTGAAATATGATCTTCATACAGCAAATGCAAAGCAAACGCTAGAGCATGCAGATGTGATTTTTACGCTAGATTTTAATTCATTTTCACGTTGTGGCGACTTGCAACCTTTGCTAGAAAAAAGCAATGCAACGTTTGTGATGATAGATCATCACCAGCAACCAGATGATTATGCTGAGATCACCTATAGCGATGTGAATGTTTGCGCTACAAGCGAAATGGTCTACCATGTGATCGATGCGCTTAACGAGCTAGATTTAATTGACAAAGACATTGCGACCTGCCTGTACACAGGAATCATGACCGATACGGGTTCGTTTAAATTCAATTCTACAACATCACTCACGCATCGTGTTATCGCCTCATTGATCGATAATGGCGCTAACAATTCTGAAATTCACGATAAGATCTACGATACCTTTAGTCACAACAGATTGAAGTTGCTGGGCGTTGCGCTTAACAATCTTAATTATTTACCAGAATATAAGACCGCTTTTATAACATTGAGTCAAAAGGAACTTGATGAGCATGGCTTCCAAAAAGGAGATACTGAAGGTTTTGTGAATTACGGTCTATCGTTACTTGGCGTGAAAATGGCGGCGATCTTTATTGAGAATAAGCAAGAAAATATTGTGAAGATCTCACTACGTAGTAAGGGAGAATTCTCAGTTAATGAATTGTCCCGACAGCACTTTCATGGTGGCGGTCACACAAACGCAGCTGGAGGAAGAAGCGATGTAAGTTTACGTGAAACGGTTGACTATTTTATTAGTATCTTACCGCAGTACAAAAACGCCCTAAATGAATAAGATCTTTGTAGCAATAGGCATCCTATTGGTTGTTGCTTCATGTAAAACAAATCCTGAGGCGCGACGCCCGGTTTCTCACGGTGGCGGCTCTTATATTGACGAGAGTATCGCTCGCAATATAAAACTCAACGAGGCTGAAGAAGAGCTCATAGAAAAGATCATTGCTAAAGACAGCGCAACAGAATATATCGCATCTAGCAAAGGTTTCTGGTATTTTTATAACAAGAAGGATACTACAGCTGCTGCCACACCACAAGTGGGCGATCTTATCACCTTTTCTTACAACTTAAAAACGCTAGATAACGAGGTAATTCTTAGTCAAGATAAATTAGGCAAACAAACGTATCAAGTTGATCAAAGCAATCAAGAGCTCATGCCTGGTTTGCGTGATGGCGTTAAGCTACTAAAACCAGGAGAAACGATCACGTTTTTGTTTCCTAGTCATAAAGGCTATGGATATTATGGTCTTGATGATCTAATAGGTAAAAATCTACCGTTAAAATCTACAGTAACGTTACATACAATCGAAAATAAAAACCCTGAAGACAAATTATGAAGAAGTTTAGTTTATTATTTCTGCTCTTAGCTGCAGTATTTGTGGGATGTGATGATAAATACCCAGACCTAGAAGATGGTATTTATGCGGTGATCACAACAAATAAAGGTACAATGGTATCGCAGTTATACTACCAGAAAACACCTGCTACAGTAGCAAGTTTTGTTTCTCTGGCAGAGGGTGATAGTAAAGTAGTAGATAGTGCTTATAAAGGCAAACCATTTTATGATGGTTTATCAATTCACAGAATTCTTAAAGGATTTGTGATACAAGGTGGTGATCCTGATGGTACAGGAACTGGCGGCCCAGGATACAAATATCATGACGAACTTCTACCAGAACTTAAGCATGACACAATAGGTGTAATGTCTATGGCAAATGGAGGTTTTGAAACTAACGGTTCTCAATTCTTCATCACTCTTGGCGCTCAGCCGCACCTTAATGGTTATGATGAGAACGGGACACTTAAGAATTGTGAAGATCCTAGAACAAGCTGTCATACTGTTTTTGGTAAAGTTGTAAAAGGTTTTGATGTGCTTAGCGAAATAGAAAATGTTGAAGTGAATAACCCACGTCAAGGCGACCCAAAAAATCCTGTGATAATCGAGAAGATCCAGATCGTAAGAAAAGGAGCTGATGCAAGACGTTTTGATGCAAATGAAGTGTTTGCTGAAGAAACTAATAAGTACGCAGAAGAAAAAGCTAGGATCGAAGCTGAGAAACAAGCAAGATTAAAAGCTATCGCTGATAGATTTGTGGAAGAAGAAACAAAAGCAGATTCTCTAGACAGCGGACTTAAATTATACTTTAAAGAGCGTGGTGATGGTCCTGCTCCTAAGCAAGGTCAAACTGCTTTGTTGGACTACGCAGTGTATTTCACTAACGGAGAATTGCTTGATACAAGTATGAAAGACGTTGCAGAAGAAAACGGACTTTCGAAGCCAGAGCAATACCTTAAGCCTTATGGCGTGAAGGTAAGTCCAGATGCACAAGCGATCGCTGGTTTTATAGAAGCTGCAAAGAATATGCGTGTTGGCGACAAGGTAACAGCTTTTGTTCCTTATTATTTAGCCTACGGCGAAAGAGGTAATCGTGGGATCCCTCCTAAAACTGATCTAGTTTTTGACCTGATCTTAACAGAAGTTCAGTAAAACTGAAAAGACAAAAACAAAAAAGGCTCGCAATTCGCGAGCCTTTTTTTATGCATTATGCTTCTGGGAAGTCCTTTAAAGTTGCTAGAGTTAATTTCCAGAATTTCTTTACTGAAGATATACTCGCTTTTTCATCTGGCGAATGTGCTCCTCTTATGGTTGGACCAAAAGAGATCATTTCCATTTCTGGGTAATTCTGACCTAAGATCCCACATTCTAGACCAGCGTGGCAAGCCGCTACATGAGGCTCTTCATTAAATAATGATCTGTAATTATTTTCCATCACTTTAAGAATACTGCTTTGCATATTAGGCTGCCATCCTGGATATTCTCCGCTTAATTCTACAGAGAATCCAGCCAACTCAAAAACGCTTTCTAAACTACGTACGATATCATTTTTAGAAGAATCTGAAGATGATCTTGACAAACACAAAATATCGATCGCTCCATTCTCAACCGTAACTTTAGCTACGTTATTAGAAGTTTCAACAAGGCCTTCAATATCTGGGCTCATACGATAAACACCATTATGTGCCGCTTGTAAAGCTTTAAGCAATGCTTCTTGACTTTCTGTGGTCAATCCTTGTTTTGGAGTTTCTGTAATATCAAACTCTACTTCAAGATTAGGTTCAAGAGCGCTGTATTCTTCTAGGATCTCAGCAGCAAGACTTTCCATAACATCTAGAAATTGCTCCTGATTACTTTTCGCCACAGCGATAACAGCATTACTCTCTCGCGGTATCGCATTGCGCAGTCCGCCGCCATTGAGCTTTACAAGGTGCATCTCTCCTACCAAGTGCGCCTCAAGCAAAAGACGATTCATCAATTTATTAGCATTACCAAGACCCTTAATAATATCCATCCCACTGTGACCTCCTTGCAAACCTTTTACGCTCACCGTGTAGCCCAGGTGATCTTCAGAGATCTCTTGAGTTTCATAAGATTTAGAAGCTGTAACATCAATTCCACCGGCGCAACCCACGCCAATCTCATCATCTTCTTCAGTATCTAGATTCAATAGAACATCACCTTGCAAAATGCCAGATTTAAGTCCCATAGCGCCTGTCATCCCAGTCTCTTCATCGATGGTAAACAGCGCCTCAATCGCAGGATGCGGTATAGAATCGCTCTCAAGAATCGCCATGATCGTTGCAACTCCCAGACCATTATCTGCGCCCAGCGTAGTGCCTTTTGCGGTAACCCAATCGCCATCTATCATCATCTCGATACCTTGAGTGGCAAAATCAAAATCAGTGTCATTATTCTTCTGGTGCACCATATCGAGATGCGATTGTAAAACCACTTTTTTTCTGCTTTCCATCCCGGCGGTTGCTGGCTTCCTAATGATCACATTGCCCACTTCATCTTCAATGGTCTCTAGGTTTAGGCTTTCGCCAAAATTCTTCATAAACGCGATCACCTGCTCTTCTTTTTTAGAAGGTCTCGGCACAGCGTTAAGGTCGCAAAAGTTCTTCCAAATGCCTTTAGGCTCTAATTCTCTTATATCTTCGTTCATCTAATTATTTTTTACAAAGGTAGGAGTTCTGAAAGCTTTAGATTTCGCCGTAAGGCAAAAGTTAATCTTACTAAAAATACATTGCGAAAGCATAAGTCGCTTTATACCTTTAACCAAAACAATACAGATGAAAAAACTAACAGAAAACGAAATACAAGAGAAACTGGAAACCCTTGACGGATGGTCATATAGCGACAACGCGATACACACCTCGCTAGAATTTGAAAACTTTAAAGAAGCATTTGCCACAATGACGCGCATTGCCTTTGAGGCAGAGAATATGCAACATCACCCAGAGTGGACTAATGTTTACAACACGCTAGAGATCTCACTTTCTACCCACGATGCAGATGGCGTTACAGAGAAAGATTTTAAGTTGGCTAAAGCAATTGAAGAAATATTAGGGAACTAGTTTCTTAAAATTTAGAAACGAGTAGGATTTTTATATTTTTGCCCAATAATTAATCAACTTTTATGGGAAGAGCATTCGAGTTTAGAAAGGCACGAAAAATGAAACGCTGGAGCGCGATGGCAAAAGCCTTTACGCGTATAGGTAAGGATATTGTAATGGCTGTTAAAGATGGTGGCCCTGATCCGGATAGTAACTCCAGATTAAGAGCGGTAATCCAGAACGCGAAAAGTGTTAACATGCCAAAAGACAATATAGAACGTGCTATTAAACGTGCTTCTGATAAAAGTCTTGGTGATTATAAAGAAGTCCTTTTTGAAGGATATGCACCTCATGGTATCGCTGTACTTATTGAGACCGCAACAGACAATAATACCAGAACGGTAGCTAATGTGCGTTCTTATTTTAATAAGAGTAACGGTAGTTTAGGAACTTCGGGTTCTGTGGTATTTATGTTTGACCATACGTGTAACTTTAGAATTGAAGATACAGGTATTGATCTTGAAGAACTAGAGCTAGAACTTATAGACTATGGTGCTGAAGAGGTTTTTAAAGATGATGACGGTGTGATTATCTATGCTCCTTTTGAGAGCTTTGGTTCGCTGCAAGCTTATCTAGAAGAGAACGATTATACTATTCTTTCTTCTGGCTTTGAGCGTATACCACAAACTACTAAAAAACTTTCTGCTGAGGAGGCTGAAGAAGTTGAAAAGCTTCTTGAGAAACTTGAAGAAGATGATGATGTACAGAACGTATATCACTCTATGGAAGAAACTACAGACGAAGAGTAATTATTACTTCTCTATAAAACAAAAAACTCGCAGTATCCCTGCGAGTTTTTTTATGACTTTTCTGGAGCGTTGCCTATACCTTGCGAGGGTTTAGGTTTATTCCATTTGGCAGCAGCCTTATAATAATCAAATTCTATTTCTGGCGGTGCAGACTCTAAGACATTAGATTGAAATGAGCGCTGCAAAATGTCTTCTATTAAATAATCTTCTTCTACCGTTTCAGGGTCGTAGCCTTCTTTCATCGAGATGTCAAAAAGTCCAGCGGTGGTATTTAACCAAAAAGCCTTCCAACCGCTTCGGTATTCTTTAACAAGATCAAAGGTTGTTGTAGCTGTCTGGCGATAAACCAGCTTTACTAAGATCTGCCCTTCTGTGCGTGTGAGTTTTTTAAGCTTTGGCCCAAACTCATCTTCTACATAGCGCTGAATGATCTTAGTGTATTTCTTTTTGTCTCTTTTAGACTCCATACTGTCCAGACGCGCATTTAGCTGCATTAAGCGCTCACCAGCCAGTTTTGCAAATGGCCAGACCTTGCGTGTCTTGCGACGTAAAATAAGATAACGACGACGCTCATCGTCACCGTTAAAATGCAATCTTCCCAGCAGTTTAACCTCTTCCAGTTCTACAGCATCTACCGCGATAGAGTCTCCATCTATAATATAATACTGCACACTGGTAGAATCTTCTACCGCACTATCCTGAGCCCACAGCAACGGACTCACAAAGAATAAAATTGGAGCAAAATATTTTATCAAAACAATAATTTTTATACCAGTTAGTACGAAAACCGTTCCAAAAGTACGCATATCCATGCTAACGATGGTTTAATGATTTTAATATTCATACTTTCGTGAAAATTAAAATTGAATTATGGCTGAAAGTATATTGAACGACAAATCAATTGATTTTCTTGAGAAATATTTAAACAACGCCTCTCCTACCGGTTATGAGTGGGGTGGGCAAAAATTATGGATGGATTACCTTAAACCGTATGTCGATGAATTTATCACAGATACGTATGGTACCGCAGTGGGTGTTATCAATCCAGATGCAAAATATAAAGTGGTAATTGAAGGACATGCTGACGAAATTTCATGGTATGTAAACTACATTACAGATAACGGACTGATATACGTTATTCGCAATGGTGGTAGTGATCACCAGATCGCACCTTCTAAGATGGTAGATATTCATACACGCAAGGGCATCGTTAAAGGTGTTTTTGGTTGGCCAGCGATCCACACCCGCGATAAAAGCAAAGAACAAGCACCACAATTAGATAATATCTTCATTGACATAGGCGCAAGTTCTAAAGACGAAGTAGAAGATTTAGGCGTACATGTAGGTTGCGTGATCACCTATCCAGACACCTTCACCATTCTTAATGAGAATAAGTTTGTGTGCCGCGCGCTAGATAACCGCATGGGTGGTTTTATGATCGCAGAAGTTGGTAGACTGCTTAAAGAGAATAAGAAGAAATTAGATTTTGGTCTTTACATTGTAAACAGCGTGCAGGAAGAAATAGGTTTACGCGGTGCGGAAATGATCACACAACGTATTAAACCTAACGTTGCTATCGTTACAGACGTAACACACGATACCACTACCCCAATGATCAAAAAAGAAACTAACGGTCTTGCTGAAATAGGTAAAGGTCCAGTAGTTTCTTACGCGCCAGCAGTACAACAAAAACTACGCGACCTTATCATTGATACGGCCGAGGAAAAAGAGATCCCTTTTCAACGTATGGCGAGCAGCCGTATGACAGGTACAGATACAGACGCTTTTGCATACAGCAATGGCGGAGTTGCATCTGCGCTCATCAGTTTACCGTTGCGCTACATGCACACCACGGTAGAGATGGTTCACAGATATGATGTTGAGAATGTGATCAAATTGATCTATGAGAGTGTTCTTAAGATCAAAGATGGAGAGACATTCAGCTATTTTGAGGATTAGGCTTTCGCCAAAAGAATAAAAAACCGCCCATCGTGGCGGTTTTTTTATTATTACCATTTCTTATCTACTTTGAAGTCAATTTTATCAATCAAAATACTCCGAGGTTTTAATGATCTTAAATTTAGAATTGTCTTCTAATAGATCACGTAAAACACCTATATGCAATTGCCCCATAAACAGAACTATTCTTTCAGCTTTGTGCTTCAACTGCGTATTTAAAATGTTAGTATAAATTTTAAGGTTTCTGTTGTAGAACAATGTAATATATTCTGCTCCTATATATTTATTATCGATCTCTCCTATATCCACCGTATTGGTAGCATTTTCAGAAAACTCTCCATTCATTACATAAGCCGGCATATTAAAAATAAGTTTATGTGTTAGATCAATAAGTTTATCTCGATTCATGATTTTAATGTACTCATAAATAGACAAACTGTCTTGCTGTACTTTTGCCTTCATGGGTCTAGCCGTATTCATAAGAAGCTGAAGTCCATTTTTAAAAATCTCAATATTCTCTCCAGAACTTAACAAGGATTGCGAAGTAGATTCATAATGATCTATGCCTTTTACACCGTTTAAACCTAATTCCTTTGCTAATCTAAAACCTACTTGATAAGTTTCTGAAGCACCGTTCTCAATATCTGACAATTCAAGATTACCGTTTTTGTATGCCATAAATAAGCTATCTAACATCTCTTGCTCATCAGGTTCTTTCTCAACCATTATCATAGTGGGTTTAAACGCCGCAAGTTTATCAGCGATCAACTTAATTTCTTGCTGTTTTTTAGCACTAAAAATATTAGATGTAGGTGTCCCATTATCCATCTGGCTTAAGTGATCAAAACCAACTAATAAGATCTCTACTTGATTATCGCTTTGCGCGAAAAGAACATGGGTAAGTAATAGAGTAACTATAACTGCTAGAAAATGTTTCTTAAAATTCATTTGACGATTTTTAATTTGATGAAAAGCAAAAGAGTCTGAAAATTATTTCTTTATGTTCTAAAAGTAATCGAAGCAGAACCTTTTAACAACAAAAACTGCATTTAGTATCAATTAGAAAATCTCGCCGATTATTCGCGTGTCATCTATTAGGCAATCTTTAGTAATTCATTGAACTTCAAAACAATGTCATATTGAAGTGCCAATTTGTGAATATCTCCTTCCATTTTGCTCTTGTTGACTATTTCCAAACGGCTATTTTTGGCGTCCAAAAATTTTTAAAGACCTTCACACATGAGCGTAACTTGGTACGAGTGCAAAATAAAATATCCTAAACTAGATGAGGCTTCTGGCCTACGCAAAGTAAAAAATGAACCGTTTCTTGTGGATGCTGTTTCATACACTGAGGCAGAAAAACGGATTACAGAAGAAATGCAACCATACCTTAACGAAGATGAAGGTATGTTGATCACAAATATTAAAGTGGCCAACTTTGCTGAGGTACATCCTTTTGAAAATTCTGACCGCTGGTTTAAGGCTAAAGTATCACTTATCGCCTACGATGAAAATAGCGGCAAAGAACGTAAAATGAATCAATACTTGCTCGTGCAAGCCAATGATGTTAAAGAAGCTTTTGAAAACACTGCGCATGTAATGCGAGACACCATGGGAGAATACAGCATTCCTGCGATCGCAGAATCTCCTATCGTTGATGTCTTCCCATATTTTACCGGCGAAGAAGATAATGCAGAACGCATGGAAGAATTCAATCGCATCAAAGAATCAGTGCCTAGTTATAGTAAAGACGACGAAGCATTAGAATTAGAAGATTCATATCAAGATGTTGAAGCATAAAAGCATTTAATTTTCAATCTTATAAAAAAGAGGTAGTTTTTACTACCTCTTTTTTTTTTAATTCAACCTCAATTCAAAAAGTAGATTTTCACCTGTTTTATAGAAAATCAACCCATAAGTATATAAAATGCATTCTATATCTTTAAATCAAATAAGATCTGATTTGAATAGAGCAAATTTATATACAGGAATAATACTTCTCTGCCTACTCATTTGTAGTTGTGATCCTCCACACTCAATACATTTTGAGAATAACGGTAATTCTGAGCTTAATGTATTATTTGTTTTTGATACTACTGCATCACACCATGATTTTTATAATTTCAAAGATGAAATAGAGGATACTTTGAATATTAAAATTCAGCCAGGAGAAAGAGATTCCATTTATTTTGGAATAGGAACTTGGACTAATCATGAAATAAGGATTCAAGCGAAATCTTTACAAAGTTTTACACTAGAAAATGATGATTTTAAAACCCAGTGAGTCGTCCTAAAATAGGTTGACAGTTTTTAATAATTTAAATCAATCCCTTGAAGCTAGCTTCAAGGGATTTTTTGTTGTGTATAAAATTAGGTGTTTTGTAGTTAAGGCTTAGATGTGGTCTTTGATTATTATAAGTTTTAATAGACTGCTGAACTAGCAGGCTAAGTTCTTTGCTTGTATTGCATTTGTTTATCAAGAACTCTCCCTTCAATATCCCGTTAATTCGTTCTGCTAATGCATTTTGATAACAGTCATATCCATCTGTCATTGAAGGTATCGCATTTGATCGCTTCAATTGAGTTTGATACAACGAAGAACAATACTGCAAGCCTCTGTCAGAATGGTGTATTACCTCGCTTGATGTGGTTCTACTCTTATTAGCCATTTTCATTGCTTTAACTACATTTTCTGCACTCATGTCATCACTTAGATGATAGCCCATTATTTTTCTGCTAAAAGCGTCTGTCACCAAGGAAAGATAATGTGTCCTTTCTCTACTCTTGATGTAAGTAATATCGCTTACAAAGTATTGCTCTGGTCTTACGGGTGTAACATCTTTCATTAGGTTAGGGTGTTTTTTTAGCCAATGCCGAGAGTCTGTTGTCCTTGTGTAATTCTTTCTTGGTTTTATAAGCATTGATTCTGACCTGAGATAATCAAATAAGGCGTCCCTGCCTATTTTAACTCTCATCTTTTCAAACTCAACGTTGAGTAAATAATACAGTTTACGAGTACCTAGTCTTGGCATTTGCTGGCGCACCCTTAAAATCAGCGGTTTGATCAAGGCAAGTTCATCAGCTCTTGTCCTTTCTCGCATTTCTGCTTGATAGACAGCCTGTCTGCTTATCCCAAACAATCTGCAACAACGTGACAGGCTTAGTCGGTGTTCTTGCCGGATTCGTTGGATTGATTGGGCAAATACTTTTTTCGAATAGAAGTTCCGTATTGCTGATCTGAGATATCGATCATCGTGTTGAGAATCTTATTCTTAAGCTTCTCATCTGACAGCTCTTTTTCAAGCCTCTTGATCTTTTGAGCAGGTGTTTCTTTCATTGTATTACAGCTAAGTCTTGTCTTTGGTTTACTCCAGTCTAAGGTACCGTGTTTGCGCAACCAAACCAAAACAGTACTCCTTCCTTGAATACCGTACGCTTTTTGGGCTTGCTTATAAGTCATTTCGCCCTTTTCTACCTGAGATACAACCGCTAATTTAAAGCCTAAATTGTAATCACGCTGAGTCCGTTTCTGCTCAGCTCCTTCTGAGTCTTTCATAAATAAGTCGAATTTGTGTCAACTTATTTCAGGACGGGACACAGTTTAAAACAAAAAAGGCGATAGAAAATTTTTTAAAAGCACATATAGTTGATGATTGGGGCGGGGATACCGAGATTCAAATAAAAGTTGATTAAGTGAAACTTCTTCTCCACTTCGTCATGATAATCATGCTTACCATTCTAACGCAAATAGGTGGTATTATTTATTTAATCATTTTACTAGTCTTCCGTAAGAAACAGGAGAAACGAAGGTTAAAAAGAGTACTAGCTTTTACAGCTTTATATCTAGTCGCTACATTTTTAATTGTTCCTTTTGTAGCTCCGATCTTTGGCAGAGAAAAGATCAAAAACACTGAGCATTTACAATCGCACTTTTTCTTCTATACTTTAGCCAATCGTAATTATGTAAAACCAGAAATGAATGCTGTCTTAACAGACGTTGCAAATCTTTTCGCCGAAAGGCATCCAGACATCAAAGTCGTTTATTATGATGCTTGCTTTCCATTTTTTGATAGGTTCCCATTACTGCCGCATTTATCGCACAAAGACGGCAAAAAGGTCGACCTAGCTTTGATCTATAAAAAAGATGGAAATCCTACAAATAAAAAGAAGTCCGTGAGCGGTTATGGTGCATATGAGGAGCCCACAAGTCAAGAAGTTGATCAAAATGAATTTTGTAAATCTCGAGGATATTTTCAGTATGATTTTCCTAAATATTTTACGCTGGGTACGGTGAATGAAAATATGGAGTTATCAGAATCAGTAACTGCAGATCTTATAAATATCATTTCCGCTAGAAGCGAAATAGGGAAAATCTTTATTGAACCTTACCTCAAACAACGCGAAATTAAACAGTGAAAAAATACGCTTTCATGGCTGCCAGGCCGTGCGCCATGATGATCATATTCATATGCAGGTTAATTAAAACTCTTTTTTTTAAAATCAGAATAATTTATTTAGAACACAACTCCTCTTAGCGAAAGATGAATACCCTGTTTCAGCGCAATAGACAGTTTATGAATAAAATTATGTTCTTTAAGCAGTTTTAAATTTTTGGATGTCTTTATTTCAATTTTGTCTTACTTTTGAAGTGATGAAAATCCTAGTGATACTTTTTGCGCTACTTACTTTTTCCCTTTCGGCGGTTACTTGCTGCGTGGGGAATATCGCGGGTGTAGAGTATCTCGAAGATGTAGAGGATGATGATTGTGAAAAAGGTCCTTGTGAGGAGCCTTGTTCTCCATTTTTCAACTGCGGTACTTGTACAGGATTTTCTGTGCTAGAGTTTGAAAATCTTGACTTTAATCAAGTAAAAATCCCTACTCAAAAAATCATTTCAATCAGTTATTTAAGAGCAGGAGAATTTCACGATTCTTCCTTTAGGCCTCCACGGGCGTGATTAAAATTTGCTTTGTTTTTTTCGCTTTAAGCGAAATGAAATCTCATTTTAATCATCTTAAATTCTTTAAATGAAACATCTTCATTTATGGCTGTTGCTGCTGTGTTGCAGTGCGGCTTTTGCCCAAAATACCTTTGTGGCAACCCTTAAAAATGCCGAAACGCAAGAACCGCTTTACGGAGTTTCGGTAAGTATCAAAGCATTAAATAAAGGCGCAATTTCTAACGCTGAAGGACTCGTGCGCATCGAGAATATTCCTAACGGAACCTATTCGCTTGAGCTGCGCTATGTGGGTTTTGAAACCCAAAACATCACCAGAACTTTTCCGTTGAGTGCGGAAGAAAACGATCAGACGTTTTACCTGCATCACGCAGAAGAAGAAATGGAAGAAGTCGTGATCCAGTCTACCCGTAGTTCGCGTACCTTTCAAGATATTCCCACACGTTTGGAATTTATTGCCGGCGAAGAACTTACCGAAAAAGGCAATATGAAACCGGGCGATATCCGGATGTTGCTCAATGAAAGTACGGGGATTCAAACGCAGCAAACCTCTACAACCAGTTACAATTCTAGCATTCGTATTCAAGGATTAGACGGTAAATACACGCAATTGTTAAGAGATGGACTGCCTCTCTACTCTGGATATTCTGGTGGACTGAGTTTGATGCAGATCGCCCCGCTAGACCTCAAACAAGTTGAGGTGATAAAAGGAGCTTCGTCTACCCTTTACGGTGGCGGAGCAATTGCAGGACTCGTCAATCTGATCTCAAAAACTCCAGAAGACGAACCCGAATTGAGTTTTATGGCAAATGGGACTTCTGCTCTAGGACTGGACCTTAGCGGATTTTACTCCCAAAAATACGGTAAAACCGGAACGACCGTCTTTGCTTCCTATAATCTGGGAACACCTTACGACCCCGCAAATAATGGACTGACGGCTATTCCAAAATTTGAGCGTTTTACGTTGAATCCAAAGTTTTATCTGTATCTCAATGAGAAAACCAATTTGAATGTAGGTTTTAACTATGTAAACGAGGACCGCCTGGGTGGCGCGATGGACTATGTAAAAGGCGATAGTGAAACCGGTTATTTTGAGCGGAATAAAACAGATCGACTTTCAACTCAATTATTGGGTAATCATAAGTTAAGCGATAACACGGAACTAACGGTTAAAAATAGTATCAGCATTTTTGAACGTGAAATTGAAATTCCCAGTTACGCTTTCGCCGGAAGGCAGACTTCATCGTTCTCTGAAGTCAATATTGCTACAAGTTTAACCAATACAGAATGGGTTGCCGGCGCTAACTTATGGACCGAAAATTTTAAACAACAACAAGGTGATCCCGCTCAGGACCTAAGTTTTAACAATTATACCGCTGGAATTTTTGCTCAAAACATCTGGGATATTGAAGAACAATGGACGCTAGAAACCGGTTTGCGCACCGATTACCAGAGCGATTATGGTGTGTTTGTTTTACCCCGTTTATCGTTGATGTTTGAGCCTACTAACTTGCTCACCTTTAGAATAGGTGGCGGTATGGGCTATAAAACGCCCACAGTTTTTACTGAAGATGTGGAGCGCTTGCAGTTTAGAAGTGTAAGACCCATTAATATTGACAAGACTGACGCTGAACGTTCGCTTGGCTTTAACCTAGACGGAAATTACAAATGGTCAATCACTAATGACCTGAATTTATCAACTAACGTTCTTCTATTTTACACGCGTATTGACGATCCTTTAGTTCTAAACCGCACCTCAGGAGCATTATATGAATTTGTTCAACCGGGCGGTCATATTGAAAGTAATGGGATTGAAGCAAACATGCGCTGGAAATATAAAGACTTTAAACTGTTTGTGGGATATACCCTAGCAGATGTCAATCAGCATTACAACGGGGCAAGCGAGCAATATCCTTTAGTGTCCCAGCATCGATTGAATAATGTGTTGATGTATGAAAAACACGACAACTTCTGGATAGGTTTAGAAGGATATTATTACAGTCCGCAGAAGTTGAATGACGGCACCACCGGTCAATCCTATTGGATTTTAGGCGTGATGACCGAAAAGAAACTCGGTGAGAAATTTTCAATATTTCTCAATTTTGAAAACTTTTTAGATACGCGTCAATCCCACTTTGACACAATTTATACCGGTACGCGGAATGACCCGAATTTCAGAGATATTTACGCTCCCGTTGATGGCTTTGTGATCAACGGTGGTTTTAAATTAAAGTTATAAATTAAAAATATAAAACCCGCCAAGAGCACTCTTGGCGGGTTTTATATTAAAATGTTGTAGTTAGATTATAGTCAAAAACTATATTAGTATTTATTAAAATAAACTGTTTTCTTGTTTACAAACTCCTTGATCCCGTCATCAGAGAGTTCGCGGCCGTAGCCAGAAATCTTGGTTCCGCCGAAGGGTAAGCGAGGATCACTTTTTACGAGTTCGTTTACAAACACAGCGCCGTCTTCAAACTGCGGTACTAATGTTTTGGCTTTCGCCAAATCTTCTGTAAAAATAGAAACTCCGAGTCCGAAGTCGCTCATATTTACCAAGTCGACAGCTTCTTTATCAGATTCAAAAACAGTAATCCCGATCACCGGCCCAAAGGTTTCCTCTTTAAAAATCGTCATGCCTGAAGTTACGTCACCCACCACCGTAGGTTCAAAATAAGCATTCTGGCGATTGCCGCCTAGCAAGACCTTTGCTCCAGCCTTAACCGATGCCGCCAATTGTTTTTCAAGATCTTCGGCGAGATCTTTTCGCGCAAGCGTACCTATGTACGTTTCCTCATCCATAGGATCACCGCTTTTTAATTCGCGTACAGCCTTCACAAATTGCGCTGTAAAATCTTCTGCGATACTCTTATGCAACAATAGGCGTTTACCGGCAATACAGCTTTGTCCTGTGTTTTGAAACCGCGCCTGCACGCAGGTTTTAACCGTTTCTTCAATATTTGCATCCTTAAAAACGACAAGCGCATTGCTTCCGCCCAGTTCAAGAACCGACTTCTTAATTTCTGCGCCAGCAGTGGCTGCCACTGCACTGCCAGCAGGTTTGCTACCCGTTAAGGTTACCGCTTTGACCTTAGGATTTTTGATCACATCTTCAATCATTGCACTGCCCACAGGAAGATTTGTAAAACAGCCTTCTGGGAAACCTGAGCGTTTAAAGATCTTCTCAATATTCTCTGCACATTTCATCACATTGCTAGCATGCTTTAAAATCCCAATGTTACCCGCCATAAGCGCAGGAGCAGCAAAACGAAACACTTGCCAATACGGATAATTCCATGGCATGACGGCGAGCACAACACCTATGGGTTCGTAGCTCACATAACTTTCGTGCGCATCTGTCTCGATTGTTTTATCAGCCAAATGTTTCTCTGCATTCTCAGCATAATATTCACAAACCCAGGCACATTTTTCAACTTCGGCGATGGCTTGGGTGATGGGTTTACCCATTTCTAGCGTCATTGCTTCTGCATATTCGCGAGCGTTCTTTTTAAGTTCTGCAGCTGCGGCAAGCATGAGCTTTTTACGATCAGCGAAGGATGTTTTTCGCCATGAGCGAAATCTATTATCTGCTGCATTGATAGCGTCATTCACTTGTTTTTTTGTGAAGGACTTAATTTTAAACTCTTCCTTTTGGGTATATGGATTGATCGAAGTAATCATCTTTGAATTTTTCATAAAATTACCCGTTAGCCCGCAGAAATTATGGTGGATTAAGAGTGATTTAACGTTGTTTACAACCGGTTGAAAAGTAAGATGACGAACTTGCAGCGTGAACGATCATTCTGTGTAATTTTAAAAAACCACTTTCAAAAATGATTGACAGAGACCATAACCTACTAGCAATCAGACCTGAAATTCCGAATGCGCAAATTCATGCAAATATGAGTGATGATGAGCGTTTTCAAAATCAGACTCTGCGCCCCGTGGCGAAACTTCAAAACGATTTGCTTATTGAAGCTTTTCGAAACTATGTGGCGAAACACAAAAATGTCTTTTACACCTTAACTTTAGAGAAGCGATTAAACTACATCGCAAACGCTATACAGAAGGATATTAAATTTAGAAATAGTTTAAAGGGAATGATCATTGGCCAATTTACGGTTGATGAATACCTTAAGTATATCGAGAATTCTTCGGCGTTAAACAAACGCATGATGAATATCGTGAGAGAACGTTTGCAAAGCCAGATACAATTGCTAGACAGGCAACCTATCTTGGCATAATATTTTGGCTTAAAGCCAAAAAAATAAACCCACAAAGTCAATGACCTTGTGGGTTTTTATGTTTTAAAGTAAAACGAAATTATACGTTGAAAAGGAAGTGCATGATATCGCCGTCCTTAACGATATAGTTTTTACCTTCTACTCCCATTTTACCAGCTTCTTTAACTTTTGCTTCGCTGCCAAACTGCACGTAATCTTCATAACCGATCACTTCTGCACGGATGAAACCTTTTTCAAAGTCTGTGTGAATCACACCAGCAGCTTGTGGCGCAGTCGCACCGATGTTTACCGTCCAGGCGCGAACTTCCTTCTTACCAGCGGTAAAATATGTTTGCTGATTAAGCAGTTTGTAAGCAGAGCGGATCAATTTTGAAGATCCTGGCTCATCAAGACCGACGTCTTCTAAGAACATTTGGCGCTCTTCAAAATCTTCTAGTTCGTTAATATCAGCCTCTGTCGCAACTGCAAGAACTAGAACCTCTGCGTTCTCATCCTTTACTAGTTCGCGTACCTTTTCTACATGAGCGTTACCAGAAACCGCTGAAGATTCTTCTACATTACAAACATAAAGTACAGGTTTATCTGTAATTAACTGTAATGGTTTTACGAACTCTTCGTAAGTATCTTCATCAAAATCTAAAGCTCTTACAGATCTTCCTTCTTCAAGACCAGCTTTTATAGTTTTAAGTAATGCTTCTTCAGCCTGAGCTTCCTTCTGACCTGTACGTGCAGCACGAGAAACTTTCTCCAGTTTCTTTTCAACGGTCTCAAGATCCTTAAGCTGTAGCTCAATATCTATAGTCTCTTTATCTCTCACTGGATCAACAGAACCATCTACGTGAGTGATGTTATCATTCTCAAAACATCTTAGCACGTGAAGAATCGCATCTGTCTCACGTATGTTTGCTAAGAATTGATTTCCTAGACCTTCACCTTTACTTGCTCCTTTTACAAGACCAGCGATATCTACGATCTCTACAGTTGCTGGCACTACACGCTCTGGATTTACCAGTTCTTCTAGTTTTGCTAAACGTGGATCTGGTACGTTTACCACACCCATATTAGGCTCAATAGTACAGAACGGGTAGTTTGCACTTTGCGCCTTAGCGTTAGATAAACAATTAAAAAGAGTGGATTTTCCAACATTTGGTAGGCCTACGATTCCTGCTTTCATTATTTGTCCTTATTTTTAACGGCCGCAAATATAGTAAAGATGCTAATGATAATGGCTGTGAATATTTAAAAGCACTATGCTTAGTGAAATAATAAAAGGATTTATTCTTATCAGAAATTTCACATTGCTTTTAACTTTTTTAACATTTCAAGCTATTACATTTGTCACTAAGATTTATTTTTGCAATTATCAATAACTATAAAGCAATCTAATTATGAAAAAATTTACCCTAGTATTAGGTCTAGCACTAACCGCAACTGTATCTTCTTTTGCACAAGGAACTGTAAAAGATGACGTTGATGCAGAGCAAACCATCTCTATTAAAGCTGTAGGTAGCGTAGATGGTACAAGCGAGCTTACTCGTGAAAAGCACATCACATGGAAAAAGACTTCTAAGTTTGAAGCTTCAGATAGAGGTCAACAAGATCAAAACCTAGAGGAAGTTTCTTCAACTTATGAAAGAGAAGTAGTTTATTCAACTGGTGGAACTAAGTATGTTCTTAAGAACACAAACAACAGTTACAACGGTTCTATGAACGCAGGAGATGCTAACCTTAAGGCTAAGAAAAACGGTCTTGCTTACTATTTTGACGATGGTGTTATGTCTTCTTACGCTTTCTTTAACACAGATGGTGACCTTGTAGTAAAGACTCACGATGTAAAATCTGATAAAGTAATGGTAGAGACTTACGCGCTAGACAACAGCTCTGACATGTAAGATATCTCACAAGATAAATTAAAGAGTCTCCTTCGGGAGGCTTTTTTTTTGGCTTAAAGCCAAAAGAATTTAGGCTAAGATTAGCAAGTCGTTGTAGATTCTTAACAAAGCTTCTAGGTAATTTTGAATTACTAAATTATAAGAAACATGAAAAATCTATTGCTAATAGGTGCACTGGCGTTATCTGTAACAGCCTTTGCTCAAGAAGATAAAGTAGAAAAAATAGTAACTACAAAAACTACCGTTAACAATGGTAGAGATACAACTACTAACGTCACTAAGAAAATCAAGACCGTTGCTACAAAGGATGTAAAACTAGATCCTCGTGATGCCGGTAAAGTGAATCAAAGAATGGTGCCAACGCAAGCAACCATTAAAACAGATGTGATCTACTCTAATGAAGGAAATTCATACGCATTAGAACAAAATGCTAAAGGATACAATTTTGTCGCTGTAGAAGGAGAAACTAAAACGCCTATGGCAAAACTGCGTAAATTGAGTAACGCAGGATATATCTATATGGACGAAGAAGGAACTTCTTTTGCCCACTTTGATGCAAATGGTAATCTAGTGGTTGAAACTTATGACAACGCTACAGATGAAATTATTGTAAAGAATTTTACGATCAACGGTAAAGCAAAAAAAACTAAGGAAGACGAAGAAGTCTTTATGATCGATGTAAATTAATATTTGGCTCAAGGCCAAAAAATAAAAAGCCCGGCAAAATTTGCCGGGCTTTCTTTATGCTTATGCTTGCAATGCTATTCGTGATGCATAAATGCCTGCTTAGCTAGAAGTTCTTCTTCAGTCTCTTCATGATCCTCATCAGGCACACAACAATCTACAGGGCAAACCGCTGCACATTGTGGCTCTTCATGAAAACCTTTACACTCAGTACATTTATCTGGCACGATGTAATAGATCTCGTCGCTTATAGGTTCCTGAGCTTCATCAGCGTTTACGCTTTTGCCATCAGGAAGCACTACATCTCCTTCAAGATCAGTTCCATCATTATAGCGCCAGTCATCTGCACCTTCATAAATTGCTGTGTTAGGGCACTCTGGTTCACAAGCCCCACAGTTAATGCATTCGTCTGTTATAATGATAGCCATGCTTATTCTTTAGTTTATACTTACTTTTGTGGGCAAAATTAAGGGTTGAACCTCATCCTGCCAAACCATTTATGAATTTAGAACAAAGAATTTCCGCTTTCGCAAAACTGGGTAATTACCTGCAGAAATTTTTAGATTTTGACGCATCAAACGTTGATAGCTTACAAATACTTGAAAATTCTGCTGCAGATCTTAATGAGATCATCATAAGATCTAAAGTTTCTAACGCCTGGTTTACAAACGATCATGTGCGATTTGCTTTAAAAAATTGGGCAGACGCACTTACAGCTGAAAATCTAAATACTTGGCTTAACCCCTACTCTTTAATTGACAAACCTAAACAGCAAACCGTCGCAATAATTATGGCGGGTAATTTACCGCTGGTAGGTTTTCATGATTATCTTTCTGTTTTGATCACAGGACACAAAGCTTTGATCAAATTGAGTAGTGATGATCAATTCTTGTTACCTTATTTACATTCTATTCTTTGTGAGATCGAACCTGGTTTTACAGGCAGCGTAGATTTCGCGAAAGCGAAATTAGAAAACTTTGATGCGGTGATCGCAACGGGTAGCACAAACACCTCTCGCTATTTTGAATATTACTTCAGAAACAAACCTAGCATCATACGCGGCAGCCGCAATGGTGTGGCAGTGTTAACCGGCAAAGAGACTAAAGATCAACTACAATCGCTAGGCGACGATATTTTTACCTTCTTTGGGATGGGATGTCGCAGCGTTTCAAAATTATTTGTGCCGCAGGGTTATGATTTTAAGGATTTCTTTGAGTCGATCGTGAACAAAGGTTACCTTATAGATCATCATAAATACGCCAATAATTATGACTATAACAAGGCGGTGTATTTAATGAGTTTGTTTCCTGTGCTTGATAACAATTTTGTGGTTTTAAAAGAGGATGAGAACTTCTCCTCGCCTATTGCGGTGATCTTTTATGAAACTTATCAAGACACGGCAAAACTTAAATCTCATTTAGACGCCCAGGCCGAAAAGATCCAATGTATTGTTGCTGATGGTTTTGATGAGAATGAGATTCCCTTTGGGCAGGCGCAGCAGCCAAATCTTTGGGATTATGCAGATGGTGTTGATTCCATTGAATTTTTATCAAAAATCTCTTAGAAATAGAGTTTTAATTATTGATTTTTCAGCTGCTATTCTTCTCACATTAAACATCTTTGCAGCTGTCAATTATTAGGTTATAAATTCATGTAATTAAACCTAAAATTGACCAACAAAATGTTTTGAATTGATTAATTTTCAAAATTCAAAACCAATAAAAACCATCTGACCGAAAAATCATTTTACAGATGAAAAAACACAATTTTAGTGCAGGACCATGCATCCTGCCTCAAGAGGTATTTCAACAAGCATCTCAGGCAATATTAGACTTTAATAATCTAGGACTTTCTTTAATTGAAATTTCGCATCGTAGCAAAGACTTTGTAGATGTTATGGAAGAAGCGCGCGAACTTGCGCTAGAGCTTCTAGACCTACAGGGAAAAGGATATAAAGCGCTATTCTTACAAGGTGGTGCTAGTATGCAGTTTTTAATGACTGCTTACAACTTGCTAGAAAACAAAGCAGGTTATATCAACACAGGTACTTGGAGTGATAAAGCAGTTAAAGAGGCTAAGCTTTTTGGCGAAGTTGTAGAAGTTGCTTCTTCTAAGGACAAAAACTATAATTATATCCCTAAAGGATATAGCGTTCCTAAGGATATAGATTATTTACACCTTACTACAAACAACACCATTTTTGGTACGCAGATCAAAGAATTTCCTGATGTAGACTGCCCAATGGTAGCAGACATGAGTTCTGATATCTTTTCGCGTAAGCTAGATTTTACAAAATTTGATCTTATTTATGCTGGTGCTCAAAAAAATATGGGTCCTGCTGGTACAACGCTAGTTGTGATCAATGAAGATATTTTAGGCAAAGTAACTCGCCAGATCCCTTCTATGCTAGATTATGCTACGCATATAAGCAAAGGAAGTATGTTTAACACTCCTCCTGTTTTTGCGGTTTATACTTCGCTATTAACGATGAGATGGCTTAAGAAATTAGGCGGTATCGCTGCTATTGAAGAAGAAAACGAGAAGAAAGCAAAACTGCTTTACTCTGAGATCGACATCAACCCATTGTTTAAAGGATATGCAGAGATCGACGATCGTAGCGCGATGAACGCAACCTTTAATATCGTAGAAGATAATCTTAAAGAAACCTTTGATACCATGCTTAAAGAAGCAGGGATTAACGGTCTTAACGGTCACCGCAGCGTAGGTGGTTACAGAGCATCTATGTATAACGCATTAAGTCTTAAAAGCGTGGGTACACTTGTAGATGTAATGAGCGAACTAGAAAGAAAAGCATAACAAACCAAAATATTAAAACATGAAAGTTTTAGCAAATGATGGTATTTCTCAAAGCGGTGTAGATGCTCTAGAAGCTGCAGGTTTTGATGTAAACACCACAAAAGTTGCTCAAGAGCAGCTTGCCAACTTTATAAACGAAAATGAAATTACGGTTATTCTTGTGCGTAGTGCAACCACTGTGCGCAAAGAACTTATCGATGCTTGCCCTAGCCTTAAAGTTATAGGTCGTGGCGGTGTAGGTATGGATAATATTGATGTACAGTATGCAAAAGACAAAGGTCTATCTGTGATCAATACTCCAGCCGCTTCATCAGAGTCTGTAGCAGAACTTGTTTTTGCTCACTTGTTTAACGGTGTACGTTTCCTTTATGACTCTAACCGTAACATGCCATTAGATGGCGATAGCAAATTTAAAGATCTTAAGAAGGCTTACGCCAAAGGTGTTGAGCTGCGTGGTAAGACATTAGGTGTTATTGGTTTTGGCCGTATTGGTCAGGCAACCGCAAAAGTTGCTCTAGGCGTTGGGATGAAGGTTATTTACTTCGATCCATTTATGGAAACTGCATCTGTAAGTCTCAATTTCTTTGACGGTCAGACCGTTTCTTTTGACCTTAAGAGTCAAAGTAAAGAAGACGTTCTTAAAGAAGCAGATTTTATTACTTTACACGTTCCTGCTCAGAAGGAATATGTTATCGGTAAAAGCGAATTAGAACTTATGAAAGACGGTGCTGGTCTTGTAAACGCTGCTCGTGGTGGTGTTGTAGACGAGGTTGCTCTTGTTGATGCTTTAGAGTCTGGTAAATTATCTTTTGCAGGTCTTGACGTTTTTGAAAACGAACCAAAACCAGCTATCAAAGTCTTAATGAACCAAAAAGTTTCTTTATCTCCACACATTGGTGCTGCGACAAACGAAGCACAAGATCGTATAGGTACAGAACTAGCTGATCAAATCAAAGCTATTTTCAATAGTTAATAATTGATCTATCAGTATATTAAAAGTGAGCTTAACGGCTCACTTTTTTATTTTAATCGTATTATTTTTTCAGTTCTTTTTATATTTAATCAATCGAATCAAAAAAACATAAATCATGTCTGGAATATTAGATTTGCTTAACAGCGAAATAGGTCAAAAATTAATCAACGGTGCCAGCGAAGAAACAGGCGCGTCAAAAGATCAAACAGCAAGCGTTCTAAGTATGGGATTACCGCTACTTATGGGAGCGATGAAAAAAAATGCATCTACTCCAGAAGGAGCTTCTGGTTTACTGGGCGCCTTAGGAAGCGGTAAACACGATGGTGGGATCTTAAATAATCTTGGTAGTATATTAGGCGGCGGTGTAGATAAAGATGTAATGAGTGACGGCGCAGGAATTTTAGGTCACATTCTAGGCGGCAAACAATCTGCTGTAGAAAGCACATTGAGCGCAAAAACCGGTCTTGACGCTGGTACAGTTGCAAAAATCCTAAAAATCGCAGCACCTGTACTTCTAGGACTTATTGGTAAACAGAAGAGAGAAAACAACATTGATAATGGTAATGATCTGTCGTCACTGTTAGGAAGCTTTTTAGGTGGACAACCACAAGAAAATCAAAACCTCATCACCAGTCTTATTGATCAAGACGGCGATGGCAGCGTTCTAGATGATGTTGCAGATATGGTTCTTGGCTCAAAGAAAAAGGATGCCGGTGGCCTAGGCGGAATGCTTGGCGGTCTCTTTGGTAAATAACCTCAGGCAATATTCTTAAAAAGCTGCTAATGCAGCTTTTTTAGTTTCCATACACTGTATTAGTTCGTATATTTAGTAAAAACCGGGTTATGAAAACTACACTCTACGTGGTTTTAGCGCTTCTCCTCGTTTATGGCTGCGCTACAACTAAGAACAATGATGCAAATGGCATGCAAGCAAATACCATCGGTAATGACACCGTGCGCATTACTAACGATAGCTTAGAATATGAGATCATTATTATAGAGCCAGGTTTTAATTCATTTTTAGCAAGCCAGGCAAGACCAGAAGGTTTTTACTCACAAAGCTATCTAGAGAATAAAAACCGTTTTCTCGTGGCAGATTACAACAGCCGCGTGATGCAACCCTCAATGTACGGCCCAGAACTTTATCCACAGCGCATAGATTACAGTCCGCATATAGATTATGGTTATGAAGTGAACTACAAGCTGTATTACTACTTTGTGTATTTTGCTCGCACCTACAATCAGCGATTTAGTGTCTCTACCCGAATTTAGAATGATTCTATTTAAAAAATGCGCACTATATTTGCTTCGTGAAGCGATTTAAACAACACTGGGAAATCTCAAAAAACTGGCAACTCATTCACCCAATTCTAGGTGTGATATTGTCACTATTTTGCGGTTGGCTTATTGCAGATAGAATTTTATCTGGTTTTAGCCTTTCGGCGAAAGCTACGCTGCCAGTATTGATCGCGTTAACATTTATACTTACTTGGCTAATTATTAAGATCTGCCTCTATTGTTTTAAAAAATTAGAAGGCCGCTGGAAGGTTGATGCGCGCTGGGAATTCATAGCCATTTTTATAGCCTTTGCCGTTACTGGCTCTACCGCCGGAAGGATCTCAAGTCCGTTAATGGATTTTATAGGCTTAGGACGTGATACTACTTCCGGATGGATTTACTGGCCATTGCGCATTTTGATCATTTTTCCTATCTATCAAGTTATATTGCTTATCGTGGGATGGATCTTTGGGCAATTCACTTTCTTTTTCAATTTTGCCAAAAAGATGTGGAGCCGCATGGGCTTAGGATTTCTTTTTGGCGAAAGCCAAAAATAGAATCTATCTTCTCTGCCCTTGCTCCTGAGGGTTTTGTTGTGGCTGAGCAAAAAGCTCTTTAAAAGCCTCACTGATATTTTCAATGATATCGCCCGCGATCACTGACTCATAGCCCAACTTACTTGAAGCAATATCGCCCGCGCTACCATGCAAATACACTCCGAAAATCGCAGCATCAAGCGCATCATACTTTTGCGCACGCAAACCGGTAAGAATCCCAGTTAAGACATCACCGGCTCCAGCTGTTGCCATCCCAGGATTTCCTGAGGTGTTTATATACATCATATCCTCATGGATTATAAAGGTGTACGCACCTTTGATTAGCAGAATGAGTTTATACTTTTTGGCGAAAGCCTGTGCCTTTTTAAGTTTATCAAAATCGTCTTCCCACTCGCCTATCAAGCGCTCTAACTCCTTAGGATGCGGAGTAAGAATTGTTTTTTCGGGTAAAAATTCTAGAAATTTTGGATTCTTTGCCAAGATATTGAGACCATCTGCATCAATTACTAAAGGTTCATCATTTTCCTGAAGAAACTCACCAAAGGCCTTTGCTGTGGCATCATCAGTTCCCATACCCATACCTACGCCAATAATGTCAGCATCTGCGTCGATATCAAATTCTTCAATAAATTTCCCGTTTTGACGATCTGCCTCTACCATGGCCTCAGGAATTGCAGTTTGCAAAATATCAACTCCCAACTGCGGAATATAAGCCGTTACGAGTCCAGCGCCAGTTCTAAGCGCTGCTTTTGTGCTCATGGCTACACTTCCCATTTTTCCATAGCTTCCGCCGGCGATGACCGTATGACCAAAAATGCCTTTATGTGAGAACTTAGGTCGTGGTCTGTACAATTGCACAGCGTGCTCCTTCCCTATTAACAGTGTGTTTGATTTGGCTGTAGCCAAATATTCTCTATCCAGACCAATATCCAGAATTTCCCAGCCATTGAACATTTTACCCGTCTCTGGCAAGAAGAAAACCAACTTAGGTACTTGAAAGGTAAGAACCGTAGTCGCATGAATTATCTCTTCATTCTTAGCAGGAGCTTTATCCATATAAAGACCAGATGGCATATCAATACTTAAAATATAGGCTTGTGAAGCGTTGATCTTTTTATAAAGATTCTGCACCCATTGCGGCGCTGGGCGATTAAGACCTATCCCAAATACAGCATCAATAACAAGATCTCTCTCGTCTATTTCTGGCAGATCATCACCTTCTCTTAAGGTTATAGGCCAGTTTTTAGTAGCATTCTTTAAAGAATCATACGCTTTAAGAAAATCCTCGCTGCGCTTATCGCTGTAGTTTACAACATATGTAGTAACGTGATAATTATTCTCAATAAGATATCTGGCAATTACAAGTCCGTCGCCACCATTATTACCAATACCACAAAAAACTTTAATAGGAACCGGCCCATTTTGCAGCCGCTGATGAATCCATTGAAAAGCATACCCACCAGCACGCTCCATGAGGTTAATACTATTAATATCTTCTTTTTCAATGGTTATTTTGTCTGCCTGGCGCAATTGTTCCAGCGATAATATCTTCATTTCTAATACGATTTATTGAAGGATTCATAAAGAATTAAGGATAAAGCAAGTATTATTATGGAAAAACCCGTGTATCTCTAGATGGGTATTAAATCCTCAAAAATGATGTATTGCTTTGCCTTTGTAAGTAAAAATAATACTTTTGATAGCAACAGGATTACAATAATGACCGCAACTACAAATACATATTTTTCCCCTGCTACCATTCTTGGTACAGTTGCTATCATTATTACTATTATTACCCCTTTGGGGTATGCTCTTTAAAATATAACCTTCGTCCTTATTTCGTTTTACACGAAAAAAACTCAAACGCAATCTCTTTAAAAACCTTTGAACCATGCGAGTTCTCAAATTCGGTGGCACTTCCGTAGGCAGTGTTGAAAACATAAATAAAGTGCTTCAAATATCATCTGAAGCCGCACAGAAAGAAAAAATAATCGTTGTTGTATCTGCACTTGGTGGTATCACAGATATGCTCTTAGAAGCAGGTTTACAAGCGAGTCATAAAGAAAGCTACGTAGATACTTTTAATGCTATAAAGCAGAAACATCTTGATTTCACTAAAGGCATTGTTCCAAAAAACAAAGCGGTAAAAGAAGAGATCACAAGTTTACTCGACGATCTAGATTCTTTACTTCAAGGTATCTATTTGATCAACGAGCTTTCGCCAAAAACTAAAGACAAACTCTCTGCCTATGGCGAGATCATGTCTTCTACACTTATTGCTCACGCATTACAAGCTCAAGGTCTTGACGCTGTAAAAAAAGATAGTAGAGACCTGATCACTACAAACGATAATCATACGCTAGCAGCTGTAGATTACAGCGTTACAAACAATCAGTTAAACTATTACTATAGCAGAGCAAATCACCAGATCACGGTAATGCCAGGCTTTATCTCAAGTACTGCAAATGGCGAGATAACAACACTAGGACGTGGTGGTTCTGATTTTACGGCAGCTATTGTTGCAGCAGCCTTAGATGTAAAACAGCTAGAGATCTATACAGATGTAAGCGGTATGTTTACCGCAAATCCTAAAATGGTAAAACAAGCTCGCCCTATTGATTCTATATCATATCATGAGGCGATGGAGCTTTCTCACTTTGGTGCTAAAGTCTTATATCCTCCTACAATCGTACCGGTGATGGCAAAGAACATTCCGATACTCATTAAAAACACCTTAGAAGCAGATGCTCCGGGAACCAAGATCCACAATAGTGATATTGGCAACGGCAGTCCTATAAAAGGGTTGAGTAACATCAGCAACATTGCCCTTCTTACGTTAGAAGGTGGCGGTATGGTAGGAATCCCAGGAATAAGCAAGCGTTTATTTGAGACCCTTTCGGCGAAAGCCATAAATGTAATAATGATCACACAAGCGTCTAGCGAGCACAGCATATGTCTAGGCGTTATGGAAGATGATGCAGAAGCTGCTAAACGCGCCGTGGATACTGAGTTTGAAAACGAAATTTCCCTTAATAAAATTCAGCCGCTTGTGGTTGAAAAACATCTGAGCATTATCGCGCTTGTGGGCGACCGTATGAAAAGCCACCAGGGAATCAGCGGTAAAATGTTTAGTACGCTAGGGCGAAATAACGTCAACATCCGTGCTATTGCGCAAGGAGCTAGTGAGAAAAACATAAGTGCAGTCATCGCTGAGAAAGACGTGAAAAAAGCGCTAAACGTGTTGCACGAAGCTTTCTTTGAAGCACAGCGCAAGCAATTGAACCTTTTTATCACTGGTGTGGGTAATGTAGGCTCTAGACTTTTAGCACAAATCCAGCAACAGCAAAAATACCTGCGCGACGAACTCAACGTAAACCTGCGTGTTCTTGGTTTGAGCAACAGTCGCAAAATGGTAATCCAGAAAGATGGTATCGACCTAGACAAATGGCAAGATGTGCTTGATGCAGGAGCACCGGCAAGTATTGAAGGATATTATGAAGCAATCGTTGCACTGAATCAGCGTAACAGTATTTTTATGGATATTACCGCAAATGCTGAAGTTGCTGATATCTATGGCAAATATTTAAAGCAAAGTATCGCCGTGGTGGCTTGTAATAAAATCGCAGCTTCATCAGATTATGAGAAGTATGCTGAGCTTAAAAAACTTAGTAAAGATTACAACGCTCCGCTCCTATTTGAAACTAACGTTGGTGCGGGATTACCTATCATCGACACGCTGAATAACTTGATTGCTTCTGGAGACAGGGTTCGTAAGATACAAGCGGTGCTTTCTGGAAGTTTGAACTTTGTGTTCAATAATTTCGCTCCAGGCGGAAATTTCCATGACGTCGTTCAGCAAGCCAAAGCAGAAGGTTATACCGAGCCTGACCCACGCATCGATTTAAGCGGTGTAGATGTTGCTCGTAAAATATTGATTCTAGCCCGTGAAAGCGGACTGAAAATGAATCTTGAGGATATCAAGAACAAACCTTTCTTGACAGAAGAAAACCTAAATTCTGACTCGGTTGATGATTTCTTTGAAACATTAAAAACAGACGCTGACCATTTTGAGAAATTGGTAAGTGACGCTGCCGCGGAAGGAAAACGTCTTAAATACGTAGCTGAACTTGATAACGGCAAAGCAAATGTTGGTTTGCAAGCCGTACCACAAGGGCATCCATTCTATAATCTTGAGGGAAAAGACAACATTGTACTTTTCTTTACAGACCGTTACCCAGAGCAACCGCTTATCGTTAAAGGTGCCGGTGCTGGTGGTGATGTAACGGCTTCAGGATTATTCAGCGATGTGATGAGAACCCGCAATATGTAAACGATGGAAAAAATCAGAGTTTTTTCACCAGCTACGGTGGCCAATGTCAATTGCGGTTTTGATGTTCTTGGTTTTGCCTTAGATGGTCTAGGCGATGAACTTGTACTTTCTAAAGTTGACAAACCGGGCATTCATATCACAAAAATCGTGGGAGCCAGCCTTTCGGCGAAAGCTGAAGAAAATGTAGTAGGCGTCGCGGGATTGGCGATGTTAGAGTATTTGGCGCCAGATTATGGTTTTGAAGTAGAGATTTACAAGAACATCCGTCTAGGAAGTGGCGTGGGAAGTAGCGCTGCGAGTGCTGCCGGAATCGTTTATGGCATCAATCAGTTTCTAGAAACTAAGCTTTCTAATCTGGAGCTCACAAAACTGGGCATGAAAGGTGAAGCGCTTGCCAGCGGAAATGAGCATGCTGATAACGTTGCGCCTTGCCTGTATGGAGGTTTTACGCTCATTACCGGCTATCAACCGCTGAATATCGTTGAGCTTCCGGTTCCTGACGAATTGTATGCAACGATTATTCATCCGCATATCGAGATAAAAACAAAAGAAGCCCGCGAAATTCTACCGAAGGAGGTTTCGCTGCAAAGCGCAATATCACAGAGCGGTAATCTCGCCGGCCTTGTCGCCGGACTATATTCTAGCGATTATGAATTGATAAAAGCTGCGACAAAAGATGCACTGATAGAGCCGTATCGCAAACAGTTGATTCCGCATTTTGATGTATTAAAACAAACAGCTTTAGAAGCCGGCGGATTGGCATTTGGGATAAGTGGTTCAGGACCTTCGATGTTTACGCTTTGTAAAGGAGAAGCTTCCGCGAAAGCGGTAGAAACCGAATTAAAAAGTAAACTACAAACTGTAGATCTTGAGGCAGACAGCTACGTAAGCAAGGTTTCAAAACACGGAAATAAGGTGATTGAATAAATGACGAAGGACGAGCGAGAAATGATGAATATTCAATTCGCTAATTATCAAATCAACATATTGATTAATTGACAAATCAACTACAATGAACTATTATAGCCTTAACGGAAAAGCGCCAGTTACAAGCTTTGAAGAAGCAGTAACTCGAGGAATAGCGCCAGATAAAGGATTGTATTTTCCAGAAAAAATAAGTCCACTACCCGATTCATTTTTTGAGAATATCGAGGAAATGGACGACCACGAAATCGCATTTCAAGCGATTCATCAGTTTGTGGCAGGTGCAATTCCTGATGATGAATTGAGAGCGATTATTAAAGACGTACTTTCTTTTGATTTTCCAATTGTAGAAATTGAAAAGAATGTCGCAACGCTAGAGCTTTTTCATGGACCAACGATGGCATTTAAAGACGTTGGCGCACGATTTATGGCGCGTTGCCTAGGTTATTTTTCTAAGCAAAATGAGAATAAAGAAGACGTCACGGTACTTGTCGCGACCAGTGGTGACACCGGTGGCGCTGTGGCTCGCGGATTTTTAAATGTTGACGGCGTTGATGTTGTTATTCTTTATCCTAGCGGAAAGGTGAGCGATATTCAGGAAAAGCAATTGACCACGCTGGGAGCAAACATCGCTGCACTAGAAGTTGATGGCGTTTTTGATGATTGTCAAAGCATGGTGAAGCAAGCTTTCCTAGATGAGAGTATCACTTCTGAGAGGAAATTGACGTCAGCCAACTCCATAAATATTGCACGCTGGTTACCGCAAATGTTCTATTTCATGTTTGCGTACAAACAGGCCAAAAAACATGGCAAAAAACTTGTTTTCTCTGTTCCTAGTGGGAATTTTGGGAATATCTGTGCCGGGATGGTCGCTTATAAATTAGGTATGCCGGTGAAGCATTTTGTGGCTTCGGTGAATAGCAACGATATCGTTCCTGAGTTTTTAAAATCGGGGAAATATTCTCCTAAACCTTCTGTGGCGACGATAAGTAATGCGATGGATGTGGGCGACCCGAGTAACTTTATCAGGATTCAGCAGTTGTTTGATAATGATTTTGAGGCGCTTTCGCGAAAGCTATCCTCATACTCCTACTCTGATGCTGAAACCCGTGAGGCTATGCAAACCGTTTTTGCCGAAACCGGTTATGTAGCAGACCCGCACGGCGCTGTGGGATATTTAGGATTAAAGAACTATCTCAAAGACAATCCTGAAGCCTATGGGATTTTCTTAGAAACTGCGCATCCTGTAAAATTCTTACCCGTTGTAAATGACGTAATTGATAAGGAAATCGAGATTCCTGAGCAAATCAAAGAAGTCATGGACAAAGAAAAAGTGGCGACTAAGATTAAAACATATGATGATTTAAAAGCGTATTTATTGAAGTAATTACTTTCAAATATTGATAGGCTTTATATAATTTGATTCCGTCAACCTGAACTTGATTCAGGTTCTTATTATTAATTGTTTCAAGCAGCATGAGATTCTGAAGTAAATTAAGAATGATGAAGATTCAAAAGTTATAACAACCTATTGTTTTTGGCGAAAGCCAGATTTGAACATTTCTTAGCAAACCTCACAGGTTTTCAAAACCTGTGAGGTTTATCTTTTGGCGAAAGCCACATCAAAATAACACTTATACTCATCAAGTGTTTTTCTTTGCAATTTGAGTACATTTGCACTCTCAAAATTGAACGATGAAAAACACTGCACTTTCACATATACACGAGTCTCTGGGCGCCAAGATGGTAGAGTTTGCTGGTTACAATATGCCGGTACAATACGAAGGCGTAAATGCTGAACATGAAACGGTACGCAATGGCGTGGGCGTTTTTGATGTTTCGCACATGGGAGAATTTTTGGTTAATGGTCCGCAAGCGCTTGATCTGCTTCAAAAAGTATGTAGCAACGATATTTCTAAGATCGCTATTAACCAGGCGCAATACAACTGCATGCCTAATGCAGATGGTGGTATCGTAGATGACCTTATCGTGTATCGTATGAAGGAAGAGCAATATTTACTTGTGGTAAATGCTTCAAACATCGATAAAGATTGGAGTTGGATAGAAAAACACAATGTAGATGGTGCAGAGATGAGAAATATCTCTGATGACTATTCTTTACTTGCTGTTCAAGGACCTAAAGCTACCGAAGCTTTACAGGCATTGACAGATGTAGACCTATCTGCAATAAAGTTCTATCACTTTGAAGTTGCGCCTATGGCAGGAATTGAGCATGTGATTATCAGCGCTACAGGATATACAGGTAGTGGCGGTTTTGAGATCTATTGTAAGAATAGCGAGGCAGAGCAACTCTGGGCAAAAGTTTTTGAAGTTGGAGCTGAATTTGGAATCAAACCTATAGGTCTTGCAGCACGTGATACTTTGCGTCTTGAAATGGGTTATTGCCTTTATGGTAATGACATTAATGATACTACTTCTCCTATTGAAGCAGGTTTAGGTTGGATCACAAAATTCACTAAAGACTTTGTAAATAGTGAAGCGCTACAAGCGCAAAAAGAGAACGGTCCTGATCGCAAACTTGTAGGTTTTGAGCTAGAAGGTCGCGGTATCCCTCGTCATGGTTATGAGATCGTAGATGCTGATGGTAATGTAATTGGCGAAGTGACTTCTGGAACTATGTCTCCATCATTGAGCAAAGGTATTGGTTTGGGTTATGTTCCTAGTGATTTGGCGAAAGCCGGAACAGAAATTTTAATCCAAGTACGCAAGAAAGCGATACCTGCTACCGTTGTAAAATTACCTTTCTACAAAGGGTAAACTTTAAAATTTCAGTCTATTCCTAAGTCTCCTAAAATATTGATCTTAGGTGCCAGTGGTTTCCTGGGCAGCGCGCTCTATAAAGAGCTGTATCGCTATTATGATACTTATGGCACCTATCATACAGGCAAAATATATTCTGACAATAAACACTATATCCATTTTGATATGGTGCAGGATGATATTTATACACTTTTAAACGAGATCAGGCCAAATATCATCATTTCTACCGTGCGTGGCGATTTTGATGCTCAGGTTGAGATGCATGAGCATTTAAGTTATTATGCCGCTCGGGCGGAATGTTTTGTGGTGTATGTATCGTCTTCTAATGTTTTTGACGCATTTACAAACTACCCGTCTTACGAACTTGACAAGACATTTTCTGAGAGTAAATTTGGGAAACTGAAGATACGCTGCGAGAACTTCTTCTTACGCAATTTGCCCGAAAAGCAATATGCCGTGGTGCGTTTACCTATGGTTTTTGGCAAGAATTCTCCACGTGTAAAAGAGATCAAAAATCAGGTTTTGCTTGGTGAACCTATTGAAGTTTTTCCGCATCTTATCATCAATAGCACGACAGATCGCAAATTCTCTCAGCAAATACATTATATCTTAAACCGCAATTTAAACGGTATTTTTCATCTGGGAAGCAGAGATCTTATTCATCATCAAGAGTTGATGAGCGAAGTGATCACAAATCTTGACCTTAAACGTGAACCAAATTATAAAATGGTTTACACATCAAACTACGATCGCTATCTTGCCGTACTGCCGCGAGACAACAAACTTCCAGAACATTTAAATATCACAAATGAGGAAGTCGTAGCAGAATCTCAAGCCTATTAAACTATGAAAATCAAAAAGATCCTGATCTATGCCGCGCTTCTGGTTATTCAGATTTTTTTGATCAAATGGGCAGCAGCAAATCCGGCATGGATCGAGCAATATTATGCTAACGGCCTCTACCCCTATCTTTCTAAATTTGAGCGCTACATTCTGGGTTGGATACCATTTTCAGTAGGCGATGTATTTTATGGCGTTGCTATAATTTATTTTGTTTTGGCTGTAGCCAAATTGTTTAAGAGACGTTTTCGCAACAGCGGAAAATTTATAAGAGACGGTTTATTGATCGCCAATATTGTGTATTTCTCATTCCATTTTTTATGGGGTTTGAATTACTACCGCGAGCCGCTACACAAAGCTTTAAAAATAGAAAGTGAATATTCTACCGAAGCCTTAATTAGCTTGACGCAGCGCATAATTAAAAGAGCAAACACGCTGCATGAAGAGTTGCAGCCAGACGATAGCCTCGCAGTAGTTTTTAAAGACGATATTGACGAAGTGTTTGGCAAAACACTCACGGGTTATAACATCACAGAAGACAATTTCCCAAAACTGGATTATCCGCCAAAGAGCATTAAGAATTCGTTGTTTAGATATCCACTAACGATCATGGGTTTTAGCGGTTATCTTAATCCTATAACAAACGAAGCTCAAGTAAATGGAATGATCCCTAAACATCGCTGGCCACTTGTAAGTTGTCATGAACAGGGACATCAACTGGGTTTTGCTAAAGAAAATGAAGCAAACTTCATCGGCGTTATGGCGACGACAAATAATCCTGATCCATATTTTAAGTATTCAGGATACATTTTTGCTTTGCGCTATTGCCTAAGCGAAGTGTACTTGAGAAATCCGCAAGCCGGTAAGATATTAAGAGCAAAAATTCGCCCAGGAATTCTTAAAAACTATCAGGAATCTTATGACTTCTGGCTAGAACATGAAAATCCTTTAGAACCACTCCTCGAAATCTTCTACGGGCAGTATTTAAAGGTTAACAATCAACCAGACGGAATGATGAGCTACAATTATGTCGTGGCTTTGCTAGTCAACTACTTCAATAGCAGCACACAACTGCCTTAGTGTTAAAAAATCCTTAAACGACCCTTAAAAATTCATTAAATTTTATCTTTAAGGATACACTAAAACAATTAACTGATATGATTAAAAAGCTACTGCTTTTGGGAATTTTCAGTTTCTTGGCCATACCCATAATGGCGCAGGATTACTTCCCAAAAAACGATGGTGTAAAAGCCAGCAAAAACACGAATTATACCGTGTTTAAAAACGTAACGCTTCACCCAAGTCCCGGTGAAACTATTAAAAATGCAACTCTTGTAATTCAAAACGGAAAGATCGTTTCTGCAGGAAAAAGCGCAACTACACCAGCAAACTCTGTAGTTGTAGACTTAGCAGGTAAGCACATCTACCCTTCTTTTGTAGAGCTTTATTCTGGTTTTGGAATTGAGGCTCCTTCTAGAGAAGGTTTTAGAAGAAGCGCACAGTACGGTCCGTCACGAGATGGATATTACTGGAATGATCACATTCGTCCTGAGACAAACGCTCTTGAGGATTTTAAATTCAGCAGCCGTGACGCAGATAGTTACATTAAAGCTGGATTTGGTGTTGTAAATGCACACAAACAAGATGCCATTGCGCGTGGCACCAGTGTGCTTGTAACGCTTAATGAAGAAGGAGACAACGGCAACAGACTTCTAGACACAGAGGCTTCTGAGTTTTTCTCTTTTGAAAGAAGCAACCTGTCTTCTCAATCTTACCCTAGCTCTGTAATGGGTATGACTGCACTAGTTAGACAACTTTATGTTGATGCAGATTGGTATGCAGGTGGTAACGTTGACACGAAAGACCTTTCGCTTGAAGCGCTTAACAAAAACAAAAGTCTTCCACAATTCTTTATTGCAGATGGTCTTTATGCAGATCTACGTGTAAGTAACCTTGCAAAAGAAACAGGAACTAACTGGATCATTGTAGGTGGTGGAGATGAATACAAGCGTGTAGGTGAGATCAAAGCTACAGGTGCAAAATTTGTACTTCCATTAGATTTTCCTGATGCGTATGATGTAGAAGATCCTTATCAAGCTAGTTTTGTTTCGCTTAGCGAAATGAAACATTGGAATCAAGCGCCTACTAACCCAGCTAAACTAGCTGAAGCAGGTGTAACTTTTGCTTTGACTTCTCACGATCTTAAAAGCCCAGATAAATTACTTGACGCAGTAAAAACTGCTATTAAGTATGGTCTTGATGAGAAAACAGCGATGGCTGCTCTAACAACAATTCCTGCAGGATTCTTAAACAAATCTGAAGAAATAGGCTCTATCAAAACTGGTGCTTGGGCAAACTTCCTTATCACTTCTGGTGAAATGTTTGACGAGGAAACAGTGATATATGAAAACTGGGTTCAAGGTTCTAAAAATGTACTTAACGATTATGCGATCACTGATATTGATGGTAGCTACACAGTAAACCTTGACGGTAGTGATGTTTCTATCAAGATCTCTGGTTCTACCGAAAAACCTCGTGTAACTGTAGAAGGTGACTCAAAAAGAGGCGCTAAGATCAGTTATGCAGACGGTTGGGCAAATATCACTTTCACCGGTCCTGCTACAGACAAGAAAGAGTTTATCAGACTTATCGCGCAAGCTGACGAAGATGGTAAACTTGTAGGTAAAGCGATCAAAGCTGATGGTAGCGAAGTAGCTTTCAATGCTACAAAAACTGCTTCGGCTGAAAAAGAAGATAGCGATGACGAGGATAAAGAAGATGCTACTGAAGCACCAGAAGTTCTTCCTTTGAGCTACCCTAATGTTGCTTTTGGCTTTAGCCAAAAACCAGAAGAAGAAACTGTATTATTTAAAAACGCTACTGTATGGACCAGTGATGAAGCTGGTGTTTTAGAAAATACAGACGTTCTTGTTAAAAAAGGTAAGATCGCTAAAATAGGTAAAGACCTAAGCGCTGGCGGTGCAAAAGTAGTTGACGCTACTGGAAAATATCTAACCGCTGGTATTATTGATGAGCACTCGCATATTGCTGCATTTAGCATTAATGAAGGCGGTCACAACTCTTCTGCAGAAGTAAGAATGAGCGACGTGGTTGATCCAGATGATGTTGCGATCTACAGAGATCTTGCAGGTGGTGTAACTACAATTCAGCTTTTACACGGTTCTGCAAACCCTATCGGCGGACAATCTGCTGTGATGAAATTAAAATGGGGATCATCAATTGACGATATGGTTATTGATGATGCTAAGTTTATCAAGTTCGCTCTTGGCGAAAACGTAAAACAATCAAACTGGGACGGAAACAGATTCCCGCAAACACGTATGGGTGTTGAGCAGGTTTTTGTAGACTACTTTCAGAGGGCAAAAGAATATGGAGCGCTTAAAGCAAGTGGACAGCCATATCGTAAGGATTATGAGCTAGAGACTCTTCTTGAGATCCTTAATGGCGAAAGATTTATCACAAGTCACAGTTATGTACAAAGTGAGATCAACATGCTTATGAAGGTTGCAGAATCATTTGACTTCCGTATAAACACATTTACTCACATTCTTGAAGGTTACAAAGTAGCAGACAAGATGAAAGAGCACGGTGTAGGTGGATCTACTTTTAGCGACTGGTGGGCATATAAATATGAGGTAAATGATGCCATCCCTTACAACGCTGCAATCATGCACAGTCAAGGAATTACAGTTGCCATTAATAGTGATGATGCAGAGATGAGCCGTCGTCTTAATCAAGAAGCAGCTAAGACCATTAAATATGGTGGCGTTGAGCCGCAAGAAGCATGGAAGTTTGTTACTATCAACCCTGCAAAACTTCTTCATATAGATGACAGAACAGGAAGTATCAAAGAAGGTAAAGATGCAGATCTTGTACTTTGGTCAGCTAATCCTTTATCTGTTACCGCTGTTGCGGAAAAAACTATGATAGAAGGTGTGACTTATTTTGATATCGAGAGAGATCAAGAACTACGCGAAGAGTTGGAAAAAGAGAAAAATAAACTTACTACAATGATGCTTGCAGCAAAAAACAAAGGTTTAAAAACTCAGCCAGCTAAGAAGAAGGAAGATCAGCAGATGACCTGCGATACAATGGAAACAATACACTAAGAAGATGAATAGATATATATCAACATTTATACTACTTTTCATTGCCAGTATAACATTTGCACAGCAAACTCCGGCTCCTGAACAAAAGGGAACCATAACGCTTACTGGTGCTACTGCCCACATAGGTAATGGAGAAGTAATAGAGCACAGTGTCATCGTGATTAAAGATGGCAAGATCACAGACGTTTATGATGGCACCACTACTAGAAAAAAACTAGAAGGTGAGATCATCAATGTAGACGGTAAACATGTTTATCCAGGTTTTATAGCACTAGATACTACATTAGGTTTAGTAGAGATCTCTGCAGTAAAAGCAACTAATGACGAAGATGAAATAGGTGAATTCAATCCTCATATTGAGGCTGTGATCGCTTATAATGCCGAGTCTAAAGTGGTAGAAAGTATGAGACCTAACGGTGTTCTTGTTTCTCAAAGTGTACCACAAGGAGGTACGATCTCAGGAAGCTCTGCAATAGTACAACTAGATGCATGGAACTGGGAAGACGCGATGATCACAAGAAATGACGGTATTCATTTAAACTGGCCTAACAGTTTCCGTCGTGGTAGATGGTGGATGGGCGAAGATCCTGGTTACAGCTCTAACAAAGACTACGAAAAGGAAATTACTGATGTAAAAAACTTTATCGCACAGTCTAAGGCTTACAACGGTGATACATCTGTGATGAATTTACCTTTCGCAGCAATGCAAGACGTAATTGAAGGTTCAGCGAATCTTTATGTGCATGTAGATGGCGAAAAAGAAATTCTTGATGTCCTTAAGTTTAAAAAAGACATGGGTATTAAGAATGTTGTACTTGTAGGCGCTTACCGTGGTTATGAAGTAGCTAAAGAAATCGCAGCTGCTAATGTACCGGTAATTCTTGCAAGAGTTCATAGCTTACCAGGCGCAGAAGATGACGATTATGATGTTTCTTACAAAATGGCAAAGACATTATACGAAGCAGGCGTTCTTGTTGCTTTAGGTAACAGCGGTGAATTCTGGGAGTCTCGTAACATTCCATTTTATGCCGGGCAAACCGTTGCCGAAGGACTTGAGTGGGAAGAAGCACTACAATTGATCTCTGCAAATGCAGCAAAGATCGTAGGTCTTGGAGATCAATTAGGAACTATCGAAACCGGAAAAGATGCTACTCTATTCATTAGCGAAGGAAACGCACTAGAGATGATGGGTAACATTCCGTTTAAGGCTTATATCAACGGTAGAGATGTAAGCTTAGAAAGTCACCAGACAAAACTTTGGAAACGCTATATGGAAAAATATAGCAGACAAGAGTCTAAATAATTTGGTTTAAAACCAAAACAAAACCCCTTAAGCTAATGCTTAAGGGGTTTTTTATTTCAAGTTATGCAATTGCTTAATCTAGATATTAAACTTCTTAATACGCTTTAATTACAAATGCGTTGTGTGTTATTTTATTTGGCTTTAAGCCAAATAAAGAAAGATATAAACTTATAGGTAGAAACTGAAACCTATAAACTCTAATTCTTAAAGACTGCAAATCATAAATTCACTAAGCTTATTACCTCCTGAAAGTTGGTGTATAGACAATAAAAAACCCGCCAAAAGGCGGGTTTAATTTTATGCTTAAAGGAAAGATTAGTTTCCTTCTAAAGCGTCAAGTTTAGATTTATACTCATCAGCTTTATCCTGATTTTCTAATTGTGTGTAGTAGTTAAACATTGTACGAATTAACTCTACATCCTTAGGATTAGCCTCAACAGCTTTTTCAAAATATGGTAGTGATTCCTTACGGATCTCTAATAACTGAGCTTTGTACTCATCATATTTGATGTTATCAGCTTTAGACATGCCTAGGCTGTTCATCTTATCTACAAGTTCTCTTTCTTGAGAAAGGATAGCAACACCCATGTTCTTGTTTGCAACACCATTAGCTGGATCGATCTCAAGAGCTTTAGCGTAATATTCTTGTGCCTTTTCAGGATTGCCAGCGTTAGCTGCGCTTACACCAAGGTTTACATAAAGAGATGGATCTGATGGATTGTCTTTAAGCATTTCTTGAGCAGCTGCATCATACTCTTCCATCATACCTAGTTGTTGGTAAAGGTTAAGTCTGATTGTTTTAAGCTCAGCTTCATTAGGGTTAAGCTCAATAGCGTCATCAATTACATCAAGAGCTTCTTGATTCTTGCCTTGAGAAGTGTAGATTCTAGCGATCATTTCAAAAATGATAGGTCTTCTAGAGTCTGTTTTAGTTGTTTTAGGATCTTTGTGAGATTTTGCCATTACAGCTATATCCATTTGCTCCTTAGAACCAAAACGTTGCTCTTCTCCACTCTCAGTATCTGTTGCTAGATATTGCGTCTCGATACCTTCGTAACCTAGATCTCTAAGTTCTGTAAGTGTATTAAGAGCGTTATCATAATCCTGAGCTTTGATGTAATCATTAGCTGCATAGAAAAGGTAGCTTGTATCCTTAGGACTTGCAGTATAAAGTTTCTCTAATTTACCTGCTGATTTACCAAAGTTACTAGCAGCTTCATCAGCTTGCACGTCCTTAATTATTGCGTTAACCGCATTTTGAACTAGTGCAGAAGCATCTTCACCAAACTTATCACCGCTATTGTATTCTTTAACTTTAGCTAAGGCTTCAAGACCTTGTAAAAGCTCTTCAGAGTTAGTGTTACCCTCTGCGCCTAAATAAGCTTTACCCTTAAGAAAGTAGAATTCTTCCTTTTGCTTATCATCCATCGCAGACATCATACCTTCTAATGCGGTAAGTTGTGTCTTTGCAGATGCAAATTCTCCTTTATCAATTGATTTGTCTAGCGTTTTCAATTCCTTCTTTTGCGCAGTTGCTGCAGCAGAAAAGCCTAGAGCCGCTATAAATAGAAATTTAAGTTTCATCTTTTTATTAAAAATTAGTTTTGCCAAATTTAATTATTCCTCTTCGTCTTGACCATCTTTTTTGATTTCTTTAATGTTTGAATCAGTCGCTGCTTCTGGCTTTTCAGCGATTTCTTCATCTTCATCAAGATCGTCTTCGTCGTGTTTTACTTTCGCGACAGCGGCAATGCTATCATTATTTTTAAGGTTAATAAGTCTAACACCTTGCGTTGCTCTACCCATAACTCTAATGTCTTCTACAGACATTCTGATCGCAATACCACTTTTGTTGATGATCATAAGGTCATCTTCATCAGTAACGTTGTTGATCGCAACTAAGCCACCTGTTTTGTCTGTTACAGAAATGGTTTTTACACCTTTACCTCCGCGGTTAGTAATTCTGTAATCTTCAACAAGGCTTCGTTTACCATATCCATTCTCTGAAACAACCATTACGTTGCTCTCTGGATCATCAACTGCTACCATTCCGATTACCTCGTCATTATCATCTGCAAGAGTTATGCCACGCACACCTGATGCGTTTCTACCCATAGGTCTAGTCTTGCTTTCTTCAAAGCGAATTGCCTTACCAGATTTAACCGCAAGCATCACCTGGCTATTACCAGTGGTAAGCTTTGCTGCTAGAAGTTCATCATCATCTTTAATGGTAATTGCATTAATACCGTTTGTTCTAGGACGAGAATATTGTTCTAGGGATGTTTTCTTAACCTGACCTTTTTTCGTCGCCATGATCACAAAATGACTATTGATGTAATCTTCATCTTTAAGATCATTAGTACAGATAAAGGCTTTTACTTTATCATCTGGCTCTATATTAATAAGGTTTTGAATCGCTCTACCTTTAGAAGTCTTAGATCCTTCTGGGATTTCAAAGACACGCATCCAGAAACATTTTCCTTTTTGAGTAAAGAAAATAAGATACTGGTGATTCGTTCCTACGAAAAGGTGTTCTAGGAAATCTTCATTACGTGTAGTACTTCCCTTCTGTCCTACTCCACCTCTATTTTGAGTTTTGTATTCAGTAAGCGAAGTTCTCTTGATATATCCAGCGTGAGATATAGTTAGAACTACTTTCTCATCTGGAATAAGATCTGTGATCGTCACATCACCACCCGCAAATTCTATATCTGTGCGACGCTCATCACCGTACTTGTTTTTAACTTCTTCAAGTTCATCCTTGATGATCTGCATTCTGCGCTCTTTCTTTGCAAGAATATCTTTAAGATCTTCAATAGTCTTTAAAAGTTCTTCATATTCTGCTCTTAGCTTATCTTGCTCTAGACCTGTAAGCTGACGAAGACGCATTTCTACAATGGCTTTCGCCTGAATTTCGCTTAGCTCAAATCGCTCGATAAGTTTATTTCTCGCTTCATCTGCATTAGAACTTGATCTTATCAGCGCTATTACTTCGTCAATATTATCTGAAGCGATAATAAGGCCTTCAAGTATGTGTGCTCTGTCTTCAGCTTTCTTGAGTTCGTATTCCGTACGGCGTGTAACAACTTCATGACGGTGATCAACGAAATGAAGAATCATATCCTTAAGATTCAACATTTCTGGTCTACCTTTTACAAGAGCAATATTGTTTACACTAAAAGAAGATTGTAGTGCAGTATACTTATAAAGCGTATTAAGAACGATATTAGGAATTGCATCACGCTTAAGAACATAAACGATACGCATTCCATTTCTGTCAGACTCATCTCTAATAGAAGAAATACCATCTATCTTCTTATCATTAATAAGGTCTGCAGTTTTCTTGATCATGTCAGCCTTATTTACCTGATAAGGTATCTCGCTCACAATGATACATTCTCTTCCTTTTACTTCTTCAATTCTAGCTTTAGCACGCATTACAATACGCCCTCTACCAGTTTTAAAAGCTTCTTTAACTCCTTCATAACCATAGATAGTTCCTCCTGTAGGGAAGTCTGGTGCAGTAATGTGCTGCATCAATTCATCTATAGTAATATCGTGATTGTCAATATAAGCAATAGTGCCATCTACAACCTCAGAAAGGTTGTGCGGTGGCATATTTGTCGCCATACCTACTGCAATACCACTGGCTCCATTAACTAGCAATCCAGGGATACGTGTAGGAAGAACAACAGGCTCTTTTAATGTATCGTCAAAGTTTAATTGATGATCTACAGTATCTTTATCAATATCTGCAAGCATCTCCTCAGAGATCTTCTGCATACGCGCCTCTGTATAACGCATTGCTGCAGGGCTATCACCATCTACAGATCCAAAGTTACCCTGACCATCTACCAATAAATATCTCAAACTCCACTCTTGCGCCATTCGCACCATGGTGTCGTAAACAGATGAATCACCGTGTGGGTGATACTTACCTAACACCTCTCCTACAATTCTAGCAGATTTTTTATGTGACGTGTTAGAACGAACTCCTAATTCATGCATTCCAAATAAAACCCTTCTATGAACAGGTTTTAGACCATCACGCACATCTGGCAGTGCACGTGACACGATGACCGACATCGAGTAATCGATGTAGGCCGATTTCATCTCATCTTCAATGTTTATAGGGATCAACTTTTCTCCTTCGGCCATATATCAATGATTTAATTTTATATCAAAACTTAACGGGCAATATATGGAAAAAATGCCTTGAAACGGGCTATTTCAGCGGTTAGAAGTCCATTTTTTATTAACAAAAATTAACAGCAGTTTTTAATAAGTATCCATTGCTTCCTTTGTATCTTTCAAAACATTTTTGTCAATTTACTTTACACTAACCATCTCCACACTGTTTTGGCAGAATATTTGAAGGATTAAGAATAAAAGAAAGATTGAAAAGATTTATGGATGATAATTTTTCGCCAAGAGTAAAAGACGTAATAGCATACAGCAAAGAAGAAGCTTTGAGATTAGGCCATGATTTTATTGGCACAGAGCATCTTATGCTTGGGCTTTTGCGTGATGGCAGCGGCAAAGCGATAGAGATACTTCAGGCATTAGATGTAGATCTAAGCCATTTAAGAAGAAAAGTAGAGATTCTAAGTCCTGCAACCCCTTCTACCACAGTAAGCGGTAACGAAAAGAAAAATCTACACCTCACAAGACAAGCAGAAAGAGCGCTTAAAACAACGTTTTTAGAAGCAAAACTTTTTCAGAGTTCTTCTATAAATACAGCGCATTTATTGCTTTGCGTATTGCGAAATGAAAACGACCCTACAACCAAGCTTCTTAATAAGCTTAAGGTAGACTACGATAATGTTAAAGATCAATTTAAGCTTATGATGACGAGTGATGATGATTATATAGATCCTATAAAAGATGAGTCATTTAGCGATGATGAAGATACAGGTACAGAGGGGACAAAAGACAATCCCTTTAACGCACCTTCTAATAATAAAGGAAACAAGAAGTCTAAGACTCCGGTTCTAGATAACTTTGGCCGTGATCTTACGGCTCTTGCCGAAGAAGATAAACTTGATCCCGTTGTGGGACGAGAAAAAGAAATTGAGCGTGTTTCTCAAATTCTTAGCCGTCGCAAGAAAAACAACCCATTGTTAATTGGTGAACCAGGTGTAGGTAAATCTGCAATTGCCGAAGGTCTTGCTTTGCGTATAGTGAAGCGCAAGGTTTCAAGAATTCTTTTTGACAAAAGAGTTGTAACTCTAGATCTTGCAAGTCTTGTTGCAGGTACAAAATACCGCGGTCAGTTTGAAGAACGTATGAAAGCCGTGATGAACGAGCTTGAGAAAAATGATGATATCATTCTTTTTATTGACGAGATTCACACAATTGTAGGTGCTGGTGGAGCAACTGGCTCTTTAGATGCTAGTAACATGTTTAAACCTGCTCTCGCTCGCGGCGAAATACAATGCATTGGGGCCACAACGCTAGATGAATATCGTCAATATATTGAGAAAGACGGAGCCTTAGAAAGAAGATTTCAAAAGGTTATGGTTGAACCAACTAACATTGAGGAAACCATCGAAATTCTTAATAACATAAAAGATAAGTACGAAGATCATCATAATGTAATCTATACACCAGAAGCAATTGAAGCTTGTGTGAAACTTACAAATAGATACATGACAGATCGTTTTCTTCCAGACAAAGCGATTGACGCTCTGGATGAAGCCGGATCACGCGTTCACATCACAAATATTGATGTACCAAAAATGATCCTTGATCTTGAGCGCAAGCTTGAAGAGGTTAGAGAACTTAAAAACAGCGTGGTTAAAAAGCAGAAATATGAAGAAGCTGCAAAATTGCGTGATGATGAGAAGAATATAGAAAAAGAGCTTGCAGTTGCACAACAACGCTGGGAAGAAGAATCTAAACTCCACAGAGAAACTGTGGATGAAGATAATGTTGCAGATGTTGTCTCAATGATGAGTGGCGTGCCGGTTAATAGGATCGCTAGAACTGAGAGCAACAAACTTGCACTGCTTCCAGAAGCTATTAAAAATAAAGTAATTGGTCAGGATGAGGCTGTAGCCAAAGTTGCTAAAGCGATACAACGTAACCGCGCAGGTTTAAAAGATCCTAACAAGCCTATTGGCTCGTTCATTTTCCTTGGACAAACCGGTGTTGGTAAAACACAATTAGCAAAAGTTCTTGCTATAGAGATGTTTGACAATGAAGATGCTCTTGTAAGAATTGATATGAGTGAATACATGGAAAAATTCGCTGTATCAAGATTAATTGGAGCACCTCCAGGATATGTAGGTTATGAAGAAGGTGGACAGCTAACTGAAAAAGTTCGTCGCAAACCTTACTCTGTGATCTTGCTAGATGAGATAGAAAAAGCGCATCCAGACGTATTTAATATGTTACTGCAAGTGCTTGATGATGGTTATTTAACAGATTCTCTTGGTCGTAAGATTGACTTTAGAAATTCTGTAATCATAATGACATCAAACATCGGTGCGAGAAAGTTAAAAGATTTTGGTCAAGGTGTAGGTTTTGGAACTTCTGCTAGAAAAGAGCAGGCTGATGAAAACACTAGAAGCATTATTCAGAATTCTTTGAAAAAGGCTTTTGCTCCAGAATTCTTGAACCGTGTGGATGACGTGATCGTATTTAATGCTTTAGATCGTGCTGAGATCCACAAGATCATTGATATTGAACTTAAGAAACTTTACAACCGTATTGAAGGATTAGGTTACCACTTACAACTTAGTGATAAAGCTAAAGACTTCATCAGCGATAAAGGTTTTGATAAAGGTTACGGTGCAAGACCTCTTAAAAGAGCGATTCAAAAGTATATTGAAGATGCTCTTGCTGAAGAGATCATTACTTCAAAACTAGCTGAAGGTGACCGCATCTTTATGGATATTGAAGATGGTAAAGAAGAGCTTACTATTAAAATAGAAAAGCCTCAGGATACTGAAGAACAAGAATCAAAGTAGATTTTAAATTCTTAATACATAAAAAAAAGCGCCTCGTGAATGAGGCGCTTTTCTTTTTGGCGAAAGCCATATTATTTATTTCTAACTAACTCTGGTTGTAAAACTCCGGCTTGTTCCTTTTTTGCAGATAGAACATAGGTGTAAATCCACATCAAAGTAAATGAAGGAATAATGTCTGTAAATGGTAAGATCTCTTCAATAAATACTAAAACCGAAGCTAATTTACCCTTTTTACCGGGATACATTTTATTCATTTTACTGGCTGCAACTGGCGCCCAAGCCATATCAAGAAATGGTCCGATCACAGGAATTGCCATCGTTGCCATACCTACAAGATCATAAAATATCCCTTTGTATAATTTAGTTTGTTTATCGTTTTTCATGGCATATTAATTTGTTACTTAATACATAACAAAAAAAGTGCCAATTTATGATAGATCAGAGCTGATCAATTTTAAGAACTCATTGCGGGTTTCTTGCTTTTCAAACTGACCTCTAAAACCTGAAGTCGTTGTTGTGCTATTCTGTTTTTGCACACCGCGCATCATCATGCACATGTGTGATGCTTCGATCACAACTGCAACGCCTTTTGGTTTAAGCGTATCGTTTAAACATTCAAGGATATCGTGTGTTAATCGTTCTTGCACTTGCATTCTACGTGCAAAAACATCCACAATACGAGGAATTTTACTCAACCCTACAATGTGACCATTGGGAATATACGCTACGTGCGCCTTGCCAAAAAACGGCAACATATGATGTTCACACATTGAGTACAATTCAATATCCTTCACGATCACCATATCATCATAATCTTCTGCAAACATGGCTTCTTTTAAAATCTCAGAAGCATCCATATGATATCCTTGTGTAAGAAACATCATCGCCTTTGCTGCACGCTCTGGAGTTTTAAGGATTCCTTCTCTGGTAATGTCTTCTCCTAAACCAGAAATTATCGCTTCATAATTAGACTTCACTTCGTCTTTAACCTCAATGTTATATTCTTCAAATGATCTGTAAGGCGCCATGTAATTAGTTTGAATATTCTGGTTTTAATTTATCTTGAAAATGCTTTCTGAGTTTATTTACTTTAGGATCGATAATGTATTTGCAATACATCTGCTCCCTATTTTGATTGTAATAATCCCAGTGATCTTCTTCTGCAAGGTAAAACGTTTCGAGCGCAGTAACCTCTGTTACTATAGGATTTTCAAAGATCTTTTGCTCTTCTAGCATTTTTATGAAAGCTTCTGCTTCCTCTTTCTGCGCATCTGTTGTATGAAAAATAGCGCTTCTATATTGCGTTCCCACATCGTTACCTTGACGGTTTAACGTTGTAGGATCGTGGGTAGAAAAGAAAACAGTAAGAAGATCTTTATACGAAATCACCTCAGGATCAAACTCCATTCGTATTCCCTCAGCGTGGCCAGTGCGACCCGTGCAAACTTCACGATATGGCGGATTTTTAACAAATCCACCGGTATATCCGCTCACAACATTATAAACACCTTGCAGACGTTGAAAAACAGCTTCGGTACACCAGAAGCATCCATTTGCAAAAACTGCAGTCTCTAGATTGTTTGTCATCTCGCAAAGATAGCCCACGAAAAGGGCAACTTTTGGCGTTTAACTTTATATTAATACGCTGCTTTTCGCCGCAAGGCAAGCAATTAAAACATCTATCTTATCTTTGAACTTCAAAACCCAAAATGCGCAAATGATACAGGCCAATAATATTGTAAAAACCTATGGCGACCTTAAGGTTCTTAAAGGCGTTGATCTCACTATTGAAGATGCAGAAGTTGTAAGTATCGTGGGCGCCAGCGGTGCTGGTAAAACTACATTGTTACAGATTTTAGGAACGCTAGATCGTGCTGATAAGTCAAACAACACCAGCCTGATCATTAATGATACAGATGTGTCACGCTTACGCGAAAAGGACTTAAGTAAGTTCAGGAATCTGAATATTGGGTTTATTTTTCAATTCCACCAGTTGCTGCCAGAATTTACAGCGCTTGAAAATATTTGCATCCCAGCATATATCGCAAAAAAGGAAAAATCACCTACCGAAAAACGCGCAGAAGAATTACTTTCTTTCTTAGGATTATCTGGAAGAAAAGACCACAAACCTAGCCAACTTTCTGGTGGTGAGCAGCAGCGTGTGGCTGTAGCCCGAGCACTGATCAATGATCCTGGTTTAATTCTCGCTGATGAACCCAGCGGAAATCTGGACAGTGAAAGTGCTGAAAATCTACACAAACTATTTTTTAAGCTTCGTGAAGAATTTGGCCAAACCTTTGTGATCGTAACTCATAACGAGGATCTCGCAACCATGGCAGATAGAAAATTAACAATGGTAGATGGCAAAATCCTTTAAACTCAAAAAATCTGAATTAAAAGATTTTCTGGATGAAAAGGCACATTTCTATGAAAATCCAAAATTTATAGAGAGCGACCCTATACAGATCGTTCATCAATTCTCGTCAAAGGAAGATCAAGAGATCGCCGGATTTTTAACGGCTACGATCGCCTGGGGAAATCGTAAAAGCATCATCAACAATGCAACAAAGATGATGCAGTTGATGGATAATGATCCTTTTGACTTTGTACTTAACCATAAAGAAACTGATCTAGATAATCTTTCAAATTTTGTGCACCGCACTTTTAATGGTGAGGATCTTAAAACCTTTGTACGCGGACTTCAACATATTTACACAAAACACGGTGGCCTAGAAGAAGTCTTTTTGGCGAATGCCAAAGAGAATGATCTTCAAACTTCTATTCATCATTTTAAAAAGCATTTTTTTGAGATCGATCATTTACAGCGAACGCAAAAACACATTAGCGATCCTTTAAAAAAATCTGCGGCAAAGCGCATTAACATGTACCTGCGCTGGATGGTAAGACCAGCTGATGCTGGAGTAGATTTTGGCATTTGGCGAAAGCTAAAACCCGCGCAACTCTCTTGTCCGCTTGATGTACATTCTGGTCGTGTGGCGCGGCAATTGGGACTTTTAAAGCGTAAACAAAATGATGCCACTGCCCTGCTCGAGCTAGATACTGCCTTAAGAAAATTAGATCCTGCTGATCCTGTGAAATATGATTATGCGCTCTTTGGTTTAGGCGTTTTTGAGAAGGATATTTTTTAATTCTCAGATTATTTTGAGTTGTCGCTAATTATGGTGCATTAATTCGCAAATAACCCGTATTTTCGTCAGGACAATTCAGGAATATGTTGTTTCGATACCCACAGGTACTTTATGCACTCTTTCTTCTACTCATTCCTATAATTGTTCACCTATTTCAGCTACGCCGATTTAAGAAAACATACTTTACAAATGTTGCCTTTTTACAACGTGTTACTCAAAATACGCGCAAAAGTTCACAGATAAAAAAATGGTTGATCCTCATCACTAGAATGCTTGCGCTTGCCGCGATCATATTAGCATTTGCGCAACCCTATTTACCCAATTCTGAAAAAGCAACAAGATCTAGCGAACTCGTATTTTTTGTAGACAATTCGTTTAGCATGCAGGCTAAAGGCGAAAAAGGCCCTTTGCTTTCGCAAGCTGTTCAAGAGATCATTGCAAATGTGCCAAGTCAGCAGAGCTTCAGCGTTCTGACTTATGATGATGCTTTGCGTAATATTGATCTCGAAACTTCACAAAACGACCTTCTCGACATTAGTTACGCACCAGCAACAATCGATGCAGAGGCGCTGAGTTTACAACTTAAGAATTTGTATTCTAAGAATTCTGAGACACTTAAACAGTTGGTTTTTATTTCAGATTTTCAGGATGTAGATGTTTTGGCTTTAAGCCAAATGAAAGACGTTGATCAACATTGGGTTAAACTCGATCCTGAAGTTAGCGAGAATCTAGCGATAGACAGTTTAAGCATCATTCCTGGCGCGACAGATTATAGTTTAGAGGTTTTTGTGCGCAGTAGCGAACCTATTGAAAGATCTGTGCCGCTTTCGCTTTATGACGATGAGAAACTGGTGGGCAAAGCTGCTGCAAAATTCACTGATAATGTGACGGCGACAGCTACGTTCACAATTTCGGCAAATGAAGCTTTTAACGGCAGGATCACAATAAATGACCCTAATTTACTTTTTGACAACGACTTTTTCTTCAGCATTAATACTCCTAATCCGCTTAAGGTTCTAAGTGTGAATAATGCTGATGGTGATTTTCTTAAGCGCATTTATCTTGAGCCAGAATTTGAGTATCAAGCGGTAGAAGTTTCAGGGTTAGATTATGGTTTGATCTCAGAGCAAAACGTTATCATTCTCAACGAACTTAAAAACGTTGAGCCCGCTCTGGTCAACACGCTCACAGCTTTTGCAAACAATGGCGGCAAAGTCGTTTTCATTCCGGCTGCAGACGTTAGTCCGCAGAATTATGATGCATTGTTAGGAGCGTTTGGTTTTATGCCTTTTGGCGAAAGCCAGAAAAACACAAAAAGAATTACTGGTATTAATTATGACCATCCACTGTATAATAATGTGTTTAGCAAACGTGTGGATAACTTGCAATATCACACGGTTGAGAATGCGTACAACTGGCAAGCCAATGATGTGATCTTGTCGCTTGAAGATAGCGGCGCTTTTCTTGCAGAAAGTAACGGTCTTTTTGCTTTTGCTGGCGCAATAGATAGCGAGAATAGTAATTTTATAAACGGTCAACTTATCGTTCCTACATTCTACAAAATGGGAATTTCTGCCCTCGCTCTGCCGCAGTCTTATTATAAACTAGGGCAAAATAATAGTTTTGAGATCGAGACTACAGTGAATAATGACTCTGCTTTAAGCCTTTCAAAAGATGATGTAAATATCATCCCTAGACAAGAAAGAAATGGCGATAAGATCAGAATTTTTACTGGAGAAGGAATCCCAGAAGCTGGCATTTATACTGTAAAAAGCAAGGAAGATGCAATTGCCACAGTTGCTTTTAATTACGACCGCACAGAAAGCACAATAAAAAATACAACGCTAGAATCTCAAGAAAACATCACCGTTTCAGATTCTGTAGAAAATACACTAGACACGCTCAAAGCGCAGAACGATGTGCACAACCTTTACAAATGGTTTATTATTTTTGCCATCGCAATGCTCGCTATTGAGATGCTCATCTTAAAATTTCTTAAATGAAAATATTGCTCTCTAATGTAAAAATTCTGGATGCTACAAGTTCGCTTAACGGCAAAACTACTAGCATTCGCATTGAGAATGGCACCATACAAGAAATAGCAAACGATCTTAAACCTCAAGATGGTGAGAAGGTAATAGATCACAAAGGTCTTACTGTTTCTCCCGGGTGGTTTGATGCAAGCGTTAGCGTAGGTGAACCAGGTTATGAAGACCGCGAGAATTTGCAAAACGCACTTAAAGTCGCTGCAAAAAGTGGTTTTACTGCAATGGCTGTAAATCCTAATAACGATCCTATTCCTGATAGCGGCGCAGACATCAGCTACCTTATAAGAAAGTCTGAAGGCAATGCGGTAAAAGTTTATCCTATTGGCGCGCTTACGCTAAAAGGACAAGGCGTTGACCTTGCAGAATTGCACGATATGAAACTTGCCGGAGCAGCTGCTTATGGCGATTATCAACATCCGGTTGAGAATCCTAATCTTTTAAAGATCGCTTTGCAATACACTCAAGGTTTCGACGGACTGGTTTTGAGTTTTCCGCAAGAAAATCAACTGGTAGGAAAAGGAATCGTGCACGAAGGAGAAGTGTCTACTCGCTTAGGCTTAAAAGGTATTCCCGCTTTCGCGGAAGAACTTCACATTGCCCGTGATCTTAAAATTTTAGAGTACACAGGTGGCAAATTGCACATCCCAACCATCTCTACTAAAGGAGCTGTTGAGCTAATTAAAAAAGCAAAAGCTGATGGTTTACAAGTAACCTGTGGCGTTGCTGTAGCAAACCTGATCTTCACAGATGAAAAGCTTGAAGATTTTGACACACGTTATAAAGTAATGCCTCCACTAAGAGATGAGTCTCATAGACAAGCCTTAATTGAAGGCGTAAAAGACGGTACAATTGATCTAATTTGCAGTGACCACAATCCGTTAGATATTGAGAAAAAGAAATTAGAATTTGATAATGCCATGTTCGGTACGGTTTCTCAAGAGGCAACATTTGGAGCTCTTAACGCTTTGCTAGGTGAAGAACTTACCATTAAAATGCTTACCGCTGGGAAGAGTATTTTTGGCGCAAAGCCTAACACTATTGCAGCTGGTGAAGAAGCAGATCTTACACTTTTTACCACTGAAGAAGAAGAATATACTTTTAAATCTACTGATGTCCTTTCAAAATCAAAGAATGCGGCATTTCAAGGTTCAAAATTAAAAGGAAAAGCGATAGGGATCATCGCAAACAATCAGGTTATTTTATGAATGAAACCACGATAAAAAATGGGAAGAACACTGCGATCATCGCATATCTTACCATCATAGGTTGTATCATCGCCATTTTTATGAATCAAGAGCCTAAAAATGCGTATGCGCGATTGCATATTCGTCAGGCTTTTGGGATTCATATTACTTATTTCTTGCTAGGCTTTTTAGTAAGTATGTTTAACAGTTGGTTTATCTCTGCGCCGTTTTACATTTTTGTATTCGTTCTTTGGGGATTTGGACTTGTAAATGCCATTCAAGGTGTTGCTAGACCTGTTCCGCTCGTGGGCGAAAAGTTTCAACAATGGTTTACATTTATTGATTAATGAAAGATCTTAGCCTTTACCACATCATCCGCAAACCGCAAACTGAAAGCGATGAGAAGCCACCGCTGCTTTTACTTCTTCACGGATACGGAAGCAATGAAGAAGATCTTTTTTCTTTTGCGTCAGAATTGCCGGCAAAATATTTTGTGATCTCTGCCAGAGCGCCCAGACCTATGATTCCGTCAGGAAATGCGTGGTATTCTATCTATTGGGATGAAGCGCCAAAAGGCAAATGGTCTGATGATGAAGAAGCGATTGAGTCTCGTGATCTTATTCATAAATTCATCAACGAAGCCATCTCTGCTTATGATCTAGAAGATGGTAATGTTACGCTTTTAGGCTTTAGCCAAGGTACGATATTGAGCTATGCCGTCGCGCTTACCTATCCTGAGAAAATTAAAAATGTAGTTGCGCTTAGCGGTTACATCAATGAGCCGATTATCAATGTGAAAAATGATCATTCGGCTTATGCCAAATTAAATATCTTCTGTTCCCACGGTAGCGTAGATCAGGTAATACCTGTAGAAGCCGCGAGAATGGCACCACCATTTCTTGAAAACCTTGGAATACAAACCAGTTTAAAAGAATATCCCGTAGGTCACGGCGTGCATCCACAGAACTTTTTTGACGCGAAAGCTTGGCTAGAAAACCACTAACCTATTCTTGCGGATAAAGAATAGTTTGTAAGTTCTCGTACGAGATCTCACCAGCATCAGAAATATCATAGCGCAATAAAACTTCACCCCAATTAATATTATTGGTAAAGTCTGCAATGATCCATTTGTGGTTCAATACTTCTACTTTATTGATACGGTAGCCGCCGTTAGAACTTTCATATGGAACAAGGCTATTTCCTTCTGCAGTGTTCTTGCTTATGATATCATCTTCTAAACGCTTTTCAAGATCTTTAAAATCTACATTGAAAGCATCAAAATACGCATATGCTTTCTCATTGCCCTTTAATTTAAAGTAGCGAGAAGACGCAGCTTCCTGACTGTTTAGAGAGTCTAGCTGAGAAACTTTGGCCTCGAGCCTAACTATTTTATTTTCCTGTCTTTCAAAAACATTTTTGCCATAAACGTACTGATATACGATCCACAGTACAGCAAAAAAGAACAGATACATAAAAATAGATTTCCTCATTTTTTAGATTTCAATTTTAAGACCATCATAGGCCAGATTTACATTAGGCGGAAGCCCCTTTTCTACTTCATCATGAAAGCCAAGCAGATGACTTATGTGTGTAAAATACGTTTGTTTTGGTTTAACCAAAGCCACAAAATCAAGTGCTTCTTGAAGATTAAAGTGTGAGTAATGCGGCTCTTCTCTAAGCGCACTTACCACAAGCACATCAAGGTTTTGAAGCTTCTTAAGCTCTTCTTGCGGCACCGCTTTTACATCTGTGAGATACGCAAAATCATTAAAGCGATAACCAAAGACCTGCAATTTACCATGAAGCACATTTATAGGTTGAATATTGAGATCACCTATTTTAAAAGCCTCGTCGTTCTTGACTTCGTTAATTTCAACATCTGGCGCTCCAGGATATTTATCTTCACGCTGAAAAATATACGCAAAGCGAATTCTTAACTGCTCAATAACACGCGCATGCGCATAAATAGGAATATCGCCCTGTCTAAAGAAAAATGGCCTGATATCATCTAAACCTGCTGTGTGATCTGCATGTTCATGGGTAAAAAGAAGCGCATCCATACGTGTGATATTCTCACGCAACATCTGCTGTCTAAAATCAGGGCCGCAATCAACCACGATATTTTTATCACCGTCACTTACCAAGATAGAAACTCTAAGCCTTTTATCTTTAGGATTTTTACTGTGACATACGGGATGATCGCTACCTATTATAGGTATTCCCTGAGAAGTTCCGGTGCCAAGAAAGGTTATTTGCAACATGTGAAATTTAGCACAAAAATACTGTTATTTTTTCGTAACCACCATTGATTTGCTACCTTTGACCCGCACTACATAACAAGGTTCAAACTATTAAAAAATAAGCTATGCCTAGTACCATACCAGGTGACAAGGAGTTTGAAAATATTCCTTCAATTGAAGCGAAAGCGTTAAGGATAAACCTCAATCAAAACATCTACGGTAGCTTTGCCGAGATAGGCGCTGGCCAAGAAACAGTAAGACATTTTTTTAGAGCTGGTGGAGCTAGCGGTACGATCGCAAAAGCAATGTCTGCTTACGATAAAGATTTTAGTGATGCTATCTACGGTATAGAAGATGACCGCAGATATGTTACTGAAGCGCGCTTAAAAAAGATGTTGACACACGAGACAAATCTGCTGCAAAACAGGATCTCTCGTGAGAAAAACCCTAACAAACTTTACTTTACCTACGCGAATACAGTGGCCACCATTGATTTTGCTAAGAAATATAAAGGTCACGGTTGGGTAGGAATCAGATATCAGGTTGAGCCAGATAGTGATTTTAATGAGATCATTCTTCACGTTCGTTTTCACGAAAACGATGCACGTCTACAGCAGTTAACACTAGGTGTAATGGGTGTTAATCTTGTATACGGAGCCTATTACAAATATGATTCTCCTAAGAAATTGCTTCGTTATTTATATGACCATATAGATAAGGATAAGATCGAGATCGACACCATTAACTTTAGTGGACCACAGTTTGATAAAGTAGACAACCGTTTAATGAGCCTGCAATTGCTTAAAAACGGCTTTACAGAGGCGGTGATGTTTGGTCCTGATGGTAACAACATCCTTGCCGGTAAAATACTTTATAAGAAAAATATTCTCGCTTTACGCGGAAGCTTTAGACCAGTGACCAAGGTTAACATGGATATGTATGACAAGTCGCTAGAGCTATTTCTTAAAGAAAACAGAGTTAAGAAAGATAAGACCGAAGTTATTTTTGAGATAACACTTTCTAACCTTCGTGCTGAAGGTGAAATAGACGAGAAAGACTTCATGGATAGAGCTCAGTTACTCTGTAATCTGGGACAAACCGTGATGATCTCAAACTTCCAGGAGTATTACAAATTAGTAGAATTCTTCTCTAGATATACTAAAGAACGTCTTGCTCTTGCAATGGGCGTAAACAACCTAGTAGATATCTTTGATGAGTCTTATTATAGACATTTAAGTGGTGGTATTCTTGAGGCATTTGGTAAACTATTCTTTAAAGATCTTAGAGTTTACTTATACCCTATGCAAGATCCAGAAACTGGTGAACTTACAACTAGCGAAAATTTAAAAGTGCATCCTAGAATGAAAGAACTTTATAAGTTCTTTAAATATAATGGTAGAGTAATGGATATAGAAAACTATAATCCAGAGATCCTTACCATCTTCTCAAGAGAGGTTCTTAAGATGATTTCTCAAGGTCAGAAAGGCTGGGAAAAGCTGCTTCCTGAAGGAATTGCAGCTATGATAAAAGAGAAAAATCTGTTTGGATATAAACAAACTAAGCTAGAAGAAGCGTAGGAAGCTTACTACATTCTCAAATAATATTCTCAAAACCAATCAATTAAACGATTTAATTGATTGGTTTTTTCATTTAAAATGGTTCATTACGTTAAAAAATTGACATTTTATTAAGAGTAACATGTTTTTTATCGACAAAATGTGAATCTTATCCAATAAATCATTAATTTTGAGCGCTTAAAAGCATACCCTAAATTAATTCAGACCTACTGCATGTATAGCAATACTTTTCCCTATAAGGTATTTTATGCGTTTGTGCTTCTACTTCTGGCCTTGCCCAGTGGAGTGAATGCACAATATTGCTCTAGCTATGGTAATTCTTCTGACGGTTATCAAACTAACATTAGAAGAGTAAGATTTAATACCATTGATAATTCATCCAATTCTTCTGATTCTGGGTATGCGAATTACACATCTATTTCTACAAACTTAACCGCTGGGGCGAGTTACACTCTGAGAGTTAATGTAAATACTGATGGTAATTACACAACTAGTACAATGGTATTTATTGATTGGAATCAAGATGGAGATTTCGACGATTCTAATGAAAGTTACACACTTGGAACCGCTACAAATACTTCAAATGGTCAAACTAGCGCTTCGCCATATACTTTAAGTGTACCATCAAGTGCATTATCTGGTGTAACAAGAATGCGAGTTTCTACACGATGGAATGGTTACCCAGGATCCTGTGAGCAAAATTTTGACGGAGAAGTTGAAGAATACTCTATAAATGTTTCTGGAGTGAGTCAACCTGAAATAGCTGTTTATGGTTTTGGAACTGAGATTGCTGATGGTGATACAACTCCATATCGCGGTGATGATACTGATTTTGGAAGCACAGCGATAAACACTTCAATTACTAAAACATTTACAATAGAGAATTTTGGGTCTGCCAATCTCTCTCTTTCAGGTGCTAGCCCTTATGTTTCTATTTCTGGAACTAATGCGGCTAACTTTAGTATTACAACTGCACCGGCTAACTTGATCGCTTCGGGGAATAGCACCACTTTTCAAGTAACATTTACAGCTGCGACTGCTGGCATGTACACTGCTCAACTTTCAATTTCTAATAACGATAGCAACGAGAATCCATACAATTTCTCTATTTCGGCGACAGCCACACCAGACCCTGACAGTATTTATACGATATATTATGAAGATTTTGATCAAGATAATGGCGGTTGGTCTTCTGTTGTAAATAATAGCGATTATTGGACATGGACAGATAATTTTGGCGGAAGCGCAGAACTAGGAGAAGGTGGTTTCTGGAGAAATAATTCTTATGATAATTATCTTGACAATACCTATATAGTTCTTCAAAGTGCATCATACGATCTTTCTGGATACACAGATATGCGACTGCAATTAGATGTGCGTCACGACACTGAAAGCGCTCAGGACGGTATGAATATCTATTATACTACTGATGGCGGAGCTAATTTTTATTTGTTAGGCAATAACTCTGGGCTTAATTGGTATAATGGCAATGTTGCAGCATTATCGGCAGATGGATGGAGTGATACTAATAACGGCTCTGGAAGCACTGTAAATAAATTCATGAATGCTTCTACTGATCTAGATAATGCTTCTTTTGCTGGTCAAAGCAACGTGATATTCTTTGTAATATTCAGAACAGGCGGCAGCAATACAGACAATGGTGTGGCAATAGACAACTTCCAGATCACAGGAACCCCTACTGTCGCAGTGCAAGAAGCTTCAAACGGGCCAGCTGATATCACTGGGAATTTGAGACTTTGGTTAAAAACCACTAATGGAATTTCAACAACATCTGGTAATCCTATTGTAAACTGGGAAGATCAAGCATACGATACCAGCAGAAGCGATCTACTTGACAAAGAAGATGCAACTGCTCGTACAGTGGATGCTCCTACTTATTATGATGATTTAAATAAAAACCTTAACTATAACCCCGCTGTTGATTTTGACAATTCGTCAACCACAGTGATGAAAGGTAAAGGCGGTTATTTTAGTAAAGAATATTATGTCGTAGTGAAGTCTGATGATGTAGTAAGTAATTCTACAGGTAGCGGTGGCGCTCAGTATCCTATTGGAGGTAAATTCAAAACAGACGATTACACTACAGAACCTACAGGTCTTGGACTAGGAAGCGTATCTGTAAGATATTCTAACGAAGTGGTTTCTCACACTATAAATGCTGTAAATGCAAATGGTAGCGCTTCTCCAGATGATGGGATAAATACTGAGGCTTATGGTAGCGCCTTCAGCTCTTCTTCTACTTCTTATGATCAAGAAACGCTTATTCTTACGGTAAAAAATAATCCTACAAACACAGGTTCTGAGATCTACAAAAACGGTTTGCAGATCAACGACACTCCTGGTAGAGCTAATAATGGCGGCGAACTTTATTTTAACGAGTTCAATAACCTCGCTTACATGCTTGGTGCTGACAAAGTATCACTATCTACCTCACAAAACCGCAGACTTAATGGTAGATTGGGCGAGGTTATATCCTACAGCGTCCCAAAATCTGAAAGCGACCAACTTAAGATCCAGTCTTATTTAGGGTTAAAATTTGGTGTTACGCTTCACGCGAAAAACAGTACGACAGTAACTCGCGAAGGTGATGTAGATTATGTAGATAGTAATGGCAATACCATCTGGGACAGCTCTGCAAATAGCGGATTTAACTACGACATTGCTGGTATAGGGCGTGATGATGATTCTGGCTTAAGCCAAAAACAATCACAAAGTGACAACACCGGAAGCTACGTAACGATGTCTCTGGGATCTCGTTTTAATACAAATAGCACAAACACAAATAACTTTGATAACGACAAAGATTTCCTGATCTGGGGTAATGACAATGGCCCTATGACCGCAGGAACTCCGGTTAATGTTGATCTAAGTTCAGGTATGGGTGATCCTGCACTTGCAACAGGTGTAGAATTTATCCCGATCAATAGAATATGGAAGGTTGTTGAAACAAAACAAGCTGGCGATGGTGTTCCTACCGTTACTGTGAGTATTGATGAAACAGCTTTAACTTCTGTACTTACACCTCCTGGAAATTTCTTGATGTTTATCTCTAATGGTGCCGCTTTTGATCCATCAGCAGAATTTAGAGTAATGAAATTGAACGGCTCAAAATTAGAGTGTACGTATGATTTTGATGGAACAAAGTATATCACATTTGGTTACGCTCCCGAAAGAGTTTATGAACGTTCAATACTCTTCAATGGAACTACAGATTTTATGGATGCTGACGATCATATGGATCTTGCTTCAAACTTTACACTTTCAGCATGGATACGACAAACAGGAGCAGGAACTATCATTTCTAAAAACAACGAACCTTTCACTGCTGGATATGAGTTAAATATTGACAGTGACTCTCAAATTAATTTTGAATATAAAGGTTCTTTTGGCGTAAGCTATACCTTAAACTCTACCATCGCGATACCTAATGACGAGTGGCATCACGTAGCCGTAAGCTATGATGGAAGTTACATCCAACTGTATATTGACGGTGTTGCAGATGAAAGAGTCGCGGCAAGCTTTACACCAGAGAATAACAGTTCATCATTTTTAATTTCGGCTTCTGGAAGCACCAAGAACCCTACTGATTTCTTTGGTGGTCATATTGATGAAGTTCGTGTTTGGAACACTGCGCTAAGCAAGAAACAGATACGCTACATCATGAATCAGGAAATTGAAGAATTTACTGATGCCACTGTAAATGGTCTTGTTATACCTCAAGATATTTTGAAGAATAACGTAAGTAGTATTCCCTGGACGGATCTTGCGGGTTATTACCCTATGACGACTTACACGTATACTAACGTGAAGGATCATTCATCGTATGATAATTATGCTGCGCTTAGAAATTTAAAGACAGTAGATTATCAAACGGCTCCACTACCCTACATTTCGCAAGCAGACGGAACTTGGGAAACTGATGCAACTTGGTTAAACAATGCCGTTCAACAAATACCAGCTTCTGCTTCTATTGTAGATCCATCTACAACCGTAAATTGGAACATTGTGAGAACGAATCACGTGATCAATACAACAGATAACGTAAAAGTCTTAGGACTTTTCCTTGAATCAAACTCTATCACTACAGGAAACAGCGCTAAAGTTGATATCACGCATTATTTTGAGTTAGACGGTCTTCTTGACCTTAAAGATGAATCGCAATTAATACAGCGCAATGAAAGCGTTTTAAAACCTTCAAGCTCTGGTTATATTTTACAAAGACAACAGGGTACGCCTAATAAATACAATTACAATTACTGGTCCTCACCTGTTAATCCACAAAACACGCTTGCGAATAATACAGACTACTCTGTAAAAGGCATTATGAAAGACGAAACTACCGGAACTGTGAGTAATTTATGGTTTACTGGTGGTTACGATGGCTCACCTTCTAGCCCAGCAACTATAAGTACCTTTTGGCTGTACAGATTTGCCGATCTTAATAATGATTATGATAACTGGCAGAAAATAGGAGAAAATACTCTGCTTAAACCAGGTCAAGGTTTCACCATGAAAGGTCCAGGTTCTGGTACAACAGAGCAACCTTATGTTTTTAGTGGCAAACCAAATAACGCCACATCAATCTCTCCTGTTGAACTTACGATAACAGCAGGAAACAGTTATTTAGTAGGTAACCCATTCCCATCTGCTATGAATGCTGATAACTTTATAAATGACAACACGCATTTATCAGGAACATTATATTTCTGGGAGCATTGGGGAGGAAATTCACACGTTTTGAGAGAGTATCAAGGCGGTTATGCCATGTATAATCTATCTGGTGGGGTTGCGCCTATGGCTCATCCAGATGTAAGTCAGGTAAACGCTGCTGGTTCTCTTAAAGGCGCACCTTCTAAATATATTCCTGTGGGACAAGGTTTCTTTGTTGATGCAGATGTAAGTGGCACGATAATTTTTGATAACACGCAACGCACTTTTGTTCGCGAAAGCACAAGCAGCACAACATTTTTTAGAGCAAAAACAGCAAAAGGAAAAGCTCCTGTAAACAGCAATATGCTACCGCCAGATGATAGCGCTAACGACGTTGAAGACACAAGACCTAAACTAAGGTTAGGTTTTGATAACGAAGATAAAAGACACCGTCAATTACTTGTTACAGCAGACCCTAACACCACGATGGGTTATGACAGGAAGTATGATGGTAAGGTTTATGAAGACTTGTCTGACGACCTTCACTGGAAGCTTGAGGACGATGAGTACATCATTCAAGGAATTCCAGAATTTTACTCTGAGTTAGTTTTACCGCTTACAGTTAAGCTTACGCGAAAAGAAGACTTCACAATAAACATTGATTCGCTTCAAAATTTCCCAGAAGATCTAGGCATTTACATTAAAGATAAAACCACAGAAACCTATACAGATCTGCGTGCAACAATGTTTAGCGCAAATCTTGAAGAAGGAAAATATTCTGATAGATTTGAACTTGTCTTTAGAACTGACGAAAGCTTAAGCGTAGAAGATCAACCTGTAACTTCAAATGATCTATTTGTATTCTACCGCAAAGACGATAGAAAGATCGTGATCAGAAAGAATAGCGCTTTCAATATTGAAGGAGCGAGACTTTATAATTTACTGGGTCAAGAAATACAGCGATTTAATACAGACGCAAGCGCAGCAGAAAGTGAATTGCAAGTCAATATGATCGCAACAGGAACTTATCTCCTACAGCTCGACACAGATAAAGGTCAAGTTTCTAAAAAACTAATAATCCAGTAAACTAAGCTTTTCTAGAAGCTGCTAAAGTTTTCACAAGCTCAACAGCATCTACTTTATGCTGGTCGCCCGTTTTCATGTTCTTTAAAGTAAGGAAACCTTCTTCCATTTCTTGAGTTCCTGCAAGAACCACAAATGGAATATTGCGACGATCTGCATAAGTCATTTGCTTTTTCATTTTGGCCGCATCAGGATAAAGCTCTGCCATCACATTACCAGAACGCAAAGTTTTGATAATTTTCATGCAGTAAAGTGCTTCCTTTTCCCCAAAGTTTAAAAACAATACATCTGTTTCTTTTATAGCCGTCGCCGGAAAAAGATCTAACTCTTCTAAAGCAAGATAAATACGGTCTAGCCCAAAAGAGATACCAACACCGCTCATATTCTTAAGTCCAAAAATACCAGTAAGATCATCATAACGACCACCACCACCTATGCTTCCTAACTTAACCGAAGCTGGTGCAGCAACCTCAAAAATAGAACCGGTGTAATAGTTCAATCCACGAGCAAGAGTAACGTCTAGATCTAGCGTAGCAGTTTCAAGTTCAAGAAGTTTTGTTGCACTAAGAATAAATTCAGCTTCTCTTATTCCTTCTTTTCCTATTGCCGAAGAACCAATAATAGCATCCAACTGCTCTAGCTTTTGTAACGGCTCACCGCTAAGGGAGAAAATAGGTCTTAATTTGGCTATAGCCACATCATCAATACCGTTCTCTTGCATCTCTTTGATCACACCGTCTTCTCCTATTTTATCTAATTTATCAAGCGCCACGGTAAATGGAATAAGCTTATCGCTTGCCCCTATGATCTCTGCAATTCCCGAAAGGATCTTACGGTTATTGATGCGAATAGAAACACCTTGCAAATTCAGTTTTGTAAAAACCGTATCGTACAACTGTATAAAATCTATTTCTTGCATTAAAGAGGTAGAACCCACAGCATCTGCATCACACTGGTAGAATTCGCGAAAGCGCCCCTTTTGAGGACGATCTGCTCTCCAAACAGGCTGCACTTGATAGCGCTTAAAAGGAAAAGTAAGTTCGTTTTGATGATGCACAACATAACGCGCAAAAGGCACCGTTAGATCGTATCGCAGGGCTTTCTCAGATATTTCAGAAGTAAGCGCATTACTGTCTTTTGCAGCGTAAGTCTCATCATTTACTTTAGAGAGATAATCACCACTGTTAAGGATCTTAAAGATCAATCTATCACCTTCATCACCATATTTCCCCATAAGGGTGCTGCTGTTTTCAAAAGAAGGAGTTTCTATGGGTTGAAACCCAAATTGCTCAAAGCTTGATTTAAGCGTATCGATGATATAATTTCTTCGTAAAACTTCTTCTGGAGAAAAATCTCTGGTTCCCTTAGGAATACTGGGTTTTTGTGACATTAAGCTGTATTTTGTGCGATGCAAATATCTTAAAAATTGGTGGCAAGTACACCTTATTTTTAAAATCGAGTAACTTTATGGTGTATTTTGCTACTCATGGGTAACAACGCTTAACTATGCTATCACTTTTAGGAGAAAATATAAGAATTGCATTTCAGGCAATTAAGAGTCAATTATTGCGTACAATTCTTACGGTTTTAATTATTGCCATTGGTATAACTGCGCTTGTAGCGATATTAAGTTTAGTGCAAGCACTGGGTAATACAATCACAAGTGACTTCTCGTCTATGGGAGCCAATACCTTTAATATTCAGCAATATGAGTTTACAACTCAAAGACGCGGAAGTGGCGAAACTCAAAAGATCAATCCTGTAATTAGCTATCGTCAGGTTAAAGAATTTAAAGAGAATTATAATTATCCCGGCAGTCAGGTTTCTATTGCTTTTACAGGAGCAGGAAGTGCAGAAGTAAAATATGAAGGCAAAGAGACCGATCCAGAAGTTACCGTGATGGGTGTGAACGAGAATTTCTTAGACAACTCTGGCCTTAACCTTGATGGCGGTAGAAATTTTAATCTCTTTGACATACAGAACAACAATATGGTTTGTGTGTTGGGAAGCGATTTTAAAAAGAACCTTTTTAAAAATGTTGATCCCATAGGCAAAACCATAAACATTCGCGGTAATCGTTTTAAAGTAATAGGTATTCTAGAAGAAAAAGGATCCACCTTTGGCAACAATCAAGATCTAAGAGTTCTTATCCCCATTGAAGTTGCGCGCGGCGTTTATACACAACCTAACATTAATTATCAGGTAAGTATTAAGATCAACGATAAAAACATGCTAGAAGGCGCTCAAGACGAAGCTATCATCGCTTTTAGAAAAATTAGAGGCCTCTCTCCTACTCAAGAAAATAATTTTGGCATCATGCGCAGTGATGATCTCTTAAATCAAGTTGCGGAGATCACAGGCGTTCTAGGTTTAGTTGCTTGGATCATAAGCGGTATCACGATCATGGGATCTTCAATCGCATTAATGAATATCATGCTCGTTTCTGTAACAGAGCGCACGCGCGAAATAGGCGTTCGCAAAGCGCTAGGCGCACGCAAAGGTCTTATTGCCGGTCAATTCTTGATCGAGACGATAATCGTGGGACAATTAGGCGGAATTCTAGGAATTATTCTCGGGATGTCAATCGGACTATTGATCAGTTCGCTGGCTTCCTTTGACTTTAGCATACCGTGGTTTGCAATGATCGCAGCAACGCTCATTACACTTGTTGTTGCAATAGTTTCAGGATTATTCCCAGCGCTTAAGGCTGCGAGATTAGATCCTGTAGAATCCTTAAGATACGAGTAAGTAAGGGTTTTTATTTCGCTATAGCGAAAAGGACTATTTTACCTTCTGAGCCATCCATTCATACAGTTCACCTTTTGTGATGGTAGCTCCTTGTTTGATCAATGCAAAAATATCTGCATTGCGATCTTCATTGATAAGTTTTGCAGAAGTGTACAAGTTCACTGAATCTTTCATAAGGTTTTGCTGCAACCATTGATATCCCAATTGTGTGGTGATATCTATATTCTTGTCTTCAATCTCTATAGAAATAAGATGGATCTGGATGGTATCTATCTTAAATAAGAACATGTGTTGCGGAGAAAAATGTTCTAGATATTCTACCTTTTGTAATACACCTTCCCAAACAAGATCACTAAAAACATCTAGCTCCTGCTCTGCTACTTCAGGTTTTTCTTCTTTGATCTTTGCCCACTCATCTGCAGTGATAGATTGTGTTGCCAGGAAGTTTATAAACTCCTGATGCATTTCTTCAAATTGTTCTTTAGTAAGCCTTGTGTATTTCATTTTGTAAAATTTTGGCGTAAGCCTAAAAAGTAAAAATAAAAAAGCTCCCGCCAGTAGACGGAAGCTTTAATCTATATCTAAGAGCTGATTAAGCCTCAGCTACAACTTCAAAAGTATAGTTTACAACTACATCACGGTGAAAACGTAGCGTAGCCTCATATTGACCTAAACGCTTGATTGCTCCACCAGCAACGTTGATGTATTTTTTCTCTAGCTCAACACCTTCTTTTGCAAGAGCATCTGCTAGATCTGCATTTGTTACACTACCGAATAGTTTATCCTCAGCACCAGCTTTTGCAGTGATCTTAACGTCTACATTGTTAAGTTTATCTGCTTGAGCTTTTGCATCCTTAACTACTTTTTCTTCTTTGTGAGCACGTTGCTTAAGATTCTCAGCAAGTACTTTTTTTGCAGAAGGAGTAGCTAGAATAGCAAATCCTTGAGGGATAAGATAGTTACGAGCGTAACCGTTTTTTACAGTTACTAAATCGTCTGTGAACCCTAGGTTCTCAACGTCTTGTTTTAATATCACTTCCATTGTTGTCCCTCTTTTTATTTATACAAATCGGTTACATATGGCATAAGTGCAAGGTGACGAGCACGCTTAACAGCCTGGCTCACCTTACGCTGATACTTAAGAGAAGTACCTGTTAGCCTGCGAGGTAAAAGTTTACCTTGCTCATTTACAAAAGACGCTAAGAAATCTGCATCCTTGTAATCTATATATTTAATACCACTACGCTTAAAACGGCAGTATTTTTTAGCCTTAGAAGTCTCAATATTTAATGGAGTAAGATATCTGATCTCTCCATCTTTCTTGGCTTTTGCTTGTTGTTCAATAGATGATGCCATAATTATGCTTTTTCTTTGATTCTTTTTCTACGCTTTTCTGCCCATTCTACGGCATACTTGTCTAGTTTAACAGTTAAGAAACGCATGATACGCTCATCTCTCCTAAACTCTAGCTCAAAGTTTGTAATTACTTCTCCAGGAACCTGGAATTCAAATAGGTGATAAAAACCACTCTTTTTGTTCTGGATTGCGTAAGCAAGCTTCTTAAGCCCCCAATCCTCTTTTGATATCATCTTGGCACCGTTAGAAACAAGAAAATCTTCAAATTTCTTTACTGTTTCCTTTATCTGATCATCAGATAAAACGGGATTCAAGATGAAAACAGTTTCGTAATGATTCATTTGTGAATATTTATTTAAAAATGAGTGCAAAAGTATTTCTTTTTCTTCAAACAAACAAAAACATTAAATCTTGATTTTTCTTAAAATTATCAGAGAGGTAAAAAATCCTATATATCACTGGGGATATCGTAAAATTTTATCGACGAACTACACAATTTTTTTGTCTAATAACTTTAAACTCCCTATTTTTGACTATTAAACTATACCTAAAACCTAACAAAAACCTTTTGGAAGAATTAATTTTAGACTGTGCTGTTGTTGATGATTCCACCTTACAGCGGTTAGCTATCGTTAAGCTTATTAAGGATCACCCCAATCTTAAGCTGGTTGCGCAGTATAACAATGCGATCGAAACTAAGAATGGCTTACTGGAAACTAAGGTAGATCTCATATTCCTTGATATTGAGATGCCTATCCTCACAGGTTTTGACCTGCTTGATGATCTGGTACATAAACCTCAGATCATATTCGTTACCGGTAAAACTAAATATGCTTACGAAGCTTTTAAGTATAACGCGATAGATTATCTACGTAAGCCTATCACAAAAGATCGTTTTTTAAACGCGGTGCACAAAGCAATTAGCATGCACAAACTTAAGAATGACGGTGCCGTTGAAGATGATGAGTATATCTTTGTAAAAAGCAACCTTAAGAAGAAAAAGGTATTCTTAAACGAGCTTAAATATATTGAAGCACTAGGTGATTATGTTAAGTTGGTAACCTATAATGAACCTATCATTGTACTATCTACCATGAAAGCTTTTGAAAAGCAATTGCCCGTAGATCGTTTCATGAGAATTCATAAGTCGTATATTATCAACATAGATAAAATAGAAAAGTATAATAGTAGAAATATTGAGATTGACGGAGATAAAATACCGCTAAGTAGACATAAAAAAGCAAAGCTTATGGAAGTGTTATCTTAAAAAATAGCACTCTCATAACCTTGTGGAAAGCTTCATTGAAAAATGGAGCTTTCTTTTTTTTAATAATTATCTACATTGATCACAACACGCACGCTTCGGTATTGCGCAATTGCTGCGAAACTGGCGTTTACTTTGCGTATTGCCCCTTTTGTTTTCTCTAAGTTTTGCTTCCGCGAAAGCTTAACTAGGATGTTCCTATAGTATTCATTGCGAATGCGTGCGACTGGCGGAGCTTCTGGCCCCAACACGTATTCTCCAAAAAGATTACGCAACGCACTTGCCATCCACTGTGAAGCTTCTTCAACCTTCTGAAAATCTCTGTGACGCAAAGTGATCTTTATCAAGCGATAAAATGGCGGGTATTTATAAATATGTCGCTCTTCTAACTGCTCCAAAAACATTTCCTCATACTTATTCATTGACACCTGTTGCAGGATCTGATGATGCGGATTATACGTTTGTATATAAACCTTACCGCGTTTTTGAGTACGCCCTGCCCTACCAGAAACCTGCTGAATCAATTGAAAACTTCGTTCATGCGCTCTAAAATCTGGTATATTGAGCATACTATCTGCATTGAGAATACCCACGAGACTCACATTTCTAAAATCAAGCCCCTTTGTCAACATCTGTGTTCCCACAAGTATATCTAATTCCTCTTGCTCAAAGGCGGCGATTATTTTCTCAAAACCATATTTTCCTCTTGTCGTATCGCTATCCATCCGGCCTATTCTTGCATCAGGATACAACTCTCGCAACTCGAGTTCTATTTGCTCTGTACCAAATCCTTTTGTATCCAACTCAACACTGCCACAAGCCATACATTTTTCTTGCATCGCCATGTGATAACCACAATAATGACAACGCAGCTGATTGCGGTATTTATGATAGGTCAAACTCACATCACAATTAGGACATTGTGGAGAGTGACCACAAGTATTACATTCTAAAATAGGTGAAAAACCACGCCTATTTTGAAATAGAATCACCTGTTCATCTTCTTCTAAAGCATCAGTAATTGCGCGTAAGAGATCATCGCTAAAATGACCTGTCATTCGCTTTTTACGGTATTTTTCTTGCAGATCGATGATCACATTTTCAGGCATCAGAACATTACCAAAACGCTTTTTCATCACCACAAGTCCGTATTTTCCTTGTCTTGCGTTGTAATAACTCTCTAGCGATGGCGTAGCAGAACCCATGAGCAGTTTTGCCTTTTGCATATAAGCAAGAACAACTGCAGCATCTCTAGCTTGATAACGCGGTGCAGGATCAAACTGCTTGTAACTTGTTTCGTGCTCCTCGTCTACTACAATGAGCCCCAAATTTTCAAAAGGCAATAAAACAGCACTACGCGCGCCAAGCACAAGTTGGGCTTTGCTTCGCTTATTCAAAACATTATTCCAGACTTCTACGCGCTCATGCACGGAGTATTTAGAATGATAAACAGCCAGGCTTTCGCCAAAATAGATCTTCAATCTATTTACCAATTGCGTTGTCAAGGCAATTTCTGGAACCAAAAATAAAACCTGCTGGCCTGCATCAAGGTATTTTTTGATGAGATTTACATAAACCTCTGTTTTTCCTGAAGATGTTACACCATGAAGCAAACACACTTCTTTATTTTTAAAAGAATCTTCGATCTCTCCTAAAGCCCTTTCTTGCTCTTCGTTAAGCTCCTTTATTTCGGAGTCCTGACTTTTTGCATAACTCAGTCTATCAGTCTGGATTTTATATATTTCAAGGATACCTTTATCTGTAAGCGACTTAAGTTGCACATTCGAAGCATCAGCAACTTTAAGAAGGTCTTTTGCCTTGATAGGCTTTGTACTTTTCGCTTTAAGCGAAAAATAATTGAGTAAAATCTCTCGTTGTTTTGGCGCTCTGCTTAATTCATCTAGCGCCTGATGCATCATTTCTTCCTTCTCATAATCTGCGGCCAACTTGATGTATTTTACCAGTTTTGGCTTATAAGCCTCATAGATCTCTTCTTCAACATCTACAAAACCTTGATCCATTAAACTTCTAATTTGCGGTAACACCTTTTTCTTTTGCAGAATATTCATCACTTCCTGCACCTTAAGAATAGGACTTGATTGCAGCGCTTCTAGAATTAAATATTGATCTTCCTCAAGCTCCTCTGGAATTTCTTCAAGAATGGTTTTACGCTTGATGATCGTCTCACTTTCTATCAAAAAAGCACTAGGCAAAGAAGCCCGCATCACCTCACCAATGGTACACATATAATAATTTGCGATCCATTGCCAAAAATGCATTTGAACTTGCGTTACCACAGGTTCATCATCTAGTATTTGTTCAATGTCTTTTGCCTCATAAACCGTAGGCTCTTCTTGATGCACATGTACCGCCAAAGCCGTATAGATCTTGCTTTTACCAAAAGGCACAGCGATGCGCATACCGGGTTTGATAAATTCAAACTCGGCGGCATTGATCTTATAGGTGAAGGTATTTTCTACCGGGACAGGCAGAATGACATTTACAAAATACATGGCGATAAAGATATAAAACAACAAAGGTCGCTGCGATGCTTGCAGCGACCTTTTTATATACAAAATGCTTTGTTAGTTATACGCGAGTCCAGTATTGTGTTCTACCTAGAAGGCTAAAACCAATATACCCTCTAACTTTGAGTTTATTAGCTCCTTCTAACTCAATATAACATTTATAAAGTTTTCCAGAAACTGGATCAAGAATTTTACCGTCATTGTATTCATCACCATCTTTTTCAAGACCTTTAATGATCACAAGACCTTCAATAGGTTTGCCTTTATCACTTCCTGGACATTCTTCACATTTTCTATCCTTTTTTGCAGGATTTAGAATTTCAATGATCTTACCATAAATCTTACCGTCTTTTTTGTAGATCTCGACAATAGATTTTGCTTCTCCGGTTTCATCGTCAATCGTTTTCCATTTACCGGTTACATCTTGTGCAAAAGCACCAGTTGCAAAAAGCATCGCAATAAGGATCAGGGATAATCTTTTCATCGTAATAATTTTAAGGTTCAACGTAAATCTAGATAATATTTTTTAATAATTCCCCAATATTAACAGGGCTTAATTATCATTTTACGAAATATTATGCAATTCCTGTGCCTTTTTTTCATTACGCCGTTTTTTTAACTGATTGAGCGTAGCGTTCAATTCAAAACCTAGCAATAAAAGATTAGAATTTAACCATATATAGACCATCATTATTAATAGCGCTCCTACAGATCCATATAACTGGTTATAATTGCTAAAATTGTTGATATAAAGTCCAAAAAAGAACGTAGTTACAATATATAATAATGTTGTCATTACCGCTCCTGCGGAAAAGAATCTAAACTCCTTGCCTTGCTTAGTCCCGAAGTAATATAAAGTCCCAACAACACAATAGACCATTATAAAGAGAAAAATTAGCCGAAGAGTATTAGATATCCAGAGGTTATCTTCATTTAGAATGCCTCTTCTTTTCATCTCTACAACACTAACCTCCATATATGCTATAATGATAACGGTGGTCAGTAGGAAAAGAGCTAAAATGATCGAAACTCCTAGCGCCACAAAATACTGTCTCCAGATCGATCTATTAATATGTGTATGATAACTAAACTCAAAACCTGTAAAAATTGCGTTGATACCATTTGCCATCAAAAAGATCGCAAATATCAATGTGAACGAAAGAAGACTACCTCTAGGGTTTGCCGCAATATCTAAAAGAATAGGCTCAAAAAAATCAGCAGTTTGAGCAGGTAAAAGGCCATCTACAAACTCAAGAAATTTTTCCTGAAAATCATGGACAGGAACATATGGAACCAAGTTAAGTATGAACAGAAAAAAAGGAAACAACGCCATAAAAAAGCTAAAGGCAATTGCACTGGCACGTGTTGAGAACGTTCCTTTTACAATGCCCACAATATACATTTCCCAAAAATCATAAAGCGATAACCCTTCAAAACCGGGTAGAATAATGGATTTATTCCACTGTATCACTTTGTTGATGACAGGAAAACGCGCTGCAGCTTTTTCAATATCGTCGTTCATTACAACGCTTTAAGACTTAGATCCATATTGTAAACTGAATGTGTCAATGCTCCACTAGAGATATAATCTACACCACATTCCGCGTAGGCGCGAATGGTATCTTCTGTAATACCGCCAGAAGATTCTGTAAGTGCTCTATCTCCTATTAAATCGACAGCTTCTCGTGTTTGCTCATAATTAAAGTTATCTAGCAAAATTCTATACACTCCGCCAGCATTAAGAATTTCTTGAACTTCGTCAATATCTCTTGCTTCAACAATGATCTTAAGGTCAAGACCGTGATCTGCCAGATATTTTTTAGTCTGCTCAATCGCTTCCGGAATTCCGCCTGCAAAATCTATATGATTATCCTTAAGCATCACCATATCATACAATGCAAAACGATGATTCTCTCCACCTCCTATTTTTACAGCCCATTTTTCTAAAGCTCTAATTCCGGGTGTGGTTTTACGTGTATCAAGGATCTTTGTATTTGTACCTTCTAGAAGTTTTACAAAATAATTAGTCTTTGTAGCGATCGCGCTCATACGTTGCATCGCGTTTAAAACAAGCCGCTCACCTTTTAAAATTCCTTGTGCGCTACCATAGATATTAAATGCGATGTCACCGTGTTTTACAGGACTTCCATCTTCAATAAGTTTTTCAAACTCCATTGAAGGTTCTAGATATGTAAAGACCATTTCGGCAAATTCTACGCCGGCGATCAAACCTTCGTCTTTAACTAATAGTTTCGCACCACCTTTGGCGGAAGCCGGAATACACGCCAGCGAACTGTAATCTCCTGGACCTACATCTTCTCGTATTGCATTTGCTATAATGAGTTCTAGCTCGTTATTGAACTTTGATTTTAAAATCATGCATTTAGGTTTTGCGCTAAGTTAAAGATTAACCTTGAATCTGCTATTTTTGAAGCATGAACATACAGCTTTTATGCATAGGAAAAACAGATAATCAAGATCTGGAGACGCTTATTTTGCTTTACAGCAAAAGGTTATCACATTATATCAATTTTGATTTGGAGGTAATTCCTGATCTTAAAAAGACAAAAAATCTAAGCGAAGATCAGCAAAAGGAAAAAGAAGGCGAATTAATCTTGAATAAATTAGGTCCATCTGATCATTTGATCTTGCTTGACGAAAAGGGAAAAGAGATGAACAGCGTTGTATTTGCAGATTATTTGCAGAAAAAGATGAATAGCGGTATTAAGAACTTGATCTTTGTTATTGGCGGGCCTTACGGATTTTCTCCTGCTGTTTATGCTAAAGCACAAGGCAAGATCTCATTATCAAAAATGACCTTTAGCCACCAGATGGTGCGTCTTTTTGCCACCGAGCAGATCTATCGCGCGTTTACCATTTTAAGAAATGAACCCTATCACCACAGATAATTTACACCTATGAAAACCTTAGTTTTTGCAACGCATAACCCTAATAAACTGAAAGAAATTCAGGCGATGATGCCTACATCTATAGAGCTTAAAAGCTTAACAGATATAGGCTGTGATGAAGAGATCATTGAAGATGCAGACACGCTAGAAGGTAACGCGCTTATAAAATCTCGCCATGTTAAAGAAAAATACGGTTATGATTGTTTTGCAGATGACACAGGTCTAGAAGTTGAAGCTTTAAACTGTGATCCTGGCGTTTACAGCGCGCGTTATGCTGGTGAGCAAAAAAATGCTGAAGACAACATGCAAAAACTTCTTGAGAATTTAAATGGTAAATATAATAGAGCTGCACAGTTTAGAACAGTGATCGCATTTTCAGTAGGAGATAAAGAATATACCTTTAACGGAATTTGCAAAGGAGCGATCACAACAGAAAAATGCGGAGAAAAAGGTTTTGGTTATGACCCGATCTTCAAACCAGAAGGCGAAAAAAGAACCTTTGCAGAGATGCCTATGGAAGAAAAAGCCGTTATGAGTCACCGTGGTAAGGCATTTAGAACCTTTATTGACTTTGTGAAAAAATCAAATTTATAGCACTTTATCACGTTAATTAGGTTTTGGCTGCAGCCAAAACAATATTTTACCGCCATAATTATCAATTTATCAGCATATTTGATAATTCTTTGCGCGCCTTACGGTAAACCGTTTTTTAAACATATCTTTGCGCCCGCTTTTGCCAATACTGGCAAGACGTAATTCTTTTACATAATGAACAATTTTAAAGCGCTAGGACTTAATGATGAAATTCTTCAGGCTGTAGCAGACATGGGTTTTGAAAACCCGTCAGCAGTACAGGAGAAGGCCATCCCGGTCCTACTTAACGAGGATGCCGATGTCGTGGCACTCGCACAAACAGGAACCGGGAAGACCGCAGCATTTGGTTTTCCGCTTATCCAGAAACTGGATGAAAGTTCAAAACACACGCAAGGACTTATTCTCTCTCCTACAAGAGAGCTTTGTCTTCAAATCACAAACGAGCTAAAACAGTACTCTAAGTACGTTAAAGGCCTTAATGTTGTTGCCGTTTATGGCGGTGCAAACATTACTGAGCAAGCAAGATCTATCAAAAAAGGAGCACAAATCATTGTGGCAACTCCTGGACGTATGATGGATATGATGCGTCGTAATCTTGTAGATATTTCTAGAATAGATTATTGCGTTCTTGATGAAGCTGATGAGATGCTTAACATGGGCTTCTACGAGGATATCAATACTATTCTTGCTGATACGCCAAAGGGTAAACTTACCTGGTTATTCTCTGCAACTATGCCTAAGGAAGTTGCGGCAATTGCCAAAAAATTCATGAAATCTCCTGTAGAGATCACTGTAGGAACTAAGAACATGGGAGCTACAAATGTATCTCATGAGTATTTTGTAGTGAACTCTAGAGATCGTTATCAAGCATTAAAGCGTCTAGCTGATGCTAATCCTGATATTTTCTCAGTTGTATTCTGTCGTACAAAACGCGATACACAAAAGGTTGCAGAACTTCTCATCGAAGATGGTTATAACGCTGCTGCATTGCATGGTGACCTAAGCCAGAATCAGCGTGATCTTGTGATGAAGAGCTTCCGTACACGTCAAATACAAATGCTTGTGGCTACAGATGTGGCTGCTCGTGGTATTGACGTAGACGATGTAACTCACGTTATTAATTATCAATTACCTGATGAAATAGAAACCTATACTCACCGTAGTGGTCGTACTGGCCGCGCTGGTAAAACTGGTGTTTCTATGGTGATCATCGTTAAGAGCGAGATGCGTAAGATCAAGCAAATTGAGAAGATCATCAATAAGAGCTTTACGCAAAAAGAGATCCCAACAGGTATCGAGATCTGCGAAGTGCAACTTATGCACCTTGCAAATCAAATTCACGATACTAAGATCAACCATGAGATCGATCCTTATCTATTTAGCATTAATGAAGTGCTTGAAGGTCTAAGTCGTGAAGAATTGATCAAGAAAGTATTCTCTGTAGAATTTACCAGATTCTTTAACTATTACAAAAAGGCAAAAGACCTTAATGTAAGCGTTAAAGCAGAAGCTATGGAAGCTTCTGGAGATAGCACACGCTATTTTATCAACGTGGGTAGACGTGACGGTTTTGACTGGATGTCTCTTAAAGACTTCCTTAAAGAAGTTACTGGTCTTGGAGAAAATGTATATCACGTAGACTGTAAAGACAACTTCTCATTCTTTAATACAGATAGCGATAAGACTGACATGATCCTTGCTCTTTTTCAAGACTTTGATCTTAATGGAAGACAAGTACATGTTGAGATCACTAAAGATCGTGGCCGTAAAGGCGGCGGCGGTGGCGGTGGTCGCAAAAGAAAAAGTGGCGGCGGTGGCCGTGGTGGCGATGGCTTTAAAGGTAAAGGCGGTCGCGGTAATTCTTCAGGAGGTGGTAACAGAGGCAGATCTGATTCTGGATCTGGAAACTTCAAGAAGAAGAAAAAATCTAACGACAATGTTCCCTTTAAAGGGAAAAAGCGTCGCAGACGATAAAAGAAAAAGCCTTCCTGATCAGGAAGGCTTTTTTATTTTTAAGGAAGGTACTTCTTCTCAAAATTGGGTTTTCGTTTTTCTAAGAAAGCGTTTCTACCTTCTTTAGCTTCTTCTGTCATGTAAGCTAATCGCGTTGCTTCACCTGCAAAAACTTGTTGACCTACCATGCCGTCATCAGTTAAGTTCATGGCAAACTTCAACATTTTTATAGACGTTGGCGATTTTGCTAAGATCTCATGCGCCCACTCATAGGCTGTATCTTCTAATTCTTCATGTGGTATAACGGCATTCACCATTCCCATCTCAAACGCTTCTTGCGCTGAGTAATTTCTTCCTAAAAAGAAAATCTCACGAGCTTTCTTCTGCCCTACCATTTTTGCAAGATATGCTGATCCATAACCTCCATCAAAACTGGTTACATCTGCATCTGTTTGTTTAAAAATAGCGTGTTCTTTACTCGCTAAAGTCATGTCACAAACCACGTGCAAACTATGACCGCCACCTACAGCCCATCCTGGAACAACAGCGATCACAACCTTTGGCATAAAACGTATCAATCGTTGAACATCAAGAATATTCAATCTGTGATAACCATCTTGCCCCACATATCCTTGATCGCCTCTTGCCTTCTGGTCACCACCACTACAAAAGCTGTAAACACCATCTTTTGGCGAAGGCCCTTCCGCGCTAAGCAAAACAACACCTATGCTAAGATCTTCTTGCGCATCATGAAATGCGTCTAGCAATTCTGAAGTGGTATGCGGTCTAAAAGCATTGCGCACTTCTGGTCTGTTAAACGCGATACGAGCAACGCCGTCACATTTTTTGTAGGTTATATCTGTATATTCTTTAGCGGTTTTCCACTCAATATTTTTCATCAAATCTATTTTTATAAAATTGCGATCAATCCTTAAGTTTTATTCCTTGTGGTGTAAACTCGATCTTCCTGTCTTTGTACAGCGCACCCACGGCCTTTTTAAAACTCTTCTTGCTCAAACCAAGAAGCTCTTGAATTTTTTCTGGATCACTCTTATCATGCACAGGTAAGAAACCGTCATTTTCTTGCAGTTCCTCATAAAGATATTGCGCATTAGGCTCTATACTTTTGTAGCCTTCCGGCGAAAGCAAAACATCTATCTTCCCGTCTTCTCTTACACGTTTGATATATCCCGGAAGCTTGTCTCCTTCTCTTAGATCTTCAAAGATCTGATCTTTAAAAACAAGACCTGTATGTGCTTTATTAATGATGACGTTAGCACCTAACTCTGTAAAATGTGAAACGATAAGGTCTACCTTTTCGCCTCGAGCTAATTGAACATCTTTATTGCTTAGAATGCCATTAAATCTTGTAGTTCCTACGAGACGGTTTGTTTTTTCATCAAGATACATGTAAGTCACAGCCCAATCACCTTCTTCAATAGTGCGCGCTTGATTAGAAAACGGAACTAACAATTCTTTGTCAATACCTATATCCATAAACGCACCTATTTTTGTGATCTCGCTGCAATATAAATAGGCAAAATCATCACGTTCTAAAAATGGTTCTTGTGTGGTGGCAATGGGCCTGCCTTCATTATCTAGATAGATAAAAACAGTAAGAACTTGACCTATTTCAAATTCTTTTGGCATGAATTTACCTGGCAACAGTACTTCATCAGTTTCTTCTGCGCCTCTTAAAAATAGACCAGAACCTGTTTCTCGATCTATTGTTAATTCTTGAAATTTTCCTATTTGTAGCATCGTGCAAAGGTCGATAATTCTTGAGTTAAAAAACAAAGGCCATCAAAAAATGATGGCCTTTGTAGTAAAATTTATTTTTAGCTTATGCGTAAACACTCTCTTTACCAAAGTGTACAGTAAGTAAATAATATACTACCGCACGATACTTGTTACGGTTAGATTTACCATACTTTTCCATAACGCTGTCTATTGCTGTATCTAGTTCTGGACCATCAGCAAGACCTAATTTCTTAATTAAGAAGTTTTGCTTAACAGTCGCTAGTTCGCTCTCGCTGCTAGAAGATACAGTTGCAGAGTCTGCATTGTAAATTGAAGGTCCTAAACCTACAGTTACTTTAGTAAGTAGATCCATATCTGGAGTTACACCTACTTTATCTTTAAGATCTGCAGCAAACTTCTCTATTAATTCATCTCTTTTACTCATAAGGTCGAAAATTTAATTATTGTTTTGTTTAATTCAGGAACTAAATATAAAAAATCAAAAGTTTAGCTGCCAAGAACTTCTACCTAATAAATTTAAAATACGACAAAAGGATCTCGTCATTTGTCTTGCGAGGTGTAAAAATCTCTAAGATCGCAGGCTTAGAATTATCATTATAGAATGTTGCTAAACCATCACTAAGCTCATCAATGCTTTCTGCCTTATGATAATTAAAACCGTACGTTTTACTTAAATGCGCTGCATTGAGATCATGCGTGGTTTCAAAAAACTCATCAAATTCTGGCGTGTTTTTATTTCCTGGCAGAATTCTAAAAATACCACCACCACTATTGTTAATGACGATAATCTTAAAGTCATTCGGGATGTGTTTATTCCAGAGACCGTTGCTGTCGTAAAAAAAACTTAGATCACCGGTGATCAAAGTCGTGGGTGATTTACTTCCTAGCGCCGCACCTACCGCAGTTGATGTACAACCGTCAATACCGCTAGTTCCTCTATTGCAGAATACTTTCAAGGTTCTATTTACATCAAAAAGCTGCACGTAGCGTACCGTAGAGCTATTACTAAGCTGCAAAATAGAATGATCAGGAATTGCCTCAAGCACACTTTCAAAGGCTTTAAAATCGCACCATGGCATTTCTGCGAGATACTTTTTATGCAAGGTATCGCGATAATCTCTGGTTGTTAACCACTTGCTTTGATAGTCGCTGTCCACTTTTCGCGTAAGCGGTAAAAAATGCGCTAAAAAATAATTTGCGCTCACCTTAAAATGCCTGTTTAGACAAAAATAAGTGTCGTATGCTTTTTTAGAATCTATGTGCCAATGTTGCTGCGGCTGGTAATTTCTTAAGAACGCTTTGATCTTTTTTGAGATCACCATTCCGCCAAAAGTGATCAAAAGATCGGGCTGTAATTTTTTGAATCCGTTATCATCCAGAGAACCTATAAGATTGTCAATTCTCGTGAAAAAGTTAGGATTATCAACGTTAGAAGTCGTTTCAGTAAGCACAATTGTACTTGGGTCTTCGCCCAAAATATCTAAGAAACGTTGTTCTATAGCATTTGGCGCAAGTACACCCACAAGAACGATCTTTTGCTTCGCATTGTTGAAGAAATCAGCATACGGCTGAAGCTCCTCGTCGCTAAGCTCTTCTCTAGGAAATTGTGGCTTCACGCTAATGGGCGCAACTGAAGGCTCATCTACCGTATCATAAAGCGGCTCGTAAAAAGGAACATTGATATGCACCGGACCACAATCTATAAGTGCAAGATTTAATGCTTTGTTTATTTCTTGCTGATTATGCTTTTCGGCTTCGCGCTGTTTCTGTTTTAATTTAGGATCAAGCGCATCGCCTTCTAACACAAGTTCAGAATATAAATTAGCCGAATACAGCACATGATTTTCAAAAACATTGCGCTGTCTAATGGTTTGTCCATCGCCTATATCAATACGTTCAATAGGTCTATCTGCAGTGATCATCACCAGCGGAATATCGCTATAAAAAGCCTCTGCGACAGCAGGATAATAATTTAAAAGCGCACTACCAGAAGAACAAACAAGTGCTACCGGTTTTTTTAATTGCTGTGCTAAACCCAGTGCAAAAAAAGCTGCGCTGCGTTCATCTACAATGCTGTAGCAATTAAAACCAGTATGATGTGTAAAACCTATAGTAAGCGGTGCGTTGCGCGAGCCAGGAGAGATCACAACATGATCTATCCCTTTTTCTAAACACAATAGAATGATAGATTGCGCTACGGGAATTTTAGAATACTTCATTACTGTAAAAATACGAATGTTGTTTCTTAAAACCTGCTAAATAACGCTCGCCATTGTTTGCGCTTTATTCACCGTTTCTTCCCATTCTGCAGCTGGGTTTGAAGAAGCTGTGATTCCGCCGCCTACGTAGATAGTAAAAGCATTATCACTTTGCTCCATACAACGCAGATTAACATAAAGATCTGAGGTGCGCTTTACGCTGTAGTAAGCAGAATTCTCTACATTACGGCGATTGCGATTGCGTGTCGTGGTTTCTTCAAGATTCAATTCTCCTAGAAAACCGGTGTAAAAGTTACGCGCATAACCCTCATTCTCCAGTATAAAATCTCTCGCTTCTTCTCTAGGCAAACCACAAACAGCCGGCGTAGGATGCAAAGCGTTAATGATATTTTTAAGATCAAGGCCTTGATCTAATCTACCGTTGATCTTTGTACGCAAATGCAGCAAATTGCCCGCCTTATGCGTATGTCGTTCTCCTATACTTAAGGTTGTAAGATCTATTGCGCTGAGACGCGAAATGATCTCATCTGTAACAAATTGTTGTTCTTCCTTCTCTTTATCGCCCCAAGTCACATCTTCACTTTCGTGAAAAACCTGCGTACCGGCAAGCGCCATAGTTTCAAAAGTTGAACCTTTGATCTTTAGCAATCTTTCTGGTGTGGCGCCTAACCAAGAACCGATCGCCGGATGAAAGAAATAATAAACAAAGGCATTTGCATATTTAAGAAGCATTCGCTCAAAAACCTCGACCGCTGAAGTCGTAGCGTCAATTTTCAAACTTCTAGAAAGTACTACCTTTTTCAGTTCACTTTCTTTAATCCTTTCAATTGCTTTTTCTACAATATTTATATGATGTGCTCTTGCAAACGCATTCCCGAAGTCTTGCAGTGATGAAGTAATGGGGTTTGTGGTATCACTTTTGGCGAAAGCCAAAACCTCACGCTCTCCTTTAATTATATATGAATCACTCACCGAATTGAATGGCGCAAAAACAAAACCTTGCTCTTCATAATCGTTTACCGTATGCAATTGTTGATCTTGCTGCAAGATGGCATAAACCTCTTGCTCTTGAGGTTTGCGATACAATACAAATGGCAATTGCTGCTGGTGATGCGCAAGAATGTCTTTAAATGTCAATGGAGGTCGCATTATTTGCGTGGCAATGAGATGGTGGTTAATTTGACTAGCGAGATCAATTGATCTTCTGCGTTTGTAACCCGTATTTGCCACAATTGTGTGGTTTTACCAAGGTGTAATATTGTCGCTGTTGCGAAAACGTCTCCGCTAGCAATGCTCTTAACATGATTTGCAGAGATCTCAATACCACGAACAAAGACTTTTTCAACATCCAGAAATAAATAGCAGGCTGCGCTACCCACACTCTCAGCAAGCGCAACTGTTGCACCACCATGCAAAACACCATCTGGTTGATGCACCTTAGATGTAACAGGCATTTTTGCCGTGAGCGAATCGCTAGTGATATCTGTAAATTCAATATCTAGCGTTTGCATCAAGGTATTCTCACAGATCTTTGCACAGATTGAAAGTGCTTCTTCCTTGGAGTATTTCATATTCAATTGTTTTCTTTGTAAAGATACAAATACAGCTTCTATGGCCCATCAAAAAAGGATTCAGTATACCACCACAAATACATACCACACACTCAATACTATAAATAAGGACACAGAGAACATCTGGTTTGTAATGCACGGTTTAGGTTATCTCTCTAAATACTTTATAAAACATTTTGAAGCGCTAGATGCCACAAAGAATTTTATAGTCGCTCCACAAGCGCCTAGTAAGTACTATCAAGATAAAGCATATAAATATGTAGGTGCGTGCTGGCTCACTAGAGAAGATCGTGATCTAGAAATGGAAAATATCAATAATTACCTTAATATATTATATGATATGGAAATTGCTCCTCACCTATCTGCAAATAGAAATCTCTATCTGCTAGGTTTCTCACAAGGAGTTTCAATCATTACTCGATGGGTGGCACAAAAAAAGGTTGATTTTAAAACTTTGTTTCTTCATAGTGGGAAATTTCCTGACAATTTAAGTAAGGAGGATTTTGACTTTATGAATCCTGAATCTAGCGTAGAATTAATTTATGGTACCGAAGACAAATTAATCTCTGAAAAACTCATAAGTGTCGAGCAAAACCGATTAAGTGACATTTTTTTCGATAAAATACACACTTCTACGTTTAACGGAGGGCATGAGTTTAACAAATTAATTTTCAAGAACTTAAATTGATTTAGTTATAGTCTTATAACCGGTAAAAGTAATTTTAACACTTATTTAGTGTGCATTTCATCGATTCTATTTGCATTTAAAGGATAAAATGCACTACTTTAGCGATGTAAAACAACAATCCGACTTATGAAGACTTTTACACTTATCGCCGCTTTACTAATTAGCTTTATCTCTTTTGCAGAGGTTTCACAATCTCAAAAGGATGCTTTGATCGATCTTTATAACAACACAAACGGTCAAAATTGGAACCGTGGTTGGGATCTTAACGCTTCTGTAGACACTTGGCAAGGTGTTCGCGTGATCAACGATAATGTAGTAGGTCTTAACTTAAGTATGAACAACCTTCAAGGAACGCTTCCTGCTAGCCTAGGTAATCTTACTGAGCTAGTTTCTCTAGAGCTTTTCTTCAATCAAATAGAAGGTGAACTTCCTACTCAAATAGGAAACCTTAAAAACTTAAAAGTTCTTGTTCTTAACGGAAACAAAATCTCTGGTGAACTTCCAGAAAGTCTTTACACATTAAATCAACTTGAGCAATTAATGATCTCAAGTAATCAAATAGAAGGAGTTGTTAGCGAAAACATCGCAAAACTAGAAAACCTTAAAGTTTTCAACCTTTTTGACAACAAAGTATCAGGAGAACTTCCTGAAGCGATCTTAAAACTTCACAACCTTAGAGAACTTAACCTGAGCGGAAATGAAATGTATGGTCACATCCCATCAGAGATCGCACAAATGAAAAATTTAGAAATGATCGCTCTATCTGATAACAAGTTTGAAAACCAAGCTAAATTTAAAGATGGTAGATTAGATAGCGACGTTCAACCGAATAAAAATTCTGTTCTCGCTTTTCAGGGTGAATAAAATTTTGTAAGATTGTTTAAGTTGGTCGAAAGGTCCGTAGCGAAAGCACGGGCTTTTTTTTTTGCAAAGCATTTTTTGGCTTTAAGCCAAAACAAAAAAGAGAACCTCACGAGTTCTCTTTTAATATTCATAGATAATTGATTATCCTAGCAAATTATGAAGCTTCGCATACTGAAGCAACATAATTGTTTTGCCGTCTTTGATCTCACCTGTTGTGATCATTGCAAGAGCTTTATCAAAGTCAAGCTCTAGAACTTCTATATCTTCTTGCTCATCGTCAAGGCCACCGCCCTCACCTACTTTCATATCACTGTTATATTCTGCGACAAAAAAATGCACGATCTCTGTCACAGAACCTGGCGACATATAAGCTTCAAAGATCTTCTTAACTTCCTTAAGTTGATATCCGGTTTCTTCCTCAGCTTCTTTGCGGATGCATTCTTCAGCATTATGCTCGTCAAGCAGACCAGCGCATGCTTCTATCAATAAACCGCTGTCATTGCCGTTTACAAAGGTGGGTAATCTAAATTGCTTGATTAAAATTACAGTGCGCTTGCGTTTGTTATACAACAAAATAGTGGCGCCATTACCTCTATCATAAGCTTCGCGATGCTGAGTTTCCCATTCGCCATTTTTCTTCTGATAATCAAAAGTGACTTTGTTTAACGTGTACCAGTTATCTGAAAGTAATTTGGTCTTTAAATTCTTAACTCTGTCGCTTTTCATGTTTAATTGGTCTTGATCACTACGGTTTCTGCAATATAATCGTGAACAGCTTTTTTATTCTCTCCCATCGTGATGGTGAAGAAAGACAACCAACCTAGAGCGAACTTCACGCCATATCTAACTACAGCTATTAAGAAATGAATATTGCCTTTTCCATTTTCTTTTACCACTTTAATATCTGCATAACTATGACCTAGTGTGGCGCCCCACAAGCTTATACAAAGCGGATCATAGATCACAAATAAGAACACAAAAGTGATAATCTTCACATAAACCGGCACTTCTCCCACCGCTTCAAAAATCTCAGTAGCGGCATACATCGCGGTAATAATTATAATAGCGTCAATAAAGACAGCCTTTGCTCTATCTAGAAGGCTTGCGTAGTTTTGATTCATCGGTTATGTATATGCGTCTAAGATAAACGCTTTTGTATCAATAAGAAACTTTAAGTTCTATTTATTGATCGTGCATGTTTTCTTTTGGCTTTAAGCCAAAAGAATACAACCGAAAGAATATTAAAATCAAAATGTTACTGTGCTAAGTTCTTCTACTTGCGTAATATCATTTGCATTTAATGCGTATTGAGAAACGCCCGTCTCACAAATGGCGATAAGTACATCATCTCTAATGATAACATCAAAAGCAAAATTATCAATAGACTTGACTAGCACGGCAGACTCCGGGTCTGAAACGTCGAAAATCTTGATCTCATCATCACAAACAATGAGATAATCACCGTAAAGCCCAAGACCTTTTGGCTGGTTAAGCACACGTGTATTGATCAAAACTGGATCAGTGATTTCGGCAATATCATAAACCTCTAGTTGGTTTACAGCATTGCCACATCCTACTTGGGACCATAAAGTGACAAACGCATATTTATCATTGGCAACCACAGGATCACAAGCCGTAAAATGCTGTACCTCGGCAAGCTTTTTAGGAAATTCTGGATTATCAATTTCGTAAATAAACATGCCGTCACGCGAACCTATGTACAAGTAATCGCCATAACTAAAAAGCGTTTCTATATTAAAACCAATTGAAACACTATTAACCTGCACCGGATTTTCAATTTCGCTTACATTAAAGACATTTAAGTCAGTTTCATCCACGGTGTACAGATAATCACCAGCCAGTGCAAAAGTCGCAAGAGAACCGCCCTGACCGTCGTTTGGGCTACCATTTATGTTAGTTGAATCTTGGTCACAAGAGATCATGAAAGTAAAAAACGCTAATAATAGAATACATCTTTTCATCTTAATCGTTTTTAAGTTCATAATCTACTACGATCTCATCCTCATTTACATTAGGATAATAACCATCTGGCGCATACAAAATTGGGAAGGTATTAGGTATCCTCTTTGTTACCTCAACCCCTAGGGTTGCAAAATTAATTTTGAATGCAATGAGATCTCTGGCTTGATTGGCATAAAGAACTCCATCTCTAATTGAAAGATCTGTAGAACCTGGCAGGTTTATAAACGCCATCTTACGTGGCGCAGCTGGATCTGCATTATCAAAAACATGGTAACCTTTACGTTTTTCGTTTACGAACAAGTAATCATCAAAAACATAGATCTTACCCGCTTCAGCGATGGGTTGTGGTATGCGTATTTGCAAAGAAGCTTCAAGTTCTCCCCGAGTAAAAATCACAGGTTCATAACTAGAAATATACTTAGCATTAATGTCATCACTGCAATTATAACAGCAGGATTGTAATGTGAAGACGCTAAGAAAAAGTAATAACAGTAGCTTTGATCTCATGGTTTGGTTTATATGTAGATACGCTGACTGTAAAATGGTTGCGTCATATTTGGCTTAAAGCCAAAAGAAAAAAACCTCAACCCATTGCTGGATCGAGGTTTCTTTACTGTTTAAAAGCCGTTATTTATTTTAAATGAAATTTCTTCTCGTATAATTTATTTCCATTATGAAACATTTCATATTTCCAATCGCCTTTAACCTCAAGGTATTTTTTGCCCAGTGTATACGCAGCATGATGGTCCTCATTAGTACTAACATATGCTGTGTAGGCAACTTGAGAAAATCGCTGACCGTATTCGTTCTCTATTTCCTTAGGAAACGTCCATCGTATCTCAACAGGTACGTTAATATTTTCCCTTGCTTTGACCACATAATGCACTCCAAATTTTTGATTGGAATGACAAGGTATATCTGCTGTGTTTTCAACAATTTTAAAGTCGGTTGCTTCTTCATGAACGCCAGTAGGAGAATCAGCTAAAATCTTTGTTCCAGAAATCCTAGATTGGCAAATACCATAATTAAGTTCAACTATACCTATATCTGATAGATATTTTTTTGAAGAATCGTTATCTGATGGAGCATTGAGGCTTAGATCATTTATTTTTTGGGGCTCATTTTGTTCTTCAACCCGAAAATTTTCTTTAGGTGTAGAACAAGAGAAGAATAATATTCCTGCAACAAATAATATCGTGAGCTTTTTCATGATTTTTATTTTTTGATTGATGATTAATAAAAAGATTAACTAAATCTACAAAAATTAATTGATTATCAGATATTTAGTTTTTTTTGCTTTAAGCCAAAAGAAAACCTCAATTTGTTTATGTAGAGAGAATTACTTAGAAATAGTAACTGAGCCCTAACCTTATTTGAGAACTATTAAAATCTGCCACTATTTCCTGATGCTCTGAATAATAATCGTCTGTGTAATCATTTTCTTGTTCTTGAACCGTATACGAGTAGCCTATGAAACCAAGATTTGCTTCTAAGGCAAAATGAGGATTAAGAAAATAAGTAACTCCTGGTCTAATGCCCACGCTTAATACGCTTCCTTTATCATACTGACCATAGATGTTAGAGAAACCGTAACCCGCTCCTCCGCCAAGGTTTAAAAGCAATTTTTCGCCTACACTCCAGTACTTTTTAATTTCTAGAGAAATACCATAGAATCGCTTAATTTCACTAATTTCTTCCATATCGTTATTTCTTACCTCCATTATTTCTAGGTATTGATATTGAATAGCTGCTCCGATAGTCCAATTTTCTGCAAACGCATAGGCATATGAAGAATTTAAGCCAATTGATTTATTTTTCTCGCCAGAATTTATTTCATTGAAACCAGTTTCTTCATCTATAAAGGAGGTGTTGAATTTAAGGCTAATATTCTGAGTGCCTTTTGTAATTACGGCCTTTTGATCCTGATTATTTTGAGCTAAGGTTAATTGAATGATGAATAAGAATGCAATTGTAAATGGTAGTTTCATTTTTAATATATTATTGATTGAAACAACATTAAACTTTTCTATACAGTCTGAATTATTCTTAATGTTATCAAATTATCACTGATAAATTAAGAGCAATAAAAAAGCCCGATGCAATAGCATCGGGCTTTTTAGAAATATTCAATTATGAAGTTTACTTCACTTCTTCAAAGTCTACGTCTTCAACGTCACTGCTTCCTGAAGCGCCTGCATCTCCACCAGCCTGCTGGCCAGCATCTGGTCCTGGTTGTCCGCCTTGAGCAGCTTCGGCCTGTGCCTTGTACATTTCTTCACTTGCAGTTTTCCAAGCTTCATTGATCTTGTCAAGAGCTGGAGTGATCGTTTCAACATCCTTAGTTTCGTAAGCCTTTTTCAACTCTTCAAGAGCATCTTCAATAGGCTTCTTCTTATCATCAGAAAGCTTATCGCCAAATTCCTTCAACTGCTTTTCTGTTTGGAAGATCATTCCATCAGCTTCGTTGATCTTATCAGCAACTTCTTTTGCTTTCTTATCAGCTTCTGCGTTTGCTTCAGCCTCAGATTTCATCTTTTGGATCTCATCTTCTGTTAATCCAGAAGAAGCTTCAATACGAATATCCTGAGATTTTCCTGTTGCTTTGTCTGTTGCAGATACTTTGATAATACCGTTTGCATCAATATCAAACGTTACTTCAATTTGAGGAGTACCACGCTGAGCTGGTGGAATACCATCTAAGTGAAAACGACCAATGGTTTTGTTATCTGTCGCCATAGGACGCTCACCTTGAAGTACGTGGATCTCAACGCTAGGCTGATTATCAGCAGCTGTAGAGAATACTTGTGACTTCTTAGTAGGTATTGTAGTGTTTGCCTCAATAAGCTTTGTCATAACGCTTCCCATAGTTTCAATACCTAGAGAAAGTGGAGTTACGTCAAGAAGCAATACATCTTTTACATCACCCGTTAATACACCACCTTGTATCGCAGCACCTATCGCTACAACCTCATCTGGGTTTACACCTTTACTTGGCTTTTTGCCAAAGAAACTCTCAACAGCTTGTTGTACTGCTGGGATACGTGTAGAACCACCTACAAGGATGATCTCATCTATATCGCTTTTGCTCAATCCTGCATTCTTAAGTGCAGACTCGCAAGGCTTAATTGTTCTTTTTACTAGATCGTCAATCAATTGCTCAAACTTAGCGCGGCTCAATGAACGCACAAGGTGCTTAGGTCCACTAGCAGTTGCTGTGATATATGGCAAGTTGATCTCAGTTTGCGTTGAAGAAGAAAGCTCGATTTTAGCTTTTTCTGCAGCTTCTTTAAGACGTTGAAGCGCCATAGGATCTTTCTTAAGGTCCATGTCTTCTTCACTCTTAAACTCGTCTGCTAGCCAGTTGATAATTGCACTATCTACATCATCACCACCCAGGTGAGTATCACCATCAGTAGCAAGTACTTCAAAAACGCCATCTCCTAGTTCTAGGATAGAAACGTCATGTGTACCACCACCAAAGTCAAATACAACGATCTTTTGATCTGTATCTTTTTTATCAAGACCATAAGCAAGTGCAGCAGCAGTAGGCTCATTAATAATTCTCTCTACCTTAAGACCAGAGATCTCACCAGCTTCTTTTGTAGCCTGGCGCTGAGAGTCATTAAAGTAAGCAGGAACGGTGATCACCGCACGGCTTACATCCTGACCCAAATAATCTTCAGCGGTCTTCTTCATCTTTTGAAGAATCATCGCACTAAGCTCTTGAGGTGTATAAAGACGACCATCAATATCCACACGTGGAGTATCATTATCACCTTTCTTTACATCATAAGCAGCGCGTTCTGCTTCTTTGCTTGATTCGGAATATTTATTCCCCATAAAGCGCTTGATGGAAGATATGGTTTTAGTAGGGTTTGTAACAGCCTGACGTTTTGCAGGGTCACCCACCTTAATTTCACCACCTTCGACAAACGCGATAACAGAGGGAGTAGTTCTCTTTCCTTCGGCATTAGGTATAACTACAGGCTCATTACCTTCCATCACGGCAACGCAAGAGTTGGTTGTACCTAAGTCGATTCCTATTATCTTACTCATCGATTATATAATTTTAAGTGTTATACGATTTTTTATTACGACCTGTATAAGTCAAACGCTGTGCCACGAGGTTTTGTATGACAGGTTGGCAGAAACTAAAGTCACCCCACGTCAGTTATGATAAGAATAAACCTTAACCTCAACTCATAACCGCAAACTGACTACTGCAAACTGACGCCTGAGAACTGAACACTGAATACTGAACACTGAATACTGCCAACTGAATAATGGCGCTTCCCTCCTTCTCAATCGGGTCGGGCTTTCCGCTATATCTTTTTTTCGCCGAATGGCTTAAAAAAGGATGCCGCTGCAATCCCTAGCGCAGTTGTAGTAGAAATTATAGAGATCTGTTTAGCCAATTAGGTAGACATCTAACATATATAGTAATCAAAACCCATAAATTATTAATCCCGGCTATATTTCTATTTGTCCCCGTTATAAGGGCGGCTATTTTATGCGTACAAACACTGTTTTGATACTCCAGATGGGCTGTTTAGCCGTTTAATTCGTCATTTTAGGTACAAATACGCTTCCAAAACGTCATAATTATTTATCCCCGTTATAGAAATATTTGTCCCCGTTATAAGGGTGACTGTATTTTATTGTAGAGAACCCCTTGATCGGGTTTTGATTTCCATCTATTATGATAATTCATTTTCTGAATGCGTCAAGATATTCAGCTTTTATGATGGTTTTATTCCTAATGCGCTTTCTGTTATGATTTCTTTTCGCCGAAAGGCATAACAACAACCCTTAGCGCAGCTGCAATAATATGCATCACCAAAAACCGTTTATACACAGACTAACTTATATATCTTTGTACCGTTAAAAAACAATCGCATTGAATAAGCTTTTACTCCCTGTTTTATTATTGCTCTCCCTTGCCTCCCTGGCGCAAGAGAAAAAACAGATCGACATAGACTCAGACTTAGGAAGAAGAGATCCTAAATATCCCGGGGCATTTATTTTTCAAAAAACAGATAACCAAGTTCACATTACACACGAAGGTATTGAGATGTGGTGTGATCTTGCTTTTTCTTATGAGGAAGAGAATTTTGTAAAGGCATATGGTAATGTGCGTGTTAATCAGGGTGACACAATTACCATGAATTCTAAGTATGCAGAGTACAACGGTAATACGCAGTTTGCTTTTGCATCGGGCCAAGTAAAGTTGCACAGCCCTAAAGCTGATCTTACTACAGATACTTTATACTTTAATCGCATTAAACAAGAAGCTTTTTATAGAAGCGGCGGTACGTTGCGAGACACCGCGAGCACCATTACTAGTAAAACTGGCAGATACTTCATTGAGCAGGATAAATATTCTTTCATCAATAATGTCGTAGTTACTAATCCTGAATATGTGATCAATAGTGATCAATTGGATTTTTATTCAAAAAGTGGTCATGCTTATCTTTATGGCCCTTCTACCATTACCAGTGATGCCAGCAAAGTGTATTGCGAACGCGGCTTTTATGACACGCGTAATGACAATGGCTATTTTGTAAAGAATTCTCGTATAGATTATGATAATAGAACGGTGTATGGCGACAGCCTCTATTTTGACAGGCCCACGGCTTTTGCCTCTGCTACAAACAATATTAAGGTTGTAGACACGGCAAATAAAAGTGTTGTGCGCGGTCATTATGCAGAAGTTTTTAGAGAAAAAGATTCTGTTTACATCACAAAGCGTGCGGTAGCCATTACAGAACAGCAGCAAGATTCTATTTACATTCATGGTGATAGACTTGTTATTACCGGTAAACCAGATAAACGTATTCTTAGAGGATATTATAATGTACGCATGTTTAAAAGCGACATGAGCGGTAAGTGTGACAGTATACATGTAAATCAAGAAACTGGTCTTACACAAATGATAGGAGTGCCTATTATGTGGAGTGCCAATAGCCAGATGACAGGAGATAGCATTCATCTAATAAGTAATCCTAAAACTGAGCGATTGGATTCTCTACGCGTTTTTGAAAATGCATTTCTTGTAGAAAAAGACAGTTTGCCGCTACTAAAGGATGCTAAAGAAAAGGAATACGGCTATAATCAAGTAAAAGGAGAAAGATTGATAGGTCTTTTTAAAGACAATGCATTAAATCAAATTGACATCATTAAAAACGCCGAAAGTATCAATTATCGTCGTGGCGAAGATGGAAATATACAGGCGGTAGATAAAGGTAAGTCTGCATCCATAAGAGTGATCATTGAAGAAAATCAGATCACCGATGTTTATAAGTATCAGCAGATAGATGGCAATGTTTATCCTTTATCAAAATTCACAAAAGAAGAAAGACAATTTCCCGGTTTGAACTGGCGTGGCGATGAACGTTTAAAGACTAAAGAAGACATCTTTAAAGGAGAACCAGAATTCGAATTGGTGAAAATTCAAGGTATCCAGCTACCAGAGATCGAGGAAGATTTCTTTGAAACACCAGAAGGAGAAGCACCACCTACTGAGCGTTTCCCATCCCAATCAGAATTAGCGCCAGAGCATTTTAAGAACCGTAAGGAAGATGCTCCTACCATTGGCGTACCGATGAATGATAAAGCTACTATTAGAAAAAATCCATCAGACACGATACCAACGCCTAAAAAGCCAACCGCTCTTCAAAAGCCCACTTTAATTAAAAAAGACAGCACAGATAATGAAGAGTGATTTTTTAAAGTACCAGGCGCAAACCACTCCGCATCCACTTGCGATGGAAGTTTCGCATGCTAAAGGCTCTTACATTTATGACACAGACGGCAAATCGTATCTTGACTTTGTGGCAGGTGTTTCGGCATGTACGTTGGGACATTGTCACCCCAAGGTTGTAAATGCCATAAAAGATCAAGCAGAAAAATACCTGCATGTGATGGTTTATGGAGAATATGCGCAAGATCCAGCGGTGAAGGTCAGTAAACTTTTGGCGCAAAGCCAACCTCAGGAACTAGATATGACCTATCTGGTAAATAGCGGCACAGAAGCCATAGATGGTGCGCTTAAACTCGCACGTCGTGTTACCGGTCGTTCTCAGATCCTATCTGCAAAAAACGCATATCACGGCAACACTTATGGAGCGCTAAGCTTGATGAGTTTTAAAGAACGTCAAGAACCATTTGCTCCGCTTGTGGGGGATATTGATCATATCGCTTTTAATGATATTAACGACCTAGACAAGATCACCGAAGATACCGCTGCGGTAATTTTAGAGACCATACAAGGCGGCGCGGGATTCATTTTGCCGCAAGGCGATTATCTTAAAAAAGTACGCCAGCGTTGCGATGCCACCGGCACAATGCTCATTCTTGACGAGATACAGCCAGGATATGGTCGCACAGGTAAATTTTTCGGGTTTGAGCATTTTGATATTGTTCCAGACATTCTCGTAATGGGCAAAGGCATGGGCGGCGGTATGCCTATAGGCGCTTTTATGGCTTCCGCCAAAAGAATGACTATGTTATCACACGATCCCAAGTTAGGACATATAACGACCTTTGGCGGGCATCCGGTAATTGCAGCAGCCGCTTTAGCAACAACTGAAGAAGTCCTGAACACAGGCTTAATGGATGAGATCGCTGAAAAAGAAGCGCTTTTTAGAAAACTACTCGTTCATGACCTAATTACAGAAGTGAGAGGAAAAGGCTTAATGCTGGCAGCGATGACACCATCTGCAGACATCACGACAGAGGCCATTTTGAAATGTCAAGACAATGGCTTAATTTCATTCTGGCTTTTATTTGAACCCAGGGCAATACGTATCACTCCGCCCCTAACCATCAGCCTTACCGAGATTGAAGAAGGTTGTAAGGTTTTACTTCATGTTCTAGACCAAATAAAAGAAAGACTGTCATAGATTGATTTAGGCTCAATTGTTGATTAGTTTGTTAACAACAATATTGACTTTTAAGAATGTCACCTCATATCCTTATTAATTTTAGGTAGGCTGAAATTCTAAAACTACCGTGTATGCAATACAATCACGAAGAAGAAAATTTTCCGCTCACACGTTTTGAATCAATGTTAAAGACTAATGACGTCCTATTCTTTGATTCAGAAGAGTTTGAAAACATCATCAATCACTATCTTGAGAACGGCAAGATAGCTTTAGCGAAAAAGGCTGTGAAATTGGGTCTTGAACAGCACCCTACTTCTACAAACCTTAAATTGTATCGCATAGAGATCCTCATTTTTGAGAATAAGCTAGGTGATGCAGAAGAACTTCTTGATGAACTCTATCAACTAGAGCCGCACAATGAAGAAGTCTTTATCCAGAAGGCAAATATCTACAGCAAGCAGGACAATCATAAAATGGCCGTTTCATTACTTGAGTCTGCTTTAGAACTTACAGATGATGATGCTGATATCTATTCTCTCATTGGGATGGAATATCTGTTTATGGAAGATTTTCAAAATGCAAAATTCAACTTCATGAAATGCCTTGAGGTAGATGAAGATGATTACTCTGCATTGTACAATGTGGTTTATTGCTTTGACTTCTTAGGTCAGCAGGATGAAGCTATTGATTATCTCAATATGTTTCTTAATAAAAATCCATATTGCGAGGTTGCATGGCATCAGGTAGGCAAGCAGTATTTTGACCTTAAGGAGTATGAAAAAGCATTATCAGCTTTTGATTTTGCTATTATAAGTGATGACACTTTTCTAGGCGCTTATTTTGAAAAAGGTAAAGTTCTAGAAAAACTAGGTCGTTATAATGAAGCTATTGAGAATTACCAGATCACACTAGGTCTGGATGATCCTACTTCTTTTGCATACTTAAGAATTGGTAAATGTTATCAAAAACTAAGTTGTGACGAACTAGCTTTAAAATACTTCAACAAAACTGTACACGAAGATCCACTTCTAGATAAAGGTTGGCTTGCAATTACTAATTTCTACATAAAAAAATTAGACTATCAGAATGCGCTTTACTATGTTAACAAAGCGATAAACATTGATAGCGATAACGCGCTTTACTGGAAGCGCTACGCTAAGATCAACAATAAACTTAATTTCTATGAAGAGGCTGAACGTGGTTATCGCAAAACTCTAGAGTTAGGAAATTATGAGCTTGACACCTGGTTAACGCGCAGTGATATCTTAATGTATCTTGGTGAGATAGAAGCCGCTATTACTAATCTTGAACAAGCAGAAGAATTTTACAAAGACTCTGCACAGATAGAGTTTAGATTGTCTGGTTTATATTTTGAAAAAGGTGAAGAAACTAAAGCTTACTTCCATCTTGATAATGCCTTACGCATAGAACCGGCGTATGATATGATCCTTGAAGAATTATTTCCTGATGCATATTTGCAAAAAGGTGTAATTGAAAAGATAAAGCAGGCTAAAAAGTCCTAAGGGTTTTCTTAATTTTGAGGCAATACACTTAATTGCTTCTCAATGCAAAACAACAGATCGCTTCTACAATATGCCATGATCACCTTAAGAGGTATGGCAATGGGAGCAGCAGACGTAGTACCCGGAGTCTCTGGGGGAACAATAGCCTTTATCACCGGGATCTATGAAGAGCTTATAACCACGATAGACGGTCTCAAACTTTCATTCTTTAAAGTCTGGAAAAAAGACGGCTTTAAAACTGCTTTTAAAACTTTTAATCTTGGTTTTCTTTGCGCGCTGTTTCTAGGTATCATAATCAGCGTTCTCTCACTAGCTAAACTTATCACTTATTTACTAGAAGAATATCCACTGCTACTCTGGGCGTTTTTCTTCGGGCTTATTTTAGCAAGCATCTGGCTTATTGGTAAGCAAATAAGCAAATGGAATACTGGTGTTTTCCTTTTAGGAATAATTGGAATCGCCGTTAGTTATTATATCACAATAGCCGAACCTATCAAAGGTTCTTCAGGATATATATTTCTATTCTTTTCAGGGTTTTTAGCGATCATTGCTATGATCCTTCCAGGAATTTCTGGTGCTTTCATCTTATTGCTTCTTGGCTCATATACTTTGGTTCTGGGCACGGTTGAGCAATTAGTAGACGGTCTTGCGCAAGGCGATTACAATGCTGTTCTTTTGGCTGTAGCCAAATTAGCCACCTTTATGGTAGGCTGCGTGATCGGACTTAAAGCATTCTCAAAGGCACTTACCTATCTTTATGTAAACTATAAAGACCTCACGCTAGCTTTGCTCACAGGGTTTATGATAGGCGCTTTAAACAAAGTATGGCCATGGAAAGAAGTGTTAAGCTACAGAACAAACAGTGAAGGTCATGAAGTTCCATTGCTGGAGAAAAGTATTCTTCCACAAGCCTTTGAAGGTGACCCTAAGTTAATTGCTGTTATAATTCTTGCGATCACAGGATTTTTACTGATTTTTATAATTGAAAAACTAGCAACCAAGAAGCCAACTGATGTTCACTGAAACTCGTTCATTTTCTGATAAAGTTTGGTTAGTTCTCAAGGGACTTGCCATGGGCGCAGCAAATAAAGTTCCGGGAGTTTCTGGAGGTGTTGTGGCTTATGTGGCGGGATTCTATGAAGAATTTATCTACTCTTTACAGAAGATAAACGGCAAAGCGTTCTCGTTGCTTATCAATGGTAGGTTTAGAAGTTTTGGGCGATATATTAATGGCAAGTTTTTAGGCTTACTCACGCAAGGAATGGTCATTAGCTATTTTAGCATTTCTAAACTGCTAGACATCGCGATTAGTAATTTTCCACTTTTTGTGTGGAGTGCTTTTTTTGGGATGATCATAGGTAGCATCTATTACATTGCAAAAGACTTTGACGACTGGTCTAGAAAAAATATCATCATCCTCTCATTAGGTATTGTTGTGGGCGTTAGCATTAGTTTACTAGAGCCTGCGCATCAAAACGACTCTTTGTGGTTTGTATTTTTCTGTGGGATCATTGGCGTTTCTGGGATGACACTTCCTGGTTTGTCTGGCTCTTTTATCTTGATCCTTCTAGGAAATTATGTTCTTCTGCTTGTTGAGTCTGTAAACGCGTTGTACGACACACTTTCAGACATTGCTCAGTTAGATTTTAGTTTCACTCAAGATCCAGAACGTGTTTTGCTGCTTAAAGTGATAGGCATGTTCACTTTGGGATCAGTCTTTGGGCTTGTTACTTTATCTAACTTTTTAGGCTACTTGTTAAAGCATTATAAGTTTGAAACAAATGCTGGGATCATTGGGTTTATAGCGGGTTCGCTTGGTGTAGTTTGGCCTTGGAAGAGAGAGATCTTTGATACAGATACTTCTGGAGATGTTTTAATAGACAGAATGGGAAATCCTATTTTAAAGAATTATGACAGGTATTGGCCTGCAGAATTTTCTTCAGAGAATTTAATAGCACTTTTATTTATCATTCTGGGAGTAACACTAGTTGTTGCTTTAGGAAAGTACGGAGACAGAAACAGAGCGAAACATGCGTAAATTTGGCCTTATAGGCAAAAACATAGATTATAGCTTTTCTAAAACATACTTCAATGAAAAGTTTAAAAAGGAGGAAATTGATGCCGTTTATGACAATTACGACTGTCAAGATCCTAAAGAGTTAAAACAGCTTTTTGCCAATAATGATGTTACTGGCTTTAATGTAACCATCCCATACAAGCAAGATGTAATGCAGTATATGGCAGAGATGAACAAACATGCGCTTGCCATAGGAGCTGTAAATACTATCAAGAAAACTCCAGACGGTAAATACAAAGGCTACAATACAGATTTTATAGGTTTCAGCGAGAGCATAAAACCATACTTAAAAAGCAATCATAAATATGCTTTGATCCTAGGTACAGGTGGAGCGGCGAAAGCAATTATGTATTCTTTTGACTTGATGGATATCTCATATAAAGTGGTTTCGCGTAAGCCAAAAACAGGTCAATTATCCTACGAAGAGCTTAATGGTAAAATTCTAAGCAAGTATCATGTTATTGTAAACTGTACTCCGCTAGGTACTTTTCCTAATATAAAAAATGCGCCACAACTACCCTATCACCTATTAAGTAGTCAGCATTTATTGTTTGATCTTGTGTACAATCCTGAAGAAACACAATTCATGAAAAATGGTAAAGCAAATGGTGCTCAAGTGTGCAACGGCTACCAGATGCTAAAGTTGCAGGCAGAAGCCGCGTGGAATATCTGGAATTAATTCTATAGCATTGCAGAGTTTACTTACTTAATAGTATCTTTATCTCATAAACACATACTTTAATAGTTTAAGAATGTCTGGAGAAAACAAAGCAACCGAGGAAAAGAAATATGACAAGGCGGAAGAAAAAGCTTTGATAGAAGAATCTAAGCAAAAAGAACTTCCTTCTTCTGACGCTATTGATGCTGAGATCGAATCAGAAGATGCTAAAGCTGCAGATGAGCTTGAGGCAGAATCTGTAGCTGTCATAGAAAATAAAAGTGAAGACGAAGTAGATGTTAACGATGGTGAATCTAAGCTGCAAGAAGGCAGCCTAGAAGAAATGGAGCATCTTAATAAAGAAAAGTCTGGCGATGATGATGAAGATTTTGCTGATGATCATGATGAGCATCATGAAGAAGTAAATCATGATGATGTAGACGAAGCGCTTAACGAAGATAGCGAAGATGAAAGCGCAGCAGAACGCCACTCAATCCCTAAGAAGGATTATGAGGCAATGTCTAAGGAAGAGCTTATTAAAGAATTTAGACAACTGCTTAAGAACGAGAAAATACAGGCTATTAAAGAGCATGTAGATGAGATTAGAGCTTCTTTTATCTCAAAGTTTGAAGAAGAGCAAGATGAAGCTAAAGATAAGTTCTTAGAAGAAGGTGGTAATATCATTGACTTTAGATACTACAATCCGCTTAAGAAAGAGTTTAACACGCTATACTTTGAGTATCGCGATAAACGCAATAACTACTTCCAGAATTTAAAACGTGATCTTAATGCGAATCTAGATAATAGAAACGCATTAATTGAAGAGCTTAAAGAGCTTAAAGAAGAAGTAGGTGGTGAAGATAGCATTAACTCTATTCTAGATAAATTCAAGGATATTCAAGAACGCTGGAGAAGCGCTGGGAATATTCCACGAGATAGGTATAATCTTGTATGGAATAATTACCACCACCACGTTGAGAATTTTTATGATTTCTTGCATCTTAATAGAGAATTTAGAGACAAGGATTTTAAAGAAAACCTAGACAAAAAACTTAAACTTATTGAGCAGGCAGAAGAGCTTGCCAATGATAAAGATCCTATCAAAGGTTTCCGTGAGTTGCAAATGCTGCACAAGATCTGGAAGGAAGAAGTAGGTCCTGTTGCTAAAGAATATCGCGAAGAGATATGGGAGAAGTTTAGCAATGCTACAAAAAAGGTTCACGAAGGCAGACAAGAATATTATAAGAATATTGATGCCATCCATGAGAAAAACCTGGAGAAAAAACAGGAAGTGATCGCACGCATCGAAGCAATTGCTGAAGAAGGCGCTAAAAATCACAATGGCTGGCAAAGCAGAATAAAACAAGTTGAAGAGCTTAGAGATGATTTCTTCAAATTAGGTAAAGTTCCTCGTAAGGATAACGAACCTACATGGAAGGCTTTTAAAAACGCCACACGCGTTTTTAACCGCAAGAAGAACACCTTCTATAAAGATCAGAAGAAAGAGCAGTATGAGAATCTAAAAAAGAAAATGGAGCTTATACAGATCGCTGAAGATAACATGAACAACGAGAAGGACGAGACCACAACAAGTCTGATGAAGAAAATTCAGTCAGACTGGAAGAAGGTGGGCCACGTACCTCGCAAAGACAGCGATAAGATCTGGAAGCGATTTAAGAAAGCTTGTAATCATTATTTTGATAGGCTTCACGCCGAAAAGAAAGAAGTTCTTGAAGCAGAAAAAGACAATCTTGCTGAAAAGCAGGAACTGCTTGAAAAAGCTAAAGAACTTAAACTCTCTGGCAACCACGCTGATGATCTTAAAACAATTAAAAAGATCATCGCAGAATGGAAAGAAACTGGCCGTGTGCCACACAGCAAAAAGAAGATCGAGAAAGAATTCAATCAAATTCTGGATGGTCACTTCAAGCAACTGGATCTTAGCAAAAAAGATGCAGAACTTATAAAATACGAGAACAGAGTTGCAGCGATCGCTGATGAAGATGATGATCGCCAACTTAACAAAGAGCGCTTCTTTATTTCAAAGAAAATCGATGAGGTGCAAGCAGAGATCACTCAGCTTGAGAATAACTTAGGTTTCTTTCAGCATGTACCAGATGACAACCCAATGGTTGCAGAAGTTCACAAGAACATCGCTGATCAAAAGAAAAACCTTGAGATCTGGAAAGCAAAACTCAGCAAACTCAAGTCTATTTACTAAGACACAAAATAAAAGGGATCATCATAATGGTCCCTTTTTCTTTTTGGCTTAAAGCCAAAAAACAAATCAAAAAACTTCTTCTTTCTAAGAATTAACGTTCATGCGTTACAGACGTTACTTTCTCCTTAATTCTAGACATTAAAATCTTAAACCGTCAGCATTCTCTTTGTAGAGTCATAGCTTACGCTGGAATTAAATTTATATAAAATAGAACATGAAAAAAGTACAGATAATTTTTACGCTAGCATTTGTTGCATCCATTTTTAGCACAATTAACGTGAATGCGCAAACACCAGCAATGCCGCAAGCACAACAGCAAGTAGATGTGAGCGAACAAGACCTCACAAAATTTGCAAACGTGTATAAGGAAATTCAAAAAGTAGGCATGGAAGCCACTCAGAAAGTGACAACATTGATCACGAATGAAGGTATGGAAGTCGCTCGTTTTAACGAGATCCACAAAGCTACTTTAAACCCAAATACAGAGAACGACGCCAATGAAGCCGAAATGAAAAAGCACGATGCGATCGTAAAACAACTTGAAGGTATGCAAGGCGAATTTCAAAATAAAATGGAAGCTGTTGTAAAGGCAGAAGGTATGACTATGGCGAGGTATCAAGCTTTGGGACAAGCGATACAATCAGATAAAGACTTGATGGCAAAATTGCAGGCTAAAATGATGGCAGCCGCGCAAAACAACGGATAAACTTTTCTTTTTTTGGGTTAAACCCAAAAGGATAAAAACAAAAAAACACCACGGCAAAACCGTGGTGTTTTTCTTTTGGCGAAAGCCAGAATATCTTACTCTTCTTCGTAAAGATAAAGTGAAGAAGCTCCCGTTAAACTATTGTTGATCACCGGTGACATATTACCTCCAGAAGTTTGAATACGGCTAAAACCTAGCACTCTTCCTTCTCCGTTAGCCAACTCTGCAATAAGCACAAGACCAGCTTCGCTAAAAAGCTCTACGCTTACAGGATTACCTAAAAATGTAAGGCTACCCTCTACTCTAGTTTGGCTCGCTGAAGATAAAGCCTCACCATCTTGTACGCTGTGAAATTTTTGCTCAAAACCAGTAATGATCGTGAACGCTCCATCTGTGGCACTAGCTGCATCACCTATATCAGTAAGAACCATTACCCCATCATCAAAGGCAAGACCATGCGTTCTAACGATTCCTGCGATTGCGATAGTTTTGCTAGCTTCTACAGTTGCGTTTGTGGTATTTGTTCCTAGGAAGTTTGTGAACTTAGCTAGTTTATTAGTTTTATCTACAACTGCATAAAGATCGTCATCTACAAGCTCAATTCCCCAAACATTAAAATTCACAGTAACAATGTTTCTTAATGTCATGTTACCGCTTTCTCTAATGTAGATAAAGAATCTACCTTTTGTATTATCTCCGTCAACAGGTGAATTGTCTGACACGATATATAAATTACCGTCAACAGCGATATCACGCGGACTTGTAAGGCCATCTGTCAAACCAGAACCAAAACTGCTAGTAACAGATACAGTACCGTTTGTTGAATTCATCACGTCTGCGTTTACATCAAGAAATGCAGCAAGTCTTGCATTAGGTGAACGCTCTGCCTGCACAAAAGAATCATCGCTAGGGTCATAGTAAATCCCTTCTGCATCTGTAGATACGTTAGAATACGTGGTGATAGAGTTATTAACTAGATCATATTTTCTTACATCGCCATCATTATGGTTAGTTACGTATAGATCCACAGCTTTAGGATCTTCTACAGGCTCTGTGATCGCAACGTCATCTTCAAGACAAGAAGTCATCGCAAGGCCAGTGAACAAGGCCAAAGTAGTTGTTTTAATAAGTTTCATAAATTGTATTTAAAGATTGTCTATTAAAAAAAAACCATCTGCCGGTTTAGTAGCAGATGGTATATTAACGTAAAGGTTGCTTCTAAAGATTAGATTTTAACCAGATTTTATGCTTTTGCTAGCTATATCTGTTAAAATCAAGCTTGCTTAAACCGTATTCTCGCTCGTTCTAAGTCTTCTGGTGTATCAATACCTATTGCAGGATTTTTTGAGAAAACCATTTTGATTTTCTTACCATATTCTAGGTAGCGTATTGCTTCAATTTTCTCAGAAGCTTCAAGCATTCGCATAGGTAGATCTTTAAAATCTAAGATAGCTTGCTTTCTAAAAGCATAAATACCGATGTGCTTGTAGTAAGTTGTTTTTACCGTTTTATCCCTGTGATAAGGAATAGGCGACCTAGAAAAATACAAAGCAAAATCCTCTTGATCTGTAATGACTTTTACGTTGTTAAGATTTTCAACTTCATCTATTTCTTCAATAGGCGTCATGATAGATGCAAGATCGATCTGTTCTGCCCCTTCTTTTCTAAAAACATCAAGAACATTACCCAAATCTTCTTTATTAGTAAACGGTTCATCACCTTGAACATTCACCACAATATCTACATCAAGATCTGCTACAGCCTCTGCGATCCTGTCGCTACCACACTCATGTTCTGCAATGCTCATGATCGCTTTACCACCAGCTTCGATCACACGATCAAAGATCACTTTACTATCTGTCACCACATAAACTTCCATAAAAAGTCCTGTAGCAACAGCGGCATCATACGTGCGAATTATCACAGGTTTACCTTCTAGATCCTGCATCAACTTACCAGGAAATCTGCTTGCTTCATAGCGTGCTGGTATCATCGCAATGATCTTTAAATCTTCAGTCATGGGGTAAAAAAGTTTTATTTGGCTGCAGCCAAAATTAAACAAACATAAAACGATTGTTACTGCTCAAGGAACATTTCGTTTTTAAAACCTATAAGGTAAAGTTTTTGTTGCGCTCGAGTAACGGCAGTGTACAACCAGCGCAGATAATCTTTATCCATACCATTAGGCAACCACGGTTGTTCAACAAAGATCACAGGCCATTGTCCACCTTGTGATTTATGACATGTGATAGCATAGGAGAATTTTACTTGCAGTGCGTTGAAGAATTTATTCTCTTTTACTTTTAAGAATTTCTTGTACTTAGAGCGTTCCTCAGCATAATCCTTCATTACTTCTTGATACAATCTGTTTGAATCTTCATAAGGCAGTGAAGGCGTTTCTGAAGATAATGTATCTAGCATGAGAACGGTTTCAAAGGGTTTCATGTTAGGATAATCTGTCATTCTCACCATCACTTCTGCAAACCTGAAGCCATAAAGATCTTTAAAAGAAAATATTTCAAGAATCTCAATAATATCGCCATTTGCGATGAAACCTGCTTCACTTTTGGCGTCAAGCCAAAAATAATTATTCTTAACCACCATTAAATAATCCCCAGGACTCACCTCTTCTTCCTTAAACAAGATCCTTGATCTTATTTGCTGATTGTAAAGATTTGCGCGTTTGTTAGACCTTACAATAATTGCTGTGCCTTCATTACCATGTTCGCGATACGCGTCATCAAGAGCTTCTAGGATCTCGTGACCATCTTGCAAACGTGTAAGATCACCGGGCCCATTGAGATCAAATCTAAAGTCATCGTACATCTCGTCGTTCATAAACTCTCTAATGCGCGTGGCATTAAGCAAAATATTACTTGTTTCCGCCTGTCGCATCACTTCATCAAGCTCTATCGCATCAACCTCTTTATTATAGTCTATACGCAATCTATCTGCATCAAGCGCCGGACTGATATCCAATTTTACTGGTGGCAACTGCGCATTATCACCTATCATCAATAGTTTGCAATTGTGGCCGCTGTACACGTATTGCATGAGATCATCTAGCAACGAGCCGTTCTCAAACAGTTTTGATTCGGTTACATTATCAGATATCATTGAAGCCTCATCAACAATAAAAAGTGTATTTCTATGCTTATTCTTCTGTAATGTGAAAGAAACTTTACCGCCTCCTTCGCTTTTTGGGTAGTAAATTTTCCTGTGTATTGTGTGCGCTTCGCGCTGTGTATAACTGCTAATAACTTTTGCCGCACGCCCTGTAGGTGCTAATTGTACGGCTTTCATCTTCACATGCCAGAGGCTTTTTACCACACTTCGTATCACAGTTGTCTTACCTGTACCAGCATATCCTTTAAGGAGAAATATGCCATTATCATTCTCATTGATAACAAATTGGCTTAATTTTTGGAGTAAGATATCCTGTTTCTGTGTAGGAGTAAAAGGAAAATTAGTTTTTAATATTTTATAAAATCCTGATGGATTGATAGACATATAATTGTTTTTCTTGCGCCAAATATAGATACGAAATTTAGGCCTTATACTTTACTCATTGAAAAAAAATTGTAGATTTGCCTATAACCAATACTAACATTTAAAACCGGTTTTCTAATGAAATATGTCATTCAGATCGTTCTTTGGGTTGTAATTGCCATCTTAGGATATCTTCTTTTTAACTCTGTTTATGGAGAAGTTAAATTTAATGAGCTTAAAGAAGTTCGTTATCAAAAAGCTGTAAACAAACTTAAAGACATTCAATCTGCTCAACTTGCACACAAACAAGTTACAGGTAAGTTTGCTAAGACTTTTGACGATCTAGCTAAGTTTATCGATACTGCTGAATATACTTTGACTCAGCGTAGAGATACTACTGTTCTTGATGAAGAAATGACTCGTAGATATAGAGTAGATACTTATAAAGAAGTTGTACTTATAGATACATTAGGAACTAAACCAGTAAAAGATTCTCTTTTTGCAGGTTCTGACACTTACAAAAATTTAGGATCACTTACAATTAAAGAAAAGAACATACCTATCAAGATGGATGCTGGTACTGTACTTAAGAGTGATATGCCAATTCCTGTATTTGAAGCAAGTATAGCTAAATCAGATATCTTATATGATCAACCAAAGGATTATGTAAGCAAAGAAAAGCAAGTAATCTCTGTAGATGAGATCAACGGTGCATATATCGTTGTTGGATCTATGACAGATATTAAAACTGTGGGTAACTGGCCTACTAGTTACGGTAAAAATGACTAATCCTATAGAAGGAAACAACACAGATTACAATACTTTATCCATCCAGGTTAGCCTGGATGGATTTTCTTTTTTGGTTAAAAATGAACTTAGCCAAGAAGTAATTTATTCCCACCAGCTGCCACTGCCCTATCAAGCAACTCCACAACTAGCACTGGTGAAGATGGAGCAGATCTTTAGAGATAATGAAGAACTGCAGCAAAATTTTAAAAAGGTAACTGTTGTTTACAGTAACGAACTCTATACCGTTGTACCAGAAGCGCTTTTTGACAAAGAAAAACTCACAGATTACCTCAAGTACAACGCAAAGCTGCTAAAGAACGATTTTATAGTGTATGACGAGATCTCGCAATTTGATCTTGTGAACATATACGTGCCATACGCAAACATCAACAATTTCTTTTTTGAGCAATTTGGGTCATTTACTTTTTATCACGGTATAACTTTGCTTTTGCAAAAAGTTCTAAGCCAGAAGACAAGTACCACAACTTTATCTGCCCTAGTGCGCAGCAAAAGTTTTGACTTAGTGATTTCTCAAGGAAACAATTTGTTATTGGTAAATACCTTTGAGTATTCTAATGCTGAAGATTTTGCATATCATACACTGTTCTGCATAGAACAATTGAAGTTAGACACTGAAGAAGTTCTACTTCAATTGTATGGCGATCTTAAAAAAGAAGATAGCATCTTTAAAATGCTCTATAAATTCATCAGAAACGTAGAGATCGTCAATGAAGATGCAAGCAGTGAACTTTTACTATTACAAAACATTTAGACTTTGAGAATTATAAGCGGCACATATAAAGGCAGAAGAATTATCGCTCCTAAAAAACTTCCTGTACGTCCCACGACAGACATGGCAAAGGAGGCTCTATTTAATATTCTGCGTAATCGCTATATGCTAAGCTCGCTTAATGTTCTTGATCTTTTTGCCGGCACTGGTAACATTAGCTATGAATTCGCTTCACGCGGAAGCGATAATATCACAGCTGTTGATGCAGATTATGGCTGTATAAAATTCATAAATGCTACGGCAAAAGAATTTGAGATGGATATCAATGCGTTTAAAAGTGATGTGTTTAAATATCTTGAGCGCGCCAGCGGAATGCAATACGACATCATCTTTGCTGATCCACCATACAATATGGATCTAGCAGATTTTAAAAAGATCCCAAAACTTGTTTTTGCAAATAATATGGTTGCTGACGGCGGTTCTTTGATCATCGAGCATGGTAAAGAAACAGATCTTTCAAGTTGTGAGAATTTTGCCGAATTTAGAAGATATGGTGGCAGTGTGTTTAGCTTCTTTTCGCCGAAAGGCATAGACGAAGAAGAATAAAAAAGCAGGTCTATAAGCCGGATTCTGTATCCACCCAGAAGGTGAATCTCTATCATTTATCTAGACCAGTAATTACTCACTGGCTCAATCTGCCTACCCTGTAACATCGCGCGGGAACGCTCAAACGTTACTATACATGGCATTGCACCGCATAGAGTTTACCTGATTTCACTACGGCATTACCCGTACATTCTTTCTGCTGCACTTGTCCTGCTCGCTTGCAGCAAGCGACGGCCGTTAGCCGCTATGCATCCCTGTGGTGTCCGGACTTTCCTCCACAACCTGCGCTGTGGCGATAGAGAGACCTGCTGGCGCAAAAGTAGTTTATTTACTCGGCATGACATCTACTTGCGATCACTTCATTGTTGATAAATATGAATAAATATGATTTTTCTCAAAGGCTATTGCGGCTTGTATTTTTATCTTTGTGATCTAGTCATAATCTCACGATTTCAATGGAGCATTTTGTAGTATCAGCCCGTAAATATCGCCCAGACGCTTTTGAAAGTGTTGTGGGACAACAGGCTATTACAAACACGCTAGAAAATGCGATCGCAAATAATCATTTGGCGCAAGCCTTATTGTTCACAGGACCGCGTGGCGTGGGTAAAACCACTTGTGCGCGTATTCTTGCAAAAAGAATTAATGAGGAAGCTACAGGCAACGCAGATGAGGATTATGCTTTTAATATTTTTGAGCTGGATGCCGCTTCAAACAACTCGGTTGATGATATAAGAAATCTTATTGACCAAGTGCGCATCCCGCCGCAAATAGGCAAGTATAAAGTGTATATTATTGATGAGGTGCACATGCTCTCACAATCTGCCTTTAATGCGTTTCTTAAAACGCTAGAAGAGCCGCCAAAACACGCTATTTTTATACTTGCAACGACTGAGAAACACAAGATCTTACCTACCATTTTATCGCGTTGTCAGATCTTTGATTTTAAGCGCATCACTGTAAAAGACATTAGAGATCACCTTATGGTAATCGCTAATCGCGAAGGTATTGATGCAGAAGAAGAAGCATTGCAGATCATCGCTCAAAAGGCAGATGGTGCTTTGCGTGACGCACTTTCTACCTTTGACAGAGTGGTAAGTTTTGCTGGTAATACGCTTTCGCGAAAAGCAGTCACAGAAAATCTCAATGTACTAGACTATGACACCTACTTTGAGGTGACAGATCGTATCTTAAAAAATGATATTCCCGGGCTTCTAATACAATTTAATGAATTGCTTTCTAGAGGTTTTGATGGGCATCATTTTATCGCTGGTCTTGCTTCACACTTTAGAGATCTTATGGTTTGCAAAAATCCTGCGACCATCAATCTGCTAGAAGTGGGAGATCAAACTAAAGAAAAATACAAAACTCAGGCGCAGCAAACGCAGTTTGACTTTTTATTAAAGTCTATAGACATGGCAAATGATTGTGACCTGAAGTACAAAACTAGCAGAAACCCCAGATTGCTCGTTGAGCTTTGCCTCATGCAGATTGCCTCTATCACCTTTGATGGAGAAAAAAAAAATGATGGTCACTTCATAATTCCGGCGTCTTACTTTAAAGTAGATCCCGAGAAACGCAAAGAACTTCTTGCTCGACAGCCAGAGCAAAAACAAGAAAAACCGGTTCCAAACCCTGCGAGTGTTACAGATCCTATTTTGGCTACAACCAAAAAAGAACAAACCGAAACGCCTGCAGCACCTGCGTCAGTTCCATTAGATCGAGTAAAGCAGGAGGACAAAAAGCCTTCAATAAAAATTGACGGTCCACACATCAGCGGATTATCACTTAAAGGCTTAAAGCGCAAACGCGAGATCCTGCAAAAGAAAAGCGAAAAAGAAGAAGCTGCCTTTGCTAATCTTCCTTCAGAGCCGTTTACAGAAATAGACATGCAAGCCGCATGGAAAGAGTACGTTTTAAAAATGGAAAAAAAGGGAGAAAAAATCCTCGCTTCTAATATGGAAGCAGACACTCCTACTCTTGAAGGAACGTCTATTTGTATTGAATTCCCTAATGAAACCATGAAGGTAGAATTAGAGCGTGCACAACACGGAATTCTTGAGTTTTTAAAACGAAAACTTAGAAACCACACCGTGACACTTAAAATCACGGTTAACGAAACTGCAGAGAAAAAATACGCGTACACCACACGCGAGAAATTTGAAAAACTCAAGGAATTAAATCCTGAACTTGAATTATTAAGAAAAACCTTTGATCTAGATCTTTAAATTATGTTAGGACTCAAACTTCCCACAGATCCACGATGGGTTAACATCGTAGAAAAAAATATAGACGAGATACTTACAGACCACGCGTTTTGTGAGCAAAAGGCAGCATCTACCGCAATATCATTGATCGTTACTTTCCCAGAATATTCTGAGCTTGTACAAGAGATGGTAAAACTGGTAAAAGAAGAAATAAGCCATTTTAAAATGGTGCATGACCGTATTTTAGCTCGTGGACAAGAGTTAGGACGCGAGAGAAAAGATGAATATGTGGTTAAGCTTAGAAAGTTTTTTCAAAAAGGTGGTAACCGCAACACACAGCTTGTTCATAGATTATTATATGCTGCACTTATCGAGGCACGCAGCTGTGAGCGATTTAGATTGCTATCACAAGAACTAGAAGATGATGATCTTAAAAAATTCTATCATGATCTTATGGTGAGCGAAGCAAATCACTACACTATGTTTTTACGCTTTGCGCGAAAATACGGCGACAGCGTTGACGAGGTAAATCAAAAATGGGAAGAACTCCTAGAATTTGAAGCCGAGATCATGAAAGATCTAGGAACAAAAGAAACCATACATGGTTAAAACAAAAAAATCCGGCGCTTGCCGGATTTTTTGTTTTATAAAGTTTGAGACAGATTATAATCTGTAACCTATCATTATCTGGAAGTAGCTATTCTTTGCATCTATCTGGCTACCTTCATATCTAAAGCTTTCTTCAAAGATGTTTCTAAAACCCATTGAATATCTCGCTTCCGCGAAAACTGCATCTGTAAAATGAACTCCTATACCAGCAAGAGCCGTATAATCAAAGTTCTTATAAGCATCTGTATTAAATGAATTCCAAACGCCTATTCCTACTTGAGGACCAAGGTTTAAATAAAACTTATTAAAGTCTGCTCTTAATAAAAGAGGCAACTGTAAATAATCTAATTCTTCTCTTTGATTTACAGGATTATCACCAGAATCTGGCTTCACTCCTTGTCCTGAATAAATGAATTCAGGCTGAAAGCTCAACTTTCCTGCTAAAGGAATGGTTGCAAAAAAACCACCTGCAAATCCTAACCTATTAGTCGCATCATCAAAAGTTTCGCCGCTAAGGCTAGCTAAATTAACACCAGCTTTAACACCGTATCTTGTTTTTTGAGCAGATATGCTAAGGGCTGAAAACAGAAAAGCAATGAGTAAAAATTTCTTCATTTCATTAAAAGTTAGGTAAGTATACTGGTTTAGTTTACAGAACAATATTACTACAATTTTAGGTTTCGGCAGAATTATATCGCATTTTATCGTTGTAAAGTGACTTTATGATGCCATCTGCGAGACCTATTTTAGGAACGTAGATATTTTTTGCTCTACTCCACTTCATCGCAGAGAGATAGATGCGTGTGGCAGGAATGATCACATCTGCACGGTCGTCATTTAGCTCAAGCTCTACAACACGCTCTTCATAATTATAGGCCTGTATGTATTCATAAAACGAAACCAAGAAGAAATAGGATAAAGGTTTACCCGGCTTTTTACCGCTAAGCTTGAAAATCTTATTGATGTTTCCACCAGAACCTATTAAGTCAATTCTAGAATATCCTTTGCTATTAGCTCTTACCCATTCTTCCGCCTCATTCCATTCGGCATGGCCCACAAGACCTTCTAACAAGCGTACAGTCCCAAGTTTAAATGATCTTGAAGCGACCACTTTACCATCGCTGTACAATGTAAATTCTGTGCTACCACCGCCCACATCTACATACAAATAGGTTTTCTCGTTTTGAATTAAAGACTCAAGATCTGTATTTGCTATGATCGCAGCTTCATCGTCGCCGCCAATGATATCGATCCTTACATTAGTTTTCTTTTTGATCAAAGCAACAACTTCTGCACCATTTTCGGCTTCTCGCATTGCTGAAGTAGCACAAGCTCTGTATCCTTCTACTTTGTGAGAATTCATTAATAAATGAAACGCTCGCATGGTATCTACCATACGTTCAATATTAGCTTCAGATATTTTTTTCTTGCTAAAAACATCTGCGCCTAATCGTATAGGAACACGCACAAGGGCATTTTTTCTAAAAAGAGTTTCCTTGCCCTCACGCTCTATGACATTCGCTACCAGAAGCCTGATAGCATTAGAACCAATATCGATCGCGGCTAGTTTTTTGATTCTCATTACCAGCCTAATTTCTCAATGTAATAATCATATGTTGCAAATTGAGAGCGCACCGGCGGACATTCGGTTTTACGGTAAGCATTATCTTGAGCTTCTGTGATCGCTCTGGCCTTCACATTGTCTGCCCAGCAAATGTCAAAAGTGTCTATGATCTCTTGTTTCACATCTGCGTCATAAATAGGGCAAGTAACTTCTACCCTATTATCAAGGTTTCTTGTCATCCAGTCTGACGACGAAATAAAAACTTTTTCTTCACCTCTTGACCCGAACATCATTACACGTGGATGCTCAAGGTATTTATCAATCACACTGATGCAAGTAATATTTTCACTGAGCCCTTTCACACCAGGAATTAAACAACATATACCACGAACGATCATATCGATCTTTACACCAGCTTGACTCGCTTCATACAACTTATCAATGATGGCATAGTTACTCATGCTATTTAGCTTTAAGCGAATATATCCTTCTCCGCCTCCACGCACTTTTGCCATCTCATCTTCTATCATTTTATAGAACTTATTTCGCGCGTAATGCGGCGAAACAATAAGATGCTTATATTTATTGACTACATAATTTGTATCAAAGAAATTAAACAACTTTGACAAGTCTTTTAATATCTGTTTGTCTGCAGTAAATAGCGTGTAATCTGTATAAATTCTTGCAGTAACACCGTTAAAATTACCTGTACTTATAAAACCGTAACGTACTAACTTACCTTCTTCTTCACGTTCAATAACGCAAACCTTGCTATGCACTTTTAAACCAGGAACACCGAAGATCAACTTCACACCTTCATCCTGCATCTTGTTTGCATACATCATGTTACTTTCTTCATCAAATCGTGCTCTAAGCTCAATTTGCACGGTAACTTCCTTACCGTTTTTTGCTGCATTAATAAGCGCACTCGCTATATGGCTTAGCTTAGCCAGACGATATATTGTGATCTTAATGGTCTTAACCGTAGGATCTAGTGCTGCTTCACGCAATAGTTTTATGATATAACCAAAGGTGTGATAAGGCGTATATTGTAAGAAATCTTTTTCTGCGATCTTCTTAAACATGCTATCATTAAGATCGATACCCTTAATAGGAAGTGCCTTTATTTTATCATACAGAAGATCTGTTCTTCCCAAACTTGGGAAATCCATATAATCCTTACGGTTATGATATCTACCGCCGGGAATAATACTATCTGTATTTTCTATACCTAATTTTGTAAGCAAGAAATCTAATGTATCTTGATCTATAGATTGATCATGAACAAAACGCACAGGCTCTGCATCTTCACGACCTTTTACACTCTTAGAAAGCTTCTCAATAAAACTTTTACCAAGATCAGACTCAATATCAAGTTCTGCATCACGTGTGATCTTGATCATGTGCGCAGAGATCTCCTCGTATTCAAAAATGCTAAAAAGCACATCAAGATTATAACGAATCAAATCGTCTAAGATCATGATGTAATCTTTGTCTCCTACTTTTGGCAGCACAACAAAACGGTCAATTGTACTTGGTATTTCAACTAAGGCATAAAGTGCTTTCTCATCACCTTGCTTAGTCATTTTTATGGTAAGATATGCTTCAAGGTCTTGTATTCTTGGCAACTCTAGCTCTTCATGAAACATGATCGTCACCAGCGCCGGACTCACCTTTTCTAAGAAAAAAGATTTTATGAATTCTACGTGCTCAAGATGAGTAACTTGATTTTCTTTGATCACGTAAATATTCTCAGATTCAAGTTTTTCATGAATATTATCTAGAATGTTCAAACTCTCTGCCTGCTGCTCAATAACGATCTTTGTGATCTTATCTAGCAACTCATCAGCTGCGTAAACTCCTAAGGCTTTTCTACCTTTTTTACCAGCTTCTACAATGCGTTTTACAGTTGCATATCGCACTTTGAAAAACTCATCCAGATTATTTGAAAAAATACCTACAAACCGTAAACGCTCAATAAGCGGCACCGTCTCGTCTGCAGCTTCCTGGAGTACTCTTGCATTAAATTGTAACCAACTAATCTCGCGGTTAATATATCTATCTTCTGCTGTTTCAATGGTAATTTCATCCATTATTTAAGATCCTTTGGTTTTATAAAATGTGTGGTTGTTCCTTTTTTAATTGCTGCCCAGTTTTCAGTTTCAAACTCGATCGCAGTAAATGCCGCTGTTGACACATTATCAATCTTTCTATCGCCATAATAGTTCACAAGATTGGTGAGTGCATTATTATGACCAAAAATCATCAATACTTCTACCGAATCATCTACATTCTTGATGACATCATCTAACGATTTCCCGCTAAAATCATAAACCTTTGGCTCTAGCTGTAAAGCATATTCTGAAATGCCTAATTCTTTAAGATATAGCAACGCCGTGGTTTTTGCTCTTAAAGCATCGCTACTTATAATTAAATCTGGCTTTTTTATTAAAGATTTTATGTGCTTTGCCACCAGTGGAGCATCGTTCAAACCGCGACTAGCAAGCGGTCGCATATGATCGTCCAGATTGAACTCCCACGAAGATTTTGCATGTCTTACAAGATAAAGTGTCTTCATAAATTATGGTGCAAGACGTTCGATCTTCCAATTTTTTTCTTGCTTTTTATAGCGAATCCTGTCATGCAAACGATTTGGTCTGCCTTGCCAAAACTCGATGCTTTCTGGCTTTACAAGATAACCGCCCCAATTTTCAGGTTTAGGCACTTCTTTGTTTTCATATTTCGCTTTAAGCGAAATCAACTCTTCCTCAATTTCTGATCTATCTTCTAGGATCTGGCTTTGCTGAGAAACCACTGCGCCTAGCTGACTGCCATGTGGCCTTGAATGAAAATACTCAGTTGATATCTCTTGCGAGGTTTTTTCTGCATATCCTTTTATGATCACCTGTCGCTCAAGACTAGGCCAAAAAAATGAAATACAAACCCCAGGATTTTTCTCTATCGCCTGCCCTTTTTGACTGCCATAATTCGTGAAGAAAACAAATCCGTTATCATCAAATTTCTTAAGTAAAACCACTCGGCTTAACGGGAATCCATCTTCGCCCAAAGTAGAGATCGTCATGGCATTTACTTCATGGCTTCCGCCTACTTCTTCTACTTCTTTAAACCATTTTTCAAATTGATCCATAGGCTTTGCAGCAACGTCCTTTTTGCGCAAGCTGTCTTTTTCATAAGACTTTCTATAATTACTTAGATCTGTAGACATAGATTTGTTTTGTACTGCAATTTACAAGAATCGCCTAGAAGTAAAAAGGTGAGAATTGCAGGTTTTACAATTATTTTAATCGGCTAAAATTCAAACGACACACCATCATCTGCCAGTAGAACATTGTCAAATTCTTCTTTTGCTTCTTTTGCAAAAAGCGTGAGATCTGGATAGCGCGTAGAATAATGCCCTAAAATTAAATTTGAAACTTCTGAGATACGTGCCATTTTACCCGCTTCGCGCGCCGTGCTGTGACCTGTGGGCTTCGTTAAATGTTCTTGCGCATCTAGAAATGTAGATTCGTGATAAAGCACCGTAGACCTTTTAATTTGCTCAGCATTTTCTGGCTTAAAAATGGTGTCGCTACAATATGCGTAACTCTTAGGTGGTGGCGGGTCAAAGCTTAATTTGGCATTAGGAACTAAAGTACCATCATCTAATGTTATATCGCCTCCGCTTTTAATTTTTTGATAATACGCCACATCCACCTGATATTTTTGTGCTGCAGCGATATTTAATTTTCGGTCACCTTTTTTTTCTTTAAAGAGAAAACCATTAGCATAAATTCTATGCTTAAGCGGTATAGTTTCTACACTTACCTTTTTATCTTCAAATAAGATCTTAGGCTCTTTATTATCTAATTCATGAAAAAGTAACGGATATCCTGTCCAGGAATTAGAGATTTTCAATTGAAAAACGATGGCTTGCTTGATGCCTTTAGGACCATAAACGTGTAATTCCTTTTCGCGGTTAAGCAAATTAAAAGTAGAGATCAACCCGATGAGCCCATAAAAATGGTCGCCATGCAAATGCGATATGAATATGTGACTGATCTTTGAGAACTTCACTTTATTGCGGCGCAATTCTACCTGAGTTCCTTCTCCACAATCAATTAAAAAAACGTGATTTTTTATTTCGAGTACCTGAGATGTAGGATTTGTAAGCGATCGCGGCGTAGCGGCGTAGCATCCCAGTATGGTTAACTTCATTATAAAACTGATATTAAAAATGGTATGAAAGTTAGCCTTAAAGTGATTAAATCACAAGAAACACGGTAGATTTTGACAGATGCTTTTTAAAATGAGTGAGTTATTAACAAATGCTGAGAATTGTTAGTATTTAAGCGATAGAAGTGTTAACAAATAGGGTTTTGAAAGCACTGATTAAATCGTATTTTTACAGCGATAACCGACAATTTCTATATGGGCAAAATCATCGCGGTAGCAAATCAAAAGGGAGGTGTAGGTAAGACTACAACCTCTGTAAACCTAGCCGCTTCCCTGGGTGTTCTTGAGAAAAAAGTTTTGCTTATTGATGCAGATCCTCAAGCAAATGCAACTTCTGGATTGGGTATTGATGTAGAAAGTATTGAAGTAGGAACCTACCAGTTGTTTGATAACAGTATATCAACTAAGGAAGCCATAATCAACACAGACTCTCCTAATCTTGATCTTATTCCTGCACACATTGATCTGGTTGCAATTGAGATTGAGCTTGTAGATATGGAAGATCGTGAATACATGTTGCGCAAAGCAATAAGCGATCTTAAAAATGATTATGACTATATCTTGATAGATTGCGCTCCATCTCTAGGATTGCTTACACTTAATGCGCTAACAGCGGCAGATAGTGTGATCATACCTATACAATGTGAGTATTTTGCGCTAGAAGGTCTTGGTAAATTGCTTAATACTATTAAAAGCGTTCAGCGAGTTCATAATACTAATCTAGATATAGAAGGGTTATTACTTACTATGTACGACAGCAGATTGAGACTGTCTAATCAGGTTGTTGAAGAAGTGCAAAAACACTTTGATGAGATGGTTTTTAAAACCATTATACAACGTAATGTAAGACTGAGTGAAGCGCCTAGTTATGGTGAAAGCATCATAAACTATGACGCAGGAAGTAAAGGAGCTGCAAATTATATAAGCTTAGCTCAAGAGATAATAAATAAAAACGAGTAGGATGGCGAAGGCTACAAGAAAACAAGCTTTGGGACGTGGATTATCTGCGCTGCTCAAAGATCCAGAAAACGATATAAAATCTGCAGATGATAAAGGCGCAGACAAAGTTGTAGGCAATATCGTAGAACTAGAGCTTGAAGCCATTGAGGTTAACCCATTTCAGCCGCGTACGAGTTTTAATGAAGAAGCCTTAAAAGAGCTTTCTACTTCTATTAAAGAGCTTGGGGTTATTCAACCTATCACCGTAAGAAAACTAAGCTTTGACAAATATCAGTTAGTTTCTGGTGAGCGCCGTTTTAGAGCGTCAAAAATGGCTGGGCTTGAAACGATCCCGGCTTATATAAGAATCGCTAACGATCAAGAGTCGTTAGAGATGGCTCTTGTTGAAAATATTCAAAGAGAAGATCTTGACCCCATTGAGATCGCACTTTCTTATCAGCGCCTTATTGACGAAATTAACCTTACGCAAGAACAACTTAGTGATCGCGTAGGTAAAAATCGTAGCACGGTAGCAAACTACCTTCGTCTTTTAAAACTTGATCCTATTATTCAAACCGGGATGCGCGATGGTTTTTTAAGCATGGGCCATGGTAGAACGCTTATAAACATTGATGATACTTCAGATCAACTGGAGATCTACGAGAAGATCATTTCAGAGTCGCTTTCTGTGCGTGCTACAGAAGCTCTCGTAAAAAATTATAAAGACAACAATAATAAAACTGTTCCTACGAGTAAGCAGGCTTCCGCCAAAGTTCCTCAGAACTTTCAAAAAGGGCGCGACGAGATCGCTGATTACTTTGGAGCAAAGGTTGACATAAAAGTTGCCAAAAAAGGCAATGGCCGCCTGATTATTCCGTTTTCTTCAGAAGAAGATTTTAAACGTATTCAAAAACTTATAGCAGGTGCGAAATAAGCTATTGCTCCTTTCTCTGATTTGTGGTTGCTGTCTTTTTTCCGCGAAAGCGCAAGAAAAACCCGATGCAGAGATCGAAGCCGAAGAAATATTTGAACCCACAGATTACGATCCGCTTAAACCATCTAAAGCAGCATTTTACTCGGCTGTTTTTCCTGGCTTAGGGCAAGCCTACAACAAAGATTACTGGAAACTTCCACTGGTTTATGGCGCGCTAGGAACCGGTGTGGGCGTTGTGGTTTTTAATGATGATCTGTATCAAAAATACCGCACAGCATACAAAGAGCGTATTGCTGGGCGTATTGACGAGTTTACCGTTGTGGATGAAGACGGAAATCGCACCGAGATCTTCACTGAAAATAACCTTCTAGATGCCCAGAATTTTTACCGTAGACGTAAAGAATTATGGATACTAGTAACGGCAGGAATGTATATTTTACAAATTGTTGAGGCTAACGTAGATGCGCATCTTTCGCAATATGATATAGACGATCAGATAAGCCTTAACCCTTATTATGAGCCCTTTGGTTTTGACTCAAATAACCATGCCGGCCTCACGCTAACCTATAGATTTTAAAACATGAGAATTGCACTTTTAGGATACGGCCGTATGGGTCAAACTATAGAAAAGATAGCTAAAGAACGCGGCAACACCATTGCTCGCATTATTGACAAAGACGACGATTTTAATCCTGAAGGTATTGACGTGGCGATCGATTTTAGCATTCCAGAAGCAGCCGCAAAGAATATTGAGAATTGTTTGAACAACAACATCCCAGTTGTAAGTGGAACTACAGGATGGCTTCAAGATTATGATAAGATGGTTGCGCTTTGCAGCGAAAAGAAAAGCGCTTTCTTATATGCTTCTAATTTTAGTGTAGGCGTTAATATTTTCTTTGAGCTTAACAAAGTGCTCGCTAAAATGATGAAAAATATCCCAGGCTATACAGCCTCTATGGAAGAAACGCATCATATTCATAAAGTAGATGCGCCCAGCGGTACAGCAATTACTCTTGCAGAAGGCGTGATAGAAAATAGTGATCTTGACGGATGGGTTCTTGATAATCAAGAAGAAAATAAATTACCCATACATTCTATTAGAGAAGGAGAAGTTCCTGGAACACACAGCATAAAATACAGTAGCGAAGTAGATGATATTTTCATCGAGCATAAAGCGCATAGTCGTCAAGGATTTGCCTTAGGCGCCGTGATCGCAGCAGAGTGGCTTGCTGATAAACAAGGTGTTTTCTCTATGAAAGATGTTCTAAATCTAAATTAGATTGTAACATCTAAGCAATAACAAAGACTTACGATAAAACTTAAGTTATGACACTAACACAGTGGTTTCTATTTTTCCTTGCCGTTCAGGTTATACATTTTCTGGGCACATGGAAGTTATATAAAAAAGCAGGTTTTCAAGCTTGGCAAGCGGCAGTACCGGTTTACAACGCCGTGATCTTGATGAAGATAATAAGAAGACCATGGTGGTGGACGATCCTTTTATTCGTTCCTATCGTGAATCTTATTATGTTTCCTGTGGTATGGGTTGAAACTTTGAGAAGTTTTGGTAAAACTTCAACGACAGATACTCTTTTAGGTATTGTAACCTTAGGATTTTACATCTACTACATAAACTACACACAAGACGTACAGCATAGGCCTGAGCGCGATCTAATTCCTAAAAGCACTTCGGGAGAATGGGCTAGCTCTATTCTTTTTGCCGTTGTGGCAGCAACCATAGTTCATACGTATGTGATGCAACCGTTCACGATTCCTACAGGATCTTTAGAGCGTACGTTGTTAATTGGTGATTTCTTGTTCGTGAGTAAGTTTCATTATGGAGCGCGCACGCCAATGACAACAGTGAGTTTCCCTATGGTTCATGATACTATTCCTGTAATTAAGAAGAAGTCATACACAAACAAACCACAACTCCCCTATTTTAGATTACCTGGTTTTCAAGATGTAGAACTTAATGATATTGTGGTTTTCAACTGGCCCGTTGATACCGTGAGTAAATTTTTTACTCTGAACGGCGAACATTATTACAAACCCGTTGACAAGCGTTCTAATTATGTAAAACGTTGTGTGGGTCTTCCTGGCGATAGCCTTAAAATCGTAGATGGTAAAGTTTATGTAAACAACAAGCCTCTAGAATTGCCAGATCGCGCAAAAGTGCAACACAGTTATAAAGGAGAAGCTAGTGGAGCATTTAATCCTGCACAGATCAAAAAGGATTATGAGATCACTAGATTTGGTTTCACGCAGGGCAATACATTCTTTTCACCGGCGATTCCAGATAAGTTTGTAGAACGTTTTAAAAATCACCCAAGTGTTGTCTCTGTTGAAGAAATACTTGATAATCCTAACCGTATTGACCCAACGGTATTTCCTGGCGGCAAATCTAGTTTAGGTAACAGAGACCAGATGAAATCTTTCTGGATCCCTAAAGAAGGTGAAACTGTAGACATCACTGTTGAAAATCTACCGATGTATAAACGTATCATCGAGGTTTATGAAGGTCTTGATTATAGTATTGACAATACTTTATCTACTAATGGCAATCAAGTTTTACTTAATGGTGAGCCGCTTCAACAATACACCTTCAAACAGAATTATTACTGGATGATGGGAGATAACCGTCACAATAGTGAAGATAGTCGCTATTGGGGTTTTGTTCCAGAAACGCATATTGTGGGTAAACCAGTGTTCGTTTGGTTAAGTCTTGATCAAGATGAAAAAGGTCTCAAAAAGATACGTTGGGACAGAATGTTCACTACAGTGGGTGGCGATGGTCAACCGGTAAGCTACCTACTTTATGCAATTGTTGGTGCTTTCATCGTTGTTATCGCTGTTAAAGTGATCAAGAAGAAAAAACAACAAAAGAAATAAATATAACACACAGTTTTTCAGTTATTAAAAAAGCGCTAGAGAGATCTGGCGCTTTTTTATTTTGGGGTACTTTTTTAACTTTTGGCTGCAGCCAAAAGGAGATTTTAACGAAACTATAAGGTTTTACTTACAATAATTACCAGACTCAACCGGTTATTTTGGGTATTGAATTTAAACCAAAAATGAATTAAAATGATTAAAAAGATAATTCCACTATCAGTAATAGGACTTGCACTTTTGACGAGTTCGTGTGTATCAAAAAAGAAATACGTCGCTCTAGAAGGTCAATATAATGATACGCGTTCTACCTTGATGAAAACTCAAGTTGAAAAAGAAGAAATAGAAGCAAAATATGCTGCTATCGAACAACGCGTGGCAAACTACAATGCAAAGATCAACTCGCTAGTTGATGAAAACAATGCCAAGTATGATCTTGTAGAAAACATCGCCGTAGTGTCTAAAAATGACCGCGAGAAGATGAAAAAAGTTCTTAAGAACGTTGATCAATCTGAATTAGCTCAGGCAAAAACGCTAGAAGATTCTATGAATCTTGCGATAAGTTATAATCTTAAGAAAAATCTAGATGCTAACGTTGAGTCTAATGAAGATATCGAGGTTGACATTGACGAGTCTGTTGTTATGATCAATATTTCTGATAAATTATTATTTAACAGCGGTAGTTACCGAGTAAGCAACAAAGCAAACGGAATTTTACAACGTCTTGCAGATGTGATCAACAGTGAACCAGCTATTGAAGTAATGGTAGAAGGTCACACAGATGACAGAACTGTGAAAGAAGGTGCTTACATTAAAGATAACTGGGAGCTTAGTGTAGAGCGTTCTACAGCAATTGTACGAGAGCTACAGGATAAATATAACGTCGCTCCAGAAAAAATGATCGCTGCCGGTAGAAGTAGCTATGCGCCACTTGTAGAAAATGATTCTAAAGATCATATGGCTCAAAACAGAAGAACAAGAATTATTATTCTTCCTAATCTAGATAAATTTTTATCTATGGTAACTTCTAACTAAGAAGATACACATATAAGTTTTTTCTGAAAAGCCGCTATTCTTAGCGGCTTTTTACTTGTGAAAATTTAAGATTGAAAAACTTCTTGAAAAATGGTATTTTCGAAATGCATGAAAATAGAAGAATCAATATTTGCTAAAGAAATTCTGCAAAAGCATGTTTTTACTTTTGGAGAATTTTACTTTTTTGAGAACATCATAGTCTCAGAAATTAAAGAAGATACCTTGTTTAATTGGTCTAAAGCTAAGTTGGTTTTAAACAAAGCCGCAGAATTCTACCCATCGCTAGAGAACAAACATTATATCTCAAATAGACTGTATGATTATAGCGTAGACCCGCAAGGCTGGATCAAGTTTACACGAAATAAATACAAACTTGAGAGCTTATCTGTTATAACCTATAACGACTCTGGGCTGGCAAATATGCTTTTTGAACGTCTCTTCTACCCTTCTTCAATTCATAGATTTGATTCTCTTGTTGAAGCTTTTACCACAATTAGAAAAAAGGTTCAAGTTTAATTATAGATCTTTAATTGAAGCTAAACTGTTCAACTTCTAGTTTATGCTTTCTTTAATAGTGAGGTGATTAATTAGAATATATCTTTAATTCTATTCTAATAGAAATTCATGTCAACAGAGATCATTCTCATATTTAGCATTTTACTAGTTACCATAGTATTTTTTATCACAGAGTTATTTCCTGTAGATAAGATCGCATTTTTTATCATCGCATCTATAACCTTACTTGGGCTGGTAACTCCAGAAGAAGCCATCAGCGGATTCTCTAATTCTGCAACCATCACAGTGCTTTGCTTAATGATCATCGCCGTGGGATTAGAAGAAAACGGAGTGATCGCTATGCTTACAGAAGGTCTCAAAAAAATAAGCGTTTTGCATCTCACGCTGCTCATTCCGCTATTTATGGTAATCACCGCTGGTATTTCTGCATTTATTAGCACCACGGCTGTTGTAATCATTTTTATCAAGATCGTATTGCAATTAGCAGATCGCTTTGACATCCCATCATCACGCATATTAATGCCGGTTTCTTTTGCAGGAATTTTAGGGGGAAGTTGTACGCTTATGGGTACTTCAACAAACCTTATCGTAAACAGCGTTGCTCAAGATCTGGGAATGGAAAAATTAGGCTTTTTTGAATTTGCACCTTTCGGTTTAGCCTTTTTGGCAATAGGTATTGTGGTTGTCACGATCGCTTCTAGATGGCTTCCGCGAAAAAATCCCACAGACGCCGCAGAAGGTTATGGTTTAGATGAGTTGATCACTACCGTTGAAATAACCGAAGATTCAGCTTTAATTGACAAGCGATTGGATGAGACGTTTTTTGGCGAAAGCCAAGAAGTTACCGTCCTAAAAATGATGCGTAATTACAGAGTGACTAACGCGCCCGGAAAGTACATAAGGTTGCAAAAAGGTGATCGTCTTGTTGTGATGAGCGACTTTGAGTTTATGGTAAAACTCGCAAAAACTGAAGGTTTTATCATTAATGAAAAGCGCCGTAAAACAGAAGAAGAACAGACTGAACAGGAAGAAAAAAATCTTAAACCTAGCGAACTTAACTCTTTAGTTTACATCGAACTTCTGATCTTGCCAGGTTCTATTTTACTTGGAAAAACGCTACGCGATCTACGTTATTTTGCCTTTAGAGGTGGGGTTCCTATTGCGATCAAAAAACGTAAAAACATAAGAAATACAAAGGAGCGTCTTATTCGCAAAGACATTAAAGATATTCGTTTAAAACCAGGTGATCGCGTGCTCGTAGAGATCGAAGAACGTGATATTGCCACGCTAGAAACTATGGAAAATGTTGCGATCATTCAGCAATATGAGAATACGTCGACTTTCTCTAAAAGTAAAAAATTTACTGCGCTGGCGATTTTCCTAGCAGTTATAGGTTTGGCAGCATCTGGCGTGCTGAGTATTCTTGCAAGTGCGCTTACTGGCGTCGCTTTAATGCTTGTGACTAATTGTCTTGTGCTTAACAAAGTGTATCAAAAGGTCGACTGGCAAATAGTTTTCTTGCTCGCTGGGATGATTCCGTTTGGGCTGGCTCTAAGCAATACTGGCGCTGATCTCTGGATCTCTGATCATTTGCTGGCTATGATGGAAGGCAAATCTGATATTTGGGTTCTGGGGCTAATTTTCTTTTTTACTATGCTATTAAGCGGTACGATCTCAAATAACGCCACAGCGATCATTATGGCGCCCATTGCCATTGCCGTTTCAACCGGTTTACAATTAGACCCTAAACCTTTTATTCTTGCGGTGATGTTTGGAGCGAATTTTAGTTTCTTTACTCCGGTGGGCTATCAGACCAATACATTGATCTATGGTCTTGGAATGTATTCTTTCAAGCATTTTGCGATCATTGGCGGGATCTTGTCGCTTATACTTCTGGTGGCAGGAACATTTTTACTCTCGATGTTGTTTTAGGTTTTGGCTTAAAGCCAAAAAAAAAAAGCACTCTTCCCTAACGAGAGAGAAGAGAGCCCTTTAAAATACTTCCTAACCGATTTTAAATTCTTAACCTTTTACTTCTTTGATACTGCATAACTTCGTAAGAAACAAAGCATAGCCGCTATCTTATTTTGTGGGCACTCATCCAGCATAACCAGAATCAAGCCTGCACTAAGTTCAAGATCAAGATTTATAAGACCTTTATCTAGTAGACGCTGAGGGTTAAGATTTGTTACAGAGAAGTTTAATTTTTTCTGATTCTAAGTTAAAGTAATGTAAAGTGTAAGGTTCAACTGATTGGTGATGCGTTATTTTGTATACCAAGTATGAAAAAAAGACTACCTCAAAGCACTAGGAATTTCTTTAAAAGCTCCTCAGATAAATTCAAGGAGCGATTTCCTAAAACGCATAGTTTCTTAAGAAGCTCGGCAGTAAAAACCGAGAAGACCTTAAGATATCTCGTTTCAAAGCGCTGGTTTAGAATAACAGCAATTACCCTCGGAACTTTATTTATCGCATTCTCACTTTTCTTTATGAGCATCTATGTAGGTCTCTGGGGAAAACTTCCTACTAAATATGAACTTGCAAATCTAAAACAGTCTTTAGCCAGCAGATTACTAGATAAAAATGGCGAGGAAATAGGTAAATATTTTGTGTATGATAGACGGCCTATTGACTTTGAAGAACTTCCTCCACATCTCGTGGAAGCACTTGTAGCTACTGAAGATTTTAGATTCTATAGACATGATGGAGTAGACAAAATAAGCTTGATGCGTGTATTTTTCAAAACGCTACTTATGCAAGATGAATCTGCCGGTGGTGGTAGTACGATCACGCAGCAGCTTGCAAAAAACATGTTTGGTCGACCAGAGAGTGGCAAACTTGGGCTAGTCGTTTCAAAGATGAAAGAGTTTATCATCGCCCAGCGTATTGAGAACATATACACTAAAAACGAGATCATTAATCTCTACTTTAATACAGTTCCTTTTCCTGATAACACGTATGGTATTGAGAGCGCTTCACAGAAGTTTTTTGATAAACCTACTAAGGAACTCAACCTTAACGAATCTGCAATTCTTGTTGGTACTTTAAAAGCAAACCATTGGTACAATCCACGGTTGTATCCAGATCGTGCAAAAACAAGACGTGATGTGGTTTTGGGCCAGATGATACGCTATAATTATCTGCAGCCTAAGGATACCATTGGCATGGAAAAAGATAGCATTATCCTGCATTACAATGATCAAAGTAAGAACGTACTTGCCGGGTATTTTAAAGAATCTATGCGCAAACAGCTTGAAGACATTCTTGCTGAAAAATATAAGAAAAACGGTCAACCTTACGACCTTTATCTTGACGGACTTACCGTTTACACAACGCTAGATCTCAAAATGCAAAGAATGGCCGAAAGCTCTATGCAAGAACATATGGCTTCTCTTCAAAAGGCATATAGCAGAGCTTATGGCAACTACGCGCCATGGAACAAAAAAGATATTCTTCTGCCTAATCTCAAAAAACTTTCAATCTATAAAAAGCTTGAGGAAGAAGGCCTTGAAGCCGAAAAGATCTGGGATTCTCTAGATTTTAAGGATGAACGACATGTTTTTGCATGGGATAGCACAAAAACAGAACAAAACATTTCGGTTAAAGATAGCCTTGCGCATTATCTATCTCTTCTTAGCTGCGGATTTTTGGCCTTAGAGCCAAAAACAGGAAAAATTCTTTCATATATAGGAGGCATTGATTTCAATAATTTTAAGTACGATCATGTCTCGCAAAGTCAGCGAATGGTGGGAAGTACATTTAAACCTTTTGTTTATACCACTGCCGTGGAAAGAGGAATCGAACCTTGTGAATATTACAACTCGGCCGATGATACGTACATCATTAAAGGTAAAGAATGGACACCCGGAAACAGCGGTGGCTCAACAGATCCGGACGTTGAATATTCTCTGAAAGGAGCATTAAGCAACTCGATAAATACCGTTGCTGTAAAAGTAATCTTGGATGCCGGTATCAAGAATGTTGTTGCAAAAGCACATGAGATGGGAATTGATGCAGATCTTCCGCCAGTACCTTCATTAGCGTTAGGAACAGCGCAAATAAAGCTTATTGATCTTGCTGGAGCTTACACAACATTTGTAAACAATGGTACGCCCGCCACACCATTTGCCATCGAGAAAATAGTGGATCGTGAAGGAACTGTGATCTATGAACATGCGTCGAATAAGGATGAATCCAAAAAAGTAATTAGCGATTTTACCAGACAATCATTAATAGAAATGATGAAAGAAACGGTAAATAGCGGTACGGCTGCAAGGTTGCGCTATAAATACCGACTAAAGAACGACATCGCCGGAAAGACAGGAACCACGCAGGATAACAAAGATGGTTGGTTTGTAAGTATCATGCCCGAAATGATCACCGTTAGCTGGGTAGGTAACGATGATTATCGCATAGGCTTTAATAGTACGAGTATGGGTGCCGGTGCTAACAGTGCTTTGCCTATATTTGCAGGCCTTTTGCAAAAAATGAATAAGGATACTATTTATGATGGTATCACGAAAGCAAAATTTGAAAAGCCCTCTTCAAGAGTGCGAGAAGCAACAGAATGCTCTAGCACGAGAAGAGATAGTTCAGCGATACGCAATGTCTTTGACAATATTTTTGGCGGAAGCCGAACAAAAACAAAGAATATTGTTTATCTAGATGATGAAGGTAATAAGATAAAAACCGTCACTGAAGAGATAGAATTTGAAGATGATGATGAAAATAGTGATGGCGAAGAGCAGAACGGTAATGACAATGAGAGCGATGGAGGTTTCTTTTCTTTCTTGAAGAAAAAGAAAAATGACGATGGGAACTGACAGACAAATCTTAAATATTTGTTAACAAAAACTTAAAAACAGCTCCAAATGCTAAAAAATACATAAAAAAGCATTGAAGAATTTGTTTTTAAACAATATCGTGTTATAATATACATTATTTACATTCACAAATTTAATACTCCTATATGAGACAACTCAAAATCACGAAGCAGGTAACCAATCGAGAGTCAAAATCTTTAAATACCTATTTACAAGATGTTAGTAAGCTCGATATGATTACAGCTGAGGAAGAGGTCGAGTTGGCACAGCGCATTAGAGAAGGTGATCAAGTTGCTTTAGAACGTTTAACTAAAGCTAACTTGCGCTTCGTAGTTTCTGTGGCCAAGCAGTACCAAAATCAAGGTCTTAAATTACCTGATCTTATTAACGAAGGGAATGTTGGTCTTGTTAAAGCTGCAAAGCGTTTTGATGAAACTCGTGGATTTAAGTTTATTTCGTATGCTGTATGGTGGATTCGTCAATCTATCCTTCAAGCAATTTCTGAGCATTCAAGAACCGTAAGACTACCGCTTAACAAAATTGGTACAATAAGCAAGATCAACAAAGCTTATTCTTACCTAGAGCAAAGTCTTGAGCGTCCACCAAGTGCTGAAGAAATCGCTAAGGAACTTGACATGACTGTACAGAAGGTTAAACTTGCCATGAAAAACAGTGGTCGTAACCTATCTATGGATGCTCCTTTTAAAGAAGGTGAAAATGAATCAAACCTTTATGACGTATTAAAGAGTGGTGAATCTCCTAACCCAGATATGCAGTTAATGCAAGAAAGTCTAGGTACAGAGATTGAGCGTGCTCTTGAAACACTTTCTCCTAGAGAATCTGACGTTATTAAGCTTAACTATGGCTTGGGTGGTGAGCAACCGCACACTCTTCAAGAAATAGGTGAAATGTTTGATCTAAGCCGTGAGCGTGTAAGACAGATCCGTGAAAAAGGAATCCGTAGACTACGTCACACTTCAAGAAGTAAAGTGCTTAAGACCTATTTGGGATAAAATATATGTAGTCCCCTTAATGAATGAAAAAAGAAAAGCCCGATGCAAACGCATCGGGCTTTCTTTTTGCAGTACTCTTTTATGGATTATAATTTATTGGATAGTAACATTAAATGTCTGAACAAAATCTGTTTCTCCAGCTGCGTTAGTAATATCACCATCGCTTACATTAGCCGCATCTTTGTTAGGCTCATGTCTTAAAGTAACTGTATAACTTCCGCTAGAAGCATTACCAGTTAGCACAGTAAAGTTAATCCCCACAGGGTTAGTTCCTCCTTCTGTAGTATAATCAGACTCCATATCAGCATATGTTGTAGTTAAATTTAAACTACCACTATTTTGAAAAAAGAACTGGTGGTCTGCAGCTTCTTCCTCGATCTCTTCGTTAATAGATTCTGCTGGGCTCTCAGTTTCATTTAATAATTCTACTGTTCCTGCATATGATGTATTAGCAAGAAGATTGCCAGATACTGTTACAACAGGAGCATCAGGACCATCACCATCTAGATCTTGAGATTGTAATGTCACAACTGGCAAACCTCCAGAAGGTGTAAGTGTAACTGTCATTGTGGTGATCACTTCCTCCTCGTTAATAGGCGCAGGAACGCTATCATCATCACTACTACAAGAGATAGACACAAGTGCAAGTAATTGCACGGCAAAAATATATTTAAGGGTTTTCATTTTATAAATTGTTATATTATTAATATGTAAGTTTTAATTGTAATCTAAAGTTTTGGCCCAGGTCGTCCACAAAGTATCGCTGTCTATTCAGGTAATCCCTGTAATTAGTATCTAATACATTGTCTACAAAAAGACCTACCGTAAGTTTTGATTGCTTGAGTACTGCAAAATCCATAAATGCATTCAAATACCATAAATTGTAACCGGCTGGCGATTCACTAATTTTTACGGTTTCGGTAACCTCAGAACCATTGGCATCTATATAGGTTACCTCAAAGTCATTGTTAGGAAATCTATTTTGCTTAAAAGCAGCTTGATTTCTCAATGAGATTCTAAAATTATTCCACTCCTCTTTTGAAAAAGTAAGTGTATTCATCCAATTAGGAGCAGGCATCGCAATAAGCGGCTTATCATTTTCTAAGTCCTGCCCATTTACATAAGCAAAAGAACTTTTGAGATCAAAACGCTTATTAAATCTGTATCCCGCATTTACATCAATACCAAAAAGCCTAGAATCTGCCTGCTGATATTCATAAACCGGAAAACTTCCTCCCCTATTGGTAAACTCAACTCCCACAGGAACAAGCTGTATAAAATTATATACTTGGTTATAATATGGGTCAAGCCCAAAAGTTAACTTAGAGAACGTAGCTTCTAATGAAGCTGAAGCCTTAAGCGACTGTTCTTGCTTATTTCTTAAATCACCTAATTCTATTATCGCAGCACTATGGTGTAAACCATCTGCAAAAAGCTCAGCAGGATTAGGCGCACGAGAGGCAGAACTTAAATTAGCTCTTGCGACTAGATTATCATTGATCTGATAACGCGTTCCTAATGTTGCTGAAATATTATGATATTCAAAAACAGGATTTGTAAGTAATTGCGTGTCTAATTCCTGTACTACAATATCATTGTAATCTTCATCATAGCCACGCTCTTCCCATCTTGATGTGCGATAGTATTTGGTCGCATCCATTAAGCGATAATCATAACGCACGCCACCATCTAATGTCATTCTATCATTTAAGTAATATTCTAGCGTTGCATATCCCGCCACTGTAGTCATCTCATAATCTGGAATCAAACGACGAACGCCTGTATCAGGATCTGGAGTATTTTTCTGGTAAGAAAACTCTGCTCCAACATTCGCTTCCATATTATCAAGAGCATCCCACTGCAAGTTTGTATTCAGCGTATGCGTAACAAGATCAAGATCTAATGAAGGTTTATCTCTATCATCACCACGTCTTATATCAAATTCCTTCCTGTTATTGAATTGAAAAGAATAATCCATTGACAGTTTCCCGAAGTTCTCAAAACGTGTAAAAGCACTCAGCTTTGCAAGATGATGTCTTACATTTTGCTTTGGCGCATTGATATCATAAGTAAACGGCGCTTCATAAAGCGGTTGATCACTGTTAATCGCTCTAATGAGATCAGGATTACTACCTATGTGCGAAGCTCTTAAAATACCTGTTTCTGCATCATAATAGCTATAAAATGCATCAAAACCATATTTAAATTTATTGAGGCCAAAACCAAATGAGAAATCCTTTTCTCTATTACCTGTATTAGACAAAACATAATCTGGCGCTTCTCGATCCCCTGAATACTTGTAAGTCCCTTGAACGCGGACATACCAGCCATTTGCATAAGACTTAATTACATTAGAAGTCACACTGGCTCCTCGACCGTTTGTAAATCCATCAATTACGGTACTACCATAAAGAGAATCCTTTACATAAGGTTTTTGGGGATCTGCAATGATCACTCCGCCCACAGCATCACCACCATATCGCAATGCTCCTGCTCCTTTTACAACCGTAAGATTCGCAGTGTTATTCACATCAAGATTAGGCGCATGTTCAATACCCCATTCTTGATCAGCAAGACGCGTACCATTTGATATTACTAAAACTCTACTGCTGTGCAATCCTTGAATAACAGGTTTTACAACTGTACTTCCGGTATTAAGTGAAGAAACGCCACTTATTTCGCGTAAAGCGTCACCTAAGCTACCGCTGCTATATTTTAAAATATCTTCTTGATGCAATGAAGCTTCTGTGCCAGATGTAGTTTCCTGATGGTAGGTATGACCAGTTACAGTAACTCTGTTGAGTTCCTCAATATGATGTTCTAACTTAAAATTTCTAGTAAGATCTTTATTAATGGTGATCTTAAAATCTTCAGTATCACATTCTGGATGCGTTATGTGTACCACATAATTGCCAGGACAAAGACCAGAAATCTCGTACTTCCCATCAAAATCTGTCAGAGCATATTTCTCTTCACCTTCAATGCTCAGCGTAGCTTGAAACAATGATTTACCATCATGAAAGTCTACTACTTCACCACTTAAAGTTAGATTACAATCTTGTGCCGTAGCGTTGCTAATGCTTATTAGGGATACTAATAGCAACAATACTTTTTTCATAAATAAATAGAATTGTGATTCTTTCCCCGTAAGGGAGAAAAAAATAATTACCCGTTACCGGGAAAAGGTTTAAGCAGGTATATCATCGTCTTAAAATAAGACGCTTAAGATCAACCCCGCTACTCGAGGAATTATTAAATCACAGGTGGGGGCTTGTTAAAATACTGCCCTTGTGGAAGTTTTGTATATTCTTGCTCTACAATAGTTGATTGAAAAACATCTGCAGAAACAAGAACTTCTTGAGGTTCAAACTCCTGAATTGTGGGAACAAGAAACTCATGATTTTGATGCTGTTTTTGAGAGATCACACACAACTCACAATGTTGTGCTTTACCAGCATCTTTAATATGAAACAAAGAATGAAGGTCTGCCAGCTTTGAAGCAAGCATAACGGTGAGCAAAATTGCCCCCAGAACCGTTCTATTTCTTTGTAAAAAATTCATTTAGATTTATAAGGTATGATTTACATGAACAATTATCTGACCTTTTGTGTAAGCATCAGTAATCTCTCTCATGTAATTCAATTCTAATTTCAATTTATTTGTGAAACTGTATCCCAAGCCTATTGCAGACCAGTTTCGGTCAAAAAGTGATACGCGGCGCCCATCACCTATATCTTGCTGTCCATTTACAAAAACCTCTGACCAGCCCATAGCATACAGAGCATTTTGTCCTAGACCTTTTCCATTTAATGGCACTCGCACTGCAAGCATATATCGATATCTAGTTCTAAAGTCCTGATTGTCGATAAATCGCTCTTCAATTCTAATTCTATGGCCCAGGTAAAGATGTTCACTTACTTTTTGCGGAAGCAAAATATCTTGATGCAACCTATGCTCAGCAACTGTATTTTGGCTTTCGCCAAAAGTTCCCGTGCTGAAATAAGCATAACCACTGGTCACGGTAAGCGGAGTATCTTTAAAATTATATGTTGCCGCCGCTCTAGCAATAAACTGCTGAAAATCTCCCAAACCTTCAAAATCTCTATATTGAAAGTCACCGTTTACACCCCAGCCTTTATCACCTATTTTCTTACTCCAGATATATTGATACCATGCACCGGTCTCGCTTATACCTTCTTGAGCACGCACATTTGCTGCGCCAAAGGCAACAACGATAAAAAATAGAAGAACTTTATATAGCTTCAAATTAGTGATTTTACTGTGCAGCGACATTAGCGTACATCTGGCTCAATTTTAATCGCAATTTACGCATATAATCTTCTTCTAGCCAATCCTTGTAATTCTTAGTGTTTTTCATGATGCAATACGAGTACAAACGTATGCGGTAACTAATCTCATCCTTAAGTTGGCTAGCCAAAATACGTGCGTCAAAAACATCTTCAGTATTTTCAAAAACGATCTTCGCATGCTGCTCTATAGAACGTTCTAAAGCTATTTTAGATTTTAATCCTTGAGCAAAAACTTTTTCGTATTCCTTCTTAATATCAAACTCGATACTTTCAGACTTACTGAATTCTGCTCTAAGATCAGGCGGCATTTTGTACTCAAAATTACGCTCGATCTCTTCATCACTCACTAAGTTCTCCAGATAAAAATCTGGATAATGGAAAATGTCATTCCAATCAATTGGTGCGTCCCATCTCCCAAAACGGGCCATATTATTACCCAGATCGATCACTTGAAATTTATCTTTATCTGGCAAAATCCTAGAACCTCTACCTATCATCTGAAAATACAGCGTAAGCGATCTAGTAGCGCGATTCAAAATTATGGTTTCTACAGTAGGTTCATCAAAACCTGTTGTTAAAATACTTACGGAAGTAAGGATCGCTTCTGGCGTATGCTTAAACCATTTTAAAATCTCTTTACGCTCTTTATTACTATGTGTATTATCAAGGTGCCTTACCTCGTAGCCCGCTTCTTTAAAGGTTTCATAAACGTATCGTGACGTATTGATACCATTATTAAAGATCAGGGTTTTAGTCCCTTTAGCGCGTTCTTCATAAGCACCCAGCAACTTCTCTTGCATGATATGCCCAGTGTAAAGAATCTCACTAGACTTTACTGTATAATCACCGTTTATACCTATTTGCAGGGTTCCTAATCCTACGTCGTAAGAATGTATTCCGGCTTTCGCCAAAAACCCTTTATCAATAAGCGATGAGATACTTTCTCCCACAATAAGCTTGCGGTAATTATCCTTCATAGGAAGTTTTACATTACTACTTAAAGGTGTAGCAGTTACTCCCAGAATAAATGCGTTGTCAAAATAAGTAAACAACTTCCTGAAGCTATTATAATGCGCCTCATCAATAATTACAAGACCTACTTCATCAATATCTATCTGGCCGTCTTGCAATCTATTATTAAGCGTCTCTACCATCGCCACATAACACATATAATGCTCATTACCAGCTAAGGTTTTTACCTTACTGTTTATGATCATATTTGGCACGTTAAAGCCAGTAAGCATTTTACTGGTTTGCTTAGAGAGCTCAATACGGTGTGTAAGAATTACAACTTTCTTCTTCTTTTCGGCGATGTAGCGTCTCACGATCTCAGAGAATATAACCGTCTTACCACCACCAGTAGGTAACTGATAGAGCAGGTTAAAATTATCTGGAGATTCGTCAATACAGGTAAAGATCTTATCTAGATCTTTTATCTGATAATTGTAGAGTTCCTTCTTCTTAGATTGTTTTTGCTTTGTGTGGTCGCTCAAAAGAGAGTTGCTTTCTGTGTTAATCTTACAAAATTAATCGATTTAATGGGCGATTAAAAGAATTACCGCAGGAATTACGGATTTCTTAATTTATGTGCTTCAGTATTTACAAAACCCAAATAGGTGTTACAATTAATAATCGATTTGAAAATAAGACGATGCATTTAAAAGATTTTTAAAAATTTGGCCGCCGAGCCGGATAATAAAGCATCAAAATTTTAACTTTACAACAAAATAAACTCTGATAAATTGAACAATCCACAGGCTATAAAATTGCTCGACAAACTAATTGAAGATTTAGAGCATAACGGCATAATTATTAATACAGTAGTACAAGATCTTAAGGATCTTAGACCTTTTGCTGTAGAAGAAAAACGCCCATTATTGGCAAAAACCATTCGATTAACCTTTGAGCATATTGAAGAAAATGAAACTTTTGCAATAGGTATCCCAGAAGATGAGCCTATTGATGAGGACGAAGAAATCGAGATCGAAGAGGCTGAGCCAAAAGAAAGTCTTTCTTATTTGTTTGGACTGATCAAAGATTCTGAGAATGCTGCAAACAGACTAGACTTGCGTGCTTATGTAGAAGCGATGCAAGAATATGCAGAAGAGAATTAATCTCTTTTTAATGATAAAGAAAAAGCCCGATCAAATGATCGGGCTTTTTTATTGTTAGTTGTTGCCTAGAATAATAGGTAACCCATCGTCGCCAGAACCTACTACAATCACTTTGCTGTTATTTGATTTAGCCAACTCAAGTGTGGCTTCAATACCTTTATCTCTCAAGATCTTATCATTAAGAGATGCGCTCAAGATCTGGTTTGCATCTGCTTTACCCTGCGCCTGTATACGCTGACGTTCAGCTTCTTTTTGCGCTGATACTAATCTAAATTCATACTCAAGCGACTCTTGCTCTTGTCTCAGCTTACGCTCAATAGCTTCTTTAATCGTTGGCGGCAGCGTCACATCTCTAACCAAGACTTCATCTAGCTCTATGTATTGATCATCTACGATTTTCTTAGTTTCTTCAAAGATCTCTGCTTGTATCGCATCACGTTTTGAAGAATATAATTGCTCTGGTGTATAGCGTCCCACAACACTTCTAGCCGCAGAACGTATGGTAGGCAATAGAATTCTAGATAAATAATCTTCACCTATTTCTTTATGCAGTTTGCCTAAGCTGCTATACGTAGGTCTGTACCATACTGATGCTTCTAATTTAATATCAAGACCGTTTGACGAAAGTACATTCATTGTCTCTTTCAATTCTTGACGGCGCACTTCATAAATTATAACCTTGTTCCATGGCGCTACAAAATGAAAACCTTCTCCCATAGGTGGCTGATCTGTAACTACACCATCACCTAGGGTTTCATAAAGCACGCCAGCTTTACCAGCACCAATAGTGATCGTAGATTTAAAAACAATGATTAATACGATGATAAAACCTATTACTATAGGTATACCAATTTTTGGAAGTCGATCCATGATAAAAATTAAATTAAGCCGTTATATTTTCTAAGAAACCATTCCGCGGCAAGCGAAACAGCTATCACTATTAATAGTATACGAAAATCGATCAACGTTACATTCGTTTTAACCGATTTTTGAACAGGGCGATACCTGTCGTCATTAAGAAGTTGATCTAAAAGCGCATCCTGCTGATCTAAAGTAAAGGCTTTTCCCTGAGTTTCTTTCGCCGTAAGGCTCATTCTCGCCCAGTCTGCATTGCTGTATTGATCCTCAATATTATAAGGAACCACGGTAAAAGCGCCGCTTTCTGTGATATTTTGATCATCTACCGCAACAGTGAAATTGTATTTCCCTGGCTCTAGTGTTGGCAAACCAGCCTCATAATAACCGCCTTTTACGATCATGGGTGATTCAAATATTTTTTCTTCGTTTTCACGAAAAATACTCAGATTCAATCGCTCTCCCGGATCAAAAACATAGTTTTTATTAAAGTACTGCGCACTGATCTTTATACCGCTACCGCCATAATAAAAGTTGTCATACTCTAACCTAAGCCTGGTTTTGCGCGTAGTAGAAGCCGCATATTGAACCAGCTTATCAATAAAATTATCAAAAGTCTCAAAGCTACCCAGATTGCGATAACTCTGCGCGCGCCACTTCCAGATGCCTGTACCAAAAATCAAAGCTTGTCTCCTGCCCTGCTCTTCGGCAACAGCGATCAAAGGATTTTTAGTTTGTACACCGCCTATGCTTTGATAAACCGCAATGTCAGAAGAAGCCGAAAGTGTGATTCTGCCAAAATTCGTTTCAAGGGGCGGGTAATCTTCTATCGAGAAATTCTCGATCTGAAAAGAATTAAAATTAGGATTAAAATATCCCTGCGCTTCATCTGCCTGATTAGTGATTTGCTGTTTAAAAACCTCTTGCGCCGAGTTTAAATACGTAACATCAGTATTAGGCCCCATTACAAAAATGGTATTCTTATCTAGCGTATTTAATTCCTCAATAATATTTGCAGAAGAACGATTAGGCTCAAAGAGAATAACAAGATCATATTTGTTCAAACTTGAAACTTCAACAGATGGATCTAGTATCTCAACATTGCGCAGTTTATTGCTTTGTATCGCATTTTTCAAAGCGCCAAGATCAGGATGAATCACTGATGAAATGATAGCCACAGTAGATCGCTGATCAAGAACTTCAACAGCAAATACTTTAGTGTTGTTGTTTGTATTCTTTTCGCTGTCAAGCGCAGTAAGTGAAACAGTATATTCTTTAACTCCTACGCTAGCAGCCGGCAAGAAGAAGTTAAAAATGTGTGATTTTTTATTGGGACTGTAACTTATGTTCTCGCGGTGAACAACTGAGTTTCCTTGGCTTACTACAAGTTGAGAATTTACCTCTGAATCCCCATAATAACTAGTGATCACCTCCACCGGAAACTGATTATCCAAATACGCGTATCGATTAACATTTACACGATCTACCTGCAGATCTTCATATTGCACCGTATCACCCACTGCGAGAAAATAAACCGGCTTATTTTCATCACGAGCTACATATCTGTAATCTTCACCAATATTTGCATTACCATCTGTAATGAGCACCGGCAGGTAATTGCGTTTGCGATATACGGATTTTAAATTGCGCAGAGAAGCCGCAATATTTGTTTGCTTTTCAGCGAAAGCTAAACTATCTAAAACATGAGTAGACTCGCCAAAAGTATAGGTCTCAACATCGAAACGGGAATTGATGCCGTCATTTTCGCGTAAGCGTGATATCGCTTCTTTAACCTGTGCGACATCGCCCATTTTCTCAATAGATGCAGAGTTGTCTATGGCTAGAGCCAAAATAGGTTTTACCGTATAATAATCATTGCTTTTTATAGAAGGATCTATGAGGAGCAAAAGCAACGCAAAAAGCGTGATAAAACGAAAAAAGGCAAACAACATATTAAGTCGTTTACCTTTTTTTGCTCTAAAATAATATTGAAATACAGATACACCCAGCGCTACGATCCCAGCAAGGACAATAAATAAAACGGTAAGTGTATCCATTAAAAAATGTCTGTTTTAGGTCAACATTCCGCCATCTACTTGAAGCGTCTGTCCTGTAATGTAGCTACTCATATCGCTGGCAAGAAAAACACATGCGTTTGCGATATCTTCTGGGCTACCACCACGTTTCAATGGAATTGCAGCTCTCCATCCTTCTACAGTTTTTTCGTCAAGTGCTCCGGTCATTTCTGTCTCGATAAAACCTGGTGCAATAACGTTTGTACGAATGTTACGAGAACCTAACTCTAGCGCCATAGATTTTGAGAAACCTATGATACCAGCTTTAGAAGCTGCATAGTTCGCTTGACCTGCATTACCTTTAACACCTACAACAGAGCTCATATTTATGATGCTACCGTTGCGCTGCTTTAGCATTGTGCGCTGCACAGCTTTTGTCATATTAAAGATAGACTTTAAGTTCACATCTATCACGGTATCAAAATCTTCCTCGCTCATACGCATAAGCAAGTTATCTTTTGTAATACCCGCGTTGTTGATCAAAACATCAATGCTGTCAAAATCTTTTAAAACGCTTGCAACAAGCTCTTGCGCTTCTTCAAATGAAGCTGCATTAGATTTATATGCTTTTGCTTTTACACCTAGCGCTGTAAGCTCTTTTTCAAGTTCTTCAGCTGGGCCGGCAGATGAGCTATAAGTAAATGCTACGTTTGCACCTTGCTCTGCAAAAACTCTGGCGATACCTTTACCAATACCACGGCTGGCACCGGTTATGATCGCGTTCTTTCCTTCAAGAAGTTTCATGATATATTCTAATTTGGTCAGTTGTCAAATATAGCCAAAACACTTTTTGTACTCTGGCCTAAAATGCAAAAAAGCGGATTATTACAACCCGCTTTTTATATGAATTGATTTTTGGCTTAAGCCAAAACTTCTGCGACTTTTTTACCGATCTCTGCTGGGCTATCCACAACGTGAATACCACATTCTGCAAGGATCTTTTTCTTAGCTGTTGCGCTCTCATCTGCACCAGAAACGATTGCACCAGCGTGACCCATTGTACGACCAGCAGGAGCAGTCTCACCAGCGATGAAACCTACTACTGGTTTAGTAACTCCAGATTCTTTGATCCATCTTGCAGCATCTGGCTCAAGTTGTCCACCTATCTCACCGATAAGTACGATACACTCAGTTTCTGGATCATTAGCAAGTAATTCAACAGCTTCTTTAGTTGTAGTACCAATGATAGGATCACCACCAATACCAATTGCTGTTGTAATACCTAGACCTTGTTTTACAACTTGATCTGCAGCTTCATAAGTAAGTGTTCCTGATTTTGAAACGATACCTACTTTACCTTTCTTGAATACAAATCCTGGCATGATACCAACTTTTGCTTCACCTGGAGTGATAACTCCTGGACAGTTAGGACCTATAAGTCTGCAATCTTTATTTTTAATATAAGCGGCTGCTTTGATCATATCTGCAACAGGAATACCTTCTGTGATCGCGATGATAACTTTGATACCTGCATCAGCAGCTTCCATAATCGCGTCTGCAGCAAATGCAGGCGGTACAAAAAGGATTGAAACGTCAGCACCTGTTTTATCAACAGCATCTTGCACTGTATTAAAAACTGGCTTACCTAGGTGCTCTTGCCCTCCTTTACCTGGAGTTACACCACCTACTACGTTTGTGCCATATTCAATCATTTGACCTGCGTGAAAAGTACCTTCACTACCGGTAAAACCTTGTACGATTATTTTGGAATCTTTATTAACTAAAACGCTCATTTTATTATTTGAATTTTATCTTGTAAAAATAGTTGATTATGGGTGAACCTTAAAGTAATTTCAATACTTTATACGGCTATATGCGTCAATATTTAATGGGTCTTCATCACTAGGAAGACTTATTTGATATCCTTTATAAAGTTTACCATCCTTAAGCTCCCAGATCGCCATAAAGTGAATCGTTGAAACTTCTTCATCTGGATTCTCAATGGTTTTAAGGTAATATGTAAGTCGTATACAAACCTTACCATCATCCTCTAGTACATGAGTTACAGAAGGACGTAAAGACACAAATCCTTTACCCATCTCCTTACTCATATTATCTAGATCAGAGTAGGTCATCTTAGAAAAACCAGTTGAAGCATTCCAGTATAGTTCTGCTTCTGGATGTAAATACTTTTGCAAGATCGTAGGGTCATTAAAAAAATCTGACTCGTACATTTCCTGCACCATTTCTTTACCTGTCTTGCTCATGACTCTTTTTTAAGTTTGTTTAAAATCTCTGGGAATTGCTTTGTAGCAGCAAGTTCCCTAAATTTTATTCTAAATTCATCTGCAGGAGAACCAAAGTAAGTCTTATTAGCCTCAAGCGACTTCCCTACTCCACTCTGCGCATAAACCACAGCACCTTTACCAATGGTTATACCACTGATAACTCCCACTTGGCCCCATAAAGTTACATTATCTTCAATAACCACGCAGCCTGCGATACCAGTTTGTGAAGCAATTAATACTTCTCGTCCTATGATCACATCGTGACCCACATGCACTTGATTATCTAACTTAGAACCTTCGCCAATAGTTGTATCTCCAGAAACACCCCTATCAATAGTACAACTAGCACCTATCTCTACATTATCTTTTATAATTACGCGACCAGAAGACCTCAATTTATCAAAACCTTCTTTTCTTTTTTTGTAATAAAAAGCATCTGCACCCAGCACCGTGTTGCTGTGAATAATCACATTATCACCTATTATAGAGTCGTCACCTATACTCACATTTGCATGTATGATGCAATTCTCGCCTATGGTGACATTATTACCTACAAAAGCATTGGGTTGAATTATGCTTCCCTGACCAATTTTGGCGGAAGCCGAAATAGCACTATCACTGCTGCGAAAAGGCTTAAAATGCAATGTAAGCTTATTAAAGTCACGGAATGGATCATCTGAAATTAGTAGTGCTTTACCCTGCGGCGCGTCTACCTTTTTATTGATAAGTACAATGGTTGCAGCCGAATTTAGCGCCTTGTCATAATACTTAGGATGATCAACAAAAACAATATCACCTGGCTCTACCACGTGAATTTCGTTCATTCCTAAAACAGGAAAATCGCTATCACCTACATATTCTGTATTGATGAGCGACGCGATCTCCTTAAGTGTATGTGGTCTTGGAAATTTCAATTATTCCTTGATTCTTTCTTTGTAAGTACCTTTTTCAGTTTCAACCTTGATCTTATCACCTTCGTTGATAAAAAGAGGCACCTGAACTTCTGCACCAGATTCTACAGTTGCTGGTTTTGTAGCATTTGTAGCTGTGTTACCTTTTACACCTGGTTCTGTGTGCGTAACTTCAAGAATTACGTGAGGAGGCATATCTACTGAAAGTGGCGCACCATCTTCTGTATTAATAGAAACGCTTACCACTTCACCTTCCTTAAGAAGTCCTGGTTGATCGATAGCGCTTTCTAAAAGACGAATTTGAGTATAATCGTCTACATTCATAAAGTGATAAAAATCACCATCATTATATAGGTATTGAAAACCATTTGTCTCAACACGCACATCCTCGATCTTATGACCTGCAGAAAAAGTATTATCAAGCACTTTACCTGTCGTAACGCTTTTTAATTTTGTTCTTACAAAAGCAGGACCTTTACCTGGTTTTACGTGAAGAAACTCAATGATCTTATAAATATCGTGGTTATAACGGATACACATTCCGTTTCTAATATCTGAAGTAGTTGCCATAATTATAAAGCTTATTCTAAATTATAAATTTCTTGATTATCCTGCTGAGAAATATCCTTTCATGATACCTCTTTGTGAATTTTTAATGAACTGAAGGATCTCATCACGCTCTGGTGTTGCTTCCATTTCAGCTTCAATGATATTCACTGCCTGACTGTTGTTGTAATTTTTCTGATAGAGAATTCTGTAGATATCCTGGATCTCTCTAATTTTTTCTGTTGTGAAACCTCTTCGGCGTAAGCCTATAGAATTGATCCCAACAAATGATAATGGCTCTCGACCAGCTTTTACAAATGGTGGCACATCTTTTCGCACAAGCGAACCACCAGTTACAAACGCGTGGCTACCTATTGTACAAAATTGCTGTACTGCTGCCATACCTGCTAAAACAACGTGATCTCCTACAAGAATATGACCTGCCAGTGTACTGTTGTTTGAGAAAATACAGTGGTCACCCACGATACAATCATGCGCGATGTGGCTGTATGCCATGATCCAACAATCTGAACCTATCTGAGTTTTCATACGGTCTGTAGTACCACGATTTATAGTAACACACTCACGAATGGTTGTGTTATCTCCTATTATGGTTACCGTATCTTCATCATCAAATTTCTTATCCTGCGGAACCGCACTGATCACTGCACCCGGAAAAATATTTACATTTTTACCAATGCGAGCACCCTCCATAATAGTAACATTTGAGCCTATCCAGGTTCCTTCTCCTATCGTTACATTATTGTGAATTGTAGTGAATGGTTCTATCACTACATTCTTTGCGATCTTCGCTCCTGGATGTACGTATGCTAAAGGCTGATTCATCCTTATTTATTCTTTGTTTTTACTATTTGCGCCATCAATTCGGCTTCTGTGGCAAGTTTACCATTAGAATATGCATAAGCTTGCATATGACAAATTCCGCGGCGTATAGGAGAAATCAACTCTAATTTAAAAATAAGAGTATCTCCTGGATTTACTTGCTGTTTAAATCTTACGTTATCAATTTTCATAAAATACGTAAGATAATTCTCTGGATCTGGTACTGTGCTTAGCGCCAAAATCCCTCCTGTTTGAGCCATTGCTTCTACCTGCAAAACTCCTGGCATTACTGGAGCACCAGGAAAATGCCCTACGAAGAAAGGCTCGTTCATAGTAACATTTTTTAACCCTACCACGTGCGTATCTGAAATCTCAAGGATTTTGTCCACAAGCAAAAATGGTGGTCTATGCGGAAGCATATCCATGATTTCTACCACATTCTTCACTGGCGGCTTAGAAAGATCAAAAGTAGGAACGTTATTACGCTTCTCTTGTCTGATTATCTTTTTAAGTTTTTTAGCAAATTGTGTATTTACAAAATGCCCTGGCTTGTTTGCAATAACTTTACCTCTAATAGCAGTTCCTACTAAAGCAAGGTCACCTATCACATCAAGTAATTTATGACGCGCAGCCTCGTTAGGGTGATGCAAAGTAAGGTTATCTAAAATCCCGTTAGGCTTAACAGAGATATCGTCCTTATTAAAAGCATGTCTTAATTTCTCCATGGTTTCTGGAGACAATTCTTTATCTACATAAACGATCGCGTTATTAAGATCTCCACCTTTTATAAGTCCGTGTTCAAGAAGCATCTCGATCTCATGCAAGAAACTAAATGTTCTAGAGCTCGATATCTCTTCCTTAAATTCGGTAATACTTTTAATACTTGCATTTTGCGTACCTAATACTTTAGTACCAAAATCAACCATTGTAGTTACTTGATACTCGTTTGCAGGCATTAAAATGATCTCGCTTCCTGTAGCTTCATCAAGGTAGCTTATCACATCATTAACAATGTATTCTTCCTTAGTGGCTTCTTGCTCTTCAAGACCAGCTTTTTCTAAAGCTTCTACAAAATACTTAGAAGAACCATCCATAATAGGTGGCTCTGAAGCGTTAAGCTCTATGATAATATTATCAATACCAAGACCTACACAGGCAGCAAGCACATGCTCACTTGTTTGTATAGTTACACCCATTTTTTCAAGGTTAGTTCCTCGCTGTGTGTTAACTACATAATCTGCATTAGCTTCAATAACGGGCTGACCTTCAAGATCAACACGTTTAAAAGCCATGCCTGTATTTTCTTTGGCTGGTTTAAATGTTAGGGTAACATTCTTCCCCGTATGTAAACCAACGCCGGTCAAAGAAATTTCACCGGCGATTGTTTTTTGTTTTGTTTCGGTTTTACCTATCATGGAATTTATTCCTTTTCCAGATTATCAATTCTTTTTACGATCTCTGGTAAGTTCTTAAAATGTACATAAGATTTATTGAATTCGCCATAAGACAAAGCTGGTGATCCTTGTAAAACTTCACCATCTTTAACATTGCGAGCAATACCGCTTTGCGCCTGTATTCTCACATTGTTTCCTATTGTAATATGACCTACAATCCCTACTTGACCACCTATTAAGCAATGCTTGCCTATTTTAGTAGATCCTGCGATACCCGTTTGTGCAGCGATAGCAGTATGCTCTCCTATCTCAACATTATGCGCGATCTGTATCTGGTTGTCTAGCTTAACACCAGTTTTGATCACTGTAGATCCTAGCGTTGCTCTGTCAATAGTTGTACCGGCACCAACGTCTACATTATCGTGAATGATCACGTTTCCGGTTTGTGGCACTTTGCTATACACTCCTTCTTCATTTGGCGTAAAGCCAAAACCATCTGCGCCTATTATGGCACCACTATGAATGTAAACGTTGTTCCCTAGAACACACTCAGAATATATTTTCGCTCCAGCGAAAATAACACAGTCATCACCTATTGTTACATTATCGCCAATGTAAGCATTGGGGTAAATCTTAACGTTATTACCTATCTTAACATTATTGCCCAGATATGCGAAAGCACCTAGATAAATATCGTCTCCATAACTTGCAGATTCTGCAATGTAAACAGGTTGTTCTATCCCGGTTTTATGAAGTTTTACCTTATTATAGTATTCTAGCAGTTTAGAAAATGATTTATAAGCATCGTCTACTCTAATAAGCGTGGTGCTCACTTCTTCTTCAGCCTGAAAGTCTTTACTAACGATAGTAACTGAAGCTTCTGTAGTATAAATGTAAGAGGTATATTTAGGATTCGCTAAAAAGGTTAATGAACCCTTTGAGCCTTCCTCTATTTTTGAAAGTTTAGAGACTTCAGTTTCGGCGTCTCCTTCTATAACGCCATCTAAAATCCCTGCAATTTGTGCAGCTGTAAATTTCATCATCGCAAAAATAGCAAAAAAGGGTCAATCGTTATACTTAGGATAGCAGATATAGTTTTTGTTTATAACCTTAGACAAGGCTTTTAAACTTAGCTGGTCGCTAGCCTTAACAACATCAATGACTTTACCTCTTTTAGTTAAAATATCTATACCGGCTTTTTTACTCGTATATGCTTGATTTGAAATAGTGCCGGTAAAAACAAAATACTTCGCCTCTTCCTTTGTGATATTATAATCTGTGATCAATTTGTTGATGTGCTTTTCTACAGTTTCCTGCGGAATTTCTTTTTTCTTGATCTTGATCGCCAGCAATTTTCTATTGATGATCTTTTTAGAAAGTGTGCTTAGCACAAAATCTTCTTGACTACACCATTCTTTCATGGCGCTTATAATGTCATAATCATCTAATCTTGAAAAAACTTCGAGCGCATTATCATCAAAGGTTTCTTTAGAGACTCTGTTTTTTAAGAAAAATTGCAAAGCTTCGCTTGCGGGTAATTGCGCACCGGCTTCTGTAAGATCTTTTGCTCTTTTAAGCACGCGCACAAGCAACTGCTCTGCCGCAATACCGGTTTTATGCAAATATACCTGCCAGTACATCAATCTTCTTGCAACTAAGAATTTTTCAATGGTATAAACTCCTTTTTCATCTATCATGAGTTTATCATCCTTAACCGTTAGCATGGCAAGAATACGCTCTGTATTTATATTACCCTCTGCCATACCGGTGTAAAAACTATCGCGTTTAAGATAGTCTGCTCTATCCATATCTAGTTGACCAGACACAAGCTGATGCAGAAATGGACGATGATAAGATCCTGTGAAAATTTCTATCGCCAGGGTTAAACTTCCGTTAAACTCAGCGTTGAGAGCGTGCATAAATCTGCGCGAAATCTCTTCATGCTCAATTCCTTCTACAATGCTATTTTCCATCGCATGAGAAAATGGACCGTGACCTATATCGTGTAGTAAAATAGCCACTTTAACTCCTTCCTTTTCTTCAGGAGATATCTCAACACCTTTTCGCTCAAGCACTTCAATCGCTTTAGACATAATATGCAAACAGCCTATCGCGTGATGAAATCGCGTATGATGCGCTCCCGGATACACTAAATACGAAAGTCCCATTTGAGAGATCCTACGCAAGCGCTGAAAATATTTATGCTCTATTAATTGAAAAATGAGACCTCTGGGTATGGTAATAAAGCCATATATAGGGTCGTTAATTATCGTAAGTTTGTTATTGTCTGTCAAAGAGTGTGTGTTTTCTTTTGGCGAAAGCCATCACTTAAAATGGACATCAAAAAATTGATTTAAAACAAAGATAATACATATGAGCACGATAAAAATTTTATGGGTAGATGATGAGATAGATTTGCTCAAACCACATATAATGTTCCTTGAGAAAAAGAATTATGAAGTCTCCACTTGCCAGAGCGGTACTGAAGCGATAGAGATCGTGGCTGAAGAGAATTTTGATATTGTTTTTCTTGACGAAAACATGCCTGGCTTAAGCGGTCTGGACACCTTAAGCGAGATCAAAGCCATTCGCGACACCATACCTGTGGTGATGATCACAAAAAGCGAGGAAGAATATATTATGGAAGAAGCTATAGGCTCTAAGATCGCAGATTACCTCATTAAACCTGTAAATCCCAATCAGATATTATTAAGTCTTAAAAAAAATCTTGATACAAGTAGGCTTGTCAGCGAAAAGACAACACTTAACTACCAGCAAGAATTTAGAAAGATCGCCATGGATATGTCTATGGTAAACACCTATGAAGAGTGGGCAGAATTGTATCAAAAACTCGTGTATTGGGAACTTGAACTAGAAGACATTGAAGATCAAGGAATGCATGAAATCCTTGAATCTCAAAAGATCGAAGCAAATAATGGATTCTTCAAATTTGTAGAACGCAACTATAAGGAGTGGTTTGAAGGCAGTGAAGATAAACCTGTAATGTCTCATACCTTATTTAGAGATTGGGTGGTGCCCCAAATAAAGAAAGACGATGTTCCTACTGTCTTTATAGTAATAGATAATTTAAGGTACGACCAGTGGAAGTCTTTTGAACCTATAATAAGTAACTATTATAAAAAGGAAAGCGAGCGTACCTATTATAGTATACTTCCCACAGCGACACAATATGCAAGAAACGCTATCTTCTCTGGACTTATGCCTAGCGATATGGAGAAGAAACACCCAGATCTTTGGCTTAACGACACAGACGAAGGCGGAAAAAACCAAAATGAAGATAAATTTCTAGAAGCACAATTAAAGCGACTAGGATTAGACCTTAAATGGGATTACCATAAAATAACAAGCCTCAAGGGCGGAAAGAAATTAGTTGAGAATTTTAATAGCGTTAAGAATAATGACCTTACTGTAATAGTATACAACTTTGTAGATATGCTAAGCCACAGTAAAACCGAAATGGAGGTCATTAAAGAATTAGCATCTAATGATAAATCATACCGCAGTTTAACTACAAGTTGGTTTAAGAACTCTCCTTTATTAGAAATGATCCAGAAATCACAACAATTAGGAATGCGCGTTGTGCTTACCACAGATCATGGTACTATTAATGTAAAGAATCCATCTAAAGTAATAGGAGACAAAAACACCAGTCTTAATTTAAGATACAAAACAGGTAAAAGTCTTACCTATGAGAACAAAGAGGTTCTGGCTGCCATAGACCCTAAGAAGATTCACTTACCTACTATTAATATGAGTAGCAGTTTCATATTTGCTAAGGGCGATTTGTTTTTTGCATATCCTAACAATTACAATCACTACGTAAGTTATTACAGAAACACCTATCAACATGGTGGCGTTTCACTAGAAGAAATGATAATTCCGTTTGTAATACTAAATCCCAGATAATTGTTATATTGCACCGCCCTTAAACACTCAGACCCCTATGGTTATCAACTATGCACTGTCTGAAATAGACGACACTGCAAAGCAAATTATTGACAACTCCTCTCACAAGGTAATCCTGTTTACAGGATCAATGGGTGCCGGTAAAACGACATTGATCAAATCTATCGTTAGGCAACTGGGATATAAGGGCGAAGTTTCTAGTCCGACCTTTTCTTTAGTAAATGAATACTCAACAGAAAAAGGTGAACCTATTTTTCATTTTGATTTTTATCGTATAAATGATGTCGAAGAAGCATTTGACATCGGTTTTGAAGACTATTTAATGCAAGGAAAATGGATTTTCATTGAATGGCCTGAAAAAATTAACATTTTATTGGACGATGAGTGTCATTCAGCGAAAATCGAGTCGATAAATGAAAATGAAAGAATATTAAAATGGGACTAAATTTGTTAAAAAATAATTTTATTTTAAATCACAATAAAATAATGTGTAAGAATTTTCTTCAGTTTAACGATTTTGTTTTTTGATGAAAAAATGATTTTTCAAATCCAAAAAAACCAAGTCAAGATTAAAGGAAGAATTTCAAGGTTAAACAGTAAAAAAAAATCAGAGAAGAGTTTGCGAAAATAAGGAATTTTTAAGTTTTGATTGATAGAGTGTTAGCGCCGTATGTTTGTGTCAAACAAAATCATAACACATTAACCTCTAACAATTACATTATGAAACTTAAAGCATTACTTTTCGGACTTCTTATCGCTGGTTCAACTGCATTAACTTACACAGCAACTCAAGATTCAAACGCGGATTATGCAGCGAAAAAAGTCGATAAAACCAAAATCAGAGTCCCTACTCACGGGTAGTCTAATTGCTGTATTTATTATAGCAACACCATATTTATTTTATTTATACGAAGGTTTCCCAGACATCCCCGTTTGGGAAACTGACGTTTTAGGTATACACCTAAAATATACTAGTGGCTTCTATAAGAGTGTAAATGTTACCGGATGGATTCTATTTGGAAAATTTATACCTCTAATACTTCTTCTTATTTGGTTTTTCACCTGTCGCCATTGGTGGTATCACGCACTTCTAATTCCCATTTGCATGTACGTTTTTCAAATTTACATGACATTAAATGATGACAATAGATTTACAGATAGCAGTGAATTTATAGTTCTAGCTCCATTAATATTAGTGATGCTTGTTTTCATGTATACTATAAGAACTAAAATTTTTGACAGAATACACAATATAGATTTAACAGAACTTGACCGCGTGAGTCTTAATGGTCAAATCAAAAAAAAGAGTCTAAATACTCAATCTTTTCTTTTAGATGATAGCACTGACGAGGAAGACGAGGAGGAAGACGAAGAACCATTATTTATGGGATAACGTTACTCTTCTACAATATTCATTTTTGCTCTATTCTTAAAATATATGTAATTTGGATATTCACTAGCTTACATATATGAATCTTGCCAATAGCCCATTTACAAGGGAAGAACTTATTCCACAGGAAGAAAAACTAGAAGTAGAAACTCGTAAAGGTTCTCTATTTATAGGTATTCCTAAAGAAAATCATTTTCAAGAGAAACGTGTTTGTCTTACTCCAGATGCTGTTGCTGCGCTTGTAGCTGATGGCCATAGAGTTCTTGTAGAATCTAAAGCGGGTATTGACGCTCGTTTTTCAGATCATGATTATTCTGAGGCTGGCGCCGAAATTTCAGCCGACACAAAAAAGGTTTTTAGCTGCCCAATGATCCTTAAAGTTGAGCCGCCATCGCTAGAAGAGCTTGACATGATCAATCCCCAATCTGTATTGATTTCCGCTTTACAGCTAAAAACACAAAAAAAAGAATACTTCCAAAAACTCGCATCAAAGCGAATAACTGCTCTTGCCTTTGAGTTTATAAGAGATGAAGATGGCACATATCCTGCAGTTCGCACTTTAAGTGAAATTGCTGGGACTGCCTCAATACTCATCGCTTCAGAATTGATGGCAAAAGAAGATGGAAATGCATTGATGTTTGGCAACATAAGCGGCGTTCCGCCTATTGAAGTTGTAATTGTAGGAGCGGGAACTGTGGGAGAATTTGCAACTAGATCAGCACTTGGTTTAGGTGCTAACGTAAAAGTTTTTGATAATTCTCTTACTAAATTACGCCAACTTCAAACTAATGTTGGTCGCCCTATTTACACCTCTACCGTTCAACCAAAAAATTTACTTAAAGCTTTAAGACGCTGTGATGTCGCTATTGGCGCTGTACGCGGAAAAGACAGAGCCCCGGTTATCGTAACTGAAGCCATGGTCGAAACTATGAAACGTGGATCTGTAATTATCGATGTAAGTATAGATATGGGAGGCTGTTTTGAAACTAGTGAAATAACCTCTCACGACAAACCTGTTTTTACCTGCCACGGAGTAACACATTATTGTGTTCCTAATATTCCTGCAAAATACGCAAGAACATCCTCAATATCAATAAGTAACATTTTTACACCTTATTTATTGAACTTAGCCGAACAAGGCGGATTAGAAAATTCTTTAAGAATCAACAAAGGTCTAAAAAGTGGTTTGTATTTTTACCGCGGTATTTTGACAAACAAATCGGTATCAGACTGGTTTGATCTCCCATATAGAGATAGCAACTTACTGTTTTTTTAGATCAATTTATTTTCTGTAAATGAAGTTAATTCACAGATTTGCCTATTACTTGGGCGGAGCATCAATAGGTATTATTTTCTTAGTTTTCTTTCTTAATGGTAGTGGCACTAAGATCCCGTCTTTTGATTATTTACCTAATGCCCGTGTTTTAAAAACAATTAGAACAAATGGCTACTCACTTTCAGACAATGCTGAAAAGCAACTTAACGCATTAAGTATTGATACTATCATCATAAACAATGTTCTTAAAACAGGTGATGTAGATTTTTCTGAAAGCGACGCACGTAAAAAACCATGCGGTAAGTTTGTCATCAAATCTTCTGATGATCAAACGGAGAACATTATTCTTACCATTGAGAATTGCGACAAGGTTTTTACAATCAATAATATTTCATCTTTCTAAGAAATATTATTCATTAATTTTTATTTTTGGGATTTCCGGAAATAGCTATTAATGATTTTAAAGCGATATTTTTTACTTGTACTTCTTCTAGGAGCAAAATATTCTTTTGCCCAAAATTCAGATAACGATTTAGAAAGTTTTGAGGTCTTAAAATCTAGAATTGAAAAAACTCAGGATACTACTAGAAAAATACTTTATGCTAAACTTTATATTCAGCGAGCTAAAAATCTTAACGATAGCCTTAACATAGCTGAAGGTTTTGCATATCTCTCAGATTTTTTCCCTTCTAAAAAGAATTTAGAATACGCCGATAGCGCTATTCATTATTCAAAAAATTTCAAAACATCTATTTACCCTGAGGCATTATATGCCGCTAAAGGTTATTATCATATAGATCTAGGTAATTACAATAAAGCCTGGGACAATTACCTTAAAGCATTCAATATTGCAGAATTAAAAAACAATGAAGATTATGCTCTACCCTGCTTAGGCATACTCATATATTTTAAAATATATCATACTGATAGTATTACCGATATGAACATGATTCATGATTACCATAATCGTGTTTTAAAACAATCAGAAGAATCAGTCACATATTATGATAATCTATATTACTCTTATACACATTATATAGATGCATACTTAAAACTCAAAAAATTTGATTCGGCTAGAGTTTGGATTGATAAAGGTCTAGAGCAATCCATTAAATCTAAAGAGGATAGACATTACTACAATTTCCTGACTTACAATGCTCGTTTAAATTATGAGACGAGAAATTTCGCTAAAGCGAAAAAGGATTACAACGAAGTCCTCAGTGATTTTGATGATATAAGCCCCTCAATATATTATTACTTAGGTAAAATTGCCGTTTATGAAAAAGATCAAATTGAGGCAATACAGAATTTTAATAAGGTAGATTCTATCTACAAGGCTACAGATAATTTGATTTCTGAACTAAGAGACACATATAAAGCGCTAATAGAAAATGCCAGAATTGAAGGAGATAAGGTCAAACAATTAGAATATCTTAATAAGTTCTTTGAGGTTGATAGTTTGCTTGACGCAGAAAAGATATCTACCTTAAATAATTACCATGAAAAAATTGATATTGCACATCTAGAGTCTGAGCGTAAAGCTCTGGAAGCTGAATTCAATGAACAAAAATCTCAAAACAAAGCTGCCACTTGGATCATCATTATAATTTCAGTCGTTTCAATTGTGGTTTTGATCCTGAATTTTAGAAAATCTAGAATCTATAAAAAACGTTTTGAAGAACTAATGGCTAGAAATTCTGAAACCGAAGAAATAGCAATTCCGGTTTCAGAAAACAAAAGTCTAAACGATGAGATCCGATTTTCGCTTTTGCAAAAGCTACATGCTTTTGAAAGTAATAAAGAATTTTTAGATTCTACAATCTCGCTCAATTCGCTGTCAAAAAATCTAGAAACCAATTCCACATATTTGTCAAAGATCATTAACGATGAACGTGGTAAAAATTTCTCTCAATATCTTAAAGATCTCCGTATTGATTATGTTGTCTCAAAACTAAAAACCGATAAAAAATGGAGAAACTATACCACGGAATCACTTGCTAAAGAGATCGGTTTTAATTCTACAACAACCTTTTATACCGCGTTTAAAGATCATACTGGGATTACTCCTGCTTATTTTATCAAAAACTTAAAATAGAGACTAAAACTTAAAGATGAATGTCTTTGTTATTGAAAATCAGAATTTTAATAATTTTATCTGATTTATCAATTCTTTAAAATCTCTCCAGATTTATAAATCAGGAAACCATTTTCTTGCTTTCGCGAAAATCTCGCCATTTATTTGACTCTAGGATTAAATGTAAAATATACCGGTATGGCTATTTCAAAAAATACTTGGTTTTAAATTTCATTTGATCCAGACCTCTTATACAACTTCAATTTCCTGATTTGAGATGTTATTAATCGTAGAAAGGTTTTAATAAACTTTCTGCTAATACACTCATGTTTATTTTTTATCAGTATGATTACAATAGCTGTAAAAAACTTGTCCTTAAATCATAGATTAGGCAAGGTTAGAATTTTCTCCGGCAAGCAAGAGGTTGCGATTATGGGAAGCAAAGAAGACATCATTATCATTGATGTAGACGAAAATAAAAAGTTATGGGCAAAATCATTTTTCTGCTCATCTAACGCAATCGAAATAGATTGTGATACTGAAGAAGTAAACCTTAATAGCTTCTTTTCTAATATAAATGGCGATCTACTTATAAGTCATTTAATACTTTTTACCGTACTAAACGTTTTTACCAGAATACCTTTCATGTTGCTTTTTCCGGCGATCGCTCTTATTTACACCCTATCCATTCTAACGTTTGGGAGAACGATCTCTATAGAAACGGCAAAAGAAAATGCAATATCATATTGATATTGCATTTATCTTTTTTTGGGTTAACCAGAAAATTTTTAGCCTAAAAAAGCCTCTATATTTTTCGGCGCTTGATCTCTTGTTTCAAGAGCGTTAACTCTCTATTTGTCTGTCCTGCTACTGATGTATTTTCTTCTGCTCTTCTTATAAGATAAGGCATAACGTCTTTTACGGGGCCAAATGGCAAATACTTAGACACATTATATCCTTTCGCCGCTAGGTTAAAAGTAATATGATCACTCATACCATATAATTGTCCAAACCAAACGCGTCTATCATCCTTAGCGAGTCCGTTTTGCTTCATAAGCTCAAGAGCAAGATAGTTGCTCTCTTCGTTATGAGAACCTACAAAAATCTGAATATCATCAAGATGTTCAAAAATGTAAGCCATCATCGCATTAAAATGCGCATCTGTCTCAGCCTTGTCCTTACAAATAGGCGATTGATAGTTCTTCTCCTCTGCTCTGCTGCGCTCTTTTTCCATATAAGCCCCGCGAACGATCTTCACTCCTAGTTTGTATCCTTTTTCTATCGCATCTTCATGCAGCACTTTTAGATATTGCAATCTATCCCAGCGATAGCATTGTAGTGTATTAAATACAATAGGCTTCTCCTTATTGTACTTTTCCATCATTTCTTGCACAAGAAGATCTGCTGCATCTTGCATCCAGCTTTCCTCTGCATCGATCAATAAAGTGGTATCACATTCAGCGGCTTTTGCACAAACTTTATCAAATCTATTTTTGATGCGTTGCCATTCTTCTTCCTCAGCTTGTGTAAGTTTTTCACGCTCTGTGATCTTTCTATACACCTCAAAACGTCCAAAACCCGTAGGTTTAAAAACAGAAAAAGGCATAGATGGCTTGTCTTTAGCAAAATCCATGATCTGGATCACACGCTCTAAAGCGTCATCAAAAGAAGCTTCCTTCTCCTTCCCTTCAACCGAAAAGTCTAGCACAGAGCAAACGCCTTTACTATACATTTTCGTGACAACATCATTACAATCTTTCTCATTCACACCACCGCAGAAATGATCAAAAACAGTAGCTCTTATCAAACCTTCTACAGGCAATTTTGCATTAATAGCAAACCTGGTCATCGCAGTACCTATTTTAACCAAGGGTTGCTTACTTATCATTTTAAATAAGAAATACGCGCGCTCTAGTTCGCTATCAGATTTTAAAGCAAACGCAGTTTCTGTATTGTCAAAAATTCTGTTCTCTAACATAAGCCTAAAAAAATTGTGCGCAAATATACCGGAAATCACACGTCTTATTTCTCAAAAGATATTTAATTTCACCCCCGCAAAACTTAAAAAATGCAACCTGTACAAGCACAAGACTATAAGATCGTTTTTAATCAAGAAGGCTATACGCAACTCAATGCTCTTCTTGCCGCAAAAAACTACAGCATCTTATTCATATTAGTTGACGAAAACACACACGAAAACTGCCTTGCTGCATTTCTTGCAAATGTAGAAACTAACACCACAATAGAGATCATTGAGGTTGACGCTGGCGAGGAGTTTAAAAACCTAGAAACCTGCGATGGTGTATGGAATGCTTTATCAGAACTTAACGCAGATCGCAAAAGCGCGATGATCAATCTAGGTGGCGGTGTGGTTACAGATATGGGCGGTTTTATCGCTTGCACATTTAAACGCGGTATAGATTACATTAACATCCCGTCTACCTTATTAAGTATGGTAGATGCATCTGTAGGTGGTAAAACCGGTGTAGATCTTGGTGCATTAAAAAATCAGATAGGCGTTATCAGCAATCCTCAGATGGTGCTGGTAGATATAAAGTTATTACAAACGCTTCCGCAAAAAGAACTACGATCTGGCTACGCCGAAATGCTTAAGCACGGCTTGATCTCATCGCAAGCATATTGGGAGGCTGTAAAAAAGGAAAGCTTTACCAATATAGAAGGTCTAGCTGAATTAATACAACAAAGTATCACGATCAAAAATAAAGTGGTAACTGAAGATCCTTTTGAAAATGGATTGAGAAAAACACTAAACTTTGGTCACACCTTAGGACACGCCATTGAATCTTACTTCTTAGCACATCCAGAAAAAGAGCGTTTGCTTCATGGCGAAGCTATCGCAATAGGTATGGTTTTGGCCGCTTATCTTTCAGTTGAACTTACAGGATTGAGCAAAGAAGCTTATGAGGATATCGCCTCGACTATAGTTAATACCTACGGTAAGAGTACTTTTAGCGAAAGCGATATAAATAATATTATTGATCTGCTTAAATATGACAAGAAGAATGCTCACGGAAACATTTTGTTTGTATTATTGCAGGAAATTGGCAAGCCGGTTATTGACCAAAAAGTTGATAATGCGTTGATCCATTTAGCATTTAAAGATTATGAAAATTTTAAAGCTAAAAGTTAGATTCTGCTTGCGTTTAGAAAACGTTTTTTTTATAAATTCACTGTTAAACAAAATAATTACAGTAACCCCTTATGCGAAGAATAATTGTTGATTTTAAAAAGCTTACGCCAGAAATTTTGGCGCTGTTAGTCGATAAATATCCTTACGGTTATGACGATGATCATATCATCTCTTTCAGAAATGCCAAAAACGAGCTTATTGAAGCCGTAGAGGTAAGAACTGAAGATACCATCTATCTTGTTAAAGTAAGTAAGAAGCTTGAAAACTCTATGGAAAACTTTGACGTTGATGATTATGATGATGAAGATCTAAATGAACCAATCAGCGAGATCCCAGATAAAATGAAGGGTGAGGATGATGACGATGAAGACGAAGATCTTAACGACATCCCAGAAGAAGAAGCTGATGATGAAGACGAAGATTAATCACAAATAAAAAAAGCGCCAATTTTAAAATTGGCGCTTTTTAATTTTATAGTGTCTCGTCCTGAAATAAGTTGACACAAATTCGACTTATTTATGAAAGACTCAGAAGGAGCTGAGCAGAAACGTACTCAGCGTGATTACAATTTAGGCTTTAAATTGGCGGTTGTATCTCAGGTAGAAAAGGGCGAAATGACTTATAAGCAAGCCCAAAAAGCGTACGGTATTCAAGGAAGGAGTACTGTTTTGGTTTGGTTGCGCAAACACGGTACCTTAGACTGGAGTAAACCAAAGACAAGACTTAGCTGTAATACAATGAAAGAAACACCTGCTCAAAAGATCAAGAGGCTTGAAAAAGAGCTGTCAGATGAGAAGCTTAAGAATAAGATTCTCAACACGATGATCGATATCTCAGATCAGCAATACGGAACTTCTATTCGAAAAAAGTATTTGCCCAATCAATCCAACGAATCCGGCAAGAACACCGACTAAGCCTGTCACGTTGTTGCAGATTGTTTGGGATAAGCAGACAGGCTGTCTATCAAGCAGAAATGCGAGAAAGGACAAGAGCTGATGAACTTGCCTTGATCAAACCGCTGATTTTAAGGGTGCGCCAGCAAATGCCAAGACTAGGTACTCGTAAACTGTATTATTTACTCAACGTTGAGTTTGAAAAGATGAGAGTTAAAATAGGCAGGGACGCCTTATTTGATTATCTCAGGTCAGAATCAATGCTTATAAAACCAAGAAAGAATTACACAAGGACAACAGACTCTCGGCATTGGCTAAAAAAACACCCTAACCTAATGAAAGATGTTACACCCGTAAGACCAGAGCAATACTTTGTAAGCGATATTACTTACATCAAGAGTAGAGAAAGGACACATTATCTTTCCTTGGTGACAGACGCTTTTAGCAGAAAAATAATGGGCTATCATCTAAGTGATGACATGAGTGCAGAAAATGTAGTTAAAGCAATGAAAATGGCTAATAAGAGTAGAACCACATCAAGCGAGGTAATACATCATTCTGACAGAGGCTTGCAGTATTGTTCTTCGTTGTACCAAACTCAATTGAAGCGATCAAATGCGATCCCCTCAATGACAGATGGATATGACTGTTATCAAAATGCATTAGCAGAACGAATTAACGGGATATTGAAGGGAGAGTTCTTGATAAACAAATGCAATACAGGCAAAGAACTTAGCCTGCTAGTTCAGCAGTCTATTAAAACTTATAATAATCAAAGACCACATCTAAGCCTTAACTACAAAACACCTAATTTTATACACAACAAAAAATCCCTTGAAGCTAGCTCCAAGGGATTGATTTAAATTATTAAAAACTGTCAACCTATTTTAGGACGACTCATAGACTTTATCTTGTTAAGCCTCTACTGAAGTTTCTACTTCGGCAAGGTAACGCTCTGCATCTAGCGCAGCCATACAACCTGTTCCTGCTGCTGTAATTGCCTGGCGATATTCTTTATCTTGAACGTCTCCACTAGCAAAAACACCTGGACGGTTTGTTTTTGTAGATTTTCCTTTTGTTACGATATAACCAGTGTCGTCCATATCGATCTGACCTTTAAAAAGATCTGTGTTAGGTTTGTGACCTATCGCGATGAACAATCCTGTGATCTCAATAGTGTGTTTAGAATTGTCTGTATTATTAAGGATTCTCAATCCATCAACAACCATCTCTCCTAGCACTTCATCAACTTCTGTGTTATAAAGAACTGTAATGTTTTCTTTACTATTTACTCTGTGTTGCATTGCTTTTGACGCTCTCATTTCGTCTTTACGCACAAGCATAGTTACATGCTCACAGATATTTGCAAGATAAGTTGCTTCTTCTGCAGCGGTGTCACCACCACCTACGATCGCCACACGTTGATTTTTATAGAAGAATCCGTCACAAACCGCACAAGCCGAAACTCCGCCTCCACGCAATCTTTGCTCGCTAGGTAAACCTAAATATCTTGCTGATGCTCCAGTAGAAATAATAACGGTCTCTGCTTCTAGTTCTGTCTTGTTATCAACAGTTACTTTATGAATTCCTCCTAGCTCATCACTAAGCTCTACACTAGTAACCATACCTATACGAACTTCAGTGCCAAAACGCTCTGCCTGTTGTTGCAATTGCACCATCATCGTTGGTCCATCTATACCTTCTGGATATCCCGGGAAGTTATCTACCTCTGTAGTAGTTGTTAATTGTCCGCCTGGCTCAAGACCAGTATACATAACAGGTTTAAGATCTGCTCTTGAAGCATAGATAGCAGCGGTATATCCCGCTGGTCCTGATCCTATGATAAGGCATTTAATTCGCTCTACAGCCATTGTATATTCAATTTTGTTTGTTACAAATTTACGTTAATCTTCAGCGGTTCAAAACTTGCTCAATAATCATTTTTTATAGCTTTATCAACAATAATTTAAAGTTTACTGTAAGGATTAATGCGATATTATGAAAAACTGAGATTTTGTTAATTAACTTTGTTGTTTGTAAATCGCTTTCGCGGAAGCGACACCTAAAAAATATCACCATTTAATGATTACTACAGATCAAATTAAGGATCTTAAAGAACGTCTTGATACACTTAAGACACACTTATATATAGACCAGAAGAGAATTGAAATCCAGAATGAGGAGGAAAAAACCTTTGACCCTAATTTTTGGAATAATCCTAGAGAAGCTGAGGCTTTTATGCGCGCTTTACGCGGAAAGAAAAAATGGGTAGAAGGCTATGAAAAGGGTTTAACGCAAGTTGAAGAGCTAGAGGTTCTTTATGAATTCTATAAAGAAGGTGACGCCGAAGATGAAGATGTAGAAAATCAATACAAAAAGATCCTTACCTTAATAGAAGACATGGAATTTAAGAACATGCTCTCTGAAGAAGGTGACGATCTTAGCGCTGTTTTACAGATCACAGCAGGCGCCGGCGGTACTGAGAGTTGTGACTGGGCTTCTATGCTGATGCGCATGTATCTTATGTGGAGTGAGAAAAACGGTTATAAAGTAAAGGAGTTAAACTATCAAGAAGGTGACGTTGCTGGTATTAAAACCGTGACTTTAGAGATTGATGGTGAATTTGCTTTTGGCTGGCTTAAAGGTGAAAACGGTGTGCATCGTTTGGTGAGGATTTCTCCATTTGACAGCAATGCAAAAAGACACACCTCATTTGCATCTGTTTATGTTTATCCACTTGCTGATGATAGTATTGAGATAGATATTAATCCTGCAGATATTAGTTGGGATTTTGCTCGTAGTAGTGGTGCCGGCGGTCAAAACGTTAATAAGGTTGAAACAAAAGCTATACTTACTCACCACCCTACTGGTATTATAATTCACAACAGTGAAACACGCTCTCAACTTGAAAATAGAGAAAAAGCAATGCAAATGCTTAAATCTCAATTATACGAGATCGAACTTAAGAAAAGACAAGCTGCGCGTGATGAGATAGAAGCTAGCAAAAAAAGTATAGAATGGGGTTCACAGATCAGAAACTATGTGCTACATCCATACAAACTTGTAAAAGACGTGCGCACCGCGGAAGAAACAGGAAATACAGATGCTGTTCTAGATGGTGACATTAATGCATTTTTAAAAGCCTATCTCATGATGATGGGTCAGGAAGAAGAAGAAAACGAATTGTAATTATGATCAAGATATATCACAATCCTAGATGTAGAAAAAGTAGAGAAGGTTTACAGATTCTTGAAGAATCTGGTAAAGAGTTTGAAGTTGTAAAATACCTAGACACTCCACCTTCTTATATAGAACTTGCCGCAATCATAGGTAAATTAGGTTATCATGCAATAGACCTTGTAAGAACAAACGAGCAGATCTGGAAGGATAACTTTAAGGGCAAAGATCTTACTGATGAAGAGATCATTCAAGCAATGGTGGATAATCCAAAACTTATCGAAAGACCAATAGTAATTCACGATAATACAGCCGTTATAGGCAGACCTCCAGAAAAGATCAAAGAGGTGCTTTAAGCGTTAATTTAGTTTTAACAGAATATTAACCAATACTGTTTAAACTAAGTCCTTTCTCCTAGTCTAAAGAGTGAACCGATTTAGTTACTATGAGAATAAAAATTTTATTACTGCTTACCCTTTTATTTAATTTAAACTTGGCTCTGGCTCAGGGCAATAAATATAAAATCACTGGTAAGGTGGTTGACACACAAGGCGGTGTTCCACTAGAGTATGCCACTATTACACTTACAGATGTAAGCGATCCTTCAAGCGTTAAAGGAGGAATTACAGATCCAGATGGTAACTTTTCACTTGAAGTTCCAGAAGGTAACTACAATATCAGCGTTGAGTTTATTTCGTTTCAAACGAAAAACTTTAACAACCGTACCGTTAACAAAGATCTTGATCTTGGTACTATCCAATTAGAATTTGCAGCTTCTGACCTTGATGAAGTTACTGTTATTGCCGAAACTACAACGGTAGATGTTCGTCTTGATAAGAAGATCTACAATATAGGTAAAGACCTTACCACAAGTGGTGGTACAGTAGCAGATGCACTTAACAATGTACCATCTGTAAACGTGGATATTGAAGGGAGCATTAGCTTACGCGGAAATGAGAACGTTAGAATCCTTATTAATGGTAAGCCTTCTGCAATGGCTGGTTTTGGATCAACTGATGTATTAAGCCAACTTCCGGCGGATGCCATTGAAAGAGTTGAAGTTATTACTTCTCCATCTGCACGTTACGATGCTGAAGGTACTGCAGGTATTTTGAACATTATTCTTAGAAAGGAAAAAACACTAGGTTTCAACGGATCATTAAATCTTACCGGTGGTCATCCTGCAAATGCTGGTATTACAGGTAACATTAACTACCGTACAGAAAAATTCAACCTTTTTAATACCACAGGCTATCGCTACAGAGAAAGCCCAGGTAATGGATATTTTGATACAGATTATCTTACAACACGTCAAGATGCATTTTTAGATAGCATTGCATACAACAAAAACATAGAAGAGCGTGATATGGATCGTTCTAACAAAGGTTTCAACACAAACCTTGGTATGGAATACTATCTTAACGACAAATCTTCTTTAACAGGTACTGTTTTTTATAGAAATGGTCTAGGCGATGATCTTACAAGAAACCGCAACGATTATTTCCTTGACGGAAGCGAGCAAATAGGTACGCTTCGTAGCGAAAGAGAAACAGAGGATGAATACAGCTACCAGTTTGCATTAAACTTTATCAATAGATTTAATGATACAGGTCATCAGTTAACGGCAGATTTTCAATACGATGTTGATAATGAAGAAGAAGCTTCATTTATCAATGAAGATGTGCAATACAACAATACTGCAAATACCAATGTAAATATCCCAAGCGAACAGACATCAAGAGATCAAAAGCAGAAGGAATATTTATTTCAAGCAGATTATGTTTTGCCTTTCGGCGAAGATTCTCAATTTGAAGCGGGTTACCGTGGTAACTTTGAAAACACCGTTACAGACTATGTTCTTAGACAAGAGAATGCAAACGGCGAACTTGAAATTAACTTGAATCAAACAAACATCTTTGATTATACAGAGAACGTTCAAGCGCTGTACACGCAATACGGTACTAAACTAGGAAACTTCAATATCCTTACCGGTCTTCGTTTAGAAAACACGCAGTTAAAAGGTAAAATCAATTCTGAACTTACAGAAGCAGAACTTCAAGAAGAATTCTCTTTTCCTGTTAGTACAGATTTTGACAATAATTACTTAGGACTTTTCCCTACGGTAAACATTATTTATGAACTAGGAGAAAGCGAGAATATCTCTTTAGGTTATAACAGAAGGATCAACCGCCCACGTGGTTGGTTTATTAATCCATTCCCTTCTAGAGATAGTAGAACAAACATTTTTCAGGGTAACCCTAACTTACGTCCTGCATTCTCTAATGCGTTTGACTTAGGTTATCTTAAAAGATGGGGTAAAAACTTAACGTTAACATCTTCTATTTACTACCAGAGAGAAACAGATGCTTTTCAACGTGTACAAGAGCAAGTTATCATTACAGGTCCTGGAGGATCAGATGTACAAGTAACACGTAGCTTACCATTTAACTTAGCTACAAATGAGCGTTCTGGTGCAGAGCTTGGTATTCTTTACAATCCTTTTCAATGGTGGAGACTTAACGGTAGCGTTAACTACTTCAACTTTAAACTTGATGGAGAATTTAACGGTGTAGATTATAGCCAAGAGAACAGCAGCTGGTTTGCTCGTATGAGTTCTAAGATAACCTTACCCGGTAAGATCGACTGGCAAACTAACGCTTTCTATCGCGGAGCTTCTCAAGAAATTCAAGGATCTTCAGACGGTATCTTGAGTGTTGACCTTGCCTTTAGCAAAGATATCTTAAATGATAACGCAACCATTTCTGCAAATGTGAGCGACTTATTCAACTCAAGAAAAAGAATGGGTTACACATTTACAGATGACATCAATCAATACAGCGAGTTTCAGTGGAGACAACGCCAGATCAATGTTTCATTGATGTATCGCTTCAATCAACAGAAAAACGAACAACGCAGACGTAATCAAGGTTCAGACTTTGAAGACGACGGTGAGGGTTTTGAAGGTGGAAAGTAATTACTGATTACATCCCCATAATGACGGGCCGCTCTTGCGGCCTTTTTTTTGCTTTTGGCTTAAAGCCAAATAAAAAAACCACCCTTAGCAGAGGGTGGTTTTTTCTTACTTAAAACTATATTGAATATTAGGAATCTTCTCTTTCAGCACGTTTGCGCTCTTTGCGCTCCTTAAGTATTTCTCTGATGTTACCTCCTAACCAGTAAGGAACGATTCCTACTAAGAATAACATTACCCAAAATCCTATGGTAAAAATCATTAAGAAAGCTAGCCAGCCTAAATATTGGTCAAATTCAAACATGCGTTAGTTTTTTATTTCTGCAAATTTAATTCTTAATATCTTAAAATGCCAAGATTATTTACATTAAGTTATCGCAAGAATGTTAACAATTGTATGGGGCTTTTTGCCGTGTTCCGTATTTTTGTAGCATACAATAAATTGAAAAAGAATTTATTCTTAAAAATATACAATTAACCCACAAGCATACTATTTCACAATGGAATTTAGGATTGAAAAAGATACCATGGGCGAGGTTAAAGTACCCGCTGATAAACTTTGGGGAGCGCAAACAGAGCGTAGCCGCAATAATTTTAAAATAGGTCGTGCGGCAAGCATGCCATTAGAAGTTGTTTATGGCTTCGCTTATCTTAAAAAAGCTGCTGCATACACAAACTGTGAACTTGGGGTTCTTACTGAAGAAAAAAGAGATTACATCGCTCAAGTTTGTGATGAGATCCTAGAAGGTAAGCATGATGATCAATTCCCTCTTGTGATCTGGCAAACAGGTTCTGGTACTCAAAGTAACATGAACGTAAATGAAGTGATCGCTAACCGCGCACATCAACTTGCTGGTAAAAAATTAGGTGAAGGCGATAAAACGCTTGCGCCAAATGACGATGTAAACAAGAGCCAGTCTTCTAACGACACCTTCCCTACCGGTATGCACATCGCTGCATATAAAAAAGTGATGGAAGTTACTATGCCAAAGGTTATCCAACTGCGCAACGTTCTTAAAGAGAAGTCTGACGCATTCATGAACGTGGTAAAAATAGGTCGCACGCACCTTATGGATGCTACTCCACTTACCTTAGGTCAAGAATTTTCAGGTTACGTAAGTCAGCTAGATCACGGCTTAAAAGCATTAGAGCACACCATGCATCACCTTGCAGAGCTTGCTCTGGGCGGTACAGCTGTAGGAACTGGTATCAATACTCCAGAAGGTTATTCTAAAACGGTTGCTGATTACATCGCAAAATTTACAGAACTACCTTTTGTAACTGCAGAAAATAAATTTGAAGCACTTTCTGCTCACGATGCGATCGTTGAAACTCACGGTGCTTTAAAGCAATTGGCAGTTTCACTTAACAAAATAGCGAATGACATTCGTATGCTTGCTTCTGGACCGCGTTCTGGGATCGGTGAGATCATCATTCCGGCTAACGAACCAGGAAGTTCTATCATGCCAGGTAAAGTAAACCCAACGCAATGTGAAGCATTAACAATGGTTTGCGCGCAAGTTATAGGTAACGACGTTGCGATCACAACTGCGGGTATGCAGGGGCAATATCAACTTAACGTGTTTAAACCTGTTATGGCGGCCAACTTCTTAGAGTCGGCTGAGTTGATAGGTGATGCTTGTGAATCTTTTGCGATTCATTGTGCAGAAGGTATCGAGCCTAACCACGATCGCATCAAGCAACAATTAGAAAATTCATTGATGCTTGTTACTGCGCTTAACACAAAAATTGGCTATTACAAAGCTGCTGAGATCGCAAACACAGCACACAAAAACGGAACTACACTTAAGGAAGAAGCCGTAAATCTTGGTTACTTAACCGCCGAAGAATTCGACGAGTGGGTAAAACCAGAAGATATGGTAGGAAGCTTAAAGTCATAAGTATTTCGCTTTCGCAAAAAGTAAACCCTCACGTTATCGTGGGGGTTTTTATTTGGCTTTAAGCCAAATAAAATAGCATTGTGTATTTTTAAAACCGTAAAATCAAAATATGGCAATACATCAACTCACCATAAAACCCAATCCTGAAAACAAAAAGCTCAATAACCAGATCTCTCAATTCAATAACTTAGTTGAAGCGCTAAATAAAAAAGATATCCCTAAGAAGTTTGAAGACTTATTTAATGCTAAGATTCACGATCTTAATTCGGGCGGGATTAACGATAAGTTGCGCAAGAAAATAAAGAATACTGAAGTTGAGATCTTAAAGATCGTGGGCAAAGAATTACAATTATTTACTAAAAATCATCACCGCAATATTTGGTTTCCGCTGGGGCTGGCGGCTTTTGGTATTCCGCTGGGAGTTGCGCTTGGCACTTCTACAGGTAATATGGGATTATTGGGTGTAGGATTACCTATAGGCTTTTCTTTGGGTTTAACCATCGGTACCGCAAAAGACAAGAAAGTTGAAAAAGAAGGCAGGCAATTAGATGTTGTTATTAAGCACTAGCCTACTCTTTGCAAATTAATGAAAGCTATTTACATTTGTATCGACAAATGTTGTGCAAACAAATAAAATATGTCAAACACTTATAAAATTCCAGATCAAACCAGAATAGGTCACGTTCACCTTAAAGTTTCAGATTTGCAAAAGTCACTGGACTTCTACTGCGGCATTTTAGGATTTGAGTTGATCACAATGTATGGCGACCAAGCGGCTTTTATTTCTGCAGGTGGCTATCATCATCATATTGGTTTAAATACTTGGCAAAGTAAAGATGGTCCGCCAGCGCCAAAAAACAGCCCAGGATTATATCATACCGCTATTCTCTACCCTACCCGTAAAGATCTTGCAGAAATTTTTGTGCGTGTGCAAAATGCAGGATATCCTTTTACAGGTGCTGCAGATCACGGAGTTTCTGAAGCTTTGTATCTTGACGATCCAGATAAAAATGGCGTTGAATTATATTGGGACAGACCAAAAGAAGAATGGCCAAAACAGCCCGATGGCAGCATCGAGATGTTTACAAAACAATTGGATATTCAAGGCTTATTAAAAGAGCTTTAAATAAAAAACCTCACAGTTTAAAGTTGTGAGGTTTTTCATTTTATTTCTTGTAGTACTTCTTATACTTGGGCAGCGCGATCAATGCGAATATAATTATCCCAACTGCTATTCCGATGGATTTATTCAAGTTTAGAATGTTATCTCCACTTGCGTAACTATGCAATCCTGATAGCCAGAAATTCACCCCAAAATACGTCATCATAATACTTCCATAAGCTAAGATCGACATCAGGTTAAACAACCATTTGCTTCTTAAACCAGGAACTAAACGCATGTGGATCACAAAAGCGTAGATCATAATACTAATCAGCGCCCAGGTTTCTTTTGGGTCCCAACCCCAATAACGACCCCAACTCTCATTTGCCCATTGTCCTCCTAAGAAGTTACCAATTGTAAGCATTACAAGACCTACTGTTAGTGACATTTCGGTGATGATCATGAGCTCATCTACATTGAGCTTCATGCGTTTTTTATTATTTTCTGTGGTAACTATCATGAGTAAAAGCGTCACGATACCTAAGATCATCCCTAAAGTAAACGGACCATAACTTGCCACGATCACAGCTACGTGAATCATTAACCAGTAACTATCAAGCACAGGTTGCAGGTTTGCGATCTCTGGATTCAGCCAGTTCATACTCGCACCCCACAAAATAAATCCTGCTACAAATGCTGTACTTGCAATGGTAAGCGAACTCTTCCTACCGAATGCTAAACCAAAGAACATCGTTGCCCAGCCTACATATAAAATACTTTCATAAGCGTCACTCCACGGCGCATGCCCAGAAAGATACCAGCGCCAGATCAATCCTGCTGTATGTAATGCAAAAAGAAGGATCACAGCTGCCGTAGAAAGCCAAACCATGCTCTTTATAAACTTGTTATCTTTAAAGATACGGGTGATCACAAAAATGAACATCACCACACTTGCAAGAAGATATAACCAGTATAACTTCGTGAAAATATCGTGTTTATTGTAGTAGACCTCAGCGTCAATTTTGCTTTGGCTAGGCATTACCTCGCCACCATAATTCTTTTGATATTTTTTAATGCCTTCCATCCAGCGGTCTGCGCCAGAGTAATCTCCCGTAGCATTACCTTTCTGAACGGCATTAAAATATAATTGAAGTACATTTTTCACAAAAAGCGAATCGTTACCTTTAATTCCTGCAGTGCCAAGTTCTGGGTAAGAAACCCATTTGTTATTCGGGCTGTTTGGGATAGGGAAAATCTTTAATATCTCGCCACTTAACGCACGATCTAACAATGCAAGACGCTCTGCAATATCAATAAAGTCTTTATCGAAGTTATTTTTAGCTTCCGCTTGATACGCTTCTTGTAAATATGGAGCGATCTTTAGATTTCCTTGCGCATCGATAAAATCAAGAAGACGCACATATTTTTGACCTTTCGGCACACCAATGATCCCGCGAATGCTGTCATTTGCTGGTTTTAAGTAAATAAAATCTGTATTTACCCAAAGCATCGGACTTTGAACCATGCTATACAGTGCTTGATCCGCATTCAATCCTTGATATTTATCACTGCGGCTTAGCTTTCGCATCAGCTTACTTGAGAAAGTATTTACCGGCATCATACGCCCACGATCATCCTGAATAACCAACTTACCAAATTCAGCGGCCTTATCTTCTGGAATTCTCGTTGCTTGTATCAAACTATCCACATTCGCACGACTTATCATCGTATGTGATTCTTCTTCCTCAGCGCGTGTAAACTGCCCGGGAATCAGACTTTCCTCCGAGTGCGCCTCATTAACCACAGTGGTGTTACCATTCTCAACAATTACCTCTTGCTCCTGCGCTGTTATGTTTTGGCTTAAGCCAAATAAAATCAATAATAACGGCAGTGCTGCTTTTTTAGCTTTTACTTTATCTAATCTTCTTTTTAAGAATCCGAAGCGGCTTCCTTTGTCAAAAAGGATTAGCATTAAACCAAGGTAAAGTAGAAAATAACCTGCATACGTGATCCAGGTTCCCCAGCGATCATGATTTACCGAAAGTACAGTTCCCAACTCATCTGGATCAAAACTCGCCTGAAAGAATCTATAGCCTTTGTGATCTAAAACGTGATTCATGAAAATATCATAATCAAATTGCTCCTGCTCGCTGTCTATTACGGTGATCTCACTTTTGTAAGATGAATACACCTTCTCTGTTCCTGGATATTTATCTGCGATAAAGTCGTTAAGTTTTAAAGCAAAAGGAAGTTCAACAGGTTCGCTTCCATACGCAAGGTGAATTGAAAGATCACCAAGCTCAATAGACTCCATATCTGGATTAAAACCTTTACCGCCCAGAAGTCCTACCGTTTCTGTTTGGCCTTGAGCCGTAACATTTACAAAAAGCGCATCTGCCTGTCCTTTAGTTTTTGGGAAAGCCTCCACAATTCCGTTTGTACCACGAATCGCAGGTTCTGGAATCACAAATTGCATATCGCCCACTTGATAAAGAGCACGCAGCTTAAGTTCTTGCAAAGAATCTTGCGCGACTTGAAATGTTTCTTGAGTAGCCATCACAGTCGTCTGACCAGCAAAAGGAGACTTTATAGTGTAATCTCCATCTGCATACGTGATATTAATCGCACCTTCTTGCGCATAATTCAATGTGAAAAGCACATTGTGAATGTCGCTTACTTGCCCTTCTTGTATGTAATGCTCATGACGATTACCGTCACCAGCTTCAACGATTTTTAATTGGTATTTACCTTCAGTATCTTCAATAAGACCTTCTTCTGCACCGTCAATAAATTTGCTATATGAGATCGAAACCGGGATAGTGTCAAATTCTGTCTCAATAGTAAACTCATTATCTAAGCGTGTTGATAGATTCATTTCCCATTTTTGATTGCGACGCATCGGGTTACCGTCTCGTTCACCATCTATAAAAATGCGTAAATATGTTTCTTCACTAAGAAAAGTGTTTTCAGTTGCACCTTCTCTAATAGGCATAATTCCTTCAAAACCTATGTAACGTGTTATCGCCGCTCCCACGATGATAAGTATAAAAGCAAGGTGCAAAACTAGCGTGCTCCATTTGTCTTTTTTCCAGAGTTGGTAGCGCTTAATATTTCCTAAAAAGTTAACTACAAATAACACATGAATAAGTTCAAACCACCATGCGTTATAAATGATTTCTCTGGTGTAAGGAGTAGGTGAAGTTTCTTGACCTGCATCTAGAATTGTACCTGTCGCCATCGCCACTGCATAGACGATAAAAAGTATTGCCATTAAGCGTGTGGAGAACAGGATTTCGGCTAAACGTTTTTGCATTATAAAAGGTGCTTATTTTGCTGGCGCGAAGATACGACACGCAAGACCATTAAGAAAGTTTTTAGAAAGGTTTCAACCCTGCTTCTGCCTTGGCAATTTTACTTACTTTTGAACCCGTGATCGGGATCTCTATCATAGGCACAGGAAATGTTGCAACACAGCTTGCAAATGCTATCGCAAAATCGCCACTTTTAAGGCTAGATTGTGTGTATGGACGTAGTGAAGTAAAGCTTGAATCTTTTAAAAAAATTACCTCAACCAAAACTTCACTTGATAATATGCAAAATACTGGTTTACTTGTTTTTGCAATTCAAGACGATGCGTTAAAAAGCATGACTGACAAAATTGCAGTGGGCGATATTCTCACCGTTCACACCTCTGGCAGTGTGAGCGTGAACGTTTTTAAAAAATATGAGCGTTATGGTGTGTTTTATCCTTTGCAAACCTTTACCGCTGGACGCGAAATTGACGTAGAAAAAATTCCGTTTTGCCTTGAGGCGAAAAATAAAAAGGACCTAGATATCCTTAAAAATGTCGCTGGAGCTTTGGGCGCAAATCACTATGAAGTGAATAGTGAACAACGTGCCAAATTACACCTTGCTGCCGTGTATGCAAACAACTTTGTAAATAGTATTTTGGCGGAAGCCAAAAAGCTATCTGAAAAAGCAAATTTGCCCTTTGAAATTTTGCAACCCTTAGTGGAAGAAACGGTAAAAAAAGGTTTTGAACTAGGACCAAAAAATGCACAAACCGGCCCGGCAAGAAGAGGTGATCATGAGGTCTTAAAAAAGCAAATAGACGCTTTAGATCTTGATCAAAAAGAACTGTATAAAACACTAACAAATTCTATATTGAAACGCTATGAGCGAGAAGAGTTATAAAGAATATTTAAAGCATATCACAACATTTGTTTTTGACGTTGATGGCGTGCTTACTGATGGTACGATACAAATTAACACAGATGGCGAAATGTTGCGCACCATGCACACAAAAGATGGTTATGCGTTAAAAACTGCCTTGAACGAAGGTTTTAATATCTGTATAATTTCTGGCGGTAAGAACAAGGGTGTTCGCGCTCGCTTAAGCGGACTAGGAATTACTGATATCTATCTGGGCGCTCACATAAAAACAGAGCAGCTTAATGAGTATTTTAAAAATCACGACATTAAGGCTGAGAATGTTTTGTACATGGGTGACGATATCCCAGATTATCCTGTAATGAAAATGGTAGGCTTACCATGTTGCCCGCAAGATGCTGTGAAAGAGATCAAAGAAATCTCAAAATACGTAAGCCACAGAAAAGGTGGTAAAGGTTGTGTGCGCGACGTGATAGAACAAGTGCTAAAAGTACAAGGCAAGTGGATGCGAGAATTTGACGCGCAATACGATTAAAAACACCTCATTGGATTTTGCCGAAAAAATAGCAAACCTCATCAAGGGCTACTTTCATATAATAGCCCTTTATATCATTTATGGACTAGCGATAAGCTTCTTCTCGCAATTCTTCCCATCTATGGACACGTCCATGTATGATCAAGAAGGCATTGCAGAACTTATTACTAGCAATCCACTAAAAGCCGGATTTATGATCTTGATCCTCGCTCCTGTTCTAGAAGAGGCGATGTTCAGGACGTTGATTAAGCCTAGTCATTTTGATCTAATGTTGTTTTTTGCGATCTGGCCCACGGTTTTGATCAATGGATTTATCCCCTCAGAAACTCACTGGACGATCAATGCGCTCTTTATTATTGTATTGCTTTTTACACTCAGTTATGTTCTCTCACTGCTCATCCCTGAGAAATACACTTTGAAGATCAGAGCTTTTTTAGAGCGGTTTCATATTTCGATTTGGGTGGTGAGTTCTGTGATTTTTGGGCTAGTTCATATCTCCAATTATGTGGATAGTTTCACCTTTAATTTAGCATTGTTCATTCTTACTGCACCACGCATCATCGCCGGTTTTATGATGGGCTGGGTTAAGATCAAGAACGGCGCAATTTACTGGAGCATGGCATTGCATTTTATGAATAATGCACTTCCATTTCTACTAGCGCTCGCGGCACAGGGTCAGCGATAATTTGGCTGCAGCCAAAAGAAAAAATCAATAATTCTACTTCTCACTGTTGATCTTACAACTCCATTTTCAATTTTTTCGTTAACCAAATATTATGTGAAAATGTGCATTTTTTACTTGTAAAATATTAATAAGGGTTAAAGTTGGTTAAGTGAGAATTAAAGTTCAATGAATGGCTGAAGTCGGTTATTACTTTTGATGCAAATCAAAAATATTATGACTTTAAACTTACCCCGAAAATTCAAATTTATTATTACCGCTTTTTCATCTATCGCCCTAGCAACGGCGTGTTCTTCTGATAATGCAAATGACAACACGAATAACGCTGGTGCGATCTCATCTGTTGGCGATATGCAAGTTCAGCCGATAGAAGGCCAATATATCGTAGTTTACACAGACGATATGAAAGCTGAGTACGACAGTCAAAACATGAATTATGACGATGGTATTGAGTGGCTTTTTGAAACCACAAACTCTATAATGGATGAGCTAGATCTACCAATTCTTAATGAAAAAGCGGTTTTTGGTAACGCACTTACCGGTTTTGTGGCAAATATTACTGCAGAAGAAGCTGCGATGCTAAGCAATGATGATCGTGTAGCATATGTTTCTCAAGATTATATTATGGGGTATTCTCCGTTTTCATTTGGAGACCTTTTTGGTAACTCACCTTCTCAAAGAGTTCCTTATGGTACAGAACGTGTAGGTTTAGGCAACGGAACAGGAAAAACAGCCTGGGTTGTTGACACAGGGATCGATCTTGATCATGAAGACTTAAACGTAGATACTAACCGTAGCGTTTCTTTTGATGCAAATTCAATTACTGCTGATGACGATAATGGTCACGGTTCGCATGTGGCTGGTACGATAGGCGCAATTGATAATTCTTTTGGTTCTCGTGGTGTGGCTGCAAATGCAACGCTTGTAGCAGTAAAAGTGCTAACCTCTGATGGTAGCGGACAATTATCTGACGTAATCCAAGGTGTTGATTATGTTGCTGCAAATGCTAGCGCAGGCGATGTTATGAACCTTAGTCTTACAGGCGGAACTTTTAGACCTCTAGATGAAGCTGTAGCAAACACAGGACAACGCGGTATTTATGTAACTCTTGCGGCCGGTAACAGCAGCGATTCTGCGACGCAATATTCTCCTGCCAGAACAAATGCTACAAACGTTTATTCTGTAAGCGCAATAGATAGTAATGATGATTTTGCACGATTTTCAAACTTTGGTTCGCCAGTAGATTATGCTGAGCCGGGTGTTGATATTTACAGCACATCTTTAGACAATTCTTACGCAACATTAAGCGGCACATCAATGGCGGCGCCACATTTAGCCGGTGTTCTATTGATCACAAATGGTAATCCTAACACCAGCGGAACCGCAGACGAAGACCCTGACGGAAATGCAGATCCTATAGGTGTGCAATAATCAAGATCTTTTAAAATATCAAAAAGGCATAAGTTTTCTTATGCCTTTCTTTTTTTTGGCTACAGCCAAAATATCTTATCTCTTAAAAACAGGATCTTCAACTCTCTCTATTCCCACAATGATTCCGCTTCTTGGCGCTTTGATCAAATGAAAGTAAGTATCCTCAATCGCCTGGTTGTAGATATTTGCATTTACGCGATAGCTACTCTCGCCCATTATGAGATAATAATTTGTGCGTGAAGGATGATTCTCTGCTCCCGTTCTGCTCGTGTTTCCTGTATTTGAAAAATTAGCTCTTGTTACCTTTTGCGTGATGTATCCTTTTACTATTTCTGGTTTATTTTCTCTGAGGTCAAGAAATATCTTCCTCATAGAAAACATAAAGGCAATTAGCACAGCAATTGGTATCGCAACCGCACCTATCTTAAACAACAACGAACCCTGAAAAATATAAGCCGCTAGAAGAAAAAACGGCACGACAAGTACAACTGGGATCATAATGCATCCTCCGCTTCTTAATTTTCTGCGCTCTTGCTTAGTGTATCCTCGTATTACCATATTAATTAGTGTACTCAATAGTTTTCCAAATGGTCGAGATACAAGCTTTATCTGCAAAATCCTCAAATTCTACCACGCCTCTACCCTTTTTCACCACCATGATAACGATGAGTGAAGCAAGCTCTGGATTAGGATTTTCTAGGATCACGGTATTAATTAAATAGTCACCATCAAAAGTTCCACCAGGATTAGAAATTTTTCCATGCGATTGAAAAACGGGATACTTTTTACCGTCAAAGATTTTCATACCTAATTTAGGATCTTTCAGTGTGTATGCAGATGCAAAAAGCGTTTTTATAAACTCAAGCATACCTTTAGCATGCTCTTCAAAAGTTCCGCCATCATAAGTAAGATGACCTAGACTTAGCATTTCAACCTCTGTACCGTCTTCTTCTATCGCAAAATAATTATAGCTTTTATTATCCTTACCTTCTTCCGCCGGTCTTGCTTTTATATTTTCTGGATATTGTAAAGTGAAGTCTATTTCTGGCAGGTCAGCATTTTTGGCGTAAGCCTTATCCATTTTAAACTCCTTAAGCGCGCCACAATCTTTTGTGTTCAGTTTTTCTTTTTCTTGACACGATAAAGTGGTGAGTAAAAATAGGCTTAGTAAGAGTGTAATTGATCTCATGATTTTTATGTTTTGGTTTACACCAAATTTCTCACGAAATCACCGCACTTAAAATAGGGCAATTGCCGTAAAATTAGTCTGTGCTCTCAGCGATTTGCTTCATCGCATTATCTACCATTTCTTCTGGCGAATTTGTGATATCTAGATGAATGCCATAATCTGCTTGCTCTAGATCAGCAAATTGTGATTTGAGCATATCTGCTTTAAAATAATGGTTTTTACGGCTACTCATACGGTTAAAAATAGTCTCGTAAGAACCATCAAGAAATACAAAAGTCACATAATCTCTATTGAGCACTTCTCTGTATTTTTCTTTTAACGCAGAGCATGCGATCACACAACCGCCTTTTTTATGTTGCATATCAATAAGATCTGACAACGCTTCTAACCACGCTTTTCTATCCTGATCATTTAGTGGATGACCCGCAGCCATTTTATCAATATTCGCCTGTGGATGATAATCGTCGCCGTCAAAAAATGGGATGTTTAGCCTTTCGGCCAAAAGTTTACCTATTGTACTCTTACCGGATCCTGAAACACCAGCAGCTATATAAACGGCACTCATAGATCTAATTTTAAAGGGCTACGATCATTATCAGAACCTGGGATTTTAAGTGAAGTTCCTAATTGCGCATTCAGCTTCTTGATAAAATACGCCGATAGCAGCGGTGATTCTTTCTCTATATTCTGGTGAATGAAAAAATTAACTTGGTTAATTCCCTGATCACACCACATTGCAATGCGCTCAACCCATTTATCTAACCTGTCATAATCTGAAGGATGATTTGCTCCTACATAACGCACAAAAGCTTCACCATTTGTTAATCGCATGTGTAGTAGATCGCGTCTTCCTGCGGTGTCAACAATAATATTTGAGATATTGTTGTCTTCAAGGAGATCAAACAACTTTTCGGCGACAGCCTGCTCATTAAACCAATCTGTGTGTCTAAACTCTACCGCCAGCGGAACTTCCTTAGGCCAGTGCGCAACAAATGCTTCTACTCTATCAAAGTCCTTTGGTTTAAAATTATTGTGCATTTGTAAAAAGATCGTGCCCAGCTTTTCTTTAAGCAAAAGTGTGTGATCTAGATATTCATCCACACGTGGCGCAGCGTCAATAAGTCTCTTTAAATGACTAATGTTTTGTGTGATCTTAGGGAAAAATCTAAAATTTTCTGGCACTTTTTCTCGCCAGGTCTCGAACTGATCTTTAGGAAAAAGTCTATAAAATGTGGCGTTGAGCTCTATGCTATTAAACTGTTTTGAGTAATATCCTAACTCATCTTTTGTGCCTCGCGGATAAAAATTCTTCAGGTCTTGTTTATTCCATTTTGCGCAGCCCACAAAAATCCTAGGTTTCTTGCCGTCGTCATATTTTGCTAGTGCTCCCGCGGTATCTTTGTGATCTGCTGGCAGTGTGAAATCTACAGTTTCTGGATGCTCAACTTTACCAAATTTCATAGAATTTATTTTTGGTTGTAACCAAATATACCCTAATTATAACACACCTCAAGAGTATTTCATAATTTAGGCGCTGTATTTAAGCTATCTCAAAACAGATGAAAAGAATCGTTGCTTTTTTAATGCTATTGACAGTCGCAGTTTTTTCCGCGAAAGCGCAAACAGCTGAAGAAATCATAAACCGCTACATCCTTAATGTAGGCGGACAAACATGGGGCGAACTTGATGCCGTAAAAATGAAAGCGGTCTTAAAACAAAACGGTATAAATAGACCTATTACTATTTATCAAACGAAAGATGGCAAACAAGCGGTTACCACAAAGATCAATGGTGAGACGGTAACTCAACTTGCCTTTGACGGCCAGAATCTATGGCAAACCGACTTTAACAGTAAAAAACCTGTGCTTCTTTCTCCAGAGGAAACGCGCATTTTCATGGAATCTTTTCAGGATTTTCCTTCACCGTTTTACAAATGGCAAGAAAAAGGATATAAAGTAAAAAATCTAGGAACGGTTACTAAAGATGGTATTGAGACCTTCAAGATCTCATTAAAACAACCTTCTATCTACGTAGATGGAGAGGAAACTTCTACGATAAGCTATTTCTACTTTGAGAAGCAAAACTACATGCCTATCGTGATCGAAACGATCAAGGCAAACAAACCAGATATTATTTCGTTAGGTGATTTTAGATACTTAGAAGGTTTTTACTTCCCGTACAGTATTTCTCAAAATCTGTATCCTATTGCTATTAAAGAGATCCTGATCAATCCTGAGATCGATGAGAAGATCTTTAACTATCAGGATCCAGAAGAGAAAAAAGATTCTGAGTAATTAAATAGACATCTCAAAGCAAACGCTGTTCTCCACACCAGCGTATTGACCATAATTTTCTATGATCTTAAAGCCGTTCTTTTTATAAAGAGCAATTGCTTCTGGTTGGCGTATTCCCGTTTCAAGGATGCAGCGCTTGTAGCCTAATTCTTTTGCCCATTTTGTAAGTTCGGCAAGGAGTTGTGATGCTAAACCTTTGCCTCTACTTTCAGGAGTGGTGTACATGCGTTTTACTTCCGCGGAAGCGTAATCAAAGCGCTTGATCGCTCCACAAGCCACAGCTTTGCCATCCTCATAAAATACTACGGCATATTTTATAGATTCAATACCATTATACTGATTATAGAAAGCGTGTTCATCACCATCGCGTATTGCAAGATCAGCATCAAGTTTAGCTACCAGAGCTTTAAAATCTGTGTTTGTGGCGTCTGTTCGTAATATTTTTTTCATGGTTTTCACCAAAAGTGGATCGCCTGCTAAATTAATGAAGTCTTAGCTTTTTTTCACATTTCCTTATCAACAATGGGGCGGTTTTAAATCTAAATTTGAATACCATGACAATCTCTGAAGACAATCTAGAAGAATTACTCACCAGCCCAGAAGAGGCTGCTCGCCTCGCCGATCTTATTTATGTTACACCGTCACACCTCACCATTGAGCGTAAAAAACACGGTAGAGGTTTCCGCTATTTACATAAAGGTAAGTCACTGCAAGGAAAACGTATTTTAAAACGTATTAAAGGTCTAGTGATCCCGCCTGCGTGGCAAAATGTTAGGATCGCTGAGCCAGCAAATGGTCATATACAAGCCGTGGGACGCGATGATAAAGACCGCAAGGTGTATCTCTATCACGAGACTTGGAACAAGCTTAGAAACGAGACTAAATTCTTCAAATTAGCTTCATTTGCTAATGTGTTGCCGCAGATAAGAAAACAGGTTGACAACGACCTTGACGCTAGCGAAATGTCAAAGCGCAAAGTGCTAGCGCTCGTTATTAGATTGATGGAAGAAACACACATACGCGTAGGTAATTCTTGCTATGCAAAACGCAACAAAACCTACGGACTGTCTACATTGCGCACACGTCATTTAAAAACCACAGAGAGCGGATTGCGATTTAAATTCGTAGGTAAAAAAGGCAAAGAACATGATATTGCGATCCTTGATGAACAACTTGTAGAACTTGTGAATCAATGTGAAGAAATCCCAGGATGGCAGCTTTTTCAGTTTTATGATGAAAACGGAAATAAAGATGTTGTAGACAGCACCATGATCAACGATTACATCCATGAATTAAGTGGCGATATGTTCTCTGCAAAAGACTTTAGAACCTGGGGCGCGACAAAGATATTTTTTGAAGCTTTACGCGAAATGGACTATCCTGAGGAAGAAAAGCTCAAGGAGAAGAATATGATTAAAGCTTATGACGCTTCGGCGGAAGCACTAGGAAACACAAGAACTGTGTGTCGCAATTACTACGTACATCCTGCCCTGCCTGAAAGATATATAGATGGTTCTATCCTACCGTACTTTGAGAAAGTAAAATCTACCGATTGTAAAAAAGGAGAATTACTATCGCAAACTGAGAAAGTGATCACAGAATTATTGAGTAACTACGAGGTAGAAATCTAGTCACACACTTTAACTTTACTACGCTTTAGGCTTACAAAGTTTTCTCATTCAATATGAGTAACTTTGCAAACTTGAAAAGAAAAATGGCCGAAACAGAAGAATTGATCGAGGTTTATGGTGCACGAGTGCACAACCTTAAGAATATAGATGTTAAGATTCCGCGAGAGAAGCTGGTTGTAATCACCGGTCTTTCTGGTAGTGGGAAGAGTTCACTGGCTTTTGACACCATTTATGCAGAAGGTCAGCGGCGATATATTGAGACCTTTTCGGCGTATGCCAGACAATTTTTAGGAGGATTAGAGCGCCCAGATGTAGATAACATTCAGGGGCTTTCTCCTGTGATCGCTATTGAACAAAAAACTACAAGCCGCAGCCCACGCAGTACTGTGGGAACTATTACAGAAATTTATGATTTTCTCCGTTTACTTTATGCTCGTGCAAGCGATGCTTATAGTTATGAAACGGGCGAAAAAATGGTGAGTTATAGCGATGAGCAGATCAAAGATCTTATTCTTGAAGATTATGCTGGTAAACGCGTTAATATTCTGGCGCCTGTAATTAGAAGTAGAAAGGGTCATTATCGTGAACTTTTCGAATCTATCGCAAAACAAGGTTTTGTAAAGGTGCGTGTAGATGGTGAGATACTAGATATCACAAAAGGTATGAAAGTAGATCGCTATAAAACGCATGATATTGAGATCGTGATCGACCGTCTTAAGATCGAAGATAGCAAAGACATGACAAAACGTTTGCTAGAGACGATCAATACAGCGATGTATCACGGTGAAGATGTACTTATGGTGATTGACCATGATAGTGGCGATGCGCGATTCTTCAGTAGAAGTTTAATGTGTCCTACTTCTGGGATTTCTTACCCTAATCCAGAACCTAATAATTTTTCTTTTAACTCGCCAAAGGGTGCTTGCCCTACTTGTAACGGTATTGGTGAACTACGCGTTGTAAACGTAGATAAGATCATTCCTGATCCTAATAAATCTATTGCCGCTGGTGGACTTGATCCTCACGGACCGCAGAAGAAAAACTGGATCTTTAAACAGCTCGATCTCATCGCGCAGCGTTTTGGCTTTAGCCTAAATGACCCAATTAAAGATATCCCGAAAGAAGCTATGGAGATCATTCTTCATGGTGGCAATGAGCGTTTTGAAGTTGAATCAAAATCGCTGGGAATCACGAGAGATTATAAAATAGATTTTGAAGGTGTTGCAACTTTTATAGAAGGCACTTACAACAATAATGATTCTGCTTCTTTAAAGCGCTGGGCAAAGGCGTACATGGATAAGGTGTCATGCCCAGACTGTGAAGGTTCGCGATTGAGAAAGGAGTCGCTTTATTTTCGTGTAAACGAAAAAAGTATCGCTGATCTCGCAAGCATGGATATCATTGATCTGGCTGAATGGTTTAAAAACCTGCCAGAGTCGCTTAGCGATAAACAAATGGCCATTGCTGGCGAAATCCTGAAAGAAATTAATTCTCGCATCAGCTTTTTAATAGATGTTGGGCTTACTTATCTTACTTTAAATAGAAGTTCTAAATCACTTTCGGGTGGTGAAGCACAACGTATACGACTAGCGACGCAGATAGGTTCGCAACTTGTGGGCGTTCTTTATATTCTTGATGAGCCAAGCATTGGTTTACACCAAAGGGACAACGAGAAGTTGATAAACTCTCTAGAATCACTTCGTGATATTGGTAATTCTGTGATTGTTGTAGAACACGATAAAGACATGATCTTGCGTGCAGATCACGTGATCGATATTGGCCCGAAAGCTGGTAAACATGGTGGCGAGATCATAAGCGAAGGCAGCCCCGCAGATCTGGAGAAGCAAGAGACGCTTACAACCGCTTACTTAACCGGAAAACAAGAGATCGCAATACCAGAAGAGCGTCGCAAAGGAAATGGCAAAAAAATATCGCTTAAAGGCGCTACCGGAAATAACCTTAAAAATGTAAGCGTTGATTTCCCATTAGGAAAAATGATCGTGGTTACTGGTGTTTCAGGAAGTGGGAAGTCTACTTTGATCAATGAGACGCTCTACCCTATTATGAACGCGCATTACTTTAATGGTGTAAAAGTTCCTAAGCCGTATAAAAGTATTTCTGGACTGGATAACTGTGATAAAGTGATCGATATTAATCAATCGCCTATTGGTAGAACTCCACGTTCTAATCCTGCTACATATACAGGTGTTTTTGGCGAGATACGTAGTTTATTTGCTAAGATCCCAGAAGCGATGATACGTGGTTATAAACCGGGACGCTTCAGCTTTAACGTAGCTGGTGGTCGTTGCGAGACTTGTAAAGGTGGCGGTCTGCGTGTGATTGAGATGAACTTCTTGCCAGATGTTTATGTAGAATGCGAAACCTGCCAAGGCAAGCGTTTTAACCGCGAAACGTTAGAAATTCGCTATAAAGGAAAATCTATCGCTGATGTTCTAGAAATGACGATCAACGAAGCTGTTGATTTCTTTGAACATATCCCGAAGATCTATCGCAAGCTTAAAACAATTAAAGATGTGGGACTGGGATATATTTCTCTTGGTCAGCAATCCACAACACTTTCTGGTGGTGAAGCGCAGCGCATAAAATTAGCGACAGAACTCTCTAAACGCGATACAGGAAATACGTTCTACATTCTAGACGAACCTACAACAGGTTTACACTTTGAAGACATCAGAGTTTTAATGGACGTTCTCAATCGCCTTGTAGATAAAGGAAACACCATTCTCATCATTGAGCACAACATGGATGTGATCAAGATGGCAGACCACATCATAGACATTGGATATGAAGGTGGTAAAGGCGGTGGTGAGCTTATCGCGAAAGGAACTCCCGAAGAAATAATAAAGAAGAAACGTAGTTATACTGCTCAATTCTTAGCAAAAGAGTTATCTTAGACTCCTTTTGCTTATAAAATTACCTATTGAATGAGAAATGAAATCAGACCAAAACGCTGGAATGAAATAAAGACAAATGACTCTTGGGCGATCTTTAAGATTATGGGAGAATTTGTAAATGGCTTTGAAAAATTAAGTCGTATTGGGCCTTGTGTTTCAATTTTTGGAAGCGCACGTACAAAGCCAGATATGAAATATTACAAACTGGCTGAGAACATTGCAAAAAAGATCGTAGAAGGCGGTTATGGTGTGATCACTGGTGGTGGCCCTGGTATTATGGAAGCTGGTAATAAAGGTGCTCACCTTGCCGGCGGGACTTCAGTAGGACTTAACATTGACCTTCCTTTTGAACAACATGACAATCCTTATATAGACAGCGATAAAAGTCTAGATTTTGACTATTTCTTTGTGCGCAAAGTAATGTTTGTAAAGTATTCTCAAGGTTTTGTTGTGCTTCCTGGAGGCTTCGGGACGCTTGATGAATTGTTTGAAGCGGTAACACTTATCCAAACACATAAGATCGATAAATTCCCTATTATTCTTGTGGGAACAGATTTCTGGAAAGATCTTCTTGCGTGGATAAAAAATACGCTTCTAGATTCTTTTCAAAATATAAGTGATGGCGATATTGATCTACTTTATCTTGTAGACACAGAAGATGAAGTACTTGACGCGCTTAATGACTTTTATTCTAAGTATCAGCTAAGCCCTAATTTTTAATTTGGCTTTAAGCCAAAAAACCATCTAAGTTATTTTTACGTTTAGGTATAGAAATTGCTAGTTCTAAATACCGCACCAAAAAATCAAATCGTTAGCAATAAAGAAGAATTAAAAAACCCATCACACCCTTGAGCAAACCTTTGCCCCTGGTTTTAATCGTACTATTTTGCATTCCTGTTATGCTTTTTGGTCAGCAGTCAATCACTATTAATGGTAGCATTGACCCTGAAACCAGAACCATAAAAATGGGAGAAGATGTTGTTTTTACAAACACATCACAAGACAAGCTTAGCGAAATATATTTTAACGACTGGGCTAATAGTTTTAGCGAGAAGCGCACAGAACTGGGTAAACGATTTGAGGCAAACTATGATCGCAGCTTTCACCTTGCTAAAGAACGTGTGCGTGGAAACACCTTTATAGAGCGCGTTACAAATGAAACGTATGACGATCTTAAGTTTGACAGGCCAGATGGTATTGCAGATGTTTTGCGTGTTACACTTAGAAAACCGCTACTTCCCGGACAAAGCGTTAAAGTGCGCCTTTTTGCACAAGTTAAACTTCCAGATAGCAAATTCACGGGGTATGGCGCGCTAAACAATGGTGATTATAATTTACGTTTTTGGTATTTGTCGCCTGCTGTTTATGATGGCAAATGGAATTATTACAGCAACAAAGACTTAGATGATCTTTATGCACTGGCGACAGATTTTGACATCACATTATCTGTGCCTAAGGAGTATGAAGTGATCACAGAATTAGACAAGCGCAACAACGGCACTTCTTATGTTAGTGATCACCATATAATTTCGCTCAATGGCGAAAAAAGAACAAATGCGACCATTTATCTACGTCAAATCTCAAATTTTGAAAGTGTAACCACAGATAATCTTGAGGTTGTAACAAACATTGTAGATAGCAAAGTTTCGCAAATTAACCGAGTGCTGATCATTGACAAGATCACCTCCTATCTCAATGAAGAATTAGGTAATTATCCTTTTGATAAACTGCTTATCTCTCAGCTGGATTACAAGGAAAATCCGGTGTATGGGTTAAATCAATTGCCTGATTTCTTGAGCCCGTTTCCTGATGATTTTCTTTACGAACTTAAGATCTTAAAAACTACGATCAACGATTATGTAGACAATGCGCTGATCTATAATCCGCGTGATGATCGCTGGGTTGCAGATGCCATTAAGATCAATTTGATGATGCGCTACATGGATGAATTTTATCCTAAGGCTAAAGTTCTAGGTAATCTTACGAGGTTTTGGGTAGTGCGTCAATTCAATCTTTCTAAGGTTGAGTTTAACGATCAGTACCCGCTGCTTTATCTGCACATGGCGCGATTAAATCTTGATCAGCCGCTTACGCAGCCGTACGACAGTTTGATAAAATTCAATAAAAACATCGGGAATCCTTATAAAGGTGGCGCTGGTTTAAAATATCTTGAGGATTATGTAGACGGCGATGTTGTGAACAACACCATTAAAGAATACTACGCAGACAATGTACTAAAACCCACAAGCTCTTCGAAGTTTGAAGAAATGCTGCGTGAGAATATTTCGCTTAAAGCGAAAAAAAATGCGACGCCACAAAATCTAGACTGGTTTTTTAATGAATACATCAATACCAGGCAGAAGATCGATTACAAATTTAATGAGGTAAAAGAACGAGGAGATTCTATTTATCTCACGATAAAAAACAAGCGAGAAACGGCTTTTCCTATTCCGGTTTATGGGATGAAAAAAGATAGTATCGTCTCAAAAAAGTGGATCAACGGTTTTAAAAAAGATACTACGATCGCTATCGCTTCACAAGGCGTAGATCGCGTTGCGCTTAACGCAGAAGGCATCGTGCCAGAATATAATAGAAGGGATAATTATAAGAAAGTTCATCCATTTTTATTTAAAAAACCTATACAGTTTAAACTGCTTCAGGATATTGAAGATCCATCTAAAGATCAGGTGTTTTTTATGCCCATTGTGGAATATAACTATTATGACGGTGTGCAGCTGGGGATCAATATGTATAACAAAACGGTGCTGACAAAGGCTTTTAATTACAGTATTGAGCCTATTTACGGTTTTAAATCTGGTAATTTTTCTGGAGGTGGCGGTTTACGCTACACACAAAATATTGAAGAAGGAAATTTGTATGCTATACGCTATGGTTTTGGCGGTTCTTCTTCTTCTTACGCGCCAGATGCATATTACAGGAAGTTCACGCCTTATATCACCTTTGGTTTTAGAACAGACGATTATCGCAGTGATAAAAGACAGTTTCTTAGCATCAGTAGCATAAATGTTTCACGAGATGAAAGTAATCTGATCGTGAATGATGATCCTAATTATAGCGTCTTCAACGTTAATTATGAGAACCGAAATCCTGGTGTGATAAAATCTTTAAACTGGTCTACAAACTTTCAATTAGCGCAGAAGTTTAGTAAAATAAGCATGACAGCTCGTTATAGAAAGCTCTTCTTAAATAATCGTTATTTGGATTTACGCTTGTATGCCGGTAGCTTTATTTTTAACGACAGTCGTTCTGAAGGAGACTATTTTAGCTTTGCGCTAGACAGACCTACAGATTACCTTTTTAATTATAATTATTATGGTAGATCTGAAAATAGCGGGATCTTTAGTCAGCAATTAATCCTTGCTGAAGGTGGTTTTAAATCAAAACTAGACACTCCTTTTGCAAACCAGTGGATCGCTACAGTTAACGCCAGCACAACCATTTGGAATTTTCTTCACGCTTATGGCGATATAGGTTTTGTGCATAATAAGCAGTTGCCTACAGAGTTTGTTTACGACAGTGGAATTCGCGCTAGTTTAGTGGAAGATTATTTTGAACTTTTCTTTCCTGTCTATTCTTCAAATGGTTGGGAGATCGCTCAACCTGATTATGATCAAAAGATTAGGTTTATCGTGACCCTTGATCTTAGAACTTTACTCGGTCTTTTTACAAGAAAGTGGTATTAGATCTTTTGGCTGTAGCCAAATTACCAACTCCATAGTTTTTTGTGGATTTTTTAAATTATAATTAGTAAAACCGTTTTTAAATACAAAATCCTTAATAAATCTGTTTTTTATTAAAATTTTGACATCACTCTAACGTTTTAGATATTGTACGGTATGTGCCTTTTTTTTATTTTTGCAGCATAATGAAAATTTCATAATGGCTATTAAAACTGAATCACAGAGTGACTTGACTTTTGAAGAATTCAAAAAAACTGTAATCGACGATTACAAAGCAGCGGTCACAAGTAGAGAATGTAGTTTGCTAGGTAGAAGAGAGGTTTTAACTGGTAAAGCTAAATTTGGAATTTTTGGCGATGGTAAAGAAGTTCCTCAACTTGCCATGGCCAGAGCCTTTAAAAAGGGAGACTGGCGCTCTGGTTACTATCGTGATCAGACGTTTATGATGGCGCTAGATCTACTTAATGTAGAAAACTTCTTTGCAGGTCTTTATGCACATACCAGTATAGATCATGATCCTATGAGTGCTGGTAGACAGATGGGCGGTCACTTTATGACGCACAGCATTAATGAAGACAACTCGTGGAATAACTTCACACAACAATATAACAGTAGTGCAGATATCTCTTGTACTGCAGGACAAATGCCTAGACTTGTGGGTCTGGCAGAAGCTTCTAAGCTTTTTAGAAAATTAAATATCCAAGACGAAGCATTATCTAACGGTGGTAATGAAGTTGCTTGGGGAACTATAGGAAACGCAAGTACCAGCGAAGGTATGTTCTTTGAATCTATCAACGCTGCGGGTGTGCTTCAAATACCTATGGTGATCTCTGTGTGGGATGATGATTACGGTATTTCTGTACCAAGTAAATATCAAACCACAAAAGAAAATATTAGCGAGATCCTTTCAGGGTTTCAGCGCAATGAAGAAGAAAAAGGATTTGAAATTTTACGTGTAAAGGGATGGGATTATCCTGCGCTTATATCCACTTTTGAACAAGCTGGTAAAGTCGCAAGAAATGAGCATGTACCGGTTATTATACACGTTACCGAACTTACACAGCCGCAAGGTCACAGTACTTCTGGATCGCACGAGCGTTACAAAAGTCAAGACAGATTAGCGTGGGAAAAAGAATTTGATTGCAATCTCAAAATGAGAGAATGGATGATCGCAAATCAAATCGCCACTGATGAAGAGCTTGTAGATCTTGAGAAGAAGATCAAACGTAAGGTTCGTGAAGGTAAAACAAACGCATGGCAGTCTTTTATCAACCCGATAAAGAAAGATAAAACTGAGATCCTAGACATTATCGATGCTGTAGTGAAGCAAAGTGCTAATGCAAGTTTTATAAAGCCATTGCGAGATACGCTAGCTTCAGAAAAAGAGCCACTAAAGCATGATCTGCTTACTGTTGCTCGTAAGACTTTGCGATTTATAGTAAAAGAAAATTTCGCCGCTAAGGCAGACCTACAAAACTGGATTAACACCTATACAAAGGACAATCAGCCTAACTTTAGTTCACATCTTTATAATGAGGGTGAAAACAGAGCTACCAATATCGCTGAAGTATTACCAGAATATGATGGTGACACTCCTGTAGATGGAAGAGTTATTTTAAGAGATAACTTTGAAAAGATCTTTGAAACCAATGACAAAACGCTAGTTTTTGGTGAAGATTCAGGAAATATTGGTGACGTAAATCAAGGATTAGAAGGTTTACAGAAAAAATTCGGGAAACTGCGCGTTGCCGATGCTGGTATTAGAGAAACTACGATCATTGGTCAAGGTATTGGTCTTGCCATGCGTGGCTTCCGCCCTATCGCAGAGATCCAGTATTTAGATTACATATTCTATGCGATCGCTACGCTTACAGATGATCTTGCAACATTGCGTTACAGATCTGCTGGTAAACAAACTGCTCCGCTTATTGTAAGAACTCGTGGACACAGATTAGAAGGTATTTGGCATAGTGGTAGCCAGATGGGTGCTTTGATCCATCTATTGAGAGGTATGTACATTCTTGTACCTCGCAACATGACTAAGGCTGCTGGTTTTTATAACACTCTTTTAGAAAGTGATGAACCAGCACTTGTGATCGAAAGCTTGAATGGCTATCGCCTTAAAGAGAATATGCCAAAAAATCTTGGCACATTCAAAACACCAATAGGTAAAGTTGAAACCGTAAAAGAAGGAACTGATATTACAGTTGTTTCTTATGGTAGCACATTAAGATTAGTAGAAGAAGCTGCAAAAGAACTTCTTGCGGTAGGCATTAATGCAGAAGTTATAGATGCTCAATCTCTATTGCCTTTTGACATACATCACGACACGGTAGAAAGCGTTAAGAAAACTAACCGACTTTTAGTGGTTGATGAAGATGTTCCTGGTGGTGCTTCGGCTTACATTTTAGGAAAGATCACAGAAGAACAAGGAGCTTACAAATATCTTGATAGCGCACCACAAACTTTAACGGCAAAGCAACACAGACCAGCATTTGGTTCTGATGGAGATTATTTCTCAAAACCATCTACAGAAGATATTTTTGAGAAGATCTACAGCATTATTCATGAAGCTAAGCCAAAGGAGTTTCCGGCGCTTTACTAGTAGCGTTTAGCACTTTATATCTGGATTTACATCGGGAGTTTAAACTTTTGATCTATCAACGGGTCAAAATATTTACGAAATCTGACGGAAAACGCAACATTTGGTATGATTTTCCCGTCTCTTTTTCTAAATTGGCTGCCCCATGAGAAGAGCACTTACATTCCTTTTATTTTTTACATTTTCACTTGCTGCGCTTGCGCAAAATCAAGATGATGAAGACCGCTACATAATAGAAGGAACTGTCGTGAATTCTAAAGACGATCAGATTCTTGACAACGTTAACATCATAAACCTTAACACCGTTAAAGGAACCATTAGTGAAGACGATGGTAAATTTCAACTTCGCGCTAAGGTTAACGACACGCTATATTTCTCATTTTTAGGTTTCAAAACACTACAAGTTCGCGTTACGAATGACTGGAAGAAATTTGGTGACGTTAAAGTAAAAATGACAGAAGTAGGCATCGCGCTAGAAGAGGTTGTGGTTAAAGAGGTAGAACTTACTGGCTATCTAGAGATCGATGCGATGAATGTGCCGGTATTTAAGAACGTGCGTTACAGCATTTCTGGGCTTTCTAGCGGTTATGAGGCCGGCGACAGTCAACCTAGCGCCATTAATAAAGTCCTAAGTTCTGTATTTAATCCCGCAGATTTTCTCTATAATATTTTTGGTAAGCGACCGCAACAAATGCGCAAATTGCGCAAGATCAAAGAAGACGATAAGATCAGAGAACTCCTAAGTCAAAAAGTAGATCGTGAAACGCTAGCGGCTTTACTGCAAGTTACCACCGTTGATATTGAAGAGATTCTTAGACGCTGTGACTATTCAGAGAGTTTTGTTCGCACTGCTAACGATCTTCAAATTCTTGATGCTATCAGTAGCTGTTATGAAGAATACAGAGCTATAAACAGAGATCGCAAATAAGTTTTTTTCGCTTTAAGCGAAAAGGACTTCTACCCTATTTCTCCAACTTTTGTTTTAAGTTCTGAAGGCCTTCTTCAAAGTCTTTGCCTATCATTTTGTCCATATTCATGAACAGCATGAAAATGCTAGATGGAAATTTGTTCTCACCATCAAAACCCCAAGTGACTTCGGTTTGAGCATCTTCTTTAGGTTCTACAACCATAAAGGCATTGCTTGTGCTTTTCCAAGGTTTTAAGAAGCGCAACTCAGATTCTATGCGTTTACCCTCAAAGATCTCTGTGATCTCTTGCTCGCCGCTTCCTACGTCTTTATTTCCATCCCATTTTGAGACAAAACCCACTTCGCCATCTACACCAGTAAATGTCTTTATCATATCTGGATCTTTTTTACTCCACGGCGACCAATCATCCTGATTTTTGAGATATTTTAAATATTCAAAAACTTCGTGAGAAGGCTTTTTTACTATTATACTACGACTTACGTGATAAGTTTTTGGGGCAAGAAGAGCCAAAATAAAAACAATGACTACTAGGGCAAGAATTACATATAAGAATATCATAGATAGAGGATTAAGATATTCTAAATATAATGAAATTTAAGACGCGTTGTATCGCTCCATAACTTGTTTAAGACTTTTGATGTTGTCTTTAGTCCACTGTAATTGCAGCGCTTTCAGTTCATCTTCCTTTAATTTCCAATCGATATCAGAATCTTTCAGGCGATGCATCAAATCTTGAATTATTATTGCCGCAGAGACTGATATATTTAGACTTTGGGTGAACCCAAAAGTAGGAATGTAGATATAATCGTCAGCTTTGTCTATTACATTTTGGCTTAAGCCAATGGATTCTTTACCGAAAAACAAAGCAGCTGGTTGTGTGATATCAAAATCTGCCAAAGTATGTGCCTCATGATGTGGCGTGGTCGCTACAATGCGATATCCTTTTTCTCTAAGCTCGTCCATCACATTATCTACAGAAGCATGACGGTGAATAGACGTCCACTTCTGAGCGCCCATAGCGATCTCTTTATCTATGCGTTTACCGCTTTTTTCGTCGATGACATGCACATCTTGCACGCCAAAAGCTTCACAGCTACGTATCACAGCGCTAGTATTGTGTAGGTGTCTTAAACCTTCTGTAACCACAGTAAAATGCCTGGTTCTCTGTGAAGAAACCTCAGTGAATTTATCTTTTCGCTCCTGCGTGAGAAAGCTTTGCAAATAGTTTAATAGATCATTGCTCATAACGCGTGAAAATAAAAAAACCTGACCAAATCTGGTCAGGTTTTTAATATAGGGAACTTAAAATTTATTAGTCTGCATTTACACCCACATTACCTTGAGCGATAAGTGTTGCAAGATCTGAAACGCTATTATGCACATTTACATAACCATCAATTGCGATAAGTTGATCATAATTTATTGCATCACCGTTGTTATAAGCAGAGATATTAGTTTTGCTCATTCCGCTAGCGCCTACCACCGAGCTAAGAGTAATAAGGATATCGCCTGGAGCATTTGCTACGCTTCCTGCATGAATATGCGCTGGATGATCGCCTCCTGTAATTGTTCCTGAAAGATCAATTGTAGCAAGAGCCTCACCGTTCACACGCTCTTCAAAAAGAATTGAACCTGAAATACCTGGAACATCTACAGTTCCTAGAGAATATTCTTGAGACTCTCCAGTTAACTCATTCTGACCTATGTCGCCTTGAGCAACTAGAGTTCCAAGATCTGCAGCACTGGCGTGTACATTGATATATCCGTCAAAATCTAATAGATCATCATAAGTAAGAGCATCACCGTCATTAGTAGCCTCAACTTGAGTTTTTGACATCCCTGTAGCTCCAACCACTGAACTTAAAGTCACAGCGATACCACCACCTTCTGCAGCTGTATTTACATGAATATGCGCTGGATGCTCACCATCAGCCGGAGTTCCATCTAACATAAGGGTTACTAATGTAGTTCCATTAACACGCTTAGAGAATTTTGCTTCACCAGAAATACCCTCAACATCTACCGTTCCTAAAGCGTATGCCTTTGTATCACCTGTTAATTCATTTTGTCCTATATCTCCTTGAGCAACTAAAGTTGCAAGATCTGCAGCACTTAAATGCACATTAATGTAACCATCAAAATCTAATAGATCATCATAGGTAAGAGCATCACCATCATTAGTAGCCTCTACTTGAGTATAAGACATACCTGAAGCTCCAACAACAGAATTTAATGTTACAGCAATACCACCACCTTCTGCAGCGGTATTAAAATGAATATGTGCTGGGTGCTCACCATCTGCTGGAGTTCCATCTAACATAAGCGTTACCAAGGTTGTACCATTTACACGTTTAGAGAACATTGCTTGTCCAGAAATATCATCAACAGCAACTGATCCTAATGCATAAGCCTTTGTATCTCCAGTTAACTCATTTTGACCTATGTCTCCTTGAGCAACTAATGTAGCTAGATCTGCAGCACTAGCGTGTACATTAATATAACCGTCAAAGCTTAAAAGATCATCATAAGTTAAAGCGTCTCCTCCTGTTGTAGCTTCTACTTGAGTATAAGACATACCAGTAACGCCAGCCACTGCATTAAGAGAAACTGCAATATCACCACCTTCTGCTGCTGTGTTAAAATGTATATGTGCAGGATGCTCACCATCATCTGGCGTACCATCTAGCATAAGAGTAACTAAAGTTGAGCCATCTACTCGTTTAGAAAAAGTAGCAGAACCATCAATACCATCTACCGCTTTTGTAAATAAGCTATACATTTTTGTATCACCGGTAAGATCATTTGTACCTATATCTCCTTGAACGATTAACGTTGCAAGATCTGCAGCACTTTGATGCACATTAATATAACCATCAAAACTTATAAGTTCTTCATAGGTAATAGCAGAACCGTTATCAAGACTTGTAATTACTGTTTTACTCATACCGCTTGCATCCACAGGCTCTAGAGACATTGCAATTTCTCCACCTTCAGCTGCGCTATTAACATGAATGTGAGCTGGATGACCACCACTAACATCTCCGTTAAGAGATAAAGTTACTGTTGAACTACCGTCTGTATTTTTTTCTACAGTTGCTGTACCTGTTACATTTGAATCAAAGTTGGTAGAAAGATCAAATGACATACTCTCGCCGGTACCCATCGGGCCGTCATCTGTCATCATAATATTATCATCATCATTACTACACCCTACTAAGAGAGGAATCATAATTAAAAAGTAAATAATTTTTTTCATAATTGTGTTTTAAAAGATTAATCGTCATTGGTCGACGTTATTGATAATTACGACGATATTTACATCACAGTTTTAAATATTTTGTTAAAATTTGATTATAACACTGAGAATATGAAAAAGTTGGTCGTCTTAAGCGGCGCTGGTATGAGTGCAGAAAGTGGTATTAAAACCTTCAGAGATGCTGATGGACTCTGGGAAGGACACGATGTTATGCAAGTTGCTAGTCCTCAAGGATGGGAGGCAGATAATGCCTTCGTTCTTGATTTTTACAATCAACGTAGAAAACAGTTACTCACTGTAAAACCTAACGCAGCACATTTGGCTATAGCCAAATTAGAAAACCTCTTTAATACAACTGTAATTACCCAAAACATTGATGATCTACATGAACGGGCAGGAAGTAATAACGTGCTTCATCTACACGGCGAACTACTAAAAGCTAGAAGCACAGTAGATGAATCTCTCGTTATAGATTGGAAAAAAGATATCACGTTTGAAGATCGCTGCTCAAAGAATAGTCAGCTACGGCCGCATGTGGTTTGGTTTGGTGAAGCTGTGCCTATGTTTGAGCCGGCGTTAGAGATCACTGCTCGAGCAGATTTTATCATAATCGTAGGAACTTCTATGCAGGTTTATCCCGCAGCAAGTCTTGTACAATATGCTAAAGAAGATGCTAAGATTTTCTTTGTAGATCCTAATCCTAGCGTGGCACCATCTAAAAATCTTATGGTAATTCCTGAGAAAGCAACCGTTGGGATTCCTATTGTGGTTGAGGAGCTGAAGAAAGTTGCAGTCTAGCAGCCTTTGCCCAATTGATCAACAACTCTTTTTGATCTGCTGTTAGATCTGCATCACCATGCATGAGCGTATAAGATACAAGAGGCATTTCGCCCTCCTCGATCATCTCAATGGTTTCGTCAAGTTTATGGTCTTTGCGCTTAGCATTCCACTGTGACCAGTCTGAAAAATTAAGGTGTCTTTTTCCATCTTTTATATGGCTTGCAAGCCAAAAGTTTACCGGCGCAACATCTGCATACCAAGGATAGATCGTTTGATCACTATGGCAATCATAACAGCTAGCTTTAAGGATCTCTTGAACTTCAGCTGAAGGTTTTGTCTCTGCGATAAATGCATCAAGAGTTTCATAACCGCTCTCATTTCTATCTACAGGTATAAATTGTATTACTACTAATGCGATTAAGGCTAAAACTAAAAATCTCTTGATCCAAATCATATTATCTATATTTATAGTAGAAATTTAAACATTTTATGACACTAGAGGAATTTTGTGATCATATAAATTATTCTGGCAAAGCTCCCGCCGAAAGAAAAAGTATTGCTCAAGATATCATAGATGATCCTGAACTTGTGTCTTATTGTTTCCAACTGATTAAAAATAAACACAGTAAATCTTCTCGAGCAGCGATGCTATTAGAAATGGCTTGCAAAAGGCAACTTTCAATCATTTTTTCATTTCTTGATGATTTTCTTGAAACTATTCCGTTTTTAAAAACGCATGGTGCAAAACGGTCTTTTGCAAAAATGGCCGAACTTCTCTCCTTCTATCACTTCACACAGAAGTCTAAGATCTTTTCGCAACAGCATAAAAAACAACTTACAGAACACGCATTTGACTGGCTGATTAATGATAACAAAACTGCAACACAGGCACATGCAATGACCATTTTGTTACTATTAGGCATGGAAGCAGAATGGATACACACAGAATTAAAAGCATTGATTAACAAAGATATGCATCACAAAAGCGCGGGCTTCCAAGCGCGTGGCAGAAATACCTTAAGGTCTATAGATCAATTTTATAAATCAAAGAATTCAATAAAGATTTGATACTACGGTTGTGCTAAGGTATCTTTGCCATTTTTAAAGCAAAAAGAGCAAAACATGGCAATCTCAGCATTAGAGGCGATCTCACCCATTGACGGAAGATATAACGGTAAAACAAAACAACTTGCAGAGTTTTTTTCTGAAAAAGCACTCATAAAATATCGAGTGATCATCGAGGTTGAATACTTTATCGCGCTTTGCGAATTGCCACTACCTCAACTTGATGGTGTTTCTTCAAGCCTTTTTTCTAGTCTGAGAGATATTTATAAAGAATTTACACTAGAAGATGCACAAGCTATTAAAGACATCGAGAAGGTTACAAACCATGATGTTAAGGCTGTAGAATATTTTATAAAGCAAAAGTTTGACGAACTGGGATTAAGCGAATACAAAGAGTTTATTCACTTTGGGCTTACTTCTCAAGACATTAATAACACAGCGATACCTTTAAGTATTAAAGACGCTGTCGCGAAAGTTTATCTGCCGCAATTGCTTGAGGTGATAGATCATCTTAAACAGCATGCAGACGACTGGAGCAACATCCCAATGCTTGCAAGAACACACGGTCAGCCGGCTTCTCCTACTCGCTTAGGAAAAGAATTAAATGTTTTTATCGTAAGACTTGAAGAGCAAATTAAATTGCTTGAAAGTGTACCACATGCAGCAAAATTTGGAGGAGCAACTGGTAATTACAATGCACACAAGGTTGCATATCCAGATAAAGATTGGAAGGAATTCGGTACAGACTTCGTTGAAAAACGTTTAAAACTGTATCACAGTTTCCCAACTACACAGATAGAGCATTACGATCACATGGCTGCGCTTTTTGACACATTAAAGCGTATCAATAATATTCTTATTGATCTTGACCGTGACATCTGGACGTATATCTCTATGGATTACTTTAAACAAAAGATCAAGGCTGGTGAAGTAGGATCTTCTGCGATGCCGCATAAAGTAAATCCTATTGACTTTGAAAACAGTGAAGGAAACTTAGGTATTGCAAATGCTATTTTTGAGCATCTTGCGGCAAAACTTCCTATCTCAAGATTGCAACGCGACCTTACAGATAGTACAGTCTTAAGAAACGTAGGAGTACCACTAGGTCACACTGTTATTGGACTACAAAGCACAATTAAAGGTCTTAACAAGTTACTGCTTAACGAGGCAAAATTTGCTGAGGATCTAGAGAAAAACTGGGCTGTTGTTGCAGAGGCAATACAAACCATATTAAGAAGAGAAGGTTATCCTAATCCTTATGAAGCGCTTAAAGGTCTTACCAGAACAAACGAAGCGATCACGCAACAAAGCATTGCTGCGTTTATTGATACGCTAGATGTAAGCTCTGAGATCAAAGACGAGCTTAAGGCTATAAGCCCTTCAAGCTACACAGGTATTTAAATGAAGAACAAAGCGGCAAATGTATATCTAACCATAATACTGTTTGGCGCCATTATTATTGCCGGACTAGGTAATCTTTTTCAATACAAGATTACCTGGGTGGCTATTACTATCTACTTTGCTTTTTTATTGCTTAACATCATCCTCACAGATAGACATAACAGCAAGAAAGATCAGGAAACTAAAGAGTAAGCTTGTTCTGCAATTTCTAGCTCTTCGTTAGTTGGGATCACAAGAATTTTCACTTTGCTTTCTGAAGATTGTATCTCTCTAATTTCTTTAGAACGCACAGCATTTTTCTCTTCGTCTAGCACGATACCTAGATAATCCATATCTGCGCAAACCATCTTACGAAGCGTCGAACTGTTCTCTCCTATCCCGGCAGTGAATATCAAAACTTCTATTCCGTTGAGGGCAGAGGCATAAGAACCTATGTATTTTTTAATTCTATACGCGTTCATGGCTAGCGCGATCTTACACGATTCATCACCATTTGCTGCGGCTTCTTCTATATCGCGCAAATCGCTTTTCCCGGTAAGTCCAAGCATTCCACTTTTTTTGTTGAGCAATTCGTTTACCGCTTCTGCAGAATATCCTAATTTATCTATCAAGTAAAAAATAACTGACTGGTCAATGTCGCCACTTCTCGTTCCCATAATAAGGCCATTTACAGGACCAAAACCTAGTGAAGTATCCACACAATCTCCATCTTTTACAGCAGCAGCACTACAACCATTACCTAAATGCAAAGAGATCGCTTTTTTTGGCTTAAAGCCAAAATACTTTGCAGCAGCTTCATTCACATATTTGTGGCTTGTACCATGAAAACCGTATGCTCTAATATTCCACTCATCTAAAAACGAAGGTTCAATCGCATATTGATACGCTTCCTGCGGCATCGTCTGATGAAAAGCAGTGTCAAAAACAGCCACCTGTTTTGCAGCGGTAAAAATCTTCTCAGCAACCTCGATCCCGGTAAAATTCGGTGGATTATGCAAAGGTGCAAGCGAAAAGAGCCTTTTAATATTTGCCTTCACATTATCATCTATCAACATCGTTTCGGTGAATTTACGCCCACCATGCACCACGCGATGTCCCACAACGGCAACATCTTCTACATTCTTGATCACACCATTTTCAGGATCAAGAAGTAGGTTTGAAACCGCATTAAGGGCATCTGTATGATCGTTGATCTGCTTTTTTAAAGAAAGCTCTGCAGATGCAGTTTTGTAATGTACCTCGCTACCTTCAATCCCTATACGCTCTACCATTCCCGAGGCGAGCACGGTTTTTTGAGGCATCTCAAAGAGTTGAAATTTTAATGAAGAACTTCCTGAATTTATAACAAGTGTAAGCATGAAAATTGTTTCGAGTGTTTGTGTTTCGCTTTCGCGGAAGCGTAAAAATTATAATCCCTGAGCTTGTATCGCAGTAATGATAACGGTGTTAAAAATATCGTCTACCGTGCAACCGCGGCTTAAGTCGTTTACCGGTTTGTTAAGTCCTTGCAGCATAGGCCCAATCGCCAAAGCGCCAGTCTCTCGCTGTACGGCTTTGTAGGTATTATTCCCCGTGTTAAGATCAGGAAATATCAATACAGAAGCTTGACCAGCAACTTCAGAGTCTGGCAATTTACTTTTACCCACACGAGGATCAACCGCCGCATCATACTGAATCGGACCTTCGATCTTAAGTTCTGGTTTTAGCTTTTTTACGATCTCTGTTGCTTCTCTCACGCGGTCTACATCTTCACCTTTACCAGAAGTTCCCGAAGAATAACTAAGCATAGCAACCTTAGGCTCAATACCAAATGCCATACTACTTTCTGCCGATGAAATTGCGATCTCAGCAAGCTCTGTCGCTGATGGATTAGGGTTAATTGCACAATCGCCAAAAACCGAAACACGGTCTTCAAGACACATAAAAAACACAGAAGAAACCACTGAAACTCCGGGCTTTGTTTTTATGAATTGAAGCGCAGGTCTAATGGTATGTTGCGTTGTATGCGCCGCCCCAGAAACCATACCGTCTGCATGATTTTTATAGATCATCATCGTCCCAAAGTAGGATACATCTGCCATCCAATCGCGAGCGATATCCATATTCACATTCTTGTGTTTACGCAGTTCATAGAAGGTCGCCACGTAGTCTTCAAACCACTCTGATTCTACCGGGTTGATGATCTTAAGCTTATTCCAATCTACGGGGATACCGTGCAATGTTGCTTTCTTCTTGATTTCATTTGCGTCACCTAGTAAAGTAATTTCAACTAGATTGAGTTCGGTTAATTTGGCTGCAGCCAAAAGAACACGCTCATCTGTTCCCTCAGGAAGAACGATGTGTTTTTTTGCCTTGCGAGCGCGTTGCATCAAACCATATTGAAACATGCGCGGTGTGATTCCGCCAGGAGCAAGATTAATAAGACGCTCTACCAGATTATCCATCGGCACGAGTTTCTCAAATAAGGTAAGAGACGTGTCTATTTTTTGACGGCTATCTGCGTAGATACGAGATTTGATTCCGCCTACTTTATTAGTTACTGCAAATGTTCCTTCTTGCACTGAAACAATAGGCACAACCTGAGAAAGACCTTCTATAAGTTTTAAAATGGGCTCTTCTGGCAATAATCCGCCAGTGAGAATAATCCCAGAAATACGCGGATAGTTGCTAGAGATATTGGCCTGCAAAGCGCCCAAGATAATATCTGCTCTATCTCCCGGAGTGATCACAAGGCTATCTTCTTTGAGGTGTGTAAGGTAATTGCGCAATTGCATCGCTCCTACTCCATAATTACCAGATTGATTATTCAAGAAATCTTCACCAAATAATACCTTACCATCTAGTGTGTCTACAATTTCTTTAATTGTAGGATGCGCTAGTTTCTCTATAAAGGGTACGGTAAAAACCTCAACGGTTTCAGGGAGAAATTCTCGTAATGCGTGAATTACAGTTTTTTCGTCTTGCACTTTATTTGCTACAACTGCCACTACTGAAACATCTCTTTCAATAAACGAGTTGTATGCCACGTGCAAACTGCTCATAAGTTGGTCTTTAGTTTTATCAAGACCACTAGCTACGAGAATCGTTGGGATGCCAAGATTTTTCGCGATAAGCACATTTGTATCAAACTCAAATACGCTGCCGTCACCAGTAAAATCTGAACCTTCTACCAGCACAAAATCAAATCTACTTTCTAGCGCTTTGTATTTTGTGATTATGGTATCGAGAATATCTCCAGAACGAATGTTGCGCTTCTTGATAATATCGGCACGTGTAAACGCATAGGCTTCATCGTATTTAATATCAAGATCAAAGGCTGACATAACGGTATCTAGATGGTTGTCTTTCTCACCATCTTTTTTATGATCTACTATAGGTCTGAAGTAACCTACTTTTGCCGCTTTACCCAGCAATGTGCGCATTAGTCCCAGTGAAACAACACTTTTACCACTGTCTGGTTCTAGCGTTGCGATATAGATCCCCTTATTCATAGTTTTTCTGGTTGTAATTCTGTGCAAAATTACATCATGACAATTAGGAAAAGCTGTCTTATGTCATCATTTTAAGTTATGATAAAATGAAAAAAGCGAATACTTGTGGTATTCGCTTTTAACTGATTGATGAATGTAAATTTATTATTGATTGAAAACATCCATGATGCCTTCAAACTGAGAGATGTCTACTTTTGCATCTCCGTTTTCAAAAGATTTTATCATGCTAGACATATCGCCTATGTTCATGTCATCTCCTAAAACTCTAGCTAGCAAGAAACCTTTAGCATTATCGTTTACAAAAACAACGATCTCATCTATGGCTTCTTCTTCACCTTTAAAGTAAAGTCTCATATTCTGGTCGCCGTGACCTACCGTCATTAACTCTTCATAATCGTCACTAGAGAGAATGGTTTTTACATTTTTGACCTCTGTGTCATAACGATCTTTAGTTTCGTTATCTAGTTTATAGGCCATCATGTTTATCTTCTTCACTGTTGAGAGCACCTTTTTTTGCTCTTCGTCTAGCATCTGGCTATCTGGACTTATCAAACTAGTAGGAATATCAACCAGAACAAAGTTGGGATCTTCCTTATTGTCCACATAATACTCTTGTAGCGATTGTCCATTCTTACAGCTTACAACTGCAAGCGCTAGGAATGCTCCAAAAAGTATCTTGAAAAAACTCTTACTTATCATCACCATCTACATTTTTAAGTTTATCTCCACCTGGGAAGTTAAGATCGTTAGCCAATTTTGCTACTTGATTAAGATCAATATTCCCGGTAAGTTTAAAGATCACAACACGATCATCGCCGTCTATGTTACCATCTATGAACATGAAGAATTCTTTTACAAAATCATCGTTCTTACCTGGTATGTAATAGAACTTAGCATTCTTATCTTCATGCTTCACACGCATTAGCTCTTCCATACCTGTGCTGCTGATATATGATGAAACTTCTTTGCGCATTTGATCTTTGATAGACGCATTTGTACTGGTGTACATATTAATTGTCTCAAGATTATCTACAAGATCTATGTAAGACTGCATTTCTGGATCTGATGTATTAAGGTCTAATTTTGCGGCTAGCTTAAAAAGCTTAGGCTTCATGCTCATGAAAGAAACCTCTTTCATGTCTGAGAATTTATCAAACCTGTCTTGGCCATAACTCATACTGGTCATAAAAAGGGCCACTGCGATAACAAATAGTTTTTTCATTTTTCTTTGATTTAAATAGGGGTGTTTTATTTTACGTATTCTTTAGTTGTTTTTGAGAACTCATCGATCACTTTAAGTTGATCTGTTCCCTTATTCATAAAGTTTGACATCATCACGATGGCTTGCTTTGCTTTAAGCGCGGCTACATCTGCGTCTTGATAAGTGCCATAATCATTATTGTTGTTAAGGCTTCCGCCAAAAAAAGCAAAGGCTCCTATAATTACTGCGATGCTTGCTGCAACGGGTATCCAGTATAATCTTCTTTTTTCTTGGGGAAGATCAATGGTACCTGTGAACTTTTCGCCTTGAGCGCTAACAAAGGCATTAAACATAGGCACGTATAGCTCAAGATGTGGAGCGATATCTGCTCCTGAAAAATAATCTCTTAGCTCCTGCTCCTGCTGCACCGTTGTCTCGCCCTCAAAATAGGCATCAAGCAAATCTTCAATTCTCTTTAATCCCATAGCTGTGTTTTTTTATTAGACCGTCGCGAATCGCTTTACGAGCTCTAGAAAGCGCTACTCTAACGGCTGTTTCATTCATATCAAGTTGTTTTGCGATCTCTGCATTGTTAAACTGCTCTACGTCTCTAAGCTGCAAAATGATCTTTTGTTGTTCTGGTAGCGTTTCCATTAGTTTAAAAACGTGATCTACCTGATCTCTTGCTTCGGTTTGACGGGCAGTGTCGTAGCTGCTATCTTCATAATTGCTGTGTACAATTTTAAGATTGTTGCTACTTTTTGCCTTGAGCTTGTCATAACAATAATTCTTTGTTGTAGTGATGGCAAATGCTTCTACACTACGATACTCTTTGATCTTTTGTTTTTTAGTCCAAAGTTTTAAAAGAACCTCTTGAACCGCATCCTTCGCCTCAGCCTCAGAGACAAGCAATCTTCTTGCCAGCCTGTAAAGCTTATCCTGAAATGGCGAAACGATTTTTAGAAATTCGTTCTGATTCATTGTTCTGTTGTGGTTAGTTACAAGGATGACGACCCACTGTGTATTTTGTTACAAAAGATTTTCATTTAACAATAATACCGTAATTTTAAGGTTCTAAAGAAAAAGAAAATTATGAAGAAGATTTCCCTAATTCTATTGGGTTTTTGTTTGTTACTCACCGCATCATCTTGTTTTAAAGACAGAGATGATGAAGTTCAACCGGCTTCTGATCTTGAGATCAATGATTTTATCTGGAAGGCGATGAACATATGGTATCTCTACAAACCCAATGTTGCTGTACTTGCAGATGATGCATTTGAGACTGATGAAGAGTATACAGCTTTTCTTAATAGTTATGATTCGCCAGAGAGTTTCTTTTATGATGGATTGGTAGATCAAAACAACGATCGCTTTAGCTTTATCACAGACGATTATATTGAGCTTGAGAATTCTTTTGCAGGAGTTACTCTGCAAAATGGTATTGATTTTACACTAAGACTTCAACCAGGAAGTAGTGTAAATGTTATGGCGGTAGTGCGCTATGTTGTACCTGGCAGTCCGGCAGATCAAGCAGGAATTGAGCGCGGCGATATTTTTAATAAAATTGATGGCCAGCAATTAACTGCAACAGGCAACTCTTTATCAAACGCTTCGCGCGTGTTACTTAGTCAAGACAGCTATACCATTGAACTTGCAACTTATAATGGTTCTACCGTTCAATCTACCGGCGAAACCATAGATCTTAATAAAGTAGAACTTACTGAGAATCCTATTCTCGTTGCTAAGACGCTAGATGTAAATGGCGAGAAAATAGGATATTTAATGTATAACTCATTCACAGCAAACTTTGATAAACAGCTTAATGATGCTTTCGCGGAATTTAATTCTAACGGAGTAACTGATCTTGTTTTAGACCTACGTTATAACGGTGGTGGTTCTGTGCGCACAGCAACAGATCTTGCAGCGATGATCACAGGTCAATTTGATGGAGAAATATTCTCAACTGAAGTTTGGAACCCGCAAATCCAAGAAATATTTAGACAACAAGATCCTGAAACGCTTAATAACAGATTTAATACAAAAATCAAAACGGGTGAAGATATTAATAGCCTAGAGCTAGGACGTGTTTTCATTATCGCAACAGGAAGTTCTGCTTCTGCCAGCGAGCTTGTAATTAACGGCTTGACTCCTTATATAGATGTAACTCAAATAGGGACAACTACTGTGGGTAAGTTTCAAGCGTCAACTACATTTTATGATAGCGAAGCGCCAAACTTTCAGCGTAATGATGCAAATCCTAATCATACTTATGCAATTCAGCCATTGATCTTTACTTCTGCAAATGCTGCGGGTACAACTGGTTTTGTAAATGGTATTGATCCTGATGTTGAAGTAGAAGAAAATGTATTTGATCTAGGTACGCTAGGTGATGTGAACGAACCACTTTTGGCTGCAGCCTTAAACGAAATAACTTCTACGCGCTCGTTTACCAAACAAAGAGCAGACTTTAAAGTTTTACCAACTGTTGGTGAAAAAGGTATGGAAAACCTCACGTATCAACGCATGTACGTAGATGTCGTGAAAAAATAAAACTCAATTATAGTCAATAAAAAATCCGATGAGCGATCATCGGATTTTTTATTAATCTTCATTTTAGAGATTCATTTAGAACTCCATGTTGAAACCAAATCTAAAGTTTCTTCCTTTTGTAGTGTAGCCTACCAGCTCAGTATATTGCTCGTTAAAAATATTACTGAAACCCCAGAAGATATTCACTTTGTCCTCAAGAATTTTTCGACTTACGTACAGGTCAACAAGGTTAAAAGCATCAAGTTCTACGTTTCCGCCGTTTACAAAGTCAGCATCTGTGCGACTTCCGGTATATTGATAGCTCACTTGTGCAAAACTCTTTTTGTCAAGATCAATACCTAAAATCGCATTGGCTTTATGTTTCGGGATACGCAGCCCTTGACGGTCTAGACTTTCCACGAAAGTGTAATTTGCTCTAAAACGCAACCAATCTGTTGGGTTAATTTCAGCCTCAGCCTCTACTCCACTCACGGTAAAATCTTCGTCAACGTTAAGGTAAAGTGCCTCATACGTGTCAAAATCGATCGTCACATAATTGATATAATTTTGCTCAAGACGGTTAAAGTAGTTTGCGCTTACGCGGAAAATACCTTTGTTCAACTCCACCCCACCTTCAATGGTTCTGTCTTCTTCTGGCTCTAGCTCAGGATTCGCTCCATACGGACCGTACAATTGTGAAAGCGACGGCGCAATGTAAGAAGTCGCATAACTCCCGAAGAATTTCACATAACCATCATTGATATCAAAACGATATGACGGATTTAAATTATAAACCGCGTGGCTACCATAATCGCTATGATTGTTAAGACGAGCGCCAGCATTTACATTCAACCCAAAGTCTGAAACGTAAACCACATTTGCATACGGATCAGCATTTGTGCTACTTTTTTGTTCGCCATATTCTGTGCGACCTTCCACATAATTAAAACCAAAAACGGTATAAAACTGCTCACCAAACGTGTAACGGTTATACAGATCCAGCACATAGCTATCTGCTTCATAAGCGCTAGGATAGTTAGATTCAAAAGCGCGGTCAATAGTATTGTATGCTGCATTTAGAACGATTTTACCATTATTGTACCCAAAGTCACTGGTAAGACCTATACGCTTCTGCTCGCTAGTAGCGATAAAATCTGCATCCTCCAGCGGAAAAGAATTATCATAAGCGGCATCATACGTTTCATAATCTGCATAAACACCCACGTTAAGATTTTGGCTTAAGCCATAACCCACTTTTGCATTATAATTTTGACGACTAAAGGGATCAGACTCAGTTCCCTCAACCGCCGAAAGCCCGTCAGTTTTTTGATGACCAAAACCAACCTGATACGTGAATTTATCAAGCGAACCGCTCACATTAATATTATTACGAAAATCTGCCAATGTAAAATCGCGGTCATCCTGCGCTTCGTTAGTTCCCGTAACACTTGTCACGCTCGCATGAATACTATTTTCTGAAGCTTTTTTAGTAGTAATATTAATTACTGCAGCTGCAGCGCCGCTACCATACAATGTACTCGCAGCACCTTTAATGATCTCGATACTTTCAATAGTATTTACATCTAGCAGACGCAAATCATAATCATTTGCGATTTGCGATGGGTCGCTCATTTGCACACCATCAATCACCACAAGAACCTGGCGATTATTCCCGCCGCGCACATAGTAACTCAAGTTTTGCCCGGCGTTGCTTCGGCTACCGTTAATTTCCATTCCGCTTACAGTGTTGATGATCTCTGCAAGCGACTTCCCAGGATTTTGTTTTAGTTCTTCCTGCGTGATCTTTACAACAGCTTTACCACTGTTTTCGCGTTTAAGCGGCGTCTTAGAATCTGTCACCACTACTTCACTAAGTTCTTCTGGTTGCTGTTGCGCAAACCCAGAAAAGCAAGCCAATACACCGGCTGCAAACACATACTTTTTTGTGTTCATTTTTAAATTGATTAATACGGAAAAAGGCATGAAAATCTCTCATGCAAACCTTTATCCCGAAGGTTTTACAATAGTGAAAAATGGCAGGTCTCCTGGCTCGCCTGGTGCACGGCCTTCCCATCACGCGAGGTGAAAGTGGCTGGAGTGTGCATTTTTCGCTTAAAGCGAAAGGCATACAGTTGCGGGAACAGCGCAGATTAAAAAGAAAAAGAGTTAGATTAAGGAGAAAAGACGATGTCTAATATCTCATTTCTATATTCTCAAATCTCATTTTTCCTGCTTCCCTTTTAATGACGTATCTCAAAAAAATTGAGGTAGTCAACCAAAATTCGGCGGCGAAGGTATGGCAAATAAGTTTGCAAGCATATCAAATCGCAGGATTTTGTTGAATGATTATTGCATACTTTTGAACAATAATTAAATCACGTTTTGAAAATAACGAGACTACTTACTCTTTTTTCGCTGTTTTTGGTTTTGGCTTGCGCCAAAAAGAAATCCAATGAAATCCAGCTTAAATCCGGAAAACAGATTGAAATAAAGCATGCTGACGGTTTTAAAATCACAGAATTTGAAGGTTTTAAAATCATTACAGTTACCGAAGCTTTCCCTGATGCAAAGAAAGATTTTGTGTATGCTTTAGTAGAAGAAAATATAACGCTACCAGATTCTATAAAAGCAGATGCAACGGTTAAAATTCCGGTGAAAAACATTGTGGTTACAAGCACCACACATATTCCCTCGCTTGAAATGCTTGGCGTGGAGAACACCTTAAATGGCTTCCCTAATCTTGATTTTATTTCTTCAGAAAAGACCAGAGCGCTTATCAACGCCGACAAAATTGAAGAGTTAGGACAAAATGAAACCATCAATACAGAAACCACGATAAATCTCAATCCAGATGTTGTTGTAAGTTTTGGCGTAGAAGGAGAAAACAAAGCGCTGGAATCTCTCAAACGTGCAGGAATTCCTGTGGTTTATAACGGTGATTGGGTTGAGCGCGACCCGCTAGGTAAAGCTGAGTGGATTAAGTTTTTTGCCGCTTTCTACAATAAATTAGAAGTTGCTGATTCCATTTTCTCTGAAATAGAATCAGAGTACGTAAAAACTCAAAAACTTGCCGCTTCCGCGAAAGCGAACCCAACGGTATTAAGCGGTGCTTTATTTAAAGATGTTTGGTATTTGCCTCGAGGCGAAAGTTGGGCAGGCCAACTCATAGCTGATGCAAATGCACAATACATCTACGCAGATTCTGAAGGAACAGGAAGTCTTTCTCTAAGCCTGGAAGAAGTGCTCGACAAAGCACAAAACGCTGATTTTTGGATTGCCCCCAATGCCTTTGAATCGTACACCGAAATGAAAAATAGCAGCGATGCTTATGCGCAGTTCAAAGCCTTTCAGGAAAAGAAAATCTATGGTTTTGGGTCGGCAAAAGGAGAAACCGGCGGACTGCTCTATTATGAAGTCGCGCCAAACAGACCAGATTGGGTTTTAAAAGACCTTGTAAAAATCTTTCATCCTGAACTGGTTCAGGAATATGAACCTCATTTTTTCAAGCCATTAAATGATTAGTAAAAACTACACAAAAACGTTTCTATTTCTGGGCGCCCTAGTGATGATTGTCTTCTTGGCAAATCTCGCTTTGGGCTCTGTTTGGATTCCGCTTGATGAAGTTTTGAGTATTCTTTTTGGCGGTCAAGCCAAAAAATCAGCTTGGCAATATATCATCTTAGATTATCGCTTGCCTAAAGCCATTGCTGCTATTCTCACAGGCAGTGGGCTCGCAGTCGCCGGACTCATGATGCAAACGTTTTTCAGGAATCCTCTGGCGGGACCATTTGTTCTAGGGATAAGTAGTGGCGCGAGTTTAGGGGTTGCACTTTTGATTTTAGGCAGCGCAGCAATTGGTGCTTCTACATTTGCCACAACAGGAAATTGGGGTACGGTAATCGCAGCGAGTTTGGGAAGTTTTTTAGTGTTGAGCATCGTCATGCTCGTGGCCGCAAAAGTAAGAGACGCCATGGCGCTTTTAATCATTGGGTTGATGTTTGGGAGTTTGACGGCTGCCGTGGTAAGTATTTTAGCTTATTTCAGTCCGGCATCAGAATTACAGCGGTATATTTTTTGGTCTTTTGGTAGCTTGGGCGATATCTCATGGCAAGGCACAGGAATTTTAGCGCTTTGTTATTGTATTGGTCTTGCGCTCGCTGTACTTTCAATAAAGACGTTAAACAGCCTTTTACTTGGCGACCAGTACGCACAGACTTTGGGCGTAAGCCTTAAAAAAAGCCGCTTCATCATCATAATCGCCACTAGTATTTTAGCAGGAAGTCTCACGGCATTTACCGGTCCCATTGCCTTTGTTGGTCTTGCGGTACCGCATTTGATTCGGCAGGTTTTTAAGAGCAGTAATCACTGGATTTTATTGCCGGCATGCATGCTAGGCGGAGCCTTGCTCATGCTTATTTGTGACAGCATCGCGCAAGCGCCATTAAATAGTTTTACGCTTCCCATCAACGCCATAACTTCGCTTGTGGGCGCTCCGGTCGTGATCTGGTTGCTCGTTAGAAAACGTAAATTGATATTTTAATGTCTAGCCCAGAAAACATATTAAGCACTCAAAATTTGAGTATTGGTTACAGCAAAGATTCGGTGGTTGCGCGGGATATTAATTTGGCTTTCGCCAAAGGAGAAAACATCGCAGTAATAGGTGTCAACGGCTCTGGGAAATCAACATTGCTACGCTCTCTTTCCGGGCTTTTGCCAGCGTTATCAGGTGAGATTCGCTTTCGCGGAAGCGATATACAGAGTTTTGCTCCTGAGACTTTGAGTCAAAAACTAAGCATAGTGCTTACTTCGCAACCTATTTCAAAAAATCTAAGTGTTAGCGAACTTGTAGCTCTAGGAAGGCAACCGTATACAAATTGGCTGGGTCGCCTGACGCAAAATGACAAAAAAGCGATTTATGACGCGCTCGAAGCGACGCAACTTCTTGAACTAAAAAACAGAAAATGCCATACGCTTAGCGATGGTCAATTGCAGCGTGCCTTGATTGCTCGCGCTCTTGCTCAAGATACAGACATCATAGTTCTTGATGAACCTACAACACATCTTGATTTGCACCATAAAGCATCTATTTTTCAGCTGCTGAAAAAGTTCAGCCAAGAGTTGGGCAAAACCATGATTTTTGCCACGCACGACATAGAATTAGTGCTGCCGCTGTGTGATAAAATGGTAATCATCAAAGACGGAAAAACCATTTTTGACACACCAGAAAATCTCGTGAGCTGTGGACATTTTGATGATTTATTCCCGTCTAAAATCGTTGCTTTTGATAGAGAGCAGAAAAGGTTTTTGATAAAAGATAACTCTTAATCTTCACAATAAATGAAAGATAAATTTCTTGTTTTTGGAGGATTATTCATGTTCATCGTCAGCCTAATCGGGGTTAGGAATGGTTATCTAGATAATGAAACCTTAAAATATAACCATAAGGTAAAAGTCAATATAATAGGCTTTTCAAAATACCGGAGAAACGACTATTTTCTCGATATTGTATACAAAAGCGATACAATAATAAAGAGTACCAATGGTCATTTTTACAGAAAATATAAAGATGCAAAGCAAGTTGAAATGTATAGAAGCGCAGATGGTAAAACCTATATTTTTGATGGAGAAATAGAGAGCGATAATGATTATGCTTTTGGAATCATTTTGACTGCAGTCAGTTTAATAATCATTTATAAAGGCTGGAAGGGTTCTAAACATTAAAATAACTTTTAATAAAATCTTGCAAAGGCATTTATTAACCTGTTTTACAAAATGTATCTTTGATTCAAACCTAATTTTCGCATGAGCGACACATTAATCACACTCATCACAGCCGTGATCTGCTTGGGAATCGGCTTCTTTTTTGGCAACCTAATCGCTGGGCTAAAAACCAAGTCGGCTACTAGTTCACTAGAAGAAAGGCTTAACAGCCAGAAACAAAATCTAGAGCGTACGGAGCTTGCTTTCCGCGAAAGCGAAGAAACCAGAAACAATCTGAATAGCGAGATCTCTGCATTGCAAAACAAACTTACAGCGCGCAACGTAGAATATGAAAATCTGGCTACGCGACTGCAGGAAAACAAAGACGAACTTGAAAAACTTCAGGAAAAATTCACTAAGGATTTTGAGATCGTAGCTAATAAAATACTAGATGAGAAGTCCAGTAAATTCACGCTACAGAACAAACAAAATCTTGATATTCTGCTGAAGCCGCTTCAGGAGAAAATAAAGACATTTGAGGAAAAAGTTGAGCTTTCTAACAAAGAAAGCATTGACCGCCACAGCGCCATGCGCGAGCAACTTAAAAATCTTGCCGAACTCAACCAGCAAATGAGCAAGGACGCCGATAACCTGACCAAAGCGCTGAAAGGCGATTCTAAAATGCAAGGAAATTGGGGCGAGCTTATTTTGACAAGAGTCTTAGAAAAATCTGGACTGGAAAAAGACCGCGAATATACTGTTCAAGATAGTCATAATACTGAGGATAACAAACGCCTGCAGACTGATGTACTCATTCATCTACCCGATGGTAAGAAGATGATCGTGGATAGTAAGGTTTCGCTAACGGCCTTTGAGCGTTTTGTGAGCGAAGAGGACGAAATGCAAAAAAAACAATACCTGCAGCAGCATATCAATTCCATCAAATTGCACGTAAAACAACTGAGTGAAAAGAACTATCATCACTTGATCGATGAAAGTCCAGACACGGTTTTTATGTTTATCCCAATTGAGCCGGCATTTGCGATCGCTTCTGCAAACGAGCCTAATTTATATGAAGATGCGTTCAGCAAACAGGTGATTATTGTAACGCCTTCTACCCTGCTTGCCGCATTGCGTTTAGTAGATAATCTTTGGCAAAACGACCGTCAAAAGAAAAATGCGATTGAGATCGCTACCCAAGCTGGAAACCTGTATGATTCTTTCACTTTGCTAACCGACGAACTTCTAAAACTTGGTCGCCAATTAGGGACAGTTTCTAACACCTATGAGAGCACGATGAAGAAGCTTACCGGTCGTGGAAATATCATAAATCGTGTTGAGAAACTTCGCAAACTAGGTGCAAAAGCAAGTAAGCAGATCGATTCTAAACTTGTGAAACGTGCCATCGAAGAAGACATTGATAATGACGACGACGATACGCAAATGATCGATGCACCTAAAAACGAAGGCGATAATTTATTTAATAGTTAAACCATGAAAAAAGCCCTTTTTATAATCCTTGGCGTTATTCTAGCCTTATTTATCGCTTTCTACACCATCGCCTATTTTGCGACTTATAGCGAGGGAACACGTGCTGGCGAACTCATAAAATTTTCACATAAAGGTGTGATCGTAAAAACATGGGAAGGTCAGATCAGTCAAGGCATTAGCGGTGCGCAGATTTTTGATTTCTCCGTGATGGGTGGTGAAGATGAAGTTGTGCAAAAACTGCAAGAATATCAAGGAGAATATGTTAAGCTCACTTACGTGGAAAGGTTTACCACCTTTTTCTTTTGGGGCGACACCAAGTATTTTATCACTGATGTTGAGTTAGCCCAATCGCCGCATTTTAGGAGGTGATTTTAAATACCAGTCAACCACTTGCTGAATGAACAAATTAATTGAAAAACCACATTTGATTTTCTTATTTGCAATTCCAATAATTATGCTGATTGGAATTTTAAGTGGAGATGCACTGTTTGACATAAATGTTCACGACACCTATTATGTAATTGCCTATTCACATTTGACGATTTTGATTTCAATATTTTTAGGAGTAATCGGGATCGGATATTGGGTTATGCAAAAATCTAATAGAAAATTATCAAAGAGGCTGAATTGGACTCATATTGCAATAACTTTTGGCGGACCTTTAATTGTCTGGGTTTTGACCAAATTTTATCGTCCTGAAATTATGGAATATCGATTCAATGATAATCTGACTTTCATAATCACGATTATTATTTTACTTATACTTATCGGCCAAATCATTTTTCCGATCAATATTATTTACGGAATGATATCAAAGAGAAATAAAACAAGCCGCTAAAAAATTCTTTATCAAGTCCTATCCAAGTCTAACCACTTAGGCGCAGGTAAGGGTTTGTAGTTTTTCATTTTTTCTAGCAAGCGGTTGATGTCATCATCTACAAGAAGCATGTTATAATTCTCGATTTTCAGGAAACCGCGTTTTACCATTTGATCCATCAACTCGATCAGAGAATCATAAAATCCATTGATATTTAATAATCCTATGGGTTTTCCGTGCAGGCCCAGTTGACCCCAAGTGATGATCTCAAAAAGTTCTTCCATGGTGCCAAAACCTCCCGGAAGCGTAATAAAACCATCGCTCATCTGTTGCATTTTAAGCTTGCGCTCATGCATGGTTTTTACAGAGATCAATTGGGTTAAACCTAGATGAACAACCTCCTTCGTCTCCAAAAATCCAGGAATTATGCCGATCACCTTTCCGTTCGCGTCAAGAGCGGCATTTGCAAGTTTGCCCATCACTCCGCGCTTAGCACCGCCGTAGATCAACGAGATATTTTCGCTGGCAAGCGTTTTTCCTAACTCTTCAGCTTTAGTGATGATTTCTGGATCATTCCCGTCACTGCTTCCGCAAAAAACACAAATGGAGTTCATAATTATTAGTTTATCGTTTTTGATCTTTTGTAAAATGCAGACTGAAACTGCCTACCGTAAACTGGATTTTATCATGCGGTCATTGCCAAACATATCCCTTCTCAATTCCACTTCAGCAAAACCTAAATCCTGAATCAATTTTACAGTCTCAGCACCTAGATATTGATTGATCTCATAATACAGCGATCCATCTTTTTTCAACGCCTTTGTGGCAAATTCAGCGATACTTTTATAGAATTTCAACGCATCTTCATCTGGGACAAAAAGTGCTGTGTGCGGCTCGTTATTTAAAACGTTAGGCTTTATTTCAACCTTTTCCAGTTCCCGAACATAAGGCGGATTAGAAACCACAATGTCAAATCCTGACAAAGCAGCATTCTTCCATAATTCCTCTGTATTTAGAGCATCACCTTTAATGAAAGTCACTTTAGCTTCATTCAACTCCGCATTTTTCTCTGCGGTTTTTAACGCTTCCGCGGAAATATCTACGGCATAAACATCAGCATCTAGATTCTTAGCGAGACTGATCGCGATACAACCAGAACCCGTGCCGATATCCAGAATTTTTAGTTTATTCTTAACCGAATTCTGTTTACAATCATTGATGATCCATTCAACCAATTCTTCAGTTTCTGGCCTGGGAATCAAAACCGCAGGATTCACTTTAAAAGGCAAACCATAAAATTCGGTTTCTCCTAAAATGTATTGCAACGGCTCATGCGTTTTCAATCTTTCGAGCGCAGTTAGCATTTGTCTTTCCTGCTCTTCTGGTAACGCTTTTTGACGATTTAACGAAATGTCAATACGTGACATATCTGCGTAGTTTTCGCAACAGCGAAAGAAAAAATTGCGTGCTTCTTCCTCCGGATAATCAGGATGCAAATCTTCTACAAACCGTTGTCGCAGCTGGTCTAACGTCATTATAAAGTTTTAAGCAAATGCACAGGGCAACTGCTGTGACCTGTATTTCCCATCGGTCCGTCGATGTAGTCAAAACCGCTACGGCAATAGAGTTTTTGTGCTGCTTCCATGTTTGGCATAGTCTCGATATAAACCTTTTCAAACCCGTTCTCTTTGGCGAAAGCTAGGCAAGTATCCATCATTTTTTGACCTATTCCCTTGCCGCGAATGTCATTGAGAAAGTACATTTTTTGCAGTTCGCAAATAGGACCGTCATAATTTTCTAGTTGGGCGATTCCTGCTCCACCTAGCAATTTTCCGTTTTCTTCAACGACAAAATATTCTGCCTTAGGTTTTTGATAAGTTTCAAACATTTCATCCAGCGCTTTGTCTGCGTATGCCGTGCCCACTTTAGGCACATTCATCTCAATAAGCACCGTGCGGATAACTTTTGCGATTTCTACGTTATCTGATTTTTTGATAGGGCGTATCTCCACGATTTGTGAAATTTTAAGGGTATTTTTGAGGCTGTGAAGATACATGAAAAATACATGAAGCGCTGCCTGCAGCTCGCTAAAAACGGACTAGGAACAACCTATCCTAATCCCATGGTGGGCAGTGTAATTGTTCATGACGACCGTATTATTGGCGAAGGTTGGCATCTCAAAGCCGGTGAACCTCACGCCGAAGTAAATGCTGTAAACAGCGTTAAAAATCCTGAATTGCTCAAAAATGCAACCATTTATGTAAGTCTTGAACCTTGCAGTCATTATGGTAAAACGCCACCTTGTAGCGATCTAATCATTGCAAAAGGTATCAAAAAAGTAGTCGTAGGAACGGTTGATCCCTTTGCCGAGGTAGCTGGCCGCGGAATCAAAAAACTTCTCGATACGGGCCACGAAGTAATCGTGGGTATTCTTGATAAAGAATGCCAGGAGATCAATAAACGGTTTTTTACTTTTCATCAGAAGAAGCGTCCTTATATCATTTTAAAATGGGCCGAAAGCGCTGATGGATTTATCGCTCCGTCACCAGAAACGCGGGACAATAAAGAACCTGTCTGGATCACAAATACCTATTCAAAACAGCTAGTGCATAAATGGCGCGCCGAAGAACAAGCGATCCTTGTGGGCACGCAAACGGCACTTGCGGATAATCCTGGTTTGACAACGCGAGATTGGGCTGGCTGCTCTCCTACTCGTATAGTTTTGGATAGAAAAAATACGCTTCCGCGAAATTTAAAAATCTTCAACAACGATGCTCCTACAATAGTTTTTACCGAAGCTGAAAGTAAGGAAGAAGACAATGTGAAGTTCGTTCAGATTGATTTTGGCTCAAGCCTAATAGACCAAATCTTAGAAAAGCTTTACGAAAATGGTCTACAATCATTGATCGTTGAAGGCGGCGCAAAAACATTGCAAAGTTTTATTGATGCAAATCTTTGGGATGAAGCCAGGATTTTTAAAGGAGAAAGCGTTTTTAAAACCGGCATCTCAGCGCCAGTGTTAAACACTACTAAACAAGACGTTAGATTTATCTTAAAGGACACGTTGACGACCGTGGTTAACGAGCAGAAGTCGTAAATTACGATTCAAGCTAATCAACCACCTCTATTACATGCGAAAATTCACTTTGCTGCTCACCCTGCTGTGTTATATCTGCACGTCAGCGCAGTCAGAAACGGTAAAAGACACCACAGATAAAAAACCAGAATTACCCTCAGCAGACTCCACTTACAGCAGTAAAGCGCAATATGGTGTAAACGCTATTCGCGAATACAATGAGGCATATTATGTGCTAAGTCGCATAAATAATAATATTGGGCTTCCGCCAAATAGACTAAACTTCCAGACACCACAAGCGACTTTAGAATCTTTTATCACCAGTTGTAGAAAGAAGAATTTTGAAGATGCTGCTTATGCCTTAAATCTCAATTTACTCCCGAATAATCTTACTAAAGACCAAGCTGGAGAACTTGCTGAGAAATTATATTTCGTCATAAGACAACGTGTAAAAATAGACTGGAATGGCTTGCCAGATAGACCCGATGGTCAGATAGACATTTACACAACCGCAAATCAAGCGATCGCTGGTAGCCCGCGGCGCAGTGTGGTTTTTGGCGAAGTTCTATTAAATGACATTGACGTTGTTATGCGTTTACAGCGCGTGAAGTACAAAGACTTTGGCGCATTCTGGTTGATATCTGCAAACACAGTAGAAAATATTGACGGACTTTATAAAGAGTACGGTCCAAGAAAATTAGATCGCTCAATGCCAGATTGGGCAAGAATTCAGCTATTTAGTATCCCGATCTGGAAGATGACAGGAACTTTGATCTTGATCTTCCTGTGTTATTTTCTCGGGAGGTTTTGCACAAGAATCTTTAGAAAATTATTTATCAAATCACACAAAGCATGGATGAGCACGATCGCTAATCGACTCGCTGTTCCTGCAGGTTTTGCAATTGGTGTGCTCTTCTTTTACATGATACTTAATTATTTAATCTCCTTTACAGGGAAATTTGCCAGCACGCTGTACGCTGCTATTCTTATTGTTGTGGTTTGTGCAATCACATGGTTTATCATGCGACTTATAGATGCATTTATGATTTATGTGGCCGAAAATAAAATAGGCGATGCAGACCCTGAAGAAAACAGAGATGCAAGAATGATGATGACGTATATTTCGGTGGCGCGTCGTGTGATCACCTTTATAGTTATAATTATTGGGATCACAATTATAATGTCTCAGTTTAGATCTTTTGAAAAATTAGGAATTTCACTTCTTGCTTCAGCAGGTCTTGCTACGGTAATTCTAGGTATCGCAGCACAAAGCACTTTAGGAAACATCATTGCCGGTATACAGATCGCGATAACACGTCCAGCACAAATAGGCGACACAGTTATCATAGAAGACGAATGGGGTTATGTAGAGGATATACGATTTACATACATGGTCGTGCGCACTTGGGACTGGCGCAGGCTGATCGTTCCGCTTAAGGATATCGTTTCTAAGACATTTGAGAATTGGTCTATGACCAGCGCTCATCAAATACGTCCTATCGTTCTGTATGCAGATTACAAGATCGATGTTCAACTGGTAAGAGATTATTTTGAAAAGATCTTAAATGAAGCCGAAGATTGGGATGAAGACAATGCTCCTATCACGCAAGTCGTTGATATGACTGAAAATTCGATTAAAATAAGATGTCTATGTAGTGCAAAAGATGCAAGCAGCACTTGGAGTTTACATTGTGAATTAAGAGAAAAACTAGTCCGATTTATCGCTGATATGGAAGATGGTAAACATCTCGCAAAATCGCGTATTCTTATAAATGATCGTGAGAGATCGAGTGAGAGTAGCTTTCGCGAAAGCGATAAAAACACAAACGATATCAAAGATTAACAGGCCAATTTTTAAAGCGTATTCTTACTTTTGCAAAAAATTAAAATTTAATGCTCATAATAGGAATTGCGGGAGGTACCGGTAGCGGTAAAACCACCGTTGTAAACCAGATCGTTGATGAATTACCCACGGGTGAAGTTACTGTGATCTCACAGGATTCTTACTACCGTGACACGTCGCATTTAACGTATGAAGAACGTGTGAAGATCAACTTTGATCATCCTAAATCTATTGATTTTGAGTTGTTGCATGATCATCTTATCGCGCTTAAAGAAGGTTTGACAATAGAGCAACCTTTGTATTCTTTTAAAGAGCATAACAGGCTGCAAGAAACCGTAACTACTAAACCGCGCAAGGTGGTAATCGTAGAAGGAATCTTGATCCTTACACACCCTGAAGTTCGTGAGCTTTTTGACATAAAACTGTATGTACATGCAGATAGTGATGAGCGTTTGATACGCCGTCTTAAGCGTGATATCGCTGAGCGCGGAAGAGATCTTGACGAGGTTCTTACTCGTTATCAAACCACATTAAAACCTATGCATCAGCAGTTTATAGAACCTACAAAAGAGTTTGCAGATCTTATCATTCCGTATAACCGTTATAATACTGTGGCTATTGATATCGTTAGAACGATTATCAATCAGCGTTTAGTTTAATTTCAGTATTTTACAGCATGGTGAGGAAGCTAAAACAAAAGCGATGGTTTAAGATTTTAAGCAATAAATATGTGCTTATTCTTACCATTTTCATCGTTTGGATGGTCGTTTTTGACACAAATTCATGGTTTATTCACCACGAACTAGATAAAGAGATCGATAAACTCAACGGCAATAAAGAATATTTTTTGCGTGAGATGAAGGCAGACAAAGAGCTGATACAACAGCTTAATGATAGCGAAGAGCTAGAAAAATTTGCTCGCGAAGAATATAAAATGAAAAAAGAAGGCGAAGAGATCTTTATCATAGAATACGAAGACAGCATTAGCAATCAAGACAATGACTAAGACGCTTTTTGAAGAATTTGCACCAGTTTCTGCCAAGGCTTTCAAACAGAAAATCCAGTTTGATCTTGACGGCGCAGAATATAACAAAACACTCGTTTGGCATTCGCCCGAAGGGATTGACGTTAAGCCGTTTTATCATCGCGAAGAAACCACAACTTTAGACGTTCCTGGCTTTCCTAAAAGCTGGAAAATAGGTGAAGAGATCTATATCTCCAGCATTGAAAAAACCGTTGAAAACCTTAACGAACTAGCAATTTCTGGCGTTGAAGCATTTTATCTCAAAGCAGATAAGAAGTTTGATATAAACACGATTCTCTCGGCGATCCCGGTTGATTTTCCTGTTTATTTCAATCTTTCTTTTTTTGATACCGCTTTCGCGAAAAGCATTCAAACACAAGCGCAAAAGTCTGGACATTCTATTTTTTTAAACCTTGATCCCATAGGCAGATTAGCCGCAGACGGTAATTGGTTTGACAAAATGGACAAGGATTTTGAAAACCTTCAAGGTTTACTTTCCAGCGAAAAAAAAATAAATACTATCTCCATCGATGTAGCTCTTTTTCAAAATTCGGGAGCGAACATCGTACAGCAGTTGGCATATGCTTTGGCGCAAGCCAATGAATACTTAAACCGCTATGGAGAGAAAGTTGGCCAACTCACTTTTAAAGTCGCTGTGGGCTCTAATTATTTCTTTGAGATCGCAAAGCTGCGTGCGTTACGAATTCTATTTGCAACGCTTGCAAAAGAATACAACGTCGAAGAAAATTGTAACGTTATAGCGCAACCCACAAAGCGCAATAAGACCATTTACGATTACAACACAAATATGCTGCGCACCACGACAGAATGTATGAGCGCGGTGCTGGGCGGTGCGGATACGATCGTGAATTTGCCGTATGACGTGGTTTATCACAAAACAAATGATTTTGGCCAGCGCATTTCTCGCAATCAGTTATTGGTATTAAAGGAGGAAAGCTATTTTGACGCTTTAGAAAATCCGGCGCAAGGCACTTATTATATTGAAAGTTTAACGCAACAATTTGCTGATAAAGCGCTCGCTCTTTTTAAAGAAATTGAAACCGGCGGCGGATTTCTAGCTCAACTCAAACCCGGACTTATTCAAAAGAAAATTAAAGAAAGTGCGGCGCAGGAGCAGGAACTTTTTGACAAAACCGAGAAAGTTTTGCTAGGTACAAACAAGCATCCTAATCCTGAAGATAGAATGCAAGGAAATCTAGAATTATTCCCTTTCGTGAAAACGAAACCCAGAAAAACATTGTTAGAACCCATCGTGCCTAAACGCCTAGCCGAAGGATTAGAAAAACAAAGACTTGACAAAGAATAAGCACTGATGAGAACATTAAAAATAATATTTCTTCTTGCCCTTCTAGTTTCATTCTATGCTTGTAAACAAGTTGTCGATGCAGCTCAAAACTGGACTACAGCCGATGAGTCTACTAAAGTTGAAGGCAAATACCACACGTTAGAAGATGATAATTTAAGGATATTTTTACCTAAAGGTTTTGAGCGTAAAAGTATACAGCAATACAGCGAAGCTATTGACTCGATAGCCACTGATAAAAAGGCAAAAAACCAGATGATCAAGAATCTTCAAGCAACGAAAGATATGTCAAAAGGCAATTTTTATCTTTTTTATAATGCTGAGTTTATGTCTGAGTACTATTTAATGACAACACCTTACTTTGATTTTAATCGTCAGGATGCTAAGTCTATTTTAGGAATGATTACTCAAGTACATAATGTGCCAACTAACGTAACAACAAATTTTGAGAAAATCCATGCATCATTTAGAGCTACAGATGATGTGAAGATTTTTAAAGCGATATATAAAGTTCATAATGTCGAAGTTAATAAGTTTTTCTACAAGTCATATTATGTGCTTAGCACATCTACTAAAAAAACAATGCAAATTGTTTTAACGACACCTTTTGAAGTAGATTTTGACCCTTTTATTGCAAAAACAAAGATTTAATGCAGCGCAAAGACGTTCAACATATTAATCTCGATTCGTTTAAAAAATCAGCTGAATATCCAGAGCTTGAGCATCTGGATTTTGCTGCCGGTATTCCGCCGTATTTGCGTGGTCCTTACAGCACAATGTACGTGCGTCGCCCGTGGACAATTAGGCAATATGCAGGTTTCTCAACCGCCGAAGAAAGCAACGCCTTTTACCGTCGTAATTTGGCTGCGGGTCAAAAAGGACTTTCTGTGGCTTTTGACCTTGCAACGCATCGCGGTTACGACAGCGACCATGATCGCGTGGTGGGCGATGTGGGTAAAGCCGGCGTAGCGATTGACAGCGTAGAGGATATGAAAATCCTTTTTGACGGCATTCCGCTTGATAAAATGTCGGTTTCAATGACCATGAATGGCGCCGTTTTGCCCATCATGGCCTTTTATATTGTTGCGGCTGAGGAGCAAGGCATTTCACCAGAGAAGTTGAGCGGCACTATACAAAATGACATTCTTAAAGAATTTATGGTGCGCAACACTTACATCTACCCGCCTACTCCGTCGATGCGCATAATTTCAGATATTTTTAAGTTCGCTTCCGCGAAAATGCCTCGTTTCAATTCCATTTCTATTTCTGGTTATCACATGCAAGAAGCCGGAGCAACCCCTGAAATTGAGTTGGCTTACACCTTAGCAGACGGACGAGAATACATAACAACAGGTATCACCGCCGGAATGGACGTTGATAAGTTCGCTCCAAGACTTTCCTTTTTCTGGGCCATTGGGATGGATCATTTTAGAGAAATCGCAAAAATGCGTGCAGCGAGAATGCTCTGGTCAAAGATCGTGAGCGAATTCAACCCAAAGAATCAAAAATCGCTTTCCTTAAGAACGCATTGTCAAACCAGCGGATGGAGTCTCACAGAGCAGGATCCTTTCAATAATGTTGCCCGCACAACCATTGAAGCAGCCGCGGCTGCTTTTGGGGGAACCCAAAGTTTACATACCAACGCGCTTGATGAAGCCATTGCTTTACCCACAGATTTTTCGGCGAGGATTGCAAGAAATACACAAATCTACCTTCAGGAAGAAACTGAGATCACTAGAACGGTCGACCCGTGGGCAGGAAGCCATTTCGTTGAAAAACTTACCGATGAGATCGCGCAGAAAGCATGGGAACTTATCGAGGAAGTTGAGGAACTTGGCGGAATGACAAAAGCCATTGAAAAAGGCATCCCAAAACTGCGTATCGAGGAGGCTGCCGCCAAAAAACAAGCCCGAATAGACAGTGGTCAAGATGTAATTGTGGGCGTGAATAAATATCGCCTTGCGGCAGAAGAGCAATTGCAAACACTGGAAGTGGATAACGATCAAGTGCGCCGCTCACAAATTGAACGACTCAATGCGATAAAGACTTCGCGTAATTCTGAGAAAGTGAATGATGCTTTAAAAGCATTGACAGAAGGCGCAAAGAATAACAAAAATTTATTGGAATTAGCCGTGGAGGCTGCTCGTGAAAGGGCTACCTTAGGGGAAATTTCAGATGCGCTGGAGGAAGTTTTTGGCAGACATAAAGCCGAAGTTCGTTCTTTTAGCGGAGTATACAGCAAGGAAGTGAAAGACGATAAATCGTTTCAAAAAGCACGAGAACTGGCAAATAAGTTCGCTGAACTTGATGGTCGCAGACCCCGCATTATGATTGCAAAAATGGGTCAGGATGGTCATGACCGTGGTGCAAAAGTGGTTGCCACAGGTTATGCTGATGTGGGCTTTGATGTAGATATTGGTCCGTTGTTTCAAACGCCGGCAGAAGCTGCAAGGCAAGCCACAGAAAATGACGTTCATATTTTAGGTGTTTCTTCACAAGCCGCCGGTCACAAAACTTTGGTTCCTCAAGTAATCGAAGAATTGAAGAAACTAGGCCGCGATGATATTATGGTAATCGTAGGTGGTGTGATTCCGCAAAAGGATTATGAATTTTTATTTGATGCAGGTGCCGTGGCTGTTTTTGGTCCTGGAACCAAAATAAGTGACGCCGCGATCGCTGTTTTAGAAATATTGATACAAACCGTAGAATAAAATTTTAAGTTATGAGCTATAAACAAGGAATGCTAAGAGAAGATGCCCTTTCAGGGAAAGTTTTTGTGATTACCGGTGGCGGTAGCGGACTGGGAAAAGCCATGACTAAATACTTTCTTGAGCTCGGCGCTAATGTTGCCATAACCTCAAGAAACCTTGAAAAATTAAAAGTTACCGCTGAAGAACTCGAAAAAGAAACCAGCGGAAAAGTATTGCCCGTGCAATGTGACGTGCGTCATTATGACCAGGTGGAAGCAATGCTAAAAGCCTGTCTTGACGAGTATGGTAAAGTTGATGGTTTGCTTAACAACGCCGCGGGGAATTTTATTTCGCCTACAGAGCGATTATCTGCAAATGCATTTGATACGATAATTGATATCGTTTTAAAAGGTTCAAAAAACTGTACGCTTGCCTTTGGTAAACACTGGATTGACACAAAACATGAGACCAGCACAATTTTAAATATTGTGACAACCTATGCCTGGACGGGTTCTGCCTATGTTGTACCAAGTGCAACAGCAAAAGCCGGAGTTCTTGCTATGACGCGTTCGCTGGCTGTTGAGTGGGCAAAATATGGTATTCGTTCTAACGCTATTGCTCCAGGCCCATTTCCTACTAAAGGCGCTTGGGACAGACTATTGCCCGGTGATTTAAAGGATAAATTTGATCTTGCTAAAAAAGTACCGCTTAAACGCGTAGGCGACCATCAAGAATTGGCAAATCTGGCAGCATATTTAATGTCTGATTTTTCTGCTTATGTGAATGGCGAAGTGGTGACGATTGATGGCGGTGAATGGCTTGAAGGTGCTGGACAATTCAATATTTTAAAGCATATCCCAGAAGAAATGTGGGATCAGCTGGAAGCAATGATACGAGCTAAAAAGAGTAATTAGAAGTTAGACGTGAGTATTGAGATATTAGATATTAGACTTTAAACATCAATTAATTCTAGTTAAAAGCTAATTTGCTCATTACCCCATTCGCTAATCAACTAATCGACTAAACAACCAACCATTGATCAAGAACATCATTTTTGATTTTGGTGATATTTTCATCAATCTCGACAAGAAAGCGCCAGAAATAGCCCTGCAAAAATCAGGAATTGAAGAGATTGACGAGAAAATGCAAACCGTCATTGATAATTATGAAAAAGGGTTGCTTACTGATGAGCAATTGATCTCATATTATACTGAGCGCTTCCCTACGCTATCGCCAGTTGCGTTTACACTTGCGTGGAATTCTATCATTCTTGATTTCCCAGAACATAGATTAAAATGGATCGAGTCGCTTTCGCGAAAGCGAGAATATCGCCTTTTCTTACTGAGCAATACAAATGACCTACACATTGAGCAGGTGATAAAAAATATGGGAGCTGTGCGCTTTGCCCGTTTTCAGCAGTGTTTTGAAGAATTCTATCTTTCTCAAAAAATGAAAATGCGCAAACCAGATCTTGAGATCTTTGACTTTGTGCTCAAAGAAAATGATCTTAAACCCACCGAAACGCTTTTTATAGATGACACTTTAGTGAATACGATGGGCGCCGCTTCGCTAGGAATTCAAACGTGGCATTTGCACGCAGGTCAAGAAGATGTTACCGATTTATTTACCATTAAAGCAGACTTGTTTTGATCTTTTTACTTTGTAGCATTCTCGCCTCAACCCTTATTTTTATTGCGTTTAAGCTGTTTGCAAAATTCAATGTTGACACCTTTCAGGCGATCGTGGTGAATTATCTTTTTGCGACAATTTCTGGAGTTGTAGCTTTTGAAGGAGAAATAAAACCTAGCGAGATCGCTCAACAGCCTTGGATCTATGGTTGCCTTGCTCTAGGACTTCTTTTTATCATCATTTTTAATCTCATGGCTTTAACTACGCAGCGCAGCGGTATTTCTGTTGTTAGCGTTGCCACGAAAATGAGTGTCGTAATTCCCATTGCGTTTGGGATTTTCTATTATGGTGAAGAACTTGGTATTTCTAAAGGCGTGGGAATTATTCTCGCTTTAATCGCCGTGTATCTTGCATCCATTAAAAAATCTGAAGGTTTAAAGATCGAAACGAAGAATCTAGTTTTTCCAGTTTTGGTTTTCTTAGGCAGCGGTATTATTGATCTTAGCATAAAATATCTTGAAGACAGCTACGTCGCAGAAAGTGATATTCCTATTTTTTCGGCTTCTATATTTGCCACTGCTTTTGTCGTGGGTGTTTGTGTTTTGATCGTTCAAATGATTCAGGGGAAATTCAAGTTTCAACTGAAAAATTTGATAGGCGGTATTTGCCTCGGGATCCCTAATTATTTCTCTATTTACTTTCTGGTAAAAGCGCTTCGATCCAATGGTCTTGACAGCAGCACGGTCTTCACGATAAATAACGTTGCAATTGTGATGGTGTCAACGCTCGTGGGTATTGCGCTTTTTGGCGAAAGCCTATCAAAGAAAAACTGGGCAGGAATTATTCTTGCGGTTTTAAGTATTGTTCTGGTAACATTAGCTTTTTAAAATATGGAGGAAGGCGTGTATAGAACTTTGGCGAAAGCCAATGAAGAAACCTTGTTCACTGAGAAAGGAAGTAAATTCTTGGGGTATGCTTTTCCCGTTGCCACGGAAGAAGAGATCAAAGAAAAACTTGAGGAGCTTTGGTCTCAACATGCAAAAGCAACACATATTTGTTACGCATGGCAGCTAGGCGCTAATTATGAAAGTTACCGTGCAAATGACGATGGTGAACCCAGCAATAGCGCCGGAATGCCCATTTATGGACAGATACAAAGCTTTGAACTTACCAATGTTCTTGTTGCAAGTGTGCGTTATTATGGCGGCACAAAACTAGGCGTAGGCGGACTGATCACTGCTTATAAAAACAGTGCAAAACTTGCTCTTGAAGCTTCTCATATCATTATTAAAGAAGTTACGGCACAAGTAAAATTGAGTTTTGGCTATGATAAACTCAGTGTTGTTGAACGTCTTATTGAACAAAATCAGCTTGAGGTCATTGATCGCAAAATGGAAATGAATTGCGATTTTGTTTTAGAATATCCTATTAAGGACGAAGTGAAAATTAAGGATATTTTTAACGGACTTTACGGTGTGGATGCCGATTTTAATTAAGAGATTGCCTGTAGTTTGTCGAGTATATATTGAGGACATCGTGTGGGACGATTATTTTCCATATTTACAAAGACTAATCGCGTAGATGCGGTTGTTAATAACTCGTTCTTTTCGTTATAGATTTTATAGTCAAATTCTATGGTTGACCTTGGGGTTTTATCCATGATGACTTCTACCTTTAAAAGATCGTCAAAATAAGCGGGCCTGTGATAAGAAATTTTCATTTCGTGAACAGGTAGCATAATCCCGTTTTTTTCCATACTTTTATAGGAGATGCCTAATTCTTCGAGCCAAGCGATGCGCGCAAGTTCCAGATATTGAGCGTAATTCCCGTGATGCACGACTCCCATTTGATCAGTTTCTGCATATCGTACCTTTACGAAAGTTTGGCTTTTAAACATAGATTATTAACAATAAAATTAGATATTCTTTTCGTTTCAAGATTATGCAAAAAAAATTCTAGAAAAGCAATGTGATATTTTTTTTTATTTACAAATTTTGTTCACATATTTGCCCCGTGCTGATTGAAACGAAAAGCCCTACATTTTCTCACTTTTCGGCACCCTTAGCCTAAAAAAACAATAATAAAATTCAACCTAAAAATGAGTGTGACTGCGCAATCGGTATGGGATAACTGTCTATTATTTATACGTGACAATATTACCCCGCAGGCATACAAAACCTGGTTCGAACCTATCAAAGCTGTAAAGCTAACTGACAATGCTTTGAGCATACAGGTTCCTAGTAAATTCTTTTATGAATGGCTAGAAGAACATTACGTTAAGTTACTTAAAGTATCACTTACACGTGAGTTAGGCGAAGGGGCAAAATTGGTTTATGTAATTAAGATGGAAAATACCTACGGGAACCGCCATCCTTTTACAGAGAAGATACCTAGCTCAAACAGAGCTAACACAATGAAACCTCAGGATGTAGATGCTCCTCTAAAGAATAAAAGTCCTGAACTTAAAAATCCTTTTGTAATTCCTGGCATTCGTAATCTTGAGATAGAATCTCAACTGAATCCTAATTACAACTTCGATAACTTCTTAGAAGGAGATTCTAACCGTCTTGCGAGGTCTGCTGGTTTAGCAGTTGCAAACAAGCCTGGTGGAACTTCGTTTAATCCACTACTTATCTTTGGTGGCGTAGGTCTTGGTAAAACGCATTTGGCGCATGCCATAGGAGTACAAATTAAAGACAAGTATCCTGAGAAAACGGTTCTTTATATCTCTGCAGAGAAATTCACGCAGCAGTATATAGAGTCTGTTAAAAAAAATAATCGCAACGACTTTATTCACTTTTACCAGATCATTGACGTTCTTATTGTAGACGATATTCAATTACTATCTGGTAAGGCAGGAACACAGGATGTGTTCTTCCATATTTTTAACCATTTACATCAAAATGGAAAACAGGTTGTTTTAACAAGTGATAAAGCTCCTGTAGATATGCAAGATATTGAGCAACGCTTACTATCACGTTTTAAATGGGGATTAAGCGCAGAATTGCAACAACCTGGTTTTGAGACAAGAATATCTATCATCAAAAACAAATTATATCAAGATGGTGTGGAAATGCCAGAAGATATCATCGAGTTTCTTGCTAATAATATTAAAACGAACATCCGCGAGTTAGAAGGTGCTATTATTTCGCTTATAGCGCACTCTTCTTTTAACCGCAAGGATATTACACTAGATCTTGCCAAGAAAATTGTTGAGAACTACGTGAAACAAACTAAGCGTGAGGTTTCTATAGATTATATTCAGAAGGTAGTGAGTGATTACTTCCAGATGGATGTTGAAACATTACAATCTAAAACCCGTAAGCGCCACATCGTGCAAGCAAGACAACTTGCGATGTTCTTTGCTAAGAAATTAACAAAGGCTTCTCTTGCTAGCATAGGCTCACAAATAGGTAAAAGAGATCACGCAACCGTACTTCATGCCTGCAAAACGGTAGACAATTTATCATCTACTGATAAACAGTTTAGAAAATATGTAGAAGACCTAAATAAAAAGCTTACAATGTAATTGTAAGCCTTAGGCTTTTATGTAATTTGCGCCCTTTAAATCAATAGGCACAAGAAAATTTTAACCTGATGAAAACCAGGATACTCATGGTCTGCTTAGGCAATATTTGCCGCTCTCCCCTAGCAGAAGGATTGCTGAAATCTAAACTTGACCCAGCAAATTTTATCGTCGAAAGTGCTGGAACAGGTCCTTGGCATGTGGGTAAATCACCAGATCCCAGAAGCGTTGAAGTCGCTAAGAAAAATGGAATTGACATCTCAAATCAAAGAGGAATGCAGTTTAAATCAGACTTCTTTGACACCTACGATCACATTTTTGTGATGGATAATTCTAACCTAGTTGACGTGCTAGAAATGGCAACAACACAAGAAGACAAAGACAAGGTAAAACTTATCTTAAACGAAATTTTCCCTGATGAAAATGTAGATGTACCAGATCCTTATTATGGCGGCGATGACGGTTTTGATAAGGTTTTTAGCATGATAGACGATGCCACAACCCGCATCGCAAATAGACTTTCTTAAAAAAACTTCTTTATGAGCAGCGAGAATTATGGCAAACTATACATGATCCCCACAACTTTGGGAGAAAGTGATCCTTTAGCTGTTTTACCCCTTTCGGTGAAAAGTACTATTGAAAGTCTAACCGAATTTATTGTTGAGAACGAAAAAAGTGCTCGCCGATTCATAAAAAGTATTGCGCCTGAAGTAAAGCAGCCAGAATTAAAACTTCATGCATTAAACAAACATACAGATGTTGCGGATATTCCTTCCTTTCTTAATTCATGCCTAGAAGGAAAAAACATCGGTTTGATATCTGAAGCTGGAGTTCCTGGAATTGCAGATCCAGGTGCAGATGTAGCAAAACTTGCTCACGAAAAGGGAATTAAAGTCGTTCCACTAGTGGGGCCGTCTTCTATAGTAATGGCAATGATGGCCAGCGGAATGAACGGTCAGAATTTTGCTTTTAATGGTTACTTACCCATTGACGATAAAGAAAGAAAAAACGCTATAAAACGTTTAGAAAAACTTTCAGGAGATGTAGATCAATCTCAATCTTTTATTGAAACTCCTTATCGCAATAATAAAATGCTAGATGTTTTGTGTAGTGTTTTGGCGCCAAGCACAAAATTGTGCATCGCTTGTGATATAACATTACCTACCGAATTTATAAAAACAGCGCCCATACAATTCTGGAAAAAATCAAAACCAGATCTACATAAAAGACCAGCGATATTCATCATACAGAAATAAAAAAGGGCAATCAATTGATTGCCCTTTTCCGATCTATAAACCTTAGTGATTATTTCTTGTCATTAAACGCAAGACCATCAAGATCAACTTTTGCGTTACGATCTGGCTCTATAAAAGAAACCTCATAACCCGAAAATTTCTTGAGGTAACTTCTGATAGAAGTCCCGAAGGCATCTCTAAAACCTTCTACTCCACCAGACCTTAGATAGCGTTTTACGCTTCCTGGTCCTGCTAAGTGTGCAGCCGCAAGAATCCCAGATTCTGTAACCTTCACACCATTAATAGTTTTACCTGCATATCGCTTAATATCTCTACGAAGTACCCATTTATTTCTTTTGGCATTAGCCAAAAAAGTTCTCTCTTGAAGAAGTGGGTTGTTGAGAAATTCATCAGTATCAGTTACACCTAGAAGTCTTAATGTACTTCTGCCAAACTGATATTTACCAAGATAACCATACTTGTTGATCTTCTTATAATCGTTTTGAGATTCTTTGAATCCCAACGCCTGCTTGAAGCCGGTAAAAGATTTACCAGTAGCTCCTACATTTGCGATCGTCTCATTTACTTCAAGCTCGTCTGCGTGGGGAGCGGTATAAAAAAGCTCTAATCCCTCAGTAGAATCTACAGTGCTCTGTGTCTCCTTTAAGCTTGATGCCAATGCCACAATACCAAAAACTGATGGCAATGCTGCAAGTTTAATTATATTTCTATTCATATAAGTTTTTTCAGAAAGGCTTCCAACGCATGGAGTGTCACACCCTTTCCTATTCAGCGCGCAAAGATACAACTATTTTTTCAATACACTGTATGACAGTGATTTATCGATTTAGTTCCTTGCATTATTCACAACAAAACTCATGAATAACGAATAAATTGCAGTTAAATTATTCGTAAAACTTATGGACTATACCATAAAGTAAAGTTAAATACTGAAAATCCTTTAATTTTCCCGGCTTTTCAGGGCTTCAGAAACACGTATTCAATTAAAATTAACTGAATATTAACGATTTATGCCCTGCTTATTGATCCACTCTACATACTGGCGCTTGTTTGCGTTATGCTGCGCAGCGGTCTTTGCAAACATGTGGTAACCGGGCTTTGAGACATTTGCTACAAAGAAAATATAATCGTGATCCTCGGGATTAAGAACAGCATCAATAGCTGACACGTCTGGCATAAAAATAGGCCCTGGAGGCACACCTGTGTATTTATAAGTGTTATACGGAGAATCGGTCTCGAGGTCTTTATATAGCACACGCTTGATCACGATATTAAAATCATTTTTCTGCTTTTTAACCGCGTAAATTACCGTAGGATCTGCGTCAAGCTTCATTCCGCGTTTTAATCTGTTTACATAAACTCCGGCAACTCTGGGACGCTCATCAACCTTTGCTGTTTCCTTTTGCACTATAGATGCCACGGTGTAAACTTCTTCTGGAGTGAGATTTAATTTTTTGGCTTTAGCCAAACGATCTTCGTTCCAAAATCTGTCATGCTCCTTCTTCATTCTGTCTCTAAAGGCTTCTGCACCTGTATTCCAGTAAAACTCATACGTATTAGGAATGTACAATGAAAGTGCAGTTTCTTGATCTAGTCCGTTTTTTGCCAGAAAATCTTTATCTGTAAATGCTTCAACCAGCGCAGCGCTATCTGCCTCGATCTGTTGAGAAACTCTGCCCGCAAGATCCACAAGGCGTTCTTGGTTATTGAATGCGATCTTCACTGGGATGTTTCCACTTCTTATAGAATTAATGATCTCATGATTACCGCTGTTCTTTTTAATAATAAAGTGACCAGGTTTGATGTTGTTTGTGTAGCCTTTTCGCTGAGCGACAGCGTCAAGCGACTCCATATCTTCTATAAGCGGTTTTAATTCTTCTCTTACTTCACTATAGCTCGCACCAGTTCTTATATAAACATGTGCAACATCATTATTGAAGGTTGTGTTAGGGTCAAAGAATTTACCATAAATGGTGTAAGCAAAAATTCCGCCGCCTACTACGCCTAGCAAAGCGATGATCAATAGTATTTTTTTAATGTACATCTGTATGTATAAGTTGGTATAAAAATTCGTTACGATACTGGCCTTCTATTCGCAGCCAGTCTTTTTTTAAGCCTATTTGTTTAAACCCTTTATTCTCAAAAAGTCTAATACTTGGCAAATTGTCATCTATGATATTTGCATACAGCTGATGCATATCAAGATGCTTAAAACTATAATCTATGAGTAAGGATAAAGCCTCTGTAGCGATACCTTTACCTCTATCTGCTTGTTCAAAAATAAGAATGCCTACTCCTGCTCTTCTGTGCTTAGGATCATAATCAAAAAGATCAATCATCCCCAACGCTTCGTCATTCTCTTTTGAGGCAATTATTAATCTAAGCTGTCTTACCTCAAAAATATCTCGGTATGCATTCTCAAGATATTCAGTAATGGTTTGCTTTGAGAATGGTGCTAACGTGGTGCTAAGATGCCATAGGCTCTCATCGTTCTCAACTTTGAAAACAAGATTAAGATCTTCTGGCTCAAGCGCTCGAAGCTTTATGGTATTTCCTGTAAGTTTTATGGCCATACTCCTTCAAAGACATTTTCGGCAGGACCTATGAGATAGATATTTTTATAACCGGTGTCAACCTTTTCAAAAGAAACCTCAAGTGCTCCACCTTCTACAGCTAGTTTCACTGAGTTTCCTGAAACTTTATTTAAAGTATCTAAAGCTAAAGCAACAGCAGTCGCTCCCGTACCACAACTTAGTGTTTCATCTTCTACACCGCGCTCGTAAGTACGCAAAGCAAAACCTTCTTCCTTTTTTTCTACAAAATTGATATTGCTTCCGGCCTCGCCATATAATTCACCATATCGTATTGCAGAACCTCTTTCAAAAACTGGATAACCAGCAAGATCTTCTACAAGTTCAACGTGGTGTGGAGAACCGGTATTTGCAAAAAGATACGTTCCATGATCTTCCACTTTGTCTACATCTATCATTTTAAGATGAACTTTTCCATCAATGATCTTTGCCTCATGCTCACCGTCTACAGCCATAAAGGTTGTGTTATCAGATATGATGTTTAGCCTTTTGGCGAAAGCTACAATACAGCGACCGCCATTGCCACACATACTACTAGGGTTACCATCTGCGTTATAATAAACCATGGTAAAATCTAGTGTTTCGTGATTCTCAAGCAAGATCAATCCATCTGCACCTATGCCAAATTTTCGGTCGCACATGGTATTGATTAGTTTGGTATCATTTTTGGAAAATATACCCTGACGGTTATCGATCATGATAAAGTCGTTACCCGTACCTTGATATTTGTAAAATGGTATGCCCATTTGATCTCTTATTATTTTAAAAACAAAAGTAAGAATTGCTTAAATTTTAAGAGGTGTTAAATCAACGTTAAATGGTGCAACATCTGACGACATCAAGCGTAATTATTAATGTTTAAGTTCTAAAAGATTTATAGTACAATGAAGAAATTTGCCAGTTTACTGTTTGTAGCCATCCTGGGTGGTGGTATTACATTGGGCGCCTATAAACTAATAGACGACGATCACAATGCTGATCCTTACCCTATTGCTACAGATCAAAAAGATTCTAACTTCTTGCCCGTTTCTTATTCAGGACCGCCTGTAAGCAGCACAAATGCTGACTTTACCGAAGCTGCTGAGCGATCTGTTCATGCGGTGGTACACGTTAAAAATGTTCAACTTGCAAGAGTAAGACCGCGCACAATGCGCGAATATATTCAAGGTGGCGGTGAAATAAGACCTAGCCTGCGTGGAACTGGTAGCGGCGTGATCGTTTCGCCAGATGGATATATCGTGACAAACAATCACGTGATCAATGGAGCAAACGAGATAGAAGTTTCTCTTAATGATAACCGCACGTATAGCGCAGAAGTTATAGGAACTGATCCTAATGCTGACATCGCTTTAATTAAAATAGATGCAGATGATGATCTGCCGTATCTTCCATTTGGAGATTCTGATACTGTGCGCGTAGGAGAATGGGCTCTTGCCGTGGGTAATCCTTTTAATTTGACAAGCACAGTTACTGCAGGGATTATTTCGGCGAAAGCCAGAGATATAAACGAATTTGATAAAAATCCACAAGCTTTTATACAAACTGATGCTGCGATCAACCCTGGAAACAGCGGCGGTGCGCTTGTAAACATAAACGGCGAATTAATCGGCATAAACACTGCGATCACTAGTCAAACAGGTAGCTATGTGGGTTATTCTTTTGCCGTGCCATCTAATGTTGCTAAGAAGATCGTGAGCGACTTTATAGAATATGGCGATGTACAAAAAGGAATTCTGGGCGTAAGCGGAATTAGCTTAAATCCTACAATTGCTCAAAAGCTTGAAGTTAATGAAGTAGAGGGCGTTTATGTAGAAGGCCTTGAGCCAGATGGTGGTGCAGATAAAGCCGGCATTGAAGAAGGTGATGTCATTAAAGAAATTGATGGAATTAGAGTTAAAGGTTTCTCTGATCTTACAGGCTATCTTAACTCAAAAAGTCCTAATGATATCGTTAATGTTAAGATCATTAGAGATGGTGATGAAAAACAAGTTTCTGTAAAACTTATAAAACTCGAAACGCTAAATCTTGCCGATCTAGGTTTTGAGATCCGTAACGCGACTTCTGCAGATCTAAGCAACATTAATCTAGAAAATGGTGTTGTAATAAATAAGGTGAAAAATAAGGAAATAGAGCGCTATCGTCCTTTTATTCTTACTGCGATTGACGACAAGGAAGTAAAAGACATTAAAGATGTTGAGCGTATCATGAGCAAGAAAAGTAAAGGCGATCCTATAAGCATCACTTTTATTAATGAAGCTGGTGAAGTAAACCGTCTTATAAAGCAATAATTGTATTTGGCTTTCGCCAAAAGTAAACCCATCCGTCCCGGCAGATGGGTTTTTTATTTTGTGAGTTCGTTAACTGGCAAACACTTGATTTTCGCCGACTTTTAAAACTCGAAATTGCTGCTATGACGAAGAACACAGAAGAAAAAAGCAAAAAAAAGAAAAGAAAAGCCTACCGAAAAAAGCGTTTTATAATTCCTACGATCATCATCATTGCTTTGATAATTTTTAGGATTATGCTTCCCTCGATCGTTAAGAACAACATCAATAAAGTTCTTGCAGATATCCCGGGTTATTATGGCGAAGTAAAAGATGTGGATATCGCTCTATATCGCGGTGCCTACGTCCTCAACGGACTTTACCTTAATAAAGTAAACGCAAAAACTCAAGTACCATTTCTCAACTTTCCTAAGACAGATATTTCAATTGAATGGAAATCTCTCTTTAAGGGGAAGATCGTGAGCGAGATAGAAATGTTCAGTCCAGAGGTTATTTATGTTTTTGAAGATCAACAAGCAACCTCTGAAGAAGGTGACGCAGATACAGAAGATTGGACCAAAGCGATCACAGAGATCGTACCTATTGACATCAACCATTTTGAGATCTATGATGGTAAAATGGGTTTTGTAAAACTTCAAACAGAACCAGACATAGATCTTTATCTTGATAAACTATCGCTCACGGCAGATAATCTAAGAAACGTGCGCGAGAATGGAAAAAAACTCCCCTCGCCTATCACAGCATCTGCTGTTAGCATTGGCCAAGGGAAATTTAAACTAGATGGCGCATTAAATATTATCAAAGAAATTCCTGATATGGATCTTAATATTTCATTAGAAAATGCAAATGTCACTGCAGTAAATGATCTTACAAGAGCTTACGCTGGGATTGACTTTAAAAGCGGTGATGTTTCAGTTTACAGCGAGTTTGCAATAGCTGATGGTCACTTTAAAGGGTATATAAAACCAATGCTCAAAGATTCTAAAATGATCAGTAAAGAAGATGGAATTCTAGGTGTGATCTGGGAAGGTTTTGTAGGTATGTTCAAGTTCATTCTTAAAAATCAAGGCACAGATACTATCGCTACAGAAGTTCCGCTAGAAGGTGATCTCAATAATATTGAAGCTGGCATTTTACCTACGATCTTTAACATTTTTGAGAATGGGTGGTTTCATGCTTTTAAAACAGACATCAACGACGAGATAGAATATAAAGATGCTTTTCTTGATAAAGATCCTGACGATATGACAAGAGAAGAAAAAAGAGAGTATCGCGAACTTAAACGCCAAGAACGCAGGGAAGAACGTCGTGAGGAAAAAGAAAATGATTCTATTTAGGGTATTTTAGGACTTTTGGCGAAAGCCAAAAAGGTTTTGTGTAATTTTGCAAATTCATAATAACGGCGATTATTAACCGTTGTTACGAGATAATGAAAAAGTCCAAAACCAATTAAAATGATCAATAAGAATATATTTTTCTTACTCCTTATATTAATTTCTTCTGCAGCTGTTGCACAAACTGAAATTTCAGAACCAGCGCAAAAACGTGTTAATACCATTGATAATCAATTTGACGATCTTATTGAGAGCTCAAATAATTATCAAGAATATAAGGTGATTAAAAAATACGCGATCAATGAATTGCGTAAAAACACCGGCGACACGATAAATATGTTGCAGCAACGCATAGGCGATCTTAATGTGAAGATCAAGGAGCAAAATTCACAGATCACTGGATTAAAAGACACACTGGGCAGTACAAACAAAACGTTAAGTGACACGCGCGAAGAAAAAGATAGCATTGAACTTTTTGCAATGCCCATGAGCAAAGGCGGCTACAAAAGTCTGATGTGGGGAATTATTGCTGTGCTTGCGCTAGCTACGATTTTCTTTGCAATGCGCTTTAAATCTAGCAACGCACAGACTAAAGAGGCAAAACACAAACTTGCTGACACAGAATCTGAATATGAGGATTACCGTAAAAAAGCGCTAGAAAAAGAACAAAAAATGGGCCGTCTACTTCAAGATGAGCGCAACAAGCAAATAAAGAATTCTAAAGGCTAAAATCCAGCCATGCGCATAGATATTATTACCGTAGTTCCAGATTTGTTAGAGAGTCCGTTTCAGGCATCTATCATGCAACGCTCTATAGAAAAAGGACTTGTAGATGTTCATCTTCACAACCTTAGAGATTACACCAGCAACAGCTATAAGCAAGTTGACGATTATCAATATGGCGGCGGTGCAGGCATGGTGATGATGATAGAGCCTATAGACAAATGTATTTCTGCGCTTAAAGCGAAAAGGAATTATGATGAAGTAATTTACATGACTCCTGATGGTGAGACTTTAAATCAAGGCATCGCCAATCAAATTTCCATTCAAGAAAATATTATCATCCTTTGTGGTCATTATAAAGGAGTAGATCAGCGCGTGCGCGATCATTTTATTACTCGTGAGATCTCCATAGGTGATTATGTCTTGAGCGGTGGCGAGTTGGGAGCACTAATACTTTGCGATGCGGTTATCAGACTAATTCCTGGTGTTCTGGGTAATGAAGTAAGTGCTTTGACAGATTCTTTTCAAGATAATTTGCTGGCTCCACCTATCTACACACGTCCTGCAGAATACAATGGCTGGAAGGTTCCTGAAATTTTAACTTCAGGTAACACGGCAAAAATTGAGCAATGGCGTGAAGAGAAAGCCTATGAACACACGCAAAACAGGCGTCCAGATCTTCTGGAAGATTAGATTTTGCTGCAGCGAAAACTAATTATTTACAACTGTTGCCAGATTTGTAATTAGTTGTATCTTTGCGCCCTCATAAGGCTAACCTCTGGCGATGTTCGTGCATGTTGACCTTTGTAAACCTTTAAACTTCTGTAAAATGGAAGACTTAATTAAATTTGTTCAAGACGAATTCGTAGAGAAAAAAGATTTCCCTGAATTTGGTGCTGGTGATACCATCACTGTTTATTACGAAATTCGCGAAGGTGAAAAAAAACGTACGCAGTTTTTCCGTGGTGTAGTAATCCAAGTAAGAGGAACTGGCGCAACTAAGACTTTTACTATCCGTAAGATGTCTGGTACAGTAGGTGTAGAACGTATCTTCCCACTTAACTTACCTGCTCTTCAAAAGGTAGAGATCAACAAGAAAGGTAAAGTACGTAGAGCTCGTATTTTCTACTTTAGAGGTCTTACTGGTAAGAAAGCAAGAATTAAAGAGGTTAGAAAATAATCTCACTTCTTTTCTTAAAAGCTTTAAGGCTCCCAAATGGGAGCCTTATTTTTTGAACAATTGTTAATAACTGCAGTTCATAACCGTTTGAAAACTAAATTTTTGAGGTTTTAAAAAAGTAAGTGTTTTCTTCACTATCTTAGTAAAACAATTAGATAATGCTTTAATTGCAACTTAAAACGTTCTTTGTGATATTAAATGAGTTGACCGTTTCTGAAAATTAAACGTCATCTTTTTTAAGACTCACTTTTGCTGATGATCTTAAGATTGACCAATGCGGTTTTTATGTCTTGGTTTTTGAAGTTTCTCAAGAGTTAAACTCCTGAAACAAGATAAAATCTACAATAGACACGTAATTAAGATCACAGTATCGGGAAATTGCGGTGCAGATAATTAAGATTTGAAAACCAATATTTCTCAATGAGTTGCTTTACGGTGCAAGTACTAATATTCTTGCTTGTAGAACTTCAAGGGTTCACCGGTAAAAAAGCAAATCATTAGAAGCCATGTCAAGGTACTTAGTACAATGATATGGCTTTTTTGTTTTCGCCATACGGCAAAAATTTCACAACGTTTTCTTAATCTACTTCTCATCTGTTAAAACCGGCTGCAAAATCCTATATTTGCAAACCAAAATTTTCAGTAAAGACTAATAAATATAATTCCCGGCTTACCTACATAGCGGGAAGTTTGAAAAAGTTTAATGAACATGTCAAATAGCATTTCTACTATTGTTTATACAAAAACAGATGAAGCTCCTGCTCTAGCTACCAGATCGCTTCTCCCTATTATTCAAAAATTCGCAAAATCTGCTAACATAAACCTTGAGACTAAAGATATCTCACTTGCAGGTCGTATTCTGGCAAACTTCTCTTCTTATCTTAAAGAAGATCAGATCGTGCCTAACGCGTTAGAAGAACTAGGAGAACTGGCAAAAAGTCCAGAAGCAAACATCATCAAACTTCCAAACATTAGTGCTTCAATTCCTCAGCTTACTGCTGCGATCAAAGAATTGCAAGCTGCTGGTTTTGCCGTTCCTGATTATCCTGAAGACGCTTCTACTGATGAGGCTAAGGAAATCAAAGCAAAATATGCTAAAGTTCTAGGTAGTGCTGTTAACCCAGTACTTCGTGAAGGTAACTCAGACCGTCGCGCACCTAAACCGGTAAAAGAATTTGCTAAGAAAAATCCGCATAGCATGGGGCCATGGTCGTCAGACAGCCAGTCTCACGTTGCAACCATGTCTCATGGAGATTTTAGACATAACGAAAAATCATTAACGCTAAGCGACAGCACAAACGTAAGTATCGAGCTTACCGGCAAAGATGGCAGCACAACTGTTCTTAAAGAAGGTTTAGCACTTCTTCCTGGTGAAGTGATCGATGCTACAACATTGAGCAAAAACGCGCTTGAAGAGTTCTTAAAAGAGCAAGTACAAGACGCAAAAGACAAAGGGATTTTATTCTCTGTTCACCTTAAGGCTACAATGATGAAGGTTTCTGACCCTATCATTTTTGGTCATGTGATGAAGGTTTTCTTTGCTGATGTTATCTCAAAACATGCAGACGCTCTTAAGTCTGTTGGGTTTGACCCAAAAAACGGACTTGCTGATCTATTAAGCGATATAGAAAATCTACCAGAAGCTAAACGCACTGAAGTAGAAAACGATATTAAAGCTGCTATTGACAATGGCCCTGACCTTGCAATGGTAAACAGCGATAAAGGAATTACAAATCTTCACGTACCAAGTGACGTGATCATTGATGCATCAATGCCAGCAATGATTCGTAACAGTGGACAAATGTGGAACAAAGATGGTAAATCTCAAGATACTAAAGCTGTAATTCCAGATAGTAGCTACGCAGGTATTTATGAAGAAACCATAAACTTCTGTAAAGAAAATGGTGCATTTGACCCTACAACAATGGGAACTGTTCCTAACGTGGGTCTTATGGCTAAAAAAGCTGAAGAATATGGTTCTCATGATAAAACTTTTGAAATCGCTACAGCTGGTAAAGTAGAAGTAAAAGACGCACGTGGAAAAGTTCTTCTTTCTCACGATGTAGAAGAAGGCGATATCTGGAGAATGTGTCAAACTAAAGATGCTCCTGTTCAAGATTGGGTAAAACTTGCTGTAAATCGTGCAAAAGCTACTGGTGTTCCTGCGATTTTCTGGTTAGATAAAAATCGTGCGCATGATGCAGAATTGATCAAAAAAGTAAACACATACTTAAAAGATCACGATACTGAAGGTCTAGACATCCAGATCATGTCTCCAGTTGAAGCTACTAGATTTTCGCTTAAGCGCATGAAAGATGGTCTTGATACGATCTCTGTAACAGGTAACGTATTGCGTGATTATAACACAGACCTTTTCCCAATTTTAGAAGTAGGCACAAGTGCAAAAATGCTTTCTATCGTACCGTTAATGAACGGCGGTGGACTGTTTGAAACTGGCGCTGGTGGTTCTGCTCCTAAGCACGTTGAGCAGTTTACAGAAGAAGGTCACCTGCGTTGGGATTCTCTTGGTGAGTTCCTTGCGCTTGCAGTTTCTTTTGAGCATGAAGCAGAAGCAAACGGCAACAACAAAGCTAAAGTTCTTGCAGCAGCTCTAGACGAAGCAACGATCAAATTCCTTGACAACAAGAAATCTCCTTCTCGCGTAGTTAACGAGATCGACAACCGCGGTAGCCACTTCTACCTTGCTCTTTATTGGGCAGAAGCTCTTGGCGCTCAAGAAGAAGATAAAGAACTTCAAGTGCATTTTGCTGAGATGGCAAGCGAACTTAAAGCTAACGAAGAGAAGATCCATCAAGAATTGTTAGACGCTCAAGGATCGCCAGTTGATCTTGGCGGTTACTATCTTCCATCAGAAGATAAGGCAAACGCTGCGATGCGTCCTAGCACAACGCTTAATGCAATTATCAATTCATAAGCATTGATATTATAAATATTGAGAGCTCTGTATTTTTACAGGGCTCTTTTTTTTGGCTTTAAGCCAAAAGAAATCTCTTACAGAAATACGTGATTTACTGAAGAAAGACCTTTATTTTTATAAAAAAAAGCTTGATCAAAAAATTTACATCGCTACTGGTTTTTCTTTTTGCGATCACCAGTGTATGGGCGCAAGAAAGTTTTACTGTAAGCGGTACGATCACCGCCGAAGCTTCTAGCGAAACGTTAATAGGTGTAAATGTTCTATTCCCAGAATTAGGAAAAGGAACCACAACAAATGAATACGGCTTCTACTCTATTACTTTGCCTGCCGGATCATACGAGCTACAAGTGCGATTTTTAGGCTTCTCGCCTATCACAAAAAAAATCAACCTAGATCAAAACCTCAAAGCCGACTTCAGCTTGCAAGAATCTACCGAGATGCTTGACGAAGTTTTGATCGAGGAAGACATTGAGAAGATCAATATCAGGAAGCCGCAAATGAGCGTTAACAGCCTTACAGCTTCTACGATCAAAGAAATTCCTGTGGTTTTTGGCGAGGTAGATGTGATTAAATCTATCTTGCTTTTACCAGGCGTTACAAGTGCTGGCGAAGGCGCTTCTGGTTTTAACGTACGCGGTGGCGCTGCAGATCAAAATTTGATCTTACTGGATGAAGCTATTATTTTCAACTCTTCACATTTGTTTGGATTTTTCTCGGTTTTTAATCCAGATGCTATCAAAGATCTTAAACTCTACAAAGGCGGAATCCCCGCGCGCTATGGCGGCCGTGTAGCTTCGGTGCTTGATATTTATCAAAAAGAAGGAAATGGCAAAGAGTTTCATGCTAATGGCGGTATTGGCGCAGTAGCCAGTAGATTATTGCTTGAAGGTCCTATTGTTAAAGACAAATCGGCTTTTTTGATAGGTGGTCGTGCTTCTTACGCGCATCTTTTTTTACCACTTTTTGACATTGACAACTCGGCTTACTTTTATGATCTCAATGCAAAGATCAATTACCGAATCGACGAAGACAACAACCTTTATTTATCAGGATACTTCGGGCGAGACCTTTTTGGCGTAAGCGATAGTTTTATAAACACCTATGGCAACACAACGCTCAACCTGCGCTGGAATCACGTTTTTACAGACAAGCTTTTCTCAAATCTCTCCTTGATCTATTCAGATTATTACTACGGCCTTTTACTGGATTTTGTGGGTTTTCAGTATGATTCTGGAATTCGCAATTTCAACTTGAAATACGATTTTCAGCATTATTTGACTAGCGAACTAAAATTGACTTACGGGATCAATAATGTTTATTATCGTTTTAATCCCGCGACGATCGAGCCTAACCGGCCAGATTCTGGTATCTTACCATCACAGCTCACACATAAATTTGCAAATGAGTTTAGCGCTTACGCGGAAATGGAACAAGACATCACCTCAGACCTAACCTTAAGATACGGTCTGCGCGTGAGTAATTTTCAGCGATTGGGGCAGGATTCATTTAATAGGTATGCAAATGACAACCCCATACTTTTTGATCCTAATTTAAAGATCTATCAACCAGCCATACCTAGTGAGGTTGAAACCAACACAGAGAATCTTGCGAGTTTTACAAATCTAGAACCGCGAGCATCTTTGGCTTGGGCATTTAGTGACAAAGCATCTTTAAAAGCGAGTTACAATCGCATGGCGCAGTATCTGCATTTAATTTCTAACACAAACTCTCCTACTCCGCTAGATGTTTATGCTCCCAGTGGCCCGTATATCGAACCGCAACTGCTAGATCAATATGCAGTAGGCTATTTTACCGAAATTAAAGATGGTGACTATTCTCTAGAAACTGAGGTGTTTTATAAAGACATAAAAAATAGATTAGATTATCGCAATGGTGCACAGCTTATAGCAAATGATGCTATTGAGGGCGAGATTCTTCCGGGAATTGGCAGAGCATATGGTCTTGAAATTCTCGCTAAGAAAAACAGCGGAGATTTCACCGGATGGTTAGCGTACACTCTTTCGCGCAGTGAGCAAAAAACTCCTGGTCGCACTCCGGTAGAAACAGGAATTAATAATAGTAATTGGTATCCTTCAGCTTATGATAAAACACATGATTTTAGTGCTTTTGCCAGTTACAAAATGAGCAAAAAATGGAGTTTCAGCGCTAATTTTGTTTTTCAAACTGGGCAGCCCACAAATTATCCTGTGAGCCAATCAAAATTCCAAGGCATCACAATTTCTAATTATGGTGAGCGTAATTCAGTAAGATTGCAGGCCTATCACCACCTTGATGTTGCGGCTACGCTTACGCCAAAAAACAACCAAAACAAAAAGATAAAAGGCGAATGGGTTTTTAGCGTTTATAACCTTTACAACCGCATGAATGCTGCTTCTATTAACTTTAGACAAAATGAGGATACTGGCGAGAATGAAGCAGTAAGGACGTCTATTTTTGGGATTCTTCCCTCAGTAACCTATAATTTTAAGTTTTGATGGAGCGCTTGATTAAATATTGCATGTTGATTTTTGGCGCAAGCCTAATGATCATAAGCTGCCAGGAGGTTGTAGATGTTGATCTACCTCCTACTGATAAACGTCTTGTAATTGATGCGCTAATAGCGGTTCCTGATAATGAATCAAACAATATTGTGGCAAGCGTTAAACTCACTGAAACTGCAGATTACTACGCAGATTCTGTGCCTAATGTTAATGGAGCGACGATAGATCTTAAGGGTGGGACGATCACTTACAGGCTTAACGAGCAAGGTAACGGGTATTACGCAGCCGCTGTGCCTCGCCAATTTATCACCTCTCAACCCATTGATCTTATCGTAAATTATAAAGAAGAGACTTATTCTTCAACTTCAAATTACATTCCGGCGGTACCTATAGATTCTTTAAAACAAGGCGATAATGGACTTTTTGCTGGTGATGAGACAGAGGTGATTTTATATTACACAGACGCGCCAGATCGTGATGATTATTACCTTTTTAACCTAGATCGCGGTCAATTTTTAACCAGCGAAGACACATTTTACAAAGGTCAGGCGTTTTCGTTCAGTTATTTTTATGAGAATGTGAAACCTACAGACACGTTAAATGTGCAGCTGTATGGCATCACAAAACCATTTTATGATTACATGAGCATCGTGATCAATCAATCTGGTCAAAACTCTGGAAATCCCTTTGCTGCTCCGCCTTCAGAGGTTCGCGGTAATATAATTAACGAGACAAATGCGGCGCATTATCCGCTGGGATATTTCAGTATAAGTGCCGTGTACTACAATGATATAATTATTGAATAGTTTAAATTGCCTTTCGGCGAAAAGACAACTTGCAAAACCCATTATGAGCTTTACAAAAACCACTGAGCAAGACTCAAAATACAACCATCTAGAGAAGATGGAAATCGCAGAATTGCTTGAAAATATCAATAAAGAAGATCAAACCGTTCCTTTAGCAGTTGAGAAGGCATTACCGCAAATCAACACCTTGATGGAAAAAGTGGTTGCTCAAATGAAAGCCGGCGGAAAACTTTTTTATATGGGCGCTGGCACTAGCGGAAGATTAGGAATTCTTGATGCGTCTGAGTGTCCGCCTACCTTTGGCGTGCCGCATGAGTTGGTTGTAGGATTAATTGCTGGTGGTGATTATGCCATTCGCAAAGCGGTAGAATTTGCTGAAGATGATACAGCTCAAGGTTGGAAAGATCTACAAGAACACAAAATAACCGAAAAAGATTTTGTTATCGGGATAGCAGCTTCGGGCACCACGCCTTATGTGATAGGTGCTTTAAAGGCTTGCAACGAAAATAATATTCCTACCGGTTGTATTACTTGCAATGCAGGAAGTCCACTTTCCGCGGAAGCGAAATACCCTATAGAAGTGATCGTAGGACCAGAATTTGTTACGGGTAGCAGCCGCATGAAAGCAGGAACCGCACAAAAACTTGTACTCAACATGATCTCTACAACAGCTATGATACAGCTAGGCCGCGTGAAAGGAAATAAAATGGTCGATATGCAATTGAGCAACGACAAACTTGTAGACCGCGGCACTCGCATGATCATGGCAGAACTTAATATTGCAGAAAAAGAAGCAGCTTTACTTTTAAAGGAATTTGGTAATGTGCGCGCTGCGATAAATTCATATCAAGATGGCAAATAAAGAACTTTTGTCTAAAGGTGTGCGCACCATGGTGATCTCGCTATTATTTATGTTTCTTGCTCCCGGCTTGATCTATGAGGCAGCGAGCAACCGGTCGCATGCCCTTTTTATTCCTGTATTGATCTTAGGCTTGGTTGCAGCTTTCTTTGCGATCTTCTTTGCATTTAAAGGCCTTAACCGTATTTTAAAATCCATTTTTGATCGGTAAATTTTTCTTTTGGCTTAAAGCCAAAAAAATAAAAGCATAAAAAAACCCTTGATCATCAAGGGTTTCTTTATATGATATTGCTAAAAGATTATTTCTTAGCAAATTTCTTGTATTTGTTTTTGAACTTATCAATACGTCCAGCAGTGTCAACAAGTTTTGTCTTACCAGTGTAGTATGGGTGAGAAGTTCTAGAAATTTCAAGTTTTACAAGCGGATATTCCACGCCATCCACTTCAATTGTTTCCTTAGATCCAGCTGTAGACTTAGCAAGAAAAACATCATCGTTTGACATGTCTTTAAAAGCCACTATTCTATAGTTTCCTGGGTGTATGTCTTTTTTCATTTTTTGATATACTTTAAATCCGCTCAAATTTTGAGGTGCAAATTTAGAAATATTTTATTTTCTGGCAATGATTTATAAAAAATAAAATTCAACCTTTTAAAAATAGTGAATAAACCTATGTAACGTTTTTTTACCTTTGTGTACTAATGGCATAATTCAAATTTAAAAATCATGACCGAACCAGTTAAAGTGAACAGTAAAAAAATTATGCTTACCTATGGAGCGATCCTTGGTGTAGTTTCAGTACTATTTGGAGTTATCTCTTATGTGATGGGAAATACGTTTCAACCGCATTGGAGTATGCAACTTCTAGGATTTCTAGTTCTTATTCTATTTATAGTATTAGGACTTAGAGAATTTAAAAAACAAAACAGCGGATTTTTAAAACTTAGTCAAGCTTTAAAAACAGGAATTGGTATTGCTGCAATATCTGCTGTAATTGGTATTATTTACTTTGTGATTTTCACAAGCGTTATAGAGCCAGATTATTTTGAACAGTATATAGAATTTCAAAGAACAACAGCTTTAGAAAATAACACTTCTGCAACGCCAGAGCAAATAGAGCAAGGTCTTGAGATGTCAAAACCATTTATGAATACAGGTTTCTTTGCAGGTATTCAATTTATAATGGCAATATTCTTTGGTTTTATAATTTCGCTTATCGCAGGTTTAGCGATGAAAAGAGAAAACCCACACGCTATTTAAAAAAGCTTAATGCAATTATCCATTGTCATACCCCTTCTTAACGAGAAGGAATCTATAAAAGAATTATATCACTGGCTTGTAGATGTTCTGCAAGCCAATGGTTTTTCTTATGAAATCTTATTTATTGATGACGGCAGCACAGACGGCAGCTGGGAAGTTATTTTCGCTTTAAGCGAAAAGGACACCGCCGTAAAAGCCATACGCTTTAACCGTAATTATGGTAAAAGTCAAGCGTTACACGCCGGTTTTCTTGAAGCCAAAGGTGATGTGGTCATCACAATGGATGCAGATCTACAAGACAGTCCGGATGAAATACCTGAATTATACCGCCTCGTTACTGAAGAAAATTATGACTTAGTAAGTGGCTGGAAGAAAAAAAGATTTGACTCTGTTCTTGCAAAAAATTTACCTTCTAAGCTTTTTAACGCCGTTGCCCGCAAAACCAGCGGACTCAAATTACACGATTTTAATTGCGGCCTGAAAGCTTACAAACTAAAAGTTGTAAAAAATATTGACGTATATGGTGATATGCACCGTTACATTCCGCTACTGGCAAAAAACGCTGGTTTTTACAACATCACAGAAAAACCCGTGCAACATCAAGCCAGGAAATACGGTCAGACAAAATTTGGCGCAGACCGTTTTATAAAAGGATTTCTTGATCTTTTGACCATTTGGTTTGTAACGCATTTTGCAAAGCGACCTATGCATTTGTTTGGTACGCTGGGCGCATTAATGGTTTTTATAGGTTTTGTTTTTACCGCCTGGTTAGGTATAGATAAATTATTTATCACGCCCACCGGCAGATTAATAACACAACGTCCACAATTCTATCTTGCACTAGTAAGTATAGTGATCGGGGTACAACTTTTTATCGCTGGCTTTTTAGGAGAAATGATCCTGCGTAGCCGCAAATCTTCACCTCGTTATTTGATAAGTGAGAAAATAGGATCTTAATATCCCAGTCTCATTAGTAAATGTTTATTTTTGTCTTTTAACAAATCACAATCCATGGAACCAGAAATCAAGATCAAAACAGACGCTTGGCTTACAGATACTTTTGACGCAGAAACCCAAAATACGATCAAAAAATTAAGGGATGAAAACCCAGAAGAACTAAAAGAAAGCTTCTATAAAAATCTTGAATTTGGTACCGGCGGAATGCGCGGTGTAATGGGTGTAGGTACAAACCGCATCAATAAATACACGCTAGGTAAAAATACTCAGGGCCTTTCAAACTATCTTAAACAAACCTTTACTGGTGAAGAAATTAAAGTAGCGATCGCTTACGATTGTCGCAATAACAGTAAAGAACTTGCTCAAGTTGTTGCTGATGTGTTTTCAGCAAATGACATTAAAGTATTTTTATTTAGCGATCTAAGAGCTACTCCAGAACTAAGTTTTGCTGTAAAGCATTTAGATTGTCATTGCGGTATTGTTTTGACGGCTAGTCATAACCCGCCAGAGTACAACGGTTATAAAGTGTACTGGCAAGATGGTGGTCAATTAGTACCACCACAAGATGGTGAGATCATTAAGGTGATCGAGTCGCTGGATTATGACGAGGTTAATTTTAAGGCTAAAGCCAAATACATCGAGTACATAGACACTGACGTTGATGAAGCATTTATTAAAGCTTCGCTAGAAAACGGAAGTTTTAAAGAGCTTGATGAGCACAGAGATAAGACAACTATTGTTTTTACACCGCTTCACGGAACATCCGTAACAGCAGTTCCTCAAGTTTTAGAACAAGCTGGTTATAAAAATGTACATATCGTTGAGGAACAAAAAACTCCTAACGGAAATTTCCCAACGGTAAAGTCACCAAACCCAGAAGAACCAGAAGCATTAGAAATGGCTATGAAATTAGCCGAAGAAACTAATGCTGATATTGTAATAGGTACAGATCCTGACTGTGATAGATTAGGTATTGCTGTGCGCGACACAAATGGCGACCTGAAGTTACTTAATGGTAACCAGACCATGGTGGTGATGACAGATTTCTTGTTGAAGAAATACTTTGAGAATAACGATCGCAAAGGCAATGAGTTTATAGCTTCTACTATTGTTTCTACGCCTATGATGGATGTTTTAGCAAAAGCATATGATGTAGAATGTAAACTGGGTCTTACCGGTTTTAAATGGATCGCTAAAATGATCAAAGATTTCCCAGAGCAACACTTCATCGGTGGTGGTGAAGAAAGTTTTGGATATATGGTTGGTGATTTTGTGCGTGATAAAGATGCTGTAACCTCTACCCTACTGGCTTGTGAGATAGTAACTTTGGCGAAAGCCAACGGCACATCATTTTATGAAATGTTGCTAGAAATGTATGCAGAGCACGGTTTGTATATGGAAGATCTCACTTCGCTGGTTAAAAAAGGAATTTCTGGTGCAGAGGAGATCAAACAAACAATGATAGACTTGCGTGAAAATCCTATGACCGAGATCAATGGTGAGCGTATCATAAAGATTGACGATTACGCAAGCTCAAAGTCTCTTAATGTAACTACTGGAAACAGTACAGATATTGAGATACCAAAATCTAACGTTCTTGTTTACCATACAGAAAAAGGTTCTAGAATTGCTGCTAGACCTAGTGGAACAGAACCAAAAATTAAATTTTATATAAGCGTTAATGAGGATCTAGAAAGTGCATCAGATTTTGATAATACTTTTGCCTCTACTCAAGAACGCATTGCTGGTATTAAAAAAGAGCTGGGACTTTAATCTTCCCAGCTTTTTTTTATAGAATACTTGTCCCTTAAGAATTACTATGAACTACTTTAAACAAGTACTGAGGTTTGCATTTCCATATAAGCGTTATGGACTCTTCAGTATTATCTGTAATATTTTTTACGCGCTTTTTAGCACGCTTTCCTTTTTGGCTTTAATGCCGGTTATCAATATTCTTTTTGAAGAAGAAAATCGTGTTGATTCCGCTCCAGAATGGACCGGGATCACTGGCTTAAAAGAATATGCCATGGGTAACTTTAATTACATGGTTACTCAAAGAGTTCAGGATAACGAGCTTGATGCGTTGATGCTTGTTTGCGTTGTAGTTATCATTCTGTTTTTAGCAAAAAATTTCTTCGGGTATCTGGCAAATTTCTTTCTTACATTTTTGCGTAATGGTGTTATGAAAGACGTACGCGATGCCATTTACGAGAAGCTACTTACATTGCCTGTGAGTTATTTTAGCGAAAAGCGTAAAGGCGACAGTATCTCTAGAATTACTGCAGATGTTAACGAAGTAGAACGTTCTTTTCTATCGGTTTTAGAATTGTATGTTAGAGAGCCACTTACTATAATTTTTACGATAGGTGCGATGCTTTTGCTTAGCGCGAAACTTACGCTGTTTGTATTCATTTTCCTTCCCATTGCTGGTTTTATAATCTCAAGAATAGGTAAATCCCTAAAAAAGAAATCACATAAAGCGCAGGAAGAAAACGGCTATTTCCTTTCGATAGTTGAAGAAACCTTAGGAAGCCTTAAGATCATCAAAGGTTTTAATGCCGAAGGTATTATGCGTGATCGCTTTCAGGATTCTACCTCACGATTAAATAGAATTCTAAACAGCTTAGTAAATCGCCAGAATCTTGCATCTCCTACAAGTGAGTTTTTAGGAGTATCAGTAATTACTGTTATTCTTTGGTACGGTGGTAAATTGGTGTTAGTAGACGGTTCAATGCAGCCGGCAGATTTCATTGCATTTCTTGGTTTATCTTACCAGATCTTAACTCCGGCAAAACAGATAAGCAAAGCCTCTTACAGTCTTAAAAGAGGTAACGCTGCCGCGGAAAGGATCTTTAACGTATTGCATACTGAGTCGACGATCACAGACAAACCTAATGCTTTAGAAAAAGCTTCATTTGACGATAAACTTACGATCGAAGGTATTTCTTTTAAATATGCAGATGACGAAGTGCTGAAGAATTTTAGCGCAAGCGTACCAAAAGGAAAAACCGTAGCTCTTGTAGGACAAAGCGGTAGCGGTAAAAGTACCATCGCTAACCTTGTAACTCGCTTTTACGACGTAACAGCAGGCGCGATCAAAATTGACGGCAACGACCTTAGAGATATTACAAAATCATCTTTGCGCAATTTAATGGGCTTAGTAACGCAAGACAGTATCTTATTTAATGACACTGTGCGTAATAATATCATTCTAGGAAAACCTGACGCATCAGAAGATGAGATCATCGAGGCTTTAAAGATCGCAAACGCTTGGGAATTTGTAAAAGATCTACCTAAAGGTCTTGACACAAACATAGGCGACAGCGGTAACAAATTAAGCGGCGGACAAAAACAACGTTTAAGTATTGCGCGTGCCGTGCTTAAAAATCCGCCTATCATGATCCTTGACGAGGCGACTTCTGCCTTAGATACAGAGAGTGAGCGTTTGGTTCAAAAAGCACTAGAGAATATGATGAAAAATCGTACCTCTATTGTGATCGCGCACAGATTGAGTACTATTCAAAATGCAGATCAGATCATCGTTATGCAAAAAGGTGAGATCGTAGAGCAAGGCAAGCATGACGAACTATTAGAACTTCAAGGAACATATAGCAAGCTAGTCGCTATGCAGTCTTTTGAATAAAATCAAAAGTCTTAAGAAAACCCTAAAAATTAATTCTTTACCTTACCGCTTTAAACTTAAAGCAAAAACCTTAGTCATAGTATATGTAAGGTTAACGCTTAAGAATTGCAGAAACTTGTAAATACATCACAAGGTTTGGTTTTTGAAGACCTAGTAAGAGATTATAAAGAAAAACTCTACTGGCACATCAGACGCATGGTTTTGTCGCATGATGATGCTGATGATGTATTGCAAAATACCTTTATTAAGGTTTACAAGAACTTACCCAATTTTAAAGGAGACAGTCATGTGTACACCTGGCTGTATCGCATTGCGACAAACGAAAGCCTTACATTTTTAAAGAAACGAGCAAAACGACTGCAGATAAGCGATGAAGCCCTGCAGCAAACCATGGTGCGCAATCTGGAAGCAGATCCGTATTTTGATGGTGATAAAGCTAAGTTAAAATTGCAAAAAGCAATAGCAACATTACCAGAGAAGCAAAAGCAAGTTTTCTTGCTAAGGTATTATGATGAGATGCCTTACGCAGAAATGGCCGAAATGCTTGAAATATCTGAAGGATCGCTTAAAGCTAGCTATCACCATGCGGTAAAGAAAATAACAAATTTTGTAAAAGAGGATTAAACCCCTGACAATCATTTAAGTCAAAAAAGTGATGAATCCACTTGATAACCATAACAAAGAAAACGGTCTACATCTGCCTAAGGGATACCTGCAGCAGTTTGATGAAGATCTTTTTGCAGAGCTCAAACTTAGAGAGTTGATGCCAGAGCATGATGGTTTTGTGGTGCCGCAAGGCTATTTTGAGAAGTTTGCTGATAGGCTTAAAGCCAAAATTTCTCAGCCTAAAACTAAAGTGATCTCGATATTTAAGAGCAAAGCTTGGATAGGCAGTGCAGCTGCAATTGCCGCAATACTTATTCTTGCATTGATCGCAATCTTCCCTAAAAATCAAATAAGTGACTTTGATGACCTCACGGTTACCACACTTGAAAATTATTTACAGGAAGAAGGTATACTAGAAAAAATGTCTGAAGAAGATCTTGACGAAATAGAAAATGGCATTCATTTTTCTGAAGAAACGATCACTAACGACGCCATCCTAGATTATGTTGATATGAATATCCTGGATGAACCCAAACAAGAAGATAAATAACACACAAATTGTGAAAAGACTAATAGTAATAATATGCTTGCTTTTTACTTTTTCTGGATATAGTCAGAATAGTGACGACTTCCATAAAAGAATTAAAGCACTTAAGGTTTCTTTCATAACTGAAGAGCTTCAGCTTTCTCCTAAAGAAGCTGAAACCTTCTGGCCCATCTATAATGCTTATGACGAAAAAATGGATGCGCTAAGACATGAAGAAAGAGCGCTTTGGCGTAAGCTATATAAAGAAAAGGATGTGAGAGCGAACCTCTCAGAATCTGAGGCTGATAAACTTATTGCAGAGTATAACAATCTTTGCCAAAAACGTGTATCGCTGCAGAGCAAATTGCTTAACGATCTAAGAGGAAATTTATCGCTTAAAAAAGTGGTTTACCTTCCTGAGGTTGAGCAAGATTTTGGAAAAAAACTCTTTGAAGAATATAAAAAACGCAAAGAGCAAGAAAAAGGGAAGAGTATGCCTTAATTATTGATCCCCTCACCCCTGATCAGTTTTACTAAGGCTATTTTTCCGTTACCCGCTGCAAACGCAGTATCTTCATCAATAAAACGAATAGTAAAGAACCCTTGCTCTGCGAGGGTTTTCCATTTTTTACCGCCGTCGTTGCTGTAGCTTATTCCGGTAAATCCTATTGCTATAAGTTCTTCACCATTGCTGCCAGGCACATATTGCACACAACTCTTGTAGCCAGGGTCTTCGCCATCTGCGATTAATGACCAAGTTTTACCTCCATCTTTTGTAATTGCTTTATTACCCGTATTGCCTTCAGGATTTGTGTAATCTCCGCCAATTATAAAACCGGTATTTTCATCATAAAAATCTAGACTGTATCCGCCAGCGGTTTCAATACCTTGCTTGAGCGGCGTGTCATAAGCTTCCCAAGTTTCACCTTTATCACCAGAGTAAAAAACACGAGACTTCATTCCGCCTGTGATGATCCATGCTTTATCGCCCATGATCTCAATATTCGTATTACTTGCTGCAAAACCGCCTTCTTCTGCCGCTGGCAAAACAGAACAATCAAGCTTTTTCCAAGAATTACCACCATCACGCGTTATGATAATAGAAAGACAACCGTTTTGAGAATCACCCATCGCAATACCTTCTTTATCATTCCAGAATTTCATAGCATCATAAAAAACCTTTTCTCCTTCTTCTTTATAAACAAGCTCCATATTTCCTGTATCGCCCGTTTTATACAACAAAGCGGGATTAGCGATACTCAACATAAAGAAATCTGTCGCAGTATGCGCAACTGCTCTAAAGGCCGGCGTGATGCTATCATATTGTTGCACTTTTGTATTCCAAGTCTTTGTTTGTAGATTGTATAAACCAAATTTCCCATCACTTCCTGCAAAAGCAAGACTACCGTCATTCAATAATTCTATCGCGCGTATACTTACAGAATCTTCATAAATGGTCTCAATCTCTACAGATTGCACGGTCAGTTTAGGCAACTGTTTCTCTTCTTTATTTTTACAGCTTATCGCAAAAAGGACTACAACAAATAAAATGATGCGTTTCATAAATCTAATTTTGCGCTAAAATAAACCTAATGTCGCACAAAGCCTTACCTTTGCAGACCTTAAAATTATCTTATGCGCTTACATCGTAACCTTGTATTTGCCGTTGTTGATGGACTTCTTCAAATTTTTAATGAAGGAGAATATGCTGACAAGGTCATTGAAAAACTACTTAAACGTGATAAACGCTGGGGTTCTCGCGACCGCAGTTTTATTGCAGAAACCACGTACGACATCGTACGCTGGAAAAGACTTTATGCAGAAATAGCAGAGGTTAAAGAACCTTTTGAACGCAAAGATATTTGGAGACTTTTTGCCGTTTGGGCAACGCTTAAAGGCATTCATTTACCAGACTGGCCACAGATCGAAGAAACGCCTACACGCCGTATTAAAGGCCGTTTTGACGCGTTATTGAAGGAGCGTAAATTTCGCGAAAGCATACCAGACTGGATGGATGAGCTTGGTGCAAAAGAACTAGGCAAAAAATGGGATGCAGAGATCGCTGCACTTAACAAACAAGCTCCTGTAGTTTTACGTGTTAATGCGCTTCAAGCGAAAATCACTGAGCTACAAAAAGATCTTAAGGAAGCAGAGATCATAACTCACACCATTAAAGGTTATCCTGAAGCACTTGAACTTGATGAACGTGCAAATGTCTTTATTACTGAAGCCTTTAAAAATGGACATTTTGAAGTTCAGGATGCATCTTCTCAACTAGTTGCTCCTATGCTAGATGTAAAACCAGGAATGCGCGTTATTGACACATGCGCTGGCGCTGGTGGTAAAACCTTACATCTTGCAGCTTTAATGGAAAATAAAGGCCAACTGATCGCTCTTGACATTTATGCAAATAAATTGAAGGAACTAAAACGCAGAGCACGCCGTGCTGGCGCTCATAATATTGAGACTCGCGCAATAGATTCTACAAAAGTAATCAAGAAGCTTAAGAACTCTGCAGATCGTGTTTTAATTGATGCTCCTTGTTCTGGTCTTGGCGTTTTAAGTCGCAATCCAGATGCAAAATGGAAACTAGAACCAGAATTCTTAGAGCGTATTAAAAATACCCAACAAGAAATTTTGCAAAGCTACTCTAGCATGGTAAAAAAAGGTGGAAAAATGGTTTATGCCACATGTTCTATTTTACCTTCAGAGAATCAGCAGCAGGTTGACTTTTTCTTAGCTTCAGAAGCTGGTAAAGATTTTAAAAAAGCAAACGAGAAGATTGTTCTTAGCAGCGAGTCTGGTTATGACGGCTTCTACATGGCTTTGCTTGAGAAGGCTTAAGATATTATCCTGTTTTATAGATCACGGTTTAAGAAATTAACAATCGTTAAAAAAACACGGTGCGCAGCGATTTAAGAAGGTAATTTTTAGGGAAGAATTCCTTAAATTTGCAGCTTAATCAGCACACCGTCCATGATACATTTTTTTGGGGCAAAAGACAGTAAAGTCTTTGCCGTTCAAACTACACAGGAACTATCACAAGAAGACATTAGCAAGCTCATCTGGCTCTTTGGCGGCCAGCCAAAAATACAAGCGTCCACTCTCGACGCTTTTTTTATTGGTCCACGCGCCACAATGATCACGCCTTGGAGCACAAATGCCGTTGAGATCACTCAAAACATGGGGATTTCAGGCATAATTCGTATTGAGGAGTTTATCGCTTCCGCGAAAGATGCTCAGGATTTTGACCCTATGCTTTCGCAAAAATATGCAGCGCTGGATCAAGAGATCTTCCTTATAGATATCAAACCAGAAGAAATTCAACAGATCACAGATATCGCAGGGTATAATGAGCAAGAAGGTCTGGCATTGAGTGAGGAAGAAATAGGATATTTGAACTCGGTTGCAGAGCGCATCGGGCGACCGCTAACTGACTCTGAAGTTTTTGGCTTTAGCCAAGTAAACTCTGAGCATTGCCGTCACAAGATCTTTAATGGAACTTTTGTGATCGATGGTGAAGCAAAACCTTCTTCGCTTTTTAAATTGATCAAGCGCACAAGTGAAGAAAACCCTAACGAGATCGTATCTGCTTACAAGGACAACGTAGCCTTTGTAAACGGACCAAAAGCAACGCAGTTTGCACCAAAAAGTCCAGAAAAACCCGATTTCTACGAAGAAAAAGAATTTGAGAGCGTGCTTTCGCTTAAAGCGGAAACACACAACTTCCCAACCACTGTTGAGCCTTTTAACGGTGCGGCGACAGGTTCTGGAGGTGAGATTCGTGACCGTCTTGCTGGTGGTAAAGGTTCGCTTCCACTTGCAGGAACTGCGGTGTATATGACAGCCTATTCCCGCCTTGAGGAAAACCGCCCATGGGAAAATGGTATGGATGCCCGCAAATGGTTATATCAAACCCCTATGGATATCTTGATCAAAGCTTCAAACGGAGCGTCAGATTTTGGGAATAAGTTTGGACAACCATTGATCGCTGGTTCTGTATTGACGTTTGAGCATGAAGAAGATGCTCGTTTGCTAGGTTTTGACAAAGTGATCATGATGGCCGGCGGCGTGGGATACGGTAAGAAAAACCAAGCCTTAAAAGACACTCCAGAAACTGGAGATAAAATTGTTATCCTTGGCGGCGAAAACTACCGAATCGGGATGGGTGGCGCTGCTGTAAGTTCGGCTGATACAGGTGAATTCAATTCTGCAATTACCTTGAATGCTGTGCAGCGTTCTAACCCAGAAATGCAAAAACGTGCTGCTAACGCCATCCGCGGGATGGTAGAAAGCGACCATAATGATATCGTTTCAATTCATGATCACGGTGCTGGTGGACACTTAAACTGCCTATCAGAACTTGTTGAAGAAACTGGTGGATTGATCGATCTTGATAAATTACCTGTGGGTGATCCTACCCTTTCGGCAAAAGAAATTATAGGTAACGAATCGCAAGAACGTATGGGTCTTGTGATAGGACAAAAAAGTATTGAAAAGTTAAAAACTATCGCTGATCGTGAGCGTTCGCCCATGTATGAAGTGGGCGATGTAACTGGCGACGACAGATTTACTTTTAAATCTGCTAGCTCTGGAGCTTCACCAATGAATCTAGAGTTGAATGACATGTTTGGCAGTTCACCAAAGATGATCATGAACGATACAACCGTAGATCGCAAATATGCTGATGTTGATTATCAACTTCAAAACTTCAACGATTATCTAGAGCAAGTTTTACAGCTTGAGGCTGTTGCTGCAAAAGACTGGTTAACCAATAAAGTAGACCGTTGTGTGGGTGGTCGCGTGGCAAAACAACAGTGTGTGGGTAGCCTGCAAATCCCGTTGAACAATTGCGGTGTAATGGCGCTAGATTACAAAAGCACAAACGGTATCGCGACTTCTATCGGGCATTCGCCTGTAAGCGGATTGATCGATCCTGTAGCGGGTAGTAAAAACTCAATTGCAGAGTCTTTGACAAACATCGTTTGGGCTCCACTTGAGAAAGGTTTAAAGTCAGTTTCCCTGTCTGCAAACTGGATGTGGCCGTGTAATAATCCTGGTGAGGACGCACGTTTATACGAGGCTGTGCAAGCGGTTTCAGACTTTGCAGTTAACTTGGGCATCAATATCCCAACGGGTAAGGATAGCCTTTCTATGAAGCAAAAATATCCAGACAAAGAGGTGATTGCTCCGGGAACGGTAATCATTTCTGCGGCTGGTCATTGTGATGATATCAATAAAATAGTTGAGCCTGTGCTTGACGTTGAGGAAGGTGCAATTTACTACATCAACCTATCTAACGATGGGTTCAAATTGGGCGGTTCTTCATTCGCGCAGATTCTTAACAAAATTGGTCAAGAAGCACCAAGTATTCAAGATGATTTGGCTTTCGCCAAAACGTTTAACACGCTTCAAGACCTGATCAAAAACGATATGATCGTTGCTGGTCACGATGTGGCTTCAGGAGGATTGATCACCACGCTTCTTGAAATGTGTTTTGCAGAGGTAAATCTTGCAGCTAATTTTGATTTTTCAGCTTTCGCGGAAAGCGATATCATGAAAATCCTTTTTGCTGAAAATGCAGGTATTGTTTTTCAAGCCAAAGCAGGAAGCGATGTTGAAGCTGTTTTAAATGAAAACAGCATTGAATTCTTTAAGATTGGTGAGGCTGTTGAAGGCAATGAACTTACGATCAAAAAAGATGGTGTTGAGATAGGTTTAAATATCGCCTCGTTGAGACAAACTTGGTTTAAGACATCATATCTTTTAGACAGCAAACAGACCGCAAATAATTTGGCGGAAGCCAGATACAACAACTTTGCGCAGCAGCCGCTAAACTTTAATTTCCCAGAACAGTTTACAGGTAAAAAACCTATCATCAATAGCTCAAAACCAAGACCAAAAGCCGCTATACTTCGTGAAAAAGGAAGTAACAGTGAGCGCGAAATGGCAAATGCGATGTTCCTCGCCGGTTTTGATGTAAAAGACGTACACATGACCGACTTGATAAGCGGCCGTGAAACGCTGGAAGATATTCAGTTTATTGGTGCTGTGGGTGGATTCTCAAACAGTGATGTGCTTGGGTCGGCAAAAGGTTGGGCCGGTGCATTTTTGTACAATGAGAAGGCAAACAAAGCGCTGAAAGATTTCTTCGCAAGACCTGATACGCTTTCGGTGGGGATTTGTAATGGTTGCCAACTTTTTGTGGAACTTGACCTTATCAATCCTGAGCATGAGGATAAACCAAAAATGCTACACAACGATTCTCACAAACACGAAAGTAATTTTACGAGCGTGACCATTGCAGAAAATGATTCTGTGATGTTGAAGTCGCTTGCTGGAACTACACTTGGAGTTTGGATCTCGCACGGTGAAGGAAAATTTCATTTACCGATGGCTGAGGAGAATTATAACATCGTGGCAAAATATGGCTATGATGCGTATCCAGCAAATCCTAATGGCAGCTCATACAACACCGCAATGATGACTGATAAAACCGGTCGTCATTTGGTGACCATGCCGCACGTTGAGCGTTCTACATTCCAATGGAACTGGGCAAATTACCCAAAAGGACGTCAGGACGAAGTGACTCCATGGGTTGAAGCATTTGTAAATGCTAGAAAATGGATCGAGGAGAATAAATAATTATTTCTCATAATATGTAAAGACCATTTTATATCTTAAATTATAATTAAGGTCCAACATATGATTAATATTATTCAATATTCTAATACTGCTGTCTTATTCCTTTTATGTCTAACTTGTACTTCTCAAAATTCAACTAAACTCAGTGGTAAATACAGCTCGCTAATAGACACCCAAGAATATTATGAAAATTATGTTTTTAAAGATAATGGTACTTTTCAATATCATAAAGGTGCTAGTCTAGGTGATGATTTTAATGGAGAAGGTATATATGTATTGAAAGATGACTTTCTAGTTTTAGAATACTTTTATTCTAAACCACTAGAAAAAGGATACCATAAAAGTGAAATATGGCAAAATAATTCAGATAGCATAGCTATCACCGTAAGAATTGTTGATTTTGAGGGCAATCCCATAAAAAATGCAAACGTAATTTTTCCAGACGCTAAAAAAAGAAATGGTATTAAAGGCAAGATTGCTGATAAATATGGTAAAGTTCATTTAGCTCTTAAAAAGGGTGATAATAACATTAAAATTCAAGTATCTAACATAGGGTTTGAACTATATACATTTAAAATTTCAACAGCCTTTAATCAAGAAATCATGATTAATCTTGCTCCCGCGGGAAGAGGTACTCCTCTACTAAATCAAACAGAAACTTACTCTGTATTAGAAAAAAAATCAGATTTCTTAAGATTAGAAGACAGTACAGGTAAAGAGATACTATGGAAGAAAAAAAATGAGAATTAATATTAATTGGTTTTGTTTAGCTAATGGCTGTATTTTTCTGTGTATAGTCTTAATTCCTTTTTTGGGTCGCGCCCAAAATAAAAATATATCAGCTATTATCAATGCAACTTTTAATGAACAAGAAGTTTTCCTTTCGGCAAAAACAATTGCCTTAGAGTCAAGAAATATTGAGGCGTTAAGATCTCTTTCCAATTGGGAATCCGCTAAAGAATCTCTCGCTAATTCGCAATATCCGGAGATTAATTTTCATAAGATTTTCTCAAATAAAGATTTAGTTCAATTAGTTAATTCATTGCAAAAGCAGGAATCAGAGAATTTTGATAATTTAAGTTGTGAAGAAAATATACTGTTAGTCTCCAGTATCGATGACCGTGATTTTTTGAAGAGTTTTTCAATATCTCTCCCTTATTTTTTTAAAGGAAATGACAAGGCTGATTATGCTTTATTCTATAAGCAGAAAATAAGTAAAGATGGACTTACTGGCGCAGGCAGTTTTCTCTTATTTAAAAAGGAGGGTGAAAAATGGATTGACATTTTTGTTTTCCCACTTTATATCGCTTGATATTTTTTAAAGTAAAAAAATATTTTCTAGATCAAGAACAGTAATCTTATTAGCAAAACAAATAGTGACATGATTTTAATGTCTAGAGATCACTCATCTTTAATTAGTGTAAAAGTATTAATAAACATGTAGGAATTTCTAGCTAAAAATTGAGTAACTTACTCAAAATTAAGAGCATGCCCCGTTTTTTATTTTTACTTATCTTCTTTTTTATTAGTCCGTTTTGGGCACAGCAACCGCATTCTGTAAGGGCAAAAATCTACTTTGATAATGCGCAGCAGCTTCAAAAATTGATCGATGCAGGTATTGCTATTGATCACGGCATTCGCAAGGAGAATATTTTTATTCTTTCAGATTACAGCAGCGAAGATTTGGCGAAAGCCAAAAAATTAGGATCCCGAGTAGAAACCATAATCCCCGATCTTGAGAAACACTACTCAAATAGACGTCCCATAAAAAATGGGATGATTGAAAATACTTGCCCGGGAATTATTGATTTCACCACGCCAGCAAATTATCGCAACGGCAGTATGGGCGGCTTTCTTACCTACCAAGAAATTCTGGATGAACTGGATAAAATGGCCAGCCTCTACCCTAACCTGATCACTGCGAGAACTCCTATTTCAGATTTTAAAACTGAGGGCGATCAACCAGAAAATTACAATATCTCGCCTGGCATTGGTGGCAATTCGATTTTTTGGGTAAAGATCAGTGATAATCCAGCCGCTGAAGAACAAGAAAATGAAATTCTTTACACTTCATTACATCACGCTCGCGAACCATTATCTGCACAAGAATTGATCTTCTACATGTGGTATTTGCTTGAGAATTATGCCACAGATGATGAGGTGAAATTCATTCTCGACAACACAGCTTTATTTTTTGTACCCGTTGTAAATCCTGATGGATATTTGTACAATCAATTCACACATCCTGACGGCGGCGGTAACTGGCGCAAAAACCGTAAAAACGGCTACGGTGTTGACAATAATAGGAATTATAACTACTACATAAACGGCAATCCTAACAACGGCACTTGGGGCGGCGAGGGCGCTTCTTCTAGCTTGGGAAGTGAGATCTATCACGGCCCTTCACCATTTTCTGAAATTGAAAATCAAGCGATAAAATGGTTTGTTGAGCAACACGATTTTAAAGCCGCTATGAACAGTCACACCACGGGTAATTATTTACTGTTTCCGCTGGGATATGAGAACGATGTTTACACGCCAGATTATGCCTTATATCTGGACGCAACAGAATTTTTGATCGGGCAAAACGGGTTTGACAACAAGCTGTCGTCTGAGTTGTATCCCGCGGCTGGCGACAGCGATGATTTTATGTATGGCACCATCGGCACGCAAGACACAATTTTTGCGATGACGCCAGAGATTGGTAGAGAATTTTGGCCAGAAGAATCACAAATCGAGAATCTGTGCAAACAGATGGTTTATACCAATCTTAAGTTGGCAAGAATGGTTAATACTTTCGCTTTCGCGAAAGAAACTACGGCTCAATTCATAGATGCTGCTCATCCAGAAATTAAGTACGAACTCACAAACCTGAGCCTCAAACAACCCGAAAAAGATTTTACCGTTTCAATAGAACCTTTAAGCAGCAATCTTAACGCTAGTTTTTCAACAAATCTGCATGAAAACATGTCGACTGGCGAAAAGATTTCAGGTGAATTAACGCTTAATCTTAAAGATAATATCAACCCCGGAGAACGCATTGCCTTTAATCTGGTTATAATTAATGAACTTGGCTTTAAAGACAGGCAATTGATAGAGAAAACATTTGGCAAAAGCCAAATACAATTTAATCCAGAAGACAGCGCGATCGTTGAAAATTATAGCAGTAACGGTTGGCAAACCACGACAACTGATTTTTATATAGGTGAAAACGCAATTACAGACTCACCTGATGGGAATTACGGCTCTGGCGATGATAAGACAATTACTACACTTACACCCATTGATCTAAGTAATGCGCTTGGCGCGCAGATTACTTTCTGGGCAAAATGGGAAATTGAGGACAATTGGGATTTTGTGCAATTTGAAGTTTCAACAGACGGTGGTAATTCTTGGATCGCTCAATGTGGAAAACATACAGAACCGGGCAGTGAAAATGGTTTTCAGCCGGCTGGTGAACCGGTTTATGACAGCACTCAGGCCAATTGGGTTCAAGAAATTATTGATCTGAGCGATTATCTGGGAGAAGAAATTATGCTGAGATTTAGATTAAGATCTGATGAAGCGGTTGAAGAAGATGGATTTTATTTTGATGATCTTACAGTCTCTATCATTCCTGATAATTCTTTCTCTATTGATGAAACTCACATTGATCAATTTACCGTATTTCCTAACCCAGTGAAGGATAATATCAAGATCTCAAACATCCCACAAAACGCTTCTCTCTCGATCTATGACATTCAAGGAAAATTGATAAAAAGTCACCTTTTACATCAAGAATTATCGAGTGTAGATCTTTCATATTTAGATGCCGGAGTGTATATTTTAGAACTTACATCCACTGATCTCAGAGAAAAAAAGAAGATCATTAAACTTTAAGAATTGCTTTTGAGCCATTTGCAATAAAATGAAAAGTTTTTCAGGTTTTTTTATAAAATTCTAATTTTATGGTGTAAATTTTGTTAACACAAAAATTAAACGCGTGTATTTTTTATAATTTGCATGTAAAACTTGTTTAAAGATGGATATTAAAAGGCTTTTCGACTTCCCCTATTACCAACTTGAAAAGTATAATTTAAAGGAAGCACTAGTAACTAAATATAATGGAGAGTGGCAGGCGACTTCAACAAAATCATATGTTGATCAAGCAAATGCCATAAGTCGCGGTTTATTAAAGTTGGGCGTTCAACCCAATGATAAAGTTGCCGTGATCTCTACAAACAACCGCACAGAATGGAATATTATGGATGTGGGAATTTTACAGCTTGGTGCTCAAAACGTTCCTATTTATCCCACAATTTCCTCAGATGAATACGAGTATGTATTGAATCACAGTGGATCTGTTTATTGCTTTGTAAGCGATAAAGAAGTTCTGGATAAGGTCAATAAGATCAAAGGAAATCTGCCTTCTTTAAAAGAGGTATACTCCTTTGACGAAATCGATGGATGTAAAAACTGGAGCGAAGTAAAAACACTTGGAGCAGACGAAGCCACTCAACCAGACGTTGAAGCTCGCAAAGCAGCCGTTCAAGAAGATGATCTGGCAACTTTGATCTATACTTCTGGTACAACTGGTCGTCCTAAGGGTGTTATGCTTAGTCACAAAAATCTTGTGAGCAATGCATTAAACAGTACAACTCGCTTCCCGATAGATCGCGGAGATAGTAGAGCCCTTAGTTTTTTACCTGTTTGTCACGTGTATGAGCGCATGTTGATTTATTTATATCAATATATGGGCGTGAGTATTTATTTCGCAGAATCCATAGATACCATAAGCGACAACCTTAAAGAAGTAAAACCTCACGTGATGACAGCCGTACCACGATTACTCGAAAAAGTGTACGACAAGATCATCGCAAAAGGAACTGATCTAGATGGTGTGAAAAAGAAATTATTTTTCTGGGCTGTTGAGCTTGGTTTACAATACGAACCATACGGTCAAAACGGCTGGTGGTATGAAACAAAACTTAAGCTTGCGCGAAAATTAATCTTCAGCAAATGGCAAGAGGCCCTAGGAGGAAATATCGAAGTCATTGCTTCTGGTAGTGCAGCATTACAACCCAGACTTGCTAGAGTTTTTAATGCAGCAGGAATCCCGGTTATGGAAGGTTATGGATTAACTGAAACTTCACCTGTTATCTCTGTAAATGATGAGCGTAAAAAAGGATTTAAGATCGGCACCGTGGGTCGTCCTATTCCTGATACGATCGTTGAGATCGCTGAAGACGGCGAGATCTTAGTAAAAGGTCCGCAGGTCATGATGGGATATTATAAGGATCAAGAAAAAACAGACGAAGTTCTCAAAAACGGATTCTTCCACACAGGTGATATAGGTGAATTAGATCACGACAATTTCCTTAAGATCACAGACCGTAAAAAAGAAATGTTTAAAACAAGTGGCGGAAAATATGTTGCACCGCAGCTTATAGAGAACGCCATGAAACAATCTCGTTTCATAGAACATATTATGGTTGTGGGTGAAGGCGAGAAAATGCCAGCAGCTTTGATACAGCCTAACTTTGAGTTTGTACAAGATTGGGCTAAAAGAAAAGGCCTTAATCTTAAATCAAACAAAGAGATCGCAGAAAGCGAGGATGTAAAGCAACGTATTCAGGAAGAGGTTGATGTTCATAATGAGCACTTCGGTAAATGGGAGCGCATCAAGAAATTTGAACTTACTCCAGATGAGTGGACAATTGATGACGGTCACCTCACTCCTACCATGAAACTTAAGAGAAGGATCGTAAAGGAAAAATATATAGAATTATACAATCGCATTTACGAGAGATAGACTTCTCAAGACCATAACTCATAAGGCTTCAGGAAACTGGGGCCTTATTTTTTTGGCTTAAAGCCAAAACATTTAAAGTTTTATTGATACTTATTTAACTATTTTACTATGCGTGCATAATAAATTTTTTATAACTTTACGAAAACGTATGAGTAAAAAGGAATTGACAATAGATCATGCTCTAAGAGCTACATGGCAAGCGGTCGCTAAAATGTACAATGAGCAGGCGTCAGAGTTTGATAGCACGATGTCTACAGGCTTTGCTTTGCTGAGCATCGATCCTGAAGAAGGCACGCCATCTACCGCTCTGGGACCTAGAATGGGGATGGAAGCGACAAGTTTATCACGCACATTAAAATCTATGGAAGCTCGTGGCTTGATAGAGCGAAAGCCTAACCCAAGCGACGGTAGAGGTGTTTTAATACATCTCACAGATTTTGGCCGTGAGAACCGCAGTTATAGTAAGAATAAGGTGCTTCGTTTTAATGATGCTGTGCATCAAAATATTTCTGAAGAAAAAATTGAACACTTTTTTGATGTGATCCATGTGATCAACGATCTCATACAGAACAAGAAGATATTTAATCAACAAGAGAAAATAAAAAATGAGTAAAAGAAGAATCAACAAAGTGGCTGTTATCGGTTCCGGGATCATGGGAAGCGGTATTGCATGTCATTTTGCAAATATTGGTGTAGAAGTCTTGCTACTCGATATCGTTCCGCGAGAGCTTACCGATAAGGAAAAAGCTAAAGGCTTAACACTTGAGGACAAAGTAGTGCGTAATCGCCTTGTGAATGACCATTTACAAACGGCGCTTAGATCAAAACCATCTCCTATTTATCATATAGATTTCGCTAAGCGAATCACAACGGGTAATATGGAGGATGATATTGCTAAAGTTAAAGATGTAGACTGGATCATTGAGGTTGTTGTAGAACGCCTCAATATTAAGAAAATGGTTTTTGAAAACCTTGAGAAATACCGCACGCCAGGTACGTTGATCACTTCTAATACTTCTGGTATTCCTATAAAATTTATGAATGAAGGTCGTAGTGAAGATTTCCAGAAGCATTTCTGCGGAACGCACTTCTTTAACCCTGCACGTTACTTAGACCTTTTTGAGATTATTCCAGGACCTAATACTTCGCAAGAGGTTCTTGATTTCTTGAATAATTATGGAGATAAATTCTTAGGTAAAACTTCTGTTGTTGCAAAAGACACTCCGGCATTCATCGGTAATCGTATCGGGATTTTCAGCATTATGAGCCTTTTTCATGCGGTAAAAGAAATGGATATGACCGTTGAGGAAGTTGATAAACTTACCGGTCCTGTAATTGGTCGTCCTAAGTCGGCTACATTTAGAACCGTGGACGTTGTAGGTCTTGACACGTTAGTCCATGTAGCTAACGGACTGTATGACAATGTTCCTGATGATGAGCGTCACGAACTTTTTAAACTCCCTGCTTTCATCCAGACTATGATGGATAACAAATGGTTGGGAAGTAAAACAGGACAAGGTTTTTACAAAAAAATAAAGAAAGAAGATGGTAGCAGCGAGATCCTAACATTGGATTTAGACAAGATGGATTATCGCGATTCTAAACGCGCAAGTTTTGCGACTTTAGAGCTTACAAAATCCATCAGCAGTGTTCCTGAGCGCTTCCCTGTTCTTGTAAACGGAAAAGATAAAGCTGGGGAGTTCTATCGCAAGATGTTCGGAGCTCTTTTCGCCTACGTGCAAAATAGAATTCCAGAAATCACTGACGAACTTTATAAAATCGATGATGCCATGCGCGCCGGTTTTGGATGGGAACAAGGTCCGTTTGAGATTTGGGATGCAATAGGCGTTAAAAAAGGTATTGAGCTTCTTGAGGGAGAAGGTTTCGCTGCAGCGAAATGGGTACAAGAGCTTGCCGAGTCTGGCGAAAACAGTTTCTACACTGTGAAAGATGGAAACACCTACTACTACGACATCCCGAAAAAGGAATTCGTTAAAAAACCAGGGCAAGATTCATTTATCATTCTCGATAACATCCGCAAAAGCAAAGAAGTTTGGAGCAATAGCGGTGTAGTGATTGAAAATTTAGGCGACGGAATCCTAAACTGTGAATTCCGTTCTAAAATGAACTCGATAGGTGGCGATGTACTTGCAGGTATCAATAAGGCAATTGACCTTGCCGAAAAAGAATACGACGGACTCGTTATCGCAAATCAAGGGAAGAATTTCTCTGTAGGCGCAAATATTGGGATGATATTCATGATGGCGGTTGAGCAAGAATATGATGAGCTCAACATGGCTGTAAAATACTTCCAGGATACATGTATGCGCATTCGCTACTCCTCTATTCCGGTGGTTGTTTGTCCGCAAGGAATGACACTGGGCGGTGGTTGCGAGATGACCTTGCATGCCGACCGTGTTGTGGCTACCGCCGAAAGTTACATCGGTTTGGTAGAATTTGGTGTAGGTGTAATTCCAGGCGGTGGAGGCTCTAAAGAAATGGCCCTTCGTGCTTCTGATACGTATAAAAAAGATGATGTTGAGTTGAATCGCTTACGCGAACACTTCTTGACCATCGGTATGGCAAAAGTTTCAACTTCTGCTTACGAAGCGTATGATACAAATATTCTTAAGCATGGTAAAGACATCGTGATCGTGAATAAAGACCGTCAAATCGCTGCTGCGAAAGACGTTGCACGCATGATGGCAGACCAAGGTTATACAAAACCTATTCAGCGCACAGATATCAAGGTTCTTGGTAAGCAAGCTTTAGGAGCATTCTACGTAGGAACAGACCAAATGAACGCTGGTAAATACATCAGCGACCATGATAAGAAAATCGCTAATAAATTAGCTTATGTGATGGCCGGTGGTGATTTGTCAGAAGCTTCTTATGTGAGCGAGCAATACCTGCTAGACCTTGAGCGCGAAGCATTCTTAAGTCTTACTGGTGAACGAAAAACCCTAGAAAGACTTGAGCATATGATTAAGAAGAATAAACCATTAAGGAACTAGAATTCTGAGACGTGAGATTTAAGATATGAGACTATAGATAATCAAAAACATGCACAATTTTCAGGAATTAAAAATTTGGCAAAAAGCGATTGAAATCGCTGAGAAAGTTTATCAAATTTCAACTGAGTTTCCCCCTGAAGAAAAGTATGGATTAACAAGTCAAATAAGAAGAAGTTCAGTGAGTATTGCCTCAAATATAGCAGAGGGTGCTGGGAGAAATAGTGATAAAGAATTCAATTATTTCTTGGGTATTGCTAATGGTTCTGCAAATGAACTTTTCACACAACTTGTTCTTGCTTATCGTCTTGATTTAGTCAAACAGAATAAAATAAATCCACTTTTAGAAGAATTAACCGAAATACAAAAAATGAATTATTCACTGATGCAGAGATTTAGAAAATGATGCCAATCTCATATCTAAAATCTAAAATCTAAAATCTTCAGAATGAAAACAGCATATATAGTTAAAGCATATAGAACGGCAGTGGGTAAAGCACCCCGCGGATTGTTCCGGTTTAAGAGACCTGACGAACTCGCCGCTGAGACCATTAAATTCATGATGGACAAACTGCCAGAACTAGACAAAAAACGCATCGACGACGTCATGGTTGGTAACGCCATGCCAGAGGCTGAGCAAGGGCTTAATATGGCCCGTCTAATCTCACTTATGGGACTTGAAATTAAGGATGTTCCAGGGGTGACCGTTAACCGCTATTGCGCATCTGGTATAGAAACTATCGCTATGGCTTCCGCCAAAATACAAGCCGGTATGGCCGATTGTATTATCGCAGGTGGTGCCGAGTCGATGAGCTACATACCCATGGGCGGATACAAACCTGTACCCGATTATAAACTGGCCAAAGAAGGTCATGAAGATTACTATTGGGGAATGGGACTAACCGCTGAAGCCGTTGCAAATGAATTTAATGTGAGTCGTGAAGACCAAGATGAATTTGCATACAACTCACATCAAAAAGCATTGAAAGCACAAGCTGAAAATAGGTTTCAAGACCAAATCGTGCCCATCGATGTAGAATATACCCATGTGAAAAATGGTAAAAAAGTAACAGATACGTACACTGTTAAGCAAGATGAAGGTCCGCGTGCGGATACGAGCTTAGAAGTTCTTGGTAGACTTCGTCCTGTTTTCGCTGATGGCGGAAGTGTAACTGCGGGTAACTCTTCTCAAATGAGTGATGGTGCTGCTTTTGTAATGGTTATGAGTGAAGAAATGGTAAAAGAACTAAATCTTGAACCCATTGCTCGCTTAGTAAATTTTGCCGCTATGGGCGTTGAGCCTAGAATTATGGGAATTGGTCCAGTAGCTGCAATTCCTAAAGCTTTGGCGCAAGCCGGATTAAAACAAGACCAAATTGAATTAATAGAGCTTAATGAAGCCTTTGCTTCACAATCACTTGCAGTGATACGAGAACTAGGGTTAGACCCAAATATTGTTAACGTAAATGGCGGCGCGATTGCATTAGGCCACCCACTGGGCTGTACAGGAGCTAAATTATCAGTGCAATTGTTTGACGAAATGAGTAAGCGTGACATGAATGGCAAATACGGTATGGTAACCATGTGCGTAGGTACAGGTCAAGGTGCAGCGGGGATATACGAGTTCTTAAATTAAGATTAAAGACTAGATGACATAAGACTTTGGACTAATGGCTAGGCATAATTTTAGAAGATTGAATATATGGAAAGAAAGTCTTGAGCTTTCTAAAGAAATATATGCAATAACAGAAAATTTCCCAAAGTCTGAAACTTATGCTTTATCCAGTCAAATACAAAGAGCTGTTGTTTCAATTCCTTCAAACATTGCGGAAGGAACTGCAAAAGGAAGTGATAAACATTTTATACAATATTTAGAAACGGCATTAGGTTCAGCCTTTGAAGTAGAAACGCAATTGATCATAGCCCATGAAGTTGGCTATATTAAGGACCTTAGATTTGAAGAATTAGAAATATTAATACAGAAATTACAAGGTATGATTACAAGGTTTATTGAGAGTTTAAAACAATCTTAAATCCTACGTCCTACCATCATAAGTCAAAAGAAAACTATGGAAGTAACTGAAGAAACAAAAAAAAATATCCTTCGCGGAGGGCAGTTCTTAGTAAAAGAAACTCCGTGTGAGGATGTATTTACTCCTGAAGATTTTAGCGAGGAGCAAATAATGATGAAAGAATCGGTTAAGGAATTTGTTGACCGAGAAATCTGGCCTAATAAGCCAAAATTTGAAAAGAAAGATTACGCTCTTACTGAAGAAATCATGCGAAAGGCTGGTGAGCTGGGATTCCTTGGAGTTGCAGTGCCAGAAGAGTATGACGGTCTGGGAATGGGCTTTGTCTCTACAATGCTCGTTTGCGATTATATCTCTGGAGCAACGGGTTCTATCGCAACCGCTTTTGGTGCGCATACCGGGATTGGTACGATGCCAATCACGTTATATGGAACTGAGGAGCAAAAGAAAAAATATGTTCCTAAGCTCGCTACTGGCGAATGGTTTGGTGCTTATTGCTTAACTGAGCCTGGAGCAGGTTCTGATGCAAATAGCGGTAAAACTAAGGCTGTACTATCTGACGATGGTAAATATTACAGCATCAGCGGACAAAAAATGTGGATTTCTAATGCTGGTTTTGCTAATCTTTTTATCGTTTTTGCTCGTATTGAAGATGATAAGAACATCACCGGATTTATCGTTGAGAATGACAAAGACAACGGAATTTCCTTTGGTGAAGAAGAGCACAAACTAGGTATTCACTCCTCTTCTACGCGTCAGGTTTTCTTTAACGAAACTAAAGTTCCTGTTGAGAATATGTTGTCTGAGCGTGGCAATGGTTTTAAAATCGCCATGAATGCTTTAAACGTAGGCCGAATTAAATTGGCTGCGGCTTGTCTTGACGCACAACGTCGTGTGATTGACGGTTCGGTTAAATATGCTAATGAGCGTGTGCAGTTTAAAACTCCGATTGCAAAATTTGGTGCTATCAAGCAAAAACTTGCCGAAATGGCGACTTCTGCCTATGCCGGCGAAAGTGCTTCATATCGCGCTGCAAAAAATATTGAGGACAGGATTAATATTCGCTTAAGCGAAGGAAACTCACACTCTGAAGCTGAGCTCAAAGGTGTTGAAGAATATGCCATTGAGTGCTCTATTCTTAAAGTTGCGGTTTCAGAAGATATCCAGAATTGCTCTGATGAAGGTATCCAGATTTTCGGTGGGATGGGCTTTAGCGCAGATACCCCGATGGAAGCTGCGTGGCGTGATGCGCGTATCTCTCGAATCTATGAAGGTACAAACGAAATCAACCGTATGCTTGCAGTGGGAATGCTCGTGAAAAAAGCTTTTAAAGGTCATGTTGATTTATTGAATCCGGCGCAGGCGGTACAGGAAGAATTAACGGGTATTCCATCATTTGACACGCCAGATTATAGCGAGACGCTTAGCGAAGAAAAAGCGATGGTGGCAAAGCTTAAAAAAGTTTTCTTGATGGTGGCTGGTTATGCCGTTCAAAAATATGGAACTGAGCTTGAAGAACATCAGCAATTGTTGATGGCTGCTTCAGATATCTTGATTGAGATTTACATGGCTGAAAGTGCGATTCTACGTACTGAGAAAAACGTAAAACGTTCAGGCGCAGACGCTCAAAAAGAGCAAATCGCAATGTCTCAGCTTTACCTATATAATGCGGTTGATAAAATTTCGCTTAAAGCGAAAGAAGCAATCGTATCAGCAGCTGAGGGCGATGAGCAACGCATGATGTTGATGGGACTTAAGCGTTTCACAAAATATCAAAATATGCCTAACGTGGTTGCTTTGCGCAACACAATCGCAGAAAAAGTAACGGAAGAAAATACCTATCCGTTTTAAAATTTTGGTTGGTTAGTTATTGAAGAAGTCCGGCGCTTTAAAACGTCGGGCTTTTTTTTGCTTCAATCTCGGTACGGATTTTGACCCTAATTTTTCATAATTTCACAGCTATGAAAAACCTGCTCTTTTTGCTTTTTCCTTTTTTGGCTTTAAGCCAAAACAACGAAGTCTATCTTCTTGACCTTAATATCGATGGCAATACCGTAAGTGTCGCAAATGGCAAAAACATCTCGATGAACGATGGTTATGATAATCAGCCGTCTTTTTATGATGACGAGACTATTCTCTTCTCAAGTAATCATGATGGTCAAAACGATGTCGCGAGTTATGACATTAAATCTGGTAAGAAAACTTGGATAACAAACACAGCAGAGGGCGGCGAATATTCTCCTCAACGCATCCCTGAGACTAATGAGATTTCTGCCGTAAGGCTTGATACGACTGGGCTTCAATTGCTTTATAAGGTTGATGAAAACGGCAAGAGCGAAGTGCTGGTTCCTAATCAAGTGATTGGTTACAGTGCGTTTTATGATAATGAAAAAATGATAAGCGCTGTATTAAATAGTGGTACGCTAGACCTTATTTTTAATGACCTTTCGGCGAAAAGAAATGATACGATTATCTCTGGCATAGGCCGTTCTTTGCACAAAGTTCCCGGCACAGAATCTATGAGTTATACGCTGATTAACGAAGATGGAAATATGGATGTTTACCTCCTAGAAATGGACAGCCTTGAAAGTTATTATGTTTGTGAACTTCCTATCGGGATTCAGGATTATGCGTGGATTGACCGAGATAGAATGATTCTGGGAAGCCGTTCTGGATTGTTTATGTATGACCTTATGGGAATTACAGAATGGAAGCAAATTGCAGATTTGAGTAATTTGAAACTTGATACAATCACAAGAATTGCTGTTTCTTCAAATAAGAAAAAAATTGCCATTGTAGCTGAAAAGCAGTGAAAAAAATTGTCCTTTTTATCGTTCTTGCGCAGTTTTTTGGCACTTCGCTGTGGTTTGTAGGAAACATTGTGATTCCGCAATTGCCGGGGGCGCAAGACAATCCTGATGTAGTTTCTCAAGCATTGAGCGCCGTGCAAATAGGGTTTATACTCGGGACGTTGATTTACGCATTTCTGGCCATTGCAGATAGGTTTTCTCCTAGCAAGGTTTTCTTCTTTTCGGCGGTTTTTGCTGCCTTAGCAAACGCGCTACTCATCATCCCAAATCTCCACGTAGATTTGCTCATAAGCACCCGATTGATCACCGGTTTTTTCTTAGCAGGAATTTATCCTGTAGGCATGAAAATCGCCTCAGATTATTTTGAAAAAGGTCTTGGCCTTACGCTAGGTTTACTCGTCGGCGCACTGGTACTGGGCACTGCCCTGCCCTACGCAATCCAACTGGGCGACATAAGCTATGACCCCAAAATCATAGTGCTCACAACCTCAACGCTGGCAATTCTCGGCGGAATTTTAATTCTCATTTTTGTCCCTGACGGGCCGTTTAGAAAAAAACAAAGCAAACTGGATTTTGGGCTGTTGCCAAAAATCTTCAAACAAAAAAACTTTAGAAAAGCCGCCTTCGGTTACTTCGGGCATATGTGGGAATTGTACACCTTCTGGGGATTGTTACCATTGTTTTTAATTTCGCTTAAAGCGAAAACGAATCTGCAATTTGATTTACCACTGTGGTGTTTTGCAATAATCGGGATTGGTTGTATTTCTTGCTTTATCGGCGGATTTATCAGCATGAAAAAAGGTAGTAAATGGGTTGCTAGTCTTGCACTTATTCTTTCTGGGATTTGCTGTTTTGTATCGCCGCTTTTGTTCACCTTTGGCCCCATGCCTGCGGCTTGGCAAGTAAGCCTAATCTTTATCATTTTACTTATTTGGGGATTTGCCGTGGTGATGGATAGTCCGCAATTATCAACGCTTGTCGCTCAATCCACCGCGCCAGAATTACGAGGGACAGCGCTAACCATCACAAATTGTATAGGTTATGCGATTACCATTGCGAGCATTCAAGTTGTGACATGGCTAAGTGATTTTATCGAGCCGCAATACTTCTTTGACGTTCTTGGGCTAGGGCCTATATTTGGGCTCATCAATCTGCTAAAACTTAGGTCTCGATGACCAAAAAAATCTATTTTCTCTTTCTTGTATTTCTTGTTTTCGCTTGTGGCGAAAAGCAGCCTGAATTTGTCGTTAAAGCAGACCAGCAACTTCGTGAAATAAAGATGGCGAACATCGCTCCAGATGTTGACGGGATTGCGGATGACCCAACTTGGCAAGACAAAACTTGGTATCCCATAGACCAACGCTGGCTAGGAAAAAAGTATAAAGAAGATGATTTTTCTGGCAGATTCAAATTGACCTGGACGCCAGATGCGCTCTACGTTCTTGCCGAAATCACAGATGATAAATTATATGACGCGCATGAGAATCCGCTAGAGCGATTTTGGGATGATGATTGTCTGGAAATTTTTGTGGATGAAGACAACAGCGGCGGCGACCATCAGTACAATTATTCGGCATTTGCGTATCATGTAGCGCTTGACGGAAATGTAGTTGACACCGCTGAAAACGGCAATGCGCAACTCTTTAATAATCATGTTTTCTCCCAGCGCAAAACCACGGGAAACACTACGATCTGGGAAGCTCGTATCACTATTTTTGACAAAGATTTTAATCCTTGTGAACCCTATCTCGCAACCGATTTAAAACCGGACAAGAAGATGGGATTTGCAATCGCGTATTGTGATAATGACGGCAGCACTGAGCGCGAAAATTTCATCGGCTCTCTTGAAATTAAGGGCAAAGACAAAAACCGCGGATGGATTGACGCTGGTGTTTTTGGAACGCTTTTTCTTGTAGAATAACTTCTATTTTCTTGAAAAGATGTGATGCTGCGTTGCAGTAAAATAATCCCGAAAAATCACATTTAATTGCTCTCCATTTGTACTCGCTTTCACACCTAATAATGGGTAAAGTTCAATGATTTTCTGAGACATTTCTTTCACATTTACAGAAGCTAATTGATGAACTTCTTTAATGAAATCTTCAGTAAACTCTGGATTAACACTGACTTGAGATTCTATTTTTTTGGCTAAACCAAAAACATCTCTCTCTGTTTTAGCACAAAAATCTTTTAAATCTGTGGCTTCATCTGTTTTGCCAATTTGCTCAGCTTCTTCAACAAAATGTTGCGCCATACCTAGATAATTAACCCACAGCGTTAAGTCAGCAAAAAGGGAAAAATGGATTTTAAAAATATCCTGTGGTAAATGAAACTCATTGTACACAAAACTTAAATCCTCATTAACCTCAACATTCTCAATTTTAAATGAATGTGTCACGCTGGCCTGCATGCCAATGGTGTCCCAATCTTCAATTATCTCAACATTTTCCGCAGGAATCACAAAGGATAAAAACTTAGGTGAACCATCTGGATTTGTAAGTTTTTCTGCGTTTTCTGTGATTTGAGCGTTGAGTGTAAAATGCGTGAGATAATTTGCTCCTGTCGCATATTTCCAAGTGCCGTTGAGGATATAGCCTTTTTCTGTTATTTCTGCGGTACCAAATAGTCCGCCGCTACCGCCTAAAATGGTTTGCCGCCCTTTTTGAAACATTTTCTCTGCAGTTTCGGGCGTGAGATTACCGATGAAAAAATTAGCTCCGCTGCATAAAGTTACCGTCCAGCCTAATGTCCCATCAATTTTGGCAAGTTTTTGAAGTTGCTGTAACCCTTCAGTAAAAGAACATTCAAGGCCGCCGAAGGCTTCTGGAACCCAGATATTCCACAGATTCTGACTTTCAATCCACTCAAGAACTTCTGTCGGGAAAATTTTCGCGCCGTGCCTGCCGGCAGGCAGGGAAGCGATAATATCTCTAAGCTGTTGCGTATTCATTTTGCTGTTCGGTTTTGATGATCTTTCTCCATTTTAAGTAGCCGCTGCATCCCATGATGAATAGGAAAATGCTCATTGCGCCGTAGATGTGGAGGTCTTTGTAGAACATGAGCGGGATGGAAATGATGTTGCTGATGTTGAGGAAAATCCAGTTTTCCATCTTTCTTTTGGCCATGAGCCACATTCCTGCCCAGGCAAATGCGCTTACGACTGAGTCCCAATACGGCACGTCGCTGTCTGTGTGGTTGACGAGCCAGTAACACATGAGGATGAAGCAACCGATGACGATTCCGCTGGCTTTGAGCAAATCTGTGCGGTCTGAATATGTGATGGGAGCTTCGGCTTTTTCTCCTCCAAATTTCCAGAAAAAGTAGCCGTAAATACTCATCACGAGGTAATACATGTTGAGTAGAATGTCAGCGTACAGTTGGCTTTGATACAGCACCCAGATACTGAGCAAAATAGCCGCGATACCAAAAAGGTAATTGTTGATGTTGTTTTTTCGTGCAAGCACAACCTGCACAATTCCTAGTGCGGTGCCTATGGCTTGTAACCAAGTTAATTGTTTGAGAAGTTCCTCTATCATTGTTTTTATTTTTCAATGAAATGAGGAGATGACAGCGATTTTACGGCTGTAAAACCAACTTAAAATCCCTACGCCAGTATTAGCTGGATCAGGTCCCGAGCGTGTGCTCATGGGTATCATCTCAGCCCGCCGCGGCGAGCACCCCATTTGTTTTACAAAGCTAGGTTTTAGTTTGTAAAATGCTCTGATGAGAAGGATAATTTTCAATTTAACAATTGACAACGATGTAGTAGGCTGAGCGCCAAAAAGTTTTGAATTCTCTTAACCTTTTGGCGGTGAAAATACATTTAGTTTTAAAGCAAAGTCTCAAACTATGCAGCAAATTCTAGATTCTCAAACGGTAAAATTTCTTCTCATAGGACTTGTCGTTGCCGTGGTACTTTATGTGATCACTTTTTTCGCGTTAAGCAAACTGGGCAAAAACCCTAAGAATGTTCTACCCTCAAATATCGCACACAGGATCAAGTATCCATTTGGGGTTTTGATCATCGCGTTGTTCCTCAAATACGCAAAGAATATTGAGGCTCTAGAAGATATTGTAGATACTTATGCTGTCGCGAAAATTAGCACCGTGATGATAATTTTTGCCGTCACGTGGATTCTCATCATAGCCCTGAAAGTGGGAAAAAGTCTCATTTTACAGAATTATGATATCAATACAGATGATAATTTTTCTGCACGGAAGGTTTACACACAATTTAATGTACTAGAAAATGTAGTAGTTTTTATCCTGATAACTCTTGCCATTGGGGTTACATTAATGAGCTTTGATAACATTAGAAGCATAGGTGTTAGCATGCTTACCTCTGCCGGAATCGCCGGGATAATAATAGGTTTTGCAGCACAAAAAGCATTAGGAACATTGCTCGCGGGAATACAGATCGCGATCACGCAACCTATTCGTATAGACGATGTAGTCGTGGTGGAAGGAGAATGGGGCCGAATAGAAGAAATAAACCTTACCTACGTGGTTGTGAAAATTTGGGATAAACGCAGACTTGTTTTGCCCACGCCCTATTTTATAGAGCAACCTTTTCAAAACTGGACTCGTAATTCTTCAGACATTCTCGGAACTGTTTTTATCTACACAGATTATAACGTGCCTTTTGATGCCCTGCGAAAAGAACTTTCTCGAATTCTTCAAAACACAGATCTCTGGGATGGTGAGGTGAACGTACTACAAGTTACCAGCGCAACTGCAGAAACCGTGGAAAGTCGGGCATTAATGAGCGCAAAAGATTCTCCCACCGCTTGGGATCTTAGAGTTTTAGTACGAGAAAAATTGATCTCTTACATTCAGAAAAACTATCCTGCAAGCTTGCCTCGCACACGTGTAGAAATGCTAGCAGTAGATGATACTCCGCTAGAAAAAACAGAATCTAAAGGTCCTGAAGAAAGCAAACTGCTTGAAAAAGACGAATAAGCCTATTAATAAATAATAGGCTTAAACATATCTTTTATATTGTCTTTATCTCCGCTTGCAAGAACGGTAGCTGTCTCTATTAACGCAAGATGACTATATGCTTGCGGGAAGTTACCCAGCAGTCGTTTTGTTTTAAAGTCAATGTCTTCACTGAATAATCCTAAGTGATTACTGTAAGAAAGCAGTCTATCAAAATACTCTTTAGCCTTCTCCTTCTCTCCTATTTTGTACAAACTCTCAATAAACCAAAAGGTGCAAATAGTAAAAGACGAACTTGGCTTCCCAAAGTCATCATGATTTTTATAACGGTATAATAAGCCGTCATTACAAAGTTCCTGTTCAGTAACATTCACGGTAGATACATAACGCGGATCATCAGCTTTAATGAATCCGTATTGCTCCATTAATAATATAGAAGCGTCCATATCATCAGAACCGTAAGATTGTGTATATGCCTGCATTTTCTCGTTCCAGGATTTCTCATAGATCTCGTTATAAATCTCTGATCTAAGCGATTTCCATTCTTCTACGCAGTGACTTCTGCCTAGAACATCACCTATTTTTATCGCGCGGTCTACAGCAACCCAGCATAAAAGTTTAGAGAATGTGAAGTGTTTATCCTCTGTTCTTAGTTCCCAGATACCTTTATCTGGTTCGTGCCAGTGATTTTCTACAATATCAACGATTCCCTTAACGATGCTCCATAGTTGCTCGCTATTCTCTAAAGTGGTTTCAAACTGTACAAACTGCTGATAAATAACCTCCATAAGAATACCGTAGATGTCATTTTGCTTTTGCACATAAGCGGCATTTCCTATTCTTACAGGTTTAGAACCTTTGTATCCATCAAAGTGATCTAATGTTTCTTCCGTGAGTATCTTTTCACCATTAATACCATACATGATCTGCATTTTTTCATCCTTGTATGGTATGATGTTTATTATGAATTTTAAGAAGCTTCGGGCAGATTTTACGTGCCCCAATCCAGAGATCACTCTAATTACCATTGATGCATCTCGCACCCAGCAAAATCTATAATCCCAGTTTCTTACTTCTCCTATCGTTTCGGGTAATGATGTTGTGGCTGCCGCCAAAACCGCTCCGCTTTTCTCATACGTGAGTGCTTTTAGCGTAAGCGCGCTTCTCATTATTTGCTCTTGATACATGGGATACTTTGTGGTGATCTCTGCCCAGTTCATCCAATAAACCTTTGTACGCTGATATTTAAGATAGGTTCTATCTAGCGTTTGTGGCATAAGCTTCTCATGATATGAGATCACAACAAAATGATTACTCTGTATGGTAACCTCGTTTTGCTGAAGAATGTCTTGATAGTTTATATCGCTATAAAAATAGATAGAGTCAAACTTGTCGCCTTTAGTAACGCTCTCTATATACTCGCCTTTATCTGTATTTACAGTTTCTTGACGGGCATATTCAAGTTTAGGATCGTAGATAACCTTAAAGGTAGGTTTGCCTTTGATATGCCTTATAAAACGGATAATATCTGGCGGAGCGTAAAAAGAGCCTCCACGCTTTTCATATCTGGGCATGAAATCAAACACTTCAAAAGCATCTTCCCCATTAGTATAATGGGTTTTTAAAATGTTTGTATTCCATATATATTCTTGTGTTATTCTGTAATCGTCGCCAACTACAAAACCCATTGTCCCGCCTTTTTCTTCGTCAAGTAATTTGGCGAAAACCGAAGGAGAATCAAACGTGGGCAAACAACACCAATCTATAAAACCATATTTTGAAATTAATGCTGAGCTTAGGCAATTGCTCACAATGCCGTAATCTAAATTATCCATTAAATCTTAAAGTTATTGTAAAATCGGGGGTTCGTCAGACCTTTATTTCCGAAATTTAAAACATATATAATCAACCTTAAAAGTTTTAACCATTCTATGGCAAAGACGATAATCGTTTCAAACAGATTACCACTCCAATTAAAAATAGAAAACAAAGAAGTACATGCTACTCCTAGTGTAGGCGGTCTCGCCACAGGGATGAAGTCCGTACATAAAGACAGTAACGGCCTCTGGATAGGCTGGACGGGACTTACCGAAGAGGAAATCCCATCTGATCTTGTGGACGATGTAAATGAGGCTACAATACATGAGCAATGTATACCTGTAAGCCTTACAGAAAAAGACATCGAAGGATTTTACTACGGCTTTAGCAATCGCACGATCTGGCCGCTGTATCATTACTTTATGGAGTTTACTGAGTTTGAAAAAGACAGTTGGCAAAGCTATAAGGAGGTTAATGAGAAATATGCTGAAGTAGTTCTGGATCATCTTGAAGATGATGACACAGTATGGGTACACGATTATCAATTAATGCTACTTCCTGCACTTATCAAGAAAGAAAGACCTGATGTTTCTATTGGTTTCTTTCTACATATCCCGTTCCCGTCTTATGAGGTGTTTAGAACATTGCCTACCAGAGAAGCAATATTAAAAGGTTTATTAGGCGCAGATCTTATAGGCTTTCATACTTATGATTATGAGCGTCACTTCTTGAGTTCTGTGAGTCGTATTCTTCGTCTGGATGTAAGTTTTAACTCTATTACTTATAAAGACAGGCTTGTAACTGTAAACTCATATCCTATGGGTATAGATTACAGCAAGTTTGAAAACGCAGCACTAGAACATAATAAAAAATCCCTTAATGATAAATCTGAGTTACAGCGCAGATTAGACATGCATCTTGATGCTACGGCTAATGCCAAAATGATACTGTCAATAGACCGTCTTGATTATACAAAGGGTATCGCAAACCGTATAAGAGCCTATGAATATTTCTTAGAGAAGTATCCTGAATTTAAAGAAAAGGTACGCCTCGTTATGCTTGCCGTTCCTTCACGAAGTAATGTACCGCAATATCAATTATTGAAAAAGGAAGTTGACGAACTCGTGGGGCGTATTAACGGTAAATTCTCTACTGTAAGTTGGACGCCTATCTGGTATTTCTACCGCTCTATGCCGTTTGACAACCTGATAGATCTCTATACTTCTTGCGATGTCGCCTTGTTAACGCCTATACGCGATGGTATGAACTTGGTTGCAAAAGAATACATCGCAACCCGCACAGATCAAAAAGGAGTGCTTATCCTTAGCGAAATGACTGGTGCTGCGCAAGAAATGAACGAAGCACTACTGATCAACCCTAACAACTTTGAGCAGATCGCAGATACGCTTAAACAAGCGATAGAAATGCCCGAGGAAGAACAGATCAAAAGAAACACATTACTTCAAAAGCGTTTAAAGCGTTACAACGTAGAAAAATGGGCGCGCGACTTTATGTCTGGACTAGAAGAAACAAAAGAAAAATCAGATCACGTGAAGGCTTTAAAACTTAACGAGAATAGACAAAGTGAGATGTTTAAGGCTTACGCCGAAAGTGACCACCGTATCTTATTCTTAGATTATGACGGCACGCTGCGTGGCTTCGTTAAAAATCCAGAAGACGCAAAACCAGATGAAGAACTACTAGAGTTGGTAGATAAACTTCAACAACAAGAAAACACTGAAGTTGTTATCATCAGTGGTCGTGATAGAAACACACTAGGAACTTGGTGGCAAAACGTGCCAATCACACTCATTGCAGAACATGGTGTATGGAAGCGTGAAGTAGGCAAAAACTGGGAAGTGACCGAAAATGTAAAGAAAGACTGGATGCCGCTTATTCGCCCTGTGCTTGAGACGTATGTAGACCGCACGCCAGGTACTTTTATAGAAGAAAAGAACTATTCTTTGGCTTGGCATTACCGCAACGCCGATCCAGAATTGGGAGAGATCCGTGCTAACGAATTAAGCACCACGCTTAAAGAACTTACCAGCAATCATGAACTGGGCGTTCTAGACGGCAATAAAGTACTAGAAATTAAAAACAGCGGAATTAACAAGGGTAAAGCAGTTACAAAAGAGATCTTTAAAGAAGATTACACCTTCATATTTTCAATAGGTGATGACTGGACAGATGAGTTTATGTTTGAAGAACTACCAGACGACTCATACACAGTAAAAGTGGGCATCCAGCAAACCTCAGCTAAATATTATGTTGATGATACCGAAAGTGTGCGTAAATTGCTTCAGGCGTTTCTAGACGCTAACTAACCCCTAAAATTCCATTAAATGACTAGATTTTTTACGCTATTTACTGTCGTAGGTATTTTGTTTATCGCTTCCGCGAAAGCGCAGCAGACTGCACCACCTGCAACAGATTCAAGATTTTATGACATAATAGATGCTATTTCTGCCGAAAGAATAGAGCAAGATATTAGAACACTTGCCGGTTTTGGGACGCGTCATACGCTAAGCGACACCGTTTCTAACACGCGTGGAATAGGTGCTGCTCGCCGCTGGATCAAGAGCGAGTTTGACAAAGTTTCTTCTGACTGCGGGAACTGCTTAAATGTATTTTATCAAAAGAACTTTATTGAAAAAGGTGAAGGTTCGCGCATCGTTAAGGATGTTTGGATCAATAATGTGGTAGCCGTTCAAAAAGGAACAAAGTACCCCAATAACTTTATCATCATGAGCGGTGATATTGATTCGCGTGTGAGTGATTCCAACAACTATACAGATGATTCTCCTGGTGCGAATGATAATGCCAGCGGTATGGCCGGAACTATCGAGGCGGCTCGTGTACTTTCAAAATACAAGTTTGAGAACAGTATTATTTACGTAGGTCTTTCTGGTGAAGAGCAAGGTTTATATGGCGGTGCTGGTCTTGCAGAATATGCTAAAGAAAAAGGCTGGAATATCGTTGGTATCATGAACAATGACATGATAGGAAACATCAAAGGTGTTGATGGTGTAATAAGCAATCGTGATTTCAGGATCTTTTCTGAGCCTGTTCCTCCTACTGAGACAGAACAACAAAGAAGAATGCGCCGTTTTTATGGTGGTGAAGTTGATGGCATTTCGCGACAGCTTGCTCGCTATATCTATAAAAACACAAAGCAATACATGCCAGAGATGAACCCTATGATGATCTATCGTCTAGACCGTTTTGGCCGTGGTGGTCATCACCGTCCGTTTAACGACATAGGCGCTGCAGGTGTTCGTATCATGGAAGCGCATGAGAATTACACACAGCAACATCAAGATCTGCGCACAGAAGATGGTATTGAATATGGCGATCGTGTAAAACATGTAAACTTTGATTATGCTGCAAAACTGACGGCTGTAAACGCTATAAATCTTGCAAGCATCGCTTGGGCTCCACCAGCTCCAGAAACTGTAAAATTAGGCGGTGCTGTAGCTCCAGCTGCAAAAATGGAATGGAGCAAAGTAGATGGTGCCGTAGGATATAAGATCTACTGGAGAGATACTACTTCGCCAACTTGGGACAACAGTCGTTATGTGGGCAATATCAATGCATTTACTTTAGAAGGCATTGTGGTTGACAATTTCTACTTTGGTGTAGCTGCTGTGGGAGCTGATGGGCACGAGAGCCTTGTGGTTTTCCCTAATGGTATCTTGCGATAAGAACATTTATTTTTTTCGGTATGGCATTTGTATATTGCTAACCAAATACATCGATCAATGCAAAAATTATTTATACTAGCGGCCGTTCTTTTTACGGCCGTTCTTTCTGCTCAAGAATCTAAGAAATTCACGCATATGGACACTTTGCGTGGAACGATAACTCCAGAGCGCGCGTGGTGGGATCTAAGTCATTATGACCTCAAGGTTTCGGTTAATCCAGAGACACAATCTCTAGAAGGTACAAACACGGTTACTTACAAAGTTTTGAAGCCATTTCAGGTGATGCAGATCGATCTGCAAAAGCCTATGGAACTTGTATCTGCGACTCAAGACGGTAAGACGCTTGAGATCAAGAAAGAAGGTCTAGCGCATTTTATTTCGCTTAAAGCGAAACAGAAAAAAGGAGATGTAAAACAAGTAAAACTCACTTTTAAAGGTAAACCTCGTATTGCGAGAAATCCGCCGTGGGATGGTGGCTGGACGTGGCAAAAGGATAACAACGGTAAAGTTTTTGCCGCAAATGCAAATCAAGGAATAGGCGCTTCTATATGGTGGCCTAACAAAGATCACCCGTATGACGAGGTTGATAGTTTAGATCTTCATGCAACGGTTCCTGCGGGACTTGTGGCCGTAGGTAATGGTCGCTTAGTAGATTCGCTTAAAGCGAATGGAAAGACCACATATCATTGGAAGGTCGTTAATCCGATCAATAACTACGGGGTTAATATCAATATTGGTGATTATAAGCATTGGCATGAAACTTACGCCGGTGAAAAGGGTGAATTGGATACTGATTTCTGGGTGTTGAGAGAAGATTTGGCGAAAGCCAAAAAGCAATTTAAAGACGCGCCAAAAATGCTTAAGGCATTAGAATACTGGCTAGGCCCGTACCCATGGTATGAAGACAGCTACAAGTTAGTACAAGTGCCATATCTTGGGATGGAACATCAAAGTAGTGTAACCTACGGAAACAAATTTATGAACGGTTATCTAGGCCGCGACTTAAGTGGTTCTGGATGGGGCGAAAAGTGGGATTATATCATCATTCATGAGAGCGCGCACGAGTGGTTTGCTAACAATATCACAGACTATGATGTGGCAGATATGTGGATACAGGAGGGTTTCACTACCTATGCTGAAAATCTGTTTGTAGATTATTACTGGGGTAAAGAAGCTGCTTCTGACTATGTAACTGGCATGCGCCCTAATATTCGTAATGATAGACCGATAATTGGTACATACAACGTGCGCCATGAAGGTAGCGGCGATATGTATTTTAAAGGTGCGAATATCTTGCATACGCTACGCCAACTTATCGAAGATGATGAGAAATGGCGTTCCATTTTACGTGGTTTGGGTAAGGAATTCTATCATCAAACTGTGACTTCTGAGCAGGTTGAAAATTACATCAGCAAGCAAAGCGGGATCGATCTTACCGAGTTCTGGGATCAATACCTAAGAACTACCATGATCCCTAAGCTAGAGTATAAGGTGGACGGAAAAGATCTAAAGTTTAGATACGTAGATGTTGTGAAAAACTTTGATATGCCTATTCAAGTTGAAGCAAATGGTAAAACCGAGTGGATCTACCCATCTGCAGACTGGAAGACAAAAAACTTTGACGCTGCGATCAATGACTTTAAAGTAGATAGAGACTTCTATATCTACGCTGAAGCGAAATAAAATCTGATAAAATTCATGCGACCACTTCTCTATTTTAAGAACGACAAAGAATGGCGTGAGTGGTTGCATGAAAATCACAATACCAGTACTGGCGTTGATCTAGTTTTTTACAAAGTAGAAAGCGAACAAGAAAGCATGCGCTGGGAAGAAGCCGTGCGTGTAGCCATTTGTTACGGGTGGATAGACAGTACCGTGCGTAAGATAGACGATGAAAAACGCAAGCAATACTTCTGCCCTCGTAAACCAAAAAGCGTCTGGAGCAAAGTAAACAAACAGCATATTGAAGAACTTATCGCCGCAGATCTAATGCACGATAGTGGTCATAAAAGCATTGCTATAGCAAAAGAAAATGGCTCTTGGTCAGAACTTGACGATGTAGAAAATGGAGTGATACCACAAGATCTGCAAGAAGCATTTAACTCAAATCCTACAGCGTTTACAAACTACGAGAACTTTGCCCGGGGCTACCGCAAGAGTTATTTATACTGGCTTAATCAAGCAAAGCGTGAATCAACCCGACAAGCTAGAATTGCAGAGATCGTAAGACTCTGTGAGGCAAATGAAAAGTCTAGAAGTTAATTAGCTATTCAAAAAAGAAGCGGCATGCGCTGGTAGTTTTTCTACTAACTGTACTTTGATCGCTTCCACAACTTCAGGAAAGATCACCCCCGTAAGCTCATCACAATATATCTTAGAAAATTCTGTAGCGAGAACAAGTGTGTTTTTACTATTGTTCGTTATGAATTTCAGGAAATAACCATTCCCTTGAAAGGTGTCGTTAATGGCTGCTGTGGTTTTTATACCATGAGGTAATTTGATGTCGGCCAAGGTCTCACACCAACTTTCCGCGAAAGCGTCAAAACGGGCATTATCAATATTTGAAGTTCCCAGATTCACCACCGGCACTTCCCTATCCCATCGCTTCCAGTTGTAAGAATGCATATCATAAACGATCACTTTATCATGCAACGCTTCTAGCTTTGAGGTCAACGCATAAACCACCTCATAAAACGCCTCATGCTTCGCTAAACTCTTTGCCTTCTCAGTTTCTTCTAGTGGCTTTCGCCAAAGTTTCTTACCCCAGGCATCTTCATAAATCGCATTGTCTGGCGCACGGTTAAGATCATATTCAAAACGGCTATCACGACCGGCAATTACTATGGGTTGCGTTTCCACGAAATACTTTGTGCAAGGATCTTCCTCATACCAGCGTTCGTATTCTGTATGCAGGCAATTCTCCCAAAGCTCTTTGCGAAACTGATGACCATCATGCACAGCACCACAAACCATGGGCGCATATTCTTCGATCTTTAAGGTAAAGGAATAATCTTCTGCAACAGCGTGAAAAGGCTCAGCATCATTGATCTTAGCGATCATTTCTTGAATAGATAATCGTAGCATGGTGATGGTTTAGAGTGTAAAGAAAAAATGAACCGTTCTATGAACAGTAAACTGATCTATGCTTCGTCTACGTGCTTGCGTAATTGCGCTCTACGGTCTAGTCTAGAGACTTTAGCAACCACCATATCTTCAACGAAGTTGATGATCTTTTCTTGAACTTTAGCTTTATAAACGCGGTTCATATACGTGATACCGCCTGGGCTCATCACGTTTACCTCAACAAGCATCCCGTTAATAACATCTATTCCCACGAAGTAAAGTCCGTCTTTTACAAGTTTAGGACCTATACGGCGACAAAGTTCTTTTTCGCGCTTGCTTAAACTGTGTTTTTCTACAGTACCGCCGGCGCTTACATTAGAGCGATGATCATCATCTCCTGGTACACGCTTCATTGCACCAATAGGTTTACCATTAAGCAATAAAATACGCACGTCTCCTTGATCTGCACCCGGAATGTAATCTTGCAGGATCACATAATTAGAAGAACCATCTTTGTTGTAGATATAGAAATCAAGCAACGAACTAATACTATTCATCGCGCTTTTTTCGATAAGGATCACTCCGCTTCCGCCAAAACCATTGAGAGGTTTAAGAATCATCTTATCTTCTTTAGACTCTTTAATGATATTAATTAAATAATCTTTGTTCTTAGTAACGTGCGTACGCGGAATGAACTCGGTTTTATCATCTTCAAAAACCGCGGTGTACAGTTTGTTATTCGCTCTACGAATACCATCTACACTGTTCATGATAAACACGTCATCTTTCACAGAATCTAAGAAGTTAAGCATGATCGTATCTAGCGGCGGATTAGATCTTAAAATAATAACATCAAATCCTGCCAGCGGCAACATCTCGTCTCTAAATTTCGCTTTAGCGTGAAAACCCTTTAGCGTAGGTGAAACTTTTTCCTGGCGTTCTATTACTCGGCAAAAAGCAAAGGTCACACTATCACGAATCGTAAGATTAGCCGGAGTGGTCATCGCCACACCATGGCCTCTTTTTACACATTCTCTTACAAGGGCTAGTGAAGAATCATCCTCTGGCTTTTTAATATCCTGCCAGGGATACATCAGGAAACATACGTTCATTGAGTCTTTGGTTGTTTGTTGAAGTTTAAATATAGGTATTTGCGATACAAACTTTCTTAAGAAAGCGTCAAAACCTATTTTTCATCAACTTCCCAAGCTGCGTCTGGATCTTTATTAGGGTTGTAATTAAACATCCCTTCGCTCTTAGCGATGATAGAAGATACAGTAGCATCACCGGTTACATTCACAACCGTACGACACATATCAAGAATACGATCTACCGGGAAGATGATAGCGATCCATGCTGGGTTTAAACCAACAGATTCTAATACAATGATCAACATTACAAGACCTGCACTAGGCACAGCCGCAGAACCTATAGAAGCTAGCGTAGCCGTTAGCACAATAGTTAATTGCTGACCTATTGTTAAGTCTATCATATGCAGTTGCGCTAAGAATACTACAGCTACAGCTTGATACAAACAAGTACCATCCATATTTACTGTAGCCCCAATAGGCAATACAAAACTTGTGATCTTTTTATCTACTCCCAGATTATCTTCTACACACTCCATAGTAACAGGAAGTGTCGCTGCACTACTTGAAGTAGAGAAGGCTAGTGTTTGCGCAGGCCCCATTGCTTTAAAGAAGCCAAAATAAGATACCGCACGCACAAATATTTTAAATAAAAATGGGTAGAATGCAAATATCATAAACGCCAATCCTGCGACTACCGTTAGTGAATACCAACTTAAGCCTTTAAAGATCTCAACCACTTTGCCTACATCGTCTCCTGCCATCTGACTTACCACACCCGCTAGAAGCGCAAATACAAAGAATGGTGCAGCTTTCATGGTGAGGTCTACCATCTTTAAGAAAACCTCCATTATACCATCTACCGCTTTCTCTACAGGTCTTGATTTCTCATTAGGTATAAACAATAGTGCGATACCAAAGAAAAGTCCAAAGAATATCACCTGTAGCATCAAACCATTATCTGCCAAAGATGCAAAGAAGTTAGAAGGCACAATATCCACAAGCGGCTGTAATGGTCCGCTTGACTTTGTTTTATTCGCTGTTTGCATTTTATCGCTTACCGTCGCATCTGCGATCTCAGAGCGACTAAGGTCTGTAATGCGTTGCGCACGCTCAATAAAAGCAGGATCTTCCAGATAGTTTATACCATCTTTAATTTCATATCCATTATCTGCTGCCCAAACTTCATAACTTATACGGTTATCGATACGGGCTTCTTCATCAATAAGCTTACCTGGCTTAATAAGGTTTACAAGCACAAGACCTATTCCCACAGCCATGATCGTAGTTATGAGATAGGCAAGTAAGGTCTTCCCTCCCATTCTACCCAGACTTTTTGGGTCGCCTATATTCGCCACACCATTGATGATAGAAAATAACACTAGTGGCACTGCGATAAGTTTCAGTAGGTTGATAAATATGGTACCAAACGGCGCTATCCAGTCTATCGTAAATTCACTCCAGCCCAATGCACTGCTCAGTAAAGCCCATACTATACCAAGAACTAATCCTATAATAATTTGCCAGTGTAATGCTAATTTCTTCATGTAGTCATCGTAAAATTAAGGCCAAAAGATACTCAAAGTTGAGGGATTTTGGCTGCAGCCAAAACATTAAACCTTTGCCGTCCTGTTAAGCAACACATAATCAGCTAGAACCAAGGCTGCCATTGCTTCTACAATAGGCACAGCACGTGGCACAACACAAGGATCATGACGGCCCTTACCCATCATTTCGGTAGTGTTACCCTCTTTATCTATGGTGGGTTGGTTTTGCATTATGGTCGCCACAGGTTTAAAAGCAACTCTAAAGTAAATATCCATACCGTTGCTGATTCCACCTTGTATACCACCGCTTAGATTGGTTTGTGTACTTCCGTCTTGATTAAAGATATCATTATGCTCACTTCCTATCATTGCCGCTCCTGCAAATCCGCTACCGTATTCAAAACCTTTTACAGCATTGATAGACAGCATGGCTTTACCAAGCTCTGCATGTAGTTTGTCAAAAACAGGTTCGCCAAGACCCACGGGAACATTCTGTATCACGCACATCACCGTACCGCCAATGGTGTCACCGGCTTTGCGTATTTCTTTGATCTTATCGATCATCTTTTCGGCGAAAGCCATATCTGGACAACGCACGATATTTTTCTCAATGTTATCAAAATCTACCTCTTGATACGGCGTTTCCATACGGATGTCGCCTACTTGATCAACAAAGGCTGTGATCTTAACGTCTTTTAAAAACTGCTTTGCAAGCGCACCTGCCGCAACACGGCTAGCTGTCTCACGCGCAGAGCTACGACCGCCACCGCGATAATCGCGTATACCATACTTCTGATCATAGGTATAATCTGCGTGACTAGGACGATAGGTGTCTTTTATGTGACTGTAATCGTGAGATTTTTGATTTGTGTTCTCTATAACAAAACCTATGGGGGTACCGGTAGTTTTGCCCTCAAAGATCCCCGAAAGGAATTTTACCGCATCTGGCTCTTTGCGTTGTGTAACGATCTTAGATTGTCCTGGTTTGCGACGTTGCATATCAACTTCTATCGCATCAAGATCAACTTCTACACCCGCAGGGCAACCATCTATTATGCCGCCCAATGCTTCGCCATGTGACTCACCAAAAGTGGTCAACTTAAAAATCTTACCAAAGGTATTTCCTGCCATTTTGCTTGTTTGAGCAACGAAAATAAAAGCTTTTGACTTAAAAATTTACCTTATCTCTAAACATTTGTTCAAAACATTGTTAACGAAACCCTATTATTTAATCTTGAGGTAATGATGCGGTAATATGAATTGCTGTAATTTGAACAAAATGTAACTGTTGAAACGTAAAGTAGAACTTGTTGTAATAAGCGATGTGCATCTGGGAACTTACGGCGCTCACGCTAAAGAACTGCTGTATTATCTACAAAGCATAAAACCGAAAACACTTATACTTAACGGTGATATCATCGATATCTGGCAATTCAGGAAGCGTTATTTTCCCAAGTCACATTTGCAAGTCATCAAGAAGATCCTCTCGCTGGCTACAAAAGGTACGCGTGTATATTACATCACCGGCAACCATGACGAGAAGCTGCGTAAATTCAGCCCTGTGAAGTTGGGTAATATCTCTATTGTAGATAAGCTTACGCTAAATCTGGACGGCCGCAAGGCCTGGATCTTTCATGGGGATGTTTTTGACGCATCCATTCAACATACCAAATGGATCGCAAAGCTGGGCGGCTGGGGCTATGACTTCCTTATCCTGCTTAACCGGTTTATAAACTGGTGGTTGATCAAAATGGGCAGACCCAAATATTCACTATCTAAGAAGATCAAGAACAGCGTTAAAAAGGCCGTGAGTTTTGTGACCGACTTTGAAGAAACGGCAGCACAACTGGCCATTGAGAATAACTTTGACTATGTATTGTGCGGCCACATCCATCAACCGCAAATGCGCACTGTAGAACACAAAGGCGGCAAAACACTCTACCTCAACAGCGGCGACTGGATCGAGAATCTCACCGCACTAGAGTATCACAACGGCACCTGGTCTATGATGGAATATGAGTCTCAAAATCTACCAGAGATCACCCCTGCAGAAGACCTCACAAACATAGAGGTTGACCCTAAGGCTGTGCTAGCAAGTATTACCGCTTTCGCGAAATAAACTATGCTATTATTGTTATTGTTATTTTTATTGCTATTGTTATTGCTATTGTTATTATTAGGAACGATTAAAATACTGGTTTTACTAAATCAATTTACTGATTGTCAATTATTATTACTATTATTGAACCTAATAACCAATCAATCCATTCATCATGAAACGAATTCTATTTGTTCTAATTGCAGTTACTCTATTTAGTTGTTCTAAGTCTTCAACATCCTTTGAGGGAAGATATATGGTAAAAAACGACACTATTTCTATTATCAAGAATGACAAAAACTATTTTATCGAGTTAAAAAAGGATAATATGGCTAAGGCCGAGCTTGAAGGAGATAAACTAATTTTTGAAATACCAGGTGGTGAGAAGGCATCCGTAGAGATCATGGAAGACAATAACCTATATTTTGAATTGACTGAAAAAGAAGAGGCGGGCTTAAAGCTAACTCGTTTAGAGGAATAACACGCATCACCGTATCATTTAAAAATTGAGTAGATAGCATTTAACACAAGATTCTACAGCTCTTCTTAAACTTGGTCTTAAAAAAACTTACATATCTAGTACCCAATTTTTGTTTGCTTTTTCAAACAAAGAGCTTTGCTCAATCTGAAGGTTGGATCTCAGACCATGAAATGTCATTATTCAATATTTTATCTTATAACATTCCTAGTGGTTTGTTGACAACAGTACGTTTAAAGAGTTTATTTACTGTGTTTTAAATCCATTAATTAATCACGTTTACCATGAAAAAATTAATACTTATACTTCTTTGTATTGCCTTTATAGGATGCTCTAAGTCTTCAACCTCCTTTGAAGGAGAATATAAAATGGATGATGAGACGGTTATTATCACAAAAGGAGAAAATGCTTATTTTATTGAATTACCTGATCAAACAATGCTGAAAGCCGAACTAAAAGATGATATGCTTCACATAAAAAGTCCTATGGGCCCTGCTACGATCGAGCACATTGACGAAAACACCTTATATTTTCAAATAGAACTAGGAACGGCTGTTAAACTAATCCGCATAGAAGAGTAATACTTTTTCATCACTGCCCAACAGAAAAAGTCTCTGAATACACTTTTGATAATTACAAGTCAACCTCTTAGCGATCATTACTATAAATTATATTTACGATTAACAAAGCGCATTTTTATTAAAAAATTACGCTTTGTTTCTTCGTTTTAGGTAGGGGGATCCTTCGGGGTTTGTTCGGGGCTTCTTCGGGAAATGGGGTCTTTTCTTGAACCTACCCCGAAGGAACCCCGAACAACGTCCGAAGAAAGGCCTACGAATATATGGTTAGCGCTTCTAAGCAATAAGTGTATAATTCTACATAATCCACTTCTGCTTTTCTTATATATTTTATTACCTCCCTATAGTTAACTCATGAAATAAGGCCATCTTGTTAGCCTTCTTATAACTGATATCTTACTCAGTTTTTCATCTTATCCTAAGTATTTTCAACTTCCTAGAACTTCATTACACACTTAATAAATACGAAAATTGTGTGTTTCATCGATAAGACACACGTATAAACACCTGTTTTTCAAACAAAATAACTGATTTACAATTGTTTAAATTAAGTTTTACATAGTTTTAAGTAAACAAATAGAAAATTTTTAAATAATTAAAAACCTTATAAACAATTATTTAAATAAACTAAAAATACTCATTGATTCATATTAACACATTGCATGTAATAAAAGTCTTACTTGCAAATCCCCTTGTCATATACTAATCAATCAACCTATATAAAACTATGTTTTAAGCATCATTTGTTAGAAACCTGAATGTTCAAACTGGAAGCCAGTAATGATCTTCTGAGGAGCAACCTACCTCATCACCAAAGATTGTAGCACAATGCTGTGCTACACGATCTACTAAAATGACTCACACATTTAATCTTTTGTGAGGGCGATACCTGAAAAGCCTTATGAGTAGGGAATTAACAAAAAAACCAAATATTATGAGTACATATAGTTTTAGCGACGAAGCCGTTGCAAATGCAATAGCAGCAGCAAAAAAAACACATGAAGAAACACAACTTGACGCTACCGCAAGTAACTTTAACATCCACAAAGGTGGTTGTATGCTTGTAGCAGCAGAATGTATTTCTGTAACTACAGAAAATCATAAGGTATGCATCAATCTACCTTTAGGCCTAGGTAAACATTGTTTAAGTCTGCCTGTAAGTATTCCAGATGGTACAGCGGGTAAAGCTTGCCTAAGTATCTGTACTACATGGGGAATCCCAACAGGTGTGAAAGTTACTGTGACGATCGCAGGAGTTACCGTAGTAAGCCAATCTTTCGGTAAGTGCTAATACATACATTGAAGGCAGGATCTTCCTGCCTTCTTTTCCTTCCCTTTACAATCTTTCTCTTATTATCTCTTAAAACTTTTTTTCGTATCAATAGTTAAAATACATTAGTTTTAATGTGGTAAAAAAAGAACCATGGCACACATCAATCCGCATATAAATTTTAACGGGAATGCTGAGGAGGCATTTACATTTTACAGATCTGTTTTCGGCGGTGAGTTTGCTAAGATCGTGCGCTTTAAAGACATTGCTAGCGAGGCGTATCCTGTTGCTGAGCATGAGGCTGAGAAGATCATGCATATCGCATTACCCATAGGCAGCAATATACTACTGGCAAATGATGTGCCCGAAAGTATGGGCCGCACCAATGAGCAAGAACATCGCAGTAAGATCGCCATTACGGCTGCTAGCAAAGAAGAGGCAGAACACCTTTTTAACGGACTTTCAGCTGACGGAAACGTTGAGATCCCATTGTCTGAAGCTCCTACTGGCGCAAGTTTTGCCATGTTTAGAGACAAATACGGCATTGAGTGGATGATCAACTACGATCCTGCTTCTACTGTATAGCTTCCCTATTAAGTTTCTTGTTGTATCGCTTCAAATTGACTTCCAGATACTTTTCTTGAGGAGGTATTTTATGTTTTGGCTATAGCCAAAAAACCACACAGCGCACCCCTCGCCTACTTCTTGTTTTATGCAAAAACCAACCGTATGGCTTGCTGATGGATGGTGGCGGAAGCATTTTCACGGAAGTGAAACCCTGCGTATTATGCAGAATGACAGGCTTTATGTTAATTTAACTAAAAGGATTTACTCAAATCAATCGATTTACTAAGGCTTTTTTACTATCTTGTTTGTCTCAAAAAAGTTTAGGCAACCATATAATACAATGAAAGAAAAACCAAACTCTTCTAGTAGAAGAAAATTTATCAAGAATACCGCACTGGCTTCTGGTGTGTTTATCGTACCACGTCACGTACTGGGCGGAGCTGGATTTCTTGCTCCTAGTGATAAACTTAATATCGCTGCAATAGGTGCCGGTGGTAAAGGGGCTAGTGATATCGCTAACGCTTCTGTAAACGGTAGAGAAAACGTTGTTGCACTTTGTGATGTGCACTTTTCTGGTTCTGCACGACAGTCAGTTAAGCGTTTTCCTAAAGCAAAATTATTTAATGATTACCGCGAGATGCTAGACAGCATGAAAGATATTGATGCGGTAACCATCAGTACACCAGATCACGTGCACGGTCCTGCTGCAGCTTATGCAATGGAGCGTGGTAAGCATGTGTATGTACAAAAACCTATGACGCACAACATTAGCGAGGCTCGTATGCTTACGCACATGGCGCGTGACAAAAAGATCGTGACCCAGATGGGTAACCAGGGTGGTTCTAACCCATTGCTAGGCATGGTTCAAAAATGGGTAGACTCTGGTAAACTAGGTAATATTCATAAAGTAGAGATCTGGACTAACAGACCTGTATGGCCTCAAGGTGGTGCTATGCCACAACCTGACGCTGCAGCAAAGCCAGAAGATCTTTACTGGGATCTATGGTTAGGCCCAGCAGAATGGCGCCCATATACTCCTAATCTTGCTCCGTTTAACTGGAGAGGATGGTGGGATTTTGGTACAGGAGCGCTAGGTGATGTAGGTTGTCACCTTATCGATATTCCTTACCGTACGCTTAAATTAAAGTATCCTACAGCTGCTGAGTGTAGTGTGGGTACTGTATTCTCACAGATGTGGAATCCTGATTACAACCCAGAAGGATGCCCTCCTGCTTCATTTATCACGTTAAATTATGAGGCTACAGCCAAAACGGGTACGCCGCTAACGATGACCTGGAGCGATGGTGGTATACGTCCTGCACACCCAGAGATCATCCCTGCAGATAGCAATATAGGTGGTCCTGGAAGTGAAAATGGTGTACTTATACATGGTGAGCACGGTGTTATCTCGACTAACATCAATGATAGTTCGCCATTGACACCGAAGCTTTATCTTAACAATGGTGAGACAGAATTTGGTCCTGAGGTAGAAGATATGCCAGAACCAGAATATGGTCACCAGCGCAAATGGGTAGATGCTTGTAAGGCTGGATTTAACAGCAAGGAGCATAAGGCCCTTACTTCATCTTTTGACTACGCAGGTCCTATGACCGAAACTGTGCTTATGGGTAACCTTGCGATACGCAGTTATATGCTAAGACAGAAGAACGAAGGTGGTAACATGGAGTTCCACGGACGTAAGAAGTTGCTTTGGGATGGTGAGAACATGAAGATCACTAACTTTGACGAAGCAAACCAGTTTGTTACTCGTAAATACAGAGAAGGTTTTGAGATATCTTAATCTCTGATCTAATTATATTATTAAAAGACCGCAGCAATGCGGTCTTTTTTTTTTGCGCTATAAATACCACTGTGATCACTGTGCTTTATGGCTATGGATAAAGATGCTTATTTCATACACTCCTCATACACTATCCATGCTTTATCCATACAGTATCTATGGAGTATCTATATGCCATGCCTCGTCCTAAAAATGATTATAGGTTATTTATTAATTATTATTAACATTTACGGTATTCCGTATAAGCTATTAAGCTATTGAATTGTAGATTTATAGGCTGTATGGGAATTTGGGATATCCGGGCTGTATCATGGCAATTCTGCTATTAATATGTGGATATAACGAGTTGTGTGCAACCCAAAAAAGCGACACGATCGACAATAAACGAACAGTATAATGAAATACAAAATACCAACGCTTCAGCAAAATCAAATGTGCTGCATCCCTACGCTTAAAGCGAAATCAATGCAGCACATTTGCTTTTGCCTCAACCGCACAGCGGACAGTATTTAATCAGCAAGACAAAGACGAAATGAGCGAAATATTTGGAAAATTTGATACGCAAGACTTAAACAGAAAATCTGCACTTGACATATTCGAGAAACTTAGACCTATCCGACAAGGAATAAACAAAGAATTTATTGCAAGACGACTTATTTGGGAACTTATCCAAAATGCCAAAGACAACGTAGCAGTTTGCAATATAAATTCTGACAACAACCTTGTTGTTGATATAACCCTGACTGACGATAAATTCATTTTTGCACACAATAAAGGTTTTTTCAAGAATGAAAATGTAAGAGGCTTAATCAGACGGTATTCATCAAGCGACAAAGACAGAAGTGAAACAAATGCAGACGAAACACCAGCGACCACAGGTCGTTTTGGAACAGGTTTTATGACAACGCATTTGCTTTCTGAATTAGTTGAAATAAAAGGCGTGTTTCAAGAAAATGCCGAAACTTATAAAACTTTTGAATTAAACCTTGACCGAAGCGGACATAATGTTCAAGAACTCATTCAAGGAATAGAAAAGGCGTTTGCTTCTGTTGAAACAAGTGTTTCAAAGTCTTCAGCTATTTCTTCGCCAAATATCAGCGAGTTTAAAACGAAATTTATTTACCATTTAAACAATGGTGGACTTGAATTAGCAAAAATTGCAGCCGAAGAACTTAAAAATACCGCAGCTTATGCTTTGATAAATCACCCAAACATTAAATCTATTCGGTTTGACAGCAGTAACAGTAAATTCAATTTTTCTCTTTCAAAATTAAAATCAACACCATTTGAAGAAACGGAAATCACTACTTATGAATTAAAAATTGGCGATAATCAAGAAAGTAAATACTACGTTTCTGTTGGAGTTGACGAAACAAAAATCATTCTTCCTATTCAAATAATCGGAAACGATTATTTTCTGTTGCCTATCGAAAAGGAAGTTCCAAAAGTATTTTTAGATTTTCCGTTAATCGGAACAGAAGAATTACACATTCCTTTTGTCGTAAACAGCCCATTCTTTGAGCCGACAGAACCAAGAGATGGAATAAGTCTTACAGGTGGAACAGATGAGGACACTCAAAAAAATGTAGACGTTTTCAACGAAGCATTTAGGCTTTACAATATTCTAATTAACTACGTTGAAGATAAAGCCAAATGGAAAAACCTTTACAATCTTGCTTACATCAGAAAACCCAAAGAGAAAGATTGGATAAACAATTCTTGGTATGAAAAGACATACATAAAACCAACAAGAGAAACCTTGCTTTCAAAAAGTATTGTTGATACGGTTAGATACAGCCGTAGAGCGATAACAGGACAAGGAACTGTTGATTTTCCGAGTTCAAGTAAAAATGAAATCAGAGAAAAACTTTGGACGCTTTGCAATATTGGAGAACATTTTATACTTCCAAGCCAAGAACATATTCATAAATGGTATGAAATTATTTGGGATAAAGAATATGAGTTAACAGTAGAAACATTGGTTAAATGGATAGAAACCAATCAAAATGTGAGTCGGCTATCAACTTCTCTTGGAAAAACAGAATCCGAAACGCTTGATTGGTTAAATGAAGTGTTTTTATTGGTTAACGATGATGAAACATTATTAGCACAGCTCAACCAAGACAAAATAAAAATACTACCTAACCAAAACGGATTGTTTCAAGCAAAATCAAAACTTTTTAAAGATAGCGGCATTGACGAAAATCTTAAATCTGTAATGATTACACTTGGACCTGATTGGAAAAACTTCTTACTACACCAAAGCATTTGTGATTTTACAGCCATTATTTTCAATTCAAAAGACCAAGATTCTATTATAGTGAAAATCAATAGTATTTTGAATGACGGAAAAAATCCCAACATCAACAAGGCTTGCAGTCAGTTAGCTTGCTTGTTTCCTCCTTCTGAAAATAAAATCAGAAGTAATATTTATAGTTTTTCTAAAAAGTTATTCCCAAATGAATTTGGCAAAAAAACATCTGTAACTATTGACAATCCAAGTATTTGGGAAGTATCAGACAAATTAATCACAAAAAGAATCGTTACAGTTATTGCTTCTTATAACAATGTTGAAAATTTTAAAACAAATATTAGCTTTCAAAGCCATTCAGAAACTCTCAAATGGCTTGATGAGTTAATAACTTTCTTAGACAAGAACCAATACGAAAACTTATTAAATCTAAAAACCGCACCAATACTGCCAAATCAAAACGGAGATTTCAAATACAAAGACATCTTACAGACAGATAATGCAGAAGAAGTTGCAGAAGAATTAAAAGATATAAGCGAACTGTTGGATTATGATTTTCGCAAAGAATTATTGGCAAAAGAAATTTTTCCTGTTCTTCCAGAAAAACAAGCTGTTGAAATTAAAGCAATAGCGGATAAAATTACTGAACTGATTGAGCCAAAATTTGGAAGCATTGAAAGAGATGAGGCACTACGAGAGTTATTTCGCAAACTGTATTTGTGGTTCAATAGAAACAAACATTTAGCCGAGCAGATATTTACGAAACTCTATGAACGCAAACACAGACTAATTGACGATGACGAAATTGCTGTAAACCTTGAAAAAGCAGAGATATTAGATGAAATTATTGGTGAAATAGGTTTGTCAGCCAAAGAGATAAAGGATAAATTAAAAGCCCTTTTAACCAATCCGAACATTACAGACATTTTAAAAACAACATCAACTGAACAGCAAGTTGCAGTTTCGGGTAGTTTGTATCCTGTCGGTTCGGAAGATGATATTAAAATTTTAACTCTAACAGATAATTCAAGTGAAAAATCAAGAATTTCATTAAGTGAGGACGCAAAAGAAATTATCTTTCAAGAATTAAGAGAAAACAGTTTTAATGTTCCTGATACTATTCAAATAAATTATACGATAGTAGAAGGAGTTACAAATCCGTTGGGAAACCCTATCAAATTAGTAGTAAAGAGTGCCAAAGCGGGAAAAATTTATTTCAATCCAAATGAATGGATTGCATTGACAGAAACCGACACTCAATTATTTGTAGTAACGAGAGGCAACGTAGTTAGAAACGTAACGCTTTCAGATATTGAATCTCTTAATGACACATTTCATATGAGATTAAACACCCAATCTTTTGCAATGACCAATTTGAAAGCGTTTGCCAAATTCTTTCAATATCTGCCTTATACGCACTTTATCTTTGAATCACCTGAAAGCACAACAGACTATTTGCAACAGTTTGGTTTGAGTGAACGAAATCCAAGTGCAAACGAGTTATCTGCGGACGATAAAAACTTATTGCTTTAATGATTTACAGCCGAGAAGAACATACAAGATTTTTAGAAGAAGAACTTCGGGCACAAACAGAAGCCTACAAGCAAAAGTTAGATACTTCTGCCCTTTTTCTGTTGCAAGACCGTGAAGAACTTTTTGTTGCACAATTCCTGAAATTTCAGGACGGAGAAATGATTTTGAAATTTCCCAACACAAGAGGAATACCAAGACAAGGCGAATATCTTTATTGTTTTACTGTTCCAAAGGAGTTAAGAAATTATAGGGATTGGGGAAATAAAACGTATGGCGATTTAATTAAAGCTAAAACCAATTATTCTGAAATTGTTTGCATTTGGCAAACACCATCAAACGAAAAAGATTTCAGCATTGCAGGTTTCAGAGGTGTGGAACTTGAATTTGCAATTCACATACAAGAAGCAGAAGGAATGATTCTTCTTTTGGGACCAAACAAACCACCATTTGAATACATTGCAAATCTTCAAAGTATTATTCAAAACCAAAACAATGAATCTGTAAATAGAATTCTTGACCAAGATTTTCAAGCTTCAGATTGGACACCTTCACTCCTTGACAATAAAAACAACATTGCTGATTTTGTTTTATCTCAATTGGCATTGCAGGATAGTCTTATTATTCAAGGGCCGCCCGGAACAGGCAAAACATATTTGATTGCTGAAATCTGCGAACAGCTTTGTAATCAAGGAAAATCTGTATTAGTAACGGCATTAACAAATAAAGCGCTAATTGAAATAGTTGAAAAACCAGCATTGAAAGGACTGTTAGAAGAACATCGTATTTTCAAAACAAAACTCTCAGTTGACGAAGCAAAGGCATTTAAAGATTTACAGCAAACAAAAGAAGTTAGTCCGCAACCTTACAATTTAATTCTTTCAACTTTTTTCATTACAAGCGGACAAGCAGCAAAAACTTTTAATGTGCCACCTTTTGACTACGTTATTGTTGATGAAGCAAGCCAGGCATTACTAGGAATGTTTGGGGGTGCAAAACTTTTAGGAAAGAAAAATATTTGGATTGGCGACACAAGCCAATTACCGCCTGTTGTTTCATTAAGCGATGATAAAGTGAGTCGCAAAAATTACGGTGCTTTGGTTGACGGCTTAAAAGCACTTTCTGAAACCGCATCTATACCAATATTTCAGCTATCTGAAACACATCGTTTAACGGACAGAGCAGCAAAGTATTCAGGATTTTTCTATAAAGGCAGTTTGAATTCAAGAGCTAAAAAAGATATTCGCCTTTCCTACTCGGAAATGGACATTGATTTTGGAAGGTTTTTCAATCCAAGTGGTGGTCCAACTTTGATAAAAACCGATTTAAAAGCAGGCGAGTTCAAACCAACCAATGCCTTGAAACTTGCAACTGACATCGTAAAACACCTATTAGAAACCAATGAAAAATTACATATTTCAGTATTGACATACTTTGTAGAAACTACAAAAGCATTACAAAAAACAATTTTTCAAACAATCAGCTATCATAATAATTTGTTGATTGAAACGGTTTCAAGAGTTCAGGGTTTGACAACTGACGTGACAATTTTTGTTGTTCCGAATTCAAGCTATCATCGCTCATTAGAAAACCGACTTTTCAATGTGGCAACAAGTCGCTCAAAACGACACACACTTATTATTACGGACAAGGGTGTTTTAACACGCTCACAGATTAACAATGAAGTGAAAACCTATCTTCAAAAACTTGATGAAGATTTTTCATTTCACATTCAATTTGACGGTTTGGATATTGCAAACATTAGCGAAGCTAAACAAGAACCAGTTGAAACAGAAAATGCAGAAACTACTCAAGCAGAAACAGAAAGAAAAGTTGGTTTAAAAGTTCTTGGAAAAATAGATCTTTCAAAATTTGAAAAGCCGAAAAAGGAAATCAAAAAGGACAAAGAAAACATTTACATCATTGACACAAATGTATTTGTTGATTACCCCGATATCATTTCAAAAATTGACAAGAAGTATCAAGTGATTTTATCGGCAAAAGTCATTGACGAGTTAGACAAATTGAAGGTTACGCTATCAGAAGAATACAAGAAAAATGTTCAAAGGGCAATCAAACAAATCAATGACAGTTTTGATAAACGAAATATCAAAATGAACACAGCCGACCTCACTCTGCTGCCAAGCGACTTTGACAGAAAATCGCCTGACAATTTTATTTTATCAGTCGCACTGAAATACATAGATGAAAATCCAATTATGCTGACATCTGACAATGGGTTACAAGTAAAATCAAAAGGTTTCGGTATAACGACAATAACATTAAAAGACTTTTTAAAACAAACTAGATATTAGCCAACGCTATTGGTGGCACATTTGCAAAACCGCACAAGCCCACACTAAAGCCAAGTTTTGCAAAAGAGCCACCAAGCCATCGCAACGACAAACAGACACCAAATGATTGATGCAGAGATAAAAAGAGAAAAAGGGCAGCACACAACAATGGCTATACGTAATGCGGGCGAAAGTGCTAATATGAAAGTAATTACATTAAAATAACTTTTCGGTAGGCGGACAGTGAAGTGCCTTAAATTCCCTCACTACGCATAGCCGAGCCGTTATATGCAAGGTAAAAATAGCATATGGAAGAAATCAAACAACCAATAGAAGAATTAAGGACGCTTGAAACAGAAGTTAAAGCGTTTGTAAAAGATCAACCATATTGGGCAAAATACCTTTGTTCTGAAATTTTAGCAGGTAATGAAATTACGGAATCTATAATTGAATCAGCTTATTCTTATTTGTTAGAAGAGTTAGGTCTTAAAGGAGAAACTGATAAACCTGAGCTTTCTATTTCATACAACCCAAATGCCTCTGACGATTATAAAGAAAACCTGTCTTTTGACTCGATTGAAAAAGTTGAAGGGGTTAATGCTCTTACTGAAAATCAAACTATTGAGCTAACACCAAATTTGACCATCATATATGGAAAAAATGGTGCAGGGAAATCTGGTTATGTTCGTCTTTTAAAAAACGTATTTTATTCCAAACATAAGGAAAACATTCTTCCTAACATCAACATTGATTCCGGACACAAAGCAATAGCAGCAACCTTTAATTTTTCTTCGGAGGGAATTAATATTCCTCTGAAATATCCTGATGACATCGATAATGGAATTTTTAATCAGTTTGCAATTTTTGATGGAGATATAGGGAAAAAACACCTTAGCTTAAGAAATGATTTTAGCTTCCGTCCTGCTGGATTGCAATTGTTTAATGAATTTAATACTGCATTAGAGAGATTAAATGGCAAGTTAAATATTGAAATTCAATCTAAAAATATTGCCAATCCCTTTACAGATGATGATATTTTTCAAGGAGAATCTGAAATCAAAACATGGTTAATTCAGCTTTCGCATAATTCAAGACTTCTAGATTTAAATGCTCATTTACCTTATAGCGAAGAGGAAAAAGTAAGAAAAGTTCAATTAGACAAAGAATATGATGATTTAAAAATTGCTTTAGCTCAAAAAGACAAGGCATTGAAAGAGTTGCAGACTATAAAAGCCCAATTAGCAGCTCGAAAACAGAATTTAGTAAATACGAACACTTGGTTTGCTCAAGACCAACTAAATAACGTAATTAAGGGAATTACCAATTGTAAAATCAAAGAGGATACCGCAAAAAATGAAGGCATAGAAAAATTCAAAACAGATAAAATTGAAAATATTGGTTCTACAGAATGGAAAAAATTCATAGAAGCGGCTGCAAAATTTGCTTCTACTCAAAAGGAAGGTGAATACCCTTCAATTGGTGACAATTGCTTATTGTGTCACCAAGCAATTAATGATGATGTTCCTAAAAGCTTAATTAGTGGCTATTGGGCTTACATTAAAAGTGTTGCTGAACAAGAAGCTAAGACTGCTAATGAAAAGCTTGCAAAGTTTAAGGTGGATTACGAAAAATTAAACTTCAATCAGTTTCCTGAAACAGACACTTTAGCCAATTGGTTAAAAGACAGGTACGAGACGGCTTTAGATAATTTAAAAGCTGAACTAAAGAAACAAGAAACATTAAGACAAATACTTGTAACAAATATCACTGAAAAAAAGGATTTTTCGCAAGCTGAAGTTCAACTAGATTTAACTGCTTTAGATGCCATAAGCGAAATAGTAGAAAAAGAAATTAAAGCGTTTGAAGAAGATGAGCAGAGCAAAAAACTTGGCGAACTGTTAAAAACGAAAACTTATTTAGCTCACAAAGAAAAACTGGAAGCTCGATACCCAGATATTGAATCCCTACATAAAAACTTGCTATGGGTAAATAAAGCCAACCAGTTTAATAAACGGGCAACAAAGAAATCATCCACAGATACTGAAAAGAGACTTTCCGAAGAATATTTCAACACCGATTATATCAACGAATTTAATAATGAATGTGAAAAACTAAATGGAAAGTTTGGGATTGAAATAGATGCAAGAAGTTCAGATGCACAATCCAACCGCCAACTTCTTCTTAAAGGCAATGACCCTTCTGCAATTTTAAGTGAGGGAGAACAAAAAGTAATTGCTCTGTCTGACTTTATTGCAGAAACCAATATTACCACGATTAACAGAGGAATCATTCTTGACGATCCTGTTAACTCGCTTGATGAAGAACGAAAGAGTTTAATTGCCAGTAGGCTCGTTTCAGTTTCAGAAACTAAACAAGTACTCGTATTTACTCATGATTTAGTTTTTGTCTCTTGTCTTCTTAATTATGCTCAAGACAAATCTTTAACTCACGAGTGCCATTGGATTGAAAATAGAAACGGCAACCCAGGTCAAGTATGGTTAAGAAATTCACCTACGTATGAAAAAATTTATCGTAATGCTGAGCCAGTAAAGAAGCTATACTCTGAAGCCAATAAAGCCGAGTGTCCTCCTTCTCAAAGAGAATTTTTAGTTAAAAGTGGATTCACTGCATTACGTACTTGTTATGAGGTTTTAGTAATTAATGACTTATTTAAAAATGTCGTTCAGCGATACAATGAACGTGTAAGCGTTGATAGTCTTTCTAGTGTCAATTTTGACGAAGAATTAATAAACGAACTTCTTGAAAGTTTTGCTCAATGTTGCAGATACATGGAAGGCCATACACATAGTGATAAATATGCGTACATGAAACCAGAACCTTCAAACCTTAATGAAGAAATTCAAAGATATGAAGCGTTAAGAAGTAAAATTCGAAAATTTAAAAAGACATAAAGCCAGCATACAACAACACCTAAACGCAATGCCATTCAGGTAACTGAGTAGAGCCAAAGAGTTCTAAGTAATTTAAAAAAAACAACTACAAATCAATTCAAACTATTGACACCAAATTACACAAACAATCGGGAAAATAATGGTGGACAAACCATTGTTATACAGCAACAAAGTAATTCTAATGGTACTGGAGTTGCAGGTTTTATTCTAGCCATTTTAGGAATGTTTCTGGGATGGGTCCCAATCTTGGGTTGGATCTTATGGTTTCTAGGACTTGTATTGTCATTCATAGGTATTTTTAAAAAGCCAAATGGTTTAGCGATCGCTGGTCTTATAATTTCCTTAATTGGGATCGTATTAATCATATTCTTTTTCGCCGGTATAGGTATATTATTAGCCGCAGGAAGTTGATCGTAGAAACCTTTAACTATCACTGAGAATAGCTCAATGTGGCTGAATTGCTAATCGGGATTCATTGCTAATAGCCGATAGCGTTAGTATTAAAAAGTAAACTCGACACAATGAACAATAGAGCGTCGTTAGTCAACTTTATTTTAAGTGTTGTCACTATTCCACAAGATGATGCTGAGCAAATTGCAAAAAGCTTTCATCCCATTGAAATAGAGGAAAAAGACTATTTGCTAAAGGCAAATGAAGTAAGCGATGATTATCTCTACCTAGAAACTGGATTAATGCGTACGTTTCTCTACGACCTAGAAGGTGAAGAAGTTACCACTGATTTCTTTACCGAAAATAACATTGTCTTTGAAATTACTTCTTTCTTTAATCGAACCCTTTCAGAAGCATATATACAAGCTATTACTCCCTGTAAAGGGTTTCGAATTTCGTATGAAGAACTAAATACACTATTTCATAATAAACCAGCTTTCAGAGATTTTGGAAGAGCTATTCTAGTAAAAGAATTTATTGCTTCTCAAAGCAGGAACTATGGGATGATCAACAGAACCGCTAAAGAGCGGTATCAGCATCTTCTAAAAACAAAACCTCAAATACTACACTATGCACCACTAAAGTACATTGCTTCGTACTTGGGTGTTACTGATAGCACTCTGAGCAGATTACGTAAAAAATTGTAGCTTTTTATTAATTGCCTTTTGTCAAGTGGAATGCAATGTCACTTATTGAACTTTGCTTTAAAGTTTAAGAGACATGGCCGCAATTTCTACTTCAATACAACTAGTGTTCATTTTTACAACCTTAGCTACTTTATTGTGTTTTTATAAAATCACTAAGAGTAGCAAGCAACTTGCAGGTATTCTCATTTGGATGGCTGTAGTGGGGATCTTGGGATATTTAGGATTTTACCGCGTTCAAAATTCGATACCGCCGAGGTTTGTTTTTCTTTTGGGGCCTGGTATCCTTTTCGTTATTGTCTATTTCTTGCTTGCAAGAAATAGAACTGTTCACAATGAGCAGCATTTAAGGTGGTTGACGTTATTACATACGGTAAGGATTCCTGTTGAGATCGTATTGTTTTATGTTTTTATCGAAGGCCTTATACCTGATTTGATGACATTTGATGGCTATAACTTTGATATTCTTTCAGGCATTTCAGCACCCATAATGTACTATGCGATATTTGTGAAAAAATGGATTAGTAAAAAGGGGCTTTTACTATGGAATTTTATTTGCCTAGGACTGTTAATTAATATTTTGACTATAGCGGTTTTAAGCGCTCAAACACCTATTCAGCAATTCGCATTTGACCAGCCCAATATTGGTGTAACTTATTTTCCTTTAGTTTGGCTTCCTGCTGTTATCGTACCCATTGTTCTTTATTCGCATTTAGCGAGTATCAAAATATTGCAGGAAGTCCGTAATAAGAACACTTCAGATAATCGCTAGGCATGCGTGTGATATATACTATCTAGCGTGAATGATGTGTTGATTAAACCAGTTAATCATAGGATCAGCTTTTAATGGTCCTTATTAAGAGGTATTAGTCGTTGACCTAATTTTAGAATTTAAGGCTGTAGTGATGTGAGATTATTTTTAGTTTTATTCTCAAAGGAAAAGATGTGATTTAGTTATTTTCGCTCCAGTTATCTTCTACTCTCACAATGAACGACCTTCTTAAGAAACTAAAACTCATACAAACGCTTACCACGCGCGTTGAGATGCAACAGCAAGACTTTGTTGCTAAACTAAGAGAACATGTGGATGAGGGTTCTCTAGGTATTTTTTCAGACACCTTTGATGTGTTCTCTACCACAGACAATGAGTTTAAAGGACATGTAGGTCCTCAGGATTTTAAGATCAAGCGCAGGAAAAAGCTATTTAGTGGGAATGCTAATTTCGCTATTGCGAAAGGTACTTTTAAACAAGAATACGAAACCCTGATCATTCATACTGAGATCAATGGCTTCAGGAAGTTATTTATACCATTCTTCATATTTGCACTGATCATTTATCCTACATTAGTCGTTACATTCTTAAGCTCAGACACTGATAATGGCAGTGGGCTTGCCTTCGCGCTTCCATTTATTCTTATTCATGGTGCGTTTATGTTTGGACTCCCCTACTTCATCATGCGCAGAAGTGTCAAGAAAATGAAATACGACCTGGAACGAGAGTTTCATTATATGACAAAGAGATAGGTCTTAAACTACTTCGGTTTCGGCTTGGTTTATTAAAACCATAAATGAAATTTTGAAATACATACTTTCCGAACCACTTCCGTTTCGGCTCCGCTCAACGTACGCTGAAGTCAGTTTTCAGTTGGCAGTCGCGGTTTTCAGTCTCAGTTTTCAGTTGGCAGTCGCAGTATGCAGTATTTGCCATTCGCTAATTCCCTCATTTGCTAATTGAACAATACATATCCTCTTCGGTTTCGGCTCCGCTCTACCTCCGTTAAAATGTCGTTCACTGAGCGGAGTCGAAGTGAAATGATCAATGTTACCAATACAAATAAATTAAAAAAGAACCAGGAAGAAGTTTGAAAATAAATACTTTCCGAACCACTTCCGTTTCGGCTCCGCTCAACGTACGTTAAAATCGCGTTCACTGAGCGGAGTCGAAGTGAAATGATCGATGTTACCAATACAAATAAATTAAAAAAGAACCAGGAAGAAGTTTTGAAATAAAAACTTTCCGAACCACTTCCGTTTCGACTCCGCTCAACGTACGTTAAAATCGCGTTCACTGAGCGGAGTCGAAGTGAAATGATCAAAGGTTAGTATTCTTATTAATAAGTAGCGTTGATAATATTCATTTATTCTTGAAATGAGAAACGTTTTTACATTCTGAGAGTTTATTCAAATCTTGTGTTCTACTTTGAATGAGCGCTTCTTTCTTTTTTCGGCTCCATCCTTGTACTTGTTTCTCACGGCTAAAAGCTTCAGAAATTTTAGAGTATTCTTCAAAGTAAACCAGTTTAACCGGTAATCTTTTTTTAGTATAATTGGCTCCTGCTCCATTTTGATGTTGACTCAATCTTTTCTCAATATTTATTGTGCTTCCTACATAATAGGTTTCATCAAAGCATTCTAAAATATACATATACCCTTTTCTGTCAGACATATATAAATATAATAAATACTCATATTATACCACTTCCGTTTCGACTCCGCTCAACGTACGTTGAATTACGTTCACTGAGCGGAGTCGAAGTGAAATGATCGAGGTTACCAATACTAATACATTAAAAAAGAACCATGAAGAAGTTTGAAAATAAATACTTTCCGAACCACTTCCGTTTCGGCTCCGCTCAACCTCCGTTGAATTTCGTTCACTGAGCGGAGTCGAAGTGAGATGATCGATGTTACCAATACAAATAAATTAAAAAAGAACCATGAAGAAGTTTTGAAATAAATACTTTCTAAACCACTTCCGTTTCGACTCCGCTCAACGTACGCTGAATACCGTTCACTGAGCGGAGTCGAAGTGAAATAGTTGATGTTACCAATACAAATACATTAAAAAAGAACCATAAAGAAATTTCGAAATACATACTTTCCGAACCACTTCCGTTTCGGCTCCGCTCAACGTACGTTGAATTACGTTCACTGAGCGGAGTCGAAGTGAAATGATCAATGTTGCCAATACTAATACATTAAAAAAGAACCATGAAGAAGTTTGAAAATAAATACTTTCCGAACCACTTCCGTTTCGACTCCGCTCAACGTACGTTGAATTTCGTTCACTGAGCGGAGTCGAAGTGAAAAGTTCAGTTTTCAGTTTTCAGTCTCAGTTTGCAGTGATCCCATTTGCTAATTCTCACATTCGCTAATTTGCTAATTCTATAATTAAGCAATACTCGTATTCTCCCGTTTCGGCTCCGCTCAACGTCCGTTGAATTCGGTTCATTGATTGAAATCAGTTTAGAATACTAAATTTGCAGGCATATAATGCTATGGCTGGAATTACCGAAACACATATTGCTACCTTTCTTACAAAACCTTTACGGCTTCAGGAATATGGAGTAGATATTTTTCATGCTGTACCAACCAAGTCGGCTTTAAAGAAGGCTATTAAAAAGCGCCAAATAACCGTTGATGGAAACATAGGCAGTACGGCTACCTATATTTTTGGAGGAGAAAAAATCGTTCTCAGCATCCCAGAGCAGACAGTAGAAGATACCAAACTCAAGTTGGCGTTAGATATACTCTATGAAGATGATCATCTGGCAGCCGTAGATAAACCCGCAGGCATAAAAGTAAGTGGTAACCGTTTTATGACGATCGCTAATGCCCTATCACAAAATCTTAAAGCGAGCAGTTTAGAAGATGTGTGCATTCCGCAACCGGTGCATCGTCTAGATTATCCCACAACCGGAATTTTACTTAGCGGTAAAACCAGTAGCAGTATTAGAGCGCTTAACCAATTGTTTAAAGACAAAAAGGTTCAGAAAACCTATTATGCGGTGACCATTGGCAAAATGCCAGTAAGCGGCACGATCGATCGCCCTGTTGATGATAAAGAATCAACGTCAACTTACGATGTAATCGCTTCAATAAATTCAGAGCGATTTGAGCGATTGAATTTGGTAAAACTTCAGCCATTTACTGGCAGGAGACATCAGTTGCGCAAACATATGTTCAGTTTAGGCAATCCTATTCTGGGGGATCGAGATTATCATCTTGAAGGTAAACTTCTCAAAGGCAAAGGACTTTATCTTCATGCATATTCGGTGAGTTTTAAACATCCATTTACTGAGGATCATATTGTGATAGCGGCTCCATTTCCTAAAAAGTTCAAGAAACTTTTTGATGTAGATACACTTTTGGGATAAGCGAGATCTGGTATTTCTTCTTTTGGCTTAAAGCCAAAAAACTTAAAACACAATAACTAGTAACCGAAAACAATAGCAATAAATTATTATATTCGTTAACGTTACAATTTATACGATCATAACTATGCAGCGAATTATACTTACCCTTGGTTTTGTTTTTACTTGTGCTTTGCTTAGCGCTCAAGATGGAAGTTTTGATGAACACTTTAAAGCTGGGATCACCTTTCATGATGCAGGTGAGTATGACAAAGCGATAGCCGAGTACGAGAAAGCCATGGCTATTGATCCAGATGTAAGTGATGTGTATTATGAGATCGCCTATTCTAACTTTGAAAAAGGCGAGTATGAAAAAGCGGTAGAGTATTGTAAAAAGTCACTTGCCATTGATGACAAAAGTGCTTTAGCCTGCTACATCGTTATGGGTAGCGCTGAAGATATGTTGGGGCAGCCACTGCAAGCGCTTAAAACCTATGAAGAGGGAATGGCAAAATTTGAAAACTATTTGCTGTATTACAATTATGGGTTGACCAGTTACAATGAGAATCTGCTAGATCAAGCAGAAGAGGCATTGATCAAAGGAATTACAATAAACCCAGATCATGCTAGTAGCCATCTAGTGCTTAGCGATGTGATGCGTAAAAGAAATAAAAGAGTACAGGCATTATTATCTTTGTATTACTTCTTGCTTCTTGAACCAAATTCTGAGCGTTCGGCCATTGAATATGAAGATCTTTTAGAACTTTTAAAGCAAGGTGTAAAGAAAAAAGATGAAAAGAATATAGATGTGAGTATCGCATTTGACGGTGATTCATCATTTAGCGCTGCAGAACTTCTTATTAGCATGCAGCAAGCCACAAACCTTGCAGAAGGTAATGAAGACAAAACAGATCTAGAGTTATTTGCTGAAAGGAATCAAGCCATATTCAGTACGATAGCAGGCTTAGACAAAAAAGGCAACAACGACGACTTCTGGTGGAATTTCTATGTACCTTCATTTTCAGATTTTGTAGAGGCAGATATTATTGAGCAGCTTAGTTATTATATGTCACTGTCTCAAGGCGAAGAAGCTAGAGCGTGGTTTGATGAAAATCCTGAGAAGACTACTAAGTTTCAAGATTATTTTGCAGAAGAGTAAGCTTTGGTTTAGTTAAGTGAGATCTAATCTGGGTTAGATTTTTTGGCTTAAAGCCAAAACGAGAATACAAGGATACCTTTACTTAAACGAGAGAAAGAAGAAACTCACGATCTTAGGCCCTAGATGCTCCCGAAGAATTGAATAGGCCTTAGTAAGATGACCTTCTACCGTCTTTACTGAAAGGTTGAGATACTCAGCGATCTCAATATTTGTTAGACCTTCTCTTTTACTTAATATAAAGACCTCTGCACATTTATTAGGTAAAGCAGAAACCCCTTCAAAGACCATTTCCTTTTTCTTCTCAAGGAGATTGATCTCGTTGCTGTTAATAACAGCCTCCATTGTTTCTAGGTATACTTTATCAAAATAAGTAAGACGTTTGTTCTTCTTATAATGATTAATAAACTCGTTATAGCAACTCTTATAGAGAAAATTTTGAAGAGATTGATCTGGTTGCAAACGATCTCTATACTCAAAAAGCTTTAAAAACACATTTTGAATAATATCTTCTGCAACCGCATGATCATGCGTTAACGTCAACACATATGTAAATAAGCGCTTATGATAAAGCCCTAAAAGGTAGGCATAGGCAGACTCCTCCCCGCTTTTTAAGCTTTCAATAAGAACTAAATGATCTCTATACATATGTGAGAAAGATAATAAATAAATCGATTTATTAGCTAATATTAAAAAAAACATATAAAAAATTAAAAAAAATGTTAATCAAAACAAGGGTATCGAAAATTTGAGTTGTAATTACTAGCAAAGAATGTATTTATAAATGACTGAGAAAATTCAGCAAGCGATAATGAGATACATCACCAGCACTGCAACTGCAGATGATCTGGAGATGTTATCTGAATGGTGTAAAGTACCGGCAAATAAGAAAACGTTTGAGTGCTTTTTAAAAGACCACTATTCTATTACGCATAGCGTGAATGATCCTAATAGTGAACAAGCCATTAATAGACTACTATCTGCGCTGCAGAAAAAACAAAAATTACGTCTGAATAAAAAACGTCAAATTTTAACAAAATATGCCGCGGCAGTTTCAGCCATAATCATTTTATTTGGAACTTATTATTTTATAAATGTTATTTTTACCTTAAATTTATCGTCTCCTTCATCGAAGGAGATTAAAGTAGGGACAGATAAGGCAACATTGACACTCGCTGATGGCTCTGAAGTAGAACTTGGTAAAGAAGAAGTTTTTCAAGAAGAGAATTATAAGAGTAACGGTACTCAACTAGAGTATGACAATGATAAAGATGGGCAAACAGGTAAAATTGCTTATCACTTTTTAACTGTTCCTCGAGGGGGAAAATTCATGATCACATTGTCAGACGGAACCAAAGTTTGGTTAAACTCTGATAGCCGATTAAAATACCCTACAAATTTTAGGTCAAAAGAATCACGTAAAGTGGAGCTTGTATATGGTGAAGCATATTTTGATGTTTCTCCATCAACAAAGCACCAGGGATCGGATTTTATGGTTTATAACAGCGGTCAAGAAGTAAAAGTGTTGGGAACCGAGTTCAATATCAAGGCTTATATAGATGACAGTGATATTCTAACCACACTAGTGGAAGGAAAAGTAAACCTTAAGATAAATAACAAAGAACAGGTTCTTGCTCCTGGTCAGCAAGCTAAGTATGATTTTGATAAAAAAGCCATAGTTACGAAAACGATTGATATTTATAATGAGACGTCTTGGAAGGATGGAGTTTTCAGTTTTGACAATAAACCCTTGTCTGAGATCATGAAAGTACTCTCAAGATGGTATGATGTAGAGTTTAAGATTGAAAATGAGGATATAAAGACTGAAGAATTTATAGGAAGCCTGAGCAAAAATCAGGAAATAGAAGAAATATTAACCCAAATCAAAAACACTGGAATAATAAATAACTACAAAATCGAAAAAAATGAGGTAAAAATAGAATAAGAAAAAGAGAACGAAGTCAAACATTTGGCGATGGACTTAACTTCGTCTCTCTCAGGGATAAATATTAGACAATTAAGACTAACAATTACACAACAAATTTATGAAAATTAAATTACCCAATTCACATTTCCTATATCGGAAACTGTTGCTGTTGCTTATGAAAACATTGATATTCTTACTTTGCACTACTGTATTCGGGTTTTCTGCAAAAACATCTTTCTCTCAAGAACGTATTGTCGTATCGCAAGATCAGATGGCAAGTGTAGATGATGTTTTTCATATGATCAGAAAGCAAACCAATTACCGATTCATCTATTCAAAGAAGTTATTTGAGAATATCCCAGATGTCCAACTTACTAAGGGGGAAATAAATGTTGGTACTCTGCTAAAACGTTTTAGCGACTTGGCTGACGTAAATTTCGACTTAACTTCAGATCATACTATAACGATTAAGAAGAAAAGCGAAGCACCAATAAGCAAACCAAAAACATCAACAATACAGCAAACTATAACGCTTAAAGGAAGTGTAGCTACTGCTGCAGATAACCTTCCTCTACCAGGTGCTACCGTTTTAGAAAAAGGTACCACCAATGGGGTCGTTACAACCTTTGAGGGCGACTTTACCATTGATGTAAAGAACCGTGATGCTATTCTTGTTATCTCTTATGTAGGTTATGCTCCAAAGGAGGTGCCTGTAGGCGAAAAGAACATATTCGAGATCTTCCTAGAAGAAGATGCGGCTAGCCTTGATGAGGTTGTTGTAGTAGGTTTTGGTAAACAAAAGAAAATATCACTTACAGGTGCAGTTTCTACTGTAGATGTAGATGATATGAAACAAAACCCTACAGCAAGTATCTCTAATGCCCTTGCGGGGAATGTACCAGGTATCATGGCCATGATGCAATCAGGACAACCAGGTAAAAACATCTCTGAATTCTGGATCCGTGGTATCTCAACATTTGGTGGAGGTACTAGTCCTCTTGTACTTGTAGATAACATTGAGCGTGACCTTAACGATCTGAATATAGAAGATATTAAATCTATCTCGGTACTTAAAGATGCTGCTGAAACTGCAATGTATGGTTCTAGAGGTGCAAACGGTGTAATCCTTATCACAACAAAAAGAGGTAGCGCCGGAAAGATCAAGATCAACTTTAAAGACGAATTTATTTATAACACGCGTACCATAACTCCTGAATTTGAAGATGGTGTTACTTACGCTAGTTTGATCAACGAATCTCGTATCACGCGTAACGAGGCTCCTATATACCAACCAGAAGAACTTGAGATCATTAGACTAGGTCTAGACCCCGATCTTTATCCTAATGTTGACTGGAAAGATCTACTTCTTAAGGATGGAGCAATGACTTACCGTGCAAACCTTAACATGAGCGGTGGTGGTCCAACTTCGCGATATTTCGTTTCTGGTAGTTATATCAATGAAGGAGGTATGTATAATATTGATGAATCGCTTAAAGACGATTATAATACAAATGCAAACTATCGCCGTTGGAACTATCGTCTTAATGCAGACTTCAACATCTCTGAAACTACTATCGCCAAAGTAGGTGTTGCAGGATCACTAAGTAAAAGAAATAGTCCAGGTCTAGGAGATGTTGATTTCTGGGGATCTTTCTTCGGGTACTCACCTATTCGTACTCCTGTACTTTATTCTAATGGTTATGTTCCTGCTATTGGTACTGGTAATCAAACCAACCCATGGGTTATGGCTACACAGTCTGGTTTTAATGAAAACTGGGTAAATCAGGTACAAACTAACGTTACCATAGAACAAGATTTTAAATTCATCACTCCTGGACTTCGTATGAGAGGTATTGTAGGATATGATATTCAAAACGTAAATAATATTCAGCGTCGTAAGTGGCCTGAGCAATGGAGAGCGGCACGTGCACGTGATGCAAATGGAGATCTTGTTTTCTCACAGATCAGTGGACCACAAGAATTGGCTCAATCTAGTAACTCTACAGGAAATAGATTAGAGTTCTACGATCTTATGCTTTCTTATGATCGAACATTTGGCGACCACAATACTGGTGGTGCTCTTAGATTTACTCGTGATGCCTACGTTCAGACAGTGGCTTTAGGTGGAGATATCAAGAATGGTATCGCAAGAAGAAACCAAGCATTAGCAGGACGTGTGTACTATAATTACAAAAGCCGTTACTTCTTAAACTTTAACTTTGGTTATACAGGATCAGAGAACTTTGCTCCAGGACAGCAATACGGTTTCTTCCCTGCGATCTCAGGTGCTTATAACATTGCCGGAGAAGAGTTCGTTAAGAAGAACTTAAGTTGGTTAAAACTATTTAAGATCAGATATTCTTATGGTAAAGTAGGTAATGACCAGTTAGCTGGTGGTGAACGCTTCCCATACTTATATACAATTGGTCAAATACGTAATGGAGATGGCGATCAAGTAGGTGGCTATCAATGGGCAGACTTTGGATCTAGCAGATATTTTGGAGGAATGAGATATTCTCAAGTTGCATCCTCATACGTTACTTGGGAAGTGGCAACAAAGCAAAACCTTGGTTTTGATATTGAGACTAAAGGAATTACTGCTAATATGGACTTCTTTAATGAAGAACGTTCTGGAATTTATATGCAAAGAAACTTCCTTCCTGCTATTGTGGGATTAGAAAGTACTCCAAGAGCTAACGTAGGAGAGGTTAGATCAAGAGGTTTTGACGGACGCTTTCAGTACAGAAAACAATTTGGAGAATTCACTGTTACTGCTAGAAGTAACATTACCTTCAGTAAGAACGAAATTGTAGAAAGAGATGAACAAAACAATGTTTATCCTTATCAAAACCAAGAAGGTTTCCGTGTAAATCAATCTAGAGGGCTTGTAGCATTAGGTCTATTTGAAGATTATGATGATATTAGAAATAGTCCTGCACAACAATTTGGAACATATCAACCTGGAGACATCAAATACAAGGATGTTAACGGTGATGGTGTTATTAACGATGGTGACATTGTTGCTATAGGTGCTACTCAGAGACCAAACCTTATTTATGGTATTGGTGCTAACGCTAACTGGCGTGGTTTCAGCCTTGGTGTTTTATTTCAAGGAGCAGGGAAATCTACTTTCTCTACATACGGAAAAACCGTTCATGCATTTAGCGAAGGAGAATGGGGACAAGTAATGAAAGGTATTATGGGAGATAATCGTTGGATAGATTCTGATATCTCAGGAGATCCTTCTACCGAAGACCCTAATGCCTCATATCCTCGTCTTAGTTTTGGGCCAAACCCAAATAACTTTAGACAGTCAACCTTCTGGTTGAGAGATGGTCGCTACCTACGTTTGAAAAACTTAGAAATAGGCTATAATCTACCTCAAAAGTTGATCAATAAAGTTGGTTTTGAAAATGTGAGACTATATGTTGTTGGATCTAACTTGGTAACGTGGTCTAAGTTTAAGCTATGGGATCCAGAACTTGCTACTCCTAGAGGAGAGGATTATCCCCCTGCGAAATCTTACACAATGGGAATTAGTATAAATCTGTAAAAGAAAAAGAAATGACAAAAAGAATATTTTATACTGTTTTATCTGTTGTATTTGGAGCAGGAATATTAGCGTCATGTACTGACGACTACCTAGATTCCAGCAGATATTTTAGAGATCGCCTTACAGAAGAAAAGGTTTTTCAAAGTAAGGTATATTCAGAAGAATGGCTTGCAAACGTTTATGAGGAACTAGGAGGCATCAATGCAGATGTTGCTAGTAAGGGTGTAACCCCTCATAACTTTGCAGATGACATGTACTATGGGGATCGTGATAGCGATTATGATCCATCAAAAAATGAGCTTTCCTACAACAACTTTAAGATGGGAGAGTATGGAGAAAATGCAAAGCAAGGTACCTGGACCCGATGCTATCGTGGTATACGTAACGCTTCTACCTTTATTCAAAACATCTATATGAATGAAGAGATGACTGATGAAGAAATAGAGGATTATAGAGGTCAGGCTAGATTTGCCAGAGCATATATGTACTGGTTACTACTTCGTAAGTATGGACCTATACCTCTTTTGCCAGATGAAGGCTTAGACTATTCTGACAGCTATGATGATCTTGCAATACCACGTAGTACATATGAAGAATGCGCTACTTTCATTGCTGATGAATTAAAGCTTGCTGCCCAAGAAATGGAAGTTTTAGGAATGGTTCGTGGTCAGGATGCATCAGCAAGAGCCACAGTGGGAGCAGCACTAGCTGCACGTGCTAAAGTTTTGATCTATGCTGCTAGCCCAATTGCCAATGGTAATACATCTGATTTTGCTTCAAGATTGACTGATGATCAAGGAAATCTTCTTCTTTCACCAGACTACAATGAAGAAAAGTGGGCCAAAGCCGCAGCAGCTGCAAGAGACGTTATGGAACTTGGTATCTACGAACTTTATACTGTGCCTGTAATTGAAACAGGTGATGAAGCAACTGTTGTACCACCTGCAGATGGTAACTTTTCTGAGAGTCCATGGCCTTCTGGCTGGTCTAACATAGATCCAGAAAAATCTTATGCTAGAGTCTTTGACGGAACATTACCAGTTTCAGGTAACCCTGAGTTGATCTTTTCTAGAGGTAACAATCAAGATGGTGAAAGTATCAGAGCAATGGTTGCGCATCAGTTACCTAGATCTGCTACTGGATGGAATACTCATGGATTAACACAGAAACTTGTAGATGCTTACTATATGAATGATGGTGAAGATGTACCTGGGAAAGACAAGGAAATAGGAAGAGGAGATGGATCTGATCGTCCTTCAGGATATGTTACTCAAGCTGATTATGATGCTGGACTTCATAGACCTTTACTTCCAGGAGTTCATATGCAATATGCTGACCGTGAACCAAGGTTTTATGCTTCAGTAGCGTTTAACGGAAGTTTCTGGCCGCTATTGAATGAATCTCAAGAGCGTAACCGTAATCAGCAGGTATTTTACTACCGTGATAATCCAAAGGGTAATGGTTTTAACTCATCGAATGCCTACTGGTTAAGAACGGGTATTGGGGTTAAAAAGTATGTTCACCCTAATGACACCTATGAAGGCGGACAAATAGGTAACATCGTGTTTAAACCAGAACCTGCTATTCGCTATGCAGATATCTTACTACTTTACGCGGAAGCGGTAAATGAATTAGATGGATCATACAATGTAGAAGCATGGAATGGCGGTAGCTACACAATCTCTAGAGATATATCAGAAATGCAAAAAGGTATTCATCCTGTGCGCATTCGTGCTGGAGTGCCTGACTATCCATCATCTGTATATGCTAGTAAAGATGAGATGAGAAAGAGATTAAAGCGTGAGCGCTTTATAGAACTTCTTGCAGAGGGGCAACGTTATTATGACTTACGTCGCTGGATGGATGCTGATGAAGAAGAAGCTTTACCAGTATATGGTTGTAATGTTCTTATGAACGAGGAGGAAAGAGATCTTTTTCATCAACCCGTTGCTGTATGGGCTCTTGAGTCAACATTTGCAGATAAAATGTGGTTTTGGCCTATTGGTCTAGAGGAGCTAAAGCGTAATAAACGCCTTACTCAGAACCCAGGTTGGAATTACAATGATTAATAAAAACATAAAGCATTATGAATAAAGTTATAAAACTATTTGTGGCACTTGCAATGCTTATTGTATTGGGGTCCTGTAATGATGAGTGGACGGATGAACAATTTGAACAATTTGTTTCTTTTAAAGCTCCAATAAACAACCAAGGCGTTAGTGATATTTATGTGCGCTATCGAGCAAATGAGGGTACTACATTTGAACAACCGTTAGTGGTAAGTGGATCAACAACAAATGATCAGAACAGAACAGTTCATGTTGCTGTAGACTCTGACACTCTTGTAGACCTAAATTATGAACGCTTTCAATCACGCACTGATTTCTATTATAGAGAATTAGACAGCAAATACTATAGTTTTCCTTCTGAAGTACAAATAAGTGCTGGCGAGAATACTTCTATGCTTGACATCAATTTTACTTTAAAGGATATTGATATGGTTGATAAATGGGTACTACCTATAACAATTGAAGATGATCCTTCTTATAACTATACCGCTAATCCTAGAAAGCACTATCGTAAGGCGCTTTTAAGAATAAATCCATTTAATGATTATTCTGGAACTTATAGTGGTACTGCTCTTAAAACGGTGATGGAAGGTTATGAGGATGAAACTCCTATTGTAAAGTCTGAGATCAAGACTTATGTTGTAGACGAAAACACAATCTTTTTCTATGCCGGTAATATAGATGAAGATCGTACTGATCGTGGTAACTATAAGATATATGCTAGGTTAAATGAAAATGGTGGAGTAACACTGTATGCTGATAATCCAGCAATGAATTTTCAGTTAAACAAGGACGCTAGTTACTCTCTTAACGAGCAGATGGATGAGGTACGCCCCTATCTTTTGCGTAGATATCTAACCATTAATAATATCGATTATCAGTTTACTGATTATACGATGGTTCCTAATGTAGATATTAATTATAAAGTTTCAGGATCAATGATCTTAGAACGTAGATTGAATACCCAGATCCCAGATGAAGACCAAGCAATTGAATGGTAATCACAGAGCGTTTTCAAACGATGAAAAAGAGCTTTAGCTTAATAAAAAATTGAATTAAAAATCTAAAACTATGTATTTAAACATACTAATTAATATGAGGAAATTTCAAATCCTTAGTTTGATGCTGGCATTTCTGAGTGTAGGTTTATACAGTTGTAAAAGTGATGATCCGGGTGATGAAACCATGCCCGCTTTTGATCCCTCACAACCTGTAGTTGTATCAGGTTTCACGCCAGAAACTGGTGGTGCCGGTCAACGTCTCGTGATTTACGGTAAAAATTTCGGTACAAATAAGGATATCGTTAAGGTATTTATAGGCGGCAAAGAAGCTGTAGTTATTAGCGTAAATGGTGACTCACTTTATTGCCTTGTTCCAAAGCAAGCCTTTGGCGGAGATATTGAAGTTATAGTAGGTGAAGAGACAAGACAAGTAAGCGCTGTATCTGACACAAACTTTGATTATCAACGTAAGATGGTTGTATCCACTGTTATTGGCTATAAAAATGACCGTGGTGATGAACCATGGAAGGATGGCGTTTTCAAATCAGACAACCAAAATGAAATGGCGAGTGGATTTTGGAATCCTTCGTTTATGAAATTTGATCCTCTAAATCCTAAGCATTTATATGTAACCTTTGACTTTAATAATGGTCTTTATCTGATGAACTTTGCAGATAGTACCGTTACTAAGATACGTTCTGACTTTGACAGACCTCGTAGTGTTGATTTTACAAACGATGGTAAATATATGATCATTGCAGAAGACCGTGGTGGTGAGAATGATAGAGCTGCGTATAGACTGTCTAGAGACCAGAATTGGCAAGATAGAGAAGTATTGACCAGATACAGACAATGTAATGGAGCTTCAATTCATCCTGTAAATGGAGAAATGTACTTTAATAGTTATGAAAAAGGTCAATTCTTCCGCTTTGATCTAAATAAATATTTTGAAGAAGGTTTAGGTGATAAAGAATATGAGAACCTCTTTGTGATCCACGATCCGGGCTGGGAATTTAAAATATTCATTCACCCTACAGGTAATTACGCATATATTGTTGTAATCAACCAACATTATATATTACGTTGTGATTATAACTGGGAGAAAAAGCAATTTAACCAACCATACCTTGTTGCTGGTCAACTTAGAGGAGAAGGTTACCAAGACGGTGTAGGTTCTAGCGTACGATTAAGAAACCCATATCAAGGTGTATTTGTGAAAAACGAGGATTATGTTGAAGCAGGTAAGCCTGATGAATACGACTTCTACTTTACAGATCAACGTAACCACGCAGTTAGAACGCTAACCCCAGAAGGTAGTGTTACCACCTTTGCTGGTCGTGGAAGTTCTAGTATCAATCCAGACCCTTGGGGTTATGTTAATGGTGATCTTAGAGAAGAAGCTCGATTTGATAGACCATCAGGAATTGAGTACAATGAAGAAGAAAAAGCATTCTATATTGGAGATCAAGCGAATCACCGTATTCGTAAGATCGCGCTTGAAGCCGCAGAAGAAGACTAATTTTACATAGATTTTTCCATTAGTGATAAAGCCTGAGTTGTATAGCTCGGGCTTTTTTTTTTTAATTCCACACCCCTACTCTTCAATAGAATAGATTTATATTTAATATCAACAATAAGCAACAGATCCTTCTATGATCAATAGCATTAAAAAACTTAAGCCAATAAAAATCAAAGATCTGATAAGAAGAATTTCTTATAAAAAGAAGAATTCTGTCTTCTACAAAAAATCACCAAAAGATACTTTTACCTCCATTTACCAAACCAATCACTGGGGCGGAAAAGAAAGCTTATCTGGTAGAGGTTCTGACCAGGCACAAACCGAAACAATCATTGAAGAATTAAATTCTCTTTTAAGCTCACTTAATATTCAATCTATTTTAGACTTGCCTTGCGGAGATTTTAAATGGATGAAACACGTAGATCTAAAAGACATTCAATATCTGGGAGCAGATATTGTAGATGAATTGATTATAAAAAACAAAAATACCTTCTCTAAAAAGAACTTAGATTTTAAGGTTATTGATCTAATAAACGATCCTTTACCCACCTACGATCTAATACTATGCAGAGATTGTTTTGTGCATTTATCATATTCTGATCTCTACAAGTCTATTAATAATATTAAAAACTCGGGTTGCGAATATCTCCTCACAACCTCCTTTATAGATCGTGATTTTAATTATGACATATGCACTGGCGATTGGCGACCCTTAAATTTAGCTCTTAAGCCATTTCAATTCCCTGAACCCATAGCCATCATTAACGAAAATTGCTCTGAAAACAATGGTGAGTACCTAGACAAATCTTTATGCCTTTACAGAATAAAGGACATTGAAATAATCCCTAAATTGTTTGACATAAAGTAATTTTTATTATGAAATTCTACCTATCACTCCTACTCTGCACTTTCATTTCCCTTACGGGGAAAAGTCAATCGCTTGAGGGCGCTTGGCAAGCAATTCATGCTGATGCAAACGGAAACAGTCTAAAAAGCGTCGTGATATTCGCTGATGATTTTCAAGCAGTGGCTACGTATGAAGTAGATAGTGGGAAGTTCATTAATACAAACGGCGGCCTATATGCTATCAATGGAGATACCGTTACCGAGAAGGTGGAATTTAATTCTTCTAATCCCGAAATGATAGGAAAAGAAATCAGTTTTAAGATCGTGAAGACAGACTCTACCATCCGCATTGTAGGACACGATATAATTTTCAACAGAATTGATAATGGCACTCCTGGAGATTTAAATGGCGCATGGTTAATGTCTGGCCGCGTGCGCGACGGAGAGACGCAAACAAGAGACACAAGCGGACCTAGAAAAACAATGAAAATACTTTCGGGGACGCGTTTTCAATGGATAGCTTTTAATACAGAAACTAAGCAATTCATGGGTACCGGTGGCGGGACTTACACTACCATTGACGGCAAATATACTGAGCACATAAAATTCTTCTCTAGAGACGATTCTCGTGTGGGCGCCAGTCTTGAATTCAACTATAATATTATTGATGGAAATTGGCATCATGAAGGCCTTTCAAACAAAGGGGATCCTATTCACGAGATCTGGAGTAAAAGACTTCTAGACAATTAATTTTGTTCGGCTTACGCCAAAATCAGCATTCAACTAAAACGTTTTATTTTTTTTAGCTATATTTCATTTCTCATATAACTGAAGCCCTTTTTAATAGGCCAGCAAATAATTTGAAATAATGAAATATCGCTTGTTTTTTTGTCTTTCTCTCATAGTCATTTTCGCGAAAGCGCAAACACCAGTATCTCTACCTGAAAATCCAGAAGTAAACGCTACTAAAGTAGCGCTTAACGACGATCTCTTAACGCTAAGCTGGAAAATTGCAGATACTTATGGTTATGAAATGATCTTAGATCTTAAAGATGAAAATCCGCTATTCAAAGCGATAAATGTGTTGCGCGAGGGTGATGTACAATCCATCATAAAGAACGCAAACCCAGAGTTTATTTTAAATGTGGGTAAACGCGAACTCAAGCCAGAAAATGGCTGGACGGTTTTCTTTGACAAAGTGCCAACACGACCTTATGAAAGTCACCTATTAACCTTAGAAAAAAAGTCTGTTAAAGTCACTAAAACTGCTTCAAGGACAGTGGTAAGTATTGGCGAAATCAAAGCGCCAGATTTCACTGGTAATCTTGAGATAACGATCTACAGCAACACACATTTATTCAATATCGCAGCTGTTGTGGAGACAGAAAAAGATGCCACAGCAATCTTGTATGACGCCGGTCTTACCGTTGATGAGCCTTTTAAAAATGTGGCTTTCGCCAAAACTACTGACGAATTTCAAACCGTTACAACCACAGATGCTCCTAGCATAAATGAAAAGGTAAAATACCGCACGATCATTGGGACTCAAGATCACGGATCGATTGCCGTTTTTCCTGCGCCGCATCAATATTTCTATCCGCTCGATGAAGCCTTTAATTTGGCTTTTGTTTGGCACGGAAATAACTATCGCAACATGATCTCAAAAAACGGAATAGGGATAAGACAAGAACCTAAAGGTGATGAACGCTTTGTGCCTTGGTTCAATGCCCCGCCTAACACAAAACAGCGTCTTAACTTCTTCTGTGAGTTGTGGGGCGGTAATGAGAAACAATTGCTAGATAATGTAAAAAGATACACTCACGGTGATACATATCCAGAAATTGAAGGTTACAAAACCATGGCAAGTCATTTTCATAACGAATACATTATGAACGTGGTAAGAAAAGATAAGCCAGTGCCAGATATGCCAGAGTTTGTGAATGTCTTAAAAAGCATGGGGGTTGATATCGTGCATCTTGGTGAATTTCATTACACCGCGCATCCCAAAGGTCCAGATGAATTACGTCTAGAAGAACTTAAAGCCCTTTTTGATCTTTGTGATCAAGTCTCTGATGAAGAATTTTTGTTGCTACCCGGTGAAGAACCTAATGAATTTTTAGGCGGTCACTGGATGCAGCTTTTTGCAAATCCTGTGTACTGGATCATGTCTCGCGATGATGATAAACCGTTTGTCACAAATGACCCTAAATACGGCAAAGTATACCGCATTAAAGACAAAAATGAAATGCTTGATCTTCTTAAAAAAGAAAACGGTCTTGCATGGACGGCGCACCCTCGTATTAAAGGTTCTACCGGTTATCCTGATAAATATAAAGATGAAGAATTCTTTAAAGCAGATGAGTTCTTAGGTGGCGCCTGGAAGGCAATGCCAGCAGATCTATCTAGACCAGAACTAGGATGGCGTGTTCTAGATCTTCTAGATGACATGAACAATTGGGGACTTAAGAAGCATGTGATCGCAGAGTCTGATCTTTTTACTATCACACCAGAAAATGAGATGTATGCACACATGAACATGAATTATCTTAAGATCGAAGAAATCCCTGATTTCTCTAAAGGTTGGAAACCTGTGGTAAATGCCATGCAAAAAGGTCAATTCTTTAGTACCACTGGTGAGATCACGATCCCAAAATTTAAAATAAATGGCAAAGAAGCTGGAGAGACTGTTACATTTAAAGAAGATGATACTATTGAAATAGAACTAGATGTAAACTATACCTTCCCTTTGAATTATGTACAGATAGTTACTGGCGACGGTGAAAAGACGTACACTAAAAATTATGAAGCAGTTTCTTCTCGTGCCTTTGGTTCTGAGCAATTAAAATTCTCCACCACGCTTAACGGTAAAAAATGGATACGTCTAGAAGTATGGGATGTTGCGGCAAATGGAGCTTTTACACAAACAATTTATTTGGATGAAAAGCCTGTAAAAGATTAATTTCATTAAAATAATCCCCTAAATAATTCTTGATGAAAAAACACAGAATCTTTACCATGCCTTTTGCTAGCGTATATCCGCACTATATCACAAAAGCCGAAAAGAAAGGACACACTAAAGAAGAAGTTGACACAATAATAAAATGGTTAACAGGCTATGATCAAGAAAGTCTTGAAGATCAAATAAAAAATAAGACTGATTTTGAAACATTTTTTGCCGAAGCACCACTAATAAATCCTAATGTATCAAAGATCAAAGGCTTGATCTGCGGTTACCGCGTAGAAGAAATAGAAGATGAGTTGATGCAAAAAATACGCTATATGGACAAACTCATTGATGAGCTTGCCCGCGGCAAAAAGATGAAAAGTATTCTAAGAGAATAAAATGAATTAATAAAAACAGCAATCTTATGAAAGATCAAAAGATCAATTTGAATTATATTTTATGGGGTTGCATTATCGTTTTGTTCACTTGGTTGTTGCACGAATTCTCACACTGGGTTGTAAGTGAAATTCTGGGATACGACACCACACTAAGACTCAACGCTACATCTCCCGTTCAAGGAAGTTATAAGCAAACAGAAGATCACATTCTCATCTCGATCGCCGGACCGATAATCACGATTTTTCAAGCGGTATTGGCTTATATCCTTCTTAAGCCCCAGTGGAATAAAGCTTTGTATTTACTGCTCTTCACGCCGTTTTACATGCGCGCTTTAGCAGGATTCATGAACTTTATAAACCTCAACGATGAGGGTAGAATAAGCGCTTATCTAGCAATAGGTACTTTCACTTTGCCAGTGCTTGTAAGCGTGTTTTTATTTTATCTTGTTTATCGCGCTTCCGCGAAAAGTAATCTTGGATGGAAGTTTCAACTAGGTACGACATTGATCGTCATGTTTTTTAGTTCCATATTGATCTTAGCTGATCAAGTGTTTAAAATAACGCTCATTTAAATACGTATTATCGTGAGAATACAAATACTATTCGTTTGCCTTTACCTTGTCTGTTTTTCAGAAAAAAGCTTAGCACAACGTCATAAAGAACTTACTGACAATGTAGAAGTCTTTAAAAACATCCCTTATGTGACATATGGAGACAGAACGCTTTTACTAGACATTTACAAACCTCAAGAAACTACTATCGAAAAACTACCTGCAATTCTAGTCATTCGTGGTGGTGGATGGCAAAAAGGCGATAAAGAAGGCTATGCAACTATCGCTGCTGCGCTTACCGCAAAAGGATTTGCAGCCGTTTGTATAGAATATCGCACTGCTCAAGAAGCTTTGTTCCCTGCTGCGGTTTTTGATACTAAAAACGCTTTACAATGGATAAAAACCAATGCTGATAAATATGGCATTGATGCAAATAAAATTGGAGCGATAGGCGGTTCTGCTGGTGCGCATTTAGCACTTTTACTGGGAGTTTCAGCAGATGTTGAAGCGCTTAATCCAGAATCAGAAAATGCCGATTACAGTCTACAAGCGGTGGTTGCCCTTGCTTCGCCTACAAACTTTCATGCTACTTGGGGACCAAAGCATTGGCTGGGTAAACCTTTTGGCGAAAGCCAAGAAACCTGGCGCCTCGCTTCTCCTGTAACGCATATTGACAGCAACTCACCTCCTGCCCTTCTCATTCACAGTTCTAATGACAAAGTGGTAGATTATAGTCATTCAATTTTAGCGCTTGAGAAATATGGCGAAGCTGGTGTGCATTGCGATCTGGATCTTATTCCTGATGCTGCTCATGCCTTCTGGTTCAGTGAGAAATGGTTTGATTACACCATTGGTAAGTCGGTGGCATTTTTTCAAGAATACTTAAAATAAAAAACCACCTACGGATGCAGGTGGTTTAGTTGTTTTGGCTTTAAGCCAAATAAAATTTCATCTAGGCCTTAACCCATTTTTCTTCACGCTGACTCTCGATGATTCGCTCACAAAGGATCAACTCGCGCAATCCATCTGCAAAGGTTGGGAACGTAGGCTCATCTGGCTGTCCTCCTGCTCTCACCGCCGCATAGAATTCTTTAAATAATTGCTTAGAAGTATCTGGGAAACCTTCGTTATGACCACCAGGATAATTGATGATCTTAGCAGCCTCACCATCAAAAAGCGCAGGGTCGCGCATCAATTCTTGGTTAGGCTTATCACGATGTCCTACCCAAAGCGCGTTAGGGCTCTCTGAGTTAAACTGCACGGTTTCATTAGAACCGGCGATCTCAATTTTCAACTGATTTTTGCGACCAGCAGCCACTTGGCTTACCGTTACAACACCTTTGTTACCGTTATCAAAACGCAACAAAATAGAAGCATAATCTTCTGTAGTGATCTCCATATCTGCATAATCTTCTGGTTTCAACATTTTACCAGAATAGGTCTCGATAGGTTTAAGCGGTTTTTTTCTTGTGGGATGCACGGTATTAAAATCTGCAAAAACTGCTGTGATCTTCAATCCTGTAACATACTCAAGCAAATCGATAAGGTGACTACCAATGTCTGCCACAGCACGCGATTCGCCAGATTGAGAAGGCTCTAATCTCCAGTTATAATCTGTTTCATAAAACAACCAATCTTGAAGGTAAGAACCAATGATCGAGTAAATATTTCCTAGCTCACCAGTTTCGCGCATGCGTTTCATTTGACGAACAGCCGGATAGTAACGCAAATTAAAGTGAACACAGTTTGCAAGACCTTTTTCTGCAGCAAGCTTTACAAGCTCTTCTGCCTCTTCTATCGTGGTAGAAAGTGGCTTCTCACAAACTACGTGCAATCCTGCTTCAAGGGCTTTTTTTGCCATCTCAAAATGCAGGAAATTTGGTGTACAAATATGCACGCTATCTAGATCGTCATTTGCAATAAGCTCATCAAAGTCTGTGTAATACTTCTCGATAGAAAGACTCTCTGCTTTTGCTTTTGCCTCATTTGCATCTGGATGAAGAATTGAAACTACCTCGATCCCTGGATTTCGGCGTAAAGCTTCTATATGCACAGGCCCAATAAAGCCCATACCTGCAACGCCTACTCTAATATTTTTCATAAACTATGGTTGATTTTTAAAAAGTAAAAAATACTGCTTTTTCGTTAAGAAAGCTAAAAATAGCCATTTTCATCAGTAAAAAGCAGAAATATTGATAAGACCGTGAGAATAGCTTTAGTTTTTTGGCTTTAAGCCAAAAGGATTTTCAGAAATCAATAGTGACAAAAATCCCCTCCAATGGGTATTTACTAACTGTGAGGCCTCAAATACTTTTATGCATTATGAACTAAACCTATAAACCAATGCGTAAAATTCTATTTATTCTGTGTATTCTAATGGTATTAGGATGCGAAAAAGACGAGCAGCCCATACCTGACAAAAATGGCTCAGAGCAAGAAAATCCCGATCAACCAGATGGGTCTGGTGAAGAACAGCCAGAAACCTTTAACTTGACTGTTGAAAATGCTGATGTTACCACCCTAGAGATCGTAACGATTTCATCTAGTGACATGTCATTCTCTGAAGATTCTTATACTGGAACCTTAGGAGAAACGGCTGTAGATCTTGTAAATAATGGAGATAATACATTAAGTCTATTGATACCTAGTTCACTCACCGGTGAACATGATCTTAAACTGGAGATCGATGAGAAGCTAGGAGTTGTCGCTTTTAAAATACAAGAGCAAGTTACTGAAGATGCCACAGAGGTTATTTATGAGGCTGTTGAGAAACCTATAGGCCAATTGAGCAATATTCTGGAACAAATAAATGATACTGATAACTTAGACGATGGGGTTTTCAATCAATTAGAATCTGCAAAGCAGATGCTTGCGTATTATGAAAATGCTATGACCAATCTAACGGCAGAAGAGAAACTAGAGATGGCGCTCTTTTATGAGGCAAATCCACAGTTTTCACTTAACTTTTTGCTTGAGCTTACACGCGCATTAGATGGAAATACAGATTATGATTGCTTTGATAAAAATGCTGAAAGAATTGTGATCATAACAGCTGCAGTACTTATTGCATCTGTAGAAGGGATACCGCTTCTTGTAGCTAAATTATCAACTATTATACCGGGTGGTATAATTGCAACAGTTGTGGGTTATGCTGCGGGAATTTATGCAGCTGTTTCAATTATTAGTTATTCGCGAGAAAAACTACTTAAGGATTGCTTTTTACCTTTTGAACAAGAGCTAAAGGCTTTTGATAAAAGCTATGAAGAGAACGAAACGTTTGAGTTCTATAACAGAGAACCTAAGGAGTTTTCTATACTAACCTCTGAGCGTCATATAGTATCTAGTGATGCAAATGCTAATAGCGACTATCTTTCAAACGTGGCATCAAAAATGAACGAACTTTCTTCAAAATGGTCTTCTGTAAAAGATACTCTTAACCAGATACTTTCAGACACGGCAAACTGGTTTACAAGTTGGTTTAGTAGTTCGTCACAAAAGCTTGAACTTATAACCTATGATTTTGGTGCGATCCCAAGTTCCTCTGAAGAACGTCAACGAGCAGGAAAAAGTGAGTTTATAAGTATGCAAGGTTTTCCTTCAGATATAAATGTCAAAGTGACTAAAAACTCTTCAAGCTCTATAGAAATAGAATTTAATGCTGATGATAGCTCACTTCCTAGAAGCTTTTCTGGAAAAATAAGATATGACGATGGAAATTTTATCACAGAAGATGATGTGCGAGTTAAACTCGATAAGATCATAGATTCAACATCTATTTATGAAGAAGCGGTATTAGGAGAATGGTCAGTTCTTACGCTTAGTAGCCCATCAGAACCTAGAAAATTAATGCTTTATGAAGATGGTTACGGAAGATATGTGGGCGATGGACCTAATGGTGCTAATAAGGATGGTATTGATGACGATGGTAATGCTTATTGGGAAGTATCTTGGAGAATATATAAATCTGAAGGAAGATATTTCTTAAGAGAAAGTGGATTTTATCATTCTGGATTTGAGTCTTATAGAACCTTTGACTTAAGTCTAGAAAAAGTCCACCTCACTTACCCTGTAACAACATTTCTTACTTACACAGATTTTGGCTCAGGCCCTGGAGAAGCTGACAGGAGATATACAAAAATTTAAATACCAAAAGAGCGGTCAAATGGCCGCTCTTTTTATTTTTTCATTTTGGCTTAAAGCCAAATATCATTTCTTACGCACAGGAATGTAAATCTCCTCTTCGCTATCCGGATGTTCTGGACCCAGGCATTTATCGCCTAAAACTTCAAAATGCGCTCTATCATCAACAGTATATTGCGATTGGGGCAACCAAGTTTTAAAGATATAATTAGAGGTTTCTACAAACTCACGCACCGGCCCTTTATGAATGAATTTTGCATACATACCGCCTGCAAGCTCAAAATTCTTAAAACCATCTGGCTTTGCGCCAAAAGCACTCACCTCAACAGCTGCTCTGCGTTCAAAATGGGTATCTTCAGTAAAATCGTCCATTTTAAAACCATCAGGATAGCATTGCATTGAGTAGAGTTCACCAGCCACTCTATTCTCTATCAACTCACGCTGACTCATGAATTTTTGCCACATGGCTTTTGTATCGTCAAAGGATATCTTCCCAGAAATAGAAAGTCCCACAAGTTTTTTAGTTGGAAATTCTAGAAGTATAGGTTCTTGCATAGATCTTTGTTAGCCTAAAACTTACTGATTTTTAAGACCGTTTTCAAGTACTTTTTTAATTCCTTCTAAATTCTCTGTAAAAGCCATCATTTGTGCTAATACTTGTGCCATTTCATTCTTATCGCCAAAACCTTTGAGCTTGTTGTTCTTTACAAAGGTTTCTTTAATGACTTCCCAGCGTTCTAGTTCCTTTGGCGAAAGCCTATTTGCAAGCTCTTTAAACTTCAATAAGTTTGCTTCTGCTGATGCTGTCAAGGTTTGAGATTCACTCTCATAATGCGTGAGTAACAAGGTGTCTAGCTCCTTATCGTTCATGATAGGTACGACTTTAGCCACCAGTTTATTCATATCGCGATACGACCCTTGTAATTTAAAAGCCGGCTCTGTGCGATAGGCATCTTCCATACCGGCAGATTTGATATATGTGTTGTTTACCACAAGCAAAGTATCACGTACTTTAAGCACTTTTTCTAGCACATTAATGTAATCTTGAACCTCCTGATTGGTGTGATTTCCTTTAAGCTGAGCTTCTTGATTTCCGGTTTCTACGCGATCTATTAATGTATATACATCGTCAAAATTCTTTGCACTTAACTGCTGTAAAACTGTGTTTGACGTAAGTGCATTTTCCACTAAGCTCAACTTGAATAAATGCGCAGTGTCGCCAATAATATCTCCCAGATTATAAATATCTGCACGGTTTGCAAGCATATCTGGAATTCTAAAACGCTCGCCACTCTCAGTATACGGGTTACCCGCCATGATCACGCAAAACTTCTTACCACGCAGATCATAGGTTTTTGACTCTCCTTCAAAAACACCTTCTATCTTTCTTGTACCGTCTGACAGCGAAATGAATTTTTGCAAAAACTCTGGGTTACAATGCTGAATATCGTCTAGATACAACATCACGTTATTTCCCATTTCAAAAGCGAGGTTTAGTTTTTTAAGCTCTTCTCTCGCCGCAGCATTTGTTGCCGCACCAGGATCTACAGAAGTGATCTCATGACCTATCGCAGGACCATTGATCTTCATAAATGCAAGTCCCAGACGGTTTGCAACATATTCCATCAAGGTGGTTTTACCATATCCTGGCGGTGAGATCAATAGCAACATACCCATGCGATCTGTGCGTTTATTATCGCCTACCGTCCCTAGCTGTTTGGCAAGATTTTCTCCAAAAAGCGGCAAATACACCTGATCTATCAATCTGTTTCTCACAAAAGAAGTAAGCACTCTAGGCTTAAATTCATCAAGCTTAAGTTCATTTTTAAGATCTTCTGTGATCGTATGTTTTTGTTTTCTGAAGGCTTCAAATGCGGGTACAGTTTCTTCTGAGAAATGCTTAAGATCACTTACAAAATCATGATAATTAAAGAAAAAACTTCCATCGCTGATCGTTGCGTGATCGCCTAGCAAACCGCTGATATTTTCATCTGGAGATGCGGGTTTTGTATTTAAAACCGATTCATCCTCAAAAAGAAGTAAACACACCGTCTCATCTACATATCGCAATTTGCGTTGTAGTTCATTTGGCTTTAAGCCAAAAAACACCTTCTTAGTAAATGCAGAGACCCACTGACGGGCGAGTAAAATGCGTTCTTCATGCGTTTCTGCCTGTGCCAGACTATCTCTGAATTTAAGATCAGCCTTTTGCTCCTTCAGGTTTTTGTTGAACGCTTCTTTGAGTTGGCGAGCCACTACACTCACCGCAAAATTATTATCCGATTTAAGTTCGTCAAAAAGCGCCACGGCAACATCTTCTGCATTTGCAGAAAGTTTGATCTGTGTCGCTTCCGCGAAAGCGTTAATCCTTTGCTCAAGCATATGAATGATGAATGCGTATTCTCTACTCTCTGGAAAATAAGCCAGCACCTCGCCTGAAGCTTTTATGGTATTATTGAGTTTTTGCTTCTCACCATTTTGCAAACTATACCAGTAAAATTGTGCATAAGCCCTAGTTTGTGGATGATGCGTTAACATGCCAAGATCGCCATGTTTTTGCACAAGAACATTAAGGATCTTTGCCGCATCTACATCGTGTACACCTTTGATATACCCTTCTGAATATTGTGTACTGCTTTGCTTTTTCACAAGCTCATGCAGATCTTCTGGCGTTGCTTTTTGTAAAACTTCCCAAGATCGATCTTTAAAAATTTTATAAGCCAGATAAGCCGCACGGTAAATTTTATCATTTTCAGAAACCAATTCTTGATCCCAAAAAATCTTGTTTTCCTTGAGCGCTTCACTTTGTAAAGGGTAGTAAAAATCTGTACCTGTGATGTGATAGGTGAGTTCGTCGTTCTTGTATACAATGGTAAGATCTAGCGCTTGCTTGTTTACACCAAATTTATGTTTACCCAGCTTAATTACATTCTCGCCGTCTTCATACAATTCCTGACGATCCTTAAGTTTTCTCAAAGCATCTTCACGAGCGGTTTTTAACTTGTTCTCAAGCTCTTCTGCTTTACCTACATCTTCTAGATCTCTAAGTTGAGTGACAATATCTCGCACCTTATTGATCATTAGATCTGATGCAAAATAACCGTTGATCTCATCAGCAGACTTAAGACTTTCGGCTTTCTTGTTGACACCTTTAAGAATGCGTTCAGCAGCATTTTGAAAAGCTACCGCCTTTTTATTTCGGCGCTCAACAAGTGTATTTTTGCGCGCTTCGAAGGCTGTGTACACCTCTTCACGCTTCTCAATTATTTCGGTAATAAAACCTTCAAAATCTGCAAACTTACCTTCTAACTCCTCTAACTGTATAGAAACTTTAGTTAAGTATTCGTCACACTTCTCTGGTGTTTCTGAAACGTCTAGGTAATTTATGATCGCTTGATCTACCAGCTTCATCTGCGCGGCAAAATCTGCCTGCGCTTCTTCTTTACCCAGCGATTTGCGTGTATTCTTAAGATTAGCTTTGAGTTGGTTTATCGTAGCGAAGATCAGCGAAATATTATCTATGATCTTTGTGCTATGCGAAGTATCTTCTATCTCAAGATTAGAAACTATGTCAATAAGCAGTTCTAGATCTGTTGCTATCTGATTAACCTCATCTTCAAGCTTTTTAGCTTCAATGACCTTTTTAACCGCTTTAAGCTCCTTTTGCTTCTCCCCTACTCGTTTATGATATGGCGCAAGGGCTTTATCGTCTAGCAAGAAATTAACGCAACGTCCAGAGATCTTTTTTGATTGCTCTGCGATCTCTTCCTCTAGACCTTTAAGTAATTTTTCGTCTATATATCTTACTTCATAAAGACTTATGATCTCACCACGCAAGCCGCGCAACTGTGTGAGAACATTAACGTACTCTTCAATAGATCTAAAAGAGGTGCTCTTTATTTTATCAAAAACAAGCTGTGCTTTTTCCTTAATATCTTTGGTTTGCGCAGCTGCCGTTTTCTTAAGCTGTACTACTTTATCAAACTCGTCAATGGCAGCGTTCGCAGCTTTTTTTATTTCGCCAAGAGGCTCATTAAGTTTAAAAGCTTCGCTCTCATTGAGCCAATAAAACGCATCGCTTATATCTTTAGCCTGCTTTGCAATATCTGCATACAAACCATCATAATTATCCTCTTTATTAAGCAGCGTGATCAACTCATTAGACTCTGCCATGGCCTTCACAATATCCTTGTTACCTATCTTATAAAGAATGGTATCTTGATGCTGTGACGGGATAATATCGCCTTTGAGATAAGGCGTTTGCCAGATTTGAACAACATGATGTCTGGTTTGCTCATTCTCATTCTTGAAGTAACACAATTCACCATTTGTCATGATGGTAAATCCATTACATTGAATAGGCGTTTGAACTTCCTGCTCTATCACATTGTAGGAAATAAGATAGTATGACCCATCTTGCGGCAAGTAAAAAACATACATATAATCTTCGCCGTTTGGCGAAATGATCTGTTGCTCAAACTTGAGACCTTTGATCTGATTATCAAAAAGATTGTAGCGACCCGTTTGCAAATAATACCCGTTAGGAAACATCAATCCCTGATCGTCTGGAAGTAAAACCGCAGCATCTGCAACGCTTTCTACCTTCTGAACTTCGCGTAATTTATGATTGTAAACAAAGTAGCGCGGATTCTCTTGAAAGGGTTTTATCTCAAGAACAATAAGATTCCCCAGATCTGCGTATCTAAACTGACCGTCATCAAGCGTTTGATCAAGATGTTCTACAGGCTCTGATAAGATCCCTTGACCATCATCTGTATTATCTTCAATTTTAATGGTAAGATCGCCGCCTATGGTTTCTACAAATACCTTATCTAGAATGCTCACATGACTGTGCTCGCCATAACGATGCATATCTCTATTTACTTCCTGCCACTTAAAATCGTATTGCGATGGATATTTAAATTCATGATCGCTGCGGTTATCAACATACGTTAAGCTTCCATCTGCGATGAGCCATTTAAAGGTTTTGATATCAGTTACACTTTCGCTTAGCTGAAAAACCATATGCAGGTAATTGCCCATTACCGCAAACTTTGTAAAAATGGTATTGCGGTAATATTTGTAGAGATTGGCAAAATCTAATTTAAACTGATCATCATCGATCAAATCAAGATTTACAGGCTCAAATCTATTTTCACTATAAGTGTAAATGCTAAAAACATCAGAAAGCTTTATCTCTGTGCGCAGACCAAAATGCACATTGTACCCAAAAAGACAAACCTCACCCAGCGAAATAATATCTCGAGGAATACAATTGTTCTCTGTATTGATCCTATCAGTCGCAATTAGCTTAGTTTCAAGAGAACCAAAAACCTCTTTGCGCGACTCATTAAGTTTGCTTAGCCTTTGCTGTAGTTCGGTTTTTTGCTTTTGAAGACGGCTTTGTATGATCTCATACGTGCCGGCGTCTAGGCCTTGATTTGCTTTATTTGTATCTTGATCTTGTGCCATTAAGCTGTACTGAAGTAATAGTTATGAATGTAATTTGCGTTAGGGATTGAGGCATTTGTTGGAGCTCTTTTTTCTGCCTTATGGCGAAAAAAAGCGACTGCCGAAAGCCCGACCCAATTTCTGAAAGAAATAAGGGGAACGCCCAAGAAACAGACGTTCCCGCTTAGTACTAATTAATTTTCTTATCGCCCATTCCCAGACCATTTGCCAGATTTAGCAAATTACCAAAGAGTGTTTGCTCCTCTGCATCCTGAGATTTGTTCTTAAGATGCATTAAAAGATTAGCGATAGATAGATTCTTGATATCCTCTGAAGACACGCCATATTGCTCAGCAAAATCTCTCACTTTTGCAAGAAGATTGCCTTTAACATCGTCGCTTCCTAAGATCGCATCACGCACATCTGAAATGTTCTTACTGCTTTCAACAAGACGGTCAAAACCTTTACCACGTGCGATCTGACCCATGATCTGGTTAAAGAACATAGTCTCACCACCCACGATCTCGATCTTAGCAGCCTTAAGCGCATCGCTTATTACCTGTGCCTGTGCATCTGCAATATCCTTCTGGATGTTAATGTGTGCGAGATCTACCTGAAGTTCTTTGTCTAGACGTAGTTTGAACTCTTCGTGCTCACGACCTACACCGTCAAGCTTCTTCATCGCTTCAGCTTTTTCTTCAATACCGGCAGCATCTGCAAGCGCTTTTTCTTTGATAACCTCAGCTTCTGCGCCACCTTGTTTGCGTATCGCCTCGGCTTTTGCCTCGATACCAGCTGCTTCAGCTTTTGCCTTTTTCTCTGTGATCAATGCATCTACAAGACCTTGACGCTCATTCGCATCAGCTTTTGCATGCATTACCTGAGCTTCAGACATACCTATTGTAGCTTCTTCTTTAGCTTTGGCTTCCGCCAAAATCTTACGTGCTTCAGCCTCTTTCTCGCTGGCTTCTTTTTTGGCTTGAGCCTCAATATTGATCTCTTCTGCTCTTTGCTTAGAAGCTTCTTTTTCTGCCTCAGCAGCTTTTATTCTTTTGATAAGATCTTCCTGAGCATCTGCTTCTGCGGTAGTAATTTTTACCTGCTTGTTACGGTCTGCAGTTTTGAAGGCTGCAATATCTTTCATGTTCTCCTGCTCTTCTACAACACCTTTTTCGAGCATTACACGATCACGAATCACATCCTGAATGTTCTTCTTCTCTACTTCAACTACTTTTTCTTTCTCGATCTGTGCAAGCGTTACCACGCGCTCACGCTCTGTAGCTTCAAGTAAACGATCTTTTTCTACACGCTCTGTCTCAACAGCATCTGTGCGCTGTTTATTTTTTGCAGCGACAATGATCTGACGTTGCATATTCTCTTCAGCGACTTTTACTTTTTCTTCTGTAGCGATCCTAGCGCTTTCAGACTTTAAGCGTTCTTCTTCTCTTACCTTTAGCGTCTCAGCTTCTTCACGAGATTTTATATTAGCGATCTCGCGTTTTTGCTGTTCTTCTTTTTCGGCAAGTTGTTTATCTAGCTCAAGAATTGCTTCCCTTGCTTCTACATCTTGCTTTCTGATGGTTTTTTCCTCATCGCGTTTGATAAGGTTTGCCTTCATGTTTTGAACCGCAGTAAGTTCTGTGATCTTCTTGATACCCTCTGCATCCAGAATATTATCTGCCTTAAGATGATTGATCTCTGTTTGCTCAAGGTAATCTATCGCACAATCCTCTAGTGTGTAACCATTAAGATCTGTACCGATTATATCAACGATCTCATCTCTAAATTCTCGTCTGGCCTCATAAAGCTCAATAAACTCAAACTTTTTACCTACGGTTTTAAGCGCTTCAGAAAATTTTGCTTCAAAAAGATCTTCAAGTGTTTCTATACGTGAAGCACGCTCTACGCCTATGGTTTGTGCTACTTTCTTGATATATTCAATATCATTATTTACACGCACGAAGAAAGCCACTTTAATATCTGCTCTCATGTTGTCTTTACAGATCAACCCTTCGTGATTAAGACGTTCTATCTGTATCTTTTTTACAGAAATATCCATGATCTCCACCTTGTGGAAAACAGGAACCACATACAAACCTTTGTCTGTAGCGACTTTTGTACCTCCAAAACCAGTTCGTACAAGCGCTTTACCCTGCGGAACTTTTTTATAAAACATCGCGATGATCGCGAAGTAAACGATGATGAGGAACAATAAAAGCCCCACACCCATACCAATGATTGTTAAGATGTTACTCATTTTATTATGTTAGGTTATTCATTATATGCCTGGACGAAAAAGAAGTTCCCGTCATCAGATTTTTTAATTATTAAGATCTTAGATCCATAAGCTATGGTATTTCCATCCAGTGATTTTACATAAACTGACATAGAATTACCATCTGCAGTTACTTCTGCATTGCCCATCTTAGCTCCGGAAATGGTTGACAGTAAAGTACCCTTTCGCCCCAAGAAATCAACAGCTACATCGCCATCTTTATTTAAATTCTTAAAGAATGATTTAAATGGAGTTGTAAGCAACTTTGTTACAATAAGCGCAGGAATTATAGCTCCTAGCATTATAGCAAAGCCTATCCCATTGTCATAAGTATGTGTCAAGGTTGTTCCTAGCGTGGTCATAAACCACCATACAAAGATCACTGCTGTAAATGTGAACATAAATGGTAGACCTACAAAATTGAAATAGATCAAAAACACCTGCCACCATTTTAATGGTTGTCTACGTTTACCCACGACATGGTCTTTATGCACCTCTGCATTTGCCACATCCTGGAAGTCTAGATTTCCGCCTTCGATCCCTGAATCGACATCTATGTCTGCGTCAATATCAACGTCTACATCAACATCAAAATCCAGATCAAAGTCTATACCGCCTATCATAGTAACGAGCCAGTATATGACCATGAGGATCAATAAACAGGTAAGCACAAAGTTTACCTGTGAAAAGAGTATATCAAAAATACCGTCCAATGTTACCCCTGTTTACTGTCGTCTAATCCTAATTTTGATTTTAAGCTAGCAAGTTCATCTTCAGCCTTTGCTTCTGTGGTATCTGCTGCTTTATCTAATTCTTCATCAATACTCTTTGATGCATTTGCTATATCGCCATAAGCTTCTGCAAGAGCTTCTTCTTGTGCTACTTTTTCCTTCATACGCTCTAGCATAGAAACTGTGCTTGAGTTATCAATATCTGCCATTTGCTTGTTAAGACTTTTTGTAGCATTACTAACCTTAACTCTGGCTTTAAGCGTTTTCAGTTCGTTTTCCCAATTGCTGATATTGCTCTTTATCTTCTGCACATTGTTCTCTAGTTGAGAAACGTTTCCGTTAAACTTATTTACCTCTTCTTCAGAGCGTTTAACATGTGCTTGTGCCTCTTCCTTCTTAACTAGTGCTTCTTTAGCAAGACGATCTGCCTCAGCAGCGTCCATTTCGCCTTGAGCGCCTTTTTTAAGTATTAATACCGCTTTGTTATGGTAATCTTCTGCTTTGTCACGATACTCTTCTTGATCGTTCTTTGCTCTTATTGCCAGAGCTTTTACCTGCGCTAACGCCTCAAGACTTTTCTCAAGATCTACTTTGAGATCGCGTATGCCTTGCTCTGTCATCTTGATGGGATCTTCCATCTTATCTACGGCAGAATTTGCCTCTGCCTGGCCTATTTTAAAAATGCGTTTAAAGATATTCATGATTGTAATTTTATACTGTTATTGTGTTTAATATCTGGAAAATGCGATAATCTTCTCAGAGTATTCACTTAGCAAAAGACTAAGAGAATTAAGGGTTCCTTCTAGTTCGTTAAGATCTAGATTTTCAATTTGCAAGGTGTCTCTAAAAATCACACGCTCACCAGATTCATCAAGCACAAAAGCGCCATGAATTATATCTCTGTTTTTTTGCAAAAGGCTTTGAAATACTTCGCCAGACTTATTGTTGATCTTAAAGATAAACTGCTCAATGATCAAGATAGGTGGCGCGACGCCAAGAATAAGATTCTTGATCCCAAAGTTTTCTTTTTGAATCACCAATATCCCCTCATCCTGATTCTCTTTTGTTATATCGCAGTCAAGCTGGAAAAGAAAATCCTTGATCAAGGCATAGTAATTCTTCTCATTCATAATATTGGTTAGTGTTATATTTTAATAAAGGTTAATAATACGAAAAAATGCTAATCTCTTTAGAACAAAATTGAGAGTATTGTTAAACAGAGAATTGCGATTATAGATACCATAATTAAAATTTTGATTAAACTTATTTTCTAAAAGAATTAGCAGTATTGACTAGTATTTGCTAATATTGTTAGATAAATATATAAAGAGAAAAATATATTTGCAAATAAAATTAGCATTTTATGTCTTTTTTTGGAAATAACATTAAAAAAATACGCACCCTTAAGAAACTGAGTCAGCAGGCTTTTGCCGATCTATTTGACTTAAAACGTGGTACTTTAGGCGCATACGAAGAAGGAAGAAGCGAACCAAAGATAGATACCATCATAAAAATTGCTAATTATTTTAGCATACCTATTGATGATTTGCTAACGCAAGAATTAACGGTAAATAAGCTGCTAAAATTTAGATCAGACCTCACATTAGACGATGAGCAATATAAAAAAGAGGCTTTTGCCAGCGTACCGTGCATCACAGAAAATAACCGTGCAGATTATTTAAAATATTATGATAAATCGTCTTTTATTAAAGACATGCCTGTTTTATCGCTTCCGCTAAATGTAGAAAAAACCTTCAGAGCATTTACCATTAATAATCTTGAGATGACGGTAAATGACGACGGTTTATTGCCTAATGATATTGTAATAGGTGAACTCGTACCCGAAAAGGTTTACAAAAAGCTGAATAATGGTCAGTTGATCTTTGCTATTTTACAAGACAATATCATTGTAAGAAAATTGCTTATCACTGGCAAAACTGCTGTTTTAAGAGCAGAGCATAAAGGAATAAAAGATATTGAAGTAGACCTAAGTGAGATCAAAGAGCTCTGGCGTGTTCGCTATGTTTTTTACCGTAGAATCCCTGAGGTTCAAAACGGATTAGAAAACAAACTTGCTTTAATTGAAGCGGAGATCAACAAATTAAAAGGCAAGCTTTAAAGCTTCTTTGCCTCTTCCCAAAAAACATCCATTTCTGCTAAGGTCATATCACGAAGTTCTTTGTTTCCTTCTTTGGCTTTAGCCTCGAGATATTGAAAACGCTTGATGAACTTCTTGTTTGTGCGCTCTAATGCGCTCTCTGGATCAACTTTGAGAAAACGAGCGTAATTTATCATTGAGAACATCACATCGCCAAATTCGGCCTCTATTTTCTTCTGATCCGCAACGTTAACCTCATGTTGAAGCTCTTCTAACTCTTCTTGTAGTTTTTCAAAAACCTGTTGCGGCTCTTCCCAGTCAAAACCTACCCCGGCTACTTTATCTTGTATTCGGCTGGCTTTTACTAATGCAGGTAAAGATCTAGGCACACCTTCTAAAACTGACTTTTTCCCTTCTTTGAGTTTAAGGTTTTCCCAATTGCGTTTTACATCTTCTTCATCATTAACATCTACATATCCATAAATGTGCGGATGTCTTGTAATGAGCTTTTCGCAAATACCGTTTGCCACATCAGCGATATCAAAAGATTTTTTCTCGCTCCCTATTTTTGCATAAAACACAATGTGAAGTAAAAGATCACCAAGTTCTTTTTTTACTTCCTCAAGATCATTGTCTAGGATGGCATCACCAAGCTCATAAGTTTCCTCAATAGTAAGATGTCGCAACGTTTCCATCGTTTGTTTTCTATCCCACGGGCATTGCTCGCGCAGCTCATTCATAATGGTGAGTAGACGGTCTATTGCTTTGAGTTGATCTTGTCGTGTATTCATGCTTTTAAAATTAAAGAAAGATGCCTTTCGGCGAAAGCCAGATAAACTAAAAATCCCGGCTAATTTGCCGGGATCTTGTAATTGTATATAGAAGTTTTATTCTTCCTCGTCTGCTGCAGGAGCTTCTTCATCTGTGCTGAAGTCCATAATATCGTTTGCCTGCAGAAGGTTGTACCATTGTATCACCTTCTTAATGTCGCTCGCATACACGCGATCTTCATCAAAGTTAGGTACGATCTCAAAGAAATATGCTTCTAGCTCGTCTTTGCTTGATTTATGATCTAGCGCTTGACCACCATTTTCTTTTTCTTTGATCTTAGCAAAGATCTCTCTTAAAGAGGTCTCGCCGTCTAATGTGTAAATTGCGATCTCACTAAGTACGCTCACGTTGTTACGCATGCTTACTGGCATTTTCTTACCATCTGTAAGAGATTCTGCGATAAGCCCAGTTCTTGTTTGAGCTCTTAAGTAGTATAATCCAGGTTTTCCTGATATGGCCAAAATCTTGTCCAATTTCATAAATGTTGTCTTTTTTTAGGCCAGCAAATATCTTAGCCTTAATTGTATTTTCAAAACGGTTTAACGTCCTTTTTTTCCAGGAAACCTCATGCGGTAATCCACATTCACTTTTCCTTTAGTGACATTATTAAGTTTACCTTTTATTAAACGCTTCTTTAACGGACTTAGTTTGTCTGTAAAAAGTATGCCTTCAATATGGTCATATTCATGCTGTATGATCCTAGCAGCAATACCTGAGAATTGCTCTGTATGCTCCTTAAAATCTTCATCCTGATAGCGAATGGTGATGTCAGCATTTCTAAAAACATCCTCTGTAATACCAGGAATGCTTAAGCAACCTTCACTAAAACACCACTCTTCACCAGTTTCTTCAAGGATCTCTGCGTTGATAAAGGTTTTCTTAAACGTAGACATGAACTTTTGCTCTTCTGCACTTAAATCTTCATCATCGTCAAAGGGCGTTCCATCTACCACAAACATACGTATAGGCAAGCCCACTTGAGGAGCAGCAAGCCCAATTCCCGAAGCTCCATACATGGTTTCATACATGTTGCTAATAAGCTCCTTAAGCTCGGGATATTCAGGTGTGATATCTTTTGCTTTTTTACGCAATACAGGATCGCCAAAGGCTACAATAGGTAATTTCATCTATCAGATTTTCTTAATTATCGGCCATATTGCAAAAAATCTTGCAATATGATCGTTGCACTTATCTCGTCTAGCAAGGCTTTATTTTGACGCTTTTTCTTTTTTAAACCACTATCTAATAAACTGCGTGATGCCAGTTTAGAAGTAAAACGCTCATCTACTCTAACAATGGGTAATGATGTGATCTCTACAAGTTTCTCAAGAAACTTAACGATCTCAACCTCAACACCAGAGGCTTCATTGTTCATGCGTTTAGGTTGCCCTACGATTATTTTCTCTACACTTTCCTTTAGCAGATATTCTTTTAAAAAAGCAAGTAACTCGCCAGTTTGCACTGTAGCAAGACCAGATGCAATAAGTTGCAACTCATCTGTCACAGCCACTCCTGTGCGTTTTGTACCATAATCTAGCGCGAGAATGCGTGCCATAAAAAATTTTGGCAAAAATAAGGCTTTAAAACTTATTACTACTGCCTTGGCTTTTTAAATCCGCATGGGGTATCTTTATCGCCGTTTTTTGATAATTTACTTTTTGGCTACAGCCAAAAAAACCAAAACCTACAAACTGTGAAACAAGTACAAAACCTTATAGAAGCTGCATGGGAAGATAGATCCCTGCTTAATGAAGAAGTAACGCAAACCGCCATAAGAGAAGTGATCGAGTTGATCGATGCAGGAACCTTGCGTGTTGCAGAGCCAGACGGCGACGGATGGAAGGTAAACGAATGGGTAAAGAAAGCTGTGGTGCTTTATTTCCCTATTCAAAAAATGGAAAAACTAGAGGTTGGTATCTTTGAATATCATGATAAAATGCCTCTTAAAACTGGATATCAGGATAAAGGAATTCGTGTTGTGCCTAACGCTGTTGCACGTCACGGAGCGTATATCTCTAAAGGTGTGATCATGATGCCTAGTTATGTAAACATTGGTGCTTATGTAGACGAAGGCACAATGGTAGACACATGGGCAACTGTGGGTAGCTGTGCGCAAATAGGTAAAAACGTTCACTTGAGTGGTGGTGTTGGTATAGGCGGAGTGCTAGAGCCTTTGCAAGCTGCTCCTGTGATCATAGAAGATAATGCATTTATCGGGTCGCGTTGTATCGTGGTAGAAGGTGTACGCGTGGGTAAAGAAGCTGTTCTTGGTGCAAATGTGGTGCTTACAGGTTCTACTAAAATTATTGACGTTACTGGTGATGAGCCTGTAGAGACTAAAGGTTTTGTACCTCCTCGCAGCGTTGTGATCCCAGGAAGTTACCCTAAGAAATTCCCAGCGGGAGAATACAACGTTCCTTGTGCGATCATCATAGGTAAGCGCAAAGAAAGCACAGATAAAAAGACCTCACTTAACGACGCGTTGAGAGAGCATAATGTAGCAGTATAATTTTCTGATTTTGAAGAAAATTCTGGTCATACAACAAAAGATGATAGGCGACGTGTTAACGTCGTCTATTCTTTTTGAGGCCTTGCGTGGCCAGTATCCAGATGCGCAACTGGATTATCTAATACAGCCGCATACACTTGCTGTTGTAGCGCATAATCCGTTTATAAGCAATGTGATCTTTGACAGGCAGGACGATGCTGGTAATGAGATTTCTCTTATGGCTTTCGCCAAAAGAATAAAAACTCAAAACTACGACACCATTATTGACATCTACTCAAAAATAGGCACCGGGATCATCACTGCACAAAGCGGCGCAAAATATCGCATCGGTTATAAAAAGTGGTACACTAAACTCGCTTACAATTACACCTTCAGTTATGCTAGCGAACCGCAAACAGAAGCTGGCCTTGCTATAGAAAACCGCCTAAAAACATTAGAACCGCTTCCGGGAAAATTCCCTTTGGCTTTAAAGCCAAAGATCTATTTGCACAATGATGAGATCGCTGAAGCAAAAGCGTTTTTAAAGTCTGCTAATATCTCAGAAGATGAGAAGCCTATTATGATCTCACTTTTAGGAAGTTCTGAGAGCAAAACCTATCCGCTGCGTTACATGAAAGAAATAGTAGAAGAGATCGTAGAAAACACCTCTGCTCCTATTCTTATTAACTATATCCCAAAGCAAAGACCGCAGGTAGAAGAATTTCTAGCCTTATGCTCAGCCGAAACTCGTGCAAGAATTCTAGATGACGTTTATGCTAAAAGTTTAAGGAAATTCATCGCCGTTCTCTCGCAATGCTCAATGATCATAGGCAACGAAGGCGGAGCTGTAAATATGGGAAAAGCAGTAGGCATTTACACTTTTGCGATCTACGCACCCACCACAAAACGCAAAGCTTGGGATTCTTATCCCGGCCCAAGACAAGTAGCAGTTCACCTTAATGATTTCGCGCCAGCGCTATTTGAAGATAAAGACAAAAAAGACTTACGTGCAGAAAACAGTGAATTATATGATCACTTCACACCAGACCTAGTCGTACCAGAATTAAAACAGTTTCTGCAGAAATCTTATTGATTATCTGCACTCTTCACGATCCCGTGATCTGTGTAAGTGTAGCCATTTTTCTTTGTGGCTTTGCGAATTGCAAGGTTACGCTCTAGTGATTCTTTAGTTTTATAACCACGCGCATGATCTAAGTGTAAACACAGCGCACGATGACGAATCTGTTTTCCTTTGATTCCTTTATTTTCTAAACGCTCACCAAGCTCACGGTCTGGACCACCATATTGCATGCGTTCATCATAACCGTTTATAGCGATAAGATCTTCGCGCCAAGCAGAAGAATTACAATTATTAAAAGAAGCATTACTAGGCGTGATCGTATCTAGGATCTTTGCAACCGTCTCGCCACTGGCTAACTTTCTATGTTGAGAAGCGCCAACTTTGCCGTGTTCTTTTAACCATTTCACATCAAAGCAATTTCCAGAAGTTATATCCTCTGGTTTTATCAAAGTACTTAAATCCATATCCAGCTTACAATAACCACCAGATAAAAATCTACCTTTCTCTGCATAGATCGCATGACGTTCTAAGAAATCATTTTTAGGAATGCAATCACCATCAGTAAAGACAATATATTCGTGCTTTGCTTCCATGATCGCAACGTTAAGAATAGTCTGGCGACGGTACCCTTCATCTGCATGCCATACGTGTCTCAACGGCACAGGATAATCTTTCTGAAAGCGCTCTATAAGCTCCTTTGTCTCAGCACCAGAGCCATCATCAGCAATAATTACCTCAAAGTCTTTATACGTCTGTACGCTATAACCGTACAAAACTTTTTCTAGCCAATCTACTTTATTGTAGGTGGCCATTATAAGAGAGATTTTTGGTAATGTGTTCATGCTGTTATTTTTTGCAAAATTAACCCTTTCTGATCAAAAGTTGCTAGATTTGGCAGGCATACATGTTATGGAGAAACTTTCGGTAATTATTCCTGTTTTTAACGAGGCTCATACTATTGAGGCCGCAATACGATCTATATCATTTGCAGATGAGATCATCATTGTAGATTCTTATAGCACAGATGATACTTTGGCTGTAGCCAAAAAGTTCCCCGTAAAAGTCCTGCAGCGAGAGTTTGATTATCCCGCTTCTCAAAAAAACTGGGCGATCCCGCAAGCTACTCATGATTGGATCTTACTTCTTGATGCAGATGAGCGTGTAACACCAGAATTACAAAAAGAGATCAAAGAAACCCTGAAAAATTCACCACAAGACATCGCAGGCTTCTGGATCTATCGCACCAATCATTTTATGGGCAAACACATTAAGTATAGCGGTCTGCAAAATGATAAAGTAATTCGCTTATTTAAAAAAGCAGATTGCCGTTATGAAAACAAAATGGTGCACGAAGAAATTAAAACCGATGGAAAGATCGGTTTTTTAAAGAATAAGATCTCTCATAACACGTATCAAAGCTTAGACGATTATATCACAAAACTCAATCGCTATGCGTACTGGCAAGCCATTGATTATGATAAAAAAACGGGTAAGATCACTGCGTTTCACCTTTTAGTAAAGCCGCCTTGGCGCTTTTTTAAACACTTTATTATTCAGCAGGGATATAGGGATGGCGTTGTAGGTTTTACAATAAGTTTTCTTGCGGGTTATGCTACAGCCCTACGTTATATTAAACTGTGGCTTTATCGCAAAAATCAGTTATAATTACTTCTTCCAGAATTTAAGCTTCCTTTTTAGCGCACGTTTGCGGTGAAATCTATTTTGAAACTCTTGCGTTTCAGCCCACATTTTTGAGATCACTTCCGTGGAATTTTCTCCCACGAGTTTTGCATATTCATCTCCCATGATCTCGATCATATCTTTTCTGGGAGTGAGTTTTGCAAAATTCTTAATTCTGGTTTCAAGTGGCATTGCGGTATGAAATTTCATCCTATTTAAGTCAACGAGATAAAATTTCGCGGAAGCGTTATCAACCTTTATCAAGGTGTTGCCCGGCGAATGATCTAGAAACTCCACACCAGCTTCATGCATTTTAAAAGTAAATTGCGTGAATGCACGCAGCGTATCTTCCCAATTAGGTATATTTTCTTGATCATCTACAAGCGCTCTAAAGGTAAAATCACACACTAGATGCTCACAGATGTAGTAACTATCTTGAAAGGTAAACGGCGTTTTAAACTCAAAAAAAGCAATGGGCTCTGGAGTGCCGATGCCCTTTTCTAACAGCGTATTTGCGTATAAATATGAGCGTTCTGCCTTAGACTTGCGTATATGGCGATAGGCGATTTTATTGATAAAATGCGGAACCTTAAACGCTTTTACATTAATTGTTATCCCGTCAAGCGGAAAGATCTTGATGGTATTTCTAGAGCCGCCATAAATGGTTTTGCCAGCCTTTTGAAAATCTGAGATGATTTCGCGTAAGCGTGATTCTTGCGCTTTGAATTTTTGAGAGATAACCACTTTCATGCTGCAAAATTACAATTACTATACGTTATCAAAATCCTGCGGAAGACGGTTTTTTAATTTTAATAGTCCCAAACTATTTTTGAGTCTGGTTCTAAAGACTTTCCATCTAAAATCATTGCGGTGTCTGATCATATAAACCCACGGATTTCCCTCTCTCAAATCGCCAGGAAGTACTTTGATCTTGTCTTCTAAACCTAGCTTCCAGACGTGATAATTAAAACTAAGTTGATCTCTTTTACTTTGATTTAAAACCGTATCCCACCAGCTGTTCATCAAGTTTATGACATCAGCATCTTTGTGTTTTCTTATCAAAACAGAGGCAAAAATGAGTCCGTTATTTTGTGGGTAGCCTTCATTTTTAAATCGCTCCATCTGCGGTTTCATCACAGCAGGATCATCCTTAAATATGCCTGTATTCTCGCCTATCTCGATAATCGCTTCACACTCGGCATAAGCACAATCACGAGGATCATGAACGGTGAGATTATGATCAAAATGCACCATTATTTTATCCTTTAGCCAGAGATTGACTTTCTTCTTAAGATCCTGAAGAACTAAAATATTTGCATCTATATAAATACTCTGATCATATTGCTCTGGCAGATGCAGGTGTGGATTGATCTTGTACCAGCGATTACTTCTTACGGCATCATTTTCAACAGGTCGTTTTACCTTAATTACCTTCCAAGTTTTTGACTTTATATCATCACGATCTGTGTAACAAATAAAGTCAATGCCTTTAAAATTCTTTTGCTCTACAAGGCCGGTATTTTTACCGAATAGCGCGGTATAAACAACAATACTTTTGGCGAAAGCCATAACTACAAATCAATATTCATTGTGTGCAAATATAAGTTTCTTGATTACATATTATTTTATTCTCTGGCTGTTGCCAAAAGTTAATTGATAATTTTGCAATTTTACAGGCGTATGTTTGATCATTTTATAATTACTCGCTTCAACCTTAAAAAAGAAGGTTGGGATACATCAAAGAATAATATTCCTGTTCTTACTGAAGAATGGCTTTCTAATAGATTTGTGCTTTTTGAGCGTTTTTGTTTCTCATCTGTAAAGGCGCAACTCAACCAGAATTTCACATGGTTAGTTTATTTTGATGTTTCCACTCCTGAAACCTTTAAAAAAAGGATCGAGGAACTAGCAAAAGAATTCCCCAATTTCCAACCACGTTACGCTGATGGGATGGAGCAATTTGTGCCTAGCATTCAAAGTGAGATCAGACAATCACGCCAACCTTATATCATCACCAGCAGACTAGACAACGACGATTGTTTAGCAAATACATACGTTGCAGAAGTGCAAAAACGGTTTGTAAAAACCACGCACTGGGCGCTTGACTTTATTGATGGTTACACATTACAAGTTTCGCCAGATTATAAGATCGGTAAGCGTTTGCAACGCTTCAACCCTTTTATAAGTCTTATTGAGATTAATGAAAATCCTGAATCTGTGTGGCAGCGCATACACGGCGCATGGAAGCGCGATCCTAATCTTGAGACCATAAAAGGTAGTAGACAATGGATGTCTATCATTCATGAAGAAAACAAGGTGAATGATTTTGCTGGTTTTGGAGATGTTGAGCCTGAGGTGTTAGACAAATTCATTGCTGATCCAGAAGACAGAGCAGAAATTAAAACCGCGCTCATCCCAGAGTCTCAATGGAAGGGAAAAAGCCTTAGCAATAATATTAAGTCTCACGAGAAGTCTTTTACTAAATCTATTAAAAGAAGTATTCGCTTAGGATTTAAAAAGTAATTTGTGCAAATCACGATCTTACATATTAGTACCGGGATGTCATTTCGTGGTGGCGACTCTCAAATGCTTACTACCGTAGAATTGCTCAAGGATCTTAGCGATCAGCAGCATCATGTTTTTTGTGCTCAAGGATCTATCATAGAGCAAAAGTGTATTGAGAAAAACATAGCATACACAAGTGTTAAACGTGGCAGGAAGTTCTCGATCTCTTACATGAAAAGTATTGTAAAAACTGCCAAAAAGCTTAACGTCACAGCTATTCATGCACATGATAGCAACTCGCAGACCATGTCGTTATGGGCGATACGCTCGCTTAAGAATACAAAGTTAATTTTCAGTCGTAAACGCAATAACAGGATAGGTTCTAGCTTCTTCAAGAAACTTAAATACAATTCTAATAAAATAGATCATATTGTATGTGTTTCTAATGCGGTAAAAAGCGTCTTATTGCCCGCGGTTAAAGATCACAGCAAGATCAAAGTGATCTATGACGGTATTGATGTAGATCGCTTTACACAAGAATCTCAAAGCGATTATTTACATAAAGAGTTAGGGCTTTCGCCAAAAGTAAAAATCATAGGCAACATCGCTGGACTCGTACCTCAAAAGGATCTTTTTACCTTCATAAGAGCAATTAAGTCTTTTAATGAAAAAAGTGATATCCCGGTGAAGTTTGTAATAGCGGGAGATGGGCCGCTTCGTGATGAATTAGTCGCTTTCGCGGAAGCGGAAAACGTATCACAACACATCATTTTCTTGGGATTTAGAACAGATATACCAGAGCTGCTACAAAGCTTTGATGTATTTATGCTCTCGTCAAAAACTGAAGGTTTACCGCTTGTTGTCATGGAAGCTTTTGCCGCAAAGACTCCCGTTGTTGCCACTGACGCTGGTGGCACAAATGAAGCTGTAAAAAACAACGAGAATGGTTTTATCGTTCCTATAGAAGATGCTGATGCGCTTGCAACAAGAACCCTCGAGATCATTGAAAACACAGAGCTTGCCGCTCAATTTACAGAACGATCATCGAGACTTGTTCATGAGCAATTCACATTAAAAGTTATGCAAGAGAACTACAAAAATTTTTATCGCAGTTTGCTCAATTAGATCTCAAAAACTTTATTGATCCAACCACGGCGTCTGTATTTACTCAATATTTCTTCAGAAATGGGTTTGTAAGGACAATCTAGAAATTCAGTAGGTATCTCAATCGATTTCTTGTTTAGCACAAGAATATTATTAGGATCATAAAAATCGTAGTTCTTCACGTTTTGATTTGTGGTGATGAGTTTTTTACCTAGCCCAAGCGATTCAAAAACTCTAAAAGTCAGTCCGCCTTGATCTTCTTTTTGCACATCAAGCAAGATCTTGCAATCTGTGATCAGCTCCTTTACATTATCAAGCGGAATATTCTTTTCTATAATCTCAACATGATCTGAAGTTGTGCCCTTGTCGCTTCTTACAATGATATTATAGGGATAATTTTTCTTGCTAAGGTATTTTGCGATCCCTTCAATGATCTCAAAACGCTCATCATAAGACGACACATTAAAAACTCCTCTTCCGGCTGGCGCCGCATCGCAATCAAAGGGAATAAAATTGGGTAAAAAATCAAGGTCATAACCTTTTACGTCACAAGGCTCATAAGAATACACTTTATCAAATAGCGGTATCAATTCTTGCTTCTTAGGAAACTTTGTTATCGCATCAAAATACCACCCTAAAAAACGATCGCAATTGTGCTTTAAATGTTTCAGCAACTTTATCTGTAATTTATCTGGTCGCAAAACAAGAATTACATCTTGGTGACCTGCTGGCTCAAGGGCTTCAATAATTTTTGTAGTGATGTATTCTTTCTTAATATTCTTCCCGGTAAACTTTTTTGAGAAGAAATTACCCACTTTTTGGCGCTTAGATTTGTACTTTAGCCGGTAATTATCAAAGTTGATAAATCTGGCCTCAACGCCGGGTATTTGTTGCATTTCATCAATAAGAAAATCAATATATCCAAAGGAATGTGGGCCTACAATCGTTATCTTCAAGTTTATTTCGCTTTAAGCGAAAAATATAAAAATTATACCAATGCAGAGGGAAAATTTTAGAGATGAAATAAAAAAATGTCTGGAAGTCATGAAACGTGGCGGCACGATCTTGTATCCCACAGACACCGTGTGGGGCTTGGGTTGCGACAGCACAAGAACAGACGGAATACAAAGTATTTATGATCTAAAAAAGCGTGATGACAGCAAAGCTTTGATCTGCTTAGTGAGTGATTTTAAGATGCTTAATCAGTTTGTAGAAGAAGTTCCCGAGGTGGCTTATGACATTTTGAAATATGCTGTAAAACCCACTACGGTTGTGTATGATAATCCCATTCGCGTGGCCGAAAATCTTATCGCAGAAGATAATTCTCTTGCCATTAGAGTGACAAATGATCCTTTTTGCAAACAGCTTATTAAAAAATTAGGCAAACCGCTAGTTTCGACATCTGCTAATATTAGTGGCTCACCTACTCCAAAAAGCTTTAAAGAAATAGATAGCGCTATTTTGGAAGGCGTAGACTATATCGTAAATTTGCACCGAAATAAAAAATCGGGACCACCATCTGCTATAATCAAGCTTAAAAACGACGGTCAGGTTCAGGTTTTGCGTAAGTAAAGATCGATGTCGCAGACCCATTTTCCAGAGGCTATTTCGCAACAAATATTTAAAGTCATAAAAGAGGCAAGTATCGCACTTGACCTTGAAACCTACGTGATAGGCGGCTATGTTAGAGACTTTATTTTAAAACGCGGTGAAGCAAAGGATATAGATATTGTTACCGTGGGCAGCGGTATAGAATTGGCAAAAAAAACAGCAAGCCTTTTACCTCACAATCCCAAAGTTCAGGTTTTTAAAAACTATGGCACAGCGATGCTGCGAGACGGCGATATTGAGATTGAATTTGTAGGTGCCCGCAAAGAAAGTTATCAAAAAGACAGCCGTAATCCCATTGTTGAGAACGGCACTTTAGAAGACGATCAGAACCGTAGAGATTTTACAATCAATGCGCTTGCAATAGGGCTTTCGCCAAAAGAACACGGCCAACTGTTAGATCCTTTTAACGGTCTTGCAGACTTAGAGCGCGGAATCATTAGAACGCCACTTGATCCAGATGTAACGTACAGCGATGACCCATTGCGTATGCTAAGAGCAATACGTTTTGCTAGTCAGTTGGATTTTATGATAGAGCGTAGATCAATGGATGCGATCACAAAAAATAAAGATCGTATTAAGATCATCACTCGCGAGCGCGTCGTTACAGAGATCAATAAGATCTTATTAAGCCCTACTCCTAGCAAAGGATTTTTACTTCTTGAAAAAACCGGACTTCTTAATATCATCATGCCAGAGCTTACTGCGTTAAAAGGCATCGAAGAAAAAGAAGGACAAAAACATAAAGACAATTTTTACCACACCCTTGAAGTGGTAGACAATATCTCAAAGCATACTGAAGATCTTTGGCTTCGCTGGGCGGCATTGCTACACGACATAGGTAAAGCACCTACAAAGCGCTTTGACAAAAAAATAGGTTGGACGTTTCATGGTCATGAATTTGTAGGCTCAAAGATGGTTTACAAATTATTCAAGCGACTTAAAATGCCATTGAATGACAAAATGAAATTTGTTCAAAAAATGGTATTGATGAGCTCACGCCCCATTGTGATCGCAGAAGATTTTGTGACAGACAGTGCCGTGCGCAGATTGATCTTTGATGCTGATGAAAACCTGGAAAGCTTGATGACCCTTTGTGAGGCAGATATCACAACAAAAAATCCAAAACGTTATAAACGCTACCACAAGAACTTTCAGATCGTGCGTAAGAAGATCGAAGAAGTTGAGGAGCGTGACCATATTCGCAATTTTCAACCGCCGGTTACAGGTGAAGAGATCATGGAGACTTTTGGCTTAAAGCCAAGTAAAGAAATAGGGATCATAAAGGATGCGATCAAAGAGGCGATCCTTGAAGGAGACATCCCCAATGAATACGAAGAAGCCCGAAAATTCATGTTGAAAAAGGGCGAAGAAATAGGATTGACGCTTAGCAAATAACAAACAATCATAAACGATAAAAGTGTTTAGAAAATCTGTTTTAATATCGCTTATCCTTGTGTATCTGGTGATCATCGCCGGTGCTGTGGTAAGGATGACGGGCAGTGGGATGGGATGTCCAGACTGGCCAAAATGCTTTGGGTATATCGTACCGCCTACTGAAGAAGCAGAACTTTTATGGCAGGCAAACAAATCGTATGAAGCCGGCCAAGTGATCATCGTAGACGAAAGTTTGCGCGTCGCAGCTGCAGATTTTACTACTGGTTCTTCCTTTGATGAAACGAACTGGAGTGTTTATGAGAAGCACGATTATGCCATTTTTAATCCGCTGCATACATGGGTAGAATATATCAATAGATTAGTGGGCGCACTCGCTGGGATTGCTGTTTTTGTTATGGCCATCCTTAGTTTCTGGCAATGGAAAAGATCTAAACGCCGCGTGCTACTTTCATGGCTTTCGGTGTTTTTAATGGGCTTTCAAGGTTGGCTGGGTGCTACCGTTGTTTACTCGGTTTTAGCGCCGGTGCGTATCACTTTGCACATGATCGTTGCTTTGATCATCGTCGCTGTATTGATCTATTTACTTTACGCTTCAAGCGAAATAAAAAAATCTTGGAAATACGACAAGAAGTTTAAAACCGGGATGGTTATCGCACTTTTTCTTACGCTTTTTCAGATCGCGATGGGTACGCAGGTAAGACAATTTGTTGATGAGCAAGTTTCGGCCTTTGGGTATGATGCTAAGACGATGTGGCTTAGCAGTCCGGAGTTTGAATTTTATTTTCACCGTACCTTTTCCATCGTGGTTTTATTCTTAAATGGGTTGCTTTTTGTGAGAAACAGAAAAGAACATTTAAGTCATAATTTAATGAATTGGGTTATGATCTTACTGGGAATAGAAATTCTCACAGGCATCGCAATGTATTACCTTGATTTCCCGTTTTTATCTCAGCCGTCGCATCTTGTTATCGCTTCGGTTTTATTCGGGATACAGTTTTATGTTACCCTGCAAAGTTTTAAACAAAAGCGCAACGAGCAATTGGCGACTAATGCCTAAATCGTATCTTTGACCCCTTAAAATTTTTGACGTTATGATCTACCGTTTTCGAGTGATTCTTGATACAGAAGAGGATATTTTTCGAGACATCGAAATAGAGAAAAATGCGAGTTTAGAAGACTTTCATAATTGCATTACACAGGCCTTTGGCTTTGATGGTACAGAGATGGCTTCCTTTTTCATCAGTGATGATCAATGGCATCAAGGCGAGGAGATCGCACTTTTTGACATGGAAACCAGTGAAGATCCTATACGTGTAATGAGCGAGACAGAACTTGAAGAAGTTGTGCATCGTGATCAAACGCGGTTGATATATGTTTATGACTTTTTAAGCCTGTGGACTTTCTTTGTTGAGCTAGGCGATATCGTTGAGCCAGAAGACGGCATGAGCTATCCTAATTTGATGTACACACACGGCCAGATCCCGGCAGAAGCGCCAGAGGCAGATTTTTCTGGTGATGAAGAAGATGAGTCTGAAGATATCTACGATCAGGACGACTTTGATGACGATTATGACGTGGATGATTATGACAATCTCGACTTTGACGAGAACTGGAATTAGGAGCTACTAATTCTTTAAATTTCTTTTGGCTTTAAGCCAAAAAACCTTTTTTACTATAACGAGCACTGCAAGATGATCAATTTATATTCAGCACAGATAGAGACGCTTTCAATACACCGCGTGGGAAATAAAAGCCGCAATGAAGGTGTGTTTTTTTCTAATGAGCCGTACCAACTTAATGATGAGATCACTCCGCTGATCAAGGAGTTTTTCTTTAAAAGCTTTCGCGAAAAGGAAGAAAATTATTTTCAGTTCACGCACGAGTCTGATCTAGAGTTTCACTCGCTGTATAATCTTGCACAAGAACTATTTACTAACGCTGGCAAAACGCATGAGATCTCAAAAGAGATCACAAAATTGCTGTATGATCAAAGCAGCCATCCACACATCAAACCCGGTGAAGTTTATGTAGCTCACATTAATAATGTGATGCTAGATAATGAAAAAGTGGATGTGATAGGGATCTTTAAATCTGAGGTTAAGCAGGAGTTTTTACAATTCCGCGAAAGCGAAACAAACCTTGAGATGATCTTAAAACAAGGTGTGAATCTTAATAAGCTTGATAAAGGTTGCCTTATTTTTAATAAAAATGCTGAGGAAGGTTATAAAGTGTTGTCTGTAGATTCTAACCGTTATGATACGAAGTATTGGTTAGAGAATTTTTTAGGAGTTGACACGCTTGCTGATGAGAATTTCTACACGAAGAAGTATTTAAAATTCTGTCAGGATTTTGCTAAAGACGTGGTTTTACCGGCAGAGGATAAAAAAGAGGAAGTGATGTTTATGAACCGTGCGGTGAATCACTTTGCTAAGAATGACAATTTTGAAGAATCTTCTTTTGTAAATGAAGTTCTTGAAAATCCTGCGCTGATCCCAGAATTTCAGCATTATAAAACAGAGAAAGCGCCAAAATATAAGATCGAGGATCTTACCTCCTTCCCTATTGCGAATACCGCTGTTTCTGCGGCGAGAAAAAAGATCAAGAACGTAATTGATCTAGATACGAATATCCAGATCAAGATGAATTTTATCAACCCAGAGAGTGCTGAGAAATTCGTTGAAAAAGGTTGGGATGAGGAGCGCCAGATGTATTATTATCTTGTGTATTTTAACAAGGAGCAGAAGGCTAAGGAGTAACCTATTAATTTGATAATTAGCTGGTTGAGCAATTAGCTAATTACCTGTATGTTTTGAGGTTAATAGTTCGTCATTCGTAAATCTTTTATCCTACGTTGCTAGTATCCCGCTTGCATCAGGCGTTTCATGCTTACATCTTCATAGTTACGTTTTACAAAATCTACTGCGGTGCGTATGATCTGTCCCATTGATTTTGCACGTTTAAACTTCATGTCTTTAGTGTAATCATACAATTCCATACGAAGGCGTTGCAGGTTCTCTTCGGTAGAAATGGTATCTGTAGTCATACATTTTAATAGTCGGCGTATGCGTGTTTTAGAAGTTATGATACGCTTTGCCATTACCGCTCTTTCTTCCTCGCGATATTGTTCAATAGAATTTGACCTCAACTTTTTAGAGACTAACTCAACGATCTTGAAGTTCTCTTTAAAAAGGTGTGGCTTATAAACCTTAAAATTACCTTCATAACATTGCTGGTCAAAGTCTATCGCACGTATCTTATATCTAATATGATCAAAATCGTGCGTAGGGATCACCACATAATTATACGCGCGCATATCGCCCAGCAATAAAATATTACAACGCTCATTGAATTTTACAAACTCTTTAGCGATCTGCGCTTTTCCTACTTCGTCACAATCATCAAGATAATCTTTAATGAATTCGTCACCAGGAATGCCGGCAATATGCTCTTCTATCAATGTGTCTTTATAAACCAGGAAGTTGATCCTATTTGGCGAAAGCGTATGCTCTAACTCTAGCCCATACACTCTACTGGCATCTGCCTTCTTCACATAAAAATACGTGTAGTTATCATTGTAGATGTTCTTAATTTTTATGCGAAACGGCTTAGAATTACCAAACGTACAATAGTCGATCGCATCAACACTTAAGAACTGGATGATGTTATCATTACCATCTGAGTGTAAAATGGTGTACACCTTTTTAAGACTTTCCTCGATCTCTGCGCGCTCATGCTCGGGATAATACACGCGTATCCACAAAGTATCATTATCATCTTTATCATACACATTTATACCGCCAGAAAAACGCTTCAGATCTTCATAAAACACAGGTATCTTGGTATCTCTGTTGTATTTTACAAGATATTCTTTTAGCTTGTCGCTCACCGGGAAGGTGGGCTTCTTTTTTGACATCAATTTTTCTTCAAGAGGAAATTCCATAGTTGTAAAGTTACAAAAGCGATGTAACAAAAGTATGCTCTACTCGTCTACTCAATAACACCACCAAAAAAATAATCCTTTGGACACAATCTTATCGATTAACAATCTCTCAAAAAATTTTGGCTCTGTACGAGCTGTGAGCGATCTCTCTTTTACCATTCAAAAAGGCAATGTTTATGGCATTCTAGGACCTAACGGTAGTGGTAAATCTACCACGCTAGGTATGGTTCTTAATGTCGTGAATCCCACATCAGGAAATTTTTCTTGGTTTGACGGTAAAGAAGACACGCATAACGCACTTAAAAAAGTAGGCGCAATTATAGAACGTCCTAACTTCTATCCATACATGACCGCTGGTCAAAACCTTAAACTGGTTTGCAAGATCAAAGGCGTACCATTTACAAACATTGACAAAACGCTAGAGACCGTAGGTCTACTTGATAGAAAGAACAGCAAGTTCAGTACATTTTCACTGGGGATGAAACAGCGTTTAGCCATCGCCTCTGCCCTGCTTAACGATCCAGAGATACTTATTCTTGATGAGCCTACAAACGGTCTAGACCCACAAGGAATTCATCAAATACGTGAGATCATAAAACAGATCGCTGCAGGAGGAACAACCATTTTGCTCGCTTCTCACTTGCTTGACGAGGTAGAAAAAGTGTGTAGCCACGTGGTGATCATACGCAATGGTGTAAAGCTATATTCTGGGCGTGTGGATGAGATGAATGCAAACTTTGGTTTCTTTGAACTCAAAGCAGATGACGAGGCTGCGCTTTTACGATTTCTCGAAAAGCACGCTGACTTTGGCCAGATCAAAACCCAAGACGGTCTTGTTACCGCTTTTCTTGAAAATGAACTCTCTGCAGCTGAATTGAACAAGCAACTTTTTGGCGAAAGCCTAATTCTCTCGCACCTTGTAAAACGCAAGGAAAGCCTAGAAGAAATGTTCTTGCAACTTACTAACAACCAAAACTAAACCGAAGCCATGTTACAACTTCTGGATATAGAATTTCATAAATTAAAACACAGCAGATCTTCTAAGGTTCTTGCTATTACATATTTTGTCATCCTGTCTTTTATTGCGCTTATAGCGTCTATAGAATTTAATTTTGGTGATGTGCAGATACGCATTGCAGATCAGGGTATTTTTAACTTCCCATACATCTGGCATTTTAATACGTGGATCGCCGGGATCATAAAATTCTTTCTTGCCATCGTGATCGTATCGATGATAAGCAGTGAATACAGCAACCGTACCTTAAAGCAAAACTTGATAGACGGGATGAGTAAAAAGGAGTTTTTGCTCTCTAAATTTTTAATGGTTGTTGCTTTTTCTCTTTTTTCTACACTGTTCATTTTTGTATTGTCTGCGATCTTGGGATACTCATTTTCAGACTTTACTGAGTTTAGCATTGTAACTAGAGATCTTGAGTTTTTACTGGCGTATTTTTTAAAGTTGGTCGCTTTCTTTAGCTTCTGTATTTTTCTTGCGGTTCTTGTAAAACGCTCTGCATTTGCTTTAGGGTTTTTATTGATCTGGTGGATCATTGAGAATATTATTCACTGGCCTATTCTTAGAGGATATTTTGGCTTAAGCGAAGAGACTGCTGATGCCGCAGTACAATTCTTCCCGCTCGAAAGTATGAGCAACCTTATCAATCAACCGTTTACTAGATTAGATTTTATAAAAACCGCTGCAAACCAACTTAAGGCTGACGTGGCTTTTGATTATGCGGTGCACTGGTATGAAGTGGGTATTGTCTTAGTATGGATCTTCCTTTTTATATACGGTAGCTATTCTCTTTTAAAGAAGCGCGATTTATAGTACATTTGGCCGTAACCTCTAATTTTTATGCGTGTTTCGGCCATTTTATTTTTTCTTTTAGTAAGCGCTACGACGTTTGCTCAAGGTTCTGCGAATACATGGTATTTTGGTCATAATGCCGGCATATCATTTAATACCTCGCCGCCCACTGCCTTAACAGGTAGTAATATGAGCACCTTAGAAGGTTGTGCCACGATCTCTGATGTAAATGGTGATTTACTTTTTTATACAGATGGAAGTACAGTGTTCAATAAAAATCACCAGGTCATTGAAAATGGAACCGGACTTTATGGCGATGCTTCTAGCACACAGTCTGCTTTAATAATCCCTAAACCACTGGATGAAAATGTATATTACATCTTCACGGTTGATAATTTCTTAGATGATGTCAACTTTGGTGTAAATTATTCAGTTGTAGATTTTAGCAGTAACCCATTAGGAGAAGTGACTCAAAAGAATGTCCCGATTTTAGATTTTTCTTCTGAGAAACTTAGCGCTGTGGTAAAAGGATGCGATTCTGATACGGTGTGGATGGTTACTCTTTCAACCATAAATCAAGAAACAACAGAAGATCTTAATACATTCTATGCGTTTGAGATCACACCTTCTGGAGTAAACAACACGCCTGTGCGTTCTACTGTAAGTATGGATGTTCAAGACATGCGCGGGAATTTAAAGTTTTCGCCAGACGGCAAAAAGTTAGCTTGTGCAAATTCTTCTAGCGGACTCTACTTACTCGATTTTGACTCACAAACGGGAAGAGTTTCTGCTCCTGAATTTATCGATTTGAACTCGACCAACTATGCGCCATACGGTATTGAGTTTTCACCAAACAATAGATTTCTGTATGTGCATAGTAGCAATGATGCAGATACGAGATTACCAGCTACATTTCACTTTTCATCGCTTTTTCAATATGATCTAGAGGCTGCGAATATTGAAGCCAGTCAGGTAACTTTAGACGAGCAGAATTATTTTCGCGGAAGCTTACAACTAGGCCCTGATGGAAGAATTTACAGAGCGCTTAGTGCGAATTACCGAGACGGTTTAGGCTATCTGGGAGTGATAGAAAATCCTAATGAAAAAGGAACAGCGGCGTCGTATGTGGATAAAGCGATACGACTGGCAAGCGGTACTTTGAGCTATCAAGGATTACCACCTTTTAATCAATCGCTCTTTAATACCGTAGATGTTATTCAAAATGACATTAGCACTTCTCGCCTTGATCTTTGTGCTGATGAAGTTTACACCTTAAAATATGATAAAGTTACCGGTGCGACATATCAATGGTATCGTAATGATCAGATATTAACCGGCGAAACAAACAACGAACTCACCATTAGCAGGCCGGCAGGAAGTGCGTTACCGTATAATGAGGAATATGAACTCAAAACAAATCTCAACGACGGCACGTGCGAGCGCATAGGTATTGCAAATGTTACTTATTACGCATATCCGCAAGCTCCGGCAAATGCTGTAGAATTAGTACAATGTGAGGATGCAGCGACTTCAGATGGTTATAGCGTTTTTAATCTCGCAGAAGCCATACCAGCATTGACCAATAATGATGAAAATCTCTCTGTGCGTTTTTATGAAAATGAAACCAGCGCAGATAATGATGCTGAGATCTCGCTAGACACCATTTATGAAAACACATCGCAAGATCAAACGCTTTACGCGCGCATTGAGAATCCTGCGGCATGTAAACTAACGGTTCCTTTTACCTTGCGTGTTAGCACAACGCAATCTATTTCTACTACTTTGTATCGTTGTGATGATGGTAATAATGGTTTTGGGGTTTTTGATCTTAGCGAAGCAAACGCAACGTTAAAAGATGGTCTTGACCCTAATATTGAGATCACTTTTTACAGCAATGAGAATGACGCTTTGATAGAAAATAATGCCGCTGTTCTACCAAATAATTACACAAATACAACAGCTTACGCACAGACGATTTACGCACGCTTAGAGAATAGTGACGCGTGTTATGACATCAGCGAAGTGTACCTCACGGTAAATTCTAGTCCAGTGTTTAGCTTGCCAGAAGAAGCTATTTATTGCACTAATTTCTCGCCAGAGCCCACGCGTGTAGATCCAGATCTTTCTTATTTGGATGCATCCAAAAGTTATTCTTATGAATGGTTACCTTCTGGGCAAACCACTTCGTATCTCGAAACGACACAGACCGGCACATACACGCTAACGATCACAGACGATCTTACAGGTTGTAGCACAACTGAAAGCATCAACATCATACCAAAAGGTCTTGCAGAGATCGTTTCTATCGAAACTACTGATCTTAGTGAAAACAATACCGCGACAATAGAGATCACTGGTAATGGCGAGTTTGAATTTGCGCTAGATGACGAACTAGGTTTTTATCAAGACAGCAATCATTTTGAGAATGTTTCTGCTGGTTTTCATACGGTGTATGTGCGATCAAAAACAGATTGCGGTATCGTGAGCAAAGAGTTTAGTATTATCGGTTTTATGAAGTTCTTCACGCCTAACGGCGATGGCTTTAATGACTACTGGCAAGTTTTAGGTATCAATGAATTTATTCAGCCTAATTCTATAATCTTTATCTACGATCGTTACGGCAAACTCATAAAGCAGATCACACCGTATTCTCAAGGTTGGGATGGTACTTCTCGTGGTCAAATTATGCCATCAGACGATTACTGGTTTTCTGTGACTTTAGAAGATGGCAGGCTGGTAAAAGGTCACTTCTCGTTGAGACGATAAATCGCGTTTGTGTTTTTTTCGCTACAGCGAAATAGAGTAAATTTACAGTAAAACGCTACTCCTTGAAATTTAAGATAGAATCAGAATTCTCTCCTACGGGAGACCAACCAAATGCCATAAAACAACTTGTTGAAGGCATTAATGCGAAAGAAACCTACCAAACCTTGTTGGGTGTGACCGGTAGTGGTAAAACCTTTACTGTGGCTAACGTGGTGCAGGAAGTGCAAAAACCTACGCTGGTGCTTGCTCATAACAAAACACTGGCGGCGCAGTTGTATTCTGAGTTTAAGGCATTCTTCCCTAACAATGCGGTAGAATATTTTGTTTCATACTACGATTACTATCAACCAGAAGCGTACATCCCAACATCAGGAACATATATTGAAAAAGATCTATCGATCAATGAAGAGATCGAAAAACTGCGATTAAGCACCACTTCTTCCCTACTCTCTGGGCGTCGTGATGTTCTTGTGGTGGCTTCGGTTTCTTGTTTGTATGGTATTGGTAACCCGGTAGAATTTCAAAAGAATGTGATTTCGCTAGAGCGAGATCAGGTGATCTCTCGCACCCAACTTCTTAAGCGTTTAGTGCAAAGTTTGTATAGCCGTACTGAGGCAGAATTTAGACGTGGAAGTTTTAGAATTAAAGGAGATACGGTAGATATTTTTCCGGGGTATGCAGATGATGCGTTTAGGATTCACTTTTTTGGTGATGAAATTGAGGAGATCGAGGCGTTTGATGTACAAACCAATAACGTCATCGAGAAATACGATCGCCTGAATATTTACCCAGCGAACATGTTTGTTACTAGTCCGCAGGTATTGCAAAATGCAATTGATCAAATCAGTTTAGATCTGGGTAAACAAGTTGAATATTTTAAAGAAATAGGCAAGCATCTAGAAGCAAAACGCTTAGAAGAGCGCACGAACTTTGATCTTGAAATGATTCGCGAACTTGGCTACTGCTCTGGTATTGAGAATTACTCACGCTATCTAGATGGCCGTAAACCGGGAACAAGACCATTCTGCTTACTAGATTATTTTCCTGATGATTATTTAATGGTGGTTGATGAAAGTCATGTTACCGTTTCACAGGTAAGCGCAATGTATGGTGGCGACCGTAGCCGTAAAGAAAACCTAGTAGAATATGGTTTTAGACTTCCTGCTGCAATGGATAACCGCCCACTGAAGTTTGAAGAATTTGAAGCGCTACAAAACCAAGTGGTGTATGTGAGTGCAACGCCAGCAGATTATGAATTGCAAAAAAGCGAAGGAACCTACGTAGAGCAGATCATTAGGCCTACCGGACTTCTTGATCCTGTGGTTGAAGTGCGCCCTAGTTTGAATCAGATAGATGATCTTATTGAGGAAATTCAGCAGCGTGTGGATAAAGACGAGCGTACGCTTGTGACCACGCTTACAAAACGCATGGCCGAAGAACTTACCAAATACCTCATACGTGTGGACATTCGCACGCGCTACATCCACAGTGATGTAGATACGCTAGAGCGTGTAGAGATCATGCAAGATCTGCGTGAGGGACGTTTTGATGTGCTTGTGGGCGTTAACCTTCTTAGAGAAGGACTTGACTTGCCAGAAGTTTCGCTTGTAGCCATACTGGATGCAGATAAAGAAGGTTTCTTACGTAGTAACCGCTCGCTTACCCAGACGATAGGTAGAGCCGCCCGAAACATCAATGGTAAAGCCATAATGTATGCAGACACGATAACCCGCAGTATGCAAGAAGCTATTGATGCATCAGAGTATCGCCGTCAGAAACAGATAAAGTATAACGAAGATCACGGTGTCACTCCTAAGGCGATCAAGAAATCTTTATCAAATACGCTTGCGCGAAAAGATCGATACAAGATCGAGGCAGAAGAACTTACCAATATGGCTGCAGAGCCAGAGACAGAATATATGTCTAAAGCCCAACTAGAAAAACTAGTTCGCGATACCCGTAAACAAATGGAAACCGCCGCAAAAGAACTAGACTTTATGGAAGCTGCAAAACTGCGTGATCAGATAAAAAGATTCCAAGAGCAGATCAAAGAATTGGCTTAAACAAAGTTTTATACACTTATAAGCGCAACAAATTTTTGTTGCGCTTTTCTGTTTTTTCTTACGCCAAAACGTTACATGTGAAATTTTAATGTATATTGCGCCGCATTCATATAAAAACTGGAATGCAATATCATCTGAGCCCTTATAAACAGACACTATAAGAGAGCTTAGAATAAATTTCACTTACATATTCAACCGATGAAGATTATTAAATTTACGCTTTTCCTATTAGGAATTGTTTCATTAACTAGTTGTGCTTCTGGCTATAAAATGATAGAGCCAAAATCTATTAACTATATCTCAAAGAATGAAAATGATGATGTAAAACTTGAGTACAAATATGATCTCCTGAAAAAGAAATATGCTAAAAAAGAGGATAAAAAGGGCATCAAACTAGTTGCTGTAAAAATCACAAACAATTCAGATAGAGATCTAATGCTGGGGCGTGACCTTAATCTTGTGTATGAAAACGGAAGAACTATTCATATTTTAGAAGACGAGAAAGTTTTTAAGGCTTTAAAACAAAGTCCGGCATCTCATCTTTTTTATCTTCTCTTAACGCCTGTAACTTTTAACACAACAGATTCTAATGGGTATACCACTATTTCCTTCCCTATAGGTGTGATAATTGGTCCTGGACTCGCTGGAGGTAATATGATCGCTGCAGGTTCTGCTAACAAAAAATTTAAGCACGAGATACAAGAGTACAATATCTATGGTTCTGTAATTAAAAAAGGTGAAACAAAATATGGATTAATAGGCATACAAGCAGATACATACGATGCACTTAAACTAAGCGTGCAATAGCTTAAAACAGTATGAATTAATAACATCCTGCATATAATTTTAAAGCGCTTAGGCGGAATTTTTAAACAAAATTCCGCCTAACTATTTTAAATAACCTTCATATATTACAGCAGCACAATAATTTACATAATCATTAAACTGGTTCATGAAATTACCTTTAAACTGCGAAGCTGAATATTTAGAAAGATTCATGACACCCTCTGATGCAGATGCATTGTATGCTGAGCTAAACCAACTGCTAGAAAACACGCAATACAAACCACAAACCATAGATGGCATTATTGTAGCGGTGAACTTCAATAAGATCATGTTTATCGATCAGGAGCTTAAAGACGCAAATAAATTTCCTGAGCCGTTTTGGGGTCCTAGCCGGGTGTGGACAAACAAACTGCGTGATCTAAAGCAGCAAATCGAGCAACACACCGGCCATCAGTTTCAAGTATGTGTACTTATTTATTATCCCGATGGCACTTCTGGTGTAGACTATCATTCAGATTATGTAGCGTATGGCGACACCACGGTAATTCCCTCTATCAGTCTGGGAGAAGAACGTGTTTTTTGCTTACGCGAAAAGGACACAGGTGAGGTTTTTTCGCAACAGCTAAAACATGGAAGTCTTGTTGTAATGGGAAAAGATTGCCAGAAAAACTATGAACACGCGTTACCTGAAGACCCTAAATACAAATCACCCCGCATTAATCTAACCTTTAGAAAATTTGGGTTTGAAGATTAAATAATTGTCATAATCAAATCTGTTTACCGTCTTTAGAAAAGAAATAGTTTACTTTAGCTTACGCCAAAACGTTAAACACCAATCAACCATTACCAATGAAAAGTACACCGTCATTATCAAAACTCGCATTTATCATACTGGCAATAACAATAGCCTCTTGTTCATCTACAAAAAAGGTCGCGAGTGAGCAAAAAGACGGCAGCTCTTTTGAAACCGCAATAGTTGTAAAAAGTATTTCGGCAGAATATGAATATGTAAAAAAGGTGTGTCCAGATTGCAAGTTCTTAGGACAATCTTTAGTGAAAAATGAAAAGAAACCCTACGATGTTTTAAGATTTGTACGACCTAACGGCAAGGAAGTTTCATACTACTTTGACATATCATCATTCTATGGGAAGATGTTTGGGTTGTAGTTTTTTATCGTCAGCGACAGTGCGGGAAGGTTTCCTGTACTCTAGATTCCATCAGCGACAGTGCGAGAAGGTTTTCTGATCTCCAGATTTCATCAGCGATAGCGCGGGAAGGTTTCCTGCACTCCAGATTTCATCAGCGGAAGTGCGAGAAGGTTTTCTGCACTCCAGATTCCATCAGCGACAGCGCGAGAAGGTTTCCTGCGCTCCAGATTCCCTCAGCGACAGTGCGGGAAGGTTTTCTGCACTCTAGATTCCATCAGCGACGGTGCGGGAAGGTTTTCTGTACTCCAGATTCCATCAGCGACGGTGCGGGAAGGTTTCCTGATCTCCAGATTCCTTCAGCGACGGCGCGGGAAGGTTTTCTGTACTCCAGATTTCATCAGCGACAGCGCGAGAAGGTTTCCTGCGCTTTATTATATGCTTTATCGTTAATAAGTCATTGAAAAGCCATTTTCGCTAAAGCGAAATGCATATATATTTGATTTATCTTGAGTTTTGTTAAACTGAGGATATCCGGAAGTTGGCAATAAGCTGAAATCAATCAACAGCAAACGAATGAAAAAAATATTAATCTCAATACCAATCATAGTTTTAATAATGGGATTTTCACTATTTAACAAACAATCTAAAGAAGAAAAATTTTGGAATTGGGTTTCTAAAAATAAAGCTGAACTAGAAAAATTTATTAATTCAGACCAAGAAGATTATACAATCTATAATCAACTGACTAAAGAAATGAAAAAGTATAATTCGGTTCTTTTCCCAGAAATGACTTTAACAGAAAAAGATGAAGTCGTTTTAATAATAACACCCGATGGAATGCCAGAAGGTGTCTTACCAACCGAAAAATTATATGACTCAAGACCAGAATTAAAAAATTGGATAATTAAAAAATTCAGACAAGCAACAGACGAAATTGGACTGAATTATGACGGAATAGAATATCCAAGTTCTGACATTGAAATCCTTCCTGAATTGGACAAAGAAAGAGGGAAAATAAATATCAAAGTCTTCATAAAAAATATGAATTCGGATGTAAAAAGACATCAAGCTCTGTCATTTCTTTATTTTGACCATATTCTTGGAGAGTACAATACAATTACGAAAGTCGGATATATTGATTTTTATCATTTAGAAAACGACAAAAGTGTTGCGAATGGAATTTCGATTTTGGAATTAAGAAAATTAATCGAAAAGGAATTTGGAAAAAATAAATAAAAGCCAGTTGCCAACATGGCTATAATTCATTGTGGCATAAAGTTAAAACAAAGTTTAATTTATAAATCAAACGGCTGGATTTCGTTGTGACGCATTTTCTCACTCAAATCTGATAAATGAAAAAACTGATATTTCGACTGACTTTACCTCTGACTTTAATTTCATTCGGAATTATTACAAAATGGAGTTACGGAATTATAATTGACGGAACAGATGAATTCTTTTACGGATTTCCGCTAATTTATAAATGTAGAGGATTTCACACTTCTGGTTCAACTCAATATTTTATAACTGAAATGGTCATTAACTTACTGACTTATTTTGCTTTTTGGTTAATAATAACTTGGACCTTAAACCGATTTTGGAAAATCAATATTCCTAAACTGATTTCTAAAATATTTTGGGTTGGATTTGGAGTTTTATTTTTAGGATTAGTTTACTTATCAAATGACTTGGACGACCGATATTTAATGAAACGTGATTTTCACGTTAAAATATTTGACAACGGAATTTCAATTTTTGGAAGTCACTCAACTGACCGAGAAAAGTATCGAACTGAAATTGAGAATATGAATGAAAAATAAAAAGGACACCGCAACAATTTACAACCGCAATTATGGCTTTGTATCTTACGATCACAGAGGCTCACGGGTTAACGTCAGTTCTTTTTATTATCCGAATTTCCAAAATTCCTTTAGTTGGGCAATTAAAATGAAGACAATCAAAAAAATAGTATTAAGCCTTATAGCAGCAGTATTTTTTTCTTGTATAAACCAGCAAATGAAAAATCCTAAAACTGAATTTAATTCTTCAGACACGGTTAAAGCTGTCTCTGTAGATAGTGGTTTTTTAGACAAAAATGAAGTCAACTCAAATGAGTGGAAAAGCGATTCTGTTAAAAGAAAATCGCCAATGCAAGTTGAGTTAGATAATGCTCTAAAGGATGAATCAATTGATAATTATTACAAAGAAATATTTCAAACTGAAAAATTGATTTTAGCTGACGACATTAAAATGCTATCCATTACTGACAGTTTGTTTACAAAGGATGCAGAAACAGATTTGTTCTATTTTATCGTGTTCACAAAATCAATGAATGGTTCTGATGGGTTTTATATAGAGTCTATAGGTCTATCTGCATTAGACTTCATTACTAAAAAGACTGAATGCTTTGCTACCTACTTTTATACCGCTCCTAAACTGACTGAGAAGGATATGGATAATTGGGCAGATCATATCTATGACGAAATACAAATTTCAAGAGAGAATGAAGATGAAAATGCAATTAACGAACTAGAAAATAAGCTTCTAGAAAACATTACAGGAACAAGAAAAGAATACAAACCAGTAATAGAAAAACTGATAGAAAGAATCAAAAAAGCCCATAACGATGTATAATCCGTAACTAACGGTCATAAAAGCATCTTGAGCATAAAGGCAACAAAATTAAAGTGAGCAAAAGAATTTTACCACAACCAGAAAACAATCAAGTTTGCCCGCCTGACGGTTATTCAATTCGTAAATTCTATAACGGATACTTTGAAAGTAGCTATATAATACTTCATCCCTTTTTTAAAGTAAAAAAACCAGACCAAATCGATTTTAACTCAGAGAATTATCCAAGCAAGGAAAAAATGACTGAGTGTTGTGAGAAAATTAAATGGTCAGAATTTCTTAAAATGTCGAAGATTAAAGACTATAAAGAATTGGATATCGCTATAAGGAATTCTATTCACGGACTAAACAAAAAACATAGAAATGACGAGAGTTTAAATAAACTCAAAAATGCACTTGAACAGTACAAAATATATCAGCCTAATGAAGGATTATTTGAAGAGCTTCTTTTAGAGGATATGATGAAAGCGCTATTAAATTTGGATTTTAATTGGGTATTTCTTGCCGATGAGTTTGGGACTGAAAGAAAACTGACCTTTATTGAGGACATTATTGATAATAAAACGCAATTAAGAAACGAACATAGAAATATTTACACACCAAAAAGCGAAGTACTGTATAGCGTTCATTGGGACAGTCATTTTACATTATTGTCTTCAACTAAAAATAATCTCGAAAAAATAGTTACCCAATTTGATTTTGAAGGTTTTTATTGTGATGAGAAAACAGAAATTTATTGGTCTGTGAAATAATAAACTACAGAGCTCATAGGGTTTCTAAACCCCGATATTTCTCTTATATCGAGTGGTTTTCACACATAATTCAAGCTGCAAAAACTGAATATCAAACCGAGTTAATATTGAAGAAGTATACAAAATGGATTAATGTTTTAACTAAACTAAAAAATGAAATAGAGAAAGTATATTAATGAAATAAGTAGCTTCCATCGAGGTAAGGCCTATTTATAAATGCTCTTACCCTTTGTTCCCTTTTTTTCAAAACAAAATCTGTTTTGTTTTCATTTCCATGAAAAGGACAAACACTCGTTCAATGAATGCAACTAAAGGATTTATCTTTATATTATACGCACAATCGTTAATAAGTCTTTAAAAAGCCCATTTCGCTTAAGCAAAAAGCATAAATTTTTGATTTATCTTGAGTTTGGTAAACTGAGAATATCTGGAAGTTAGGCGTAATATTAATTCAAGAGAATCGTTGAACAGAGATAAAATATATGAAGATTTAGATTTCTCAACTGAATTTTCGGTAGATGATTGGAATAGTTTAATTGAACTTAAACTTGCCAAGTATTTCGAAGATGAATCTATTTTTAAAGAAAATAAAGAAATCTTAAGAACTGAGGTTGTAAACTATATTAGAATCTCAATTAAACCAGAATATTTAAAATTATTTGATTGGACATTTGATCAATATTCAGATTGCCTAGAAAAAGATAGAGATAAAACTTTAGCAATATTTTCCAACTCGTTTCACGAAGTATCTAACACAGATATGAAATGGATGACTAACGTTTTAACCCAAGCTGATTTTCATAAGTTTTCAGAAAGAGATAAAATTAACTATTATTTTAAAATAATAGATGAAACACTTGAAAGTACTTTTAATCCCAGATTTAGATTATTTGATCAAATAATAAATTTCAAGGTTAACAACGAAATAATTGATAATTCAAATTCTAGTTTTGGAAATATTATTTCAAATTTTCCAATTGAATTTAAAGAAGAAGCTCAATTATATTTAAATGATCCTCTATTTTCAATCAGTACAAATCAATGGAGAAATATTGCGTCTCATAAATCATTTTCAATTAAAAAAAACAGTATTGATCTTGTTTATGGCAGATCAAACAATCATTTTAAAAACATTACTTACGATGATTTTTATAAAATCATAACGTGGACACAGGACATATATCGTGTTATTAGATTGTCTCAAGTTTTAATAAGTCTCAATCTTATTCAAGAAATCTTACCCAAATTAAATGGAAAAGAAGAGTTGAAAATACGATTCGAATCAAACCTTTTCCATATAGTGCATAATATGCAAATTGTAGGTTTCAAATTTGTCTCAACAGAAGAAACAGATTCTACATTTAATTTAAATGTAAATGGGAAGTTAGGCCATAAAGTTAGTCACTCATTAATTCACGCATCACTGTGTTTAGATCAATTATCTTGTGCAATTTATGATGATGATTTCGTAAGAGATAATTTTGAATATGCTCGTATTAGTATTGTGGACAATGAAGGAAAAAAATTAGCATCCGCAACTGTAAAGATTAAAATTGCTTTAAAAAGGGCGAACAACGAAATAAGTCAAGATGAATATCTAAAAAATATCAAATTTGAGGTATAACACTACGCCTAACAACGGCTCATCGCCAAAAACGAGTATCATCGAAAAAGTGTAATTTTAGAAACCAGGAATTAGAATAAATAAGCCGAAAACTCCGCGTTTCAAGTCCCGCAACAAAACTATAGCAAGACCGTTGTAAGCAATTACACATCTGCACTAAAAATAGAATTGAAATATCTTTTAAATGAAATTTTATAACAAATTGTCTGACAGGAAAAAAAGTGTCTTAGTTGGAGGAATACTAATTATAATTTTATTTTCATTTTTATTCTATTACGCAGATAAAAGAAAGAATGAACTTTATAGCGATTATTCAATCACGAGTGTTAAAATAACTGAAGTTCAATTGAATGCTTCTAAAGGAACATTTACAACTAGGAATATTGCGAAATATAATTATATAATCAAAGGAAAAGAATACAACAAAATAGTGGAAATATATCAAAGAGATGTTCAAGTTGGCGAATGTTATGAAATTAAAATTTCCAATAAAAATCCCAACATCTGTGAAATTGATTTGAATAAGAAAATTAAATGCTGAATTTAAATTCTAGAATGGTTTTAAAATGGATAAGAATTAAAAAGGCAAATGAAATCTGATATATGAAAACTCTTAAATCCACTTGGAAATTATCAAGAAGATCGATTTTAGTAAACTTTGCCTTTCTACAGTCTGAATTTCAATTTCCAAAGTTCAAGAAAGAGTGGATCAAGGATGAGTACTATATAACAACTCAAAAAAACGGAATTGAATTTAGCGCTTTAATATTTCAACTATCGTCAAACTCTCCGGTATTTAGTATTGTAAATCATAATGAACTTACAGTATTTCAAGAAGAATCATTTCCAACGAATTATTATCAAATAGATAACCTTGACCAAACTGGTGAAGAGAAAAAAATGGCAAATAGCGGAATTGATCATATTGAGCCTTACATCAAGAAATGTGCTGAACTATTAAAAGAAAATCCGACTATATTAAACGGAATTACTTCCGACTTCAAAAACAACAACCAATAAAAATCAAATCATGAAAAAATTACTAGCGATCGTAGTTTTCGCATTAACAACTTGGGGAATTACAGCACAAACTTCTAAAGAGGAAAACTCAACTTTTTACATCAATGTTTTTATAAATAAAGATAAAGACATCAGAATAGAGAGCGATTTAGTGGAGTTCAAAAATGTGAGCCAAAAAGTAAAAAAACGAATATATGCACATCCTTTTAAACTAGATGAGAATGTGACCTACCGAATATTTGCTGACGAAAATCTTATGCTGGGGTACATTATGGACGTTGAGAATGAAATGCTTGAAGCATATAACTTGAATATCAAAAGAGAACGATATCTATTAGAAACAGTTAAAACAGAAATCGACGGTCCTAATTGGTTTAAAAAATTAGAAGGCATGAAACTGGAAAAAATGAAGGGGTGACATTTAACATTTGAAGAAATAGTAGTCATAAATCGGGTTGTATCTCATGAATAGCTCATTCCAGATTAATTTCTAGATTAGAACTATACAGTTCTAAAAACAAAAATAATTGCGCCTCCTTTGATAAATTGAAAATTTAAATCGCTATAACTATCTCTGAATCTTCTAAGTAACTGCTGTAACAACTTTAGTTTTATTTCGTCATCAAGTAAACACTTGAATAACAGATAAAATAAAGACGTTTAGCACTATGAAGTCAATCTACATCTCCTGCATCTGCTTTTTAGTTTTTGGCAATCTACTCGCTCAGCAAACTAACAGCACAGATAAGACCATTAAGCAAGAAATAAACACATGGCTTGCAGACGCCAACGTCCCGGGTATCGCAATTGCTAAAATTGAAAACGGTAAAGTTTCCCAAACCATTCTTGAAGGTACAGATGCTAAAGGTAATGCGATAACATCTTCCACCATCTTTGATGTGGCTTCTCTTACTAAAACAATTACCACTTTAATCACCTTAAAACTCGCCGAAAGCAAAGCAATTGATCTGGATGAACCATTGTATAAATTTTGGATCGATCCTGATATTAAAGAAGATATAAGACATCAGAAGTTAACGCCACGCATTATTCTAAGCCACAGAAGCGGCTTTAAGAACTGGCGGTATATGAACGATAATCATAAACTAGCATTTGATTTTGAGCCTGGTGAGAAATTTCAATATTCTGGAGAGGGATTTGAATATCTTAGAAATGCACTAGAGCATAAATTTGATACTTCTCTTGAGCAGCTTGCAGATTCTCTTGTTTTTAATCCCATTGCCATGGGAAAAAGTTCGCTAGTATGGAATGATACGATAGAAAATCTAAATTTTGCAGGTGCTCACGACCAGGAAGGCAAAGCTTATGATTATGAAAGATCATTTGAAGCAAATGCCGCAGATAACCTTTTGACCACGCTGTCAGACTTTGAAAAACTAGCCATAGCACTTTTAAACAATTCTTATCTTGACACAACCCTGTTCAAAGAAATGAGCAGACCACATTCAAGCGTTAGAGAAGGTATAAGTTTTGGGTTGGGATGGATAATGTTTGAAAATTTACCTAATGATGAATACGCGCTTTTTAACGCTGGTAGCGATGAAGGTTTGAACTCTTTGATAGTTATTTTGCCTAGATCAAACAGCGGACTAATTGTTTTGACCAACGGTGACAACGGGAGAGGTCTTGCCATGAAAGCCATTAAAGTGTTTCTTGAAGAAGCAGGAACCGAAATATTGAGTCGGTTTTAAGCTGCATTGCTAGAATATGATTTGAGAAAAGCCTTTTCGCTATAGCGAAAAAAAACCACCACTTCCCTACCCTTTTAAGAATTTTAATAACGCTTTAGCGAAAAGCACTCCCATAACATACAGCAAACCGTTTATAACTTCTTTATAAGAAACCCCATGCAAAAACGATGATTTAAAAGATTGATTTATATTGTATTGAATTAACGACTGCGGATATTCTGAGTTGTGTTTAATTTGAGAAACTCTATTTACTTAATTTAATATTTACCAAATAAAAAATAATGGACATATTACAATGGATTTTGAATCAATTTGACAAACCATTTAAAATGATTATGTATCGATTCAATATTGATAAATGGTCTTGCCGACATTGTGGTGGAAGTGGAGTATGTCAAAATGGATGGAATAATTTGGGTGATAAGTATAGTTGCAAAACCTGTATTAAAGAATTTAATGGAAAAGAAATAGGAGAACATTTAAGAGTCAAATGTTCAATTTGCAATGGTACGGGTCGAGAATCTGATTATATAGAAAAACGGGCATTAAAATTCTCACAAGATGAAATAAAAGCCAAGCACAACAATGCAAAATCGCAATAACGACGGATTCGACTACCCTTCGACTTCGCTCAGAACAAGCTTCAGAATCCTCCCGATAGCTATCGAAACAGTGTTGTGCTAAATCGAAAATTATTACTTTAAACCCGTAACTGACGGTTATAAGAATACGTTGTGCAACATATCTCAACAGTACGTTGAAATCGAAATGAAAACGAAAATATTAAGTTTACTAATAATTATTCTATTTGCATCTTGCGACAAATATTCTCGTGAAAAATATCCTCAATTTGCTTCTAAAACGGAAAGTTATAAATATGTAAATAGTTGCTATTCTGCCGAATTTGAGAGTTTAGATATAATTCCAACTGAAATACAAAGTAAATTAATTAGCTACCTAAAAAATAGGTTAGGAAATAACAACTTTCACAAACTGGAATTTAAAGATGGATATGTGCTTTCTGACAAACCAATAGAAATAGAAAGAACCGAAAATGAAAGTTCCATTTTAGCACTTTTAGGTCAAGACAAAGAAAAATCTGATTGCGACTCAATTATTGACTTTCCAGTTTATTCAATCGTTTATGAATTAAAATTACCTGAAATCGGTATTGAGAAAATCGGACTGAATTTAATGCTTGATAGAAATGGAAAAACGATTAAGGATATTGATTTTCCAAAAGCAGAATTTGCGAATAATATAATACCGATTGATTCTGTGCACTCGGAATTAATTCGTAGAAAAATACCTTATAAAAAACTGAATATTGAATTGTGGTTTGACAAAAGAACAGAATCGTTTGTTTGGTCAACAAATACATTAATTCAGGAAGGCAGTATTATGGGACCTAGTTGTTTTCCAAAAGTGAAATATCACTTTAAAATGAATGCAAATAATGGAGAAATTACAGAGTTTGACAATAAACAAACGAATGAGTATTTCTTCGGAGCTGACAACCATTATGTTGATTAAAAATACGTTGCATAATCACAATTACAGCGGATTCGACTGTGTCCGAATTCTCTCGAAAATGCTGGCGAGAGTTTTAAAACCGAATATTCACACAAAATAATCTTTAACTGACATTTATACTAAACAATTAGCTGTAACCTTAGAGATGAAATACATTGAAGAATTAATCGAAATTGTACCAGAAATAATCGGAGGTTCAAATAAGTATTTTTGTATCGTCAGAAAATCTTATGTTCCCGCTACTCCGGAAGAAAAAGTTCGCCAAAATTTTCTAAAATATTTAATTGATAAACAAGGCTTTCCTTTTGATAGAATAAAAGTAGAAGAATCACTATCTCACTATAAAACTGGTAATCGTAGAATTGATATTCTGATAATCGATCAACATAATCAACCTTTCATTATCTATGAATGCAAAAAACAGTATATGCCATTAACTGATGATGTTTTGGACCAAGCTCTCGATTATTTCAATAAATTACCGACAGTAGAGTATTTAGGAATTGTAATCGGTGATAATCTTGATTTGGTGATGTTTCAGAATGATGATGAAAACCCATTTATTTATGTTGAGCAATCTGACTACAAAACCTTAATTTCGGGTGGAAAAATTAGCATTTTAGAATTAGTAAAAGAAGAGTATCAAAGAAATGAATGGAGAAAACCTCTAAATAAAGAAATTGTGGATGAACTTATCAATTATGGCATAATTGGTCATGGAACAGATGAAAAGTTTTATTCATTTCTTATAAATCTTGATGGTTGGTTGCTCGACGAAAAAGACCAACTAGATTTGGGTAAGGATATTCAGGACATTGGAATTAAAAACACAAAATTTGGTAGTGCAGGTGGGGGCTTTTTTGCGAAAGAATTCCGTTCGTTTCTTGTAAAGAACAAAAAACAAAAACCTATTGTTTGTATTGCATTAACTGAAATGCAAGGTGGAAAAAACTCACCAATAGGAACTGTAATAATGGTGGGCGTTGAATCAACAAAAGAAAAAAATTCTTCTTTAGAACTTAGAATTGGAAAATCAGTCAAAGTTGAAAATAAAAAAAATTTTATTACTCATAATGGTACAATTATAATAGGAAGATTAGGGGCAGCTAGAAAGCAAGACTTATTAAATTTCATAAAGAAAAAAAATCCCAATCTTATTAAATATGAAGAAGTATATTTAGGTGAGTTTAATGAAGATGAAGAAATTAACTCGCAAAACGTACAGCATTTCATTAAAAATCTAATAGACTATGCTTTATTGAGAAACGAATTTAGGGAGATAAAAAAGCAGGCTTTAGCTAACAAAATATAACCGCAATAACAGCGTATTCAACTACCCTTCGACTTCGCTCAGGACAGGCTTCAAAATCCTCCCGATAGCTATCGGGACAGAATTGCTAACATCAGTGGTTAACTGAAAATTTGCGTACTTTAACCCGTAACTGACGGTTATACGATACCGTTAGGCACAATACAGTAAAAAATAATCACCTTTTGAAAAATATTATCAAAATAATTTGCTTAGGACTTTTAACATCGTTTTATGGATGCTTACCAGGAATGGGAGAATGGGACATAACTCTTTACGAACAGAAAATAGAAGGAACTTCAAAAGCTATCTATAAATATGATGCTTGGGGAGGTCGAGACTCTCAAGTTGCAGGCTATGCGATTTTAGACACAATCGAGACTTTTACAATTCAAAGAATATCAAAACTTCCAATCACACAACTCAATGGAATTCCGAGCAAAAATTTGATAAAAACTATTGGAACTGAAAGTTCAAAAGAAACCTTTGACTTTTTGCCAACGGCAACAGAAAAAATAAAATCCGAAGGAATAAATATTGAAATCAAAAAATATAAAAGCAATAGTTTACGAAGAAAAAGCCAAGGACTTTGGAGCTACGATTTTACAAAATTTGAGGAAACTAGAGATAGCCTTTTCTTTTATGATTTAGATGACAATATCAGCAAAGAAAAATCTCATATTGACAGTTTGAGAATTAAAAAAGGAAACATAATAATCAGACAGAAAGAAAATAAGGAAATTATACAAATTGTTATTGAACATCTTATTTTGTCAAATGACGGAAAAGATAGTATAAAATCTAATAGAACCTATTTTCTAAAACCAAAAACCCTAACGAAGTCTGATCAATTTTCAGATTATGGGATATTTAAAGAAAAAAGTACTGTTCCTAACAATGTAAAATAGTAATTACGGCGGATTCGACTACGTCCAAATCCACCCGATCTTCATCCGGACGGAATTGCTAACGCCAGTTCTTAATCGAAAATTATTACTTTAAACCCGTAACTGACGGTTATATGAGATCGTTATACACAAGCTGTGAAATGAAAACAGGAATATTAATATCAATTGGAATTGCTCTGAATTTAGTCGGAATTTTGATAATTGCCCAAATTATTGAGAATGGAGATATAAATGCAATCTCTATGGACTTTCTTGTTTACGGATTTTTTGCAATTGGAATAGGAATCTTAAACGGATTTTATCTCAATCTTGTGGAAAGAAAAACATTAAATCTAAATTATTTAATTGGACTCGGAATCTTGCCAATTGGAACTTTAATCGGATTTTCAATTAGCGGAATTTTTCGATTAACATTTATTGGAGAATTTGGACTTGTAGGAATCGGAATTACAAATCTGATATGGATAATTGAGCAAATACTAAATGAAAAGCCTGAATTAACAGGATTGGAAAAGTTTAAATCAAAGAATGCTGATGACAGAATGGGAGACATAATGATACTTGGAGATACTGGAAACCAAAAAGCTTTTGAAATAATTGAATACGCAGTCATGAATGACAGTGATTCTGGAGTTGTAATGGCTGGTTTGAAAAGATTACCGAACTTTAAAGAAGATCAGAGATTTTTGCCTTTGTTAGAAAAGCTGAAAAACAAAACGGACATTAAAAAATATGAGCCATATTACTCAATGACTTTATTGAATTTAGGACTAATAGACGACAATGAATTCAATAAAATATTTGAAGAATAAATAGATCTGCTGACAACGGCTATAGTTTAGCGTGGCGACAGCGCAACAATAAACAAAACATACATTTATGTTGATCTCTGCGTGGAATTAGAACATCAGAAATGGAAAAATGGATCCGAAAAAACCGTGGTGGAAATTTTAAAATAAAAGACAGATTACAACAGCGACCATAATTCCTTAACCACTAAATTTCCTTTGCCGGAAATTCAATCTTTAATTATATTTCCGCTACAATGAGAAATAGACTCGAGTCTTTTTCTTCTTAAAATCATACACAAAAACGTTGCAAAAACTTCATTAAAATGAGAATAGTATATAAAAGAGGTCATATGAATATGTATCTGATTCTAGGAGTGATTTGGCTCGTTTGGTTTTTACTCGGACTTCTAACAAACGATGACCCGCACTGGACAGATTATGGTTGGATTGTAATTTCTGTACTGTATCTAACTGTATACTTCTATATAAGACAAAATAAATATCTAACTATTGAAAATGGCTTTATAAAAATTAATGGTTCATTCAGAAAAAAACTAAATCTTTCTGACATAAAACAGATTAAAAGTTTTGCAGGAGATTATATCTTAAAATCAGACAGTAAAAAATTGACTATTAACACACGAATAATAGACCCAAATTCTCTCGCAGAATTAAACACAGAATTAGAAAAACTTAACGTAGAATGGATTTAAAAGATATTTTACAAAAAAATGTATAACAGTCTTCACGGAACATTACCTACTAACTGATGCTAAGTCACCGACAGTTCTAAAACACCTCCGTAACAATGTTTAAAAACTATATTCAGCACTAAAAAAATTAGATAAGCGACAGTGCGAGCAGGTTCTATCTTATGCCGTATCGTTAATAAATCGTTGAAAAGCCCTTTTCGCTATAGCGAAAAGCATAGATATTTGATTTATATTGGATTGTATTAAAACTGCGGATATCCGGAAGTTGTGCGGCATTCAAAAAATGAGAGACCTACTGACAATACTAATCGCTGAAAGAAAATCACTCTTGAAAGGGTTGACAATTTCTTTCTTGTTGATTTTGCCTTTCACCTTTCTGCCAACTTTAATCAAAAGTGGAATCTCATTTACAGCGATTTTTGGACGTTTAAACGATTCAATCCTTTATTCATTTGGTTTTGCTTTAATTGTAGTCATAGCGTCTGTAATTCATAACTATAACGGACTTGTTGACCGTAAATGGTATTTCGACCGACCAGCTTTTAAAGCCTTGGACTTTTATGGAAGAATAGACGGAGTTGGAAGTATTGTTTACGACTTAGAGACAGTCTTACTTGGCAAAATCGAAAACTACTTCTTCCGACTGAATTTAATTGATACTGATAAAAAAAATCCAATTTTGGAAATCATCCCTTTAATTGACTTGACTGACAAGGATCAAGAAGTTGACAACTTAAAGACTGACGACAAATTTCAAACTGACTTCTTTTTTGGAAAGCGAATGAAACTAAATGAAATCGACTTAGAAGACCCAAATGGTATTCGAGAAATTATGAAGGACTTAGCGATAAGACTTAAAGATTTGAAATTTGAAAGTCTTGACATTGATGAAGAACAATTAGAAATGGATTTAAAATAAAAAAGAACGACCGCACAACAACGCATATAGCTTATGGCGGGTGAACGGCTGCCAGTAAGGTTTTCGCTCCGTAGCCAGCTTTGGTTTCGGTGGACAGGAAAGTACTTCGAAACCGCAACAAGCCATATGTAAACCGTTGTGCGCAATTTCGAGCATAAATGACGAAAAAAGAAATTAATAACATTCTGAAAAATGAATCTGGGGTTATCCTGTTAGAAAAGGAATCTGAACAATCTTTTTTTGAATCGGTTTTAAACAACACTATTTCGTTAATCTCTGCCATATATTTCTTGACAAGAAAAAAACTTGATTCTTTAATTCTAACCGAAAAAAGAATTTTACTAATAGTGCGGAACAAAATTCAAATTGAAAAAAAATTAAATGGAAATGAATCATTAATTTACAATGGAGTGAAATCTACATTAGAAATAACTGACAAAGATGAAAAATCTATTATTGCACTGAATAAATTGCGTGTCAGTTATGAAGAGGGAAAATTAATTAGACAAAAACTAATCGAATTTGACAACAGAACTGAATAAAAAACTGTTTACAACAATTTAAAACCGCAATTACTGCGGATTCAACTATCCACGCTTTAAAGCGAAATATAACACGTTTCGCAACCATTTATTGCCGTAATTTTTAAATTAACCAGAGAATATTATATACAAAATGGTTAAGTTTAAGAATAATAGAATCTATCTTAAACTATGAACAAAACGTTATCAATTATATTTCTGCTTTTTGCTCTGAATTTCACCTATAGCCAAGAAAAAGAATGTAATTGCATAAATGAGCTTGAAAATATTGCTACTTTAATTAAGAATGCAAAAAGTTATAGTCAACAAATAAAAAAAGATCAAGAGACCACTGAACTTAAATCTTGGCAAGAAAAAATAAGGCAGGAAATAGTAAATGACAGCCTAAGCAACTATTTCTGCTCAGGCTATTTACAGAAGTATATTTCGTTTATTAAAGATAAACACAATCAGGTTTACACTATCCCGGATAATATCTCTTTAAATGTTCCAGATTATCCAAAAGCAATAGACACTACGCTAAAAGGTACAGATAAGATTTCTGGAATTTATCATGCTGGAAGCGATGAAATTGTATTGCAAAATGAAAATGATAGTATTTGGTTTGGAGTTACCTTAAAATCAAATTCTGATGCATGGACAAAAGGTAAGATCAGATTGAGACTTCACAAAACTAAGGATGGTAAATTTGAACTTTTTGAATTCTATAGTAATGGAATACTCTTCTATCAAAATAACGTGAAAATTGAAAATGGAAGAATTTATTCTACTTTCTGGAACAAGCAAAACGATTACTATTTCAATAAGAATTTTGAAGATAATTTTACTTTTAAATCTTTAAATCCATCATTTAACTACATTGGTATTAAAACCTTAAGCAGAACCAAGGATCTTATAAAAGAAGCTAATACTTTTTATGAAGATCACTTAGAACTTTTGAACAAAGAGAATCTTATTATCGATTTAAGAAACAATGGTGGAGGCTCTACTAATCAAGCTAAACCTTTATTAAAAGCGCTGAAAAAAAATGAACAAATTAAACATATATATGTATTAATTAATTTTAAAACTGCAAGTGCAGCAGAGTTAGTTACCTTAAAATTGAAGGAAGACAAGCGAACTAAGATTCTTGGCGAAAATTCTCGAGGCATGCTCGAATATGGTTACGGCAATCGTTCATTTTCAGCTAAAACAAAATGTGCTGAATTTAACGTGGTTTTGTCTACGAAACATACAAACAAAAAGCTCGGTAAATATGAATCTATAGGAATTAGTCCAGATATAGAACTAAATACCAAAGCCGATTGGGTGGAGCAAATAATTGAAATGGCTAAAAAATAACTGTGCACAACATATTTAAACTTATGTGAGTTGAAAAGGTTGAGGGTAAAATGCCTTACGAATTCCCCAAGATCCAGATAACAATTGGAAAATCAATGACAATTGGTATCGAACATTTGAAGAGTGAAATAAAGAAAGACTGTAAAATTGTTAGTTTTATACCGCAATCTACTGCCGAATAAATATGAAATACCTTAAAACTTACCAAAAACGATCTATATAAATGAAAATTAAACTCATACTACTCCTTTTCATCAGTACAATAGCAGTGCAAGCCCAAGAAAAACTAGAAACTCTTTCAGGTAAGGGAAATAGTGGATCATTAAGACAACTAGATCTCAATATTGTGAGTTTAGTTCCTACTGTTGAAGATTACAATGATTTCAAGAAGAAAATCAAGAATCTCCCTCTTGACTACATAAAATATGTTGATTCAATTGACTTTACAGACTTTGACAAAAAACTATCTGTCATTCAAATATATTCACAAAACAGAACCTCTAGAAGTCAAAATGCATACGAGCTAAAAAAGAATATTAAAAATGATTCATTAAAGTTAATGATCATTAACCTTGATATGAAATTGAAAGATCTCATCATTGACCTAGAGCAGTACAATGATCTAAAAGTTGAATATGAAATAATTGAAAAAATAGTAAAAACAGATACTAAGATCAATAGAATAATATTTCGCAAACCAATCATTGAGAAAGTGCTGAATCCATAATAGCCTCGACTAAACACCATGAATTCAATCTTAAAAACATTATTGACTCGGTTACCTTCAGTTGCAGTATCATTTTTTTATATCCCTAACGCTTTAGATAAGATCATTCATGCTGATCAAATAGATAAAATCGTTGCGAATAGTACGATCATGATCATCACAGGAATATTTCTTTTACTCGCAACAGCATTGTTCTTGTACAATAGGACAATGCTGATAGGTACTGCGCTCCTATCTCTTTATATGACTTTTATAGTATTTGTGCACATGTATAAAGGGAAACTTTTTGAGGTTACGATCTTAATAATCATGGCAACGATTTTTGCATCCTTCATCAGAAAACCAAAGTTATTTTCAAACAAATCAAACGCTTGATCCTTAGTTTTTAAATTCAACAAGATTTTCCTCTCGCCGCTTCACTTCTACTCTGTATCAATTAATGCTGTAAGTGTGCTTTTCGCGAAAGCGTAACAAACATATACCTCGATCGTTTACCTCGTATAAAGCTGTATTAGAATTATGTATTTTTTGTGCAGCGTAAAACCAAAAATCGATCAAAACCTCAACCATCATGCTACCTAGAAAACTTGCCGTCATTGCCGGTGTGGGCTATATCATCATATTTTTTGCCGCAATATTTGCAAACTTCTTTGCTCTTGAAGCTATTAAAACCGCTCCGCTAGAGACGGTGCAAAATCATGGTTTTATGGCTAGAGCGGGAATCATGGCTTTTATGATCACTGTTGTTTTTGATGTTGTTGTCGCCTGGGCGCTTAATGCATTGTATGCAGATCATGCGCTTACTAAACTCAGCACATATTTTAGGATGATGCACGCCGCAATTATGGGTGTGGCGATATTTGGGCTGGTAATGGCTTTAAATAGTGTTACAGCGGAAGAAATCCTGCAACACGTTGATACATTTAATATAATCTGGTTGATCGGGTTATTCTTTTTTGGCGCACATCTTATCTTGCTAGGTAAGATCATAAAAAAACCGCGAATAATCGCGGCTTTTCTTATCGTTGCTGGTATTGCGTATATGCTAGATACAACGGCTCATTTTATGCTAGAAGATTATGAGCAATATGCAGATGTATTTTTAGCGATCGTAGCGATACCAAGTATCGTAGGAGAAATGGCTCTGGCTGTCTGGCTACTTATAAAAGGCGGCAAAACAGTGAGCAATATTGCTATAAATTAGCTTCTAAAACTTTAATAAAAGTAAGTGATCCTAAACAGCTTTCGTTAGGTTCACAAGGAGGATAGACAAGCTTTAGGCTAGTTTTGTCTTCCTCAATAATTGTGGTGTATTCTACCGTTACAGCTTCTGGAACGTTAAGTTCTACAAGTTCATCGTAAGCCACATAACTTGCTTCTTCATTTGCAGCAATGCCTAGCATTGTTTCTGCTTTAAGGGTCATCTCGTTATCGCGTATAAGATAATTTCCTGTTTGTTCAGAAACATATCCTACTAAAGAATTTTCGGCCGTGTTCCATATAAAAACCTTCAGAGTATATGTGCCGCTCAATCTAAACTCATAAGTAGTAATATATTCTTTATCGCCGTCGCCTATGGCAACAGTGCGCGCCCAGGTGCCTATAACATCTGTGTTTTGTAATTCAATTTGACCATCGTCATCAGAACATGCAATGGTTAGGATCGCGAGGATCACAATGCTAAAAATCTTTTTCATAAGGATTGTTTTGTTTTTCAGTAGATATCAAAAACTAAAAAAGGTTGCCTGAGCAATTATCACGTAACCTTTTCTTAATATAACTTTATTTTTTTGGCTTAAAGCCAAAGAAAATCAAATCTCCTTAAGCCTAATCTAGCACCTGAAGCTTTGCAAATCTTAGCAGTAGTTTTTTAATGCCACCGTTAGCAAATTCTATTTCTGCTTTTTTATCTTGACCTACGCCTTCAATTTTAAGGACTTGTCCGCGACCAAAACGTGAATGCTCTACTCTGCTTCCTTCCTGCAATTTACCTTCAAAGTCTTGCGGTGGACGTGGTGAATCTGTTTGCGGTTTTAGTTTGCGTAACTTCTGTAATTTATCTGGTGACGGCGCGTTAGCACGTGGCGGAGTACCGCTCACGGGTTTGGTTTGACGCAGTTTACTTTTGTCTACTTCGCCAAAGATATCAGTATTCATCAAAGGTTTGTAGCGATATGACGTCATAGGCGTACGCACATCCAGATATTGATCATCAATTTCTTCGATAAATCGAGACGGCTCTGCATCGATCAATTTACCCCAGCGATAGCGATTCTCAGTATAGGTAAGGTAGGCTTGTTTCTCAGCACGCGTAAGTGCAACGTAGAACAATCTGCGTTCTTCTTCTAGTTCGCTACGCGTATTCATACTCATGGCACTTGGGAATAGATCTTCTTCCATCCCCACGATATATACATACGGGAATTCAAGACCTTTTGCCAGGTGAATGGTCATAAGCGACACGCGATCATCATCTTCTATTTCTTTATCAAGATCTGTCGCAAGTGCTACATCTTCTAGAAATTCTGATAACGAACCAGTGGCATCCACGATCTCCTCCTGCCCTTCTACAAAGTCTTTAATACCGTTAAGAAGTTCTTCAATATTCTCTATTCTGGCAATACCTTCAGGCGTGCCGTCCTTTTTAAGTTCTTGGATCAAACCGGTCTTTCGGGCAACTTGTTCCGCTACAGCGAAAGCATCATGCGTCTCATTAATTACCTGAAAGCTCTTGATCATATTGACAAAGTTGACCAACTTATTTCGCGTCCCAGCGTTAATCCCTATATCTAGCTGAGTGATGTGCTCCATCACCTCAAACATAGAACGATCATAATGTCTGGCAGCAAGCGTAAGCTTATCCATCGTGGTGTTACCAATACCTCGCGCAGGATAATTAATCACACGTTTGATGGCTTCTTCGTCTTTTGGGTTGATGATAAGACGCAGATAGGCAAGAATATCTTTTATCTCCTTACGCTGGTAGAATGAGAGTCCACCATAAATTCGATACGGAATATCTCTTTTGCGCAAGGCATCTTCTATAGAACGAGACTGCGCATTTGTTCTATACAACACCGCAAATTCACTATGCGGCAGTTGCTGATTCATCTTATTCTCAAAGATTGAACTGGCAACATATCGTCCTTCTTCAGCATCTGTAGGAGAACGGTGAACAACGATTTTAGGACCTTCGTCATTTGCTGTCCATACAACCTTATCAAGACGTGTTTTGTTTTTTTCGATCACAGAGTTTGCCGCCTCTACGATGTTTTTTGTAGATCGGTAATTCTGCTCTAGACGATAGACCTTCGCATCATCATAATCTCTCTGGAAGTTGAGAATATTATTAATATTCGCCCCACGAAAGGCATAGATACTCTGCGAGTCATCACCTACCACACAAATGTTTTGATATCGATCTGCCAGCGCTTTTACGATAAGATACTGTGAGTGGTTTGTATCTTGATACTCATCTACCAGGATATATTTAAAACGCTCTTGATACTTTGCCAGCACCTGCGGAAAACGGTTAAGCAACTCATTTGTACGTAAAAGCAGGTCATCAAAGTCCATCGCGCCTGCCTTAAAGCAACGCTCTACATACTCATTATAAATATCTCCCAGACGTGGCTTTTTTGCCATTGCATCTGCTTCAACAAGCTCAGGATTCTGAAAATATGCTTTAACCGTGATAAGGTTATTCTTGTATGAAGATATACGGCTATGAACCTGTTTGTATTTATAAATATCCTTATCCAGCCCCATCTCTTTAATGATGGCAGAGATCAACCGCTGGCTATCTTGTGAATCGTAAATAGTGAAGTTAGATGGAAAACCCAGATGGTGACCTTCTATCCGCAATATCTTTGCAAAAATGGAGTGAAATGTTCCCATCCAGAGGTTCTTTGCCTCACTAGCTCCCACAATACCCGAGATACGGGTTTTCATCTCACGCGCCGCTTTGTTAGTAAATGTTAGTGAGAGTATGTTAAACGCATCTACATCCTGCATCATCAAGTATGCAATACGCATAGTTAACACTCTGGTTTTACCAGAACCCGCACCTGCAATTACCATTAAAGCACCATCTTTTTGCAGCACTGGCGCACGCTGAGCATCATTTAATCCTTCTAATAAAGACTCCAAACCTTACTTTTTCATTAGTGAGGTAATTTAAAAAGGCATCCTTTAATCGTCAAGGTAAAAGCTGGGTTTTTATAAACAAATAGCGAATGCTTACTTATGAATCGATTTTTAATATCTTTAGGCAACAATTCACTATTTAATTCATGAGGTTTCTTTTTGTAGTTCTTGCTTTTTCTCTTTTTCAACTTAGCCACGCACAAGAAAAAAATGTTTTGGGCAAACCCTTAACAGTAGAAGGCCCATTGATCCATGACTACGGAAAAACCTTTATGATCAAAGAAGCAGATCTGGATATAAAAACAAGAACAGATCTAGTCTTTAAACCCGTTTTTGATATTGCCAAAGCACCAGAAGATCCGGCTGAAGTGAATGTTTATTTTAATACTGTTGCTCGATTTTTAAATATGCATGCTATTCATCGGGTGCCTTTAAAAAACTTACAACCAGCAATGGTCGTTCACGGTAGCGCGGCTTTTGGACTGCTAACTAATGAAGCGTATAAAGAAAAATTTGGCGTAGATAATCCTAATTTACCATTATTAGATAAGTTACACTCAAGTGGAGTTCTCATCATCATGTGCTCGCAAACCGCTGGCGCTCGCGAGATCTATAAAGAAATGCGATGGGAACATACTAAAATGGCACTTTCTGCCATGACCGCGCTCATCCAATTGCAAGAAGGCGGCTATAAACTAATTTCATTCTAACATAAATCCTATGAAGCAAACTACAACACTGATCCTCGTGGCGCTGGTAGGTTTTTCGGCTTTCGCCCAAAAATCTCCAGACTCGAAACTTATGGCAGATGCCACGGCTATTGAAGATAAAGTCATTGAGTGGCGTCGTGACATTCACGAAAATCCAGAACTAAGCAATCGTGAATTTGAAACAGCAAAAAAGATCGCAGCACATCTTGAATCTTTAGGCATTGAAGTACAAACCGGCATCGCACACACCGGTGTAGTAGGAATTTTAAAAGGAAAACATAAAGGTAAAGTTGTTGCCTTAAGAGCAGATATTGATGCGCTTCCTGTAACTGAAAGAAACGATCTAGCATTTAAAAGTCAGGTTAAAGCCGACTTCCTAGGTCAAGAAACCGGAGTCATGCATGCTTGTGGTCATGATACGCACACAGCAATTTTAATGGGTGTGGCAGAAGTACTTTCAAAGAACAAAGACAAAATTCACGGTACGGTAAAATTTGTATTTCAACCAGCAGAAGAAGGTCCGCCTCCAGGTGAAGAAGGTGGTGCAAAACTGATGATAAAAGAAGGTGTGCTTAAAGCTCCAGATGTAGATGCAATTTTTGGGCTGCATATCAATTCCGGGACACCGGTAAACACAATACGCTACAAAGCCGGCGGCATCATGGCTTCTGTAGAACGTTTTGTGGTAAAAGTGGAAGGTAAACAAACACACGGCTCGCAACCTTGGGGTGGTATTGATCCTATTTTAATAAGTGCAAAGATCATTGATGGTTTCCAGACGATCATAAGCCGTAACGCACCGCTTACAGAAGGTGCCGCGGTAATTACTGTGGGCAAGATCACCTCTGGTGTGCGATTTAATATCATCCCAGAGTCTGCCGAAATGATAGGAACGGTTCGTACACTTGACCCAGAAATGCGCGCATTGATCATTAAACGCATGGACGAAGTTGCTGAGAAAGTTGCAGAAGCTTATGGTGGTAAAGCGACTATTGAGTGGCAAAATAACACCGTAGTTACTTATAATGATGAAGCGCTTACAGCTCAAATGTTACCTACTCTGCAAGCTATCGCCGGCGAGGATAATGTAAATCTTACAAAACCTACTACTGGTGGTGAAGATTTTAGCTACTTTCAAGAAGAAGTTCCAGGATTTTTCTTCTTCTTAGGCGGTATGACACCAGGAAATAAAGAACCTTTTCCTCATCATACACCAGATTTTATGATCGATGAAGAAGGACTTCTACTGGGAGTCAAGACAATGAGTCAACTTGCGATAGATTACCTCAACGCAAAATAATTTTTACGCAATCTTCACAAATGTCCACCAAATTTGGTGGACATTTGCTTTATATTAAATTGTAATCAAATTCTTTAAACATTGTCTTCAGTATTAGATTTTCTTACCGTTATCCCTTGGTGGGCATGGGTGCTTTTTGTGATCGCAATTATCGCTATCAAGGATATATTCTTTAATAAAAAACACATCATTCAGCATAACTTCCCGGTGGTAGGTCACATACGCTACATGCTCGAAAGTATTGGCCCAGAACTGCGTCAATACATCGTTGCTAATAACCGTGAAGAATTACCATTTAACCGCATAGAGCGCGGCTGGATATACGCTTCCGCGAAAAATCAAAACAACTACGAAGGCTTTGGTACTGATAGAAATATCTTCGAGCCCAACTATATTTTTATCAATAACGCCATGATGGCAAAGAAGCTTCCGGAGGATCACCCTAACACTAAAGATCCTTACTTTTTGCCTTGTGCAAAAGTGATGGGAGCGCACAGCAAACGTAAACGTCCATACAGACCGGCTTCTATCATCAATGTATCTGCGATGAGTTTTGGTAGCCTTTCGGCGAAAGCCATAGCGTCTTTAAATAAAGGGTGCGACAAAGCGCATGCATATCACAACACTGGAGAAGGCGGTTTATCGCCATATCATAAACAAGGAGCAGATGTGATATTTCAAGTTGGTACCGGCTATTTTGGTGTACGCGATGAAGACGGAAACTTCTCGTTTGATAAGATCAAGAAATTGGTTGAAGAAAATCCGCAGGTTCGCGCTATCGAAATCAAACTTTCGCAAGGCGCAAAACCTGGAAAAGGTGGAGTTTTACCGGCCTCTAAGATCACACAAGAAATTTCTGAAATACGTCACGTGCCAATGGGCAAAGATGTTGTTTCGCCACCGAGCCATAAAGCGTTTAGCAACGTGCCCGAAATGGTAAACTTTATCGAGAAAGTCGCTGCAGCAACGGGATTGCCTGTGGGTATCAAAGCCGCGATAGGTAAAGTAGATCAATGGAAGGAACTAGCAAAAATAATGGCCGAAACGAATAGAGGTCCAGACTTTATCACCATTGACGGTGGTGAAGGTGGTACAGGAGCCGCACCGCCTAGTTTTGCAGACCACGTGGCATTGCCTTGGGTTTATGGTTTCAGCGAAGTGTACAAGATCTTTAAAGCAAAAAATCTAACCGAAAGAATCGTTTTTATAGGCGCTGGTAAATTAGGATTCCCGGCAATAGGTGCGATGGCTTTTGCGATGGGTGTAGATTGTATTAACGTTGCGCGTGAGGCGATGATGTCTATAGGTTGTATACAGGCACAAAGTTGCCATACAAACACTTGCCCCACTGGTATTGCAACGCAGAATAAATGGTTACAAGCCGGAATTAATGTAGATGACAAAGCTATACGCACGCTTTTCTATTTTAAGAATTTCAGGAAAGAATTGCTTGAGATCACACATGCCTGTGGTTATGAACATCCATGCGAGATGACCATGGAAGATGCTGATATCACGCTAGGAGATCAAAATATGATGAAAGCCCTTGCAGGAAGTTTTGGGTATAACAAAGTTCCCGTGCATTTTGAAGGCATGCAATCGCTTCAAGACTGTGAGCATTTGGGCGGTAATTACCAGAAGAAAAAGGAAGAAAAAGACGTTAAGAAATTAAATAAGAAAAACCTCGTTCGTTTTTAAATTTAGAACCATGGAAGAATTATTCATACAGATATTGATCGCTTTAATTCCGGCAGCACTTGTGGGCGCTGTAGCTTATCTATTCTTTAAGCGCTTTATAGAAAACGAAGCTGGCCGCCGCAGATTCTTATTGCATCGTGATTATCAAAAAGAAACTTTGCCCATTCGCTTACAAGCTTACGAAAGGCTTACATTGTTTCTAGAACGCATCAATCCGTCGCAATTGTTACTTAGGGTTAAGCCAGGAAATCAAGATAAAGCGACGTATGAAAATACTTTAGTCGCGCAGATCGAGCAAGAATTTGAGCACAACTTATCGCAACAGATCTACATGAGTGACGAATGTTGGAATATCATCAAGTCTGCAAAAAACGGAACAATTAAGATCATACGATCTGTAGGCATGAAAGAAAATGCATCGTCTACTGATAAATTTCGCGAAAGCGTTCTTAGAGAAATGATAGACACACCGCCGCCATCTGCAGTAGCTCTTGAATTCTTAAAGAAGGAAGTGAAACAAACATTTGCTTAAAATGAGTTTAAAGCAACGTATCTCAAAGCTAAATCCAGTTTTTGTTGAGTTGCTTTTTTACATATTTGTCGCAGTTTTTGTTTTTGCAAAAGGTGCCCTTTTCGCTCCTGATAGTTATGCTTTTTTAGCTGGCGACATCAATCGCTCTCCTGGATATGTTTTGTTTTTAGACGGGTTACAATTGCTTTTTAGCAACGTGGGTTATCCTGTTATTTTTATTCAGCTTGCGCTAAATATTCTCGCGCTTCACTTAGTTTGCTCTTACTTCTGTAATCTTTTTAAGCTGAATATTCTTTACCGCCTTTTCATACTTATTATTCTTGCGGCGCCACTACTTCACTTGCATTTTATCGCAAACTTTATTCTAACTGAAGGTATTTGTTACCCGCTGTTTCTAATTGTTTGCACGTATCTTCTTAAAGCCGCTCATGAAAAAAGTGAGCTTTATCTCTTAAAAGCCTTTACGATAACGCTGTTACTGATGTTTTTCAGAGGGCAATTTGCCTTTATGTTACCTGTAGAAATTGCGGTTAGTTTATACGTTTTCAGCAAAACAAGAAACAAAAAATGCTTACTTGCGATCGCTTTGTTTGTAGCGACTCCGTGGCTTCATAGTTTTAATACAAAGACCTTTCATTACTTTAAACACGGGCATTTTGTAAATACTCCTTTTGCAGCAATCAGCTTTATCACACCTTCGCTCTATGTTTCAGATAAAGATGATGTTACGCTTTTCAAAACAGAAGAAGAACAACTATTTTTCAGCAAAGTTCATTTCGCTTTAAGCGAAAATAAAATGAATTATACCTCAGCAGAAAATACAGTAGAGACGAGTTATTTTGAACATTACAAGACAAATTTTGTTTCGATCTGTAACCACACTATTCATCCCATTGCAATGCAAATGTATGCTGATCAAGGTTTGAGCAGCAATGATCAGTTTATAAAAGCTAATACCCTAGCCTCAAAAATGTGGTGGCCGTTAACTAAAGATAATTTCTCTAAATGGTTGAGGCTGTATGTGCAGAATGTAAAAGCCGCTTTAGGCAATAGCCGAATCTTGCTTTTACACTTCTTGTTGTTCGCTTGTGGTTTTTTACTGTATAAGAAAAAGCACAAAAAATTGGGTTTAACAGCAATAATTCTCTTTGCTTTGGTGTTATCTAATGTTTTAGCCACTGCGCTTGCAACGCACTCTTTAAAACGATATCTCTTTTATGGTGATTGGGTAATCTTTGTTTTTATCATTTTGCTGATATCAACATTAATTAGAAAAGGCAAAGAAAATTTTTAGATTTACTGACTTTCACCCCACTTCACCCAAATCTTTAAGCTTGTTTTCTTGCGCTTGTTTCGCTTTCGCGGAAGCGTAATCCCAACCTTGTTGCCACCAGTTTGTCATCAACTTTTTGTTAAAGATCAGGCTATTCTCTGTGAGTTTTGACGGTGTGTAATACAGATTAAGTGGCACTTCTCTATTGATCGCTGCTAGCTTACCCACGACCACATCGTGATACTCTACTTGATCCATTAAAAAGCCAAAGAGATTTACCATCAAAGCAAAAGGATTCTTCCCCAAGACTTTGTTGTATTCCATATTTTCTGACTCAAGAATTATGGCGTCAACCTCTGTCGCGCCACGTCGTATCGCCTCTCTTATAGGAACGATACAGCCAAAACCACCATCTGCATACTCACAACCATTTTTGTTAACCAGACTCATAAACGGCACGTAATTGCAAGAAATCCAGATCCATTCACAAAAATCTTCATAACTACAATCGTCCATACTTTTGTATTCTACCGTATTTTTTGTGAGGTTAGAAACGGTAACAACAACGTCTTTTGAGCTATGTTTTATACGTTCAAATTCTGCTTTACTTAGATTTTTTTTAATGTTTTTGAGAAGGTTTTTGCTTTCGCCAAAAGTTCTCTTTTTCTTCATGAATTGTCTCACGGTGTTCAAGTAATTTATCGAGACATATTCTCTCCCCGCCTTTTTCTTGATCCGGAAAGGATTCACATTAAAAATGGTATTCTGGTTTACCTGAGTATACAATTCATACGCACGCGAAACATTGCCGCTGGCAAGCTGAGAGATCAGCAAACTACCGGTAGAAGTGCCCAGAAAAAGATCATAATCATTCTTTGCTTCTTCTATGAGGTATTGTGCAACTCCGCCAGCGTAGGCTCCTTTACTTCCTCCGCCAGATATAACAAGTGCGCGCATTTACTGTAGTTTTTTATTTAAGAATTCTTGTTGTTTTGTGTTGAGTCCGCCTAGACCTTTAAGCATGGCTTTCCAATTTTCATCTTTAATAAGCATATCTAGAATTTGACGACAAGACTGTGCAAATCGCCAGTTTGCATGCAAAGATCCTTGAACCAAATTACCTAAAGACTGCGCATCAAAAAGCTGCAATTGATATAAATATTGAAATGCGTTCTCTCTAATATTTAAAGAATACTGCGGTGCAGTATAACTCTCTAATCTATCATAATACTGCTGCCATGAAGATCTATCAAAACCATCTGTCGCCATTGCGAGCGCCAACCATAATGTCTCAATATTCTTGTTTGAGAAACCTGTGAGTCCACGGGTTTTTTCAAGATATTTTGCTCGGTCTTGTGGGAAGTTCATCCACAGTTTTAAAAGCGCTAACTCAACGGTGAGATACGATTCATCCTCTAACAGTTTTTCAAAATCAAGCTTCAATTCTGCCGGAATTTCTTCTAAAGAAACTGCAATTGCTTGCCTTACCAAAACATTATTACTTGCAAAGGCTTGCTTATAAATAGGCCATGATTTTGAAGTGGGCTCGCTGGCCAATTGATAAACCACTTCTTGCCCTATGTAATCATTAGGCAAAGTGACGGCATCCATCAGTTGGTCTTTCTTCTGATCAAAAGAAACTTTGCGCAAAGAATTGACCATTAAGTATTCTTGAATGAAATCAGATTTCTTTAATGATTCTAATGCTTCAGTAGCCTGAAAAGCCGACTGCTCCAGCCAATCTTTCACAAAATCTGAGAGATCTTGCCCAGAAGTCTTTTCCGCGGAAGCGATAAAATCTTGCGTCTCTACATTTTTAAATTTGTGCTCATTGAGATATTCTTGAACCGCTTTTCTAAAGTTCTCTTCGCCAATTTTCTCTCGCAAAATGTGAAGCGCCCAAGCTCCCTTTTGATAAAAAGTCAACGAAGATGCCTTGGGGTTTAATAATTTTTCACCCTTGCCTTGATCGCTTAGCGCCTTGAGCTGCTCTGCAGACTCATACAGCTGCCAGTAATAATGGTCTTCGCCAAAAATCTCTCGCTCTGCCAGCAAAGCATAAAAGGTCGCAAAACCCTCGTGAAGCCAGTGATGCGTACCGCTAACCTCTGTCACAAGATCGCCAAACCATTGATGCGCTAACTCGTGTGCGTTTACATTAACGTAGTTGCGATCGATAAAACCACGTTCGTCAACCATAAAATCATCACTAAAAATGGTCGCCGAAGTATTCTCCATACCCGCATAAAGAAAGTCTTTTACAGGTATTTGCTTATAATTTTGCCATGCGTATGGCACACGTATTTCGGACTCTAGATAATCAAAGATCTGCTGCGTGTACAAATATGTTGAAGAAACCTTAGCAGAGTCTTTGGGGTAATAATACAATTCGATAGGCACCCCAGACGTTGACGAGATCGTTTCTTTCTTATAATCGCCGGCGGCAATTGCGACCAGATAGCTCGCCATAGGTTCAAGCATATCAAATTGCCAGGTGGTAATTCTATCTTTTGTGGTTTTGTTAATGAGTTTACCGTTTGCTATTACTGTTTTTTCGCTTGGCGCGGAAATGCTCAGGTCAAACTCTATCTTATCATTCATATCATCAATAGACGGCATCCAGTTTGAAGTGTACTTTCCTTGGCCTTGCGTCCATACTTGCTCACTGCCTTGATTGTTTACAAAATACATCGCACGATCTGGTGTAGAAATAAACTTGATCACAACTGAATACTCCTTACCTGATTTAAAATCGTGATTTAAGATCAGCTTGCCGTTCTCTGCAACAAGTGGTAACTCTTTACCTTTTAAAGTTGCGCTATACGTCACCAGATTTTTAGCATCTAGAAAAATAGAATTCGTTTCTTTTAAAATCGAAAAATCTACCACCAACTCACCATCTACAGATTCATTATAAAAATCAAGCGATAGATCTGCTTTGATCTTTTTAAAATCTACAATTTCAGTTTGTTGAGAATATGAAAAAAATGAAGTTAGTACAACGACTACAACCAGTAAAGCACGCATAAAAAACCTTAAAAATATCTATTAGCAAAATAGTGAATAGAACTCATAAATGGAAGTGTACTCAAGAATGATTAGATTTTTTATCTTCGTTTGTTATGAGCCAGGGAAAATTACAAACCCCCATAGATTATCTTAAAGGTGTAGGCCCCAACCGGGCAGATTTGCTGCGCAAAGAACTTAACATCCACACCTATCAAGATTTGCTCAATTTATTCCCTAATCGCTATCTGGATAGAACCACGTATTATAAGATAAATCAGTTGCAACCTACAGCGGCAGATGTCCAGATAAAAGGTAAGATCACACACATAAAAACCGTAGGTGAAGGTCGTGGCAAACGATTAGTAGCAACGTATGTTGATGAAACCGGCGCGATGGAGCTCGTCTGGTTTAGAGGCCATAAATGGATCAAAGAAAGTCTTAAAATCAATGTGCCGTATGTAGTTTTTGGCAAGAGCCAAAAATACGGCAGCACCTACTCTATCGCCCATCCAGACATGGAGCTGCTTACCGAGCACGAAAGTAGTATTCGTGGCAGTATGCAACCCGTATATCCTTCTACCGAAAAACTTTCAGCAAAGGGTATCACAAACAAAGTGATCAACACCGTGATGCAACAGCTTTTTAAAGAATGTGGTAGACTTATACCAGAAGCACTTTCTCAACCGCTTCTTGACGGCCTTAAACTTATGCCAAAGGCTGAGGCGTATTTTAATATTCATTTTCCGCAGTCGCAAAATGATCTCGCAAGAGCACAATACAGACTCAAGTTTGAAGAACTTTTTTACATTCAGCTGCAATTACTCATAAAAAACAGGCTCAATAAGAAAAAAATTAAGGGGTACGCTTTCGCGGAAGTGGGACAAAAATTCTCTGATTTTTATGCTAATCATTTACCCTTTGAACTTACAAACGCTCAAAAACGCGTAGTAAAAGAAATACGCAACGATCTGGGTAAACCAGCGCAAATGAATAGATTGTTGCAAGGAGATGTGGGCAGTGGTAAAACCATCGTTGCCTTGATGAGTATGCTTCTAGCCATTGATAATGGTTACCAAGCTTGCCTTATGGCGCCTACCGAGATTTTAAGCGCGCAACATTATAATGGTTTGGTAGAGCTTTGCGAACATATGGATATTGAGATACGTTTGCTTACAGGTTCTACAAAAACCGCTGAGCGTAGAGACATTCATAAAAATCTTGAAAACGGTAATATACATATCTTGATCGGCACGCATGCTTTACTTGAAGATAAGGTTGTTTTTAATAATCTTGGTTTAGCTGTTATTGACGAGCAACATCGTTTTGGAGTGGCGCAACGTAGTAAACTTTGGCATAAAAATGAACTCCCACCGCATGTGCTTGTTATGAGTGCAACGCCTATTCCGCGTACGCTTGCCATGAGTGTTTATGGTGATCTTGACGTATCTGTAATAGATGAACTTCCACCGGGAAGAAAAGAAATTAAAACCGTGCATCGCTATGATGCAAACCGCCTGAAAGTTTTTAGATTCCTTAAAGATGAGATCAAAAAAGGAAGACAGGTTTATATTGTTTATCCACTAATTCAAGAAAGTGAAGCGCTAGATTATAAAGATCTTATGGATGGTTACGAAAGTATCGCCAGAGAATTCCCTGCGCCACAATATCAAATTTCTATCGTTCACGGTCAGATGAAACCTGTCGACAAAGATTATGAGATGGAGCGTTTTGTAAAAGGCGAAACTCAGATAATGGTTGCAACCACAGTGATCGAAGTAGGCGTGAATGTTCCTAATGCATCTGTAATGGTTATAGAGAGCGCTGAGCGTTTTGGCTTAAGCCAATTACACCAATTGCGTGGTCGTGTGGGGCGTGGTGCAGAACAGAGTTATTGCATACTTATGACAAGCCATAAACTTAGTGACGACAGCAGAACGCGTTTACAAACTATGGTGAGCAGTAATGATGGTTTTGAGATCGCAGAAGTTGACCTTAAACTGCGTGGTCCAGGAGATATTACCGGCACACAACAAAGCGGAGTAGTAAATCTCAAGATCGCAGATATCATTAAAGACAACGAGATCATGAAGATCGCACGTGGTTATGCAGCAGCATTACTTAATGATGATGCAAAACTCGCCCGCCCAGAAAACCTCATCATTAGAAAAACGTATCAGGATATGATGAAGTATAAGAACATCTGGAATTATATTTCTTAAATGAAAAAACACCTCGTTCTCCTCCTAATCTTTCTATGCTCAGCTTTTTGTTATTCTCAAGAATATCCAGAGCTAGAGACTTCTTTTGTAGAAAAAACAGGAGATGTGCTTGAATTTGCTATGCCTATTTCTGCAGGTTTAATAACGTTGCTTGAAAAAGATTTTCAAGGAAGCAAACAATTTGCTCTTGCTTATGGATCAACCATGGTATTGACTTACACTTTAAAAAACGTGATCAAAAAAGAAAGACCAGAATCTAATAAACCCCGTTATGATTCTTTTCCATCCGGGCATACGGCCTCGGTTTTTAGTAGCGCTTCATTTTTGCAGCAACGCTACGGCTGGAAATATGGAATTCCCGCCTATGCCCTAGCCACGTATGTAGGCATAAGCCGCGTGGAGGGCAAAGTGCAGCACCATGATTATGTTGACGTTCTGGGCGCTGCTGGCATTGCTATAGGATTCACCTATATTTTCACTTCAAAACGCCCTGAGCAAATTCCACAAGTTTCATTTAATTCACGCCATCAAGAAGTATTGATTTCTTGGAAGCATACTTTCTAGGTTATTTTGGCTTTAAGCCAAAACAATCCCCAAAAAATCCCTAACTAGAAAAACGGATAATCTTATATTTGCGATTCTTAAAAATGCAGCATGAAGATTTCTTATAACTGGTTAAAACAGTTCATAAAAATAGATTGGGATGCCACTAAAACAGGCAATCTTTTAACAGACCTTGGTCTTGAGATAGAAGGTATAGAAGCTTTTCAAAGTGTAAAAGGCGGTCTTGAAGGTATCGTTGTGGGGCACGTACTTACTTGCGAAAAACATCCTAATGCAGATAGACTTAACGTTACAACTGTAGACCTAGGCGATGGGCAACCTGTGCAAATCGTATGTGGCGCGCCTAACGTGGCTGCAGGTCAGAAGGTGCCAGTAGCGACTGTGGGAACAACGCTTTATGATGATAAAGGCGAACCATGGACGATCAAAAAAGGAAAAATTCGCGGTGAGGTAAGCAACGGGATGATATGTGCAGAAGATGAGCTAGGTCTGGGCGAAAGTCATGATGGTATAATGATCCTACAAGAAGATCTTGTTCCTGGTAAGCCGCTTGCCGAAGTTTTTGAAGTAGAAGATGATAAAGTTTTTGAAATAGGTCTTACTCCTAACCGCGCTGATGCGATGAGCCACATGGGTGTTGCTCGCGATCTTCGCGCTGGTTTGATCCAAGAGGATATTAATCTTGAATTTATCACACCGTCTGTAAGTTCTTTTCATGTAGATAATCGCACAAGTGCTGTTTCTGTAGAAGTTCTAGATCACGAGAGATCGCCGCGCTATTGTGGTGTTACCATCACTGGCCTTAAGGTTCAAGAGTCTCCTATGTGGTTACAAAACAGATTAAAAGCTATAGGGCTTGCGCCAAAAAATAATGTCGTAGATGCCACAAATTATGTGCTTCACGAGTTAGGTCAGCCGCTTCATGCCTTTGACCTTGCAAAAATTTCTGGTGGAGAGATCAATGTAAAAACATGTGCTGCAGGAACAAAATTCACCACACTTGATGAAGTTGAAAGAGAGCTTCACGAAGAAGATCTTATGATCTGTGATGCGGAGAAACCACTTTGTATTGCAGGTGTTTTTGGAGGATTAAACAGCGGCGTTTCTGAAGGTACAACATCTATTTTCTTAGAAAGTGCATTTTTTGATCCAGTAAGCGTTAGAAAAACTGCAAAACGTCACGGTCTGAATACTGATGCATCTTTCAGGTTTGAGAGAGGTATTGATCCAAATATTACAAAATACGCGCTAAGGCGTGCTGTATTGTTAATTCAAGAGATCGCAGGCGGTATCGTATCTAGCGAGATCGTTGATATTTATCCTAAGAAAATAGAGGATCATCAAGTTTTTCTTCATTTCGCGGAAGCGCATAAATTAATAGGTGAAGAGATCCCTAGAGAAACGATTAAAAGCATTCTTACATCGCTTGACATCAAGATCAATAATGTTACAGAATCTGGTATTGGGATGACCATCCCGGCGTATCGCAATGATGTAACGCGCGAGGTTGATGTGATTGAAGAAGTGCTGCGTGTTTATGGTTACAACAACATACAGTTTAAAGAAAAACTGAATGCTTCAATCTCTGGTAGCAGCAGATTTGAAGATTATAAATTACAGAATATCACCGGCGATCAGTTGGCTGCGCTTGGGTTTAATGAGATATTGAACAACTCGCTTACTTCGCCTAAATATGCTGAACTTACAACAGAGCTTAAACCAGAGCATAACGTTACTATGCTTAATCCGTTAAGTCAGGATCTAAGCGTTATGAGACAATCTATGTTGTTTTCTGGGCTTGAAGCTGTGGTTCATAATATAAATAGAAGACAAGAAAGTCTTAAGCTTTTTGAATTTGGCAAAACATACCACCATTACAGCGAAGAAAGAGAAGAGTTTAAACATCTTTCTCTAATTCTTACAGGTAATCAAAACGATGAGAGCTGGACTACGGCCACAAAACCTGTAAGTTTCTTTTACCTACGCGGTGTTGTAGATGGTATTTTCACAAAACTTGGTATAAAAAACTACAGCGTAAAACCCGTTAAAGATTCGGTTTTTGCTGAGGGAATCACGCTTAATCTAGGCAAGAAAACACTTGTGAAGTTGGGCATGGTCTCTAAGAAAATCCTGAAGCATTTTGATATAGATCAAGAAGTGCTTTATGCAGATTTTGATTGGGATCTAATCCTTACGCTTGTGGGTAAAAAGCAGATCCTTTTTGCTCCTATTTCAAAATATCCTGCCGTAAGACGTGATTTTGCCCTACTTGTGGATGATAAAGTTACTTTTAATGAACTGTATCAAACTGCAAGTAATGCAGAGCGCAAAGTGCTTAAGGAGGTAAACCTTTTTGACGTATATCAAGGTAAAAACATACCGCAAGGCAAGAAAAGTTACGCATTAAGTTTCACGCTACAAGACGAACATAAAACACTTACAGACAAGCAGATCGATAAGATCATGAGCAAGTTACAGTCTAGTTTTGAGAAGTCGCTGGGAGCAGAACTGCGCTAATCTTAAAATTTGCTATCCTGTTGACCTATAAATAACAATTGGCTAACTTTACGAGAAAAGACGGCTATGCTTATTAAAAGGACAAACATTCATCATAAACTGCTTAAGCAAAGAGGGCAGCATTTTGATGGAGAAACTGTTTTGCAGCAAATCAAGCAGTTTCTGGATGAGGATGCAAAAAACGATGCGCGTATTTTTAATAGCCTTGGCGGCGAAAAGAACGCAGACAACACTCTTGATTTTGACAAGCTAGACAGTGAGCGTATTTTTCACGTAAGTGATATAAAGAAAATTTGCATCACCTACCGCTTGCGTTTTCTTGACACAAAATACTTTAAAGGAAATTTCCCAAACCAAGTATTGCGTGAAATAAAGAATCTTGAACGTGAGCACCATACACAACTAGCCGACTTTAAGATCATTGCACCGTCAAAAATGTTTGTTCTAGAAAAAACTGACGATCCTTTGCTGTTTGTACCTATGGGGAATGATTATTTCTATTTGATCCACAAATGGGGAAATGATCTTCACCCGTTGCGTAAATGGATGATGTGGCCTTTTAAGAGTTTTGAGAATCTTATCGCTGCCATCCTTCTTTCTAGCATTGTGGCAACTTTGATGGTTCCTGACGGTCTGTTTACTAAGAAGCAAAGCTTTGATCAAGATATAATGGTTTTCTTTTTTATGTTTAAATCCATTGCGGCTGTAGTTCTTTTTTATGGTTTTGCTCTGGGCAAAAATTTTAATACTGCCATCTGGCAAAGCAAATACGATAAAGCTCAATAATTTATGCTTAAAGATTCTTCCTACGAACGCGTTTATACTGGTTCGCAAATAGAAGTTGCCTACTTAAGAGGTCTACTTCAAGAAAAAGGTATTCATGCCGTAGTGCGCAATGATTTTGAGAGTGGATTGCGAGGAGGATTTGGCGCAAGCCCAGATAATGTAAAGTTATTTGTGCAAAAGCAAGATATCGTTACATCTAAGCGATTAGTTGAAACTGCTTTTGAAAACGGTATTCCTGATGAAATACTAGAAGAACAAGCCACAAAAAGTAGACTTGCCGAGCAAGATGATGTGCAGAAAAAAGCAACAAGACCGCTTATTCAAAAAGAAGATAAAGCTCCTAAGCGTTCAATTTTTAATGTTATCCTTAACATTGGCTTGATCATATATTCGGCTTGGAGATTATCTCCTTTATTAAAAGGTGAAGAAGTGCCAACCTTTAGAATAATTCTTAGCGGTGCGATCCTAGTTTTCTGTGTTGTAGCGCTTGTGAATCATTTTCGCCGAAAGGCATAAAAAAAGCAGATGTTACCATCTGCTCTTCTTTATATTAAAAATCAAATTTTTAAGCTTCTACAGCATACATGCTTTGACGCTGCTCTTTGATCTTAGGATCGCTCATGTAATCATCAAAGGTTAAGTATCTATCGATGATTCCCTTTGGCGTAAGCTCTATCACGCGATTACCCACAGTTTGTGCAAACTCGTGGTCACTTGTAGTTAAGATCACGGTTCCTTTATAGTTTTTTAAACTGTTGTTAAAGGCGGTGATACTTTCAAGATCAAGGTGGTTTGTAGGCTCGTCAAGCATCAATACGTTTGCGCGCTGCATCATCATGCGGCTAAGCATACATCTTACTTTTTCACCTCCAGATAGTACGTTAGAAGTTTTTAAAGCTTCTTCACCAGAAAAGATCATTTTACCTAAGAAACCTCTTAAGAACACTTCTTCTCTTTCTTCTTCAGTTTTTGCATATTGACGCAACCAATCTACGAGTGTAAGATCGTTATCAAAAAACTCCTGATTATCTACCGGTAAATATGCTTGTGTTGTAGTTACACCCCACTCGTATTTACCTTCTAGTGCATTTTGTTGACCATTGATGATCTCATAAAAAGCGGTTGTTGCACGGCTATCTTTAGAGAAAAGAACAACTTTGTCTCCTTTTGCAAGGTTAATGTTCGCATTTTGAAACAAGATCTCACCATCTACAGAAGAAGCTAATTTCTCGATATTAAGAATTTGATCTCCCGCCTCACGCTCACGCTCAAAAATAAGTGCAGGATATCTACGGCTTGATGGCTTAATATCTGAAATATTAAGCTTATCTATCATCTTCTTACGAGATGTAGCTTGTTTACTTTTTGCCACGTTCGCACTAAACCTGCGAATAAACTCTTCAAGTTCCTTTTTCTTCTCTTCGGCTTTTTTGTTTTGCTGCGCACGCTGGCGAGCCGCTAATTGTGAAGATTCGTACCAGAAGGTATAGTTACCGCTAAAGTGATTGATCTTACCAAAGTCAATATCAGAGATATGCGTACAAACCGCATCAAGGAAGTGACGGTCGTGAGAAACAACGATCACACAGTTCTCGTAATTTGCTAAGAAATTCTCTAACCAACTAATCGTTTCATAATCAAGGTCGTTAGTAGGCTCATCCATGATCAACACATCTGGATTTCCAAATAAGGCTTGCGCCAAAAGTACACGTACCTTTTGTTTACCATCCAGATCCTTAACCAGTGAATAGTGCAGATCTTCAGTAATACCTAGGTTTGAAATTAAAGCAGCTGCATCGCTATCTGCGTTCCAACCATTCATTTCTTCAAACTGCACCTGAAGCTCCCCTATTCTATCAGCATTTTCATCAGAATAATCTGCATACAAAGCATCTATCTCTTGTTTAATAGCAAAAAGTTCTTTGTTACCCATCAACACCGTCTCAAGCACAGTGTGCTCGTCATACGCGTAGTGATCCTGCGTTAAAACAGACATACGTTTACCTGGCTCCAGGTGTACATGTCCAGACGTAGGATCTTCTTGCCCACTAATGATTTTTAAAAAAGTGGATTTTCCTGCACCATTGGCACCTATTATTCCATAACAGTTACCCTCAGTAAACGTTACATTAACCTCATCAAAAAGGACACGTTTACCAAACTGAACTGACAAATTAGAAACTGATAGCATAGACTATATTTTATGTCATTTACAATGGCGCAAAAGTAAGATTAAAGCAGTAAAGGATGAAACATTAACTTTTATTATAATCCTTTTAATAAATAGTTAACATAGCGATGCTAACTGCCCCGTTAATTTTGGCATCCGTCACCTAAAACGTTTATCCTGTATACCTTTAATACTTGTTCGAAACGGTTTTATACCGCAGCATCGCTTGTGCTGCTATCTGCCCTTGTGTCTTGTGATGATCATAAGTCACAGGAAGGTACATACTTAGGTGGTGAGATCGTAAATCCTGTCTCTAATAATGTTGTATTAAGAAAGGATAATATTGAGATCGAAGAGATCGCTCTTAATCAAAACAACCAATTTCTTTATGAGTTTGAAGACTTCACTCCAGGTCTTTATACCTTTTTTCATAAAGAACGTCAATTAGTCTTTATTGAAGAAGGAGACAGTATCATGTTGCGAGTAAACACCTTTCAATATGATGAGACGCTTACTTTTTCTGGATATGGTGCAGTAAAGAATAATTTACTCCTTAAATATTTTTTGATGTATGAAGCTGAGGGTAAAGCGATGCTAGATCAGCAGGTTTATCAGCGCAGCTACTCTGAGTTTAAAAAATATGTAGACTCACTACAGCAAGAACATCAGTTGATCTGGCAAGATGCTAAGCTCAACAATCAATTTTCAGAGGAGTTTATTGATCTTATGCAGGTAGACATAAATTACGAGGATTATGCAATGAAGGAGGCATATTGTCTTTCTTCTTTTGGCAAAAGCCAAGTAAAAAATATACAGAGCTCTCCTGATGATTTTCATGCATATAGAAAAGACATTAATCTTAATATGCCACAGTATTTAAGTCTGTATGCATATCAAAGATTCTTGTACAATTACTTTAATCATCTAGCCTTTGAAGAATATGTAGATGATATGGCGTATGACCCTAAATCGTTTACACACAATGCGCATAAACTGCGTCTTATTAACGAGAAGGTAGAGAACGACAGTGTCGAAAGTTATTTGCTTACCAGAACAATTAAAGATTATCTCTCTGATAGTAATGATAAAACTGGCGGCAAACTTCTTTATGAAATTTACATGGAGCGCATTGCTTCGCCTCGAGATAAAGCCGAAATACAGGAATTATACAACGCTAACAAAAATGTAGAGGCCGGTCGTTTCTTACCAGAAGAGACACTGTATGATACCCGCGGCAATGAAGTAAAATTAAAGTCGTTGATACGCAAGCCTACGATAATTTTCTTTTGGACAGAGAATCGCAAGAGCCACATCGTTACTTCTCACGAGAAGATGAAGGAGCTACAGCGCAAATTCCCGCAGTATGATTATCTGGCGATAAATATTGACAAAGATTCTAATGAGTGGATCAAGTTTATTGAGCTTTATAATCTTGACCCAAGAAAAGAATTTCAATTTAAGGATGATCTTGAGCAGCTTAAACAAGATCTTGCTATCACAAACGTGATTCGCACCTTCATTGTAGATGGTGATGGCACCATTCTTAATGCTCACGCAAATATGTTTAGCTCCAGCTTTGAAAAAGAATTAGAGAAATATTTAAAACGCTAATTTTTCTTTTTTAACGCTTCCGCGAAAAAGTCTAATGCATAAAAAAACCGCTCTTTTAAAAGAGCGGTTTTGTGTTTTTATAGCTTTCGCCGAAAGGCAAATATTAATTATTACCTTTTTTATAATCTTCTAAGAACTTCTCAAGACCTATGTCTGTTAATGGGTGTTTAAGAAGACCCTCAATAGAAGAAAGTGGTCCTGTCATTACATCTGCACCTAGCTTAGCACACTCTATCACGTGCATAGTGTGACGCACAGAAGCTGCAAGGATTTCGGTTTCAAAAGCATAGTTATCATAGATCTGACGGATCTCTGCAATAAGGTTAAGACCATCTGTAGAAATATCATCTAGTCTACCGATAAATGGAGAAACGTAAGAAGCACCAGCTTTAGCCGCTAATAACGCTTGCCCAGGAGAGAAAACCAAAGTACAGTTTGTGCGAATACCATTATCGCTAAAATACTTAAGCGCCTTCACACCGTCTTTTATCATTGGTACTTTTACTACGATCTGCTCATGAAGTTCAGCAAGTTCTTCACCTTCTTTAACCATTGAGTCAAAGTCTGTAGCAATAACCTCTGCACTTACATCACCACCTTCTACGATCTCGCAGATATCTACATAATGCTTAAGAATATTGTCTTTACCAGTTATACCTTCTTTTGCCATTAAAGACGGGTTTGTTGTAACCCCATCAAGCACACCCAGCGCCTGAGCTTCTTTAATCTGGTCAAGGTTAGCTGTATCAATAAAAAATTTCATCTTTTTGGTTTTGAGTTATATCTTCTTCAAAGTTAGGCAAACGCAAGCAAAGTGTTTACCTTCTTTACAGTAATTTAAAGGTTGTTTAGATTGTTTTGGCTTTCGCCAAAATACTAAAGCTTATAATGATTAAGTAGCATTTTCTCAAACATCTTGTTAGGCAATAAGCCTTTGAGCTTCACAGAGATTTTTTGCAGAAAAGCACCTACCTTATAATGCACCTCAGGATTAGGAGTATTTATGATCTTGTAAACCGCCTTTGCCATCTCCATAGGATCGCCGCCATCATCCACATGCTCATCCATAAGGTTAAGCGACATATTATAGTTCTTATAATATGGAGAAGCTTCATCTGCCGGCGCATGGTATCTACCCGAAGCTATATTTGTAGCAAAATCTCCCGGAGCAACATTAGCGAGCTTTATATTAAATTCTTTAAGCTCCATACGCATCGCCTCTGTAGTTAAGGCAAGCGCTCCCTTTGTAGCCGAATATGGTGCGCGATACGGCAAGCCCATATATCCTGCGATAGAAGTTACATTAAGAATGATCCCTTCGCGCTGCTTACGCATAGCTGGCAAAACAGCTTTCATCACATTAATGGGTCCAAAGTAATTAGTCTCAAAAACAGCTTTAATTTCTTCTTCTGGAATTTCTTCTAATGGTCCGGTGATTCCCTTACCTGCATTATTGATAAGCACATCAATTTTACCTTCCTTTTCTATCAAAGTATCAACTGCGGCAGTGATTGTCTCTTTTTTGGTTACATCTAGTGCTAAAAAATGCACACCATTAATGATGCTTTCTTTAGGACTTCTACTAGTACCATAAACGGTATATCCTTTTGTAACAAGAAACTCTGCGATGCTTTTACCTATTCCTGAAGAAGCTCCTGTAATGAGAACTATTTTTGACATAGTGCGTTGTTTATCTGAATATTAAGCGAAGAAAAAACACTTCAAAATAAGGCACAAAAAAAGGCAAGCTACCTACATCACACCGCTACGACCATCTACCCTTGCTGCGTTCCCGCCCTGGGGGATTAAACAGGAGCTGGTTGTGTAGGACTTGCCGGGCGCAAATATAAGGCAAGAGAATGGTTGCCACAATGTTTTTTAAACCGAATTTATTATAATACCTTGTCAAAAAATTAAGCAGTAAAAATGACTCTCTATAAAAGACTGGCGCTCTTTGCACTACTCCTCTCTTTACTTTCGTGCGGTAACGGAAAAGACCTGGCAAAAAAGTTTAAACTAACCACAAATGCAGATAAAAATGCAATTGTTAACGGCAGCGATCTTTCTATTACGCTTACGCCAAAAAACGGCGCAACCATTGACTCGGTCGTTTATACTTTAGACAATAAGCGTTTAGGAAGCTCCACAGACTTTAAAGCCTTCACAAAAAAGGTTGAACTGAAAAAACTAGGCAAGAAAACACTTGTCGCTAAACTTTATGCAGACGGCAATACAGATGAGATCGCTGAAGAACTTTCAGTCTTAAATACTGTTGCTCCTAAGGTTTATAAATACGAGATCGTAAACACATATCCACATGATGTAAGTTCATACACTCAAGGCTTAGAATTTAAAGATGGTATTCTTTATGAAAGTGCTGGTCAGTATGGCGAATCTAGCTTGATGCAAACCAACTTTGAAACCGGAGAGATCATTAAGAACATTGATCTTGAAGATAAGTTTTTCGCCGAAGGGCTAACCCTTATAAACAATAAGCTTATACAACTTACCTGGCGTGAGAATGTGGGCTTTGTTTATAATCCTGAAACGCTAGAAAAAACAGACAGTTTTACGTACAACGAGAGTAAAGAAGGTTGGGGTTTATGTAATGACGGTAACGTGATCTACAAAAGCGACGGGACTTCTAAGATCTGGACGCTAGACCCAGAAACCCTTGCCGAAACAGACTACATCGAGATCACAGACAACAAGAAGGTTAGACGAGAATTTAACGAACTAGAATGGGTAAACGGCAAGATCTACGCAAACACTTATCAATATGACAGCATCGCGATCATTGATCCAGAAAGTGGCGCGATCGAGGCCGTGATCGATCTTAGATCATTAAAAAACAAAGTGCAAAACGATCTTGACAAGGACAACGAAGTTCTTAATGGCATCGCTTACAAAGCAGACGAAGACAGACTTTTTGTGACCGGTAAACACTGGAACAAACTTTTTGAGATCAAGATCATTAAAGAATGAAAAATCGCCTCGCTCCTTTAAAAAATCTTTTTTTATTGGTCGGGGTTTTGACCCTTACATTGCTTGCGAGTTCGTGCAGAGATGACTTTGCAACTACGCCTAGCGAGGGCAATTTAGAATTTAGCCGTGACACCATTTTTCTAGACACGGTTTTCTCAAATATTGGCAGTAGCACATACACGCTCAAAGTTTACAATCGCAGTAATAAAGACATCAACATCCCGCGGGTGGCGCTTGCAAAAAATGAAAATTCTCTTTACCGCCTCAACTTTGATGGCGTTGCAGGTAAAGAATTTACAGACGTTAATATCCTCGCAAAAGACAGCATTTTTGTCTTTGTAGAGACCACTGTGAATTTTGAGGATTTGCCTTCCGGCGAAAAGAACAACTTTCTCTACACAGATGCGCTGCAATTTGAAAGCATCGGCACAACTCAAAAAGTTGAACTCGTAACTTTAATTCAGGATGCGGTTTTCTTGTTTCCTAAAAAAGACGCGCAAGGCATCGTAGAAACCATAAACCTTGGCACAGATGATCAAGGCAACGAACTGCGCATAGAAGGATTTGTGCTTGATGATGATCAACTTACCTTAACAAATGAAAAGCCCTATGTTATTTATGGATATCTGGGCGTGGGCACAAACAAAACATTAACTATTGAAGCCGGCGTGCGCTTACACTTTCATGAAAACAGCGGTATCATTGTGGGCGCAGACGGTAGACTAGAAATTAATGGCACCCTGAGCGCTGATCAAGAATTTCAAGAAAACGAAGTAATTCTAGAAGGTGACCGTTTAGAACCACTATTTGCTGAAATTCCCGGGCAATGGGGCACAATTTGGCTTACACCAAAAAGCTCAGCATCCATCTCACATGCCACCATAAAAAATGCTACAATCGCTCTCATCGCAGATACAGAGTATGATGGCGAAAATACAGACGTAGAAATTGAAAATACGCAGATCTACAACAGCAGTAACATTGGTTTGTATTGCGTAAACTCAAGCGTAAACGCATCAAATTTTGTCGTGAATAATTCCGGTTTAACTTCTGTATGGTTAAGACTAGGCGGTAATTACAATTTTGCGCACAGCACTATCGCAAACTACTGGAATCAAGGAATACGAAATTTTGCAGCACTCACAATTGACAATTATCTGCAAACAGAAAATGAGATTCTCGCAGCAGACTTGGATCAAGCAACTTTTAGCAACAGCATAATCTACGGCAATCAGCAGCAAGAATTGAACATTACAAAAGTAGAAGGCACAGCTTTTAATTTCAATTTTAATAACAGCTTACTACTTTTTCAAACCGGATCGAGCCAAGCAGATGAAGACAGTTTTTACAATTTTTCTAACTCGACCTATTATTCTAATATTGTGACCAACGAAGAGCCGGCCTTTAAGGCTCCTTATGATAACGACCTTCGCATCAGTAATGAGAGCGCTGCAAATGCACTTGCTAGCCCCACAATTGCAGCAGAAACTCCGCAAGATATTCTGGGAACCGCCAGAACAAGCGCGCCAGATTCAGGTGCGTACGAGAGCATTACTTTTGACGAAGACAACTAAATATATTTTCCTTGAAAAGCAATTTTTCTTCTTTAACTTATAAAATAGCCGCAGGTTTAGCAGTTCTATTTTTTTGGGGTAATTCACAAATTCTTTTGGCGCAAGCTCCAAATGTCGCCCCAGTTGTAACCGCAACGGGAGATCAAGTATATTGTGCATCATCACAATTACCCATTACAACGGCATTTAATATTGTAGACCCAGATGACACCGGGATCGAAGCGATCTACATTCAGATCTCTTCTGGATATGTAAGCACTCTAGACCGTTTAACGCTTTCAGGAAATCACCCTAACATACAAACAAGCTGGAGCTCAGTTCAAGGAAAATTGACACTAACTAGCGCAACCGGAGGAGAGATCCTTTACAGTGATGTGATCGCGGCAGTGCAAGATGTGGTGTATACAAATAATAGCACTACGCCTTCCGGCGAAAGACAATTTTCTATAACTGTAGCTGATGCCAACTATTTACCCAGTACGGGACATTATTACAAATATGTACCCGCTAATAATTTGCGTTGGGATAATGCGAAAACACAAGCCGAAAATGAACCGTTCTACGGTTTGCAAGGATATCTAGCAACATTAACCTCACAAGAAGAAGCAGAATTTGCCGGTGAACAAGCCGGTGGCGCTGGATGGATAGGCGGAACTGATGAAGATCAAGAAGGCGTATGGAAATGGGCAACCGGCCCAGAAGCGGGAACCGTATTCTGGAATGGGGCAGCAAATGGCTCTTCTCCTAATTATGCAAACTGGAATAATGGAGAACCAAACAACCTGAATAATGAAGATTACGCACACATTTATGCAAATCAAAATGATCCTAACCTTAACGGAACTTGGAATGACCTGCGTATAGAAGGTGGTAGCGGTGCCGCAGATAATACGGCAGGATATATTGTAGAATTTGGTGGTATGCCGGGAGATCCTGTTTTACAAATTTCTGATGATACGAGAATCGTGATCGAGGAAGAACCTGAGTTTGATGGCGATGATCGTTGCGGTCCAGGGACTTTGACATTAACCGGTGAAGCTTCTTTTAACCAGACGATCAATTGGTACGCCTCTCCTACTTCAACAACTATTTTAGGTTCTGGAGATAGTTTTACAACACCTAGCATAAATAGCACGACTACCTTTTATGCTGAGATCCCAAGTTCGTCATGCCACACAGAGCGCTATCCCGTTGTTGCGAGAGTTGATCAGCTAGCCGCGATCAATCAAAATGTAACTCTAGAGAATTGTGATGAAGATGGAACTGCTGATGGAATTACTGGTTTTAATTTAACCGAGGCTGATTTTTTAATTGATCCTAACGATGATCCATCACTCACGCTTACTTATTATAATTCTTTGGCTGACGCCCAAAATGGATACAATAGAATTGACACTTCAGCGCTTTATAGGAACGATACAAATTCTACCGTTTACAGCCGAATAAGACAAGATAACGGTTGCGATCAATTTGCTACCGTTGATCTTGTGGCAAGTAATGCTTCGTTTCCGCCAAACTATGAATACGCAATAACTGTTTGTGACGAAATAGATTCACCTGACGGTATTTACACCTTTGATCTTACACCATCAATTGAAGATATGCGCAATCAATTTGCCAACCCTCAAGACATCGCAATTTCTCTGCATAGAACGTACGAAGATGCTTTGGCTGAAGTAAACGCCATTCAAAATACAACTGCATACACAAATGAGATTCCTGATGAAGAAGTTCTTTTCGCTAGAGCGGAAAAAATAGATGGAACAGGCTGTTACGGGATAGCGCCTGCATTAAGACTTACGGTAGACACACCTCCACAATTCTCTATTTCGCCGCAAGGCCCATATTGTATAGAGGATGGTTCGTTGAGAATAAGTGCGATCAATCCGCAAGATGTGTACACATACAGATGGGCAGATGCGCAAGACAATACATTAAGCACAGCGGCATTTTATGATGCAACTTCACCAGGAGATTACACGCTTGAGGTTTCGACAAATGAAGGCTGCACGGTTGATTCTACTTTTACTGTTGAGCTAGCGCAACCGCTATCGATCACATTAGATGATATTACCATTGAAAGTGATGGCGAAAACAACACTATCACGATCATTGAGGCCAATTTGGGCAATGGTGACTATGAGTATGCTTTGGAAGATGTTTTTGGCCCATATCAAGACGAAAATGTCTTTACAAACGTAGCGCCAGGCATTCGTCAATTGTACGTAAATGATAAAACAAGCTGTGCGCAAGCAGTAATAGCAATTCCTGTTCTAGGCTTCCCAAAATATCTTACACCTAATGGCGACGGAATTAATGACACTTGGGGTGTTCTTGGCTTAAGATCTGAGTACTTTAGAGAATTGAATATCCAGATCTTTGACCGCTATGGGATGCTTATAAAACAGCTTGGTCCAGGAGAGCCAGAATGGGATGGTACATTCGTCGGAAAACCACTTCCATCTTCAGAATATTGGTTCAAAGCAAATGTTAAAAACTACGATGGTGACCTTTTAACGTTAAAGGGGCATTTTAGTCTAATACGCCGATAATACGGTATTTCACAAGTGTAAAATCGACATTTGTCTCCGATAAAATACACATGTTTTACGTTAAAGTGCACGTTTGATATTATTTTTTGCAAGTAAAAATTTTTGTTGTATACATTTGAATCATAATACAAGCCCCAATGTATTTTCAAATTATGCGAAACGAACTTTTAACAGCTGTTTTTCTTCTTATCGGGATCACAGCATTTGCTCAAAACACTGCTCACCTAGATGGTGTAATTGACCTTTCGATCGAAGAAAGATCAATTGAAGGTGTTTATGAGATCTCTGAACTTCCTACTGGCGACAACACACTTTTCTTTGCACTTAACAAACAACTTGGTGTAGATGCTATTCACATGAACGATGTGAGAATCGCTAGCGCTAAAGTTCCACAAGACAATAAAGACTACTACGTTTATAAGCTAATTGTTGAGAATCCATTTGCAACTGGGGACAAGCTTAAAATCGCAGTTTCAGGAAAACTTAAAAAGTTCAAAGAAGGTAAGAAGAGAGAACTTCGCAGCTCTCAAATCTTTATTAACGAAGGTATCTTAAGAGCTTATGGGGATTCTAAGTGGTATCCTGTTATCGTTGATAACATAGACATCACTGAAGAAGTAGCTTTTACTTATGACTTCAAAACTTCTTGCAGCGATTGCTCAAACACACTTCTTAACGGTAGCATTACTAGCGAAACTCAAGGAGACTTCCACAGTGCTAAAGCTGGTAAAGATGTTGTTCTTATCGCGGGTAACTACGAGACTACAAAAGGTAAATATGCATCTTATGTAAATCTTCCTGCTGCAGACGTTAGCAAACTAGAGACTCTTATAGGTAGCATTTCTAACTTTTATAATGAGTTAACTGGTGAGCAAACTCCAGAAAATCTTGTTTATGCTTACTTACCTACAGATGTAAATCATGAGTTGGTAAGCGGTTCTACTCTAATTAGAACTTCTGAAAATACAAACTACCAAGATCTTGCTGCTTTTTTAAGTCATGAGATCGCTGGTCAATACCTTAATAACTTAGCTGGTAAGCAAACTGCTTCTCGCGAGTATTATGATAGATCTCTTGCTAAGTATTTAAGCTTAAAATATCTTAAGGCTTCTCAGCCAGAGCACTTCGCTCTAATCTCTAACACATACAACCAAGCTGTTGTAGATGCTGATGCTTCTCTTAAGAACAGAACGCTTAATCCTTACCAACTCCTTGCTCTTGAGCAAAACATTGGTTCTGATAAGATGGCTGAGTTCTTAAAAGTCTTCTATAACAATCTTGATGACACAGCTAACGCATACGACACGCTAATGGCTAGTATGGATCAAGTAGGTGTTGAGCAAGAGCGTATCGCAAACATTGAGAAGAACATCATCAATAACTTTGATAACGCAGAGGAGACTGTAGCAGGTTTCTAATTCATGCCGCTTCTCTTTTCTTACGGCACACTTCAATTTCAAAACATTCAATTAGCGCTTTATAAGCGTAATCCTGATTTCTTTTCAGATAGTATTTCTGGGTATTCTATTATTTCCATTAGCCTTGGCGGCGAAAAGTATCCAGCACTCATCCCTTCTAACAACTCATCAACCTTAATCAAAGGCAATGTCTACAACATCACTGAAGATGAATTAGCCATAACCGATGAATACGAGGGCGACGCTTACAAAAGAATATTACAAAAGTTAGCTTCAGGAAAAGAAGCCTGGCTTTACATTCTCGCATAATTTAATTGCTTACCTTTCTTACAACTGAAAAAGAAAGCCATGCAAGTATCTCAAGACGTCCCAAATAATTCTAATAACGCACCAATAGATCTTACCAGTTGGGCTGATATCACGATCTACATTATCTTACCTATTGTTGCAATTATCTTTTATTTTATTTGGCGTAAGCGAAAAAACAAAAGAGATCAATGATACAACTCTAGCGCTTCAAGGATTTTCTCTAAAGCTTCCTTCTTTTCCTTTGGCAACTTCTCTTGATCTATCAAAAATTCTAATTGTCTTTTCTCAATTCTTATTTGTCTCAAGCTATGCATCAGCTGAAACACTTTATGGAACCTAGAAATAATATCGTCTAATAGTTTATCTGTAGGATTTTCTGAGATCAAGATGAGACCGTAACCCGCTTCTGCCATCCCTAGAAGTGCTGAAATATCTGTATCATCTGGATCAATATCATCTAGTTTAGCATGTTGGGCTTCTAGATATTCTACAGGTTGGAGATCTGTAATAGGTTTAAAGATTTCTTCTTTAGATATCGCTTCTTCTAGATATAGCAAATAGCCTATAAAAATCACATTAGATAGCGCATCTAGATAAGCACCGTCATAGGGATCTTTTTTAAGATCGTATGCACGTTTATAGAAAGAAAGCGCCATCTCAAGGTCTGCAATTCTTTCCTCTTTTGTGGTAGCGTGAGCTGATGCAAACTTGTAAGCGTTACCTACAATCCCTAAACGCAAAGTCGTCTGACCTACGATAGCAAGACGCTCTATCATTTCGATCTCTTTTGCTCTATCATCTTTGTTTGCTGACAAATTAAGAGAACGTAACAAACAGAAATGTTCTAAAACCTTGACACTAAAATTTGCATCCTCTAAAGTCAATACACTTCTGAATGTCTCAAGAGCTTTGTCTGTAAGGTTTAATTCGTCGTAGATCAAAGCTTCCTTCTCTCTTATTTTTCCGTCTAACAAACCATTGCGTTGAGCGTTATCTAGAATAGAATTTAGTTTTGCTTGAGCAATAGCTTTATCATAGTCACTGTGTTTTATTTGATTGTATAAATTATCAATATCGATATATACTTGCGATGGCAACACATATTCAATCTTGTTTTCTTTTTTCTTCAGGCGATTATTTAATCTGTAATGGCTGTACCCATAACATTGATAAGCACCCCAAGTATTTGTGTACTTGTGCTCCTGGAAGCATTTTTTTCGCGCAAGCTGAACAGCGGTACCAAATTCATAACCTTCTATCATTTTAGTATAAAAAGTACTTGCGAAAGTTCCTGCTGCTGCATCGTCAACCGCCCAGCCAGTAACAATTATAGCCTTAACACCCATTTGAATAAGTTGAGTACCCACATTTGCCGCGAGTTTATAACGAGATCGCACATACGCATCATCTTTAGCGATCACTTTACCGCTGTAGCAACAGTTGATAAAAACAAACTCTGGCACATAACTCATTTGCTTGATCATCGCAGGGTTGATACAAATACCGTTGCCGATGGCAATACCCACTTTGTTTTTCTCAGGTTCATAAAGGCCGTGACCTGAGAAATGCAGAATTTTATATTGATCTGAGAACATTTGCATCATGATCTCAGCAGACTGTGAGCCGACAAGCGCAGTTGTGTCGTAGCCAAAAGAAGACAATTTATCTGCCGCCATAACAGCTTCTGCCTCTGCAGCGGGAAGTTGTGGTAAAGTATCATCTTCATATAAAGGATCTCCAATAATTAAAGCAGTATTCTTGATGCTTCCCATTTGAGAATCATCATAAAATGATGTCTTTAATTGACGTATCATTCCGCTGCTGACCACCGTAGGCGTTTGATCTACCATTGAGTCATAAAACATCTCCCAAGGAAATTGAGCAGCCTCTAGATCTAGCTTAAAAACTATGTTATTCTGGTTACGGATTATGTCTTTAAAGTTGTTAGGAATAAGCAGCTCAAAAAGGGTTTTTGACAATCTCTTATCCCATTTTGAGGAACGTGACATTGTATCTAGCAAAGATTCTAATTGCCCCATTTGGATATTTACCTGCTCCTCTTCTACCCTTGCCAGACCGGCCGAAGAATTATACCTAAACCCTGAAATATAACTAGAATCTGTATTAAGGTTTTTCGCGTGAAGCGTATCTACAAAAAAGTGATGCCACCACTCGTGACCTTCATCTATGTATGTTTGCCGTTTTTTAGCGCCTTCTTTTTTCTTGAGTCCTTTAACCAATTCAAAATTGAAGCGTTTATCGCTATTCTGCAATCTGCTTAAAGCCCAATATGCCTGACTTGCGAGCGATTCATAATAATTCACGAACTCTACTTGTGTGATCTCTCTAAGACCTTGACCTGTGGCTTTAATATATTCGTTAGCCCTGCTGATTCCCAGCATGATCCCTTTAACCGAGTCTTCAACTTTTAATCTACCATAGCCGGTACCAATTAGAATAAAAGAAATTCCGTCAGCGTATTTCTTCACCTTTGCAAGCGTATAATTATCACGTATGAACATCGCATATTTAAGCGTTGCCATCTCAACAGTTTTAGCAAGCAAGAAATGTGTTAACTCTTGCGCAGCTCCCAGTCCACAGATGATTGCACCTTTTGGGATCGTATTTAGGTTGAAGAACACTTCACTCTCGCCTATTTTACCCGGATAATAGCCCATTGCATGACGTTGAGAAAGTCTACCATCAAGATATCTATCTAGCGCACTCTCTGCACTGTAAACGCCATCGTTGTAAAAATGCCCTATCATCACCGGATTTTTGCTGATCTTAAGATCTGCATTAACCACATTAACCGTAACCGGAGTGTTTAATTTTTCATCGCTTTCTAGTCTTGGCTTTACGCCAAAAATCACATTTGCAACTTCATTGTGGTCATGCAAAGGCTCTGAAACTCCATGAATCTCGCTGATCACCTCTCCTGCTCTTGCAATAGGTCTATCAATTAAAAGTTTTGAGGTTTTACCATCTTTGATCAATTCTCTTAAACCTTCAAAGTTCTCCTCGTCATTCGCTAGATCGCCATGTGAAGTCCTGGTGTAGTACAAATTATCTTCTGGAAGTTCCTTAGGTATTCCTGTGGCCCAAGTCACGCTGCCATCGCCATGTGTTGTGGCGAGATAAACCAGCTTTTTCTTCTTTGATAAAAACCGCTTTTTCTCTCTATAATCATGAACGGTTTGATCTGCCATACCAGCAACGTAATACACATTCTCGAGATCTTCTTTTTTAAGTTGCTGCGTGAATTGTAAAAGCGCCTTTTGATATTTATGGAATTCGTCAAGCGTTTCTTTCTCTGGTATGACCATATGATCTCCAGAAAGTTCCTTGATCTCTTTCCAGAATGTTTTTGTCCAAAATTTTCGCTTATCATCATCTTCTAAAGGCAACAAATGAAAAACACCCATATATTTTGAAAACACCTCCATAAGCTCACGTTTATTGTGTTTAAAATCTATCATTGTGAGTTGTTTAACTCGGCTGCTATGCCCTGTGAGTACTTCCATAACAAGGTATGATCCTAGCCAAGGCGTGCCAAGCATCACCAACTTATTACTGCTGCGATTGATAAAATTTTTCCAAAGGTCGCTATGCTCGTACATCACCTGACGCACTACAAGACCGCCCATACTGTGCGCCACGATATGTATAGGTTGATCATATTTATCGATAAAATATTTAATCTTTTCAGCGAGTTGTGCAGCTGCTGGCACCACAGAATTACGCCAATCAAAAGGAAAAGTCACAACATCATGTGATTCTTGCATAAATCGCACGAACTTGTCGTAGAATTTCTTGATCACTCCAGATGCTTTCACTCCACTTTTGGAGACATCCAGATGATCTTTTACCGCACCACGACTAATTTCTTTAAGATCTATCCATTGATTTTTGCCTTTGTAATCAAGGCTTGATCCCATGATACCCGGCAACAAAATTAGAATGGGTTTTTCACCACTCACCTCATCATAATGCACACCTTCCATCGAGAAAAGATCAAGAACCACACCTCTACTGCCCGCACTTTCTTTATGCACATATGTAAACATTGATGCTGTCTCGCCTTGCTTTAAAGTAAAGGCTTGAAGCAGTGCATCGCAGGTATTTTGATTAACGAAATAATTAAAATGATTGGTCTTTGCATCTTGAGAAAGGTATTTGTAAAAACCGTGTGCTCGTGGCGCTCCGTGATCCATTCTGTGAGTGTCTACAACTAGATCATTTGCTTTCCAATAAAAAAGATTTGCTAGAATTACTTTAACAGAATCGATCAGTTTACCGCCCACTTCTGCATCGCCGCTTATCACATAAAGTTCATTTGTGATGGTCTCGCCAGAGTTATTAAGCATTTTTTGAAAAACAGAATCAGGAACCATACTGGCCAAACCAGGCATGGCTTGCGGATCTGCTCGTTTTGCAATAATCTCTAGCAAGAGTGTTTTGACCATATTTAAAGGAATAGTCGCAATTCCGCCGGTGGCTAGCCCCAAAGCATTAAGAACAACATTAAAGAAATGATCAATTCTTCTTCCTAAAATTGTCGTTCCGCTGGCTGGTGCCGCAACGCGAACAACCCGGCGAACGGATATTTTTAATTTTCGCGCAAGCGTATTTATGGCCAACATTAGATCGTAAGAATCTTTATCTTCTTTTGCCATAAGCCCTAGCTCAAAGTCACTAAAACCTATGGTATTGTTGTCTTTATCACATTTGCTAAGTACATCTGCAACAAGACCACCGCGAGAATGGCTCATAATATCTAGCGTGATCCCCGGCGAGCAAGCGTTAAGAAAATCTAGTGCGTTTTGAAACGGATTTTGAGAAAGTGTATAATGCTCAAGGCCAAAAATCTTACCATCGTATGTCTCATGCAACTGTTTCCAAGCAGGATTTTCACCTGTATTAAGATCGCCAAATGCTGCTACGGTGTTTGACATTGTACCGTGAATGAGCAGTAAAATTGGAGTTTCGGTGGTTTTTATTTTCTTGGATTCGATCAACTGAAAATCATCCAGAACCCGAAAAATTCCGGGGCGCGTCATGAATTTATGATCAAATTTTGTCACCAACGCTTTACTAACATCCTCTATCTTATCATCTATCGTATCAATTTTTGATGGGCTAAAAAGCGTAAGCGCTTTGACGATCACAGTACCAATGCCACCTCTACTCACATTTGCTCCGCTAATTTGCGAATCAAAAAAGATCACATCTTCGTCTGCAGATCTAGCGATATTCGCTGCGCCATAAATCTCATTGATATCCTCTGCGCTGCCTATCCACTGTGAATGATCATCAAAGGTGAGTTGCACAATATCATCTTCCTTAAGATCTAGTTCTATCTTTTTACTTTCGGATCTGGATTTCTCCAAAATGATACTCGTAACGGGAATGAATTGTGTGAACTCTCCTGAAATGGTTTCTAAACCTTGCGACTGCTCAGAACCATACACAATAGCTTTGCTCATGGCGGTTGAATTTAGTTGACTGAATGTTAGTTAATTAAATCTATACATTTTTAACAACACAACCTATTTTTAACCCAAAACAGGGGAAAAACCCCTAGTGGAAATTCGTATTTACCCTATGTATTCTGAGCCACGAAATCTATCTTTGAGAAAAAGCCAAATATGACAACTATAAGAGCCAAAGCGATAATCTTTGATATGGATGGTACCATGATTGACAACATGATGGTACATCATAGAGCTTGGCAAAAAAAATTAGCTTCTCTGGGTCTTGATCTAACTATTAAACAAGTGCAAGAAGAAGTGCATGGTATTAATGAGGAGATTATGGAGCGGCTCTTTGGCGATAGATTCACTAAAGAAGAGGCAGATCAAATCGCTTGGGAAAAAGAAAAAGAATATCGTGATCTTTATGAGAATGATATAAAACTTTTGGATGGCTTGCAATCTTTTCTTGACGCATGTAAGACCGCAGGAATACCTATGGGTATCGGGACGGCTGCGCCACCGGAGAATGTAGAATTTGGCGTAAGCCAACTTAACTTACAGCCTTATATCTCGACTGTTGTGCATTCTAAAATGGTATCAAAAGGTAAACCCAATCCTGAGGTTTTTGAGAAAGTTGCTAATGGTCTCAATGTAAAACTGGAAGATTGTATCGTTTTTGAAGATAGTCCTTCTGGGGTAAAAACAGCAAATAACGGTAATTGTCCTGTGGTGGTACTGACCACCACACATAAAGAATCAGAATTTAAAGAAATAGACGCCGTTAAGGGTTTTATGAAAGACTTTAAAGGATGCGCTATCAAAAAAGGTGATGACAATTGGTTTGAAATCGTGTTTTGATACGTATTTTTAAGCCCATAAATGAACTGATCCTGCTGAAAACTTCTAGGGATCCATTCATAAACACTTTACTTAATTTATAAAAATGAAAAAAATATTCCTACCTAGTTTGGTTCTTGCTTCGCTTGTGATGGTGAAATGCGGACCAAAAAAGAATGCTGATGATGAAGTAATGAAGGACATTAGCAAAGTAAATCCTATGAAGTATGCAGAAACTATTACTGCAAGCGACCTTAAGGATTTATTATATGTATACGCTTCAGATGAGTTTGAAGGACGCGAAACTGGTGAGCCAGGACAAAAGAAAGCTGTTGAGTTTTTAAAAAACTTTTATGTAGATAACAAAATCCAGCCAGCTATTGAAGGTAACTACTTCCAGACTGTGCCAGAGAGTTTCTTTAAAGCAGGAAGCGGTATAAAAGCTTCAGAAAATGTACTTGCCTTTATTAAAGGTTCTACAAAACCAGACGAAATTCTTGTAGTTTCTTCTCACCTTGATCACATAGGTGTTACAGATGATGGTGTTGTAAACAACGGTGCTGATGATGATGGTTCTGGATCTGTATCAGTTCTTGAGATCGCACAAGCATTTCAACAAGCTGTAAAAGATGGGTACAGACCACATCGCTCTATCCTTTTCTTACACGTTACAGGAGAAGAAAAAGGTCTTTATGGATCTCGTTACTACACAGAGAATCCTGTTTTTCCACTTAAAAACACGATCGCTGACCTTAACATAGATATGATAGGTCGTAAGGACTTTGATCACCCTAACGATGACAATTACATCTACCTTATAGGTTCTGAAATGTTAAGTACAGAACTACACGAGATTTCTGAGCAAATGAACGATAAGTATATCAACCTGACGCTAGATTACAAATACGATGCGCCAGACGATCCTAACCGTTTCTATTACCGTTCTGATCACTATAACTTTGCTAAGAACAACATACCTGTGATCTTCTATTTTAACGGTGTACACGCAGACTATCACAAACCTACAGACACTCCAGACAAGATCGAGTATCCATTAATGGCAAAGAGAGCAAGACTAGTTTTCCTTACCGCTTGGGAACTTGCAAACCGTCCTGACAGAATCACTGTAGACAAATAAGAATTTAGCTTAAAGCCAAAAACAGAAAATCACTAGCCTCGCATTTTGCGGGGCTTTTTTTATTAGCCTTTCGGCGAAAGCCATAAAAACAAAACCACTATAAACGAAAAAATCCCCACATTACTGTGAGGATTTTTACTTTCGGGTGGAAGATCGGTCTCGAACCGACGACCTCCTGAACCACAATCAGGCGCTCTAACCAACTGAGCTACAACCACCATTTTAAAACATGATTCGCTATCGAATTATGCGGGTGCAAATGTAATGCAATTCCGCAATTTGAACAATAGTTTATTTAAAAATTCTTTATATCAGATCAAAAATTGAATCTACCGCCGGGTAACGTTCTGCAGTAAAGCCTTCTGCATAATCAGTCCCTATGAGTCTTCCCAGGTCTTGAGCTCTATATTTTACACTTTCTTTAAAATTAGAACTGCTTATGGGCGTATCTCCTTCTTTGCTACTAGGATCATAAAATTGCGAACTATAAGCCATCACAGCATCCATTTTAGTCTCAATAAAACCGCTGATGTCTACCACAAAGTCGGGCGTGAGATTTTTCCACTGGATGTAATGGTAAACATTCTTAGGTCGCCAATGTTCCTGCTCTTCTCCGTTGTGAATTGTTTTGATCTGCTTTAATCCACTTAAAAAACAAGCGTCACTTGCTAGTTTGCTTCCACGACCATGATCTATATGACGATCATCTATAGCATTACAAAACACGATCTCAGGTTTGTACTTTCTTATGATCTCAATGATCTTAAGTTGAGATTCTTTGTTATTCTCAAAAAAACCATCAGCCAGACCTAGATTCTCTCTTGCACTAAGGCCCATAATTTTCGCGGCAGCGTCAGCTTCTTGAGCTCTAATTTCGGGTGTACCGCGAGTTCCTAGTTCGCCACGCGTAAGATCAAGAACACCTACTTTTTTACCGTTGCTTACCTCTTTAGCAATAACGCCAGCACAGCTTAGTTCTACATCATCTGGATGTGCGCCAATAGCGAGAATATCTAATTTCAAAATCTTTTAATTTTTTATGCCTTAACAGCCACTTTTTTTAGCGCCTGCTCAATATCTTCAAGAATATCTTCTTTGTCTTCAATACCCACAGAAAGTCGTATTAAACCATCTGCGATCCCTTGATTTTTGCGTTCTTCTGGTGATAACAATCCGTGTGAAGTTTTCATCGGGATGGTAAGTGTACTCTCTACTCCCGCTAAACTCATACTAGCTTTTATCATCTTTAACTCTGCCTGAAATCTATCTACATCAATACCTTCTGCAAGTTCAAAAGATAGCATCCCTCCAAAACCAGACATCTGTTTTTTTGCCAGTTCATAATCAGGATGACTCTTTAGTCCCGGATAATACACTGCCCTTACATGCTCGTTTTTCAGAAGTTTTTTAGCAACCTTCTTTGCGTTGCGATTTTGTTGTTTTACACGTAGAACAAGCGTTTTCATACTGCGCTCTAGCATCCACACCATAAAGTCACTAAGATTACCACCTAGGTTTTTTGCTTTATTCCAGATAACTTCCATGTGTTCTTCACTAGTGGCGATCGCACCAGCACAAATATCACTATGTCCGCCCATGTATTTTGTCGCACTGTGAATGATAATATCTATACCAAAATCCCCCGGACGCTGATTAATAGGCGTCGCAAAAGTGTTGTCTATCATGGTAAGAATACCTTTTTCTTTAGCCAGCGTTGACACCATCTCAAGATCTGTAACCGTCATTAACGGGTTACTAGGCGTCTCAACAAAGATCACTTTTGTGTTGGGCTGTATCGCTTTCGCGAAAGCGTCTCTCTCCAGACCTTCTGTAAACGTGTACTCTATACCGAATTTACCGAACTCTTCCTCAACAAAGTTAAAAGTCCCACCATATAGCGCCTTTTGTAAAACCACATGATCACCAGTCTGCAAAAAAGCTAACATCGCAGTACTCACAGCCGCCATACCACTAGTAAAGATCATCCCAGCTTCTTTGTTCTCAAGCATCGCGATCTTCTTACCTAGCATTTCTTGATTAGGCGTATTAAAATAACGTGGATATCGCTTCACCTCAACATTGTCATAAGCATAAGATGTTGACATATAAATAGGTGAAACAGCACCTTTGAATTGGCTATCCTTCACCTCGCCCACATGGGTACAAATAGTATTTAAACCAGGTTTTTTGATCTTCATTGTAATAGATTTTTCAGTCATGCCAAAATACAAAATCAACCGCAGTTAAAACACCTATAACCGCTGATAAAAATTGAGCAAATCATAGTAAATTTGCGCTATGAAAATACAATTTGACACCTACAAACCTCAGTATAAAACGGTTTTTAAAGACCTAAATCTAGAGTGGCTCAACACCTATTTTTATGTAGAACCACATGACGAAGAGGTGCTTAGTAAACCAGAAAAATACATCCTCGATCCCGGCGGCCATATTCTTGTGGCGCTCGTAGATGATCAACCTGCTGGTGTTGTCGCGCTTATGCCCATAGAAGAAAATATTTACGAACTCACAAAAATGGCAGTAGACAAGCAGTTTAGAGGATTAAAGATCGGGCAGCAATTAATGGAGCATTGTTTGGCTTTCGCCAAAAGCATAAAAACTGAAAAACTCATTCTCTATTCAAATCGAAAACTAGAGAATGCAATTCATATTTACCGCAAGTATGGCTTTGAAGAAATTGCTCTAGAAGAAGGTTTACCTTATGAGCGTGCAGATATTAAAATGGAAAAGATCTTGTAAAACGCTACAATCATTTATCCTCTCTTTAACAGAGTTCTACAGGTTTTTCCCGAAATTACCACTCCACAAATCAACACTAAAATGAAAAGATCACTTCTACTATTTATGACTATCGCCACGCTATGGTCATGCAAAAATGAAAAGAAAGAAAACATAGAAGAGAACGCTGAAAAAGCAGAAGCTCAAATAATGGAAGAAACTCCAGAACCCGCTGCAGAAGCCGATTTTGAGATCACTCCTATATCGCATGCAACAGCCGTTTTTACTTGGGATGACAAAGTATTTTATATCGATCCTGTAGGCGGTGTAGAAGCTTTTGCAGGTCAACCAGAACCTGATGTAATCCTTGTAACAGACATTCATGGAGATCACCTTAACAGCGAAACACTGAATGGCGTGATTACAGACAGTACTTCCGTTTTAGCTCCACAAGCCGTGATAGACGCTATGGAAGGCAAAGTAAAAGGCATGACAAAGCTTATCGCAAACGGTGATACAGTAAACTGGGAAGGTTTTATGATAGAAGCCATCCCGATGTACAACCTGCGTGAAGAAGCAAAACAATTTCACACTAAAGGTCGTGGTAACGGTTATGTGATCACAAAAAATGCTTACAAAGTGTATTTCTCTGGCGACACAGAAGACATTCCTGAAATGCGCAACCTAGAAGGTATCAACAAAGCATTTGTTTGTATGAATTTACCGTACACAATGACGGTTGATAAAGCGGCAGAAGCTGTACTAGATTTCGCTCCAGATCAAGTGTATCCTTATCACTTTAGAGGGCAAGGCGGCATGAGCGACACAGACAAATTTAAAACATTAGTAAACGAGGGTAATCCTGATATAGAAGTTGTGATGCTAGATTGGTATCCTAACGCTGATAGATAAACCATCGTCGATAAATTTGAGAAGCCCCTGATTTGGGGCTTTTTATTTTCATTAAAATCACTATTTTGAGGTCTTCAATCTCAACTTAATGAAAAAACACATTGCCGTAGCTCTTTTTGCATTGACGATCTTTTCGTGCAAAACAGATAAAAAACAGGAAACTCCAGCCGAAAAAGAATCTATGAAACAACAGACTTTTTATCTGGGTACGTATACAGATGGCGATAGCGAGGGCATTTATAAATATGCTCTTCTAGAAGACGGTACGTTGAGTAAGATTGGCCTTTTGGCGAAAGTCGAAAACCCATCATTTCTTGCTTTAAGCAAAGACGGCAAAACGTTGTTGGCAGTAAATGAAAATGAAAATGGCTCTATTGAATCTTTTGCAATAGAAAATGATTCGCTTACTAAAGAGAGTCACAGCGAAACCGGTGGCGCGCATCCTTGCTTTGTAAATGTTAATGCAGATGGCGATGTACTTGCAGCAAATTATACCGGCGGAAATATTGGTTTACTCAAACTGGATGGCAACAAATTATCTGATCTTAAATTCGTAGAACAACACGAAGGTTCTGGCACTGATGAGAGACAATCTGCACCGCACGCGCATTCTACTTGGTTTTTACCGGGAAGTGAGAAGGATTTTGTTTCGGTAGATCTTGGTACAAACGAATTGTGGTTTTCTACTATAAAAAATGACTCGATCAAGCTTAAAAATAAATTAATGCTACCAGAAGGCGTTGGTCCTCGTCACCTTGTTTTTCATCCTACGGAAGACTGGATCTATGTGGTTAATGAGCTTATCTCGTCTGTGACTTTGATCAAGAAAGATGGCGATAATTACACAATTGCATCTACCGTTTCAACGCTTCCAGAAGATTTTGAAGGCGAGAGTTTTTGCGCAGATATTCATATTTCTAAAGATGGAAAATTTGTGTACGCCTCTAACCGTGGTCATGAAACTATCGCTGTTTTTAAAGTGCAAGAAAACGGTGATCTAGAAGCGCTAGAATATGAATCTGTGCGTGGTGAACATCCTCGTAATTTCGCACTTTCTCCAGACGAAGATTTCTTGCTTGTGGCTAACAAAAACGCAAACAACATCGTCTCTTACAAGCGCGACGCAAACACAGGAATGCTAGATTTTGTAAGCGAGATCGCAGCTCCTTCGCCTGTTTGCATACTGTTTGACTAGGTCGTTCATCGGTTTTAAGAATATGTTGAGAATAAAGTAATTATTAAAGAGGTATTTTGGCTTAAAGCCAAATAAAAAATGCCCCGATATAAATACTTACCCTCATTTTTTGTGTTGTTTTTTGTGCTCTCTTGTGCAACAACAAATACGCGTTACAGACTACCAGAAGAGAAAGATCAGACATATTCCTTAACTCAAGATCATGAAAATTACACCAGTTATTTTATGCTGGGTAATGCGGGTTCTGGCGATGATGAGCCTAATGCCGAACTTCTACAAGCGATAAATGATTACACCGCTACAAATGCAGCTGAAGATGATTACCTATTCTTTTTAGGAGATAATCTTAAACGTGATAAAGTCTCATCAGACAAACTGGGCGATTATCTCAAACCTCAGCTAGCACTTGCAAAACAATTCCCCGGAAAGTTTATCATGTTGCCTGGAGATCATGAATGGCATGAACGCTCGCCAGATAATATTGAAGATCTGGAAGATCAGATCGAAGAAATTACAGGCAAAGACAATCAATTTTTACCAGAAAATGCGTGTCCACTAGAAGAAGTTGAAGTGGATGATGAGACGATAATCCTTGCAATAGATTCACAATGGTATCTTGAGGATTGGAACAAAAAGAAAAAACTGAACGATAAATGCCAGATCAAAACCAGAGAGCAGTTTTTGTTCAGGCTTAAAGATGCGGTGCGCAAGGCTCGTCACAAGAATATTTTACTTCTAATGCATCACCCGTTATACTCAAACGGAATTTACGGCGGCGAGATCGCTGGCGATGCGATCTACAAACCTTCGGCGCAGAATCTTTATCTGCCTGGCCCCGGATTTTTATATTCTTTCATTAGATCACAAGGCGGTATTTCTAAACAAGATCAGTTCAACCCACGGATGAATGCCCTGATGCAAGAAATTAAAAGCATCACAGATCAAGCGCCGCGTGTATTTGTACTTTCGGCACATGAGCAATCTTTGCAGTATATAGAGCATGATGGCTTGCGCCAAATTATCTCTGGTACAGCCGGTGATACTGAAGCTGCAAGATTAGGTAAGGATGGTTTTTTCCTTTCGGGGAAACCAGGTTTTGTAGAACTACGTCTCTTTGATGATGAATCTTCTGAAGTGATCTATCACCTTCTAGAAAACGGAAAACTAAAAACCGCATACAAACATCAAAGCTTTAAAAAACCTGAAGCGTACAATATAGATAGTCTGCCGGTTGCTTTTAAAGCTAAATACAAATCGTCTGTTTATCCACCAGAAGACGTGAAAGTGAAAAAATCTTACGAGAAACTCTGGGGGAAACATTATCGTTATTTATACGGTCTTGAAGTAGAAGCTCCGGCGGTAATTCTAGATACGCTTTATGGCGGACTCAAAGTGGAACGTGCCGGTGGCGGTCATCAAACGCAATCTTTAAGATTAGTTGATAAAAATGACAAAGAGTATAATATGCGTGCCATCGCAAAAGATCCTTATGCGCTGCTGCATTCTGCCGGTTATGACGATCTAGATGCTAAGAAATACTTTAGCGCAACGCTACCAGAAGAACTTATTGAAGATTTTTATACCGCTGCAAATCCGTATGGTGCTTTTGCAATACCAAGATTAGCCGGTGCCACAGGTCTTAATCACACGCACCCTAAATTATTCTCTATCCCGAAGCAAAAGGCATTAGGAGATTTTAATGAGCTGCACGGCGACAGATTATACATGATCGTTGAGAAACCAGACTCAGACTTCAATGATACTCATATGTTCGGGTTTAATGAAGATGTAGAAAGTACAGCAGATCTCTTTGAAAAAATAAGAGAAGATGAAGAGAATTACGTTGACGAACCTAGTTACATACGAGCGAGGATATTTGATATGCTTGTGGGCGATTGGGATCGTCATGAAGATCAATGGCGATGGGCCGAGCTAGAGAATGAAGATGAAGAAGGAGACAACACCATTTTTGTTGCCATTCCACGGGATCGCGATCAGGTTTTTGCAAACTTTGACGGTAAATTTCTTGAGACCGCTCAGAAGATGATAGGCAGCACAAGACAGTTTGGTAAATACGGCCCGGATATAGAATATATTGAAGGTTTCAGTAAAAGTGCCATTAACCTGGATCGCGCACTATTACAGAAGTCGACTAAAGAAGAATGGCTTGCACAGGTAGACTCTATTCAAAAGAATATAACTCCAGAGGTTGTGCGTAAGGCTTTCGCCGAAATGCCTAAAGAAACACAGGATGAAGTATGGAGCAAGATCCAAGAAGATTTGCTTTCGCGAAAGCAAAACCTAAAAGATATCGTAAAAAGATATTATGACCATTTTATAAAGTTTCAAACGCTTACAGGAACTGATAAAGATGACGCTTTCACCATTGAAAGATTACCTGGCGGTGACACGAGAATCACAGCAAAACGCATCAAAGATGATGATGAAGATAAGGTGATATTTGATCGTACTTTTCACGGAAGTGAAACCGAGGAAATATGGATCTATGGTCTGGATGATGACGATACATTTACCGCAACTGGCGATGGTGACGCAAAGATCAAGATCATAATTTCTGGTGGTTTAGGCGATGACAAATATGATATTAAGAACGGTGATGGCTTGACCATTTATGATCAGAAGTCTGGTGAGAATGAGATCGTAGAGCGCGGCGGCGCTAGGTTTAGAATGAACGATGTGTATGAAAATCACATTTATGACACAGAGCGCGAACCAGATGTGACTAAAGAATTTGAGATCGATCTATCCTATAATCCTGATCTGGGATTTATTCCACGATTGCTTGTTGGGAAGAAAAAAATGGGATATGAGCGCAATCCGTTTACAAGTTTATATACGGTTGAGGCAAAATATCACTCGCTTACTCGCGCCGTTGATCTTAATGCAGAATTGCATTTTGCGCACGTGATCCCAAACTGGAATCTCAAATTTTCTGGACGCTTGACCAGCAATAATTACACTGAGAATTTCTTTGGTTTTGGTAACGAAACGCAAGAACTCAACGATTTTAATGCAAACAGAATTTTAATGCAACGCTACAATGCGGGCGCCAGCATTTATCATCATGGTGATTATGGCAGCAGTTTTGAAGCCGGAGTTTTGTATCAAGGCGTTGAAGCAGAGAATTCGCCAGCGCTTGATTTTCCTGCAGAGAACACAGTGGCTCGTTATGGTGTGGCGCATGCAAAATACTGGTATCATAGCGTAGACGACGAGCTTTACCCTACCCGCGGGATGCATTTTAGCGCAAGAGGTTTTTATGCAGATAATTTGGCTTTAAGCCAAAATACCTTAGGCGCAGACCAGCGGCTTACCTTCTGGAATGCGATAGATAATCATAGGGATCTTGTGATCAAAACATCTGCGGAAGCGCAATTGCGTTTTGGAGACGATATTCCATTTTTTCAAGCGGCAAGATTGGGCAGTGACAACGGCCTTAGAGGATACAGAATGTATCGCTTTACTGGGCAGAATTCTCTTGTGGGAAATGTAGACCTCAGCTATAAATTTAAGCCATTAAAAACCCGAATATTCCCATTGAGAATTTCGGGTTATGTGGGTTATGATGTGGGACGCGTATGGCTTAAAAACGATACCTCATCTATGTGGCACAATAGCTATGGTGGTGGTGTGAACTTTGGTATGAGCGGCATCTTCAACTCTGGCGTTAATTACTTTACCAGCGATGAAGGCGGCCGACTCACATTTAGGTTTCAAGTAGGTTTTTAACCTTTTACTTTTTTACCACCTAAGTACACTTTATCAACTTCTAGCGAAGGCACTTGATCAAGATTTATCGTCATGATATCTTTATCCATCATAATGAAGTCGGCAAACTTGCCGGCTTCTATGCTACCTTTTTCATTTTCTTCAAAGTTTGAATAGGCAGCCCAGATAGTCATACCCCTCAAGGCTTCTTCCCTACTCAAAGCACCACTTTTTTGAAATCCTTCTTCTGGAGTTCCTTCTAGATCTTTTCGCGCTACAGCGGCATAAAATGTAAAAAATGGATTGATCGCCTCAACAGGAAAATCTGTTCCTAATGCGATAACACCGGCTTGATCTAGCAGTTTCTTGTAATCATAAGCGCCGTGCATACGCTCTTCTCCTAATCTTTCTTCGGCCCAATACATATCGCTTGTGGCATGCGTAGGCTGTACAGATGGCAAAATATTATCATTAAAAAACTTAAAATCTTCTGGAGAGATCACTTGCGCATGCTCTACCTTCCAGCGACGATCTGATTTACCGCTCAGCGCTTCTTTATACGTGGAAAGCACAACATGATTTGCACTATCGCCAATGGCGTGCGTATTCATCTGAAAATCTGTTGCGGCTAATTTCTTCGCTAAAGACTTAATGCTATCTACAGGCGTAACCATCGCACCAAAGTGATTCTCACGATCAGAATATGGTTTTCTAAGAGCTGCTCCTCTACTTCCTAAAGCGCCGTCGCCATACACTTTAACTGATCGAACGTCGAGTTTTCCAGTTTTGTAAACTCCGTTTTTAATGTAATGATCTACGTCTGCAGCTGTGTTACTGATCATCGCATAAATACGCATGTCTAGCGCATCAGCTTTTTGTAAACTATCAATCAGCTCAATGGTTTCTCGGCTTATTCCCGCATCATTTACTGTGGTTAAACCAAATTCAAAACAAGCGTGCTGCGCATCCATAAGCGCTTTTACTTGTTGTTTTTTATCCATTTCTGGAAGAATGTCTAGCACAGGTTGCATTGCATTATCAATTAGAACGCCGGTGATCTTGCCGTCTTTTTTTACAACCTCGCCGCCTTCTATTGACGTGCTGTTGTTCACTTTTGCAAGATCTAGCGCATATTGATTTGCCAAGATCGCATGACCGTCAATTCGCTGAAGTACAACAGGAACATTTTTAAACAGTTCGTCAAGTCTGTCTTTTGTAGGGAATTCTTTTGTTTCCCAATCGTTCTGATCCCAACCGCGACCGTAAATAAAATTACTAGGATTGCGCGCCTGAAACTGCATCACACGCTCCTGAACTTCTTCATAACTGCGTGTTCCTTGCAAATTCACGCTTTGCATCGTGATACCCATTCTATAAAAATGACAATGCGCATCGATCAATCCTGGTAAAATAGTTTTACCGCTGGCGTCGATCACGCTATCTGCATCATATTTATCGCGGATCTCTTTATTAGTTCCTACGGCAACGAATTTCCCGTCTTTTATGGCAAAAGCAGTCGCATTAGAGAATGTGCTGTCTACCGTGTAGATCTTACCGTTTACAAGCATTAGATCTACTAATTCTTGTTTTACTGGTTCTTTTTTGCAAGCATACAATGAGAGTACGGCCGCAAGAGATAACACTATTTTTTTCATGGTTAGTTTTATTTTTTTGCAAAAATAGGCGCAGACAGACGAGAAATCATCCTTTTTAAGCTGCTTTTATGAATTGTTATCGTGTGTGAGTCGCTTTCGCGAAAGCGATAAAAACCAGATTACCAGCGTTATTAATTTCTTGATAAACTTTACCTAAACTTAATATAATGGTAGTTGTGTATTTCTGAATCTCTTTTAGATTTACATCAAAAATTGACCTTTGATTGCAAAAGACCGCGTATATAAGGAATTGCACCAAGCGATAAATATGTCTCCCACAGAGTTGGGCGCATGGTTGCGCACGGATATTGCGCCTATTGCTGTGGCAAATTATAAGGATTCACCAAGTCTTGAACAAAGCAAAAAAATGCTGCGTTTGCTGATGAAACCTCTTGCTGACGTGAATAGCGCAGATTGCCAGTTTTTGCAGATCATGTTACAACGCTTGCGTTATCTTAAGCGCAGTCGCAATCGCGAACCTAATCAAAAGCTAGACTGGGAAAATAGTTTGAGAAACTTGGGCTATGACATCAGGAAAGAAGGCGGCCAGAACTCTAGCCATTTTTTTGACTCTAGGTCTACAAAAAATGAAAGGCGCAACTCAAGATTTTGAGCACGCCTTTCAAAACAACCTAACCAATAATCGTCTCAGACTACGTCTGAATATTTTTTAAAGTTATTGACCTCAACTTTTGCACCTATATCGTGCATTAGATTATAAAGGCCAAAGAACGTTCTATTTATATACAAGAAGTGTTTACTACCTCTGTTACCATTCATTTTTCTTAACTGTGTGTCTTTGCTATACTTATCGCTTAAAGCAGCGATCTCATCAAAGAAGCGCTTATCGCCAAAGTTGAACTCTTCATGATGAAATGGTTTTGTAAAAGTACTCAACATCTCATGAAATAATTCTGAAAAAAACTTTAATTCTTCAGGAGAATCTTCATCTTTTAAGATCTCGAGCTCAAACATCTTTTCCATAAAAACATCAGGATCATTAATGTTCTCTGGTTTAGCGAGTTCAAAATATGGGTCGTAAAATTCTTGCGGAACTTTCTTAATACATCCAAAATCTATTGCAATTAAATTACCTTCTTTATCTACAAGAAAATTTCCTGGATGTGGATCTGCATGCACTTGTTTTAAAACATGCATTTGATACATGTAGAAATCCCAAAGCGTCTGCCCTACTCTATCTGCAACATTGTGATCTGTATTCTCTTTTACAAACTCACTAAGGTGAACACCATCCATCCAGTCCATCGTGATAATGCGCTCACTAGAAAGTTCTGGATAATATTTAGGGAATCTTAAATTTGGTATCACGCTACACGCTTTTGTAATAGCGATACTTTGCTCTACTTCTAGATTATAATTTGTTTCTTCTAGAAGTTTAGCTTCAACTTCTTTAAAGTATTTTTCTTTGTCCTTTCCACGTAAGTTAAACATACGCGTTGCGATGGGTTTCACTAAAGCAAGATCACTGCTAATGCTATCTGCCACACCAGGATATTGGATTTTCACGGCTAATTTTTTGCCATCTTTATAAGCTCTGTGCACTTGGCCAATGCTCGCAGCATTTATGCTCTCTGGCTCAAACTCATCATAAATATCTTCTGGGTTTTTACCCAAATATTTTTTAAAAGTCTTTTTAACTAGCGGCCCAGAAAGCGGTGGAACTGAAAATTGTGATAAACTGAATTTCTCAACATATTGCTTAGGCATGATGTGTTTTTCCATGCTGAGCATTTGTGCCACTTTAAGCGCGCTACCTTTAAGACTTTTTAGACTGTCGTAAATATCCTCGGCGTTGTCTTCGTTTAACTCATCGCGAGTAAGATCACGGTCAAATACTTTTTTACCGTAATACTTGGCATAATTCCCGCCTATCTTCACACCGGTTTTTACCAGTTCGCTAGCCCGCTGAATCTTATTTGTTGGTATGTGATCTATCGTTTTCACTACAGTCTTTCTTTAAATAAGAACTTCCCAAAATCTAACACGCTCTCTAGCGGAGTAGTATCAAACACATCAAAGATCACATTAACAGATTTCTCTATCGCAACATCTGTTTTCTCAAATTTTGGACTGTTATCTTCCATCCAATATTTTAATAAGAATAACATTTGCACCCATGCACCTTCACTAAAGATTGAAACAGGATTTTTAGCTACTTTGTATGACTTTTCTTCATTAGAAGTCTCGATCAATGTTGAAGCGAATTCACGCATTTTTGTGCGCAGAGGTTTTAACTGTTTTAAATTCTTCAAACTGTTTTTATCCTCTTGCAGTGTAAAAAGCACATAGCTTCTATTTGCTGTCAACATTTCAAAAAAGGTGTAGAAAAAAGACAACATTTTTTCGCGATTAGCATATTGCTCATACTGCTTATCTTTTTCAAGAACCTTGTGCGTATGCGCAAAAAGATTGATCCAGATTTGCTCTCGTATCCCTTCAAATGATCCAAAATGCTCGTAAAATTCATTTTCCTGCAAATCGTATTTTTTACAAAAAGCATACACAGTTGCAGGTCGCTCACCATGCTCTAGCACATGATCCATATAAAGGTTGATGATAAGCTCATCTGTCACTTTTACTTTTGACTTTGTTGCTGTTTTTGTCTTTGCCATAGCTATTTACAGTTTTAGTAAAATTACTTCTGTTTAACTTATTCTAAAAACTATTAAACAAAATTTTGAGTTAAAGTTCTTTCAGAATAAATGAAATTCATGCCAGTTTGTCACTCAGTTTTAGATGGTATTTATTTTGATTGGCTTACGCCAAAAGAACGAAGTATAATTTCGCCGCAAGGCACATAAAATTTAATACAACAACATGTCTACAGGAAAGATTAATGTTTCAGTTGAGAATATTTTTCCGCTGATCAAAAAGTTTCTTTACAGTGATCACGAAATATTCTTAAGAGAGTTGATCTCTAATGCAACTGATGCAACGCTTAAATTAAAGCACCTTACTAACATTGGTGAAGCATCAGTAGAATATGGTAATCCCGTGATCGAGGTTAAGATCAACAAAGAGAATAATACGCTTCACGTGATCGATCAAGGTCTAGGTATGACCGCTGATGAAGTACAGAAATACATCAACGAAGTTGCATTTTCTGGCGCTGAAGAGTTTTTAGATAAATACAAGGATTCTGCTAAAGATAGCGGTATCATTGGGCATTTTGGTCTTGGTTTCTATTCTGCATTTATGGTTGCAGATAAAGTAGAGATCATCACAAAATCATTTAAAGATGAGCCTGCCGCACATTGGGTTTGCGATGGTTCTCCAGAGTTTGAACTTACTGAGGCAGACAAGCAAGATCGCGGTACAGAGATCATCTTACACATCAGCAATGATGAGAAAGAATTTCTTGAAGAAGGACGCATTAGCGAACTACTTGTTAAGTACAACAAGTTTATGCCAGTGCCTATAAAATTTGGTACTAAAGAAGAAGAATTGCCACTTCCTGAGGATGCTGCCGAAGATGCTAAGCCAGAGACTACAACCGTTGATAATATCATCAACAATCCCACACCGGCATGGACAAAGCAACCTACAGAACTTGAGGAAAAAGATTATAACGAGTTTTACCGCGAACTGTATCCTATGCAGTTTGAAGAGCCGTTATTCCACATTCACCTTAATGTAGATTATCCTTTTAACCTTACGGGTATTCTTTATTTCCCTAAGCTAAGCCAGGATATCGCGATGCAAAAAGACAAGATCCAGCTGTATCAAAACCAGGTTTTTGTAACTGATAACGTTGAGGGTATCGTTCCTGAGTTCTTAACCATGCTTCGTGGAGTGATAGACTCTCCAGACATTCCGCTTAACGTAAGTAGAAGTTACTTGCAAGCAGATGGCGCTGTGAAGAAAATAAGCAGCTACATCACGCGTAAGGTTGCAGATAAGCTTAAATCGCTATTTAATGATGATCGTGCAGACTTTGAACAAAAGTGGAATGACATCAAAGTTGTGATCGAGTACGGTATGCTTACTGAAGATAAATTCTTTGAGAAAGCTGACAAATTCGCATTGTATCCTACCGTTGATGGACAGTTCTTCACCTACGACGAATTAGTTGAGAAGATCAAAGAAAATCAAACCGACAAAGACAATAAACTCATCGTGCTTTATGCTTCTAATCAAGAAGCGCAGCATCAGTATATCGAGGCGGCTAAAGCCAAAGGTTATGAAGTGTTGTTACTAGATTCTCCGATTATTTCTCACTTGATCCAGAAATTAGAGTCAAGCAAAGAGAACATTAGCTTTGTACGCGTAGATTCTGACAACGTGGATAATCTTATCAATAAAGATGAAGAGCAGATCTCAAAACTTTCAGATGAAGAAAAAGAGAGCTTAAAAACCACGCTTGAAGAGACAATAAGCGATAGCAACTACACGGTGAAACTTGAAGCGATGGATAGCAACGCTGCTCCATTTATGATCACACAACCAGAGTTTATGCGTCGTATGAAAGAGATGCAACAATCTGGCGGTGGCGGTATGTTTGGTATGGGTAACATGCCAGATATGTACAACATTGTTGTGAATGTAAACCACGAACTCGTAAACGAGATCCTCAACACGAAGACTAAGAAAAAACAAGAAAGATTGATCAATCAATCGCTAGATCTTGCAAAACTTTCTCAAGGACTTCTTAAGGGTGAAGCGCTTACAAACTTTGTAAAACGCTCTTACGAGATGATAAAGTAGTTTTGGCTTAAAGCCAAAAAAATAAAACCAGAAGGATCGCTACACAGCGGTCCTTTTTTTATTGTAAAAACTTTGTTAGTACGCTAGGTCGTCCATCTTGTAATGGGTATTTTTAAAGAAAAAGAAAGCCATGTCTACACATAAAACCAGAGTTGTACGTTTTCATGAAACGGGTTCCGCAGAAGTATTGAAACTTGAAGAAATAGAGTTGCCATTACCTCAACGTGGCGAAGTATTGATCAATGTAAAAGCCATAGGGTTAAACCGTGCCGAAGTTGCCTTTAGAAACGGTAATTACCTAGAAAGACCAGAACTTCCATCAGGTATAGGTTATGAATGTAGCGGAACAATAGAAGCGCTAGGCGAAGATGTAGAAGGTTTTAAAATTGGCGATAAGGTAAGTACCATCCCGGCGTTTAGCATGAAGAGTTATGGCGTTTATGGCGAGCATGCTCTTGTACCTGTGCAAGCGGTAAGTCATTTTCCAGATCGCTTGTCTTATGAAGAAGCTACAAGCATCTGGATGCAATATCTCACGTCATATGGCGCGCTGGTAGATTATGGCAAGATGAACGAAAATTCTACCGTGATCATTACTGCAGCAAGTAGTAGTGTGGGCCACGCATCTATTGAAATTGCAAAAGCCCTTGGCGCAACAGCGATCGCAACAACACGAACACAAGAAAAAAAACAGCATCTGCTAGACGCTGGCGCTGATCATGTGATCGTTACAGATGATGAAGACATTCAAGAACGGGTAAAGCAGATTACAAATGGCAAAGGTGCTGACCTAGCTTTTGATCCCGTTGCGGGAAGCATAGTAAAAGATCTTGCTGGCTCGCTGGCCAAAGGTGGAAAACTCATCATCTACGGCAAACTTTCTCCTGAAGAAACGCCTTTTCCTCTATTCAACCTTCTTAAAAACGGATTGACTTTTAAAGGATACACACTATTTGAACTTACCATGGATCCTCACCGACTTAAAGAAGCGAGAGATTGGATTTATAGCGCTTTGGCGAATGCCAAATTAAATCCCACAATCGACACCACCTTCCCGCTTGAAAACATCGTGGAAGCCCACAAATACATGGAAAGTAACCAGCAAAAAGGAAAGATCGTAGTTACCGTTTAAAACAATCCACATGAGAAAATACATTTTTAGCTTACTGATACTCGCGATCTTGACCAGCTGTAAAAACGATACGAAGAATCAAGATATGATGCCGGTTGAACCTAATGGTGGCATTGGCGATGGCGCACCATCTATAGAAAATGCGATCGTAGCTGGTATTGAGAAAGCACATCACAAGCAAGATTTCACAGATCATGAGATGGTTTCTTTTGATCTCAAGCTCGATTTTGGAGGCAAGACCAGATTTAACGGCAAAGTATCCATGTTGACAAACAGCGGTAAAATAAAGGTTGAAAAACAAGATGGAACTATCTTGCTTTATAACGGTGATAAAATGTTTTCAACGCAGGCTGACAATCTTACAAATGATCGTTTTGACCTGTTTACATGGCCCTATTTTTTCGCTTTTCCATACAAGCTAAGTGATCCGGGAGCTGTTTTCGCTTTAAGCGAAAAAGACTCACTCATGAGTAAATCCTACGAAACATTCACGCTAAAATTTGAGGATGGTACTGGCGATTCTCCTGATGATTGGTATGTGGGATATGTGAATAACGATCAGCTTGTGAGAGCTACGGCTTATATCGTGACTTTTAATAAAACGCAGGAAAAAGCAGAAGAAGCTCCGCATGCCATTGTATATTCTGGGTACAAAGATGTTGACGAAATCCCAATCGCGCACCACTGGGAATTCTACAATTGGAGCAAAGAAAACGGTGTAACTGGCGCTCCCATTGGGATGGCATCGCTAGATAATGTAACCTTTTCTGAAGCTGAAGATGACTTTTTCCAAACGCCAGAAGGCGCTACTGTTATAGATTAAATTTCTTATTAAATAGGTGTTTGATGAAGATAAGATCTACAGCAAGTAAAATTGTTGCGGTGATCATGATCGGTGCGATCCATTGCGGCAGGTCAGGTAATTCTGGGAAGTTGATCGAGTCTAATTTGGTTATAAACTCATCAGTGATATTTGAGAGAACATCTCTTTTTCCCATACCCGTGTAGTGGTAAACTATTGCAAAAATCCCGGCAAAAACCGTGATAAATATCGCCCACCAACCGCTTTTAGAAATTAGCGGTTTATATTGAAAATACGAGCTATCAACCTCACGAGTTTCAAGCGCTTCTACTTGTAGCATTACCTTGCTGGAAAAATCTAGTGCGGGTTTTTCATGCGCTAGATCCTGCAAAAACTTGTCGCTAAGTCGCTCTAATTCTTTTTCATCTTTGTTCATGACACTGATTTTTTTTCGTGAAACAATTCTGCGCTAAGCAAACTGAATAATTTCTTTCTTGCTCTGTATAATTTTACTTTGACATTGCTTGGTGACATCTCTGTAATTTCGGCAATTTCATTGACACTGCGTTCCTCAAAATAAAAAACGGTGATCAAAAACGCTTCGTCTTCAGGCAGTTTATCTAAGCATTTTTGCAAATGTGCCGTTCGCTCTTTTTTGTGCAAAAGGTCTAAAGCATGCTCGGTTTGCGCTAACTCAAATCCTGAGATTTGCTCTATATCTTCTGTGTATTTTTTTCTTTTGGCTGCAGCCAAAAAATCTAAACAACGATTATACGTCACGCGATACAACCAGGTTGAGAATTTTGATTCCTTCCTGAAGCTGGATAACTTTTGATACGCTTTGACAAATACATCTTGCGCTAACTCTTCTGCCTCTTCCCTATTCTTAACCATACGAAGGCACAACGTGTAAACATATTGCTCATACTTGCGCACCAATACTGCAAAATCCTGCGTATTGCCTGCAAGCACACGGGCGATGATGTCATGGTCGTCCTGATGGTTCATATTAGCTAAGACCGGGATAAGAAATTTTGGTTACAAAATTGGTTGACTTTTTTCTGAAAAATGAGAAAATGCAAAATTTTTAAAAAAAGTTGTAACCAGATCTTGAAACCTGCCGTCATAAGAGCAAAACACAAAATCAATTAAAAAATAGAACTTTATGGAAGCAATGATCGTTTTTATCTGTTTATTCCTTGTCATCTTTGGGATTTGTTACCTGCACTTTAGCACACGTAACAAAGAACGCCTCGCGCTTATTGAGAAGGGAGCAGATGCAAGTATTTTTGGGCATAAGCCTAATCGCGAAGCGCCACCTGTATGGAAGGTGATCATCCTTAATCTAGGATTACTTTCTGCCGGCGTTGGTTTAGGAATGTTATTAGGATTCTTTATTTCTACAGCCTTTACTCCTAGAGACAATGGTATTATAATCGGTTCTTCTATATTTATTATGGCGGGATTATCGCTTGTAGTGGGCTTCTTCCTCACAAAGAAATTGATCAAATAGTTAGTAAATTGATCTTAGTAGTTAAAACACCTGTAGAAATGCAGGTGTTTTTTTATTTTTAAAAGAAAAGACCTTATGCAATTTCCCTGGCATCTTTATTTAATGGGCGGCATGTATGTGATTGCCGGCATTATTCATTTTATTAAACCAAAGGCATATATGAGAATCATGCCTCGTTATTTGCCAGCGCATAAAACATTAGTTTACCTCAGCGGCTTAGCTGAGATTATTTTGGGAGTTGCAGTTTGCATACCAGAGACTAAAAATATCGCCATTTACTTGATCATATTAATGCTAGCAGTATTTATGCTTGTGCATTTTTATATGCTATCTAGTAAAAAAGCCGGACTTAATTTACCCAAGTGGCTTTTATGGAGCCGCGTTTTCTTGCAGTTCTTCTTGATATATTGGGCATACTTCTATTTACCTTACTAAACAAAAAAAAGCTCCTGCATTGCAGAAGCTTTTTAAAGTCTAAATTATGGGGTAATTATAGTTCTATCTCGTGAGTAAAGATCTCATTGTTGATAGCAACTGTGATGATGTAATTTCCAGTTGGCGCTTCTGCAAAATTGAAAGAAGCTTTAACAATAAGGTCTCTAGAAGTTGTAGATCCTACAAGAATACCATCTTGATTGTAAACGCTGATGCTAGCTTTAGTAGTTTCAGGGTTAGTTACAGATAGCATTACCATTTTATCTTCTACTTTATAGCTTGGTTTAAAAACAACATTGTTTTTAGGATCAGAGATCATCTCAATACCATTAATTCCTTTTTTAATAGTAGCATAAGAGATTGAGCTTGTATTTTCAAGAGCAACTAAGTACTCACCATCAGGAAGGTTGTTAATATTAAAAGAACGCTTATAGTATCCTGCTGGTTCTACAGTTTCATTAAAAAGAACATTACCTTCGTTGTCAATAAGTTTTAACTTAGAAGTGTTTATGATGTTCTTGTAAGAAACAGTTACGATTTCATTTTCTGCAGAAATGCTTAAATTAAGAAGATCAGAAGCATTTGCAGTAAGACCTAAAAAAAGAAGGGCAATGATGAATAAATTTTTCATAGTAGTTTGTATTACGGGGTTTATAAATGACTAAATGGATTTAGTTATTTAAATCCTGGTTCAAAAGTATGGCAGTAAAGCGTTGCAAAATAGTCCACCCTGAACAAGAATATGTACTATTTTAACCCTAGAGTATAGTTTAAACTGATCGATGTGAAAAAAATATATATCAAGGTTAATATAGCATCAGTAATAAAAATTGATAAAATTTAACTTTACTTAAAACCCGTCTCATGTCAAAACCTTTAAAACCAGCTCTTGAAAAAATTGAACCTGGCTTCGGAAGTTCTTTTTTATTTAGAACCTACGATCAGTTTAATGAGAACAATAGTCAGAATTTTTGGCATTATCACCCAGAATTAGAGCTTGTATATGTAAAAGGAGGAACGGGTAAAAGGCAAATAGGCAGTCATTTATCATACTACCGCAATGGCGACCTTATTTTAATTGGTAGTAATTTACCTCACTGCGGTTTTACAGATACGCTTAATAACTACGAGAGCGAGACGGTAATACAGATGCATCCAGACTTTTTAGGTCAGCAGTTTTTTGACATTCCAGAGATGCGCAGTATTAAGGCTTTATTTGAACGTGCAAAGATGGGCATCGTTTTTCATGGGGAAGCAAAGCGTATGGTGGGCGAACTTATAGACACATTAAAAGACAGTAACAGCTTTAAACGTCTTATGAGTCTCCTTAATATATTAAAGCTTCTAGAAGAAACAGATGATTATACCGTGCTTAACGCACAAGGTTTTATTCTTGAAACAGAACTACAAGACAATAATAGGATCAATATTATCTTCAACTTTGTAAAAGAAGAATTTAAAAGACAGATCACTTTAGAAGAGATCGCACAGAAGGTAAGCATGACCGTACCAGCATTTTGCCGTTACTTTAAGAAGATCACAAATAAGACTTTTACACAATTCGTTAACGAATATAGATTAGTACACGCTGCAAAACTTCTTCACGAGCGACAAATAAGTATTACAGAAGTTTGTTTTGAAAGTGGCTTCAACAACTTCAGTCATTTTAATAAGCAGTTTAAAAAGTTTACCGGGAAGACACCTTCTACTTATCGCAACGAACTTAAATATGTAGTTTCATAAATGGATCTCTTTGGTGAGTCACATAATGATCTGCAAGACCAGCTAGATGCCTTACCGCATTGCAAAATTCAATACATACCAGATTTTTATTCTTTGGCTGCAGCCAAAAAACTCTACGAAGAATTACTCCATAAAATAGAATGGCAACAGGACGATGTCAAAGTTTTTGGCAAGATCTATCCACAACCTCGATTAACAGCACTTTTTTCCGATAATGGTAAGACCTACTCTTATTCTGGAATTACGATGCATTCTAAGCCATTTTTACCCCCTATAAATGACATCAAAAAACGCATAAAAACTAACTATCCAGAATATAACTTTAACTCCTGTTTATCAAATCTTTACAGAAATGGAGACGATAGTAACGGTTGGCATGCAGATGACGAGCCAGAATTAGGTCAAAATCCGGTAATTGCGTCTGTAAGTTTTGGGGAAATCCGTAAATTTAGAATACGTCTAAAGAAGGATCACAAAATTAAGATCGATATCCCTTTAAAATCAGGTAGTTTACTTCTCATGTCAGGAACCACGCAGCATTACTGGCAACACTGCATCCCAAAAACCAAGAAAAAAGTAGATTCTAGAATTAACTTAACATTTAGGTTTATCGTTTAACGTACGCTAAAATTATGTTAATTTTTTTTAACAAATTAATTCCTACAAATTTTTATGGTATGGAATGGTTTTTTTTTATTAATTTGTTACATACTAGTATTTTCTAGCAAACTGAGAAAGAAATATTTATCAATCAAAATATACCTTTCGTCGACCAACAACTTTACTTCATGGATACTTTTAACATTGCAGATGTCCTTAAAATCTCCAGGAAAGAATATCGGGAGTCTCCTTCAGTAGAAATGACTGAAGAAGCAAATAAGAATGCTTACCTCCAGATAATCTTTATTGAGAACGGACAAGGAGTTTATAGAACTCAAGGCACAACATTTGGCTACAGACCACAAAACGTATTTCTCGTACCGCCTAACACGGCTTATGAGATTTCCGTTAATGAACCTTCAACAATTTGTGTTATTTCTTTCTTAGACAAATTGTTTTCTACTAGGCTTAACTTCCCAGATAGAGAGTACTGGCTGCGTCATATTGAATTCATTCTGCAAAAAATGGATCTTAAGCCAGGACATTTCATCGAGAATGAAAGAGATAGAGAGTTTATATGGAAATTGTATGGCTTGATACTTAAAGAGCGTGAGGCTAAGCGTGAGTTCTATATGCAGGTAGTCTCTAATATGGTAAGTACCATTTTAAGTATTATCTCAAGAAATCTTTATGTAATAAGAGAAGTTCCACAGGTCGAAAAGACTAAGAAAGAACCTATCGAAGAAATCGTGGAGTACATACATAAGCATGTATACGAGCCACATCGCATGAAGATCTCATCACTTGCTAGCAAGTTTAATATGACTAATAGCACGATGAGCAACTACTTTAAGAAACATACAGGTAAATCACTGCATCACTTTATATTGCTTTATAAACTAGATATTATAAAGCATCGTCTTAGAACAACAGATTTTACTGTATCGCAGATCTCGTCACAACTAGGCTTTACTGATGAAAGCCACATGACAAGGATCTTTAAAAAATATGAAGAAACCACTCCTCGTCAATACAAGGAACAATTGCAAGAAGTGGCGAATTAACTTTACTATTATTCAAAAATTGAATTGAGGATATAGGCTAGCCTGTATCCTCCTTTTTTTATCTGCTGCTCAATGATAGGAGTAAATTCATTAAAGTAATCGTCAGACAACTTCTGCCCTACTTTAACTGAAGGATAAACTACATTATTCGCTAAATCTTGAGATTCTTTAACCCAATCAAGAACATCGCCTTTAGCATATTTCTTGTACAGCTTTTTGTTTTTAACCGGCCCAAAAGCTTTATAATCTCCATCAACATCTTCTAGGATCTTTGTATCCCAAAGCGAATGTAGGTTTGTACCTTTTCCTCTGTATTGCACTTGTATAGAGTTTCCTCCTTTATTCTCAGCAACACCGCAATGTAATGGTTGATGCAGATCACCTATAAAATGAATCAAAAGTTTAAGGTAAAACGCTTTGTCTTCAACACTTGAAGATTTATCTGTAAGCACCTCTTTACATTTGGCTATAGCCACAACAAGATCACCGCTTTCACTCTTCTTAGAATCTACATAATCCTCGCCCGGCTCCATGTTCACATAATGCCACGGACTGAATTTTCTATATTGAGGGTCTCTCTTGATCTCATCTGCGTAACTAGCGACATCAGCAAGGTCTACATCTCCTAGAATTTGTTCGATTTTTTCTTTCGCTTCAAGCGAAAGGTTCTCTTCTGCGATGTATGCAACGGCCGCATGGCCTTTTCTACCCCAATCTAAGGCATGCATGTTCATTGCTGCCAAAACGAACAAAAAGAAAAAAGTATTTTTCATATATCAATTTTCTGCAAACCTAGCGTTAATATCCTATATCTCGTAAGTAGTTTCAGTTATCTTTGAGTAAATTATTTGTGTACATGCAGCAATTCAAAGAAACCCAGCGTTTTGACCAGTGGTGGTTACGAATTTTATTTTTGGTAATTCTTATTGTAGCGCTCAGCCCCTTATTTTCAGAGGATATCTGGCCAGATAATCAAGTAGAGATTATCTCTGTGATCATAAGTGTAGTGCTTATTATCGCTATATTTTTGATCATTTACCTGCTTTTTAAACTCACGGTGATCATCGATAAAACCGGAGTTCAATATAAATTCTTCCCATTTCATATTAAATACAGAACGCTATCGTGGGATAAGATTAGCGCGATAGAAATTGTGACTTATAACCCAATTAAAGACTTTGGCGGTTGGGGTTACAGATTGACACTAAGAAAGAAGAAAGCGCTAAGTGTAAAAGGTAAAGTTGGCATTCAAATTGTATTACAGGATGGGAACACTTTGCTTCTAGGAACACAACGTCCTAGAAAAGCAGAAGAGATCATAAATCAATTTAAAAACGCTTAAGACTTGAAAGTTACATTCGCTTTTCTTTTTACTTTATTCATCGCAAGTATTGGTTTTTCACAAGAGTGCGAAAGCAATATTTTACGAATTTCTCCGCTTGTTGAGGGCACTTTATTAACTCCTTCTACAAATTCATTTAACGATCCTATTGCGATAATCATTCCCGGTTCTGGACCTACAGACAGAGATGGAAATCAGCCTACGCTTAACAACAATTCATTAAAGTTACTTGCGCAAGGTTTATGTAAAGAAGGTGTTTCAACCTTCAGGTATGACAAGCGTTTGCTGGCGCAGATACGAAGTAAAAACTTTGACGAAAACAAAGTACATTTTGATCAATTTGTAGACGATGCTAAGGAAGTCGCAAGATTTTTGGCGAAATCCGGATACACAAACATCTCATTTGTGGGACACAGCCAAGGCGCGCTGGTAGCTCAATTAGCCGCTACGCAAGACTCGATCGTTAAAAAAGTGGTTTTACTCGCAGGAGCAGGAAAACCTATTGACGAGGTCGTGGTTGATCAAATCAATAACACAGCTCCGGGCCTTACTGAGAATGCAAAAAATGCATTTAAAGAAATAAGAGAGAACGGCTCCACCACAAATTATAATCCGTTTTTAGCTTCTATTTTTAGACCGTCAGTTCAACCGTTTATGAACAGCTGGATGCAATATGACCCATCAGCGGTCATCGCAGAGATGAAAATGCCTATCTTGATCATAACCGGCTCAAAAGATCTACAAGTAAGCAAAGCTGAGGGTGATAGCCTTGCGGCAAAAAATACCAGTGCGCAACGTCTGCACATCGAGAATATGAATCATGTGCTTAAAGAAATTACCGGTGACGATCTTGAAAATTCTAAATCTTATCAAGAAACATATAGACCAGTGATTCCACAGCTTATTGATAGTGTTGCTGTGTTTTTAAAAGAATAAGACATTTTACTATTTTGCAGTTTCTAACACCTTTTTCATGAAAGAACTGCCCCTGATCGCTAATGACGCTGTTGTTTTTGGTCTTTTAATGCTTTGTCTTGCGATCGTATTCTACACGCAGAAAATTGAAACACCTTTTTTCAAGACCTTTTATAAGATCGTTCCGGGGATTCTTTTGTGTTATTTACTGCCGTCATTGCTCAGCACGGCAAAAATAATAGACCCAGAAATCTCTAATTTATATTTTGTAGCAAGTAGATATCTCTTACCAGCTTCGCTTGTTTTAATGACATTGAGCATTGACCTTAAAGCCATTTATAATCTAGGTCCTAAAGCGCTTATTCTATTTTTTACAGGAACTGTGGGAATTATAATAGGTGGACCTATAGCGATCTTAATAGTCTCTGCGATCTCGCCAGAAACTGTGGGTGGCGCTGGTCCTGATGCCATATGGCGCGGATTATCAACTCTTGCCGGCAGCTGGATAGGCGGTGGTGCGAATCAAGCGGCAATGCTAGAGATTTTTGAATACAATCCTGAGAAATACGGCGGGATGGTTTTTGTAGATATTGTGGTAGCTAATCTATGGATGGCGATCGTAATTCTAGGAATAGGCAAAACCGAAGCTATCGATAAATTTTTAAAAGCAGACTCTTCTGCTATCACTGCCTTAAAAGAAAGAGTTATCGCTTTTGAGAATAGTGTAAAAAGAAATCCCACTTTGCCAGATTATATTATTATGCTAGGAGTCGCCTTTGGAGCTGTAGGTTTTGCTCATTTTGGCGCCGATGGTATTTCTAATTTTTTGATCGCCAACTTTGAGGTTTTCAGTGATAAGAGTTCGTCGCTTGCTTCATTTACATCCACTTTTTTCTGGATGATCTCACTTTCAACTATAATAGGTATTATTCTCTCTTTCACTCCGGTGAAAAAATATGAAGGCGCTGGCGCTAGTAAAATAGGAAGTATTTTTATTTACATTTTGGTGGCAACCATAGGCATGAAAATGGATCTTACCATGATCGCAGATAATCCTGGTCTTCTCGCAATAGGCTTGATCTGGATGTTTATCCATGCGGTTTTAATGATAGGTGTTGCAAAATTACTTAAAGCTCCTTATTTCTTTTTAGCGGTAGGAAGTCAAGCAAATGTGGGCGGCGCAGCATCTGCTCCTGTGGTAGCAGCGGCCTTCCACCCGTCATTGACCACTGTGGGCGTGTTACTTGCCGTTTTAGGCTACGCTGTGGGAACCTGGGGAGCATACCTCTGCACGGTGTTGATGGAAATGGCTTCAATGCACTAGTATATCTTTTAAAAAATGTACATATTTGCAGCCCTTAATCCTAGCAAAATAATGTTTAAAAAATCCCTTTTCAGTCTTCTAGTTGTAGTATTGCTTGCTTCATGTACAGGTAATCACGATTTCACTTTGAGTGGAAAAGTAAATGGTCTTAAAAAAGGAACCATCTACCTACAAAAAGTTGAAGACACCTTACTTATCAATCTAGACAGTCTTGTTGTAGACGGCGATCCTACGTTTGAATTTCACACAGATCTTAAAGAACCGCAGATCTTGTATCTGTATCTTGAGAAGGTAGATCAATCAGAATATGATGATCGTATCATGTTTTTTGCAGAACCGGGAGAAATGACACTTAATACTTCTTTGAAGAATTTTGAAAGTCAGGCAGCGATCACAGGATCGGTTAATCAAAACAAACTTGATGAGTATAAAACGATGCTTAACAAGTTTAATAGCCGCAACCTTGAGTTGATCCAGAAAAGCTTTGACGCTCGCAAAAATGAAGTTGAAGACAGCATTATGTTCTACGACAATCAGCTAGAGCGTTTAATGGTGCGCAAATACCTTTATACAGTAAATTTTGCTTTACAGAACAAAGAACTAGAAGTAGCGCCTTATCTAGCCGTTTCTGAAATTTATGATGCTAACGTGAAGTATCTAGATACTATATATTCTTCGCTTTCGCGAAAAGCACAAAAATCTATGTACGGTGAGAACCTTAAAGAACTTATAGAGCAATCTAAGAAAGAGCAAGCTCCCAAGGTTGTTGAAAAAACTGTAGATACGATCTCAAAATAATTGAGAAATAAAATATCGAAAACAAAAAAGGCTGTCGTTAGACAGCCTTTTTTATTACCGATCTCTTTGTGATCTACAGGTGAACCTCAAGCAAAGTACAATCTTCTGCTTCGATATTCACTTCTCCACAAGTTGCAGGGATCAATAGTGTCTGTCCTACTTTAAGCATTTTTGTCTCACCTTCAAAGGTGTATTTCATCTCACCAGCTACAGCGATCAAGATCGTGAAACTTATTGATCTGTTTACACGGTAAGTATCATTTACAAGATGTAACCAATCTGTTTTAAAATAGGTGTGATGTTTAAGAACCTGTGTTGCGTTCTCAACTTTATCATAATCTAATTTAAAATCTTGTGTTGGCTCAAAATCAAGAACATCAAGAGATTCTTCTATATGAAGTTCGCGTAAATTACCATCTGCATCTGGGCGGTTGTAATCATAAACTCGATAGGTAACATCAGAGGTCTGCTGAATTTCAGCAAGCAGCACTCCTCCACCTATTGCGTGAATTCTTCCGGCGTTGATAAAAAATGAATCTCCTGGCGTTACTACGTGCTCATCCATTGCTTCTTCTACGGTAAGCGTCTCAATGTTTTTGGCGAAAGCCTCCTTAGAAGATTGCTCTTTAAAACCTACAGTAAGTTTTGCTCCTGGATCTGCCTGCATGATGTACCACATCTCTGTTTTACCCGTGCCGGTAGGCGAAGTCTCATCTGTAGGATGCACTTGTATCGAAAGATCTTTTGCAGCGTCAATAAACTTGATTAACAAAGGAAAACGATCCCCGAAACGCTCGTGCACAGATGTACCTAGCAATGCATTAGGATCAAGATTGATCACCTCTTGAAGTGTTTTTCCTTTAAGCTCGCCTTGATCTACGATGCTCTGACCTTCGTCTAGATCTGCGATTTCCCAACTCTCTCCTACGGGAGCTTTTGGATCATTGCCTTTGTCAAAAAGCGATTTTAGTTTTGTTCCACCCCAGATCTTCTCTTTAAGAACCGGTTGAAAGGTTAATGGATATAGTTTCATTTTTAGTTTTTAGTTTTTGTTATTCCCCGCGGTAGGTTACCATATTGCGAGGTGTTTCGTATAAGGTGATCTCCAGATCAAACACTGGATCAATTTTACTCTTTAGTTTTTTGTAGATCACAACACTTATATTTTCTGCTGTGGGATTGAGTTCTTTAAACTCCGGCACATCAAGATTAAGGTTCTTGTGATCAAAAGCGTCTTCTACTTCTGTCTTAATGAGATTTTTGAGTTGATTAATATCATAAACAAATCCCGTAACAGGATCGATCTCACCAGTGACAGCCACGATCATTTCATAATTATGCCCATGGTAATTAGGATAGCTGCATTTACCGAAAACATCAAAGTTCTTATTATCATCCCAGTCTTTATTAAAAAGCCTGTGAGCGGCGTTAAAATGCGCTTTACGCTTTACTGTAGCTCTCATATATTGATGTGATTGTAAAACTTATCAAAGATGATCTTAAACCAAGCTGTATATTCCTGTGGGTTGTTTGCGATATCACTTTTAAGTTCATCGAGTTCTACCCATTTGTATGCAGCTACTTCTTCTGGATTAATATTAGGCTCATCATTAAAATCTCCTAAAAGAATATGATCGTATTCGTGTTCTGTAAGACCATTGTCAAATGGTGCTTTGTAAATAAATGAAATAGAATCTTTAAGCGGAGTCGTAAAGCCCATTTCTTCCATTAAACGGCGTTCTCCTGCTTGTACATTTGTTTCACCTTCACGTTGATGACTGCAGCAAGTATTTGTCCACAATCCTGGAGAATGATACTTATCTAAAGCGCGCTGCTGAATGAGAAGTTCTTTTTTATCATTAAAAACAAAAACCGAAAAAGCTCTATGGAGTAATGCTTTTTCATGTGCTTCCATTTTTGGCATGAGCCCTATTTGCTCATCTTTTTCATTTACTAGAATTACCAATTCTTCTGGCATGTGCTAATTTTTGTCTAAAAGTACAAAATTGCAACATAGGCAAAAAAGAAAAGCCTTCCAGAAGGAAGGCTTTATAGGCGAAGCGTATCTATTTTATTTCTTTTTAAAACTTAATCTTCCATAACGATAAACTCGCTTCTCCTGTTCAACTGATGTTGGGCCGCTGAACAGTCTACACCGTTACTACATTCGTTAACAAGTTGCGTTTCTCCATATCCTCTACCTGTAACTCTATCAGGAGAAATTCCTCCTTTTTCAATAATATACTTAATGGTAGAGTCATTACGTCTTTGTGATAAAGCCAAGTTATAGCTATCACTACCACGACTATCTGTGTGAGAACGTACATCTATCTTAAGCGTAGGATATTCTTTAAGTACTTCAATAACCTTAGCAAGTTCTACAGCTGCATCTGGTCTTATGTATGATTTATCAAAATCAAATAATATAGGGTTAAGCAGTTTACCTATGTCAAATCCTGGTGGGATTTCGGTAACACTAGGTTCTAATTCGATAGTAACATTTAATTCTGTTGACGTATCAGGAACCATGAAGTGTTTCTCTGCAGTATTGTATCCTTCCATTTCCGCTCTTGCGAAATAATCTGCGCCGCAATCTGGATCGTCAAACACATATAATGCATCTGGGGCCACAGCTTCTCCTGATTCTACTAGATCATTATTAATATCACGAATTCCTACAGTTGCTCCTGGCAATGGTTCTTTACTTACTTTATCTATAACAGTAATATTAACGATAGACTCGCATCCTGTTTTAATAAAGCTATAAATATCATCATCCAGCGGATCGTTTGATCTGTTTGTCGCAAAGAAACCAGTATTATCTTCTTCATTAATGATAAAGCTGAAGTCATCTTTCTCACTGTTAATAGGCTCACCCACGTTATACATCGTGTTAGTTTGAGCATCTATAACATACACATCAAGACCACCTAATCCAGGACGACCGTCTGTTGAGAAATAGATATTTCCATTTGCCGAAACATAAGGGAAGTTCTCTCTTCCAGGAGTATTTACCTTAGAACCTAAGTTTTGAGGAATTCCAAAAGAGCCATCATCATTAATCGCAACTTTCCAAAGGTCAGACTGCCCTAAACTTCCTGGCATATCAGATGCAAAATACATGGTTTTACCATCTGGCGATAATGCAGGATGCGCTACCGTATAATCATCGCTGTCAAAAGAAACTTCTTCTGCTTCGCTCCATTTACCGTCTGCATCTTTCTTGCTCTGATAGATCTTAAGCTTGTTTGTACCAGATTTAGATTCCTTATACTGCTCTTTTGTATAGTTATTACGTGTAAAATACAAAGTACTACCATCTGCAGATAAAACAGCAGAACTCTCGTGATACGGTGTATTTATCTTTCCTTGTAATTTTTGCGGGTTAGACGCTTTACCATCATTTAGATCTGCGGTGTAGAAATCTAAAAATGGTTGCTCATTCCATTTGTGTACACGAGTTGTATAAGTTCCCGTATCTCTTGTAGAAGCAAATAACAGTTTCTCACCATAATAAGCAGGAGAAAAATCTGAATAGCCTTTAGAATTAATACTAGCTTTTTCAACTGTATACGTCCCACGCATATAGCCCTTTCTAGCTTCAGCTACAACGGTACTATCATAAACTTCTCCATCTGCAACACGCTCATTGTATTGAGTAAGATACTTTTTTGAAAGATCATAATTCTCTTCCGCTCTAAGCGCTTGAGCATATCTAAACAATTGATCTGGTGTAGTCTCTGAAGGGAATTTTTCTACAAGCTTTGCGTACCATTGTGCTGCTTCTGCATAATCTGCATTAAAGTAGAATGCATCACCTAGTTTACCAAAAAGATCTGCAGACTCGTAACCTTCATTTGCAACTTTAAGATATAATTGCTGCGAATCTACAAAGGCATATTGTTGAAACTTCTTGTTAGCCTTTTGCATATCTCTTTCTTGCGCTTCCGCGGAAAAGAATGCTAGGGATAACAGTAATAGGGAAAGGGATAAAACTTTATTCATAAAATGAAAATTTAGGGGCTAGAAGAATCTAGGAGTCAACATCCTGTCATATTCTTTAAATAATTCAAACCTCATGAAAACCTCATAAGTACCATTATTATACGTGGCATTACCAAGGTCTGTAGTTTCTCTGTCATAGGCAAAACCTATTAACAGTCCGTCAGAAACCTGAAAAGCTGCAAGACCACTTAAGGCAGCACTCCATCTATATGAAGCTCCTAAGGTTAGCTTGTCATAAAACATAAAGTTAGCATTTACATCTACTTGTAATGGAGCTCCCGCTACCATTTTTACCATAGTAGATGGCTTAAACTTAAGATTTCTATTAAGATCAAAAACGTATCCAGCTAAACCATAATAATGAATTCTCTCTTCTGAAACAAAACTTTCAGCACTTTGCGTACCACTTCTATCAAAATGATCTGTGGTTAAAATATGTGGCGCTGAAATTCCTCCATAAAAATGAGAACCGTGATAGAAAATACCTACACCTACATTTGGCGAAAGCTTATTATCTATATTTTGAATATAAGGATCACCTGGATTAAATGGGTTTGTTCTACTAAAGTCTACATCTAATAAGTTAAGTGTTCCTTTAAGACCAAAGCTCAATCTACCTTCTAAACTAGTCTCTAAAGTATAGCTAAAGTCTGCGTTGAAGTATGTCTCTCTCGCAGGGCCTAGCGCATCATTAACGATACTAAAACCAAGACCAACTTTACTAAGACCTATTGGGCTATGTACGGTTATGTTTTGAGTTCTAGGAGCACCTTCAAGACCTACCCATTGACTTCTATGTAAGCCAATGATAGATGTTACCCCCCTGTTACCAGCATAAGCTGGGTTAATCACAAGGGGATTATACATATACTGTGTATACTGAGGGTCTTGTTGTGCCATACCATCGTATGCGAGCAGGCCAAGAATCAAAGTCAGGAATATGGTTGCTATTTTATTTTTCATTGTATGACGACCATTTATATGCTTATTCATCATTTTCACTTTTAATTAATGTATAAGAATCCTGATAATTCTCTTACTTCACCAGCACTTCTCTCATAACTTACAAGATAGTAATAAGTACCTGTTGGTAATTTTTCACCTCTTCTTACAGTTGCTCTACCGTCTGAGAATCCTCTAAAGACATTGTCACCAGTAGGATCGTAAGATTTAGTACTGTAAACTTCTACACCCCATCTGTTGAATATTTTAACTACGTTATTAGGGAAGTTCTCGATATTCTCTATCATGAAGATGTCGTTTAGACCATCACCGTTAGGCGTCATGATGTTGTGGATTATGATATCCTCGATATTTGCAACACCTTGTAATTCTACTACAGTTACATCATCTGGCTCATCATCATTCTCTACATCTGCATCTGTAGGATCATTAGGGTCATCTGAAAGATCATCAAATATATCTCCAGCTTCATTAACACCACTTACAAGTGCTTGGTTTGTAACCTTAGCATTGATAAGATCATCTTCTGTGATATAATACGTCGCAGTAAATGTTGTGCTATCAGATTCACCTGGAGCTAGATCAATTGGCCCACCCATAACGGCAACTAAAGGATCTTCTATCACTATATCATAAAGGTTTACTTCACCAATGTTAGTTACAGTAAAGGTATAAGAAATAGACTCTCCTTCTTCTGGTAATCCATCGCCATCTTCATCATTCCAAACACCAGACTTAAGTAAAGTCAATTCTGCATAACCAGTAACATCTGTTACCGTTGGATCATTAGTAGGATCGCCATCACCATCATCATCCACTGTTTCCTCTCCGTTATCTGATACATCAGTTACATCTTCACCTGCAGGATCCTGACCAGTTGCTAATGCCGTGTTGATCACAAAGCCTGCATTGATATCATCCTGAGTAACTACATAAGTCGCAGTTGCTACACCAGATTCGCCTGGTAATAACGTTCCTGGCTCAATTGCTAGATCAGTAACTCCTAGAACATCATCATCTACAGTGATATTAGAAACTGTCACGTTACCAGTATTTGTTACAACAAAGTTATACGTAATTGTTTCACCTGGTTGCGCGTATCCATCAGCGCTTTCGTCATTAAATATAGATGTCTTGATCAAACTGATAGTTCCTTTAATAGGAAGTTCGGTTACAGTTTCGTCATCCTCTAGATCACTATTATCGTCTGAAGTATCCGTTACGTCTTCTCCTTGTGGATCTTGACCGGTAGCTAATGCTTGGTTAGTTACAAAACCTGCATCCAGATCCTCCTGAGTGATCACATATTCTGCTGTTGCAGTACCAACCTCTCCTGGAGCTAAGCTCGCTGGAGTGATCGCTAATCCTGATACGCCGATTCGTGCATCATCGATCACAGTTCCAGTAATGGTTACATTTCCTGTGTTTGTCACTGTAAAGGTATACGTGATCGTTTCGCCAGGTTGTGCTAATCCATCTCCATTTGTATCTCCAAATACACCTGTCTTAACTAGACCAATTACTCCTTCGTTTGGAAGATCGGTTACCGTGTCATCGTCTTCTAGGTTACTGTTATCATCTGAAGTATCAGTTACATCTTCTCCTTCTGGATCTTGACCCGTAGCTAACGCTTGGTTAGATACGAAGCCTGCGTCGATGTCAGCCTGAGTGATTACATATTCTGCAGTTGCGGTACCAACCTCTCCCGGAGCCAAGCTCGCTGGAGTGATCGCTAGATCTGCTACACCGATTCTTGCATCATCGATCACAGTTCCAGTAATGGTTACATTACCTGTGTTTGTCACTGTAAAGGTATATGTGATCGTTTCACCAGGTTGTGCTAATCCATCTCCGTTTGCATCTCCAAATACGCCTGTCTTAACTAGACCAATAACTCCTTCGTTTGGAAGATCGGTTACTGTGTCGTCATCTTCTAGGTTACTGTTATCATCTGAAGTATCTGTTACATCTTCTCCTTCTGGATCTTGACCAGTTGCTAATGCCTGGTTGGATACGAAGCCTGCGTCGATATCAGCCTGAGTGATTACATATTCTGCTGTTGCAGTTCCTATCTCTCCCGGAGCTAAGCTCGCTGGAGTGATCGCTAGATCTGCTACACCGATTCTTGCATCATCAATTACAGTTCCAGTAATGGTAACATTACCTGTGTTGGTCACTGTAAAGGTATACGTGATCGTTTCTCCAGGTTGTGCTAGTCCATCTCCGTTTGCATCTCCAAATACGCCTGTCTTAACTAGACCAATAACTCCTTCGTTTGGAAGATCGGTTACTGTGTCGTCATCTTCTAGGTTACTGTTATCATCTGAAGTATCCGTTACATCTTCTCCTTCTGGATCTTGACCTGTAGCCAACGCTTGGTTGGATACGAAGCCTGCGTCGATATCAGCCTGAGTGATCACATATTCTGCACTTGCAGTTCCTACCTCTCCCGGAGCTAGGCTCGCTGGAGTGATCGCTAATCCTGATACGCCGATTCGTGCATCATCGATCACAGTTCCAGTAATGGTTACATTTCCTGTGTTTGTCACTGTAAAGGTATACGTGATCGTTTCGCCAGGTTGTGCTAATCCATCTCCATTTGTATCTCCAAATACACCTGTCTTAACTAGACCAATTACTCCTTCGTTTGGAAGATCGGTTACCGTGTCATCGTCTTCTAGGTTACTGTTATCATCTGAAGTATCAGTTACATCTTCTCCTTCTGGATCTTGACCGGTAGCTAATGCTTGGTTAGTTACAAAACCTGCATCCAGATCCTCCTGAGTGATCACATATTCTGCTGTTGCAGTACCAACCTCTCCTGGAGCTAAGCTCGCTGGAGTGATCGCTAATCCTGATACGCCGATTCGTGCATCATCGATCACAGTTCCAGTAATGGTTACATTTCCTGTGTTTGTCACTGTAAAGGTATACGTGATCGTTTCGCCAGGTTGTGCTAATCCATCTCCATTTGTATCTCCAAATACACCTGTCTTAACTAGACCAATTACTCCTTCGTTTGGAAGATCGGTTACCGTGTCATCGTCTTCTAGGTTACTGTTATCATCTGAAGTATCAGTTACATCTTCTCCTTCTGGATCTTGACCCGTAGCTAACGCTTGGTTAGATACGAAGCCTGCGTCGATGTCAGCCTGAGTGATTACATATTCTGCAGTTGCGGTACCAACCTCTCCCGGAGCCAAGCTCGCTGGAGTGATCGCTAGATCTGCTACACCGATTCTTGCATCATCGATCACAGTTCCAGTAATGGTTACATTACCTGTGTTTGTCACTGTAAAGGTATATGTGATCGTTTCACCAGGTTGTGCTAATCCATCTCCGTTTGCATCTCCAAATACGCCTGTCTTAACTAGACCAATAACTCCTTCGTTTGGAAGATCGGTTACTGTGTCGTCATCTTCTAGGTTACTGTTATCATCTGAAGTATCTGTTACATCTTCTCCTTCTGGATCTTGACCAGTTGCTAATGCCTGGTTGGATACGAAGCCTGCGTCGATATCAGCCTGAGTGATTACATATTCTGCTGTTGCAGTTCCTATCTCTCCCGGAGCTAAGCTCGCTGGAGTGATCGCTAGATCTGCTACACCGATTCTTGCATCATCAATTACAGTTCCAGTAATGGTAACATTACCTGTGTTGGTCACTGTAAAGGTATACGTGATCGTTTCTCCAGGTTGTGCTAGTCCATCTCCGTTTGCATCTCCAAATACGCCTGTCTTAACTAGACCAATAACTCCTTCGTTTGGAAGATCGGTTACTGTGTCGTCATCTTCTAGGTTACTGTTATCATCTGAAGTATCCGTTACATCTTCTCCTTCTGGATCTTGACCTGTAGCCAACGCTTGGTTGGATACGAAGCCTGCGTCGATATCAGCCTGAGTGATCACATATTCTGCACTTGCAGTTCCTACCTCTCCCGGAGCTAGGCTCGCTGGAGTGATCGCTAATCCTGATACGCCGATTCGTGCATCATCGATCACAGTTCCAGTGATCGTTACGTTTCCGGTGTTCGTTACAGAGAATGAGTATGTGATCGTTTCACCTACCTGTGCATATCCGTCTGCATTGGTATCGTTGAACGTTCCTTCTTTGATAAGACCGATCGCACCGTCTTTTGGAAGGTCTGTCGTAGTATCATCATCTTCTAGTACGCTATTGTCATCCGAAGTATCCGTTACATCCTTACCTTCTGGATCTTGACCTGTTGCCAACGCTTGGTTCGTTACAAAACCTGCGTCGATATCAGCCTGAGTGATTACATATTCTGCTGTTGCAGTTCCTATCTCTCCCGGAGCTAAGCTCGCTGGAGTGATCGCTAGATCTGCTACACCGATTCTTGCATCATCAATTACAGTTCCAGTAATGGTAACATTACCTGTGTTGGTCACTGTAAAGGTATACGTGATCGTTTCTCCAGGTTGTGCTAGTCCATCTCCGTTTGCATCTCCAAATACGCCTGTCTTAACTAGACCAATAACTCCTTCGTTTGGAAGATCGGTTACTGTGTCGTCATCTTCTAGGTTACTGTTATCATCTGAAGTATCCGTTACATCTTCTCCTTCTGGATCTTGACCTGTAGCCAACGCTTGGTTCGTTACAAAACCTGCGTCGATATCCGCTTGCGTTAGAATGTATTCCGCGGAAGCGGTACCAACCTCTCCTGGAGCTAGGCTCGCTGGAGTGATCGCTAATCCTGATACGCCGATTCGTGCATCGTCAATTACTGTTCCGGTGATCGTTACGTTTCCGGTGTTGGTTACAGAGAATGAGTATGTGATCGTTTCACCTACCTGCGCATATCCGTCTGCATTGGTATCGTTGAACGTTCCTTCTTTGATAAGACCGATCGCTCCGTCTTTTGGAAGGTCTGTCGTAGTATAATCATCTTCTAGTACGCTATTGTCATCTGAAGTATCCGTTACATCCTTACCTTCTGGATCTTGACCAGTTGCTAACGCTTGGTTCGTTACAAAACCTGCGTCAATATCCGCTTGGGTTAGAATGTATTCTGCACTTGCAGTTCCTACCTCTCCCGGAGCTAGGCTCGCTGGAGTGATCGCTAATCCTGATACGCCGATTCTTGCATCATCGATCACAGTTCCGGTGATCGTTACGTTTCCAGTATTCGTTACACTGAAGTTATACGTAATGGTCTCGCCTACCTGTGCATATCCGTCTGCATTGGTATCGTTGAACGTTCCTTCTTTGATAAGACCGATCGCACCGTCTTTTGGAAGGTCTGTCGTAGTATCATCATCTTCTAGTACGCTATTGTCATCCGAAGTATCGGTTACATCCTTGCCTTCTGGATCTTGACCCGTTGCTAATGCTTGGTTGGTTACAAAACCTGCATCAATATCCGCTTGCGTTAGAATGTATTCCGCGGAAGCGGTACCAACCTCTCCTGGAGCTAGGCTCGCTGGAGTGATCGCTAATCCTGATACGCCGATTCGTGCATCATCGATTACAGTTCCAGTGATCGTTACGTTACCGGTGTTGGTTACAGAGAATGAGTATGTGATCGTCTCACCTACCTGTGCATATCCGTCTGCATTGGTATCATTGAACGTTCCTTCTTTGATAAGACCGATCGCTCCGTCTTTTGGAAGGTCTGTCGTCGTATCATCATCTTCTAGTACGCTATTGTCATCCGAAGTATCCGTTACATCCTTGCCTTCTGGATCTTGACCCGTTGCTAATGCTTGGTTGGTTACAAAACCTGCGTCGATATCTGCTTGCGTTAGAATGTATTCCGCGGAAGCGGTACCAACCTCTCCTGGAGCTAGGCTCGCTGGAGTGATCGCTAATCCTAATACGCCGATTCGTGCATCGTCGATTACAGTTCCGGTGATCGTTACGTTACCGGTGTTGGTTACAGAGAATGAGTATGTGATCGTCTCTCCTACCTGTGCATATCCGTCTGCATTGGTATCATTGAACGTTCCTTCTTTGATAAGACCGATAGCTCCGTCTTTTGGAAGGTCTGTCGTAGTATCATCATCTTCTAGTACGCTATTGTCATCCGAAGTATCCGTTACATCCTTGCCTTCTGGATCTTGACCTGTTGCTAACGCTTGGTTCGTTACAAAACCTGCGTCGATATCTGCTTGCGTTAGAATGTATTCCGCGGAAGCGGTACCAACCTCTCCTGGAGCTAGGCTCGCTGGAGTGATCGCTAATCCTGATACGCCGATTCTTGCATCATCGATCACAGTTCCAGTGATCGTTACGTTTCCGGTGTTCGTTACAGAGAATGAGTATGTGATCGTTTCACCTACCTGTGCATATCCGTCTGCATTGGTATCGTTGAACGTTCCTTCTTTGATAAGACCGATCGCACCGTCTTTTGGAAGGTCTGTCGTAGTATAATCATCTTCTAGTACGCTATTGTCATCTGAAGTATCCGTTACATCCTTACCTTCTGGATCTTGACCAGTTGCTAACGCTTGGTTCGTTACAAAACCTGCGTCAATATCCGCTTGGGTTAGAATGTATTCTGCACTTGCAGTTCCTACCTCTCCCGGAGCTAGGCTCGCTGGAGTGATCGCTAATCCTGATACGCCGATTCTTGCATCATCGATCACAGTTCCGGTGATCGTTACGTTTCCAGTATTCGTTACACTGAAGTTATACGTAATGGTCTCGCCTACCTGTGCATATCCGTCTGCATTGGTATCGTTGAACGTTCCTTCTTTGATAAGACCGATCGCACCGTCTTTTGGAAGGTCTGTCGTAGTATCATCATCTTCTAGTACGCTATTGTCATCCGAAGTATCGGTTACATCCTTGCCTTCTGGATCTTGACCCGTTGCTAATGCTTGGTTGGTTACAAAACCTGCATCAATATCCGCTTGCGTTAGAATGTATTCCGCGGAAGCGGTACCAACCTCTCCTGGAGCTAGGCTCGCTGGAGTGATCGCTAATCCTGATACGCCGATTCGTGCATCATCGATTACAGTTCCAGTGATCGTTACGTTACCGGTGTTGGTTACAGAGAATGAGTATGTGATCGTCTCACCTACCTGTGCATATCCGTCTGCATTGGTATCATTGAACGTTCCTTCTTTGATAAGACCGATCGCTCCGTCTTTTGGAAGGTCTGTCGTCGTATCATCATCTTCTAGTACGCTATTGTCATCCGAAGTATCCGTTACATCCTTGCCTTCTGGATCTTGACCCGTTGCTAATGCTTGGTTGGTTACAAAACCTGCGTCGATATCTGCTTGCGTTAGAATGTATTCCGCGGAAGCGGTACCAACCTCTCCTGGAGCTAGGCTCGCTGGAGTGATCGCTAATCCTAATACGCCGATTCGTGCATCGTCGATTACAGTTCCGGTGATCGTTACGTTACCGGTGTTGGTTACAGAGAATGAGTATGTGATCGTCTCTCCTACCTGTGCATATCCGTCTGCATTGGTATCATTGAACGTTCCTTCTTTGATAAGACCGATAGCTCCGTCTTTTGGAAGGTCTGTCGTAGTATCATCATCTTCTAGTACGCTATTGTCATCCGAAGTATCCGTTACATCCTTGCCTTCTGGATCTTGACCTGTTGCTAACGCTTGGTTCGTTACAAAACCTGCGTCGATATCTGCTTGCGTTAGAATGTATTCCGCGGAAGCGGTACCAACCTCTCCTGGAGCTAGGCTCGCTGGAGTGATCGCTAATCCTGATACGCCGATTCTTGCATCATCGATCACAGTTCCAGTGATCGTTACGTTTCCGGTGTTCGTTACAGAGAATGAGTATGTGATCGTTTCACCTACCTGTGCATATCCGTCTGCATTGGTATCGTTGAACGTTCCTTCTTTGATAAGACCGATCGCACCGTCTTTTGGAAGGTCTGTCGTAGTATCATCATCTTCTAGTACGCTATTGTCATCCGAAGTATCCGTTACATCCTTACCTTCTGGATCTTGACCTGTTGCCAACGCTTGGTTCGTTACAAAACCTGCGTCAATATCCGCTTGCGTTAGAATGTATTCCGCGGAAGCGGTACCAACCTCTCCTGGAGCTAGGCTCGCTGGAGTGATCGCTAATCCTGATACGCCGATTCGTGCATCGTCGATCACAGTTCCGGTGATCGTTACGTTTCCAGTATTCGTTACACTGAAGTTATACGTAATGGTCTCTCCTACCTGTGCATATCCGTCTGCATTGGTATCGTTGAACGTTCCTTCTTTGATAAGACCGATCGCACCGTCTTTTGGAAGGTCTGTCGTAGTATCATCATCTTCTAGTACGCTATTGTCATCCGAAGTATCGGTTACATCCTTGCCTTCTGGATCTTGACCCGTTGCTAATGCTTGGTTGGTTACAAAACCTGCATCAATATCCGCTTGCGTTAGAATGTATTCCGCGGAAGCGGTACCAACCTCTCCTGGAGCTAGGCTCGCTGGAGTGATCGCTAATCCTGATACGCCGATTCTTGCATCGTCAATTACAGTTCCGGTGATCGTTACGTTTCCAGTATTCGTTACACTGAAATTATACGTAATGGTCTCGCCTACCTGTGCATATCCGTCTGCATTGGTATCGTTGAACGTTCCTTCTTTGATAAGACCGATCGCTCCGTCTTTTGGAAGGTCTGTCGTCGTATCATCATCTTCTAGTACGCTATTGTCATCTGAAGTATCTGTTACATCTTTCCCTTCTGGATCTTGACCTGTTGCTAACGCTTGGTTCGTTACAAAGCCTGCATCAATATCTGCTTGGGTTAGAATGTATTCTGCACTTGCAGTTCCTACCTCTCCCGGAGCTAGGCTCGCTGGAGTGATCGCTAATCCTGATACGCCGATTCGTGCATCATCGATCACAGTTCCGGTGATCGTTACGTTTCCAGTATTCGTTACACTGAAGTTATACGTAATGGTCTCGCCTACCTGTGCATATCCGTCTGCATTGGTATCGTTGAACGTTCCTTCTTTGATAAGACCGATCGCACCGTCTTTTGGAAGGTCTGTCGTAGTATCATCATCTTCTAGTACGCTATTGTCATCTGAAGTATCTGTTACATCTTTCCCTTCTGGATCTTGACCTGTTGCTAACGCTTGGTTCGTTACAAAGCCTGCATCAATATCTGCTTGGGTTAGAATGTATTCTGCACTTGCAGTTCCTACCTCTCCTGGAGCTAGGCTCGCTGGAGTGATCGCTAATCCTGATACGCCGATTCGTGCATCGTCAATTACAGTTCCGGTGATCGTTACGTTTCCAGTATTCGTTACACTGAAGTTATACGTAATGGTCTCGCCTACCTGCGCATATCCGTCTGCATTGGTATCATTGAACGTTCCTTCTTTGATAAGACCGATAGCTCCGTCTTTTGGAAGGTCTGTAGTCGTATCATCATCTTCTAGTACGCTATTGTCATCTGAAGTATCCGTTACATCCTTACCTTCTGGATCTTGACCAGTTGCTAACGCTTGGTTCGTTACAAAACCTGCGTCAATATCCGCTTGCGTTAGAATGTATTCCGCGGAAGCGGTACCAACCTCTCCTGGAGCTAGGCTCGCTGGAGTGATCGCTAATCCTGATACGCCGATTCGTGCATCGTCGATCACAGTTCCGGTGATCGTTACGTTTCCAGTATTCGTTACACTGAAGTTATACGTAATGGTCTCTCCTACCTGTGCATATCCGTCTGCATTGGTATCGTTGAACGTTCCTTCTTTGATAAGACCGATCGCACCGTCTTTTGGAAGGTCTGTCGTAGTATAATCATCTTCTAGTACGCTATTGTCATCCGAAGTATCGGTTACATCCTTGCCTTCTGGATCTTGACCCGTTGCTAATGCTTGGTTGGTTACAAAACCTGCATCAATATCCGCTTGCGTTAGAATGTATTCCGCGGAAGCGGTACCAACCTCTCCTGGAGCTAGGCTCGCTGGAGTGATCGCTAATCCTGATACGCCGATTCGTGCATCGTCAATTACAGTTCCGGTGATCGTTACGTTTCCAGTATTCGTTACACTGAAATTATACGTAATGGTCTCGCCTACCTGTGCATATCCGTCTGCATTGGTATCGTTGAACGTTCCTTCTTTGATAAGACCGATCGCTCCGTCTTTTGGAAGGTCTGTCGTCGTATCATCATCTTCTAGTACGCTATTGTCATCTGAAGTATCTGTTACATCTTTCCCTTCTGGATCTTGACCTGTTGCTAACGCTTGGTTCGTTACAAAGCCTGCATCAATATCTGCTTGGGTTAGAATGTATTCTGCACTTGCAGTTCCTACCTCTCCCGGAGCTAGGCTCGCTGGAGTGATCGCTAATCCTGATACGCCGATTCGTGCATCATCGATCACAGTTCCGGTGATCGTTACGTTTCCAGTATTCGTTACACTGAAGTTATACGTAATGGTCTCGCCTACCTGTGCATATCCGTCTGCATTGGTATCGTTGAACGTTCCTTCTTTGATAAGACCGATCGCACCGTCTTTTGGAAGGTCTGTCGTAGTATCATCATCTTCTAGTACGCTATTGTCATCTGAAGTATCTGTTACATCTTTCCCTTCTGGATCTTGACCTGTTGCTAACGCTTGGTTCGTTACAAAGCCTGCATCAATATCTGCTTGGGTTAGAATGTATTCTGCACTTGCAGTTCCTACCTCTCCTGGAGCTAGGCTCGCTGGAGTGATCGCTAATCCTGATACGCCGATTCGTGCATCGTCAATTACAGTTCCGGTGATCGTTACGTTTCCAGTATTCGTTACACTGAAGTTATACGTAATGGTCTCGCCTACCTGCGCATATCCGTCTGCATTGGTATCATTGAACGTTCCTTCTTTGATAAGACCGATAGCTCCGTCTTTTGGAAGGTCTGTAGTCGTATCATCATCTTCTAGTACGCTATTGTCATCTGAAGTATCCGTTACATCCTTACCTTCTGGATCTTGACCAGTTGCTAACGCTTGGTTCGTTACAAAACCTGCGTCAATATCCGCTTGCGTTAGAATGTATTCTGCTGTTGCAGTACCAACCTCTCCTGGAGCTAGGCTCGCTGGAGTGATCGCTAATCCTGATACGCCGATTCGTGCATCGTCAATTACAGTTCCGGTGATCGTTACGTTACCGGTGTTGGTTACAGAGAATGAGTATGTGATCGTCTCTCCTACCTGTGCATATCCGTCTGCATTGGTATCATTGAACGTTCCTTCTTTGATAAGACCGATAGCTCCGTCTTTTGGAAGGTCTGTAGTCGTATCATCATCTTCTAGTACGCTATTGTCATCTGAAGTATCCGTTACATCCTTACCTTCTGGATCTTGACCTGTTGCTAACGCTTGGTTCGTTACAAAGCCTGCATCAATATCTGCTTGGGTTAGAATGTATTCTGCACTTGCAGTTCCTACCTCTCCCGGAGCTAGGCTCGCTGGAGTGATCGCTAATCCTGATACGCCGATTCTTGCATCATCGATCACAGTTCCGGTGATCGTTACGTTTCCAGTATTCGTTACACTGAAGTTATACGTAATGGTCTCGCCTACCTGTGCATATCCGTCTGCATTGGTATCGTTGAACGTTCCTTCTTTGATAAGACCGATCGCACCGTCTTTTGGAAGGTCTGTCGTAGTATCATCATCTTCTAGTACGCTATTGTCATCCGAAGTATCGGTTACATCCTTGCCTTCTGGATCTTGACCCGTTGCTAATGCTTGGTTGGTTACAAAACCTGCATCAATATCCGCTTGCGTTAGAATGTATTCCGCGGAAGCGGTACCAACCTCTCCTGGAGCTAGGCTCGCTGGAGTGATCGCTAATCCTGATACGCCGATTCGTGCATCATCGATTACAGTTCCAGTGATCGTTACGTTACCGGTGTTGGTTACAGAGAATGAGTATGTGATCGTCTCACCTACCTGTGCATATCCGTCTGCATTGGTATCATTGAACGTTCCTTCTTTGATAAGACCGATCGCTCCGTCTTTTGGAAGGTCTGTCGTCGTATCATCATCTTCTAGTACGCTATTGTCATCCGAAGTATCCGTTACATCCTTGCCTTCTGGATCTTGACCCGTTGCTAACGCTTGGTTCGTTACAAAGCCTGCATCAATATCTGCTTGGGTTAGAATGTATTCTGCACTTGCAGTTCCTACCTCTCCCGGAGCTAGGCTCGCTGGAGTGATCGCTAATCCTGATACGCCGATTCTTGCATCATCGATCACAGTTCCGGTGATCGTTACGTTTCCAGTATTCGTTACACTGAAGTTATACGTAATGGTCTCGCCTACCTGTGCATATCCGTCTGCATTGGTATCGTTGAACGTTCCTTCTTTGATAAGACCGATCGCACCGTCTTTTGGAAGGTCTGTCGTAGTATCATCATCTTCTAGTACGCTATTGTCATCCGAAGTATCGGTTACATCCTTGCCTTCTGGATCTTGACCCGTTGCTAATGCTTGGTTGGTTACAAAACCTGCATCAATATCCGCTTGCGTTAGAATGTATTCCGCGGAAGCGGTACCAACCTCTCCCGGAGCTAGGCTCGCTGGAGTGATCGCTAATCCTGATACGCCGATTCTTGCATCATCGATCACAGTTCCGGTGATCGTTACGTTTCCAGTATTCGTTACACTGAAGTTATACGTAATGGTCTCGCCTACCTGTGCATATCCGTCTGCATTGGTATCGTTGAACGTTCCTTCTTTGATAAGACCGATCGCACCGTCTTTTGGAAGGTCTGTCGTAGTATCATCATCTTCTAGTACGCTATTGTCATCCGAAGTATCGGTTACATCCTTGCCTTCTGGATCTTGACCCGTTGCTAATGCTTGGTTGGTTACAAAACCTGCATCAATATCCGCTTGCGTTAGAATGTATTCCGCGGAAGCGGTACCAACCTCTCCTGGAGCTAGGCTCGCTGGAGTGATCGCTAATCCTGATACGCCGATTCGTGCATCATCGATTACAGTTCCAGTGATCGTTACGTTACCGGTGTTGGTTACAGAGAATGAGTATGTGATCGTCTCACCTACCTGTGCATATCCGTCTGCATTGGTATCATTGAACGTTCCTTCTTTGATAAGACCGATCGCTCCGTCTTTTGGAAGGTCTGTCGTCGTATCATCATCTTCTAGTACGCTATTGTCATCCGAAGTATCCGTTACATCCTTGCCTTCTGGATCTTGACCCGTTGCTAACGCTTGGTTCGTTACAAAACCTGCGTCAATATCCGCTTGCGTTAGAATGTATTCTGCTGTTGCAGTACCAACCTCTCCTGGAGCTAGGCTCGCTGGAGTGATCGCTAATCCTGATACGCCGATTCGTGCATCGTCAATTACAGTTCCGGTGATCGTTACGTTACCTGTGTTGGTTACAGAGAATGAGTATGTGATCGTCTCACCTACCTGTGCATATCCGTCTGCATTGGTATCGTTGAACGTTCCTTCTTTGATAAGACCAATTGCCCCATCTTTTGGAAGGTCTGTCGTAGTATCATCATCTTCTAGTACGCTATTGTCATCTGAAGTATCCGTTACATCTTTACCTTCTGGATCTTGACCTGTTGCTAAGGCTTGGTTCGTTACAAAACCTGCGTCAATATCCGCTTGCGTTAGAATGTATTCCGCGGAAGCGGTACCAACCTCTCCTGGAGCTAGGCTCGCTGGAGTGATCGCTAATCCTGATACGCCGATTCGTGCATCGTCAATTACTGTTCCGGTGATCGTTACGTTTCCGGTGTTGGTTACAGAGAATGAGTATGTGATCGTTTCACCTACCTGCGCATATCCGTCTGCATTGGTATCGTTGAACGTTCCTTCTTTGATAAGACCGATCGCTCCGTCTTTTGGAAGGTCTGTAGTCGTATCATCATCTTCTAGTACGCTATTGTCATCTGAAGTATCCGTTACATCTTTACCTTCTGGATCTTGACCTGTTGCTAACGCTTGGTTCGTTACAAAACCTGCGTCAATATCCGCTTGGGTTAGAATGTATTCTGCACTTGCAGTTCCAACCTCTCCTGGAGCTAGGCTCGCTGGAGTGATCGCTAATCCTGATACGCCAATTCGTGCATCGTCAATTACAGTTCCAGTGATAACAACACTTCCAGTGTTTGTCACTGAGAAAGAATAAGTTATTGTTTCCCCTGCTTGTGCATACCCATCAGAATTAACATCATTAAATAATCCCGTCTTGATTAGCCCAATTGCCCCATCTTCATCGATGATCGTTCCAATACCACTTGCATTAGTATTTGATGTAGAACCTGATTCTACTACTCCATTCAAGATAAATTCCTCTGTTGGCTCTGGAATATCATCATTTGCAGTAGGAACTATAAATTTAATTACAGTCTCACCAGGATTAAAGGTTACAACTTCATTTTTCGCCTCGTAATCTTCAGTCATAACAGCTGAATCATCTTGAGTTGAAACACGAACTGTAATAACTTCATAACTAGGGTTACTTAGACTCACTGTAAACTCAACATTTTCACCTTCATTAACCGTCTCTCCTACGATCGTTAAAGCTGGGCCACTACCGTCATTATCTGTAATAATTCCGGTGCCACTCGCTGTGTCTTTTGATACAGTGCCTGATACTACTGTTCCATTTAACGTGAAGTTTTCTGGTACTTCGTAAATAGTATCATCCTCTGTTTTGATAAGGATCTTTTTCTCGGTTTCGCCTGGAGCGAAAATGATATCCCCACCTGTGTAGCCTGCATAATCTTCTGGATCTAAAGCAGTACCTTCTGCAGTGTTTAGTTCAACAGTGATCGCTTCGTAACTTGGATTACTTAAGCTTACTGTGAATTCTACGAATTCTCCTTCTACTACGGTTTGTCCAACAATAGCTAATTCTGGGCCGCTACCATCATTATCTGTAATAATTCCGGTGCCGCTCGCTGTGTCTTTTGATACAGTGCCTGATACTACTGTTCCATTCAATGTGAAGTTTTCTGGTACTTCATAAATAGCATCATCTTTGGTCTGGATCTGGATCTTTTTCTCTGTTTCGCCTGGAGCGAAAATGATATCACCACCAGTGTAGCCTGCGTAATCTTCTGGATCTAGAGCGGTACCTTCTGCAGTGTTTAGTTCAACAGTGATCGCTTCGTAACTTGGATTACTTAAGCTTACTGTGAATTCTACGAATTCTCCTTCTTCTACAGTTTGTCCTACGATCTTTAATTCTGGGCCACTACCATCATTATCTGTAATAATTCCGGTGCCGCTCGCTGTGTCTTTTGATACAGTGCCTGATACTACTGTTCCATTTAATGTGAAGTTTTCTGGTACTTCATAAATAGCATCATCTTTTGTTTTGATAAGGATCTTTTTCTCGGTTTCGCCTGGAGCGAAAGTGATATCCCCACCTGTGTAGCCTTCGTAATCTTCTGGATCTAAAGCAGTACCTTCTGCGGTGTTCAATGAAACAGTGATCGCTTCATAACTTGGATTGCTTAAGCTTACTGTGAATTCTACTATTTGTCCTTCTTCTACAGTTTGTCCTACGATCTTTAATTCTGGGCCACTACCATCATTATCTGTAATAATTCCGGTGCCACTCGCTGTGTCTTTTGATACAGTGCCTGATACTACTGTTCCATTTAATGTGAAGTTTTCTGGTACTTCATAAATAGCATCATCTTCTGTCTGGATCTGGATCTTTTTCTCGGTTTCGCCTGGAGCGAAAGTGATATCCCCACCTGTGTAGCCTGCATAATCTTCTGGATCTAAAGCAGTACCTTCTGCAGTGTTTAGTTCAACAGTGATCGCTTCGTAACTTGGATTGCTCAAGCTTACTGTGAATTCTACGAATTCTCCTTCTACTACGGTTTGTCCAACAATAGCTAATTCTGGGCCGCTACCATCATTATCTGTAATAATTCCGGTGCCGCTCGCTGTGTCTTTTGATACAGTGCCTGATACTACTGTTCCATTTAACGTGAAGTTTTCTGGTACTTCATAAATAGCATCATCTTCTGTCTGGATCTGGATCTTTTTCTCTGTTTCGCCTGGAGCGAAAATGATATCACCACCAGTGTACCCTTCGTAATCTTCTGGATCTAAAGCAGTACCTTCTGCAGTGTTTAGTTTAACAGTGATCGCTTCATAACTTGGATTGCTCAAGCTTACTGTGAATTCTACTATTTGTCCTTCTTCTACAGTTTGTCCTACAATAGCTAATTCTGGGCCGCTACCATCATTATCTGTAATAATTCCGGTGCCGCTCGCTGTGTCTTTTGATACAGTGCCTGATACTACTGTTCCATTTAATGTGAAGTTTTCTGGTACTTCATAAATAGCATCATCTTTTGTTTTGATAAGGATCTTTTTCTCGGTTTCGCCTGGAGCGAAAGTGATATCCCCACCTGTGTAGCCTTCGTAATCTTCTGGATCTAAAGCAGTACCTTCTGCGGTGTTCAATGAAACAGTGATCGCTTCATAACTTGGATTGCTTAAGCTTACTGTGAATTCTACTATTTGTCCTTCTTCTACAGTTTGTCCTACGATCTTTAATTCTGGGCCACTACCATCATTATCTGTAATAATTCCGGTGCCGCTCGCTGTGTCTTTTGATACAGTGCCTGATACTACTGTTCCATTTAATGTGAAGTTTTCTGGTACTTCATAAATAGCATCATCTTTGGTCTGGATCTGGATCTTTTTCTCTGTTTCGCCTGGAGCGAAAATGATATCACCACCAGTGTAGCCTGCGTAATCTTCTGGATCTAAAGCAGTACCTTCTGCAGTGTTTAGTTTAACAGTGATCGCTTCATAACTTGGATTGCTCAAGCTTACTGTGAATTCTACTATTTGTCCTTCTTCTACAGTTTGTCCAACAATAGCTAATTCTGGGCCACTACCGTCATTATCTGTAATAATTCCGGTGCCGCTCGCTGTGTCTTTTGATACAGTGCCTGATACTACTGTTCCATTCAATGTGAAGTTTTCTGGTACTTCGTAAATAGTATCATCCTCTGTTTTGATAAGGATCTTTTTCTCGGTTTCGCCTGGAGCGAAAATGATATCCCCACCTGTGTACCCTTCGTAATCTTCTGGATCTAAAGCGGTACCTTCTGCTGTGTTTAGTTCAACAGTGATCGCTTCGTAACTTGGATTGCTCAAGCTTACTGTGAATTCTACTATTTGTCCTTCTTCTACAGTCTGTCCTACGATAGCTAATTCTGGGCCACTACCATCATTATCTGTAATAATTCCGGTGCCACTCGCTGTGTCTTTTGATACAGTGCCTGATACTACTGTTCCATTTAACGTGAAGTTTTCTGGTACTTCGTAAATAGTATCATCCTCTGTTTTGATAAGGATCTTTTTCTCGGTTTCGCCTGGAGCGAAAGTGATATCACCACCTGTGTAGCCTTCGTAATCTTCTGGATCTAAAGCAGTACCTTCTGCAGTGTTCAATGAAACAGTGATCGCTTCGTAACTTGGATTGCTTAAGCTTACTGTGAATTCTACTATTTGTCCTTCTTCTACAGTTTGTCCTACGATAGCTAATTCTGGGCCGCTACCATCATTGTCTGTAATAATTCCGGTGCCGCTCGCTGTGTCTTTTGATACAGTGCCTGATACTACTGTTCCATTCAATGTGAAGTTTTCTGGCACTTCATAAATAGTATCATCTTCTGTCTGGATCTGGATCTTTTTCTCGGTTTCGCCTGGAGCGAAAGTGATATCACCACCTGTGTAGCCTTCGTAATCTTCTGGATCTAAAGCAGTACCTTCTGCAGTGTTCAATGAAACAGTGATCGCTTCGTAACTTGGATTGCTCAAGCTTACTGTGAATTCTACTATTTGTCCTTCTTCTACAGTTTGTCCTACGATAGCTAATTCTGGGCCGCTACCATCATTGTCGGTGATAATTCCGGTGCCACTCGCTGTGTCTTTTGATACAGTGCCTGACACTACTGTTCCATTTAATGTGAAGTTTTCTGGTACTTCATAAATAGCATCATCTTTGGTCTGGATCTGGATCTTTTTCTCGGTTTCGCCTGGAGCGAAAGTGATATCACCACCTGTGTAGCCTTCGTAATCTTCTGGATCTAAAGCAGTACCTTCTGCAGTGTTCAATGAAACAGTGATCGCTTCATAACTTGGATTGCTCAAGCTTACTGTGAATTCTACTATTTGTCCTTCTTCTACAGTTTGTCCTACGATAGCTAATTCTGGGCCTGCTCCTTGATCATCTAAAATAGTACCAGTACCCGTTGCATTTACATTTGCAATATTGTCTGTAGTAATAGTTCCATTAAGTGTAAAATTCTCAGAACCTTCAGTATAAATATCCTCTAGTGTAGTAACAGTTACAAATGCACTTGTGCTTCCTTGAGGAATAGTGATTGTCTGAGTTAGGCTATTATAATCATCACCTGCAATAGCAGTTCCATTTGCAGTTGTAAGAACGATCTCAGTATCTCTCCAACTTACCTCTGACAATTTAACTTCAAAAACAGCATTTTCACCTTCATAAACTTCTACACTACTAATAGTATAAGAAGGAGGAATTCCATCAACAAAATTATTAGAACATGATGATCTTAAGTTTACAACTCTAGTAATAAGGTTATCATAAAGATCACCTTCAACATCGCTAACAGATTTATACCCTGAAGGATCAGCCTCAGAAATATTGTATGTAACATCTACAAACGCAGATGGTATTGCAGTAACATAACGATAGTTACCATTTGCATCTGTTTGAAGTGTAGATGATGAACCGTCACTTCCACTTATTGAAATTGACACACCCGCAAGACCATTACCTTCATCATCACTTACGTTACCACAAATTACAGGAGCAGTAATTATATGAGAATCAGGATCATTATAATTTGCGTTTGCAAAAGTCAATGAATAGTAACGATCATTATTTCCTTGATCTTTACCTATAATATATCTTAAGGAAGATTTTCCTTCCCAGTAATTACTATATGTATATCTAGGGTCTGTAGAAATATCTCCGTTAGGTGCAGTGGATGCATTTACAGCAGTACCACGAATAGAAGAAGATTTCTGCTGAATATTAATAAGCGTATTTGCAGATTGATAATATGCATCTGGCAAACTCAACTCAGCATATTCACGAGTTGAAACACTATCACCATCAATATCATAAGGAGTTCCAAAGAAAGAAATAATTTCTTCATCACCATAAGTACCTCCACCAGTAACAAATGTTATTTCAAACTCAACACTTTGATCTCCATTATTTGTACTGTTAATCTGAGGTTGGAATGCATTTTCAATTCCTTGACCAGTCACATCTATATTAAGAAGAGAAGCGCCATTGTTAAAACTTACAATTTTAACCAAAGCATCAATAGGCGCAGGACTGTCTGCAAAAACATTAGAGAAACGATAAATCGCACCAACATTAAGATTGCTTCCAGAAATTAAAGTTGGATTCTTAAATTGAGGCTGCTCATAAAGAGGAGCACAATCGCAACCTCTTTCGCCAGGAGGCACAACAAAAACATCTGAAACTGTTACAGCTAGAGTAGCTTCACTAACATCACCGTTACCATCAGTAATTTTGTATTTTATATAATCTACACCTGTGAAAGTTGGATTAGGAATATATAGAATTGTATCGTCAGTAGGAGTCGCAGTGCCATTATCTTGAACTACGGCGTTTCCATTAGAAGCATTTTGAGAAATTACAATAGGACTGTTTGACGCTCCGTCATTTCCAAAATTATCATTTGCAATTACATCTACGTTGATCGCAGTATTCTTACTTACAGTCGCATCATCATTACTAGCCACAGGTAAGTGGTTAACATAAGAAACAGTAACCTTAGTTGTGATCACACAACCATTCTTATCTGTAGCAGTTACAGTATATTCACCAGAATCAAGGTTAGCAAGATCAGCACCTGAGTATGCACCACCATTCCAAGAATATGTATAAGGGCCAACACCTCCAGAAGCAGTAGCTTTTGCAGTTCCATCAGTTGCATCAAATCGTGATTCATCTGTGGCTGTCGCCGAAATAGCTAAAGGTGCAGGAATATTTACAGTTTTAGATTGAGTAGGAATAGAACACGTTCCATTATTACCATAAGTTCCATTATAAGTTACTTCAGCTCTAAAATCACCACCAGCAGTATAGTTAAATTGAAATTCTCCTGATTTGTTGTTTGAAGTTCCTACTTGATTACCATTATAGAAAAACTTCCAAGAATAGTTATTAGTTAGTGGATTACCATTATTATTAATAGCAACATCATAAGTCACTTTATTCTCACAAGTTACCCATGCTAGACTAGGAGTGATCTCTGGCTTACAAGGCACATTTACATTACGCGTGTTACTCTCTAGAGTTCTATCTTGATTAACACATCTTGCATCTTTATAGTGCAACTCATATTGAGCCATTGCTTTGTTTGCACCACAAAAAGCCTCACTAGCAGGAGTTAGAGCATAAGTTAGCTTTATTGTTTCTTTACTTAAAGTTGCAACATTCCAGTTTATTTTAGAACCAGAAACAGCAACACTACCTTTTGAAACATTTAAACTTCCAGGAACTATTTGAAATCCAGAAGCAACATTATCAACTACGAAGTAATTGTCACTACGCTGTGTCGCTGCAACAGTTAGTTTTCCAAAAATCTGATTATAAACTTGAGAAATACCAGTAGCATCCTCTTCTATAAAAAGACCATCAGGATTAATAGCTCTTAAAGTATGCTCAGCAACATTACGCTCTCCTTGAGAAGCTATATCACCAAAAACACCAATATTAAAAAGACTTATTTTATTACCATTAATATCTTTAGCAGCCATCCCAGCATTGATCGCAGCTACTTGACAAGCATTACCATTAGTTGTTGGGTTAGTTTCACATCGATTTGCGTTAGAGCCACTTCCTCTTACAGTAGGCACACCATCTGTCATTAGCACAATGCTATGTGCCGTCTCACAGCTAAAGTTTCCCTGACTTTGTAAGATACCACGTGCACGAGCATAACCCTGCTCAATATTGGTATATTGATACGCTGTTATTGCATTGATAGCATTTATAACATTCTGCTTCTGAGAACTATCTACAAGATTAATATCTGTACGCGCATCATTAGAGTAGCTTACAATAGCAACTTTATTTCTTCCTGTTGGGTTATTTGCAGGATTGAATAAATTATCTACAAAATCTTTCGCACCTTGTTTAACATAATCTAAAGCACTAGGAACTTGACCGCTCCAAACCATACTTAAAGATCTGTCTATAACTAGCACAACCTCCACAGGTTGAGTAGGTGGAACACCCGTAACCTCAAGAGACACATCAAATTGATTGCATTGCGAATCACTAGCAACAACAACCTTCTTAGCAGTAACTTCTTTATTACTCTGCGCAAAAGTAGTTTGAGTAGCAAAAAGCATCAAGACTCCAGCTAAAAGAGTTATAACTCCCTTAGCGGAAAAACGATTAACCAGCATATTATAAAATTGTAGAAATAGTTTCATAAATTGGGATTTAAGTGTAACCGGTAAAAAATAAATACTTCGGTTAATCTAAAATTTGTGGAGGATAATACATTTGAAGTAGCTGGTTTGCTGCTACTTCACAACCTTTGGCTGTAGCCAAAACCTCCATACAGCTCCAGCGATCTTCTGTGGTTCCAGATGGAACAGACACCTTCACTGTAACTTTAGCATATTGTCCTGCTTGAAGTTCAATAGTCTCAATAGCGCCACCATTTTCATTTAGAAAATCAAGCTTCAAAGTTACATTTTCGGCTTTTGCGGTTTCGCTTGTGTTATGAGGGTCGCAGGACTCTTTTAATGCTTTCGCCGAAAGGCTATAAACAGTAGTCTTAGACCCAGTATTTTTAAGAGTAAGAAAATAAGTAGCTCCAAATTTCTTTGTAACAGTTTCGACAGTGATACCGTTATCTACGCTAAGTTCAGCAGTGCAGTCTTGAGCAGAAGCTAAGGTAGAGATTGTAAAAAGAGTAAATACAACCAAAGCCTTCATGATAGACTTAATGGCATTGGTAATTAGTTTTTGAGTTGAGTATTCTTTCATCATAAAAATTATATGACATTATCTTTTAAATAGTTAAGAAGACGTATTTATAAGATATACTCTACATAAAGAAGGCCCTCTAAAACCATAATTATACAGCATTACATTTATAGAATGGTCAGTTCTACTGAAGTAATGAATTATAAATATTGTTCAAGTTGGGCATGACAAATATACTCATGATGAAGCATTGCAAGGCACTTATAAACAAGCTTTTAGCCCATATGCGCTAAAGCGTCGGCAAAATACACATTTTTAACTAGTAATTACTCAATTCCTACATAAAACGATTAATTTCATCTTAAATCTTAGGACAAATCCTACGTGTAATTACGCGTAAAAGAAGAAACTCTATTACAGAGATTTAAAATATATTTGCACCCACAAATTTTCGCATGAGTTTATCTAAAGAAATACAAAAGAGAAGGACCTTTGGTATCATCTCTCACCCAGATGCTGGTAAAACAACATTAACTGAAAAGCTACTTCTCTTTGGAGGAGCGATTCAGGAAGCCGGAGCGGTTAAATCAAACAAGATCAAAAAAGGCGCTACTAGTGACTTTATGGAGATTGAACGCCAGCGTGGTATCTCTGTTGCTACATCTGTATTAGCCTTTGAATATAAAGACATTAAGATCAATATTCTTGATACTCCTGGACACAAAGATTTTGCTGAAGATACCTTTAGAACTCTTACTGCTGTAGATAGTGTAATTGTTGTAATTGACGTTGCAAAAGGTGTTGAGGAACAGACCGAAAAGCTTGTTGAAGTTTGCCGTATGCGCAAGATACCTATGATCGTTTTTATCAATAAATTAGATAGAGAAGGTAAAGATGCCTTTGAACTTCTTGATGAGATCGAGCAAAAATTAGGACTTAGCGTTACACCACTTAGTTTCCCTATTGGGATGGGATATGACTTTAAAGGTATTTACAATATCTGGGAAAAAAATGTAAATCTTTTCAGTGGCGATAGCAAGAAAAACATAGAGGAAACCATTGAGATTCAAGATCTTTCTAGTCCAGAATTAGATAAACTTATTGGTGGCGCTTCCGCGAAAAACCTTCGCGATGAATTGGAGCTCGTTCAAGGTGTTTATCCTGATTTTGACAGACAAGATTACCTTACAGCAGAGCAACATCCGGTATTTTTTGGATCAGCTCTTAATAACTTCGGGGTTAGAGAATTACTAGACTGTTTTATCAGCATTGCTCCTCCTCCACGCCCTAAAGAAAGTGCCGAAAGATTAGTAAAACCTGAGGAAAATGAGTTTAGCGGATTTGTATTCAAGATACACGCAAATATGGATCCTAAACACCGTGACAGACTAGCATTTGTGAAAATTGTGAGCGGTAAGTTTGAAAGAAACAAACCGTATTTACACGTTAGACACGGCAAGAATTTAAAATTTAGTAGTCCTAATGCGTTTTTCGCTGAGCGAAAAGAAATTGTAGATGTATCATACCCAGGAGATATCGTAGGATTGCACGATACAGGAAACTTCAAAATTGGTGATACACTAACCTCAGGTGAAGAACTTAATTATAAAGGAATTCCTTCCTTCTCACCAGAGCACTTTAGATACATTAACAATGCTGATCCTATGAAATCTAAGCAATTAGAGAAGGGAATTGATCAGCTTATGGATGAAGGAGTTGCGCAATTATTTACACTTGAGCTTAACGGAAGAAAAGTTATAGGAACCGTAGGAGCGCTTCAATATGAAGTTATTCAATATAGATTAGAACATGAATATGGCGCAAAATGTACATACGAACCATTAAATGTACATAAGGCCTGTTGGGTTGAACCCAAAGATCCTAAGAGTGAAGAATTCAAGGAGTTTTTACGCGTGAAGCAAAAATACATGGCAAAAGATAAAAAAGGTCAACTTGTATTTCTAGCGGATTCTATGTTCACTCTTCAAATGACAGAACAAAAGTTCCCGAATGTAAAATTGCACTCTGTTTCTGAATTTAAATAGAAATAAGACGATTTAAGAGCATATAAGAAAAGCCAACACATAAAGTGTTGGCTTTTTTATTTAATGCGCTAAAAGCTTATCTTAAAAGGCCGTAAAAATTAAAATAATAATATATTATTATAGCATTGTAATTTTAAATAATATTTTTCTATACCGCTAAAATCTAAATATTAGACAATAAAAAACCTCTGATTTCTCAGAGGTTTCTTTATAATTTTTAGGCCTGACCCGTTGGTCCAAAATTTAATGGAATGGGCTGTTTCTCGTAATCTTTGATTTCGCCATGAGCGCTCTCAAATCTCTTGATATTTTCCTGCAACGCTTTTGCAAGTCGTTTTGCATGTTGTGGAGTAAGAATGATTCTTGACTTCACTTTACTTTTTGGCGTACCAGGCATAATATTTATAAAATCAACCACAAATTCAGAAACCGAATGATTAATGATCGCAAGGTTGCTATACTCTCCTTGTGCCATATTTTCATCAAGTTCTATATTGATCTGCCCTTGTTTACTTTTATTGTCTTCGGCCATATTTATTGTATAAAAAATCACCCATCAAAATTTGATGGGTGATATATATTCTAGTTAAAATTAACTTCTTCCCTTGCGGCATTGAGCTCTTCAAGTTCTGCCTTGCTACCCACGATAATATTATCGTAGCGACGAAGACCAGTACCTGCCGGAATTCTATGACCAACAATTACATTCTCTTTAAGACCTTCTAGATCATCGATTTTACCGCTTACAGCAGCTTCGTTAAGAACTTTAGTAGTTTCCTGGAACGACGCAGCAGAGATAAATGACTTAGTCTGTAGTGATGCTCTAGTGATACCTTGAAGTATAGGAGTTGCAGTTGCAGGAACAGCTTCTCTTGCAGTTACAAGATTCTTATCCTCTCTTCTCAAGATAGAATTCTCATCACGTAAGTCACGTGCCGAGATGATCTGTCCTGGTTTAAGAGTTTCGCTATCACCAGCATCTTCTACTACCTTCATTCCGAAGATCTCATCGTTTTCTTCAATGAAATCATCTTTATGTACAAGTTGGTTTTCTAGGAAGATAGTATCTCCAGAATCCTGAATTTGTACTTTACGCATCATTTGACGCACAACTACTTCAAAGTGCTTATCGTTGATCTTCACCCCTTGTAGACGGTAAACTTCCTGTACTTCATTTACAAGATATTGCTGTACCGCTGATGGACCTTTGATAGAAAGGATATCGTTAGGAGTGATAGAACCATCAGATAATGGCATACCCGCTCTTACGAAGTCATTTTCTTGAACAAGGATCTGGTTAGAAAGCTTAACAAGATATTTCTTAACCTCACCTAGTTTAGACTCTACAATGATCTCACGGTTACCACGCTTGATCTTACCGAATGAAACAACACCATCGATCTCACTTACTACAGCTGGGTTTGATGGGTTACGTGCTTCAAACAATTCTGTTACACGTGGAAGACCACCAGTAATATCACCCGCCTTAGCAGACTTACGAGGTATCTTAACAAGGATCTTACCAATCTTGATCTTCTCTTCATCATCTACCATAAGGTGAGCACCTACAGGTAAGTTGTAAGAACGTATTACATCACCTTTACTTCCCACAATGTGAAGTGTTGGGATCATACGTTTGTTACGAGATTCTGAGATAACCTTTTCTTGGAATCCTGTTTGCTCATCAGTTTCAACCTGATAAGTAACACCTTGCTCAACATTTTCGTACTTGATCTTACCAGCAAATTCTGATATGATCACACCATTAAATGGATCCCACTGACATACAACATCACCTTTAGAAACTTTAGCTCCTTCTTTCATGAATAAAGTAGAACCGTAAGGAATGTTGTTTGTACTTAGAAGAATACCTGTTTTAGCATCTACGATCTTAGCTTCAGATGTTCTTGAAATTACGATCTGTGCCTTGTTACCTTCGTTATCTTCACCTTCTACAGTTTTAAGATCTTCAAATTCAAGAACACCATCAAACTTAGAGATTACTTTATTTTCTTCAGAGATGTTACCCGCAACACCACCTACGTGGAACGTACGTAGCGTAAGCTGAGTACCTGGTTCTCCAATTGACTGTGCAGCAACTACACCAACAGCTTCACCGGCTTGAACCATCTTATTTGTAGCAAGGTTACGACCGTAACACTTAGCACAAATACCTTTCTTAGCCTCACATGTAAGTGGAGAACGTACTTCTACAGTCTCAATAGGCGCCTTAGCGATAGTATCTGCGATCTCTTCAGTAATTTCAGCACCAGCTTCAGCAAGCACTTCACCATTTAATGGGTTAATTACATCATTAAGAGAAATTCTACCGATGATTCTTGCACTAAGAGTTTCAACGATCTCTTCGTTCTTCTTAAGAGCAGCAACTTCAACACCTCTTAATGTACCACAGTCAACGCTATTTACAATAACATCCTGAGAAACATCTACAAGACGACGAGTTAAGTAACCCGCATCTGCAGTTTTAAGAGCCGTATCCGCTAGACCTTTACGTGCACCGTGAGTAGAGATAAAGTATTCAAGAATTGAAAGACCTTCTTTAAAGTTAGAAAGAATCGGGTTTTCAATAATTGCTCCACCACCATCGTTAGATTTCTTTGGTTTAGCCATAAGGCCACGCATACCTGTTAACTGACGGATCTGTTCTTTAGATCCCCTCGCACCAGAGTCAAGCATCATGAATACTGAGTTAAACCCTTGTTGATCTTCACGAATTCTCTTCATTGCAAGCTCAGTAAGCATTGCGTTAGTAGAAGTCCATACATCAATCACCTGGTTGTAACGCTCAGTGTTTGTAATAAGACCCATGTTGTAGCTAGACATAATACCGTCTACCTGACCATTTGCTTCTTCAATAAGTGTATGCTTTTCTTCTGGGATAATAATATCTCCTAAAGAGAAAGAAAGACCACCTTGGAATGCAAATTTGTAACCTAAGCCTTTAATATCATCTAAGAACTCTGCAGTTCTTGGAACGTTTGTAAGTTTTAAGATTCTAGCAATTACATCACGAAGTGACTTTTTAGTCAATACCTCGTTGATATAACCTGCTTCTTCTGGAACAGCTTCGTTAAATAACACACGACCTACTGTAGTTTCAACGATCTGATAAACTAATTCACCATTCTCATTAAAGTCTTTAGTACGGATCTTAACACCAGCATTGATGTCTACAATCTTTTGATTGTGTGCGATCACAACTTCCTCTGCACTGTAGAAAGTGATACCCTCACCTTTTACTTTGTGCGATTCGCTAGACTTACGCTCTTTGGTCATATAGTAAAGACCAAGTACCATATCCTGAGAAGGTACAGTAATAGGAGCACCGTTAGCCGGGTTAAGAATGTTATGAGATGCAAGCATCAATAACTGAGCTTCCAAAATAGCTTCAGGTCCTAGTGGAAGGTGAACCGCCATCTGGTCACCATCAAAGTCTGCGTTAAATGCAGTACACACTAATGGGTGAAGCTGTATCGCCTTACCTTCTATAAGTTTTGGCTGGAAAGCCTGAATACCTAGACGGTGAAGCGTAGGAGCACGGTTTAGAAGTACTGGATGTCCTTTAAGAACGTTCTCCAAGATATCCCAAACTACAGGCTCTTTTTTGTCTATTATCTTTTTAGCAGACTTTACTGTTTTCACAATACCTCTTTCGATCAATTTTCTGATCACAAAAGGCTTGTAAAGCTCAGCTGCCATATCCTTAGGGAGACCACACTCATATAGCTTCAACTCAGGTCCAACAACGATTACCGAACGTGCAGAATAATCAACACGCTTACCAAGAAGGTTTTGACGGAAACGTCCTTGCTTACCTTTAAGTGAGTCAGAAAGTGACTTTAATGGTCTGTTAGAATCTGTTTTAACCGCTGAAGATTTACGAGTGTTATCAAACAATGAATCTACAGCTTCTTGAAGCATACGCTTCTCATTACGCAAGATTACCTCTGGAGCTTTGATTTCCATCAAACGCTTCAAACGGTTGTTACGAATGATCACACGACGGTACAAATCATTAAGATCTGAAGTCGCAAAACGACCACCATCTAGTGGTACAAGTGGACGTAATTCTGGCGGAATTACAGGAACCACCTTCATGATCATCCATTCTGGTAAATTCTCACGGTTTTTGTTAGCATCACGAAGTGCTTCTACAACTTGAAGACGCTTAAGCGCTTCAGTTTTACGTTGCTTAGAAGTTTCGTTATTTGCTTTATGGCGCAAGTCATAAGAAAGTTCGTTAAGATTAATTCTTCTTAACAACTCAATTAAACACTCTGCACCCATCTTAGCGATAAACTTGTTAGGATCGCTATCTTCCAGATACATATTTTCTTGTGGAAGCGTCTCTAGAATATCAAGATACTCTTCCTCTGTAAGGAAATCCATTTTTTGCAATGCATCACCTTCAGCGTTTTTAGCAGCACCTGGCTGTATAACCACATACCTTTCATAGTAAATGATCATATCCAGCTTCTTAGAAGGAAGACCTAGAAGATATCCTATCTTGTTAGGTAAACTTCTAAAATACCAGATGTGTGCTACAGGAACCACGAGGTTAATGTGGCCCACACGGTCGCGACGCACTTTCTTTTCAGTCACCTCTACACCACAACGGTCGCAAACAATACCCTTATAGCGGATACGCTTATACTTACCACAAGCACACTCATAATCCTTTACAGGACCAAAGATACGCTCACAGAAAAGACCATCACGCTCAGGCTTGTGCGTACGATAGTTGATCGTTTCAGGTTTTAAAACCTCACCACGTGACTCAGCCAAGATCGACTCTGGTGATGCTAACCCTATAGAGATCTTATTAAATCTCTTAACCTCAGTTTTATTTATATTTCTAGCCATAATAACTTATGTCGAAAATTATTTTTGTTATTGGATCAGAATTGTTTTCGCTTTAAGCGAAATAAACTGCTCCTTAATCTTCTAGGCGGATATCCAGACCTAGACCCTTAAGTTCATGCATCAATACGTTGAAAGATTCTGGAAGACCAGGCTCTGGCATTGGCTCTCCTTTTACAATACTTTCGTAAGTTTTAGCACGACCTATCACATCATCAGACTTAACTGTTAAGATCTCACGTAGTGTACTTGATGCTCCATAAGCTTCAAGTGCCCATACCTCCATCTCACCAAAACGCTGACCACCAAATTGTGCTTTACCACCTAGCGGTTGCTGCGTGATCAATGAGTAAGGACCTATAGAACGTGCGTGCATCTTATCATCAACCATGTGACCTAGCTTAAGCATGTAAATCACACCTACAGTTGCAGCTTGATCAAAACGCTCACCAGTACCACCATCATAAAGATGCGTGTGACCGAAACGTGGGATACCAGCTTTGTCTGTCAATTCATTGATTTGATCTAATGAAGCACCATCAAAAATAGGAGTCGCATACTTCTGACCTAGCTTTTGACCAGCCCATCCTAGTACAGTTTCATAAATCTGACCGATGTTCATACGAGAAGGTACACCTAGTGGGTTCAATACGATATCCACTGGAGTTCCATCTTCTAAGAATGGCATATCTTCCTGACGAACGATACGCGCTACGATACCTTTGTTACCGTGACGTCCCGCCATCTTATCACCTACTTTAAGTTTACGCTTTTTAGCAACATAAACCTTAGCAAGTTTGATAACACCTGCAGGAAGTTCATCTCCTACAGAGATAGTAAACTTCTCACGACGTAAGTTACCTTGAAGATCATTTTCTTTAATACGGTAGTTGTGTAATAGATCTGCAATTAAAATATTAGTTGCATCATCTGTTGTCCAAGTACCAGCAGTTAAATGCGTGTAATCTTCTACAGCGTTAAGCATCTTAAGTGTGAATTTCTTACCTTTTGGCAGGATCTCTTCACCTAGATCATTCTTAACACCTTGAGCGGTTTTACCGTTTACGAGTTGGAATAACTTGTCAACTAGCTTGTCTTTAAGCTCATCAAATTTCACATCATATTCTGCTTCAAGCTGTGCGATATCTTCTTTATCTTTTGCACGCTTGCGCTTATCTTTTATCGCTCTTGCGAAAAGTTTTTTGTCAATTACAACACCGCGTAGTGAAGGAGAAGCTTTTAAAGAAGCATCTTTTACATCACCAGCTTTGTCACCAAAGATCGCACGAAGTAATTTTTCTTCTGGTGTAGGATCTGATTCACCTTTAGGGGTGATTTTACCAATAAGGATATCACCAGGTTTAACTTCTGCACCAATACGGATCATACCAAATTCATCAAGGTCTTTAGTAGCCTCTTCTGAAACGTTTGGTATATCGTTTGTTAATTCTTCATTACCTAGCTTAGTATCTCTTACATCTAGAGAATACTCATCTACGTGAATAGAAGTAAAGATATCATCTCTTACAACTTTTTCTGAGATCACGATCGCATCCTCAAAGTTGTAACCTTTCCATGGCATGAAGGCCACTTTCATGTTACGACCTAGAGCAAGCTCTCCAGCCTCTGTTGCATATCCTTGACATAGAACCTGACCTTTCTTAACTCTGTCACCTTTTCTAACGATAGGTTTAAGGTTAATTGAAGTACCTTGGTTTGTCTTACGGAATTTGATAAGTTGATACGTTTTGCTATCTCCATCAAAGCTTACCATACGCTCATCGTCAGTACGGTCATACTTGATAGTGATCTCGTTTGCATCTACATATTCTACTTCACCATCTCCTTCTGCATTGATAAGTACACGTGAATCAGACGCAACCTGACGCTCAAGACCTGTTCCTACGATAGGAGAATCAACTCTAAGCAATGGTACTGCCTGACGCATCATGTTTGATCCCATCAAAGCACGGTTAGCATCATCATGCTCCAAGAAAGGAATAAGTGATGCCGAGATAGATGCGATTTGGTTAGGCGATACATCCGCATAGTGAACCTGATCTGGCTCTACTACCGGGAAGTCACCTTCCATACGAGCAATTACTTTCTCATCTTCAATTTTACCAGCATCATCCATTTCGTTGTTTGCTTGCGCAATCAACATTCCTTCTTCTTCCTCTGCACTTAGATACTGTGGTGTAGTTGAAAGATCAACTTTACCATCTTCAACCTTACGGTAAGGAGTCTCTATGAAGCCCATGTTATTTACTTTGGCGTATACAGCCAAAGAAGAAATAAGACCAATGTTTGGACCTTCAGGAGTTTCAATAGGACAAAGACGACCGTAGTGTGTATAGTGTACGTCACGAACCTCAAAACCTGCACGCTCTCGAGAAAGACCACCAGGCCCTAGTGCAGATAAACGACGCTTATGCGTGATCTCTGCAAGTGGGTTAGTTTGGTCCATAAACTGAGAAAGCTGGTTTGTACCAAAGAATGAATTGATAACTGAAGATAATGTCTTCGCATTGATCAAATCAATAGGAGTAAATACCTCGTTATCTCTAACATTCATTCTCTCACGGATGGTACGTGCCATACGAGCTAAACCAACACCAAACTGAGTAGACAACTGCTCACCTACTGTACGTACACGACGGTTAGAAAGGTGATCAATATCATCGATCTCAGCCTTAGAGTTGATCAACTCGATAAGATATTTTACAATGGTAATGATATCAAGTTTGGTAAGCACTTGCTCTTCCATACCGATCTCAAGACCTAATTTCTTGTTCATTCTATAACGACCAACTTCACCTAAGTTGTAACGCTGATCACTAAAGAATAATTTGTCAATAATACCACGTGCAGTTTCCTCATCTGGCGGCTCTGCATTACGTAATTGACGATATATATGCTCTACTGCCTCTTTTTCAGAGTTAGTAGGATCTTTTTGTAGTGTGTTGTGGATGATCGCATAATCAGCTTGCAAGTTATCCTCTTTATGAATAAGGATAGTTTTCGCGCCAGCGTCAAGGATCTCATCTACGTGCTCTTTCTCTAAGATAGTATCACGATCAAGAACGATCTCGTTACGCTCGATAGATACAACTTCACCTGTATCTTCATCCACGAAGTCCTCATGCCATGTGTTCAGTACACGTGCAGCAAGTTTTCTTCCTAAATATTTTTTAAGTCCGGTTTTTGAAACTTTAACCTCTTCTGCAAGGTCAAAGATCTCTAAGATATCTTTATCTCTCTCAAACCCGATCGCACGGAAAAGTGTAGTAACCGGTAACTTTTTCTTTCTGTCGATGTAAGCATACATCACGCTATTGATATCAGTAGCAAATTCAATCCAAGAACCTTTAAAAGGAATTACTCTTGCAGAATATAGCTTAGTACCATTTGCATGAAAAGACTGACCGAAGAATACACCTGGAGATCTGTGTAACTGTGATACAACTACACGCTCTGCACCGTTGATAACAAAAGTACCACTAGGAGTCATGTAAGGAATTGTACCTAAATAAACGTCCTGTACAATAGTCTCGAAGTCTTCATGCTCTTCATCTGTACAGTAAAGTTTAAGTCGCGCTTTTAATGGTACGCTATATGTAAGACCTCTCTCAATACACTCTTGGATAGAGTAACGTGGAGGATCTACGAAGTAATCTAGAAATTCTAGAACAAAGTTGTTACGGGTATCCGTGATGGGGAAGTTTTCTAGGAAGGTGTTATATAAACCCTCGTTCCCTCTTTCTTCAGACTTGGTCTCTAATTGAAAGAAATCCTGGAAGGACTTGATCTGGATATCCAAGAAATCTGGATAGTCAGGTCTATTCTTTATAGAAGAGAAATTCAGTCTTTCAGCTTGTTTTACTTGCATCTTCAACGAACGGAATTTGATTATTTGTTTTTAAAAGTCCAACACCTTAATGTTGGAAAGGGATCGGTTGTCTCGATCGACAATCTTAACTTGGTGTCGCAACTAAGATTTAACGTAAATCTTATATACGACAAATGGTTTAGGTCAATCTGAGCAATTCAGAAAGACCTAAACCTTTGTATTTATTGAGTTAGAGCTTACTTAAGCTCAACCTCTGCACCAGCTTCTTCTAGTTGAGCTTTGATCGCTTCAGCCTCATCTTTAGCAACACCTTCTTTGATTGGAGATGGAGCGTTATCTACAAGGTCTTTAGCATCCTTAAGACCTGCACCAGTTAATTCTTTTACAAGCTTAACTACAGCTAGTTTAGAACCACCAGCAGCTTTAAGGATTACATCAAATTCAGTTTGCTCTTCAGCAGCTTCACCACCAGCAGCAGCGCCACCAGCAACAGCAACTGCAGCAGCAGCTGGCTCGATGCCATACTCTTCTTTAAGGATATCAGCTAACTCATTAACTTCTTTTACAGTTAGGTTAACCAATTGTTCTGCGAATTCTTTAAGATCTGCCATTTTCTATCGTTTTAAAAAAATTGTTTTGTTATATAAAAATTTGAGTGCGTACTATTTTAACCTTCTTTCTCAGAAAGGGTTTTAAGGATTCCCGCAAGTTTACCTCCACCAGACTTAAGACCGCTAATAACGTTCTTAGCAGGAGATTGAAGAAGACTAATAACGTCTCCAATAAGCTCTTCACGAGATTTGATGTTAGCTAGAGCTTCTAGCTGATCATCTCCTACGTAAATTGCTTCTTCAATGAAAGCTCCCTTAAGAAGTGGTTTATCAGACTTCTTACGGAACTCCTGGATAACTTTTGCAGGCGCATTCCCTACCTCAGAAAGCATGATTGAAGTATTACCTTTAAGAGTTGTAGGTAATTCACCAAAATCCTTTTCTGAGCTTTCCATTGCTTTTGCAAGCAATGTATTTTTAACCACAGACAGTTGTATACCAGCTTTGAAGCATGCTCTACGCAACCTTGAAGTTGCATCTGCATTCAATCCTGAGATATCTGCCAAATAAATATTAGTAGTATCGGCTAACTGTGCAGTTAAATTTTCGATTACTTGTGCTTTTTCTTCTCTTGTCATGATATCGTCTATTTACTGCTCAGCGAAACGTTTTGAATCTACCTCTACACTAGGGCTCATTGTGCTTGACATATAAATACTTTTAATGTAAACACCTTTTGCCGCTTGAGGCTTCAATTTCACCAATGTGGTTATTAGTTCTTTCGCGTTAGCTGCAATTTTATCAGCTTCGAAAGATGCTTTACCTATAGCTGCGTGTACAATCCCGGTTTTATCAACTTTAAAGTCAATTTTACCAGCTTTAACATCACTTACCGCTTTTGCGATATCCATAGTAACAGTACCAGTCTTAGGGTTTGGCATTAAGCCACGAGGACCTAATACTCTACCTAGAGGACCTAATTTACCCATTACGCTAGGCATTGTGATGATAACATCTACATCAGTCCATCCACCTTTGATCTTATCAAGATACTCATCAAGACCTACGAAATCTGCACCAGCTTCTTTAGCCTCAGCTTCTTTATCTGGAGTCACAAGAGCAAGAACTTTTACATCCTTACCTGTACCGTGAGGTAGAGTTACTACACCACGAACCATTTGGTTAGCTTTACGTGGATCCACATTTAATCTAACCGCTAGATCTACTGAAGGGTCAAAGTTAACGCTAGAGATTTCTTTGATCAAAGAGGAAGCTTCAGCTAGAGTATAAGCTTTACCAGCCTCTACTTTACCGTTTGCTTCTTTTTGCTTTTTTGTCAATCTTGCCATTTCAAATGCTTTTTTCAATTAAAAAGGAGCTTGTCCTTTTACGGTTATACCCATTGATCTTGCAGTACCAGCAACCATTTTCATAGCGCTCTCTACGGTAAATGCATTAAGATCTGGCATTTTGTCTTCAGCAATATTCCTGATCTGATCCCAGCTAACACTTGCAACCTTCTTACGGTTAGGCTCACCTGAACCTCCTTTAATTTTGGCTGCTTCCATCAACTGAACTGCCGCTGGAGGAGTTTTAACAACAAAGTCAAACGACTTATCTCCATAAACGGTGATAACAACAGGAAGTACCTTACCAGCTTTATCTTGAGTTCTAGCATTAAATTGCTTACAGAACTCCATGATGTTTACACCGGCAGCACCTAAAGCTGGACCTACAGGTGGAGATGGGTTTGCGGCCCCTCCCCTAACTTGCAACTTTACAACCTTACTTACTTCTTTTGCCATTTTTAAAAATTTAGTTTGATATGCTCTTAAGTGGAAGCAGAAGAACGATATCTAATCTATAAAGCGTAACATTTATACTTTCTCAACTTGCATGTAGCTAAGCTCAAGAGGCGTCTTTCTTCCAAAAATCTTAACCATCACCTCAAGCTTGCGCTTTTCTTCGTTGATCTTCTCCACAGTTCCATTAAAACCATTGAAAGGACCATCTATAACTTTAATAGTTTCACCTAACACAAAAGGTATAGCTACATTATCAGTCTTAACTGCAAGCTCATCAACCTTTCCTAACATACGGTTAACTTCAGACTTTCTAAGCGGTACAGGATCCCCTCCTTTTACCTCACCAAGAAAACCTATAACTCCATTAATAGACTTAATAATGTGAGCTACTTCACCCCCTAGGTTAGCATTCACCATTATATATCCAGGAAAATAAACTCTTTCCTTATTTACTTTTTTACCATTACGTATTTGCACGACCTTTTCTGTAGGAACTAAGACCTGATCAACATAGTCTTCAAGATTAAATCTAGCAACCTCTTGCTCAATATAACCTTTAACTTTGTTCTCCTGCCCACTAACAGCTCTTACAACATACCAGTGCTTTTTGGTTTCAGTTTTTGCCATAACTATACCTTAAGCTCCCATTAGATCAAAATACCCTTCAATAAGACGGCCAAATACCATATCTACACCCCACACAGCAAGTGCGAAAAGAATAGAGAATACAGCAACCACCACAGTCAACCTTTGCGCTTCATTCAGCGGTGTCCAGGTAACGTGATTTTTAAGCTCGTTATAAGACTCTTGCAGGTAATTAATCAATCCAGCCATACTTATTAATATTTTCAGATATTCTGGGTCAAGCCCAAATTTTCTAAGATTTTATACTTTTTGCCGCAAGGCAAATACTCTGCACGGGTTGAGAGGCTCGAACTCCCGACACCTGGTTTTGGAGACCAGTGCTCTACCAACTGAGCTAAACCCGTAAATTAAATCGACCACACATTACATCTGGTCGATTATACAAGTCAAGGCGACCGCCGCAGCGAACGCCTTAACTCGGTATCTTTATAAAACTGTGATTAGTCTAGGATTTCAGTAACCTGACCTGCACCTACTGTTCTACCACCTTCACGGATAGCGAAACGTAAACCTAAGTTAAGCGCGATAGGCTGAATCAAATCTACAGTAATAGTAAGGTTATCACCTGGCATTACCATCTCTACACCATCAGGAAGTGCGATGTTACCAGTCACGTCAGTTGTACGTACGTAGAACTGTGGACGGTAGTTGTTATGGAATGGAGTGTGACGACCACCTTCTTCTTTCTTAAGGATATAAACCTCAGCTTTGAATTTTTTGTGAGGAGTTACAGATCCTGGCTTAGTAATTACCATACCACGAGAGATCTGAGCCTTATCAATACCACGTAGAAGGATACCTACGTTATCACCAGCTTCACCGCGATCAAGGATCTTACGAAACATCTCAACACCAGTAATAGTAGAAGTAAGTTTCTCAGCACCCATACCGATGATCTCAACAGGATCTCCAGTATTTGCAACACCAGTTTCAATACGACCAGTTGCTACAGTACCACGACCAGTAATAGAGAATACATCTTCGATTGGCATAAGGAATGGCTTATCAACCTCACGAGTTGGCTCTTCGATCCAGTTATCAACAGCTTCCATAAGCTCCATAACTTTATCAACCCATTTTTGCTCACCGTTAAGCGCACCTAGAGCAGAACCTTGTACAACAGGACCATTATCACCATCATACTCGTAGAAGCTAAGAAGATCGCGTACTTCCATCTCAACTAACTCAAGAAGCTCTTCATCATCAACCATATCCACTTTATTCATGAATACAACGATACGAGGAATACCTACCTGACGACCAAGAAGGATGTGCTCACGAGTTTGTGGCATAGGACCATCAGTCGCAGCAACAACAAGGATAGCACCGTCCATCTGAGCAGCACCAGTTACCATGTTCTTTACGTAATCCGCGTGACCTGGACAGTCAACGTGTGCGTAGTGACGGTTAGCTGTTTGATACTCTACGTGAGAAGTGTTAATTGTAATACCTCTTTCTTTTTCTTCAGGAGCGTTGTCAATAGAGTCAAAGCTACGAAGCTCAGAAAGACCTGCGTTTGCAAGTACAGTAGTAATTGCAGCAGTCAAAGTGGTTTTACCGTGATCTACGTGTCCAATAGTACCAATATTTAAGTGGGGTTTGGAACGATCAAAAGTTTCCTTTGCCATGATTTAAATGATTTTAATCTTAGTTATATATTAGTGTTCAATTTTAAAGCCGGATGGAGTAGCACGAGTTTCTGGATACACCAAAAACGAGCGTTATACACACCCGTTATTAAAACAACTTTATTCAAAGTTTTTGAGCCAACGACGGGATTTGAACCCGTGGCCTCTTCCTTACCAAGGAAACGCTCTACCCCTGAGCTACGTCGGCGTAAAGAATTCTTCATTTCCTAAAAAGGAAAAAGGAATTGCACTCGTTATTTTCAGGATTTACACCCTGAAAAAATCAGAGCGGAAGACCGGGTTCGAACCGGCGACATTCAGCTTGGAAGGCTGACGCTCTACCAACTGAGCTACTTCCGCATTTTATTCTTATTTTTAGGCGTGCAAAATTAAAAATTCAACACAAACAACCAAACAAGAATTACAATAAAAAATTTGTGGGGAGAGCAGGATTCGAACCTGCGAAGTCTAATGACAACAGAGTTACAGTCTGTCCTCGTTGGCCGCTTGAGTATCTCCCCGAATTGGTAATTTTCAATATTTCAAAAAACGCTTCGACTGTGCGCCGCGCAAGCTTTTTCAAGCTTTAAAAAAGAGCCGATGGAGGGACTCGAACCCACGACCTGCTGATTACAAATCAGCTGCTCTAGCCAGCTGAGCTACATCGGCTTTTTATGCTTTCTTTTTCATAAAAAAGCCCGTCTTTTTCAAACGGACTGCAAATGTAGAACAAATTTGGTTCTGACAAAACTTTCGCGAAGATTTTTTTTAAAAAAATTTACGCGCTAATTTTTCGCTTTCTCTTAAGTAGCAATCTCTCAAGCGAATGCGCACAACAGTCTGCTCCCTCTTCAAAAGTCTTTGCTTGCTTTTTTACCATAAATTCATCTCCAGGAACACTCACTAGTATCTCCACAAGCTTATTTTCTTTAGACTTTGTTTTTTGAACTTTCATGTAAACATCAGCATAAACTATCTTGTCATAATACTGTTCTAGCTTGTCTAGCTTCTTTTGAACAAAATTAATTAGTTTCTGATCAGCGATGAAGTTGGGTGTTTGCACATTTACTTTCATAACTACATGTATTAAGGGTTAGTATTCACTGTTTCTTACCGCGAGGATGGGCAGCTTTGTGTACCTGGCTTAAACCCGCTATCGTATTATGTGTGTAAACCTGAGTAGCAGCAAGACTAGAATGCCCAAGCAGTTCTTTAACAGCATTTAAATCTGCCCCATTGTTAAGCAAGTGCGTCGCAAATGTATGTCTTAGCATATGCGGGCTCTTCTTAACCTTATGAGACACCCTACTAAAATAATCATTAATCTTTCGGTAAACAAGCGAATCATTCATTTTAGCACCGCGATCAGACAACAAAATCGCTTTAGTAGATGTTTCTCCCCACTCTTTTTTGCGCTCTTCTAGGTAAACCTGCATTGTCTTTCTCAAAAATGGCAATAGAGGCACTAAACGTTCTTTATTTCGTTTTCCTAAAACCCGAATAGTTTGATTAGAAAAATCAACATCATTAACCTCAAGATTGATCAGCTCGCTACGACGCATTCCTGTACCATAAAAAAGCTCGATCATTAATTTATCTCTTAGGCTATAAAAATCTGTTGCGTTATCAAAATCTCGCAACACCTCCTCTACTTCGTCCTGAGAAAAAGGAGCGTCTACTCGTTTCTTAATTTTAAATGATTTGTGCTGTTGTAGTGGCGAAATTTCTACCTCTTCAATCTTTAGGAGAAATTTGTAGTATGATTTAAGTGAAGACACTTTTCTATTTATACTGCGATTGCTAAGATCTTTTTCAGCCAGATCCACGATCCAGCTTCTGATCATTGAATAATTCACCTCGGCAGGTTTTAATGTGCCATGCGTAGCTTCCGCGAAAGCGAAAAAAGCATTTATATCATCACCATACGCCTTTACCGTATGCGCACTGTAACGCTTCTCAAGCTGCAGATACTCTATAAATTTATCAAGTAGCATAGATACAATATAAAAAAATCCGCTGTAAGGATACCCTACAGCGGATTTAATATTATGTTGAAAGAGGATTAGTCTCTCGTTAAAAATCCCAATGATCTCGCTTAAAGCGAAATGAACGGATTCTTATATATTCTCTTGATCGCGAAGCGACTGAATATAAGCAGCTTTTTGAACTTCTCTTCTGCGTTGCACAGAAGGTTTTGTGAACTGCTGACGATCACGAAGCTTACGCATCGTACCTGTACGATCAAACTTACGCTTGAAACGCTTTAGCGCTCTATCTATATTCTCTCCGTCCTTTACTGGTATTATTAACATAGTGCTACCTCCTTTCTTTTGTGATTTTTAAGGTCGCAAAGATAGTCCTTTTTATCAGAACGCAAACCTTAACTAAATTTATTTTTAAAATCTTTTATTATTTGTCTGTTGCTGGTTTATAGGTCTTATTATCTATAACCATTTTTGCGATGATCTCTTTAAGTATTTCAGATGTACCACCGCCTATAGGTCCTAGCCTACTATCTCTAAACAGTCTTGCTAATGGATAATCTTCCATATACCCATAACCGCCTAATAATTGCAGCGCATCATAAATAACCTCGTCTGCCATTTTTGTACTCATAAGCTTTGAGATACTCGCTTCCTTAACTACATAATCGCCTTTATCCATATTATAAGCGATGTTATAATTAAAGGTTTTGCACATCTCTACCTTGCTCACCATCTCTACCACTTTATGACGTAGCGCTTGGAATTCGTTAAGCTTTTTACCAAATGCTTCGCGCTCCTTCATATAGCCTAAGATATAATCTACCGCATATTCTGCACGCGCATGCGCATTAACACCCATAATAAGTCGCTCAAGGGCGAAATGTTGCATGATAAAACTAAAGCCTTGCCCTTCTGAACCTAGAAGATTCTCTGCAGGAACTTTTACATCTGTAAATGCGATCTCACCGGTATCTGAAGCTCTCCAGCCTAGTTTATTCAACTTTGTGGCTGCTACACCAGCTTCTTTACTATCTACTACAAAAAGGCTTATCCCTTTATTTCCTTTTTCTGGATCTGTTTTAGCAGCGACAACCATATAATCGCTGTACACTCCATTTGTGATAAAGGTTTTAGAACCATTAAGAATGTAATGATCACCGTTCTTAACCGCCGTACTTCTCATCGCCGCTACGTCACTTCCGCCGAAAGGCTCAGTAATACAAAGACAACCTATTTTTTCTCCAGCGATACTTGGCGCGAGGTACGTATTTTTTATATACTCATCACCTTCTGCGTTAAGATGCGTCATCGCAAGATAAGCGTGTGCCCACATTGCAGCCGCAAAACCACCAGAGCGCACTTTTTGCAACTCTTCTAAAAATATAATGGTATAAAAAATATCGAGATCAAGCCCACCATAGCTTTCTGGATAAGCGAGGCCAAAGAAGCCCATATCTCCAAATTTCTTCCAAATTGAGCGATCTATCTTCCCAGCTTCCTCCCATGCATCTATGTGCGGAGCAACTTCTTTGTTTAAAAAATCGCGTAGGCTTTCTCTAAAGAGATTGTGCTCTTCTGAAAAAAACATCTTATTCATTGACAAATTTTAGGGTTTAAAAAATACTTTGGTTGGTAAGTTTCAAAGTAAAGGATCACCTTTGATCGGTCAACAAATATAGTTTAATTCGATCAAAAGTAAACGGAGTGATTCCTTGTATTTTTTTGAGTTGGGCGATAGAATCTATCCCTTCATGTAAGTTGCGATAATCTACAATATCGCGTGCAAGACGATAATTCATAAACGGCAAAACCGAAAGATCTGAAGCGCTTGCCGTATTCACATTAAGCTTTTTTACCTCTGGTTTTGTCTTTACTGTAAACCCATCGCGAATCGCCCGTACGACTTCTGCCGGCAAACCGTCAACATCATATAATTGAAAATCCTCAGCAAATCCGTTATAGCGCTCTCTGTATTGTATTATGGCTTGCGCCAAATCTTGTGTGACACCATCTACGGTTTTAAGATCTTCAGCTGTTGCTGCGTTTAGGTCTTTCTTCTGAGCTACAGTTTTCTTTGACCATTCCTTTTTTGAGGAAGGTTTAGGGTTAGTTACCCAATCTGGAAATTTAAAATAAGGAGAAATCGCAGCCAGTAAAGAATCAGACACTCCAGTTACTTCTTGAAAATCTGCTGCAGAGTTTATCCATTTATCGCTTTCGCGGAAAGCATGCAACTTATCGATCTCTTCCACCTTCATGCCTAAAGTGTAGCCGCGATAGTCTGTAATGTAATTGGGATTAAAAGGATAAATAGTGTCTTTAACTTCAGCTAACTTTAATTGTTTGAGGCTGTCTATTTTTCGCCGTAAGGCAAGCTCCTCAACATCTGAAGCGACAGAATAACTAGCACTATTCTGAAAGTAAAGTGCTACAATACCAATAATGATAAGTAGCGTTAAAAATAAAATCCCGCTTCGTTGGCGTTTATCCATTTCGAAGCGGGATTTTGATATTTTCATTTTAAGCTGTTTTACACCTCTTTGGTAAGGTCTTCAGCACCTTCTTCAATTGCTTCGTGCTTTACCTTGATCGCTTTGAGGTATTTATTAAGTTCTTTTCTAACGTTAGGCGTTAATAAAATAACACCTATAATGTTAGGAACTACCATCGCAAAGATCATTGCATCAGAGAAGTTGATCACAGATCCTAAACTAATAGAAGCTCCAACTATCACGAAAATTAAGAATAAAAACTTATAAACCAAGTCAGTAAGTTTCCCTTTACCAAAAAGGTACTTCCAACCTTGCATACCATAGTAAGACCAAGAGATCATTGTAGAGAATGCAAACAAGATAACCGCAATAGTAAGTACGATAGAGAATCCTGGGATAACAGTTTCAAAAGCTGTTGCAGTAAGCTCTACACCTTCTGTGATTTCTTGACCATAAGTAAGGAATGGCGCATCAAAGTTTGTAATGATAATTACAAGCGCTGTCATTGTACAGATAACTACTGTATCAACAAATGGCTCAAGCAATGCTACAATACCTTCTGAAGCTGGATACTTTGTACGCACAGCAGAGTGAGCAATTGCCGCAGATCCTACACCTGCCTCGTTAGAGAATGCTCCACGACGAATACCTTGGATCATTACACCTACAAGACCACCAGCAATACCTAAGCCTGAAAATGCACCTTCAAAGATCAACCCGAAAGCATCATCAATACTATGCCAGTGTACAGCAAGAATTACAAGTGCTGCAAGAACATAGATACCAGCCATAAAAGGAACGATCTTTTCTGTAACAGAAGCGATACGCTTAATACCCCCAATGATCACGATAGCAACCAAAGCAGACATTACAAAACCGAAATACATACCAGCGTTAGGACCTAAGTCAAAAAGTTGAGTGAACTGTGCCGCCGCTTGGTTAGCTTGGAACATGTTACCACCTCCAAAAGATCCACCGATCACGAAGATCGCGAATACTACAGCTAATACTTTACCAAGACCAGCCATATTCTTCTCGCCAAGACCTTTTTTAAGGTAGTACATAGGACCACCGTAAACAGTTCCGTCAGGACCTACATCACGATATTTTACACCCAGTGTACACTCAGCAAACTTAGATGCCATACCTAGAAGACCAGCAACGATCATCCAGAATGTAGCACCAGGACCACCTATAGAAAGTGCCACAGCAACACCAGCGATGTTACCTAGACCTACAGTTGCAGATAATGCAGCAGTTAATGCCTGGAAGTGAGAAACCTCACCATCTGCACCTTCATCTTTAATAGTTTCAAATACATCTCCTCCTGGAGTTTGATCTCCATAAAGTGTATCTACGCCATGTTTTTCAATATCTTCATATTTACCTTGAACAACTTTGATCGCAGTCCAGAAACCAGTGAAGTTTATTAATTTGAAGTAAATGGTAAAAAATAATGCTCCGCCTACAAGAACGAGAAGCACCCATGGAATTTGTAGCGTATCGCTGAAAGGAATTTCTGCAAAGATACCTTGCACGAACCAGTCAGTATAGTCTTTAAAGGTTTGATCTATTTTCTCCGAAACGCTAAGGCCATCTGCCTCTTGCGCAAAAGTTAGTAATGGCAAGCATAAGGCAAAAAGCGATAGAAGTTTTTTCTTCATGTTCAATTTGTAGATTTGTTAAATAATTCAAATTAGGAAGTGGGCAATTTCCTAAAAAATTAGGCTTTATCAAAGGTTATGGCGTTAAAATGTAAAGCAAACGTTAAATCTGGTGTTGAAAATGATATCAAATTGAAAATTCCCTGTGCAATTGTTCAATCTGCTCAGGACGGCCTATTACTATAAGTTTACTTCTTTCTTCAATTACCAGACTTGCCTCAGGATTAATGATATAGTTACCATCTGGAGCTTTATATCCTATGATAGAACAGCCCGTACGGTTGCGTAAATCTATATCTCGTATGGTTCTATCTTTTTTGTCTGGACAAACGTCATGATAAGTGATCTCTTTGACGTTCACACTACCCGCTGTAGAAACTGATAAATTATCTAGAAACTCCACAAGATCAGGAGTTACCACAAGACTTGCCATCTGATCTCCACCTATCTTATCTGGCAAAATAACATTGTCTGCACCAGCAAATTTTAGCTTCTCATAGGTAGTTTCGGCGGAAGCCCTACTAATGATCTTCATTTTTTTATTCAATTGCCTTGCAGATAACACTACGAAAAGGTTATCACTATCATTAGGTAACGCGCTAATTAGCGTTGAAGCACGCTCAACTCCGGCTTGAAAAAGCGTTTCATCCTCATTTGCATTACCAGTTACGAAAAGATATTCGTCACTTTCAAACTTCTCAACCAGCTGTTCATCCTTCTCAATAACCACAAAATTCTTGTTGTACGTTTTAAGCTTTTGAACCGCTTGCTTCCCATTGCGACCATAACCCACAACGATCACATGGTCCTTAAGTTGATCTATTTTTCGTTGCACCTGTTTTTTCTTTAATAATTGATAATTGCTTCTGCTAAGCACATATTCTGTAACTATAGAAATTGCGTAACCCAATGCAAAAACACTGGTAAGAATAAGAATGATAGTAAAGATCTTTGCAGCATCATTAAGCGGTTCTACTTCGCCAAAACCCACCGTGCTTATGGTAATTATGGTCATATAGACGGCGTCTGTCCAATTATAACCGGCAAAGATCTTAAAGCCCAAAATCCCCATGGTTAACATAGAGACCACAAGAATCAAGGCGATATATATTTTTGACCTAAATAATTTAAGCATCCTTATAGATCAAAGACAGATGAACGTTTTGTGTAAACCAGATCCTTTAACTTAAGCCAGAAGGCCAGCGTCAAATAAATCGCAAAACCTAGCCCAAATGTGGCAAACGAAATGTAAATAAAAAACAACCTTACATTTTTTGCTCTAATTCCCATTCTGTCTGCCAGTCGCGAAGAAACATAAAAGCCGTTGCGTTCAAAATAATGGCGTAGTCTTATCATCATTCCCATAGCTGCAAATTAGCAAAATTAAAGTTTAGGATTATCGCTTATTAAATAATTGCCCACCCGGCATTGCAAACACCTGTTTTTATCGCAATATTCCTTTTTCAATTGTAAGATCGCTTGTGAGGATAATGCGTTTTTATCCAACGTTCTTAACTTCATAAAACCATTCACAATGCTGTTTTTTTCAATAGGCAACGAACTCAGCAAATCAATTAAAGCTTCTTCATTGTATTCGTTTTGCTTTCGCCAAAAGGCAAACTTCAATGGCACGATCGTATTAATGATAAGCAGATCTATAAATGCGGTAGATAGCTTTTTGCGTTTTAAAGGATGTGATTTTGCAAAAGTGTAATGCGTTTGCCAGTAATCAGAGGTCTCAACTTGTAATATCTCGTATATTTTTTCTTTGGCTTTCGCCGAAATCAACTGAGAAAACAACCCTTCGCGCGATTCATAAAGCTGCGCCAATTGAGACAGTCTCACCGTAGGAAAGTTCTGCGGTCGCAGTTTAAAGAACTGAACTGGCTGAGTTATTTTTTGGCTTAAGCCAAATTTACTCACGAGATATTCATATTCCATTTTCATCCTAAGCACCGCAGCATCTTCGGTAGTTTCTGGCAAAAGATCACAAGTCCCGAGAAGAAGATTTTCAAGTTTTCCTTTATCTGTACTGCATTTTCTAACCACAGCAAACGGAAGAATTTCGGCCATATTTATAAAGGAAGCCGCATTGATCTTTGTGCCAAAATTTCGCGCAAGCATTTTAAAAAGTACAGCTTCCCAATCGTTTGCAGATGCTTCAAGAAGTGTTTCAATTTCGCGTACTTTTCGCTCTAAGCGCACAAAAAACAATCGCTCAATCCAAGGAATAATAACTGTTTCTGGCACTTCAGCAAAATCTTTCTCGCAGTTAACAAACTGTTTTTTGCTAGTATTAAAGAGTTTAAAATACCGCTGCAAGACTTCGCCAGACACAAAATCGCTGAGCTTCACGGTGGGAATCGCGCAATTTGCCTTGTCATAAACCTCAACATCGTGTTCCCAAACCACATGCAAGATCACGTTATCATACGCAGCATCATTTTCATGACCGTGCGCATACCAATCTGAAGATTTTAAATGAATTTCTACATTGCCCGCCCAGCGCTGCTGGCCTATTCTTAACTGCGCGTTAAAGAAATCTGGACCCGCAAGCAGGTTATGTTGACCAGGATTAAGCACCTCAATCTGCTGATGATCTGTGGTCTTAAGCTGCAAGAAATCATACTTCTTGAACTTCCAGAGATAATGAAGAAAATCTTCTTTCATAACATAAATCTAAGACAAATTTGGGATTACCTTAATAGCTGATGGTTAATACCTTTATTACTTTTAAAATAAAATTAAAGCTATGAAAACTAACAGAATATTAGCCGTTGCATTTGCAGCAGCCGTTGCCGTTTCTTGCGGAAACAGAGAAACCCAAAAAGACGAAGAGGTTAATGAAATAGGTATGGAGTCACAATCTACCACGCCAGAAGACATGTATCAAACCTCAGGAAGTGAGGATGACGTGATGAGCGTTGAGGATCAAAAAGAGATCGCTGATGCTAAGAAAATAATCAATGATTTCTACATGAATCCGGGATCGCGTGATGCTTTTGATACAATGGCGGCCAATAGCAACCGTGGCGATTATGCTGATTTCACAAAGAAAAACAGCAATTATGAAAGCATGAAAGTAACCTTTACAGACGATCCTATCGTACAAGGTGAAGAAGTTACTTTGCCCATAAGAGTTGTGGGACTTACTAAAAATGGAAACAGCGAGACCTATAGCGGTAAAGCTGTTTTAAAAAGAGGTAGCGAAGAAAACGCAAGCTACCAGATCACAGAACTAGACCTTGATCAAGAAACAGATCTGTAAATCGACGATCATTATAAAAAAGAAAGCCGTTGCATTTGCGACGGCTTTTTTATTTGTTTTTTACGCTTTCGCGAAAAGGAATCTTACTTACTCCAAGAAACCTTTTTCTTTCATCCACTCATCATTGAATATCTTGCCTACGTATCTACTACCATGATCATGAAATAGAACAACCACGACATCATCAGGTTTGAAATGTTCTTTTAATTGCAACAATCCTTTTATCGCTGCACCAGCGCTATTACCAAGAAACATTCCCTCTTCTTGCGCTAATTTTCTTGTATAGATCGCGGCGTCTTTATCTGTCACTTTCGTGAAACCATCAATAATATCAAAGTTTACATTCTTAGGTAGAATATCTTCACCGATACCTTCAGTGACGTACGGGTAAATTTCGTTTTCATCAAACTCACCAGTTTCATGATACTTTTTAAACACCGAGCCATACGTATCTACACCCCAAATCTTGATATCTGAATTTTGTTCTTTTAAGTATTTCCCTACTCCGCTGATGGTTCCTCCGGTTCCTACGCCCACAACAAAATGTGTGACTTTACCATCCGTTTGTTCCCAGATCTCTGGGCCGGTGGATTCATAATGTGCTTGTGTGTTTCCTAGGTTGTCATATTGATTCACGTACCAAGCATTGGGTCGTTCTGCCGCTATACGTTTTGCAACGCTGTAATAACTCTCTGGATCATCTGGAGCGACTTCTGTGGGACAAACAATGACTTCTGCTCCCATTGCTTTAAGCACATCCATTTTTTCTTTGCTTTGCTTATCACTCAAGGTGCAAACTAGTTTGTAACCTTTTAAAACCGCTGCAAGGGCTAGACCCATTCCGGTATTTCCTGAAGTTCCTTCTACTATCGTTCCGCCGGGTTTGAGTTTTCCTGAGGCTTCTGCTTCTTGTATCATCTTAAGCGCCATGCGATCTTTTACAGAATTCCCAGGATTAAAGGTTTCATACTTTGCCAAGACTAAACAAGGTAATTCTTCAACTAACTTATTCATCTTTATAAGTGGTGTATTCCCTATTGTTCCCAGAATATTTTCAGCGTATTTCATGCAGTGATTTTCTCAAATATAATATTTTGAGTACAGTCTGCTTATGGGTTTAAGAAGGGTTTAGGATTGTGGTTTTGATCAGAAAATATGTCGGTGTCCTTTTCGCGAAAGCGAAAAACTACTCAAACTTAATAGTCTTAACCGGCGAGATCCTTGTGATGATATACGAAGGGATCAACAACATCGCCGCACACAGTAAAAAGGTGCCTACGTTAAGGATCAAAATATAATCCCAACTGATGTAAACGGGCGCTTCTGTAACATAATACGTCTCTGGGTTAAGTGAAATTATGCCTGTATATTTCTGAATAAGCAGTAAACCAACGCCGATGATATTACCCCAAAAAAGGCCAACAAGCACAAGATAAAGCGCGTTGTACATAAAGATCTTACGCACGCTCCAGTTGTTACTTCCCAGCGCTTTGAGCACGCCTACCATACGGGTGCGCTCTAAGATAAGTACGAGCAAAGCTACGATCATATTAATACCCGCGACGATGATCATCACCACGATGATCAAGGCGATATTAAAATCAAAAAGCGATAACCACTCAAAAATGGAATAGTATTTCTGCGCAATGGTCATACTGTTTAACGTAGAACCTGTGCTTTGATAGACTTTATTCCCAATGGCTTCGAGGTTATCAAAATCGTCTACAAAAACCTCAAAGGCGCCCACTTGATTTTCATCCCAGCGATTAAGGTTTTGCACCTGCTTGAGGTCTGTAAAAATGAAGCTCTGATCAAATTCTTGAAAACCACTTTCAAAAATACCTACGATATCAAAGCCACGACTTCTAAAGCTGCCATCTTCTTTTAAGAAATACACAACGATCTTATCGCCATTCTTAAAACCTAGCCGATTCGCGATATAACCACTCATCAAGATCTCACGGCTTATACCATCTGCTCCATACTCTGGCAGGCGGCCGGCAACAAGAAATTCTTGCATGTAATCCCAGTGGTAATCCTGCCCTACACCTTTTAAAATAATACCTTCAAAGTCGGTCGCGGTGCGTATCACACCCGCTTTTGTCGCTGTGGCTTGCACATGAGTAACCTCAGGCACTTCTTTAAAATCTGGATAGAACGGCTGGTTAATATCTACCGGATTAAGCGTTACGTCGCTTTGATTGCCATCAAAATTAGAAATGATAATATCGCCGTTAAAGGCAGAGACCTTTTCGCGTATTTTCTGCTGAAGGCCCACACCTGTTGCGATGGTGATCATCATCATGACCAAGCCAAGAATAATTGCTATGATCGCGATTTTAATTATAGGTGCCGAAGCAGTACTTTTATGCTTACCGGCGCGGATGATGCGTTGGGCTATGAAATACTCTAAATTCAATCCAGCTATGGCGTTTAATTTGCCCAAAATTACCCTTTTATTAGGAATCACCGCAATGATTTCGTGTGCAAACGGAGTAAAAGATGATAGACAAAAGATAAAAGACAATAGACCTGATTCTATAAAAACGGAAAATACTCTTGCTCAAAGTCAAAAGTCGTCAATCGTAAATCAAGAAATCATTCTAGGTGCCAACCGAACGGAAGATTACATCCCTTTATTGCAAGGCAAACGCATCGGGATCGTGGGCAACCCTAGTTCGCTGATCTTAAAAGCAGACGGAGAGACATACACCCATCTTGTAGATTCGTTGCTTTCGCGAAAGCTAAACATCGTGAAGGTCTTGTCTCCAGAGCATGGTTTTCGTGGTACTGCAGATGCTGGCGAAAAAGTAAAAGATGGCAAAGACCCAAAAACCGGATTGCCTATCGTCTCATTGTATGGTAACAACCGCAAGCCCAAAGCTGAGCAAATAAAAGATCTAGACGTGCTTGTTTTTGACATTCAGGATGTGGGTGTGCGTTTTTACACCTATGTTGCGACCATGCATTATGTGATGCAGGCTGCCGCCGAAAATGATATTGAAGTGCTCGTCCTAGATCGCCCCAACCCTAACGGAAGTTACGTAGACGGCCCTGTGATGGAAGCTGCACATACCAGCTTTTTAGGAATGCATGCCGGCGTGCCTTTAGTTCATGGGATGACCGTGGGCGAATACGCAAAAATGATAAACGGCGAAGGCTGGTTAGGCGATGGCCTTACGGCAAAATTAACCGTGATACCAATGAAAAATTACAATCACGATCTAACGTATTCTTTACCTGTGAGACCGTCTCCCAATTTACCGAATGATCAAAGCATTAACCTCTACCCTAGTTTGGGATTGCTTGAAGGCACAAACTTAAATGGAGGTCGCGGTACAGAGATGCAATTTCAGATTTTAGGTTCGCCATATTTACCAGCAGAGCAATATACCTTTAGTTATACGCCTAAGCCTAACTTTGGCAGTAAAAGTCCAAAGCATAATGGTGAATTGTGTCACGGTATAGATTTGCGCGATGTACCACAAATGCACGAAGTAAACTTAAGTTGGATCATTGATGCATACAATGCTCATTCTAAAAAAGAAGATTTTTTCCTCACCAGCGGCTTTACAAAACATGCAGGTACTGAAACTTTGCAAAAGCAAATTGTGAGCGGCATGAGCATGGATGAAATAAGAGAAACTTGGCAAGCCGGATTGGATGCGTTTAAAAAGATTCGTGCAGAGTATTTAATGTATGAGTAATCGTAGAAATATAATAGGTGCAGTATTTGTCTTTCTACTGTATGTGGCATTTTTCTACTTTAGAAATATGTTTAACAGCATAGAGCTTCCAGATCCTATGTCTGACGGTCAAGCCGGAATAGGCATCGCCGTGGTAGGTTTACTTTATATGGGTGTGGCTTTATTAGCTTTGCTTACAGGAGTTATATTTTTGTCCGTTAGCATCTTTAGAAAAAAACGAAGCACTACTCTTTTTCACATGCTTACTTTTCTAGTCTTTGTTTTACCACTGTGGTACTATTTTGAATTTATAGTGCTTGATTAAAAGGTTGTGATCCTGCCTGCCACTTTTCATACACTCCTCATACACTATCCATACTTTATCCATACACCATCCATACACTATCTACGCTATAACCACGCTATAACCATACTTGGCACATTCTTTGTTTGAGTTTTTAAGACCAATGATCATTTACTAATCTTAAAACAAATCAATTATGAATTTAAAATTACTTATTGCACTGCCGTTTTTAATATTCTCTACCTTATGTTTTTCTCAAGAAGAAGTTAGAAATATTGAAGAGAATAAACTTAATAGTTACACCTGGACAAAAGAGATCACGATAGAAAAAGTAAAGAAATTTGAGCGTAGTGAGATCATTCAGATCTATCAAGACTCTACTTTGCAAACAGTCGTTTCACATTATAAACATGGTAAATATGGCGAATTACAGCTTGACAAAGAAACGATCATTAAGGATAAAGATTTTTGGTTAAAGGTTGAGAAATACCATTTAAAGAATCTCGCTGATGAAGAAAATATCTCCTACAAATTCAAATCCTATGAAAATATTGAGTCTGGAAATAATGAAGCGACTTTAGTCTACAATAAACCAGAATTTTTAGGTGATACAGAAGATTACTATTTTACTATCAACGATGGTAAGATGACAAATCATTTTAAGTATTCAAATCCTGACTTCTTAATTAAAATATTTCCAGAGATTGACGAACTTCAAAGTATTGTCTCAACACTAGATCTTGTGCGTAAGGAAACTGGTTTTTGGAGCGAGGATTAGATCTTTTAATAGTACCTTTCGCAAAAGCCAAAATAAATCACATCTATTATCTAGATCAATCCTAGGAATCCCATTTTGGCGAAAGCCAAAACACAATATCTTTCTTAAATTTGCTTCTGCAAAAGCGGCATGAATAAAACCGCTTGCCAGTAGAGGATCTTATGGAAGAAAAGAATTTAGTTCGCATCAACAAATATTTTAGCGAGATAGGTTACTGCTCACGCCGTGCGGCAGATAAACTTATTGAGCAAAACCGTGTGACCATTAACGGTAAACCGGCCGAAATGGGAAGCAAAGTTTCGGCAGATGATGTGATTAAATTAGACGGGAAGGTAATTGCTGGCAAAGACACTGCTCCTGTGTATATCTGCCTTAACAAGCCCCGTGGCATTGTTTGTACTACAGACACGCGCCGTGAGAAAGACAATATTATAGACTTTATCAATTTTGGCGAACGTATATTTCCCATCGGTAGATTAGATAAAGACAGTCAGGGATTAATTCTCTTGACTAACGATGGTGATATTGTAAACAAGATCCTGCGTGCGCGCAACAATCACGAGAAAGAATATCTGGTTACGCTTAAGCGCCCTATTGAAAAAGGTTTTATCAAAAAGATGAGCAATGGCGTACCGATCTTAGGCACCATCACGCGCAAATGTCATGTAGAACAGATCGACAAAATGCGTTTTAAGATCATACTTACACAAGGTCTTAACAGGCAAATTCGACGTATGTGCGAATATCTGGGCAACGAGGTAGACCGCCTTGAGCGCTTGCGCATCATGAACATTAAGCTTGACACTCCGCTAGGAAAATGGCGCCACCTTACAAGCAAAGAACTCAGCGATCTTAATGCTTTGCTGCAAGATTCGGCAAAGACTAATGAGGGTATAGTATAGCGATCGTATTGATCGAGGCTGTTTTTATTTGGCTTAAAGCCAAAAGAACAGCATCCCACCGCATACGTATGTGTTAAAATAACATATTTAACACTTTAGTGAAATGGCTAAATTAGCAGCATAAACCCTAGCTAATTATATCCTTATCGCATGCGCTTACAAACTACGCTTTTATTTCTTTCACTATTCTCTTTATTAAGTTTAAACACCACCGCACAAGATCAAGAAACTGACCGTGAGAAAGATGATCTTAAAGGTCCTGTTATGGTGCTTACTCAAAGCTCATATAAAGCTAAAAAAGAAGGCGATAGAGTGATAAAGGGAAGTAGGTATTTACAACCCTGGGAATCTGACAAGCAATATGTTTATGATAAGGAAGGCCGTAAAATAGAGTCATATGATCTAGGCTTAACAGGTGTAAAGAATAAATACACGAATAAATATGCAGGCGATAAACTTATTGAAGCTGCTTCATATAGAGGTGAAGATCAGCTTGAACACACCTTTGTGTATACCTATAATGATGAAGGAAATTCAATGACCTATCAAAGAATTGATGCTAACGGAGAAAAAGGATTTAAAAGATACTCTATTTATGATTCAGAGGATAAGCTCTTAGAGCTTGGCTCTTTTGAATCAAACGGCGACCTATATTCAAGAAACATTAGAGAATATGACGATAATGGCAATTGCATCTCAAACGATCGCTACAGTGGTCCTCTTGAAGAGTTAGTAAGCACCACAACATTTACCTACGACAATAAAAACCAACTCACAAAAAAGGTAACCCTTAATCCAGACGGCAGTATTAAAGAGCAAGTTTTCTACAGGTATAATGAAGAAGGTAAATTGCAGGACGAAGCAACCTTTGATGGTAATAAAAATCTAAAAGGCGGGGATTCTTATAAATACGATACTAAAGGCAATGTAACTGGCCATATTGATGTAAAACCCATTAAAGAAAATAGCGTTCGCCTAGACAAAACCTATGATCCTAATGGTAATGTTACTTCTTCAAAAACTAGACTTTTAAGCGGCCAGAAAATAGGCAAAGACCACAGGTATACATACACCTACGATGCATACGGCAATTGGATCACAAGGATCACCTTTGAAGATGAAGCACCTACCCGTTTCATAGAGCGAGACATTAAGTATTATGAGTAGGTTTATGATGTTTTTCTTTTGGCTTTAAGCCAAAAAATCTCAGCCTCAAAGGCTTAGCAATTCCTGCTTTATTAGGGGGTTTTTCTTGATGGTTTGGGCTAATTTTGAACCTACATTCATCATCAATCACACATGAAAAAATTTCTTCTGCTTAGCATTTTTATGCTAACACTTTCTGGTTTTGCTCAAAATATCACAGGCGTTATCACAGATGAAAAAGGCAAACCTATTGCCGAAGCTAATATTATAAGTAAAGCAACTGGCAATCATACACACACAGATGATCAAGGTAACTTTATCTTTGAAGATATTGATACAGGAGATAGGCTACAAATCTCACATTTAGGTTTTGTAACTCGTACTATTGAGATAGAAAACAATACTGATGATCTTACTATCATTCTATATTCTAAATCACTTGATCTAGACGAAATCGTCATAGAAAAGAATATTAACGCACTGCATATCATTACTGATATTGATCTGCAAACTACGCCTGTAAATTCTTCTCAAGATGTTTTGAGAACCGTTCCTGGTCTGTTTATAGGTCAGCATGCAGGTGGCGGTAAAGCCGAACAAATTTTCTTACGTGGTTTTGATATAGATCATGGTACAGATATTAATATTTCGGTAGATGGCTTGCCGGTAAATATGGTCTCTCATGCTCATGGTCAAGGATATGCAGATCTGCATTTTGTAATACCAGAAACTATTGATGCTATAGATTTTGGCAAAGGACCTTATTATCAAAACAAAGGAAATTTTACTACAGCAGGATATGTAGATTTTCAAACTAAAGACAGACTAGAAAATAGCGTTATCAAAGTAGAGGCTGGACAATTTAATACGCAGCGATTAATGGGAATGTTCAATGTTCTTAATACAGCAAAACACAGCGCTTACATCGCCTCAGAATATCTCGCAACAGATGGACCTTTTGATAGTCCGCAAAACTTTAACCGCATCAACGTTTTTGGTAAATACACAGGTTACATAAATAATACAGATCGTCTAGGGTTTACCATATCTCATTTTACTAGCGATTGGGACGCAAGCGGACAAATTCCGCAACGCGCTGTAGATAGTGGCTTGATAGGTCGTTTTGGTGCTATTGATGATACTGAAGGCGGCGAGACTAGCAGAACAAATCTCATAGTGAATTATGATAAATTCATCGATGAGAATTCTTCTATTAAGAACACGGTTTTTATGAGTAAGTATGACTTTGAACTGTATTCTAATTTCACTTTCTTTCTTGATGATCCCATCAATGGTGACCAGATCAAACAAAAGGAAAGTAGAACTATCTATGGTGTTAATTCTGAGTATAGAAGAAACTTCAATATAGGGGATGCAGATGGTATTTTAAACGCTGGGCTAAGCCTTCGCAATGATCAAAGTGAAGATAACGAGTTAAGCCACACTTTAAACAGAACTGAAATACTGGAGCGCATCGCTTATGGTGAAGTGAATGAAACCAATATGGCTGCCTATGTAGGTGCAGATTTAAATCTTGGTAAATGGACGTTTAATCCATCCTTGCGATTAGATTATTTCAATTTTCAATACAATGATCAATTGCAACCATTGTATCAAACACAAACAGAGACAGAAGCAATTGTAAGCCCTAAATTAAACATCATTTATCATCAAAATGATGATCTGCAATTTTATCTAAAAACCGGTAAAGGCTTTCACTCTAATGACACACGCGTGGTTGTTGCTCAAAATGGCAAACAGATCTTACCCGCAGCTTATGGTTTTGACGCAGGTTACATCTGGAAACCTTCTTCAAAACTGCTTGTAAATATGGCATATTGGTATTTGTATTTACAGCAAGAATTTGTGTATGTAGGTGATGCAGGCATTGTAGAACCAAGTGGTAAAACACGCAGACAAGGTGTGGATGTAAGTTTACGCTACCAGCCATTATCCTGGCTATTTTATAATATTGATGCAAATTACACGCACGGCAGAGCGATTGAAGAAGCCGCCGGCGAAGATTTTATTCCGCTTGCGCCAGATTTTACTATCACCTCTGGACTTAGCGTAGTACACCCATCTGGGATTTATGGCGGTGCACATTTACGATTTATGGATGACCGTCCCGCAAACGAAGATAACAGCATCGTCGCAGAAGGTTACACCGTTGTTGATCTTAACGCCGGTTACAAGTGGAATAATCTCAATTTCGGTATACAGATCCAGAACCTTTTTGACACGGCATGGAACGAAACTCAATTCGCCACCGAGTCACGTTTGCAAAACGAATCGCAGTCTGTTGAAGAAATTCACTTCACGCCAGGAACTCCGTTTTTTGCTAAGGCAAGCATTGAGTATAGCTTTTAATATTTCGCTGCAGCGAAAAGAAAAATACTATATTATTTACATCAATATTTTTCTTGCTCTCCACGCTGTGGTTTAATTTTGCGATCGTGAAAAATCTTCTGATCATAATTGCTTTGACAGTAATCCTAAGACCAGCGCTGCCTGTTGTGGATTATATCATTAATTATGATTACATCAGTGAAGTACTTTGTGTCAATAAAGACAGACCAGAGCTTGAGTGTAACGGTAAGTGTTATTTGATGCAATCTTTGGCAAAAGCCGCTGAAAAAGAAAACGATCAGAAAAAAGACAACTCGGTTAAAAAAGTCGAGATTCCCACGCTATTTAATGAAACTATCGATGCGCCTAAACTTCAGGTTGCTGTTGATAGTCATTCAGATAATTTTCCTGATGGTGCAGATCAATACAAGCACCTAGACAGTTCAAATTTCTTTCATCCGCCTATCGCTTAGGTGACTTAAAAACAATCAGACAATGAAAATTTTTAAAAATTACCAGGTATTGGTTTTGGGCTTGACCCTGGCATTTACCTCTTGTGCGAGTAATGATGAAAAGATCGAGGAGTATAACACACTCTTTGGGCAGATCATGCAAGTACACGACGAGGTGATGCCTAAGATGATGGATATTTCTTCATTAAAGGGAGAGCTACAAAACCGTGCAGAAAGCGATACAACGGCGACTGCTTCTTACAATGAGGCGATCTCTAAACTAGATGAGGCTGACGCGCATATGGAAACTTGGATGATGGAGTTTGCGGACGAATTTGTCTCTACTAAATCCAAAGTTCAATCCATGAGCGAAGAAGAACTTAACGCAGTTATCGCTGGTCTTAAAGCTGAGCTTGACGAAGTGAACGAAGTTAAAAGCAGCATTAACACGAGTATCGACAACGCAAAATCCCTGGTGCAATAAAGCACTTTAATGCGAATTATTTGGCAGGCTATCGCCTTGCTGATCCTTCTTAACCCTGTATTTCCTGTGGTGGAGTACGTGCTAAACTATGAATACATTAGCACAGAACTCTGCGAAAACAAGGACAAGCCAGAGCTTGAGTGTAATGGTAAATGTTACCTCATGCAATCGCTCGCAAAACAGGCAAGCAAGGAAAATGACGGCAATAAAAAAGGTTCCCGTTTACAACTAGACGAGCGCACATTGCTTTATTTTAAAGACTATGTGACCTCCTGGACGCCTTTTACGCAAGAACAAAATTGGGCTAAAACAGCAGATGTGTATGCTGCTGAGTACACCTATCTGTTTGCCCGCAAGCAATACAGACCACCCATTGTGTAAGCATATTTTTTTATACAGATATGGCTTTCGCCAAAAGCGCTAAGCCCGAATAAACTATGCTTAATTTTTAATAAAACACAATGATCACTAAATATTTAAAACCCCTTTTACTAGTTGCCCTATTAAACCTTTCTGCTTGTTCATCTAGCGATGATGATATGAGCGAGATCTCTGGATCAAACGATCTAACCCTTGAATTTGATAATGGCGTTGCCGGCGATGATCTTCTTCTAAGCTCAAGCACGTATACAAACTCTAATGGCGAGACTTTAACCATCGATAGGTTTAATTATATCGTGAGCAATTTTGTTCTCGTGGATGATATGGGTAATGAATATACCTACCCTAAAGACGAGAGCTTTTTTGTGATAAGCGAGGAGAATAACAAAACTCAAGTTGTACTTAAAGATATCCCTGCCGGGAAATATACTCAGATCAAATTTGGTGTAGGTGTAGATCAAGAAAAGTATCTGCAAGGCGCCGAAGGTCAAGGAGATTTTCTTACAGAAGCCGAAGAAAATGAAATGATGTGGTCCTGGCAAGCGGGTTACAAGTTCTTGAATTTTGAAGGTTCTTTCACTTCTGCAACAGTAACCGAATCTACTGATTTTAAGATCCACATGGGAAGCCACGGCACTGCGTTAGACAACTATAGAAGTGTGAGTGTAAATCTTCCTAGTGAGGCGCTTGTGAGTGATGCTCTTAGCCCGGTGGTACATTTTGCAGTAGATGCAAATAAAGTACTAGACGGCAGTACAAAGATCAAACTATCAGAAGCTGCTGTAGTAATGGTTGACGAAGTTAAAAGTCCGCAGATCGCTGTAAACGCAACACAGATGTTTACCGTAGATCACGTGCACAATGGCGAAAATGTGGATCACTAAAAATAAGCTTGCCGCAATACGCTAGTCCTATTGCGGCAACTATTTAATCTTATGAAAAGATTACTATACACATTAGCCATTTTCTCCATATTTTCTTGTTCAAAAGATGATGGAGAATACATTGAACTCAATAAGGATCTGGAGGTGAATATCCCTGCGAACTTCCCTCCTATTGCTTATGATCTTAGTGCAAATCCTCCTACTGAGAAAGGCTTTGAACTTGGTAAAAACCTATTTTATGACGGTAATTTATCAGCAAACGGATTTATAAGCTGTGGGTTTTGTCACGAGCAGCGATTTGCCTTTACACATCATGGTCATCAATTTAGTCATGGCATTGATGATAAAGAAGGAATTCGAAATGCACCGGCGATACAGAATATGGCTTTTCTTAAAGAATTTGCTTGGGATGGTGCTACGGCACATTTAGACCTTTTTCCCATTATTCCCATTACAAATGAAGTCGAAATGGGCGAGACCATGAGCAGCGTGCTTAACAAATTAAAAGACGACAGTGATTACCAGCACCTTTTCGCGGAAGCGTTTGAGAACGGCGAAGTGAATAATGAGAATTTCTTAAAAGCATTATCGCAGTTTATGGTGATGATGATCTCTGCAGACTCCAAATACGACAAGCATGTGCGCAGTGAAGCCGGTGGAAATTTCACTGAAATAGAATCGCAGGGCTTGGATGTTTTTGAGAACAAATGCGCCAGTTGTCATGCAACTGATCTGTTTACTGATAACAAATTTCGCAATAACGGACTTCCTCCTAACCCTAACATCAACGATCTGGGACGTGCAGAAGTTAGCGGTAGCGCGGCAGATAACTACAAATTCAAAGTTCCCAGCTTGCGTAATGTGGCTGTTACCGCACCGTATATGCACGATGGGCGCTTTGGGAGTTTAGAGAGCGTGCTTAATTTTTATAGCCATGGCGTGCAGGATAGCGAGACGCTAGATCCACAACTTAAACAAAATAATTCTTTAGGGATTGAACTTAGCGAGGAAGATAAAACTGCTTTGATCGCATTTCTCAATACGCTTACAGATGATAACTTTTTAAATGATGAACGATTTGCAGAATATTAAAAAAACGGGAGTCTCATTATTGATCGTATTGATCTCCTTTTCGCTTAAAGCGAAAACTACACCGCTAGATTCTATACCGTCTCCCAGTGCATCCTTGCTTGCATTGTATGATATGTATGAAGAATGCGACGTGTGCGGATGCGGCAGCAGCGGCGGCGGAATGGGCTACGGCACAATTGGCGATTCAAACTTTATAGGTGTGCGGTACATCAATCAGCAATACCGTTCTCGCGACGGAATTTATAATAACAGCCCGTGGATCGATGAGCATTTTAACACAATGCAATTATGGAGTCAAGTGCCGCTGGGCGAACGTTTTTCAGTGAATGCGATCGTGCCTATACATTTTCATAGCAGAGCGTTAGTTGACGGTAGCGATCAAGAAATAAGCGGTCTGGGTGATGTGAATATTTTAGCATCCTACAACTTGATACAAACAAAAGACACCCCTTTTGTCCCTGATGAAAATGCAATTAAACACAGTCTTTCTATAGGCGCTGGACTCAAATTACCTACCGGTAGTTATAACCGTGAGAATAATACCGGCAGCGTAAATCCCAGTTTTCAATTAGGTACAGGAAGTTGGGATATTTTACTGGCAAGTAATTATTCTGTGGGTTACAAACAATTTGGAATGGGCGTGCTAGCGAATTATGTGATCAAAACTGAGAATAACGAGCAGTATCAATTTGGCAATCAGTTTAATTATGGTGTGAATTTCTTCAGGAGATTTGAGAATATGCGCATGCACTCTTACATACCGGTGATAGGTCTTGCTGGTGAGGTTTTTGGTGAAAACCAAAGCTATGGCATCGCTGTACAAGACACTAAGGGCAATGTGCTTTTTGGCAGGCTGGGCTTTGAAGCAGACCTGGGTATTTTTAACACGGGGATCAATGTGATGCTACCGCTCGCACAAAATCTTAATGACGGCAATGTAGAAGCTAAGAGTAGAATTGGTGTGCATTTTAATTATAAAATATGATCTGGCTTTCGCCAAAATGCTGATGTAAAACAAAGAAGCCTTACATTTTTGTGATGTAAGGCTTCTTCTATTTATGAGCTAGTAATTAATTCACAATAAGCTTGGTTGAAAAAACACCACGATCTGTGATCGCTTTCACAACATAAACTCCTTGAGAGAGTGAAGTTGTATCCATTTTTACTTTTGTTTTATTCTTAAAACTTGCCTGTTGTACAAGTTTACCATGAACATCAAAAATTGACACATCAAGATTACTGCTGTACTTAGTTAACTCTAATTGAAAATCGCTGCTAGAAGGATTGGGATACAATTTTATTCCTGTTCTTATATTGACATCATCAATAGAGGCAGTAGCTTCTTTAAAAATTATGATCGCTTCTTCTTTTACATCTCTCTTATTTAAATGAATGTAGATCACATCATCATCAAGCCACCAACCCTGACCTGTGTTTGCTTCAATAAGATTTAATGCTTCTCCATTTAGTAAAAGCTCATCTGCAATAATATTACGCACTTCAATAGTATAAGCTCGCTCTGTAACTGCACCCGTGAAATTACCTTGTTGTGATCCTATCTTTAACTCTTTGGAGTCATCGCTATAAGAAAGCTGAGTAATTGCATATTGACCATTTTTATACCCTAAGTTCTTACCCTCGTCTTCATATAATTCAAAGCTTCCATTAGCTCCGGTATAGACTTTAAGGTTAAGCGTATCCATGGCTTTTTGTCCTATAAAGTCTGAGTACGGTTTTAAAGGAATAATTCCTCCTGCTTTTACAAATGCTGCCATAGAAGTGTAATCTGCTGAGATCGTTTTGACCGTAGGTCCAGTTATCACCTCATCAGTAAAATAGTTTGTCCATTTCCCTTCTGGGAACCATACTTCTGTACTAGCAACCTCACCGGCCGATGTTATGGGCGATACCAAAATATTATCCCCAAACAAATATTGCTTGTCATATGTATATGCTTCTTCAGCCTCTGGGAAGTAAAAATACATACCTCTCACTATTGGCATACCACCAGAAGATGCTTCTCGAGCCAATGAATATGTATATGAAACAAGCGAATGTCGCAAACGGATCAACTCCTTCGCTTCTTCTTCAACATTAGGATACTGCCATGGTAAGCGATAACTATCATCATGATCATCAGAGTGTAGTCTAAAAATAGGTTGAAACGTCCCGAACTGTAACCATCTAATATATTTATCATCAGGCAACGTGCGGCCTTTAAAACTACCCATGTCGTGAGAGACATATGGAATTCCCAGATTCGCTTCTTTAATGGTAAAAGTAGCCGCAAATTCAAGCAATGACCAGTCATCAAAGGTATCACCTGTAAAATGTAAAGTATATCGGTGGTCTGACCAAGCCATGTCTGGCGGACCTACCTCGCCATACCCTTTATAGCCATCACCAATACGTGCAAATGAAAATGGTCGCATTCCCCTTTCCTCTCTATCCTTTGCATACAAATGACTTTGCCAGGTTTCAGTAGATAATCCCTTTACAGCCATAGATACATATTCATCTACCCAATCTGGCCACCAGAAATCTACACCTTGTTCATTAAAAGGTTTATGCAAATCCAGATAAGCTTGCGCATGATTCTTTTGACTGTAGTCAAAATGATAACGACCATCATTATTGTCATCTACCAATCCTCCTGCTGTCGCATTCGCCTGAGCAAACTTGGGATCATCCTGCTGAATGGTTGCGTGTACATTAAGCGCTATAGCGAGACCTTGATCTTGCGTCCAATCTAAAAACTCTTTAGGATCAGGAAATAGATCACTATTCCAGTTCCAGCCATTCCATTGATGTGGTGATTTCCAGTCTGTATCAATCACCAGCACATCTAAGGGAATCTCTTCTGCTCTAAACTTTGGCACCAGAGTTTCTTTATAATACGTGCTTGTGTACGGCTCATACTTAGAATACCAAACTCCGAAAGCCCACTGTGGCAGTAATGGCGGTGTGCCAGTGATCTTATAAAAGTCTTGCAGAGCTGTTTGATAATTTGAGCCATACCCAAAGAAGTAAGCATCCTGATAACCACCGTCGTGTTGCGGTCTACTAGAAACCCAACCGTCAGCCTCTCGCAAGGCAGTTTTACTATCATCTAGTAAATACCAGCCATCTCTACTCATCAAGCCGTCCCACAAGGGCACTTCTCCAGATTTAAGATCCAGAGACCTTAAACCACCTCCCAAATTAGCAGAACTACGTTTCTGGATATCTGCTATAGATTCTCCAGCTCCCGTCACAGCAAGCCAATCAATATTTACATTGTAAGTATCCCCGGCATCGCATGATAATTTTATAGTATGTGGACCAGTTGATAAGGACATTGTTTTTTCAAAAACATCCCAAACACCCCAGTTATCTGTTTTAGGTAAAGAAATTTGAGTTCTCACACCGTCAACATAAAGACTTATCGTTCTCGTCACATGTTGTGCATCTCCCCCTTCACCATTAGCATATTTAATTGAGATCGTATAATCTCTTGAGGCCTGCGTATTATCAAAATGATATGTCATCGCAGCACCTTCATTATTCAGTCCGCCCACAAAGCCAGAACCCGTATGACCCGCGTGATCTGAATAAACAGAAGCAGAACCTTCTAATATCGCCTCTTCAGCTTCATATATTGCATTGAAGTCAGGTATGGGATTGATAGAAATCCAGTCTACATTTACATTGTACGTATCGCCTGCATCACCAATAAGTTTGATCTTGTGTGCGCCTTTATCTAGAGATATAGTATGCTGATACACCTGCCAATCTCCCCAGTTTAAAGTTTGAGGCAAAGTAAGTTGTGTCTTTTCACCATCAATATATAGACTCATCGTTCGTGGCATATGTTGACCATCACCTCCTGTGCCATTAGCATATTGAATAGCAAGTGTATAATTACCCGCAGCGATATTCTCATTTAAGTTCCACTCCATGCCTGCTCCTTCTTGCGCCAGTCCTGCAACAAATCCAGAACCGGTATAACCCGCATGATTTGAGTCTGTACTAGCGCTTCCCAGTAACATCATATCTTCAGCCTCTTTTTTATGACTTGTAAATACTGAAGGCCATGGTTTTACTTCTGCATCATTACCACTACCTTTCAATTTTACAGTAAGATTGTTTTCATCAAAGGGACCTGAGTTCTGCTTATACTTGAGAATAAGTTCATCGGTTTCAATAATGCGCCAGCCTTCATTTATTGTAGTTGTATATGCTGGTACATCCAGATCAAGGTTTGTGATAGTGAAGCTATTTTTCTCCTCAAAAACACCATCACCAGCATATTCCATACGTATTAAAGTAGGTGTAAGCACATTAAATCTAGCTTTCCCATCTTTTACTACACTAACCTGCTCTTCTGTTACAGCCTCAAAATTCCATAATTGGCAATCTGCGCCCCAATAAGGATATTGCCCTATCTGTGCACCCGCGTCTGCAGAGCAGCCTCCTACATCTAGAGACATTTCATTGGCTTTCGCCAAAATCTTAAATCCACCATTTATTCCCGTAGGAATGATTCTGAACTTTTGACAATCGTTATTCCCTGCGTCCCATAACTGTAATCTTTCTGCTGGTGTGGCACTACAGCTAGGCACATCCAGCGCTTTATCGCTAGAAACAGATATAATTGTATAAAAACCTTCGCCATCAGACTTGACTTGCCACTGCTGACAATCATCACCAGACAAGGTATTTTGAATAATGCCAGTGCCATTGGATGCATTACAACTAGTGGGCTGCAAAGCAAGACCACTCTTTTTTGAAGAAATCACATAAATTCCCTCCTCGATCTGGTAATCATCTACACGGGTTAAAGACCACTTTTGATTATCCTGATTTGTATATGAATGTTGCACCAGATTATCACCAGGAGACATTCCTCCTACGATCTGCATCAGTTTACCGCTATTTCTTGAGGCAATAGTATAAATACCTTCGCCTGACTCAGTTATTTCCCATTGTTGACAGTTGGCTCCATTGGGTTTATACACACCAATATTTGCGTTTTCATCGCCTGAGCAGTTATTTACGTCTAGCACCATTCCGCTTTCGTAAGATGAAATGGTGTAATACCCTTCTTCATTAGCATGTAAAATCCAACGCTGACAGCGATTATCAGTATCTGTCCATACTTTTACATTAGTACCTATATCAAGATTGCAGTTATCCAGGTCAAGGGCTAGGTTATCATTGCTTTTAATTCTGATCTCATAAATACCATTGGGTAACGGCGTTGTTGTGGCAGGAGCTATTTCGCCGGAAGGCACAACCTGCTGCTCACCCTGACGTATAGGTTGCCCAAATACAGGTAAATTATCAGCAGACCAATACAGGCGCTGCGCACGTATAGAGCGTTTATCATTACACCCGCCCTCTTGAACAGAAACAGCATGATACGCAAACCAATCTTCTGTACCGTCAGGAGATTTAAAGAAACAATGATGACCAGGACCATAAACTCCTATTTCTCCATTGCCCTGAAAAACCGGAGCATTATGTTTTGTCCATGATTCTGGCTTTAGTGGGTCTTCGCTGTCGTCCATATACAGTATTCCCAGACGATAATTAGGCGTCCAGCAACCGAAGGTAGAATAGGCTATAAATATTCTATTACCGTGTTTTATAACTTCTGGACCTTCATTTACCTGATCGCCTTCCCAAGAGGCTGTGGGTTCACTAAGTAAAACTCTTTCGGTAGCTAAAGTCCATGGGTTAGACATCCTAGCGATATAAATATTTTGTGGTTTGTGTGGTATATCATCATGTACATCACTGCCTGAATAAACATAATAGAGTTCGTTATTATGTTCAAAAACTGTGGCATCAATAGCCCATACATCATTTGCAGGATCAAATATCCTGTGATTAGTCCAAGTACCTGTATAGGGATCTTCAGATGTATTTTCTATGACATACATCCTTTGTTGATCTGTACCATTTATGGTTGTTGGATCTGCAGTATAATAAATATACCACTTACCGTCAATCCTGAAGATCTCTGACGCCCAGTAGTCTCCCGGAGGTCCGCCATCTGCGGGACCGTAAAAAATATGTGCTTTGGCAGTTCTTAGCCCTTCTAAGGTTTTTGCGCGTCTAGCGCCTACGGCTGCCCCATATGTTCCTGTTAGATAATAATAGCCATCCTGATATGTGAGAAATGGGTCTGGACTATCGCTTATAACAGAAGTAAATTGTTGTGCTTCACTATTTTGAAATAATAAAAACAAAAATAAAGTAACAATTCCTACAGAATAAGAATATTGCTTTCTCATGTAAGTTTAAATTTTTGAATAGATTGTTTTTTCGTTTTAAAGATTAGTAAATAGTGAGTAGTGGTTTTCCTGAGGTGTGGATACTCTACGGAAAATGCTCCTGAATTAACAGCGTGCGTGAATACGCAAATGGCGTGTGCATAGACATAAGTGTTTTGTTATTTAATATGTTGCAGCAAAAGCTGATTTGTTGATAAAGCAGCATAATATTGATGTAAACCTATCTTGCTATAACATCTACATATGCTAATAAATGATCATTATCCAGATCAGTGAAAACACTAAAATCTATAAGAAACAATCAAAGCATTGTTTACTTATCTGTAATGAACATTCTTATGAAAAGTACATACTGTAAAATCTTACAGCACATAATAGGCATATGTAACAGTTAAAGGATAACCCTACTGTTTTACATCCCGAAACCAGCTAGTGTAGTGAGTAGTAGTGCTGGTAAACAGAATACTGCTTAGGCTTCGAATATAGAAAATAATGCTGAGCTTTTCAGCATTAATTAAACTTTTTAAAAAAGAGAAGCACATCACTATATGCAAAGTCAACATGCATTTCTTTTTTTTGGCTGCAGCCAAAAGAATACATTAAAGGCTCCTCTGTAATACAATATAAACACGGAAGAACCTCTCTCAAAACTATTCTTTCTCGTATATAGTAAGATTCAGCAATTCGTACTTTTCATCTAGCGCTTTGACGTCTATATCTTTATTCTTAAGATGTTTATCAAAAAAAGAAGTTACTAGTTTACTGGTGATCTCTATTCCCATTTCAGGATCGATATCTCCTGCTTCACTCAAGGATTGAAAGGGAATCATAAAGGGAATATCCATGAAATTACTGTGCAAGGTTTTTAAAACTCGGGCTTCATAAAAAACCGATTGGCTTTTATTGATGTATGCATGCGCGTTGAGATCTTCTTTGCTTGCCGGCCAATCTGCTGAGATATATAAAAACGGATCTGTGAACGATGTATCTACTATTTTCCCCCATTGCACACCGTCAATATTTGCGCCGGCTTTTAATCTATTATCTGTAAGTAAAGCCTCTCCCGCAGCGCCACCACCACGAGAATGACCAAAAACTCCCGTATTTGAAAGATCTAGTCGGTCTTTAAAAAATCCATTAGTATTCCATTGCGCGAGATGGTCTGTGACGTCATAAATATCCTGCGCCCAGCCTTCTACCATATCTTTCACAAAATAGGTTTCAAGACCTTCTTTCACCACGGGATGACGCGCCTCAAAAGAGGAACCGTCGTGAAATGATTCGATCACCTTTTTCATATCTTCCCAAGTTCCTGCTTCAATTTTTTGTGCATACTCATAATCAAAATACACTTCTTCCCCATCAGGAAAGGTTGTTCCTGTACTTTCATACGTGTGATTTAGAGCGAAGACCACATATCCATGACTCACAATTTCTGATATCAACGCATAGTAATTGTTTGCCTTTGAGTTATAACCGTGAGAGAAAATGAGTACCGGGAATTGTTTTTTGGCTATAGCCAAATCTCTAAAAACATGAGTTTCTATCTTATCTAGATAATTAAAAGTCGCATCTGGGAGTCCGTATTTTTGAGCAAAACCATGTCTCCCACCTTGATCGATGTATGGGTCTTTTATACCTTCCTTTTCTTCTGAAGGATACCACGCTTTGATCATGAGTTTTCTCTTATCATCAGGATTTGTGGTTATCACCTCATCGCGATCTAGTTCTAAAAAAATATCTGTAGTACTCACAGTATATTTACCGCTTGGCTCAGGCAGATCAAACACCGGAAAGATCGAAGGAAATACAAATCCAAGCACTCCTAAAACAAGTAACCCAATCCCTTTAAAGATCATCCCGACAATTGAAGATCGCTTGTCTGACGTTTTAATAGCTGTGATGATCGCGAATATCCAAAGTAGATATGCAGGCATCATTTGCCATCTACACCCCTCTATAAAAAGATGAGCTAGAAGTATTAAAATAAGAATGGATAGCACGTATTTTTTCTTGATCTGAACATTAAAAAAGACACGTGAAATGAGATAGAAGAATGTAGAAAATAGCAGTGTGATCTCTAGAAATTGCATGACTGTTGTTTTTTTGATTTTTACAGTAACAATGTTAGCGCGACACCCTATATATTGCAATGTAGTATCCATACAGAAACCTGCATTCTACCGCAAAAACTATTCATTTACAGAATTATAGAAGTGTAATCTCTGAGGATTGAAGAAGATTGTTATTATTTACCCGAATCCAGAAGGTCGAGGGCTTTTTGCTTATATGTGCGACTTATAGGCAGCGTTGTGTCGTTGATTTCAACAGTTGTAGAAGTATACGAAATCACCTTATCTGCATTCACCAGAAATGAACGATGTATGCGTATAAATTGATCTGGAAGTTTCTCTGCCAGACTAGTGATTTTCTCTCGTGTTAGTAGTTCGTCATTTTCCATAAAAACCTTTACCTGATCATTAAGACTTTCAATATAGATCAGCGTATCTAAAGGGATCAAATGATTTTTACGATCAGCGCGTATGAGAAGTGTTTGTTGTTCGTTTCGCTCGAGATCAGATCTTAAGGTTTCTACATGTTTCTCTGTCTGCTGAAGATGGATGATCATATTGATAAACCCTGTGATAAAAACAATAAGATACAGGGTCATACCTAGTTTAAAGATCGAGATCCCCTCAAGATCCACGAGTGCTGTATTTGTTTCTGCGATGATCACAAAAGAGAATAAAGCGACCAGCATTTCCAGATAAAGCGACAGCACGATCATATACAAGAAATACAATGCAAAACGCTTATAATCTTTAGTCAATAAATATCTAGGAACAAGAAACAGATTAAAGAAGTAACTACTTACCATTACAACAGGAAGCAGTAAAATAGCAAAGAAAAAAGCCAGCAGATGACTTTGCCAACTAAAGCCAAAAACGATCGTAAGAAAGAGCAATATCAATACCCAATAGCTCGTATGTAGCAGTAATCGTTTACTCATTGTGCTTATTCACTAAGATCTCGCTTATATTTGAATCTAATAAACAAACCATAAAGGTACTTTCTTGATATAAAGCAAAGCAAATGATCGAAATGTTTTTTAGAGGCGGCGTTATTTTTATGGGTGCACTTACAGTATTATTGCTACTTGTGATCATTCTCACGATCATTAATGCAATCGCTGTTTACTCAAACAAATTAACCGACTTCAACGAAGCAACAAAGAAAATCAAACGTATACGATCTGTGGGTTTGCTGGCTCTTGTCATTGGAGTGCTAGGTCAACTCATAGGGCTTTTCTCTGCTTTTAAAGCAGTAAAGATCGGTGAGGTAGAGGCATCTCCCAGTATCATGCAAGAAGGCTTTAAAATATCAGCGATCACCACTGTATATGGATCGCTTATCTTTTTGCTATCGCTTTTCTTTTGGTTCGTTTTAAAGCAAAAGGTTCGATCAAATACCGTACTTTCTACAGATAAGACTTAATGTATTTTTTGTTTTTTGGCTGTAGCCAAAAGAAATAGTACAGTTAGTTTATTGTCTTTTTTGTCTCAACGGTAATTGTAGATCCCTCTGCTAGCATCACAGAGTGTGGTTGCATTGTGTTTAAAAATGAAAACTGCTCACCGTATATCAGTCCAAAATCGGTATTGATCTTATACTCTTTTATTGGGTATGCAAGCCAGCTAGGATGAGTAACCTCATACTCATTTGTTTTCGTTTCGTTTACAGCTGCATAGCCCAATAGTGCTCTGTTATAAATTCGGTCTCACTGTCTTTTTCTATTTGCTGTGCTTGTAGCTCTGCTTCTAAACAAAAGGAATTTTCTTTTCCATTTTTGGTCCAGTAATATTCTACAGTACGCGAAGCATCATTTTCTTCCCAAATATGACGCATAGGCATGGTTTCATAATTCTCTTTATAGACGGAGTTCGCAACAAATGTTATTGCCCATTTAGGAACTATTTCTTTGATAAAAACAACTCCACGTTTCCACACGCCGTTTTCTAAACGTCTTACATAAAACCGTAAATTAACCTCCTCAAAATTTACATGATACGGCACTTTTACTCCTAGTAAACGAGTGTTTTTAAACATAAATCCAACTAGGCTCACATAGCATTTTCCTTCCCATAAATCTAATTCTGTTCCATGTGGTACGTACTTGTGCAGGACGGCTTCATCTATTACATAATTAGCCAAAGCTAGTTTGCGCCATTCGGCTTTAAGAAAACTCATAATTAGAACGTATTACTATAAAAATAAGCCTTTTTAAAGAAGCTATAAAAGAACGATCAAGGAAATATAAAATCTTTTGGCTGCAGCCAAAAAACTAATCTATTTATAATCCTTCCCTTCTCTACTTTGGTTTACAGAGGTTAGCCAGTTGGCAAGCTCGGCTTTCATTTTACTTGCTAATGCTGGTTCTTTGGTAAGGATATTATTTTCTTCTGAAGGATCATTAAGAAGATCATATAGTTCGAAGTTCTGCCCCTTCATATCCCGGATCAATTTGTATTGATTAGTTACCCATGAAATCTTGGGATTACAGATAAAACCGATGGCTTCATTGCGCTTTTCTGCTTTGCCGTTGATAGCATCCAGCAAGCTTATTCCATCTAAAGGACGATCGTCTGGATAATCGATATCTAGAATATCAATCAGTGTAGGCAGATAATCGCTCGTAACCATTGGGAAAGCTGTGCGTTTACCTGCTTCCCAAGTGCCAGGCCAGATCGCAAATGCAGGCACACGAACGCCACCTTCATGCAGACTTCTCTTTTTGCCTTTATAAATACCCGCACTTCCAGGAGTTTTGATTTCGGGACCATTGTCACTACAGAAAAAGATAATGGTCTCTTCTGTGATGTCAAGCTTTTTTAGGGTTTCCCAAAGTCTACCTATTTGCTCATCCATTGCGGTAATTGAACCATAATACAATTGCTCTTCTAGACTTAGGTCTTTATACATATCGCGATGCTCTTTATCTGTTACCACAGGTAAATGCGGCGTGTGCAACCAAACTGTTGTAAAGAATGATCGCTCTTGCTTCGTTGCTTTTTCTATAAAAGGCAATACTCTATCCATGATAACTCTAGAGTTATCGCCTTCTAGATTATCTACAGCTTTGATGTTTTCTCCCGTCCAATATGCGGTGCCGTAGCTCTGCACAGCTGACTTTCCTTCTACAGCACGCCACCCAAAATGCTTACTCTCATCTTCTTTAAAATTCACCGGATTTACCATGGGATCGTATGTAGGCACTTTAGATTCGGTGCAAAAGAACTCATCATACCCATGTTCTGACGGGATGGTGTACTCATCTATAAATTTTGCTTTACCTCCTCTATTTGCATCTGGCTCTGTAGTGGTTAAAGTACCCAAATGCCATTTACCAAAATGCCCAGTAGCATATCCTTCTTTCTTTAAAAGCTCTGGTATGGTGATCTCTCCTTGACGCAAGTGACCGCTATTTGCATAAGGCACATCTGTGCGCAACGGATTTCGTCCTGTTATAAAACTGGCGCGCGTAGGCGAACAAACCGCAGATGCCGAATAGAACCTGTCAAAGATCACTCCCCTACCAGCCATTGCATCCAGATGCGGAGTCTTAACAACATTATTCCCATTAAACCCCACATCAAACCATCCTTGATCATCTGTCATGATAAGGATAATGTTAGGTTGTTTATCCTTTGCTTTTTGAGCCATTAGGGTGTTCCCCAACAACACAAAACTTAAAAACAAAAACAGGCCGGACAGTCGGTAAGAATTCATGAGATGCGATTTAAAATAGAAATGCAATATATCCCTACTCTGCGGAATTCATTGTAAATCCTGTAGCCAATCATGGTAAAATTGAACACCCTCAAAAAAAAAAATATAATCTTTAATGCAGAAAATCAAAAGTTTACAAAACATAAGTTTGTACACTAAAAAGAAACCCCTCAATTTCTTGAAGGGTCCCACGATTATAGTTAAACGGTTGCTTCTACCGCGCGCATCTCACGCGCTGCGTTCACCATGGCTATCAGCGCCAGGCGTGTCTCTTCCCAGTGGCGGGTCTTGAGTCCGCAATCTGGGTTTACCCATAGTTGGGATGGTGATATTACCTTTTTGGCTTTCGCCAAAAGTTCTACCATTTCCACCATAGACGGCACCCGTGGGGAATGAATATCATACACCCCAGGACCTATCTCATTGGGATAATTAAATTCCGCGAAAGCGTCAAGCAACTCCATTTGCGAGCGTGAGCATTCTATGGTGATCACATCGGCATCCATAGCTGCGATATGCTGTATGATGTCGTTAAACTCAGAATAGCACATATGGGTATGGATCTGTGTGGCATCGTTAACGCCACTTGCCGAGATCCTAAAGGCGCGCACCGCCCATTGCAAATAGTTTTGCCAGTCTTCTTGACGCAAGGGCAATCCTTCACGTATTGCCGGCTCATCTATCTGGATGACCTTGATCCCGGCTTGCTCTAGGTCTACAACCTCATCCCTGATGGCTAGCGCTATCTGCGTGCAGGTTTCCATACGAGGTTGATCATCCCTTACAAAAGACCATTGCAGTATTGTTACCGGCCCTGTCAACATCCCTTTTACCGGTATGTAGGTAAGGTTCTGTGCATATTGCGTCCAGCTTACGGTCATTGCTTGCGGCCGTGATACATCGCCATAAATGATAGGTGGTTTCACACAACGGCTACCGTAACTCTGCACCCACCCGAATTTGGTGAACACAAAACCCTTCAGCTGTTCGCCGAAGTATTCTACCATATCATTGCGTTCAAACTCGCCATGCACCAATACATCCAGACCTATTTCTTCTTGCCAGCGTATCGCTTTACGGGTTTCTTCTTTAAGCAAGGCATCATACTCCTCTGCGGTTAAATTACCTTTTTTAAACTGTGAACGCCATCTGCGCACCTCAGCGGTTTGTGGAAAGGAACCTATCGTAGTCGTGGGATATTCTGGGAGATTCAGATTTGCATGTTGCAATGCTTGTCTGTGTTCAAAGGTGCTCTGTCGTTTATCATCAGCTTCGGTGATGTTTGCTACGCGTTCTTTTACAGCCGTGTCATGAATCAATGCAGCGCTTTTTCTACTGGCAATGGCTTGTGTATTGGCTACTAGTTTTTGCTGTGCCCCATTATCCTGCGGATTAACAACCAATGTTCTTAACCTGGCTATCTCGTCCACTTTCTGTTTGGCGAAAGCCAACCATTGTTTTATCTCCGCATTCAGCGATGTCTCGCTACCCAGGTCACACGGCGTATGCAGTAGCGAACAAGAAGGTGCTAGCATCACTCGGTCTGCGCCCAACTTGTCAATGGCTCTTTCAATAGTTTGTAACGATTTCTCGAAATCGTTCTTCCAGATGTTGCGACCGTCTACTAATCCCAGAGATAGTGACAAGCGTTCTGGCACAGCGTTAAGTACAGTATCAAACTGCTCTGGGCTACGAACCAAATCCACATGCAATGCACAAACCGGCAATGCCGTTGCCAATGCGGTGTTATCACGCAATCCTTCAAAATAGGTAGCGACCAAGGTTTTAAGTTTTGGGTGTTTTTGTTTTATTTCCGCGTAAGCGAGATGATAGGCCTCCTGCTCCTGCGGCGATAGGTTAAGCGCAAGGAACGGCTCGTCAAACTGAATCCACTCTGCCCCTTCTGCGGTTAGCTGCTCCAGTATTTCGTGATAAACGGGTAAAAGTTTTTTAAGCAGCTCGATACGGTGAAAACCGCTCTCCTTCTCCTTACCCAGCAAAAGATAGGTTACCGGGCCCAGCAATACGGGTTTTGTGAGTATGCCTTTTTTTTTGGCCTCCTTAAATTCTTCTATCACCTTGGTAGAGAACAACGAGAACTGCTGGTCTTTACTGAATTCAGGTACGATGTAGTGATAATTGGTATCAAACCACTTGGTCATTTCCATCGCTTTGATGTCCAGACCGTCTTGTTGATACCCACGCGCCATGGCAAAATAGAGGTCGTTCTCTGTATTGCCTTGCTTAAGGATAACCTCATGATAACGTGATGGGATGGCGTTTACGGTAAGCGACATATCAAGCACCTGGTCGTAATACGAGAAATCGTTAGACGGAATCAGGTCAATACCGGCTTGCTGCTGCAGTTTCCAATTGGCCACACGGATGTCATGCCCCGTTTTCCAAAGTTCATCAAATGAAATCTTACCTGCCCAGTAGTTTTCGCAGGCGCGTTTCAATTCTCTCTGGCTACCTATACGCGGATAGCCCAGAATGTGTGTTTGCATTTTCTTTTAACTTTAAAATGATACAATTAGTTAAAAGTTCCTGGCATGATTCTCTGCCATGCAAACGCGATATGTAAAAAGAAGATGTAGCGCAGGGTTGTAGTGTACAGACATAACTATCCTTATGCCGTACTTAATAAAACTGCACCAAACCTGACTTTTTGCTTCAGACCGCGAAAGCAAAGCCATAGCGGAAAAAGGCAGGTCTCCTGACTTATAACAGACTTTATCGACCTTCCCATAGGCTTGTGGCCTACAGTGGTACGCAAGGATAAAATCTAATCATGTTACTTACAGTTGCGCGACAGCTCTGGATTTGCACCAGATTCCCTATTAATGCACGTTATGTGTAACCCTTTCCGATAGATGAAAATATGTAAAGAACTAAGCGGTAAATGTAGGCATTGTCTTTTTGGTATGCTTTCTTTTTTATCGCTAGTTGCGTTTTAAGTATTAAGTAGTGAGTACAAAGTAGTGAGAAATTAGAAATACGAAAGTAGAAATTAGAAAGCTTGAGGGACGAATAATGAAATACGAAAGTAGAAATTAGAATGCTTGAAAGAAGAGGGATGAAATACGATGGATGTATGACTTAGGACTAATCCAATCTTTGTACTTAATACTCTGCACTAACAACTAGCAACACTACTGGTTATTGAGCGGAGCCGAAATAACACTTTGTTACAAATTAAACTTTGTACTCTATACTTAATACTCTGTACTAATCCAATTTCTAATTTCGTTTTTCTACTTTTCTATCAACAAACAACTCTACTGGCTATCGCCCAGAGCCGAAATAAAACCCTTTTCACTGATCTCAGTGCCTACTGTTTATCCAAAATCAGTCTGTTAATACGTATTTGATTTTTGCGCTCTTCACCAGGCATAAAGCGTATAGTGAGTGTCTGGCTAAAGTTATTTATTTCCAGATCACAGAGGTATAGTTTCTGCTCATCTACTGTGGTATCTGAATAAAAGTCCACCACATCGCCCACCTGCTTTTGACGTTGCCAAAGTTCTACTTTAGTTCCTCTAGGGCTTTTACCAATGTCTGCATAAAGTTTGTACATCCCATTAGGTATTTCGCTAAGCTCTATACGCATCTGCCCATCTCTTGAAGTAAATGTAGTGTGATCTACAAGCACATTACCAGCAAAGCTATACTTCATCAACTGTGGATATAACATATATGTCTCTGGTATATGCACAACACTCATCTTATTAGTAGGCTGAGTTTGTGTTGATACTATATTCTTATTTGCATAATACAGCGCCACAGAAGTATAGTCTACAGGCATGTTATTATCTTCAGGGCCATGCTCAATAGTATGTTGTATGTCATTTGTGAACGGCATCTTATCAGCTATAAAAAGTCGATATCCACCTGTTCTTGCATAGGGTAAAGAATAATCAAGCGCTCCATAGAGTGGTAAACTGATGCCTCTATCCCATCTATCTAATAATGCATACCAACCACCATTAAAGTAATCTTCACTACCTGTACCATGCACACGCATTTCACCATCTATGATAGTGACATCATCTCCTTCAAAAAAAAGAGTCATCCCGGGATTAAGCCCCTGTGCTTGTAATATTGTACCCACATAATGTCCTCTTCCATTCCCTTCTAATAACACATGTGGCTCTCCCAGAGCGGGATTACTATTCTTATTCCAATATGCATAAAGCTTACCCTCTTTTTTACTTTTGCGTTTATCTGCAGACCAATATATATCGGCAACTATAGGAATATTCTTTTCTCCTGCCCCTAGTTTTCTATAGATCAATTCTACACGCGCTTTATTATCATAAGGCATCGGGTATTTAAAGTAATTCACGTTATCCTTAGTCCCCATAAGTACACTTTGCATAGAGGTCTTGCCAAAGGCATACCCATAAAAATCTGCAATTGGCATATATATGGCTGCCGTAGTTTCGTCATCATAAGTGATTTTAATATCTACCTGCTTTTGTAAACCTTCATAAAGATCAGCGTGAGATAATTGAAATCCCATGATCCTACCACCCTCATAAAAATCTGCAAGTGTTATACTTTGGCCTGGAGCCAAAACCTTTTCTACATGAATCTTTTTATCTGCTTTAATTATCAGTGGCTTATCCCAAGTTTCTACTAATGTCTTAAGTTGATCTTTAATAGTATTAACATCTGAAACATTAAAGTTTTCAACCTCCTGATCATCAGGATAAATAGTATGTTGTATTTGATAAAACTCTAGCTTCTTACCTCTAAGAATGATCTTACATCCATTGTTAAATGGTATAGGAAAATATGAATAATATCCGCCTACCTCATTACCGCAAAGCGGAGCTTCAAATGGAAATACTTTACCGCTAAACAGATCTAAAAAACGAATTGAGTATTGAGGTTTCTGGCTTTCGCCAAAATAAAAATCAAGCGTATCTGTAGTGGGTGTTGGTGTCCAGATCCTATTGATCACACCCTTTCCCTTTGCTTCAAAGATCACCAGACTACTATCTTCAGTTTTTCGTATAAAGGAGTATTTACCACTAAAACCGTCATTATTACCACCCGTTGTGTCATAGGATGACACCTGCAGTAACTTAGTATCATCCACATATTGCGGAAGCTTATCAAATGTACTTAGCTTCTCTAGCTCTGTACTAATATTGATACTCTTACTCTGAGCAAACAGCGCCGTACCCCCTGTGAGTAAAATGGCGAATAAAATAATTGTTCTCAAAACCGATAGATTATTCATAATTATCTAAAGGTAGTTAATTTACCCTAAGCTTTGTTTTATGCTTTTTACCTATTGCAAACAGCCTGATTGGTAAGACTTAGCAATAACCTATACTTTGTACTCTATACTTAATACTCTGTACTAACATCTACTGGTTATTGAGCGGAGTCGAAATAACATGTTGTTATAAATAATCTTTTCTTTTTAAACTTTCTTCTTTTTTCCATTGATGAAAAAAGAAACAAAAAAATCTAGGCTTGTTTTTTATTCCTTGAATTGTGACGGAAACTTTTTATCATTCACGATGGAAACCGTTGCACTAGTCCATCGCTCCTCTGCCCAACGCTAAAAGTCTCCTACAATTACTACGGAATAAAAAAAGGCCGGTAAACTAAGAACCAAAAAGAAAAATTGACTTAAGACTAATTAAGTTCATTGAGCGGAGCCGAAATAACACCTCTTTGTCCTTTGTACTCTGTACTCTGTACTTAATACTCTGTACTAATCCAATTTCGTTTTTCTACTTTCTATTTTCCGTTTATCGAGCAGAACCGAAATATCACTTTGTTACAGATTAAACTTTGTACTAATCCAATTTCTAATTTCTTTTTCCTACTTTCTACTTTCCCAGTTTTCACCCAGAGCCGAAATAAACCACTTTGTACTTTGTACTTAATACTTTGTACTCAGTACTAACATCTAACATCTTATTTCAACTCAAGCTGCTCCACGTCGCTGTTCAGGCCGCCGCGGATGGTTTTAAAAGCCTCTATCATTTCCTGTAGTTTTTCTGTGTTGGCTTGCGCCAAATTATTTTGCTGTCCCTCATCTTCTTTAAGATTATACAAAAGGAACTCATCGCTGTTGCCCAACTCGATATTTACCTGTTTTTCCACTGCAGGACCTTGATACGGTGGAATCATTACCCAATCGCCTTTGCGCAATGCCGTGCGGCCACTTGCTTCTAGTATAAGTTCTGCCCTACCGTCATCGGTCTTGCCCATGATAAGGCCTAGCATGTTCTTACTGTCAGCGCCTGCTTCTTCTTGTCCCACCAAAGCACTGATGGAAGCAAACAAATCCATCTGCGAAATAAGCGCATCGCTCTCCCTAGGCTGTATCTTTCCTTCCCAATACACGGCAAACGGCACACGCGTACCCGCTTCAAACAGACTGTACTTTCCGCCGCGCAAGGGTCCCCAAGGTGTATGGTTTCCTAGTTTTTCTACTGCTTCATCATTGTAGCCATCGTTAAGCACCGGGCCGTTGTCGCTTGAAAAAACAATGAGGGTGTTCTCCAGCAGCCCTTCCGCTTTAAGCGTACTAATAAGCTGCCCCACAGCCCAATCTGCCTCTAGGATTACGTCTCCCCTGGCTCCCATTCCGCTTTTGCCCACAAATTCAGGTGATGGGGTGCGCGGTACGTGGGGTTGTTGTAAGGCGTAATACAAGAAGAACGGTTCGTTTTTATGTGCTTTTACATAGTCTTGCGCATGGGTGAGAAAGTTTTTGGCCATGGTCTCATCCTTCCATTTGGCGCTCTCGCCACCTTTCATAAATCCTATACGCGGTATGCCATTTACAATACTGTTATTATGCCCGTGGTGGTAGGTAAGCTTCAACAGTTCGGGGTTGTTTTTGCCGGTAGGCTCACCCTCAAAATTCTCAGTATAACTTATCTGTATGGGGTCGTTAGGGTCCAGGTTCTCTACCCTGCCATCCTTGATATACACCGTGGGCACGCGGTCTTGCGTCGCCGCCATGATATAACTGTAATCAAACCCCACCTGATTGGGCCCCGGACTGATCTCTTTATTAAAATCTACATTACCATTGCCCAGCCCCAGGTGCCATTTACCCACGACCCCAGTGGCATAGCCTGCCTTTTTAAGCATTTTGGGCACGGTAGCCTGTGCGGTATCAATGAGCAAGGGCGCGGTGCCAGGCAATATCTTAGCATCATCATTACGCCATGGATACTCGCCCGTCAACAGCGCATAGCGGCTGGGCGAACACGTCGCCGAAGTGGCATAACCGTTAACGAACTTCACGCCGCCGTTTACCAGACTATCGATGTTCGGCGTTTGTATTTCGGTGGCGCCATACGAACTCAAATCACCATACCCTAAATCATCAGCATAGATAAAGATGATGTTAGGCTTGGTCTCCTCTGTCACAGGCTCTGTTGCTTTTTGTTCTTTTGGGTTGTCCTTGCATGCACTCATACAAAGTGCGCTCAGGGCGAAAAGGAATACAATAAGATATCTGGATTGCATTGGGTAGATGTTTTAAACGAAGTTACAAGATAAGTAGTTAGAATGGTGAAATGTGAAAGTAGAAATTGAGAAGGGTGCGGGAAGTGGGAAGCGGGAAGAAAGTTAGAACGACGAGGGACGAAGGACGAGCGACGAGCGACGAATAATGAAATACGAAAGTGTAAATTGAGAAGGATGCTGGAAGTGGGAAGCTAGAAGGAAGTTTGAGAGAAGAGCGACGGACGACGTAAGACTTAGGACTAATCTAGTCTTTATACTTTGTACTTTGTACTATATACTTAATACTAACTTTTCAACTTTCCACTTTATCGGTTATTGAGCGGAGTCGAAATAACACGTTGTTATAAATATTCAAATAACCTATTCTTATTAAGCTTTCTTCTTTTTTCCATTGATGAAAAAAGAAACAAAAAAATCTAGGCTTGTTTTTTATTCCTTGAATTGTGACGGAAACTTTTTATCATTCACGATGGAAACCGTTGCACTAGTCCATCGCTCCTCTGCCCAACGCTAAAAGTCTCCTACAATTACTACGGAATAAAAAAAGGCCGGTAAACCAAGAACCAAAAAGAAAGATTGACTTAAGACTTTAGACTTATGACTCTTTGTACTTTGTACTCTGTACTTAATACTCTAAACTAACACCTATCAAATAAAAATTAGGCCACGTACCATAGGAAGTTTAGTTTTGAGCCCCACTAAAAACACCCTAGATGAGCAGAACATTGAGAATATTAAAAAAGGCAACAGTATATACAGTATCCATCGTCTTACTTCTCGCTGTTTTGGGATACGTTTATCTCTACGTATTGCCTAAAGGACCTGAGATTACAGCGACAAGTACGATTAAAGAGGGAGTGGACTCTTTTGTGATGTACGCCTATAAGGATAGTGAGAGGAAATCTATTAAGGTCTGGACCTATAAACCTGAACATTGGCAAGACCAAGACAACATCGTTTTTGTAATGCATGGCGGTGGGCGCAATGCAGATGACTATTTAAACGCATGGGTTGATTTATCTAACGAAAATAACCTGCTGATCATAGCTCCAGAATTTGAGAATAAGTTCTCAAAATATACAACTAACGATTATCAGGAAGGCAACCTCTTTACCTTCTTTGGAACTAAAAACCCAGAAAGTGAACACGCATATACCGTTATTGAAAACATATTTGATCACATCAAGACTGTAAATAATATCACCAACGAGCAGTACGATATTTTTGGGCATTCCGCTGGCGGACAATTTGTACATAGAATGGTCATGTTAAAGCCCGATGCGAGAATAAGAACCGCTATCGCTGCAAATTCTGGATTCTATAGTTTCCCAGACAGCAACCTTGAATATCCGTATGGCATCAAAAACACCTCTGCAGATTTACAGCAAGCCTATAAAAAAAGATTGATCATCCTTTTAGGCGAATTAGATAATGATCCTCGCTTAGGCACTTTTAGAACAACAGCCTTAGCTATGGAACAAGGAGACCATAGATTAGCACGTGGATCCAACTATTATCAAGCAAACCAAGATCTCACCCATCAAAAAAAGTGGCCCTTTAACTGGCAAATAGATACCATAAAAAACGTAGGACACGACTATAAAAAGATGTCCCAAAACGCCATACAATGGCTTAAAGAATAAAGCGTATCGAGCAAAGTCGAGATAAAACCACTTTACAATTAATACGCTCTAAGAACATAGCGACGAGCGACGAGCGATGAATAATGAAATACGAAAGTAGAAATTGAGAAGGGGTGCGGGAAGCGGGAAGAAAGTTTGAACGACGAACGACGTAAAACTTAGTGCTCTTTGTACTTTGTACTCTTTACTTAATACTAACTTTTCCACCTTCCACTTTCCCGGTTATTGAGCGGAGCCGAAATAACATGTTGTTATAAATATTCAAATAATCTATTCTTTTTAAACTTTCTTCTTTTTTCCATTGATGAAAAAAGAAACAAAAAAATCTAGGCTTGTTTTTTATTCCTTGAATTGTGACGGAAACTTTTTATCATTCACGATAGAAACCGTTTCACTAGTCCATCGCTCCTCTGCCCAACGCTAAAAGTCTCCTACAATTACTACGGAATAAAAAAAGGCCGGTAAACTAAGAATCAAAAAGAAAGATTAACTTAAGACTTAGGTCTCTTTGTACTTTGTACTTTGTACTCTGTACTAATCAAATTTCTAATTTCGTTTTTCTACTTTCTATTTTCCCGGTTATCGAGCGGAGTCAAGATAACACCTCTTTGTACTCAATACTCAGTACTCAATACTCAGTACTCAATACTAACATCTAATTTCTAACATCTAATTTCTAACATCCAACACCCAACTCATACACCTCAAGGTTGTGCTAACAAACAGCCACTTACATTTTTATGGTTGTCACCAAAAACCTTTTCAGACGTTTAAAACCCACTCTAAAACAACCTACTGAGTGCCAACAACTTAAATTTACATTTAAAAGAACTTAACTCGATGTTTACTAGCGTTTTGGAAATACCTTGTTAGGGTTTACTTCGACATTTCTTCTAGAATCCTTCGAGAATTGCCCGTATTTACTGGGGTTTACCGAAGGATACTCGAAGGAAACTTGGAGCATTCTCGTAAAACAACCGAAGAAAACAGGAGATTATGAGGAGGGATTAGGGAGAAGAAAACTGAGAAAAAACAGGTTAGCATACAGTAAATCAATACCTTTAAGCACACAAACTCCAATTAAAAACTGAAGATATCTGAGAATTAGAAGGGATAAATAATTATTTTAGTTGGGATATTACAAGTTAGCCACAAGCTGAAAAAATAACGTTCTAAATTAAAATTTTACCTTTGTAGAAAAACTAATGGCTGATAAAGCATTTATAACATCCGAGATTTTAAAGTGGGCAAGAGAATCTGCTAATATCTCTGTGGAAAATGCTGCCAAAAAGGTTTCTGTATCGCCTGATAGATATCTGACTTGGGAGTTTGGAAATGATTTTCCAACAATTCGACAAGCTCAAATCTTGGCAAAAAGTTTTAGAAGACCATTTTCACTTTTCTTTTTACCAGAAATACCAAAAGATTTTCAACCATTACAAGATTATCGAAGAGATGAAGCGCAGAAATTAGATACAGCATCATTATTTATAATTCGTGATGTTCAAGAAAAACAGAATTGGATAAGTGAATTATACGAAGAAATTGGCGAAGACAAACTTCCTTTCGTTGGCAAATATTCTATCAATGATAATCCAGAAATTGTTGCTAGAGATATATTAGACACCTTAAAAATTAGTCCAAGTAATTATCGAAAAACACCAATAAACGAATGGATTGATAAAACAGAAATTGCAGGAATATTTATATCTCGTGCCAGCTATTTGCATTCTCATTTAGTACTAGATAGAGACTTAATTCAAGGTTTTGCGATTGCTGACAAATACGCACCTTTTGTATTTATTAATTCAAAAAATTGGAATGCACCACAACTCTTTACATTAGTCCACGAATTAGCACATATTTGGATAGCTAAATCGGGTATCTCTAATGAAATTGATATTGATTTTACGGATAAACCTAAGTCAAAATTTCATCCAGTAGAATTGTTTTGTAACCAAGTTGCAGCCAATGCACTAATGCCGACGGAATTAATTAGCCAATTGGGAGCAGATACATTCGGTTCAAACGATTTAATTTTCAAACAAGCAAAAGAACTAGGCATAAGTTCTTTTGCGCTATTAGTTCGCGCTTTAAACTTAAATTTAATTTCCCATTCAAAATATAAAATTCTAAAACAAGACGCTCAAGATGAATTTGAGAAATTTTTGGAAAGAGAAAAGATAAAAAAGGAAAAACAAAGAGAAAGAAAAGGTGGTCCAGATGCTTACCTTCTACGCTTAAATAAAAACAGCAAACTATTCACAAGAATTGTAATGGATTCTTTTAATAACGGTTCGTTGTCACCATCAATTGCAAGTAATCTCCTTGACACGCAGATTAATAAATTCCAAAAATTTGAAAAACTGCTAGCCTGATGTTCGAAAATGAAAAAGTAGTTTACTGTATTGATGCCAATATTCTTATTCAAGCTTGGCAAAAATATTATTCCCCAGAAATTTGTCCTTCTTATTGGGAGGTTTTAAACGATTTGGGTAAAAAAGGCGTGATTTTTATTCCCGAATTGGTTTATGAAGAAATAGAGAAAGGTGAGGACAATTTATTTGAATGGTTAAAAAACAGTAATATTCCGATTAGAAAAATTGACGGAGAAGTAACCCACTGTCTGAAAGAAATATATGCATCTAATCAAAGTCATAAATATTTAGTTTCAAGTAACGGAATTCACTCAAAAGCTGACCCTTGGGTAATTGCCCACGCTATTAAAGAAAATGCAATTGTCGTAACAAAGGAAACGAAAGACTATTTTAAGAAACAAACCAAAATTAAAATCCCTCACGTTTGCGATAATATGAATGTTAAGTGGATTGACGATTTTGAATTTATAAAAGATTTAAACATAAAATTCACTTGTAAATCGGAATAAAGCAAGTGGCTAACAAACTATAACAACAATTACGGCTTTGTGTCGTTAGGACACATCCGCACAATCATAAGGGGTTGGTAATTTTAGCCATCTTAGTTTTCAAACAATCCGCAACTTATTTTTATACAAGACCGTTGGTATTGATTTAAATGAACCTCAAACTAAATATATTAACCCTTCTTATTTGTGGATTTTACGGATTCGCACAAAATAATGATGAATTGGATTCTAACTATGACAGCTTGGAATCTAAAGTCTATCTGAAAACAGAAATTCAAGAAAAACCTAAACGAATACTATTCTTTAAAACTCGACTTAAAAAGGTAAAAACTATTGACAGAATCTTGGACGCGGACTCAAATATTGTGCTGGAGAGAATTACCAAATCAATTGGACATGGAGACGTTTGGGAAATTAAGTCTTTTAACCGACTAAAAATTGAGAATAATAAAATAATTGAATACCAATTAACCAATAACCCTGATTACGGCAAAGCTATTTTTTACAACAAATGCGGACTGAAAATTGCAGAGAAAAAATTAGACTCGAATCTTGTAATGGAAAAATTTATGTTGGAATAAAAAACTACTGCCAACACCGTGTCCTATGAAAAGCCCTATTCTAGTACTTAAACGAAAATCATTAACTTTTAATACTTAACTGAGGGTTATAAGACCGCCGGCGCTAATTTTAATGACTCATATAGATAAACATAAATTCTTGAAGCACTTTGCTCGCACAGAATTGGGAACGAAAAAGAAAGTTTTATTAAAAAACGGAACTTCAATAACCATAAAATACAAATCGGAATTTAAATACTTGGTAAAATATTTACCTGGAAACTATACGGATTATTACGCCCCAAACTTCATCTTTAAAACGGAGAAAAATCTAAAAATAATACCGATTCCAAATTTTCGTGCTTTCCTTTTTTTTCCAATTGCTTTAGCTTATTTGTCATTTTATGAAAAAATCAAAATAGAAGATGTTTGGAATTTAACAATTATCATAATTCTATTTGTGATTTTACTCCAAACTATACTTCTTTATCCGAGTATTCGGAATATCAGAAAAAAAGTGAATGAGAGAGAATAAAATACTGTTGCAAAACCATTATAGTTCACTGCTGCAGTAATTCTCACAGTTTATTTGGGCAGCTTTACTATCTTTAGGTCTTACGAAATAGTGATTATTATCAAGACTGGTGGACGTTTCGTTTATCAAAAACATAGTCAAGACCGTTGTACGGAAAAATATAAGCGGAAATTGTAACTATCTGATATTGTAATCGTATTTAAATAAATAGATCAGAATATGAAAAGACTAATACTTCTATTATTTTTAGTTGCAAGCATATCTATGCAAGCCAAAACAAATGAAATCATTGCAAAGGTCGTTTTTGAGAACAAAACAGATCAAAACCTAATTTCTGGAAGATTCTTTGTAGCAGATTTAAATAAAAGCATTGAAGTCAATTCAGAAAATGATTTTGAAATCACACTCCCAGAAAAAGGAAAATATCAATTTAGTTTTTATTCAGAGGGTTTTGATAGCTACACCTATTATCCAGCAAAGATCACTGCTAAGGAGAATGTGATAACTATAAGATTACAAGAAAAAGGGAAAGAATTTAATTATTCAAGCAAACGCTTAAAGTATTTAGAAGAAAGATCAGAATTATTACCCAAGAACTTCGAGATCAAAAAATCAGAGGAATACGGAATGAATTTCGTAATTCACAGTTTAAATCCAGAACCTATTAATGCTCATAATTTTCAAGAAAAATATGGCATTGGTATCGTGTTTAAAAATTGTCTTATCGATCCGCTGGCGTATAAAAAAGCTGTAGAGCATAATAAATACATAGTTCAGTATTTGAAAGAAAAGTTTGAAGGAAATACATGGGCAAATGATCTTCCTGTAAAACCATTCGGTGTGAAATAAAATTCTTCATAACACCGCTTCACCGTTATCAAGAATAAAAGTTAAATATACTTTGAGAATCATTCTAGAAGCTTTTATCCCTTTTATTTTTTGGCTGCAGCCAAAAGGTAAAAGAGATTAGATCAAGAACAATAGTGATGAACTAGAAAAACTGATCACTGAAGAGTTTATAAAGAGAAAAACTGTTTAGCCAAACACAGCAATGGCAATCACAGTATTCTTATGAATCAGAAGGTCGTGAAGATATGAGTAAAATGATACAGATGCTTGATACTAAAGAGTATCTAAAAGGGATATCTTATAGAAAGTCAAATAAATAGTAAGTGTCATTTAAAATTATATTCTATATTTAACTCAAAAAGTTATCTTAATTCTCCCCTTATGAGATAGCAAAAAAATTGCAACCTTAATTCCAATAATTATGAAAAAGTATTTGTTACCAGTTATGATATTGCTATTCCTTTCTTGTTCTAATAATGACGAAAGCGCAGATGAAAACGCTGTTGATTGTAGCCTTGTAGACTGCATGGGCGGAGATTCTATAACTATGGCATTTTTGAAAAATGGGGACAACGTTCTTGAGAACGATCCTGATACCGAGTTTTCTATAACACAAAATAACCAGCGCGTAACACAAAGTATAAATACTATTGAGAATAGTGTTATTGTAGCGCTATCCCAAGACGATCCGCTTACGGTTAACATAGATAATAAAGTCTTTAATATTCAACTTTCTTCTACTTTTATTGAGGGTGAATGCTGCAGTGGTATAATGATAAATAGCATTGCTATAGATGGCAGCACAGTTTGCAATGACGGTGAGTGTGATAATATTATAGAGATCAATTTAGATTAAAAAGAGCTAAAAAATAGTAAAATGTAAACCACCGCCCGCCGGTGGTTTTTTTATGTCGAATTCATACACTCCTCATACACTATCCATACTTCATCCATACACCATCCACGCTATAACTATCTAGTTGACCTTTTGCAAAATAGCTTTTAAGACAATTAATTATTTTCTGCTATTTAACCCCGGCTTTGCTGTCCAAGCCATATCTCTTATTTTCGCCGACTGGATTTTGTGGCACGGTATTTTCAACCTGCTTTTTAGATTCAAAAAACTACAAAACCAATTGTATGCTTAAACATTTACACCTCAGCATTATTCTTTGTACGGCACTTTTTTTCGCTTCATGCGAAAAGGACGAAGACATCCCACAAACCGATTTTTCTATAGACACTACCGCAGGATTTGATCTAGAAAGCACTTATGCTAACGGATGGATCAAAAACGCATCTTATCATCTAGGCGATGGTAACGTCACTAAGAGTTTTAGTTATTATGAAAATGGTTTTATAAAAGAAGCTAAGATCTACAATTCTTATCCTGCTTATCATCTCATGATGGAGGTAAGCCGCAGCGAAGACAACAAACCGCAATGGTCCAAATATTACAACGACAACGGCGACCTATGGCTTGAAACCCGTTATGAAAACGGGCAACCTAAAGAAAAGATCATTACAACAGAAGAAGGCACAACCACATACACCTATGCTGATGGAGCGATCTCTATGGCTGAGTTTGTTGCAGCAACTGGCGATCATAAAAGCACAACGCACTACAATGCAGCTACAGAAACACGACAGGTAACCATTGTGAAAAACGGAGAGACGATTCTTGATGAAACCTATCCTTTTATGGAAAAACTGGGTGCTGGTATCAATAACTATACGCATGCGCTGTTAGGTAATCCTTTTGATGCGGTTAAAACTTCGTTTTATAATCTTAATCAAGCATCATTTTTTGGTACAAGTTGGGAGCGTAACGTAGATCCTATTTTAGGTTATCTGATGTATCCCTATCGTTTGTTTGACAAGTCGTACATCCCTACATCTACCTTTGCGTATGAATTTGCGGTGAGTACAGACCTGTACCAGTCGGTTATTGAGCAATATCCTGTAACGGAGGACGAAGTACTTGTGGCCGGAAGTAAAAAGGTAGATGGTTATTATCAAATGCAAGATTCTTGGGAAATACGCGATTCTCTTAGAACGGTTTATGACGCCGACCCTGCATTGTATAAGCAGAAATATGGCAATGAGTATTTACATAAAATAGGTCACGGCAAGCTCTTTTTTGTAATCGGTGCGATCAGAAATATGCCCACAGATCTAGGCGCTCAACAAACCATAAAAACACTTGCCAGAAAAAAGCTTAACGATATTACAAACGGCACAAACGAGTTTACCAGTGAAGATCAGCAAACCTTAGATAAAGTTTGGTTTGAGGTGAAGTTGTTCTCTACTCTTAAGGAACATCAGCAAGGTATCGTGCTTCATAACAATGCAGAATATGCAGATGCGCTTAAAAAGATAAACGATGCCGAGTCCACAGTTATTCAACTTGAGTATCGTGATGTAGAGGCCTTATAAAAACACATCATTTATAGCATACAAAGCCGCCTTATTGAGGTGGCTTTTTTTATTTAATGATCTGTCCCGTCCTGAAATAAGTTGACACAAATTCGACTTATTTATGAAAGACTCAGAAGGAGCTGAGCAGAAACGGACTCAGCGTGATTACAATTTAGGCTTTAAATTAGCGGTTGTATCTCAGGTAGAAAAGGGCGAAATGACTTATAAGCAAGCCCAAAAAGCGTACGGTATTCAAGGAAGGAGTACTGTTTTGGTTTGGTTGCGCAAACACGGTACCTTAGACTGGAGTAAACCAAAGACAAGACTTAGCTGTAATACAATGAAAGAAACACCTGCTCAAAAGATCAAGAGGCTTGAAAAAGAGCTGTCAGATGAGAAGCTTAAGAATAAGATTCTCAACACGATGATCGATATCTCAGATCAGCAATACGGAACTTCTATTCGAAAAAAGTATTTGCCCAATCAATCCAACGAATCCGGCAAGAACACCGACTAAGCCTGTCACGTTGTTGCAGATTGTTTGGGATAAGCAGACAGGCTGTCTATCAAGCAGAAATGCGAGAAAGGACAAGAGCTGATGAACTTGCCTTGATCAAACCGCTGATTTTAAGGGTGCGCCAGCAAATGCCAAGACTAGGTACTCGTAAACTGTATTATTTACTCAACGTTGAGTTTGAAAAGATGAGAGTTAAAATAGGCAGGGACGCCTTATTTGATTATCTCAGGTCAGAATCAATGCTTATAAAACCAAGAAAGAATTACACAAGGACAACAGACTCTCGGCATTGGCTAAAAAAACACCCTAACCTAATGAAAGATGTTACACCCGTAAGACCAGAGCAATACTTTGTAAGCGATATTACTTACATCAAGAGTAGAGAAAGGACACATTATCTTTCCTTGGTGACAGACGCTTTTAGCAGAAAAATAATGGGCTATCATCTAAGTGATGACATGAGTGCAGAAAATGTAGTTAAAGCAATGAAAATGGCTAATAAGAGTAGAACCACATCAAGCGAGGTAATACACCATTCTGACAGAGGCTTGCAGTATTGTTCTTCGTTGTATCAAACTCAATTGAAGCGATCAAATGCGATACCTTCAATGACAGATGGATATGACTGTTATCAAAATGCATTAGCAGAACGAATTAACGGGATATTGAAGGGAGAGTTCTTGATAAACAAATGCAATACAAGCAAAGAACTTAGCCTGCTAGTTCAGCAGTCTATTAAAACTTATAATAATCAAAGACCACATCTAAGCCTTAACTACAAAACACCTAATTTTATACACAACAAAAAATCCCTTGAAGCTAGCTTCAAGGGATTGATTTAAATTATTAAAAACTGTCAACCTATTTTAGGACGACTCAATCTGTGCATCTATACCACTAAACTGTAACACTTTACAAAAGCAAGCATCTTTAAAGCATACTCAATCAAGGGTTTACCTAAAAACGCAGCATGGCATACAGGATCTTATTTATTCTAGGCATTAGTTTCATTCTCACAGGGCAACTCATTTTATCAAATGGCAACGAATATGTTTACAGTCAGCGGCCGGTAGATTTTGCACACTGGTTTTTATTAGTAGGCGTTGTGCTTATGATCCCGCAAGTACTCTCTTTCCCAAAAAAGATCTTTAGCTACATAGGCATCCCACTCACATTAATAGGCATTGTTTGCACCATCGGGATGTGCGTGCTAGACTTTATATTCTGGAGTTTCCCCACTGATGCAATGCGACAGGATTTTGCTAATCACATTACCCAAGTACCCGCCATCTGGAAGGTTTTTGTAACCATCGGGCCAAGTTCTAAAGTTTTTAATCTAGGGTTGCTCATCTTAAGCCTTAATCATTTTAAAACCAAAAAACCAGGCATCCTCCTCCTACTCATCGCCTCGCTGGTCTTATGGCACCTCATCCCACTACCCCACAGATTGATCACCGGGTATGCACTCACGCTTATCGCCTTTATCCTTATCCTGTTTAACATAGATGTTACGCTTTCGCGAAAAGCAAACACACATCCCCGCAACACTTAACTACACAGTGTCTTTCTATAATTTAGTTTAACTTGTACAGCAATAAACTAACCACCCATGATAGGCATTCTCGTAATCCTTGCGATCTCTTGGCTACTGTTGTACTTTATTGAAAAGAAGCACATCACAGCATTGGGATTATTGCCTGTGGGTAAACGGCTCAAACAGTTTGGCATCGGATTTTTGATCACCGCCGTGCTTTGTGTACTCACCCAAATCTTAGAAGCATTTTTAAGAGAAGCCTCGTGGAGGGTTAACGAAGCCATCACACCGCAAGCTGTTTTACAGTCTATCTGGTGGGATCTTAAATCTGTACTTACTGAAGAGCTTCTCTTTCGTGGTGCATTGCTTTATATCCTCATACACAGACTAGGCAGCAAAGCCGCCATTGCGATATCTGCTATTGCTTTTGGGGTTTATCACTGGTTCTCATATGGCATGTTCAGTGTGTCGCTGGGGATGATCGTTGTGTTTTTAGGCACGGGGCTTATGGGCTTTGCATGGGCTTGGGCATTTGCAAAAACCAGATCCATCTTCTTACCGCTAGGTCTTCATCTAGGGTGGAATGTGATCTACAACACCCTCTTCTCAAAAGGTCCTTTAGGCGAAAGTATCCTTAGCCCCACCACTGGCGAAGCATTAACCGGCTGGCCCTCCTTCTTTAATTTTATCACCGGCTTAGTGATCGTTCCCATAATCGTGCTCCTTTATGTGCGGTATGGTATCAAATCACAAACCGCCCAGTAGAACACCAATAGATCAATACCCTTTTTCTCGCTTTCGCGAAAAGAACGCTCATAGCATATATATTATCATATTTCTCTAAAAACTCTCACCACAAATAATATCTATATTTTACGTTCAATAAAATCGAGAAATCCCTTTGGGTATTTTAAGTAAAGCTCGAAAGAAATTAAAACATTAAATTTGTTTTAAGTAAGAATCGCTCAGAATGAAACTAAAATCTATAAAATATACTAATACCCACCAAGAATGGGGTTTTGAAAAAATAAACTTCTTTGACCTTACTCTTCTTGTTGGTGTTTCGGGTGTTGGAAAAACACAAATATTACGTTCTATTCACGCGTTAAAAATGATTGCAACTGGCAGTAATGAAAATGGTGTAAAATGGGAAGTTGAATTCGAAACTTTAAAAGGTAATATTTATCAATGGAAAGGTGAATTTGAAAACCTTAAATCGACTGATGAGTTAACAGACTTATTTGACGCAACTGACAGAGATGCAATAAAGCCAAAGCTTATATTCGAAGAATTATTCTTAAATAAGAAAAAAATTGTAGATAGAAATCAAGAAAAATTTATCTTCAATAATAAGGATATGCCGAAATTGATTTCAACAGAAAGCGCTATAAATATTTTAAAAGAAGAAGATTTAATTGCTGATCTCCACGATAGTTTTAAGCTAATTATTTACCGAGATCACACTCAAAAAGAAGGGGTTAGATATAGTAGATTTAGTATTGAAAAGCTAAAGAAAAAGTACACTACTTTTCAAGAAATAAAAGAAAGTGATTTAGAAACATTTGATAAGCTTGGATTAGTCTATGACTTTGACGAACCCGTATTCCAAGAAATTAAATCCCGATTTATAGATGTTTTCCCGCAAGTTGAAGATATCAAAGTAGAACCAATAAAGGATAATGAATTATCTAATTTTATTTTTGAAGCTACTATAATTCAGATTAAAGAAATTGGTGTTCAGAAATGGATACCTCATAATAGGATGTCATCTGGAATGCTAAGAACGCTTCTGCATATTGCCGAAATGTACCTATGGAATGAAGGAACTCTTATTTTAATAGATGAATTTGAAAATAGTCTTGGTCTAAACTGTATAGATGTTTTGACAGAAGACTTAATATATGACGACAATAACATTCAATTTATAGCTACAAGTCATCATCCTTACATTATAAATAAAATTCCATTTGATTATTGGAAAATTGTAACTAGAAAAGGTGGTACAATTAAGACTTTTGATGCCAAAGAATTTGATATGGGAAAATCTCATCATGATAGATTCATGAGTTTAATAAATCACCCATTTTACAAACAAGGTATCTCATAAATGAATTTGTATTTTATTTTGGAAGGTGAAAAAATCGAAGTCTTATTGTATCCCAAATGGATTGAGATTATACTTCCTAACTATACTCAGGTGGATTTTGAAAAAGACGCCACTGAAAATTCTTATTATATTTTTACAGGTGGTGGCATACCCTCTATATATAATCATACGGTCAATGCTATTAAAAACATAAACGAAAACCCTATTTATGATAAATTAATAATCTGTTTAGATGGAGAAGAAATAGGGGTTGATGCAAGATTGGAAGAAATTCAAAATTATATAAAAGAATCGGGGGAAAAACTTAATGACAATTGCGAGATACATTTTGTAATTCAAAATGTATGTATTGAAACATGGTTTTTAGGAAATCGAAAAATTGTAAAAAAGGTTCCCGAAGGATTAAAATTAAGAGAATTCTTGGAGTTTTATGATGTAACGAATGAAGATCCAGAATTAATGGATAAAATAGATTTATATCGGAATAAGGCTCATTTTCATTACAGCTACTTTAGGGAGATTTTAAAAGAACATAATCTCACCTATAAAAAATCGAAGCCTAACGTAGTTATGGATAAGTCATATTTCTTGCAATTAGAGCAAAGAATCATAGAAACAGAGCATCTTCAATCTTTCAGACAATTACATGCATTATTATACAGTATTGCTGAGGTATAGCTGTGTTTACACACTTCTCCTAATTATTTTCTGTGATATTCTATCAGCGACAGCGCGGGAAGCTTTTCTAGCTTCCAGATTCCATCAGCAACAGCGCGAGAAGCTTTTCTAGCTTCCAGATTCCATCAGCGGCAGTGCGAGAAGCTTTTCTAGCTTCCAGATTCCATCAGCGACAGCGCGAGAAGCTTTTCTGACTCCCAGATTCCGTCAGCGACAGCGCGGGAAGCTTTTCTGGCTTCCAGATTTCATCAGCGACAGCGCGAGAAGCTTTTCTGGCCTCCAGATTCCGTCAGCGACAGTGCGAGAGAACCCTTCCGTCAGCGCTATGCGCTGCCACCTTCCCTTAATAAGGGAAGGAGTTTTATTTCTAATTTTAATAAAATATGCCTCCAGATTCCATCAGCGACAGTGCGGGAAGCTTTTCTTGCTTCCAGATTACATCAGCGACAGTGCGGGGAACCCTTCCGCCAGCGCTATGCGCTGCCACTACGCCATGGGCGCACAAGCTTTCCCTTAGCAAGGGAAGGAGCTTATATAGTAAATCTAAAATATGTAGTGCTTACAGCTCCCCTCCTTATTCAAGGAGGGGTGGTCCGCCATAGGCGGAGCGGGGTGGTTTACACGCATGAGTGAGACTACTTTTCGCGGAAGCGAAAATAAAAAACGTTAAGAGCTAATTAATAAGTATATTAGAATCAAAGTTTTAACCTGATCAATCAAGAAACATGACAAAACCTAACCCATTTACCCTTATCTCAAAATGGTATACGCGAATTACCCTTATTCTTTTACTTTTTATGAGTCAGTATACGGCTTTTGCGCAAACCGAATTTGAAGTGCCAGATAATGTGCTCTTAAATTACAGCTTTGAATATTTAGACGTTTTTGCACGGCCTGTGAGTTGGCTTCCTCAAAACACAAAAGATCAATATGTGATCAAAACATACAAAGATCCTTTTACTAAATTATCCTCGCTTATGATCACGCCCAGACCTAACGCAGCGGCAGATCGTGGTGCAGGTTTATGCAATACTGTGATATCTGCATTAGTTTTAAAAGGCAAAAAGAAAATCACGGTAAAGGCTAATATTAAGACTAAAGACCTTGCAGATGGTGTTGCCAGTTTATGGATGCAACTTAATGGCAGTGTCTCTATTCTTGCTGATGTTAATAGTGATGCTAAGAGCGCAAAAGGCACAACAGACTGGCAAACGGTGACTATAGAATTGCCTATACCAGAGGATGCTGTGGTGCAAATGGCAGTTTTTGGCTGTAAGATGACGGGCACGGGTGTTGCTTATTTTGATGAGTTTGAGGTTTTTCTTGACGGCGAAAGGGTGCGAGATATTATGTAACCTAGATCTTTAAAATGGGATCCTGAGAAAACAAAAAAATAAGCGCTACACGCAACCTTTAGAACTATGCCTCGTCTATTAGAAAAAACCAACCATGAGAAAAATTGTAGTTCTGTTGCTTATAAGCCTTGTAACCTTAAGTTGTACTAAGGATGATGACAGCCCAGTTACTGCTAATCTTACTGGCGAGTGGACATGGGTAAAAGCAACCGGCGGACTTGCTGGTGATACGCACACACCGCAGAGTACTGGGGAAATCATCACTCTTGTGATCTCTAATAAACATGTGGCTAGGTATATTAATGGCGAACTAGATTATGACCTGTCGTATACGCTAGAGATTAAAAAAGAGGATGGTGCAACCTTTAGCGTGATGCACATAGAAGACGGGCAGATCTCAAAGGCTATTACATTGCTTGATGGTGACGCATTGCAATTATCAGATTACAATGTTGCTGATGGCTATAGATATGATTATGTGAGGAAGAGGTAGTGTTTTGGCTTAAAGCCAAAAAAGGTGAAAGATTACGTGCAATCTTTCACCTTAGTACAGAGTATTCAGTTATTATTTATGATCTTCTAGCCACTCTAATCTGCGTTGATCTGGCAGGTGCTTAACCTGAAAATGCTCAAATGTAGCTTGAAAGCCATCGCCATCTGGGCTGGCGGCCATAAGCCCCACTTTTACAGGAATATTATCCTGTAAGTACGCATTTCTCATCATTGTATAGTTCTTATCATCAAAAGAGTAGAAGATCTCAACAGCATCTAACCTTCTTATGGCTTTGATCCAGACAAAGTCAGGTTTATCTTTTAGCTCTATCACACTCCAGTCGCTCGTAGTATGCGTTACCACCGCGCTAAGATTATATTTACCATCTACATACTCTATCCCAAACTTTATATAATTCTCATGATCTATACGCAGCATGAGTCCCATTTGATCAAAGCGCGCTTTATATGCTCCTGTTATTTTTGCTTTAACCTCAAATTCTCCGCCATAGGTAGCATAGTAAAAAGGTGCGTCATCTACAGTAAAGCCATAATGAGAGATACGCCAGTAATCACTTTGTGGAGTAACTGACATCACAAGCTTGTCATTCTTTATTTCCCATTCTTGTGGTTCATTAAACCATGTCATTTTTTCTAACCGTTGTGCATTTACATTGTGAAATAAAAAGGTCATTAAAGCTAACCCTGCAATACGGGATAATTTTCTCATAAAACTGTTTTTAAGGTTTTTCATACTTTGATATTACCTGCTTTTAACCACTTTAATTTTCTAGCGATGCAGGCGATGTATGCTTTTAATGAATAGACTTTAAAAGCATAACTTTACAAAAGTAGATTGCCTTAAAACAGAATTCAATAGTCATAAATAACCATATTGTGAATATAAAAGCTAAACTAGATAAGGCTTTACTTACCCAAACTTTTGCACAAGACAACACCTCTGCCCTACTTCTTAAATATCAAGCAATAGCAAAGGTGTATGCAGAGGTTGAAAATGCAATTGCGGTTCTCTCTGACCTTAAGAACAAAAAAAGCTCGATCTATTATGGTGCTATAAGTACGAGTATTATTAAGAAACCCAGCTTAGCAGCTCAAGAGATCTCATCAATATGGGAAGATGAAATACTTGATAATTTTCATCCAGACGATCTGATAAAAAAACAGGTTTTAGAGTATCATTTCTTTTACTTCTTGAAAGACAAACCCATCACAGAATGGACAAATTATTATACCGCCATTAACCTAAGAACAAAATCAGGGTCTGGTGATCATAAGGTGTTACACCGCATGTTTTATGCAATAGAGGGAGATACTGTGAGACTAGCCCTCTGTATCTATAATCTGGCAGGAAAAAGTTTGAACACCCTTATACATGACACCGGTGTTATCATAAATTCTACTACCGGAACAACCCACTACTGCAATGATTTTAAGCACGATATGCCTATCTCTTCCAGAGAAAAAGAAGTGCTTCTATTGATAGATCATGGTAAGATGAGCAAAGAGATCGCTACACAGTTCAACATAAGTCTAAATACTGTGAATAGACATCGTCAAAATATTTTGAAGAAACTAAGAGTAACAAACTCTATGGAAGCCTGCAGATTAGCAAAAGCTTTACATATCATTTAGGCTCGCAAACAGAGTGAATTAATAGGCGAAGCACATTATTCTTTTGGCTTAAAGTCAAAAAACAACACTACTACCCTCTCAGATCGCATTAAAAAAATTCAGGTATATTTAAAGCATGCTAAAAAGACTAAACCTGCTCTTTCTTGTATTGTGCATTAGTATGCTTTCTTGTAAAATGGAAGCTCAGGAAAAAGGTCAATCATCAGCCTTTGATTTTTCTACAGTAAAAGCATATCGCGATACTAAGCAGAACGGTACCGTTGTTAATGACTATTATGATGTGCTTACCGCAACGCAGATGCAAGCGTTGAGTAGTCAGCTTGTAACCTATGCTGATGAGACTACCCGGCAGATCGTTATCGTTACTGTAAATGATATCGCGACGTATACAAATATTCAAGAATTTGGTTCTGATCTTGCTAACTATTGGGGCGTAGGCAATGCCGAAAAAGACAATGGTTTACTCATAGTCCTATGCAACCCCGAAAGGAAAATTGCAATCTGTACGGGATATGGCACTGAGCAAAAAATAAGCGATCCCTATTGCAAAGAAGTGATCGATTCTATCATGATACCACAGTTTAAAAACGGGGATTTCTATACGGGAATTCAAGAAGGTGTTAATGCATTGATCAAAAAATGGGATGAATAGAATCAAGTTACCTTACCTCTGCAAACCCTTAATTTTACTAGAAAAAGGCACAAATGCCGTAGAAATGCCGCATAGAAACCATAAGGATATGAGGGGTATCTAACTACTTTTGACCCTCAATCTTTAATTAAAAAATCAATGAGCCAACTAGGAGAAAAAATTAGCATTGCGCGCAAAGCAAAAGGACTAACGCAAGAGAAACTTGCAGACATGGCAGGCATCAATCTTAGAACATTGCAGCGCATAGAAAAAGGAAAGACCACACCACATGGCGACACCTTAAATCGCATCGCAACAGCCCTTGAAATTCCATTAGAAGAATTAATGAATTATGGCGCCATGGAAAACACAACATATATTAAAGGCATGCATTTTTCAGTACTTACCATGTGTTTTATTCCCTTAGGGCATATTTTGCTTCCTCTTATTCTCTGGATGTTTAAAAAGAATAGCGTGAAGAATCTGGACTTCTTTGCTAAGAAGCTGCTTAATTTTCAATTAACGTGGACGCTTGTCTTTGTTCTTCCTGTTATCTTCGTTATCACAGGATTATCAAGCTATATAGGTGCCAGAGTTACCATAACCCCATGGACTGTGATCGTATTCTGGTACTTCGGATTTATAGGCGTCAATGTCATTTACACCACGATCGTAGGCATTCTTATACGCAAAGAAGTTAAGAACTATTTTCCTGTAGCAATACCATTTATACGATAAGCCCAACTATAAAAATCCAAGACACTTCATGCAAAATCTGAGCATTCTTCAAAGCAAGCTTAAAAGACATAAGATCAATCATACGGTTGAGAACAATACTGTAACCATTGGGAGTGCTAAGAAAGACTATTTTACATTCTGGGTGCTTGGAGTTTTTCCTTTAGCGGTTGGAGTGCTATTCTTGATCTATACACTTTCTCAGGGTTTGCTCATTAGCTCCTTTGGGGCAAAAGTGGGTGTCGCTATAATAGGACTTGCGAGTATGGGCGTCTTTAATCTCAACCGATTAAAAAGCAAAAAAACATCTAATAACAATGAAAAAGTAATAAGCGATAATTGCATCATATTGCGAGATGCTTTTGGTGAACATACATTTACAGCTCAAGATATTTATGGCTTTCACTATCAAGTAGAACAGATCACAAATGAGGTGTATGAAGGCAATATGTATCTTATAGATTCACAAGAACGCGCACATCAACTTCTGGGATTTGATGACGAACACGAAAGTTACGTGATCAATGATCTTAAGTGGTTTGCTGACTATTTCTCAAGTCATTTTAATGTAGCTGCAAAAGACTATTAGTAAATCACTACTCATCAATATAAAAAAGCCCCTCTGCATAAGATGGGCTTTTATTTTTTGGCTTAAAGCCAAAAAACAACACTTTTAATCTGCCACAAGAGTATATGGCGCATGCTTATTGATAAGTCCCTCAATATACTTTATAAGCGCTTTTACCATCTCCTCTGCTGCGTTCTCTTCTGCGCTAAAGGGAGTGCCATCAAAGTAACGCGGACTAGTACCCTCGCCATCTGGTGAACCGTGATGTTCATCAATACTTTTGCGCCATCTTTCAGCATGGGTGCGCCACTCTTCCTGATCCACAAGCTCTGGAGAACGGAACCAAACATTCCACGCCAGAATATTACCTGCATGCAGCATATTACCAGAGCCCAGATTGAAAACTTCCATAACCATCTCGTTAAAATCGTCTACAACAGTATGGTTTATCTTTTTGGGATTCCCTATCTCTACTTCCAGATTTCCTACCGTCCACGCAACATCTTTGTGTAAAGCAAAATCCGGATTATCGAATTTAGGGCTCACACCTTTAAGCAATGGAAATATAGGCTGATCAGGATTACCAGGAGCATAGGTGTTTAAACGGATCGCTGTTTGTTTACTTAACGGAAAAGGCATATCTAGATATTCTAGAATGTGTAACAAGAATGCAAGTTTATCGCTCTGTGCTTCATCTATAGAGAACCATATCTTAGGTTCAACGGTAATATCTGCCGCAAGCGTTCGGTTATCTTCATCAGCCCAGCCTCGTTGACCAGTAACTGTCACCTCTACATTAAGACAAACAGCATCACCCAGCCATACACCTTGTTGCGGGCAGATTATAGAATATACTCTTCCTGTATCTGTATATCCCAATCTTGAGATATAAGGCGCAAACATCTGGTAGCAACGTGAAGATTCATCCCCTAGTTGTGTAAGCCAACTAAACTCTGGCCACTCAACTGCCTGTTGTCTTCTAAGCAGATCTATATTTGCTAGATTATCTAGCATGGGTAATGAAGTAAGGTTAGGATCTGGGTACTCAAAGGCTTCGTTAGATTGCGCAAAGCCTCCTATCCATCCCGGCGGGATGGGTGCATTTTCTTTGGTTGTCATACATTTTGGTTTTTTGATTAGTTTGTTGCTATAACAATTTAAAAAGCAAATACTTACCCTAAAAAAATCATAACTACAACAAGGTATCAAATTATCTATCCCAACGACAACTCACTTTAATAAATATCACAAAAACAGGTGTTTACACGGGTTAAATCACAACCTTAAGGTATAAGAAATTAATTCAATTTTAGAGGTTTTGGCTTTAAGCCAAAAAATAACCCCTGACAGTCAGACTATCAGGGGTTAGCAATTGTGTTAGATCGTTATTTTATTGCTCGAGTTCCTTAGGTTTCACCGGTCTAGGTAAATAGCTCAAGAGACTATCTCCGTTTTGTGTAACTATGAAGATTTCTTCGCCATTTTTATTTTTTACTTTGACTATAGCCTTCGCATCGCCAGAGGCTTTAAAACCGCTCTTGTAAGTAGGTATAGAAATGAAATTGCCATTTCCATCACCTTGTAAAACCACACCGTTGCTAGCATCTAAGCGCCCTACAAAGGTCTCATTACCATAATCGTTACCTACCATAAGCACATCCAGATTTCCATCTTGATTGTAGTCGGTTATGGCGATGTCGTTCATAGGAGCCATTTGCGCTTCTGGCGGTAGAGCGACCATTTTAAATGTGCCGTCACCCAGATTCTCAATATAGCTGCTGCGGTCATAATTACCTTGAAGTGTAGTTACCCCTTGAAGTTGCTCCTCAGTAAAAAGATCTTGCTGCGTCACATTACCATATTCTTTATACAGATTAAACTTCTGTCTAAAAATAGGACTTTGCTGATTCATCGTAGACCAGAAATGCACCGGCACCGACTCATATTTACCATCCTTATTCTTGAGATGAGCAAAGTAAATAGGATCTATCGTTCCGTTATTGTCAAAGTCTTTAGCAAGCACCGTTACAGGTCTTTCTTTGCTAGGCTGATACATATTGTTAGCGCCTAAATTACCCGCAAGAAGATCAAGATCGCCATCTCCATCAAAGTCTGATGCGGTAACACTCTCCCACCAGCCCAGATATTCATCCAGACCTGTGCCTTGCATTTTAGTAAAACTAGTACCACCATTTACAAAAATGGTAACCGGCATAAGTTCGCCTACAACAATAAGATCTGCTTTATTATCGCCATTCACATCAGCCCAGGTGGCATCAGTGACCATACCTACATTGCGTAGTGCGGCAGCATAAGAATCAGTTACATCTTCAAGTTTTCCGTTGTTATTTTTAAGCAAGAAACTTTTTTCAATAGTAGGAAAAGCACCCATAGGCGTACGACCACCCACAAAAAGATCTGTGAAGCCATCACTATCAAAATCCTGCGCAACCACAACAGATCCACTTGCATTAACCTCTGGCATACGCTCTGGCGCAGCAGTGAATTTACCTTTACCATTATTGATCAATAACACATCCATCTGCTCTGTGGTCATATCCATAAACTCATTACTTCCAGAAACCAGATACATATCAAGATCACCGTCATTATCTAGGTCAAAAAGCGCAATAGACTCTTCCTCATGCGTCATATCTTCTGTTTTCGTGTAGAGTTCGCTTTCGCGAAAAGTACCATCACTTTCCTGAAAAAATATCACAGGCGAATATCTCGAAGCACTTCCTATCACAAAATCTTCAAGTCCGTTACCATCAAGATCACCCACAGCAACACATGGTCCGTTTTGAGAGAACTTATGCTGAATGGTTCGTTGCATATTAAAGTCGATTATATCGCGCTCCTGGTGCACCCATTTTAGCTTTAAGCTATCTGAAACACTTGAGAAGTTTTGTTTTTGCTTAGGTACAACAAGCGGGAATTTTAATTCGGTTACCACAGCATCACGAGCTTCATTGTGAGCAATTGTGATCGTTTGATCTGCTGGTATTCCTTCTTTCTTTACATATTTACCATCAGGCCATAAAACCTCAACCGAAGCGATATCACTTTCACTTCCTGTACCAAAATGCACCACAGGATCTACTGACGACATATAGCCACGAGAAAGGTATTGCTCGTGATATTCTGTACGCCCGTCCTGATACGTAAGAACAACTTTAGCTCCCACGCCAAATGCGTTATTTTGTGGTCCTTTTAAAGCCACACGCAGATAGTGATTATCAGACTTTGTGTTTAATGTGTTCTCAAAAACAAAGGCTTTATCGTTGATGTTATTCACCACATAATCAAGATCGCCATCATTGTCAAGATCTGCATACACGGCGCCATTACTAAACGACGGAATGCTCAATCCCCAATCTTCTCCCACATCTTCAAAATCCATGTAACCCGTATTGCGATATGCGTAATTAGGAATCTTTACAACAGGAATAGAATCTAGAATTTGTCCTGGCGGTGTAAATCTGCTTACTTCTAGTCTGAAATCTCCAAAATCTCTATCGGTTATGTCACGAGGAAATCCGTTTGTGATAAGTAGATCACGCTGACCATCATTATCTACATCCATGAACAATGGCGACCAACTCCAGTCTGTTTTATCAACGCCAGTAAGCATCCCGATCTCACTATATGGCACATCTGGGCCGTTACCCATTTGTAGCATGTTTCGGATGTATTGATACTCATAATCAAAACGCTCATTTAAGGAATTAAAGATATATGGGTTATCAGAGATAGTAGTTTTTTGGCGAAAGCTAGATTCTCCTAGCATATCAAGCGTCACTATATCAAGAAAGCCATCGTTATTAAAATCTGAAATATCATTACCCATTGAGAATTTACTCTGGTGACGAATTCTTCCTTTTATATCATTTTTAAATGTGCCGTCTTTTTGATTGATGTACAGCAAATCGTTTGTTACATAATCGTTGCTTACATATAGATCAGGCCAGCCATCCATATTGATATCTCCCACGCCTATGCCTAGACCAAAACCTTCTAATAAAATCCCTGCTTCTTGAGTAGCATCAGTAAAGGTACCGTCGCCATTATTCTTAAAAAAGCGATCGTTACTCATCGCTGAACCATCAGTAACCTTAGGTCTATAATTCGTGGGTAAACCTTCTCCTAATTCATCATTAAGCACATAAAGATCTAGATCTCCATCTAGGTCATAATCAAAGAACGTGGCGTGCATACTATTGCTGTTGTCATTAATGCCGTATTGAGTAGCCATTTCCTTAAATATTGGGATACCATCAGCGTTATTCCCTTGATTCACAAAAAGCATATTAGAGCGCTCATATCCACCTGTGCTTGCTGCACAGATATAAACATCGGGCAGTGCATCATTATTGATATCAACAATGGTTACGCCTGTGCTCCATTTGGCGGAAGCCTCAATACCTGCAACGGCAGAAATATCATTGAATTTAAAATTTCCTTTATTAAGGTAAAGCCTGTTTGCAACTTCATTACCTGTAAAAAACAGATCTGAGAGTCCGTCATTATTAAAATCTGCCACAGCTACACCACCACCGTTAAAGATATATTCGTCTGTAAGAATATTGAAGGTATCAGTCTCAATGATCCTATTTTCAAACTCGATGCCTGTATCGCTTGCAGGGTGCAGTTTAAAAAGTGTTTCTGGCTTTTCTTCTTCTCCACAAGAGACAAGAAATATAGTTATAAAAAGGGCAAATGGATACTTGATGAAACGCATGCTCATTTTCTTAAAATTTCTTTAAATGTATTTAAACTATACCATTTAACCACAACATTATCGTGGATGATATTAATTTTTTTTCGGCACAAAAAAGTAAAGGCCACAAGCAGTATAAAACTGCTCATGGCCTTAGATAAGCAAACTTGACTTAAACGTATTTTAGTATGCCGGATCCTGCGTTAGCGTTGGTGATCCATCTAAGAAAGATCTATCAATCGCCTCTGTAGGAATAGGATAGAATTCATTTTTATTTGCTGTAAATGTTTTACCTGCAAGATATGTTCTATGCTCAGCCTCACTTTGTAAGTAAGCATTAAGTACCTGTGCAGAAACACCCCATCTTTGAAGATCAAAGAATCTGTGACCTTCCATTGCAAACTCTAAACGAGTTTCAAAACGTACCGCTTTACGTGCCTCTGCAGGGTCTGTCCAAGGTGTATCATACGTATCGATAACATAATTAGCTGCAGGAGTATTAGGATTTACAGTAAAATCATTTCTTTCTGCACCTTGCGTAGCATCAGGAACAAAACCATCAGGATTAGCCGCTCTAGTTCTGATCTCGTTAACATAACCTCTTGCAAGATCTGGATCACCTACTTCAACTTCACATTCTGCTAACCAAAGTAAGATCATACCATATCTCATGATGCGGTAATTGTTTGCCGAAAGGTTACCCCATCCACCTACACCAAATGCCTCAACTTCGGCAACGTGCTTTTTAGATGAATAAGGACCTGCGTATGATACGTCACGAATAAAATCTGTATCGTGAATTTTAAATCCTTTAAAAAGAATTCCTGGACGTCCTAATGTGTGATCAATTCTAGGATCTAGCGGACCTGTATACTCAGTTTGCCAAGTAACATCAGAATCATCAAATGTGTCAGGCATTGGTAAACCATCTGCAGTAGTTTTGTAGGCATTCACAAGGTTTTGCGAAGCTTGGTAAAATCCGCAGCATCCCCAAGGATCAATATATGGGTGTGCAAGACCAACATCCTGATTAGAAGCATCACCATTAGAACTACTTATAGAATACTGGATCTCAAAGATCGATTCTTTGTTGTTTCTGGTTGCCACCAAAAAGTTATCCTCAAATTTATCTGCTAATTCAAAAGGTCCATTTTGAACGATATCAAGCAAGATCGTTCTAGCTTCGCTCAATACAGCTGCATTTGCGTTACCAGAATCATCCCATCCTTGATACATTTTGGCTTTAGCCAAAAAAGCTTTTGCAGCCCAGCTCGTAGGACGACCTACTTCTGTTTGAGTATCTGGAAGCATTGAAGCTGCTGCCTCAAAATCTGCCTCAATAAGTGGCCATATCTCACGATCATTAGGCACGAGCGTACTGGTTACATCATTAAGATTGAAATTCTCATCCGAAACGAACGGAGGCATACGCCACATTTTACGTGCTTCCATATGGAAAAATGCTCTTAGAAAAGTGGCCTCTGCAATAATCTGCTCTCTATCATCAGCGCTTATCTGATCATCAGTTAGGGCTTGAGCTGAAGTAATCGCATCATTTGCTCTAGCCACACCTTTAAAAAGTCCACGCCATTTATTTCTAATATGGTTATTAAAAGGCTGAAAATCGTAAGCCTCAATAAAGGATTGCTCTGGCTGGTCACCGGCATCTGTACCCTTCAAACCGTCATCTGAAGCCACACCACCAAAAACCCAGTTTTGTGCACCACTATTCCAAGCATCCTGACCGTCCAGACCAAGACCATTTAACATCTTATAAGCTCCAAGAAGAATACCTTCCACACCTTCTTGATTTGCCAAAGATGCGGTACTAAACTGCCCTTCTGGTTCTTTTGTCAAAAACTCATCGCTACATCCTGATAATACCAGAAGTACCGATAACATTACTATTATACTTTTTGTTCTTTTCATATTATCTTTTTTTAAAATAAGTCAATATTAAGTCCCAAAGTGAATATTCTGGATACTGGCATGTAACCACCATCAAAACCTAGAGTTGCATCAGCTCCTGTCTGGATCTCCGGGTTAAGTCCAGAATACTTTGTCCATGTAACAAGGTTTTGACCTTGAACGTAGATCTGACCTCCATTAAGACCTATAGTATCCATCCATGAGCTTGGGAAATTGTATGTAAGCTGGATATTCTTTAATCTTAAATAGCTACCGTCTTCAATAAAATAAGATGATGGCTGACTACTTTGTTGATCATTTGCATCCATTATAGGGCTAGTAGCTCCTGGATTTGCAGCTGTCCATTGAGACATTGGCGCCTCAGGGTTAGCCGGTTGCCATGCATCATACAATGCTCTAGTAGATTTGTTACCTTGGAAGGTGTTGAAATCTGCAAAATATCTAGTATAGTTGTAGATGTCATTACCATGCTGACCGTTAAAGAATACATTTAAACTCCAGTTTTTGTATGACATGTCAATGTTAAGGCCATAGGTGAAATCTGGGTGAGGACTTCCAATGATCGTTCTGTCATCACTTGAAATCTCTCCATCTCCATCAACATCAGTATACTTAAACTTACCAGGAGCATTATAAGATCCAAATGCTGGCCAAGCATCAGCTTCTGCCTGATTCTGGAAAATACCTTCTACCTGATACCCAAAGAATGAAGAAATAGGGAAGCCTGCTTGTGTAAGTGTAAGTGCAGTTACACGAGAAGCCGCTCCTAAGAAACGAGTATTCTCACCTGCATCAAGCTTATTTACTTCGTTCACATAACGAGAAAGGTTTCCATTTACGCTATAGCTAAAGTCACCAATATCGTCTGCCCATCCCAACTGAATATCAAAACCATTGTTTGTCATTTCACCTACGTTAAAAGAAGGAGGTGAAGCATCACCAGCCGTGAAGGTAATTGGTGTAGCGAAAAGCATATCAGTTGTTTTTCGCGTATAAGCGTCAAAACTAAACGTAAGACGATTATCTAGCATTGCTAAATCAATACCGAAGTTATGCGAAGTTGTTGTTTCCCACTTTGCGTTTGGATTACCAAATGATTGTGCATCATAACCTATAGTTGCATTATCTGGTGAACCATTGATAGGATAACCTGCATTAAATACATTATAACGGTATGTTGTATATGGGTTGTAATCTCCAATAGATTGGTTACCTGTCTGACCATAACCGTATCTTAGTTTTAGGTCGTCAATAATATCAACAGAATCCATAAAGCTTTCTTCAGACATTCTCCATCCTAAGCTCAACGCAGGGAACCATGCACTCTGTGAAGCTTGTAAGAATCTTGAAGATTCATCATTACGTATAGTTACTTTAAATAAGTACTTATCGTCATAAGAATAATCAAAGTTTCCGAATACTGAGAATAAAGCATAGTCATCAAAAGGATAACCATAGTTTGTAGCTGTTGCAGGATCACCAAGATTTAAATATCCTAGAATCTCATTTTCAAGAGATGTAAATCCATTTCTTGTCGCTCCAAATTCTTCACCAAATGATTCGATCGCTTCTGTACCTACGTACGCATTAAGCTTATGCTTTTCACCGAAAGTGTGATCCCAAGTCAATACATTACTCCAAACCCACTGGTAGTTATATCTATTACGTGCTGTAGAACCGTTTATAAAGTTACCCTCAACATATTCTGGTTGTGGTCTTCCTAATTCGCGGTTTCTTACGTTGCTATAATCAATACCTAAACTGGTTCTGATCTCAAGATCATCAAGGATATCAAATGCTGCGTATGCGTTACCAAAAGCACGCAGTCTATATCTTCTATTATCCTGACCTCTTGAAAGAAAAGCATATGGATTATAGTTATTACCTAGGTTAGCACCACGGCTACCGGCAAAATTTCCTGCGATATCATAAACCGGTAATAATGGGTGATGTTTATACGCACCTGATACGGCGTTTTGCTCATCGTTGTTGTTGAAAACACCTTTTCTGTTATCAAATGAAACTGTGAAGTTTTCACCGATAGTAAGTCTATCTTCAAGTGTTCTAAACTCTGTGTTTACACGAAGTGAAAGACGATCATATCCCACGAATTTAGTAATCGCATCCTGAGAGAAGTAACGTGCGTTCATCGCATAACGAGCACTCTCTGAAGCTCCTGAAGCTGTGATCTGGTGACTCTTCATTGGTGCGGTGCGTGTAACCTCATCCCACCAATATGTATCAGCACTTCTTGTGATCGCATAAATATTTGTAGGTGTTAATGAGTAAAGCGATGGGTCTGTACCCGCATCACCTTCATTTGCTCCACTAGGAAAAACATAATCAGGAATTGTTACTTCACCATTAGGTCCATAAGTATACTGCCCATGTGATGGAGTCTTACCTGCATAAAGATCAGAAAGGTATAAGTATTGTCCTAATTCGCGCGCGTTTAAAACTTCTACATCCTCTGCAGCTGATTGAATTCCATAAAATGTTTGATATCTAATGGTTGGTTTACCCAGTTTACCTTTTTTAGTAGTGATAATAATCACACCGTTTGCTGCTCTTGATCCGTAGATAGAAGCTGCAGATGCATCCTTTAACACTTGTAAAGACTCAATATCACCCGGGTTTAAGTTAGATTGTGATTGTGATGGCACTCCATCAATAATATAAAGTGGATTGTTATTACCGATAGTACCAAAACCACGAATCCTCACGGTAGCTTCACCACCAGGAGTTGCGTCGTTTACAATAGAGATACCCGAAGCTCTACCTTGCAGCTGTTGCGCAAACGTTGTAGCTGGCACCGCAAGTAATTCTTCTGTATCTACTGTAGATACCGCACCGGTAAGGTCTCTTTTAGATTGAGAACCATAACCTGTTACTACAACTTCATCTAGCGCTGCAGCATCTTCTTCCATTGTTAGGTTAATTTGAGTCTTCCCGCCTACTGCGATCTCAGACGTTTGAAAGCCAACGTAACTAAAAACTAAAGTAGCTCCATTTGCTACTTCTAATGTATACTTCCCGTCAAAGTCAGTTTGAGTTCCATTATTAGTTCCTTTTTCTAAAACATTTGCTCCTACAAGCGGCACGCCACCATTATCTGTAACGGTACCACTTACGGTTGTCTGAGCCCAGGCCGCACTTGACATGCATATAAAACCCAGGATCATTGATAATACTGTAAGTTTTTGTTTCATAATTTAGTTTATTGATTGGTATGATGATTTAGTTTTCTGTAATCCTGTAGCGGTTTTTCTTATGCTTTTCAGCGAAAGCCCAACCCATTTTCACAAGATCTATACATCTCATCTGCTTAATCAGGATAGAGGTAGTTTCTCTTCATGCTTTTTCCGTTTTTAATTAGTTTTCAATATGTTAACAAAAGTCTAATTTATCAATTAAAACGTTAAACCAAAAAGCTTTCAAATAATTTTTATAAAAAAACTTCAATCAATTAACTTAAAAAATGACATAAGTGTAAAATTTACTAGTCATTTTTAATAATGCTTAAAAAAGAATCAATTATTGATCATATGCGTGGATGTCAGTATTAGCAAGGCTTCGCAAACGTTGTAATTAAAAAAAGAAAAGAGAATTTTAAACAAGATCTTAAAGCTGATCTATATAATTCTTGATGTTAACAACTTGTGGATAGACAGCAATTTTATGTGTTCTGATTTTTACAGAATTACTGTTTTGAGATCCTTCTAATTGTATTTTCATGCTTTCAGAAGGAAATAAAGGCATGTGGCAAGCGATGCAATTTTCAGTATCACCGTTTACATTTTGATGAGCTTGTGTGAGCGTATTTTTGGCGGAAGCGTGACAAGAAATACAAACCGCATTAAAGGAAGATACGTCACCTCGCTGATCTTTGTGAGGATCGTGGCAAGTGATACAATCCATTGTCTCTGTAGCTTTAAAACAGGCGCTTTCTTGTAGTAACCCCACCTGATTACCATGCACATCAAGCGCAGCGTTGCTGGCAACTTGCTGATAATTTTTAGAATACTGTGCTAGATCATCGCCTATTTGATACTCAAACGGACTACCCTGAAGTTGGCGTACGCGTAAACCAGAATGGCACTGCGCACAGGCATCTACTCGCCTATCTCTAGCCATATTTGCATATCTAGTGATGAATTTGCCTATGTTTTCTTCTGGGTTTTCTTGATGAAAAGTAACATGTTCTTGCGCAGGATTGTGGCAACGTTCGCATTGCACGCCAAGAAATAATTGTCTACCCGTATAGCTATTGCTCATCCCGTTTTCGCGATCGTTTGTGGCGTAGGTTACATGACATTTTAAGCACTGATCTGTTACAGCACGCTCGTCTTTAATATAGAATTTAGAATAATTGGGGCTGTTGATCCACGCATGTTCTGGGACGTAGTACGAGGTTTGTAGCTGATAAAGTTTATCGCCATCCCAGCTTAAAAAAGATTGTCCTTTAACTCCAGAACCTATTGTGATCTGCATGGTATCTACAGACAGTTTTTCTCCTTCAGGAAAGCTATATGCTGTCTGGATCAAATGATCATCTTCCTCAGTAATAAAAAGCCTAGCGTCATAAAGTTTTAAAACATTATCCTCAATTGATGCGCCTGGCACGTTATCAGCATTTGCTAAATAAGATGTTTTAAAATGGGCATTTTTAATGTGCTGTTCATAAATATCTTCATGACATTCTGCACAGACCCTACTGCCCGCATACTGCTTACCATTATTATGTACCGGTAACGGCTGGATCTCTTCATAGCCAGAATTTTTATCCTTGCATGAAGTAAAACTCACAATAAGTAAAGCGATAAGTAAAAGTCTCAAAATGGTTGATTGATGTCCTTAAATATACACTTAATTAACAGGTAGCAAAATATTTAGGTCTAGAGGAAGGTTAATTTGGCTGTAGCCGAAAGAAATAAATTAATCACTCTTTAATGATTTGAACACAAATTAAAATGACTAGTTTTAATTCATAATCATTTATCAACCAAAACATTACCAATGACCGAAACAATCAACACACCGTTTCCTAAAGCATATCACGCAATTGACGAAGCCACAAAAGAAAATGGCTTCACCATGCCATCTGTACCGCTTGCGTGCTCGCTACTAGAAACCTTAGCCGCATCAAAGCCTGGCGGAAAATTGCTAGAATTAGGAACCGGCACAGGACTGTCTACTGCGTGGATCCTTCAAGGAATGGATAAAAATTCAACTTTAACCTCGCTAGATCATGATGAAGCTCTCCTAAAGATCGCAGAAGAATACCTAGGTCATGACGATAGATTAGAGTTGGTTTTACAAGACGGCGAAGCTTGGGTCAAAGCCAATCTAGATAAGCGTTACGACTTTATTTTTGCAGATACATGGCATGGCAAATACCTATTGCTAGACGAGGTTTTAAACATGCTTAATCCCGGCGGACTGTATATCATTGACGATATGTTACCGCAAGAAAATTGGCCAGAAGGTCACACCGAAAAAGCGATCAAACTAGAAGAATATTTAGAATCACGAGAAGATCTGGTGTTGACAAAATTAAAATGGTCTACCGGTATTATGATCGCTACAAAGAAAGAGAGTTTAGCGCTATAAATATCCTAAATTAATCATTCTCTATTCTTATACCTTTTATCAAGGTTAAAATTATATAGATAAATGAGAATATTCTTCATACAAACGGTTTTTTAATGTTCTACCTTCGCCTACTTAAATTAAGGTATGACATTTAAAAAGAGTTTGCTCTCGCTTGCTGTTGGTGGCTTCGGCATTGGTATGACAGAATTTGTGATGATGGGTATTTTACCTGATGTCGCTCAAGATCTTAGTATATCGATTCCAACTGCTGGGCATTTAATTTCGGCGTATGCCTTAGGTGTGGTGATAGGTGCTCCTATTCTAATCATGTTTGCCGGAAATTACCCTCCCAAAAAACTACTGCTCGTCTTGATGGCGGCATTTACAGTTTTTAATAGCTTATCCATTTTTGCCGCGAGTTATGAGATCATGCTACTTTCTCGTTTACTTTCGGGGTTACCACATGGAGCGTTTTTTGGCGTGGGAGCTGTTGTTGCTAGTAGGCTTGTGCCAAAAGAAAAAGAAGCAAGCGCTGTAGCTGTGATGTTCGGTGGACTCACGGTCGCTAATATTATCGGGATACCATTGGGAACCTATGTAGGACATAACATTTCTTGGCGGATCACCTTTATGATGGTTGTAGCAATTGGTATTTGTGCCGTTCTCGCAATCGCATTCTGGATGCCAGCATTGGAGAAAAGAGAAGCAAAAAGTCCTTTTGAAGAACTTAAAGTATTCACACATCTTGAGCCGTGGCTTGTACTTCTTGTTACGGCAATAGGTACTGGTGGCTTCTTTGCATGGTACAGTTATATCACGCCTTTGCTTACAGACGTGAGCAACTTCAGCGATAATGCGGTTACATTTATACTTATGCTTGCCGGTATAGGTATGACTTGCGGAAATTTCATAGGCGGGAAACTAGCAGATAAATTTTCGCCTGTAAAGGCATCAGGTATTTTACTTACAGTAATGACCATAAGTTTGCTTCTAGTCACACAGCTGGCCTCAACACAATGGACATCGCTGATCATGACTTTTATAACAGGAGCCGTGGCTTTCTCACTTGCCGCGCCCATACAGATGCTAATGATAAAAGCAGCAAAAGGTTCTGAAATGCTCGCCTCTGGAGTTAATCAAGCAGGGTTTAATATTGGTAACGCTCTGGGTGCATTTCTTGGCGGATTGCCAATTGCCGCTGGCTATGGCTTTACCTCGCCGCCATTTGTAGGTGCTGGTCTGGCGATCATAGGCGTTATACTTTCTTGCAGTATTATACTCTTGCGAAAAAAGAGAAAACAAACCGTATAAAAAAAGCAGCCATTGGCTGCTTTTTTAGTTTTTGATAGTTGTTTCGCTTACGCGGAAACTTTGCTTAAGGCCTCGCCTATCAATATGTTTCCTTCTAAGATCTCGAAGGTTTCATTGTTTGCGGTGTCGTCATTAAGCGCTGCGACAATTACTCTTGCCACATCTTCGCGAGTGATCTCTCCGGTTTCAATAAGTTTTTCAGCTATTTTGATCTTCCCACTTCCTGGATCATTTTTTAGTGTTCCGGGGCGTACGATCGCATGGATCAATCCGCTTTCTTGAAGATGTTTATCTGCTACTTGTTTTGCTTTAAGATAATGCTCTAAACTTTCAGAGCTGCTAGGATCATCTGCATTTATTGCGCTTAACATTACAAACTTCTTGATTCCGGCTTTAACCGAAGCGTCAATAAGATTGATCGCTCCGTTTTGATCAACTGCCGTTGTTTCTTCTTTTGGCGTATGCCCACCAGAACCCGCAGCAAATACTACTTTATCAATTTCTTTGTTAACCGCAGCATCTAGATTTTCTTCAAGATCTGCTAGTACGGTTTCAACACCTTTAATTTTAAATTGTTCTATTTGTTCTTCTTTTCGCACCATAGCGACAGGCTCAAAATACTGTGACTCCTGAAGAAATTGAACAATTATTTTACCCGTTGTACCGTTTGCTCCGGCTATTAAAACTCTTTCTTTATCTGTATTCATAACTTATTTTTCTTCTTACAATTTACAAATACACTAGCGGTAAAGCTGCTGGATTAACAGGGTTTAACTGCGTTTTTGTAATACTTTAAAGTATGGATGCTGTAAATGAATTATCGTATCTTACCAGTTCAATACTTTTGTGCTATGATCTATAGATTGCTGCTTTTTATCTGTACCGGTTTTCTTCTTTTTTCTTGTGATGAACCCAAAGAAATAAGCTCAATTAACCGTGTGAATTGGGAAAAAAGAACAGCGACACTTCCTAGTGATTCTTTAGCGCTAGGCAGTTCTTACCTATCAGTATATTCAGAGATCTATAGTCTTGATGAGCATGAAACGCACGATCTAACAGCCACAGTGAGCATGCGCAACATCAATAGTAAAGACACCATCTATTTAACTGATGCCAGTTATTACAATACGCATGGCGAATTGATAAGAAGCTATTTTGATCATCCTATTTTTATCGCTCCGCTTGAAACTGTAGAGATTGTGATCGATAAAATTGACAGAGAAGGTGGCACGGGAGCCAACTTCTTATTCACTTGGGCAACCGCTCCAAAAAGTGCAGAACCCTATTTTGAAGCTGTAATGATCTCAACTTCAAATCAACAGGGAATTTCATTTACTACACAAGGAATTAAGGTTGAGTGATTTTCGCTTTAAGCGAAAAAAAGATTTTGTTGTTTTACAAAATGTAAAGTATATTTGTCATTATAGAAAATAAACTTAACATTCATCATCATGAAAAAATTATTAGAATGCGAACAGCGCTCCCTTTCAAAATTTAAACTACTTCCCTACTCGTATAAGATCGTGGGTTTTATCGCCGCAGGTTTGAGCATCGTAAGCTTTATTGCAATCGCTCTATTAGACATAGACAATATGGTGAACACCATCACGTGGTCTGTGCTATTAATGGCGATGCTTTTGATCTCGGTTTCCCGCGAAAAAGAAGAAGATGAATACACACTGAGCTTGCGCAATAAATCATACATGATGGCCTTTATTGCAGGCGTGCTTTTTGCAGTGATACAACCGTATATAAACTTTGGCGTATCTAGTGTGGTTGATGGTAATGAAGCGACGTTTAGCGAGATGCCAAGCTATGTGATCGTGTGGTATATGCTGTTTGTGCAACTAGGATTTTATTATCTACTTAGAGCCGTGAGATAATGAAAAATACACTTAAAGTACAACGCGCCATTATGGATCTCACGCAGGATGATCTGGCAAAAAAAATAGGTGTTTCTCGTCAAACGATCAACTCTATTGAAAAAAACAGATATGTGCCGTCTACTGTGCTGGCGCTCAAAATGGCTAAGATATTCAACAAGCCGGTAGAAGATTTTTTTGAATTGGAAGACGGAGATTAGATAATTTTTGGTTTACATTTATATCCACATAAAAATTTAGTCCTTCATGGATCTCGAATATTTTGTGGATCAAGAATATGATTCACAAGACTATACAGCAACAGGCTTTACTCGCGGCGAGTATGAAGATTGCATATTTACAAACTGTAAATTTCAAGACACCTCATTTGCGCACTGCCGTTTTATAAATTGTGAGTTTCACTTTTGTAACATCAGCAATGTAAATTTCACTCACACTGCACTGCAAACTATCACATTTGACACTTGCAAAATGATGGGCGTGAATCTAGAAAAATGCGATCCACTTGCGCTTGAAGCTATCTTTCATGATTGCAAGCTTAACCACGCATCTTTTTATCACCTCAATCTCACAAATTGCGCTTTTGACGAGTGTATGCTAGAAGGTGCAGACTTTGTTGAAGCAGATCTATCAGGCATTAATCTTATAGATTGTAATCTGCGTGAAGCCATTTTTGAAAACACAAATCTGGAGCGCGCAGATCTCACTAATTCTCACGGATATTCTTTAGACCCTGAGCAAAACAAGATCAAAGGTGCATCTTTCTCCATGCCAGAAGTTCTTGGCCTATTACATAAATACAAGATCAAAGTAGATCAATCTGATGACTAACAAAGAGATCGCGATCACGTTTCTTAAACAATGCGCTGCTGGTGATTCTTTTGAGGCTTTCGCCAAATTTACTTCGCCTGCATTTAAGCACCACAATGCTCACTTTAAAGGCGATGCCAACACGCTTAAAACCGCAATGGCCGAAGCTGCAAAGCAACATCCCGATAAAGTTTTTGATATAAAAATGGCTTTAGAAGATGGAGAACTTGTCTCTATCCACTCACACGTGATCTTGAAAGATGATCATCCTGGTTATGCCGTTTCACACATTCTCAAATTTGAAAATAATGAGATCATCGAGATGTGGGATTTTGGTCAAGAGATCCCTGAAAACTCTGTTAACGAGAATGGGGTCTTTTAAAACAAAAAAGCGGAACTAAATATTTAGCTCCGCTTTCTTCTCTATAACTATTGTTTCGCTATTGCGAAAGCTTCTCTGCCGCCGCTTCGTCCATAAACCAATATAGATTCTGACTTGGTGGATTTACCAATGCTGCTGGATATTTTTTATATCCTTCCTTTTTATTAAGGATTTCGTCAACTTTCTCAGCCTTACCTGCTCCCGTTACAAGAAATGCAACCGCAGAAGCATTGTTGATCACTTTCCCCGTAAGAGAAACTCGTTTTTGCCCACTTTGTGGATGAGAAGCTACGATACAATTTTCATCTGCATCCCACATCTCAATATTCTCAGGAAAAATCGAAGCCGTATGCCCGTCATCTCCCATTCCTAATATCACAAGATCAAAACGCGGTGTATCACCTGCAACTGGCAGTGTTTCATTAAGCACTTTGCCATATCGCACAGCTTCCTCAGCAGGATCATTCTCACCTAGCACTCTATAGATATTTTCTTCAGGCACATTGATCTTAGAAAAAAGATGATCTACCGTCATTTTATAATTGCTCTCGCTATCTGTGGGCGGCACACAACGCTCATCGCCCCAGTAAAATTTAATTTTAGACCATTGCGCTTCCGCGAAAAGTTCTGCGAGATGATCAAACACGATCTTAGGCGTACTACCGCCAGAAAGTGCCACGGTCAATTCTTCTTTTTCCTTAAGCTGATCCATTAAGAACTCGCTGAATTCTTTGGCTACAGCCTGCTTATCTTTATATATGTTTAATTTCATAGCATTATGTTAGATGATACAAAAACCTGACTCATCTGTGAGGTGCTCACCAGGATTGCGCCAGCCATAGCTGTCTTCTATAAGATCGTCGCTATTGCGTGGTCCCCATGTACCAGCGGCATAACCATATGTATTTACCTTCTCGTTATTTTCCCAGTAATTAAGAATAGGATCTACAAAAGCCCATGCAGCCTCAACTTCATCAGCTCGAGCATAAAGCGTTGCATCGCCTTGCATCACATCAAGTAAAAGGCGCTCGTAAGCATCCATGATGTTACTTTCGGCAAGACTTGAGTAGTAAAAGTCCATATTCGCACGTTCTACTTTAAAGCCTTGTCCGGGAACTTTTACACCAAACTTTATCAAAATCCCTTCATCTGGCTGAATTCTGATAATCAACTTATTGTCTTTATTAAGATCTGTATTACCAAAAACCGCATGCGGCGGAGTCTTAAAGTGTATTACAACTTCAGTCACTTTTGTAGGCATACGCTTCGCGGTACGCACATAAAATGGTGTGTCTTTCCAGCGCCAGTTATCTACATAGAATTTTATCGCAGCGTACGTTTCGGTTTTTGATTCAGGATTTACTCCTTCTTCTTGACGGTAACCACTTACCTTCTTACCATCTATCGTGCTTGTCATATATTGACCTCTCAGCGTGTGCTTAAATAAGGTCTCATCATCGTTCATGATTCGCAAAGACTTCAAGGCTTTTACCTTCTCGTTACGAATTTCTTGAGCAGTGTTATTAATAGGCGGTTCCATTGCGATCAAAGAAACGATCTGCAATAAGTGACTTTGAAACATATCACGCAGCGCACCAGATTTGTCATAATATCCACCACGTTTTTCTACACCTACGGTCTCAGCATTTGTGATCTCAATATGATGAATGTAGTTACGATTCCATAGCGGCTCAAAGATCGAGTTGCTAAAGCGCGTTACTAGCAAGTTCTGTACAGTTTCTTTACCTAAATAATGGTCTATCCTGTAAATCTGTGATTCTTTAAAATACTTCTGTAATCCTGCATTAAGCTCTTGAGCGGTATTAAGGCTGTAGCCAAAAGGTTTCTCAACCACAATGCGCTTAAAGCCATCTTCTTCATCTGTTAACCCAAGATTATACAGATGTTTTGCAATGGTTTCATAAAGACTAGGCGGCGTAGATAGATAGAAAATAAAATTATTTTCAGTTCCGTGCTCTTCATTAAGCGCCATTATACGCTTATGCAAACCCTTATAATCAGTATCATAAGAGTCGCCTATATCTTCATAAAAGATCTGATCTGCAAACTTGCTAATGTAATCCTGATCTTCTTTCTCTAAAGAATCTTTAAGGTGATCACTCTCTGTAACCACTTGTTTTCTAAAATCTTCATCGCTAAAATTGCTTCGGCTTGCGCCCAAAACAACCAGATTTTCAGGTAAATGGTTTCCTTTATAAAGATTAAACAAAGCAGGAACAAGTTTTCTTGCGGTAAGATCACCTGACGCTCCAAAGATCACGAGCATCTGCTTTTTGGTTTTTTGATTTCGGTTTTGTGTTGGCTTTTTATCCTCCTGGTTGGCCATAAGTCGATGTTATCGATTAATTTTGAAGTATGAGGTAAAGTTAAGGCATAAAATATTGAATATGCCTTATCATATTCTTAACCTCTTTAAAAATTAATGCTAAGGTAAAACACAGTTATGCAAAATAAAGATTTTGACTTCGGGCTTATCGGGCTTGGAGTAATGGGACGCAATTTCATTTTAAATGTTGCCGATAATGGTTTTAGCGCTTTTGGCTACGACCTAGATAAAGAAAAAGTTGATGCTCTTAAAGAAGAAGGTAGCGCAGATCATGTGGTAGATGCTTCAACAGACATTGAGACTTTTGTTTCGGCTTTAGCTCAACCCAGAAAAATCATGCTTCTTGTTCCTGCAGGAAAAATTGTGGATGCCGTGATAGAAAATTTACTTCCGCATCTTGATAAAGGTGATATCATCATCGATGGCGGTAACTCATTCTATACAGATACAGATCGTCGTGAGGCTTACCTGCAAGAAAAGGGAATTAACTTCTTTGGTAGCGGAGTGTCTGGCGGTGCAAAAGGCGCTCGCCGTGGACCCAGCATTATGCCGGGAGGAAATGAAGAAGCGTATCAACACGTAAAACCCATTTTTGAAGCTGTTGCCGCAAAATATAATGGCGAACCTTGTGTTGCATATCTAGGGCCTAAATCTGCTGGTAACTATGTGAAAATGGTTCACAATGGTATTGAGTATGGTATGATGCAACTATCTTCAGAGATCTATGATATTTTGCGTAAAACTTGTGACATCAGCAATGCAGAGTTCCATGAGATCTTCTCAAAATGGAATCAAGGTCGTTTGCAATCTTTTATCGTTGAGATCACATCTGAGATCTTCACCCAAAAGGATGATCTTACAGACAAAGATCTTGTAGATATGATCCTTGACAAAGCAAAACAAAAAGGTACCGGTAAATGGACGTCGCAAAATGCGATGGATCTTGGTATTCCTGTGCCAACTATTGATATCGCGGTGAGCATGCGCGAGATCAGCGCACTTAAAGATGAGCGCGTAAAAGCTGACGAGATCTACGATCGTCCTTCTCCTGTAAAAATGAAAAAGGAAGATATGATCGAGCTTTGTGAAGACGCACTTTACTTTAGTTTTATCATGGCTTATGCGCAGGGATTACATCAACTTGCAGAGGCTTCTAAAGAATACGAGTACAACTTAAATATGGAGACTATCGCTAAGATCTGGCGTGCAGGATGTATCATCCGTGCGGCGATGTTAGAAGATATTTCACAGGCATTCAAGAAAGATCCAGATATGATCAATCTTCTTTTTGCTCCGGCTTTCGCCGAAAAGATCAAAGGCTCAGTTGCATCTGTACGCAAACTTGCGGCGCATTGTGCTGCTAGCGGTATTCCGGCGCCGGGAGTGTATAACTCATTGAACTATTTTGACGCCTACACTTCTAGTCATTTACCATTGAATTTGATCCAGGCGCAGCGTGACCTTTTTGGTTCACACACTTACGAAAGAATTGACAGAGAAGGAATTTTCCACACAGAGTGGAATGATGTTCTTTAGGCTTTCGCCAAAAAAATAAACACACAATAAAGCCGGTCAAGTTAGACCGGCTTTTTTTTATGCGACTTCTTTTCTTAAGACCTTCAACGGTGGACTTTTAATAACTTCCCAACTGTTACTCAACCCGATTGCCAATACCAAGATCACAATCGCCGGAAGCAATACAAAAAACGGAAAAAGCGATGGTGTAAAAGCACTGTCAAAAACAAGCCAAGCCAGCAACAAACTTCCCACAAGTGAAAGTAAAATTCCCGTAAGCGCTCCTAATATTCCTAGATAGGTATATTCTAATGCGAGTATTTTAAGTATTTGAGAACTTTTCGCGCCAAGCGTACGCAAAAGCACGCTCTCTTTTATACGTTGATACTTGCTCGTTCGTACGGCGCCTAGCAAAACGATAATACCTGTGAGAATGCTGAAGAACGCCATAAAATTGATGATGTAGCTTATCTTGGTCAAAATATCTTCGATAACGCTAAGCACTTGTCGCAGATCTAAAATTGAAAGATTAGGAAATGCGCTAACCAGTTTTCTTTGTAAGTCGGCAGAGACTTCTGAATTGGGCACTTTTGTAGTGATTACACCAAATTGCGGTGCTTTTTCCAAAACACCTTTTGGGAAAACCAAAGAAAAATTAAGCTGCATACGGCTCCAATCTACCATACGAATGCTTGTCACTTGTGTTTCCATGAGGCGGCCCTGCACATTAAAAACAACCTTGTCGCCTATTCCCACTTGAGCGTCATTCGCAAAATCACGACTCACAGACACCGGTATCACGCCATCACCATCAGAAGTTGCGATCCACTCGCCTTCTTCTAGACTTTCACTCTCTATCAAAGAATCGCGATACGTCACCCTAAATTCATGATTTAAGATCCAGCGGTGAATTGAATTTGTGGTGTCCTTTCTTATCTCATTTACAGATTTGCCTTTTAACTCCTGCACGCGCATGGTCACGATCGGGATCTCATTTAAAACCGGCAGATTCTCATCTGCAACAGTAGCGGCAACATCATCAATCTGATCGCGTTGCACGTCTAGCAAAATAATATTTGGGCTGTTTGCTTGTGAGTCTAATGAGGCTTGCGCCAAAAGCATATCCTTGGTAAAATATAGCGTGCTGATAAGAAAAGTTCCCACGCCAATTGCAAGCGTTAAAATAAGCGTTTGATTCTGCGGCCTGAATAAGTTCAAAAGACTTTGACGAGCCACAAAACCCCAATTCTTAGGAAAAAACCGCTGAATCATTTTGATAAACAATGAAGCGATCCCCGTTAGGATCAAGAATGTAACTATAATTCCTAACGTGAAATACAGCGAATATTCTAGATCTTCTAGCAACCACAAACTGAACAAAAAGATAAAAGCGACGATCCCTAATAAAACGAAAGTTGTTGCGCGTTTACTTTTTACAGAAGCCTGTTCTTTCACACGAAGTGCTTGCAAAGGCGAAATATATAAAGTGCTGATCAATGGGTGTAAGCCAAAAAGAACAGACATCAACAATCCTAGCACTATACCCACAAAAACACTTTGAAAAGAAAGCGTCACCTCAACGTCAATAGGCAAAAACTCAGCTAACAAATATGGAAAAGCTTGCTGCAAAACCAATCCTAGAGCAGAACCTATCAATCCTCCTATGATGCCCATCATAGCGATCTGAATAAGATAGATTTGAAATGTCTGTTTTTGCGTGGTGCCAAGGCATTTTAAAATTGCGATGTCTTTTAATTTACCTTTTATATAAATATTGATCGCGCTTGCGATCCCAACGCAGCCCAGAAGCAATGCGATAAAAGCAACTAGATTTAAGAATCTACCAAAATTCTCATAGCGTCTTCCTAGCCTTTCGCTGGTTGAAACATGCGTGTCAAGATCGGCTTCCTCATTATCTAGAATAGGATCAACGATTTCATCAAGTTGACGCATATCTTGATCTGGCTTAGCCAGAAAATAATATTTATAATCCACACGGCTTCCGCGCTGAACGAGTCCGCTTTGATCTACGTATTTTAATGGGATCATCACCGGCGGAGCGATAGAACTGAACATAGATGAACTCCCAGGTACTTCTTCTAATTCGCCTAAAATAGGCAAGGTAACTTCGCCAACTTTTATACTATCTCCAGCCTCAAGCCCTAGTTGCAACATCACCGTCGCATCTACTAATGCACCGTCATTTGCAAGATAACTTTTCGCGGCAGCGGAAGGCGTAGTAACAAGAGCTCCATAAAACGGAAAACCACCTTCCATCCCACGTACTTGCACTAGCTTTGTCGCCTCATTTTTAGGAAAAAGAGCCATAGACGGGAAACTGATCTCTCGTGCCTCTGCCCCACCCAGCGAGTCCATTATTTGCGTCACACGCTCATTTACCGGCTTGTCGCTATCAATGATATAATCTGACCCCATGAGCGATTTAGACTGTAACGCGATATTTTCTTTAAGGGTGTCCCCAAAAGAATCAATACTCACTACAGCTGCGATCCCCAGAACGATTGACGCCATAAAAAGCATCAATTTACCTTTACTCGCCCGCGCATCGCGCAAAGCCATTTTAACTAACCAAGAAAATCCTGCTTTACTCATCTACGCCTCTTGAAGGTTTACAATTCTGCCACCTTTAAGATTGAGAATTCGGTTTGTTTTCTTAGCTAATTCTGGGTCGTGCGTCACAATTATAAGCGTTGTTCCCATTTCTTTATTAAGGTCAAAAAGCAATTTCTCTATCTTTTCTCCTGTCTCAGCGTCTAGATTTCCTGTAGGCTCATCTGCAAAAAGGATTGTGGGATTGTTTGAGAAGGCTCTTGCCAAAGCTACGCGTTGCTGTTCACCGCCTGAGAGTTGGCTAGGATAATGATCAAAACGATCACCAAGCTCAACTTTCTCTAAAAGTTCACGAGCAATCTTTGAGGCATTTTTATTTCCTTGAAGTTCGAGAGGCACCGCAACATTTTCAAGTGCTGTGAGCGTAGGCAACAATTGAAAGTTCTGAAATACAAAGCCTATCTTTTGATTGCGTAGCAAAGCTCTTTCATCTTCGGTTAAGGTATTTATAGAAGTGCCATCAATGATGATCTCGCCATCGTCTGTGCGGTCTAAGCCGGCACAAAGTCCCAGAAGCGTGGTCTTCCCACTACCTGAAGGTCCCACGATAGAGAACATTTCGCCTTGAGCGACGTTAAAATTAATGTCATGCAGCACGGTAAGTTGCTCTGAACCACTCGCATAACCTTTACTCAGGCTTTTAACCTCTAAAATTGTGGACATTGTGGTAACTTTAAAATTAATTTCAGGAAAAATTCAAAATATAAAATGATTGCTAGAAACGCCCAGATGAAGACGAAAATCACATTTTTAATTTGTTGTTTTCTCGCTGTGTTCCTTACAGCATGTAAAGAGAACACGCAGAAAAATGACGAGCAAACCAGTGATTCTGTTACAGCCGAAGAAGAAAAAAATGAAGATGGTGGCGATGTTATTCTGTTTTTTGGCGACAGCCTTACCGCAGGCTACGGTCTTGAGGATACGAATGACGCTTTCCCGGCATTGATACAGCAGCGTTTAGATAGTTTAGATATGAATTATGATGTGGTGAATGCTGGCCTTAGCGGCGAAACAACCTCTGGCGGAAGAAATAGACTAGAATGGGTTCTTGAGCCTAATGTGAAGATCTTTGTGCTAGAGCTAGGTGCAAATGATGGTTTACGCGGAGTGCCCGTGAATGAAACTCGCGAGAATCTACAGGCGATGATAGATGTGGTAAAAGAAAAAAATCCTGAAGCCACAATTATTCTTGCAGGAATGCAAATCCCGCCAAACCTGGGCCCAGAATATACAACCGAATTTAAAGCGATCTTCCCTGAACTGGCTGAGAGAAATGAGGTTGCTTTAATTCCGTTTTTACTGGAAGATGTTGCTGGCATCCCAGAGTTAAATCAAGGAGATGGAATACATCCCACAGTTGAAGGTCAAAAGATCGTTGCTGAGAATGTTTGGGAAGTGTTGAAGACAAAAATTAAGGCCTAATCCAGCGAAGGAAAAGGCCTTGATTAAGATTTGAAATCGGGATTTAACCCTAGTCTTAAACTCGCATTACGTTAAAAATGCGCTGATTAAAACAAATTTTGCCCAACGAGCGTAAAAGTATATTAACGCTTAGTTCTGACAACGGGTGAAAACCCCTGAATTATTTATTAAAATCATTTATTTCTCCCCAAAATTTTTCGCAATCCTACTAATCCTCCGGCAATTAAACCATAGAGAAGGAAACCGTCTATCGGTGAATCCAACACTTCTGTGTCAAAAGGATCGGGTCCTATCTGCGCAAAGCCTTGTTGGTGGGTGATTACACACAAAATTAGGGTTAGAAATAAGGTTTTATATATATTAGAGTTTTTCATTGGATAACTAGTTTAAGATGATTTTGAAGGTTGATTGACTTGAACTATCACTTATTTTAAGCATATACGTTCCGTTTTGCACTGCAGGTCTATCAATCAATACTCTATTATTTGATTGAGTCTTAAATCTGCTATCCAATATTTTTCTTCCAGTTAGATCAAACACTTGAACATTTACCTCTTCACTCTGAGATTTTAGATAAACTGAAATAGTATTACCTGTTACAGGGTTAGGGTAAACAATCGCATTATTTAAATTAAAATCTTCAATGCTTAGTGAGCTACTTCCAAATTTGACGCTAAATCTATCTACGGCTTTACTTTCTTCAATATTAGGATCTACACTAAAACTGATTGTATTAACTCCTGGTTGTAAAACAATTTCAGAGTTTAAATACGCATCTATCAATGTAACTTGATGATCAAACTGACCAACTTTTATTTCAAATTCATAATCTAGATTACGATATTTTGAGATATTAAGCTGCAGAACTTCTTCTTCTTGAGGAAGTGCTCTTTTCTCACTTGCTAGTAAAGCATCTCCACTCAATATGGCCATCGTTTCATCAAGGTTATTGAACTTATAACCATCATTGGCTAGAATTTCATTTGATCCTCCTTGATAATATTTGGCGAAAGCCATATCTGCTAAGATCCTCTCATTCTTATCAAAAGTATAAAGCTTAAACTCTAGATTCTCTGTTTGAATTTGTTGAGAAGCATTTGCTCTTGTAAATACTGGCGCTGCTTTATCGCTCTCAGAAAAATTAAGCGATGTAGATGCATTTGTCAGCGTTTGAACAAATCCTGCAACTCCTGGTTCTAGGTATGCATCAGATGCTGTTCCCGTAGCTCCAAAATCACGCAGAACATATGCCCCTCTCGTATTTAAGAATGGATCCCAAATGTAATACATCTCATCATTGAGGTTTGTAGACGCTACCAAAACTGTACTCATATCTACGATGCTTTGATATGGATTACCAAAGAAATTAAAGTCATTTGCTACATTGCTCAAATCTGTTATATCATGATCTCCTGTAAGCATGGTCCCAATACTACGAATGGTTGTAACAGTAGGATTTGTATTGTTATCTGCAAGAGATATAGATCTATCGCCTCTTACAAAAAGCCTATAAGCTTTACCGGCAATGATCATATTTGCATTTGTGTTAGAAACAGCTCCCCAAGATTGATTAATATTATCATAATCAAATAATGAGGGATTTCCTGTGTCTGACTCATCAAAACCATTATCTCCTGTTGATGAACCCGTTATATGAACTCCGTAAGTAGGTGTAGGATCTTGAGAGGCACTAGTAGCTCCTTCCTGCCAATTTGCGTTAATCGATGTTGATGATGTAACTGCAGAAGAAACAAACCTAAATGCCCTACGTGGCTCAAATGGTGATGATGGGGAATTCCCAAAATATTGCTGTACAGTAATATCGCCACTTATCGAAGATGTAGGATCTACTGCGGCAATAGTACCTGTATTAGTAGCATTGTCTAAGAATACAAAAGACCCATTATTAGATATATTTCCATTAAGAGTTAATCTACCTCCTATATTTAAAGCAGCTCCAGAAGAAACGGTTATATCGTTGATCTGAATATCATCATTGAGAACAGCTGTACCGTCCTGAACTACAATATTATCCTCAGGAAGAGCAACTCCTGAAGGAGCTTGCGGTAGCCAACTACCACTTGCATATATAAAGTCTTGAGATGTACAAAACTGTAAATTATCTAGTGCTATATATATAAAACTTCCTGAAAGAGTTACCTCAATTTCATCAACACGTATTGTGCTATAATCAGAAGCTCCATCTGTAGCAAAATCTACTGTGATAAAACCATTCTGAGTGCCTGAAGACGTGGTTAAGTATGATGATGGAGTTATGCTATACAGTTCACTACCATTTAATTTACCTTTTATAGTAACAGTACCATCATCTGTAGGATCTTCTCCTCCATCTGCTGCTGAAGAAAGATAAAGAGCTAATGAATTCACTAATATATCATCAGAAACATCTATCGAATAAATTTTACCAGTCCCTTGATCATTGATATTACTCAAAAATCTATTAGAATCTCCTGCACCACCAGCTAGCAATTCTTCTACAGAAAAATTCACGCTGCTTGTACTAAAGTTTAATGATGTATTTGTAAATGAATTTTGACCAGCAGTCACTGTTTCAAAGGTTTCAACGTAACAATCTGAAACTATATGCTCCTCCCCTGTATACGGATTAACATTACTATTTCCTGACAAGTCCTCTATATCAGTTCCGCTTTTTAGATTTACTCTTAGGGTACCTTCACCAGTAATTGAATTAACTGTTACAGTATAAGAAGAACCAGAGCCTGACAGAGATGCTAGGTTAGCAGTTACACTCCCTGTAGTTACTAGTTCAAGATCATCTAAAGAAACATTTACCGCATCTTCATTAAAACTTAAGCTATAGATAACCTGCGTTGCGCTAGCTTCAGGATCTCCCACTAGAGCAAGTTGCTGCACTAAAGGTGGATCTGAACTTAGGACCTGATAGCAATGCTGAAAATCATCTACTGCTATATATTGAAAACTTCCTCCTAAAGTGAATTGTATCTCATCAACATTGATATCACTGTAATCAGCGCTTGGTGCTGTAGAAAAATCAATATGATTAAATCCTTCATTAGAACTTAAAGATGTATTAAACCCGCTACTTATGGTAAAAGTATATGCAGTTACACCAGCTAGTTTTCCTACAAAGGTTATAGTACCATCATTCGTTGGAGTAGATCCACTAGCATTTGAAGACAGATAAACATACAGATCTGACACTGTAAATGTATCTGAAGAAACCGTTGAAATGCTATATGATTTTCCTGTTCCTGCATCTGATGAATTACTCAAGAAATAATCTGAAGATCCAGATCCAGACCCTGCAAGATTTTCAATAGCAAAATTTGAAGTTCCTGTCTCAAAGTCAACGCCATTACTAGTAAAACTAGAGGCTCCTGCCGAAAAACTTTCAAATGTCTCTACAAAACATCTCCCTACGGTATGCGTATCACCAGAAGTAAAAGCAGGTGCCGGTGAATTACCTACTGCATCCTCAATGTCATTGCCTGATTTAAGATCTATACTTAAAGTTCCTTCTCCACTTACACTAGATACAGTAACAGTATATAAACTTCCTGAACCAGATATAGCAGTGATCGACCCTGTAACGCTACCCGTGGCATCTACAACAAAATCATCAGTAGTTACATTTAGAGCATTTTCATCAAAATCAACCAAAAACTGAACGCTAGTTGCTGTTGTTGTAGGATTATTTAAAACACTTATAGTAGTTACACTAGGAGGATTTGTCTCTACATATGCAGGACCAAATTCAAAATCATCAATCCCCATATAAGCAAAAGCTCCTCCTAGAGTAACTTCTAATTGATCTATATTAGAAGAAGTAAGATCACTAGATGGGTCTGAAGAAAAATCTACAGTTACATACCCATTATTACTACCTAGATCATTATTTAAATAACCCGTACTCTTCGTATAAGTAAAAACAGTAGAACCATTGTTTTTACCAGTAAAAGTAACCGTACCATCATTTCCTGATGGCATATAATTACTTGTGTTACTAGTAATATAAAGTTCTAAAGAATGCATGGTAAACTCTGAGGCTCCAGAGCTCAAGTCTATGGAGTATGATTTACCAGTTCCCTTGTTAGTAAAATTATCTAGAAAAGTTCTTGAAAGACCTGATCCAAGCGGTGCAGCCGGCGGACCTATATATTCTACTAACAAGCTGTTTGTTAGTGAAAAACTGTAACCATTTTCTGAAAATGTAGTTCCTTCATCGGTTTCCCCCTCAAATGTTTCTGTAGTGTTTTGGCTGTAGCCAAAAAAAACAAAACAGAATAAGGAGAAGCAAGAGAGTATTTTTCGCTTCATAGACTAGTTTCGAGATGGAAAAATACCTTGCAGAGCAATCACATAGTTTATAACTATGTAGGGCGGCATGTTATTAAAAGGTAAACTACTACCTGTATTACCCACTGTAGCTGAATTTAAAGAGGTTGTGGGTGTACCTGGAGCATATCCATTTACATCCGTAACAGATCTACCATCTGGTATTACGGGACTTGTAAGCATTGCACCAATTGTTGCATCATTTTGCGAAGCATCTGCGGTTCCTACATTAAAAGTATGAGAGTGAGAAGGTAAATTACCTACTGTTATTGTTGTAGTCTCGCTACCAGATTTCTGACCTATCACGTGGGGAGAAAGACCAGGCCCTGTGCCATAATGAATCGGCGCCCTACCTCGAAGATCAGGCAAAGCAAAAGTCGTTCTACCATCACCTCCATACATTGTACCAAGAAGTGAGAAAAGAGCTGTATTTTGAGATATTGCTAAAAGTTGGCCATTACAAAGTGCCCATCCGCGTGGTGCAAAATTGAATCCTACAGCCATAATTTGTCCTAGAAATGGTTCCATAATTTAAAATTTGATTGGTTGTTATTTGGTTATATAGTTAAATTGAATTGTATTACTTCTTGCTCGTCCTGCTTAGGTAAAAGATCAGCTCCTAGTTTTTGATTTTTTTCCCAATGCTCATGATCAATATGAGGGCCTGAACTTAGCAAGGTGAGCTTTGTAGTATAGCTTCGCCCGGCATGTTTTAATGAGAAAATAAGAAACGATCGTTCCTTTTTATTAACATCTAAGGTTAGGCGATAATTACCAATATCATCCGTATTCAATTGCGCTTTACTTGCTGAAAACCAACTAAAGCCTTTAGCAGGAGTAATTTCTAGTTCGCAATTAGATAAAGGAGCTAAAGAAATACGGTCGAGTACCCGTCCTTTAATTGTAATTTTCTCTTTAAGACCAGAAGAAATGTCTATAAAAGAATTCTCAACGCTAGGTTTTTCATCTTTAGCGAGTACTGATGGTGCTATTCCTAGTCCTAAAGTAGATGTAGCAAAAATGCCGATGAATTTGCGGCGAGAGTCGTTTTGTTGCATAAGCTGGATACTTTATTATTAACCCTTTTTTGTAAACAGTATACGCCCATTAAATGAGCATTCATCCATTTTACGGTTTTCCTCAAAACTACAATTTATTATCCCCCAACCACATAGGGGTTTTCACCCTTTTTTTGATTTTTTTTAAGAAATAAAAAAACCACTACAATTATACATTGCAGTGGTTTTCTCACGCTTTTCAACCCATCCTTGATGGATCATCACGTCAACCTTACTTCTTCTTTTGAGGAGCAGCAGGAGCTTTTTTAGGAGCTTGCTTAGGCTGTTTTTTAGACTTATCTGTTGCCATTATATATGGTATTAAAACAGTACTAAAGTATGTGAATTTTTAATCGGTTTTACATTCTTGATCTTTTGACATAGTTAATTTTTTAGTTAAATTTTTCCCGTACATTTATTGAATTTAAAGTCACAGTTAATGAGCAAATCAGAGAAGATAGAATCCTATTTTGAAAATGAAAAAACCTTTAAAAAAGAGCTATTACGCTTACGCGAAATCGTCTCTGCTACAGCACTTGTAGAAGACTTTAAATGGAACTCACCCGTTTATACCATAAATGGTAAAAATGTGTTGGGATTGGGAAGTCACAAACATCATTATGGTGTTTGGTTTTTCAATGGAGCTTTGCTTGATGATAAAACTGGCGCGCTGCACAATGCACAAGAAGGAAAAACTAAGGCGCTTAGACAGTTGCGTTATGACGACGACAATCCTATAAATGAAAATGTGCTGAGAGATCTTTTGGCGCAAGCCATAGAAAACCAAAAGCAAGGACGAGAGATCAAATCTGCTAAACCTGTAAAAAAAGTAACTGACTTACCCACAGAACTTAAAACTGCAATGGCTGAAGATGACTCTTTAAACACCGCATTTAAAGCCTTAACGCCTGGCAGACAAAAAGAATATGCAGAACACATAGGCAGTGCAAAACAAGAAAAAACTAGGATCTCTCGTTTAGAAAAAGTGATCCCGCTTATTCTATCAGGAAAAGGATTACACGATAAATACAAAAATTGCTAAGATGGCAGAGAATAAAACTAAACCTACAACAGCCAGCGTGCTTGATTTTTTAAACAGCGTAGAGAATGAAAAACGCAGAGAAGATGGGCTGAAACTTTTTGAGATCTTTAATGAAGTTCTTGATGAACCGGCGGTGATGTGGGGAGAAAGCATTGTGGGTTATGGCGAGTACCATTATAAATACGATAGCGGTCGTGAGGGAGATTTTTTGCTTACCGGCTTTGCTCCGCGCAAGTCTAATCTATCGGTTTACATCATGCCTGGTTTTAAAAGATATGCAGAGCTTTTAGAAAAATTAGGCAAGCATAGAACGGGCGCTTCTTGTCTTTACATCAACAAATTAGAAAATATAGATCAGGAGGTTTTAAAAACGCTCATCGCAGAATCTGTGCAGTACATGAAAGATAAATATCATTAAAATATTCTTTTGGCTGCAGCCAAAAAACTACATTCACCACTCATAAATACCAATTTACTACATGGATAATTTTCCATTTTTTAATCATCCCAGAAGACGCCAACTTCTAAGACGCGGAATATTTATTCTGCTAGCTTGGGTGCTTGTCTCTAATGTGATGTTTTTTTATGAGTTCTTATTGCTAGTTTCAAATAATGCGCTTACCTCGAGATTTGATTTTCACTCCATGTTTACTGCAAATCTTATTGTTGGTATTTCTGCAGGAGTTTTAGGCGGATTTTTCACGATCAATCTTATGGAAAATTGGCTTCGCTCTAATCCTTATTGGAAGGCGCTGGTTTATATTTTTCTCTCGTATACCGGCACAGCTATTGTTGTAACGATTCTGGGCGTGGGATATTTAAGAGGCACAGAATTAGATATTACTCCGCTTAATCCCAGATTATGGGAAGAGATCTTGAATTTCTTCGGGACGATGATGTTTTGGCGGTATTACACGCTTTGGTTGATCATTGTTATCTCAACTTTAATCGTGCTCATGGTAAATGATAAATACGGCCCCGGAGTTTTTGCAGATTTCTTATTGGGCAAATACTTCAGGCCAAAAAAGGAACGCCGCGTTTTTATGTTTATCGATATACGAAGTGCAACCACAATCGCCGAAAAAATAGGCGAAGAGCGTTACTTTCACTTTCTTAAAGACTTTTTTAATGATATCACGCCAGCTGTTATTTTCACTCGTGGTGAAATTTACCAGTACGTAGGCGATGAGGTTGTTGTAAGTTGGAAAGAAAAGCGAGGGCTTTATAAGACCAATGTTTTGCGTTGCTTTTTTGAAATGAAAAAGATCATCAAACAACGTGGTCATTACTATTTGAGTCAGTATTATGCGGTGCCAGATTTTAAAGTGGGCATTCACCTAGGCAATGTTATGGCAGGCGAAGTGGGTGTTATAAAAAGAGAGATCGCATTTTCTGGCGACACCTTGAATACTGCCGCCAGAATACAGTCGCAATGTAATGACTGTGACGTAGATATTCTAGCCTCAGCCGATTATAAAAACGCCATGCCATACATTCCGAAAGAGATCAAAACCCGCAGTTTAGGCCACTACGAACTCAAAGGGAAATCAGAAGATATTGAGCTTTTTACCTTTTCGATAGGTGAAGATCAATCTTCCTGAGCGATGATCTTGTTCTTCTTAAATGGTCGCACAATAAGGCGAGCAGCTTTGTCATAATTCCAATAGCTGTACACCCAGTTTGCGAAGGTTACCAGACGGTTTCTAAATCCTACAAGAAACCAAAGGTGAATGAACATCCATATAAACCAAGCTATAAATCCACCAAAATGTAGCTTTTTAATATCTACAACGGCTTTGTTTCTTCCCACGGTTGCCATGTTACCTTTATCAAAATACTCAAAAGGTTTCATAGGCTTCTCTTTTGCGAGCAGCTTTAGATTTTCGGCAAGTTGTTTACCTTGTTGTATTGCGGGTTGAGCAACTTGTGGATGACCTTTAGGGAATTTTTCAGTTTCCATATACGCGATATCGCCTATGGCAAAAACGTCTTGAAATCCGTTTACTCTATTAAAGCGGTCTACTTTATATCTATTTAATTTTTCAATTAAAGCGCTTGCTTCAAAGCCGTCAACTTTTGCTCCGGTTACACCGGCAGACCAGATAAAAGTCGCCGTTTCAAAATCAGGGCCGTCTTTTGTTTTTACAACTTGATTCTCATAACTCTGCACCATGGTGTTGAGATGGATCTGAACTCCCATTTTTTCAAGAAACTTCTGGGCCTGCTGTTGAGACTTTTTGCCGAAAGGCGGAAGAACTTTATCAACGCCTTCTAGAAGGTGGATCTCAATTTCATCTGTATTCATGTCTGGATAATCCTTTTGCAGAACATGCGCTCTTAGTTCAGCCAGAGCACCAGATAATTCTACACCAGTAGGACCAGCACCAGCGATTACAAAACGGAGTAATTTTTTGCGCTCACGGTGGTCTTCTGTTCTGTTTGCTTTCTCAAGATTTTCAAACATTAGACTTCTAATGTTCAATGCCTGCGGCAAACTTTTCATCCACACGGCATTTTCTTCTATGCTTTCGTTACCAAAGAAATTAGTCTTAGTCCCAGTGGCAAGCACGAGATAGTCATAATGCAAATTCCCGATATCCATGATCACCTCTTTAGCAGCGGTGTCTATACGATGAACTTCGGCCATTCTAAAGTGCATGGTTTTACCTTTTTTAATGATCTTTCGCAAAGGATATGCGATAGAATCTGGCTCAAGACCCGAGGTAGAAACCTGATATAAAAGTGGTTGAAAAGTGTGGAAGTTTCTTTTATCGATGAGAACGGTTTGATAAGGAGCTTTTATCAATTTTTTTGCGAGATTCATACCTGCAAAACCGCCTCCTATTATTACTATTCTGGGTAGATTAGTATCTGGAATATTCATGACTAAGCATTTGTAGTAAAGGTACGCCACAGCTATACGTACCCGAAATCTTTATCATAATTTTATCATCACAATTGTAACATATTTTACTTTTATCATACTTATTGAGTAACTAAACCAATCAGAGATTTTGAATCAAGCGCTCGAGAACAAATTTGTAGAGCTTCTGGAAGAGAATCAAAATATTGTGCATAAGATCTGTAGACTGTATACGCATGATCAAGAATCGCACAATGACCTCTTTCAAGAAGTAACCATACAATTATGGAAGGCATATCCTAAGTTTAGAGGAGATTCAAAATTTAGCACTTGGATGTACAGAGTTGCGCTTAACACAGCCATCACTTTATATCGCAAATCAAAGAAACGGGTAAAAACGCAGGATTATGATAGCGTGATGTACAGAATACCCAGCACAGATTATGATGATACTGAAGAAGAGCAACTTAAATTAATGTACAGCGCGATCAAACAACTCAACGATATAGATAAAGCCCTTGTATTTCTCTATCTGGAAGACAAACCATATAGCGAAATAAGTGAAATGCTAGGAATTACAGAGGTTAACGCCCGCGTAAAAATGAACAGAGTAAAAGGGAAATTAAAAGAACTTCTAAACATGTAGTACAATGAAAGAACTTGAGCTACTTAAAAACGACTGGAAGAAGCAGGAAGTAAACCTGCCTAAACTAGATACGACCACCATTAAGAATATGGTGCAAAGCAGATCATCATCGCTTACAAAATGGCTTTTGATCATCGCTATCATTGAATTTATTTTCTGGACGGCTCTAGGCGTCGCTACCTATAATGAAGAGTATTTTCAAAAATTTAGAGAATTACACATCTACGAACTCAATATCGTTTTATCTATAATCCAATATTCAGTAACGCTAGGCTTTATCTATTTCTTCTATAAGAATTACAAATTGATAAGCACGCAAGACAGCACAAAATCTTTGATGAAAAATATCTTACGTGTGCGTCGCACTGTTAAAGCGTATGTGGTTTTCAACCTTGTATTGATCTTCGTGATCTCATGTATTGTGATCGCTTCAATGCTCATGTATCATCCAGCTTTTGATAGTTTCAGGAATCCTGCTGGTCCAGAAGACGATAGTTTCTGGATGGTCTTAGGAATTATGGTGGTACTTATTTTAGTCATCCTAGGCGTATTCTGGGCATTCTATAAAATCCTTTATGGAATTTTGCTTAGAAGACTGCGATTAAATTACAAAGAGCTTAGTAAGCTAGAGTTTAAAGAGTAATACTTCTGTTTTTATTTGCCTTTCGGCGAAAAGCACACTGATTTAATAACGATTCTTTAAGGAAACGCTAGAGTTTTTTTAGCATGCTTTAACACGGTTTGCGCTTACATTTGTCGCAAACCATTACACATGCAAAAACGGCTACTAACCTCGCTCTTAATAGTTTTATTCTTAAACATCGAGCTTAGCGCGCAGGAGCTTACCACCTCCCAGATCAAAAATCAAATTGAAGCTTTTAAAAAAGACCCTCGAGGTCCGTATCTACGCATCCGCTGGTTTTGTGATGATGGCACAATGCGCGAGCCTAAAGACCCTTGTCCAGATGCCATAGGCGGGATTCAACACGCCAGTTACAAAGAGATTACAAACCAACTCGCAGAAGACAACAGGCTTTATTTTGGTGAGATTTTGGCTGCAGCCAACAAATCAAACTTCTGGGATGAGTCGCATGAACAAGACAGAATAAAGCAATACCAACTAGGAAAATACCTTGCCAATGTAGATAACGGTTGGGTTCTAGAGCGCGCACAATATTACCGCGGCGCTATACAGAGTGAAGACGAGCAAGCGTGGGGAATTGAGTTTTATGAGTGGTTATTGCAGGATGATGCACGTTTAAATGAGCATTACTATTTAATAAGACAATCGCTTAGAGATATTCCGCACGCTGGCGATGGTAACCTTGCGCAGAAGGTAAGAAGTGAATCTAAAGTTTTAGCAGAAGATTTTCCTGAGTTTATGGATGTGCGGGTAAAAATTCACGGGCAACCAGATAAAGGCGATATTAAGCTAGTTCAGGATTTTAAGGAAGATCATAATGATGAGCTTTCGCAAGAGCTAAAAGAAGATTTTGACCAGCTTATCGCTTCTCTTAAAGAATACTACTCGCCTATCGATTATAAAGCCATTGCAGATCAAGTTAAAGCAATACGTAGCAATGCAGAGATCAAGACACAATTATTAGATTTTGCCGCAAATACATCTCAAGATATTACGCCAGAAGAGGTTATACCTCAACTTAGTGAGATGCTTTGCAACATCCGTATGCAGATCGATCAAGTTGCAAGCGCAAAAGACAGACTTGAGCTTCTAGATGTAAGCATCAAACTCGAGGATATTTTACTAAAGCAAAGTCAAGAATGGCAACCAGAAGACCTTGGCGGTTTGCTTGATAAGATCTATCATTTAAGTTATGCCGCTGCAGGCACAGGACTTCTTGAAGTTTGGGAATGGGAAGCTGTTGCTCCTATCCTGACACCCCGAAATTACACAGATATTTCGGTTAGTGAACTTAACCAAGTTCTAAATACAGCACGCAACGTTGTGCAATGGAGCGCAGCGATGACAAAAGCTACTTACGACGCAACCATAGAGCGCTATGAAGCTTTTGAACCATTAGCTAGCGGATTCATTGACGACCGTGTACGCTCTTCAATTTCGCTTCCTTTAGGACAAACGGTAAGCGAACTCGCTAATTTCACTTCACGTGAAAATGATATAGAGAATGACGTGATAGGCATCAGCGATGCTGGTACGATTCGCGGTCTTAACCCGGGATATGCCATGGGTGAACTTGTGGTGGTAGAAGGTAATCCTGAAACCGTGGAAGTAAGCAGCAACAAGATCTATGTATTTAAACGTCCGCCTAGTGATCTTAAACCCGTAGCTGGAATCGCAACAGTAGACGAAGGCAACCTTGTTTCTCACGTGCAATTATTAGCAAGAAACCTAGGAATCCCAAATGCCGCTTTAACAGACGAGCACCTTTCTAAGCTTGCAAAATATAACGGCAAGAAAGTATTTTATGCAGTTTCTAACGCCGGCACAGTGATCCTTAAAGAAGCTGATGATATGTCTTCTCAAGAAAAGAAACTCTTTGACGAAACAGAGCGTAGTCGCGAGAAGATCGCAGTGCCAATTGAACAAATACGCTTAGATAAAAAAGAGATTCTAAACATGCGAGATATCGACGCTTCGGCAAGCGGTAAACTCGCTGGTCCTAAAGCTGCAAACCTTGGCCAACTCAAAAAAATGTTCCCAGATGAGGTTGTAGAAGGCCTCGTGATTCCTTTTGGGATCTTTAGAGCACATATGGATCTTAACATGCCAGGCGAAGGAAAATCCTATTGGGAATTTTTAAAAGAGACTTTCGCTTCCGCGGAAAACATGCGCAGCAGTGGCAAAAGCGAAGCCGATGTTGAAGAATACCAGCTAGGCCGTTTGAAAAAACTTAGAGAAGCTATCAAAAACATTCAACTTGAAGAAAGTTTTGTACAAAGCCTGAAGAGTGAATTTCAAAGCGTTTTTGGAAAACCCATGGGAGAAACTCCGGTTTTCTTGCGCAGTGACACAAATATGGAAGACCTCAAAGAATTTACAGGTGCAGGTCTTAACTTAACGCTGTTTAATGTTGTAGATAGCAACATGATCTTAAAAGGAATTAAGGATGTTTGGGCCTCGCCATACACAGAGCGTAGCTTTAAATGGCGTCAAAAATACCTGAGCAATCCAGAGAATGTATTTCCTTCGATCCTAGTGATTCCTAGTGTGGATGTAGATTACAGTGGTGTGATGATCACAAAAGGTATTAATGAAGGTACAGATGAAGATCTTACTGTTGCCTTCAGTCGTGGTGCCGGTGGTGCCGTTGACGGTCAGGCTGCAGAAACAAGATTAGTAACTACCATTGATGCAAAACTTTTGGCTCCAGCCAGAGAACCAGATTACATCAGATTACCAGCCAGCGGCGGTGTGAAAAATTACAGTACGACCTTTCATCAACCCATCTTGAATGAGGAAAATATTAAAGCCCTGAGAGAGATCGCACAGCAGATAAGAACTAAAATTCCGCAAGAAACTGGCTCACATTATGACGGTGCTTATGATGTAGAATTAGGTTTTCAGGATAATAAACTTTACCTCTTCCAGATAAGACCTTTTGTTGAAAATAAAAATGCGCTTAGCTCAGACTATCTTGAGTCCATTTCGCCTAAGCGAGATAACACAAAATACATAGAACTTACCACTACACTTTAAACAACTAACATGAAGAAAAAAATTATATACCTCCCTTTTTTACTGCTCTTAACAGCCATCATTTCTACTGCCTTTTACCCCATTGATGGTTATGAAAGCACAGGAATAGACAGACTTGCTTACTTACAAAAGATCGTGAGAGATAGCATACCGTATAATCGTATTCCGGCTGGGGCTTACGCCAAAACAGAGGATATAAAATTACGCCTCACAGGTTTAAAAGATAGTGCTGTGACGTATATGCATGACGACCCAGCATTACAGGAAAAGATCTCTGGGCTTTTTTATGGTTTAGACCAAAGTTATTCTCTCTCTGTAATTGACATGACAGACTCACTAAACCTGAAATATGCATCCCGTAATGAAACTCGCGGTTATCAACCAGGAAGTGTAGGAAAACTTGCGATTCTTATCGCACTTTTTGATCAACTTGAAAAATTATGTCCAGACGATTGGGACGCGCGTCTTAATCTTTTGCGCTACAAGAATGTAAAAGGTGGACCATTTGCGGTGTATGATCATCATACTATCCCGCTTTATGATATTGAAAACGACAGATTGACTAAAAGACAAACCAGCACAGAAGATGTTTTTTCTCTTTATGAATGGGTGGATCACATGGTTTCTGTAAGTAATAATGGTGCGGCAAGTGTAGTATATCGTGAAGCTTTGTTGATGAAAGTTTTTGGTAATGATTATTTTGATCTTACTGATGAAGAAGCGATGAACTGGTTTAAAGAAACTGATCGTTCTGAAGTTACAGATCTTGCTCATGAAGTTGTGAATCAACCGCTGCGTGAACTTGGTATTACAGAAGATGAATGGAGACTGGGTGGATTTTTTACCAATGGTGGTGAGCGCTACGTGGGCCGTAAAGGTGGAAGTATTGGTTCTCCTAAAGGTTTGATGAAATTCCTTATTTCTCTTGAGCAGGGAAAAGTTGTTGACTCCCTGAGCAGTCTAGAGATGAAAAGATTAATGTATATGACAGACCGCCGTATTAGATACGCACACAGTAGCCGTCTAGACTCTGCCCGTGTGTATTTTAAATCTGGTAGTTTTTATAAATGCGATCCTTCTAAAGGTGCTTGTGGTGATTATGCTGGTAACGTGTTTAACTATATGAACAGTGTGATCATTGTAGAACATCCAGATGATGGCGCAAAATATATGGTTTGCCTGATGACTAATGTTCTAAGAAAGAACTCAGCATCTGACCACATGTATCTTGCCAGCCGCATTGATAAAGCCTTAAGCGAGTCTGCCGGCCAATAAAGGTTTAAGTTTTTTAAGGGCGTGATCTGTAAATGTGATCACGTCCTTATTTTTTGCAGTAGCTTTAAGTTTATGCAAAGGCTTCAAGAACGATTCATCGCCCAAATATTGGATCAAATAAATCACAGGAAGTCTCACCTTCGCATCTCCTTCTTTAAGCAAGTAAAGCAAAGCATCATTAAAAGAAACATTGCTAGGATTTAGCAACTCGTTTTGTGCTCGCTGCGCATCTTCTACAATATCTGTCTCTATAATTGATAGCAAAGAGATTTTAAGCTGTGGCGAAAGGATGTTATCCAGAAATTCTATCGCATTTTGCTTTGTATCGCTCACACTGCTTTTTATTCCCGCGTAAGCGATAGACATATCATTCTTACTATAAAATACCCCTAGAAGCTTAAAAATAGTTTCTAAACGTTGCGCTAATTGTTCATTAAGCACATCTAGTAAAGCCTCTCTTGCAAGGTTTAATTCGGTGAGATCATCTTGTGGCAATCCGTCGTATTTTTCACTATCAAAGTCATGCTGAATCACTTCGCGCATTTGCAACACTTCTTTGTACTCATCACAGTATTTAAGAATGATCTTGTAGATGTTTTTTGGGAAGAAATTGAGTTTTGGTGCTTTACCTCTAAGTTTATTAAGTGACTTAGAAACAGAAAGCCTGATCTGCACGTCTTTACTTTTAAGCAGTTTGATAAGTATTCGTACAGAAGGTTGTGTTCTGAATTTTTCGATCACACGCGGAATGTACTTCTTTACATTCCCTTTTAATTGTTTTTCCGCTTCGCGACGCAGGAGTTCTTTACTTATGGATTCACCATAGGCTTTGAGGGCAAGAATGGCTTCTGGGCGATACATTTTCACCGTAAGGAAATCTATAAGCGCATCGATAAACATAGGATCTTTTGTGATCCCAGCGGCCTTGATGGCATGTAGAACGATCTCATTATCGCGGTTATTAAAGTTGGCCGAAATAAAGGAATAAAACTGCGGCATACGCGCGTAACCAATGGTATCCAGCAAAAATGCCAACTCCTCTACTCTATGCTCGCTATCTGGTAATTCTAGTTCGGCGAGCCATAATTCTATACGCAACTCAAGGTTATATCTAGATGCCATTAATGGGTTATACGCTGCTTCTTTAGCCAAACATAACAACGCGGCATGCGCTATATAATCACTGCTGTGGTTAAGATAGGAGTCAAAGATCCTGTCATCACTCAAGTCTGTATGCACGATGAGATAATTCATCGCGGCATAAACCACATCGTCATCTTTTACATGCACTAGCCGGCGAACTTCATCAAGCGCAGTGCCTTTAGGGTAATGGTATAATTGGCCGATCGCAGCGACTTTAACCTCGTGAGATTGATGATCCAGAAGCGCAAGAACTTCGTTTCTGAGTGATTTTGCATGAACAGAGATCAGATTATCAAGATAACTCACGATCTCTTCAGATTTACCATGTTTTAATATCGTACGTCCAACTTGCAGGCTAGATTTTTTGCGCTTAATGGGCACACCTTCGTGATTCTCGATCGCGGCTTTAAGGCTTTCGCGAAAGCTTTTAAAATATGAATCCCTTACTTTAAAAATTCCCACTAGCCACACAAAGATCAACAACAGAATAATAACCGTAACATACGTACTAGGCAGATTAAGACCTTTGATCACGAAGATCAAAAGACACCCCGCAAAACCAGTCGCAACGCTATCTACAACAACGTCTATAAAAGATTTAGTTCTATTTTTTATTGCGAGCGGCACCGGCACCATGGCAAGTTCTGTAGCGGCTTTGTTTACAGATTGTTTAAGACTACCATCTACACCTTTAATGATCACAAGAACCCAAAGTTCTGGATAGGTTAAAAATAATAGTGAGCCTAATGCAATGCCTAATGGCAAAATGAGTAATGAACTGTTAACGCCTAGTTTCTCAACCACGCGATTAGTAAGAAATAGCTGAATGAACAGTGAGATGAGATTAAAGGTTGAAAACCAAAATCCGAAAAATGAGGCTAGGTTGTCTGAATCTGGTATCGCTCTACTGGCAAAATCACTAAACTGAAAATCTACCAATTTTGCAACGATAACACCTACACCAATGATAAGCGCAAGAAAAGTAAGGTGCTTAGATTTTATTAGGATCCTGAATGCTGGTTCGTCAAGAATACTCTCAGAACCAGAAAAACGCTGTGATCTGCTAACTTTTCCTTCTCCGTAGATTTTCAACAAAATGGGTATACAGCAAAGAATCAAGATCGCAGCAACTACCAGCAAATAAGCATTACCAATAACGGGCGCTAAAATATTTGTGAGATAACCGCCGAAAATTCCACCGGCGATACCGCCTGCGCCTATAAATCCAAAAAGGCGTTTTGCCTCTCTTGCGTTAAAGACCATATTGGCTAGAAGCCAAAATTGACTTGCCGTGAGCACAGCAAATATCCCTGCGATCACATAAAAAACATACAGAACCCAACTACCCAACCAACCCATAAGCAATAGCCCGCCCAAAAAGACAAATGCTGTTGAGAAGAATATAAGGGTACTGATTATAATTCGCTTAAGCGAAAAAGATCTTACTGCTTTATTGTAAAAATATGAGGAAACAATTGCCGTTGCGGCGATGAATATAAAACCAAAGGCCAGGTTATTTGCACCTAGCCTATTGAGAAATAATGCGTTTACTGTAGGTTTTACGATAAGAAGTACCGTAATTATTAAAAATACATACAGCTGCATGTAAAAAGAGATGGTTATTTCACCATCTCTTAAATTGAATGTCTTTTTTAGAAATGTCTTAATCACTTGATTTGCCAGCGTCGTCTATACTAGCAATCAAAGTACGAGAATTTTCTAAAGCTTTCTCTACAGGAAATACTAAATTTCTTATAATTTGTTCCCCATTAGGATCTTCTACAAGAGCTACAAGGATGTATTTTCTACCATCTTCTCCCCAAACTAAAATTGAGTCTGAGTGATAGTTACTCCATGATCCAGATTTACGGAATAAACGAGCGTCTGGCGCAATTCTATCAAGCGTATTTACAAACTTGTGGTGTAGTGAAGGATTCTCCATAATGCTAAGCATCTGGTTACTTCTTTTTACATTAACAAGTTGACCAGTTACCATCTTGAAGTAAAAGCGGCAAACTTGCTCTGCAGTAGCAGCATGGCTAAGACCTTTCATAGGATCAGGATTGCGCGCTCCACCTGCAGCGTAGCGTTTTCCTACCCATAGACCACCACCATGAGCTTTATCATATAGTTTATATTTCTTGTCTTGTAATACACTAGAGATCTTATCATATCCCAGACGATCTATCATGCGAGTAGCAGCGTGATTATTAGATTTACTAATCATCGCCCACATATCGTCTTTAACTTCTCTAGTTTCTTTAAGCTCTCCTTTATCAATAGCATCCATAGCCGCAAGTAAGATCGCGATCTTAGGAAGACTAGCCGCATACATCATGTTCTCGCCATTAATGTCTGCGTATTGAATATTATTAGGATCATCAAGGCTTACAAGACCTACAGAAAGTTTTTTGCTGTCCATCAAACGCTTAAGATGCGCATTTGATGCGATTTGCTTATAAAGTTGCTTCTGTAAAGTTGCGTTACTAAAATTTTGAAGAGGCACATCAGAGCATGCTAGCAAAGGTTTTTGCTTTTCTTGTGCAAAACTCTGTGATGATATAGTGAATGTGAAAAAGGTTAGAAAAATTAGGGCAAAATATCTTTTCATAGTCAGTCTTTATTTTTTGTTTGGTTAACTCAACCTTCACAATTTTATTATGCAAAGGTTAAGAAAATTTTGTGCTTTTTTAAACATTTAACGTTTCGCACTATATGGTGCAAAGCCCATGCCAAAAATTAACTGATTTTAACATTTAAAATGTTAAACCTAAGAATGTTAATACTCCCACTTTCGTGTTTTGTTCAGCTCTTCCATTGCAGTGATTTCTTCTGCTGGGATAACCTTTAAAAATGAAGGATGTTGCTCTATCGCATACTCGATTTTTTCAACGATATCTTCTACCGTTTCATTTTCATAATCGATATCAAGAGGCTCTTTGATCTCCATAGATTGTAGAATGCCTCTCTTTTTAATTCTTATACCTTTTTTATCAAAAGATCTTCTAAAACCATCGATCACAATAGGCACGACAATAGGTTTGTATTGTTTGATAATGTGAGCTGTTCCTTTACGAATAGGTTTCCAAGGTTTTGTAGTTCCTTGTGGAAATGTTATCACCCAACCATCGTGAAGCGCTATCCCAATATTTTCAGTATCGCTTAAGTTTACCGGGCGGTCCACCTCTTTACCCTTTTCACGCCAAGTGCGCTGTACAGATACGGCACCGGCATACGCCAAAATCCTAGGCAGAAGTCCGCTCTTCATAGTTTCGCTTGCCGCGACATAATAGACATTCAATTTAGGATCCCACAGGTAACCTACATTTTTAATACTGTCAATTCTACCACTTAAGCTAGCATTAAATACATGAAACATTGCAACAACATCAGCAAAATACGTTTGATGATTAGAGACAAATAAAACTCCAGAATCCGGAAGGTTTTTAATAACCTCAGATCCTTCTATCTGTAATTCATTAAATCCTCTATAACGCCTATGCGTCATCGTACCCATAATACGAATGAGCCATTTCTTTAAAAACAGATAATGACCAAAAGGATTTTTCTTAAACATATTTATAAAGTGCTATTGCGCTTGAACAAAGGATTTGCTCTATTTAGAGTGTTGCAAGATACAAAAATTTAAGGCTATTGTGCCGCCAGAACTAATCGCTTCACCTCGTTGAGCATCATCGCTGTGGCTCCCCAAACTACGTGTTCATTTAATAAAAATGCTGGCACATCTATTTCTTCAGCGTAGGAAGTAGTATGATTTTGAGTTATTGTCTCCGCAAAAAGTAAATCCTCAATTTTAGCTTCGATCATTGCGGCGACTTCTTCTTCCTGTGGGATGAAGTGCGGAGTATAATTTACATATCCCATAAACGGTTGCACATAGAAGTTACTAGGCGGGATATATGTTTTTGTAGTTTGTTTAAAAACTACAATATCATCTTCAGCAACGTTGATCTCTTCCATGGTTTCACGACGCGCGGTATACTCAAGGTTTTTATCTTCTCCCTCTACCTTTCCTCCCGGAAATCCCACTTGATTGCTGTGAACTCCTTTATAGGTCTTTCTTAAGATAAGGGCGATCCTGCAGTTTTCTTCAGCATCAGGATAGAACAAAGCCATCACTGCTGCCCATCGCGGATTGCGTTTTTCAATGTCCATTTCGCTTAAAGCGTTGACTCTTTCTAACGGAGCCATCTCTAGCTGTGCTTCTTTCCCCGGAAGGGTCAAATTGCTTATTTTTGGCACTAACTCAAGAAATTTTTTAAACTGCATGAAATCTAAGTTTTTCTACACCTTGCTTCTTCTTTGCGCACTTACTATCGCAAGTTGTGAAGATAAAAAATCTACTCAAAAAGTAACTACAGAAGAAAAAGTAGCTGTAAAAAAAGACAGCACTCCTGAAGAAAAAAGCAAAGCGCAGAACGATAAACTTAAGAAGAAATTAGGCTCTATTATTGAGGATCAAAGCGAATTGATCCCATTTCTCACAGAATACGGCAAGAATAATCCTGAGACGTTAGTACGCATCAAAACCTCAAAAGGCGATATAGATGTTGAACTTTATAAAGACACGCCGCTACATAGAGCAAACTTTATATTACTAGTAAAACAGGATTATTTTGACAAAACCATGTTTCACAGAGTTGCTAAAGGTTTTGTAGATCAAGGCGGAAATAGCGACGATTATGGAACACCCAGAAAACGCATGCGCATAGGAAATTATCTTGTACCCAATGAAGCAAAACCAAATCATCCGCACGTACGCGGAGCATTTTCTGCTGCAAAATATACAGAGCAAAATATAAGTGAAGCTTCATCTCCTTTTGAGTTCTTCATCGTGCAGGCAGAGCGCGGAGCACATCACCTTGATGGCAAGCATACCGTTTTTGGCCGCGTAATAAAAGGTATGGACGTCGTAGATAAGATCAACGAGGTACCCGTTGATAAAAGTGAATGGCCTTTGAGCAACATTTACATCAATGTTGAGCTTATAAAATAGATGATCTATAATGATTATTTTTTGGCTTTCGCCAAAAGAAATCACACCATCTAAAGTCTAATTGTATAAATGTATTTTTTACAAGTAAAAAATATTAAGAAAAAGACTACTTTACTTAAATGATTAGCAATTTTAAACGTCAATTTTTATCATTTTAAAAGAAAAATATGCCTTTTGCTAGAAGAATTTATCTTTTTAAGTGTTCCTAATACTCTTAAAAATTTCTTAAAGCGTCATCACTCCCAAAAATAGAATGCCCATAGTGCTTAGTTCCTAGGCATTACAATGCTTCATAAAAAACTATAAAACAGTTTTTTACAAAACAATTCCTTTATTTTTAAGAATAATAAATTATTTTTAAAAAAATTTGAACGGATATAAGGCAATATTATTTCCTGTAAACTAATTTTACGTTCACTCAAACAGCTGATATACAATACAAAACATAGTACTTGTACTTTTTAATGTATTCAGTACGTTTGATAAAATAAGTTTAAGACCATTGTATAATTCACCCCTAAAACACCCCTAATAACGATGTCTTACATTCCTGTAACTGCAATTGGTAAAATTGCAGAAGAAATTGCTCACGTACCTGAGTACAGCAAGTTCTATGAGTACTGCCAGATGAAAAATGGCGGTCTAGAAAAACTTGCGTCTGTACCACTTTCTCAATTTATTGAGCAGGCAAAAAAATGGACGTTTGAAGCAAAAAAGCGCTTCTTTATGACCATGCAAGAAATTTTCACCAGACATAATGGTTTTGAAGCTAGTCCGTATCAACTAGAGCAGGAACTAAAGATCCCTATGCTTAAAGAGTGGATAGAAAAAGAACCTGAAAATCCAGATCCTTTATGTTGGTATGGTAGTGAAACTGGTTCTGTTCCTCATATTAACAAAGCTCTTGAGCTAGACCCTAATCATCAGCAATCTATCTTAACCCTAGTTCAAAGATATTTAGATAGACTTTGGACCGGTGCTCACCGTTTGCCTAGTCACTACTTGGGTTGTCCTGATAAGGATTTGGCTATAGCCAAAAGAGCTCAATCGCTACTAAACAAGTTAGAGTTTACAGAGATCAAGAACGCAATACAAAGAGAATTGAATGAATGTCTTGCAATTCTTCAAAACTACCTAACCTGGAAAGAAACGTCTTACACAGACTTTATCACCTGGGGTAGAGCGAATAACAAGTTGATCGCTAGCGACCACTTTTATGGCGAATTGCAGAAATGCTACGCTTCTTGATATAGTAAATGATTGATGTAGTATTTTTAGCCTTAAACGAAACGTATACATCAACCATGAAGACTAAACTACTACCACTTGCACTGGGCCTTCTGAGCGTTACGCTCTCTCAGGCGCAAGATGACACTGTCATTCAAAACATTATTAAAGAAGAGACTGAGAATTCTCAGCTCAAGAACATTGCACACGAACTTATGGACGTTGTGGGACCACGCCTTGTGGGAACTCCGCAAATGAAGCAAGCGCACGACTGGGCCGTTGCAAAATATCAAAGCTGGGGTATCAGTGCCGAAAATCAACAATGGGGAACCTGGCGCGGCTGGGAACGCGGCATCACGCATATTGATATGCTTGAGCCACGTCTTAGAACGCTAGAAGGTCGCCAACTCGCTTGGAGCCCAAGCACAAAAGATAAAGGGATCACTGCAGAAGTTGTAACAATACCTGCAGCGAAAGATTCTGCTAGTTTTAGCGAAAGCTTAAAAAGTGTAAAAGGTAAATTCGTTCTTGTTAGTCAGCCAGAACTTACTGGTCGTCCAGACGCTAACTGGGAAGAATGGGCTACAGAAGCCTCTTTTGAAAAAATGAAAAAAGACCGTGATGAAGCTAGCAAAGCTTGGCGCTCACAAATGGAAAAAACAGGTCTTAATCGTCGCACACTTCCACAAGCGCTTGAAGAAGCTGGAGCTGCTGGTATCATTAGCTCATACTGGTCTAATGGTTTTGGTGTAAACAAAGTTTTCTCTGCATACACTAAAAAAATTCCTACCATTGATCTTTCTCTTGAAGATTATGGCATGGTATATCGCCTTGCCGAAAGTGGTCATACTCCAGAACTTAAAGTCGTGGCAACTTCTAAAGATCTAGGCGAAGTACCAACTTTCAACACAATTGCGCGCATTGAAGGAAGTGAAAAACCAGAAGAATATGTTATTCTTTCTGCGCATTTTGACTCTTGGGATGGCGGTACCGGCGCAACAGACAATGGTACAGGTACACTTGTAATGATGGAAGCTATGCGCGTTCTTAAAAAAGTATATCCTAACCCAAAAAGAACGATCATCGTAGGTCACTGGGGAAGCGAAGAGCAAGGTTTAAATGGTTCTCGCGCGTTCGTAAAAGATCACCCAGAGATCGTAGAAAACGTACAAGCGGTATTTAATCAAGATAACGGTACGGGTCGCATCGCAAATATTTCGGGTAACGGTTTCTTGCATGCTTATGATTATTTAGGAAGCTGGCTTAATGCAGTTCCTCGTGATGTGAAGGATGGTTTAGAAACACATTTTCCGGGAGCTCCTGGTCGTGGCGGTTCTGACTACGCTTCTTTTGTAGCTGCTGGCGCGCCTGCTTTTAATTTAAGTTCGCTAAGCTGGAATTACTGGAACTACACTTGGCACACAAACCGCGATACATACGACAAGATCGTTTTTGACGATGTACAGCAAAATGTGATGCTAACGGCGATCCTAGCTTACATGGCGAGTGAAGATCCAGACACGACTTCTAGAGAACAGATCGTACTTCCTGTGAATAGCAGAACAGGACAACAAGACACCTGGCCAGAACCTCGGGATGCAACGCGTCGCGGTGGTCTAGACAATGACTAAAAAATTTAGAAAAGCCTTCCTGATCAGGAAGGCTTTTTTATTTTTTATGTCCCGTCCTGAAATAAGTTGACACAAATTCGACTTATTTATGAAAGACTCAGAAGGAGCTGAGAAGAAACGTACTCAGCGTGATTACAATTTAGGCTTTAAATTGGCGGTTGTATCTCAGGTAGAAAAGGGCGAAATGACTTATAAGCAAGCCCAAAAAGCGTACGGTATTCAAGGAAGGAGTACTGTTTTGGTTTGGTTGCGCAAACACGGTACCTTAGACTGGAGTAAACCAAAGACAAGACTTAGCTGTAATACAATGAAAGAAACACCTGCTCAAAAGATCAAGAGGCTTGAAAAAGAGCTGTCAGATGAGAAGCTTAAGAATAAGATTCTCAACACGATGATCGATATCTCAGATCAGCAATACGGAACTTCTATTCGAAAAAAGTATTTGCCCAATCAATCCAACGAATCCGGCAAGAACACCGACTAAGCCTGTCACGTTGTTGCAGATTGTTTGGGATAAGCAGACAGGCTGTCTATCAAGCAGAAATGCGAGAAAGGACAAGAGCTGATGAACTTGCCTTGATCAAACCGCTGATTTTAAGGGTGCGCCAGCAAATGCCAAGACTAGGTACTCGTAAACTGTATTATTTACTCAACGTTGAGTTTGAAAAGATGAGAGTTAAAATAGGCAGGGACGCCTTATTTGATTATCTCAGGTCAGAATCAATGCTTATAAAACCAAGAAAGAATTACACAAGGACAACAGACTCTCGGCATTGGCTAAAAAAACACCCTAACCTAATGAAAGATGTTACACCCGTAAGACCAGAGCAATACTTTGTAAGCGATATTACTTACATCAAGAGTAGAGAAAGGACACATTATCTTTCCTTGGTGACAGACGCTTTTAGCAGAAAAATAATGGGCTATCATCTAAGTGATGACATGAGTGCAGAAAATGTAGTTAAAGCAATGAAAATGGCTAATAAGAGTAGAACCACATCAAGCGAGGTAATACATCATTCTGACAGAGGCTTGCAGTATTGTTCTTCGTTGTACCAAACTCAATTGAAGCGATCAAATGCGATCCCCTCAATGACAGATGGATATGACTGTTATCAAAATGCATTAGCAGAACGAATTAACGGGATATTGAAGGGAGAGTTCTTGATAAACAAATGCAATACAGGCAAAGAACTTAGCCTGCTAGTTCAGCAGTCTATTAAAACTTATAATAATCAAAGACCACATCTAAGCCTTAACTACAAAACACCTAATTTTATACACAACAAAAAATCCCTTGAAGCTAGCTCCAAGGGATTGATTTAAATTATTAAAAACTGTCAACCTATTTTAGGACGACTCATTAAGCCAAATAAAATCTATCGCACCGGAATGCGTTTTTTCATCTTCTCAACGATATTGAAAGCTGCCGGACAAATGGCTACATTCTTCAACGTAAGATTAGATATCTGCTGAAATTTCCTGCGATCCGTATGCGGAAATTCGGCGCAAGCCTTAGGTCTAACTTCGTAGATCAAACAGTAGTTATCTGCCGCTAGAAATGGACATGGAAGCTCCTGCAACACATAATCATTGTCTTCATCAACCCGCAAATATGTGTCAATGAATTGCGCATCTTTCATTTTAAAATGTTTTGCTATGCGCGAAATATCTTTATCTGTAAAAAGCGGTCCTGTTGTTTTACAGCAATTTGCGCATTCTAAACAATCAGTTTGTGCAAATTCTTCATCATGCAATTCTTGCATTTTGTAGTCTAGATCCTTAGGCGGCTTTTTACGCAACTTTTTAAAGTAGGCAGCGTTCTCCTTATGATTATCTTTGGCGAGCTGCGGAAGTTGCTTGATAAATTCTTCCATAATGCAAAATTACAACAATTGAAAACGGGTTAGATGAGCTTAGATACAGATATTTTTGGCATGGCAATGCAAGATTATCTCAACGATAATTATACTGCAGATATTAAGGTGATTTCTTCTATTGCAGATGAAGATATTATACCGGTTCCTTATCTCTTTAGATCGTATGAAGACATGCCAGATATTGAGCAAAAAGCGCTAGATCTTTGTAAGGGCAAAGTGCTGGATGTAGGCTGTGGCGCTGGGATCCACTCGTTGTATTTGCAAGAAAAAGGCATGGATGTTACCGCAATTGACACCTCTGCTGGAGCGATAGATATCTGTAAAAAACAAGGCGTTAAAAATGCTGAATGCACTGCGTTCTTAAATTTTAAGGAAGGTAAATATGATACCATTATTCTTTTAATGAATGGTACTGGGATTTTTGGGAATCTCAAAAAACTCACACAATACATTGATCATCTCAAAGAACTTCTTGCCGATGGTGGCCAGATCTTGCTCGATTCTTCAGATCTTATTTATATGTATGAGGAAGAAGATGGAAGTTTATTGATCCCGTCTGATTATTATTATGGCGAAGTCACCTACCGCACAAAATACAAGAACAAGAAATCAAAGGAGTTTGATTGGCTATATATTCATTATGGTTTGCTTAAAGATATTGCAACAAACCACGGCCTCACAGCAGAAAAAGTGATGGATGGCCCACATCATGATTATCTCGCAAGATTGACTAAAAACCAGTGATTCTAATCAATTTTGATCTGTTTTTGTTAAAAAACGGCTTCATTTTGTGAAAAAGAAGCATAAACCTACCTCAACACTTATTTTTACCACAAAACGATTATTGAATGAAAAAGAATTTTTTGAAGCTCATCTTTTTGAGCTTTGTTGTATTTGCCCTAAACTCATGTTCTCAAGATGGCGATGGCCCATCACCTTCTCCTGAGGATCCTAAAGCCGGTAATCAAAAACGCCTGGGCGCATCTGCTCACGATCTTTTATCTGCTGACACATATAATAGCATCACATTAGAATTAGGCTATGTTGCCGGTCACAAGCCTACAGAAAGCGCAATCAATAGATTGCTTCAAATGCTTACAGATCGCACCAATAAACCCTCTGGATTCTCAATTATAGAAACTGAGATTCCTGCTACGGATGTGGGAACATTTTCTATTGACGAAGTAAAAAAGATAGAAGATGATAACAGAACCATTTATAACACAGGCGATGATCTTGCTGTTTGGATATTTTTTGCTGATCAAAGCAGCGAGGATGACTCAGGCAACACTGCAAAGTTAGGAACCGCTTACCGCAACACTTCTTGTGTGATCTACGAGAAGACCATACAAGATATTTCTGAGCAGTTTACCGGCCCTAGCAGAGCCACGATGGAAGCTACGACAATGCTTCATGAATTTGGTCATCTTTTTGGTCTTGTTGATCTAGGATCTGAAATGGTAAATGATCATCACGATGATGAGAATTCTGGACACTGCACAGAAGATGATTGCTTGATGTACTTCCAGACCGTTGCGAATATTGGCAGCATGGTAGATCTTAATAGCGTACCAGATTTTGGTGAATTTTGTCTTCAAGACTTAAGAGCGAACGGCGGTAAGTAAATCGCCTTTGTCACAATATAAAAATGAGAAGCCGGGTGATCGCTCGGCTTTTCTTTTGGCTTAAAGCCAAAAAAAATTTCCGCCACTAGACATTGTCTAACAACGGAAATTTCAACCTACAAATGTATTGTAATTAGTCTAGCACAACGGTGGTTTGACCAATGAGGCGGCCACCATCATAAATATTTATTTTATAAACTCCTTCTGCAAACTTCTCACCTCTAGGAGGAATGTTCTCACAGATATCAAGTGCTGTATTGTCGTAATAGAATTTTGAGATCGTGCTGTAGTTTACACTTGTAACGCTGTCAATCGTCACGGTTTTATTCTCACCTAGAACGTTGTTTTGTGGATCTAGAACTTGAACATAAAGCTTTTTGTCTCCAGCCTCTGCAATAGGATTTTGAGGCACAGTGTAGCAAGCTCTAATGCGATCTACGCGATTTGCGTTGTCATTCTCTACCAGTCTACCGCTGCTTCTCACGATGACACCCGTTCCTGTAAGTTTACTCGCAGCAAGACTTGCTCCTAATTGAACTTTTTCAGATAGTCTTTGATTCTCGTTATTGATACTATCGCGCTTCATTTGAGAAACTTCTAGCTCATAAGTTGTGCTGTCCACACGCATTGAAAGTCTTTGGTTGCTTCCGCGTAAGCTATCATTCTGAGCAAAAAGGAATTCTCTTTCTCTCTGCAATTTGTAAACCTCATCACGGTAGCGACGCAAAACTGCCATATCAGCCTCCATCACTTGCACGCTATCAATAAGCTGCTGGATGCGATCACGAGCCGTGTTAAGCTCAGTATCTTTAAGATTATTCTCTTCTATAACAGCATCATATTTAGACACCATTTGTTTAAGATCTGTAAGCACAACCTCTTTTTCCTTAGTAAGTTCTGCCTTTGTATTTTTTTCTTGATTATAAAGTTTGATGGCAAAAGCACCAGCGACTACTAGTAATACTACCAGTATTCCCAAGACTACTTTTAAACCTGTGTTTTTATTTTCGTTTTCCATTGTTGATTAGATTTGGTTCTAAAAAATAATTCGTTTTGAGTGTTAATTCGGTAAACGTATTTACCGTATCAAAAGTGTATAGATGCTGAAACTCTGCAAAAAAATTAGCACTGTTTTAACATCACCAGTATAACTTCAATAAGATAATGATAATGCGAGATTTATTTCATTCCATGAAAATGATAAAAATTCAATTTCAATATACTTTTCAAAAACTAATTAACATCAGAAAATTCTCGCTAATTGTAACTTAAATAGTTCTTGCCTATTGATGACAAACTGAATTAATCTTTAAAAGTACAAGTATTATTTATCAAATTAACATTTTTTAACGAGTATAAACACGGGTTTTTATGTCTTATTCAAAACAGTGATATTCAAAATGTTAAATAAATTTTATATTTGTTAAACTTCAACTCTACCTAATTTATTATGAAAATCATTGGCACTAAGCAAGATGATATCTTATACAGAATGATAAGTGATCTAGAAGATTATGCCATTCTTACGCTAGACAATGATGGGATCGTAACTTCATGGAATAACGGCGCTCGCAAGATCAAAGGATATAATGAAGATCAAATAATAGGTAAAAGTTTTACTAATTTCTATACTGAAGAAGACCGCAAAGCAGGTAAGCCACAAACACTGCTGGCTCAAGCTCGCAAAGAGAGCAGAGCGCACGATGAAGGTTGGCGTGTAAGAAAAGATGGTTCATGTTTCTGGGCAAGTGTAACTATTACGGCAGTTCAAGATGACTTTGGTAATATTACTGGTTACGGTAAAGTGACACGCGATCTAACCGAAAAGAAACTCACTGAACAAGAACTTGAGCGCAAAGCCGCAGAACTTCAAGTAAAGAATAACCAACTTAATCAGTTTGCGTATATAGCAAGTCATGACCTTAATGAGCCACTTAACACTGTAAAAGGTGCTGTTGGTCTCATACGAGAAAAATACAATCATCAGCTGGATGACACCGCAGATCAGCTGTTAACGTATATGACAGATGCTACAGATCGTATGAGTGATTTGATCAAAGGTCTGTTGCAATATGCAAGCATAGGGCAAAAAACAGAACAAAAAGAGGTTGATGTTCAGAAGACTTTAGATGTTATTCAAGATGATCTGGATGATTTCATTCAGAAGAAGAACGCAACTATAGAAGTGGGAGAAATGCCTGTGATTAAAGGCTATCCCATGGAGTTAAGACTGCTCTTTCAAAATCTTATCACTAATGGGATTAAATTTCACCGTAAGGGAAAATCCCCTAAAATTGAAGTGAATTGCAAGAAGGAGTCCAAGAAATTTATCTTTAGCGTTAAAGATAATGGTATAGGTATCCCAAAAGTTGAGTTTGACAAACTCTTTCAAATCTTTGTTCGCCTACCTAATCAGAATAATTATGATGGCACTGGCATAGGTCTAGCGCACTGCAAAAAAGTAGTTGACATTCATAAGGGTAAGATCTGGATTGAAAGTCAAGAAAATATAGGTAGCACATTCTACTTTTCAATACCCGTAGTGTGATGAGCAAGTTAGGCTGTGTACTTCTTATAGATGATGACAAGGTTACCAATATTCTTAATACCATGGTGATCAACCTCACAGGTTACGTAGACAATGTTATAAGTGTAAAAAGCGGCGAAGAAGCATTAACGTATTTTGATGATACGCCAGAAAACGCGTCTCAACTTCCACAACTCGTTTTTCTAGATATAAATATGCCCAGAATGACCGGTTGGCAATTTCTAGAAAAATACCAATCTACAATTAGCAACATTTCGCATAAGGTCAAAATCTATATGTTAAGCACATCGCTTAATCCGCAAGATTGGACTATGCATAAAAATTATCCCGTAGTTTCTGGCTATTTACCCAAACCGCTTACCAAAGAGCGTTTTGCAAATCTTGTTGAGCAAAATTTCTTCAACGCATAGTGAATTTTAGCTTTCGCTAAAATTCTAGATCTGCAACCACCGGTAAATGATCTGAAGGATAATGCAGATCCCAGTTGTCACTCAACGTCGCTTGCTTTATTACATCAACTCCTTTAGATAGAAAGATATAATCAATTCTGTTTGTAACTGGCTCATTAAAATGAAAACCATTAAAAGTTCCCTCTGGGCCTAAATGCTTATCACCTATCAAAGCATAAGAATCTTTCATCTCTTTAGTGATCGCCTTGATACCCTCAGTTTCTGGAGTAAGATTAAAATCTCCTGTTAAGATCACAGGCAAATCTTTAGTATTGATCTCTTTCATCTTTTTCAAGATCAATTTTGCACTTTCTAAACGCGCAACATCACCTATGTGATCAAAGTGTGTATTAAACATATAAAATTCTTCACCTGTGCGCTTATCCATAAAATGGGCATACGTACAAATTCTTAAGATCGCCGCATCCCAACCTTTAGAAGGCACATCTGGCGTTGGCGAAAGCCAGAAAGTCTCACCATCAATAAATTTTAAATTCTTCTTATTATAAAAGATCGCAGAATATTCTCCCTTTTCCTTTCCGTTGTCGCGGCCCACACCTGTGTAATCATAATCTTCAAGACCATTATCTAGATCCTGCATTTGATTCACAAGGGCTTCTTGCACCCCAAAAACATCAGGAGCATGAAAACGCAACTGATTAAGCATAAAACTCTTGCGCTTTTGCCAGTTATTCTCAGTATCTCCAGGATTATCATATTTAATATTATATGTCATAACCCTCAAGTCTTGTGCGCTTGCAATGGTTACTAATAGAGATAAAATGAGAAAAAGTCTGAGTTTCATGATCGATAAATTTTCTTGAAAACTATCACTTTTTAATCACTTAAAACAGATTTAAAGGTTATAAAATAGATAATAAAACGTGTCTCTTTATATTTGCCTCATGCAAAAACATCTATACTCTGCGATCTTATTTGGCGTACTGGCAGTTATCGCTGTGGTGATCCATTTTTTTATTGACCCAAGTTTTGGCAAAGGGCTTCTTCTAGGTCTAGGCGTGGCGCTGATCGTGTATATCATCAGGCAGTTTTTACCCAAGCGTGAGCAATAATATCTTTGTCAATTTCGCTTTAAGCGAAAAAAACTACTGTTGCGTATAATAGTTAAAATCCTTGATCACTCTGTCTACAAAAGCGATAGGCGTTTCTTGCGGAGTGATTTGCATGGTTGTGCTTAGCTTTTCGCTTAATTTGATGATCACATTGTGATTACCATTTCGTTTTGCAGTGTTGTAAATGGTCTTAACCTTCTGAATGTCTTTATCTGAAAACACGGTAACTTGAGGATAAACCGGTATGTAATCGTCCGGGATGGTTTCTAGAATCGTATGACTTAATCCTACTTTTTTCTTTTCGCTAATTACAGTTGTTCCTGCAGCCATATCACCAAGTCTCTGACCTTTACCTGTAAAGAGTATTATGAACAAAGCAACACCACCAGAAGTTATAGAAATATCTATCAACCTCATGATCCAGCGTATGAAGAAACTTCCTAGACCTGGTTTAGAACCATCAAGTTTTACAACTCTAAGGTTCATCGCAGCTTTGCCAGGTGTTCTGCCACTCCACAACGTTTCCCAAAGCAAATAATACAGCAAAGTGGGCAATCCTAAAATGAGCATATACACCCACTCGCCACCAGCGCTTTCTAAACTGGTCATGCTTATGACAAAAAGAGATACAATGTAGTAAGCAACTAAAATAAGTAAGTCAACTAGAAAGGCTAGTATTCTATCTCCCACTCCTGCAACATTCTGTTGAATGCTTACATTTTGAGCTGTTTCAATTTGAAAATTATCCATGAATTCGTTTTCTTTACCGTTCTAAGCAGAAGAATATGCGCGAAGCGGCTTTCGTGAAGCAAAATAAGGATAAATGGGTAAGATTTGAAAAAGTTCTTGCAGACAAACAAAACAATTTGTCTCCAGATGAGCTATCAGCGCTTTATATAGAAGTTACTGATGATCTAAGCTACGCACAAACCTTCTACCCTAGCAGTAAAACAGCGCAATACCTTAATTATCTCGCTTCACAATCGCATCAAAAGATTTACAAAGCCAAGCGCGAATCTTCTCGCAGATTCATTACATTTTATACAAAAGAGTTCCCGCTAATGTTTTGCAAATACCAGAAGCAATTGCTTATTGCTTTTAGCGTGTTTTTGCTTTTTACCATCTTAGGAGCCTATAGCGCAGCTACTGATGCTGCTTATGTGAGAATGATACTGGGTGATATGTATGTAAACCAGACCTTAGAAAATATTGAGAGTAATGACCCGATGGCCGTTTATAAAAAAATGAATGAAACAGATATGTTTCTGGGCATAACGATCAATAACATAACTGTAGCCTTTATGGCATTTATTTATGGAATAATCTTTAGCATTGGATCTTTATATATCATGATGCGCAATGGCGTTATGCTGGGATCTTTTCAATACTTTTTTTATGATAAAGGCGTTTTCTGGGAATCTGCAAGAACGATCTGGATTCATGGAACTATCGAGATTTCTGTTATCATTATTGCTGGCTGCGCTGGTCTTGTTCTGGGAAATAGCATTTTGTTTCCTGGCACATATTCTAGATTAGAATCTTTTAAAAGAGGCATGAAAGACGGGCTAAAGGTCGTTGCCAGCACCGTACCTTTCTTTGTGATCGCCGGTTTCCTAGAAGGTTTTGTGACTCGTCATACCGAAATGCCAGACTGGCTTGCCATACTCATTATAAGCTGCTCACTCGCACTTATCTTGTTTTACTACGTGATTTATCCTATCAAACTAAATAAAAAACTTAAAGCTGAAGAAACACATGAAGCAGTTCATACAATTTAAAAAACAACGCTCACTGGGAGATATCCTTTCAGATTCTTTTGCGTTTGTTCGCAACGAGTACAAACCACTTTTTAAAGCATTAGTGCAAAATGCTGCTATACCTTTTGTTTTATTAATAGCGGCAACGGTGTATTACACAAACTCCATTGGTGATATTTCTTCTTTGTTTTTAGATTCTAGTGCTGCAAGTGGAGCAAATCTTGTGATCTCTGTACTTTTCTTTGCAGTTACAAACATGCTCTTTGTAGGTGTTTTTTACGGTACCATCTTAACGTATATCAAATCTTATACTGAGAATAACGGTATTGCAAATCATGAAGAAATAAGACAAATTGTAAAATCAAAATTTCTAAGTTTCTTAGGAGCATCTTGTCTAGTGTCTATTGTTACCGGTTTTGGATTAGCATTTTGCATCATTCCTGGTATTTATCTAGGCGTTGTACTATCAATGGTGTTCCCACTCATGATCTTTAACGATCGCAGCACGACCGATGCTTTTAGTGACGCATTTAAATTCATTAAAGAAGAATGGTGGATCACTTTTGCTACACTTGTAGTAATGTATCTCATCATCTATTTTGTAAATATGATCCTCGCATTACCTGCTGCTATTTATGGCATGACAAAATCTTTTACCGGTAATGACATTTATACACCAGGAGATCCTCTAGCTATGGTAGACTGGGTTTACCTTACACTTTCTACAATATCATCAGCAATTGGATATATTTTAATGTCTTTTTTAGTCATTGCAATTGCCTTTATTTATTTCAACATTAACGAGAAGAAAAATCAAACCGGAACTCTGGAAGAAATTGACTCAATAGGCAGCGATCTTTAATGTTTAAAAAAGTATTCTTCACATTACAACTTTGTTTAATTACACTTGTTTGCCTTTCGGCGAAAGCCCAAAACGAGCAATCGCAAAGTGTGACCGATACTGTCGTGAAAAAAGAACTGCAGTATGACGACAGCAAAGTCACACCCATACAGTTTGAAGAAAATCTAGTTGAAGAATATAAAAAAGATGACGCGTTTGAATATGTAGAATTTGATGCGCCAGACAACTGGTGGACGCGTTTTAACGACTGGCTTTCTGACCTTTGGAATAGCTTCAAAAGATGGCTCACCGGCGGTAAAGAAGTAGATGGATTTTTAGAATTCTTAATTGAGGCTTTACCTTACATTTTAATTCTTACGCTACTTATTTTCTTTATTTGGCTTTTCACAAAAGTGGATATTTCAGGATCACCATTACTGGGAAAAACACCTAGCAAAGTCATTTTAAGCGATGAACAAGAAATAATCGAAAATCAAAACATAGAGAAACTCATCGCAGCTGCGGTTGAAGAAAAAAACTATCGTCTCGCAGTGCGTTATTATTATCTACTGATCTTACAATCACTAAGCAAAAAAGAGATCATAGATTGGAAAAACGAAAAAACCAATCACGATTATATACAAGAGATCAACGAGGCATCGCTTAAAAAAGACTTTAGCAAAGTGACGCGCATCTATGACTTTATCTGGTATGGAAGTTTTGCTGTAGATGAGATCGCTTTCGCGAAAGCCGAAAAAGAATTTAAAAACCTAAACAGCAGCATATGAGCAAGCGCAACAAAATAATTTTGATCGCGCTAGGAGTTTTACTCACACTGCTGGTGCTTCTAGAAGCTTTTAAACCAAAGCCTATCAATTGGTTTGGTAGTTTTTCAAAAGAGGATAAAATTCCTTTTGGAACCTTTGTTTTTTACGACCAACTCAACAAAATTGTTGACGCAGACAGATTACAAGAAGTAAAGATCCCACCATATGAGTTCCTGATGGACTCAACCGAAACAGGCTCGACCTACTTTTTCTTAAATGGCTATATGCATTTTGGGGATGCAGAGGCAAAACGCATTCTCGATTGGGTAGATAATGGGAATACGATTTTCATATCCTCTTCTACTTTTGACATGCACGTTCTGGATACGATCAATGCATCTACACAGAACTATTACAAACTCAATGCTCAGAAAAATCCTCTAGTTAATCTTAGCAACCCTGAACTAAAAAGTAACAAAGCATACAAACTGCGCAAGGATGTTAATTTGAGTCATTTTATTAAGCTAGACACAACAAACGCGACCATTTTAGGCGTAGCAGATTTTGCTAGCGCAGAAGATTCTACAAAAATTAAAGATCCTAAGATCAATTTTATCAAGATGCCTTATGGCAAAGGTGAGATCATTTTGCACACCTTCCCGTATGCATTTACAAACTATTTTTTGCTTGACGAAAACAACGCAGAATACACCAGCAAAGTGTTAGGCTATTTGCCAAAAAGCGGCACCATTTATCTAGATCAACATTACAAAGCAGGCAAGGCAATAAACAGTTCGCCGCTGTACATTATCTTCAACAATCGCTACTTAAAATGGGCATATTATATCCTGCTGATCGGTGTGATGCTTTGGGTTTTCTTTAAAGGAAAAAGAGAACAACGCTACATCCCGATCATTAAAGCGCTTCCTAATCAGACGGTAGATTTCACTAAGACGATCGCGGGAATGTATCTAGAGAAAAAAGACAACAAATCAATCGCAGCGCATCTTATCAATCATTTTCTGGAGCATGTGAGACATTCGTACAACATCAGTACAGAGCGGTTAGACAAGGATTTTATAGATAGCCTTTCGGCGAAAGCCATAAAACCACAAGAGCAAGTAAAAAGAATAGTAGATACTATAATTTTAGTACGACAAAAAAACACAATTACAGAAGACGAGCTGATACGATTGAACGCTCTAATTGAAAAATTTAAAACACCAGCCTAATGGAAGAAAATATAAATCAGCCTGAAAGAGAAGAGAATCAAGACCTCACTCCTACTCCAGAAAACACTGAAGAATCTCTGGATTTTAAAAACAGGATCGCTCTTGAAGATCTGCACAATGCCGTTGAAAAATTAAAGTCTGAACTGGCAAAAGCGATCATAGGTCAACATGAGTTTATAGATCTGCTTATCGTTGCTTTGCTTGCAGATGGGCACGTTTTAATAGAAGGTGTTCCTGGGATTGCAAAAACCGTGACCGCAAAACTTTTTGCAAGAACGCTTAATACAGAATTTAGCAGGATTCAATTTACGCCAGATTTAATGCCAAGTGATGTTTTAGGAACCTCGATCCTCAACATGAAGAGCAGCGAATTTGAGTTTAAAAAAGGCCCTATTTTCAGCAATATTGTTTTGATCGATGAGATTAACAGAGCGCCGGCAAAAACGCAAGCTGCACTCTTTGAAGTTATGGAAGAACGCCAAGTGACAATTGACGGGACAAAATATAAAATGGAACCACCATTTATGGTTCTTGCTACTCAAAACCCTGTTGAACAAGAAGGAACATACGCGCTTCCAGAAGCACAATTGGATAGATTTCTATTTAAGATAAAGGTAGATTACCCTAATCTTGAAGACGAAGTAAAGATCTTAAAGTCGCATCATGAACGCAGAGAAGAAAATCCGGTAGCGCTTATCAATGCTATTTTAGAACCTTCGCAATTGCGTGAATTTAAAAAGCAGGTTCAAGAAATCATTATTGAAGAAAAGATCCTTCAATACATTGCAGAGATCAATATCAAGTCGCGCCAGCATCCACATTTGTATTTAGGTGGTTCGCCACGTGCATCACTTGCGATCATGAATGCTTCAAAGGCATTTGCTGCAATTTCAGGAAGAGACTTTGTCACTCCAGAAGATGTAAAACGTGCAACAAAACCTGTTTTGAGACACCGCGTAATCCTTTCCCCCGAAAGGGAAATGGAAGGCATGACGCCAGAAACGGTGATCGATATGATCGTGCAATCTGTTGAAATACCACGTTAGTGAGCATTATACGTTTCATACGGTCACTTTATTTGTCTACCAGGCTATTCTATGCGCTGGCGGTTGTTGCTGTGATCTTTATATTCTCTTACTGGATCAATGCATTTTATGCTGTGGGCTGGATAAGTTTATGGGGGCTTTTTTTACTTGTTCTCATAGATATTGTTTCGCTATTTCAAAAAAGCAACGGCATTATCGCTGAGCGTCACCTTCCTGAAAAATTCTCAAATAGTGATATCAATGATGTGCAGGTAAGCATAAAAAACAACTACGGTTTTACCATTAATGTTAAGACCATAGATGAGATCCCTGTGCAATTTCAAAAAAGAGATTTTCACAAAGAGATCAAGATTCCCGCAAAAACCAGAAAGAAATTCAGTTATGGTTTGCAACCTTATGAGCGCGGCGAGTATGTCTTTGGCAACTTAAATCTGTACGTTAATTCGCGAATTAATCTGGTTGCAAAACGCTATAAATTTGAGAAAGATCAGATGGTGAAGGTGTATCCATCTTTCATACAAATGAAAAAATATGCCTTTCTCGCTATTGATAATAAACTCTCGCAATTTGGCCTCAAGAAAATAAGACGTCTAGGCCACACGATGGAGTTTGAGCAGATCAAGGATTATGTTGCCGGTGATGACGTTCGTACGATTAATTGGAAGGCTACAGCCAAAAGAGCCAGCCTGATGATCAATCAATATCAGGATGAGAAGTCGCAGCCCATTTATTCTGTGATAGACGGCAGCCGCATTATGAAAATGCCGTTTGAAAATCTTACGCTTCTAGATTATGCGATAAACAGTACGCTTGCCTTTAGCAATGTAGCGCTAAAAAAAGGAGATAAAACCGGCATGCTAACCTTTAGCAACACGATCTTAAACCATCTTGCGCCGAGTAATAAAAAAACGCATCTCAACACCATTATGGAGGTGCTTTATAATATTGACACAAAATTTCTTGATAGTGATTTTGGTAGGCTTTACGCCGAAGTAAAAAGGAAGATCACCCATCGCAGTTTGCTTTTGTTATACACAAATTTTGAGCATATGTCTGGCTTGCAGCGACAATTACCGTATCTTAAAGGTATTGCTAGGCAACACGTTCTTGTTGTTATTTTCTTTGAAAACACAGAGTTGAGAGAACTTGTAGACGATAAAGCGGCAAACACTATTGAAATCTATAATAAAGCTATCGCACAGAAATTTGAGTATGATAAAAAACTGATGGTCAAAGAGCTTGAAAAGCACGGAATACAGACAATTCTTACACGACCAGAAAATCTTACCATAAACACGATAAACAAATATCTTGAGATAAAAGCAAGAGGTATTTTATAAGCGCATTATTTATAATATTTATGTGTGTTGAGCTTTGGATATCGTTGTCGTAAAACTTTATCTTTGCAACTTTAAATTTTAACTATGATCAAGGTTACCTTGCCAGACGGCAGTGTAAAGGAAATGGAAAATGGGTCAACTCCGCTGGATGTTGCTCAAAGTATAAGCTCAGGATTAGCGCGCAATGTTATTTCTGCAAAATACAACGGGACCACGTTAGAGGCTACAACGCCGCTTACAGAAGATGGTTCACTTATTCTTTATACGTGGAATGATGACGAAGGTAAACAAGCATTCTGGCATTCTTCTGCACACATTTTGGCGCAAGCCTTAGAAGAATTATATCCTGGAGTAAAACTTACCATAGGGCCAGCGATCGATAAAGGTTTTTACTATGACATTGATCTAGGCGAAGGCAGATCACTTAGTGAAAACGACTTTAAAAAGATAGAAGACAAGATGCTTGAGATCGCGCGCGGAAAGCACGATTTTAAAATGCGTAGCATTACAAAAGCTGAAGCTCTTGATTTCTATAAAGAAAAAAACAACGAATACAAGGTTGAACTTATTGAAAACCTTGAAGATGGCACCATAACCTTCTGTGATCATGACACATTTACAGATCTATGTCGTGGTGGCCACATCCCGAATACAAGTATCGTAAAAGCCGTAAAATTAATGAGCGTTGCCGGTGCATACTGGCGTGGAAACGAGAACAACCCACAGCTCACAAGGGTTTACGGGATTTCTTTTCCTAAGCAAAAAGATCTTAAAGAGTATCTTGAATTGCTAGAAGAGGCCAAAAAACGCGACCATAGAAAACTTGGCAAGGAACTTGAGTTATTTACATTCTCACAGCGCGTGGGTCAGGGCTTACCGCTCTGGTTGCCTAAGGGTGCCGCTTTACGCGAAAGGTTAGAAAATTTCCTTAAAGCTGCGCAGAAAAAGGCTGGTTATGAAATGGTGGTTTCTCCGCACATTGGGCAGAAAGAACTTTATGTTACTTCTGGTCACTATGCAAAATATGGAGAAGACAGCTTTCAACCCATAAATACTCCCGCTGAAGGTGAAGAGTTCTTGCTTAAACCAATGAACTGTCCTCACCACTGTGAGATCTATAATAGTCAACAATGGAGTTACCGCGACTTACCAAAACGCTTTGCAGAATTTGGTACAGTTTATCGCTACGAGCAAAGTGGCGAATTGCACGGATTAACCCGTGTACGTGGTTTTACTCAAGATGACGCCCATATTTTCTGTACTCCAGATCAACTGGATGACGAATTTATGAAAGTTATAGACCTTGTACTTTATGTTTTTGGATCTTTAGGATTTGAAAACTTTACCGCTCAGGTTTCTCTTCGTGATCCTGAGAATAAAGAGAAGTATATAGGCTCTGATGAAAACTGGGAAAAAGCTGAAAATGCTATCATTAATGCAGCTAAAGTTAAAGGTCTTAATTATGTGATCGAGACTGGTGAAGCAGCATTTTACGGTCCTAAACTAGACTTTATGGTTAAGGACGCATTAGGTCGTAGCTGGCAGCTTGGTACAATTCAGGTAGATTATAATTTACCTGAGCGTTTTGAACTTTCTTACAAAGGAAGTGACAATGAAGAGCACAGACCAGTGATGATTCACAGAGCTCCATTTGGTAGCATGGAACGTTTTGTAGCGATCTTACTTGAGCATACGGGAGGTAATTTCCCGCTTTGGTTAATGCCAGAACAAGCTATCGTACTCACGCTTAGCGAGAAGTATGAGAATTACGCTCAAAATGTTTTAAATTTGCTAGAAAATCACGAAATTCGCGCCCTCGTGGATTACCGTGGCGAGACCATGGGTAAAAAAATCCGTGAGGCTGAAATGAAAAAATTGCCTTACATGCTTATCGTTGGCGAAAAAGAAGCAAACGAAGGTGTGATCTCTGTGCGTAGGCATGGAGGTGAAGATCTAGGATCAATGACGGTAGAAGAATTTGCCGGCCTAGTAAAAAATCAAATAGGGCAAACATTGAAAAAATTTGAAGTTTAATTAAAACCATATAGCCATAGCAATACGTAGAAAAAGATCAAGAGGCCCAGCTAGGGTCGAGAAGAAGGACCAACATAGAATCAACGACAAGATTAGAGTGCCTGAGGTACGTCTTGTGGGTGATAATGTAGAAATGGGGGTTTACCCTACTAGAAAAGCTCTAGACATAGCTAATGATCTAGGTGTAGACCTTGTTGAGATATCTCCTAACGCGAAGCCACCCGTCTGTAAGGCGATGGATTATAAGAAATTTGTTTACGAACAAAAGAAGCGCGAAAAAGCCATGAAGGCAAAAGCGACTAAAGTTGTTGTAAAAGAAATTAGATTCGGTCCTAATACAGATGATCATGACTACGAGTTCAAAAAGAAACACGCACAGAAGTTTCTTGAGGACGGAGCAAAGCTTAAGGCATACGTATTCTTCAAAGGACGTTCTATCGTATTTAAGGATCAAGGACAGATCTTGCTTCTTAAATTAGCACAAGAACTAGAAGAATATGGTAAGGTAGAGCAAATGCCTAAGCTCGAAGGTAAGCGCATGATCATGTTCATGGCACCTAAGAAGACAAAGTAAATTTCGCTTAAAGCGAAATCTAATAATATAAGTGGATTAAAATAAAAAAAGAGGAAAGATGCCTAAGATGAAGACTAAATCCAGTGCTAAAAAGCGTTTTAAGCTTACAGGAACTGGTAAAATCAAAAGAAAGCACGCGTTTAAAAGCCACATTCTAACGAAGAAGTCTAAAAAACGTAAGCTTAAGTTAACTCATGACTCTCTTGTTCACAAGGCGGATGAGGATAACGTAAAAACAATGTTACGCCTTAAGTAATAACGTTTTTACCCGGTTAAAATTAATTATAAACCATGGAGCTGGGCCTTTAACAAACATTCGTAAAAACGGATTGCCCACTACAAAAAAATTTAAATTATGCCAAGATCAGTAAATGCAGTTGCTTCTAGAGCCAGAAGAAAAAAGGTGATGAAGCAAGCCAAAGGTTACTTTGGAAGACGTAAAAATGTTTATACAGTTGCGAAAAACGCGGTTGAAAAGGCTATGCTTTACGCATACCGTGACCGTCGTCAAAAGAAACGCAACTTCCGTTCACTATGGATCGCTCGTATCAACGCGGGTGCTCGTTTGCACGGAATGAGCTACTCACAATTCATGGGTGCGGTTAAAGCTAACAATATCGAATTGAACCGTAAGGTTCTTGCAGATCTAGCGATGAACCACCCTGAGGCGTTTGCAGCTATTATAAATAAAGTAAAATAAGGCTCAGGCCTAAATAATAATTTTTCTCCACTTACAAGAAAGCCTCGCAATTTGTGAGGCTTTTTTATTTTATGCCCTTACACAAATCACAATCACATAACTTTCAGATAATCAATTAGTACAAGTAAAATCTTTAGAAATATCGTTGTAGTGTTGCATTTCATCGATTAAAGTGTTAAATGCTTGGTTTTAAGCGTATTGATACGTTATTTTATAAGTAACAAAAAATCCCAAATCATGATCTTCAAACCTATAGCAGTATTGCTTCTACTTTTGTCGTACCCATTACTTTCGCAAACAGATGGCGTAGGCATCGGCACAGCAAACCCCAGAACCCTTCTTGAAGTCGCTGGCGACACAAAAATCACAAACACTATTGAGATTGGTGTAATAGAAAATCTAGAAGACGGCGACGAATCTACTTTCCTTATCCAAGAAAGCAATCAAGACATTAAAACCTTAGATGTAAGTAATCCCACAGGGGCAGCTCTAGGTTATATTCAAGAATACGAATTATACGACCCGCAAGAAGACTGGGTATACGAATTTGACACACAAATAAGCTCGACTGATTTTGTTGTAACTGCTATTTCTGCGCATTATGACCGTGAATTAGATATTCCCAGTTATGCAACCATACCTTATTACTCCTGCTATGAAAAAGATGGCACTTGGCGCATTACAGCAGATTTCCCAGTAGCAAATAATAGATATAGCTCAGAAATTGGCACATGGACGGTTACAACGCTGATCTACTCTCGTGACCTCTCAAAACAATTAGGAACCATTACCATCCCAATGGGTGGAAACTCTACTGCAAGCGCTTCAACTCCTATAATTGATTAACATGAGAAAATTTTTACTACTTATAACTTTACTGACTTATCTACCCACTTTTGCGCAAGTAGGAATTGGTACAACTTCTCCTGATACAGATCTTCATGTTGCTGGCTCTATGCTGGTACAAAAGGAATTTAATATCAATCAACTAGATACTGTCGCAAGCACTGACGAAGATTTTAAACTTCTTACACGTATTAAGAACTCTTCGCCTGTTGGCGAAATATCTAAACTGGATGTTGATAATCTTACAGTAGCTCCTATTAATCTTGTAAACTATCGCTTCCATAATCTTTTGGGTGACAACCTAACTGATGTAAATCTCCAGCTAGATACAGATAAATATATTGTAGGTATTGCAAATTTTAGATATATAGGAGACGCGGTACAAAAGCTTATCTTACCTGGTGATGACGGCTTTGGGAACTTCGTTTTACGCGTTTTTGAAAGCGGCGGAGAATGGCATCTAGAAATAGGCAACAGATTCTTAGATCCTCTTATCGGCGGCACGGTAGAATATCAACTTACCTTGATCATTTATGACAAATCCTATTATCGCAAATTAGACCCAATTTTCACAGATATGAATGGTTCTAATACAGGTGTGGCATCAAGTATTCCAGATATCAATTAAGATGGTAAGGATTATCCTATATATCGTCACTTTTCTCACTGGCTATTTAGCATTTGCTCAGGTAGGTATCAATACATCTACTCCATCTGCAATGCTAGAGGTAAATGGCGACACTAAACTAGATAAGAAACTCTATCTAGAAGATCCGGGAGATAATCTAGAAATTAGAGGTGCTAAATTACTTATAGAAAGATCTGACAATAGCATTGTGCAATATGATATTGATAAAAGTAAGTATGGCCCTATAAACTATGCCAAGCTTGTGTTTGAAAACACCTCAAAAAACGGAATAACAGACTACGATACAAAAATCTCGACAACAGATTATATCGTAGGGATTCAAGGATATTATTTTAGAGGTTACAGCGACGGTAACACCAGTATTGTGAGCCAAAGTAGCGTAAGCACAAATGACATTGAAGGCTTCCAGGTTTACGCTTATAAAAACCTTGTTACAAACACCTGGTTCATCAGAGCATTTGTAAACAACAGCATCTTCAGAAGGACAGACAATGCCAATATTACGGTAAACATCTACATGAATGTCTTTATCTTCAGAACAGGATTTATCTCAAAAGAGATCCCGTCATTAGATATTGACATGGGACTTCTCCCTATTAAGACAGCAAGCAAACCTACGGGATTTTAGTGTTACGCTTACGCGAAAACTACGCCCATTCAAAAGTGATGTCCTTCTCGATATCTGGATGCAAGCTGTGATGTACTGGGCAAGTTCTGGCTACATTTTCTAGAATCTTCTTCTCCTTATCAGAAACAGGATTAGGAAAACAGAAAGCGATGGCTATCTTAGAAATTCTTCTAGGATCGCTGGCCATTGTTTTAGTTATTTTGGCGGAAGCCCCATCAATATTAGCGTCCATGTCACGTGCTTTAATTCCCATCACGGTAAGAATACAACTAGCAAGCGCAGTCGCTACGGTATCTGTAGGTGAGAAAGCCTCGCCTTTACCATTATTATCTGTAGGCGCATCTGTAATAAAAGAATTCCCTGATTTTAAATGCGTGCAAGTGGTACGCAAATCACCTTCATAAACTACGGTACTTGTCATATTTTAATCTTGAATGGTTTTTATCGCAGATGGATCTGCCGGCATCGGCACAACTTCTAGATTAAGATCCTGAGCATATCTAATGATATAAACAGCCTCATTTGCGTAGCCAAAAGTCTCAGGAACATAATTAAATCTATTCTCAACATATTCTGTAACCTTACCTTCTAGATCTGCTGCATACAGATCATCTGCTGCAGCTAATCTTAAGATCGCATCATACGTTACATCAAAGGCTCTTGTTGCATATGTAGATGGCTCAACGCCGTATCTTTTAGCATAAGACTTTCTGAACTTTTGAGACATTGGTGTTAAGCTCTCATTAGATATTGATGGGAAATGAAAGTTAAGATTCATCAACACCATGTTAGAGATATCATCACTATCATACACACTATCCTTAAATGTGGTAAGAACAGTGATGTTGTATTTATCAACCTCAGTATTAAGATATGTGATCACGCTACTTATTAAAGGGATTTTGTCTGACTCAATAAAGATCCAGTTCTCTCTTCCCTCAACCAGTTTACTAGTAATATCATTTGCATACACGTAGTCATTACCACCTTCTCCACGAGGATTCACCACATGCGAAGCAGGATATAAAGACTTTATTTTCTCTTTTGTTTTGTAGTTTTTTGAGTCGGCTACAATGATGATATTCTTACCTGCTCCTGCTCTTTCTACAAACTGCATCATTGTTTTGCGCAACACATCTTCTGCAGGACGCGCTTTAAAAATATTACTACCCTGCTTCACTCTGTCTGATAATGGTGAGATCACAGGAATATTACTATTGCGCAACTGATCTGCAGCACGCTCTACGTTGCTTCCCATTAACGGTCCAACAACAACATCCATCTTCTGGAAATTGTTACTTCTAAGAATGTCATCTACCTTTCTAGCATTAGTTGCCGTACCATCCTTACCATTATAATTGGTATCATAGATGTATAAATTGGATGATATTCCTTGCGCTTTCGCGGAATCTACTGCCATTAAAGCTCCACTATAAAAGTCTAGCGAAATACGAGAAAGTCTATCTTCTTTAAGCACTTGCTTTCTTACATCGGCAGTATCTACTTCTGTTTGCTTCAAGTTAAACGGAAGCATAAGCGCAATATTCTTAACTGAAAAGTTTGTGATCTCGCTAGCAAGATTACTTTCAGTATTTGCAAGAACACCTTTTTCTTCAAGAATGGTTTTTGGTAGTTTAAGGATCATTCCTGCCTTAAGCCCATCCTTTAAAGAAGGGTTAAGTTGCATTAACTCATCTGCCGAAACCTCAAGCGTTCTTGTAAGACTATACATGGTTTCCTTTGGCTTAACCTCATAAAAACCATACGCTGAATCATCTATTGTAGCATCCTGCGTATATGATTTATCTGGCACACTAAGGATCATCCCTATTTGCAAACCATCTTTGATCTGTGGATTTAGTTCCTCAAGCTCTGCGATAGAAATACCATACATTGCCGCAAGACCAAATTTTGTCTCCTTTGCTTTTACCACATGCTTGCGCTGAGTATCCATAGGCTTATCTGTGCTTTCTGTCACAGCTTCATTTTGCTTATGAATCTTTACTGTTTCACCAGTTTCAAGCTCTTCAGAATATAAATGACGATTGTTCTTCTTTATCTCTTCTTGTGTAACGCCGTACTTTTTGCTTAAGCTAAAAAGCGTTTCACCCTTTCTCACCTTGTGATTGATGAACTGGTTATTTTCGTCGTAAGACTGATCCTCATTTACGATCGCGTGACCGCTAGGAAGTATTAAAACTAGCCCTGGATAAATACCTTTTTTAGCCTCTGGATTAAGCTTATAGATCTCGTATTCTGTGAGATTATATTTTTTAGCTATGGCATATACGGTCTCTCCCTCTTCTACTCTATGGCTATTAAACGACTGTTGACCAATGGTCGCACAGCTAAATGCCACTAGTGTGAAAAGGAAAAGTATTACTACTTTTCTCATGTATTTTTCAGATTTTTTTGTCCTACTCCCACTCAATGGTTGCAGGTGGCTTGCTACTAATATCATATACTACCCTATTAACGCCTTTAACACGGTTTATTATATCATTAGAAACCTTTTGTAAAAAAGCATAAGGTAGATTTACCCAATCTGCGGTCATACCATCTGTACTTTCTACCGCGCGAAGGGCTACACATTTTTCATAAGTGCGCTCATCTCCCATAACTCCTACTGAGTCTACAGGAAGCAACATCGCACCTGCTTGCCAAACTTTATCATAAAGTCCCCATTCGCGAAGACCATTTATAAAGATCGCATCTACTTCTTGTAAGATACGCACTTTTTCTTTAGTGATGTCTCCTAGTATTCTAATACCAAGTCCTGGTCCAGGAAATGGATGTCTTCCTAAAAGGTTAGGATGCATATCCATACTTGCTCCTACACGACGCACTTCGTCTTTAAAAAGCATGCGTAAAGGCTCTACAACCTTAAGCTTCATATAATCAGGAAGTCCACCTACGTTGTGGTGAGATTTAATAGTTGCAGATGGCCCACCGGTAGCAGAAACTGACTCGATCACATCTGGATAGATCGTTCCCTGACCTAGCCATTTTGCATCCTCAACTTTGTGCGACTCATCATCAAAAACCTCGATGAACACTCGACCTATGGCCTTACGTTTTAATTCTGGATCTGTGATTCCCGCAAGAGCATCCATAAAACGATCTGTTGCGTCAACGCCTTTAACGTTAAGTCCCATGCCCTCATATTGCTTAAGAACATCTTCAAACTCATTCTTACGTAGAAGTCCGTTGTTTACAAAAATACAGTGCAGGTGATCGCCTATCGCTTTGTGCAATAACATTGCCGCTACAGAAGAGTCAACACCACCAGAGAGACCCAAGATCACTTTATCAGTTCCTACGGTTTCTTTAAGTTTTTCTACAGTTGCTTCTACAAAGCTATCTGGAGTCCAAGTTTGTTCAAGACCGGCAATATTGATCAAGAAGTTGCTTAAGATCGTTTTACCATCAGTACTGTGGTAAACTTCTGGGTGAAACTGAATCGCATATGTTTCTTCACCCTCTATTCTATAAGCCGCATTAAGTACATCTGTAGTACTTGCAAGTCTTACAGAACCTGCTGGCAATTCTTTAATTGTGTCACTATGACTCATCCACACCTGGCTACCTTCTTCAACGCCTTCAAAGAAAGCCTCTCCAGATTTAACCATATTAAGATTAGCACGGCCGTATTCTCTAGTATTAGACTGGCCAACTTCACCTCCGTGAAAATGTGCCAAATACTGCGCACCATAACAAACGCCTAGCAAAGGTTTCTTACCTCTTATTTCAGACAAGTCTGGATGCGGCGCATCTTCACTACGCACAGAATGTGGCGAACCTGATAGGATCACAGCTTTGTACTTAGAAAGATCTTCTGGTAGATGGTTGTACGGTTTAATCTCGCAAAAAATGTTTAATTCCCTCACACGACGTGCGATTAACTGGGTGTACTGCGAGCCAAAATCAAGGATGAGAACATTATTTTCCATGCCCAAAAATACCACTAAAATGATTCTCCTAGAAACCTTTTTTAGCTCATTTTACCTGTGATTTATCAAATGGATTTCCACAATTTCAGGAGTAGCATTATTAGGCTTATTAAAATCTTGCCAATGATTGTTCAATTACACTTAAACTATTGTGAAAAATTAACCTGTAAATTTTAAATAATTTATTTTGGCTTTAAGCCAAAAAATAGCTTACCGGATTAATTAGATCTCTACGCATTAGTAAAGTTCATTTTTTATAAAATTCAGATCTAAAATCGACCAAATCTCGTAGATAAGATTTTGAAAAAGAAATGCTTCGATTACGAATATTTTAAAAAGAAGCAATGACAACACATTGATAAATCGATTAAATTATCAGAAATCTGTTATAATTGATAATTTTACACCCAAATGTCAGATTTTTAATACTTTGAAGCGAAAATATTTTTTATAATTGTACTTTATTAGTAGCATAGCACCCCTATCATGAAAAACAGTATCGTTTCCGTACAACTCAAAGCGCTTAGAGAAGGCTCTGGCTTTTCTCAAAAAAAGATCGCTGGTGAGTTAGGCATTACCCAAGGAGCATATTCTCTTATCGAGAATGGACAAAACTCAATTACAACTGAGCATTTGCTTACTTTAAGTAGGATTTATAGCGTGCCGACAGATAGAATTCTGCGCGGTTCTAAACACGCTATATTTATGACAAACAATAATGGTTTTGTACCATTGATCAATGTTGAAGCAAGAGCTGGTTTTATCAACAACTTAAATAATCCTGAGTGGCTTGATGAACTTAATATGTTCAAGATACCAGGATATGAGCCTTCTACGGGTCAAAAACTTTTTGAAGTAGAAGGAGACAGTATGATGCCCACACTTATGCATGGCGACGTATTGATATCTCAAAAAGTTGAAGATCTTACAGACATTTTAGATGGCTCTGTAGGCGTTATCATAACAGATAAATCTGTTATGACAAAGAGAATCAAAAAAGACCTGAACAACAATGCGATCATTCTTATAAGTGATAATAGCAAGTATGAGACGGTAAGTTACTCTCTTAACAATATTGTAGAAATACTTATTGTACGTGGTAAGATCACCAGCGCATTTAATGTTACAGACCTTGACGCAAACAAGCGTGTACAAGGCTTGGAAGCCAAAATACAAATGCTTCAAGATGACATTACAGAAATAAAAAAGAGGCTTTTAGAATAAAGCCTCTTTCTTCATTTTTTATTTACCGAGTATTTTATTCTACCGTCACAACTCCTTGCGGGAATGACGCAGAGTTCACAGTCATAGTATTCATTGCAGGTTTTAATTCATTACCTGTAAGGTTGTTTACTAATGGCTGAATATAAAAAGGTGTTAGATCATCAGGATCATCAGATGGCTCTACTGAAACAAAAACCTTTTTACCTCTAATATCAACTGGAGTACTCACTCCTTGCAAAGACAAGAATTGTGAATTCAAGAAATCTTCACCAGGAAATGATGGAGAATTATTGATGTTAGAACTGTAACCGTCTGCTTCATCTCTTCCTTCTGCCGAAGTAAATTTACCTGTACTAAGATTCACAGTTCCACCGCCTTGTTTTGGCACAACAACCCATCCTTCATATTTCCATCCTGCAGGAAGATCTGGAAGATTAAGTCCTTTAACACCAGTATTAGGATTATAAAAGTAAAAACCAGATTGATCATTACCAGAATTATCATCTGTTGGAGTCATTAAAGTATATTCCCCTGAAATGCTAGTAAAATTTGCAATCGCAGTATTAATGGTTAGTGACGCACTGTTTCCAGAAAAAGGTCCAGAAAGAACCACTGTGTTTGATATTTCACCACTAGGATCATTACCTGGCTCAATACTTACCATGAATCTTGTTGCAGCATCGGCTTTCGCCAAACTTACTCTGAAGTCATGACTATCTCTGCCGTCATTGAATTTACCAAGAGAAATATTTTGACCATCGCTCACGATCCAAGCTTGATACTCTGCATTAGCTGAAAGCTTTGCAAGGTTTATGGTTTTTAAAGTAATAGTTGTCTGCACTTCCCTATCGTCATCATTCCCGCTACAAGAAAATAAAACAAGCCCTGAGAGAAACAGCGCAGATAATCGAAAAATTGATTTCATAGATTTTGTATTCATTTGTTTAGTTGGATAACGCAAATGTAGCTATGGTATTTTACTAAAACGAAAAACCAGGTCCAAAGGACCTGGTTTTTGTATATAATTTAACAGCTCTAGCTATTAAGCGTTCTGCTTCTTGATCAAGTTAAGTGCAGACCCTTCTCTATACCATGCAATTTGCGCATTGTTATAAGTATGGTTTGTCACTATTGTATCAGTACTTCCATCAGCGTGAGTTACCTCGAGCGTTAACGGCTTATCTGGAGCAAACTCCTCAATATCTACAAAGTTGAAAGTATCATCTTCTTGAATAAGATCATAGTCATTTTCGTTTGCAAACGTAAGCGCTAGCATACCTTGTTTCTTAAGGTTTGTTTCGTGAATACGAGCAAAAGACTTAACTAATACTGCCGCAACACCTAAGTGACGTGGCTCCATTGCTGCGTGCTCACGAGAAGAACCCTCACCATAGTTATGGTCACCTACAACAATAGTTTTGATACCTTTAGCTTTATATTCACGTTGCGTATCAGGAACACCACCATACTCACCAGATAACTGACTTTTTACAAAGTTTGTTTTCTTATTGTAAGCATTTACAGCACCTATCAAACAGTTATTTGAAATATTATCAAGGTGACCACGGTAACGTAACCAAGGTCCCGCCATTGAGATGTGGTCTGTAGTACACTTACCAAAAGCTTTGATAAGCAACTTCACATTTTTCAACTCTGAATCTTGAATAGGCTCAAAAGGAGTTAAAAGTTGAAGACGCTCGCTATCTGAAGCTACTTTTACTTCTACAGAACTACCATCTTCAGTAGGCGCTAGATATCCGTTTTCATCTACAGCAAATCCTTTTGGCGGAAGCTCAAGACCTACAGGAACATCTAATTTAACCTCTTCTCCATCTTCATTAAGAAGAACATCATTTAATGGATCAAAATCTAAACGACCAGAGATCGCTATAGCTGCAACCATTTCTGGAGAACCTACAAATGCGTGTGTATTTGGGTTACCATCTGCACGCTTAGAGAAGTTACGGTTAAATGAGTGAACAATTGTGTTCTTCTCTTCACCCTTACGGTCGCTACGATCCCACTGACCGATACATGGACCACAAGCGTTTGTAAATACCGTTGCTCCTAAGTTTTCAAAAACCTGTAGAAGTCCGTCGCGTTCTGCAGTAAAGCGTATTTGCTCTGAACCTGGGTTGATACCAAAATCACTCTTTGGCTTTAATTTTTTATCAATAGCCTGTTGTGCAATTGAAGCCGCTCTTGATAGATCTTCATAAGAAGAGTTTGTACAAGAACCGATCAATCCCCAATCAACTTTAATTGGCCAATCGTTTTTAGCAGCCTTCTCTCCTAGCTCACCTACTGGCGTAGCAAGGTCTGGAGTAAAAGGACCGTTAAGGTGAGGACGTAGTTCTGAAAGGTTGATTTCAATAACCTCATCAAAGTACTGCTCTGGGTTAGCATATACTTCATCATCACCCGTTAAATATTCTTTGATCTCATTTGCCGCATCAGCAACATCTGCACGGTCTGTAGCACGTAAGAAACGCTCCATAGACTCATCGTAACCAAATGTAGAAGTAGTAGCACCAATCTCCGCACCCATGTTACAGATCGTACCTTTACCAGTTGCTGAAAGGTTTTTGGCTCCAGGGCCAAAATATTCTACGATCGCACCAGTACCACCTTTTACAGTAAGAATTCCTGCTACCTTAAGAATAACATCTTTAGAAGCCGTCCATCCATTCAATTCACCAGTTAACTTAACACCGATCAATTTAGGAAACTTAAGCTCCCATGCCATTCCTGCCATTACATCCACAGCATCAGCACCACCTACACCTATCGCTACCATACCTAGACCACCAGCATTTACTGTGTGACTATCAGTACCGATCATCATACCACCTGGGAATGCATAGTTCTCAAGAACCACCTGGTGAATAATACCTGCACCCGGCTTCCAGAAACCAATACCATATTTATTAGAAACAGACTCTAAGAAGTCAAAAACTTCATTACTTGTTTCATTAGCTCTTTTTAAATCTTTTTGCGCTCCTTGCTTTGCCTGGATAAGGTGATCACAGTGTACCGTAGTAGGCACAGCAACCTCTTTCTTACCTGCTTGCATAAATTGTAGCAAAGCCATTTGAGCTGTAGCATCCTGACAAGCGATACGATCTGGAGCAAAGTCTACATAGTCCTTTCCTCTTACAAAAGCTTTATCAGTCTTACCGTCCCACAGGTGGGAATACAGAATTTTTTCTGCAAGGGTCAACGGCTTTCCGGTGAGTTCTCGTGCAGCATCTACACGCTCAGCCATATTGCTGTAAACCTCTTTGATCATATCTATATCAAATGCCATGATTTAATGTTTATTTTTAATTGTTAAAAAAGCGGTACGAAATTACGAAAAACCGCGTAAAATCTAAACTTTTAATTGTTCAGAAAAACGTTTTAGACAAGAATTTAGAAAGATTTAAGATAGTAGCAACAATACCTTAAAAGAAATTGGATTTTTATGGCTTTCGCCGAAAGGCAAACTAGTGAAGTTCTCGTATAATTCCTTCAATAGTTAGACCTTCTGCCTCGGCTTTGTAGTTCTTAATAAGACGATGGCGCAAAATCCCTTCTGAAACCGCTTGAACATCCTCAATATCTGGAGAATATTTACCGTTTAAAACAGCATGTGTTTTTGCCGCAAGGATAAGGTTTTGAGAAGCACGTGGCCCAGCACCCCAATCTAGATAATCTTTTACGATCTGTGGTGCAGCCGCTGAAGCAGGTCTTGTTTTACCCACCAACTTCACCGCATATTCAATCACATTATCTGCAACAGGAACTCTGCGAATAAGCTGCTGATATTCTACGATCTCATTTGCTGTAAATAGTGCATTTACTTTATTTACACTTTCAGTCGTGGTAGCCTTAACGATATTCACCTCTTCTTCATGAGATGGATATGTAAGGTTTATCGCAAACATAAAGCGGTCTAATTGTGCTTCTGGTAATGGATAGGTTCCCTCCTGCTCTATCGGGTTTTGAGTAGCGAGAACAAAATATGGTTTACCTAGGTCATACCTTTTCCCGGCAACGGTAACCGCTTTTTCCTGCATGGCTTCTAGAAGCGCTGCTTGTGTTTTAGGCGGCGTACGGTTTATCTCATCTGCAAGGATAATATTTGCAAAAACGGGCCCAGGAAGAAATTTGAAATTTCTGGTTTCGTCTAATATCTCAGAACCTAGAATATCACTAGGCATTAGGTCTGGCGTAAACTGAATGCGTTTAAAATCCAGACCTAATGCTTGTGAAATTGTATTAACTAATAATGTTTTGGCAAGACCAGGCACACCAATAAGAAGTGCGTGCCCACCACTAAAAATAGATAAAATGACTTCGTTAACTACGGCCTCCTGACCTATGATAACTTTAGCGATTTCAGATTTTAGCGAACCGTATTTTTTTACCAGTCCGTCGATTGCCGCAACATCAGACATATTATTTTATTCGTTTATCCAGTTATTAGAAAAGTCACAAGAGCGATGATCACGGTTTATTTTAATGTACGTTTCATCTATTTTCTCGTTCTGCCATTTCTTAACAGCCTCGATACTTTTGTCTTGTAACGCAAGGTCTTTGATCTTTAAATAATCTACAGCAAAATCTGCTTTGTGCTCATTTACACGTTTAGAAACTGTGTAAATCTCAAAACGTGTTCTACCCGTTCTTGTTGGATTATTAAACACTTCACTAATATCATCCACTTGTAAATCTCTAACTTTAGGATAGATCTCTGGAGGAAGGTTTTTAACCTCAAACATTCTGTCTTGTGTAGTAGGGTTAAAAAGCACACCACCATCACTCGCAGTTTCCTTCTCATCAGAGAATTCTTTTGCAGCGTCAGAGAAGGTAAGTTCACCTTCCTCAATACTTTTCTTGATCTTCTCTATCTTTTCTTTAGCCGCTTTTTCAGATGCATCTGTGATCTTAGGAATTCTAAGAATATGACGAAGATCGATCTGTTGACCTTTGATCTTCACTACCTGAATAATATGAAAACCAAATTCTGTCTCAAAAGGCTTACTGATCTCACCTTCTTGTAGACTAAAAGCAACATCTCTAAATTCTTTTACAAACTGCGCCTTACGGTCTACACCTTCTATCAATCCACCTTTACCACGCGTTGACTCATCTTCTGACCAAAGCACAGCCTTTGTAGCAAAGCTGCTTCCGTTAAGAAGAATATCTGTGCGGTAACCATTAAGTTCATCGATTACCTTTTGCTTTTCCTCCTGCGGAATTTCTGGCTCGACCATGATCTTAGAGATCTCAACTTCATCACCAAAGATTGGCAAACCGCCTTCACTATCTTTTAACTCATTAAAATACGCTCTGATCTCTTCTGGAGTTACCTCAAGATCTGCAACGATCTTTTGTTGCATCATTTGCGCTAACTGGTTATTCTTATTGATCTCAAAAAGTTCTTTCTCAAGATCAGCCATAGTTTCTTTGCGATAAAATTTAAGAACGCGTTCTTCGCTTCCGCCAAAGCGCTCCTTAAAATAACCTATCTGCTGGTTCGTATAGCTTCTGATCTCTGCTTCAGGAACCGTAATACTATCTACAATTGCCTGATGCGCATAAAGCTTAGTCTCCATAAGCTTATCTAGCAAATCACAATCGCTCACACCAGCATCAGCATTTTGTTGTTTTAAACCTTCTCTCGCCTGAAAAATATCACTATCAAGAATAACAAAATCTCCTACTACCGCAGCAACACCATCTACTTTAAAAGATTTAAGTTGTGTGGTTTGCACTGTATCTGTAGCAACTGCAACGTCTTGCCCGCCTTCACTAATTACCTCTTGCGCATTTACTGTAATCGCCACAAAACAGCACGCCGCCAGCAAACTACTCTTTATCATAAACTTCAAACTGATTGTTTTTAATCGCATCTTTAATTATATCCTTTTCTAATTTCTTGATCAAATCCAGCTTCTTCCTGTTTACAAGCACCTGTTTTACCGTAGGTATCACATAATCAAGAGGTGCTTCTTCATTTCGCGAAAGCTTTTCTTCAATCGCGATCAAATATAAACCTAATGAATCACGCAGTTGCAGGAAACTGGTATTTTTTAAATATTCGTCTTTGTTTTCTGGAGTTATTGCAGGTATGGTTTTTACCACCTGATCTGCACTTATCCAGATACTATCATTAAGTGACTGCGCCTTAAACTGTACCGAAATACTATCAAGATAGCGTTTATCTTCATTATTAAAACGTGTGAACTTCTTCTTCACATCATCCAGATTATACGCATTCTCGCTTATCTGAATATATCTCAATCGCAACAGATCTTCGTTGAGCTTAAAGTTCTCCTTATTATTCTCATAAAAACTTTTAACCTCAGCATTTGTTACCGCGCTATCCAGACCTTTTGCCACCATCACATCCTTATACGCCTGCGCATAAAGATCTGCACGATATTGCTCCACAAGATTCTCCATACGCTCTTGATCATTTATGGCGATGTTACGCTTAGCGCCATCCAGCAACAATTGCTGTCTTGCCCAGCGCTCCACAAAACCATTAACCACAAGCGCACTATCTTCTGGAGACATATTAGGCGTCACCAGATCTTCAATATCACTTTTATATAAGAACGAATTATTTACTCTAGCTACGGGAATTCCCTCTTGCTCATTCTCAAAAAATGAGCAGGAAGAAATCACTATTACTACTAAAACTGCTAAAAAGACCTTCTTTTTCATCTAGTGTGACAATTCTTTTTTCAACTTCATTAAAACCGGTTCATTCACGATCACTTCATAATTCTTTTGCAGTTCTTCTAGCCATTGTTTTTCTAGCAGATCTTGATAATCATTGATCACTCTTCCCTTTACTTCGTTTAATTTTTTGGCTTGCGCCAAAAGCTTTTCTTCCAGCTTAACGATGGTGTAATCTTCACCTTCATAGATCTTGCTCAAACCCATCGCCGGAATATAACCATCTGGAAGCAATTTATCATCTTTTGCAACCGTAGCATTTGTGAAAAACACATTCACTAAACCATCTTTATTCAATTGCTCTTTAATTACGTCTTGTGATTTGCCTTGTTGCAAAAGTTTTAAAACCTCTTGAGCCGACTTCTTATTAGGCGAACTTGCGACCAAAACCTTAAACCTTTCTGGCCATTGATAATCCTTTTGATTTGCTTCAAAGAAATTCTTCAACCCTACTGAATCCTGCTGAGCTTTATTCCAGATCTTTTCTTCCATTAAAGCAAAAAGCAAAATACCTTCTTTATATTCTTTTACGATCTGCGCATATTCTTCATTGATCTCTGCTAGATGTTCTCGATGATATCGCTTCAATAAATAGTTTACAAATTGAAAATATGTAGCTTTTAAAAATGATTCGGCATCCTTAAATGCGGGAGCGCCGCGCTGGGCTTGCTTTACAAAACCCGCAAAATCATTATACGTGAATTTCTCATCCTCTATGATCAAAGCGATTTTGTTTTTTTCTTCCTCAGTGAGTTGCACTTGCCATTTGCCTTGCATCAAACTTTCAGGATTCTTTTTGGCGAAAGCCGAAACAACTTCCTCAAATCTTTGAACAGCATGCTGATCATTCAATTTTACCAAAAGTGCTTCTTCAACTAACGAAGACCTAGCATCACTTTTGATCTTATTTTCTAGAACGGGTCGCAATTCTTGAATCGATGGCACTGGGATTTTATGAAGCAGCTTCACAATATGCCATCCTAATTCGGTTTTAAAAGGCTCTGTGTAATCGCCAGTATTTTGAAGCGCAAATGCTTTTTCTTCAAAAACCAAACTACGCAACTGCCCCGCAGAAAATGCATTGAGTTCACCTCCTTTTACAGCGCTCTGGCGATCGTCGCTATACTTCATCGCTAGGCTTTCAAAACTTTCGCCTTGCTTGAGCTTTTGATAGATCTCTTTAATACGTGTTTCTGGGTTGACATTTGCATCTTGATCTGTCACGATAATATGCGCAACCTTTATTTCACCTCGATTTTTACGCTTACCAAGAATATTCAAAATATGGTAACCATATTTAGACCGAACGATTTTAGAAACTTTGCCTACGGGAGTTTCATAAGCTGCTTTCTCAAATGGATACACCATTTTAAATGCGTGAAACCAACCTAAATATCCAGCGTTCTCTCTTGCCGAAGGATCTTCACTTTCTTGTTTTGCGGTAGCTGTAAAGTCGGCGCCATTAATAATTTGCTCTCGTATCTTAGAAATTTTGGCGAAAGCCGCAACCGTATCTTCTGGAGTTTGCGCCTCTTGCAGACTGATCATAATATGACTCGCCTCAACTTCCTCAATGGTGTGCGCATATGCCTCATTGATCAGCACCTCCGTTACCGGAGCGTCTGTCATATAATTTTCGGCAAGCTGCCTGCTGTATCCTTCAAGTTCGTTTTGCAGATCAGTCTTTTTATCAAGCTCCAGAGAATATGCCTGCGCTAGTTTTAGTCTGTATTTTTTAAAAAGCTCTAGATAGGTGTCAATATCCTTTTGCGACTCGTCTTCTACGAGGTCAAGATTTTTGAGATACACGCGCTTAAAATCTTCAACATACACCGGCGCATCATTAATTGTCATGAGCACTTCGGTGTCATTTTGGCCATAGCCAGAAAATAATGTTGCTAGAAAGAGCGTTAAGAATATTTTTTTTACTGAAACCATATACGTAAAAGGTGAGCAAAAATATGAATAATAAGCCTGTTTTCAATTGTATTTGCGAAACGAAAACAAGCGCCAGTTATTGCAATATGGCTTTCGCCAAAAATTTAAATTCACAATTACCATGCTCACATTAAAGTGTGATTTTTTAATTTGGCACACTAATTGACTTTAGACCACTACATGGCAAAACTTATAAAACTTATTTGGGATTTTAGAGGAGCGACCGCCCAACACATTGCTACACATCATGCGATCCACCTTGCAGATTATGCAAAAACAGCAGGCTTGGAAGATTTACCTATAGGACACGAAGCTGTTGTACCAGGTGCGCATCACATTGCGTATATGGTTGTAAATGAGGAAAACATGATCACAACTCGCGATGCTTTAAAACCAAACAGAGGAACGTTCTACAACCCAATAAGCTGATTGAGTTTAAATTATATAAAAAACCTTTGTTCGTAAAAAGGCTTTTATATCTTTGCCAAGTTTTTTGAGAACCCTAAACAGAAAATTTTAAACGTAAGGATGACACGTATCATCAACTAAAAAGGAAAATTATGAGAAACGTATTAGCAGCATTAGCATTTTTATTTGTAGCTGCAACCGGATTTGCACAAGGTAAAGTAGGAACTGTAAATAGTGAGCTTCTTGTGGCAAGTATGCCAACGATGGATTCTGTACAGAAGAGTCTACAAGAATATGGAGCTGGCCTTGATAAGCAATATCAGGAACTTATTGGTGAGTATCAAAAAGCCGCTGCAGATTACCAAAGAATCGACAGCCTTCCTACTACTACTGACGCAGTACGTAAGTCTAAAGGACAAACTGTAGGATTGATCCAACAGAGAATTCAACAATTTGAGCAAAACTCTCAACAAATGATAGGTCTTAAGAGAAATGAACTTATGGGACCTCTTTACCAAAAAATAGGTGAAGCTGTTGATGCAGTTTCTGAAGCTCAAGGGTATTCTCAGGTTTTCTCAACTACAGGAAGTGGCCTTGCATACGCTGATCCTAAGCACGACATCACACAAGCCGTTGCAGATAAGCTAAAGATCAAACTTCTTACTGAAGATGACATCAGAAAGATGCAAGAAGAAAGACAAAAATTAATGCAACAGCAACAACAAATGGGTCAGCAATAATCTGATTCATTTATTGAAAAAAAGTAAGGGTCGCAAATGCGACCCTTTTTTATTGCTTTATGTTTTATTTGGCTTTAAGCCAAAACATATTATCTGCTATAGTTAGGAGCTTCTTTAGTGATCGTTACATCATGCGGATGACTCTCGTGAATACCACTAGAAGTGATCTTAACAAATCTACCCGAAGCTTTAAGTGTCTCAACATCTTTAGCTCCGCAATATCCCATACCAGCACGAAGACCACCGATAAATTGGTGAACGCTTTCAAAAAGCTCTCCTTTATAAGGAACACGACCTACGATACCTTCTGGAACTAATTTCTTGATATCATCTTCCACATCTTGGAAGTAACGATCTTTAGAACCTTGCTTCATCGCTTCTACAGACCCCATACCACGATAGGTTTTATATTTACGACCTTCATAAATAATTGTTTCACCAGGAGACTCTTTAGTTCCTGCAAGTAGTGATCCAAGCATTACACAGTCGGCTCCTGCGGCGATAGCCTTAGGAATATCACCTGTATATCTAATACCTCCATCTGCGATCACTGGCACACCAGTTCCTTTTAGCGCAGCTGCGACTTCTAGCACAGCGCTAAACTGAGGAAAACCAACACCCGCAACAACACGAGTTGTACAAATAGAACCAGGACCAATACCCACTTTTATAGCATCTGCTCCAGCTTCTACAAGATATTTTGCAGCTTCTGGCGTAGCGATATTACCTACCACAACGTCAAGCTCAGGAAATTTACTTTTTACTTCTTTAAGTACAGAAACCACGCCTTTAGTATGACCGTGTGCTGTATCTATCACCACCGCGTCAACACCCGCATTAACCAACGCCTCAACACGATCTACTGCATCACCGGTAACTCCTACAGCTGCTGCTACACGAAGTCTACCATATTGATCTTTGTTTGCGATTGGTTTTTGCGTAAGCTTAGTAATATCTCTAAAGGTGATAAGACCTATAAGTTTATTATCATCTGTTACAACAGGTAATTTCTCGATCTTATGACTTTGTAAAATTACCTCAGCATCCTTAAGAGAAGTACCTTCTGAAGTTGTTACCAGGTTTTCACCGGTCATTACTTCTACGATCGCTCGATTCTCGTTTTTCTCAAATCTTAGATCACGGTTTGTAACAATACCTTTAAGTCTACCTTCATCATCTACGATCGGGATACCGCCAATGCTATGCTCTGCCATGCTACGCTTTGCATCTTTTACAGTTGCTGTAAGCGGCAAAGTAACTGGATCAAGGATCATCCCACTTTCTGCACGTTTTACGCGACGCACTTTAAGCGCTTGCTGATCTATGGTCATGTTTTTATGCAAAACACCTATACCTCCTTCTTGTGCAATAGCGATCGCCATGCGAGATTCGGTAACAGTATCCATAGCCGCAGAAACGATAGGAACGTTAAGCGAAATGTTACGCGAGAATTTTGATTTGATACTTACTTCTCTAGGAAGTATTTCAGAATAATTGGGAACTAGGAGTACATCGTCGTAAGTAAGACCTTCTCCTAAGATTTTTGATTCGTGAGCAGTCATCGCAATTAAGATTTAATTGCGTGCAAATATACGGTGAATTATTGAACCATTTGTTGCCAGAACGTTATTAATGGAAAATCAAGCCCTATAAAACAGCATTTGCCATAGCACAAGCAAAACTGAAAACACAAAAGACAGCGTCATCAATATACCCGAAATCATAACAATACAGGTAAACCAATAACTACCAGACCAAATCATATAGATACCACCAAATGTCAGTAACACAGATAGCAGTGGTTCAAACATTAAATTTTTTTTTAGCCATTGTGGTAAGCTTGTCAGCGAAACGAAAAAACCCAGAATCAAAAAGATAATTGACATACTCAGAATATGGGTATGAATGATATTGAGCATTTCGCGTTCACTTTTCTTAAATTTCATTTCTTCTGCCTCCAGGTCATCTTCATTACCCACATAATTCTCCTCAATCCCGACGGGATTCATTCCTGATGTTTCTTTTACAAATGAAAGACCAGTAAAATACCCCACACTAAGAACTACGAGAAAAATAGCAATAAACCATTTTATATTTGGCGAAAGCCTATGAATCACTCCAGATAGATCTATCATAAAGCGCCCTCAGCATTTAGTATATTGACAGATTCTAAAACCTGAGAAACTGCATTTGTCATTGATTTAGCAGAAATCGTAGCGCCAGAAATGGCATCTACATCCTCGCCATAGGTTATTGTACTTTGTGGAGTAAGACCTATAAATTGCACCAGCCAGCGCTGAGATCCCACCTGCCTACCGTAATCTTCACGATAAATTAGAATTTTTGCTTTTTTAATAGTCCAATCTGGCTCAAAAAGCACGATGTAGTCAAAAACGTTTTTCTTGCTAGGCGCCTCTCCTAAATATAGATATCCTATAAGATCATTTTTCGCTTTAAGCGAAAAGAAATGCTCACCACTTACAGCCACCGGAGTTTTATTGTCTAACGCAGGCTCAATGTTTATAGCTTCTAGCTTAAAATCCTCTACTATATAGGTCTCTTTTACTGCTCTTTCTATCTTCTGTAAAATTCGTTCAGGAATATTATCTGTTGAAGGTTTAAAAGCAAAAAGCAGGAAAAACATCATTAACATGATGCAAATCCTGCTTGATAGATATAATTTTTTATACATTTTATTTTTTCACAAAAGATTGAATCACCTCACCATAGGCATCTTTGCCGGCATCGTCTTCCATAGAAAAAAGATGCATAAATAAAGGCTGTTCATCAATAGACTTTTCAAGCGTCAATTTACCTTCCATATCATAAACTGTAGTCCATACGTCACGTATTTCAGCCCATTTCTGTTCATGTTCATTCCACCAATTTTTAGCTGCTTTACAACGTTCATCAGGCACCTTTGTATACACATTAAATCCCTTTTCTTGCGCTAACAATTGATCGCCATTCTCATCGCGTATAATTTTGTCATTATCCTGCTCATGCACCCAGCCAGTATTTGTAATCTCTACATGATTACCGCGCTTCATAACATTATAGTCATCTCGCTTGCTATATTCACGACGAGGAAGTGGCGAATATGTATAATTCTCCCAATAGTCACGACCATCTGCATGAACCCATGTTGCCACACCACTGTATCGCGGACTATCATCTACTTGATATACCTTTTGCGTCCAGGCTCCTGCAACCTCTTCTTTTGCTAATTCTTGAAAATCCCAAGCATTGTCTTTATTATAATAAAAAACTTTAGGGTCTTCGTACGTCCAGTCTTGACGCCAGTGCTTAATAACCATAGTATCTTGCACAACTAGTAGATGCTGAATAGAGATCTTATCATCCTCTTCTTCTACCAACTCTGCCCACTCAAGAGCCGCCGCCGTGTAGTCTAGATGCTTTTCATAATCAATTTCTGGAGAGAAGGTCTCAGTATACTTAAAAGTAACTTCATAGCATCCACACATATTCTTGATGCTCTCGATATCCTTTTCTTTTTTATCGCTTTGCGCGAAAGCTACTATGCCGCAGCCCATCATGATTATAGTTAACAGTGTTTTCATTTGTGTTGTATTGTTTGAGTGCCAAAAATAAAAAAAAACTTATTTAATCTTATTTAGATTGAATTAAAATAATATTCTATGTTTGCATCGCTAATTAGAATAATTCTAAATTGTGAAATTAATATTTCTCTTTCTCCTTTTTAGTTGCTATTACATCAGCGCTCAAGACCACGCTGTAGATTCTACGCATGTCAACACTTTAGATGATGTTGTGATCACTGGGCAAATCAATAAGCAAAGTGTAGATAAATCTGTCTTTGAGGTCAAGGTCATTAAACGTGAAATGATGGAAAACCTTGCAGCAAATACGCTTGCAGATGTTCTCAATCAAAGCCTCAATATAACCATACAACCCAATGCTGCTACGGGAAAAAGCAGCGTACAGCTCTTTGGTCTGGATGGTCAATATTTTAAAATCCTTATTGACAATATCCCGCTGATCAACGATGAAGGACTGGGCAATAATACAGACCTAACCCAGATCAACCTAGATGATATAGAACAAATAGAAATTGTTGAAGGAAGCATGGGTGTTCAATATGGCTCAAATGCAGTAACGGGAATCATAAATATCATCACAAAAAAATCATCCCGCTATGAGTGGGAAATCACACCATACCTTCAAGAAGAAACCATAAGTGATGAATATGCTTTATTTGATCAAGGACGACACATACAGTCAATAAAAATAGGTCATCAGCTAAACAATAAAATATATGCCAACGCAAGTTTTACGCGCAATGATTTTAAAGGTTTTGCAAATGGACGTCAAGGCAAAGACCATCCATTTAACGATGGCCTTCGTGGTTTTGAGTGGTTGCCAAAAAACCAATACACAGGCAAAGCGCTCATTAAATATTCTAGTAAGGATTTTAATGCTTTTTACCGTTTTGAATACTTTGATGAGCAAGTTTCTAGATATGATTCATTAGTGCGAGAAAACTACAATCCATCTACGCAAACCAGCAGACCCACCGCTTCAGATGAGATATTTTATTCTCATAGAATGTACCATCACCTCAACCTCAATGGTAAATTCATAAACCGTATATCCTATGATGTTTCCTTATCACATCAGCAACAATCTAGAGACATTGAACGATACAATTACCGTATCAATACAGGAGGAAAAACAAATATTGAAGAAGGAGAATATCAATCAAGAAAAGGTATCTATTCACGCGGCACATTTACCGGTTTCTTAACCTCAAAGAGAACTGATTTACAAATAGGCTATGAACTAAGCAATATAAACGGCTTTTCATCAGCCATTGCGGGAGATTTTGATGGTGAAAATATAGAACGCAGACTGGCAAGCTATGATCTATTCACTACGATGGAATTACCTGTTCTTAACAGATTTTCAATACAGCCGGGAGTACGCGCAATGTTCTCGTCACAATTTGACACCCAACTCGCATATTCCCTTAGCGCTAAATATGATTTTAAGAATGACTATCAATTACGCGCCGTTGTAGGGAGCTCTCCTCGCAACCCCAACTACGATGAACTTTTCACCTACTTTGTAGATATTAACCATGATGTTCAAGGTAATGCAAGTCTTAATCCAGAACGAGGTTTCTCAACCTTCTTGCATTTAAAAAAGAGTTTTGACCTCAATAATTCTGGTATAAGGCTTTCGCCAAAAATATCTGCATGGTACTTAGATGTAGAAGACCGCATTGAACTTACGGTAGTTAATCAAAGTCCGCTGGCGTTTCAATACAACAACCTTGATGTTTACCGCACCCACGGAGCGTCTTTTACAAATAGCCTAATGTTCAAGAATATAAAATTAGATGCTGGTGTAGCATATTCTGGACAGAGTAAAGTCTTAAATAGTGATGGTGAGTATAATGATGATTACCTCTACGCGCTTCAAGCAAACGGAAACATTTCATACACTATCCAAAAATGGGATCTCACAACATCATTATTCTACAAATACAACGGACCACAATATCAATTTCTGTTAGACACCTCTGGTGAGGATTCTCAATTTATCCGCGCAGAACAGCAAGGATATAGCTGGATGGACGGATCTATAAAGAAGCGTTTTTTTGGCGAAAGCCTAGAACTCACACTAGGTGCACGTAATATATTTAACATTACGCGCATTGCAAATCAAACGGTCTCTGGAGGTGTGCACAGCACGCCTAATCAAGGCATACTTATAGGGTATGGCTGTAGTTATTTTCTGAAAATTTTATACAACCTTAATATTTAAATATCAACCTATGAAAAAAGTAATATTACATACAATTATGAGTCTTGTGCTACTTATATTTTATGGCTGTAGCAATGAAGATGAGACAGTGATCACTGAAGACTTAGTGGTCGCATTTGAGAATCCTGCACTAAGTTTTGACAGTGTTGACAGCAGTAAAGAAGTAAAGATCATTTTCTCCACTGAAGCAACCGAAAGTGGAACATTGACATTAACCTACACTGCAGAAAATGCAGTTTATGGTGAGGATTTCACAACAACTCCTACTGCAAATAATGGCAACTTAACGCTAGATTTTGAAGCCGGAGCAAATGGTGTATCCTTTACTTTCAACAAGCTTAAAGATGCCATTGAGGGAACATCAAAAAATGTAAGTTTTGAAATAAGTAGCATCACAACTGCTAACGCTTATGCAAACGGCAACACCGCTTTAGTGGTGAGCTTTACTGAGATCGCAGCTCCTGCTGGTACCTTCTCTCCAGAAGTGGGCGGCCCAAATGAACCAAACCAAGTTTATGTGGATCTTAGTTCGCTTACAGAAACAGCTGTTAAAAGAGATTCTTGGGATCTAGCGTTTTATAGTGGTAGCGAGTTTCGGGTGAAGATCAATGGTTCGATCTTTATGGCAGCCGCAGAGCTTGACGCTACAGATATTGATGCCGTAACCCCAGAAGATGTTGCAGACATACAAGCGGGAGTTGCCGTGGGAACTTTCAATCCCGCTAATACCGCTTACATTGATGGCGTTGAAGGAGACATCACCACTACAGCTATTGCAGAAATTTCAGAGACTGATGATGACAACAAAGTATATCTTGTTAATCTAGGTAATGAGATAGGCACAGAAACTCCTGATGTGGGTAGAGAAAATATCAATGGCGAAGCCCGAGGATGGATGAAAATTAGAATTCTTAAAGACGGTAATGATTACAAATTACACTACGCCGCTTTAGATGCTACCACTCATAATGAAGCTACAATTAGTAAAGCCAGTAATAATGACTTTACGTTTTTTAGCCTTATAGACGGGAACACTGTAGATGTTGCTCCTGCAAAAGGTAAATGGGATTTTCAGTTCACGCCTTTCACTAACGTAATCACAGGTTTTGGTTCATATGGCTACGCAGATTTTATTATAACCAATAGCCTCAACAATGTGCAAGCCTATGAGGTAGAAACTAGCATAAAAGCGTACGCCGATTTTACCGCTGCGGATGTGGATGAAACATCCTTTATTGCAGAACAAAGAGCTATAGGAGCTAATTGGCGCAACGGTGGTGGGCCTAATTCGTTACCGTCATTAAGGGATGATGTCTATTTTATTGTAAAAGATGCTGATGAGAATGTTTACAAAGTAAGATTTACAGCTTTTACAAGCGAAAGCGGTGTGCGTGGTAATCCTGCATTTGAGTTTGAATTGCTTTAAATAACCATACTTAGTTTGAGTGAATCCAAGTTTTGTTAATGTTTATCTTGGGTAAATCAGGGAGTCCTTACCATACGGTAAGGACTCTTATTTTTAGTCAATCTTAATACAAACAATTCAAAACTAGCTATTTATATTGTTTCTACTCTGTAACCTCATTACTTTTAATAAAATTAAAAAACAAAAAAGATGGCTATTAGACTAGGAAACAGTTGTATTAATTGCGAGAACCTCCTTGAAGGCGAGTATTGCAAAGTGCACGAAATAAACGTAAGTGAAAGACATACATGTGACAGTTTTGAAATGAGAGCTGCACTTAAAGATGATCCTAACTGTAGCACTTGCTCCAGATTTGAAGGTCCTACTTGTGCTCACCCACAAAAAGCTGATCCAGGTATGCTTTGCAATCACTGGGCACCTCAAAGAGCAAATGCATAGTATTGGTTAAATAATAATTTTTTTACCAAAAGCGTCAACCTTACCGTTGGCGCTTTTTTAATGATAGGTAGAGAAGATCTTTGTCGCCTCGTTGTGCGCAGACTCAAAACTCATTGTTTTTACTCCGGTATTCGCTTTCGCGGAAGCGAAATAAGAAAGCATTTTCTCCGTAGGCATATTGCCGGTAAGCTCATCTTTTGCCATGGGACAACCTCCAAAACCTTGAATTGCACCATCAAATCTTCTACAACCCGCATTATAAGCAGCATCAACTTTTTCAAACCACTTTGCCGGTGTCGTGTGTAAATGCGCACCAAATTCAACTGCTGGATATTGTGGTATTAACCCTTTAAAAAGATATTCGATCACATCTGGAGTTGAGCTTCCCACGGTGTCTGATAGCGACAAAATATTCACGCCCATCGCTGCAAGTTTTTCTGTCCATTCTGCAACGATCTCAACACTCCAAGGATCACCGTAAGGATTACCAAAACCCATACTTATGTAGACCACTACTTGCTTGTTATGTTTTTTGGCTAAAGCCAAAATCTCCTTTAGCACATCTACGCTTTGCGCGATAGTTTTGTGCGTATTACGCATCTGGAAGTTCTCTGAAATACTGAAAGGATAACCTAAGAAATCGATTTCAGGAAATTGACAAGCGTCTTGAGCTCCGCGGGCATTTGCCACAATTGCCAGCAACTTTGTATCTGTTTTTGAAAGGTCTAACTGACTTAAAACATCTGCCGTGTCTGCCATCTGCGGAATGGCTCTGGGAGAAACAAAACTGCCAAAATCCAATGTATCAAAACCGCAACGCAATAATGATTGCAAGTATTGCACTTTTGATTTTGTGGGAATAAAATCCTTGATACCTTGCATGGCATCTCGGGGACATTCTACGATTTTGACGTTTGAATTCATAGGGTTTCTCTACCCCAAATATACGATAAGTAAAAGCTCTTACGCTATTGTTTTGGTATGCTTAACGTAAATGTTGAGCCTACTCCTAATTCACTATCTACGGTTATCATTCCTCCCATTTTACGTGCGATCTCTGAGCAAAGAATAAGTCCAATGCCATTACCAGACTCATTTGCAGTACCTTTAATAGTTACACGTTGTTTTTTCTTAAAGATCTTCTCAATGTTTTCTTGAGAGATCCCGATTCCAGAATCGTTGATATGAATGTGCGCAAATTTTTCATCTTCACTGTAAGCATATTCAATCTTACCGCGAGCATCAGTGAATTTAATGGCGTTGTAAATTAAATTACGCACGATAACTTCAATTGCCTTCTCATCACCATTAATATAAACATCCTTAGGGATTGTACAGGTGATCGCGATATTCTTCTTCTCTATTTCTAAGGTATAAATATCATCTACCTTCTCAAGTAGGTGGCTTACATTGAAGTGCTTATTACTAAACGTATAACCATCCATTTGAGATCTTGCCCAAGTAAGCACACTTTCAATAAGGTCATAAAGATTCTCGGCTTGCTTGCCTAACTCAACAATAAGATAATCTATATCTCGATCGCTTAGTTTGTCTCGGCTGGTTCTAAGTAAATTTACAGACGCCATGATCGCAGATACGGGGCTCTTCACATCATGAGCAACAATACTAAAGAGATTGTTTTTCTGCTCATTTATAGAAGCTAGATTTCGGTTATTCTCGTTTAGGATACGCTGATTGTTTCTCAGGTTAATATTAGACTTCCTCTTACGCTTATAAAGATCATAGGTTACCCAAAGCAACCACAAGATCACCAATACAAGAAAGCTACTAACCCAAATAAATATCTGCTGATTTCTAAGTTTAGAATCTCTTACAATAGCTTCATTACGCAAGATGATGTTTTCTTTCTCTCTAAACTCTATCTCATACTTGTCTCTAATATTAACAAGCTGCTCCTGATCGTGACTGTATTTATAATGTTCTTTAAGATCTATAAATTGATTGGCATACTTCCAGGCTTCTTCATAATTTCCTTTTTTAGAATAGAATTCTGACACAGCCTTGAATTCGAGAAACTGCCTGTAAGAATCTTTCTCTTTAAGCAAGTCTATTAAGATCTCATCTACATAAACCTCTGCTTTATCAAGGTCATCTTTTTCTATGTAGCATAAGATCAACTTAGCTTGCGAGAGCTCTTTAAACCATGGTGAATTGTTTTCATTTTGCAACGAGCGATTAAAAGCTACGATGGCATCATCGTAATTTTTCACACCTAACAAAGCACTTCCTAGAAAATAATTTGCTGCCTGAATTCTTGTAGTATCCTTATTCTTTTCAAAAAGATCTATTGCCTTTCCTGAAAGTTCAAAGGCTTTTAAAGGTTGGCCTAACTCAGTAAGCACCGCACTGGTGTTAAGCAACAAATCACCTATAAAAGGATAATTTGTTTTTGAGTTTATGTATTGCTCCGCTCGCTCAAAGTTTGTTCTTGAAGATTGAAAATCCCTAATGTAAAAATCTATGATCCCTATAGATTTATACACATTGCTCAAGCCAACGCTATCTTCTAAACCTTCATAATAAGGTATAGAACCTATTAATGCATCAGCACTTAAGGCGTATTCTTCATTTATGAAATAATATTGACCTTTATTGCTTTTGGCATCAGCCAAACCCTTATCATAATTCAATTGTTGAGCAATACGCTCTGCTCTATTGAGATATGATTTTGCTTTGGGATTATTGTTCTCTGTATAAATGAAGCCAAGCTCATTAAGAAGGTCTACTTGTTCACGGCCTTTACCTACACCGGTGAGCTCTTGTTCTAGAGAATCTTTTATTTTTTGGCTGTAGCCAAAAGAAAAAACAAACAGCATAGCCACAAGCAAGCATAAATGCTGTAATCTTAAAGATCTGAAAAGGGATATTTTATATTTTAAAACAGTCAAGCGCTCATTCTCTAGGCGACGAATATATAAATAAAACAGAGGTAATGCGTAATAATAACTTGATGCTAAGTTATTCTTTTACATATTTTTAACTAAATGCTTATTTATCTTCTTGATCATCGCCGGCCCTTCGTAGATAAATCCTGTATAAACCTGAACAAGATCTGCTCCTGCTTGTAGTTTTTCTAAAGCATCTTCTGGAGTGAAGATCCCGCCCACAGCAATTACAGGGAATTTGGCCGCGCTGTTAGATTTAATGAATTTAATGACTTCTGTTGCGCGTTTTGTAAGTGGTTTACCGCTCAATCCTCCAGTCTCATTTTTATTTTCGCTTACAAGTCCGTCGCGACTTATAGTTGTATTTGTTGCGATAAGACCCGCGATCTTGCTTTCATTAATAATATCAATTATATCTAGCAATTGATCATCTGTAAGATCTGGAGCGATCTTTAGCAGAATAGGCTTTTGAGTTTCTTTCTCAAGATTAAGCGTCTGTAATTTAAGAAGCAACTTTGTTAAAGGCTCCTTATCCTGAAGCTCTCTTAAACCAGGCGTGTTAGGCGAGCTCACATTCACCACAAAGTAATCTACATGCGGAAAAAGTGCATTAAAACAATACACATAATCATCTACCGCATTTTCATTAGGCGTTACTTTATTCTTGCCGATGTTTCCGCCTATCAATACGTTTTTATTCTTCTTTAAGCGCTCAACAGCTTCATCTACCCCACCATTATTAAAACCCATGCGGTTAATGATCGCTTGATCTGCCTTAAGGCGAAAAAGTCGCTTCTTAGGATTACCGGGTTGTGGTTTTGGCGTAAGCGTACCAATCTCAATAAACCCAAATCCAAATCCCGAAAGCTCTTTAAATAACTTCGCATCTTTATCAAAACCTGCCGCAAGACCTACCGGATTTTTAAATTTCAGGCCAAAAACCTCACGTTCTAGCGATTTGTCTTCTACCGCATACATAGATCGTATCACACCGCCTAAGCCAATTTTGTGCGCGATCTTAATTGCTTTAAAACTAAAATGATGAACAGCCTCTGGATCAAATTGAAATAATAAAGGCCTGATGAAAGATTTATACATGCTGCAGAAAATGAGCGTCAAAAATAATTTAAACCGCACACAAAAACACAAATTTTACCCAAAATGAGACTTCTGCTTCAACACCTTAAAGCAATCATTTAATTTTACAACAAAAACTAACCATGATCTATAAACAATCTTTGATAGATCGTTTTGTAAGCTACGTAACTATTGACACGCAGAGCGATCCTAATAGCGATACCACACCCAGCACAGATAAACAATGGGATCTTGCACGTAAGTTAGAATACGAGTTGCAAGGCTTAGGACTTGAAGACATCTCTCTTGATGAAAACGGCTACATAATGGCCACCTTACCATCTAATATTGAGAGCGACAAGACGCCTACAATAGGTTTTATCGCCCATTATGATACCACGCCAGATTTTAGCGGAACCAATGTAAAGCCACAGATCATAAATAATTATGACGGCAAAGACATTATTCTTAATGCAGAAAAAGGGATCAAGCTTTCGCCAGAAGAGTTTGAAAGTTTGCTAGACTATAAAGGCCAAACCCTTATCACGACAGACGGTACAACCTTGCTTGGCGCTGATGATAAAGCGGGTATCACAGAGATCATGGAAGCCATAAAATACCTCAAAGAAAATCCTGAGATCAAGCACGGTAAAATTCGAGTAGGATTCACTCCAGATGAAGAAATAGGAAGAGGCGCTCATAAATTTGATGTAGCAAAGTTTGGTGCGCAGTGGGCATACACTTTAGACGGAAGTCAAATAGGCGAATTAGAATATGAGAACTTCAATGCCGCGGGCGCTGTTGTTACCATTAAAGGAAAAAGCGTACATCCAGGTTATGCAAAAGGTAAACTGGTAAACAGTATTTTTATAGCGCAAGATTTTATCAATTCGCTTCCTCCATTAGAAAGACCAGAACACACATCAGAGCGAGAAGGTTTTTTCCATTTACATGGAATAGAAGGTGACGTGGAAGAAACACGCCTCGAACTTATAGTTCGTGACCACGACAAAGAGCACTTTGAAGCTAGAAAAGAGTTTTTACAAAATCTTACTGAAGAACTCAATACTCAATATCAAAGAGAAGTGATCACCATAGAAATAAAAGATCAATACTTCAACATGCGTGAAAAGATCGAACCAGTGATGCACATTGTCGAGATCGCTAAAATCGCAATGGAAGAAGTAGGTGTAGAACCTATCATCAAACCTATTCGCGGTGGTACAGATGGAAGTCAGTTATCTTTTATGGGATTACCTTGTCCTAACATCTTTGCTGGCGGGCATAACTTTCACGGCAGATTTGAATATGTACCTGTAGAAAGTATGATGAAAGCTGTAGAAGTGATCGTGCAAATCGCACAAAACACAGCAAAAGCATAATCATAAAATAGAAGCAATAAAAAAGCCGCTGAAAAATTCAGCGGCTTTTTTATTTGAAATATGTTCTGGTAAATTATTTCTTTTTCTCTTCTGGTGCATTCAATTTTGCACTCATTTCCATAGAGATCGCGCTTCTTTCAAACTTTAATTTACCGGCACCGCTTTCAATAACGCAGGTACCATCATTATTTAATTCAAGCACTTTACCATGCAGACCACTTTTAGTAATAACTCTATCACCTTTTTTAAGTGCTTCTGCGAACTTTTTTTCCTTTTTTTGACGTTGCATTTGTGGTCTTATCATAAATAAGTAAACCACAGCGATCATTGCCAATAAGGGTAAAAACCCCGTAATATTATCCATATTCATTATCCTTGTACGGCTCCAGCTGGCTTAACGAACGCATTGATCGTTACTACCTCGCTACCTTTTTCTGTATTAGATTTAATTGTCACTTTCTTAGTAACCGCGTTAGAACCGCTACCGTTGTATTTTACAACAAGCTCACCTGTATCTCCTGGTTGGATAGGATCTTTAGTCCAAGTAGGAACTGTACAACCACAAGTACTTGTAGCGTTTGTGATCACAAGTGGAGCTTTACCTGTATTCTTAAAAGTGAATGTGTGTTCTACATTCTCTCCTCTATTTATTGTACCAAAGTCAAAAGCAGTTTCTTCAAACTCCATTACCGGGAAAACAGTCGCGTTAGCATCACGGCTAGCTGCCATTTCTACATTTTCGTCTTTTACTTTGTTAGATGCATCATCCTTGCAAGATGTAAATGCAAGTGCGCAAACAGCTGCTAATGCAATAATTCCTTTTTTCATTATTTCTTGATTTTTAAGTATTGTCAAAAATACAATTTATCACATAAAATTCTAGCGACAGCACGGTTATTCTATAAGTCCGCGGCCACTTTTATTGAGTTCGCCGTTGTTTTTATATTGCTTAACAAGGCGGTCTAGAACTCCGTTTACAAAAATGCTACTCTTAGGAGTAGAATATTCTTTTGCAAGTTCTAGATATTCATTGATAGTTACTTTTACAGGAATAGATGGGAATTTTAAAAATTCGCAGATCGCCATATGCAGTAACACTCTGTCTATCATTGCAATTCTATCCTGATCCCAGTTTGGCGTGTTTCCTTTAATCGCATCATCAAAGAAGGTGAAATTCGCCACTGTGCGTTTAAAAAGGTCTTTCGCAAATTGTTCATCCTCCTCATCTTTGTACAATTTTGGTAAGATCGTACTTTCAGGTGAGTTAGGTTTAATCTTTTGCAAACGCATAAGAATTGTAGTATTGATCACTGGTAGATCATCTAGCCAAGTCAATCTATAATCTTCTAGGTAGTCGTACAATTTGTCGTTTGGCGCTACGATTTGCTTAAAGAAGTCTAAGACAAAGTTTTTATCTTCTTTAAAATCTGTTTTGGCTACAGCCAAATAATCTTTATAAAGATCGCTCTCGCGCAACTCATCAAAAATAAGATGCACATACTCATTGTCTAGCCTCCAGTTTTTAAGCTTTCTGCGCTCTAACTCCTTCTGAAGCGTTTCGTTCTCAGCAAGCTTTACTAAGAGCGCGTTATTTACAAAATTAAGACTGGGATTTTTATCCTCTTCTGTAGCAAGGATCTTGTTCTGGGATAATTCTAAATACTCCTTAGAATGTGCATGAATCTCTATGATGAGATCTAATAGAATAAGATATAGATCATACATCTGTGCGATACTAAGTTGTAAGAACTTAGCTTCTTTATGCAAATCTTGCTCTTCACTTTGATGAAGCGCGTAAACGGCCTGCATTACTTTAATCCTGATATGCCTTCTATTGAGCATTTTACAAAGAACTGAAAAGGTTAAAAACTTACGATTGAAAAAGAGAATGAACACACGCTCCTTTTGCGCTGCAAAAATATATCATTTGCTAAAGGTGGCTAAATGATTTTTATCTTTTTATTGATAAGATTTACATCTCGCTGCGCATTTAAGGTTCATCTTATTACTTTATCTTTGCTCTCTCCTTTTTAAGCATGAAAGAACTACAACACCTCAACAAATATTTCAATAAGTATAAATGGCGATTGATCCTCGGTTTCTTTATCGTGATCATTGCCCGTGTTTTTGCGATTCTTACGCCTAAGTTCTCCGGAGATATGATTCAATCTATTGAAGAGTATCTTAAGAATGGTGGTGATTATGAAGCGTTTAAACATGATCTTTTAATGACACTGCTGCTTCTTGTAGGCGCAGCTTTATTATCAGGATTCTTTACTTTCCTAATGCGACAAATGTTTATCGTGGTTTCTCGCTACATGGAAGCTGATCTTAAGGATGAAGTGTATGATCAATACCAGGCGCTTTCACTAAGTTTTTACAAAAGAAATCGCACCGGCGACTTGATGAACCGTATTAGTGAAGATGTCTCTAAAGTGAGAATGTATCTAGGCCCAGCGATCATGTATGGTGTAACTACATTAGTACTTTTTGCAACTGTAATACCTTATATGTATTACACGGCTCCTTCGCTCACACTTTATGTTTTGATTCCGTTGCCTATTCTTAGTGTGGCGATCTATAAGTTAAGCAGGCTAATTCATAAAAGAAGTACAGTTGTACAGCAATATTTGTCACATCTTAGCACTTTTACACAAGAATCATTTAGCGGTATCGGTGTTATTAAAGCTTATGGTTTAGAACCACAAACGGGATTAAAGTTCGCCGATCTTTCAGAAGAGAATCGTAATAAAAACCTTGATCTGGTAAAAGTTCAAGCGTTTTTCTTCCCACTAATGGTTGCATTGATAGGCGCTAGTAACCTGCTTGTAATTTATATTGGAGGAAGACAATACTTAGACGGCACTATTCCTGATCTAGGTGTTATCGTCGAGTTTCTCATCTATGTAAACATGTTAACTTGGCCTGTGGCATCTGTGGGATGGATCACCTCATTAGTTCAACAAGCCGAAGCTTCACAAAAGCGCATCAATGAGTTTCTTAAAGAGAAACCAGAGATTAAAAACCCTACACAAAAGCTTACTCCTATTACCGGCGAGATAGAATTTAAAAATGTTACTTTCACATATAGCGACACTAATATCACAGCGCTTAAAGATGTAAGCTTTAAAGTAAAAGTAGGTGAAACGCTTGCGGTGATCGGTAAAACAGGTTCGGGTAAATCTACGGTTCTTGAATTGCTCACTAGACTTTATGATGTTACTGGCGGCGAGATCTTGATAGATGGTAGACCGATAAACATACTCAATCTTGACAATCTTCGTGATAGCATCGGTTATGTGCCACAAGATGCTTTCTTGTTTAGCGACACGATCAAGGAGAATATAAAATTTGGCAAGTTTAAAGCAAGTGATGAGGAGGTTATCGCTTCCGCGAAAGCGGCTGCCGTACATACAAACATTGAAGGCTTTAGCAAAGGATATGAGACTATTCTAGGCGAACGTGGTATCACATTATCTGGTGGCCAGAAACAGCGTGTAAGCATTGCCCGTGCGTTGATAAAGGATCCTAAGATTTTACTTTTTGACGACAGTCTAAGCGCCGTAGATACAGAAACCGAAGAAGAAATACTCTCTAATATAAACAGTGTTTCTCAAGAAAAAACCACCATTCTTGTAAGCCACAGGATATCTTCTGCGAAGAATGCAGACAATATTATTATTCTTGAAGATGGTAAAATCATTCAGCAGGGTAAACATGAAGAACTCATTAAGCTAGAAGGGTATTACAAAGAGCTTTATGAAAAGCAATTGGAAGAAAAGAAATAGAATAAAAATTTTGGCACAATAAGAATTTTTATCATTTTTGACGTTAACAAGACCTTAACTATAAAATGTAATTATGAGTAACGGAACGCAGGGGAATGATGAAATATTCTCAAAAGTACTAAGAGCAGGAAGAAGAACTTATTTCTTTGATGTAAGGGCAACTCGTGCTGGTGATTATTACTTAACCATTACAGAAAGCAAGAAATTTACTAACGACGACGGTTCTTTTCATTACAAGAAACACAAGATCTATTTATATAAAGAAGATTTTGATGGTTTCAATGAGATCTTAAACGAGATGACTTCTTATATCCTTAATGAAAAAGGAGAAGAAGTGATCAGCGAGCGTCACCAGAGTGATTTCTCTAAAGAGAGCAACACCACAGAAGAAGTTGAAGAGTTTGCAGATGCTTCTACTAAAACTTTTACTGATGTAAGTTTTGATGATATCTAAAAATTAGACACATCAATTATAATATTCTTAAAAAAGCCGACAGTATTTACACTGTCGGCTTTTTTTATGCTGTGTTGTTTTACCGCTTTACCTTAATCCATATATTTAAAAAATCACTAAACAACCACACCCCTTTTATGAGATTAAAATTTACACTATTCATTTTTTCAATGATCTGCTTTACCGCAGTTGCGCAAGATCATTATCCCAAATTAGAATATTATTTACCAGACGATGTCACTTATGATGAGTCGATACCAAAACCGCAAGATATCTTAGGCTGGGTTCCGGGAACTTGGCACGTAAGCCACGACAAACTTGCTGACTATATGCGCCAGATGGCCGATGCTTCTCCACGTATAAAATTGGTAAACCGAGGCACTACCTTTGAAGGCAGACCTATTCTTCTACTTATAATCACATCTCCGGAGAATCATGCAAACCTTGAAGAAATAAGAAAAGCACACGTCGCCCTTAACACTGGCGAGGGTACAAATGCAGATTTAAGCCAGATGCCTGTTGTGACCTATCAAGGGATGTCAATTCACGGTAACGAACCCAGTGGCTCTAACGCCGGTTTACTCGCAGCATATTATTTGGCTGCAGCCAAAGGACCAAAAATCGAAGCTATTCTTAAAAATACAGTTATTCTATTTGACCCAAGTTTTAACCCTGACGGATTGCAACGCTTTGCGCACTGGGCAAATTCTAACAAAGCGATCAATGTAAATACAGATCCTCAAGATCGTGAATATGATGAGACATGGCCCGGCGGAAGAACAAATCACTACTGGTTTGACCTCAACAGAGATTGGCTGCCTGTGCAGTTACCAGAATCACGAGCACGCATTAAAACCTTTCATGAATGGTATCCTAACATCTTGACAGATCATCACGAGATGGGAAGCAATAGTTCATTTTTCTTCCAACCAGGAATTCCCTCAAGAACACACCCGCTTACGCCAAAATTAAACCAACAACTCACCCAAGAGATCGGTACATATCATGCAAAGGCGCTAGATAAAATCGGTTCGCTGTATTACACAGAGGAAGACTATGATGACTTTTATTATGGCAAAGGTTCAACCTTCCCTGATATTAACGGAAGCATAGGTATTCTCTTTGAGCAAGCCAGTTCACGTGGTCACGCACAAGAAACAGATAATGGCGTACTTACTTTTCCTTTTACAATAAGAAATCAGTTTGCCACTTTCCTTTCAACCATTGAAGCCGCGAATAGCATGCGTGAAAAACTGCTGAACTATCAGCGTGATTTTTATAGTGATGAGAGAAATGCTGCGGGTAAAGATGCTTATGTTTTTGGGTCAAAAGATGATCCTGCCAGAGCGTATCATCTAGCCGAGATCTTAGATAGACAAGGAATAGAAATTCAGAAACCTTCAAAAGATTTCAAGATCAACGGTAAAGAATTTGACGCAAATGCTTCTTATGTTGTTCCTAAAGATCAAATGCATTCTACCATTTTAAAAGCAATGTTTGAGACCAGAACTACGTTTCAAGACAGTCTTTTTTACGACATCAGCGCATGGAGCTTCCCGATGGCTTTTGACCTTGATTTCGCAGACAATGCATCTACCAGTTTAGGAGGTGAAACTATTGAGAATCTTGCAATACCAGAAGGTCAGCTTTCTGGAAAAAGTAATTATGCGTATTTACTTCACTGGGAAGATTATTATGCACCAAAGGCATTAAGCAAACTTCTTAACGCGGGCATCAGAGCAAAAGTCGCTATGCAACCGTTTACTTCTGGCGGTAAAGAATATGATTATGGTACGATCATGTTTACTGTTCAAAATCAAAACCTGAATCCAGATGAGATCTATTCTCTTGTTCAGGAGATCACAAATGAAACTCCGGTTAAGATCGATGCAGCTTCTACTGGGCTTACGCCAAATGGAATCGACTTTGGTAGTCGCCAATTTGAACCAGTTAAACCTGTTAAAGTAGGTCTTATTGTCGGCGAAGGAATCACTTATGCTGATGCAGGTGAGATCTGGCATCTATTTGACACGCGCTATGACATGGTCATCACAAAGCTTGATACAAAGAACTTAGGTAGAGATGATCTAAGTAAATACACAGACATCATTTTACCAAACGCCTGGGGAAGCGCAATAGACGACAACGCTTCTGAAGCTTTAAAGACTTGGGTAAAACTTGGCGGTAATCTTATTGGCTATCGCAATGCAGCTAGATGGTTAAGCAGTAATAACATGATCAATGTAGATTTTGTTCCTACCAGCAATCCTGCAAAGAACATATCTTTTGAACAACGTGATGAGTTTAGCGGGGCACAGGTAATAGGTGGAGCGATTTTTAAGGCTAAACTAGATAGATCACATCCTGTCAATTTTGGGATGGGTGATGATAATCTATTCTTGTTTAGAAACACAACTCTTTTTATTGAAGCAGATGATACTAGCTATAAAAATCCTATTCAATACACGGAAGATCCATTAGCCAGTGGATATATAAGCAAGATCAACCTTGAAGCAATAAAGAACACAAGACCATTTGTTCAACAACGCTATGGTAGAGGAAGCGTGATCATCATGACAGACAACACAAATTTCAGATCATTTTGGTACGGGACGAACAAGCTACTAATGAACGCTATTTTCTTTGATAAAGCGATGTAATAAAAAAGAAACCCCAATCTATTTTAAAATAGATTGGGGTAATCCCATTGGCTAGTTTAGAAGAGAAAACAATTAAATTGTTTCATCGGTATAAAGATTGCAAAAATATCTGTATTAAAAAAGGGTAAAAAACCCCTATTTCGCAAGTTTTCACCCTTTTACATAAATTATTTTCAATTTTACTTCAATTTCGATTCATTTTATTCAAAATTTTAAGTAAAAAACAACCGCTTTAACACAACGCAAACGTTTGATTACTAAACAATTATTCACAAACTCTCTCTTTTGTTGTCAAATCCATAAAAGACTAATAATCAGTTGTGTTAAAATTTCAAGTTTAATGTGTGATCTTTAGTTTCTCTATCATTTCTTTAGAAATTTGTCCGCTGTAAGCGCCATAGGCATCTACCAGCTGACCTTTAATTCCGTCTTTTGTGTTGATCAAATAAAGCACACTATTGTCATCAGGATTTGACATTCCTTCAAAACGCATAGCCTCTTCTACTTCTATTTCTTCGGCTTTCCAAATACGTTTTAAATGCTTTGATTCTATGCCATCATCTATAAGATTAAAATCTGTATCATAACCTTTCTTCTTCAAGTCTTCAATGGCTACACTAAGTGATGAATATGTATTTTTCATGATTCTGTTTTTCTTAAAATTACAAAGCGCCTTCTCCCATGACAAAACTTTAAAACAACTTTAGTATTTGTAACTTTAGCGCAGTTCTAACGACACATCAGCAAACTCAATACAATGGCAAACACTCCATCTAATATGATCCCGCTAGGGACAAAAGCTCCTGACTTCACTCTTCTTGATACAGTAACAAAAAAACCAGTTTCACTAGAGGATGTAAGAGGTGAGCGCGGCACTGTGGTGATGTTCATATGCAATCATTGCCCTTTTGTAAAGCATATTAATGACGAGATGGTGCGCATTGCAAATGATTATCGAGTGCTTGGCTTTGGCTTTGTCGCCATTAGCAGTAATGATGTAGAGAACTACCCACAAGATGGCCCTGAGCTAATGCATCAAAATGCACGCAAACACAATTTCACTTTCCCTTATCTGTATGATGAGACTCAGGCTGTCGCCAAAGAATATGACGCGGCATGCACGCCAGACTTCTATCTTTTTGACGATGCGCTAGAGCTAGTATATCGCGGACAATTAGATGATTCTCGCCCCGGTAATGGCATCCCAGTAAACGGAAGAGACCTACGCGAAGCTTTAGACAATGTCCTGAATAGCAGACCTCAAAATCAGCATCAAAAGCCTAGCATAGGCTGTAATATTAAATGGAAGCCGAATTCTTAAACTGGTCTTTACCATTATCTTATTATGAGTAAAGACTTCAAAGAACAGCTCATCCTGCATTTGCATAGCATTCTTGATGAAAAGATAAATGGCTTTAAAGCTAACATCGCATCAATACAAGAATCTCGTGACAATGATACTAAGAGCAGCGCGGGTGATAAGTTTGAAACAGGCAGAGCAATGGCAGATATTGAACTTGCCAATGTTGAACGCCAACTCAATCAAACCCTTAATCAAAAGCAGGAATTAAACAGGCTTTCGCCAAATGCTGATCACAACAATGCACACTACGGTAGCTTAGTTTATACCACCGCCGGACTTTACTTTCTGGCAATAAGCCTTGGCCCTGTAAAATTTGATAAGGAAGAAGTGTTCTGTATTTCCTTATCATCGCCCATTGGGGAAGCTATTAAAGGAAAGAAAGCTGGTGAAGATTTTTCCTTTAGAGGACGAAGCATTTTTATAAAAGACATTCAATAAAAAACCCCGCATCGCTGCGGGGTTGTTCTTTTCGCCGAAAGGCTAATATTACATTACAAACAAAGGTCTGTCTTGCATCATCTCGTTTACCTTCTCTCCTATTGACTCTAGCTTCTCATCATTGTCGTGATTTGCGATAGCCTCATCTATAAGTTCTACGATCGCTCCCATATCGTCTTCTTTAAGTCCGCGGGTGGTTACTGCTGCAACACCTATACGAATACCAGAAGTTACAAATGGAGAACGTGTATCAAACGGTACCATGTTCTTGTTCACAGTGATATCTGCTTTACCTAGCGCCTCTTCTGCTTCTTTACCAGATACATCTTTGTTGCGAAGATCGATAAGCATCATGTGGTTGTCTGTACCGCCAGAGATAATATCATATCCTTTATCAACAAATGCTTTTGCCATAACAGCTGCATTTTTCTTTACCTGCACTGCGTAGTGTAAGAACTCATCTGTTAGTGCTTCACCAAAAGCAATAGCTTTTGCAGCGATGATGTGCTCTAATGGTCCTCCTTGATTACCTGGGAAGATCCCACTATCTAATAAAGAAGACATCATACGCAGGTTGCCATTCTTCAATTTGATACCAAATGGGTTCTCAAAATCTTTACCCATAAGGATCATACCTCCACGAGGTCCACGTAAGGTTTTGTGCGTTGTAGTGGTACAAATATGACAGTGTGGCACTGGATCTCCTATCACTCCTTTAGCGATAAGACCTGCAGGGTGCGCCATATCACAAAAAAGGATAGCGCCCACTTTGTCAGCTATTTCGCGGAAGCGTGCATAATCTATCTCACGGCTGTAAGCAGATGCACCTGCGATTATCATTTTTGGTTTAGTCTCTAGTGCGATCTCTTCTATCTTATCATAGTTAAGACGGCCAGTTTCTTTCTCAACACCATAAAAGACAGCGTTATAAAGTTTACCAGAGAAGTTTACTGGAGAACCATGAGTAAGGTGACCACCGTGTGATAAGTCAAAACCTAAAAAGGTATCTCCTGCATTAAGACAAGTATGAAACACCGCAGCGTTAGCTTGCGAGCCAGAGTGTGGCTGTACATTTACATATTCTGCATCAAATAATTCTTTTGCGCGATCACGAGCGATATCTTCTATTACATCTACAACCTCGCACCCACCATAATATCGCTTACCAGGATACCCCTCAGCATATTTGTTAGTTAGTACAGATCCTGCCGCTGCCATCACTTCTTCACTTACAAAATTCTCAGACGCAATAAGCTCTAAACCATTTAATTGCCTTTGTTTTTCCTGTTCTATCAGGTCAAAGATTTCGGTATCCTTTAGCATTGTATTAAAGTTTGTTAAATTAGGTTCAAAAGTAATGATAACAATTGGTCAGTACTATATAAATTCTATATTTGAGCAAACTAATTACTAACAGATTATTAAAAATATGTCTTCACAAGCGAACGATCCTAAACGTAAAACCTGGCTCGAAATACCTAAGAATTCTGATTTCCCCATTCAGAACATTCCTTTTGGTGTTTTCTTAACCCGTGATGACATTATCACTATAGGTACGAGAATAGGAGACCACGCCATAGATCTTGGGGCATTACATCAGTTAGGATATTTTGAAGGCATCCCGCTTACAGATGATATCTTCTTGCAGGATACTCTTAACGACTTTATCGCAGACGGCCGCAAAACATGGCGACTAGTGCGCGACCGTATTTCTGATATTTTTGAAGAAAGCAACACAAGCCTTAAGGATAATAAAGAGCATCTAGACCGTGTGATCTTTAGCATGGATGAGATAGAGATGCAACTTCCTGTGCAAATAGGCGATTATACAGACTTTTATAGTAGTAAAGAACATGCCACTAATGTGGGCACAATGTTTAGAGATCCAGAAAATGCACTGCTGCCTAACTGGCTTCACCTGCCAGTAGCATACCATGGGCGTAGCAGTAGTATTATTCCATCAGGCATCCCTATTCACAGACCACAAGGGCAAAAATTACCCAACGGTGCCACAAAACCTATTTTTGGCCCCAGCCGCCTTGTAGACTTTGAACTCGAGATGGCATTTATCACAACAGACGCAAATGAACTAGGCCAGCCTATCCCGGTTGACGAAGCTGAGGATTACATCTTTGGTCTAGTATTATTTAACGACTGGAGCGCGCGCGACATCCAGAAATGGGAATACGTGCCACTAGGGCCATTCCTTGCAAAAAACTTTGCATCTACCATTTCTTGCTGGATCGTTACTCTAGATGCGCTAGAGCCATTCCGCGTAGAAAGCCCAGAACCAGAGCAGGAGTTATTACCATATTTACAGTATAGCGGTAAGAAAAGCTTTGATATCAATCTAGAAGTTGCCCTTAAGCCTGATGGCAAAAAGGAAACAGTTGTATCAAAATCAAACTTTAAACATCTGTACTGGAATATGAGTCAGCAGCTGGCTCACCACACCATTAACGGTTGCCCGGTGAATAGCGGCGACATGATGGGAAGCGGTACCATAAGCGGGCCTACGCCAAAATCTTATGGATCTATGCTAGAACTTAGCTGGAAGGGTAGCAAGCCTGTAAAACTTAAAGAGGGCGGCGATAGAAAATTCATAGAAGACAACGACACCGTGATCATGCGTGGCTATTGCGAGAAAGACAATGTGCGCATCGGTTTTGGCGAATGTTCTACTAAGCTACTACCGGTTTTTGAACCTAAAAAGAAGTAAAACCTCATGTACAAACCACGCGAATACAACGACCTCTCTGCCTACCTCATCGTAGATGGCGCGCAGCAAATGATCGATCTACTGGTAACGATCTTTGATGCAAAACCCTTGAGAAGGTACGACCGTGGTGACAAGATAGGCCATGCCGAGGTGCAAATAGGCGACACCGTGCTTATGCTCGCAGACGCTAATGAGCACTACCCGGCAAACAGCACCGTATTGCACGTGTATGTAGAAGACGCCATTGCCGTTTACAACAAGGCGATCGCTGCCGGTTGCAAGGGCATTAAAGAGCCCACACAGCTTAGCGAAGACGATGATAAACGCGGTACTATCTCAGACTTTAGCGGTAATATGTGGTCTATCGCAACCCAGGTTTCATAAAGCAATAAGCAGTATATACTTTTTTATTGCGCTGGGGCGCGAAAAATACTGCGCAACGATCAAAAGAGAGTTGCGCAACTCTTTATCAAATCATAAGCATGATCTGGTAGAAAGTTGCGCAACTCTTTTTTATTTCTTGGTATAGTCTAGCGTGAGTAAGCGTTGCTTGATGTCTTTTGCTGGGCTATAAACGATCTTGTTGCCAGTGATGTTTTCTTTGCTTACTGCTGCAACACTTTCTTCGCCGGTGCCTTTGAGACTTAACCGCATTGAGCCTAGTTCGCCCAGCTCTACAATATGATTTGTAGCGAGCTTCTGCGGGATGATGTCTACTAGTGCGGTAAGCACACCCACAACATCTGCCCTACCCATTGTACTTCTGCGGCTTATCTCGATCGCTAGTTGCGAGAGATCTATGCGGTTGTGGTTATCTGCTACGGGATAGTACTTGATGTTTCCGCCGCCGGTTACGCCGGGTTCGCCGCGAGAGACTACTTTATATTTAAAAGCCATGGGTATGCGTATTGAGAGTTCTAACTATGTTTTGACAGGCCACAAAGCAACAAACCGCTGATTGTGTGCATGCTAAAGATAGTTAAATCGCATGAGGCTACTTTTGGCGAAAGCCAAAAAAGGATAATTATACGTGTGGTGTGGGGTGGTTAAAGGTCGTCTGCGTTTGCGATCATCTCTGCTACATCTAGCACTTCTATCTCGCTTTCTTTGTGCTTTGCCTTAACGCCGTCTGTCATCATGGTGTTGCAAAATGGGCATCCTGCGGCGATGACGTCTGGTTTTACCTCTAGCGCTTCTTCTGTGCGGGCTACGTTTACATCTTTGTTGCCCTTCTCTGGTTCTTTAAACATCTGTGCGCCGCCGGCTCCACAGCAGAAGCCTTTAGTTTTGCAGCGTTTCATTTCTACCAGTTCTACTTCTAATTTTTCTAGGAGTTCGCGGGGTGCTTCATAGATCCTGTTTGCTCTTGCGAGGTAGCATGGGTCATGAAAGGTGATGCGTTTGCCTTTAAATTTACCGCCTTGTACGGTGAGGCGCCCCTCTGCTATGAGGGATTTGAGGAACTGGGTGTGGTGCAATACTTGGTAGTTGCCGCCCAGGCCGGGATATTCGTTTGCAATGGTATTAAAGCAGTGCGGGCATGCGGTAACGATCTTCTTTACTTCATAGCCGTTTAATACTTCAATATTGGTGACTGCTTGCATCTGGAACAGGAATTCGTTACCTGCTCTTTTTGCGGGGTCACCTGTACAGCTCTCTTCGGTTCCCAGAACGGCAAAGTCTACATTGGCTTTGTTAAGTAGTTTTACAAAGGCTTTTGTGATCTTTTTTGCTCTATCATCAAAGCTGCCAGCGCAGCCTACCCAGAACAAGACTTCTGGAGTCTTGCCTTCTGCCATGCATTGAGCCATTGTGGGAACTGTGAGAGTCTGTGACATGTATGCTTAATCTTTAAATACTTCTATTGTAGTTTCTTTTTCTACAAGGTCTGTGAATTTTCCTTTATAACGGGTAGCGCGCACTAGGTGATTGTCTATCCAGTGGTAGTTACCCCCGCGTGGTTTGCCCATAAGTAGGCTGTGGTATTTAAAACCGTTTTTATCTAACCAGGTTTCTGTAACTTCGCGGTGTTCTTCTGTTCTGGATGTGAAGAAGCAGATCATATGCCCTTCATCATACCATTTGTTTAATGTTTCGAGCGCATCTGGAAACGGCTCGCAGGTTACCATGCGCTCCGGCTCTTCGTTAGGCACGTCTTCTGTGATGGTTCCATCAATATCAATAAGATAATTCTTGATACCTTCTGGCAATACAGGGCTTACGTGTTCTCCTCCTTCTACTTTGTCGTGCAACATTTTCTCTACCTCTTCTTTTTTCATTACTGAAATATTTATTGGTTTTTGGTTTGTTGATTTTAGTTTTCGTTAACCCAGTTTGCTCTGTCCATCTGGTTGTAAGGCCATGGTGCAGCGTTGTTCTCAATATTACTCATAGCGTTGTTAAGCTCATTAGGCGCAGCACTCTGCTCCATAACAAGGTACTGACGCATACTCATAATAATAGACAACGGATTGATGCTTACCGGGCAGGCTTCTACACACGCGTTACAAGTTGTACACGCCCACAGCTCTTCTCTAGTGATATAATCGTCTAGAAGTTGCTTGCCATCATCTTCAAATTTGCCGTTATTTTTATCAATATTTTTACCTATCTCTTCTATTCGGTCGCGTGTATCCATCATTATCTTACGCGGACTGAGAAGTTTTCCTGTTCTGTTTGCGGGGCATTCATTAGTACAACGGCCACACTCTGTACAGGTGTAAGCATTCATAAGTTGTACCCACGATAGATCTGTTGCATCGCTTGCGCCAAATTTCTCTGGCTCTGCGGCCTCTTCTGCAGGAGCAGCATAAGGATCTGCCTCAGGGTCCATCATGAGTTTTACCTCTTGTGTCACTGCATCTAGATTATCAAACTGACCTTGTGGCTTCATACGTCCGTAATATGTATTAGGGAATGCTAGAAGAATATGCAAATGCTTTGAATAGTATAGATAATTAAGGAATACTAATATCCCTAATATATGCAACCACCATGCGGCACGCTCTATAATGATAAGCGTTGCAGTGGCTGTGTTTTCAAAAATAGGTGCGATAAACTGACTCACCGGGAAAGAACCAATAATACCAGCCTCGCTAGCATAATGCTCTGCTCCTCGCAATTGCAGCTGCAAGTCTGCGGCATTCATCGTTAAGAACACCAGCATCAATACAAACTCAAAATACAAGATAAGGTTTGCGTCTAGCTTAGGCCAGCCCTTAAGTTCACCTTGCGAGAAACGCCAGATGTGCATGATGTTTCGGCGTAGCCAGAAGATAATTACCCCAACGAATACGAGCAATGCAAAAACTTCAAACACCGCGATAAGAAAATCATAGAAGCCACCCATAAATGAGAAAACGCGGTGTGTACCAGCCACACCGTCTATGATAATCTCTAATACCTCTATATTAATGATGATAAAACCAAGATATACAAGAACGTGTATGATCCCCGAAACAGGGCGGCGCACCATCTTGTATTGTCCTAGCGCGATCTTTGCCATATTCTTAAAACGAATGGCCTTGTTATCGCTGCGATCTTCATCTTTACCTAACTTGATGTTACGTATAAGCTTCTTAACGTTTAACGCAAAAAAACCTCCCCCTGCAATAAGGGCCAGTGCAAAAAGTATATTAGGTAAGTACTGCATGAATATTATCTAAGAGAATCTAATGGCGGTTGATAGTCGCCAGGTCTTTTACCAAAAACAGAGAAATGAATATAACGTTTTGGGTTGAGTTTTATGTCTTGTAGTAGTTGTTCTAACTGTCGCGTAGCACCTTCAAGATTATCGTACATCTTCTCATCCTTAAGAAGTTTACCAGCGGTTCCTTCACCGTTCTCAAGACGAGCAGCAATAGACTCAAAGTCTGTGATCGCGTTCTCTAACTTAGCCACCAGCGGACTCAACTCTAACTGAGCCAATGAGTCGCTTAACTTATTAAAGTTAGTAGACATTTCATCAAGATTCGTAAAAGTACGATCAAGCTTAGAACTGTTATTTGAGATCAAACCGTTAAGCTCTTGAGAAGCATTCTTAAACTCTGATGCCATGATACTAAGATCTGCAACAGCTACACGCAAGTTTCTACGAGTATCTTTATCAAGAACATCTACAACTGCTGTTAATACCGAGTCTGCATCTGTTATTGCGCTTTCTACTTTTCGCTGTAGCGGGGTAAGACGCTCATTCACGAGCTCCATGATCCCTTCCTCAACATTACTAGGAAGTGTATCACCATCCTTTGCCATCATGCCTTGCTCATAATCTGGTAAAACCGCAAGCGATTTACCACCTATAAGACCACCACCATAGATCTGTGCGGTACTGTTTTTAGAAAATTCAAAGTCATTATTGACCTTAAACGTAACAAGTAGTTTTCCTTCTCTACCTAGAAAATCAATAGACACTACCTTACCCACTTCAAGACCATTAATGGTAACGCTAGACGAAGGCGCAAGTCCCTCAACATTATCATATACAGCATAAAATGTACGGTCGTTATCTAATAAATTGCGCCCTTTTAAAAAGCTATAACCAAATATTAGCAGAATAATAGCAACAACGGCAAGAAGACCAGTTTTAACCTCTTTAGAAAATTTCAAAGTAATTTTTTTGATATAGAAACAAATTTAGGAATTAATTTTGGTTACCCTTGTCGCCTAAACTTTAATTTAAGATATTCTTTACAGGCACTTTAATTCCGTTTTGAAAAGACACTATATATGCGGTTTTATAGCCCTTTCTTTTGGCTTCCGCCAAATGTTCTGTGATCTGTGTATAGTTTGAAGTGGCACCATAATAGTATTTATACAAATTGCCTTCCTTCGCCTTTGAAATATTGCGTAAACCTTTAAAATTATATGGCTTGATATCAAGGTTTTTACTACTAGCAGCGATCTGCACTTTAAAGACCACATCCTTATATACTTTATCATCCACTTTTGCCGCTGGTACGATGTCCTTAATATGTATAAAGTCGTTTGTATCTACGTTTTGTTTATACTCTTTTACCGCATTTGCAATAGAAGTTGCGATCGCTGTTTGCCCTTTAGAAGAATTAAGATACTTACCTTCTTCCACATTAGTAACAAATCCTGTTTCAATTAGTACGCTAGGCATCACCGTTTGATGCAATACAATAAAACCCGCCTGCTTCACACTGCGATCTTTTCTTTTTAGCTTTTCGCGAAAATTAGTCTGAATCAAATCTGCCAGCTGTATGCTCTGATCTAAGAACTCTTCTTGCATCATGGTCAAACCAATTAATGACTCTGGAGAATTGATATCATACTGACCGTATTTTTCTTCATAATTCTCTTCCAGAAAGATCACCTCGTTCTCTGCTTTTGCAACTTCAAAGTTGGTTTTATTCCTATGTAAACCCAGAACATAGGTCTCTGCTCCACTTGCCTGCGAACTATGCGCATTACAGTGAACAGAAACAAAAAGATCTGCTTCTGCTTTATTAGCGATCTTCCCACGATCAAAAAGCTCTACAAACACATCAGTTTTACGTGTGTAAACAACTTTGATGTCTTTGTTTTTCTCTAGCTCTTTTCCTACTTGAAGAACGATCTTTAAAGCAATATCCTTCTCAATCCCGTATTTTGAATTCTTCCCAGGGTCATGACCACCGTGACCGGCGTCTAGAACCACCACAAACTTCTTACCTTCTTGAGCGTGCATTTCTTTTGGCGAAAGCCCGCTAAAAAGAAAGATTAAACATACTAGGATATAAAGTATTCTCGTTTTCATATGCATCTTAACGTAGATCAATAGATTTTGGTACATGGCATTTTTGCTCAATCGGAACTCGCCTTTGAAAAAATGATGTACTTTTGGCACTTTAATTGAGGCACAAAATTCACACAAAAATAGCACTAATCGATTTGCAAACAAACCGTCTGAAAATCCTTATCGCTTTAAGCCTTTTCATGCTTTGCAACGTTGCTGTTTTTGGGCAGGATATACCTGTTAAGGCAACCTCCATAGAACCAGTGGATTCTATTTCAAACGGTGTGCCAAATGTGATGGAAGGCAATACGCTTACTGATCAACCTCTTGTAAATACTGCGCAACAAGATTCTACAAAAACAGATTCAATTCCTGGTCCGCGTGAGCCACTTTCTGACATTGTGAAGTATAACGCGACGGATTATACGCATTTTGAGAGAAAAACGCAGCGACTTTATTTATACAATGAAGCACAGATCGCCTATCAAGATATGACGATAAATGCCGGCGAGATCATACTAGATAACAAAACGAATACTGTTTTTGCTCGAGGTATTGTTGATACTAGCGGCACGTATACTCAAATCCCGGTTTTTGTACAGGCAGAAAATGAGGTAAAGCCAGATAGTATCGTATTTAACTTTAAGACTGAAAAGGCGATCATATACGGTTCACGCACGCAACAGCAGGAGTTTTTCATTAAAAACGAAGTAAGTAAACGCGTAAATGACAGTGTTGTTTTTATGCGTAATGTGCGCTTCACCACGAGTGCAAACGAAGAAGATCCTGAATATTATTTTTATGCGCGTAAGGTAAAATTCATACCAGGTAAGAAGATCGTTACTGGTCTTGTAAATATGTTTATCGCTGATGTTCCTACTCCTATCGGGATTCCTTTTTCTTATTTCCCTATGGAGAAAAAACGTGCGGTTTCTGGGTTTATACTGCCTTCTCCTGGAGAGTCTAACAGGCGCGGTTATTACTTGCAGAATGGAGGTTACTATTTCGCTTTAAGCGATTACTTTGATCTTACCCTTACCGGAGATTATTATACTAATGGTAGTTATGGTTTGCGCGCTGCAACTTCTTATAAAAAGAGATACAAGTACAGCGGTAACGTGAATATTAGATACGAACGGCAAATTACTAGCGAATTAGGTTTACCAGATTACAGCCGTACGAATATTTATAACATCCAGTGGTCGCATCAACAAGATTCTAAATCTAGCCCGAACTCTAGATTCTCAGCTTCGGTTAACTTGGGAAGTAGCGATTACTACAACCAAAGTATAAACATCAACAACATAGGTAACCGTTTACAGAACAACTTTAGCTCATCGGTTTCTTATTCTAAGACTTTTCAAACCATCCCGCAGGTTAATTTATCCTTAACCGGTACGCACTCGCAGAACTCAAGAACTGGCGTGATCAATATGACATTGCCTACGATGCAACTTAACGTAGATCGTATTTATCCTTTTGCGCCAAGCAGCGGGACGAAAAAAGGGATTATTCAAAACATTAACTTGAACTATTCTGGACGTGGCGAAAACAGGTTTGTAACCACAGACGAAGAATTCTTTACCGCTAAGATGTTTAGAGAAGGTGAAATGGGAATTCGCCATAGCATCCCGATCACGACCAACTTTAAAATGTTCAAACATTTTAGTGTTTCGGCGAGTACTAATTATACAGAGAACTGGGTTTTTGAAACTATTGACCGCAGATTTGATGAGATAGAACGCGAGGTCGTTACTGACACAGTTCAAGGTTTTGATGCTTTTAGAACCTACAACTTCAGTACAAGTGTGGGAACCACGATTTATGGTACAATTCCCTTTGGCGAAGACAAAAAAATACAAGCTATACGCCACGTGATCAAGCCTAGCATCTCATATAGCTACAACCCGGCGTTTGATCAATATTACGAGACTTATTTAGCGCCTGAGGCTAATAATCCTAATGGTCCGCTTACGCGCGAAATAGAATACTCTAGATTTCAAGGTGGTTTTTATGGCGCGCCTAGTAACTTTAAATCTAGCGGCTTAAGCATTAATATTAACCAAAGTATTGAAGCAAAAGTGCGCGATAAAGATAGTACGGCTTTAGAGCCAAAAAAGATCTCACTGCTAGACAACTTTGCGATATCTACTAATTACAACTTTGCTGCAGACAGTTTAAAGTTAAGCCCAGTTCAAATGCGAGGTTCGATCCCGATCGTTCAAAGAAAACTGAATGTGAATTTTGGGATGACTTTAGATCCTTATGCGCTTAACAACAACAACCGAAGAATCGATAAATGGAATATTGACAACGGTGGTAGTTTGTTTAGATTAACAAATGCTTTTGCAAGTTTTGGGTATTCCTTCTCCAGCAAGGATTTTGATAAAGAAACTGAAAATGATGATCCTTTAGAAAATCAAACGTATCGCAATGGTGGTAGGCAGGATAATCTTTTTGGCGCATCACCAGACGAGATCAACGGCGAATTTTATGCAGACTCTCAAGTTCCTGAAGAGAAAGAAGAAGAAAAAGAAGAACAGCCGTTTTATCGCTTTAAAATTCCGTGGACGTTGCGTGCCAACTACAATATAAATTATGGTAATGCAACACGTCAAAACAGTATAACATCACACGCTTTAAACTTTAGTGGTGATGTAGAGCTTGGCGAACGCTGGTTTGTGGGCGCATCTTCTGGTGTAGATTTTACAAACATGCGCTTTACTCCTACGCAGTTACGCTTTAGACGTGATCTAGAGAGTTTCAACATGACATTTACATGGACGCCTTTTGGGTCTTATGCATCTTGGAACTTTTTCATAGGCATTAAGTCTAGCGTGCTAAGTGACCTTAAGTACGAGAAACGTAGATCTCCTGACGAACGTCTTTAAGTAGTTTGATATCTTTTGGCGAAAGCCACCCTCAAAAAATACAGATGGTTTAATTTAGCATTCTTAATCTAATGCTAACTAATAACCATGAAACGAATAATAAGCACTCCGCTAGCTCCGGCACCTATAGGCCCATATAATCAGGCCATTTTCTCTGGAGACACACTTTACATAAGCGGGCAGATCCCAATGAATCCTGAAACCGGCAAACTTGTAAGTGGTGATATACAAGAAGAGACGCGTATGGTGATGAGTAATCTTAAGGCTATTCTTGCTGCTGCAGATCTTACCTTTGAGCATGTTGTAAAAAGCTCGATCTTTTTAAGCGACATGAACAGTTTTGCTAAGGTAAATGAAGTTTATGGTGAGTTCTTTAACGAAAAAACCGCCCCTGCAAGAGAGACGGTTGAAGTGGCGAATTTGCCAAAATTTGTGAATGTAGAAATATCTATGATCGCAGTAGTTTAGACAGTAATAAAACTACGGTGATATGCTACAAGGCCTTCAATAGGACGTTTTAAAATTCTTCCTATTGTAAGGTCGTATTCTTTAAGCAATCTCTTAAGCTCATCTTGAAGATAGAAGGCGATAGATCCTACAAAATGTACAGGAGCTGTTTTTGCCTCTTCTTCAAACTGAAGAATTTGATTTTCTATAAATAACCTAAGCCCTTTTTCTATCAAGCGCTGGCTGTACTCGTGTTCTTTATTTGTAATAAGAAAACGTGCAAACTGTGCAAGATAAGTATTAGGGTTTGGCATTTTATAAAGCTGATTCTTGATCGTCTCCGCAGTAAGGTCAAACTCTTTTGCAAATTCGTAAGCAAGATCTTTAGGTATTTTATTGAAATGGAAATCACGTAGAAGTTGTCTCCCGTAGTAATTACCACTACCATCATCCATAAGAATGTATCCTAGAGAAGTTACCTTCTGTACGATCTCGTTACCATCATACATGCTACAGTTAGAACCTGTACCTATGATACAAACAATTCCTGATTCAGCTTTTTTAGTAGTAGCATAAAGTGCCGCGTGGGTATCTTCTTTAATCTCAATGTTTGTGGCCTTGTCAAAAAAGTCATTAAATACTTCTCTTATAAGTTCACGAGGTTTGATAGTACCGCAACCTGCGCCATAAAAATAGACGTGAGTTACTTCATGGCGATGTTTATAGAGCTCATAATTATTTATGATTCGCTCTGTAAGGATTTCTGCCGAAAGTACTTGAGGGTTAAGTCCAAACGTTTGTGTCTGGAACATCTGATCCCCTTCTTCATTAAGTGCGATCCAGTCTGTCTTTGTAGAACCGCTATCTACTACTAAAATCATATAATCCTGTTAATTTAGAGAAATGACCCCTTTCAAAGTTGATTGAAAAGGGTCTATTAAATTTCTTCAAGAAAGTGTAAACTATAGAGAAGTTACGTACTCAGCAAGGTCTACAAGTTTGTTTGAGTAACCAAACTCGTTATCATACCATGATACAACCTTGAAGAATTTTGAGTTTAACTCAATACCAGCACCTGCATCAAAGATACTTGTGCGTGCATCACCTACAAAATCCTGAGATACTACAGCCTCATCAGTGTATCCTAATATTCCTTTTAGTTCACCTTCTGCAGCTGCTTTAAATGTTTTCTTGATATCCTCGTAGCTAGTTTCTTTTTCAAGACGTACAGTTAAATCTACAACAGAAACATCTGTAGTAGGAACTCTAAATGCCATACCTGTTAATTTACCTTCTAGAGCTGGGATAACTTTAGTTACTGCTTTTGCAGCACCAGTAGATGCAGGGATGATGTTTGCCATCGCGCTACGACCACCGCGGTAATCTTTCTTTGAAGGACCATCTACTGTAAGCTGAGTAGCTGTAGTAGCGTGAACTGTAGTCATAAGACCTTCTTCAATACCGTAAGCATCATCTAATACTTTAGCGATAGGTGCAAGACAGTTTGTAGTACAAGAAGCGTTAGAAACGATGTTTTGATCAGCAGTAGCTTCTTTGTGGTTTACACCCATTACATACATAGGAGCATCTTTAGAAGGAGCTGAAATCACAACCTTCTTAGCACCAGCATCAAGGTGATATTGTGCAGTATCAAGTGTAGTGAAGATACCTGTACACTCTGCTACAACGTCTACACCAGCTTCATCCCACTTAAGCGCCTTAGGATCACGCTCTGCAGTAACACGCACGGTCTTACCGTTAACGATAAGGTTACCATCTTTAACTTCTACGGTTCCATCAAACTGACCGTGTACAGAGTCATATTTAAGTAGGTATGCTAAGTGCTCTACATCTAGTAGGTCATTAATTGCAACTACATCTACATTATCTCTCTTCACAGTAGCTCTAAACACAATTCTTCCAATGCGTCCAAAACCGTTGATTCCTAATTTTAAATTTGCCATTCTTTTGGTTTGTTTTGATTATTAAAATTTAGGTGGTCATTATTTCAGACACCCGTATTAATTCTTTGTTGATTTTTGATTCTCCGTGCAAAGCATCTTCTATGGGACACAGCGTCATTTTATCATGCACTGTACCTACCATAAAGTTGCTTTTTCCTTCCATAAGACTTTCTACAGCCTTAACGCCCATTCTACTTGCAAGAACTCTGTCAAAACAAGTAGGAGAACCACCACGTTGCATATGCCCTAACACCATTACACGCACATCATAACCTTCGTTAAGATCATCGATGTAATCTTTAAGTTCAAAAACGTTCTTACCCGTTTTATCACCCTCTGCAACGATCACGATACTACTAAGCTTTCCGCTTTTGCGACTACGCTCTAGAGACTCAAGCAATCTTGCGATCCCAATACTTTCTTCTGGGATCATGATCTGCTCTGCTCCTGCTCCAATACCCGCATTAAGCGCAATATGACCTACATCACGTCCCATAACCTCAATAAAGAAAAGTCGGTTATGTGAACTTGCTGTATCACGTATTTTATCAATAGCTTCTACAGCTGTATTAAGCGCAGTATCGTATCCTAGCGTAAAGTCCGTACCAGCGATATCATTATCAATGGTTCCTGGAATACCAATTACAGGAAAATCATACTCTTTATTAAAAACAAGCCCTCCAGTAAAAGTTCCGTCACCGCCAATAAGAACCATGGCATCAACACCTTCTTTTACAAGATTATCATACGCTTGCTTTCTTCCTTCTGGGGTTTTAAACCTCATCGAGCGAGCAGACTTTAATATAGTTCCTCCTCTGTTAATGATGTCTCTTACGCTTCTCGCGTTCATAGGTTCAAAGTCTGCTTCAATAAGACCTTCATACCCACGATAGACACCCAGACATTCTATATTATGATATGCGCATGTACGCACAACAGATCTAACCGCTGCATTCATTCCAGGAGAATCTCCCCCAGAGGTCAAAACCGCTATTTTGTTAATTTTTTTACTCATTTTTTGAAATAAGGCAGGTAAAAATAGTAATTGAATTGAATTTTCAATGATGTTAAGCGTCCAATTTCTAACTATTGATAAAATCAATCGTTTTCGTTAACAAATATTTTTTTCAATGTTTAAAAATTCATGATTTCTTAATCTGAATATGGCCATTTTACGGTATCAAGAAAATAGATAGCCCTAAATTATGAATGTGGAAATGAAGAGATTTTTTTTGGCTGCAGCCAAAAGAACGCAACCCAAAGAAATTTAATCGTAGTTTTCTGGACCCTCATACGGGATTTCTGAATCTGCAGGAACAAACTCAAGCTCCTCCTCTTTTACGCGCACTGCTTTACCTTGAAGAATTTTCTGGAAGAGATCTTTAAGACTATTAAAATCTACCGAATATGTGAGTCCTGCGCCTTGTGTATATCCTATTTGCTCACCTATGAATTGAAAATCTGTTTGGCGATTGAAAATTGTAGCTCTTAATGTTCCGTCTTCGTTAAGCAAGAAACTTATCTCTACATCACCCACCACCGCAGATTCTGTAACGCCGCCCGTGGGAACACCCACTTTACCGTTAATGATAACTTTGTTTGAGATCTGTGTTGAAAGTGTAAAACCAAATCTTCCTGAAGTCTGCAGATCTGGCGACCTATCTGCCTGAACATAATCAAGCCCAACCGTGAATTTACCATCTTCATCAGACAATATCTGATTAAAAATACCCGAAGCTGTCTCGATCAAATTCCCGGTTGCAACGGTTGCAGCATCAATGTTTTGTGTGTAGAAACTATTTTGTGTTATCAGCGAGAATGCTTGATATTCTCTTGTAGCGCGATCATCAAGTCTATACTCTAGCTCTGCGGTTACCGTAGAACTTGCATTGGGAAAATTAAAGTCGAACGTGATATCTGGCTGGATCAAATTACCATCCAGATTAATGATCACATCCACTGGGATCTTTCGGTTGATCGATGGATTCTCAAGAAGTACTGCTGGATTGGCTTGCGCACGATAAGCCGCACTAATATCTAGCAAGGCTTGTTCTGGATCTCCATCCCAAACAATGCTTCCTTCAGGCAAAATATCAAACTGCTTTTGCACCACTCCGCTATAGCGAAAGTTAAAACTTCCCTCGTATGGCGTGAAGTCACCAAACATATTAAACTTACCATTAGTGTTGATCTGTATCAATAGGAAACCAGCTCCTCTTCCACGCAAAGTGGAACCGTTAATAGGATCAACCACAATTTCTACCAGCGCATCTCTTGTAACTTCTAGATCAAAATTAAGCTCTAGACCTTTTACCTCATTGATCTCGATCTCTTCGCCAGCAAGGCGTGCGGCCTTTTCTTCTGGACTCAAGAAGTAAATCACACTATCATCACCAAAGGACTCTGTATCATCTAGCGGAACATTAAAAACTGTACCTTTTTCTGTGGTGGCGATAACATCTATAACTAATTCATCTGCAGGACCTGCGATTTGCGCTTCACCGCTAATAAAGGCTGTACCATAATACAAAGCAAACTCGTCTTTCTCCGTATCAAGCACAAGCATTCTATCTGTGTTGATGTCTAGATCAAGGTTCCAATCTTGAAATGCGTTGTGGCTTATCGTTCCTGAGAATGTTCCTCTGGTGTTGTATTTTGTATCTTCTAATTCTATGGGCACAAACCTAAATTGCCTCTCGTTCAATTCTACTCTTGCGGTGCCTCTAAAGTCATAATCTGTATTGAGATAAGGGACTTTTAAGCCAGCATTGCGCAAAAGCAGTTCTCCTCCAATACTTGGGTTGCGATAATCTCCTGTAACTTTTGCCCTACCACTTGCAAGACCACGAATATCGCTCAGCACAATTCCTCCTAGCGGACTAAAAGCTGCCATGTTCAATCTGCGTAAATTGACATCCATATCAATACTAGGCGCATCTTGAGTAACATTAATAGTTCCAGTTGCGTATAGGGATTCAAAATCTTCATTTACTAATCGCGTATCGATCGTATAATTCGTGAGATCTTCATTTCCTTCAACTTTGAGATCTAGCCTTCCCAAAACAATATCATTAACTTCAAAACTATCTATCGCTAGATTACTCACCGGCAGATAAGCACCATTTTCTTGAAGAAGATCCAGATCACCATTGATCTCGCCGCGTAGATCCAGACTATCTATATATGGTGTAATGTGCGAAAGTCGCACCTTGTTGAAGTTGGCTTTAATATCCTTATACGTAGAATCTCTAATAAGACCTTTTAAACTGATTTCTTCATTGTCATGCGTAAGTCTGAATTCTTCAATATCAAACTCTTCAAAGTTGTTATCAAATACAATTCTGTTACGGTTATTGTTCTCTTCATTAAGATACCACTGGTTCTTTTTAAAGTTTAAGCCTGAGCGGCGAAAACCTACCACAGACTGGTTATCTTCATTGATCGTATGGTAAAAACTAAGGTCGTAGTGATCTTCTTTTTCGGGGCCACCCACAAATTCAGAACGCATAAAGAGCGTATCTTTTAAGGTAACATTGATGAGATTAAAATCTGAAACTCCATAGAAACCACTACCGATGCTATCAGCTTCCACGAAAGTGTTAAAAAGAGGGTTTTTATTATCTACCTGAATGTTGATCTTTTGCGCTAAAACACCAAAAGCCTCTATCTGTGGTGATCTAAAATTCAATTTAAATTCTGAATCATCAGAAACCACCTTACCTCTAATGAATGTTTCTGGTTCTAACTTTACTTGCGGCACAAGAACCTCAACGATCTTGCTGTAAATATTAAAATCAAACTCCATAAACTGATCTGTGGTGATCACCTCTGGTTCATAGTTTGTGTAGAGACTTCCTATGGCGTTTCTAAAAAGCGAACCCAGATCGCCGATCTTAAAATTACCGCGCATCTCGCCGCTTATAATGTCTGGCGAATTGATCTCAATGGTTCTGATGTTATTCTCATCAAATGTAGAAACAACCCTAAAATCTGTAAACTCATACAGCTCATTATCATTCTTAAAACTCGCATTGTCAAACTGAATTCTACCAGCGGCATCATCAATATTCTTACCGGTAATATTCATCACCACGCGACCCTTAAGCACCGCCGTGCTATCGCTTAAGAAATTAAGTTTAGCAAGATCTAAATAATCAATATATGCTGTAAAATCATAATTATTGACCTCACTAGATAAGTCTGCAATACCGTTAAAATCTGCCTTAGCATTAGGATCGCTTATCTGTATTCTACCATCAAAAACCGGACTTTTAAAATTCCCAGAAACAGAAATATCCTTGTAATTGTATTTATTATACATCACGCTAGAGATGTTTCCGCGAATGCGAGTGTTAAGATTATCCTGCTCAAAACCAGAACCATTAAACTCCAGATTAAAACTGGTTTTACTCAGCTTATTTACCTTAAGTAATTTACCCACATTAAACCCAAACGCCTGAATCTTTCCTCTATAGGTCACATCCCGAGAATTGCTGGTATTATCCATTTGCATATCTGCAGCCAGCCTTCCCATTGATGTATTTACATCTGCATTTATATAAACCGAGTTGTTAGTCACAACACCTCTTCCGCGCATATTCGCCACGCCCACGTCTTTAAGTTCTACCGGGAGCGAAGGGCGAAGAATATTTGGCAACAGCCGTATTAGATCATCATAACTGGTTTGCAACTGCGTGTAATCTCCTGCGATCCTGAACGATGCATAATCTTCAAGCAAGTTTTGAAAACGCACCGTACCATCTACTCTACTTGCGGCCAAGCCTTGCATATCAAGATCTGTAACGGTAAAATCATTTAGCGTACCGTTAAGTTGCCCAGAGAATTTAATTCTTTGGCTTCCGCCAAATTCTTCATAAAGCGTCTTCAAGTCGTTTGTCGCGACATCGGCTTCGTCTATCCTGAAGTCAAAGACCACTCTGTTATTGAAATCTGCGAAAGCCTCGTCTGCGATGTTAAGATTCACAGCACCTTTGATCACACTTTCTGGCGCTTTAAGTGTCATATCATCCAGAATAAGCGCTTCTGAGGTGTAAGAAAATTTGGCTTCAAGCCCACGTAAATTATATCCTCTACCAGAATCAAATTGAAGATCATGAATCTGAGTATACACATCTACATCTATCAATTTAAAATCTTCTGCCTCCAGTTTTAGATTACGATAATCTACAACATTTGGATTATCCAGATTTTCATCAGAATATTTAAAATGGGCATTTTCCATTTTAATATAATCTGCATAAAGCTTGAAGATCTCTCCACTAGCATTCTCGCTTTTGAATTTTTGAGAGAAAACATACAGGTTATCGTTTTCTTCGTCTTTGTAGCGCTTGATGTAAAATTTAGAATCTTTGAAACTTACAGGGCCAAGATCTAAAGTGTTATTTGCTAAAATAGAGCGAAGACTTAGTAAACTTGTTTCGGTAGTTTGAGAGAAGATCAACGTATCTTGATGATGATCTTTTATAAAAACATCATACAATGCAACGTTACCATTGTATTTTAACCGCACACGATCAACGTTTATAGAGATGTCGTATTTCGCGTTAAGCGAACCAGTAATACGCTTAGCTACAAAAGTTTGAACCGCGGGAATAGAAAACAAAATAACCAGCAAAACAAAAAATCCTATCAGGAACAATAGGACCCGCTTTAGTATTTTACCGAATTTTTTGATACGCTTTTTAGTTTTAACTTTGCTCTCCGACCGTAAAAGTACATAACTACGGCCTATTTTATGTCAGAAAAAAACACCTACATACTTGCTATAGAATCTTCTTGTGATGACACCTCTGCTGCTGTGCTTCATAACGACACAAAGTTGAGTAATGTTGTGGCAGGTCAGGAAGTTCATCGCAAATATGGCGGCGTTGTTCCTGAGCTTGCTTCACGCGCCCATCAACAAAATATCGTACCGGTAGTTCATGAGGCTTTAAAAGAGGCAGGAATCAATAAAGAACAGCTAAGCGCAGTCGCATTTACAAGTGGCCCCGGACTTATGGGAAGTCTGCTTGTGGGAACAAGTTTTGCAAAATCGCTAGCCATGGGATTAGACATCCCCTTGATAGATGTAAATCACATGCAGGCGCATATTCTTGCACATTTTATTTCTGAAGAAGGTTTTGACAAACCTACTTTTCCATTTTTGGCAATGACAATTTCTGGCGGGCATACGCAAATCGTTAGGGTAGATGATCATTTTAAGATGGAAGTAATTGGCCAGACACTAGATGATGCCATTGGCGAGGCGTATGATAAGAGTGCAAAGATCTTAGGGATGCCTTATCCTGGTGGTCCGCTGGTTGATAAATATGCTCAAGAAGGAAATCCTAAGGCATTTAAATTCCCTAAACCTAAAATTGACGGTCTGGATTTTAGCTTTAGCGGATTCAAAACTTCGGTGCTTTATTTTGTGCAGCGTGAGACACAAAAAGACCCTGACTTTGTTGAGAAAAATCTTAAAGACATTTGTGCGTCCATTCAATATACGATTATCAATATCGTGATGGATAAGCTGAAGAAAGCTGTAAAACAAACTGGGATAAATCAAGTTGCCATTGGCGGCGGAGTTTCCGCTAATAGCGGCATAAGAAAAGCCCTTAAAGATGCTGAATCAAAATGGGGCTGGAAGACGTATATTCCAAAATTTGAATATACCACAGACAACGCGGCGATGATCGGGATCGTAGGTTATTTAAAATATATTCAGGCAGATTTTTCTAAAGAAGGATATACTGATAATAATGTGATCGCAACTGCCCGACTTAAAATCTAAGCATGCAACTTTTTTACCATCCAGAAATCGAAGCAAACGACCAGGAAGTCATTTTCCCAAAGGACGAAAGCAAGCATATTGTTAAAGTACTGCGCAAAAAAGCCGGCGACGTTCTGGATGTAACAAATGGTAAAGGACATTTTTTTCAAGTTGAGATTACCGTACCAAGTCCTAGCAAATGTGCGGGTAAGATCATTTCTGCAGAAGCGCAAAAAAAACATGATTACTTCATTCACATGGCGGTTGCTCCCACAAAACTCAATGATCGCTACGAGTGGTTTCTTGAAAAAGCCACTGAAATTGGCCTAGACCAAGTCACGCCTATAATCTGTGATCACAGCGAGCGCAAGGTCATCAAGAATGATCGTTATGACCGCATCCTTCAAAGCGCCATGAAGCAATCGCTTAAAGCTCACATGCCGCAACTGGATGAAGAAATCTCATTTAAGGAATTTTGTGCTCAGGATTTTAGCAATTATGACCAGAAGTTTATCGCGCATTGTGAAGAAGACCAGCAACGCTTTTCTTTAAAAAATAGGCTTTCGCCAAAAAACAAAACGCTTATTCTAATAGGTCCTGAAGGGGATTTTTCTCCTGAAGAAATCAATCTGGCTAAAGCCAAAGGTTTTGAACCGGTAACTCTAGGCGAATCAAGATTACGCACAGAAACCGCAGCGGTGGTCGCTACTAGTTATGCGGCATTTGTGAATGAAGATTAGTTAATTGGTTAATTAGCCAATTCGATAATTAGCAAATAAATCCCTACTGTCAGTTTGAGTGATTCTCAAGATTGTATTCTCGGAAATTGCTCTTTGTCAGTTCGAGTGATTTTTCAGATTGTAAATCTGGGAAATTGTATCGAGAACTGAATAATTACTCCATGAGTCAATGAGTTGATGCGTCAATTAGCAAATGGAATAAGAAAACTCGTCTATTGTCATTCATAATTTGAAAATTTCAATCTGGTGCGTTTTTGGTGTATATTTACATCAAATGATTTCTTATGGCACGACAAAGTATTTCAATTTCAGAACCTAATGATGCTTGGTTAAAAGAACAACTGGACAGCAAAGAATATTCTAGCAAGAGCGAACTTGTCAATGACCTCATTAGACAAGCAAGAAAACAGCAAGCTGAAGTAGACTGGTTGAGAGCAAAACTCGCAAAAGCAGAAGCTAGCGGTTTTACTACTGATTCTAAAGAAGAAATATTAGCACAGTCAAAAGCATTACTTAATGACTAATTATATTCTGAGCAATGTCGCTAAAAAAGACTTGATCAGGATTCATCAGTACGGCATTCAAAGGTTTGGAATGCAACAAGCCGACAAGTATTTCTATAGCTTCTTTGATTATTTTGAAGCTATTGCTAAAAATCCTTTTTCGTTTGAATCAATAGATCATATTCGCAAAGGATACCGGCGATGCGTATGCGGCGTGGATAGTATTTACTTTAAAATAGGCGAAGAGAAAATTGAAATAATGACGATTGTAGGCAGACAAGATTTAAATGAAATTTTATAGCTTTTTGATTATCGATTGAATCTCTACTGTCAGTTCGAGTGATTTTTCAGATTGAAAATCTGGAAAATTGTATCGAGAACTAATCAATGAGTTAATGTGTCGATTAGCAAATAGAATTACAAAACTCGTCAATCGTCACTCGCAAATCAAAAATTTCTACTTTCTACTTTCGAGATTTCCGTTTTCTTTTAATTCATAATCCTCACGAGCAACTCTTTCAACAAATCTCCTTGCGCTAGATTTGCTGCGCCTACTCCTTTACTTTTTACGTCAGCTTCACGAAGTAGATTGATAATTTGACTCACCTTTTTCATGGGATAATGTTTTGCGGCTGTCACATATTCACCCACAAAAAACGGATTTATTTTTAAAGCTTTGGCCACCGAGCCTTTATCCTTACTAGGCAAACCGTGATAGGTCATCACGTTTTGAAAAAAACTAAACAATAACGCAATCGTAACAACCATAGGATTATCCTTAGGATTCTGCGCAAAGTAATTGATAATACGATGTGCTTTAACAACATCACGTTCACCTACGGCTTTACGCAACTCAAAATTGTTGAAGTCTTTACTGATCCCAATGTTTTCTTCAATGGCAAGCGGAGTTATTGTTGAACCTTTTGGCAGGATAAGCATTAACTTTTCTAGTTCGTTATTGATCTTGGCAAGATCTGTACCCAAAAACTCTACGAGCATATACGCCGCTTTAGGTTCAACTTTATACCCTTTACCGCTCATCACTCGCCGAATCCAATCACCAACTTGATTATCGTACAGCTTTTTACTCTCGAAGACCAAACCATTTTTACGAATATGCTTCAGGACTTTTTTACGGCCATCAACCTTCTTGTATTTGTAGCAAATCACGAGAACCGTTGTAGGCTGCGGGTTTTCGGCGTAAGCCTCTAGTTTATCAATCTGGCGAGAGAGGTCTTGTGCTTCTTTCACGATCACCACCTGGCGCTCTGCCATCATGGGATATCTTTTAGCCTGAGCCACAACATCCTCCATACTTACATCGCGGCCGTACAGCGTCATCTGGTTAAAGCCTTTCTCCTCTTCGCTCAGCAAATTATCATCAATATAATCAGCGATCTTATCAATAAAATACGCCTCCTCGCCCATTAAAAGATAAATGGGTTTGATATTTCCTTTCTTGATGTCGTTAACTATCTGTGCGGCTTCTTCCAAAACTTCTGTACTTTTGAAACGATGCAGAAACTCAATTTTCCTGCCTATTCGTTTAGGCTCAAAAATAGCGAAAATAAAACCCTCATCTTTGACACGATCCGTAAAAAGTTTGTGCGGCTTACGCCGGAAGAATGGGTGCGCGCACATACGGTAAAGTATCTTAATGAAAGTCTGGGATATCCGCTTTCGCTGATCAATGTTGAGAAAGAAATTCTGCTTAACGGAACCAAAAAGCGCTACGACATTGTTGTTTTTAACAGCAACGGAAACATTCACCTTATAGTGGAATGCAAAGCGCCAAAAGTGAAAATAACGCAAGAAACCTTTGATCAGATCGCGCGTTACAATTTAAAGACTAATGCTACTTACCTCATGATCACAAACGGACTAGAGCATTACTTTTGCCAAATGGATTATGAGAACGGCAAATACAATTTCTTACGTGAAATTCCCGCTTATTCCCTGTAAATTGCGCCTGTGAAAACCGCTATCGTCATACTCAACTGGAACGGAAAATCACTGCTAGAAAAATTTCTTCCTAGCGTAGTGAACAATAGTCCAGATGCTAAAATCTATGTTGCAGACAATGCTTCTACAGACGATTCTGTTGCTTATGTAAAAAGTAATTTCCCTGAAGTTGGCGTGATTCAAAACACAGTGAATGGCGGTTATGCAAAAGGCTACAATGACGCTCTTCAAAATCTAACCGAAGATCTCTTTATCCTGCTTAACAGCGACATTGAGACGCCAGCGGGTTGGCTTTCGCCAATTGTACAAGCCTTTATAAAAGACAAAAATTTAGGGGCGGCACAACCCAAAATCTTAGATTATAAAAACAAGGAATATTTTGAATATGCGGGTGCTGCCGGTGGATATTTGGACAAATTGGGTTATCCTTTTTGCCGTGGTCGAATTTTTCAAGAGTTAGAAAAAGATAAAGGTCAGTATGATAAAGATGCTGAGATTTTCTGGGCGAGCGGCGCTTGTCTTGCGGTTACAAGAGACGCTTTCGCGAAAGCGGGAAAACTAGACGAACTCTATTTTGCGCATCAGGAAGAGATCGATCTTTGCTGGCGCATCAAGAACTTGGGCTACTCGATAAAATGCATTGGCGCTTCACAAGTTTATCATGTGGGCGGCGCGACTTTGCAAACGATGAACCCGAAGAAGACATTTTACAACTTCAGGAATTCGCTATTCTCTTTGCTTAAAAATGTTGCTGGTTTTAAGGCTTACGCCAGAATTTTTAAAAGAATGGTTCTTGATGGCGTTGCTGCTTTTCAGTTTTTGCTTCAGGGTAAACCAAGTCATTTTCTTGCGATCTTTAAAGCGCACATGAGTTTTTATACGCACTTTTATAGCATTAGAAAAAAGCGAAAAATTCATGCTAGCGATAAGAAATATTACATTCTTAATTCTATCATTTGGGAGCATTTTGCTCAAGGCAAAAAGAAGTTCTCGCAGCTGAGTAGCTTTGGCGAAAGCCAGAAGAAAAATTAACAGATAGTCTTAAAAAATAGGGCTTTTGGTCTAAAAACTTTACATTCGTTTAATAATTAAAAAATGCCCTTGAAGAGTTTTTTTCTTTTCATTTTGATCACCCTAAGCTGCACTGCTATCAGCGCTCAAGAAATCGCTCTTTTGCAATATGAAGGCGGTGGCGACTGGTATGCAAATCCTACTGCGTTGCCTAATCTTGTGAAGTTCTGTAACGCGAATATTAGCACAGATATCAAGGCAAAGCCTGCAACGGTTTCTAGCACAGATGTGGGAATTATGCAATATCCATTTGTACATATGACGGGGCATGGCAATGTTTTTTTCTCGCCAGATGCAGTGAATAATTTGCGTAATTATCTAGAGAGCGGCGGTTTTTTGTACATCGATGATAATTATGGGATGGATAAGTTTATACGCACTGAGTTAAAAAAGATCTTCCCAAACGAAGATCTGCAACAATTGCCGTCTGATCATCCTGTTTTTTCTAACGCTTTTAATTTCCCAAACGGTCTACCTAAAATTCATGAGCACGATGGCTTGCGCGCCGAGGCTTATGGTATTTTTAAAAACGGCCGCATGGTTGTTATGTACACCACTGAGAGTGATATAGGTGATGGTTGGGAAAGTGCAGAAGTGCACAACGATCCAGAAGAAGTGCGGCAAAAAGCGCTAAAAATGGGCGCGAATATTATTAAATATGCTTTTGAAAATTAAGGTACATGCTTAACCCAAAATCTAAGATTATTGCAAACGGAATTCTACGCGCTGTGGGTATCATGGCTGGTGTGATCCTGTTGCTCTGGTTAATTTATGAACTGCAAGCTGTTATCGCATTTGTGGTTATAGCAGCTGTTATTTCTTTAATAGGCAGACCTATCGTTAACTTCTTAAAAAACAGATTTAAGTTTAGCGATGCCGCAGCCGCCATCTCAACGATCTTGATCGTAATTCTTGTAATTGCAGGGATCTTAAGTCTTTTTATCCCTATTCTCATTGATCAAGGAGAACATCTTAGTCACATAAATTTTGAGGAAGTAAAGCACAATATAAACAGATTGAATGTTGAACTTTCGCGCTCATTGGGCGTGGATCAAGTTACACTTATAGAAGGCTTGCGCCAAAGTGAATTTATCCGAAATTTCGACATTTCCTTCATTCCTACGGCGATCAACAGTCTGCTAGGAAACATGAGCTCAATGGTTATTGGTTTGCTGTCTGTGATCTTTATTTCGTTCTTTTTCTTGAAGGATAGCAGACTACTTCTTGACACGGTTCTTGCGTTTGCAAATAAAGGTGAAGAAGCCCGTTTTAAAGGTGTTTTCAACAAAACAAAACACCTGCTTTCACGCTATTTTATTGGTATTTTCTGCCAGTTGCTAATACTGTTTATTCTTTATAGTATTTTGCTTTTTAGCTTTCAGATACCAAATGCTTTTGCCATTGCATTATTCTGTGCGATGCTTAATGTCGTGCCATATATTGGGCCAACCGTTGGTGGATTTTTAATGATGATCCTGGTGATCTCAGGTTATTTTATGGAAGATTGGGAAGCTGTGATCTTACCAAAATTGATCTACGTTTTCATAGGTTACATGATCGCGCAACTTATTGATAATTTCATCTTGCAGCCACTGATCTTTGGTAACAGCGTAAAATCGCATCCGCTTGAGATCTTTCTTGTTATTATTATTGCTGGGACGCTTTTTGGCATTTTAGGAATGGTGATCGCCGTGCCTTGCTACACTGCGTTAAAGGTGATCTCATCAGAGTTTTTATCAGAATATAAGATCGTGCGCAAGCTCACAAAAAACCTCTAAACCGGTTTGAACAAAGCAATTCTAGATCCCGAAGTTCAGGAGTTTATTACTGCAAATGAAAAAGCAGATCTTACACGCTTGATCCTTTCTGGAAGTCCGTTTGAGCATATTACCGCACAAGAAATCGCCCAACAGATCTTTGGCAAAAAAAAGGCTAAAATCAAACTTCCTGAATGGTATGAAAATGCTGTTTTCTATCCACCAAAGATCAATCTAGAGCAATGCTCATCTTCGGCGACAGCTAGATTAAAAAGTACATTTGTAAAAGGCAAATCACTTATTGATCTCACGGGTGGTTTTGGGGTGGACGATTACTTTTTCTCACAGCAATTTAGCGAGGTCACTTACTGCGAGATCAACCCAGAACTTTATGAGATCACGCAACATAATCTGCAACGTTTAGGCGCAAAAAACATCACTTTTCATCAAGGTGACGGTATGCAATATATCGCTCAAGGCGAAAAGAACTATGATGTAATTTACCTTGACCCCTCCCGCCGCAATGACAGTAAAGGCAAGGTTTTTATACTTGCCTACTGTGAACCCAACCTTCCTGAAAATCTTGATCTTTTACTGAGTAAAGCGAAGAATATTCTGGTAAAAGCGAGTCCTATTCTGGATATATCAAATGCGCTTAACGAACTAGACCATGTTAAAAAAGTGATTATTGTTGCTCTGAATAATGAAGTAAAAGAGTTGCTTTTTTTGATCAATAAAGAAGACGCCGAACTTTCAATTGAAACGTATAATATCACAAATTCTGAAGTTGAAGAACTGCATTTAAATTATACCGAAGCTTCTTTAGCTAATGCAAGATTTGAACTTCCGCAAGCGTATTTATATGAACCCAACGCCGCACTTATGAAAAGCGGAATGTTCAATGCGATAGGAAATGCTTTCATCCTCAACAAACTTCACCAGAATTCGCATCTATACACCAGTGAATCATTAATTGAATTCCCCGGCAGAAGATTTAAAGTCTCTGAAGTTGTTCCCTTTTCGGCGAAAGCCATATCAAAAAAATTAAAACAGCAAAAGGCGAATATCACCACTCGCAACTTCAAACAAAGCGTTTACCAATTAAGGAAAAAATATAAAGTGAAAGATGGCGGTGATCTGTATGTATTTTTCACAACAGACATGAATAATGCGTCTGTAGTTTTATTCTGTGAAAAGGTCTAAGCACCGCTACCTAAAGCGTATGTTTTATTGAAGTAAGCAAAAGCATCTTTTGCACCAGCAACCGCAGATCTTGTTTCTTCTTCACTAAAGTCTATTGTGCTCATCGCTTCTTTAAATTGCTTCCATCTTAGGGTTTTTGGCGAAGGATCTGCAGAGAAAAAATGCTGCTCCTCTATTTCGCTTAAAGCGTCACATTTCTTGATGTTTTTTGCCATCATCATACCGCCCAGCATACTACCTTCCATCACGTAGATCATACCGGCAAGCGCTGGCCAAGATTCATCTACTGGGTCAAATGGATAATTTTCTGGAAGAACCTCGTGCAGATTATTAAGATCGTGCATAAGGGCTGTAGATTTATCATCGCCCACAAACTGTTTTAATGCTTCTGGAAGTTTGTTTTGATTTGCGATCACAAAATTCTCTAGCGTAGAATATGCGATGTAATTATCTACTAGAAGTTTAGAATATTGATAAAGTGATATGCTGTGATCCATGATCCTCGATGCGATATTCTCATTCTCAACGTTCTCATGAATTTCCCTTGTTTCTTCAGCTAGGGTTTTTAGAATCATTTTGCTGTCTTATGCGTTCAATCTCTTTTTTAATTCGCTCTATACCTTCACGATGCGCAAGATTCTCTTTTGAGAAATTCTCTAGAAACAATTCTATATCGCTCACTAAGCGACGGCTTCTTGTAATTTTCTCGCGTATGGGATGCATGATCTTTGTGTGTCGTGCAATCGCCTCAAAATGCGGCTTCAATTTTACATGAAGGTTATTGATATTGTTCTTAAGTATGTAGCCAGATGCACCGTTAAGAATGGTGTCTGCCGCAAGTTCTTCATCCTGGATGGTTCCTGTGACAAAGATAAATGTGGTTTGTGAAGAAATCTCTTTCACAAGCTCAAGAACATCAAGCCCAGTACATGTAGGAAGATTATAATCTGATATTACAATATCGATCTCCTCGCTTTCTAAAATACGCTTGATATCCTCAAGGTCTTTTACAACCGTGATAGAAGTCTGAAAATCTAATTTTGAAATTTGCCTTTTGATCAGCACCTCATCTGTTGGGCTGTCTTCAACAAGCAAAATCTTGATCAGGTCTGCGCTCATTCAATATATTTATTAACGTAGATCCAGTAATTTACTATTTCTGGAAGTACTTTCTTTAATTCTAAAAAGTCTTTAGGCTTTTCTACAAAACTATTTGCTCCAAGCTCAAATGTCGTTTTAATTTCCTTTTCGTCCTTAGACGAACTAAATACCACCACAGGAATAGACTGCATGTGTTTAAGATTCCTAATATACTTTAAAATTTCTAAGCCATTATACACTGGCATTTTAATATCTAAAAGTATCAATCTAGGAGTAGGCGCTGCGGGATTGCGGTCATTAAGATATGCAAGAACGCTATCGCCATTATTAAGGTTCTCAAAAGTACAGCCCGGGCATTCGCTACGGATCACTCTCTCAAAAAGAGCTTTGTCATTAGCGTCATCATCTATACTTAAAATGTGCATCGTTATGCCGTTAGCGTAAAGTAAAATGTGGTTCCTACACCTTCTTCGCTCTCTACCCAGATCTTACCATTGTGTTTTTCTACCACACGATGTGCTATTGCAAGACCTATACCAGAGCCAGGATATTCTGCACCTACTAATCTATTAAAAACTCCGAATATTTTATCAGCATGTTCATTTTTAAATCCTATGCCGTTATCTTTTACAAAATAAACACCATCTGCATATCCTACTTCTATCAACGGATTTTCTTTCTTAGAAGTATACTTTAATGCATTGCCTAATAGATTTGCCATAAGTTGTATTACAAGAGATTTATCTCCTTGAAATAATGGCATTTCTTCTTGCACTTTAATTTCAGTATCTGGATAATCATTTTGCAAATGTAGTAGGCTTAACGCTTCTTTAATGATCACATTCATTTGCAAAGTGATGCGTTGTGGTCTTTTTTGGCTTAAGCCAGAAAAGGCTAAAATATCATCTATAAGTTCATTCATTTTTTTTGTTGAACTTATGATGGTCTCAATAGCGCTTTTACCATATTCATCTAACGAAGTAAAATAATCTTCTTTGATTATCTGAGCAAAACCGTCAATACCTCGTAACGGCGCGCGCAGATCATGAGAAATACTGTAACTGAAAGTTTCTAACTCGTCATACGCTTCTTTGAGCTTATTGTTGAGTTCTCTAACTTCTTCATACTTCTCAATTATAATATCTGAAAGGCTTTTTTTCAACGCCGCAGCGGCTGCGATCTCGTGATCTTCCCAAGGCAAAGATTTACCTGATTGCTCAACAGACCATTTTTCAAAAGACTTTCGGGGAGACAAACGCTCACCTTGTACATCTACTGGTTTATCGGGATTTCCCGCCCAGGTTACTGTTTGTAGAACTTCTGGTTTAAACCAAAGAATAGCATCTCCTCTTTTTCGATCAACCCCCATAAGAACAGACATAACACCAGAGGCTTGTTCTTTATATTCTTTAGCTTCTGGTAGTGTTTTTGAGATCTCTGAAGTATAAAAAACATCATCACTTATATCATTTTCAATATGATTGATAAGTGTTTTGATCTGTTTTTTAGTTGGCGTTGTGCCTACCAGACTTATTTTATTTTCAAGAATTAATGCTGCACCATGAGCATCACAAATTCCCAGAATATTTAGATTATCTTCTATAAGACCACCATGAAGATCCCAGTTATTGCTTACCTGCTCAATAAGTTTACTTCTTACATCGCTACTCTTATTGATCTTTTGTAGCGTAGTGTTAGATTGTCTCAAAACTAATTGCGCCGAAAAAACCTGTGTTAGGAATTTTACATAAAGGCGTTTGTAATAGTTAAGAAATTTTGAAGAATAGTGATGACAGGCGATCAATCCCCAAAGCGTTCCATTTGCGACAATGGCTGCGGTGAAAGTTCCGCCAACGCCCATGTTTTTTAAATATTCAATATGAATGGGTGAAACCGCTCGCAACTCGCTATTAGAAAGATCTACCGGACCATTAGTTACCGGAGAAAGCTCTGGCGAAATAGGTACTGGCGTGCTATTTACATCTACAATAATGCGCTCTCCTTGTTTTAAAAAAAGCTTGCGTGCCTGCTGCGGAATATCTGTAGAAGGATAATGTAAGCCTAACCAACTTTCAAGATGTTCTTCGCGCTCTTCCGCGACCACAGTACCATTCCAATCTGCATCAAATTGATACACCATCACACGATCATAACCCATAAATTGCTTTATGAGTTTTGCCGTTATCTGGCACATTTCGTCTTCGTTCTCAGCAGCAGAAAGTCCGGTTACAACAGTAGATAATTCTTGTTGTTGCACCAGCGCACTTGTAGTCTCATCTAGCGGTTCAAATTCTAGCAAACAAAGTCCTTGACTATTTTTATGATAGATCAATAGCCATTTAGAATTCTCAATATTTAATTCTACCGGCGTTGGATTACTTTCAGCAAAGCAATTCTCAAGTTTCGCGGCAAGTTCTGGATGCACAAGATCTGTGATCTTTTTGCCTATAATACTTTCGTCGCTGCTAAAGAGCTTACCAATATTGTCGCTATGTTGGGTTATCGCTTTCGCGGAATCGCAAACCAAAAGAACACCATGATCCTGAACTTTACCCAGAATATGTATAGGTTCTTTATCGCAATTTGTGAGGTCTACCTTCTTGGGGTATAACTCTGATGGGCTAGACATTAATTATTCTTTTAATTTAAAATAAAAAGTACTTCCTACTCCGTATTGCGAATCAACCCAGATCTTACCTTCATGTAATTTCACGATCTTTTCGCAATGTGCCAGACCTACACCTGTACCTTCATATTTATCTGAATCTGATGATCTACTGAATATATGGAAAATTTGAGAAAGGTCTTCTTCCATAATTCCTTTACCATTATCTGTAATGGCAAACGTCCAGTAACCATCATCTTGAAATGCAGAGATCCTAACCACTGGCGGTACTCCTTCTCTAGAATACTTAATGGCGTTACTTATCAAGTTTTGAAAAAGTAAACGCAGCTCTGTTTGGTAAGCATCTATCGTAGGCATACTACCCACAGTGATCGTAGCATTTCTATCTTTTGCACTCTTGCTAAGATCATACTTCACAACCTCAACAAGTTCTTGTATATCAACTTTAGTTTTATCTAGATCTCTACCTATACGGCTATGCTCTAGCAAAGCTTTGATCTGATCTGCCATACGACCTGCAGCATTATGAATGTATCCCAGATACTCCATCGCCTTCTCATTGAGATTCTCGCTATACTTTTTAGCAATAAAATCACTACTGAATCTTATTGTAGAAAGTGGCTCTTGTAAATCATGCGAACAGATAGAAACAAACTGCTCAAGGTCTGTATTTATGCGCTCAAGATCTTCTTTTTGTTGTTTAAGAATTTCTTGCGCTTGTTTAAGCTCTGTAATGTCCATCATCGTAGATCTAGATCTCACGACGTTACCATCTGCATCTTCAACACCTTCAGAATTCAGGATCACGCAGATCTTCTCACCGCTTTTACTCACGATGAACATTTCTTCATTCTTAATAGAATTTTTAGCCTTTAAAACATCGATGAATTCGGCAGATTTAATCTTACTTTCTTCATCATAAAAATCAAAAATAGATCTATCAAGAACTTCCTTCTTGTCATCATATCCCAGTGTCTCTGCAAAAAGTCTGTTACAATCTACAACCTTGGCATTGTCTAGATCAACACTAATGTGCATCACGGGATCATCTTCATAGAATGATCTAAATTTTTCTTCGCTTACGCGTAATTGCTCCTGACTCTTGTGAACCTTGGTAATATCAACAAAGGTGATCACTGTACCATCTATTTTACCATTTGCGGCAATAAATGGAGTAATTCTTTGAATGTAGTGTTTACCACTTTTACTTACGATGCGCTTCTCAAAAGGATTGCCGGTAGCCATTACTTTTTTGGCATTATCCATCAATGTACGACGACGTCTTATCCCAAAGTTTGAAATGAAATTCTCAATACTTCTTCCTATATCTTGACGCATCAAGTTAAAGTGCTCTTTGATCGCTGGCGTAAACTTGCGAATAATAAGGTCTTTATCAAGAAATACGGTTCCGATCTTAGAACTATCTAGAAGATTCTCCATATCTGCGTTAAGCAAAGCAAGATCTTCCATCTTCTGGATATGTTCTGTATTTACCGTATGAAGTTCTTCGTTTACACTTTGAAGTTCCTCATTTGTACTTTGTAACTCTTCGTTTGAAGCGAGTAATTCTTCGTTAGAAGCTTGTAGTTCTTCATTACTGGTCTCGGCCTCTTCAAGCGCTTGACTAAGTTCAAACTGTGTGGCTTTTAGCTCTTCCTCAAGATCTTTAATTCTGTTTTGAGCTGTCTTATCATAATCTTCATGCTCCACGATCACATTTGCTTTTTCAAGCGGCTCACCATCCATAATGGTAAGTATGTAATTGCTGGCTCCAGATTTATTTCTTTTTAATGGTTTAACCAAAATATCTACCACACTCGCATCGTCTTCATCTTTTGCAAGCGAGACATTTTTGGTGAAAACCGTACTACCAGATCTTGAAGCTCTTCTCACTGCATTGATCAAAACCGGCTCCATAGACTTAGGCAACATCTCTAGCAAGTTTGTAGTAAAACCAGAAGTAGGCAAAGAAGCATATTTAGAAAAAGATCCCATCGCTTCTACTACATTATACTCATCGTCAATCACAACGCTTGTTGCGCCAAACTGCTCAATTACCGCCTGCCCTATTTGCTCTCGCAAGCCATCTTTAAATGTTTTGTGTTCTGTGTTTTTATTAGATCCTACTATTCTGGATCTAGTAGTTGTGGAGTTACCCATTGTTTCAAAAAAATCTGATCGTAATCTATTGACCGGATGTGTGTTTTTAAATATTTTCCACTTACGGTCTATCAGTTCAAAATTATCGTTGTTTACACCTATATTCTCGCTTGCGCCAAGCACAAGATAGCCTTGATCGCCTAAGCCATGATGCAATATTTGCATGACCTTATCTTGCAGATCTGGCTGCAGATAAATAAGCAAATTGCGACACATCACAAGGTCCATATTTCTAAAAGGTGGATCATTGATGATGTTATGTGGTGAGAATATGATGCATTGCCTTAACTCATCAGTAACCTGAAGTCCTTTCTTTACTTCTTTAAAGTATTTCTTATACTTCTCTTCAGGAAAGTCTTCAATAATCGTTCGTGGGTATTTACCCTTACTTCCTTTTTCTAGGCTTTTTTTAGCAATATCTGTAGCAAAGATCTTAAGCGATACATTTTTGTTTTGCTTATCGATCTCTTCAAGGATCATCATCGCTAGAGAATATGGTTCTTCGCCAGAGCAGCATCCCACATCCCACATTTTGATATGCCCGCCATCTTTCTTTCTACGTACGATAGATGGTATCACCTTGCGTTGAAGAATTTCCCACAGTTTTTTATCTCTAAAGAATCGAGTTACTCCTATAAGTAGTTCTTCATAAAGGCTTTCACCTTCTTCTGGGTGTTTATCAAGATGCTCAATATACCCTTCAATTGTTTTGATCTTAAGCACATTTAGCCTTCTTGCTATTCTTCTAAAAAGAGTCGCTCTTTTATACTGACTAAAATCCATCGCCGTGATGGTTTTTAGCTTGCCTAATAAACGCTCAAGTTTTTCTTCATCGATCTGAAAATCGCTACCAAAAACATTTTGATCTTTTACATCAACATAATTTCTGATCTCATCATACATGTGCTCTACTTTAAGCACTTTATCAACGTTAGTCGTATCGATCGCACTTTGAGGCATACCATTAAACTTGGCCTGCTCAGGATCTTGTACAAGAACCAGACCGCCATTTGCTTTAATAGACTTTATACCTTTAGAGCCGTCACTGCCTGTACCGCTTAGTACAATAGCAACGCAGTTGTCCTCACAGTTTGTAGCAAGTGAGTTAAAGAAAATATCAATGGGAAGAGAAAGTTGTTTGTCTTTTGGCTTATCCTCAAGAACAAACTTACCCTCTTTTATTGTCAACAATTTGCTAGGAGGAATCAAGTATACTTGATTACCGTGCAGTTCTTCTCCTTCTTCTACGACCTTAATTGGTATATTAGTATTCTTAGCAAGCAACTCACCCATCAGACTTTTATGGTCTGGGGATAAATGTTGAACAACAACATAAGAATAATTAGATATAGAAGGGACATTATCAAAGAAATCACTCAAGGCTTGTAACCCACCGGCACTAGCCCCAATACCTACAATGACATGTTGTTGCATATAATTTATTGGTTGTATTGTAATATGCCCAACGAATTACTTTTTTTATTATCAGTAATAATATTAGGCTATATCAGTTAGGATAAGAACCAAAATATAACTTTTTGTAGGATTTTACAGAATGTTAAAATTCTTTATGATAAATTTAAGAAAAATAGACTCGACTTATTATTTAGGGTAATAATTACCGCTGTAAACTTAGAACATGAGCCAGTGATTTTATTGCTCGATCATGTTTCAGGACAAAGGGATTTGAGGTATCCCAGACGTATCCCGCAAGCACTGCACATATCTGTTCTTTCACGCTATCGTTGATGTTTGGTGCAAAAAATAACTCTTGTAAATTTCCTGTGTACCATTCTTTCACATAAGATGAAAACACATTTACACCATAAGAAATATGATCTGCGTAGTCCGTTTGCCAGTCAACATCGACTCCTTTTAATTGCTTCGAAATTAATTTCGCGGCAAGCAAACCACTCTCTGTAGCAAACGTAACACCAGATGAAAAAACCGGATCTAAAAATTCGGCACTGTTACCCGTTAAAGCAAAACCACGGCCATAAAGTTGGCTTACAGACTTAGCTACATTTCTTAAAATAATAGGCTCAAAAAGCAGGTCTAAGTCAATAAATCGATCTTTATACCTTGGAAAAAGCTTTAAGATCTCTATAAATTTTTCTTTTTGGCTTCCGCCAAAAGACTCAACAAACTCAGTCGTACTCACTAATCCTAAACTCGTAACTCCATTAGAAAAAGGAATCACCCAGAGCCAAGTGTTGTTATCTAAAATATCAAAGGAGATTCTGGTTCCTTCAAAACCATCTGGGCGTCTCTCGTCTTTAATATGTGTAAAAATAGAACTGTGCTTAGGTAATGCCGAAGGTTTATCAAGACCGAGCAACCTGGGCAAAACGCGTCCCCAGCCACTACTATCTATAATAAACTTTGCATGTATAGTTTCCTCATCACCATTCTCGTGCTTCACTAGAGTTGTAGAACTTCCATCTTCAGCAAAATCTACAGCAACAACTTCAGCACCAAAGGTAAGATCAACACCCTTCCTTATCACTTCCTGCGCAAGCACATTGTCAAAATCTGCACGCGGCAGTTGCCAGGTCCAATCCCATCCTTCTCCGTACTTTTCATCAAAATGGAATTCACATATTTCATCTTTTCGCGTAAAGCGAGCACCTCTTTTTACCTCAAAATTCTGCGCTTGCAAAGCTTCTAACAAACCAGCTTCCTCAAAATGCTCCATACATCGCGGCAACAGACTCTCACCAATCACAAATCGCGGAAAATGATTTTTCTCAACCACTTTTACTCGCACATCATTTTTATGCAAATATGCCGACGCAACGCAGCCAGAAGGCCCAGCGCCTATAACAAGAACATCAGTATGAGATTCTATTTTCTTCAAAGATTATAGCTGATAAAAATTATTTAAATACCAAAATAATTACTTTGCGCAAAAATATACCTTTGAAACCCCAAAACTTTCAATAAAGCACATCAATCAATGCCAATCCTCACCGGTAATTTAAGCGCAAGCGATTTTGAGAAGATCGTTTTTCATAATGCTCAGATCTCTCTTGATCCCGCTATCGTCTCAAAAGCTGAAAAAAGCTTTGATTTTCTTTCAAAATTTGCTCAAGACAAGGTGATTTATGGCGTTAACACAGGTTTTGGCCCCATGGCGCAATACCGCATCAATGATGAGAAGCGACAAGAATTACAGTATAATTTAATTCGCAGTCACGCTACAGGTATGGGCGCGACTTTTTCTGCGCTTTACGCGAAAGCTACGCTGCTAGCACGCCTTAATTCGCTTTCTCTGGGAAAGAGCGGTATTCATCCGGATGCGTTGCAAATAATGACACAAATGCTGAATAACGGCATTTCGCCTGTAATTTTTGAGCATGGCGGCGTGGGCGCAAGCGGTGATCTTGTGCAACTCGCACATCTCGCGCTTGGACTTATAGGTGAAGGTGATCTTCTTGTTAATGATCAAAAAAAGCCAGCACAAGAGGCTTTTAAAGATCTAGAAATTCAGCCTTTAAAAATGCATTTACGTGAAGGCCTAGCGATTATGAATGGCACTAGCGCCATGAGCGGCATAGGGATGATCAATCTTATCTTAGGTAAAAAATTACTCAATTGGATCGTCGCTGCTTCTGCGATGATCACAGAGATCGTTAAGGCATACGACGATCACCTTTCTGTGCCTTTAAATGATGCCAAAAAACACGCTGGCCAGCAAGAAATTGCAACCGCTATGCGCGCTCATCTTGAAGACAGCTCGCTTTCGCGAAAGCGAGAGCATCATCTTTATAACGGCAAGAATAACGAAAGTATTTTTAAAGAAAAAGTGCAGGAATATTATTCTATTCGCTGTGTGCCACAAATTCTGGGGCCTGTGCTAGACACCATTAAAAATGCCGAAAAAGTTCTGGTCGAAGAGATCAATTCTGCTAACGACAATCCTATTGTTGATGTGGAACAAAAACAGGTCTTTCATGGCGGAAATTTTCATGGGGATTATGTTTCTCTAGAGATGGACAAGCTCAAACTTGTCACGACCAAAATGACGATGCTCGCTGAGCGCCAACTCAATTATTTGCTCAATCCACGACTTAATGAGATTCTTCCGCCGTTTGTAAATATGGGCAAGCTTGGTCTTAACTTTGGTATGCAAGGCGCCCAATTCACCGCAACTTCTACCACTGCCGAAAGTCAGACACTTTCTAACTCAATGTATGTACACAGCATCCCGAACAACAACGATAATCAAGACATCGTCAGCATGGGTACAAATGCCTCTTTGATGACAAAAAAGGTCATTGACAATGGTTTTGACGTCGTTGCTATACAGATGGTAACTTTGGCGCAAGCCATAGATTACCTTGAGATAAGCGATAAAATATCCTCGCGTTCTAAAGAGATCTATCAAAATATCAGAGCGATTTTCCCTGCCTTTAAAGAAGATGAACCCATGTTCAAAAAACTTGCTGCAGTTAAAGAATTTCTCATGAAAATTGAAGAATAATGAAACAGCCTAAAGAAAAATTTGCGCTCATCACAGGTGCTTCTCGCGGCATCGGTAAAGCGATCGCCATGCAAATTGCAAAGGAGCTAAACTATCACGTACTCATTAATTTTAATAGTAATGAGGCTGCTGCCAAAAGTGTTCAAAACAAAATTATCGAACATGGCGGTAAGGCTAGTATTTTACCATTTAATGTAGGCGATGCTGAGGCTGTAAAAACTGCTATTAAAAATTGGCAAACTGAAAACCCAAACGGCATTATTGAAGTGATCGTGAACAATGCCGGCATCACTCGCGACGGCCTCTTCATGTGGATGAAACCTGAAGATTGGCACAACGTGATCAACACTAGTCTTAACGGTTTTTACAATGTCACAAATACGCTGATCAAAGATATTTTGCGCAATCGCTACGGCAGAGTGATCAATATTGTTTCGCTGGCAGGTTTAAAAGGTAATCCAGGACAAGTGAATTATTCTGCGGCAAAAGCTGCGATGATAGGCGCTACAAAGGCGCTGGCTCAAGAAGTTGCTAAGCGAAATATCACAGTAAACGCGATCGCACCCGGTTTTATCGAGACTGATATGACTGAAGATATTGACGAGAATGCATGGAAAAAGATCATACCCGCAGGCCGCTTTGGCAAAGCTCAGGAGATTGCAGATCTTGCTTGTTTTCTAGCTTCAGAGCGTGCTTCTTACATCACTGGCGAGGTCATAAATATCAACGGCGGTCTTTATACGTAGCGATAGTTCTTTTGGCTACAGCCAAATCAAAAAACCACAATCTCTAATTGAAAAATCCCCTAACGATTGCAACAAAAGAGTACAAAAGAGAAATCTACAGCAAACTGGGAAGGTAAATCCAGAGGATCTGTTTTAGGGTATAAGATCTACATTTTCTTGCTGCATAAACTTGGTTTGCGATTTGCGTATGCATTGCTATATCCTGTGGTTTTGTATTTCTGTTTTACCTCATGGAAGAACGTTAAGGCTTTGTACTACTATTTGCATCACCGTCAGAATTATTCTGTTGTAAAAAGTGTGATCAATATTTACAAGGCGTATTATGTTTTTGGGCAATCTATAATTGACAAATTTGCCATCGCTTCTGGTAAAAAACATTGGTATTCATTTCAATTTGATGGTAGAGAAGCGATAGAAAGTGTGCTAAATGAACAAAAAGGAGCACTTTTGATCAGTGCACACGTAGGAAATTTTCAATTAGCAGAATTTTTCTTTTCAGACCTTAAAAATACACCGGGCGTAAATCTCATTGTTACAGATAGAGAACATCGCGAGATCAAAGAATTTTTAGACAATTATTTACAAACAACATCAGTAAATTTCATCACTGTTGAGAATGATATTTCTCACATTTTTGAGATCAATGCTGCGCTTACGCGAAATGAAATCGTCTGTATTTCAGGCGATAGATTCATAAATCAGGCAAAACGTTTTGAAACAGAATTCTTAGGAGAAAAAGCAGAATTCCCTGCGGGACCTTTTATACTTGGAGCAAAATTAAAAGTGCCCGTTCTATTTGTTTATGTAATGCGAGATGGCTTTAAAAAGTATCATCTTTATGCCCGTAAATCGCTACATACCGTTGGCGACGAAAACGATATTTTTGACAAATACAAGACCCATTTAGAGCAAATTTTGCAAAAATACCCTTTGCAATGGTTTAATTATTACGATTTTTGGAAAACAAACCAATAACTGATTTATGAACCAAACCATCAAAACGATCACAGATTCTGCAGAAATTAAAAAACTTCTACCCCAAAGCGAACCTATGATAATGGTGGATAGACTCGACTATTACAACCAGAAAAAAATTAGAACTGGACTTACCATTAGACATGAAAATATCTTTGTAGAAAAGGGAGTACTCTCTGAAGCTGGTATCATTGAACACATCGCACAAAGCATCGCGTTGCTCACCGGTCACGTTAAAAAAACCGACAATAAACCCACCGTGGGTTACATAGGCGGGATGAAAGACTTTGAGATCTACGAACTGCCAAAAATGGGTAAAAGCCTTGAAACAAAAGTTGAAGTTGTTCAAGAATTCATGGGCATGAGACTCTCGCAAGCAGATGTATTTTTAGGAAGTAAAAAAATTGCTTCTGGCCAACTTAAAACCGCAACAAAACCATAATGAAGATCAAGGTCAATAAAGATTTACACCCATCAGCCTTGACCTGTGAACATACCACCAGGATACGTTTTAACGAATGTGATTCTCTGGGAATAGTCTGGCACGGCCATTATCTCAAATATTTTGAGGATGGCCGTGAGGCTTTTGGTCGCCAGTATGGCATCTCATACCTCGATGTAGAAAATCATGGTTTTTTTACGCCCATCACACAATCTATCCTCGAGCATCAGGCACCTTTAAAATATGGTGACGTGGCAACTATAAAAACCACTTTTCTACAAACCAGAGCGGCAAAATTGATTTTTGAGTATGAAATCAAGAATCAAAACGACCAACTCGTTTGTACGGGTCAAACCACGCAGGTTTTTATGGATAAAGACCACAAACTTTCTATACTTGCGCCACCCTTTTTTAAAAACTGGAAAGCGCAACACAATCTACAATAGCACAATTTGAAGCACGTTTACGCTACATCTGGCAATATCATTTCTCCGCTGGGCTTTGATACGGCAAGTAATTATATCGCTTCCGCGAAAGCGACTACCGCTATACAAATGCATGACGACAAGTCTATGCTTCCTGTGCCATTTTACGCCTCGCTGCTTCAAACTGAAAAACTCACGGAAGCATTTTCAAAAATTGGGAATCCTGCAAATTTCACCCGATTAGAGCAAATGATGTTACTATCTGTTCAAGATTCAATAACACAAGAAAACCTTGGGATCACAGAAAAAACAGCATTAATTGTCGCCACCACAAAAGGAAATATTGATGCGCTTGAAGAAAACAGCAACTTTGATAAAAACCGAGCATATTTACCCGTTTTAGGAAAGTCAATTAAAGATTTTTTCGGTTTTAAGAAAGAAGCGATTGTTGTTTCAAATGCATGTGTTTCTGGGATTCTTGCCGTGGCGGTTGCTAAGAGATTGATTCAGGTGGGAGTTTATGATGACGCGGTAATTGTTGCTGGCGATATTATTTCAAAATTCACCTTATCTGGTTTTCATTCTTTTCAAGCGTTGAGTGAAGGTCCTTGCAAACCGTATTCAAAATTCCGTAATGGTGTTTCCCTTGGCGAAGGTGCTGCTTCGCTTATCATTTCCGCGAAAGCGAAATCAATTATCAAAATCACGGGCGAAGCTTCCTGCAACGATGCAAACCATATCTCTGGACCTTCTCGCACCGGCGCTGGGCTTTTTAAAAGTATTACCGCAGCGATGCATGAATCTGGGCTTTCGCCAAATGAACTCGACTATATTTCTGCGCATGGCACAGCCACGATTTACAACGACGAGATGGAAAGTATCGCGCTTAACCGAAGTAACATGCTGCACGTTCCCATAAACAGTTTTAAAGGAATTTACGGCCACACGCTAGGCGCGTCAGGTCTGCTTGAAACGGTTTTAGGTCTTGAAAGCATGAAGCGAAATGAACTTTTACAATCGGTAGGATTTGATGAACTTGGGGTTTCAAAATCCATTAATGTGATAAAACAGTTTAAATCTGCCACGGTCAATAATTTCTTAAAAACCGCGTCTGGTTTTGGAGGTTGTAACACTGCTGTAATTTTTCAGAAGGATGAGTAAAGCTACTTTCATATCGCATTTTTGCAGCATTGAGAATGATTCAATGATTGTCGATGGAACTGAAATTTTCAGGCAGCGAGATAGTGGCTTCGTAGATTTCGCGAAAGCGCTATACAAAGAATTTGACCTCTCTTATCCCAAGTTTCACAAAATGGACGGCTTGAGTAAATTGATGTTCCTTTCGGCGGAAGCTTTATCTCAAAAAACCGATTTTCAGGAAAACATGGCGATCGTAATTGCTAATCGTAGCAGCAGTATAGAAATTGACCGCAAGCATCAAGAAACCATCGCAGACCCAAATAATTTTTACCCCAGCCCGGCAAACTTTGTTTACACCTTGCCTAACATTGGGATTGGTGAAATTAGCATAAGACATAAAATTCAGGGTGAAAACGCCTTTTTTGTGTCAGAAAAGTTTGACGCTCAACTTTTGCACAGTTATTGCGAAAGCCTAATTCAAACCGGTAAATGTAAACAAGTGCTTTGCGGTTGGGCAGATTTTGACCACTTAAACGCAAAATCCTTTTTATATTTGCTCTCCCGTTCTGGCCCGCTAGAACACACCGTTGAGAATTTAGACTACCTACACGCATGCAACACATGGAAGAATTGAAGCGCGAGCTTAAAGAGAATATCATCGAGCAACTGAGCCTGGAAGAATTTACCGTTGAAGAAATCGCTGATGATGATGCACTTTTTGGCGAAGGTCTGGGTCTCGATTCTATTGATGCGCTTGAGCTTATCGTGATGCTCGACAAAGATTATGGCATCAAACTTACTGACCCAGAAAAGGGCAAGGAAATCTTTGAATCCGTTAACGTATTAGCAGCTTATATTGCCGAAAACCGCACAAAATAAAGCGTCACGAGGAGTTGCCATCACCGGGATGGGAATTGCATCGGCGCTGGGTATCGGCCTCTCGCCCACACTTTCTGCATTAAAAAATAGCAAAACGGGTATCGCAAGACCGCACCTTTTGCAAACTAATCATGCTAGCGAAATTTTTGTAGGCGAAGTAAAATGCACAAATCAAGAAATTGCTGCTCAACTCAATCTTACAGCAAGTCATAATTATACACGCACCGCGCTTTTAGGTTGCCTTGCGGCGAAAGAAGCTACTACTGGATTTAACCTCAATGATGGTTACAAAACCGGTCTCATCTCTAGCACCACCGTGGGCGGAATGGACATGACGGAACAATTTCTCAAAACATATTCCGCGTCACCTGAATACCGAAAATACATCAACAGTCACAACGCTGGCGACAGTTCGCAGAAAATCGCAGAGCAGTTGGGCTTAACTGATTTTGTTTCCACAATCAGCACGGCATGCTCATCTGCAGTGAATGCGATTATGCTGGGCGCTCGCATGATTAAAGCAGGCAAACTAGACCGCGTGATTGTGGGCGGAGTTGACGCCTTGTCAAAATTCACGCTTAACGGTTTTAAATCGCTGATGATTATGAGCGATGCACATTGCAAACCGTTTGACCAGTCCCGCAACGGACTCAATCTGGGCGAAGCCGCTGCATTTTTGGTTCTAGAATCTGAAGAAGTGGTTCAAAAAGAAAACCGCGAAGTCATTGCTTATCTTTCTGGCTATGGAAATGCAAACGATGCGCATCATCAAACAGCTTCGTCTCCAGAAGGTGAAGGCGCATTTCTCGCCATGCAAAAAGCACTGGAAATTGCTGGGCTTTCGCCAAAAGAAATAAGCTATATCAACGCGCACGGCACTGCAACGCCAAACAATGATTTGTCTGAAAGTGTTGCTTTAAAACGCATTTTTGGCGTACAAATGCCCGCCTTTAGTTCTACCAAACCTTTTACGGGACACACGCTGGCTCCGGCCGGCGCTGTAGAAGCTGTGTTCTCTATTTTGGCATTACAAAACAACCTGATTTTCCCAAATCTCAATTTTGAGAATCCCATTGAAGAAACAGGTCTTATCCCACAAACCGAACTCAAATCACAAAAATTAGAACACGTACTTTCTAATTCATTTGGCTTCGGTGGTAATTGTTCAACGCTCATTTTCTCACGCGCATGAAGCCCATTTTTATACATAGCGCAGCGTTGATTTCGGCACAGGATACTTTTGGCGAAAGCCAGATTCTAAACAAGCTTAACGTAACAGATAAAAAGGTTGAATCAATTCATCCAAATTACCGCGAATTCATTACACCGGGGCAAGCGCGTCGTATGGCAACGGGCGTTAAAATGGGTTTCGCTGCTGCGAAAAAATCGCTAGCGCAAGCCAATATCGAAATCCCAGATGCCATCATCACCGGCACGGGAATGGGTTGTAACGAGGATACTGAGAAATTTCTCAACAAACTCATCGCGGATGATGAGCAATACCTCACGCCTACCGCTTTTATTCAAAGCACGCATAACACCGTGGCTGCGCAAATTGCGCTTGCTTTAAAATGCCATGGTTACAACAACAATCATGTGCACGGCGCGGCTTCTTTTGAGTCGGCGGTGATAGATGCGCAATTGCTGATTCTTGCTGAAGAAGCTCAAAATATTTTAGTGGGCGGCGTAGACGAATTGGGCGACGAATTCATTGATTATGTGATTTTGCAAAACGAGGAGCAACAGGAAAAAATCAAAGTGCCATTTAGTGAAGGTGCCGGTTTTTTTATGCTTGGCAGCGAAAAGGAAAACGCCATTGCTCAGCTCACAGATGTAGCGATTTATAGTAAAATCAAACCTGAAGAAGTTGAAGAAAAACTGAATGAGTTCTTAACTGAAAATAGTATTTTAGCTGGGGAAATCGACCTTCTTCTCACTGGAAATAACGGTGATGAATTTGATGTTTTCTTTGATAAAGTTTCAGAACAACTTTCTTCTGCAAAGCGATTGAATTTTAAAGAATACAGCGGTGAATTTCACACAGCTTCAGTAGTGGCTTTCTGGATGGCAGTTGAAAAATTGAAGGCTAAAGAAGCAAATACAGTTTTAATTTACAATCAATTTAAAGGCGAGAATCACACCTTCACGCTACTGAAATCATGCTAAGGCCTAACAAACAAATCTGGCTCATTTTGATTTTTGCCGCTATCGTGGCAATGGGTTTGATCCTTGGATTATCTATCTGGTTTGCGGTTTTTTCTTTTTTAGTACTTCCATTGGTTTTCTTTGTGATTTCGTTTCAAATACAATGGAACTTCTTCCTAGAAGCTTTCAATTACAAGAGAACTTCACAGAAGGTTCTTGCACTCACTTTTGATGACGGTCCACATCCTGAAATCACACCGCAAATTCTTGATTTGCTCAAAAAATATAATGCAAAAGCGACCTTCTTCTGCATCGGTCAACATGCTGAAAAAAATCCCAAAATTCTAAAGCGTATTCTTGAAGAAGGACACGAAGTGGGAAGTCACAGCTACTCGCATAAAAATACGTTTCCTCTTTTTGGCGAAAGCCAAATAAAAGATGAGCTTCAAAAAACGGACCTCGTTCTAAAACAAGAAAATAAATTGTTTAGACCGCCTTTTGGGGTAACAAATCCTACAATTGCAAAAGTTATAAAAGAAACCGGTCATCAGGTAATTGGGTGGAATGTGAGAAGTTTTGACACTGTGACTAAAGATCCTCAAACCATCGCAAAACGGGTTTTAAAAAAGATAAAACCGGGAAGCATAATTTTGATGCACGACACGCAGCCACAAACGCTGGAGGCTTTAAAAATCATGTTGCCAAAGCTTAAAGATCATACGTTTGTAACCATAACACAACTTCAACGTTTATGAGAATTCTTGTGCTATTTCTGTTTTTTGCAGCCTCTGTCTTTGCGCAAGAAGAGCTTAATTTCTGGGAGCGCCGTGATCTTGCCCGCATTTTAGGAACGATCTCTGTTAAGCCGGAAACGGTAACGGCAAACTTCACTATTTATAAATTCTCAGACACAGACACGCTCTCGCAAGACGGACTTTTATTATACAAAGCCCCAGACAAATTAAAGTGTGAGATCACTGATGATCCGCGCTCGCAATGGGCAATTGACGGCAACATTTTAACCACTGAAAAAGATCTAAAACAAACCAATTACGACCTGCAAAAAAGCTCTGCTATTTATCCTTCTATCAATTTATTGATGGATATTATCAACGGTGAATATCTTGACGAAGATCGCTATGAATTGCAGTATGCTAGTGATAATTTGAGTCATATTTTTGGCATTAAGCCAAAAGAAGGCAGTTATAAAGACACAATTTTATACCTTTATTTTGACAAAGGAATTGCCACTTTATCTAATATAAAAATGTTTGAAAATGGCAAAAACGTCCTAACTATAGAACTAATCGCACCCTTTTATAATACCCCCATTCACGACAGTACGTTTAGATTATAAATAACCATGTTACTCAATTCTTTTTATAAAATAATAGGGCTCGAAGCCAAAGAAGATCAGATCAAAACTCAATTACAGTTAAATCCTGAGCATCCTATTTTTAAGGGTCATTTTCCTGAAAACCCAATCGTTCCGGGAGTTTGTTTTATTCAGATCATTAAAGAAATTCTTCAGGATTTTTATGCGGCAACTATTCTCATCGCAAAGATCACAAACTTAAAATTTCTCTTTCCTGTAGATCCTAGAGAGCATCGTGAGATTGAAATTTTATTAGGTTTGGAAGATTTTGGCGAAAGCCAAAAAGTAAGAGTTATTGCCTCTTTACCAGACGAAACGCCCGTTCTTAAGGGTATAATGCTGTGCGAGAAAAAATAATGCAGTAACTTGTGCACGCAAAAAATTGCACATGCCCCAAGAGACAATTCAAGAAAAAATAAAGCGCTTAAACTGCTGCATCATCCTACCCACGTTTAACAACGCGGCAACGCTGAAGCGAGTGATAGATGGTGTTTTGGAGTATTCAGCTGAGCTTATTGTAGTCAATGACGGTTCAACTGATGGCACTTCATCCATTCTTGATTCTTATAAAAATCTTACCCGCATTGACCTCGCAAAAAACGCAGGAAAGGGAAATGCGCTTCGGCTAGGTTTTAAAAAAGCGCTTGATCTTGGCTTTGATTATGCAATTACGTTAGACAGCGACGGGCAACATTATCCTGACGATATTCCGCTGTTTATTGAGGATTTGGCTGCAGCCAAAAACAAAAATCTATTATTAATAGGCGCCCGAAACTTGCAAACTACTGATGGTGTTCCTGGCAAAAATGGTTTTGGAAACAAAGTCTCAAACTTCTGGTATCGCATGGAAACCGGAATTCGCCTGACCGATACGCAAAGCGGTTTTAGATTGTATCCTTTGCAGGAATTGGCGAAGTGGGATTTGCACACAGATCTGTATGTTCTAGAAATTGAGGTCATCGTCAAAGCCGACTGGAATGGTACCGAAGTACGTAATATTCCCATCCGAGTTTTGTATGACCCAGATGAGCGCGTATCGCATTTTAGACCGTTTACAGATGTGATGCTCATCATAAAATACCGCTGCTACACGGTCATCAAAGGTTTTTGGTTTGTGCGCCCCACGCGCTACCTAAAAAGCCTAAAAAAAAAAGGAATCAAGAAAGCCTTCCTCAACGGATTTCTAGGCGTTAATGATTCTCCGCATAAAAAGGCATTAAGCGTTGCACTTGGCGTTTTCATTGGGCTCACGCCACTTTATGGTTTTCACACCGTTATAGTTTTGGCACTTGCAATCGTCTTAAAACTCAACAAAATCATCTCGGTTACTTTTAGTCATGTGAGCTTGCCGCCATTCATCCCGTTTGTGCTTTTTGCGAGCATACAAACAGGAAATATGCTGCTAGGTCACGACTTCTCATTCGATTTTAGCAATACAGAGATCATTGGCGAAATAGGCGACCAATTGCAATCCTACATCATCGGGAGTCTTTTTCTGTCCACCTTTGGGGCGCTTTTCATGTATTTGCTCTCGCTTTTAATTTTCTCGCTTTTGCAGCGAAAAAAACTCGCCTATGCCTAGGTTTTTCTTCAAAACGCATCAATGGCTGAGCCAACGCAAAATCCCCGCATTAATTGGGCTAATCGTTGTTTTTGCTTTGATGATTTTGGGCGTGACCCAAATAGAATTTGAAGAAGACATCTCCCGACTTGTTCCTGTGAATGAGCAGAACAAGACAAAACAAGAAGTGCTGCAAAACATGAATTTTGCGGATAAAGTTATCGTTACTATTCAGGCAGATTCTGTGGCAAATAGTGAAAATCTTATCGCTTACGCGGAAAGCTTTATCGACAGTCTCAACACAAACGCCAGCGATTATTTCACCGAAATTCAAGGCAAAGTGGGTAATCGTTCTGCCTTTGAAGCTATTGATTTTGTGTATGAAAATCTACCCGTTTTTCTGGATAGCTCAGACTATCAAACCATTGAAAACAAACTGCAACCCGATAGTTTAAAATTGCAGCTAGAGTCCAGTTACAAAAACTTGAATTCACCGTTTGGGATGATTTCTCGCAGGACGATTTTGCAAGACCCGCTGGGCATTTCTTTTTTAGGGATGGAAGAGCTGCAAAAGTTCGGGAAGCAAGACCAGTTTAAATTGGTCGACGGTTTTCTCGTAACTAAAAACGATAAAAATCTGCTGCTTTTTATCTCGCCTAAATACCCAACAAGCGAAACGGGTAAAAACAACATTTTCTCAGATTATCTCTACCAACTCAAAACTGAATTGGATACTAAATTTGAGGGTCAAGCGAACATTTCGTATTTCGGCGGGATGATGATAAGCGTCGCCAATGCTGAGCAAATTCAGAGCGATATTAAGTACACAGTTACCATTGCTCTTGCCGTGTTGCTGCTCATTTTCATCTTGTTTTACCGCAAACTTTCAGTACCTCTTATTTTATTTATTCCCACACTTTTTGCGGGATTATTGGCCATCGTCATCCTAGGATTTGTTAGAGAAAGCATTTCTGCGATTTCATTAGGTATCGGCTCTGTTTTACTGGGAATCACGCTTGATTATGCGCTGCATATTCTCACACATTTACGCAATAACGCATCGGTAAAAGCGATGTTTGAGCATGTCACAAAACCGCTTTTAATGAGCAGTCTTACGACCGCTTTAGCGTTTTTCTGCTTGCTATTTTTAGACAGTCCAGCGTTGCAGGACTTGGGGATTTTTGCAGGTTTAAGTGTTCTTATCGCATCGATTTTTGCATTGATTTTTATTCCGCAGGCGTATCGTGGCGGTCTCAAACCGGCAAAAAAACGAACCTTGTTAGACCGCATTTCTGCATACCAATTTCATAAAAACAAAATCCTGATAGCCGGTCTCGCATTGCTCGTTTTGGTTTCGATTTTCACATTCAACAAAGTGAAATTTGAGAAAGACCTCTCTGCGCTCAACTTTATGCCAGAGGATATCGCTTCCACGGAAAAAAATCTGGAACAAATCACTCAGATGGGCGACAAGTCGGTTTACATCGCCAGTTATGGAACTACCGAAGAGGAAGCGCTAAAAGCAAATGATTTAGTAAAAACTAAACTTGAAAAACTTAAGGCGAACCAACAAATCCTCAGCTACAATTCAATCGCTGGACTCGTTCCTTCCGCTGAAAAGCAACAAGAAAAAATCAACACTTGGAACACCTTCTGGACTCACGAGAAGATTCAAAGCACTGAACAAAACCTTGAAAGTTTTGGAACAACAATAGGTTTTAGAACAAAGGATTTTGATGCGTTCAATGCGCTATTGGCAAAAGATTTCAAACCACTACAGCTTAGTGATTACAGCAAGTTAGAAACGCTGCCTGTCAAAGATTTTGTTTCGCCAAAAAACGGACTTACCATCATCACGACTTTGGTGAAAACCAAGGAAGAAAATGCGAAACTTCTCGCAAGTACTTTTGGCGCCATGCCTGATGCACGGCAGGCAAACCAAAACATACTTGTGGTAGACCGCGAAAACCTCAATGAGACATTCTTGAGTTCGCTCACCACAGACTTCAATAAGCTAATTCTCTACTCGCTCATTACGGTCGTCCTCATCCTGCTCCTCGCCTACCGCAATATCGCTGTGACTCTTGTAACACTTGTTCCCATTGGGATCACTTGGTTTTTAACCCTGGGGATCATGGGCATTTTTGACCTGCATTTTAATGTTTTCAATATCATTATCACCACGTTCATTTTTGGTTTGGGGATTGATTATGCCATTTTTATGACAAACGGTCTGATGCTGAAAAATAAAGAAAATGCGGAGCTGACTACCTATAAATCGAGCATTTTGCTTTCTATGCTGACGACGATTCTGGGGATTGGGGTTTTGGCTTTCGCCAAACATCCTGCGCTGCAAAGTATCTCGCTAATATCAGTAATTGGGATTTTTTCGGCGGTACTTGTGGTATTTGTTGTGCAACCGATTTTATACCAATTAGCGAATAAGCTAATGAAAAAATTAGCGAATTAACTCATTTGCTAATCTGCTAATTTTTAATTTTAAAACATGGGACAAATCAAAACGCAACCTGTAGAAATCGTTACTGATATTACGGCTGAGGAGTTTGTAGAAAAGTACTACAAACCTAGAAAACCGGTGCTTATCAAGAACCTGACAAAGGATTGGCCGGCGGTAAAAAAATGGAATCTCGATTATATCCAAGAGCGTGCTGGTGAGCAAATTGTTCCGCTGTATGACAGCAAACCCGTGGGTGGCAAAAAGACTTCGCATGCGCCTGCGCAAAAGATGAAATTATACGATTATATCGAACTGCTAAAAAGCGGTCCCACAGACCTGCGCATGTTCTTTTATAATGTGTTGAGCAAAATGCCCGAGCTCACAAAGGATTTTGATTATCCAGAGATTGGGATGCCGTTTTTTAAGAAATTACCGGTGATGTTTTTTGGCGGTGCGGGAAGTAAAGTTTTGACGCATTATGACATGGATGTGGCGCACAATATGCACTTTCATTTTCATGGTCATAAACGCGTGATGCTCTTTGAACCTGAGCAAACCAGATACCTATACAAAATCCCGTTTAGCGTGCATAATCACGAAAGCATTGACATGGATGATGTGGATTTTGACATCTATCCCATGTTGCAAAATGCTGTTGCTACAGAAGCCTTTATGGAACACGGCGACGCACTCTACATGCCCAGCGGTTACTGGCATTACATTAAATATCTGGACGCTGGTTTTTCGCTCACGCTGCGCTCTTTTCCCAGACATGGCAAAGGAGTCGCAAAGTTGCTTAGCAACCTTGTCGTGATGCGTAATTTTGAAAATCTCATGCGCAAGATAATGGGTCAGAAATGGGTGGATTATAAAGATGAACTGGCGGTGAGAAGGACAAATAAAAAGTATGCTGAAGAAATATAGCTTTCGCTGGAACATCCTCCTTTTACTGAGCTTTCTCTTGCTGCTGTCTTCATGCGGAGTCAAAAAATCGCTGGAAGACAAGCCTGATTTATCTGCATATTCTGAGGCAGTTCCACAGCGAGAAAAAATCAACGACTCCACCTATTTTGCGGGTGATAATTTCCTTACCAAAAACAAATATGGTCTCTGGGAATTATATGTGGAGGGCGACCCTTTACAACGCGGCTTGCTCACCGGAAGCCTTACCGAAGAAATTTTCAATTATCAAGAACAGGTGTTTCTCGACAAGATTTATGACCTCGTTCCTTCCGAAGGGCAGCGCAACTTTTTGACCAAGTTCATCCGCTGGTTCAACCGAAAAATGTACACCTATATTCCCAATGAGTACAAGGCTGAGATTTTTGGCGTAAGCCAGTTTGCTGACCCCACTTACAATCATTTTGCGCCACAATATCTGCGCGTTTTGTATATGCACGGCGCGCACGACATAGGTCATGCGCTGCAGGATTTGATGCTCGTGGGCTGTTCTTCGTTTGCGGTTTGGGACGATAAAACCGCTGATGGCGAGTTATTGCTTGCGCGAAATTTTGACTTCTACGCTGGCGATGAATTCGCAAAAAATAAGATTATCGCATTCTATGCACCAGACGAGGGCAACAAGTTTATGCAAATCACTTGGGGCGGATTTCTGGGTGTGGTGAGCGGCATGAACGATGCCGGCCTCACCGTGACCATCAATGCTGGGAAGTCCAAGATTCCGCTTATCGCAAAAACGCCTATCACGCTTGTTACCCGCGAAATTCTGCAACATGCAAGCACCATTGATGAGGCTATCGCTATTGCGAAAAAACGTGAGGTTTTTGTCTCAGAATCTATCATGGTGGGCAGCGCAGATGAGCGCCGCGCGGTGTTGATAGAAGTTTCTCCGAAGAATTTTGGCGTGTATGAAGTGCCGAATAACGATGAATTGTTGTGCACCAATCACTTTCAGAGCGAGGCGTATAAAGACGACCGCCGCAACCAGAAAACCATCGCAGAAAGCCACACCGAATATCGTTTTGAACGTTTGACCCAGTTAGTTGACAAAGAAAATAAAATGACCCCCGAAAAAGCCGTTGCCATATTAAGAGACACAAAGGGCATTGACGGCGAACCGCTGGGATACGGCAATGAGAAGGCGCTTAACCAACTCCTCGCCCACCACGGCATTGTGTTCAAACCTGAGGAGCGCAAGGTTTGGGTTTCGGCAAATCCGTATCAATTGGGTGCGTTTGTGTGCTATGATTTGGATACTGTATTTGCTAATCGGGCGGGCAATCCATCTGCGACCTCACTCGCTGATGATGCACTTACAATCGCCAGAGAGCCTTTCGTAGAAACACGAGAATTTAAAGATTATGAAGCTTACCGAAAGCTAGAACGTGAGGTAGAGCAAGCGCTGGAGCAGGATAAAGAAGTTGAGAAAAATGTGGTTTTGGCTCTAGCCAAAAAAAATCCAGAGTACTGGAAGGCCTATTTTTTAACCGGAAAATATTACTTTGAGCGCGGTTGGTATGCAGCGGCTTTAAAGCAGTTTGAAATTGCAAATACCAAAGTCGTCACTACCGTACCAGACCAAGAAATGCTGGACAAATACATCAAAAAATCTAAACGCAGGTCAGGAAAATGATTCCCGAAATCGAGTTACAATCCCCACAGGAAATCAAAAAATATCAGGAAAAACGCCTGCGTGAGCTCCTGCCCTATCTTCAGGAAAATTCTGCGTTTTACAAGAGACATTTTGAGCAACATAGGATTGATATTTCACAAATCCAGACGCTAGAAGATTTGCAGCAAATCCCCGCGGTGAGCAAAGATGATTTGCAAAAATACAACGAAGATTTTCTCTGTGTTCCGCGCAGCAAAGTGATTGACCACGTGACCACAAGTGGCACACTGGGCGACCCGGTAAGCTTTTATCTTACTGATAAAGACCTTGACCGCCTAGCGTATAACGAGGCTATTTCTTTTGCGTGCAGCGGTGTGACGGCAAATGACACCATCCAACTCATGACCACGATGGACCGCCGTTTTATGGCGGGCATGGCCTATTTTCTGGGTGCACGCCAGTTGGGAGCCGGCATCATCCGCACGGGTTCTGGGATACCTGAGTTGCAATGGGACAGCATTGAGAAATTCAATCCTACGTATTTAATTGCCGTGCCGTCGTTCTTGGTAAAGCTTATCGCTTTCGCGGAAAAGAACGGTCATGACCTCAACGCAACCAGTGTAAAAGCTGCGATTTGCATTGGTGAACCCATCCGCGAGCCAAATTTTAGACTGAATACGTTAGGCAAAAAAATCAAAGAGCATTGGGATATTGATTTGTACAGCACCTACGCCGCTACCGAAATGGCAACAGCTTTTAACGAATGCTCAGCACAGCAGGGCGGCCACCTGCATCCTGAACTTATCATTGCCGAGATCCTTGATGAAAACGAGCAGCCCGTGAATGCTGGGGAAGTTGGTGAACTTATAGTTACCACACTGGGCGTGGAAGGCATGCCGCTACTTCGTTTTAAAACCGGCGACATGGTACAGGCTCACGATGAATCCTGCACTTGCGGTAGAAATAGTTTGCGCTTAGGTCCCGTGGTGGGCCGTAAAAAGCAAATGATAAAATACAAAGGCACCACGCTGTATCCGCCCGCGATGATCAACCTGCTGAATGACTTTAGCGGCATTGATGGCTATGTTATTGAGTTGCGCCATAACGAACTAGGAACAGACGAGATCCTTTTGCGCATTCATGCTCCAGCCGCAAACGACACTTTATTACATGAAGTAAAAGACCATTTTAGGGCCAAGCTACGCGTACGCCCCAATGTAGTTTTTGAAACAAAAGAAACGCTGGATGCGATTCGTTTTCCTAAGACGAGTAGGAAGCCGGTGGTGGTTGTGGATTACAGGTGATGGTAGTCTTACCTTAGAAATTAAAATACAATAGCGTTAAACTATATTCATTTCTTCTTAGGAGGCGGTGGTGGAGGGCCTTGGTATCTTGGCAAGTTATTTCCTTTTGGTTTAGGTCTATCCGGATTTGTTCTTGGCAAACCGGAAGGGGTTGTTCTTGGTCTATCTTGTTTTGCCATTTCTCTAAGTATTAAGAATTAAAAACTTCGCTAAAATAATTATCACTGTATATTTTTGCCTTTCTTATAAGGTTTTTTGGTTTGGAACGAATGTTTTGCGAAATCATTTTATTGTATTCTGTTTCTTGTTCTTTTAATCTGTAAAAGGTCTTTTTACATTTTCTTTCGTCAAATTCTTCTGATTCGTGTGAAAACCATAATTCTTCTATTTTATTGAAATAGGTTGTATAAAACCTTTGTATTTCATCAATATCATTGATCTGTTTCATACCTCCTATCAAATGAGGTTGTAATAATTTCAACAAGGAAATTCCAGATATTATGATACATGAGATTAAAGGTAAATTATCCCAAAACTTCCAGCCCATTATACCAGTACTAGAGAATACCAGTATAAGTATATTGAAATACTTCACGACCTTTCTTTGCCTCTCACAATAGAGTGTTACAAATTCAAGGTTATGTCTTGACTGGGTTAACTCATTCCACAATCTATTTCTCATATTGACATAAAAAGCTGAAAACCAGAATAAAGTTACACATGAAACTATAATGATTAAAAAATACTTATCCAGACTTTTCAACAACGTATGACCATATAAAATGATGCGATGCTGAATCAAGTTCAGCATGACGTTCCTTCTTATCTCCCCCGGCTCCCGGGAAACCATAAAATTTACCCAGGGCGTATCAAAATTAGCCGGGAGTAATAATTTAATTTCCGGGGATAATAAAAAGTGCCCCGGGACGGGTCCTAAGTCTCCCGGGGAGGGTAAAAACGGTGCGGGGAGCACTCCAAGTCATGCGGGGAGCATAAAAAGTCACGCAGGACGCCTAAAAATTAAGCAGGAATAATACATATATATGCAGGAATAATAAAAAATGGTGCAGGAAGGGTGCAAAGTCATGCAGGAAGCATTTTTAGGACCTAATGGCTGAGATGCTGAATCAAGTTAAGCATGACGCTTTTTATACTTAATACTTTTACTCACTACTCAATACTAACTTCTAAACAAATAGAATCCACCCCAGAACGCACAGCACAAGGACTAGTAACCCTTGCACGCCGGTAAGCAAGGTATAGCTCCGCGAAGTATCCCTGGCACTCATGCCGCTAAACTGCGAAACTACCCAAAAATAACTGTCGTTAAAGTGCGATACCGTCATGGCCCCGCCGCCTATCGCCATCACGGCAAAGGCAAATTGCAACGGATTTTCCCAGCCCAACGTGGGGATAATTGACGCCAGTAATGACGAGGTTATCACCATTGCACTGGTGGATGATCCTTGCGCCGACTTTAATATCGCCGAAATCACAAAAATGCTCACAATGACCATCAGGTCGCCGGTTCCTTCAGACAACCATTGTGCGATAAAGTCCTGTAATGGCGTTGCTTTTAAAACGCCGCCAAAAGCCCCTCCAGCACCCGTGATTATCAAGATAGGCCCAGAAATCTTTATGGCTTCCACAAACCAGTTTCCGGCCGCTTTGTTTTCCTTTGGCTTAAGCCAAAACATCGCTGATAAGGCTCCGATGAAAATAGCGACCATGGGGTTGCTGATAAATTCGATAATGGCATTTTCTATTTCGAGAAATCGAAAAACCGTTCCCACCGCGATTAGCAAAATGGGCAGAACTACAGGTGTTATCGCTTTGGCGAAAGAGGGAAGTTCGCGTGGTTTATGCGTTTCAGCATTATCCAGCACATCTTCCGTATGGATGTTTTTACCTAGTTTTTTAGAAAGCCATTGCGTAACAAGCAGAATAGGGATTGAAAAACAAATTCCCGTGATGATAATCGTTCCCAGATATTCTGATGCGCCGATGTTTCCTGCTGCCGCAATAGGCCCAGGCGTAGGCGGAATCAACGTGTGCGAAGTATATAAGCCAGAAGCAAGCGCCAGGCTCAAACTAGCCTTGTTGACCTTGCCCAACTTACCCAATTTATCGGCTAGCCCAGAAAGCAGGATAAATCCGCTGTCGCAATACACCGGTACACTCACCACGGCCCCAATAATGGATAGAGCTGGGATGGTTTTTCCTTTCCCCGTAAGGGAAATAATTTGTTGCGCAATACGCATCGCCCCACCAGATTTTTCTAAGAAAACCCCTATCACACTCCCAAAAATCACGATAATCCCGATGTATTGCATCAGGCTCCCAAAACCACTTTGTATGGAATTTATCATCAGGTCAAGCGGCATCCCACTGGCGATTCCCACAAAAAAGCAGGCGATGATGAGAGCGAGAAATGGGTGTGCTTTGAATCGTGAAGTCAGCACCACAATAAGCACAATAGATAGCGCGATGACGAGTAAAAGTGGAATTCCTGTGAGCATTTGCGTAAAATATGTAGTAAATTAACTAAAATGTGGAAAGTAGAAATGAGAAAATAGAAATTAGAAAATAGAAATTAGAAAAAAGACGAGTGATGAAGTACGAGCGACGAGCGACAAAAAAACATCACCCAATTCGCTAATTTGCTAATCAACACATTGACCAATTAATTCACTTCTCGATACAATTCGCCCCGGCGAATTACTCGAAGTGACATGAAAGATTTAAATACGAAAATAGAGAAGATAATCTAGCAGTCCACTGTTGCAGTGAGCAGTTTAGATGCTTTGTCAGTTCGAGTGGCGGCGCAGCCTGCCGTATCGAGAACTAGATAAAGAGTGATAAAGTACGAACGACAAATGACAAAATACGAACAAACACTTCTCGATACAATTCGCCGCGGCGAATCACTCGAAGTGACATGAAAGATTTAAATACGAAAATAGAGAAGATAATCTAGCAGTCCACAGTTACAGTTAGCAGTTTGGATGCTTTGTCAGTTCGAGTGGCGGCGCAGCCTGCCGTATCGAGAACTAGATAAAGAGTGATGAAGTACGAGCGACGAGCGACAAAAAAACATCACCCAATTCGCTAATTTGCTAATCAACACATTGACAAATTGACTCATTGGCAAATCAACCCATTATGAAAATCCTCCTCGCTCCAGATAAATTTAAAGGTTCGCTTAGCGCAAAGGGCGTTTGTGATGCGCTTGAATCTGGCTTGAGCCAAAATTATCCTGATGCAGAAATCATCCAATTTCCGCTGGCGGATGGCGGTGAGGGCTCGCTTGCGGTAATCGCAAATCATCTTGATGGTAAATGGATAGTGACAAAAGTGAACGACCCGCTTTTTCGAGAAATCGAGGCCAAATATTTTTTATCTGGCGACGCGGCTTATATAGAAATGGCGGAAGCTTCGGGCTTTGACCTGTTGTCTAAAGAAGAACGCAACTGCCTGTACACAACAACGCTGGGCACTGGCGAACTCATAAAAAATGCGCTCAATCGGGGTGCGAAAGAGGTGTATTTATTTATTGGCGGTTCGGCGACTTGCGATGGTGGGATGGGCGTTGCGGCGGCTTTGGGCTATCAATTTCTGGATGATAATGGCAAGGATTTAAAGCCTTTCGGCGAAAATATGCTTGCCGTAAAAAAGATAATTCCACCAGAAGAAAAGATAAAAGCAACCTTTATTACCCTTTGCGATGTGAACAATCCTTTTTATGGTAAAAATGGGGCAGCGCATGTTTTTGGTCCGCAGAAAGGTGCTGATGAAAAAGCCGTAAAGCAATTGGATGCCGGACTAAAAAATCTCGCTGAAATCGTTGAACGCGATTTAGGTAAGTCAATCGCCGAAATTCCCGGTGCTGGTGCTGCAGGTGGTTTGGGCGGAGGTTCGGTGGCGTTTCTGGATGCCAACTTGCAATCTGGATTACAAACTATAATGCAATTGGTCAATTTTGAAAAAGTAGCTTCAACCGCCGATGTTATCTTAACAGGCGAAGGCAAAATCGACGGACAAACGCTGCAAGGAAAGGTTGTGCAGGGCGTAGTAGCTTTGGCGAAAGCCAAAAAAATACCCGTACACGCCGTTTGCGGAATTACAGATTTATCCCAAAAAGCAATACAGGAATTGGGCTTACACTCCTGCCATCAAGTTATGGAAGTCGCAAAATCTGAGGAAGAAGCGTTTTCTCAAGCGGCAAGAATACTCAACGAAATAGCAACCAAATTCAACTTCTAATGAGAAAAATATCCTTAATAACGCTAGCAATAATTCTAGTTACTCTAGCACAAACGCATGCCCAAGAACATATCATTCCGCTTTGGGAAACGGTTCCTAATCAGAAAGAATCCAGCGAAAAAGAAGTGCAACAGCAGAATGATATTTTGCTTGTGAGCAATGTGCAAGAACCTTTGATAGAAGTTTTTTTGCCTAATGGCAGAGCGCAAACCGGCGAGGCTGTGCTTATTTTTCCGGGCGGCGGTTATCATGTTTTGGCGTATGATTGGGAAGGTCGCGACTTAGCAAAATACCTGAGCAGCCAAGGCATTGTGGGGATTGTGGTAAAATACCGTTTACCTATTTCAAAGTCGATTATAAATCCGTCAATCGCGCCTTTGCAAGATGCTCAACGCGCCATGCGCATCGTGCGCAGCAAGGCTAAAGAATGGCATATTGATGAAAATAAAATAGGGATTATGGGCTTTTCTGCGGGTGGACATCTAGCCTCAACTTTAGGAACGCTATATGACGAAAAAGTCTACGAGCCCACCGATGATGCTGATAAACTAAGTGCTCGTCCTGATTTTATGGCGCTCATTTATCCCGTAATCACAATGACAGATTTAACGCATGGCGGTTCTAAAGAAGCGCTGATAGGTAAAAATCCCACTGCCGAAATGGTAAAAAAATACAGTGGCGAACTCAATGTAAATGCAGAAACCCCATCCACTTTTATCGTGCATTCTATGGATGATGATGCGGTGCCTGTGGAAAACAGTTTGCAATTTCTGGACGCGCTTGCAAAAAATAAAATCTACACTGAAGCTCACATTTATCCTACCGGCGGTCACGGTTATTCCATGGGAATAGGCAATGCGCAACTAAGCAGCTGGCCAGGATTATTTGTCACTTGGGTAAAAACACTTCTGTAGATGTTCTTTTGGCTTTAAGCCAAAAAAATAAAAACCTAATTAAACGAATGCCTGAACTGCACCGGCGAAAGATTTGTCTTTTTCTTGAACAAAGTGCTGAATGACTGCGCGTGCTCAAAACCCAGCGCATACGCAATCTCACTCACAGAAAGATTGGTGGTTGACAGTTGCTCCTTTGCCTTTTCTATCAACTTATCGTGCAGGTGTTGTTGCGTGTTTTGCCCTGTGTGCATTCTCAGCAAATCGCTGAGATAATTGGGCGACAAATTCATGAGTTGGGCAACATGCTGCACGGTGAGCAGTTTTTGTTCTGCTGTATTCTCATTGTAATATTGCTCTAAAATGCTTTCAAACTTCTCCAGCAATTGATGATTATGACTCTTTCTGGTGATGAATTGCCGCTCGTAAAATCGGTTAGAATATGTGAGGAGCAGCTCAATTTGCGACAGGATAATCTCCTGCGTGTGCTTATCAATATGCTGATATTCTTTTTCGATTTTTTCTAGGATTGAAATGAGATAATCCTCTTCTTCGGCAGAGAGATGCAGCGCTTCATGAACGGCATACGAGAAAAAAGTATAGCTATTTATCTTGCCCGCCAGCGGATGACCCAACAGAAAATCCTGATGAAAAATCAATAAAACGCCAGAGCCACACTCGGTATTTTTAAGGTCCAGATGCTGCACTTGATTAGGCGCAGTGAAACTCAAAACACCTTTGTCATAATCATAATGCTGCTGACCGTATCTAATTTTTCCTTTTGCATTTCGCTTAAGCGCAACACAATAAAATTTATTTACAAAATGCTCCCAGATCTCATCTTCCAGAAAAATACTTTCTTCAAGATCAATGACACTTACCAGCGGATGTTTAGGTTCTGGCAGCGATAATAATCTGTGAAATTGCGAAATGGTTTCTATTGCGTTCATGCTATAATTTAATTTAAAAAGCCTTTGTACAAAAAGGACAAAGGCTCCTAATTTTTTAATCTAATAATCCCATACTGAATTCATCATAAGGCTCGCCAGTATCAGTCCCCAGAGGCACAATACTTTCTAACCTTGACAGGTCTTCACTGGTCAATTCTATTTGCGTAGCGTTAATATTCTGCTCCACATATTTTCTGCGTTTTGTTCCTGGAATTGGCAAAATCCCCTTTGCCATGATCCACGCTAGAGCCAGTTGAGACGGTGTGATATTTTTTTCTCCGGCCATGGTTTCAATTGCATTTACAAGCTCTATATTCTTATAAAAATGCCCTTCCTGAAAACGCGGTATCGCACGACGAAAATCATTCTCTGGCAAATCATCTATACTTTTAATTTGCCCAGATAGAAAGCCACGACCCAAAGGTGAATATGCCACAAAACCAATTCCCAACTCATTCAACGTTTGTATAACCCCGCGCTCCTCAACTGTACGTTCAAAAAGTGAATACTCACTCTGAACAGCCGTGATAGGATGCACAGCGTGTGCGCGCTTCACAGTCTCAGATGAAACTTCAGACAATCCTAGATAACCTACTTTTCCTTCCTTTACCAGTTCGCTCATCGCTTCAACGGTTTCTTCAATAGGTGTATTTTTATCAAGGCGGTGCATGTAATACAGGTCGATATAATCTGTTTTCAGATTTTTTAGCGAACGCTCAACCGACTTTTTCACATATTCCTTCTTGCCGTTTATCGCCCAGGTAACTTTGTCATTATCTTCAATCTCCCAGCCAAATTTCGTCGCAATGATGTATTTGTCTCGATTCTCGCCAATAGCTTTCGCGATAAGCTGTTCATTTTTAAAAGGTCCGTACAGATCTGCGGTATCCAAGAAATTCCCGCCCATTTCAAAAGATTTATGAATGGTGGCAATTGCTTCCTTTTCATCAGCTGGTCCATACATATTTGCATCTTCAAAGCCGGTCATTCCCATACAGCCTAGACCTATTTTGGGCACAACGAGACCTTCACTTCCTAACTTGATTTTTTTAATTTCCATTTCATTGATTTTAATGATACAAAGGTCTGTATCAACCCACTTCTGCATGTATGCAAATCACAGAATCACATAAGCAAATCAAGAATAGAGATGTTTTTTTGGCTTAAAGCCAAAAGAAAAATCACGCAGTTATATAAAAGGAGTAGAATAAAATAGCGCAGAAATAAACCTGTGAATCAATGTGATAAACCGGAAAACGAAATTTTATATGTAAAAAATAACGATGAAAATGAAAAAATTAACCAAAAACAGTATATTTGCACCCGCAAAATTAAGGTCGCGTAGCTCAGCTGGATAGAGCATCTGCCTTCTAAGCAGACGGTCAGGGGTTCGAATCCCTTCGCGATCACAGAAAGCCTCACACTAGTGAGGCTTTTTTGTTTGTCGCTACGGGATTCGAAACCCCGCGCGGCAAGCCCGCACCTCATTATAAATCTCCGCAGGAGATTTCATTAACATTCGGTCGTCTTCGCGATCACAGAAAGCCTCACACTTATGGAACTTTTTTGTTTGTCGCTACGGGATTCGAAAGCCCACGCGGCAAGCTCGCACCTCATTATAAATCTCCGCAGGTGATTTCATTAACATTCGGTCGTCTTCGTGATCACAGAAAGCCTCACATTAGTGGGGCTTTTTTGTTTACGAGGGTTACAGGTTTGAATCCTGCCGAGGTCATTAAAAAAAAAAATCCCTCACAAAACAGCAAGGGATCTTTATTAATTAATAAAATTTCTATCTATCGTCGCTCGTTGTAAACGCCAACTTCAAGCACCACTGGTGGACTATCTGCTTTATCAAAATTAATTCTCACCTTCTCACCATAAACTCTTTCAAAACGATGAATTTTGATCTTATCCTTCTTGCTACCTTTTAAAAGTTCATGCCATTGGTTGTTTTTAAAATACTTTATGGTATAAGACGATATATTAGGATTATTCTCTGTGATCACGATCATATTAAAGCTACGCTCTTCATTAAGATCAACTTCCCACCACGCATTCTCAACAGCTTTATTAGAAACCCATGCTGTCCCAAAATCATCATCGTTTGCAAAATCCATAATGTTCATGTCATTACTCCAGCTACTGTTTGACGGTTTAAACTTTGCGATATTTGAGGAGATTATTGGCGCATCATAATTTCCTTTAAGCGCGGGCATCGGTCCTTTGTGCTGCCATAACTTTCCTATTTCTTTTAAAGCTTTCATGGCATTATCATCGATCTTGCCATCTCTATTTGGTGCCACATTAAGAATATAATTACAGTAAGCTTCATTAAAAGGAATCAAATTCTCATTTACCAATTGCTTAGGATCCTTTACCGGATTCTCAGGAAACCAAGGTTTCCAAAACCAATTTTGCTGTAAAGGATAACATGACAGTGCTGGCAGAATATTAGCATCCTTTTCTATGTGTTGACCCGCATTTTGCTCATAAGATTTTATGTCTGTGTAGAATAAAGCCTCTGCTGGATATTTCGCTGCATTAAGATCCATCACAAGGCAATCTGGCTGGATGGATTTTATCAAATTATAGATCTCTTCAAATGGTACATCATCATAAGAAATTCTAGACCATGGTGCATCCCAGCCGTCAATGATCATTGCGTCAATTTCTCCATAATTAGTGAGTAATTCTGTAAGTTGATCTTTTATAAATTGAATTTTATCCTCAGTGATCATTCCTGGTCTGATCTTATGATGCGTATCAAGAATAGAATAATACAGCATCACCTTAAGATCATTTTTTCTAAAAGCATCCACATATCCTTTCACCACATCTTTACCATAAGGACTACTCATCACGCTATATTCAGTTGTTTTTGTGTCCCAAATAGAAAAACCGCTATGATGTTTTGTAGTTAACGCCCCATACGTCATATTCGCAGATTTTGCAGCTTTGGCCCATTGATCAAAGTCTATCTGCTTAGGATTAAAAATAGAAGGATCAGCGTCTGGATCAGCCCAATCATCTTCCATATACGTAGGGATATTATAATGAATGAACATCCCAAATCTTAGATCAATAAAATCCTGCTGGCGCTTTAGCAATTGCGGTGAGACTTGTGCCTTTATAGTATTTTGGCTTAAAGCCAAAACAAGAAAAACTGCCGCGATATTTATAAAATTTCTCATGTGTAAACCGTAATTATGATTGAGACAAATTTGAAAGATTTAATTATTTAAGTCTTGAACCTTTAGGGCAAATAATTGCACTTTTCCGATATTTGATGTTTTAGCATTGATATGAAAACAGGACAGACTTTTGATCTTTCGTCAGAGATCATTCATGTAGACAACATCAGGTTTGAAGAAGACACGGTGCATGAAAATATAATCAGTCCGTTCTCTAGGCTTTACTACATTGAAAGTGGCGTAAGCCAGGTAATGATACGCGGTGTAAAAACCGAATTAAAAGCTCACAATCTATACCTCATCCCCGGTTTCACACCTTGTAGTTACTATTTTAAAAAGGGGATGAACCACTATTTCATTCATTGTATTTTTTCGCTAAAAAAGAGTCTAAATCCGTTTCCTTACATCAATATTTTAAAGGAGGTAAAAGCGATAGAAATTGATTTTTCACTCTTTAAAAGAATCTTTCAATTACATCCAGATAAGCGTTTACCCCATTACAATCCTCATGTGTATCACAAAACCATGTGGCAGCATAAAGACGATTATTACAAAGACATTAAATTAAAATGGGAGTCTGAAGGTATAGTACAACAACTTTTCTCAAGATTCATTACACAAGACAGCATGCAACTCATTCAAGGCATGTCTAGATACAAGATCGAGGATGTACTATTTTATATAAAAGAGAATCTTCAAGAAGATATTTTTATCACAGATCTTGCTCAATTATGTCATCTTTCGCCAGATCATTTTACCCGAGTTTTTAAAAGCATAATCGGCATAGGTCCTAAAGAATATATAATCCGCGAGCGACTGCAGCAAGCCCAACTTTTACTACTCACCACAGACCTAAACGTCAATGAGATCTTAAGTTTAGTCAACTTCAAGTCTGCTGCATATTTTTCAAGAATTTTTAAAAAGTACACTTTGTTATCGCCATTAGAATATCGCAAAAGAAGAAGCCTCGCAACGTAGACCTTTAATTTCTTTAGAGGTAAAATTGCTCATTTTAAAGGTGCATTTTGATTTTTGGCTTAAAGCCAAAAAAACCACTACCCTTTCTCATAAATCATGATATATTTGCACGCCCTTAATGACGAAAAGCCCTATGGAAAAATCCCGCCAAATTGAATGTATCAGCGTTTTTGACATGCTAAAAATAGGCGTTGGCCCTTCTAGCTCTCACACGCTGGGACCATGGCGCGCAGCCCAGCGCTGGATTGAAAAGTTGAAACGCAGAGAGAAATTTGAACACGTGGTTCACGTACAGGTCGATCTTTATGGTTCGCTAAGTCTTACCGGCAAAGGTCACGCTACAGACATCGCTGCGGTTCTGGGATTGATGGGTTTTGATCCAGTCACGATGGATACTTCCATTATTGGCGACGAGATCGAAAAACTTAAAAATAATGGGGTTCTTAGCCTTAACGGCGAAAAGAATATCGCTTTCTCTTTTTCTGATGATGTTTGCTTTAACCGCAAGTTTCTTGAGTTTCACCCTAACGGCATAAAGTTTAGAGCTACGCTTGAAAATGGCAAGAAAATAAGCGAATCTTATTACTCTATAGGCGGTGGATTTGTAGTTCAAAAAGAGCGTAAGAATGCGAGCAGAAAACTGCAAAAATTCAACACCTTCCCTTACCCTGTTGAAAGCGGCAACCAGTTGCTAGAATATTGTAAAAACGAGAACAAACAGATTTCTGAGATCGTTCTTGAAAACGAACTTTCGCTGCGAAGCGAGGAAGAAATTGACAATGGATTAAAGCAAATCTGGCAGGTAATGCAAGAGTCAATGTACGAAGGTTGCCACAGCGAGGGCAATCTCCCTGGCGGACTCAACGTTAAACGCCGCGCCAAGGAAATTCATGATCGTCTCATTGGCGAAACACAATATAACGGCATAGAAGATTGGATTCCGGCGATTCGAAATACGGAGGTAAAATTTCGTCAAATCCTTAAGTGGGTTAGCTGTTTCGCTTTAAGCGTAAACGAAGTTAATGCCTCGCTAGGCCGTGTCGTTACTGCGCCCACTAACGGTAGTGCCGGTACAGTTCCTGCGGTTTTGATGTATTATCTGGTTATCGAGAACCACAACGCAGGCTTTGAAGATATCAAAAAATTCATGCTTGTCGCTGGCGAAATAGGAAGCTTATTTAAAAAAGGTGCGACAATTTCTGCTGCGATGGGCGGTTGTCAGGCAGAGATCGGAGTTTCTTCTGCGATGGCAGCTGGCGCGCTTGCCGAACTGCTGGGCGGCACTCCAGAACAAGTTTTAATGGCTAGTGAAATCGCCATGGAACATCACCTGGGCCTTACCTGCGACCCGATTGGCGGTCTTGTGCAAATTCCATGTATTGAGCGCAACGCAATGGGCGCGATAAAAGCGATCAATGCCGCAGAGATCGCTCTAGAAAGTGACGCAAGCAAAGCAAAAGTGCCACTAGACAAGGTCATCGAGACCATGTGGGAAACCGCAAAAGACATGAACAAGAAGTACAAAGAAACTTCTGAGGGCGGTCTTGCCGTTAAGGTGAGCCTTAGCGATTGCTAGTACATTTAATCATAAAATAACCTTTGGCGCAAGCCACAAATCCCTGATTTTGCATAAGATTGCTCCATGAAAAAATGGATGCTTTTTTGCGCTTTTTTGTCGCTTGCGGTTTTGGCTCAAGGCCAAAAGAAAACTCAAATCGCCTTTCTTGCAGATGTGCATTTGCAAGTTCCTTTCACTAAGTTAGAAGGCACAGATTATCGCGGAATCATAAATCCCAAAACTGGGAAGCCCACGCTCATCCGCACTATGGAAGCGCAGCTGCATTCTACCCGCATTTTTAACGAGAACTATTTTGCCTTCCTCACTGCATTAGGAGATTTAGCAAATCGCGGAATCAAGTTGGTCGCGCTTCCCGGCGATTATACCGATGATGGTCAGCCGGTTCACCTACGTGGATTAAAGAAAATCCTTGAAAAATATGAGCAGGAATATGACATGCAATTTTTCATCACAACGGGAAATCATGACCCGGTAAGACCTTTCCGTACGGGGGCTGGCAAATCAGATTTTTTGGGTAAAAATGGAATGGAGCAAAGCATTGTAAGTCATCCGGATTTAGCTAAGCCTGAGACAAATCTTCCTGCTATCATCACTCAAGATATTGCAAAAATGGGATATGACGGCGTGACGTCCATCCTTCAGAATTTTGGCTTTAAGCCAGAGAAAAATCAGCTTTTTTGGACAACTCCTTTTGCTCAATATGATATTAAGAATTACACTTTCGCGAAAGCAAAACAAGCATCAGAACTCAGCAATAGAATGTATGAAGTTGCGCCTGGCTATGCCGTTCCTGATGTGAGTTATGTGGTAGAACCAGTGAACGGAATCTGGCTAATGGCGATTGATGGCGATGTTTTCATTCCGCGTGATGGTGCGCCTGAAAATGGCGAAAATTACAGCAGCGCAAGCACAGGCTATAACAATGTGTTGACGCATAAGAAGCACTTGATTGCTTGGGCAAAGAAAATGGCAGAAATGGCTCAGAAAAATGGAAAAACATTGATTGCTTTTTCACACTTCCCGATGCTAGATTTTAATGATAACGCTTCCGCGGAAATTGAACAGCTCATGGGCAATAACAAATGGCAACTAGAGCGCGTTCCTGATGCGGAAGTCGCTAAAGCATTTGCCGATGCAGGCATAAAAATCCATTTTGCTGGACACATGCACATCAATGATTCTAACATCACAACTTCAGGAAACAATAGGCTGTTGAACGTGCAAGTTCCTTCGCTGGCGGCATATCCTGCTGCATACAAACTACTCACCATTGATGGGCAGCAATTAGAAATTGAAACCGTAGAAGTGAACACAAAAGCTTTTTCTGAGCATTTTCCACTATATGAAATGGAATACGAATATTTGCAAAACACAGCACCAGAGAAGCTATGGAATCATGAAATCTTGAATTCTGAAGATTACGCGGCATTCACTCAATTTCATTTAAAAGAATTGGTACGATTGAGATTCATTCCTCAAGATTGGCCGGAAGATTTGAGTTCGTTTTTGGCGAAAGCCAACGCTCAGGATATCTTAAAAAAGATAAACGGTAAACAATCAAAACTTCTATCTAGTTGGCAAGGAACCGACCTTATCGAGGACTTTCACAAAATACGTTCGGCTGATGTGTTGGCGTTTGACGATATCCCAAAATCCCGAATTCACGATTACAAATTGCTTATTAAAGCAAGTGAAAAATCAGAGCAAAAATCGCAGGATGTTGTAAAAACGCAACTCCAACTGATGCTGAAAATCCTAGATAAATTCATGCACGGCACACCGGCTGACCATTATATCTACAACCTAAAAACCGGAAAAATCAAGCAAAAGTAATTTTGGCTTTAAGCCAAAAACTATTCTTTAATTTCTAGCGCTTTCATGATTTTATGGAAAATCTCTGTGTTCTCAAAAACACCTGTGAAATGCTGAGATTGCGGGCCATAAGCAAAAATAGGAACCATCGTCGCCGTGTGGTCGTTAGATAAAAATCCGGCTTCAACTTCGCCATTTTCAAGACTTCCTTGCATAATACCCAGCCCAGAAGTTTCGTGGTCTGCCGTGATAATCACCAGTGTATTTTTATTTTCATCGGCCATCTCGAGCGCTTTACGCACGGTCAAATCAAAATCGAGCATTTCTGTAACGATGCCCTTAATATTATTCGTGTGGCCGTTGCTGTCAATCTTCGCGCCCTCTACCATCATGAAGTATGGTTTTTCCTGTTTCTTTAGTTCGCCAAGAATTTTCTCAAAAAACCCCGGGAAAATCGCTCCACGTTCAGCGGCAGGCAAGAATTCTTCTCGCTCCAGATAGTCTTTTGCGTTTTTTCCGTATTCCTTCGGAGGAATGTTTAGCATCGGGAGTTTAATCGCTTTTGATGAAACGTAAAAGTTTATTTGGCTTAAAGCCAAATCTTCTAAAATCGCATCGCTGTTATCACGTTCTGGCTCATGCGCGTAGAAGGCAGAAGGCGTCGCGCCCGTGATTTCATCTGTGGTCATGAGGCCGGTAATAAAACCTTTTGAGCTTAAGATTTCGGTGATATTTTTAAGCGGTTTTTCGTCAGAATTTGTCCCAATAGCACGATTATTTGTCTTCACACCAGTTGCCATTGCTGTCGCTCCCGCAGCAGAATCTGTGATCAAATCATCGTATGAAGATGTCTTTACCAAGCCGATATTTTGCAGTTGTGTTAAGTTCAATTCACCGCCATTTGCAATCATCCCCGCAGTAATCTGACTCAGGCCATTACCGTCGCCGATAAGCAGAATCACATTTTTAGGTTTTGAGTTGGGGTCGTATGAGAATTCTGGTTCATACGCCTCTGTCATTTGTGGATTTTGATAGGTTCTAGCATCTAGCGTTTTTAAGAAAAGTTCAACCTCATCCGGATGGTCTGTGTTCACAAAATCAACGCCCATTTTTGCAAATTTGCTCCATGCCGTTTTTGTGTCTGGCGTTCCCCAGAAACGAAATGGTTTCCCATATTCATGAGCTTTTGCGATAACGGCTTCCATCTTTTTCATATCTGCAGTAACGGGTCGCCCTAGGCCATTCCAATGGGAATAGTTAGAAAAACCTTTGCTGATCATCGCGACTTTGCTCAAATCTATCGTATCAATATCCTCAAGACTTTGATGGTCAAACCAGATATAATCAGGATAATTACCATATTCAGCCGTCGGTGGACGATTGCCCGAAATCGCGATTACTAGCTTTTTGTTTTGGCGAATGCCAGGATAATCTTCTAGCACTTCGATGATTTTTGACAAGGTCTTTTTTGCATCAGATTTTAAATCTACCAGCAATTGCAATTCTCTAAAATCTCCTTTTTTGATCAATTCTTCAATCGGGTCGAAATACAATTTTTGCAATGTATTTGCTTCCTTGATCTCAGATTCTGCGTGAGTGACGTAGAGCTTTCCATTTTTTAGAAAAACATCTGCCTCAATAGAATTTGCTCCATGAATATAGGCCTTCCAGAAAGGGAAATCTTGCTCATAATCGTTGTGCGAATGGAACTTATATTTTGATTCGGTTTGTTCCGCTTTCGCCGAAAGGCAAATGGTAAAAAATGCAATTAGGAAATAGATTCTAGGCATTTGAATTTTAATTAAAAGCTTACTTAAAATGGCTGCGTTATAAATATTAATCTGGTGCAATGTCATCAAATAATTATCAATATCAGCGCAAAGGTAAACCGATTTAATACAAAGGTAACCTTGAGTTAAATTTTGTTAAAAACCGATGCAGTTATTTAGCTCCTGCAAACCACTACCAACCACTCTTCATGAAAACCGCTGCTGAATTTGAAGCTGTTTACCGTCAAAACTGGGAGAAGCTGTATGCTTTTTCTTTTAATGTTTCTCGCGATGAGAATCTGGCACAAAATGTTGTTCAGGATATTTTTGTAAACCTTTGGGAACGCAGAGATAACATCGAGATTGACGCTATTGAGAACTACCTTTTTAGAGCTGCGAAAAATCAGATTTACAAGGCTTATCGCGACCATAAATTTGAAACCGAATTTCTAGAAGAAAAGTTTGCTGCGCACATTATTGAACAAGAACAAGAAGCCGAAAATTCTAAGGAAGAAATTGAACCTTTGCTAGAAGTTTTGCCAGAACGCCGCAAAGAAATTCTTTATATGAATAAAGTGCAAGGCATGGATCTAGACCAGATCGCTGCAGAACTTAACATCTCAAAACAAACGGTAAAAAACCAACTGACCACTGCGATGCGCCAACTTAAAGTGGTGTATAAAGGTGTAGGAATTCTAGCTGTTTTTGCAAAAATTTGCCTCGTTACGTTTTCATAACATTGCGGTAAGATATCAATAACTTCAAGGCGTAGTACTTTTTTACCACTCGCGGTACTTATAGGCAAATAACCCGATCAATGCCTAAGCGCGAGACACAGACACATTACCAAAAGCGCATCAAAAATGATGTGCAGTGGGAGAACTTCTTACAATCAGAATTTGATAACGCCACCTGGGATCACAAAACCATGGGCGATGCTGATGCAAAGTCGCGCGAACTTTATAAAACAATTGCAAGTAGATCTGGCTTAAAGCCAAAAAGAACCCGATTCTATGCTTTTGCAGCTGCTGCAACGGTTGCTGTCCTAATAGGATTAGTTGCCTTCTTTAACACAACAAATCCTGCAATTAATACAATAGCAATCAACACAACATCGCCTGAGGTTGTAAAACTTGAAGATGGATCTTTGATCTATCTAGCGGCAAATACAAGTTTTGAATATCCGGCACATTTTGACGATGAAACAAGACCGGTAAAACTCATAAAAGGCAATGCGTTTTTTGACATTGCAAGAGATGAGAGCAGACCATTTACAATCACTTCTGGGAAGCTAAAAACCCAAGTTCTGGGAACTTCATTTTACATAGATCATCGCGACGAGCAATCTCAAGTAAGTGTAAAAACAGGAAGCGTGAAAGTCACTGCTGAAGATGCCGAACTTATTCTTAAACCACACGACATAGTTACCTTAACAGGAAGTCACCTCAGCAAAAGCAAGACAGATGATTACATGATGCACAATTGGTATACAGAAGATGTGCAAATGAAAAATGTATCGCTACAAAAGATCACTGAAGTGCTCAAACATAAATACGGTGTTCATTTTTCTACAGAAGATCAGCGCGTGCTAGATACTAGATTAACGATCGTCGTAAAAGTAAATGCAAACATCAAAGACCTTATAAACGAAATCAATTTTATAACAGACCTAAACTTGACACTTAATGACAAACAACTAACAGTAGAAGACTCTTAAAAACAAAAAAACCGCAGCTGCGGCAACAGCTACGGCGATTTAATAAGCATTGAATGACAATTCCAATCACTTAATTAAATGAATTACAAAACTATTTCTTTAAAACTTAAAACAGTCCTGTTAACAGGATTACTTGCCTTGTCTAGCTTTTTTGCGACAGCGGCAAACAACGGTAACGAGCCTGCAAAGATCAATCTGGCTACCCGTGGATCTCTTTTAAAAGACATTTTCTCACAGCTATCTGATCAATCTAAATATCAATTTAGCTATGGCGAAAAGATCATAAACGACACACAGTCATACGCAGTAAAATACAACGACATCTCGTTTACAGCTGTAATGAATGACCTTTCAAGAAGAGCGAACTTTAAATATTCTATCAAAGAAGATGTTGTTCTTGTAAAGAAAACGGCGATCGCAGTTGCTGTAGATCAACAAACCGTAACTGGAACTGTACTTGATAACAACGGCACTCCACTTCCTGGAGCTTCTGTACAAGTTGTAGGTAGCAGTAAAGGAACCACTACAGACTTTGATGGTAAATTCTCTATTGAAGTTTCAAGCGGACAAATGCTTAAGATCTCTTACGTAGGTTTTGCTCCTCAAGAAGTTTCAGCACAAAATGGTATTTCTGTTCAGCTGGAGCCTGATGCGGCAGAACTTAATGAAGTACTCGTTGTAGGTTATGGTAGCCAGACAAGAAAAGACGTAACAGGAGCCGTTTCGCAGGTAACTGCAGAAAACTTTAAGCAAGGTGTAAACATCTCTCCAGATAATCTTATTCAAGGTAAAGTGGCGGGTGTTCGTGTGGTGAACACAAGTGGTGAACCTGGTGCTGGTGTTAATGTAAATATTCGTGGTGTAGGTTCTATTCGTAGTGGTAGCACGCCGCTTTTTGTAGTAGATGGTGTTCCACTTTCTAATGAAGATGTGAGCCCTTCAGGAACTAATGTTGGTTTTGGTGCTTCGCAGGCAAAAAACCCACTTAACTTCTTAAACACAAGCGATATTGAAAGCATCAACATTCTTAAGGATGCTTCCGCGGCAGCGATATATGGAGCCAGAGGTTCTAACGGTGTTGTGATCATTACCACAAAAAAAGGTAAACTAGGTAAAGCTGGTCTTACGCTTGACAATTACATGGGTGTAAGCACTGTGGCAAGAAAACTTGACTTACTGGATGCTAGCGAATATCGTAGCGCGATCACTAATGAATCTTACGATCACGGTGGCAATACAGATTGGCAAGATGAGATCTACCGCACGGCAATTACAAGAAATCACAATATCGCTTACGCGAAATCTACTGATTCTGGAAACTACTACGTTTCATTAAGCAACATGGATCAAGAAGGTATTGTGAATACCAGTAGCTTTCAAAGAACTACAGGTCGTATCAATGCAGCTGAATCATTTTTTTATAACAAAAGACTACGTCTTAAAGTAAATCTTACTGCGAGTGAAACTGTAGACAACGGTGTTCCTAACAGTGATGACGGTGGTTCTAACGGTCAGTTGATCATTCACACCCTGATGGCAAACCCTACATGGTCTGTTAAAGATGAGAATGGCGATTTTACAAACTTCAACCTTAATGCGCATTACAACCCGGCATATTTGTTAAGCATTTATGAAGATCAATCAAGAACGTTAAGAGTGCTTGGTAATTTTGAAGCGGCTTTTAGAATCGTAGATGGCTTAGAATACAAAATGAACTTAGGTGTAGACCGCAGTTCTGCTGAGCGTAACACTACAATTTATCCTAACCTTACAGACCTTAATCCACTAGGACGCTATGTGCAAAACAATGTGGAGTCTAAAAGTGCTTTGATAGAACATTATCTTACGTATAAAGGATATTTTGGTGCGCATGAGTTAGAAGTTCTTGGTGGTTTCTCTTATCAGAAATTTGAAAATTCAGGAAGTTCTTTTCAATATGATGATATCGCAGATCAAGAAACAGGAATTCCGCCAAGCAACAATCCTGGGTATGCTGGTGTAAATACAGCTACAAGCGGTTTTGCTCAAGAAAATGAATTACAGTCATTCTTTGGTAGAGTAAATTATTCTTTTGATGACAAATATTTATTGACGGCTTCATTGCGTGCAGATGGTTCTACTCGCTTTGGCGAAAACAACAAATATGGATATTTCCCATCATTCGCTGCAGGTTGGAATCTTGACAGAGAAGCTTTCCTTAAAGAGAATGACATCATAGATAATTTGAAACTTCGTGCAAGCTGGGGACAAACAGGTAACCAGGAAGTTCAAAATAAGATTACGCAAGCAAGTTATTCTTTAAGTCCTAATGAAGGATATTACCTATATCCAGATTATGCGTTGATCAACGGAGTTTCGGTTGCAAGAACGCCTAACCCTAACCTTAAATGGGAAGTTGTAACTCAGCTTAACGTAGGTACAGATTTTACGCTCTTCGGCGGAAAGCTGTATGGAACATTAGATTACTATAACAAGACCACTACAGATGCGATCTTGTTCATCCCATCGCCAGCATTGAGTCCTACTGATAACATCTGGACAAACATAGATGGTAAGATCGTGAACAAAGGTTTTGAATTCATGTTAGGAACAGAGGTCATCAACAAAGATGGTTTTACTTGGGATGTTGATGTAAACGGAGCAACGCTTAACAATGAGATCAAAGACCTTCCAGTTTCTGAAATCCTTTCGGGAGTTATCTCTGGACCTGGTCAGTCTGGCGTTTTGGCAAACATTTACAAAAGCGGTTATGCAGCTGGTTCTTTTTACTTGTTTGAGCATGATGGTTTTGATGCGCAAGGTTTTGACAAATTCAAAGATCAAAACGGCGACGGAATCATAAGCAGCGATGATCGCGTGATCATAGAAGGTGCTTTGCCTAAATTCTCTTACGGTCTTAACAGTAGCATGAGATTAAACAATTTTGATTTCTCGTTCTCTATCATCGGTCAGACAGGTGGATATCTTATTAATAACACCGGTTTAAATGCGCTTAACATCAATAACCTTGCATCAGACAGAAACGTTGCACAGCGTTATTTAGACAGCGGAGCAAATCCTGCTAACGCACCTCAACTCTCAACATACTATCTAGAGAAATCAGACTTCCTTAGACTTAACACAGCAAGATTAGGATACACTTGGAGTCCTGAAAACATAAACTGGATCAACAGTATCAACCTTTATGTTACAGGTCAAAATATCTTAACCCTTACAGATTATAGCGGTTACGATCCATTAATTGATAGTCCTAAAAACAGTAATGGTAACCAATCTATTGGTATTGATTACACAAGTTACCCTACTGCAAGTACATACATCTTAGGTGCAACAATAAAACTATAAACATGAAATTAAAGAATCTTAAAATAGAATTTATTTCGGCACTTCTTCTGGCGTTCACTTTGGTAAACTGTACAGATCTTGAAGAAGTAGTGCTAGACGAAAATCTTGGCGATGAGGTTGGTAGTGTAGACGCAGCTTTGGCGGCAGCCTATGAGCGTTTATCAGACGGTCTTATGGTAGACAACAGCGGGTTTATCGCGCTACAAGAATATACCACAGATGAGGCTTTACTTCCTACTCGTGGTAGCGACTGGGGTGACGGTGGTAAATGGAGATCTATGCATGAGTTTACATGGAATCCTTCAAACGCCATCATTACAGATAATTTTAACCGTCTTACAAATGGTATTGTAAGAGCCATCACAGCGATCCAGACCATAGACGGTAGCGGTGATGCTAATGAGGCTTTATTTTTGGCTGAAGCCAAAGCATTACTTGCGTATTATACCTATGAAACGTTAGAACTTTATGGCCAAGCGCCATACAGAGATCCACTAGGAGAAAATCAGGAATTGCAGATCCTTAAGGCAGAAACTGCGATCGATGATCTTATCGCAGACGTTGAAGCTTTGCTACCGCAACTTGCGCCTTCTGGTGAGCAAAATACATTTGCAGGTCGTTTTACACGTGAAGCTGGTTACGCATTTCTAGCAGAAATGTACTTAAACCGTGCTACGCTTAAAGACAAGTACAATGCTTCTTCTAGCTTTGATTTTAATGAGACTTCTGTAGACGGAAATTCTACTGACATGCAAAAAGTGATCGAGTACACTTCTAATCTTATCAATTCTGGAAAGTACAGCTTAGAAGCAAATTACTTTGACAACTTTAGCCGTGGTAACGAGAATTCTTCTGAGATGATCTTTGCGGTGATCCAGCAGATCACAGATCTTAAAAAAGGTGACAATGACCTCGGTTATGTTAACCAAGCGAGAAACCAAAGACCTACTCCTAACGAGCGCGGAACGAACGCTACTTGTACAACTCCAGAGTTTTTTCACTCGTGGGATAATGATATGGATGATCCACGCTTAACGCGAAAATACCAATACGACGATGGCACATGGTTTATGAATGATGGTACAGACACCAGCGTTCCTGCGACTAGCACCATAAATGGCGATCTTTGGTTTCACTTTAACCGCGGTATTCTTTATGGTCAGCAATACGGACCTAAACTTGACGGAAACGGTGGTTTTATCATGACAAGTGATGGTCGCATCGAAGTTTTTCAACTGTTTATGGAAAAGAGCGAAGGCACACCTATGGACTTTACTCCTGAGCTAAGCTTTGACGATCCTAATGTTGCTGTTTTTGCTCAAAACCAGATCAATCAAGGTGCGCGTATCTTTAAATATGAATTTGATGCCGAATTCAACAACGGCGCCAGCGGTATTGATGTACCCGTTTACAGACTAGGCGGCATGTATGCTATGCGTGCAGAGGCTTATTTAAGATCTGGTCAAAACGCTCTTGCGCTTAACGACATCAATAAACTTCGTACAAGCAGAACACGCGAAGCACTTTATGGCAATGCACCAGGAACAGCACTTCCTGCGATAGATGCAGAGATTCTTTACAGAGAATTAGGTCATGAGATGTACTGGGAGTACAAGCGCAGAAAACAAATGATCCGTTTCGGGAAATTTGATCTACCATACACAGCAAAACCCCAATCACAACCATATAGAAGAGTGTTTCCTATACCTCAGGAAACCATTGACGTGACACCACAGTTCACACAAAACCAGGGTTACTAGAATTAGATTAGTCATCGTGAACCCGGAAGCCCGCTATTGCTAGCGGGCTTTTTTTTATGCTAAATTCTTAAAGTACATCCTCGCTTCACGCATTACTCGCGGAGCCAACATCAAGGTAGAGATCATTGTAGGATATGCCATAATTGCAAAAAATCCGTCAATTAGGTTTATCATCATGCGCAAGTCTGTTGTTGCGCCCAGCATGATACTTATGATAAAAAAGTAGTTGTAAATATGTTTATGGCTTGCGCCAAAAAGAAATGCAAGGCACTTACTACCATAATAACTATAGCTGAATAATGAACTTAAACTAAACACGGCAATACACAACAAAAGAATATATTTTCCATACACCGGAAATGAATCTGCAAACGCTTTCGCCGTAAGGCTAACACCATTTGCATCACTAGTTTTCCAGACGTCTGTAACTAAGATCGCAAGAGCCGTAAGTGTACACACGATAATCGTATCTATAAAAGGTCCTAGCATTGCAACAAGACCTTCACGAGTAGGAATCGCTGTCTTTGCTGCACCATGCGCCATGGGCGCTGTACCCACGCCAGCTTCGTTAGAAAAAGCTCCTCGTCGCACTCCCAGAATGATCAATCCGCCGAGAACTCCTCCTAAAAATGGATCACCTGAATAATTTTCTGCATTAAAGGCATTGACAAAGATCAAATTGAAATATTCAAGTATTCTATCTGCGTGAAGTATTAAAATTCCGGCGACTGCCAGAAAATAAATAAGTACCATTGCGGGAACTAATTTTGCCGCTGTATTACTGATGCGCTTTAATCCTCCTAAGATGACAACACTTGTGATCACCACGAGAATCAAGCCGATAGTAACTTTGGCTCCCAAGCCAGCTTCAAAACCATTAGGAATTAAAACAATATCTGTAATGGCTTGCGTGAGTTGATTTACATTAAAAACCGGCAGCGCTCCCACGAGACCTGCGATGCTAAAGATCACAGCAAAAATTTTAAATTTTTTGCCCAGACCTTCAGTGATAAAATACATCGGGCCGCCTTGTAGCTCACCATTACTGTCTTTGCCACGATACATGATCGCTAGACTTCCTGTGAAGAATTTGGTCGCCATACCCACAATTGCGCTCACCCACATCCAGAAAACCGCACCTGGGCCACCCACGGCGATCGCGACAGCAACACCAGCGATATTGCCCATTCCCACAGTGGCAGAAAGCGCGGTAGTTAATGCCTGAAAATGTGAAATTTCACCAGGATCATTAGGATCGTCGTATTTACCGCGAAGTACATTAACGGCATGACCCAGATACCGAAACGGCAAAAATCTAGAGTAGATCATGAGGAACAGTCCGCCGCCTATGAGCAAGATCAATAGCGGCAGTCCCCACATGGCGGATGCAAACTCCGCAATTAGATCATTGAGTGCATCCATCTGAGTAAGTAAATTTTAAGATTTAAGATACGCGAGCACGTTATCTTCTATGCGTTTTTGAATATCACTTAGATCTGCTTTCGCGAAAGTTTCTCCTGTAATATTCTCATACAATTCAATATATCTTTCTGAAACGGTCTGGATGTAGCTGTCGCTCATCTCTGGCACTTGTTGTCCTTCTTTACCTTGAAAACCGTTGCTAATTAACCATTGACGCACAAACTCTTTACTAAGTTGTTTTTGCGGCTCGCCTTTCTTTTGGCGTTCAGCATAGCCATCTGCATAAAAATAACGCGAACTATCTGGTGTGTGGATCTCATCGATGAGAACGATCTTACCATCAGCGGTCTTCCCGAATTCATATTTGGTGTCAACCAAAATAAGACCACGCTCTGCTGCGATCTGTGTACCGCGTTCAAAAAGTTTATAAGTGTAGTCTTCAAGAACTTCATAATCTTCTTTAGAAACGATACCACGTTTTAAGATATCTTCTTTAGAGATATCTTCATCATGATCACCCATTTCTGCTTTAGTTGCAGGAGTGATAATTGGCTCAGGAAATTTGTCATTCTCTTTCATCCCTTCTGCCATGCGCACGCCACAAAGCATACGTTTACCCGCTTTATACTCACGAGCAGCATGACCAGAAAGATACCCACGAATTACCATTTCTACCTTAAAAGGTTCGCATTGCGCGCCCACCGCCACATTAGGATCTGGTGTAGCTTCAAGCCAGTTAGGAACGATATCCTCAGTGGCCTTCATCATTTTTGTTGCGATCTGATTGAGGATCTGGCCTTTGTATGGGATTCCCTTTGGCATAACCACATCAAAGGCGCTAAGCCTGTCTGTTGCGATCATTACCAGTTTATCATCTTCTAAAGTATATACTTCGCGAACCTTCCCTTTATAAACATTTTTCTGACCTGGGAAGTTGTAATTTGTATCAATAATAGTATTCATGGCAGTTGTGTACTGTGTAGAATCAATTTCTGTTTTCAATTTCTTTATATGCGGCGATCACCTTTTTAACTAGTGGGTGACGTATTACATCTTTATCATCTAAAAATATCATACCTACTCCTTTTACATCTTTAAGAATAAGAAGTACTTCTTTAAGACCACTTGTCACACGTCTAGGTAGGTCAATCTGTCCCGGATCTCCTGTGATCATGAATTTTGCATTGCGCCCCATACGCGTAAGGAACATTTTCATCTGCGCATGTGTGGTATTCTGAGCTTCGTCAAGAATCACATAGGCATTATCTAGTGTTCTACCACGCATAAACGCCATAGGCGCAATTTGAATCGTTCCATTCTCAATAAGCGTTTCAAGCTTCTCATGTGGGATCATATCACGCAAAGCATCATAAAGCGGTTGCATGTAAGGGTCTAATTTTTCCTTAAGATCACCCGGTAAGAAACCTAGATTTTCACCAGCTTCTACAGCCGGTCTTGTAAGAATGATGCGCTTAACTTGCTTTTCTTTTAAGGCTTTTACCGCAAGGGCAACACCGGTATACGTTTTACCAGTTCCTGCGGGGCCAATGGCAAAGACCATATCATTTTTTGCGGCAAGCTCTACTAATTTACGCTGGTTTGCAGTTTGCGCTTTTATGAGCCTTCCTCCTACGCCATGCACGAGTACTTCACCACTTTTAGAAGAAGTTTCATAATCCTCTTTACTTTCGCTGGTAAGCACGCGCTCTATTGAATTTTCGTCTATCTTATTGTATTTGGCAAAATGATCAAGCAACATGGTAAGTCGCTTATCAAATTCCTCGAGTTCTTCTTCTCCTCCGTAAGCTTTGATACTTGTACCTCGTGCTACTATTTTTAGCTTCGGGAAATATCTTTTTAAAAGCTCAATGTTTGCATTGCGTTGCCCAAAGAATTCACGTGGAGCAATTTCTGAAAGTTCAATATTAAGTTCGTTCAAAAGCGCATGGATTTATGTATGGATATAGGTAAATATAGTTAGTTTTGTGCTAAACAAATGTAACTAATTTTAACCGTTAATTTCTTTAAAAATATCAACAATACCCGCTTATGCCTATCATTACCTTAACTACCGATTTTGGTCTTAAAGACCACTTTGCAGGAGCAGTCAAGGGTGCGATATACAGTGAGCTTGACAGCGTGAATATTGTTGATATCTCGCATGGTGTTTCTCCGTTTCATATTATGGAGGCGGCATACATCATTCAAAATGCGTATAAAAATTTCCCCGAAGGAACCATTCACATCATAGGTATTGACAGTGAAGAAAATCCAGAAAATAAACACATTGCTGTAAAACTGGACGGGCATTTTTTTATCTGCGCAAACAACGGTATCATTTCTTTGATCACAAAAAACTTCAGACCTGAAGAAATGGTAGAGATCAATATTCATGATCGTATTACCACAAACTTTACTGTGCTTGACGTTTTTGTAAAAGTAGCTTGCCATATCGCTCGTGGCGGAACGCTAGGCGTTATAGGAAAACCAATCACCGAAGTTAAAGAGACAACAGGCATTCACCCTGTGGTAAATAGCGATCAGAAGACCATCATTGGCAACGTGATCTATGTAGATAATTATGGTAATGTAGTTACAAACATCAGCAAAACTCTGTTTGAAGATGTAGGCAAAGGCAGACCGTTTGAAATTAAAATGCGACGTGTAACCTTTAACAAGATCTACAAGAAATACAGCGACGCGATCAATTTTAATATCGAAAAAAGCAAACGCATAGAAGAAGACGGTAAAAAACTAGCTATTTTCAACTCGGCAGGATATATAGAACTGGCCCTTTATAAAAGCAATCCCAGCTCTGTAGGAAGTGCCTCTACGCTCTTTGGTGTAGATTATCTAGACACTGTTACTGTAAATTTCTTTGACGAAAATCGCATTTAAACAATACTAAATCTATAATTTCAGCGCTTAAAGCAAAAGCTACTCAGACGCATGATCCCAATATTTAAAAGAGAAATAACATCATTTTTTGCCTCTACCACAGGCTATCTTGTTGTTGGACTTTTTCTTATACTCAACGGATTGTTCCTTTGGATCTTTCAGGGAGATTTTAATATCCTGGATTATGGCTACGCAGATCTCACTCCGTTTTTTCAATTAGCACCGTGGATCTTTCTTTTGCTTATTCCTGCAGTGACCATGCGCAGTTTTAGTGACGAGATCAAACAAGGCACTTTAGAGTTGCTTCTCACAAAACCTATCACGCTATTTCAGTTAGTCATGGGTAAATTTCTTGGCGCTTTTGCTCTTATCATTATTGCGCTGCTTCCCACTTTATTGTATATCTGGGCGATTTCAGCATTAGGCAACCCACCAGGAAATGTAGACAGCGGTATTCTTATAGGCAGTTATTTAGGGTTATTGTTTTTGGCGGCAGCCTACACTTCAATAGGCATTTTTATGAGCAGCCTCACAACAAACCAGATCACCGCATTTATCTTAAGTGTTGCGACATGCTTTTTACTGTATTTTGGCTTGGACGGCTTGGCAGGTTTCACCGGAATAAGATTTCTGGGCGCACTCAGCATGAGTTCACATTTTGACAGCATCGCACGCGGCGTTATTGATACGCGAGACCTAATCTATTTCATTTCGGTGGCGGGATTGTTCTTCTATTTTTCAACCTTAAGACTCACTACAAAGCGATGAAAAAGGTTCTAAAAAATAGCATTGTTGCCATTATCGTGGTTTTGGCGATCAATTATCTTGCGGGTCTCGCGTTCACCCGTTTTGACCTTACACAAGACCAGCGATACACGCTTAGCGATACCTCTAAGGAGATTTTGGCTGCAGCCAAAAATACGCTCATGGTAGATATTTTTCTAGCCGGCAATTTTCCTGATGAGTTCAACAAACTGCAGGAAGAGACCAGGCAGTTGCTAGAAGAATATGAAGCGGTAAATAACAATATCAACTTCAATTTTATAAATCCTGTAGTAGATGGTAAAACCACCGAAAGTGTTGCGCAAGAATTTGTGCAGCGCGGTATGCGACCAGAGCAGGTGCAGGTAAGAGATAACGGTAAAACCACGCAAGAGATATTCTTCCCTTGGGCAGTGGCACGTTATCAAAACAAAACAGTAAGAATCCCATTGCTCAAGAAAACGCTAGGAGCTTCGCCAGACGAATTAGTAAGCCGCAGTGTTCAAAATCTTGAATATGCCTTTAGTGATGGTTTTTATAAAGTTCTTAATCCTAAAAGCAAACGCGTTGCGGTTTTAAAAGGAAATGGCGAATTACAAGACGGCTACATCGCCGACTTTTTTGCCACGCTTCGGGAGAGTTACTTTATCGCTCCTTTTCCGTTAGACTCTATTGCAGAAAAGCCAGAAACGGTTCTTAACGCTCTGCAGAAGTTTGACCTCATCGTAGCCGCAAAACCCACAAAACCTTTTACAGACGCACAGAAGTTGGCTCTAGATCAATACACCATGAACGGCGGTAAATCGCTCTGGTTGCTTGATGCTGTAAATATGGAAACTGACAGTTTGTATAACGAAACGGGCACGACACTGGCTTTTCCGCGCGAGTTGAATTTAAGAGATATGTTCTTTCAATATGGTGTGCGTATCAATCCTTCGCTGGTTGAAGATCTGTATGCGGCGCCTATTGTGCTTGCTACAGGTGAAGCTAACGAGAGTTCTTACAGTCAGCTGCCATGGTTTTATTACCCCAGAGTTACCAGCGACGAGAATCACCCGATCAATACGAATATTGACAATCCCATACGGCTGCGCTATGCAAGCCCGATGGATACTTTAAATAATGGTATTGATAAAACTGTGCTTTTACACACTTCGCAATTAAGCAAAGTAGACGGCACGCCAAAGGTCATTTCGCTAGAAGAGGTCACCGCAGAGCCTAATCCGCAGGAATATGGTCAGGGACCGCAAATTCTATCTGTATTGCTAGAAGGTAAATTCACCTCGGTTTACAAAGATCGCATCAGGCCTGAGGGGATGGATGAGATTCCTTTTCGCGAAAGCGCTATAAAAGACACTAAAATGATCGTTGTGGCAGATGGCGATATCATTAAAAATGACTTGGGGCAAAACGGTCAACCGCTAGAAACCGGGTTTGATAGATTTACTTATACGCAGTACGGCAACAAGGAGTTTTTGCTCAATGCGGTGAACTACCTGCTAGACGATTCTGGGCTTATCAACATTAGAAGTAAAGGCATCGCGTTGCCTGCACTAGATCCACAACGCGCGATCGAAGAACGCAGCACTTGGCAAGCCTTGATGTTAGGGCTTCCGCTGGCGTTGCTGGCGATTTTCGCAACCGTTTTCATACTCCTTAGAAAACGCCGCTACAACTAGTTTCTGTTAATAAGTTTGTTTCGGGAAAAACGGCTATTACGATATATTTGTAACACTGCCATACGGCGGTAATTCTGTATTTTAGAATATAACAATCAAAGCATAATTTTGGCTTAAAGCCAAAGATTTCAAAAGGCAAATCCTATGAAATTTATCGTATCGAGTTCCTACCTTTTAAAGCAATTACAAGTATTGGGTGGTGTGATCAATAATAGTAATACACTTCCTATTCTTGACAATTTTTTGTTTGAACTTGACGGAAACTCTCTTAAAGTTTCGGCGTCAGACCTTGAAACTACAATGATCGCCACACTAGATGTGGAAAGTGAAGATGAAGGAAGTATCGCAGTGCCTGCACGCCTGCTTCTTGACACGCTTAAAACCTTCCCAGAGCAACCGCTTACTTTTGTGGTAGAAGATAACAGCACAATAGAAATTAGCAGCAGCCATGGTAAATATGCGCTTGCTTACTCGCCAGGAGACGAATTTCCTAACGCAGTAGAGCTTGACGATCCTAGCACGGTAACCATCCCTGCAGAGATCCTGGCAACTGCGATCAGCAACACAATTTTTGCTACAGGTAACGATGACCTTCGTCCTGTGATGAGTGGTGTTTTCTTTCAATTTACTACAGACGGTTTAACCTTTGTGGCTACTGATGCTCACAAACTGGTAAAATATAACCGCAGCGATGTTACCGCTACGCAAACGGCAGAGTTTATCATGCCAAAGAAACCTCTTAACCAACTTAAGGGTATTCTTGCGAGCAGCGACAGCGACATTAATGTTGAGTATAACGAGAGCAACGCGAAGTTCACTTTTGATAACGTAGAGATGATCTGCCGCCTTATTGACGGTAAGTATCCAAACTATGAGGCAGTAATCCCAAAAGAGAACCCTAACAAATTGATAATTGATCGCAATCAATTTTTAAATTCTGTGCGAAGAGTTTCGATCTTCTCAAACAAGACTACGCATCAGATACGTTTAAAGATCGCTGGAGCAGAGCTTAACATCTCTGCAGAAGATATAGATTACAGCAACAAAGCAGAAGAACGTCTTACTTGCGACTACCAAGGTGACGATATGCAAATAGGGTTTAACAGCCGTTTCTTGATAGAAATGCTTAACAACCTTAATGCAAATGATGTTTCTCTTGAGATGTCTTTACCTAACCGCGCAGGTATCTTAACTCCGGTAGATGGTGTAGATGAAGGAGAAAATGTTACTATGCTTGTAATGCCAGTAATGCTTAATAACTAGGAGCAACAATCCCTATTGTTATTTTTATTGAAATTATTTTTAAACCCTGCTCTTTGAGTGGGGTTTATTGTTTTGCGTCACTCTGAACTGGATTCAGAGTCTTTTCAATTTTTATTGTCAATATAGATGTTGAATCAATTTTAGCCTAACAAGGAGTTTGCTTCACTCTCTTTCACTCATTCGGAATAAAAAAAAACCCACCAGCCGAAGCCAGTGGGTTTCACCCCTAATTCAAACTAAAATTACACCCTTGGGAGATCGCCGTCTCCTTTGAGTGGAAGATTACTCTTACCCATGAGATATGCATCTACATGGTGAGCCGCTTGACGGCCTTCGCTGATCGCCCATACAATAAGAGATTGCCCTCTACGCTGGTCGCCCGAGACAAAAACGCCTGGCACATTGCTCATATAATTTTCATTGGTTGCCTTAAAATTAGTACGGGCATCCATCTGTAGTCCTAATTGTTCTGCAATCGTAGGCTCACTACCGGTAAAACCTAAAGCAAGTAACACAAGATCACACTCCCATTCTTTTTCGGTTCCTGGGATTTCCTTAAGTTGTGGTCGCTCTCCTGGTTTGTGCGTCCACTCTACTTCAGCGGTTTTTAAACCTTTAAGGTTACCATTCTCATCACCCACAAATTCTTTTGTAGTAATTGCAAAGTGACGGTCTGCACCTTCCTTATGCGATGTACTCGTTCTTAAACGCATAGGCCAGTATGGCCAAGGTTGGTTTTCTGGTCTATCTGTTGTGCCTTTGCTCATGATCTCAAAGTTCTGAACACTTTCAGCGCCTTGGCGAATAGATGTACCTATACAGTCACTTCCTGTATCACCACCACCTATGACGATTACTTTTTTGGCTGTAGCCAAAATATCTTCGCCCTTATAGCTAATACCATCTACACGGCGGTTGTTTTGTGGAAGAAAATCCATCGCTTGATGCACACCTTTAAGATCAGCTCCCGGAATAGGAAGCGGTCTTCTCACAGTAGCGCCACCGCACAATACAACAGCATCAAAATCTGCTTTTAACTTGTCTGCCGGGATATCTTTACCTATTGCAGTATTTGTAACAAACTTGATCCCTTCTTCCTCTAGAATGGTAAGTCTGCGGTCTATCACAGATTTCTCCATTTTAAAATCTGGAATACCATAACGTAGAAGTCCACCTGGTTTTTCATCACGCTCATACACTGTTACATCGTGACCTGCACGATTTAACTGCTGAGCAGTAGCAAGTCCCGCAGGACCAGAACCTACAACGGCAATTTTTTTACCGGTGCGCTCTGCTGGTGGATTTGCTTTGATCCAACCTTTTTCAAAAGCGACCTCAGCAATATTCTTCTCTATATTCTCAATAGTTACGGGCGGCTCGTTGATACCAAGCACACAAGCTTCTTCACAAGGCGCTGGGCACAATCTTCCTGTAAACTCTGGGAAGTTGTTAGTACCATGTAAAATAGATGCTGCCTTTTCCCATTTACCGCGATAAACCGCGTCATTAAAATCTGGAATTAAGTTACCCAGTGGGCAACCGCTATGGCAAAACGGAATTCCGCAATCCATACAGCGCGCACCTTGATCTTTTAATTCTTCCTTTTTTAAGGGAACCGTAAACTCTTTATATTCCTTAATTCGTTCTTCAACCGGCTGGTAGGGTTCCGTCTTTCTTTCGTATTCTAAAAATCCTGTTGGTTTTCCCATTTGTTATTCGGTTAAATCAGTTAATTTTTCTTCTTCCTCTAGTCTTATCAATGCCTGACGGTATTCTTCTGGCAATACTTTGATGAATTTTGGCAACATTGTTTCCCAGTTCTCTAGGATGTTTTGTGCCTTCTGACTTTGAGTATAGTTATAATGATTTGTGATCAACTCTTTTAATTGATCAACATCTTCTTGCTCTGTCACTGGATCAAGGTTTAGCGCCTCACCGTTACAGTTTTGTTTAAATTCTTGATTTTCATCAAAAACATAAGCAATACCGCCACTCATACCAGCACCAAAGTTTCTACCTGTTCTGCCAAGTACTACTGCAACACCACCTGTCATGTATTCGCAACCATGATCGCCAATACCTTCTACAACAGCTGTTGCTCCACTATTTCTCACACAGAAACGCTCACCAGCAATACCATTAAAATATGCTTCACCACTAGTAGCTCCATAAAGCGCCACGTTACCGATGATGATATTTTCATCTGCTTTAAGCGTTGACTTTTCTGGGAGTTTAACGATGATACGCGCTCCAGAAAGTCCTTTACCCACATAATCATTTGAGTTACCATCTATTTTAAGCGTAAGACCTTTAGTAGCAAATGCACCAAAACTCTGCCCAGCCGAACCTTTAAAGTTCACTTTTAAAGTATTTTCTGGCAGGCCTTGTTCGCCGTAGATCTTAGAGATCTCGTTACTCAATATAGCTCCCACTGCACGATCTGTGTTGTGGATCTCCATATCAAGTACTGTTTTCTCTTTACGGAAAAGTGCTGTATGTGCAAGTTCTACGATCTCAAAATCTAATGAGTTATGCAGACCGTGATTTTGCTCTTGAGTATTGTAAATATCAACACCAGCTGGCTTATCAATAGTATGCAGAATAGGAGTAAGATCTATTCCTTGAGATTTAAAGTGCTCAATTGCTTTATTTCTATCTAGCTTTTGAACTTGCCCTACCATCTCTTCTACCGTACGGAAACCAAGTTTTGCCATGATCTCACGCAATTCTTCTGCGATGAAGTACATATAGTTTACTACATGCTCTGGCTTTCCTTTAAACTTCTTGCGCAGTTCTGGGTTTTGCGTTGCAATTCCCACAGGGCAAGTATTTAAGTGACAAACACGCATCATGATACAACCTGATGCCACTAGCGGTGCAGTAGCAAAACCAAACTCTTCCGCGCCAAGCAAACAAGCGATAGCAACATCACGACCGGTTTTTAACTGACCATCACACTCTAGACGTATTCTACTTCTAAGGTCATTCAATACAAGTGTTTGTTGTGCTTCAGCAATACCAAGTTCCCAAGGTAAACCTGCGTGACGCAGCGATGTAAGCGGTGATGCACCTGTACCTCCATCATATCCAGAGATCAAGATCACATCTGCTTTGGCTTTAGCCACACCAGCAGCAACAGTACCCACACCTACTTCTGAAACAAGCTTCACATTTATTCTTGCTTGACGGTTAGCCGATTTAAGATCATAGATCAACTGCGCTAAATCTTCAATAGAATAAATATCGTGGTGTGGTGGTGGTGAGATCAAACCTACGTAAGGCGTACTTTTTCTGGTCTTAGCGATAAATTTGTTCACCTTCTCTCCAGGAAGTTGACCACCTTCTCCAGGCTTCGCACCTTGCGCCATCTTGATCTGGATCTCTTGAGCACTGGTCAAGTAGTTACTTGTTACACCAAAACGCCCAGAAGCAACCTGCTTAATCGCGCTGTTCTTCCAGTCTCCATTAGGACTTTTGTAAAAACGCTCTGCATCTTCACCTCCTTCTCCACTGTTACTTTTACCGCCTATACGGTTCATAGCAACAGCTAGATTCTCATGCGCTTCTTTACTTATTGACCCATAAGACATCGCTCCCGTTTTAAAACGTTTCACGATCTCTGTCCATGGTTCAACTTCTTCGATCGGGATAGGATCATAATTACTGAACTCAAATAAACCACGAATGGTCATCAGCTTTTTAGACTGTTCATTTACAAGTTCAGCGTATTCTTTATATGTAGTTGGATTGTTGCGACGCACAGACTCTTGCAGTTTTGCAATCGTCAAAGGGTTGAACATATGACGCTCACCATTTCGGCGCCAGCGATATTCTCCACCCATTTCTAGATCTAGGTTACCCGCGATCTGTTGCTTATCAAAAGCCTTATCATGACGGCGAGAAACTTCACGCTCTATTTCATAAAGACCTATACCTTCAATACGGCTAGGAGTATTAGGGAAATATTTCACGATAAGCTTAGAATTAAGACCTAATGCCTCAAATATTTGCGAACCTCTGTATGAGTTAAGCGTTGAGATACCGATTTTATTCATCACCTTCACAACACCTTTACCTATGGCTTTGTTGTAATTTTTTACCGCTTCCACGAAAGTGATATCGCCTAGATTACCTTCGTTAACCTGCTGTTCTAGAATCTCGTTTACTAAGTATGGATTGATCGCACTAGCGCCATAACCAAACAATAAAGCAAAATGATGTACTTCACGAGGTTCTGCAGACTCAATGATAAAACTCATTTTAGAACGCTTGCCTAAAGCAAAAAGTCCACTATTAAGGTATGAACAAGCAAGAAGCGCAGGAATTGGCGCCATCTCATCATTTACACCACGATCTGAAAGTATTAGGATCTTTGTACCATTATCAATAGCAGCAGAAGCATCAGCGATCATTTTATCAAGCGCTTGCTCTAAACCATTAAGACCACGTTTTGCCTCATATAGAATTGGGATGCTAGTCGCCTTAAAGTTGATGTCGTCAAAATTCTTGATCTTATCTAAATCTTCCTTAGAGATCACAGGATTCTGAATTCTTATCTTACGTGCATAATCTGGTGTGATGTTCATCAAGTTAACATCAGAACCTAGTGTAAGACTAAGGTCTGTAATTAACTCTTCACGAATACCATCAAGCGGTGGGTTTGTTACCTGCGCAAACAATTGCTTGAAATAATTATAAAGCAACTGCGGTCTATCAGACAATACAGCTAGTGGCATATCTGCACCCATTGAGCCTATAGGCTCTTTGGCTTTTCCTGCCATTGGCAGAATAATAGTATTTATATCTTCTTGTGTGTAACCATACGCGTTAAGACGCTGCTGTATAGGAGCAGAATCAAAACTCACATCTACATCACGGTAAGGGATTTCACGTAAGTGTACACGATTCTCATCTAGCCATTTTTGATATGGCTGCTGCGAAACGATTAAATTCTTGATCTCTTCATCATTCACGATACGACCTTCCTTCATATTCACGAGGAACATCTTACCTGGCTCAAGACGCCCGTGGAAAGCAATATTCTCTGGCTCAAGTTCAAGAACTCCAGTTTCCGAAGACATGATCACATAACCCGTCTTTGTAACCGAATATCGAGATGGGCGCAAACCGTTACGGTCTAATACCGCACCGATGTAATCTCCATCTGTAAAAGGAATAGATGCAGGACCATCCCAAGGCTCCATTACACAACTATTAAATTCATAGAATGCCTTTTTCTCAGCACTCATAGTTGCATGCTTTTCCCAAGCTTCTGGCACAAGCATCATCATGATCTCTGGTAAAGAGCGGCCAGACATAAGCAATAATTCTACAACCATATCCATAGAAGCAGAATCAGACTTACCTTTTATTATAATAGGGAATAGTTCTTTTAGGTCTTCGCCAAAAAGATCACTATTCAATAATTCTTCTCTTGCGTTCATACGAGAGATATTTCCACGCAAAGTGTTAATCTCACCATTATGACACATATATCTAAACGGTTGCGCAAGATCCCAAGTAGGGAATGTGTTTGTTGAGAAACGCTGATGCACAAGCGCAAGACGTGTAGTAAGTTCTGGATCCAGAAGATCTACATAGTAGAATTTAATATCCTCTGGCATCAACAGTCCTTTAAATATCACTGTCTTTGTTGAAAGACTAGGAAGATAGAATTTATAACGCTCAGATAGTTTACTCTCTCCTATAGTATGTTCTGCGATCTTGCGAGCAGTAAATAGTTTGATCTGAAAAAGCTGATCATCCATATCAGCATCAGCCTTACCTATAAATATTTGCTCTATATGCGGCTCTGTATCTGCTGCGATCGCCCCCAGGTAACCATGATCTACAGGAACTTTTCTCCAACCTAGAAGTTTAAGACCTTTATCTTTTATCTGTTTTTCAAAGACATCCTTACAGTATTGTCTTTGATTTTCCTTTTTAGGTAAAAAGACATTACCCATAGCATATTGACGCGCTTCTGGAAGTTCAAAATCACAACGATCTTGAAAGAACTCGTGTGGTATATCTATAAGGATACCTGCACCATCCCCTGTTTTTCCATCAGAACTAACAGCCCCTCTATGTTCTAGTTTATCCAGAATTTCAAGAGCCTTATGAATTATGTCATTAGATTTTTTTCCTTCTAAGCTACATATAAAGCCCGCCCCGCAATTCTCATGTTCAAATTCTGGAGAGTATAATCCTTGTTTTGGTTTCATAAATTCTAATTTTTAGTAGCCTTCACTATCAAAGCTATTTAATATTGATATTCACTAACAAGTAAATTGTTCTATTTCAGGCATTATTTCGTAATTGATAAAATAGATCTATATAAATAAGATATTCGAAAAAATCCCCCCTTTAGATTATGAGATACTAATTCTCTTCTGCTCAATAAATGCTAAGAAATTGTTTCTTTTTTGTTAAGCTCAACTTAAAATTGGCGTTTTTTTAAGTGAATTTTTGGGTTTTTAACAGTTTTTCAACAAAAAATCAAGGGTTTACTGCCAGAAACTTTACAATTTACATTCAACTACAACGACAATAAATTAATACCCCTAAAAAAAAGGGGGGTATATTTGAATATATTACAAAAATTTACAGATACCCCTAAATTTTTGAGGGGTAAGTGGATTTTATATCTAGTTTAGCAATTCACCAATAACTAATATTTTAGATATGAAAAGACTTACCTTACCAATCATGATGCTTTTTGCCATAGTGGCATTTGGACAAGAAGAAACTCCTTCATGGCTAGATGGTTTTACACTATCAGGATCTGCTGATGCTTATTTTAGAGCAAACTTAAATGCAGCTAATAAATACATGCCAAGTGAATCAGGAGATGAAGTCCTTGACTATTATGCTACTCCTGGATCTTCTTTTGCTAATCAACCAGGATTTGCTATCGGTATGGCAAACCTTGTGTTTGGTTACGAAAGCGGAAATGTAGGAGCCGTTGCAGACCTTGTTTTTGGTCCACGTGGAGAAGATGCTGTTTTCCTTTCAGGTCCTAGCTCAAACATCGTGAATCAATTATATGTTTACTGGAATGCTAGCGAAAGCGTAACATTCACTTTCGGTAACTGGAATACCTTCCTTGGGTATGAGGTTATTTCGCCAGCAGCGAACTTCAACTACTCTACATCATACATGTTCTCTTACGGGCCATTCTCTCATACTGGTCTTAAAGCAGACTTTGCAATTGATGATAGCTGGAGTGCAATGCTTGCGATCATGAACGCTACAGATTATACAGAGTTTAACCCATTTGGCGGATATAGCTTAGGTGCTCAATTAGGATATAGTGCAGGAAGCGGTAGCGCATTCCTTAATATTCTATACGGAGACCAAGATGGAAATTATGAAGATCAAGGTCTTGGAGAGGGTTTTGGATCAACATTCCAAGTAGACCTTACTACTGGATGGGACCTTTCAGACAGCTTCTACTTAGGTCTTAACACAACTTATAATACAACAGACGGCGCTGACGCAGGAGAAGATTATGGCTTCTACGGTGCTGCACTATATGCTCAATTAGCAGTAAGCGAAAGTTTTGCAATTGGAGTTCGTCCTGAATACTTCAGCGAGTTTGGAGAGTTTGGTGCTATAGGTGGATTTGATGAAAATGGAGATGCTGATGTTTTTGCTTTTACCCTTTCGGGGAATGCAAAAGTTGGTCCTTTAACATTTATTCCCGAATTTAGAATCGACTCAGCAAGTGAAGAGGTTTTCATGAACCAAGACTTCGAAACACAAAAAGGTCTTACTTCTTTCTTGCTAGCAGCAGTATATAGTTTCTAAATCAAAACCTTTTTTACAATGAAAAAAATTGAAGCAATTATCAGAAAATCAAAATTTACAGCAGTTAAAGAAGCTTTGCACGCTAAAGGCATAAACTTCTTTTCTTACTGGGATGTTACCGGTCTAGGTAACGAAAAAGTAGGTGCTGTATACCGTGGTGTTTCTTATAGCACAAGCGATATTCAAAGACGTTACCTAAGCATTGTGGTAAACGATGAATTTGAAAAAGCTACTATAGACGCCATCATCTCTGCCGGTAAAACGGGCGAAGTAGGAGACGGTAAAATCTTTGTTTCTGATATTAAAGAAGCATACCGTATAAGAACGGGAGTAAAAGGAGGAGAAACCCTTAATTAACAATAACGATACTAAAAAACAATCAAATGAATTTTACACTAATACAAGAACCAACAGATGCAGTGCAAGCAGCCGTTGACGCGGTAAATGCAGATCTTGGTATCCTATGGATCATTATTGCTGCCATTCTGGTATTTTTTATGCAAGCCGGATTCACCCTTGTAGAAACCGGATTTACCAGCGCTAAGAATGCTGGTAATATAATCATGAAAAACTTTATGGACCTTGCCGTAGGATCACTTATGTTCTGGGCGGTAGGATACTCTATCATGTATGGTGGTGAGACAATACTTGGCGGATTTATGAGAGATCCATTCGATCTTGCATTCTTTAGCGAGGATGACTGGCACAACCTGTTTTTCCAAACAGTATTCTGTGCTACTGCAGCTACAATCGTTTCAGGAGCAGTTGCAGGTAGATTTAAATTCTCATCTTACCTTATCATCTCTGCAGTACTAACAACGATCATCTACCCTATTTCTGGTAGCTGGTTATGGCCATTTGATGATCAAGCTTGGCTTAATAACTTAGGATTTATTGACTTTGCAGGTTCTACTATTGTACATGCTGTAGGTGGATTTGCTGCCTTAGTTGCCGCTATCTTAGTTGGCCCTAGAATTGGTAAATATGGTCCTGATGGTAAAGTAAATGTCATCAAAGGTCACAATCTTGTATTAGGAGCGCTTGGTGTATTTATCCTTTGGTTAGGATGGTTCGGATTTAATGGTGGTTCTCAGCTTGCTTTTGGTGGAGACGATTCTATCGCAGTAGGTAGTGTGATCATAAACACTAACCTTGCTGCAGCGCTAGGTGCTATCACTGCATTATTCTTTACTTGGGCAAAATATGGTAAGCCAGATATTTCTATGACATTAAACGGTGCTCTTGCAGGTCTTGTAGGTATTACCGCAGGATGTGGTAATGTAGATGCATTTGGTTCTGTAGCAATAGGTGCTATTTGTGGTATTATTGTAGTACTTTCAATTGAAGTGATCGACAAGAAATTAAAAATTGATGATCCAGTAGGTGCTATCTCTGTACACGGTGTATGTGGATTCTTAGGAACTGTTCTTGTAGGTGTATTCGCTACAGAAGGCGGTGTTCTTTACGGAGGCGGATTTGGCCAACTTGGAGTTCAATTCTTAGGTTCTATCTCAATGATCGCTTGGGCAATCGTAGCAACCTTTATCGTTCTTATTATTGTTAAGAAAACAATAGGAATCAGAGTTTCTGAAAAAGAAGAACTAGAAGGTCTTGATTATCACGAGCACGGTATCACAGCATACCACTACGAAGACGAAGAATAAAAATTAAGTTTTCTATAAAATGAAAAAGCCATGGTTTAAAAACCATGGCTTTTTTTTATTTAATAAAATTGATATTTAAAGGATAATAAGGTAAATCACCATTTGAAGCCTTGATAGCATTCACGATAGGAAATATCAATGTGATGATTCCGATACCTATTAAACCTAGAATTCCTAAACCAAATAACAGTATTAAAGGGATACAGATAATACAATACAAAAACATACTTATCTGAAAATTAATAATACTCTTACCGTGCGCATCCATCGCAAGCACTCTATCACGCTGCGTTAACCACAAAACCAGCGGCACAATAAAACCACCTACCACCGTTATAAGATCAAGCAACTGCGATAAATGAGCGATAGCTAATAAAGATCTGTCTTCTCTCATCATAATTATATTTGTTTTTTGATTGATTGATACTTATTGGTATGCCTTTCGGCGAAAATGTTACACCTAAAAATTAAATACATTTTTAGCTAATAAAATTTTTGGCACGCTCATTGATTTATATAAGTCGTACCATCCAAAAGAACTGAGTACAACTTTTAAAAAACGAACACCATGAAAAAATTTATATTACTTTTTGTTTCACTTTTTAGTGCGATAACATTGGCTAAAGCTGATGACTTGGATGGTAATTACAGATACGATGGTAGCCGTTACATCTTTATGGAAGGCGGCATCGAATTCTCTATCTATCCTGACGGCGAGTTTGATTTTGTAATGCCACAAGTTATTAATGGCTTAAGCGTTAATCTTAATACAGGCCCAGTAAACATTAGTTTTAACTCTGGTTACAACTACGATCCATTTGTACAATATGACCAGTATGGCGCTGTAATTCAAGTTGAGAACACACCTATTTATTATGATAACTGGGGAAGGATAATTCAAGCAGGTAATGTCTACATTTCTTATGACAATAATAGAATTGTAAGAGTCGGCGGAATGCAAGTTTACTATAACGGCCCTCGTTTTTCACACGTAGTGGGATACATCAACGTCTACAACCGCGGATATGTTTACAGACCGTATCACGATTACTTTTACAGACCTTATTTTGATAGATGTCTTGTATTCACCACTCCATACCGTAGATTTTACAGACCTGTAAGATATAGTTACAACTACCACAGATCTCATTATGATCTAGGATATGCAAGAGGTTATGCAAATGCTTATCACGACTTTAAACGTCCTAGTGGTAGAATCGCTCACAACAGCGGTCGCCGCGGAAGCTATGAAGAAGCTCGCGTAAGCACCTCAAGACAATACTCTAGAAGTAACAATAGCAGAAGTAGCATTTCTCGTAGTGACAACTCAAGAAGCTCTGATGCTATTAGAAGAAGTTCAGATAGCAGAAGCAGTGTTTCAAGAAGCTCAAGCACTACTCCTAATAGAAGTTCTACAAATAGAACATACAGCTCAACTAGAAATTCTAGTTCACCAGTTGTAAACAGTAGAGCTAATAGTACACGCTCTTCATCTTCTTCAAGAAATTCGTCACCAGCGGTGATCAATAGAAGTTCTCAAAGAAATGAAACAAGCCGTAGCTCACAGAGAAGTCAATCTTCTAGCCCCGCGAATAGTAGAGTGCAGCGCACAAGTCCTTCTAACAGCTCACAAAGAGCAACTAGAAGTACACAAACGCAAAGCACAAGAACAAGCAACGCTGCAAGATCTACTAGATCAAGCAGTAACAATACAGCAAGAGCATCACAATCTCAAAGTAGCAGCAGATCTTCCCATAGAACTGTACAGCCATCAACGAGACAAAGTGCAAACCGCGCTCCTACTACAAGAACAAGTAGCGCAAGAAGCGCGACTAGATCAACAAGTCGTCCTTCTACCGCAACAAGATCTTCTTCTTCAAACCGTTCATCTGGACGTAGCACAGGAGGAAGCTCTCGATCTAGAGGAGGTCGCAATAATATTTAAGATGATTTTTTGGTTGGTTAGTTGAAGATCCCGTCTCAGATTTATTCTGGGCGGGATTTTCCGATTTTAAGGAACTTGTATAGCATCTCATTTACCTCTGTAGAGATCTTTAATTTATAAATGATCAAAACATAAAGCAAGGTCATTATACTTGCCTTTATAGCAATTGAGACAACAGGATGTAAAGAGAAATCCCAAAAGAAAAAGAGCCCAAAACCAACTGCAAGAATCGCTGTTACAATTAGAGAATCTTGAGTAAATGGCTGCAGACCAAATTTCTTATACACAACAAAAATTTTAGCTCCACAATACCCTACAGAAGCTATAAATGTCGCTATCGCCGCACCATTAATTCCTAACCATGGTATAAAAATAGTATTAAGCGCAACTGCAAGAATCACCATTCCTACACCCAGCACGAGCACTAATCTATAATAATCGCTGTTATAAATTATGGCGTTGTTATTGCCCATAATGTTGTCTAGCAACTTAGCTAAAGAAATAAGAAGAACGACATATAATCCTTTGGCATAGTTAGGATCAAGCATTAAATACAATTGCTTGATATTACACAAGATCAAAAGAAATATCAATCCTGAAACTATAAAAAGTGTCAACGAACTTTTCTTATACAAATCCTCTAAAGCAATGTGATCTTTTGCGTTTAGCAATTTCGCGGTAAGCGGATAAGTTATCTGATGCATTGCTCGCGAAGGAACCGCAATAACCGTGGCGATGTAAATTGCAACCGCATAAAACGCCACATTCTCAATAGGCACCATTTTACCTATCATAAACATATCGATCTCAAGAATCATCACGGCGACAGACCCAGCGATAATTATTAGGGCGCTATATTTTATGATTCGGCTAAGATCTTTGGGGAGCGTAAAAACTATTTTAGGTCGTTTAAGTTTAAACGCATAAAACATCATGACAACAGTACGTAAAACATAACTAATTCCCAGTCCAGCCAAGAATGTCTCAAAATCAAGCCAATTTATCGCAAATGCCAAAAGCAAAAAGGTTACCGCCAGCCTATGAAAAACTTCTTTCATAAAGTTACCTAATACACTTTGTAGCTGAATACGCGCCCAGGCATAAAAGATTTCAAAATATGCCATCGCAACGCCAATGAAGAAAATAAGCCAAATGTATGGACCTACAATTTCATTTTCAGAGGTTAGAAACTGATCTATTTTATCAAAGAAGAAATACAATATGGCTGTCGCCGGAAGTATCACTAGCACCGGTAGAACAAGCATCAACGTTAGGAATGAATCCTGATCTTTTTTGGCGTAAGCCGTATAAAATTTAACGATTGTACTATGAACCCCAAAAGCCAAAACAGGCATCAAAATAGATGCTGTGCTCAGCAAAAATGAGACTAAACCGTAGTTCTCATCCTTAAAAAAATGCACATAAAGCACCAGCGTATTTACCGCGCCGATCCCAAAACCCAGATAGGTCGTGATCATGTTTTTAAGCGACTGGCTAGCGACGATCCCCATTAATTTGTGATGATTTTATTGATGGTTTCAGCGAGTTGACCTGTAAGATTTTTGCGCGTAAACTTCTCAATATTCCCTTCGCATTTCAAATTTTTTCCGGCTTTGAAAGATTCAAAAAGTTCTAGAATATAGCGCTCTAACCGTTCTGCTTCATGATAATTAAAACACTTGCCCGCACCGTTATTTTCAATAAGTTCAAAGAAATCTGAATCTTCTGGACCTATACCCACAACCGGCCTTCGCGCAGCAAGATATTCAAAAACTTTACCTGGAATGATCACCTGCGTTTCTGGCGAATCGATCTCGAGAAGCAGCAACGCAAACGTACTTCGCTGCGCGCGCAACGCATCTTGATGCGATAAATACCCCAGCATATCAACATTTGGCTTTAAGCCAAATTCTTCCAGTGATTGCAGCACCGCATCACTCACTTTGCCGGCGAGTTTTATTTTTAGCCTTTCGGCGAAATCTACGCGTTCTTGTTTAAGCTTGGCTAAAATCTCCCACAACATTACTGGGTTACGTTCTGAAAGAAGCGACCCTATATGCGAAAGTGTAAAATCTCTATCAAGCTCTACAGCATCTAATTCTACCTCATCAAAGCCATTTGTGATGCAAGTAACAGGAACATTTGTTTTTTGCTCAAAATCGCGCTGCGTTGAGGGACTCGTCACCAGCAAATGATCTGCTGTATTTAAAACTTTTGCCTCGAGGTTTTGATGCTTTTTTTGTGATTTTGGCGAAAGCCGTAACTTCTCATGATAGCCTATCGTCGTCCATGGATCTCTAAAATCTGCGATCCATTTTACTCCTAATTTTTGCTTAAGCGCAAGGCCTATTAAATGCAAACTATGTGGTGGACCTGTAGTTATGATCGCGTCAACTGGATTATCAGTTATGTAATTCTCTAGAAAATTCACCGACGGTTTTACCCAAAATTTACGCGCATCAGGAATAAAAAAATTCCCGCGAATGTAGAGCATCACTTTTTGTAAAAAGCTTTGTTTCTTCTCTTCAGAGATTATCCCAGCGCTAAGATCCTTAGTGTGCTTTTTTGAAAAGATATTCGCCAAAGAATACGGCTCAAAAATGGGTTGTGAAATTACCTCAACATCTTCTGGAATCTCATTAACGAGACTCTCATCTTGCAATGGATAGCTAGGATTCTTTGGAATATAAACTACTGGCTCAATACCAAATTGCGGCAAATATTTGACAAATTTTAACCAGCGCTGCACCCCGGGACCTCCAGCCGGCGGCCAATAGTAACAGATGATCAAAATTCTAGTCACACAAAATGTTTTTGTAATGATTACGCTTTATCAGCTTGATTGTTTTCTTTTCGTGTAAACGCAAAGAAAATGCCGCCAATGATGATAAGCACTAACACGATGTTAGAAGCTAAACTTATTGTGCCACCAGTTTTTACCACTTGTGGCTCAAACTTAAATTCTACCACGTGATCCCCGGCAGGAACAAGCATCGCACGCAACATGTAATCTGCTCTAAAATAATCTGCTTTGTTACCGTCTATGTAAGCATTCCAACCGTTAGGATAATAAACTTCGCTGAAAACAGCCAGTTTTTCATCAGGTGTTGATGATGCATACTTAAGATAATTAGGCTCATGCTTCACAAGCTTAATGGTCGCTGTAGAATCTTGCGGATATATTTTCGCCGGAAGGCGCTCCTCAAATTCTTCGTGAATGATCGCGGTTTGTGCAGTATTTAGACTATCTATCGCCAATAACTCTGCATTTGCATCAGGAACGATCTTTACATTTTGCACAAACCATGCGTTACCATTTGCAGATGGATTGCGTTGCACATTTTGACCTTCATCGTTTTGCTGCACAACGTATTTTACGTTAAGCATATTTAGCGGTTCGGTTTTACCCTGATAGATATAAAAATCTGCGATATCCTGAATTTTAGCAGGTTTTGCTCCGTGATAACCACCTATACTATTAAAAAAATAAGCAGCTCTACCCCCGCCGTTAAATTCGCTATAAGGATTACCTGCAAGCACTCTATAATGTGTAGTATCCTGCAAGATCTGTTTCTCGATCGTTGATGCAGAATATGGATCTTCAACCATTCTTGCAGAAACAAAATTCTCTGTATTTACATATCTTCTATCTACTTGCACAAGATCAAAAAGAATCAAAACACCAACAATTACAAGAACAGCATTTTCTGACAACTTCTTCTTTAAATACATGAACAGCGCACCTGCAACAAGAAGCGCAAGAATAAGCGTTTTTAAAGTGTCTGCCGAGTATAATGCGCGACGATCATCACGAATTGCGCTCATCATTTCCATCCCAAAATTCTGAATGTAATACGCATCATTACCTCCCGCAAAATTGAAAAGTGTATTCTTGAATAATAAGAGAATTAATGCAAGTCCGCCAGTGATGATTGTTGTCCATTTTAAGGCGTTCAACTTCTTCTCGTCTTTATCAAAATTCTGCAGCATTTTCATCAAACCGAAAACCGCAAGAGTAGGCACACAAAGTTCTGTAATGACTTGTATGGATGTAACCGCTCTAAACCTGTTATATAGTGGAAAATATTTGATCCATAAATCTGTGAACCAACTCAAATTGCTACCGTAACTCAATAAAAGTGATAATACAGCTCCGCCTACAAGCCACCATTTTAATCTTCCTTTTACAAGAAAAAGTGCCAATACAAAAAGGAATATAACAACTGCACCTATGTACGCCGGCCCAGAAACACCAGGCTGCGCCCCCCAATAGTACAAACCAAATTGTCCATAAATATCTTCGATCTGGTTTGCAGGGACATTTTGCTTGCGCAAAAAGTCTACAAATTCACTATCTGGGTTAAATGGTTCTGAGTTTGACCCACCAAAAAGCCCAGCAACATAAAGATCAAGCGTTTCTGAAATTCCGTAGCTGTATTGATTGATATATTCTGTGTCAAGACCGGCTGCTTTTTCAGCCTTTTCTGTACCGTCAGGATTTATCGTGATCTCACTTTTACCGCGTGTACTAAAGGCCGTATATTCACTTGTAGCCATTAAACTGGCTGCGTTTGTACCTAATGCTAAAATCCCGGCAAGCGCAAGAATACCAATACTCACAAAGTAATGTTTCAGCTCTTTTTTTCTAACTGCATCAATGAGATATGCAATTCCCATGACAAGAATCAGCAAGAAAAGATAATAGGTCATTTGCACGTGATTTGCCACGATCTCTAACGACGCTCCCAGGGCAGCGACGATAAAACCTAAGATATATTTTCGCCGAAAGGTTAAAACTATACCGCTTAAAACCAGCGGGAAATAAGCAACCGCATGGGCTTTACTGTTATGGCCTACGCCCAAAATCACAATGAGATACGTAGACAGACCAAAGGCTATCGCTCCTAAACCGGCATAACGCCAGTCTAATTTTAGTGAAAGCAAAAGAATATAAAAGCAAATGAAACTGAGAAAAACATAGTCGGCTGGTCTGGGCAAAAACCTTATGCTAAGATCTAATTTCTTGATCCAGTTATGCGGATATTTTGCGCCTAATTGATACGTTGGCATACCGCCAAAGGCAGAATCCGTCCAGTAAGGTTCTTCTCCCGTAGCTTCTCTAAAATCAGTTTGTTGCTTTGCCATCCCGGCATATTGAACAATATCGCTCTGAAAGATCTTCTTGCCTTGCAGTACCGGACTAAAATATACTAGAGTAATAATGACAAAAACTGCCAACATCCCGATGTGAGGCAGTAATCGCTTTACTGAAAACGTCATAAATATTGTCTAAAAAAGAGGTCGAAAATTAGTCAATTTCTTCGTAATCGATATACTCGCCCACCTTTTTGTTTGAGCTCTTTTCTGGTTTAGGAGCGCTGTAGATAGAAGTCTCGCCTTCTTTAGAAGTTTCGCGACGCGGTTGCTCTGCAGACTGGTATGCCGCTCTCCCAAAACGCTCTTGCACTTTGCGCGACAAATAACGCATGATATATGGAGATAACAGTTTGAATAAAAACCTTAATGCCATAAGCACAAGGAGAATAATTAATAACGTCTGTAAAAATTTCATCGCTTTAAGATTGAGTAACAAAGTTAACAATTCTCGCCCCCTTAGAAACCTAAAAAAACAATAAAAACGTGGTGTAAATAGGTGTTTGGCTTTGCGCCAAAAGTTCAAAACGGCGATCTAAAATGAAATGAATACAATTGAAAAAACAGCAAAAGTCTTGCAATTAACTGGCATTGAATATCGTTTGAGCAAGTGAATTACTTTAGGGAATCTGTTAAATTTATATTATGTTTGTCTCTAGGGTCTTGGAGAATGTTGAACCCCATAAATGATGCCTGTATGAACCTTGCGAGAATCCTCACTTTATCTACTGTCTTTACGCTTTTTTTGAGCTTCTCTGCATTTTCACAATACACCGAAACTATTAACAGCAACCGTCCTGGTCAATCTCAGGGAGCATTTGCTGTAGGAAGTGGTGTGCTTCAGGCAGAAATTGGCGCTTTTCAATTAGAAGAAGAACATAATATTCTTAACTACAAGATGGAAGGTTGGGGAACTGATTTTGCCATTCGGTATGGACTTCTCATGGAGCAACTAGAGATCAATCTAGAAGGAACGTATCTTAGTGATGACATCACATTTACATCTGGCAACGCTGCTCCTTTTAGCGAAAGCGGTTTTCCTAAACTTACTCTGGGAGCAAAATATCTTATTTTCGACCCTTATAAAAACCCCGAAAAGGTAAACGTTTATAGCTATCACGCTAATCACGGTATCAAGCTGCGTCATTTTATACCGGCAGTTTCAGTTTATGCGGGTGCTAACTATATTTATACAGACAATCCATATTTGCCTGCAAGTCAAGAAGGCTTTAGCCCAAAGGTTATGGCGATCACGCAACATAACTGGGGCAGATTTGTATGGACAAACAATTTTATAGGCGACCAGATAATTATGACAGATTATCCTACGTATGCCTGGATCACAACAATGACACACAGCTTCACATCAAGATTTGCTGGCTTTGTAGAATATCAAATGATAAAGAGTGATATTTATGCTGATGATATCTTTAGAGTGGGTGGAGCTTATCTTATTACAAAAGACTTACAAGTTGATATAAACGCACTAACCAATTTTAAAGACACACCTTCTAGATTACAGTTTGGATTAGGTGTATCTTACCGTCTGGATTTTCATAACCACGACGAGTTGCTTCCCACAGAGGGCAGCGGTTTATAATAAAGTAAGTATTTTTTTTGCCATCTTAACCCATTTATGATTACGATAAAGGAAATGACCACAAAGAAGGATATGACAAATTTTGTCAAATTCCCTTTTGTGCTATACAAGAATGAAAAAAACTGGGTACCACCACTTATCAATGATGAGCTGGCCAGTATGGATAAAGACAAAAACCCAGTATTTAAAAATGCTGAGGCACGATTTTTTATGGCCTTTGACGGCAAAAAACCTGTCGGCAGGATTGCAGGGATCGTTAACCATACTGAGATCAACGAGCAAGGCAAGTCTAAAATGCGATTTGGCTGGTATGATGCTATTGATGATGTAGAAGTTACAAAAGCGCTGCTTAATAAAGTTAAAGAAATAGGCGCTGAGCATGGCCTAGAATGGATGGAAGGTCCTGTAGGTTTCAGTAATATGGAAAAGGCAGGATTGCTGATCCAAGGGTTTGAGTATATGAATACGATGATCACTTGGTACAACTTCCCGTATTATCAAAGACACTTTGAAGAACTAGGCTTCACCAAAGCTGAAGAATGGGTAGAATATATTATCAACATTCCAGAAACGCTTCCTGAAAAAGTACACAAGTTCAGCCAGATCATTAAAGAGCGTTACAAGCTTAAGATCGTTGCTTTTAAAAATACTAAGGAGATCTTACCTTATGTTGATGGCATGTTTGACTTGCTTAACAAAACATACGGATCGCTTAGCACCTTTGTACCTATCAAGCAATATCAAATAGATCATTATAAAGAGAAGTATATAAAATACATTCATCCGTCGTACATTAAATGTATCGCTGATGAAAATGATAAACTCATCGCTTTTGCCATTACAATGCCTTCTTTTAGCAAAGCATTGAAAAAAGCGAATGGTAAACTTTTACCATTAGGCTTTTACCACTTGCTTAAAGCAAGAAAGTATAATGACATGGCGGCTTTTTACCTTATAGGTATTGATCCAGAATATCAAGGAAAAGGTGTAACCGCCCTGGTTTTTGAAGAAATGCATAATCTCTTTAAACAAAACGGTATCACAAAGGTTGAAACCAATCCTGAGCTTGAAGATAACAAAGCAATACAGCAATTATGGAAGCATTATGAATACAACCTCCATAAACGCAGAAGAACCTATAAGAAGGACTTATAATAAAAAAGCATCAGTTAAACCTGATGCTTTTTTTAGTTTATGATAATTTCAATACTCTAGTCTAAAAGAACAAAACTTACAGACACAGTAGAAGTTATTGTCATCTCACCAGGAGCAAGCGTTTCTTGAACATCAGATTCCATCATTTTTGACATTCTCATCACTGGCATAGGTTGCGGTGCAGATGCTCCGTTTTCAGTAATTTGTATTGCTGGACCTATATTTTGACCCAAAGCGCTAACATACTCTTCTGCTTTTTTCTTAGCATCAGCAATTGCCTTTTTTCTAGCTTGACTTTCATATTCGTCTTGCTTAGAAGAAGAAAAAGAAACGCCTTGAATGCCGTTTACTCCGCTTTCTAAAAGCTGAGACATCACAGCATCATACTTTTTTAAGTCTCTTAATTTTACAGCAATGGTTTGCGTCGCTCTATACGTCGCAACTTTAGTTTTATAATCTACAGACTTGTACAAACGCACATATTGACTTTGTACATCATTCTGCTTTATGCCTAGTTTCTTAGTAAGATCTAGCACATCATCCACAACTGCATCATTTTCTTTTTTTGCAGCTTCTGCGGTTTTGGCTTCGTTTTCTACGCTTAGTGTTACGGTAACTTCATCTGGCACTACAACAACTTCACCCACTCCGTTTACATTTACAGAAGGTTTTTGTTGCGCGATCGCTGAAGTCATAACAAGCATTAAAATTGGTAAAACAAGTTTTTTCATAATAGCTTTTTTTTGTTGTACCAATAATAAGACAAAACACATACCAGAATTTTCATCTGGATGCATTTAATAGAATTTTAGGATTTTGGCTTTAAGCCAAAAAAACTTAGATCTTACCCGTTTTGTGAAGAATAAAGAGCACAATAATGGGGATTGCGAGTAAAATAACCATCAATGTACTACTAAACAATAAAGCCGGAACCATAAGAAGTGTGATCACATAACCACCTATCGCACCGCCAAAATGTGCATCATGACCTATATTATCATTGCGGCTACGCATACCATAAATAGAATATAGCAAATAGCCTATCCCAAAAATATAAGCAGGAATAGGAACAGGAATAAAAAACATATACAAACTCATATCTGGGTGCAACAAGATCGCCGAATATAAAATCCCAGACACCGCGCCACTCGCTCCCACAGCAGAATAATGATATTCATCTTTATGAAAGTAAAACGAAAGCAAATTACCCAGAACAAGACTTCCCAGATAGATAATTAAAAAATTCACGCTTCCTAGATATGCAATAACCACGTATGCAAAAAAGTATAGCGTTAACATGTTAAACAATAAATGTGGCACGCTCACATGCAAGAAACCAGAAGTAAAAACCCGGATCTGCTCACCTCTGCGTATACCACCGATATTGAACTTATATCGCTCAAAAAAAGAATAATCATTAAAACCTTTGATAGACACGAGCACATTTGCCGCGATCACCACAATAGTCACCAGATCTAAATCTCCCATAGAAAGCATAAAGTTTAGCCTCAAATATACCTATATTTGGCCAAAATTGACGGCTGATGCAGTGGCTAATATTCTGGCTTACCTATCCATTTTTAAGGTTGGTTTCACTCCTACCCTTTCCTGTATTTTATAAATTTTCAGACTTTATCTGTTTCTTAGTTTACCGCGTAATTGGGTATCGCAAAAAGGTGGTGAGATATAATCTTGAGATGGCTTTTCCTGGGCTTTCGCCAAAAGAAAAAAAACGCATCGAAAAGAAATTCTACAGCCACATGTGTGACATGTTTCTTGAGATGCTAAAGTCAATGACCATCTCTGAAGAAGAACTGAAAAAACGCTTTGTTTTTAAAGACCTTACTTTAATAAATGAATTTCAAGAAAAAAACCAGAGCTTCTTAATGATGATGGGGCATTATGCTAGTTATGAATGGCTTTCTGCTTTACAGTTTTATTTTGACACAACCGGCTACGGAATTTACAAGAAGATCAAAAATCCATATTTTGACAAACTTGTAAGAGACATTCGCGGAAGATTCAACTCTAAACTTATACAGAATAAAGAAGCCATTTTTACTGTGAGAAAACAGCAACAAGAAGGCTTAATGACTACCTATGCTTTTATTGCAGACCAATCTCCCCGCAGAAGTAGCTCTCATCATTACAGCGAATTCTTTGGGATGCAAGTACCCACATTTACTGGCGTTGAACGATTAGCAAAATCTACTAACATGCCCGTAGTTCATGTAAATGTGCAAAAATTAAAAAGAGGCCATTATGAAGCCTCTTTTAAAGTTCTTGCGGAGAATCCTAATGATTTTCCTGATTTTGAGATCACAGATATATTTATGAAGGAGCTAGAAAAACAAATAAAGCAAGCTCCAGAATATTATCTATGGACGCATAAACGCTTTAAACACGTTAAAGAAAATTAAGCTATAATTTTCTTGATCTCTGCGATCATATCGTCTGCCACAGTATCTGCATTTTCTTGAGATCCTGCTTCGGTATAAATTCTTATTATAGGTTCCGTATTTGATTTACGAAGATGCACCCAGTGATTTTCAAAATCGATCTTCACACCATCTAAAGTGCTTAGCTCTTCGTTCTCATATTTTTTGGCTACAGCCAAAAGAATCTTATCTACATCAATTTCTGGTGTAAGCTCTATCTTTTTCTTACTCATAAAGTAAGCAGGATATTCTGCTTTAAGCGCGCTAACGCTGATCTTCTTTTTTGCCAGATGTGTTAAAAATAAAGCGATACCCAGCAAAGCATCCCGACCGTAATGTAACTCTGGCAAGATCACTCCGCCATTACCTTCTCCACCTATAATTGCATTTACTTCTTTCATTTTTGTGGTAACGTTCACTTCACCCACTGCTGCTGCAAAATATTCTCTACCGTGTTTTAAAGTAATATCTCTCAAGGCGCGCGAAGAAGAAAGGTTAGAAACCGTGTTTCCCTTTTGTTCACTCAAAACATAATCTGCACACGCAACGATGGTGTATTCTTCACCAAACATCTGCCCTTTTTCATCCACAAAAGCAAGGCGGTCTACATCAGGATCAACAGTGATACCAAGGTCTGCATTTTCATCCACAACGGTTTTGCACAGATCGCCAAGGTGTTCTTTAAGTGGCTCTGGATTATGCGGAAAATGCCCTGTAGGATCACAATATAACTTCACGGTGTGAACACCTAACTGATCTAAGAGCATCGGCACGGCAATACCGCCAGTACTATTAACTGCATCTACAACAACCTTAAAGCTTGCTTTTTTGATCGCATCAGCATCTACAAGATCTAGCGCTAAAATTTCTTCTATATGGATATCAAAATATGCATCATTGCTAGTGATCTTGCCCAGATCGTCCACTTCTGCAAAGTTATAATCGTCAGACTCTGCTAATGCTAATATTTCTTTACCTGCTTCTGCATCTAGAAATTCACCTTTTGCGTTAAGCAATTTTAGCGCGTTCCATTGTTTAGGATTGTGCGAAGCTGTCAAGATTATTCCGCCGTCTGCATGCTCCATAGGCACTGCAACTTCTACGGTAGGCGTGGTAGAAAGATCAAGATCGATCACGTGAATGCCTAATCCTACTAGCGTATTCATCACCAATTCTTGGATCATTTTTCCGCTTAAGCGCGCATCTCGCCCCACAACTACACGATAATCTTCTTTGTTGCGTTGTCTTTTTATATATGTTCCATAAGCTGCAGCAAATTTCACCGCATCTATGGGCGTGAGATTATCTCCAGTGCTTCCGCCAATCGTTCCTCTAATCCCCGAAATTGATTTTATAAGTGTCATAACAATTCAAATTTTTGGTTTTTGGCTTAAAGCCAAATCTTCTCTTGCAAATATACCATTTAGCACCGCCACCGCTATCGCCTTAATTTGTAAATTGACGTCGTGAATTTTTTAGCTCATATTTATCTTTCTGGCAAAGATCCGCTAGTAACACTTGGCAACTTTATGGCAGATGGCATTAAAGGCTCAAGTTATATGGATTTTGCGCCGGCCATACGCCGCGGAATTTTATTGCACCGCGAGATCGATACATTTACAGATGCGCATCCCATCGTGCGCCAAAGCACAAAACGGCTCCACAAAAAATACGGCCATTACAGCGGTGTGATCGTAGATATTCTTTACGATCATTTCTTGGCAAAAAACTGGTCGCATTATCACAGCAAGCCACTGGCAACTTATGTAGATGAATTTTACAAAATGCTACATGAAAATTGGGATAGGCTTACGCCAAAGATCCAACGCATGGTTCCTTTTATGATAGAAGATAACTGGCTACTAAGCTATGCCGAGATTGACGGGATCGCCACTGTTTTGTACAATATGAACAGACGTACAAAAAACAGAAGCGGCATGGATCGCGCCATTGAAGACCTGAAAGAATTTTACACAGAATTTGAAGAAGAATTCACCACATATTTTGCCGAACTTATTCAATTTTCGGCAGATAAACTTGAGGAATTAAACATTGATATTAAAGATCAACCCGATGCATAAACCTTTACTTTTCGCCTTTTCAATTTCATTTTTTCTACTTACTTCTTGTAAAAAAGAACAACCAGTAGAAAAGCATCACGGCCTCATTGCTGATAAAGCGATGGTCGTTTCGGCACGTGAGGAAGCTTCAAAAATCGGTAGTGAGATCATGAAAAAAGGCGGTAACGCTTTTGACGCACTTATTGCGACAGACATGGCGTTGAATCTTACATTTCCGTTTGCTGGTAGTATTGGCGGCGGCGGATTTATGGTTTACCGTAAAGCAGATGGCGAGATCGGCGCGCTAGATTATCGTGAGAAAGCTCCGCTTGCCGCAACTCGAGATATGTATCTGGACGAAGCTGGCAATCCTATTGATTCCTTGAGTCGCGAAGGCGGTCTCGCCGTTGGGATCCCAGGAAGTATCGCTGGCATGTTTGCGATTCATGAAAAATTAGGATCTCTTCCTATGGAAGAAATTCTAGAACCTGTAATTGCGCTTGCGCGAAAAGGGTTCCCAATCACCGAAAATCAGCTTAACAGATTTAAAAACTATGCTGAAACCTTTGAAAAAGTAAACGGCAAAACCACTATTTTCTCTGAAGGATTTATGCCAAACGATAGCCTTACGGCGAAAAGCGTTGGGTATACTTTTAAGAATCCAGAACTAGCCGAAACTCTAGAGCGTATTGCAAAAAATGGTAAATCTGAATTTTATGAAGGTGAAACCGGGCAAAAACTTGTTGCATTTATGCAAGCACACGGCGGCCTCATGACTATGGAAGACTTGGGCAGGTATGAGGCTATTTGGCGAAAGCCAATCGTATCTCAATACAAAGGTTTAAAGATCATTGGCATGCCGCCACCATCTAGCGGCGGAGTTTGCTTGGCGCAAATCTTAAAAATGGTCGAGCCTTATGATTTACATGAATACGGTCACAACACCGCTGAAACTATACAGATCATCACAGAAGCTGAGCGCCGTGCGTATGCTGATCGCAGTTTTTATCTGGGCGACCCAGACTTTAATGATATCCCAGTAGACAAACTCACCAGCGCTGCATATGCTAAAGAAAGAATGGAGAGTTTTTCTTTAGAAAAAGCTACACCATCAGTAAGCATTGAGCACGGCAGCATCCCGGGTTATGAAAGTATGGAAACTACGCATTACAGCATTATTGATCAATTTGGTAATGCCATCGCAGTTACGACTACTTTAAATGGCGCTTACGGTTCAAAACTTTATGCTGATGAATTGGGATTTTTCCTAAACAATGAGATGGATGATTTTAGCGTAAAACCCGGTAGTCCTAATATGTTTGGTCTTGTAGGCGCAGAAGCAAACGCGGTTGAACCAGAAAAACGCATGCTGAGTAGCATGACTCCCACTATCGTTGAGAAAGATGGCAAGTTATGGATGAGCGTTGGCACTCCGGGCGGTTCTACGATCATCACGTCGGTTTTACAGACGATTCTCAATGTGCATGAGTTTGATATGACAATGCAAGAAGCTGTTGACGCACCTAGATTTCATCATCAGTGGTTGCCAGACAATGTGGTTTTTGAACCCCAATCTTTCAGTAAAGAATTGCTAGATAGCCTTACGGCGAAAGGATATCAAACCGTTCAGGAGAATAGCGTAATTCTTGGAAAAGTTGACGGTATCATGGTTACCGAAGACGGAAAATTAGAAGGCGGCGCAGATCATCGCGGTGATGATACGGCGGTAGGTTTTTAAACTTTCCGCGAAAGCGAAAGAATTATTCTGGATATTCTATTCTTAAGTGATAGATATTGTTAAGCTTAGATTTAAGCACTTTCTTGATGGTCTGTATTTCTTTAAACGTAATGTTTGCATTGAGAAATTGACCTTCGTCCATTTGCTTATTAATGATCTTTTCTACAAAACTGTCTATCAAAACCGAGGTTGGGTTCTTTAAACTTTTGCTGGCAGCCTCCACACTGTCTGACATCATGAGAATCGCTGTTTCTTTACTAAATGGTAGCGGCCCCGGATATTGAAAGTCTTTAATACTCACATCTTCGTCTTGCTCTTGGGCTTTCTTAAAGAAGAAATACACCTTACTCGTTCCGTGATGTGTTCTTATAAAATCGATCACACGATCTGGCAGATTGTTTTTACGAGCGATCTCAATACCGTTGATCACGTGATCAATAATAATTCGCGCGCTTTCTTTAGGCGAAAGGTCTTCGTGCGTATTGATCCCCGTCATTTGATTCTCAGTAAAATCTGTAGGATTCAGCATTTTACCGATGTCGTGATACAGCGCTCCCACACGCACAAGCATTGAGTTTGCGCCAATTTCGTTTGCTGCGGCTTCCGCCAAATTTGCTACGTTAAGACTATGGTGAAATGTTCCCGGAGCTTTATTCGCTAGATCCTTAAGAAGTTTAGAATTTGTGTCGCTTAGCTCAAGTAAAGAAAGATCACTCACAAGACCAAAGATTTTCTCATAAGCATAGATCAACGGCTGTACAAAAAGTGTCGCTAAACCACCGAGGAAGAAAATCCCAAACGTATCCCACTCAAGATTATTGATCGTGCCTTCGTGAATTATGTGAAACGCAAAATAGGCCAGAATATAGATAAAGGTGATCTGCCCCACAGAGATAAATAGATTCGCTCGCTTGTAAAGTTCGCTTCCTGTAAGAATCGTTACAATACCCGCAATAACCTGCAAGAACATATATTCAGACGTGTTAGGAACTATAAATCCTAAAAGTAATATGGTTATCACATGCGTGAAAAGACCTAATCTCGCATCAAAAAACGCCTTGATAACAAGCGGTAAAATACACAGCGGAACAACATAAACATACTTAGAATCATATTTTACCACCACGGTAGTAAGCAACACCATAAGAATGATGTTGAAGAATATGAAAGTGATCTTTGTGTTGTTTTCAAAAACTTCTTCTCTATATGTTCTTATGAAGAATAACAACATAGACAACGCTACAGAAACTAGAAGCACATAACCCAGAACGACCCAATTATATTGACTGTCCGTCCAGGATTGCGATTCATATTCCGCTTTAAGCGAATTAAGTATTTGATAGGTTCGCTCTTCTACGATCTCACCTTTTGCTACAATACGGCTTCCGCGCGAAATGATCCCTCGTGTAGGAGAGATTTTTGCTAATTCGGCATCAAGTTCTTTATCTGTAAGTCGATCGTCAAAAACAACATTAGGCTGAATAACGTCAAAGAAAAGTTCTTTAAATCTATTAGAAGCCTCAGTAAAATTACTGTTGCTGATCTTGCGATTAATTACACCTACAACTTCTTCTGTTGTTTTTAAATTCTCAAATATCGTCTCTTCTATCTCATTACCGCGACGCAGATAAATAGGAGAATCTGGCTCAAAATTACTGTTATCACTAGTAACACCATATTTGTAAATGGCTTCTAATGTTTTTTGACCAAATTCCTGCAGGGCTTTCTTCCTGCCGGCATACATACTATCTGTAAAAACAAGTGAGAACTGATCGTTATAATCTGCCATGACCTGCTCTGCAACTTCAGAATCATATGTGAAATAAGGAATGATATTGTTGCGCACCACAGCGCGCTCTTCTTCTAATTGCTCCTCACTTTTTAAAATAGAAAAATCTACCGGAGCATAAAGATTATCATATTGCCAAGGCTTGTTCTGCTGAAAATCAAACTGAAACTTCCCACTCTTAGGAAAAAGATAAACGATCAAAATCGTGCTCGCAATACAAAGCAACACTTTGTAAAGCAATCCTTGATTTTTATAAAATGTATTTAGAAGGTCTTTCATACCGCAGTTACAGCGTAAAAGTACTAAAAAAATAGTGCCAAAGTAGCAAACCACTACTGCTGTTTGATGAGCCTTTTCGGTTTAATTTGATTAAATTCGCACTCAACATTTTATTAAAGTTATGAGCAACGAAGTCGTTATTGTATCAGCCGCACGCACGCCCATAGGAAGTTTTATGGGGAGTCTTTCAACAGTATCTGCCACAGCCTTAGGGAGTGTAGCGATTAAAGGCGCCCTAGAAAAAATCAATCTTGATCCATCATTAGTTCAAGAAGTCTACATGGGTAACGTAGTGCAGGCAGGTGTTGGTCAGGCGCCAGCAAGACAAGCTGCTTTGGGAGCTGGTATTCCAGATAGCGTACCGTGTACAACGGTTAATAAGGTTTGTTCTTCTGGTCTCAAATCTGTTATGATGGCTGCACAAGCGGTGGCTTTAGGAGATGCAGAGATCGTTGTTGCCGGCGGTATGGAAAACATGAGCCAAATTCCTCATTATGTGCATTTTAGAAATGGGAAGAAATTTGGTCCAGAAACACTTGTTGATGGTATGCAGCGAGATGGTCTTGTAGATGCCTATGACGGTAATGCTATGGGTGTTTGTGCTGACGCTTGCGCGGAAGAATATTCTTTCAGTCGTGAAGAGCAAGATGCTTTTGCTTTGCAAAGTTATGCACGTTCTGCCGCAGCCTGGGAAGCAGGAAAATTTAATGATGAAGTTGTACCTGTTGAAGTTCCGCAGCGTCGAGGAGAACCTGTGATCATCAACGAGGATGAAGAATACAAAAACATAAGAACTGAAAAAGTAGCAAGTTTGCGCCCGGCATTCTCAAAAACCGGAACGGTAACTGCTGCAAATGCTTCTACTATAAACGACGGCGCAGGTGCTGTGATCGTTATGAGCAAACAAAAAGCCGAAGAGTTAGGTCTTGAACCACTTTGCACAATTTTAAGCTATGCTGATGCTGCTCAAGAGCCAAAATGGTTTACAACTGCTCCAGCTAAAGCGTTGCCAAAGGCTTTGGCGAAAGCCAAAGTAGACATCAATGATGTAGACTTCTTTGAATTCAACGAAGCTTTTTCTGTTGTGGGCCTTGCAAACATGAAAATCTTAGGATTGTCTGACGACAAGGTAAATGTAAATGGCGGCGCAGTTTCACTGGGTCATCCGCTGGGATGTAGCGGTGTGCGCATTCTTATCACGCTTATCAACGTACTTAAACAAAACGACGCAAAACTAGGCGCTGCTGCAATTTGCAACGGTGGCGGTGGCGCTTCTTCAATGGTAATTTCGCGATAAGCTAATGAAGTACGGCATTTGTCAACTAAGCATCGTCCCAATGCGCCAGGAGCCTAGCGATAAGGGCGAGATGGTTAATCAGGTTTTATACGGCGAGATCTTTAAAATCCCCGAAAGACGGGCAAAATGGTCACGCATACGCCTTTCTCATGACAAATATGAGGGCTGGGTTGACAATAAGCAATTTGTAGAAATCAGCGAGGAGCAATATAATATGGCTTTCGCCAAAAGTCCTCAGCTTGCCGGAGACTTGCTTCAAATGGTTACTTGCAGCGACGACAATATTATGAGCATCCCGATGGGTTCTTGTGTATCGCATCAAGAAATTCTAGAGGACCATTTTGAAGGAAACATTTTGGGTACACCCAAAGACAAATCAGAATTTATAAATACTGCTTTGCTCTATCTTAAAAGTCCATATCTATGGGGCGGAAGAACTCCGTTTGGGATTGACTGTAGCGGTTTTACTCAAATGGTTTATAGACTTAACGGTCATAAACTTCTGCGCGATGCTTCACAACAAGCCACACAAGGAGAAGCACTAAGTTTTATAGAAGAGAGTGAACCTGGCGATCTTGCATTTTTTGACAACTCAGAGGGCGATATTACCCACGTAGGATTGATCATGCAGGATAATTACATCATTCATGCGCATGGTGAAGTGAGAATTGATCGCCTAGATCATTCTGGTATTTACAATGCAGAACGCAGAATGCACACTCATAAACTGCGTGTGATCAAAAAGGTGATCTAACTTCTTTTCTTACCTTTCTTACTGCCTTCATAAATATCATAACGCACAAGACGAGAGTCTAGTTTTGCGTTATACAATTTGATCTTTCTTGAAGTGCGTAAACCCACATGTTTTATTCCCTCAAGGTTAGAGGTGATAAACCAAGCTTCAGTATCTGGATAGCCTTTTTTAAGTGTATCTCCTATTCTTCCGTAGAAATCCTCAACATCAATTGATAGCCTTTCGCCGTAAGGCGGATTAAAAACCATCTGCAAGTGACGCTCTGTTTCTTTCTCAGACCTGAAGAAATCCTTTTGCTCAACTGTTATAAATTCGTCAAGCTTGGCATTTTTGATATTCTCATTAGTCTTGTAAACCGCAGAAGAGGCTTTGTCATAACCTTTGATCTTAAAATGAAATTCTTTGATCTTGTTAAGCGCTGCGCTCTCAATAGTATCATATAAATTCTCATCCCAATCGCTCCATCGCTCAAAGGCAAATTGCTTTCTATTCAAGTTAGGCGGAATGTTGCAAGCGATCATCGCCGCTTCGATAAGCAACGTACCACTACCGCACATAGGATCTAGAAAATCTGTGTGACCCTTCCAACCGCTTAACATCAAAACTCCGGCAGCAAGCACTTCATTTATAGGTGCAATATTCGTACTTGTACGGTAACCGCGGTGATGCAAAGAAGCACCTGAACTATCTAATGAAATGGTGCAACGATTATGCCTAATGTGTACATCGATCTCGAGGTCTGGAAATTTTAAGTCTACATTTGGCCTTGAGCCAAATTTCTCTCTAAATTGATCTGCAACGGCGTCTTTAGCTTTAAGCGCAGCATATTTACTGTGCGTAAATTTATCTCCTGATGTCGTAGCGTGAATCGCAAAAGTCTCGTTAGACTTTAAGTATTGATCCCAGCTGATGCTTTTTACTGCGTTATAAAGATCTTCCTCATTGTTTACAGTAACCGTCTTTATGGGCTTAAGAATTTTAATGGCTGTGCGGCAACAAAGGTTTGCTTTGTACATAAAACCTGTGTCTCCTTCAAAACGCACACTGCGCACGCCTGTTTTCACATTACTCGCACCAAGTAACCTAAGTTCTTGCGCCAAAATTTCTTCTAAACCAGCCAGCGTTTTTGCCAGCATACTAAAGTTCGCTTCCATCATCAAAAGTTAGGTGGCAAAAATACGCTAATTTTGACGGCTAGAATCAAGAGATCTTAATGAACCAGATTTTACTTTTTATACTTCCCATTCTGGCTGTTTTTTTAGGCTTAGGAGTTGCATATATTTTTAAACCTCAAGTTGCAAATGGCGTAAAGTTATTGCTTGCCTTTAGCGGTGCTTTTTTGCTTTCAGTTACTGTTTTAGAATTTTTACCTGAGATTTATAATGCTGAATTTGAGAAAATAGGCATTTTCATCATGCTAGGAATTTTGCTACAGATCTTGCTCGAGTTCTTATCTCGCGGTGCAGAGCACGGGCATTTACATCTAGATGAGAATTCTACGCAAATGCCTTGGGCATTGTTTGTGAGCCTCTGTATTCACTCAGCTTTTGAGGGTTTTCCCCTAAGCGGAAATCAAGATCTTCTCTATGGCGTAGTCATTCATAAAATCCCGGTTGCAGTGATCATCAGCACATTCTTGTTGATCTCAAATATTTCAAGAATAAAAGTTTTCACCTTTCTCTTGATCTTCGCACTTATGACGCCGCTAGGCTCGTTATTGGGGCAACAAGACATCTTTTCGACGACAGTCAAAACAGGAATCAATGCATTAGTAGTTGGTATTTTATTACACGTTTCAACCACGATTTTATTTGAGTCCTCAAAAAATCATCAGTTCAATGCACAGAAGTTTATAATCATCATCCTGGGCATTTTCATCGCATATTTATTGTAATGTTTAGCAGAGAAGAAGCAAAAGAAATTCGCCAGCAATTCTGGATATTTTTTGATAAACGCTTTACGCGAAAATGGCTCTTATACAACACCGGCGTTAAAGAGATCAATTTAAAATTTACTGCAGACAACAAGCGCGCGATGGTATCGTATGATATTGAAACTACCGATGAGCTTTTTAGACAATACTACTACGAGAAGTTTGAAAGTCTCAAAACCTTAATGAAATCTGAGGTAAGCGAAGAAATCAATTTTGAAGCAGATTACATTAGAGAAAGCGGGAAGATCATAAGCCGTATTTATGTGATTCTAGAAAATGTAAACATATATCGCAAAACAGACTGGCCACAGATGTTTGAGTTTCTTAATGAGAATATGAGCAAGTTTGAAGCCTTCTGGGTAGAATACAAAGATTTTATTGCGGCTTAGATTATATCTAAAAAAATAAACAAGAAGTGCGAAATACTTCCACCTAACACAAACAAGTGCCAGACAAAATGATTGTATGGTATTTTCTTGATCGCGTAAAAGATTATGCCTAGAGTATAAAAAGCACCGCCTAGCATCATTAAATTTAATCCGAGAGAAGTTGTATTCTCAACCACTTCATCGATATTAAAAACGATGAGCCATCCCATCACCAGATAAAGAATAAGTGATAGCGCCTCAAATCTTCCCGTGAAAAAGATTTTAAGTATAGTTCCTAAGATAGCTATACCCCAAACTACCCAAAATAT